>NZ_CP019067.1:0-2400000 GCF_001989615.1 Halorientalis sp. IM1011 | reverse complement strand
CGGCGAGTTCCTCGCTGGCGTTTTGCCAGTGTTCGAGGGCGACCCGGGAGTCCACCGGCGGGAACAGGTCGACGAAGTCCTGGTAGGCCCGCAACTGTCCGGTGTCGAACTCGTCGAACAGCCGGTACAGCTGGTCGTAACGCTCCATGTCCCCACTGGGCCGGCGACGGGCAAAAGACTGCGGGGCCCCGAAAGCGGGAGCGATCGGGAACGGGAAAAGGCCATTACCGACGGCGGACAACTGATCGGGTATGAAGAACATCGACGACCTGATGACCAGCGCGGCGGAGCTGGCCGAGCGGGGCCTCTCGAAGGGCGAGATCGCCGACGAGCTGAACGTCTCCCGCGAGACCGCGAGCTGGCTGGTCGAGCGCAGCGACGGGCCACAGACGCCGAGCGCCAAGCGGGAGAACAACGGCGGTCCCGAGGACATCCACGTCGACTGGAGCGCCATCGGCCGCGACTCCAACCGGCTGTGGCACGCCGGCGCGGCGATGGCCGACCTCCTCTCGAAGCAGGGCGAGGACGTCGACCTCACTATCGGGATCGAGAAGGCCGGCGCACCGCTGGCGACGGCCGTCGCGCGGGAACTCGACACCGATCTGGCGACCTACGCCCCCCGGAAACACCAGTGGGACGACGACGACATGGCCGACCTCGGCGGGACCTTCTCCCGGAACTTCGCCGGCATCCGCGACCGGGAGTGCTACGTCGTCGACGACACCATCACCAGCGGCACGACCATGACCGAGACGGTGCAGGCGATCCGCGAGGAGGGCGGCGAACCCGTCGCCTGCGTCGTCCTCGTCGACAAGCAGGGCGTCTCGGATATCGAGGGCGTCCCGGTGTACTCGCTCGTGCAGGTCATCCGCGTCGGGAACGACGATTGAAGGGACACACTGATTTGGATCGTCGGCATCTGGGGGGACAATGAGCGAGGAGGACCTCCACGCGACGCTCTCGCGGGTCGCCCAGCGGTTCGACTTCGGCGAGTACGAGTCGGCGGCCTACCTGACGATTCTGGAACACGGGCAACTGACGGCCTCGGAGATCGCCGACCGGACGGACATCCCCCAGCCCCGCGTCTACGACACCGTCCGCGACCTGGCCGACCTCGGCCTCGTGGAACTCCAGGAGTCTCGCCCGATGCGCGTGCTCGCGGTCGACCCCCAGGAGGCGTTCGCCGACTTCCAGTCCTCGCTGGACGACCTCGTCGACGGGCTCTCGGCGCGGTACACCGCCCCCGCCCGGGACACGGAAGCCGTCTCGCTGATCAAGTCCCGCTCGACGATTCTGCGCTATCTCGAGGAGATCATCGACACCGCCGAGTACGAACTGATCCTCTCGCTCGATCCCGAACTCTTGGACCGGTTCGCCGACGACCTGCGCGCCCAGCAGGCGGCCGGCGTCGCCATCGAACTCCTGCTGTCGCCGGCCGCCGACGTTCCCGACGCCGACGAGTTCGACTACCTCGACGTGGCCACGACGGTGCGAGCACGTCGCGGCATCACCACCCCCGTCGTCGCCATCGCCGACGGGAACTACTCCATCTACGCCACGCAGGACGCGCTGCAGGGCGACCGGGACCGCTACGGCGTGATCTTCAACCGGTCGGAACTGGGGTTTCTGGTCTCGGGCTTTCTCAACACCGTCCTCTGGACGACCGCCGAGACCGTCGCCGAGGGGGCCGACGACCGGCCGTTCCCGCGCCGGTACGCCACGATCCGGCGGTGCATCTCCGACCTCCGGACCGCCGAGGGGGAGTTCTACGCCTCCATCGAGGGCCGGGACGTGCTGACCGGCGACCACCGGAAGATCGACGGGAAAGTCGATCAGGCCGCCTTCGGTGCCGGCCGCCAGACCGCGACGCTGGTCGTCGAGACCGACGACGGCCCCGTCGAGGTCGGCGGACAGGTCGCCGCCGTCGAGGACGTGGAAGCCCACGAGATCCGGATCGGCGAGGGGGATCCACCCGGGGTCTAACTGCCGAGCGGTTGCGGGGTACTCACGGAAAGGGAGGCGTTTTTTCGGCCGGCGTAGATGTAGGCCCGGATGCGAGACTCCACGACCGGATCGGACGGATCGACCGCCGGCGCCGACGAATGGAGCGACTCCACGAAGTCCGACGGGCACGCGGGACCGGGCGCGCCGGCGGCGGGCGCGGTCGTCCCTGACAGGTTCGAGACCCACGAGGTGTTCCAGCGGATCATCGCCGCGGCGGACGTGGAGGCGACGACCGGCGCTCGAAAACTGTTCTTCAGCGGGCTCGCGGCGGGTTTTGCCATCACGCTCACCTTTCTGCTGTACGCGTCGCTGACCGCTTCGACCGGCGGCGACCCGATCGGGAGCGCCGTGTTGTACCCGCTGGGGTTCGTCTTCATCGTCGTCGGCGGCTACCAGCTGTACACCGAGAACACGCTGCCGCCGGTGGTGCTCGTCCTGGAACGGTTGGCGAGTTTCCCCCGCCTGTTCTGGACCTGGGCCGTCGTCCTGGCCGGCAACTTCACCGGCGGCGGTCTCGGCGGCGTCGTCCTCTCGACCACCGGCGTCTTCCCGCCGGAGGCCGCCGCCGCGGCGACGGCCATCGCGACCGAGGGCATCGAGACCCCGTTCTGGGATCTCCTGTTCAAGGGCGCGTTCGCCGGGCTGATCGTCGCGGGCGTCGTGTGGCTCGTCTACGCCGTCCGGGACGCCATCTCCCGGGTCGTCCTGGTTTACGTTGCCTTCCTCGCCATCCCGACCGGCAACCTCTTTCACGTCGTCGTCTCGTTCACCGAAGTGGTCTACCTGACCGTCGGGGATCGGATCGGCCTACTCACCGGACTCTCTGAGTTCGTCCTGCCGGTGTTGCTCGGGAACACGCTGGGCGGCGTCGTGCTGGTCGCGGTGGTCAACTACTTCCAGACGACCGAACAGCGCCTCGCCGTGGCCCGCGAAGACGGCGTCGAACGGCGACTCTCCCGCCGAGAGTGGCTGCTCGGCCGACGAGGTGGCCGGTCGTACGTGCCGCGAAACGGGCGTGAAGACTGACGAACCGGACGATAGTGGGCTACCGACCGGCGATAGCTGCCGGAACAACCTCGCTACTACCTTATATGGAATAATATACCATAATGTGGTTAATACTATATAACCACAGATCCAACGACGAGTGTATGTACGATCTTCAGACCGACGACGAGACGACCCCGACGTACGAGTGTTTGCTCTGTGGGACGATCGTATCGGCAGACCGGAAACCGAGCGAGTGTCCGGGCTGCGGGCAGTCGGGAGCGTTCCAGAACCGCGCGTTTTCGCTCGAGTGAGCGGCTCTCCTTCCACCAATGTCATCAGATCCCCCAGCCGAGACCGACGACTACGACGCGGCGGCCGCCGCTGAGCCCCAGTCGGAATCGGCACTGACGACTGCACGGCGACAGCTCGAACACGCCGCGACCCACCTCGATGTCGATCCGAACTTCATCGAGCGACTCAAACACCCCACCGCGGTCCACGAGGTCACGGTCCCGATAGAGCGGGACGACGGCTCGCTGGGCGTGTTCACCGGCTATCGCGCCCACCACGACAGCGTACGCGGCCCCTACAAGGGCGGGCTCCGCTACCATCCGGGGGTCACACGGGAGGAGTGTATCGGCCTGTCGATGTGGATGACATGGAAGTGTGCGGTGATGAACCTCCCCTTCGGCGGGGCGAAGGGCGGCGTCGTCGTCGACCCCAAGGAGCTGAGCGATGCGGAGAACGAGCAGCTCACGAGACGGTTTACCCAGGAGATCCGCGACTTCATCGGCCCTAAACGGGACATCCCCGCGCCGGATATGGGGACCAGCGCCCAGACGATGTCCTGGATCATGGACGCCTACAGCATGCAGCAGGGCGAGGTGATCCCCGGCGTCGTGACCGGCAAACCCCCGGTGATCGGCGGCAGTTACGGCCGCGAGGCAGCGCCGGGGCGCAGCGTCGCCATCATCGCCCGTGAGGCGTGTAAGTACTACGACTATCCGCTCTCGGAGACCACCGTCGCCGTGCAGGGGTTCGGGAGCGTCGGGGCCAACGCCGCGCGGCTGCTCGACGACTGGGGGGCGACCGTCGTGGCCGTCAGCGACGTCAACGGCGCGGCGTACGACCCCGACGGTATCGACCCGCACGCGATTCCGGAACACGACGAGGAACCCGAGGCGGTGACCGAGTACGCCTCCGACCCGATATCCAACGAGGACCTGCTCACCCTGGACGTGGACGTGTTGATCCCGGCCGCTATCGGGGACGTCATCACCGAAGCCAACGCCGACGAGATCAGGGCGGACCTCGTCGTCGAGGGGGCCAACGGCCCCACGACCTTCGCGGCGGACGCGATCCTCGCCGAACGCGATATCCCCGTCGTTCCGGACATCCTGGCCAACGCCGGCGGCGTCACGGTCAGCTACTTCGAGTGGCTTCAGGACATCAACCGCCGGGCGTGGTCGCTCGAGGAGGTCCAGCGTGAACTCGAGACGGAGATGCTGTCGGCGTGGGACGACGTGCGGGCTGAAGTCGAGTCCCGCGACGTGACCTGGCGGGACGCGGCCTACATCGTCGCCCTGACGCGGTTGACCGAGGCCCACGGCTACCGCGGCCTCTGGCCCTGAGCCGGCGCCCGTGAAAGAAAAGCCGGCGACCTACAGCAGGTCGTCGTACTCGTAGGTGTCGATTTCGACGTCTTCCTCGGTGACTTCGGCGATGACGAGTCCGTTACCGGAACCGGTGTCGCGCTCGGCGGCCGCGCTGACCGCGTCGGCGGCGACCGTCGTCGCCTCGTCCATCGACATGTCGTCCTCGTACTGGCTCTCCAGGGTCCCGTACGCGACCGTGAGGCCGGAGCCGGTGACCGTGTAGTCGTCTTCCATGACCCCGCCGGCGGGGTCGATGCTGAAGACGTGACTGCCCTCCTCGTCGACGCCCCCGAGGATCGGGTTGATCGCGAAGAAGGGGCCGCCGCGGGCGAAGTTCCCCGCGAGCGTCGCCAGCGCGGACATGCTGATGTCCTCGCCGCGACGGGCCTCGTAGAGGTTGACTTCCGCGCGCAGCGAGCGGATGAACGACTGGGCACCGCCGACGGAGCCGACCAGCGTCAGCGCCGCGGTCGGGTGGATCTGCTCGACCTTCTGGACGTTCTTGTTCGAGACGAAGCGGCCGCCCAGCGACGCGCGGCGGTCGGTCGCCACGACGACGCCGTTCTCGGTGGCGATGCCGATAGTGGTTGTCCCGGTCTCGTTGACCTTCTCGTTGTCCTTCTCGGTCGTGTTGGGCAGCTGGCCGAGTTCCGGCTCGTAGGGGTTCTGCAGCCCCTCTTCCAGAGTCGGCGGGCCGCCCGCTGGGTTCATATCGTTCATTCCTCGTCACCTCCGGTGTCGATCTCCTCGACGTACCCTTCGATCTCCTCGGTCTCGTGGCGGCGGTACTGCTCGGTCTCGACGTCGATGGTCCCGAGGGCGACCCCTTCGGGATCGACGCCCTCCTCGCCGACGGTGTCGAGGCCCCTGAGGGCCAGATCGATCCCGCCGTCGAGATCGAGATCCTCGCGGTACTCCTCCTCGAAGAAGTCGATGAGGTCCTCGCGGTTGCCGCCCACGGCGAGTGCCTGCCACTCGTAGGGCGTCCCCGACGGGTCGGTCTCGAACAGGCGCGGTTCGCCGTTCTCGATCCCGCCGACGATCAGCGCGACGCCGAACGGGCGCGCACCGCCCGTCTGGGTGTACTGCTGGATCTGGTCGGTGATGTCTTTCGTCAGCGACTCCACGCCGATGGCCTCGTCGTACCGGAGCTGGTTGACCTGCGCGTCGCGGCGCGCGAAGTCGATCAGCTGACGGGCGTCGGCGACGTGGCCGGCGCTGGCGATACCGATGTGATCGTCGATCTTGTGCAGCTTCTCGACGCTCTCACGCTCTAAGAGCGGAGAGCGGACCCGCGTGTCGGCCGCGAGGACGACGCCGTCCTCGGTGCGAACACCGACGCTTGCGGTGCCGCGCTTGACGGCCTCACGGGCGTACTCGACCTGATAGAGGCGTCCGTCCGGGGAGAAGATCGTGATTCCCCGGTCGTAGGCCTGCTGTTGGGATTGTCCCTGCATGATTTGCATCGAAAGCCGGGGGTGGCCTTCACCCTGGGTTAGTGCCTCCCGTATTTAAACCCATTTATGGTAGCAAGTGACACCGTAAACGCGGGTGGCCACATCCGGAAGGTCGATTTGGGCGCGAGGTGAAGTCCCGGCGTGGTCGGAGGAACGTACACTATAGTGGTCAACCTTCCGGAACCGGAGACGCTTACGGTCGGCTCGCTCGGACGACACGAACTGCCCGCCGGCTCCTACGCCTACACCGGCAGCGCGTTCGGGCCCGGCGGGTTCGGTCGCGTCGACCGCCACCACGAAATGGCCGCCGGCGAGCGCGAGACGCGTCACTGGCACGTCGATTACCTGCTGGGCGACACCGCCGCTCGAATCGAAACGGTGGCCCGGTCGCCCGAGGCCGAGATCGAGTGTGCCGTCGCCGAGGCGATCGCCGAGACCGGCGAGGTGGCCGTCGACGGCTTCGGCGCATCGGACTGTGACTGTCCAGCGCACCTGCACTTCAGCGAAGATCGGGACGAACTCGTCGCGGCCGTCCGAGCCGCTCACGATGGGGAGTAGTCAGCGCCCCTGAAATTCGGGTTCGCGGCCCTCGAAGAACGCGCCGACGCCCTCGGCGAAGTCCTCGGTCTCGAAGATCCGATCCTGTGCGCGGGCCTCCGCGCGGAGCGCCTCCTCCATCGAGCGATGGGTGTTGCGCTGGACCAGGCGCTTGGTCTCGCCGACCGCCAGGGTCGGCCGCGATGCGAGGGTGGCGATCCGCTCGGCCACCGTGTCCTCGAACTCGTCCTCGCTGAAGGTCTCCGTGGCGATGCCCATGTCGACCGCCTCCTCGGCGTCGACGCGGCGCGCGGTGATCAAGAGATCGAGCGCCCGGCGAACGCCCACGAGTCGCGGCAGGACGTAGGTCGCGCCGGTGTCGGGCGCGAGGCCGATGTCGGTAAAGCCCCAGCCGAAGACGGCGTCGTCGCGGGCGTAGACGAAGTCACAGGCCGTCGCCAGCGACGCCCCCGCGCCCACGGCGACGCCGCGGACGACGGCGATGGTGGGCTTTTCCATCCGCAGGAGCGCGACCGCGATGGCGTTGAGCCCGGTCTCGAGTTCCTCGATCACGCCCTTGCCGTCCATCCCGCCCGAGAGGTCGATCCCGGAACAGAAGGCGTCGCCGTCGCCCTGGACGACGACCGCCCGAATCCCGGCGTCGTGTTCCAGCGCACGGAGTTCGTCGGCCATCTCCCCGGACGCCTCGGCGCTGATGGCGTTTTTCCGGTCGGGGTTGCTGATCGTCACCGTCGCGTAGTCGTCTTCGCGCGTGACCTCGATATCGGTCATGCCCAATCGGTGGACCGCCCGGGATAGAATAGTTGTGGGTTGGTTGCGACCCACTCGATCCGGTCAGGTCGGGAACGTCCCGATCCCGAACAGTCCGGGCGGGTCGCCCCCACCGGTACCCATCGTCTCGGGCCAGTCCAGCGTCGCGACCGACCCCACCGTCAGGTCCACCGCCGCACCGCTCCGGTTGCCGAGGCCGTCGACAAGCCCGTTCTCCGGGACGGTCACGGTGTCGCCCGCGCCGACTCCCTCGACCGTGGCGACCCAGCCCTCGGCGTCGCCGTCCCACTGAGCTTCGTGGGCCTCGCCGCCGACCTCGATCGTCACCGTCCCACCCGTGGGCTGGACCGGACGCACGCGCAGGTTCTCCTCGGGGTCCGGCGGCGGGTTCTGCGCGACGACGGTCAACCGCGTCGGCTCGGCGCCGGGGCCGGCGTTCTCGGCGCGGACGCCCCGGACTCGAAGGCCGGTCGAGGGTGCGATATCGAACCTTCGGTTGGTCAGTTCGTACTTCTCGGCGTTCACCCGGAGCCGGTAGGTTCCGGTGGGGAGATCGGGCGGCACGTCGTAGCGGACGGTGTAGTCGCCGAACCACTCCGTCCAGACGAAGCCGAGGCCCAGATCCGAGGTGACCGTCTCCCACCCGCTCCCAGACTCCCGTTCCAGCAGGACGAACGGCTGGCCGACCGGGCGGTCCTTCCCGGACCAGCCGCCCGCCCAGTCCAGCGTGACCACGTCCATCCGCTCGACGGTTCGGGCCGGCTGGTCGGTAATCTCGCCGTCGGCGTCACCGCCCCCGACGGGGGCGTTGGGGATCGAGGGTCGCGATCCGCTGGGTTCGGCCGGGTCGCCCAGCCCCGCCGCGATGTCGGCGGCGAGGTCGCGCTGGCGGTTGCGGATCAACAGGGAGGTGTACTGGCCGAAGGCGGTGTTGCCACCCTCGTAGTCCTGTTTGTTGTACTCCTCGGGCGTCGTGAAGTAGCCGTTGTACCCGTTGGCGATGCCGACCACCGCAACGTCGTCGACGGCGTCGGGTGCGACCTCGGCTGCCGCTCCCCGCATCCGCCGGCCCATCTCGACGGTCGGCTCGCCGGGCACCGTCACGAGCAACTGGTCACCGACGCGCATCGCCTGCACCTCCACGTCCGTCGAGTACGGCGCGGGCGCGAGCGGGAGCTTTCGCCCATGCACGTCGTCGGCCAGCCACTCCGGGCGGCGTTTCCCCTCCAGTTCCAGCCCCGAGAACGGCGTCGGCCCGTTCTCCCCGCCGTCCAGTGTCGGCACCCCGACGACGGCGTCGTCGTCAACCGGCTTGCCGGGTTCGACCTCCTGCCCACGGTACTCGTCGTGCGTCGCGCGACCACCGACTGACAGATTTCGTGAGAGGTCACCCCCGGCCGACTGCCAGGCGTCCCACATCGCCCGCTCGGTGCGGATGGCTGTCCGCTCGGCGACCGCGTACTGGCCGTAGTCGTCGTAGCGGGGAATTTGGTCGCCGACGCGCCCGGTCGTGTAGACGGTCGTCGGCGCGTCGCCGTCGAACCGATCCGCGAACCACTGGCGCGCGACGCCCGGGAAGTCCGCCGAGAAGGTCGTGTTCGACGGCGTGAACGCGGTCGGGTGGTTCCCGAACAGCGTCCACGCGCAGATCGGCGTGCCGTCTGTCCCCTCGACGCGGAGCATCCTGACCGTGGTATCTCGCGCCCGATCCGGGTCGATCGGGTGATCCTCGGGCGATCCCTCCCCGATCGGAATATCGAGGCCGAAGTTCGCGAGGTGAGCCTCGATGGAGCGGTTCCAGTTGCCCGCCTCGACCGTCCCGGTGGCCCAGCCCGCCCGTGCAGGCCGGCGGTTCGCGTCGGCCGCTGCGATGGCGTCGCCGATCTGCCCGGCGATCCAGTCGCCCGGCGAGTTCGGGCCAGCGTGGGTGTGGGTCGCCGCGAAGAGGACCGAGTCGCGGTCGAATCCCAGCGGCCGGACGTGCTCGATCACCGCGTCCCGGACCGCCGGCTTCCCCAGATCCGCCGAGACGAGCGCGACCTTCCGCTCGCCGTCGGAGAGCACCAAGGCGTGCGCGAACAGCCGGATCGCCACGCCCTCCGCGCGGATATCCGGACGGACGTATCCGAAGAAGGAGCCACCGTTGTCCGGTGTGATGTCGCGTTTTGCGACCCCCGCGGTCAGCGGTCCGCCCGCGTCCGCTCCGGACTTTCCGGTCGCCGTGCCGCTGGCAAGGCCCGCCGTGAGCCCCGAGATGGCCGCCGCCTGCACGAATCGCCGTCGATTCAGTTCCCCTGTACGGTCCGCTCCCCGTCGGTCCGGGGCCCCCGACCCCGAACCACCCGAATCACGCATCGTGTCACCGTGTACCTCACTCTATAGTATATAAATTCGTACGGACGTGAAGCGGATTTTATAAGAGAGGTCCGCTCGGCGTTCAGAGTTCCACTTCGCTCATCGAGTCGACCTCGAACCGGAGGATCTCGGGGTCACCGGCGAGCCAGTCGCTCAGGGCCGTGAGGAACTCGGTGAAGTGGTCGGTCTTGGAGTGGGCCGCGAAGGCGTCCTCGTCCTCGTACCGTTCGACGAATCGAACGACGTTCTCGTCCTCCACGTCGGTCGTCGCCCGGTAGTCGAGCATGCCGTCCTCGGCGCGGGACTGCTCGGCCAGGTCCTCGATCTCGGCCAGTGCTTCCTCTCGGTACTCGGGATCGATGGGGAAACTCGCGTGTACGACGATCATCGCACTCGGCAGACGGAGGGCAGGCACGAAAAGCTATCCGTCCGTCACGAAGGGCCAAACCGGATGTCGACTGTCGCGCCACCGACTCACCCTGACGAGGTAGCTTCAGGATTGGGCGACTTGTCCGTGGACTCGTATGGAGCGAACCCGTTGCGTTCGCTGACAGTCCCGGACTTCAGGGCGTATCGACTGACACCCCTCCGCCGGGAGGACTGTTGCTCCCGACGGAGATACGCCGCAGCCACGTTCTTGGCCGCATTGTAGTCGGCGTGATTCCGGTTCCCACAGACCTCGCACTCGAAGGTCTCTCTGCTGGGACGGTTCGCCTCGTCGACGTGGCCACACTCGGCACACCGCCGCGAAGTATTCCTGGGATCGACAGTATCGACGAACAGCCCTGCCGCTTCTGCCTTGTACTCGACGTACGCGTAGAGCCGTTCGAAGGCCCACTCGGCGTGCCAGGCTACGTTCGGGAGTCGAGTTCGAATACCGGATAACTCCTCGAAAACGATTCCATCGCATTCGAAACGACGGGCTTCGGCGACGATTCCGTTCGCCACGCTGTGGAGGACGTGTTTCACGAACTCGTCCTCACGGCCACTGACGGTTTCCAGGGTACGGTGCGCGCTCCGGGAGCCACACTTCTGGAGACCACCGCGGACGCGCTCGAACTCGCGGCGTCGGTGGTTCAATTCACCGGCCGAAAAGAACCGGGCGGTACTGGTGACGGCGATCTGTTCGACACCGAGGTCGACGCCGAGAACCGTTCCGTTCTCGGTCGTCGTCTGCTCGGTGTCGGGCCTGAGTTTCCGAAATCCAAGGTGGAGGAACCAGTCACCGTCCCGGTAGTGGAGTGTACTCTCGGTCGGCTCCCACTGGCCGTCGAGATACTGTCGCTGGTAGCCGTCCTCGTCTTCGGGCAGCACGAGGTCACAGCGTACGCGGGAGTGTTTGCCGGCCACCGTGAGCGACACTTGCTCGTCTTCCTCGAAGACTGTCATCGTCCGCGAGTCGTACCTGACCGTCGGACTCGTGTAGATGGGTTTGGACGCCTTCCGACCGTTCTCGCGACGTGACCGACAGGATCGGATGTTTTCCGCAGCCTGATGCGTGGCGAGAATCGTGTGCTGACTTCCGAGGGTGGTCCGGTCGCGAATCTCGTCGTAGGCCAGCGATTGGACGTCGGATTTGTCGTGGCACCGATTCCAGGCCTTTTCGACCCCGATCTGGCAGCCACGCCGCCACGCGTCCACAGTATCGCGGAGCAAGCGCTCGTCCTCGGCGGTCACCGAGAGTCGGGTGATCGCTGTCCGACGGAGGTACTCGTCCGACGACACGGATTTCAGTTCGAGTGTCGTGAATATAAGGCCGACGACCGCTCTCTATCTCGTACCACGAGGACGTAGATTCGGCTATAGAACAGTTGAATCGATCGAAAAGTGGGCCAACACGGATTTGAACCGTGGACCTCCCGGTTATCAGCCGAGCGCTCAACCTGACTGAGCTATTGGCCCAGGTGAGCGCATCAGAGTGTTCCGCCCTGCCTATGTTAAGCGTTTCTTTTCACCGAGAGGGTGGCGGGCGTTCACACCCGCTATTTGGAGTCGTCGTCCACGTCGTAGGAGTCGCTGTCCACGTCGTAGGTGTCCTGGGAACCCTGTCCGGACTGTCCCGGGCCGGGCTGGCCCTGCCCCTCGCCGCCGGGGAAGCCGCCGACGTAGACGTTGCCGGTGGCGAAGCCGCTGGTCTTGGCGTCGACGTAGGGCGTGACGACCCACTTCTTGGCGGCCAGTCGGACCGGATAGCGCGTGACCGGCACGACCAGCACGAGACCCACGAGGTCGGTGACGATACCGGGCGTCAGCAACATCGCGCCGGAAACCAGCAGCAGGCCGCCGTCGATGAGTTCGTCGGTCGGGGGCTCGCCCTGGGCGAGTTTGCCCTGGATCTTCCGGAGGGTGTGGCGGCCCTCGGCCCGGACCAGGAGCATCCCGATCAGCGCGGTGAGGACGACCAGGGCGACGGTGTAGAGGGGCCCGATCCAGCCCGCAACCAGGAACAACAGCATGATGTCCAAAAGCGGGATGAGCAGGAGCAGCCCGATGATGCGGAGCATAGGGGCCATAGCGGCCCGGGACTCAAAATAGAACCGCTTCCGGCCGGATTTCGACGGGCGTGGGACGCAGGATACTTGTTCGGCAATCGCTACGGCTCGGTATGGACGATTCCGCGGCGCGGACCAACGTCGAGTGGCGCGAGTGGGGCCAGGACGCCTTCGACGAGGCCGCGCGGGCGAAAAAGCCCGTGTTGCTCTCGCTGTCGGCCCCCTGGTGTACCCACTGCCACGAGATGGACGCGACCACCTACACCGAGCCACGCATCGCGGCCAACATCAACGACGGGTTCGTGCCGGTGCGAGTCGACGTGGACCGACACCCCCGGATCCGCGAGCGCTACAACATGGGCGGGTTCCCCTCGACTGTCTTCTGTACCCCTGAAGGCGACATCCTGACCGGTGCGGGCTACCTCGGCGTCGACGGCTTCCGCGAGATTCTGGACTCCGTGCGACGCACCTGGGACGGCAAGGGTGAGGAGGCCGGCCGCGTCCCCCGCGCGCTCCGGGACGGGACGCCCCCGAGCGGCGAGGTCCGTGCCCGCATCGAGGAGCACATGGTCGAGCAACTGCTCGGGGCTTTCGACGACGAGTTCGGGGGCTGGGGGTCGGACGCGAAGTTCCCGCTGCCCAGAACCGTGGAGTTCGCGCTGGTCCGGGACCGCGACCAGGCCACCCGGACGCTGGAGGCGATCCAGACGCACCTGCTGGACACCTACGACGGCGGCTTCTACCGTTTCGCGACGGGGCGGGACTGGAGCGAGCCCCATCGAGAGAAACTGCTCGACGAGAACGCCGCGCTGGTCCGGGCGTTCGCCCGCGCGTACCGCTACACCGGCGAGGACTCGTATCGGGATACCGCCGAGTCGACCGTCGAGTATCTCACGACGGACCTCTGGACCGGCGACGCCTTCGCCGCCAGTCAGGCCGGCGACGACGAGTACTACCGTATGAGTCCGACCGACCGCGAGGCCGCCGACCCGCCGAGCGTCGACGAGACAGTGCTGGCGGACCGCAACGGGATGGCCGCGGGCGCGTTGCTCGCGCTCCACGCGTACACGGACGACGAACCGGCCCGCCGGTACGCCGAGCGAGCGCTCGATCACGTCCTCGACGACCTGGTCGAAGACGGCGAAGTGACCCACTACCGCACCGGCGAGGAGACGGGCGAGTCCGGACTGCTCGCCGACCAGACCGGCGTCCTGCAGGGCCTGACGACGGCCTGGCAGGTCACCGGCGAGTACGGCGACGCGGCCACGGCGGTCGCCGACTACGCGCTCGACGAACTCCAGGACGACGATGGTGCGTTCCGCGACGGGACCGCCGAGGGCCCCGGCCTGCTGGATCAGCCGCTCTACCCCCTCGACACGAACGTCGAACTGGCCGACGCGCTGGTCGATCTGGCGGCGCTCACGGGCGAGGACCGCTACTGCGAGCGGGCCCGCGAGGCGATCGCGGCCTTCGCCGGCGCGGCCGAGCGCATGGGCGTCGAGGTGGCCAGTTACGCCACGGTCGCCTCACGGCTCCAGTCGCTCCGGGTCTTCCGCGTCGGCGCGCCCGCCGGGAGCGACCTCCACCGCGCCGCGCTCCGGGTCGCGGACCACGAGGCCGTCGTCGTGCCGGCCGCAGAGGACCTCGACGGCGACGCGGAAGTCGTCGACGACGGCGAAGTTACGGGGACGGCGAAAACGCCGGACGGGCTGGCTGAACTGGCGACAGGTTCATAAACCACTGCGGTAAACCTGCGGTGCGTTTATATCCCCGGCGTTCGACTGCCTCACAATGGCAAGTCTGAGAGACCTCGGGTTGTCGGAGTACGAGGCCCGAGCCTACCGTGCGTTGCTGAAGACGGGGCCCACAACGGCCAAAGAGTTGTCCCGGGTAAGCGACGTGCCGATGGGCCGCATCTACGACGTTCTCAACAGCATCGAGACCTACAACCTCGTCCGGAGTCAGAGCGCGAGCCGGCCGAAAAAGTACGTCGCCGTCGAACCCCAGACCGCACTGGACAGGCTGCTGGAGGACAAAAAGCGGGAACTCGAGGAGAAGGCCCAGCAGTACGAGGGGATCGTCGACGAACTCGTCGGCGAACTCGAGAGCGCCGAACCCGTCGAGGAGACGTTCTGGACGGCCGCCGTCGGCCCCGACGAGACCGTCGACCTCCTCGTGGAGCGCCTGGCGGCCGCCGACGAGCGGATCATCATGGTCGCCTCCTCGTCGTCCCAGCAGTTCGACATGGACACCGTCGGCGACCTGATCGTCGAGGAACTCGGGAACGCGCTCGATCGAGGCGTCGACGTCTCTCTGTTGATGCGCCCCGAACTGGTCAACGAACTGCCCGAGAGCGTCGGCGAACGCTACCGCTCCCATCTGGCCCGTCACGAGCGGTTCTCCGTGCGCACCTCGCCCAACGTCTCGGGCACCTTCGAGCTCATCGACAACGCAGAGGTGTGTATCGAGGTCCCGCACCCGCTCAACGCCGACGAGACCTTCGCCGTGATCGACCTCAAGGATCGTGAGTTCGCCGCCAACGTCCGCTCGGAGTTCGATCCCCGGTGGGAGGACGCGGAGCCGCTCACCCTTTAGCACCTCCACCTTTTTCTCCTCGGGTGGCCTCCGGCCACCGCTCGTCGAAAAACGTGGGCGAAAAAGGCCGGACGCGAGCCGTCGGCTCGCGTCCGGTGAACCGCGGCGCTTCGCGCCGCGGATGCTACTCCTCGCCGTTGACTTCTGCTCGCAGGTCGGCCAGCTCCGCCACCCGCTCGGCGTGGGCGTTGCACTCCACCTTTTTCCGCCTCGGGTCGCCTCCGGCGACCTCTCGGCGCAAAAACGTGGGCGAAAAAACGGACCACTCGACTCCGCCTCGCGGTCCATGAATCGCGCTCACTTCGTTCGCGCGAACGCTAGTTTCCGTTCACTTCCGTCCGCAGATCCGCGAGTTCCGCCACCCGCTCGGCGTGGGCGTTATGCTGGTGGATCGACTCGTCGTTGGACTGTTTCATCGTCACGATGGCGTCGTCGGGGAGATCCGGGAACTCCTCGACGACCCCTTCGGCCATCGCGCGCACGCAGTCCTCGACGAACTTGGCGTCCTTGTGGGACTCGTAGGTCATGTGGTCCTCGTCGGGACGCTTCGCGAGGTTGTAGATGCGGGCGCTCATCGAGTCGCGGGCGATCCGGATGATGTCGTTGAGATCGGCCTCGGGCGCGCCCTCGCTCTCGACGGTCAGCGTGGCGTGACCCCGCTGTGAGTGGCCCGGCTGGGGGACTTCTTCGAGGAACTCGTCGATGACCTCGTCTTCAACGTCCAGTCCGCGCAGGGTCTCGCGGGCGCGGGACGTGCTCATGCCCTGCGAGCAGGGACAGACGGTCATGCCGGTGACGCGAGCGCCGATCTCCTCGTGGGTTCCCTCGTCGGTGGCCGTCGCGGAGGCGATGATGTCGGCCGTCGACTGGGTGGGCCGGTCGGACTCGGGCGTCCGCTCGCGGGTGACGTACTCGGCCTCCATCGTGACTTCGGCCTTGGTGGTGTACTCGTGTTTGTCGATCAGCCGCTCTGCGGCGTCGCCGCAGACGTCCTCGACGCGGTGAACCTCCTCGGCGACCGCCGCCTCGAGGGTCTCGTCGATGACCTCCATGTTCCGGGACATGTCAGCACCCTTCCGCCAGGACGGCAGGTCGACGAACACGTCGAACTCGGCCATGAGGACGATCGGTCGGTCGTCGGCCCGGCCGAGCTTCACGAGCTTCTCGACGCCGGTGACCCCGACGCGATTCAGTCCGACGGACACGTCCGGACTGGTCGCCTGGACGTCCGGCAGTTGCTGACTCATTGGGCCTTCCTTAGTACCGAACCTTCGTTAGGGCTTTCGAAAACGACCGTTTTTGACGGACCACCATTGCGACGCGAGAATCAGGGCCTGCGAGACGTGAGGAGTCCCGCCGTCGTCCCTGTTTTCCCGAACGGGTTCGCCCGGGTTCGCAGATTCTTGGACTGCCGTCGACCCTTCATACCTCCGCTGGAACGACGACCGTCTGTATGCAAGTCACGCGAAAGCACCTCGCGATGGCACTGGTCGTCGCCTTCGTGTTCAACCTCGTCGTCATGGGCGCGGGTGCGTGGTACTCCACCACCAACGCGCCGCCGATCCCGCAGGAAGTCGTCGGTCCCGACGGCGAGCAGATCACGACCAAAGACCAGGTCCAGACGGGCAAGACCGTCTTCCAGTCGGACGGACTGATGAATCACGGGTCGATCCTCGGGAACGGCGCGTACTACGGCCCCGACTACACCGCCGACGCGCTGGACCTGAAGGTCCGGCACATGCGTGAGTACTACGCACAGGAGAGACACAACGCGTCCTACGCGAACCTCTCCGCCGGCGACCGGGCGTCGGTCAACGCCACGGTGCAGTCGGAACTCGAAAAGAGTGAGTCCGGCAGCGACGTCGTCCGGTACTCCGCGGCCGAACTGTACGCCCACGAGCAGGTCCGCGGGGAGTACGTCCAGCGCTACCACGAGGGCGAGCCCCACCGCGGCGTCCCCGCGGACATGATCGACTCCGAGGAGCGCGCCCGGCAGTTCGCCGACTTCGCCATGTGGACCGCCTGGGTCGCCCACACCGACCGCCCGAACGGTGAGAACTCCTTCACCAACGAGTGGCCCTACGCCCCCGGTGCGGGCAACCAGCCGCCCGCCAGCGCGATGACCTGGAGCGTCATCGCCATGGTGTTGCTCGTCGCCGGTGCCGGCGGGGCCATCTGGCTCTACCGGGCGGTCGACCTCACCGAACCCGAAACTGAAGGGGTCACCATCCCCGATCCGGACGACATCACGATCCTCCCCAGCCAGATCGCCGCGACCCGGTTTATCGCCATCGGGGCCCTGCTGTTCCTGGCCCAGGTGTTACTGGGCGGGTTACTGGCGCACTTCTACATCGAGCGCGACGCCTTCTTCGGTCTCGGTGAGCTCTTCGGCTTCGAGATCCTCCAGTGGCTCCCCTTCGCGCTGGCCAAGACCTGGCACATCGACCTGGGGATCCTCTGGATCGCGACGCTGTGGCTCGGGGCCGGCATCTTCCTGCCGGCCCTGCTGACCGGCTACGAGCCGGACAACCAGGCCCGCTACGTCAACGGCCTGCTCGTGGCGCTCGTCGTGGTCGCCGTCGGCGGCCTCGCGGGCATCTGGCTCGGCGCACAGGGATACATCGACGGCGCACTCTGGTGGATCGTCGGCAACGAGGGGCTCGAATACCTCGAGGTCGGCCGGCTCTGGCAGGTCGGTCTGCTCGCCGGCTTCGGCATCTGGGCGGCGCTGGTCTGGCGCGGGTTCCGCCCGCTCCTGCGCCGCGAACAGCCCTTCGGACTGGCTCACATGATCCTCTACGCCGGCGGCTCGATCGCCCTGCTCTTCACCGCCGGGATGTTCTACACCCCCCAGACCAACATCGTCGTCACGGAGTTCTGGCGCTGGTGGGTCGTCCACATGTGGGTCGAGGGGGCCTTCGAGTTCTTCATCGTCGCCATCGTCGGCCTCGTGCTGGTGAGCATGAACCTGCTGGAGAAAAAGAGCGCCGAGAAGGCGGTCATGTTCCAGGCCCTGTTCGTGATGGGGACGGGCGTCATCGGCGTCTCCCACCATTACTGGTGGGTCGGCCAGCCCGACATCTGGGTCCCGGTCGGCAGCGCCTTCTCGACGCTCGAACTCATCCCGCTCGTGTTCATCCTCTACGAGGCGCTGGGCCAGTACCGCGTCATGGTCACCTCCGGCGAGGGGTTCCCCTACACGCTCCCGTTCATGTTCATCGTCGCGAGCGGGGTGTGGAACTTCGTCGGGGCCGGGGTGCTGGGCTTCTTCATCAACCTCCCGCTGATCAACTACTACGAACACGGCACCTACCTCACCGTCGGCCACGCCCACGCGGCGATGTTCGGCGCGTTCGGTTTCCTCGCCATCGGCATGGCCGTCTACATGCTCCGGCTCACCACCCGGAGTTCGGCCTGGTCCGGCCGCCGACTGCGCTGGTCGTTCTGGCTGTGGAACATCGGCCTGGCGCTGATGGTGTTCGTCTCCGTCCTCCCCGTGGGCTTCCTCCAGCTGGAAGCGATCTTCACGGCGAGCTACGACGCCGGCCGGAGTCTGGCCTTCTACAACAGCGAACTGATCCAGACGCTGTTCTGGGCACGCCTCCCGGGTGACACGCTGATCATCCTCGGGACGGCCATCTTCGCCTCCGACGTGGTGGCGAAACTCCGCAACCAGTCGGCCGCCGAGGCCCCGACCGACGACACCGGCCAGCCCGTCGCCGACAGCGTGCTGAGCGACGACTGAGGCGGAACTCGACCCCAGTCAGGTCGAGATCCGTCACCGTCGGTTCCGGGGTCCCGACTGCGCTTCGTTCTCGCCGTCGCCTCTCGACACAGTCTCAGTCGAATAGTATCAGCTGTGTGCGTCCTGGGCCTGCGAGCCGACCGCGGGGCCTGCGTCGTCGGCGTCCCGCTCCGTCCCGTCACTGCCGGCTCTTTCGCCGAGGGCCTCGGCGGCCTCCTGTTCGTCCGGTTCGCCGTCGGCTTCCGGGAGCCGGATCGTCACGATCGACCCCCGCGGGTCGTTCTCCTCGAACTGGACGGTGCCACCGGACTCCGTGACGATCCAGTTGATGATCCAGAGGCCGAGGCCGCTGATGTGCTGGAGCTGGGTCTCCCGACCGCGCAAGAGGACGGCGCGCTCCTCCTCGTGGATGCCCGGCCCGTTGTCGACGATCTCGATGGCGACCGCGTCGTCTTCGACCCACGCGGAGACGGCGACCTCGATCAGCGGCTCCGGGTTGTCGTTGTGTTCGATGGCGTTCTCCACGGCGTTCTCCACGGCGTCGGCGAAGAATTCGATGGCCGAGACGTGTGCGCACTCCGGGAGGTCGGTCTCGATGCTCACGTCCGGCCGGTCGGCCTCGCACTCGTCGACGACGGTCTCGATCACGTCGACGGCGTCGAGCCGGCGGGATTCGACGTGTTCGCTGTCCAGCGCCTGTTCGAGCTGGCGGGCCTTCTCGCTCAGGTCGATCAGCCCCGAGATGTGATTCTCGATGGCGTCGACCCACTCGGCCTCGGGGTTGTTCTGCTTGCCCAGTTCCGCGTAGCCCAGCACGACGTTGGCCTCGTTGCGCAGGTCGTGCCGGAGCGCCCGATTGAGGACGTTCAGCCGCTGTTCGCGCTGTCTGCGCTCGGTCACGTCCCGAAGGGAGAGGAGATGCCCAGTCAGGAGCCCGCCAGCGCGCCGCAGCACCGTCACCTGGACGTCGTAGTACCGGAGCTTCCCGTCGCGTCGCAGCGCCAGTTCCGTCCTGACGGCGTCGCTATCGGACTCGACGGTATCCGCGTCCACAAGTACGTCCGCCAGATCAGGACACACTTCAGCGACCGGTCGGCCGACCAGCGAGTCGTCGGTATCGTCGACGATGCGGACCGCGCGCTGGTTGTAGTCGATGATCCGCCGGTCGTCGTCGAGGACGAACACGGCCTCGACGAGGTTGTCCATCAGTTCGTCCCGAGCGACCTCGCGGGCGACCGGCACCATCTCCAGCAGCCGGTGGCGATAGATGGCGAGCACGAACGCCGCCGCAGTGACCGAGAAGGCGGCCGGCGTGGGATCGAAGGGGAACGAGACGACGTCCCCGAGATACAGCGCGTTTGCGACCCAGGGCGTGAAGGTCCCGACGAGGATCGCCACGGCCTGTCCCCGGTAGACGTTCTCCGAGACGACGAGCATCCGCACGAGGAGATACGAGCCGACGACGAGGATGGTGTAGGAGTAGACCGTGTGGACGGCGAACCACGACCCCGCGAGTACCGACGGAGTCGCGACGGGGCCGGCCTGAAACAGCTCGGACCGCTGCCACATGAGGTGATGGACCGGGTTGGTCCAGATGAGCAGTTGCGTGATCGCCGGGAGTACGAAAAGCGGGATCGGCCCGTACCGCGTCAGCGGCGTCTCGTGGCCGGAATACGACTCCGCGAAGTACAGAAACAGGATCGGGAGCGTCGCGATGGCGAGATACGTCGCGTTCCCGAGTACTCGCTGGCCGAAGGCGTCCGTCCGGGCAAGTTCCAGCCCCGCACAGAGCGTCCAGAACGAGGTCGCGGCGAGCAGCCCGGCCAGCGGTCCCGACCCGGCCGTCATCCGGTTGCGGTACACCCACGTGCCCAGCCCGGCAACGGCTACGGCGACACCTGTATAGAGGAGTGCAAACGGAGTGTATTGCCAGGCCATGTGTGGGCCACTCTACGGCTGTGACGGCGAATCCATCGAGTCGAGGTCGGGTTCCGGCATCCGGAAGAGCGCGCCGAACTCGTCTTCTTCGAGGTCACCGACCGCGTCGTCGAGGTTGGCTTCGAGTTCTTCGATCTGCTCGGTCAGCTCCTGGTACTCCTCGTTGGTCTCTAGCGCCGACCGGCTCTTCGACGTTTCGAGGGCCGCCCGCTTCGAGACCAGTGAGAAGTACTTCTGGAACGTGTCGTCGTACGTCGAGTACGTCAGGAGCTGTTCGACCGTATCGTAGAGATCGTCCCGCGAGACGGGCTTGACGACGTACTCGTCGAAACCCATATCGAGGATATCGAAGTCGGGATCGACGGCTGTCACCATCGCGACCCGACAGTCGTACCCCTCCTCGCGGATGTGTTCGAGGACTTCGTCCCCCGACATCCCCGGCATTCTGCGATCGAGCAACACGGCGTCGACATCGTCGTCGAGTTTCTCGAGCGCCTCCGATCCACTGTACGCCGTCCGGACATCGTACTCGTCCTGCAGGTGTGCCGCGTACACGTCCGTGACAGCGGACTCGTCGTCGACGATGAGGACTGTTGTTTCGCCCAAACCTATCCACTCACTGTAGGAAGTGGTGAACGGTAGCAAAAAAGTTTCCGCCCGGTGTTCAAAACTGAAAACCAGGAAATCACTCACCAAGTATCCCGCAAACAAGACGCGAGAACACTCGCAGGTCGCGTTTTCGAACACAGTAACCAGCACGGCAGCGACGAATCATGGTCCGGTGTGTCGTGCCAACCGGGCAGCGGTGGCCCCGTACAGTCAGATATTACTCTTCAGTGACGGGTGGGGGCCCCTCGTGGAGTTCGCGGAACACGGCGGCGAAGGCTTCGTCGTCGAAGCGCGCGACGGTGTCCTGGAGGTCCTGTCGGATCCGGTCGCGTTCCACGCGGAGGTCCTCGAACTCGTCGCTGTTTTCCAGTTCCGTGTTGCTCTTGTTTGCCAGCAGCGTCGCGTACTTCGAGGTCAGCGAGTAGTATCGCTGGAGTTTCTCCTCGTACTCGGCACAGACCAGCAGGCGGTCTATCGTGTCGAACAGGTCCTCCCGCGAGACCGGTTTGATGATGTAGTCGTCGAACGGCATGTCGATGATGTCGAAATCCGGATCGACCGCTGTCACCATCGCGACCCGGCAGTCGTACCCCGCCTCGCGGATCTCGGCGAGAACGTCGTCACCCGACACGTCGGGCATCCGGCGGTCGAGCAAGACGATGTCGATCTCCGGTCCGAGCGCTTCCAGTGCCTCCTCACCGCTGTAGGCCGTCCTGACGTGGTACTCCTGCTCCAACTGGGCAGCGTACGCGTCGGCCACGTCCGGTTCGTCGTCCACCACCAACACGGTGGGGAGGTCACCTGTACTCATCCATGAACAATACACGCCAATAGAAGGATAAGACTTCCGGGCGTTTCGGCCCAGATATGTATCTATATGTCTATATCTACTCTCTTCGAACAGGACAAACGTCGGATCGTCCTACTCGCCGACGATCTCGTCGTACCGCGCGCCCGTCCGTTTCCCACCTTTTTCTCGTCGGATCGCCTCCGGCGACCTCTCCTCGAAAAACGTGGGCGAAAAACCGGCCGCTCGCCTACGCTCGCGGCCGGAACAACAACGGAGTCTGCCTCACTCGCCGACGATCTCGTCGTACCGCGCGCCCGTCTGTTTCAGCGTCTCCGTCGAGTAGAGCCGTTCGTGGTCGACCGGGAGGTACTCGTCGGCGAGTTCGTCGATCTTCGCGTCGACGACCTCGGCCTCCCGGCCGTGGATCATCGTGAAGAGGTTGTACGGCCAGTCCTGCTCGGGTCGGCGCGGGCGGTGATAGCAGAGCGTGACGTAGGGGAGCGACCCGACGGACTCGCCCCAGGCGTCGAGTTCCTCGTCCGGCACGTCCCAGACGACCATGCAGTTGTTGTCGAAGCCGGTCGTGAGATGGTTGACGACACAGCCGATCCGCTTGATACAGCCGTCCTCGCGCAGGCGCTGGATGCTGTCGAGTACGTCCTCGACGGGCGCGTCGACGGCCGCCGCCACGTCCCGGTAGGGCGTCTCGGTGAGCGGAAAGCCGTCCTGGATCTCCAGCAGGACTCCACGATCGAGCGCCGAGAGGTCCACCGCGGCGTCCTCGCTGATCCGCGTGGCGGAGGCATCGGTCTCGGCGATCGACTCACGAGCAAACCGGTCGCCGTTGACCACCGGGAACTCCAGGTCGATGTAGTAATCGGTCAACATCGGCAGGACGAGCACGTCCAGCCCGGTCCGCTCCTGGATGTCGTCGATGATCGCGTCGCGCTTGTCTCGCGACCCTGCCGTGACGACGAACCACATGTTCCACTCGTGATCGCGGCGGTAGTTGTGGTTGACCTGCCGGTGGTCGTTGATCACCTCGGCCACCTCCTCGAAGCGGTCGGCGGGGGCCGAGACGGCCGCCAGCGTCGACGAGCCGATCACCGGCGGATTGAGGACGGCCCCGAACCGGCGGAAGATACCGGCCTCACGGAGGTCCCGGACCCGGGCCAGTGCGTCGGCGGCGTCGATTCCGAGGTCGTCGCCGACGATCTCGAAGGGGCGTTCCGCCACCGGGAAGCCGCTCTGGTAGCCGTCGACGAGCGCCGCGTCCGCGTCGTCCAGCTCCGCCCGCCAGTCACCCGACTGGAGACTCATTGTTACGGCTTGGTGCTTTCACAGTGTAACGGTGTCGCTTTCCGGGCACGAAACCGCTAAGTCGGCGGCGCTGTTGCCATCGTCAATGCCCACGTATTTCGAGGATATCGAGGTCGGCGACACCGAAGAACACGGCAGCTACGAGGTCACCGAGGAGGAGATCCTCGAGTTCGCAGAGCAGTACGATCCTCAGGAGTTCCATACCGACCCCGAAGCCGCGAAAGACACGATGTTCGGCGGCCTCGCCGCGAGCGGCTGGCACACCGCCGCCGTCTGCATGCGCCTGCTCGTCGAGACCATGGAGAACGCCGAGTGGGCCTCGCAGGGCGCCCGCGGCGTGGACGAACTCCGCTGGATCAAGCCGGTCCGCCCCGGCGACGAACTCGCCATCGAGTACGAGGTCGTCGAGAAACGCGAGGGCGACCGCCCGGGCGTCGGCGAGGTCGACAGCCGCCTGACCGGATACAATCAGGACGGCGACCCCGTCATCACCTGGATCGGGCTCGGGATGATCGAGAAGCGCGCGGCCGGCGAGTAGGCAGCGGTCACAGAAGCTCCTCAATTGCGTCGAGAAACTCCTGAAATTCTTTGGCTCCGGCCTGCGAGGCGATGGATCGCAGAGTTCCCGTCGCTATCTCGTCATGCATCGGCACTTCGACGGTCCGCTTTTCACCAGTTTCGGGATGAACGTAGCGAAGTTTGAGATGACTCCCAGCGCGGTCGACTGGCGTGAATCCCCACTTTTCGAGGGCTTTCGCAATTTCCTCGCCGGAGTAGGTCCGTCGCGACACAGATATTCCGAGGGAGCGGCCGTTTAAAAAGTCCCGTCTTTCCGGAGGTCAGGAGTCGAACCACGGTGCGTCCGGTTCTTCCAATTTTTCGTCTTCGGGTTCCGGACGCGCATGGAGGTCGAGGGCTTCAGCCAGGTTCGCCAAAGCCTCGGATTTGGTGTCTCCCTGGCTCGCGACACCCGTCTGGTCGTCGCGAGCGACGACGTAGCCGTCACTCTCGAAGATGGTGACGGTCTCGTCTTCGTCCGGGTCCCTCGGCTTCGTTCCCATACGTTACCGACAGTAGTCCGTCCGCAAAGGACTTTCCCTCGCGTCGTAGCCTCTCGCCCTTGAGGTGACAGCGGGGGCCAAACCCAAGTCACACAGTTCGCTGTTCGATTTTCGAACGGATCGACAGCGACGGCTTCGTGAGATATATCGCGGTGGCGTCCCGAACATGTCGGTATGACACAAGCGAGCCAGCAGTTCGGCGAATGGCCGCTCAAGCGGTTGATGACCGAAGTCGTCGGGTCCGGCCACAAGTCCGCCGAGGACATGGACCGCGAGCAGGCCCGCGAGGCGTTCCAGCGGATCCTGGCCGGCGAGCCCGATCCCACCACGCTGGGTGCGTTCTGGCTGGCCAACCGCTGGAAGCGCAACAACCCCGAGGAACTGGCGGCCTACACCGACGTGATGCGCGAGGAATCCGTCGAGGTGGCCGCGCCCGACGCCGACCCCGTCGACTGCGGCGCCAACTACGACGGGAAACACTCGACGGCGATCCTCGGGGTCGCCGCTGGTGCCGTCGCCGCCGCGGCCGGCACGCCCGTCGTCGTCCACTCCGGCGACCGCGTCCCGACGCAGAAACTCGACGCGTACAAGCACGTGCTGGACGAACTCGGCGTCCGCACCGAACTCGACCCCGAGGAGAGCGCCGAGATGGTCGACGAGACCGGCTTCGGGTACTACTACCAGCCCGCGTTCAACCCCGGCGTCGACGACCTCTGGGAGCGCCGGGACATGATGGGCGTGCGCTCCTTTGTCAACACCGTCGAGACGCTGGCCAACCCCGCCGACGCCGACGTGCATCTGGGCAGTTTCTACCACCTCGCGTTCGCCGAGAAGATCGTCGACACCTTCCGCGAGGTCCAGGCTCAGGACGTGTCCCGCGTGCTGATGTTCCAGGGCCAGGAGGGGTACGACGACATCCGACCGGGATCGACCGTGGTCGCCGAATGGTCCGAGGGCGAGGACCTCGAAGACTTCGAGATCGAGACCGCCGAGTACGGCATGGACTTCAGCGGCGAGGACCTGGAGGTCGATGACATCGCCGAGGACTCGGCGACGATCACGGAGGAGGTCCTCGCGGGCGACCGGGACGACCAGTTCGCCGACGCGGTGGCGGTCAACGCCGCTCTGCGCATGTACGCTCGCGAGGACGTGGACGGTCTCGAAGACGGGCTCGAAATCGCGCGCGAGACCATCGAGAGCGGCGACGCCGCGGCCGTGCTGGACGACCTGCGAGCGTTCTGAACCAGGTCGTCAGTTCCCGATCACGAAGCGAGCGAGAGCGTAGTCGACGCCGACGACGGCCGCGAACGCCAGCAGGACGGCGCCGTCGCCACCGAGGAGAGGGGCCGCGAGGACTATTACGGCGAGCAGTTGCGCTGCGACGGCGATCCCGGTGACGAGTCCCCAGCCAGCGGCGCGGGACGTATCGTAGGTTTTCGGCCAGTAGCTCCGATAGACGAAGGGTGGCAGGAACACGATGGCGAGTGTCGCGAACATCGCGGGGTAGGTCACCGTTCCCAGACGCTCGGTCAGGAAGAAGACGACCGGCAGCGCGATGGCGGCACAGACGAGGAAGATGGCCTTCTCGGGCGTCCACCAGTCCGCCGGACCCGACGCGTCGGCCTCTCGATTGCTCATGTCGGGTGCGTTGCGGACAGGCACGTAAAACAGGTACTGTCTGGGTCGGGCGGGTGCGGTTGCGGAGCCATTCGCATCCGGCGCGCTCTGCGCGCCGGTTCACCGAAAGACGCGAAGCGTCTTTCGAGCCTTCGTTCGTTCCCTGCGGTCACTCACGAAGACACCGCGAGCGCGCCTTCGGCGCGACTCGCGGAACGTTTTTCGCCCACGTTTTTGCAAGCGGGGTGCGCGAACGGAGTGAGCGCACCCCCCGCAGTAAAAAGGTGGGTGGTCGGAGGCCTTATCGGTCCCAGTCACCTCGATTGGGCTATGGACGACGACAGGGCGCCGAGCGGGCGGCTCTCGACCGGTGTAGAGTTGCTCGACAGCGGGCTCGGCGGCGGGATACCGGCGGGGAGTCTGGTGGCGGTGTCGGCGCTGCCGCGGGCACAGAGCGAGCCGCTCCTGTACGCGATGGCGGCGGCGAACTCGACGCGTTACCTCTCGGCGTTGCGGCCGGCGGAGGAGGTGGCCGACTCGTTGACGACGGCGGCCCAGGTCGGGAGGGACGCGCTCGACGTGGACGTGCGGGGCGTCGACGGTGACGACGTGCTGGCATCGCCCGAGGAGTTTCTCGGGGGGCTGGACGCGGGATCGCTGCTGGTCCTCGATCCGACGACGGAACTCGAACAGGGCGACCGGACCCGGTATCGGGAGTTTCTGGATACCGCGAAGCGGGCGCTGCGGATGACCGACAGCGTCGGCCTCTTTCACTGTCACGAGAACACGCCCTCGGTCCTGCGGCGGGACATGACCCTTGCCCGGGCGGATCAGGTGTGGGACGTACGGATGGACGTGGTCGACCGGTCGGTCAAGACCTGTCTGGCGGTCACGAAGGTCCGGGGTGGGACGCCGTTCGGGCTGGTGGAGCTGTCCTTCGACGAGGCGGGCGTGACGGCGACCGTGGGTCGGGACTAACACCAGACTTTTCCGCGGACCGAGCGGAGTGAGAGCCATGAGTGACCTGGCAGTGACGCTGCACACGAACCACGGCGACATCGAGATCGACCTCTTCGACGAGCGCGCACCCAAGACGGTCGAGAACTTCGTCAACCTCGCGGAACACGATCCGGCGGCAGACGACGAGCCCGCCGTCGAGACGACGACGTGGGAGGACCCCGAGAGCGGCGAGGTTCGCGGCGACTCGCTGTACGAGGGCGTCACTTTCCACCGGATCATCGAGGACTTCATGATCCAGGGCGGGGATCCCACGGGGACCGGCCGCGGCGGCCCCGGCTACCAGTTCGACGACGAGTTCCACGAGGACCTGCGCCACGACGGTCCCGGCAAGCTCTCGATGGCCAACAGCGGTCCCAACACGAACGGCTCGCAGTTTTTCATCACACTGGACGCTCAGCCCCACCTCGACGACAAACACGCCGTCTTCGGCGAGGTCACGGACGGCATGGACGTGGTCGAGGAGATCGGCAACGTGCCGACCGACGGGCAGGACAAGCCCCACGACCCCGTCGAGATCGAAAGCGTCACGATCCACCGGTAACAGCCCGCATTCGGCCCCCTCAGGGGGTCTTGATGTACCCGTACCCCTCGGACTGTAGGCGTGACAGCTCGCCCACGCCGGAGGGGACCGACTCCGCGTCCGGGAGCAGATCGGACTCCGCGACGCCGAGAGCGTCCATCGAGTTCGAGCAGACCAGCAGGGAGACGCCTCGTTCGGCCAGCGTCGCGACGGCCTCGGCGTGACTCGTTCCGGATTCGGTCAGCAACTCGATCCCCGACCCGTTCGTGACCAGGGCGACCTCGGCCGTTTCGACCGTCTCGTCGGCGAGCAGGTTCCGGACGTTCGCGACCGCGTGCCCCTGTTCGTCGGGCGCGCCGGAGAAGTGAAAGACCGTCTTCGTGCCGGCCGGTTCGGCTTCTCGATCGTCGGTCCCTTCCGAAGTGCGATCGGTCGTCGACGTCGCGGCCGGCGAGTCCGACGGCGAGGTGCCCGCCGACTGGCCGCCGGCACACCCGGCCAGACCGACTGCGGCGGCGAGACCGCCGGCCGCCTGGAGGACGCGACGTCGCTTCGTATCGAGATCCATACCGACACCTCGGGCCCGAGAGATATTACTAGGCGGGCAGTAATGGCCCGCGTCCCGACCGAGGAGTACAGGGGAGTTGCGACGCCCTCTTCCGAGTGGTCGGCCGGAAGCGACAACGGAAAGACCGCCCAGTACCAATCGGGGGTATGAGCGAGGCGGAGGAACCCGTAGATCCCAGCGAGATCGGCGAGCAGGACGCGCCGCCGGTCGAGGAGAAGCCGTACAAGATCATCTTCGAGGCGAACAAGTGCTTCGGCGCGGGGAAGTGCGCCGAGTACTCCGACAACTGGAGTCTCGACATCTCGACGGGCATCGCAAAGCCCGAGACCTACTTCTTCGGCGAGGAGGAGCTCGACCACAATATCGCGGCCGCGGAGGCCTGTCCGGCGAAAAAGGACCGAGGGATCATCCACGTCGTCGACCGCCGGACCGACGAGGAGATCGCGCCCGATCCGGAGGGCGACGGGACGCTCAGCGTCGACTGGTAGTTACCGCTCGGCGTTCTCGTCGTGTAGCGGTTCCGAGTGATCGGTCACGTCCCGGAGTCCTTCGGCGTCTTCGGAGCGGTAGACGCCGGCGTTGCGGTGCTGGTCGGCGTCCTCGACGAGTCGGCCGTCCTCGCGCTGGCGTTCGATCACGGTTCGAGCCTCGTCCCTGCTGATTCGGCCGACCACGCTCAGCACGGATTCGAGTTCCCGTTCCGGGACGCCGAGGTCGGTATCGGCCGAGGCAGCCGGGAAGCCATCCACGTCCTGAAGGAAGCCGACGTAGGCTTCGGCGTCGGCCGAGTCGCCGAGTTCGTCGTGCCACGACTGGGGATAGACGCTGATGCGGTCGTCGCCGAGGCGGTAGAGGAGACCGTCGTCGAACTCGTTCGTGTCGGTGAGGGCGTCGTCGACGGCGGAGAGGAACGACTCGGCGTCGAAGGCGTAATCGCGTTCCTCGGCCAGCCGGTCGGCGTACGCCTCGAGCGTCTCGCGGTCGAGGCCGTCCGTCTCGGGGTGGTGGCGTTCGATCAGCGTCAGCAGGTCGATCGTGGTCATCGATTCGCCCTCGTGTTTGATCTCCGCAACGGCGTCGTCGGAGAGTGTGACCATGCCGGCGGCTTGCGCCGGACGCCGCATAAGCCACCGGCACGCACAGGCAAGGACGGTGGCGAGAAGACCGGGCGACCGCCCGAGCGGCCCCTAGTCCTGCCGGTGGCAGGCCACGAACGCGTCGTCGCCGAACTCGGTGGGCACGTCGTAGGCCGGTTCCGCCGTCGCACAGGGACTCTGCTCGGCGAAGGCGGTCTGGAGGCGGTCGTTCGCGCGCTCCCAGTCCTCGGCCGCGAGGGCGTCGATGGCCGCGCGGACGTGCTCTCCGGCCTCGCCGTCGGGGAGGCCATCCGGGAACCAGTTGTTCCGGATTCGCTCCGCGGCGTCGAGGCTGACGGCCTGGCGCTCCACGTCGTCGCGGAAGGCGGCGACCGCCTCCCGGTCGTGCTCGGGCAGGTCGGCGAGCGTGGCCTCGGAGAGTTCGTCGAGGCGGTCCGCGGCCGCGTCCCACTCGCCGTTGGAGACGCGCCGCACCGCGGCGGTCACGGCGTCTCCGGCCTCGCCGCGGGGGAAGCCGTCCGGGAAGTACTCCCGGCGGACGAACCGCTCGGGGGTGACCCCGACCTGCCGGCGGTCCACCTGGCGCATGAACGTCCGGACCTCGTCCCACCGCTCCGCGTCGAGGTCGTACGCCTCGGGGGCGATGAGGACCGGACAGCGCGTGCGGAACCGACAGCCAGACGGCGGGTCGATGGGACTGGGCACCTCGCCTTCGAGGACGCTCCGCGCGCCATCCGCCCGCGGGTCCGGCACCGGGATGGCGTCGAGCAGCGCCTCCGTGTAGGGGTGTTTGGGGTTCTCGAACAGTTCCTCGCGGTGGGCCACCTCGGCGAGTTGCCCGAGGTACATCACCGCGACGCGGTCGGAGATGTGCCGGATGACGCTCAGGTCGTGGGCGATGAACAGGTAGGTCAGCCCGAACTCCTCCTGGAGGTCCCGCATGGTGTTGAGCACCTGCGCCTGAATGGACACGTCCAGCGCCGACACGGGTTCGTCACAGACGACGAAGTCCGGGTCGACCGAGAGCGCGCGAGCGAGGTTGATGCGCTGGCGCTGGCCCCCGGAGAACGCGTGCGGGTAGCGGTTGTAGTGCTGTGGATCCAGGCCGACCTTCTCGAGGAGTTCGCGCGCTCGCGACCGTCTGAGGTCGTCTTTCGAGGCCGTCACCAGCACGCGCACCGCGACGGTCTCCGACGCCTCGTCGACCGTGACCTCGGTCCCGAGGTGGGGATTCTCGACCGTCACGGCGACCGGGTCCTCGCCGTCGCCGTCGCGGACCGTGACGTGGGCCGTCGCGACCCCGTCGGTCGTGGCCACGGCCATATCGACGTCGTCGTCCACGTCGACGGTCGTCTCGTAGCGCGTCTCGTCGGTGACGGTGGCGGTCGTGGTCACGTCGGGGTTCGACTCGGGCAGGTCGTGGGCCTGCATCGGTTCCTCGACGATCGTCCCGACTTTCATCCGCGGGTCGAGCGAGGACTTCGACGCCTGGAAGATCATCTGGACGTCCTTGCGGACCTCGCGGAGTCGGTCGCCGTCCATCTCGGCCAGGTTCTCGCCCCGGTAGTAGACGTCGCCCGCGGTCGGTTCGAGCAACTGGAGGACGGTCCGGGCGAGCGTGCTCTTCCCGCACCCGGACTCGCCGACCAGTCCCAGAGTCTCGCCCTCCTCGATGGTCAGGGAGACGTCTTCGACGGCGCGGACCTGCTCGGACTCCAGCCCGAAGGGCAGGCCGTCCGACTCGGGGTCGTAGGAGAGCCGGGAGAGGAGGCCGTCGTCGTTCGAGAAGTGTTTTGTCACCCCGTCGAGTTCCAGGAGCGGAGCGTCGTCGGACGCCTCGCCGTCATTCTCCGAGCCCCGTTCGGGTTCCACCTGTCGGCTCATCGGTCACCTCCGGCGAGGTCGACGTCGAAGCCGCCCTCCGTCCGGTCCGTGAGCGGACGGCTCGACTCGTAGTCGGCCCCGAAGACGTCGTGTTTGAGGCAGGCCGACCGGTGGGGTCGGTCGCCGTCGTCGGCGACGGTGCGACAGTCCGGCTCCGTCTGGCGACAGACCTCGCGAGCGTCGGGACAGCGGGTGTGGAACCGACAGCCAGACGGCGGGTCGATGGCTTCCGGCATGACGCCCTCGATGGGATCGAGTTCGGCGACCGTCTCGTCCGGTCGCGGGATCGAGTTCAGGAGCGCCTCGGTGTAGGGGTGGTGGGTGTCGTAGAACAGGTCGTCGACGTCGGCCTGCTCGACGATTTCGCCGAGGTACATGACGTTCACACGGTCACAGATCTCGGAGACGACGCCCATGTCGTGGGTGACCCACAGGAAACTGGTGTCGTAGCGGTCCTGCAGGTCCGAGACGAGTTCGAGGATCTGTCCCTCGACGGTGACGTCCAGCGCCGTCGTCGGTTCGTCGGCGACGACCAGCGAGGGTTCACAGGCCAGCGCCATGGCGATGAGCACGCGCTGGCGCATCCCGCCGGAGAACTGGTGGGGGTAGTCGTCGAACCGCGCCGCGGGTTCGGGGATGCCGACCTCTTCGAGCATCGCGATGGCCTCGTCTCTGGCGGCCGCGCTCGACATGTCGCGGTTGCGCTCGACGAACTCGCGTAACTGCCCGCCGACGGAGTAGACGGGGTTGAGCGACTCCATCGGGTCCTGGAAGACGATGGCGATCTCCCGGCCGCGGATCCGTGAGCGCATCTCGGCGTCCGAGAGCGTCTCGTCGGTCCGGACCGGGTCGCCGTCGTCGTCGTGCTCTACCTCCAGGATCGTCTCACCCCGAAACTCGACGCGACCGCCGACGATCTCGCCGGGCGACTCGACGAGTCGCAGGATCGAGGCGGTGGCGACGCTCTTGCCGGCCCCGGATTCGCCCACGAGGCCGACGATCTCGCCCTCGTGGACCTCGAAGGAGATGCCGTCGACCGCCTGGACGACGCCGTCGGCGGTGACAAAGTGCGTTCGCAGGTCTTCGACGCGTAGGAGTGGTTCCGTGGTCATGTCAGTTGTCGAGTCGTGGATCGAGTGCGTCTCGCAGGCCGTCGCCGAAGAGGTTGAACCCGACGACGGTGATCAGGATGGCCAGTCCGGGCCAGATGCTGTAGAACGGACTGGCGATCATCGAATTGCGCGACTGGGACAGCATCGCGCCCCAGGACGGCGTCGGTGGCTGGACGCCGAACCCGAGGAACGAGAGGCCGGCGACGATCAGGATGGCGCTGCCGATGCGCAGCGTCCCCTGGACCAGTACCGGCGCGAAACTGTTCGGGATGACGTGGCGACGGATGATGTTCCGGTCGCGGACGCCGGCCGCGCGCGCCGCGTCGATGTACTCCTCCTCGCGCACGCTGACGACCCGCGAGCGGATGAGGCGGGCGAACTCCGGGATGGAGACGATCCCGACGCCGATCATGGCGAAGGTCAGGTCGCGGCCGAGTGCCGCCATGAACGCGAGCACCAGCACGAGGAAGGGGATAGCGTACAGCGTCTCGACCAGGCGCATCAACACGTCGTCGACGACGCCGCCGTAGTAGCCCGCGACCGCGCCGACGAGCGTCCCGCCGACCATCCCGACGGCCGTCGCGATGACGGCCACCTGAATGGCGATGCGGGAGCCGTAGATTATCCGCAGCAGGATGTCCCGGCCGCGGTTGTCGGTCCCGAGCGGGTGGGCCCACGTCCCTTCCCCGGCGGTGTTCTCCAACCCGACTGGGGGGAGAAACTGGGGCGTGTTCGCGGGTTCGGCCAGCGGACTCATCCAGACCGATTTGGCGATCACGTACTTCTCGAATCCGAGCCACGGGAGCACCACGCCGTCCACGAACGAGACCGTCGCCATCGTGGTCACGACGAGGATGATTCCGAGCCCGAGCAGCGCCGTCGGATCGCGTTTGATCTGGCCGACGGTGTATCGCCAGCCGACGCGGGCCTCGAAGTCCTCCTCGTCGTCCTCGGTGTCTGTTATCTTGTCGTCCGATCTGATTGCCGTCGTGGAATCGTCAGTCGGGGTCGCCATGGATCACTCACGCTCCCCGTAGCTGACCCGCGGATCGACGTAGGCGTACGAGATGTCGGTGAGGATGACGCCCACGACGAAGATGAAGCTCACCACGAGCGTCGTCCCCATGATCACGGGGTAATCGAGCGAGTAGATAGACTGGACGATCAGCCGGCCCATGCCGTTGATCTCGAACACCGTCTCGGTCAGGACCGCGCCGCTGAACGCCGCCGACAGCTGCAGTCCGATGATCGTGATGACCGGCAACTGGGCGTTCCGGAAGGCGTGTTTCCGGAGGATGGTTCGTTCCGGCACGCCGTAGGCTCGCGCCAGGCGCACGTAGTCCTCCGAGAGGACTTCCAGCATCGAGGAGCGCTCGATGCGCGTGATGGCGGCCATCTGGAGGGTGCCGAGCGTCAGCATGGGGAGCAGGAGGTTCGTCCCGGCGATACCCAGCACGCGGGCCCGTGCGACGATCCGGTCGAGCAGTCCGGGACCGGCCGTCAGTCCGAATTCGGCCGGGTCCGCCCACGGCATGACGAGGTTCGTCGCGGGCAACCAGCCGAGGTGGTAGGCGAAGATCAGGATGAGCATCAGCCCGATCCAAAAGGAGGGCGTGCTCACGCCGATCAGCGAGACGACGCGGGCGGCGTGGTCCGTTGGCTCGTTCCGTCGCTTGGCCGAGATGACGCCCAGGGGCACGGCGGTGGCGATCGCGAAGACGAAACTGGAGACGATGAGCAGCATCGTCGGCGGGAGCCGTTCCATGATCTTCTGGGTGACGGGCACGCCGTACTCGAGGCTGGTCCCCAGGTCGCCCTGCAGGACGCCGGCCACGTAGTTGACGTACCGGACCGGCAGTGGCTGGTTGAGGCCGTACTTCGCCTTGATGGCCTCGGCGGCGGTCTGACTCGGTGACGGTCCGAGCATGATATCCACCGGGTTCCCGGGAATGGCGTTCGAGAGGAAGAACGTGATCGTCACGACGCCGAGCAAGACCGGGACGGCCTGCAGCAGACGACGCAGCGTATAGCGGTAGATCCCCACGTCTCGTCACCTCCATGAGTCTCGTTCCTGCATAGCTCACTGGAGCGAGACGTTGTTGTGGCCCGAGGTGAAGTGGAACTGGTCGATGGGATGGGCCGCGAAGTCCGAGACGCGATTGCGGACGCCGAAGTTGTTCTTCAGCGCGTACGCCGGCAGGTGGACCCGGTCTTCGAGCAGCGTCGGAACGGCCTCTTCGTACAGTCGTTTCCGCTCGTCCCGGTCGGTCGACTCGCGAGCGTCCATGATCTGCTGGTCGACCGTGTCGTTGTCGTAGTACGAGCCGTTCGTGACGCCTTCCATCTCCTGGGAGAACAGGAAGTACATGAAGGTGTCGGGGTCGGCCGCGCCCGACCAGCCGAGCGTGAACATGTTGTAGTCGCTGGCCTCACCGGTGACGTACTGGTTGGTGAACTTCCCCCAGTCGAGTCGCTGGACGGTGGCGTCGAACCCGGCTTCCTTGATGCCGTTGGCGACGGAGATGCCGACCTGTTCGCGCTTGTTGTCCGGCGGGACGATGATCCGCGCCGACCAGTCGCTCGGGACGGCGTCGCTCGACTCGAGCATGGACTTGCCCCGGTCGATGTCCTTCTCGTGGCGGATCCCCTTCCAGTCGTCGACGGGGAAGTCCCACTCCTCGGACACCTGTTCCGGCACCGGCGCGTACTGGCGCACGCCCGACGGTTCGACGAACTGTGAGACGGCTTCGTCCATCGAGACCAGGTAGTCGATGGCCTCGCGGACCTCCGCGTTCTGGGTCGGCCCCTCGTTGCAGTTGAACGCGAGGTAGAAGTAGCTCACGCTGGGTACGGCGTTGATGCTTGCCTTGTCCATGTTCTCGACGGTACTCCAGGAGTTCGGCGGGACGGTCTTGATGACGTCGTTCTTGCCGGTCTTGAGCGTCGTGACGCGCGTCGTGCCCTCGGTAACTGGCTTGAACTCGATGGTCTCGACGTTCGGCGTCGGATCGGCCCAGTAATCGCCCCACTTCTTGAGGCGGACGTACTCCCCTTGCTTCCACTCGTCGAACTCGTACGGGCCGGCGCCCACGGGGTTTTCCTTGTTGAACGACTGCTTGTTCCCTTCACGCGCGGACTTGGAGACGATCTCGAAGGGGAGATAGTGTTTGAAGGCCCCGAACTGGTACTTCAGGTCGAACTGTACGGTCTTCTCGTCGACGGCCGTCGCCGACTCGATCATGTTGAACTCCCCCGCGTTCTCGGTGCTCTCTTTGACCGGCTGGCGGAAGGTGTACGTCACGTCCTCGGCGGTGACGGTGTCGCCGTTCTGGAACGTGGCATCGTCTTTGAGTTCGACGATCCAGCGTTGGCCGCCGCGTTCGACCTCCGGCATCGATTTGGCGATGGACGGGTTCAGCTCCGTCTCCGCGCCGTACGTGTACAGCGAGTCGAAGATCAACTGGGCGATCTCCGCCGACGGGACGTCGTTGAGGACGATCGGGTCGAACTCGATCGGCCCTTTCGCCTGTGCGAACTTCAGTTTCGAACTACTCTCGGTGTTCCCGGAACACCCTGCGAGACTGCCGAGTGCGAGCGTTGCACCGGCACCTCCCAGGAGCTTTCGTCGGGTGATCGAGTCGATAATTCCATCGTTTCCAGCGTTCATTGTGTTACTCCGAACACACGAACGTGACTTGACCCCGTCAAAAAGATTGTGTTAGTTTATACCACATTCGAGTGCCTAAAATGGTAATTGATGACTGTCATTGCACATCGACGCACATACCTGTTGTTCCGGTTTCAGGTTCGTGTCAGTCCAGCCGCGACCGTGAACTGGGGGAGATTGCGGACCGAAACCGACAAACCCCTCACGGATGGAGGGGGAACTGTGCGAGGGTAGCCAAGCCTGGAAACGGCGGCGGACTTAAGATCCGCTCCCGTAGGGGTCCAGGGGTTCAAATCCCCTCCCTCGCATGAGACCGCGCCACATTCCGTGGCGCGGGCGAATCGTTGTGGGATTTGAATCAGGGAGTGAGAGGTGAGTGAGCGAAGCGAGCGAACGGGAACGACCGTGGTTCAAATCCCCTCCCTCGCATGGAGTCGCGCCACATTCCGTGGCGCGACGGAATCGTCGGAGGGTTTGAACCCTGCCAGTGGCAGCCCGCACAGCGAGCGAAGCGAGCGAGCAGGAACCTCTGGCTCCGGTTCAAATCCCCTCCCTCGCATGAGACCGCGCCACATTCCGTGGCGCGGGCGAATCGTTGTGGGATTTGAATCAGGGAGTGAGAGGTGAGTGAGCGAAGCGAGCGAACGGGAACGACCGTGGTTCAAATCCCCTCCCTCGCATGGAGTCGCGCTGCAATCCGCAGCGCGACGGAATCGTCGGAGGATTTGAATGAGGCCAGACGCAGCGCGACCGAAGGGAGCGACCGTCTGGACGTAGTTCAGATCCCCTCCCTCGCAGGACTTCTCTCACGTAGAATCGAGCACCGACACAACGGGCTTTTGCCGGCTGCTCGCGTACTGGGTGGCATGACAGACGGGATTCCGGAGCGGGCGGAACGAGCGTTCGAGGGCCACGGGGCCTTCGAGCGCGACGGTGACGAGTTCGTCGTGACGACGACGCGGTTCGAGGGGCGCGTGACCGCGAGCGAGACCGACGACTGGGCGCTTTCCTACCGGCTGGTCGTCCGGACACCGATGCTGTCTTCGGCCGTGGACGGCGAGGTCGGCGACGCGGTAGAGTCGGGCTGGTTCGACACGTTCGAGCGTCGTCTCGAAGACGTGTCGTCGGTCACTCGAACCGACGTGGAACTGGATTCGGTGACGCTCACCGAGGACGACGGCGAGGCGGTCGCCGAATTCGACTTCGAGTTCGGGAACGCCGACCACGCGCCCGACGTCGTGAAGGCCTTCGCGGAGTACGTGGAAGGGACCTACGTCGAGGGCGTCGTGCCGGGCTACGACTACGAGGGCGTCGTCGCGGATCTGCTGGGCGAGGCCGCGACTGGCGGCGGCGAGGGCGGTCAGCGCGGCGGCACGCCGCTGTAATCAGGGGATTCCGAGTCCGTACTCGCGGACGGCGGTGTAGGCGACGACCAGGGCACCCCACGCGAGGACGCCGAGCAGGACGAGATCGAACGGGACGGCATAGCCGAGATTCCACGCGAGGACGAGCCCCTGGATCGCCGCCAGCAGGAGCATCGTGGCGACGGTGACGAACACGATAGTGCGAGGATCGTCAGGGGGATCGACGCGGACGGCCCACTTCAGGACGAGATGGGTCAGGACCATCCCCGCGGGAACGGCGGCGACGCCGACCGCCTTCGGGACGAAGTTGTCGGGTTGGCCCGACGCGGAGAAGTGGATCGCCATCTCGGCGGGGAGTTCGGGGTAGACGGCGAGGCCGGCCAGCGCGGTGACGGCGGCCAGTCCGACGCTGACGGTGTCGAGGTGGTTCAGCGACCGAGCCATTGGGGGTGGTGTCGGCTGTCGGAGACAAGTGTGTACCGGAGCGGTGCGGGTCGCGGTCGCCGTGCAGTTGTCGTGCGTTCCCGGTGACTGTGCGGTATGGCCAGCATCCGCGGCGCGAAGCGCCGCGGTTCACTCCGCGCGAGGCGAAGCCGAGCGCGGAGGGAGTTTTTCACGCACGTTTTTGCAATAGTGAGGGACCGGAGGTCCCTCATACCATGCGAACGGGCGCTATGCGCCCGTGAGCAGAAGGGGGTTCCGCAGGGTGCCTTCGGCACCCGAGGAATCCCCCTGCAGTAAAAAGGTGCTAGTCCATCGCGATGTACGTCTGCGTGGACTCGACGCCGTCGATTTCCTGAATGCCGGAGGCGGCGACGTCCTTGACGGCGGCGGGGGAGTCCACGTCCACTTTGGCGATGAAGTCCACGTCGCCGGCGACGATGGAGCACTCGACGACGCCGGAGACGGCGTCGATGTCGGCCTTGATGCGGTCGGCGTCACCAGTGTGGGCCTTCACCATGACGTAGGCGACGACCACGGTCAGACACCTCCTGCGGCGGCGGCCCGGCCCTGTGCGTCGCCGACGACGATGCGGCGCACGTCGTCCAGCACGCCGAAGTCGGCGAGGACGACCATCCGGTCACCGGCCTCCAGCGACGCGTCGGCGTCGGGGAGGCCGTAGGAGGCGTCCTGCTTGCCGAAGGCCAGCACTCTCGATTTGGCGGGCAGTTCGAGTTCGCTGAGGGTGTAGCCACGCATCGGCGCGTCCTGGGTCACGGTCAACTCGACCATCTGGAGGTTGCGGGCGATGTCGGCGACGGCACGGATGGACCCGCCCATCAGGGCGTTCTTGGCGGCGATGGCACCCAGCCGTTCGGGGTAGATCACCTCGTCGACCTCGGAGGCGTACTTCCGGTAGATGTCCTCGCGGTAGTCCTCGTCGATTCTCAAGACTGTTCGACAGCCGTGGTGTTTCGCGATCATACAGGCGATGAAGTTGTCGTTCAGGTCGCCCGACAGCGCGCCGAGGGCGTCCGCGGTGGCCAGATCGGCCTTCGCGAGGACCTCCTCGGTCGAGCCGTCGCCCTCGATCACGTCGAACCCTTCCTTGCGAGCGCGGTCGACCGAGGTCGGGTCGCGCTCGACGACGACGACCTCGTGGCCGCTCTCCTGCAGGACGCGGGCGGTCCGGAGGCCGACACGTCCGGCACCCACGATAACGAATCTCATATGCCACATTCTGCCACGGGAAGGCTTAAAACTATCCCGACCGGGCCGACGCGACCCCCGGGGGAGCGACCGGATAAACACTTTTGATGTGTGGTAGAGTAGCAAGGGCCATGGTCCGGGCCTACATCATGGTGAAGACGGCGGCGGGCAAATCGGAGGCGTTACTCGAAGCGACACGGGCGCAATCGGGAGTCACCGAGGCGCACATCGTCGCCGGGAAGTACGACATCATCATCGAGGCCCAGGGCGAGGAGGTCTACGATGTGATGCACTCGGTCGCGACGGACGTGCGGAACTTAGACGGCGTCGCGGACACGCGTACGTACATCTGTCTGGAGTGAGCGGCGCGGCGGCCTCACTCTCCATCCCGGGTGCTCGCGTCGGTTCCGACACCCCCAAGGAGTCCCGGCCCGTACGCGGGGTATGGTCTCCGCCGTCGACATCGCCGGGTTGCTGGTCATCGTCGGCCTCAACACCGCCATCGCGGCGCTCGCGACCCGGTTTTTCCGCGTCCGACTGAACACCCAGTGGGGCAGCGCGCTCTACGCCGTCGTCCTCACGCCGATCCCGCTGGTGGGGACGACGATCCTGTTCGGGACGGTCCTCGGGCCGAACCTGGGAAGTGCGAGTACCGTCCTCGCGCTCACGGTGCTGGTCCCGCTAGCTATCGGAATCGCCTTCGACTTCTTCTGGATGCCCGCACCCGACGACGTCCCCGTCCCGGACAACCGCCGCCAGCGCACCTAGGGGCGACGGCGCTCGATCTCGTCGACGGCGGTCGAGAGCACGGTTTCGGGAGCCTGTGTCGCGTCGATCCGGACGAACCGGTCGGGGTCGGCCTCGATCAACCGCTCGTAGTTGTCCCGCACGCGGGCGAGATAGTCCGCGGCCTCGAACTTGTTGGTGGCACCGCTGCGCTCGGCCCCCGTCTCCGGTGGGACGTCGAAGTACAGCGTCAGATCTGGCGCACGCGTGAACGGTTCGTGGACGCGCTGGACGTAGGCCATCGGGTCGTCGATCTCCCCCCGAAGCGTCGCGCCCTGATAGGCGTACCGCGAATCAGAATAGCGGTCGGAGATCACGAGGTCGCCGGCCGCCAGCGCGGGGCGGACGACTCGCGAGAGGTGGTCGGCGTGGTCGGCGGTGTAGAGGAACAGCTCCGCGAGTGAGTCGGCGTCGTCGTCGCGGATCGACCTGTCGACGGCCTCGCCGTACCAGGAGTCGGTCGGTTCCCGCGTAAAGGTGACCGAGCCGTCGAGTTCCCCACGCAGACCGTCCCAGACGGTGGTCTTGCCGCTGCCGTCGATCCCCTCCAGCGTGACGAGCATGGCGGTACTCCGCGGGCGGTGCTTGTAAATCGGCCGTTCCCGATCAGTCCGGGAGGTAGAAGTCTGACTTCCCCCTGCGGTGCGGGGAGGCGTCCTTGAGCTTCGCGATCTTGGCCGGACTGCGGTCCCGGACGATCACCACGTCGTAGGACTCCTCGGCGGCGACGCTGCTGCCGACACTCGAGATCGAGGTGACCAGGTGGCCCGCGTTCTCGCTCCCGATGAACACCATCGAGGCGTCCTCGCGCTCGGCCATCTTGCGCAGTTCCTTCGCGATGGCGCCGGTGGGCGCGTGTTTGTCGACGACGCGGTGCCGGAAGTTCGCGGACGGACACAGGTCGGTCACCTGCCGGTGGAGTCGCGAGACGACCGACTCCACGCTGGCGTCCTCGTTCGATTCGATCCACCCGTGCTCGCGAGCGTACTCGGCGTTTCCCTTCGGAATCACGCTCACCGCGAGCACGTCCTCCTCGAAGACGATCCCGAACTCCGTCGCGCGGACCAGGGCCGCCTCCGCCAGTTCCGACCCGTCGAAGGGGACGACTAGCGTCATACCGGAACTCGGTCGGCAGCGGGGATATATCCCCTGACAGTTCTCGGTCCGCGAAACACGACGGGCGAGTACCGCCGGATACCTGACTAGTGGCACGGTAGTTTTAACCCCATATAAACCGAATGGTAACCCGTATGAACGTTCTCGTCGTCGGCGGCAGCGGCTTCATCGGGACGAACCTGAGCGAGGAACTGTTGGACCGCGGCCACGACGTGACGGTCCTCTCCCGCGCTCCAGAGAGCGAACCGCTCCCGGCAGGCGTCGACACGGTTCGGGGCGACGTGACGGCCTACGACTCCATCGAGGGAGCCTTCGAGGGGCAGGACGCGGTGGTGTATCTGGTCGCGCTCTCGCCGCTTTTCAAACCGACGGGCGGCAACGAGAAACACTTCGAGATCCACACCGAGGGCGCACGCAACGTCGTGCAGGCGGCCGAGGAACACGGCGTCGACCGGCTGGTTCACATGAGCGCACTGGGAGCCGACCCGGACGGGCCGACGGCGTACATCCGGGCGAAGGGGCAGGCCGAGGACGTCGTCACCGCCTCGGGTCTGGACTGGGTGATGTTCCGGCCCTCCGTGGTGTTCGGCGAGGGTGGGGAGTTCGTCTCCTTCACGAAGAAACTCACCCCGCCCGGACTCGCGCCGTTGCCCGGCGGCGGGAAGAAGACGAACTTCCAGCCCGTCTGGGTCGGCGATCTGGTGCCCATGCTCGCGGATGCGGTGGAAGACGACGATCACGTCGGCGAGACCTACGAGATCGGCGGCCCCGAAGTGCTCTCGCTCCGGGAGATCGCCGAGCTGGTCCGGGACAGCGTGATCGTCCCGGTGCCGATGGGGCTGGCCGGCGTCGGCCTCAAGGTCGCGGGCGTGATCCCTGGATTCCCGATGGGCGGGGATCAGTTCCGCTCGTTGAAGTTCGACAACACGACCAGCGACAACGACGTCGCGGCCTTCGGCGTCGACCCCGCGGAGATGACGACGCTCTCCGAATACCTCGATTCCAGACCGTAAGCGCTCCTTTTTCGCGGTGCTAAGCCCCGATTAACCGGACTGCTTGCACGCGGTTGTGTGTCGCATCCGGCATTCTATTTGCTGATATTTGGGGGTAAAACTTATAGCCATTATGTGACTGTTTCCTCACACACGGAGACGAGTCATGAAACTCGCGATGATCGGGTTCGGCCAAGCGGGCGGGAAAATCGTCGACAAGTTCCTGGAGTACGACGAGCGAACCGGGAGCGGGATCGTCCGCTCTGCGGTCGCCGTCAACACCGCCAAAGCCGACCTACTGGGCCTCGAACGCGTACCGGAAGACAACCGCGTGCTGATCGGACAGGCACGAGTGAAAGGACACGGTGTCGGTGCCGACAACGAACTCGGTGCCGAGATCGCCGAGGAAGACATCGACGAAGTGCAGGGGGCGATCGACAACATCCCCGTCCACGAAGTCGACGCCTTCCTCATCGTCGCCGGTCTCGGCGGCGGGACCGGGTCGGGGGGCTCCCCCGTCCTGGCGAAGCATCTGAAACGCATCTACACCGAGCCGGTGTACGGGCTGGGCGTCCTGCCCGGCGGCGACGAGGGGGGTATCTACACCCTGAACGCCGCTCGCTCCTTCCAGACGTTCGTCCGGGAGGTCGACAACCTGCTCGTGTTCGACAACGACGCCTGGCGGAAATCCGGGGAGAGCGTCCAGGGCGGCTACGACGAGATCAACGACGAGATCGTCAAGCGCTTCGGCATCCTCTTCGGCGCGGGCGAGGTCGATCAGGGCGGCGCGGTCGCCGAGAGCGTCGTCGACTCCAGCGAGATCATCAACACGCTCGCGGGCGGCGGCGTCTCGACGGTCGGCTACGCCGCCGAGGAGGTCGAACCCGAGGAGGGCGGTGGCGGGTTGCTCTCGCGGTTCAAAGGCGACGACAGCGACGACGGCATGGACACCGCCAACACGACCAACCGCATCACCAGCCTCGTCCGCAAGGCGGCGCTTGGCCGGTTGACCCTCCCCTGTGAGATCGACGGGGCCGAGCGGGCGCTGCTCGTGTTGAGCGGCCCGCCGAAACACCTCAACCGGAAAGGTATCGAACGCGGTCGGAAGTGGCTCGAAGAGCAGACCGGCAGCATGGAGGTTCGCGGTGGCGACTACCCCGTCCCCGAGTCGGGATACGTCGCGAGCGTCATCCTCCTGTCGGGCGTCCACAACGTGCCCCGGATCAAGGAGCTCCAGCAGGTCGCCATCGAGGCACAGGACAACATCGACGAGATTCGACAGGAAAGCAAAGAGAATTTAGAGGAGTTAGTCGAGGACGATGATGATGAACTGGATCCGCTCTTCTAAGGGCACGATCGTAGTCGCACTGTTCGTGGTCTGTCTCGGGGCCGTCGGGACAGCCGCGGCGCTGACCGTTACCGCCGACGACCCGGCTCGTGAGGCCCAGGCGGGTTCCGAGATCAACACCACGGTCACGATCGACGACGCGTTTACCGAGAACAGCCAGTGGACCGTCGGCGCGGAGACGGAGCTGAACAACGTCAGCTGGACACTCGAGGAGTACGACCAGGGCTCCCGGGTCGAGCAGTGGAGCGACCTGGGCGGCCAGTCGATCAGTCAGGACGTCTCCAGCGACCCCTCGGGTGACGAACTCCGCCTCCAGATCCGCGGTGAAGTCCCCGCGGTTCCGGAGTACAACTACAGCAACCCCGCAGCCGAGAACGTGACCTTCGTCGCAGTCACGAGCACGTCCGGCGACAACACCCAGACGCTCGAGACCTACTCCGTCCACGTCTACACCAACGAGAGCAAGAACGCCCGGGAGGCCATCGACGCCGCCAGAGCAGCCAGCGACTCCGCCGGCAACCCGGACGGTGTCGAGAGCACCATCGACAACGCTATCTCCTCGTACAACAGCGGGAACTTCGAGAACGCGATGGACCTGGCCAACGAGGCCGAACAGAAGGCTACCTCGTCACAGCAGACGAGTCAGCTCGTGCTCTTCGGTGCGGTCGCCGTCGTCGCCATCGCAGTGATCGGCGGCGGTGTCTACTACTGGCGCAACCGCGGCGACGACTACGACAAACTGCGCTGATGGACGTTCTCGTCCCCCTGGCCGTCGACGAGCCCAAGACCCGGCTCGCGGGGACACTTGCTTCGTCTGAACGGGCGGATTTCGCCCGCACGATGTGTGCCGACGTTCTCGACGCGATTCGTGAGAGCCGCCACTCTCCCGAGGTGCTCGCCACGGCGGCCGTCGACGTGGACGCGCCGGTCAGAATCGACGCCCGACCCCTGACCGAGGCCGTGAACGCCGCGCTGGCCGAGGCCTTTTCGGATGGGGCCGACGCAGTCGGGGTCGTCATGGCCGATCTCGCGCTGGCGACGCCGGCCGCGCTCGATCGGTTGTTCGAGGCCGACGGCGACGTGGTGTTGGCACCGGGTCGCGGTGGCGGGACCAACGCGATCGTCGTCCGCCACCCCGAATTCCGGACGGACTACCACGGCGCGTCGATCCGCGACCACCGGGCGGCGGCCCGCGCCGTCGATGCCGACGTAACCGAGATCGACAGCGTCCGGCTCGCGACCGACGTGGACGAGCCCGAAGATCTGGTGGAGGTCCTGTTGCACGGCGAGGGCCGAGCCCGTGAGTGGCTGGTCGAGGCCGGGTTCGAGATCACGACCGCAGACGGCCGCGCGACCGTGACGCGCGCACAAGAGTGAAGTCCGGGGCACTCCGACCGGGACCTGTGATTCCGGGGACCGACGAGTACGGCGTCGACGTGACCGTCGCCGAGGACGATATCGAGCAGTTGCGCTCCGTGACGCCCGCGGACGTTGACCCGGCCGACCACCTCTCCTTCTGCCGGAACGTGTTCGTCCCGCTGACGACGGCCTGCCGGTACACCTGCACCTACTGCACCTACTACGACCCGCCGGGACAGGCCGACCTGATGAGTCCCGACGAGATCCGGGAGACGGTTCGCCGCGGGGCCGACGCCGGCTGTACGGAGGCCCTCTTCACCTTCGGGGACGACCCCGACGACCGCTACGGCGAGATCCACGACCAACTGGACGAGTGGGGCCACGACTCCATCCACTCGTATTTGCGAGAGGCCTGCGAGATCGCCCTGGAGGAAGGGCTGCTCCCCCACGCCAATCCCGGTGATCAGACACGCGAGCAGATGGCCGAGGTCGCGGACCTGAACGCTTCGATGGGCGTGATGCTAGAGACCACCGCCGAAGTACAGGCTCACGGCGGCCCCCGCGCCAAGAACCCTGGCCAGCGGCTCCGGACGATCGAGACGGCGGGTGAACTCGGCGTCCCGTTCACGACGGGCATTCTCGTCGGCATCGGCGAGGACTGGGCGGATCGGGCCGAGTCGCTGCTGGCGATCCGGGAACTGGACGAACGCCACGGCCACGTGCAGGAGGTGATCGTCCAGCCGGTCGTGGACAACGAGCGCTGGCGCGGCGGGTCCCCGAGCGTGGAGACGCTCCGGCGGACGGTCGCGATGGCCCGGTACTGTCTGCCCGAGAGCGTGAGCGTGCAGGTGCCGCCGAACCTCGCGCCGGCCCGCGAGGTGGTCGACTGCGGGATCGACGACCTCGGCGGCGTGTCGCCGGTCACCGTCGACCACGTCAATCCCGAGTACGAGTGGCCGGGGCTGGACGAACTACGTGCGGTCGCCGATCACGCGGGCGTCCCGCTCCGCGAGCGCCTGCCGGTGTACGACCGCTACGCGACCGACGAGTGGCTCTCTGAGCCGATAGGGGCGGCGATCGCCGCCCCCGACGCGGCCGGCGAGCGGTACCGGGCCGTCCGGGACCGCGGGACGAACCCGACGAGTCCACCGTCTCACTGATTCGGGCTCTCGGTTCCGGACTCGGGATCTGGGTACCCGTCGAGAGCGTGGAGTTCGCGGAACACGGTCGCCTCGATCTTCCGGAGGTGTTCGCCGACGTTGGCGGCCGAACAGCCGAGTTCGTCGGCCAGTTCCCGGTGGGTCACCCGGCGCGGATCGGCGTAGTACCCCTCCTCGACTGCGACGGTGAAAATTTCCCGCTGTCGGTCGGTCAGTTTCTCCATCAACTGGGCGGCGTCGGGGTAGGACGTGCCGGTCCGGACGATCCGGACGTCGATCGCCTCGGGCAGAGCTGCGAGTTTCTCGCGGAACCCGCCCTCGTGTCCCACGTAGGTCGCCTCCACGGTCGTCTCGTCGACGATCCTGATCGGCCACTTCACGAACACGTCCGAGGAGCGTCGCGTCTCCAGTAACGCCCGGGCGAACTCCGTCGGTTCGATCGAGAGGTAGGCGTACCACGTCCGCTCCCCCGAGAGACTGCACTCCCGGACCGGGTCGGCGGCCCTGACGAGCGACTCGAACCGGTCCCGGTCGCCCCGGCCCTCCGCCAGGGCGACCAGCGTCCCGTCGTCTAAGAGTTCGGCCCGGTGGATCGCCCGGATCGTCACCGCGGGCTCGACCAGCACCTCACCCACGAAGGGGTGGAACCGGGGCGCATCCAGCGAGAGTCGAACCGTCACGTGCCGCATCGTCCGATCGTTCTGACAACTAGGATATATTTCTTTTGCCGGTGTGAAGTGGAGAAGGGGGGATGGGGAATCGTTCGGCGGCGTCAGCCACCGAAGCAGGGATTCCCGGGCCGTACACTCCAATTGGCCCGCCGCAGTCCCGGATTTGCGGGCGACCGGTAATGGATTTTTACCCGCCCATCCAAAGTGGATTTATAAACATCCGAAGTTGAATGGATCCTCTTATAAAAAGACAGGCGGATCACCAGCGGCCAGTCGGTCAGGGCCGAGTCGCTGCCACTGTCTCAGCGATCCGGGACGAGCGGCGTGCCGTCGGCCTGCGGGCCGAGTTTGGGACCGAGCTGCTCGGCGCTCGGGTCGACGCGCCGGCGCTCGGTGTAATCGGTCGAGCGCTCGACGGGGACGCGGCCGATGGCCGAGATCATGTCGGCGTACTCACGAACGGATCGGCACTCGCCGAACCCCCCGCCGGCGCGTTTGGTGATCTCCTCGGAGAGGATCGTCCCCATGAAGTCGTCGGCCCCGCAGGTGAGCATCTTCAGCCCCTGGGCGTCGCCGTACTTCACCCACGAGGACTGGACGTGCTCGACGTTGTCGAGGTAGAGCCGCGAGACGGCGATCATCAGTTCGTCCTCGTGGGTGGTCGCGCCCGAGTTCACCATCCCGCGGTCGGCCAGCGGCGTCTCCTCGTGGACGAAGGAGAGCGGGACGAACTCCGTGATCGCACCGGTCCGCTCCTGAAGGTCTCGGATCCGGTCGAGGTGGCGCACGCGATGGGCCTCGTTCTCGACGTGGCCGTACATGATGGTCGCTGTCGTGTCGAGGCCGACGGTCGCGGCCGCCGCCATCGCTTCGAGCCACTCGTCGGTGCCGATCTTGCCCGGACAGATGACCTCGCGCACCTCGTCGACGAGAATCTCGGCGGCCGTGCCCGGGACCGAATCCAGCCCTGCGTCCTTCAGCCGGCGGAACACCTCCTCGTAGGACCAGTCGGTCCCGCGGCGGGCGTGGTAGGCCTCCTCGGGCGTCATCGAGTGGACGTGGACGCCGCCGACGCTCATCGCCTCGATCTGATCGACGTAGTTCCCCGGATTTTTCTCGTACTCCGCGGGCGGGCGGTAGTTCAGGTCCTCGCGCTCGCTGGTTTCGAGTATCTCGCGGTGTTCCGAATCCAGCGCGAACGCGGGGTGGAGTCCCGAGACGGAGGTGACCTCGTAGATCCCGCGCTCGACGGCGTCGGCGACGATCTCGCGGGATTCGGCGGGCGTCTTGGTGAACCCACCGTGGTCGCCCTCGTGGGACGTGCGGAACTGCTCGGAGCGGTCCTTGAAGTTACAGAACAGACAGCCGGTGTTACAGGCGGTGGTGACGTTGTTGTTGAGGTTGGCGACGAAGGTGACTTCCTCGCCGACCACCTCGGCGCGCCGGCGGTCGGCGGCTTCGAGGACGCGCTCTTTGCGCTCCCGGTCGATCCCGGGTCGGTCGGTGCCGGTCGTGAGCAACTCGATGCCGTCGGCGACCGTGAGGCGGTCGCCGGCCCGGGCCTTCGCGAGCGCGTTCTCGAACGACTGGTCGGTCTCGGGGCGGTGCTGGAAGTCGAATTCGCCCCGCGGAACCGACGGCGTGGCCGCATCAGACATTGCTACATGGCATGGGTGGTACCGTCATATACGTGGCGGGAGCGGCACCGCTCGTCGGTAGTGGCCGGTACTCGGGACCCGGCAGTCTCGATCCGATTCCCTCGTGGGCACAGACTAACAGTTATGTCGGCCCCGAGAGAGTCACCGGTGGACAATCATGGACGGACTCACTGGCAAGACGGCGCTCGTGACGGGGGCGGGGTCGGGGATCGGTCGCGCGACAGCGTACCGCTTCGCCGAGGAGGGAGCGAACGTCGTCGTGGCCGACATCGTCGAGGACACCGCCCGCGAGACGGTCGATCGCATCGAGGACGCGGGGGGTGACGCGATCTTCGTCGAGGTGGACGTGTCCGACCTCGACTCCGTCGAGCACATGGTCGAGACCGCGGTCGAGACCTACGGGTCCCTCGACTTCGCACACAACAACGCCGGTATCCTCACCGACTTCGTGGAGGTGACCGGTATCGCCGAGGCCCAGTGGGACAGGATCGTAGACATCAACCTGAAGGGCGTCTGGGCGTGCATGAAGGCAGAGCTCGCGGTGATGGAAGCACAGGGCGAGGGCGTCATCGTCAACACCGCGTCGGAGGCCGGCCTCGTCGGGATGGGTGGGCTCTCCAGTTACTCGGCCAGCAAACACGGCGTCGTCGGCCTGACGAAATCGGTCGCCCTGGAGTACGCCAGCCGTGATATCCGGGTCAACGCGGTCGCGCCGGGGCCGACGAAGACGAACATCCAGTCCGGTCTGCTGGGCGGCGGGCCGGGTGCGTCGTCGTCGCTCAGGGACCGGATCGAGCGTGCCGTCTCACTGGTCCGGACGGCGATCCGGACGCTCCGGGCCGATTTCGACACGTCGGCGATGCGGGACGTACCGATGGATCGCATCGCCGATCCGGAGGAGATCGCCGGTGTAGTCGCCTTCCTCTGTTCCTCGGACGCCTCCTACATCACCGGCCACACCATCCCGGTCGACGGCGGACAGGCGGCAGACTGAATGGGTATCAGTCGTCGGCCCCGATCCCGAGGTTCAGGTCGGTCGCTTCGTCGTCCTCTCCGGCCTCGGGGATCGCGGCGTCGAGTTCGATGGTGACGGTACAGCCCCGATCGGTGTTCTCGAACGCGATGTCGCCACCCGAGAGGTCGACGATCCAGTCGACCAGCCAGAGGCCGATGCTGGAGCCGTGTTCGAGCTGGGTCTCCTCGCGGCGCTCCAGCACTTCGAGTTCCTTGTAGGGGATGCCAGGGCCGTTGTCGGCGACCCGGAGGGTCGCGCGCTCGTCGCCACACTCGGCGGTGACGGCCACCTGTGGATCGTCGGCGTCGTTGTGCATGGCGGCGTTCTCGATCACGTTCTCGACCGCGTGAGAGAGGGCCCAGTGGGCGTTGACCGGACACGAATCGGGGAGATCGGTCTCGACGGCGACGCCGGGGAACTCCCGGCGGGTGGTCTCGACGGCCTCGGTCGCCATCTCGGCCACGTCGAACTCGCTGCGGGTGCGTTCGCTCGAGAGGAGTTTTTCGACGGTTCGGGCCTTCTCGCTCGCGTCGAGCAGGTTGTCGCTCTTGTCCATGATCGTCCGGAGGCGTTCGGCCTGCAGGCCGGAGGACTCCTCGGCGAGCATCTTCGCGTTGGACTTGACCACCGAGAGGTCGTTGCGGACGTTGTGCCGGAGGACGCGACTGAGCACCTGCTTGAGCAGGTCGAGTTCCTGCTGTTTCTGCCGGAGGTCGGTCACGTCGTAACACAGCACCGTCCACCCCAGATGGTCACCGCCGTCGTCGAGACGGGACACCCGGACCACGAAGGTTCGGGAGACGCCGTTGATGACCGTGGTAAACTCGTGGCCGTCGAGCAGGTCGGCGATCCCCGCAGGGGACGCCACGCTGCCGGCCTCGCCGCCGCGGACCCCCGGCAGTGATTCGGAGAGTTCGACCACGCCGACGATGCCGCGCCCGACAGCCTCGTCGGTGAGGCCGAGAACGAGTTTCGCCGCCTCGTTCAACTCGATGACCGTCCCGTCGACGGTGTAGACGAGGATGGCCCCGTCGATGGCCTCGATGAGGCTGTTCTCGGGCAGGGAGACCACGTCGTAGTCGCCGAAACGGGCCACGCCGAGGACGACGAAGCCGTGGGCCAGCACGTAGACCAGCGGGTGGGGCTCGTAGGGGAGATTCAAGAAGGCGAACCCGACGGCGAAGCAGAGGCCGGCCACGCCGCCCAGCACCAGCATCGCGTTTCGCCAGCGGTAGAGTCGTTGATCGGAGCGCGCCGTGAAGGCGACGAGCAGGCCGACGCTCCCGAGCAACAGGCAGAGGGAGTAGAGACGCTGACCGAGTGCGGCCGGACCGCCCTCGAAGACGAGCGGCGAGAGCACGGCGTCGGGGGTGGCGACCGACACCGACGACCAGTACAGCGAGTGTAGCCCCGGCACCGACGGCGCCGTGTTGGTGACGAGCAGGGCGACACAGATAGCCAGCGGTCCGCCGGCCAGCGCGAGCGTCACCCGACGGGCGAGCACGGCCCGCCCGGTCCAGACGACCGCGAACAGGTACCAGAGGAATACCACGACCGCCGCGAGGACGCCGAACAGCTTCCAGAAGATCACCTTCGTCGCGACCGACGGCGCGACCAGCGACAGCAGGTACAGGATCGACTGCAGACTGCCGAGCACCGCGGCGGCGAGCAAGTACTCCAGCCCCCGCACGTTCCGATTCGTCCAGTAGACGTACGCGAACGTCGCCAACACAACCGTACTGAACAGGTACGACCCCGCCCACAGCGCGTTCGCCAGCATCCGTGCTGTGGTCGCCGACAAACCACCTTGTAGGTTCGCACCGCATTTTCAGATTTGATTCCACTCCGAACTGCCTGCAAACGACGACTGGCCGGTCGGTTGGCGAGCGGGTACGAGGCCGACGATAGTAACCCCTTAGTGACGCCGCGGGGACCACCCGGTAATGACTGCTGTACCAGCCACGCCCGCGATCGGCCGCGAATCGGCGGGGTGGGACCGATGACGAGCGTCAAGGACTTCCGCGTCGAGCGGGCGGCCACGGCCACCGAACTGGGGCGGGGCGCGTTCGTGTTCACCGACGATTACTCGGTGTTCGACTGGGGGAAGATGCCCGACGCGATCCCGAACAAGGGAGCCAGCCTCTGTGCGATGGGCGCGTACAACTTCGAGTTGCTCGAAGACGCCGGCATCCCGACCCACTACGATGGCGTGGTCGGCGGGAGCGGCGAAGCGGTCCCGCTCAGCGAGGTCGCCGACCCGCCCCGCGAGATGGCCATCGAACTCACGCAGGTCCCGGACCTGCCCCACGACGGCCGCGAGTACGACTACGACGCCTACTACGCCGACGCCGGCGAGAACCACCTGATTCCCCTGGAGATCGTCTTCCGCAACACCGTCCCCGTCGGATCGAGTCTGCGGTCCCGCGCCGACCCCGCCGACTTCGACCTCGACTTCGCAGAGTGGCCCGACGAGGTCGTCGACCTGCCCGAACCGGTCGTCGAGTTCTCGACGAAACTCGAAGAATCGGACAGGTATCTGGATCGGAGCGAGGCCGACCGGATCGCCGGTCCCGTCGACATCGACCGACTGGAAGACCTCGCGCTCTCGGTGAACGAGATCGTCACCGACCGGGCCGACGAGGTCGGGCTGGTCCACGAGGACGGCAAGATCGAGTGTTTCCACTACGACGGCGAGATCCGGGTCGCCGACGTGGTCGGCACCTTCGACGAGAACCGCTTCTCCTTCGACGGACAGGAGGTCTCCAAGGAGGTCATCCGGCAGTACCACAAGCGCACCCAGCCCGAGTGGGTCGAGGCCGTCTCGGACGCGAAGGAACGGGCCAAGGCCGAGGACGTGGCCGACTGGAAGGCGCTCTGTGAGCGCGACCCCGAGCCGCTGCCGGATCACGTCGTCGACGCCGCCAGAGATCTCTACACGGCCGGGACGAACGCCTACGTCGGTCGGGATCTGTTCGACGCGCCGTCCCTGTCAGAGGCCGTCGAAACAGTCCAGGACCTCTAGGAGCGCGATCCGGACCCCGACAGCCGGGGCTGGAAGAGCCGCGCCGAGATCGGCCCGACGATACAGAGGACCCCGCCGATCACCGTCGGAATTATCCACATTGGTGCGCTCCAGATCACGTAGAACGTCGTGAACGAGAGCGCCATCGCGACGATCCCCCCGATCGGCGCGAGTTTCGGCCTCGAGAGCGCGAGCAGCCCCATCCCGGAGATGCCGATCCCCATGTTCATCACGAGTAAGAGCGGAACGATGAACCCGAATCGTTCGTCCTGTGTCAGATAGCCGACCGTCAGCATGCCGGCGAAGATGAGGACGATACCCCCCAGTTCGGTAAGTTTGTTCGACACCATCGTCCGTGTAGTTTACTCGCCGGACGTAATAAATGCACCCGAAAAACTGCGGTTCTTGGGTACCGAGCGAGGCCTGCTCGGCGTCGGGCGGTTTACAGTTCGGCGTTTCACTCGATCGGAGGACTGGCTCTGTTCCACGGCTCGCTACCGCTCGCCGTTCCACCACGAGGCCTCCTCCTGCGCTATGCTTGCTCGCGGCTCCTTTCGTCGCCGCTCGCACATTCATCGGCCTCCCTGCGCTCGTCCTCCCGTCAGTCGTCAGCCTCGCTTTCCTCTCCACCCCGATTCGCCACGATCTCGCCGAGTCCGTCGATCGGCCGGTCGGGATTCGCGTCGTCCAGCACCTCCGGCGACCCGAGTTGCACGTCCTCGCTCTCCAGATCGTCCCGAAGTTTCGTCCGGCCGCGGTGGACCGAGACGGCATCGTTGAGGTGGAGTTTGATCGCCTCGATGAGGGCTTCGGCTTCCAGCGGCTGACCGATGCGCTGGAGGTCCTCCTCGCTGGCGTCGTCGGGCACGTTGAACGCCCGCTGGGTGATGATGGGGCCCTGATCGAGGTCGGTGGTGACGTAGTGGGCGGTGACGCCCGCGATGCGGACGCCCTCCTCGATGGCCTGCATGTACGCCGACGCGCCGGGGAAAGCCGGCAGCAGGGAGGGGTGGACGTTGATGATCCTGTTCTCGTACCGGAAGACCACGTCCGGGCTGAGGATGCGCATGTAGCGGGCCAGCACCACGAGGTCGACCTCGTACTCCTGGAGGAGGTCGAGCATGTGGTCCTCGTCCGGGTTGCCCTTCTCGTCGCCGATGTCGTGGAAGGGGACGTCGTACTTCTCGGCCAGCGGGCGCAGATCGGGGTGATTGCCGATGACGACGCTCACGTCAGCTCCGAGGTCACCGTTGGCCCAGGCCTCGAAGATGGCCTCCAGACAGTGTGACTCCTTGGTGACCAGCACGGCCATGGTCTGGGTCTCCCGTTCGGCGGGGAACCGGACCTGAATGTCGACGCCGAGTTCCTCGCTCAGGTCGTCGACGTCCTCGCGGAGTTTCTCCTCGGTGCAGACCATCTCGGAGGTGTCGACGTGCATCGTCATCCGGAAGACGCCCTCCCGGACGGCCTGGTCGAGGTCCTCGATGTTGATGCCCCGCTCGAACAGCAGCGAGGTGACGTTCGCGATGAGACCGGTGTCGTCCTCGCCGACGACGGTAATCTCTGTCAGTTTGTGTTTTTTCACGGTGACCACCCGCTGGCGCTGTCGGCGACTGCAATCATGGTCCCTCTCGGCAACGCCCGGCGAAAAAAGTTGTTTTTCGCGGTACTGTCGTCGCGGGGACAGGATCCCACCGCGACCAGAACCCCGGCCGTGGAAATCCTACCCGAAATGGAACGTTCGGACCGTCCGGCAACAGCCCCTCCCGACCTCGCTGGGGAAGGGTGGTACGTACCAGTCGGACCGCCGAGAGACGTCGTTAGGCCTCGCCGCGGTCCTCTTCCAGCGTCACCAGCTGTTCGACCGGGGGTAGCTCCGCATCCTCCTCGGTCAGCACGTCGATGCGTCGGCGCACCTTGTCGGTGGCGTACTCGATCAGCGGCGTCGGGTCCACCTCCTCGGTCCGGGTCGCCTCGACGGCCTCGGAGACGAACGGCAGCAGGTCCATCAGCGTGTCCTGCACGACGGCCTCGTCGACGCCCTCCTCGTGGATCAGGCCCCGGACCTTGTGCATCCCGAACCCGACGTGGCGACCCTCGTCGCTCCGGATGTAGTTGATGCCCTCGACCAGTCCCTCCAGTTCGGGCGTGTCGACGCCGTCGTCGTACACGTCCGGCCCGTCCTCGCTGAACCGGGCGGAGATGCCGTAGTAGCCGGTCTGTGCCAGCACGCTCTCGACGGTGAGGTGGTAGTGACAGTACGCCTTCGCGCGGTTCTCGGGCGTATCGTCCTCCAGCAGGCGCTCCATCGCCTCCTCGGTCCGGTCGAACAGTTCGACGTACCCCTCGGGGAAGTAGCGCTGGTCGGTGGGTTCGGTGACCTCGGCGTCTTCCTCCTGTTCGGCGACGGGGTTGATGACTTCCCGCCAGTAGCGGTCGAAAAACTGCGTGTGTTTGGCCTCCTCGTAGATCTGCGTGGAGAGAAACATCTGGTCGTCGATGTCTTCGAGCACCATCCCCAGGGGCATCAGGTCCTCCGTCACCGCTTCCTCGCCCGCGCCAAACAGCGCGAGCGTCGTCCGCAGCGCCTCGAATCCCTCCTCGTCGCCGTCGAATTCGAGCAGGCGCTCGCGGTCCTGTTCGAGCAGTTCCTGCGGGATGTCCTCGTGTGGGTCCCAGTGGCGGTAGACGGCGTTGCGGAAGTAGCCACCGGCGAACGAATCCGGATCGATGCGCATGTCACGACTGGTGTCCCTGATCTGTGTCATGGGATGGTACGTGTCCACACGACACTCGGTGTTAACACTGGTGCCCCTGTAGAGAGGGTGTTTTAAACGATACGACGGTCGGTGAGTTTTCGAGTCTGTGGCTACGCGGGCGGCCGGAGATAACAAGCGTTAACGTCGGTGGTCACGGCACTCCCGACAATGACTGCCTACACCGCGACCGTGACGGTCCGGCTGAAACGCGGGGTGCTCGATCCGGAGGCCGAGACGACTCAGCGCCAGCTCGAACGGCTCGGCTTCGATCTGGAGGATCTCCGATCGGCCGACCAGTTCGAGATCGACGTGGACGCGACCGACGCCGACGCGGCCGCCGAGCGAGCCGACGAGATGGCCGAGCGCCTGCTTGCCAACCCGACCATCCACGACTACACCGTGGCGGTCGACGAACGAGACACATGACGGTCTCGGTGATCCAGTTCGGCGGGTCGAACTGCGATCGGGACGCCGTCCGCGCGCTCGACGAAATCGGGGTCGACGCCGAACTCGTCTGGCACGAGGACGGTCTCCCCGCGGACACCACCGGCGTCGTCTTCCCCGGCGGCTTCTCCTACGGCGACTACCTCCGGGCCGGCGCGATGGCCGCCCGCTCGCCTATCGTCGAAGAAGTCCGCGAGGCCGCCGACGAGGGCACGCCCGTCCTCGGCGTCTGTAACGGCGCACAGATCGGTTCGGAGTCCGGACTCACCCCCGGAGCGTTCACCACCAACCGGAGCGCTCGCTTCCAGTGTGAACACGTCCATCTCCGCGTCGAGAACGCCGACACCCCCTGGACCGAGGCCTACGAGGAAGGCGACGTGATCGAACTCCCCATCGCCCACGGTGAGGGTCGTTTCGAGATCAGCGAGGAACGCCTCGACGAACTCGAACGCGAGGATCGGGTCCTGTTCCGGTACTGCGACGACGCCGGGAACGTCACCGACGAGGCCAATCCCAACGGCTCGAAACACAACGTCGCGGGCGTGCTGGGCGAGCGCGATTCGGTCGCCGTGTTGATGCCCCACCCCGAGCGGGCCGCACTGCCCGATATCGGCCCCACCGAGGGGCAGGGCGTGCTGGAAGGCTTCGCCGAATAGGCAGTCTGACCAACCGAGAACCCGTCGTTCGTTTTCTTCCGCCGGGAATCGACAGAGCACTGAAATTCCGTCGGCCCCTAGTTCGGGTATGGCGACGACAGACGAGGCCGTCGAAACCGAGCGCGTCTGGCTGGTCGAACGCACCTACGGCGACGACGAGCAGAACATGATCATCCTGACCTACGCGACGCCGGACGGCCGGCGCGACTACCGGAAGGAACGCGCGCTGCCGAGTTTCACCGGCCCGGGACGGGAGACGAACGTGTCACTGGAGATGGAGCGAAGCAACCTCGGGACCGTCGACGACCCCGACACCCGGGAGCGCTACGCCAACGAAGTCGACCGAATGATCGAGAAGCACGACCCCGACGACACGCTGTAGCGCTGGTCGTGGCTCCATCCGTCGCTGCTCACGGGCTTCGCCCGGTCGCGTTTCGAGGCTCGACCGAAAGGAGAGTCTCGCATTCCCCGCTCACACGTCCGGCGACGTTCGCTACGCTCACGTCGCCCGCCCAGCAAACTTATATTTCGGCTGTCCGACACACCGACAGGTGACTCCCCGTGTCGAACATCGCACTCACGGCCGTCCTGTTGCTCGTCGGAATCGCACTGACAGTCGGCGGCGTCTTCTTCTACCGAACCGGGCTGAAACTGTTCGGGTTCCTCGTCGGCGGCGGCGCTGGCTTCTTCGCGGCCAGTACCGCCAGTCTGGGGCCGATCCCGACCATCGCCGTGATCCTCCTGCTGGGCTTCGTCGGCCTCGCCATCGCCAACAAGGTGTACCTCATCATGCTGGTCGTCCCCGGCGCAGTGACGGGCTTTGGCGCGGCGCTCGCGCTGACGGGCACGTCGATGGACCCGCTGACGAACCTGCTCGATCCCGTGATCCTCGCGGGGCCGGTCATCGGCGCGGTACTGGCCGTGTTGCTCCAGAAGGTCGTCGTCGTGTTCGTCAGCGCGGCCTGGGGCGCGGTGCTGATCTGGGCCGGGCTGGACGCCGACGCGATCGTCGAACCGCTGGCCAACCTCACGGTACCGACGCCACCGAGCTGGACCGGCGCGCTGATCGCCGTCGGCGTCATCGTCCAGATCGCCACCTGGGCGCTGCTTCGCCACTACGACGACGACGAACTCAAGGCGAAAGTCAGGGATGTGCTGGGCCGTGGCTCCGGCGGTAGCGGTCAACCCGAAGGCGGCCTCTGACACGGTACGGTTCAAGACGTTTCGAAGCTTACGGAAGGGCTTTTCTCACCCAGCGCGAACGTTCGGTCGAATGACTCGTCGTCCTGAACGGCCCGTCCGGTGTGGTTCCGCCCCCGTCGAGCATCGACAGTCGACCGTCGCTGCCCCGGAGGTGCGACCGTGACGGACCGACGCCTCGTCGCGGCCGTCGCGGTCGTGGTCGTCGCCGTGGTCGCCGTCGTCGCCGGTGCGTCAGTCGTCGGCGTCTTCGACGGCAGTCCGGCCGACGACACCAGCCCGAACGAGTCGGCAGTCGGCGACGGCACCGAACGGACCGTCGCGCTCGTCACCGGTGACGACAATCGGGTACAGGCCGTCGCGACCGACAATCAGTCCATCCGCGGAGAGTCCGACCTTCCCCCGGGAACGGAAGTCGAGGTCCGCGTCACGTCGACGGGCTCACAACCGTGGGCACGGGCCGAGACAGTGACCGTGCGCGAAAACGGCACGTTCGCGGCGACCGTGAACCTGTCTCCGGCGGCGTGGAACGAGACCTTCCAGACATCGGTGGTCTACGCCGAGAACGGCACGGAACTGGCGAACGTGACGGGAGCCATCGTCGCTGACGAGTACGCGTCGACGAACCCGGCCGTCGCCATCGGGCCGATGCGAGAGGCCGTCGTGCGCGTCGACGCGACATCGAACGAGTCCGTCGTCGGCACGACCGACTTGCCCCAGGGTACGGTCCTCGAAGTCGAGGCGCGTCGGAGCGGCCTGACCCCGTTCCTGAAGGAGTTCGAGACGACCGTCGACGCGGAGGGAACCTTCGTCGGGACGATGAACTTCAGTGAGGTAGACGAGAACAGGACCTTCAGGGCCACAGTTTCGTACGCCGAAAACGGGACTGAACTCGCGGACCCGCTCGGCGTCGTGACGGTGCCGGACAGCTAATCCGCCGTCAGCCGGGCGGCACAGACGACCCGTCGAGACGGTCGCGGCAGTGTTTCGTGTCGCTCACCGCACGAGCGGCTGGTTGTAGCCCGTCTCGCGGTCGAGTACGATCTCCCAGGTCCGCTCGCACTCACAGGAGACCTGCTGGAACACAGAGGGATCCTGTCGGAGGTCGAAGTCCTTGATCGCCTTCTGGACGCGGTCGTCGCACTCGCCGCAGTTGTGCGCGCCGCGGTCGCTGCCGTGGCCGACCGGGTCTGAGACGACGATCACGTCCTCCTCGGCCGTTGATTCGAGGACCTCGGCGACCGACCAGAGCCACGGCGGGCGGTAGCCTCCGTCGTGATACAGGTCCTCGACCATCGTGTGGCGCTGGACGTTCGTCGGGTTCATCGAGACGGTGTGACAGCCCTCGACGGCGGCGCATTTCCGGACGGAGCGTTTCATGTCCTCGACTGCGTCCGGTTCCGAGAGGAAGGGGGGCTTCATCAGCAGGTAGGCCTTGATCCCTGCGCCGGCCTCGCGGGCGTCGGCGGCGGCGCGCTCGAACTCGCTGAACTCGAAGTACTTGTTCACGCAATCCCGGCGCACACGGTCGGTCGCCGTTTCGAGGCCGACGGCGATGTCGGTCTCCAAGTCGTGGGCGGTGAAGTCCTCGATCTTCTCCCGGTCGACGAAGTCCGGGAGGGACTCGACGACGATGCGGTCGCGGTCGGCGAACTCAGAAGCGATAGCCTGCCGGGTCTCGGCAGGAACCTCGCGCTCGTCGAGGAACGAGCCGGAGGTGTAGATCTTGATGAGGCCGGATTCGTCGTCTGCGTTTTCAGCCTCGTGCTCCAGACAGGCGTCGATCTGGGCCATGAGGTCCTCGTGGGCGACGGAGCCGCCCTCGACGGACTCGGCGACGTAGCCACACATCGTACAGCCGCCGGCGCGGGCCCACCGACAGCCGCCGGTGTTGAGGATGATCGTCAGCGACTGGTAGACGCCGTCGGGCGTGTTGTCCTCGTCGATCCAGACCCGCGTGGGCTCGCGGGGGTCGTAGGTCTCGTCCTTGCGGGACCGGATCTCCCGCATCGCCTGATTGTGGGCGTCCATCCCCTTGCCCTGCTCGTAGACCTCGGGGCTCGGCTTGCTCATTACCTCAGGGGAGCCGTTCCGGGCGTAAATCGCCTTCGACCGGTCACTCCGGGTTCGAGAGACCCCCGTCGAGCCCGCGTTCTCGACGCCGGTGCCACGCCCACAGGAGCGCGGCGGCCAGCGTGATTCCGACGACGTTGGCTCCCAGATCCGCGACGCTGAACGACCGGGATGGCACGAACGCCTGCACGACCTCGATCACCACACCGTAGCCGAGCGCGAGCGCGCCGGCGAGCGCGAGCCACCGCGTCGTCGACGGCCAGACTGCGTACGCGATCAGGAGAGTCAGCGCCGCGTACCCGAGGACGTGCAACCACTTGTCCACAGCGACGAGTCCGAGGGGGCCGGTCGGTGCCAGTCCGCCAGCCGGCGGGTCCGCGACCGAGACCGCGAACAGAGATACGCCGTAGAGGACCGCAGGCCCGACGCGGGCCAGTCGAGCAGTGGAGCGGCGGGGGCGCATATGCACCCCTCTTCGCTCCGGGGACAAGTCGACCGGGGTTCGCCGTCACGTCACGATCCGCGAGGCCAGTTCAACCGGATATTGACGGTAATTTATCACTCGTCGCGTAACTGGTATCAGTTACGGGGGGCGAACAACGCATAACACGGTTCGGCCCGTACTCTAGTACGGTACGTTAACTTATGACAGACCTCGGAGGATTCCACGACAACGTCGCTCGCGTCGATCTGAGCGCGGGGGACGTACAGTACGAGGGCATCGACGACGAGGACGCGGAGAAGTACATCGGCGCGCGCGGCCTCGGCGTCAAGTACGTCTTCGACCAGGGCCCCGACGTGGATCCCCTGGGCGAGGACAACCTGCTCGCGTTCATGAACGGGCCGCTCACGGGCACTCAGACCACGATGAGCGGCCGAATCGCTATCTGCACGAAATCACCCATCGCCGGCCAGGTGACCGACTCCCATCACGGCGGGTGGTCGGGCGCGCGCCTCAAGTGGGCCGGCTTCGACGGCCTGCTGTTCGAGGGCAAGGCCGACGAGCCGGTCTACGCCGTCGTCGAGGACGGCGAGGTCGAACTCCGGGACGCCTCTCACCTCTGGGGTGAGGGCATCCACGCGACACGCGATCAGCTGGAGGAGGAAGTCGAGGGGTCCTACGGCAAGAACCTCTCGATGATGGCCGTCGGGCCGGCCGCCGAGAACGAGGTCAAGTACGCCTGCATCATCAACGAGGACGACCGCGCCTCGGGCCGGGGCGGCACCGGCTGCGTGATGGGCTCGAAGAACCTCAAGGCAGTCGTCGTCAAGGCCAAGACCCAGATGCCCAAACCGGAGGACCCGGAGACCTTCAAGAAGGGCCACCAGCAGGCCATGCAGGTCATCCAGGAGTCGGACGTGACCGCCCCCAACGAGGGCGGCCTCTCGATGTACGGGACGAACGTCCTGATGAACGTCACCGAGGAGATGGACGGCCTCCCGACGAAGAACGGCCGCTACTCCTCGACGAAGGCCATGTCCGACGCCGAGGGCGACGGCGAGCGCATCATCGACTCCGAGAAGGTCTCGGGGGAGAACGTCCGGGAGAACATCCTCGTGGACGAACCGACCTGTCACTCCTGTCCGGTCGCCTGCAAGAAGGAAGTCGAGGTACAGGCGATGCACAAGGGCGAGGAGATGAACGTCCGGATGGAGTCCTACGAGTACGAGTCGGCGTGGGCGCTCGGGCCGAACTCCGGGCACCACGACCGCGACCGGATCGCGGTCATGCTCGACGTCTGTAACGACCTCGGGATGGACACCATCGACACCGGCAACACCATCGCGATGGCGATGGAGATGATCGAGGAGGGGAAACTCGACTTCGAGGACTCCATCGACTGGGGCGACTCAGACGAGATGATCGACCTCATCGAGCGAATCGGCCACCGCGAGACCGACCTCGCCGACCACATGGCCGAGGGCCCGAACCACCTCGCCGAGGAGTTCGACGCCCACGAGAACTCCCTGGCCGTCAAGGGCCAGACCATGGCGGCCTACGACCCCCGCTGCATGAAGGGGATGGCCATCGGCTACGCCACGAGCAATCGCGGTGCCTGCCACCTGCGCGGGTACACCCCCGCCGCAGAGATCCTGGGCGTCCCCGAGAAGGTCGATCCCTACGAGCCCGAGGGGAAGGGCGAACTCTGTGCGACCTTCCAGGACATGCACGCCATCTCCGATTCGTTCGACATCTGCAAGTTCAACGCCTTCGCGGAGGGCATCGAAGAGTACGTCCTCCAGTACAACGGCATGACCGGCCGCGACGTGAGCGAGGAGGAACTGATGCAGGCCGGCGAGCGCATCTACAACCTGGAGCGCTACTACAACAACCTCGTCGGCTTCGACGGCGCAGACGACGATCTCCCCGACCGCTTCGTCGAGGGCAACGAGAACGCCATCCCCGCCCAGGGGGCCAGCGAGGGCGAACTCGCCGAACTCGACCAGCTCAAGGCCGAGTACTACGAGGTTCGCGACTGGGTCGACGGCGTCGTCCCCGACGAGAAACTCGACGAACTCGGCATCGACGTCGGCCCCGGCACCGGCGTCTCGATGGGCGACTCCGGCGCTGCTGCGCCCGGCGACGACTAACCACCTTTTTCTCCTCGGGTTGCGCGCCAGTGGCGCGCAACCACTCGTCGAAAAACGTGGGCGAAAAAGCCGAACTCGCGGCTCCGCCGCGAGTTCGGTACGACGACTCGGTGACTGACCGCAAAACAAAAAACGACTGTCAGCACCGTCACCGCGACGGCACCGACCGACCGCGAACCCCCACTGTCCGACCTAGCCGAGGAACACCCGAAGAACGGGCGTCGACTCGACGAACTCCTGCTGTTCGAGCCACGCGTCCACGCCGAGGATCCGACCCGCACCGATCGCACCGAGACCGAACAGCAACAGCGCGTAGACGATGTGGCTGCTGACGAAGAAGCCGTGTTCGATCGGGAACCCCGCCATCAGACCACCTTCGAGGTGAGCCGCCCAGAACATGAGCATCTGGAGCGCACCGAAGAACGCGGCCAGTCGGACGAACGCACCGACGAGCAGGGCCAGTCCGATGAGGACCTGTCCCCACAGGACCAGCATGTCGACCATGGGCGACCCGGCCATCGACACCCACAGATCGCCGAAGGGGTTGCCTGCCGGGACGGCGTTCGCGAGGAATCCGGCGGCGGTCCAGTCGGGATCGAGTAGCTTCGCGATCCCGGCCTGCAGGAACACCCAGGCCATTACGACCCGGAGTCCCAGCAGGGCGTATCCGATCCAGTGATCGGAGTATTCGAATCGCGTTTCACGGCCGAACAGTTCCGCTTCGAGGGTGCGCGTTGACATGTGTGCTTTCGCTCCAACCATAGATATGTTAACTTCCGTTATATAATCTATGGGCAATTCTCGAATTGTGGAACTGTAGTGGGACGCTGCCGGTGCCGCTTAGTGGCTCGGCCACCACGGTAGCGCGTATGCCCGACCCACTCGCCGGCGTCGATCTCGAACACCGCAACGCCGTCGTCGACGACGTGCGCCTCCACTACGTCGCCGCTGGCCCCGAGGACGGCGATCTCGTCGTCCTCTTGCACGGCTTCCCGGAGTTCTGGTACTCCTGGCGCTACCAGATCGGCCCGCTCGCCGAGGCGGGCTATCGGGTCGTCGCGCCCGACCTCCGCGGGTACAACCGCTCGGAGAAACCCCACGGCGTCGACAGCTACGCCATCGAACATCTGGTCGGCGACGTCGTCGGACTCGTCGATGACCGGGGCCGCGAGACCGCCCACCTCGTCGGCCACGACTGGGGCGGCGCGATCGCCTGGGCCGTCGGCATGCAACGCCCCGACGCGCTGGACAGTCTGACCGTGATGAACGCACCCCACCCGGCCGCGTTCGCCCGCGAGTTCGACCTCGCGCAGCTGAAACGGTCGTGGTACGTCCTCTTCTTCCAGCTCCCGTGGCTCCCCGAGCGGTTGCTCTCGTTCGGGAACGCCCGCGCCGTCGGCGCGATGTTCCGCGACCAGCCGGCGAACCCCGACGCCTTCGACGATGCGGACGTCGAGCGGTACCGGGAGGCGTTCGCCCGACCGGGCGCGGCCCGCGCCGCGGTCAACTACTACCGGGCGTACGTCCGTGGGATCGGGAAACCGATGGCCAAAGCCACGCTGCCCGGCCTCCGGCGCGTCTTCGATCCGCCGGGCGACACCGAGATTACGGTGCCGACGCTGGTGCTGTGGGGCGAGCAGGACGCGGCGCTGGGCGTCGGCATCTCAGAAGGACTCGACGAGTGGATCCCCGACCTCCGGGTCGAGCGATACCCCGAGGCCAGCCACTGGGTGCAGTGCGACGTGCCCGAGGCGGTCAGCGAGGAACTGCTGGCGTTTCTGGACTGAGCGATCGTTCACCACAGAAGACACTTATCGGCGTTTGCTGAATCGCCGGTATGGCTCCGCACACGCGACGGCAGGCGATCCGGCTGGCAGTCGCCAGCGTCGCGGCGGGCGTCGTGGGTTGTATCGGCGGCGCCGACCGACAGGTCAGTCCGAAGGGCGATCCGTCGACCGTTACCGCAACGCTCGATTGTGACCGGGAAGGCGTGGAGCGACTCGATAGTCCGTACTACGAGACTGTGGTCTGGGGTGGTGGCGACGACACGCCGTTCACCCTCCGCGTCGACGCTCTCGAATACGAACGCGGCGACGAAGTGACGATCACGATGCGCAACGATGGCGACGAGGCAGCGCTCACGGGAAACGAGCGGAAGTTCAACCTCGAACTGAACACCGAAGGCGGTTGGCAGGACGTCAGGGTCTGGGACGGTGATCGTCCGGTAGGGTACACCGCAATCGGGATCGAACACCCGCCCGGCGAGGGGTTCGAGTGGACGTTCCCGCTCACGCCCGAGGGCTTCCCGGAGCAGACCGACGACCGGTTCACCGTCTGTCCCGGCTTCCCCGAAGGCCGCTACCGGTTCGTCTACTGGGGGACCGACCCCGCGCTCGCCGTCGCCTTCGACCTCGTGGACGGCGGGGCGACACCCTCGTCCGTCAGGTCCTGACCACCACGCAATCCCTGATCTCGAGAGCCGTCTCGAACTCGTCCGTCCGGTTCAGTCGCCGACCGTCGCGAGTCATCTGTTCCTCGTGGGAGCGGCGGACGGCGTCGATCTCGCGGGTTCCGAGGTCCAGTCGCCCGCCGATCTCCTCCCAGTGGCCGTCCTCGACGAAGAAGGCCGTCCGCTCGTCGGTCTCGTAGGCCAGTTCGTACTCGCGAGCGTAGGCGTCCCGTCGGGAATCGAGGTCGGCAGCCACGCGGTCGACCAGTTCCGGCAGGCGCTGGGGGCCGACGCTGGCCTTGGCCGCCACGAGGACGAGCACGTCCCCCTCGATCGGATCGCCCGTCATCAGCCGCCCGCCCGCATCGCTTTCTGGGTGAACTTCTCGACCAGTTCCTCCACGGCGTCGTCCTCGCCCTCGAAGACGACCGACACCTCCGTCAGCTGTAGCGATCCGCCGACCGACACCTTCTCCGCCGACAGCTTCACGGTCCAGTCCTCGCCCGCCACCTCGGCCTCGGCGTCGTCCTCACGCTCGCCCGCGACGAGTTCCCCGCCCAGATTTTCGAGGTAGTGGACCGCCAGCCGCTTGGAGATGCCCCGGAACGCTTTCTCGCGGCGCATCAGACCACCCCGCCAGCGACCGGCGGGAACACCGACAGGGAGTCGCCGTCTTCGAGCACCGTCTCGCTGCCCTCCATGTGGGTCACGTCCCGACCGTTCTTGAGGATCGAGAGCTGTGGCCGGATCGCCCCGTCCTCGTCGAGCAACTGCCGGTCGAGGTCGGGGTACTCCGCCTCCAGTTCCGAGAGGACCTCGGCGACGGTCGCGCCGTCGGGGAACTCCCGTTCGAGGGACTTCTGCCCGACGACCGCCCGATAGGTCGCGAAGAACCTGCATTCGAGGTGCATACCGCTGTGCAGGGACGGCGACGGCATAAAGCAACGGGCGGCCAGTGACTCAGAGATCCCGCATCCGGATGCCGTCCTCGACGACGCGCTGGTTGCGCTCCCGATCCAGCCTATCGGCCAGTTCCTCGTGTTCGTACAGTTGCCCGATCAGGTCGGCCATCAGGTTGCGCCAGCAGATGGCGTAGATCGGTGACTGTCCCCAGGCCCGCAACTCGGGGACGAACGCGTCGTAGGTGTCCATCCGCTCTTCGAACAGTTCGATCGCGTCGAGGACGTAGCCGGCCGCGTCCTCTGCGGACTCGTCGCGGATCGCGCGGTTGATCCGCCGTTCCCAGCCCTCGACGGCCCGTTTCATGTCCTGTTCGGCCGCGCCGTCGTCGTCCGGTAGCGAGTCCAGAATTGGCTCGGGAACGGCCAGCGTTATTTCGTCCATGGTCCGGGAGAGGGCTGGCGCGAACTAAAGCCTCCCGGCGGGGACTACGTACCGGAGCCGAAGCCGCCGGTCGTACCCGTCTCGCGCCCGACTTCGGGGGCGTACTGCAACTCGACACCGTCGGCGAACACGGAGATCGACGGGAGCCGGTCGAACGAGACGGCGTTCTCGGGAGTGTCGGGCTGGGTCCCGACGCTGCCGGTGACGTTGTAGTCCCCGAACCGACCGGACGCGACGACGTAGAGCGTCTCGCCGGCCTCCAGCGACTCCGAGAGGGTCACGTTCCCGTAGGCGACGAAGTCCGAGCCGACCCGAAGCCGCGTGTCGACCGGGATCGAACCGCCCGCGCGGTGTTCGAGCGCGAGGACCGAACTGTCCTTGCCCGTCGAGACCGTCAGGTCGGGATAGCCGCTGGCCCAGGAGGGGCGGTCGACCGTCGTCGAACCGACGCCCGAGACGGTGACGGTCACGGATTCGGTCGCGCCGGTCCGGTCGTCGGTCGACTGGTAGTGCATTTCGCGGACGACTCCGTCCGGCGTGACGAGGACGTAGCCCCGAAGGTCGGAGATGTTCTCGTCGACCACGAAGCCACCCGACGTGTTCCGGACGCCCTCGATAGACAGGCGCAGGACCTCCTGGCCGTCGACGCTGGTCGTCCCGTCGACCGCCAGGTCCGTCGTGTTCAGAATCAGGAACGGGACCGCCCGGAACAGCCCGGTGAACTGGTAGGTCGTGTAGGTATTGGTATCACCCTGCGAGTAGGTGAGCGACGGTGACGCCGATCCGTTCCAGCGCACGACGGTCGCGTTCGACGCCCACCACGTTTCGGCGGTGCCTCTCGTCTCGTTGACCATCGTGAACCGCTCGCCGCTCGATCCGTTCCGATGGACGAGCCGCGTCGTCCCGCCGCCCGTGATGAACTCGGCGCGCATCACGGCGTTCGCCCCCGCTGTCTCGAAGTGCCGGGTCACGAGCGCCGATGCGTTGTAGACGCCCGACTCGTCGACGCCGGGCGGGTACAGGTCCGCCGACGCCGCGCCGCCCGCACCGGGACCAGCCCGCGACACCGAGACGTCCAGATCGGTCGGTGTCGACACGTCGGCCGAGAACTCGCTCTCCGTCGTCGATTCGGTCCCGTTCGTCGCCGTCGGCGTCCCCTGCCCGCCGCCGTTACAGCCCGCCAGCACGAGCATCGCGGCGACCGCGACAGTCACCAATACGCGTTTCATCTATCGTGTCATCCTGCGTAGGCCACAAATAGATTTCCGATTGCTGACAGTGCCGTCGAGTCGCGTCAGCGCTCGTCGACGTGCCGGACCTCGCTGGCGATGCCTCGCGTCGACTCGACCATCTCGGGTCCGCTCATCGCCGCGCGGCCGACGCCGAACGCCGACGGCCCCTCGATCACGACCTCGTCGCCCGGCCGGATCGAGTCGCTCGCGTCGACCACGCCCGGCGCGAGGACGCTCCCGTGGGGGACGAAGTCGTCGATCTCGACCCGCGCGACCGGCGCGTCGCTGTCGACCCAGCGGCGAGCGCCCGCGACCGTCAGCGAGAGGACGCCGTACTCGGGGACCATCGCCGCCAGTTGCTCGCCGTCGCCGTCGGTCACCCGGAGTTTCGGATAGCGGGACTCGGTGTGCAGGTCGTCGAACAGTTCGTCACCCGCACCGTCGCCGAACTGGTAGTCGGCGATCGCCCGGATCGTGTTGTGTTCGCGCTCGCGCTTGGGATATTTCAGTTCGCCCTCGAGTTCCGCCGCGAGGTTCGAGAGGGAGTCGCCCGTCGTCGGGTGATCCTCGACGGTGAAGACGGGCTCCACGTCGAGGTCGGCAGTGGCGCGTTCGACTATCTCGCGGTAGCCCTCCGGCGGGACGTGGGCGACGACTTTGGGGTAGTCGTTGCGCCGGAGGTACGCTTCCAGCACGTCGCTGACGAACTCGATCTCGGTGGCGGTCCACTCCCCCGTTACGACGGAGTCGTAGTGCTGGGCGGGGTAGGTGAGCTCCAGTTCCTGGGGCACGACGCCGATGGGCGAGGTCATCGAGGCGACGTGGGCGCGCCACTGGATCACGTCGTGGTACTGGCCGTGGCTCTGTGACTCGCTGTAGGGTTTCTTCGCCGAGCAAGGCACCAGTACGAGGGGGTTCGAGAAGCGACTGCGGTAGCGGTTCGTTACGCGCTCGGCGAAGCGCTGGATCTCGACGCGCCGGATGGTGTCGTCGGTCGCGGCCGTGATCTCGTTCCGGCGGACGACCGGCGTCCGCTGTTCGAGGTAGCTGTACTGCTGGTCCAGGCGGCGGAACGTGGCCGTGAGCCACTGCTCGTGACGGGCCTGGCCCTCGATATAATCGCGGAGCGTGCCGTCCCGAACCCGACGGCGGACCCGCGCGAGTTCGGCCGCGAGGGCACGCTGGTTGTGTTCGGCGCAGTCCTCGCGGTCGAACTCCGAGGCAGGTTGCTGGCAGGCGGGACAGGCACAGGGGAGTTCGTCGAGGTCTTCGAGGAAGTACTCGCCGTCGGTCGTCTGGTAGAACCCCTGCGTTCCCCGCAGGACCGCCCGGTCCGTGTCCACGAGGTCGACGCCGGCGTAGACGAGCGTCGCGACGTTGGCGGGCGTGGCGACGCCGGGCAGATAGAGGGCGGTGTCTGCGGGTGTGGCCTCCCGCACCGAGACCACGGCGTCGACGAAGGCAGCCGCGTGGCCGGCGTAGCCGCTGGCGTTCGAGAGGACGTAGGCGTCGGTCCCGTGGTCAGCCGCGGTCGCGGGCGTGACGACCGCGGCGCTCGGGTAATCCACGTCCGGGTAGTCGACCGCGAACGCGTCCTCGACTTCCTCGGGCGTGCCAGCGGGCAGGCCACGATGGGGGAGGACGGTGAGCGTCGACTCGTCGCCGTCGGGCACCTCGCGCTCTTCGGGCCAGAGGCTGCCCGCGTCGGTGACGACCTCGTCCGCGACGGCGGGCGTGGTGAGGGGGTCCGCGAGCCGGAGTTCCCCGATGCGGGCGGCCCCGTCCCGCTCGTGGACCTCGAAGTAGTCGGTCATGGCACCGTCTCGGGCGAGCGCGGCCAATTATCTTTCCTTCCGGGCGGCCCGGCCCGGCTGGTCGGGGTCGCCCGCCGGCACGCAACCGAGTAGCAAGGAATCCGCACGCTCGGACCGGGTTTTTCCGCCTCGCCGTGGACTGGGTGGACATGCCCCGACCGGGGACCGGATCGACGGTCGCGACGGCCGAACCGGACGCCGAGAGCGAGTTAGCCGTCGACGTCGGCCTCCTGATCGCCCACTCGCCCCGGGAGGACGCCGAGGACCTCCGGGCGTTCGCCGACCGACTCGCGGGGGACGTCGGTCCCGAACTCGCGTCGGCGACCGGGTCGACCTGGCGGTTCTTCGGGGGTGAGATCGACAGACTCCCGGACGCCACCTCACGCAGACCCTCGGAGTTCCTCGACGAGGCCGCACTCCGGATGGTCGAAGGACCCTACGACCTGCTGGTCGTCGTCACCGACGCACCGCTGGTCTCCCGGCGGGAGACCCAGGTCCCGGGGCTGGCCTCGCCGCTCGCCCGCGTCGTCGTCCTCTCGACGTGGCGGCTCCGGGTGGGCCCGCGGACAGAACCCACCGCCGGCCTCGACGCGCCGCCGGTCCGCTGGAACGGCGCAGCCCTGCTCTTGCACCTGCTCGGCCACGTCCTCGGGGCCGAACACGACGCCGGAGCCGCGGAGGACAGCGCGATGGCACCGTTCCGGTTCGACCCCGACCGCCGGAGCCTCCCCGCGTTCGACGCCTACGCGGAGCGGTACCTCCGCCGGGTCGCCGCGGACATCCCCGAGACGGAGTCAACCGTCCGGGGCCCGCTCGGCCGGTTCGCCTTCCACCTCCGGAGTGCCGCCCGGAACCCGGACCAGGTGCTCGGGGCGCTGGCCCACAGCGGCGGCCCGTTCCTCCCGCTCTCCCTGCCGAAACTCTCGACGGCGGCGCTGATGCCGGCGCTCATCCTCGTGTTCAGCGCCGAGACGTGGGACGTGGGGATCAACCTGTCCAACGGGACCGCGGCGCTGTTCGCGGCCGCGAGCGTCTTCGCGGCCGCCGTTCACGTGCTGTTCGCACAGAATCTGTTCTTCCCGCGCGAGCGCAGTCGTATCGTCACGGAACACACAGCGCTGATCAACGTCACGGCCTTCCTCATTCTCCTGTCGGCGATGGTCGGCCTGTTCGTCCTCGTCGGGGTGGTCATGCTCGTCATCGAGTTCGCCGTGTTCCCGCCGAACCTGATGACCAACTGGCCGAGCCTCGAGGACCCACAGATCGGCGTCGTGGACCTCGTCCGGACCGGGGCCTTCATCAGCACGGTCGGCGTCCTCTCCGGCGCGCTGGCCGGTGGGCTGGAGAACCGGACGCTCGTGCGCCACCTGGCGCTGTTCCGTGATCGGCCCTAACTGTCGCCGTACGCGTCGTCGACGCCCAGTTCGTAGGTATCCACGTCCTCTGGCACCCGGTCCAGCGCCGTCTCCGGCCAGCCAGTGTGAGCGAGCGTGAACGTCACGTCGGGATTGGTCTCGACCAGCCGCGCCACACCGTCCGCGGCCCGCTCGTAGGCCCGGCGGTCGAGGCGCTCGGGAATCTCGGCGTTCAGCGGGTACACCTCCGAGAGGTCGCGCGGGAACGGGCCGAAGGGCGGGACGACCCGCCAGCTCTCGTCGTAGGCCTCGTTGGGGTCGCCCTCGGTCAAGAGCACGTCACCAGCCACGTCCAGCCGGTCGAGTCGCTCGTGGTGGCGCAATACCTCCGGCCGAGCCGCACTCTCCCCCGAGACGTAGAAGAAGGCGTCCTTCGAGACGGGATCGCTCCGTTCGAGTTGTGCGGCGTGATCCCCCAGCGCGCGATAGCCGTCGAGCATCGTCGAGTGCCCGCGAGCGCGAGCCTCGACCAGTTCCAGCAGGTTCCCCTGCCGGATCGCCTGTTTGATCCGCCGGATCTCGCCGAACGTGACGTGGAGGTTGTGCTCGGCCAGCAGACGCTCGCGTTCGCGGTTGCCGCAGGACTCCAGTTCGTCGGGCGTGTGACTCGTACAGATCGGGCACTCACAGGGGAAGTAGTCGAGGTCTTCGAGGTGTTCGGTCCCTCGGACCGTGAGGTAGCGGTCGTCGCGGGCGTACAGCGCGTAGGCCGCCGAGTCGAACAGGTCACAGCCCATCGCCACCGCCAGCGCGAACATCATCGGGTGGCCCGCGCCGAACAGGTGGACCGGCGCGTCCGCGCCCAGCCCGCGCTTGGCCGCCGCCACCATGTCCACCACGTCGTCGAAGCGGTAGTCGTTCAGCAGCGGGACCATCGCGCCGACCGGGAACACGTCGAGGTCGGTCGCGTAGGCCTCGCGTCCGGCCCGCTCCCGGAGGTCGGGGTAGGTCGACCCCTGGACCGGCGCGTTGACGAGCATGTCGCCCGTTTCCACCTCCGCTGCGAGTTCGAGTCGCTCCTGTGTCGTCGCCAGTTCCTCGGCGGCCTGCTCGCGGCTCACGTCCGGCGGCGTCGGGATGTCGACCGGCGTGCCGATGTCGGAGCCGATGTCGTGCTGGAATTCGAGGATCTCGCGGGTATCCACGTCGATCTCGCCGTACTCCGAGAGCTGGAAGGAGCCCGAATCGGTCATGATCGCGCCGGAGAAGTCGTAGAGGTCGTGCAGGCCGTCGGCGAGGGCGCTCTCGCGGGCGTCCTCAGAGCCATAGAGGATGTAACCGTTCGTGATGAGGATCTCCGCGCCGAATTCGGATTCCATGCGGGCCGGCTCGACCGTCCTGACGTGGGGGTTGACCACGGGGAGGAGTGCCGGCGTCTCGACGGTCACGTCCGCACGGGGGACAGTCAGCTCCCCGATCCGGCCGGCGGCGTCGTGGTCGCGTACCTCGAACCAGTCGCCCATTTGCCCCGGCTTTCGCTGGCGCGGGCCTAAGGGTTGCGTTCCTCACACGGTAGCGGGATCGATCCGTTCGACGAGCCCATCGAAATCGTCGTCGAAGCTCAGCACAGCGTCGATATCTTTGTGATTTACCAGCGCAACTGTCGTCGCGTCGGTAAAGCTCAAACCCTGATCGTCGAATCGCTCGAACACGTCGATTGCAGCCTCGAAGACGGTCGGATCGACGTACGCGAACGAGTATACGTCAGGGAAGTCTTTCGCGCCCCGTACCTTCTCCCCGACGGTCCGTGCTGCCTCGAAGCGACCGGTTCGTTTGTGGGTCAGTGTTACGACTTCGTCGTATACGTAATCACTCGTGAACGGCTGTCCGAACTCCCCCTCATAAACCGTATCCATGGCTCGGACGGCCGTTTCATTCCGGTTCGCCGACCCGTCGAACTCGGCGTAGAGAACACCCGTGTCTACGAAAACAGTCATCCGTACAGGATGTCGTCGATGTCGTCCTCGTCCGTTTCCTTTCCCGATTCGATCCGGGCTTCGTTGAGTCGCTGAATCTCCCCGTCCGAGAGCGGAACTGTAGTCTCACGGAACGAATCGACGAATTCTGATTTTGACTCGTGGGCATCCTCGATCAACCGAGTCAGGATCGTCTGTTGTGTCACCTTTTTGCCCGTCGCGAGTTTGATCTCCGCCTGTAGCTCTTCGAGACGAGATTTCGCATCCTCGTCGACTTTCACTGCGGTCGCCATATATCAAATTACGTCCGAAACTCAGTAACTCTTTCTACTGCAAACTTACCCGAACAGTTCGTAGTAACAGACTCCGAATGCGGTGCGACCGTCCCGGAGTTCACCGTCCTCGACCGCCCCGAGCAACTCGTCGAACTCCGTCGTCTCGACGCTGATCGACTCGTTGTGGTCCAGTGCCTGCTCCCCCGCTGGCTCACAGTCAGTGGCGACGAAGTAGTGGAACACGGCGTCTGCGACGCCGTTCGAGGGTTCCATCGTGGTGAGGTGTTCGATCCCGTCGGCGACGTAGCCCGTCTCCTCTTCGAGTTCGCGGCGGGCCGTCGCCGCGAGGTCGGCGTCCTCGCCCTCGACGCCGCCGGCCGGGAACCCGCGGTTGACTCGCTTGACCGCCTGTCGCCACTCGTCGATGACCACCACTTCACCCTCTGCAGTAAAGGGAAGGACGACGACGCTCTCGCTGTCCGAGAGGTAGTCGAAGTCCGTCTCGGTGCCGTCGGGCAACCGGACGCGCTCGCGCTGGATGTCGAACCCCGGACAGATGTAGGCCGTCTCGCCGTACAGCGTCTCCCAGGCCAGCTCGTCGTCGTGGGTGGCGTCGTCGGTCATACCGTCTCCAGCAGTTCAGAGTGCAAAAGCACCCGTAAAACACCGGACAATCGACCGTCGGTTTGTACCCCGGGAGAGTTTCTTTCCGGCCGACTGCCGGCGGGACCGCTACGCGTCCTCACCGTCCGCCTCGGAGTCGTACGGCCGCCCGATGTCGAACTTGGGCGCGCCGACGCCGAGAACCCGGACGGACGCGTCGGCGTCGGTCGGGTTGTACGGTCGGATCGGACTCTCGGGCTCGACCACGAACGTCTCGTCGGCCCCGATAACGAACTCCTCGTCGGGCGTCTCGACGTGGAGGTCACCGTCGAGGACGTAGAACAGTTCCTCACGCTGGTCGTGGTAGTGATAGGTCGTCGCGAGGTCCTCGCCCGGTTCGAGGTCGTAGACGGCCGCCGCGAGCTGGGTGAGTTCGGCGACCTCGGCCAGTGATCGGCGGTCACAGGGGTGGTCCGACGACGGTGCTAGCTCGTCGGGATCGACGTGATGATAGCCCATACGTACGGGACAGCGGCGGCGAGGTAAAGAATCGGCCGGTCAGTCGGACTTGGTCTCGGTGCCGCTCGTCTTCGAGCCCGACCCCGATTTGGCCTGGGAGTTGACCCGTGCGGTCGTCACGTAGATGCTCGGGCGCTCGAAGATGACCTCGTCGAGGAAGGACACCACGTAGACGACGCTCTGGAGCGCCAGGTAGATCCACAGCGTGAACGAGGCCGCGAACTCAAGCGGGTCGTGGGAGTACCCGTCGCGGTAGTCCTGGACGAACACCATGCCCGCCGCGAGGGCCGGCGCGACCGCGAGCAGGGTCCAGAGCGCGTTCCGGACGAACTCGGAGAAGTACGTCGCGGTCGGAATACCGTGTTCGAGGGTCGCCCCGATGCCCATGTCGGCGAGGATGGACGCGGTGTAGGGATTTCCGACCGCGAAGTCACGCACCATGTCGAACAGCAGGAGCGGGAACGTAAAGGCGACGTACACCGGCATGAGCGCGTAGGCGAAGGTGAAGACGGCGTCGAGGCGCTCGCGGGTCGACAGGTTTCGACTGCGCGGGAGTCGGAACAGGTAGCGGAAGGCGACCTGCATCCAGCCGCGTGCCCAGCGTTTGCGCTGGCTCCACCACGACTGGATCGTGCCCGGATTCTCCTCGTACGTGACGATGGAGGGATCGACCCGGAGCTGTTTGCCGAAGTCGTGGATCTTCGAGGACATGTCGATGTCCTCGACGAGGACGCTCTCGTCGAACTCGCCGAGTTCCTCGAACATCTCGGCGCGGAAGAACGCCTGCCCGCCGCCGAAGATGGTGAACCCGCCGAAGACGTCACGTGCGAACAGGTCGGCCTTCTCGGCGATGTGGCGCTCGACGGTGGCGTGCAGGGCCAGAATCGAGTCTCGCGGGTTGTCCCCGTAGCACCGCCCTTTGACACACCAGATGTCCTCGTCGGACTCGAACCACGCGACCGCCTTGCGGATCGCGTCGGACTCGAACCGGTGGTCCGCGTCGATGCTCGCGATGATGTCGCCGGTCGCGTACTGGAGGGCGTAGTTCGTCGCCTTGGCCTTCCCGCCGCCGGGTTCGTCCCGCTCGACCGCGACGAACCGCTCGTCGTCGGCGGCAGCCTCCTCACAGATGGCCGCCGTGTCGTCGACGGAATCGCGCTCGTAACAGAGGACGACCTCGAGCTTCTCGGCCGGGTAGTCGAGGTTCCGACACGCCTCGATCGTCCCGGGCAGCACCGCGGCCTCGTTGTACGCGGGAATGACCACGCTGACTTCCGGCAGTTCGGCGTCCGATAGCGTCAGTTCGGGTGTCTTCGGCCGTTTGAACGAAAACAGTGCCGACACGAGTGCTCGGCCGGTCAGCCCGAGCAGCGCGACCAGCATGACGGTCGTGAGTACCCGAAACCACGTGTTGGGCAGCAGGATCGCCGGGAGGTACAGCGCCCCCATCACACCGACGGCGACGGCGATATAGCGGAGAGCTTCCCCGTAGGAGAACGATTGACTCTCCGCTGTCTCTACCTTCATAACCCGGAGTGAGTCAGTGATTAAGAAATAATTGGTGATTTGCTACGAGGCCCGCCGACGGGCGTCAGACACTAGTGAGCTACCCTACACTCCAGACTGAATCCGTTTGCTGGATATCTCCGAATACGCTCGCGCACCGCTCACGAGTGTGTTGGCAGCGCAAAAGTGGGCCGGCGCGAACATCGAACACGGGAAGACGGTCGCTCACTTCGTTCGCGCTGCGACTTCCCTGCTCGAATTCGCCCCTGTCACGTGTGCGCCGCTCACGGATTTGTTCGCGGCACAAAAGTGGGCCGGCGCGAATTCGAATCACGCGAGACCTCCAGTCTCGCTGGCTCTCGCTCGCTTCGCTCGCGAGAACGCGGTTACGGCCACCCGAAGGCCGTCGCTAGCCTGTGAGAAAATGGAAAGTGGGCCGGCGCGAATTCGAATCGCGGTTACGGCCACCCGAAGGCCGAAGGATACCAAGCTACCCCACCGGCCCGTGCAGTAGCAATACGAAGATGGCACGGGGCAGTTTTAACGGTTGCGAAAACCGAGTCGCCACCTACTCAATAGCGTACGCCTCGTAGCGTCGCGAGACGGTCCGGACGGACCACCAGCAGAGCGCGAGTGCCACAGCCAGCGACACACCGTATCCGCCCCAGTGAACGCCGGCCACCGGAAGGGATGCGATCGCGTCACCGGCCCCGCCCAGCCACGTCGCGACGGCGTCGGCGAGCGGCACGCCGTTCCCAGCCAGCCAGGCGAACGGGAACGCCAGCAGTCCGCCGACGAGGACGGCGTAGACGCCCCGGGTTCCGCCAGGAGCCAGCGCACAGCCCACCGCGGTCCCGCCGAGGACGACGAACACCAGGGAGTAGACGATCCCTGCACTCAGACTCGGCGGGACGACTTCCCGGTCGCTCCCGACCGTCATCGGATCGAAGCGCGGGAAGATCGTACCGACCGCCGGTGCGAGCGTGACCGCCAGCAGGCAGAACACGACCGCCACCGCGAGGAGGAGGGCGACCTCGACGGGCTCGAAGGGGCCGTAGACACCGGTTGCAACCGTACCGAGGACGGACAGCGGCAGGCCGAAGACCAGTCCGGGAACGGCGAGGCCGGTCGCGTACTGCCGCCCCGACGCCAGTGCTGTGAGCGTCGCGGGCAGGACCGGCCCCTCGTCGCCGAACGGGTTGAGACCGAAGGTGCCGCCGGCCAGCCAGGGGAGCAAGAGTGCGAGGACTGGTGGCAACGCGGCGAACAGCCCCCCGCTCTGGGCGAGGTTGATCATCGACGACCCCACGACGAGGACCGGGATCATGAGGAAGGAGAGCCGGCTTGGATTCCTGCGGGCGACGACGACCGCCCGCTGAGCGACGCGCAGGACGGGACGGCTCATCGACGGGAGCGCGAGGGGTCGCACGGCCGCGGCCAGCGGATCGTCCCCCGTGTCGGCGTCGACGGTCGCCTTCTGTTCGGCGACTTCGTTCTCGACGGTGTCGCCGAACCACAGCGCCGTCGCGACCCGTTCGAGGAGGACCGCCCAGCCGAGTATCCAGACGACGCTCCCGACCGCCGCGACGGCCGCCCGCGTCGACGACTCCACGACCGGCGAGCCGACGACAGCCAGATCGACGAGCCAGCTCAGCGGCCAGAGTCCCAAGAGGGCCGTCACGCCCCCGTCCCCGACGTTCATCACGAGAAAGTAACAGCCGAAGACGGCGGCGACGGCGGCGATGCCGAGGGCAGTCTTGTAGCGAGCGACGAATCGAACGCGCGCCACCAGCAACTGAGTCGACAGGCCGATCGCGTACCCGGCGACCAGCGCGGTGAGCACGAGCAGGAGGCCCGCGAGCAGGAAGAACGGAACCATCAGCGGCGACGCCGTCGCGTAGACGAACGCCCCGCCGATCAGCGCCGCCGGGATGGCCACGTACGAGAGGGCGCGGAACAGGTCCGCGCTGAGCAGTCCCAGCACGGCCGTCCGGGTCGAGACGGTCAGCAACAGCAGCGACTCGTTGTCGAGGCGGTCGTGACGCGAGCCGGCCCGCTGGGCGAAGATGTACACCATGAACAGCCACTGGATCGTGACGGCACCCCGTATCCCGTCCGTGAGCGGCCGGGCGGCGAGTTCCCCGCCGAACCGGAGGACGAGCCACGTGCCGACCAGTGCGAAAATCGAGAGGAAGAGCCCGCCGAAGGCCATGAAGACGAGTCGCGCGGAGTCGCCTCTGAGTGCCCGGAGCGTCCGTCGGAACTCCTGCCGGCCGATGGCGAGTCCGTGTCGCGGCCAGCCCGCTTCAGGCATCCGGCCGCTCCCCCGTTATCGCCTCGCTCCGCTCCGTCGCAGGGTCCTCGCTGGTCACGTCGAGGAACACCTCTTCGAGCGTCCGACCGGAGCCGGCGTCGTCACTGGCCTTCGCCCGCTGTTTCAGGTCCGCTGGCGGCCCCTCGGCGACGAGTTCGCCGTCCGAGAGGACGCCGACGGTGTCTGCGTGTTCGTCGACGACCGGCAGGATGTGCGTCGACAGGAAGATCGTAGCGCCCTCGTCGGCGAGGCCGTCGATCATGTCCCGGATCGTCCGGGCGGCCCGCGGATCGAGGCCGCTCGTCGGTTCGTCCAGAAAGAGCACGTCGGGATCGTGTAGCAGCGACTGGACGAACGCCGTCTTCTGCCGCATCCCCTTCGAGTAGGTGTCGATGCGCCGGTCGGCGTCCTCGGCGAGGTCCAGCCGTTCGAGATAATCCTCGACCCGTTCCCGCGTCCGTTCCTCCGGGAGATCGCGCAGTCCGGCGATGTAGCTCAACTGCTCGCGCGCCGTCAACTCGTTGTACAGCGGCGGTTCCTCGGGGAGGTAGCCGATGTGATCGATGAGTCGATCGCGGTCGTCGACCGGGACGCCAGCGACGCGTGCGTTGCCGCTCGACGGGCGGGTCAGCGACGTGAGCATTCGCATCGTCGTCGTCTTTCCCGCTCCGTTCGGGCCGAGGAAGCCGTAGACGACGCCCTCGGGGACTTCGAGGTTCAGGTCTGCGACCGCAGTCGTCGATCCGTAGCGTTTCGTGAGGTCGGTCGTTTCGATCGCTGTCATGGGGACCAGTCGTCGAACACTCCCGACGGCGAACGTATGAAGGTAGTGTCGCGTTTTCCGACCCTGAAAACCTTCATTGTCCGGCCGGTCGACGCCCGACACATGCAGGTGGGAATCGTCTCCGACACGCACGACAACTACAGCGCCGCCGAGGCCATCGCCGCCGTCCTCGACGACCGCGGGATCGACACCCTCGTCCACTGCGGCGACTTCATCGCGCCGCCGCTCCTCGCGGCCTTCGAGGGCCACGGCTTCGACATCCACGGCGTCCTCGGAAACAACGACGGCGAGCGCGAGGGACTGGAAGCGACCATCGACGGCTTCAGCGAGGGGAGCCACCTCCACGGCCGCGAGGCCGACCTCACCTTCGACGGCACCTCGGTCCACGTCCTCCACGGCGACCAGGGCATCGAGACCGTCACCGACCGCGCCGAGTCCGGCGACTACGACTACGTCTGCTACGGGCACTTCCACGTCGCCGAAAAGCGTTCCGTCGGCGACACGACCGTCGTCAACCCCGGCGCCCACTTCCCCACCGTCCCCGACGAACACCGGAGTATCGCCGTTCTCGACACCGAGACCGACGAGATCGAATTCGTCGATATCGACGGGTGACAGGGCTGTGGCTGCTCGGTTCGATTAGCTGGAAAAGTGACCGCGCCGATCAGGAGAGATCGGGAACGAGCGGCGCGTCGGCCTCGTCTACACTCTCGTTACCGGACGCTTTCGGTGCCGCGCGACCACCGTCGGTGCGGACACGCTTTTTGGGCATCTCGGGAACGAGCGGAGCCGTCGTTTCGATCTGAGGCCGTTCGGTCATTTTGTCTTCAACACATCCTGAGAGAGGGACGTACATAAACATCACGGTCTATAATTATCACGGTCGTTCGTGTGTCGGCGTGGATGGCAACAGAAAAGGGGACCGGCCCGCCAGCGGCAGTATGAGCGACGGTCCGGTTCCGGCGGCCGAGTGGGAGACGATCGTCAGCAACGTGCCGCTGGTGTCGGTCGATCTCGTCGTCGAGACCGACGACGGCGTCGTCCTCGGCAAGCGTGAGAACGAACCCGCGAAAGGCGAGTGGTTCGTCCCCGGCGGCACCGTCCGCAAACACGAGGGGTTGCGCGACGCCGTAGAGCGGGTCGCGACCACCGAACTCGGCTGTAGCGTGGCGATCGAGCGCCAGCTCGGCGTCTACGAACACTTCTACGACACGTCGGAGTTCGACGATACGGACGGCAAGCACTACGTCCCGATCGGCTACCACGTGACGCCCACAGACGGCGAGGAATTCGAACCCGACGACCAGCACAGTTCGTTACGGACGTTCGAGCCCCCGTTCGAGTTCGATCTGCACCCCTACGTCGAGGCGTATCTCGACGACGCTGGAGTTCTGGACTGAGAGGATTTACTCGTCCGTGTTGGGATTGTCGCGGAGTTTGTCTTTTTCGAGGAATCGGGAGAGACGCAGTCGTCCGGCTTCCTCCTCTCGGCTCATCTCGCCTTTGACCCGTTCTTCCGCCCACCGAATCCGGTAGCGGTACCACTCCAGCGTGTCGTTGCCGTTGCGGACCTCCATGTTGAGTACGCCAGCGTACCAGCCCTCGGTACGGTTGAGTGAACGCGGTAGGGTCAGGTTCTTGTAGACATCGACGACGTTAGCAACCTCGTCGAAGTACTGGCTGGAGTTGAGTTCGTGGTCGGTTTCGTAGGTGAGGAATGCTTCCGCACCGTGTTTGTCTAATGAAGCCACTTCAATATCAGTTTGGTGCTGAATGTTACTACGGATTTTTATAAGATAGTTAACCCCACCAGGTTCTGGTCTTTGTGCGGTTACATTCCAGTGATGTCCACTATCTAAAGTGGCATTAAGGTAAGAATCTAAATCCCACTTTCCGAGGGCATAATTCATTGCCCACCAGTCTTCTGTTCTGAAATCCCATACTTTGGATCCATTTGAGCTAATTCCAACTACATTTAGCCGGGATACACCCCATGATGATTGGTTATGATAACTTCTGTTCACTACACCAGAGAATATTGCCGTTATATACTTTAACTCAGATATTGTTCGTGCTTCATTGGTGAAATCCCCTGTGTAATTTAACTGAAGTGTGTCGCCCTCCTTCGAAATTTTAGTTGTATTTATTGATAATTGATTAATTGCTGATCTGAATATTGCAGTATAGTTGGGGTTCTTGGATGCATTTGACCCATTATTCGATATGTTCTTGTTATTTTTACTATTATTGCCGCCTGTTTCTGTAATATCTCCCTCTGTTTCGGTTAGGGTTATTGGATTGTTATTCGGTGTGTGACTCTGTTGATCCTCTAGAATCCCACTACACCCAGAGGTGAGAATCACTATACATATGGTAATTGTAAGTGCTTTAGATTTCAACATATTGAGCAAACCTCGCCAAAGGAAACACCGCTTCCGAGACCAATTGGTGAACCTCCCCCACTAAATGGGGCCTCTGGATCAGATGATGTTTCATCCGTTGTTGACTCATCGTCGTCATATGATTCTTCAGGATCATCATTTGTGCCCCTCTGATTATCGTTCTCTTCATCATCCTCAAAAAAGTCAGTCTGTACCTCTTCTCCCGGATCGGCTGTTACAACAGCATTCAACTGCTCAAGGTTCGGACCCGACTGCTGAACGACCTCACCGGTACTCGTATCGATCGTCGGCGCCTCGAACGTAATCGTTCTACCACCCCATTCAGTCTGCATGACACCATCGTATCCGTCGTCGCCGTCGTAACCACCGCCCACGTTTCGGACCTGCGGCGAGACAGACATAGAGTCAGTCCCTTCGCGACCGGCAGTGTCGACGACACGAACGGTCAGCGTGTGGTTCGCGGCCGATTCCATGCTGTGGACGTAGCTGATCGAATCCGTCTCGGAGGCGTTGACCGATCGCTGAACTGTCTGCTCGCCGTCGACTTGCCACTCGACGTAGCCGACCGGATGGCCGCCGCGGGAGAAGTTCGCGACGTAGTTCGCCTCCCCTGACGGATCACCGCCCGCCTGCTCGACGGTCGGTTCCGTGGGGCCGGACAGCGACACCGACGGTCCCGGTGCGGGATCGACATCGACGTACAGCGTGTCCGCCCGCGTCGCACCGTCGTCGTCCGTCACGGTGACGGTCACGTTGTACTGACCTGGCGTGTCCGGACTGAACGCGGTCGTCCCACAGGTCCGACAATCGGGTGTGATCGTTCCGCCGCTGGGCGTCTCGATCGACCAGTTGTACCCCGAGACGTTGCCGTCGGGATCCCGCGATCCGGTCGCGTCCAGTCGGACGGTTTCACCCGCCGCAACGTGTTGATCCAGTCCGGCGTCCGCCAGCGGTGGCTCGTTCCCATCGCCGGCGGCGACACCCGACAGCGCGAGGAGTGCTACCACCAGTGAGAGGGCGATCCCACCCCGTATAACCCGATCCATGTCCCGTATCCGGGGTTTGCCTCGGTCTGGTATTTAAACTTCAGGATGGTGAACAGGTCCGGGAGTCGAAGGCTTCAGTACGTCTGGAATCCGGCGGTGTCGAGGTAGTTGTGCGCGACAGTGATGGCGTGGTCGGCGTGCAGGGCGCGTGGCGAGAGGCTGACGCGATGGTCCGCGTACTCGGCGAGTAGGTCGGACTCGGCGTCGGTGAACGATTCGTGGTCCGAGAGGACGAACAGTGGGTTCTCGGGCGGTTCGACGTCGACGATCGGATCGCCGTCCTCGTGGAGGTGGACGACGGTACTGTCGGCAGCGGCTTCGTCGAGCGTGGTCTCGAACCCCTTCCGGGAGATCGAGACACCGGGTGAGCTTTCCGCCGGCATGTGACCGATGGCGTCCTCGCGGTGGTCCAGCGCGGTACGGACGAGGGCCGCGGTGCTGCGCTCGTCGGGGTTGAGGTTGCGCAACTCGGACCCTTCGAACTGGATGGTGAACTCGTCCTGCAGGACCAGGGAGACGCGCACGTCCCCGCGGATGTCGTGGGAGAGGACGAACGCGGCGCTGATCGCGCGACAGAGGATATCGAGGCGGCCGGCCTCGCTCGGGAGCGCGTCGAGCGAGAAGTCGGGAGTCGTCGGCACGCGGTGGCCCAGCAGGAGAAACTGGCGCATACGACTGGTGTCGAACCGCGGGGAGAAGAACGTGTCCGTCTCGACCTCCGTCGAGAGGTAGCGTGACGGTATACCGAACCAATGCGCGATTGAATGGCCCGACCTTATTACTCGGCCCGTGGTATGCACGCGTGATGTCCGAGTCCGGAATCACGGTGCGAGAGCCCGTCACAGCCTTACCCGACCCGGTCGAGTCCGAGACCGTCGTCTACAACCCGTCGCTCGACCAGCTCCGGGAGTTCTCCCGCGAGATGGAGACGACCACGGAGTTCGGCTCGCCCGCCTACGTCAGCGACCACCAGTCGCGCAACGCGGACAAGACGCGAAACGCGATCGACCACGAATTCGACGCCGAGGACCTCGCGTACTTCGAGGACGCCATCGAGTTCGCGGCGTCGAACGAGATGATCTGTCTCGACCGGCAGGTTGGTCGCCACCCCGACCACGCCTACGTCTGCCGGTACTACGTCCCAAAGGCGTACGGCCGCATCGCGCTGTCGGTGGCCAAGCTGTTCGAACCGGTCGACGACCCGGACGCCGACCCCGACTTCGTCACCGTCCAGGTTCCCGAATGGGACGAGACCGCCATCCGTATCCTCCCCGAGGAAGGCTTCACGGCGGTACTGGGCAGCGATTACACCGGCGAAGCCAAGAAGTCCTTCCTCCGCCTGTTCATGCTCCGCACGAAAGAGGCAGGTGGTCTGGGCCTCCACGCCGGAAGCAAGCGCGTCCAGCTGAAACAGGACGACGGGGACGACCTGAAGACGGTCGGCCAGTTGTTCCTCGGCCTCTCCGGGACCGGCAAGTCCACGCTGACCGCGCACGGGCTCGGTCTCGAGGACCCCGAGGACGCGACGATGTTGCAGGACGACGTGTGTGCGCTCCTGTCCGACGGCTCGGTCGCCGGCAGCGAGGGTCAGGGCCTGTACATCAAGACCATCGGCCTCGAACGCGAGGAACAGCCGGAACTCTACGATGCCGCGACCGACGAGTCCGCAGTACTGGAGAACGTCGACGTGGCCGAGGAGGGGGCGGTCGACTTCGACAGTGACCACCACACCACGAACGGCCGCGCCGTGATCCAGCGCTCGGAACTCGACTCCGCGGGCGAGGAGATCGACCTCCCGGCGCTGGACCAGATCTTCTTCATCACGCGTAACCCCGTGATGCCGCCGGTCGCCAAACTGGATCCGGACGAGGCCGCCGCGGCGTTCATGCTCGGCGAGTCCGTCCAGACCAGTGCCGGCGACCCCTCCGCGGCCGGCGAGCGGATCCGCGTCGTCGGAACCAACCCCTTCATCATGGGCTCGGAAGGCGAGGAGGGCAACCGGTTCCGCGACCTCATCGAGGATCTGGACGTGGACTGTTTCGTCCTGAACACCGGCTCCGTCGGCGGTCGCGACGTGGGCGTCGACGACACGGTGACGCTGCTGGAGGGCATCTCCCGCGGCACCGTCGCGTGGCGCGACGACGAGACGACCGGCCTGACCGTCCCGAGTGAGGTCCCCGGGATGGACGTCTCGGCGTTCGACGTGGCCGGGAATCTGGACGACGCCGACGATCGGGTCGCGGACCTGCGCGCGGAACGCCGGGAGTATCTGGCGCAGTTCGCGGACCTGGACGACGATATCGAGTCGGCTGTGTACTGATCTACCGCAACCCGGCTGCGTTTTCTCGCCGTTCTATAGTCCCGGACAGCGCGAGGGAGGGGTGTCGATGGGTTTATTCGGTCGACGGGGGATGGCCGAGACATGGCCGAGGATCGGGACGCCGCCGAGACGCTTTCCGAGCGCCCCGAACTGGCGTCCGCACTCGAATCCGTTCGCCCCGTCGACGACGATTCGGAGACCTGGACCTTCGAGGACGTGCCGATCGACTCGGGGACGTTCGGCGAACTCGTTTCTGCCGGGCTCGTCGAGAAGGTCGACGGCGAGTATCGCCTCCCCGACGCGACCCGACGCGCGCTCGACGGCGAGGAGGTGAGCGGAACCACCGATCAGGAGGAGACGGACCTCGATCTGACGATGCCCGCGTTCGACGTGGACAGGCGGGCAGCGGGCGCACTCGTCGGTGCGCTCGCGCTGGTCGTCCTCTTCCGGACGGTGTTTTCGTTCGGTTCGGTGTTCCGGGACGGCGCGGTCGTCCTGTCGGGGAACGACCCGTACTTCTATCGGTATCACGTCGAACAGTTACTGGCACAAGGCGGGGGATTCGACGCCGCACTACTGAGTGAGCTTCCGATACCGCACGGCGAGCCGCTCATGGTCGCGACGCTGTACTGGCTCGCGGGGCTGTTCGGCGGGACGGCGTCCGCGGCCGGCACGGTGCTGGCCTGGTATCCAGTCGTTTCGGCGCTACTCACGGGACTCCTGCTGTACGTCCTCGCAGTGAAACTCACCGACGACCGACGGGTCGGACTGGCCGCGGTCGCGTTCCTCGCGACGACGCCGGCCCACGCGATCCGGACGAGTCTGGGCTTCGCCGACCACCACGCCTTCGACTACCCGTGGCTCGTCCTCACGGCGCTCGCGCTGGTCGTCCTCGCGGGTCGGGACGAACGCGCCTACCGCGACCCACGGGCCTGGCTCGCCGGCCTCGGACTCGGAGCCGGTGTCGCCGGCCAGATCCTCGCCTGGGACTACGGAACCGCGCTGGTGGTTCCCGTCGCGCTCGTGATTGCGCTCGCCGTCCTGCTGGACGTCGACGCCGACCGCTCGCCGCTCCAGTCGAACGCACCGCTGCTCGGTGGACTGGCACTGGCTGCGCTGGCCGTCCAGTTCGTCCACGGCGAGACGGGCTGGCACACGGACTTCGTGACGGCAGTGCCCCTGTTGCTCGTGGGCGGGGTCGCGGCCGTACTCGCCGTCGGCGAGGTCGTCCACCGTCTCGACCTCCCGGCCCTCGCGATGGCCGGTGCAGAGGTCCTCGGGGTGGTCGCGGCCGTCTTCCTGGTCCCGGTGTTGGTCACCGACTTCTGGGCACGGGCCGGCGACCGGGCCGATCGGTTCTTCGCGACCCGGAACATCGTCGAGACGCAACCACTGATCAGCGGTGACTTCACCTGGTTCCTGTTGCTCGGGCTGGTACTCGTCCTCGCGATCCCGCCGCTGATCTGGGCGAGTCGGCGCGCTACGGATGGATCGAAACCCTGGCTCGTCGCTGGCGTCTACACGTGGTACCTGCTCGCGCTCGCGGCGGTACAGGTTCGGTTCGTCGGCGAGCTCGCCGCCTTCACGGCCCTCTTCGGCGGCCTGGGGTTCGTCTGGCTGGCCCACTGGGTCGACCTCGCCGCGATCCCGCGCCCGTTCGCCGCGGAGACGGCGACACCGGGCCCGCGTGGCGACGAAACGACCGACGGCGGTACCCGGACGCTCCGACTCCCGACCGCGCGCGAGGCCGGATTGCTCCTCGCGCTCTTCCTGCTGGTCGGTGGCGTGGGTGTCCTCCAGACGCCGATCAAGACGAGCCAGCTCACCATCGAGGACGGAGCCTACCAGTCGGCAGCAGCGATCGACGACCACGCGACCGCCGCCAATCTGAGCCACCCCGAGAACTACGTCCTCAGTCAGTGGGGCCGCAACCGGATGTACAACTACTTCGTCAGTGGCGAGTCTCACTCGTACGGCTACGCCCAGAACGAGTACCGGACGCTGTACACCTCCGCCAACGAGTCGCAGTGGTACCGGAGCCACCGCAACCGGGTGGGCTACCTCGTCACCGAGTCGACACCGGACGCGAACACGAGTGCCCGGTCACTGTTCGCTCGCCTGCACGACGGGTTCGGTTCCCGCCAGTCGACCGTCGGCGGGCTGGCCCACTTCCGCGCTATCTACGCCTCCGAGGGTGGGACCTACAAGGCGTTCCGGATGGTTCCCGGCGCGACTATTACCGGAACCGGGCCGGCAAGCTCGACGACGACACTCACCCAGTCGGTCGAGGTATCCGGCGCGTCGTTCACCTACGAGCGCCAGGTCCGGACGGACGCCGACGGCGAGTACGCCGTCACCGTTCCGTATCCAGGCGAGTACAGCCTCTGGAACGAGACGGTCAGCGTGAGCGAGCGCAACGTCACAGCTGGGAATCGGGTTCGGTGACCGGACCGGTCAACCGAAGCCAAAGCGCGTATGACCGTCGCCGTCGTCCACCCACACGATGTGGCCCTGGGGACACGCCGCCGTCGGCTACCTCCTGTACACCGCCTATCGCTGGTTCCGGTTCGACCTCCGACCGCACGGCGTCGCCGTCGTCGCGCTCGCGGTCGGCACGCAGTTTCCGGACCTGATCGACAAGCCACTGGCCTGGCAGTTCGCCCTCCTGCCGAACGGCCGATCGTTCGGACACTCGCTACTCGTCGCTGCCGTGCTCCTCGCAGTGGTCTGGGTCGTCGCGAGGCGTTTCGACGCCCGCGAGAGCGTGGTCGCGTTCGGTATCGGCTACGTCGGCCACCTGTTCGGCGACGCGCTCTACCCCGCGCTGGCCGGGGATTTCCACTACGTCGGCTTCCTCGGCTGGCCGCTGATTCCCGCCATCGAGTACGACCTGTCGAGCGGTGGCTTCCTCGACCACCTGTTCGCGCTCGATCTCGGTTCGCTCGCGCTCTTCGAGTTGGGCCTCACCGTCGTCGCAGTCGGGCTCTGGTACCACCACGGCTGTCCCGGGCTGTGGGTGCTACTGCCCGGCGATGGACGGCCGGCGCCCGAAGAGCGCCCGGAATCGTAACTCGCCCCGACCTATCGTCAGCCCCGGAACCGAGATACACAACAGTTTACTACTAGCTGCCGACAGGTCTGGCCGATGAACGTCCTCCCCTGGCTGCTGGACTGGCCCCCACGTCGGTCGACGGTCGTCGCTTTCCTCCTCCTGACCGCGATCAGCGTGGGCACGCTGGTGGCGTTCGGCGGCGTGACCGACGACGCCTCCTCGGAGAACGTCACGGTCGCGTCGACTGACCTCACCGTCCGCTTGAACGACGAGCGCGACCTCCCGGACACGAACGGCACCGTCGAGACGTGTCTCGCGAGCGGCACGCCGAGCGACAGCGTCACCGTGCTCGGCGACGTCACCGTGGACATCCCGGCTGAATCTGAGAACGTCAGCAGCGGCGATCGGGTTCGCGTCGTGGTGAGCCTGGCCCACACCGACGAGACGACCACGAGATCGATAACCGAGCGTGGGCGCACGACGAGCGACGTGTTCTGGGTCTTCGAAGACGACGAGACGCTCGCCGTGGGCGACACCGCGACGGTGCAGATCCGCGTCCAGGCGGACGACGCCACGGTGGCGAACGCGACGCGACGAACACCCGTCCTGAACGGGTCGCGATCGTTCGATTGCTGACCGACTGCTGGATTCGCGCTGTGGAGGCCCGCCTCACCACGTCAGCCCCTCGTAGGTAATCCCCTCGCGGCGCTCGATTATCCGCCGGCCGTCGACGACCACTGAGTCGGCCATCGCGTCGAACTCCTCGTCCAGGGTCCCGAACTCGTCCCAGTCGGTGACCGCGACCGCGCCGTGAGCGTCGTCGAGTGCGTCGGCCGCCGACTCGGCATACTCGATCTCGGGGAATCGCTCGGCCATCTCCCCCACTGCGACCGGATCGTACGCGACGACCTCCGCGCCGCGTTCCTGCAATCCCTCGATCACCGGGATCGCCCGCGAGTTCCGGATATCGTCAGTCCCGGGCTTGAAGGCGAGACCGAGTACGGCGATCCGTTTCCCGTCGGCGTCGACGTGGTCGTCGAGCAGGTCGAGGAGGCGTTCGGGCTGGCGGTCGTTGACCTCGACCGCCGCTTCGAGCATCCGGGGCTCGTAGCCCGCGTCGTGGGCGTGCTGGATGATCGCCGCGGTGTCCTTCGGAAAGCAGCTTCCCCCCCATCCGACTCCGCTCCGTAGGAATCGCTCGCCGATACGGTCGTCAAGGCCAATGGCCTCGGCGACCTCGTAGGCGTCGACGCCGTACTCCTTGCAGATGTTCGCGATGTCGTTGATGAGGCTGACCTTGCTCGCGAGGAATGCGTTGTTGGCGTACTTGATCATCTCGGCCTCTCGGGGGCCAGTCTCGAAGACCGGCACGTCCCACTGGAGGACCAGCGGTTCGTAGACCTCGGCGAGCAGATCGAGAGCGCGCCCGTCGCCGTCGGTTCCGACGACGATCTTGTCCGGTTCCATGAAGTCGTCCACCGCGGTTCCCTCCCGGAGGAACTCGGGGTTGACGGCGACGCCGAAGTCCTCGCCCGCGGTCTTGCCCGACGCGTCTTCGATGATCGGCGTCAGGGTGTCCTCGGTGGTGCCGGGAACGACGGTGCTCTTGACGACGACGAGGTGGTAGCCGTCCTTCTCGGCGATGGCCTCGCCGACGGATTCGGCACCGGCCTCCATGATCGAGGTGTCGATGCTCCCGTCGTCGTTTTTCGGCGTCGGGAGCGCGAGGAAGGTCACGTCGGCCTCGCGGATGGCGTCGTAGTCGGTCGTCGCCCGGAGTTGGTCACCGCCGTAGATCGAGACCAGCGGGTCCAGTCCGGGTTCGTGGATCGGCGCTTCGCCGTCGTTGACGGCCGCGACGATGTCCTCGTCGATGTCGACGCTGGTGACATCGTGGCCGAGGTCGGCGAAACAGGCCGCGATGGTCGTCCCGACGTAGCCGCTGCCGACGACGCTTACGTGCATACAGGATGGGTCCACGTCACCGGCCTTGAGAGTTCGGTTGGGAGCGCGGTTGTAGCTCACTGCGGTACCACATTGGCTTGGCTACCCATCGATGAACGCCAATTTCTCGCGTTTTTCGCCCGGGATCGGATTGGTGTAGGTCGTGTCTTCACCGTCACAGAGGTCCTCGAAATCGGCATCGGTGGTGATAAGGTAGTCAGCGTCGTATGCTCGTGCCAGCGCGAGGATGAACGAATCGTAGACGTCGTGGTTTTTCTCGGCGCTGATCTCGTAAGCCTCCAGAAGAGTGGTTTCGGTCGCACCGACGATTCGTGCGGGACTGCGAACGAGGGACTGGACCGCGTTGCGAGCAGCCGCCGGACCCACTCCGAAGTTGCTCGTCATGATATACTGCGCTCGGAGCGGGTAATAATCGAAGACGAGCAAGACGTTCGGTCCATCGAGGGCATTCTCGATCCAGGGATACACATCGTCGTGGGCCGGATGATCTTCGGTCAACCCGATCGCGAGTACGTTCACGTCCGTGAGAACCGTCACTTCGGTCGGGAGCGACTCAGTCATCTGCTATCGGACCACTGCTCCATCGGTCCGAAGAGCGCCTCTCCCGCATCGGTTGTCGTCGTGTTCTCCCAGTTGTCCCGGTCCGCTCTTGCTGTCTTCAGTTTCGTGCTCGGTTTCGGGTTAACCTCGAGGACCGAACCGACGAGGGTCGCGGAGATCTCGTCGTTCGACTCGATGCCCAACCGATCCCGGACCTCCTTCGGTAGGGTTACCCGCCCTCTATCGTCTACTGTGAGCGTCAGTTCCTCGCTTTGATTGCCATCGGCAGATGTATTTCCCATTTCACACCACCTATTACCCACTATTGTACTGACACACATAACTGTTGTTCTAATCGGAATATCGAGATGTCTCTTCCCCTCCTGGGTACTCAGTGCCAGTCAGCGGTCGAACCGCATCGTCACCACGATTGACCCCGACAATGTTCGTACCAGATTCGATTCCCGAGAGAACGGTATAAAAGACGCTGTTTTTTGTGATTACTGGCGCGACAAAGACTAAACGCGTTTCATTCGACTTCGAATCGAGATGGCGACCGATCAGAGACGGACAGCGGAGAAGGAAGCGCCGGACGATCCAGAGGATCTGCTGCCAGAGGACAGCGTTCTCAGTCTCGGCGAGTATCTGGATATGCACGCTGCCGTCGGGAACCGAACGCGATACGAAATTCTCTATCGACTGGTTCACGCCGGTGAGATGAGTCCGACAGAGCTTGCGGATATGATGGACATCGACGACAGCACACTCCACTATCACCTGAACGAACTCCTCGAGAGCGGACTGGTCGAAAAGCGTCAGCGCACGGAACGAGAACAGGGCGGGCTCTACACGTACTATCGCGCGACCGTGTTTGGTGAGGTCACTCTCACCGACGGTGTCGACGAGTTGATCCGCGGTGAGCAGGCCTTCGACGAGATGTACAACAGTTCGAGCGGCGAGTGACCGTCAGAGTCCGGGATCCAACACTCGGTCGATCAAACGCTCCAGCCCACGACACTAGGTTCATGTCCGCCCAGCGGCTGTCGTGGCCAGACACTGTTTCCGAGTCGGAAAATCACCGCGCGCTTTTATTTTAGTGCCGTCCGCCAATTGACATATGGCCGCCATCGAAGCCACCGAGGTGTCGAAACGCTACGGGACGGTGATCGCCCTCGATCGGGTCGATCTCACCGTCCCCGAGGGGGAGATTTTCGGCTTTCTCGGCCCCAACGGCGCGGGGAAATCCACGTTCATCAACGTCCTGCTCGACTTCGTGTCGCCCAGCGACGGATCGGTCGAAATCTTCGGCCACGACTGTCACGCGGAGGGCGTTACGGCTCGCGAACGGATCGGCGTCCTCCCGGAGGGGTACTCGGTGTTCGAGCGCCGCACCGGCCGCCAGCACATCGAGTACGCCATCGAGTCGAAAGACGCCGACGACGACCCCGCCGAGATTCTGGATCGGGTGGGGCTCGATCCCGCCGACGCCGAACGGGAAGCCAGCGACTACTCGAAAGGGATGGCCCAGCGACTCGTCCTCGGGATGGCACTGGTCGGCGAGCCGGACCTCCTCTTGCTCGACGAGCCAACGACGGGGCTGGACCCCAACGGGGCCGCCGAAATGCGGGATATCATCCGCGAGGAGAACGAGCGGGGTGCGACGGTCTTTTTCTCCAGCCACATCCTCGAACAGGTCGAGGCGGTCTGTGACCGCGTGGGCATCCTCCAGAACGGCGAACTCGTGGCCGTCGACACCATCGAGGGGCTCCGGGAGTCACTCGGAGGGGGGACGAAGCTCGTCATCACGGTCGACACCCTGCAGAACGGGACGCTGGAGACTGTTCGCGGAGTTCAGGGCGTCGAGACGGCCGTCGAGCGCGAGGACTCGACGCTGGAGGTGACCTGCACGAACGACGCGAAGATGGACATCCTCGTGCAGTTGCACGACGCGGGCGTCGACGTGGTGAACTTCCGGACCGAGGAGGCCTCGCTGGAAGATATGTTCATCGAGTACACCGGGACGGGCCGATGAGCTGGGACGTGATCGCCCGCCAGGACTGGGCGCTGACGGTCGGCGAGCGCTCGACGAAGTACCTGCTGGGCCTGCTCGCGTTCGTGATCGTCGTCACAGCGTATGCCTACCCGCTCGGCGGGTCGGGGACGTACACGACAGGACGGTTCGCCGGCGTCGTCCACGGGAGCCTGACGACGCTGGTCCCCATCGTCGGCGTCCTGCTGGGGTACAACGCGGTCGTCAGCGAGCGCGAGTCGGGCGCGCTCCGGCTCACGCTGTCGCTGCCCCACAGCCGGGCCGACGTCGTGTTCGGGAAGTTCCTCGGCCGGGCCGGCGTGGTCACGGCGACGCTGGTCGCCTCGCTGGCCGTCGCCGGATTCCTCGTCGTCTATCCGTTCGGCGAACTCGAACCGCTCCGGTATCTCGCCTTCGTCGGTTTCACTGTGTGGTTCGGCGGGATCTGGACGGGTATCGGGATCGCAGCCTCCATCGCCGCAACCACCAAACGGCGCGCACTCGTCCTCGCGCTCTTCTTCTTTTTCCTGTTCGTGATGGTCTGGGACACGGTCGCCGACGGGGTCACGCTGGCGCTCTCCTTCGCCGGCCTCGTCGATGGGGAGTTGCCCGACCCGTTGCAGTTCGTCTTCGGTCTCGAACCGGGCCGGGTCTTCGGACGGCTCACCGACGGATTCGTCGACCCCAGCGCCACCGTCGAGGGTGCCTGGTACCTGAGCGAGTGGGTCGCGCTCGTCCTGTTCGCGCTGTGGCTCGCGGGACCGCTGGGGCTCGCCTATCGGCGTTTCGCGCGGGGTGATCTGGCGTGAGCTGGCGTGTGATCGCCCGGGAGGACGTGCGCGGCACGATCCTGTCGAAGACGACCTGGCTCGCGGTCGGTCTCTTCCCGATCGCGTTCCTCGGGTACGCGGTCGCCCACGACTACGTCGGCGAGCCGACCTTCCCGGCATTCGTCGGGGGGCTCGCCAGCGTCGTGGGCGTGCTCCTCCCGGCGATCGCGATCCTCGTCGGCTACAAGTCGATCGTCGAGGACCGCACGAGCGGCCGACTCGCCCTCACGCTCTCCTTGCCGCACTCCCGGCGCGACCTGGCGATCGGGACGTTCGTCGGCCGTGCGGTCGTGGTGCTCGTCCCGGCCCTGCTCGCGCTCGTCGTCGCAGGCGTGGTCGGTGCCGTCCGCTTCGGTACCGAGGGGGTGCTGTGGTTCCCGTGGTTCCTCGTCGCGACCGCGCTCTTCGGGGCCGCGTTCGTCGGCTTTGCCGTCGGCCTCTCGATGTCGACGACCGCCGACCGCTGGATCACCCTCGGCGGCCTCGGCGGGTACCTGCTGCTGGTCACGTTCTGGGGAAGCCTCCAGTCGACCGTGCTCCTCGTCCTCCACCGCTTCGAATTCGAGGTGCTTCGCGATATGCCCGACTGGGCGCTGCTCTTCCGGCTGATCGAACCCGGCGAGTCCTACGCCCGACTCGTCCGCGCCGGGTTCGACGTGGACCTGGCAGGGCTGTACGTGGCCGAGGGTGCCCCCGTCTACGTGAGTGCGCCGGCTGCGCTCGTGTTGTTGGTGGCGTGGGTAGTCGTTCCGCTTGCGGTAGGCTACCACCGGTTTCGGGAGTCCGATCTCTGATCTTCTGATCTGACTTTCAGTTTTCAGCTGACGTTGACATCCTCCCCGCGCTAAAGCGCGAGGATTCCTCCGTTGGGGGTTCGGCTACCGACCCACGGAGGCAACTTGCGGGTTTGTGCGCACTTCTTTGGGACTTTCGTGAGGGTATGGTTTCCCCGACCAGTCGTGGTCGTCCCACTCGAATCGCACGGGCCGTGCCATCGGCCTGACTTCCGTGTCGCTGTTTTCTCGAAGGAACGTCTCTGATGCCGTGAGGTCGGCGTGTCCCTCGAAACCGCACGGACACGTCAGCGTGTCCTCGTGGCGAATCGTCGCGTCGTGGTCGCCACACTCGGGACACGTCTGACTCGTCCACGCTTCCGACTCGGCTTCGAGGCTGATGCCGTATTCCTCACAGACGCACGCGAGACGGTGGATAAACTTCTTGAACGCCCAGAAGTTGTGCGTCTTCTCGTTCACTCTGACCGACCAGTGCGTTTCCAGCACGTCGGTCAAGTCGCCCACGTACACCGTCGCCACTCCCTCGTCGTACAGTCGTTCAACGAGGTCGCGCACCAGCGCGTTCTGTGCGTGGTCACGGCGTTTCGTCCGCTGTCGGTACAACCGTCGAATCTGCTTCGAGGAGTAGCGTCCCTCACGGAGTTTCGACTGGAGGCGGGCGATTTCGTTTACCGTCTCACGGAAACGTCCGAACAACTCCCGACCGTTGTAGAGGTACTGGTTCCCAGTGGTCGTGGAACAGGCGACGAGGTTATTTGCGCCAACGTCGAGGGCGGCTTCTTCTGAAGCCAGTGGTGAATCCAGTCGAGAATCAGGTACGGTGACTGGTTGAAAGGCCCTGAACGTGTCGCTCACCTCGTCGTACTCAAGTTCCAGACGGCCCTGTTTACCGTCCCACTTCGGGTTGCCTCGGACTTCGAGGCGGAGTCGTTCGTGGTAGCCGAGTCCGTATTCGTCTTTCAGTTCTTTCCCGACAGGGATTTCGAGACGGCTACGCTTGCCCCACTGAATCGTGTACTGGTTGTTTCGGATGTAGGTACGGAGTTCGCGTCCGTCCTCCTCGTTGCCCCAGTACGACGGTGGGTTGGCGTACTCGCCTTTCTCTTTGAGGGCGAAGAACGACCGCCACGCTTCGCTGTTCTTGCGTGTGACCTGTTGGACGGTCGCGCTTCCGACGACGCCGTTGTACTGTCCACGGTACTCGGAGGTATCCCACACGTCGCCGTCACCGAAGTAGTTCTGACGGCGTTCGTAGGTGAGTTCGTTCCACAGGGATGCGGAGGCGTCGAGTAGCCGTAGAAGGCACTCCTTGTCGTTTTCGGTCTGTGGCACGACCTCGAAAGTGTTGACGCGATTCATGCGCCCCCGCCTTCCTGTTCAGCGATGTAGCGTTCGACAGCGCCCTTCGATGCGCTTCCCGCTGTTCCGACGTAGTACGAGCGAGTCCACTTCACGCGGTCGTCGTATCGTTGATTGTACTTCCGGGCGGAGATGCCCTTGACCCAGTTGACGATGAGGGACGGGGCGTTCTTCGGTGGACTCCCGATGAACAGGTGTACGTGGTCGGGCATGACCTCGGACTCGGCCAGTTCGAGGTCTTTGTCCTCACAGATTTCCTCGAAGATGGTTTCGAGTCGTTCCTTCGTCTTCCCCGTCAGGTGCGAACGCCGATATTTCGGCACGAACACTATGTGGTAGTAGAGTTCGTATTTCGCGTGACGGGTACTCTTCACCATCTATGCATACTATCACGGTCGGACGGCTTAATGATTGCGTTGGAACCCGGTCTATGCCATCGTCGGCGGTTGAATACTGTTGGTCGGCTTCATCCCCGTCCTCGAAAAGCGGAGCTTTTCGGTTGCAGCGAGAGCTTCGCTCTCGCCATGCCCCTGAAGGGCGAGGCTTTCGCCTCGAATTTTCCGTAATGACGAAGAGAGTGAATGCTTCGTCAAGGGAAACAAGAATTTCCGTACCCCATCCAATTTGGTTTCAGACCATCCCAGAGGTATAAACCGCACCCAGACGTTGACCCTGCCGTGTCACAAGCGGACGACCATCTCCGGATCACGGATCTATCTTCCCTCAATGCTGAGGACTTCAAGCTCCGGAATACCAAATTCCTCAAAGGAGACACTGAATACGAACAGACCGGAGGCGAGTCGTTCGAGAGTCTCCGGCATCAGATCTGGGCCACCCGGAATGGTGATCTCCGACGTGTCCTCTCCCAGTTCCCGATGTAGTGGTCGCTCGAAGAACAATGTGCGGGCTGGATGCACGCGGTCGTCGGTAAACATTTCTTTCCTGACGCAAACCACCGGACTGCAGTTGCACTACTCCGGCGGCTGTTGGACGAAAACGGTATCGAGTATAGCAAATGGTCGCTGGATCGGCTGGGAGAAGCCCGGCAAGAGTCACACACTGTCCGGAGAGAGATCGAAACAGTGCGGCTGGATACGCTCTATCGAAAGGACGACCTCTACGATGTTTGGTGGCGGTTTTTCGATGACGAACTACGGGTTGTCGAACCGGGCGACAGGTAGTTATTCGTCGTCGGGTTCGTCGGCCAGCACTTCATACAGGTCCGCGTTTTCCTCAACGTCGCGGTCCATCTCCCGCTGCGCTTCCCAGTTCACCGGCATACCATTACAAAGACGATGTATCGGTATAGACTTTTCGCGTCTCCGAAAGACGGTATCGACATTTCCAACGACGGTCCAAAGTCCTGCATCGAGAAGGGGAACCACGCGGCTCTCAGAGACCGAGCCCCAGCACTCGGTTCACGACGATAGCGATGACGGCCACGCTCGCCAACACGGCCAGCAGCCCGAACGCGACGGTCCAGCTGATAGTATCCGAGAGGACACCGACGACGACGCTCCCCGATGCACCGATGGTCATGTAGACGGTCCGGACGAGCCCGAACCCGGCCCCACGTTCGGCGTCAGAGAGGATGTCCATGAACCGGGACTGCAGCGGCGCGCCCCAACTCATCCCGACGCCGACGAGCACGATCCCGGCGATCACGACGACGAACTGTTCGGTCACGACCAGCAGCGCGTACCCGATCGCAGCCGACGCGAGCGCGCCAGCGACGACGCCGTCCCGGGAGAGCCGATCCGAGAGCGACCCGAGCATCGGCTGGGTCAGGCCGTGAATCACGAAGTACGCCGAGAACAGCGCGCCCGCCACCGTCGTCGAGAAGCCGTGGTGGGCCGTGAAGAAGGTCGGCAGGAACGAGGCCGTCGCCTGCCAGGAGAAGGCTCCAAGGACGGAGAGTGCGGTCGTGTATCGGATCTGGGGCCGGGCAAGCAGCTCGCGCACTGCGGCGACCTCGAAGCGCTCTCTGAGGGGTTGCTCCGGCCGGCGCGGCTCGGTCGACTCCACGGAGAGCCAGAAGGCGACGAACACGGGGACAGCGACGGCCGCGCCGATCCCGATGGCCGGCCGCCAGCCGTACTGTGTGGCGACCACAGCCGCCGCGATGGGGGCAAGGAGACCGGCGAGCGGTCCCCCGGCGACGTGGACACCGATGGCCCACCCGATGTCGTCGAAGTAGCGGGCAAGCAGCGTGGTGGCGACGCTGTAGTGGAGGCCGGCGACCGCTCCCAGGAGGACAGTCCCGGCGAAAAAGAGCGGGAAGTTCGGTGCGGTCGTCAGGAGGAGGCTCGTCACCGCGGTGCCGCCGACGGCTGCGAGGATGACCGTTCGTTCGCCGAGGCGGTCGCCGAGGACGCCGCTCGGGAACTGTGTGGTCGCGTAGGCGACCCACATGCCCGACAGCGCCAGCCCGATGGTGCCGTTGCTGACCCCGAACGCGAGCGTGAGGTTCGGGACGACGGGGCTGATCACCAGCCGGGCGACCATCGTGGCGAAGAAGGCCAGCGTACACAGCGCGAGGACGACCGACGCGTACCGACGACTCACTTTCAGAGGTTGGGAGAGGTCGGGAAAGTCGGTTTCGAAGGACGGGCCCTCAGGCCCCGCGGAGGACAATTCTTTTGGTGGGATACGGCGTTGTTCTCCACATGACAGGGAGTGACGATCAATCGACGGTGCTGACCGACCTCGCAGAGTCACTCCGTGGAGATGACGACATCGTGTTTGCAGTGGCCTTCGGTTCCCGCGTCACGGATGAAAACCATGCCGCGTCCGACCTCGACCTCGCCGTCAAATTCACCGACAAGCTTTCATCGAGCGAACGGTTCCAGAAGCGTTGCCATCTTTCCGGGATGCTCCAGCGCGAGGACGCCCCATATGTCGATGTTTCCGATATCGAGGAACTTCCAATCGCAGTGGCTCACGACGCCGTGAGCGGAGACTTCCTCTGCGGTGACGAGCGATCGGTCGGGGAGTTCAAGAGGGAAATCACGGAGGCTTTTGAGAACGAACGAGATGACATCCACCGCCAACATCGAGACGTGATAGGGCGTATCGCGGAGGAGGGGTTGCGTACCTGACAGCCAATCGTTCTTTTACATCACTGTTCGGTATCGAGACGATCACGCTGGTTGAGAAGAAATTCCTTGACAGCGTCGATATCCTGCTCGGGTACTGTCTGCTGTTCGAAGACGCCTTTAAACGAATCCGCAAAACCGGGTGACGTTAGTCGATCCATGACGACTCCGATACGCCGTGCAAGTTTCTCTGAGTCCCCACGGTTGAGATGCATCGCGATTCGTTCTAGATCGGCGTCGCGCCCGAGTACCACAAGGTCGCGGGTATCGGCTTTTCGGCCACTGTGGAGTTTTACCGCAAACAGCAACTCCGGTTCCGGAATCCGAGCCGAAATTGGACGGGATGTGCCTAATTCTTCGGTGACGGAGTGTTCGGACAGATAGCGATACGACCACTCGGCTTCTGTTTGTCGACACCCCAATGCATCGACCATCACATCGAACTGAACCGGGTTCCCGACGTCTTTCTCGAACCTGACAGTACGACCCTCGTACAATTCGTTTCGCTCGACATCAGCGGTTTTCTCGTAGCCACGACCAGTGAGGAGCGCAGTGTAGTCGTCGAGAGCCTGTCCCGGAATCACGACGTCAACATCTGTCGTAAATCGCTGGTTGAACGCCGCAATTGCCCAGCCACCGACAAGCACGTACGGAAAATCGGCGTCGATCACCGTCTCTAGCGTATCTAGCAACTCGTCTTCGCGTTCGCCAAGACTCATGCTTTCAGGTGCGGGTCTGCGTGGGACGCGTCGATGTCACGGTCGTACTCGTCAGCGATCATCTCCAACGCCGGTTCGTAGTTCACACGGTAGTCCAGCATGTGGTCGATCGTTTCGTCTAACGGAACGACTGGGTTGCCGTCGACCCACTCGCGAGTGATATCCTCGCTCGTCGGGAATAACACGTACGCGACTGTTCCCTCGTACTCGGTTGCATCCAGGCGCTCCTCGATCGTGTTTGGAATCCCGAACTCGTCGAAGAAGGCAGCCCACCGTTCGATATCCCGGTCAGCGACCTGAATAAAGATCGGATAGTCGTCGTGACCGCGAGCGATCTGATAGCCCCCGTGCGTCCAAACGTAGACTCCGTCGATTTTCGTGTACGCGAACGGCATACCTGCGAAATGCGGAATGACGTATCCCTCGTCGATCGAGAGCGGAGCTGATCTGGATATTGCTGCGACGATATCGTAGTAGCTGTCTCTGACATCGTAACTCTCGATGTAGAGGCCATCGTCGCGCCGGATGAAGCCCGCTTCTTCCAACCGTTCGACCCAGTCGTAGACCCACGAGTAGGAGCCGTCGATCTTCTGGGCGATCCGCCGAATCGAATCACCGGGACGGATCGCTAGCATGATTTTTGCCGCAATCCCGTCGACGTACTCCATCATCGCTAGTTATTGCTATAGCATCTAATAGTATTAGTCTTGTCCCGCATTTACTATGGAAAATTATCTTTCTACCGATACCATATCTCGGGCAAACCCATCTCAACGAACTTCCTGAGACGAGACCGTATCGAGGCGAAGGCGAGGACAAGAGTTTTGCAGTTGACCCGTCGAGTAAGCGGACATGAAAGCCGTCGTGTTGGCCGCCGGCGAGGGAACGCGGCTGCGGCCCCTCACCGAGGACAAGCCCAAGGGAATGGTCGAGGTCGATGACAAACCGATCCTGACCCACTGTTTCGAGCAACTGGTCGATCTCGGAGCCGACGAACTGGTCGTCGTCGTCGGCTACATGAAGGAGGTCATCATCGACCACTACGGCGACGAGTTCGACGGCGTCCCGATCACCTACACCCACCAGCGCGAACAGCAGGGACTGGCCCACGCCCTGCTGACCGTAGAAGAGCATATCGACGACGACTTCATGCTGATGCTGGGCGACAACGTCTTCCAGGCGAACCTCGCGGACGTGGTCAACCGCCAGCGGGAGAGTCGCGCCGATGCGGCGTTCCTCGTCGAGGAAGTGCCGTGGGAAGATGCCAGCCGATATGGCGTCTGTGACACCAACGACTACGGCGAGATCGTCGAGGTCGTCGAGAAGCCCGACGAGCCACCGTCGAATCTCGTGATGACCGGATTCTACACCTTCACGCCGGCCATCTTCCACGCCTGCCACCTTGTCCAGCCCTCGGACCGGGGTGAGTACGAGATCAGCGAAGCCATCGACCTGCTAATCCAGTCGGGCCGAACCATCGACGCCATCCGGATGGACGGCTGGCGGATCGACGTTGGCTATCCCGAGGATCAAGAAGAGGCCGAGCGTCGGTTGCAGGAAACGGGTGAGGCAAGCGCCGACGCTGGGTCCGAGGAGAGTGCTGAGACGGCGACGGAATAACTGACCACAAATCCCATTACTCATTTCAAGTGTCAATATATCCCCAGTAGATTTGTCCAATATATTCCTAATAGGAATAGTATTCCCGATTGGAAAGTGAGTACTACAATTGCACTGGAGTATCCGTTCCCCGACGACCGTGTCTTTCGGTACCAGGCGATGGAAGACGTTCTCGCGCTCCTCATCGAGGAGCCATACGAGGAATACACCGTAAGCCAACTCGCAACGCGAAGTGCTGTCCCGAATTTCGGCGTATCAGTTACGTGCTGTCGATACAAGGTCGGCCAGTAGCTCTGTCTCTCGGTTGCAGAAGGTCATTATCCTGGTAATGATTATCGCGATAATAGGTTGTAGCTCCAGTCTCAGCGGCTCGAACAGAAGAGTACCAGTATGATCCGACTGGTTCGCCCAGAGGAGTCTAGACGGCAATCGGCAACAGTTCGGTGAGTGCCTCAACGAGTGGCAGTGCGTAGTCGGCGTACTGGAGATAGACGAGTCCGGTGAACAGCAGGAACAGCGTCGACAGTGCAGCGGGGACCGCGAGCGCGACGACGCCGATCCGCTCGTCGAGGTCGACGAGACTCGCGGCGACCGCCCAGCCCGCGAGGAGTGCAGCGCTAGTCAGATTGACCAGCGCGTGCAGTTGCATCGCCTCACCGAGTGCGAGTCCGAGCCATAGATTGGCGGCCAAGAACCCGAGTCCGCCTACGAGGAGAGCGCCGACGTACGCGCCGGTGATCCAGCGCAGGTCGGCGCAAACGACGCGGTGGACACAGTCCAGTCGGGCGAGTCCGTACAGCCCGAGCGGCACGATCGGAACGAGGTACCGGACGGTGAACTGCGTGTGGAGCGGGAGTCGTTCGACGTTCATCAGCACCAGCGCGACCGTCATCGCAACCGCGAGCAGGTCCGTCTGGCGCGCTGGTTGTCCAAGTGCAGTCCGGATCCCGGCCAGCGAACGGGTTCGGAGTCGGTGGAGTCCCGCTCCGACCACGCCGAGGAGACCGCCGAGTAACGGCGCGACTTCCAGCAGTGCGAGGTCGACTGCCTCCTGATCGGTCATATGGTAGGCGACGTATTCGGGGATGCGCCCGCTCCGGACGAAGATGTGGTAGAGACGCTCAGGATCCTCCTTGGCGAGCGTGAGTCCGGTGTCGACGTAGGACCAGCCCTCGCCGACGGCCCAGGAACTCCCCTCGATCGCCACGCCGGCGACGGCCGTGATCGCCGCGACCAGTGTCGCGATCGGTCCCGGTGATGAATCGGATGGGGGCTCGGAACCGGGTGATGTGGGGGCTGTCGTCCCGTCGGTTCCACCTTCCGTGGTCGTCCCGTTGGCTGGTGGTCCCGCTCCATCAGTCGTCGTCGGTTGTGACTCGGTGGGTGTCGGCGTCGGTGTCGATCCGCTATCGCCACCGCGCTGGCCGTCCCTGCCGTCTTGGCCACCGCTCGCGAGTGGGTCGACCTGGCCGGAGAACTGATCCATCGACCGGGGCGGCTGGAACGGGTTGTCGTTGATCGCCGCGTTGGTCGCGAGGAAGGGCGCGAGCGCGACGAGGAAGACGACACCGACGACGGCGAGGTGTTTCGGGTGGTTCGAGCGTGCAGTCGCGATGTCGAGCGGCACGAAGACCGCGAACACCACGAGGGCTTCGAGCGCGTGCAGCCACGCGAACAGTGCGACGACGGCGTACGCGAGGGCACGGAGGCCGAGGGCTCGTCGTCTCGCGTCTTCGGCGCGGCTGAAGTAGAACGCGCTCAGGATGGCGACGACGGCCAGCGTCGAGAGCGCGTGGCGTTTCGGGATCGTCGCCCAGAAGCCAACGGGCGAGGCGATCGCGGCCGCCGCGCCGAAGCAGAGGCCGACCCGTCGTCCGTGGGCGTGTGCGAGGACACGGTAGAGTATCACGCCGACGAACGCGACGGCGATCATCCCCGTCACCTGGAGCGCGAGGAAGGCCGTCCATCGGTCGGGGAGTGGTGCAGCGACGAGGGCGCTCCCGAGGAACGTCAGGAGTCCGAGGGCCGTTCCCGCGGTGGCGAATTGGGTATGGTAATCGAGAAGGCGTCCGAGACGGTCGAACAGGAGGACGAGTAGTCCCGACCACGCCGCGGCGAGGACGAGCCGCAGGTCGAAGAGGCCGGCAAGGGCGTCCAGTAGCCAGAGGACCGGGAGTGAGAGGAAGATGTGGGCGTAGTTGCGGGCGTAGACCGCGCCGTCGGCGTACCAGAGGCCGGGCTGGGAGCCCAGCGTGAGCGAGTAGGTTTTCTCCGTGATCGCGAGGTGGCCGTCGGCGACGTTGACCAGTCCGTTGGCGATGGCGTAGCTGTCGGTGATGAACACCCCGACCCGCCAGTAGGTCGCGAGGATGGCGAGCGTCCCGAGAAAGAGGACGACGCCGTACCGGTCGCCGAAGAGGGCGCGTCCGAGTCGTCGCCGCCATTGGTTGGCGAGGTCGACGAGGTTTTCGTTCTCGGTCATCGCGAGTTCCGACAGCCGTGTCACGTTCCTGTCTCTGCAGGGCGACACCAAGAGTTTGTCCCCGAGTCGACATGCCGAAACGTGCGTTCGAGAGGTGTCAGACGCTCGTGTGACGGCTGTCGCAGGCCTTATGTCCGGCGGTGGAGTTATCAGTTCCAATGGCAACGGGCTGGCGGTATCGGGTCGCGAGCGTCCTCGGGACTGCCAGCCTCACCGCCGTCGCTGTCTGGTTCGTCAACTACCCGTTGATTCAGGACGCGTTCAGTCAGGTGCCGGTCCTTGGTCGGCCAGCGCCCGCCGTCTTATCAAATGGTGCGCTGGTGTTCGTGATCCTGACGGCACTTGTCGTCGTTCTCGGTGCGATGTGGCCGTTGTTCAAACCCCGGCCGCGCCGCGTACTGGCCACGATCATTCTCACGCAGAAACGGGTGTTCCTCGCGATGGTTGGACTGGCCGCGCTTGGATATTTCGACTATAACTATCGAATGCCGCGGGCGACGCTGATGCTCGGGACGGCTTTCCTGTTGCTCTGGTTGCCCGCCTGGATGGTCGCGATCCGACGCCGCCCGAGCGAACAGTCCAGAGCGATCATCGTCGGTGACGATCCGACTGCGATGGAAGCGATTCTCGAGGAGACCGACCTGCCCGTGATCGGGTACGTCTCGCCGCCGTCGTCCTACGAGGCCACGGAGGGAGGCGTGGTCGGGAAGCCAGAGATGTCCGACGGCGGGGCCGTCACGACGCGACTGGACGAACTCTCGAATTTGGGTGGGTTGTCGCGGCTAGATGAAGTGTTGGTGAAATACGAGATCGACACGGCGCTATTGGCGTTTGCAGATACCGATCGCGCGGAGTTTTTCGGTACGCTCGACACTTGTTTCGACCACGGTGTGACGGCGATGGTCCACCGGAATCACGCTGAGGACGTGTTGACCGCTGGTGTGGCTGGTGGCGAGTTAGTAGAGGTGGATCTCAATCCATGGGACTGGCAGGATTACGTGGTCAAGCGAGTGTTCGACGTGTGTTTCTCCGCCTGTGGACTGGTCGTGTTGTCGCCAGTGATTCTGGCAATCGCCGTAGCTATTAAATTGGATAGTCCCGGTCCCGTGTTGTACAGCCAGGAACGGACTGCGGAGTTCGGTGATACGTTTACTGTGTACAAGTTCCGGAGCATGATTCCCGAGGCTGAAGCCGAAACGGGGGCGAAACTCTCCGCGGAGGACAGAGGCGATATCGATCCGCGTGTGACACGTGTCGGCCGGTTCCTCAGGAAGACACATCTAGACGAGATTCCACAGCTGTGGTCAATCCTGACCGGCGACATGAGCGTCGTTGGTCCGCGACCGGAGCGACCGGAACTGGACACGAACATGGAGTCGGGAGCCGCGGACTGGCGGCGCCGGTGGTTCGTCAAGCCCGGACTGACCGGACTCGCACAAATCAACGCCGTGACCGGCCACGACCCACAGGAGAAACTTCGGTACGACATTAAGTATATCCGCAGGCAATCGTTCTGGTTCGACGTGAAGATTGTCATCCGACAGATCTGGCAGGTGCTCGATGATTTAGTGGAGATGATCGAAAAGTGACTCTTGGCCCCAGACTCGAAACCGAGGTGAGCGTCAGGCGATACATTGATGCCCCACGAACCAACTCATCAGGACGTAGCGAATGACCAACGGTAGCCCGGCGAGGGTCGCCTCACACCCGGGCACCGAGCGACGAAAGACAGTCCATAAATGTATTCTATAGAACAAATACGTCGGGGTCTCGCGACGCCGTCCCTCGTCGGTCGGGAACTCAACAGGATTTACTACAACCGACTAAACTCACGCTCGTACAACACCGACGGCTGTGATATCATGTCCGAAGACTGGGACTCGCTACTGTTGCTCGACGCCTGTCGGTACGATCTGTTCGCGGACCGGCACTCGCTCCCCGGTAATCTCTCATCACGGATGTCACGGGGGTCAAACACGCGGGAGTTCCTCCTAGGGAACTTTCATGGAAAGACATTCCACGATACGGTGTACGTCACGGCAAGCCCCATGCTCTCTCGAAACAGTGAGGTCGTCAACGTAGAGTTCCATGCCGAACTGAACGTCTGGCTCGACGACGGTTGGGATGACAATCGCAGGACTGTTCTCCCAGAGACGACGGCGGACCAAGCCCGGGAGGCCGCCGCCAAGTACCCAGAAAAGCGCCTTCTGGTACACTTCATCCAGCCTCACTACCCGTTCATCGGTTCCGACGAGCAGCCATTCACCGACGAACTCGGTTTTGAGAACCCCGACGACACCAACTGCTGGCGGCAAGTCATGACGGGCGACCTGCAGACTACCGCCGCCGAGGTCTGGAGCGCCTACGAGGCGAACCTCGACCGGGTCCTCCCCGTGGTAGCGGAACTCCTCGACACGCTCGACGGCAAGACAGTCGTCACCTCCGACCACGGGAACATGATCGGGGAGCGTGCCCGCCCCGTCCCGATAACAGAATGGGGGCACCCGTACGGTATCTATACGCCGGAGCTCGTAACCGTCCCGTGGCTGGAAGTCGAATCCAGTTCACGTCGGGAGATTGTCCCGGAGCCACCGGTCGAATCGACGACGACTGCTGACGACGATGTCGTCAAGCAGCGACTGCGCTATCTCGGATACACCGATCCCTGACACGGTCACCGGGCATGGAGTAAGGATATGTGGCTACACAACCGCACAAGAACGGCCGGAAGTATCGGCGCTGTTTTTGCGGTCGTGAGTACGGTACTCATTCTCGTCGGTCGTATTTATTTTGATGAAGCTCTCCCTGTCGCTGTCGTTGGCGTCGTCGTCTGCACCGCAATGGTGGCAATCGTCGTCCGAGGGGGCGTCAACGAGGGGGCCGCCAGATGGACGCTACTCGGTACCCTGGTTCTGTTCGTGGCCCTGTCTCCGGAAATCCCGGTGGATATCCCGGTCTCGGTGAGCCGTGCGTTCACCCTGCGGCTCGAGGACTTGCTGTTACTCGTCGTACTGCTGGGCTGGACGGTTACGCTACACCGGAGTGACCACGTGTACCTCCCACCGTTCGCGGTGCCTTTCGCCGGGTATCTCGCGGTGGCCCTGGTGGTCACGGTCGTGGGTATCGGTGTATACGCGCTCCCAGCCGCTCGGGCCGCCCTCTACCTGCTCAAGGAGGTGCAGTTCCTGCTGTTCGCCCTCCTGGTCGCAAACCTCGTCAAGTCGCGGGCCGACGTATCAGTGGTCGTCACCGCGTTCATTTTTGGTGGCGTCCTCAACGCCACTTGGATGGCCGTCCAACTTGCCACCGGCGACCTCGGACCGCTGTTCCACACCGTCGACATCGCGAAATGGCGATACGGCCCGTCTCTGCTCGGCCAGCCGAGCGTGTTGGCGTCCGCGGGCTTTTACCTCCCGCCGGTATTCCTCACGTTCGGGATGCTCCTGTACCGGACTGGACACCGGGTGAGGATCATCTGCTGTGCGTTATTGGTGGCCTTCCTCGGTAGCATGATGGTCACCGTCTCCCGGGCGACTATCGGTGCAACGTTGTTCGTGCTCTCCGTGTTCACTTTCGGATACGCCGTCAGGGCGACAGACAGGAACGTTGTCGCCTATTTCGTTGCAGCGCTCCTCGCAGTGATTCCGTTCACCGTCCTGAACCCGCTGATCGTCCGACGGTTCCTCCCACAGTCGGTTTTCTCGAGCATCGTGTCACGGCTCGAGATTTGGAACGAGTTCCTCGCGCCCCCCGTCCCAGCGATGCTTGTAGGGTTCGGGAAGGGGAGTCCGGGAGCGGTCATAGGACCCGCCGAGGCGCACAATTTCTACCTGCGGTTGCTCGTCGAAACCGGGATCATCGGGTTGGTAACATTCCTCCTAAGCATCGCTGTAATCCTGCAAACCGGAGTGAAGTTGGTCGTCCACTCCGATGACCCCCTGTTCCGGACGGTCGGGACCGGAACCGTCGGCGTCACCGCGGCGCTACTCATTGTCGCCATCTTTCAGGACGTGTTCATCAACGTCAAAGTCGCAGAGACGTTCTGGCTACTGATCGGGATGGCAGGGGCCGTATGGCGGTTATATTTGGATCGTCAGACGGACGGCACCGAACCTGAAAACGTTTAACACTGTCACCCTAGAACCGCCTGCTAGTTCCGATGTCCGAACACAGTCGACGGGTCGCGCTGTTCCTAAACACTCCCATCCACTACGACAAGGCGGCCGACACCTACTCAACGGACTACGCGAACCTCCTGGACTTTTTTCTCGCGAACAGTGATCGGTTCGAGGAGCTTCTACTCGTGCTTCCGGTCGGAGAGGGGGAGGGTGCCGTAGACCTCGACGTGCCCGACAACGTCCGTGTTATCGGGTTCAAATACTACATGGGAGCATTCGGGCTACTGAAACGCTCCCACAGAATCGTCCCACAGCTGGTTCGGATCGCCGCTTCCGATGCCGTTCGGTCCTGTGACGCCGTCGGTGCAGTCGCCCCGAGTACGGTGAGCGCATTCACGGTCCCGATCTGTCGACTACTCGATTCGACGCCGACGTTTTTCATCATGCGCGGGCTGAAAGGACAGACCGTCGATCACGCGATGGCGGACGCCCCGCTGAAGCGTCGGTTCCTCCGCAGGGTCGTCGGTAGCTACGGGTGGGCGACGAAGCGTCTCCTCCGGAACGATCGAACGGTCCTTTTCACTATCGGGGAGTACACCGACCGGCTCGCCGAGCGTGGGTATCCCCCAGCGAAACTGGTTAGCCTGTTCCCACTGGTTCACGACAACATCGTACGCGAAAGCGTCGATCCCGCGGATGAGGTCTCCGACCTCCTCTTCGTGGGGCGTCTTTCAGGAGAAAAAGGCGTCGGTGATCTGCTGGCCGCGTTCGCGGAGCTAGTTGAGCGGGCCGATCGGGAACTGACACTCCACGTCGTCGGCGACGGCCCGGCCGAAGACTCGCTACGAGAGCAGGCCCGTACCCTCGGTGTCGCCGATGAGACCGTCTTCCACGGCTTCGTCCCTCACGGTGAGGAGCTGTGGCGTCGGTACGACGACAGCGACCTCCTGATCCTCCCCTCGTACACCGAGGGACTCCCCCGCGTCCTCGGCGAAGGGATGGCACGGGGCCTACCAGTGGTCGCGACCCGCGTCGGTGGCATTCCCGCGTTCGTCCGCGACGGCGAGAACGGTCTGCTGGTCAAGCCCGGTAATCGTAACGACTTGCGGTCAGCTATCGGCCGACTGCTCGAAGACGACGAGCTACGTGCCGACCTCGCGACGGCGAGCCTCGACACCGCGAGCACGGTGACGTTCTCCGAACAGGGCGGTCGGCTCGTCGACGAACTCGAGACCCGGCTCTGGGAGTGACTGCCGTTAGGGTCCACGGCGGAACAGCAGTTCGTAAACCGCGCCACGCACGTGGTTCGGAACCAGCCGGAGCGGGACCCTGGTACAGAGGTTCGCCAGCACCCGCGCCGGCCCGAGGAATCCCCATCGCCAGAACTCGTACTGGAGGCGAAGCTCGGCCCTGGCGTAGTCGATCCCCCCTCGGCGTCGGTACATGCCTTCCCCGGCGCGAGCGGCGACCAGCGTCTCCGGGATGTTGGCGAACGTCGCCCCCTCCAGAAGCATCCGCACCCAGAGGCCGTAGTCCTCCATCCGATCGACGTTCCGATAGTTCCCGGCCGAGAGCGCCATGTCACGGCGGAAGACGACCGTTGTCTGGTTTATCGGGTTGCGGTGCCGGGCTCGCTTCGCGATGTCCTCGTGCCCGGGCGGTACCTCTCGGACGGCCACGGGGTCGTCCGGACTCTCGACGAACTCGCTCAGGTAGCTACCGACGACGTCGATGTCGGGGTGTTCGTCGAGGAAGTCCAGTTGCCGCTCGAACCGCGTCGGCGCGCACACGTCGTCGGCGTCCATCAGCGCGACCAGTTTGTGACTGGCCGCCTCGACTCCGACGCGCCGCGCTTCGCCGCGCCCACGGTTCTCGGGAAGCCGCTCGACTCGTAGCACCGACGGGTGAGCGTCGAGAAACCGGTCGATGACCGCGTCTATGTCCGAAGGAACCGGGCCGTCGGCGACCAGAACGACCTCGTCCGGCGGGCGCGTCTGCTCGAACACGCTTTCCAGCGCCGTCGTCAGTTCGTCGGGGTCGTCGCCGCGGTACGTCGAACAGACGACCGAGAGGGAATGGCCCTCTCCATCGGCATCATCGTGAGTCATGGATTCTCTACAGGTTATACCTCTTCACCTGTCGTCTGGGTTGCAGACTCCAGTAGCACCGACGCGACCCGATCCCAAGTGTGATTCTTAAGGACATATTCGCATCCGCGCTTCCCCATCCTCACGCGCTCTTCATTACTCTTCTCTCTCAATGTCCTGAGCGCGTCGGCGACAGTGACAGTCGTAACGCGGTCCAGGGCAACACCTGCATCGACCGCCGCCACGAACTCGAACTCCGGACTGGTGCTCGTCAGGACCGGTCGTTCGCAGGCCAGATACTCGTAACACTTGATGGGGTTCGACGGAAACCCTGGGTGGACGACGCCAAAACCGACGTCGAACGCCGAGATATACTCTGGGACACTCTCGTGGGGGATCCGTCCGGTAAACGTCACGTCGCTGTCCAGGCCCAGTTCTGCAGCAAGCGTTTCGAGCTCTCGCCGACGCGGACCGTCACCAACCAGGAGTAGATGAGTATTGTCTACCTCGGCGCTCGCCCGAAGTAGCGTCGAGAGTCGATGCCGTTCGGAGAACGTTCCGACGAATCCGACGACGAACTCGTCACGGGGGACATCAATTTCCTCCCGCGCTGTCTGTCCGTCCCCCGGCGTGAACAGGTCCGCATCGACCGCATTCGGGAGGACGGACACCGGCGTCTGTCTCGAACTTCGATACGGCGCCAACCGCTCTCTGAGTGCCTCGAAAGCGACGTACACCTCCGTCGACAGACGCGTGTTCATCCGGACGAGTTGCTCGATGACCGGACCCACCCAGGAGTCGGCAGTCTCGCGGTCACGCGTCACCCAACCCCGGACCAGTAAAACGTGTGGTACCTCCTTGAACCAGCAGTACGGTGTCGGGAACAGCGTCGATGGCGTCATTCGCGTCACGACCAGCGACAGCTGCTCTGTTCGGTGGAGGCTCCGCAAGTGACGGAGAGTGGACCACTCGGCGCGTGCATGCCACTGTAACTGGCCGGATCCTCCGGCGGACTGCAGGTGCCTGAATTCGTCGACCTGCTCCGACAGCCGATCCGCGTACGTCTCCGTCGGTTCCGGACAAATAACTGCAAGGGGTTCTTCCGTGACACGTCCCAGACTAGTAACGATCTCTCGTGTGGCAACACCGCCACCGTCAGTGCGAGAAAGATCTTCAAGTGTGACGAATACGAGCACGCTGTCTCCTACTGTTGGTAAATTGCCGACAAGTAAAACCTACCGTATGTGCATTGGTGGTATTCATGTTATTTATTCTTGCAAAGACGGATTTTCGATTTAAGCCTCCGACATGTCTCGTTCAGTGTTGTTAAGTTTGATTACCACATAAAAGAGGATTTTTCCCTCCTGAGATGAAGGTTTTGGAACGAATTGATGCTGGTACGGTTCTCTCCGATGAGACGGTTGCTACAGTCGTCTCAGCTATATCCAGTTTACCGGACACCAGACAAGATAAGGAGTTCGAGATGGGAGACAGGATAGAAATCCGTGGTTAAGAATCATACTTGGAGGTGAGTTGCGAGATTGACCTTGAGCAACTCAGACAATAATGATTGAATAAGAAATTAAGGAACACGGTTTCGTGGCCCCAGGACCTCGATACACATGCTGACCGATTACAGTTCCCTGTTGAATAGCGGTCAAATAAGCGGTATCACGGAGTAGAAGAACGAAGCCGAAGAATTCGACCTACCTATGGAGGTCGATCCCCTCAAGTTCGTTGAGTAGTGTCAGCAATTAGTCAAACAAGCGTTGGGGAAACACGCGGGCGAGCCCGCTGGAAGCATGTCGTTCTTCACTGTCTTCAGCTTGAAGATGCCCACAGCTACCGTGAAACGACGAATCTAATGAATTATTTGGCCGGGGTTCGTGGCTCACTCGGCTTAGATCGGGACGACCCCCCAGACTACAGCACGATCTACAAGTCGTTCGACTGGCTGAAAATGTGGGTTTAGCGGGTGCTGCTGCGCGTTTCAGCGCAGCAGCACCCGCAGTCTGGCCACGTAGCACTCGACAACCATTCTTCGACCGCCGCTCAGCGTCATCGTACCTTAACGACCTTGAACGGTGTTTCTCTCAGTAAGCGATACCGGTTATCTATAGTACTCGACGGTTCGCTCTAACCCTTCATCGAATGACCACCTCGGCTCCCAGCCAAGCGCCCATATCTTGCTGCTATCAAGCGCGTACCGCTGGTCGTGTCCCGCCCGATCCTCGACGAATTCAATGAGTTCCTCGGACGCACCGACGGCGTCAACGACGGCCCGGGCGACCTCGAGGTTAGAGCGCTCGATACCGCTCCCGACGTTATAGATTTCACCGGGCTCGCCATCTTCTAGAACGCGGGTCAGTGCCCGGCAGTTGTCTTCGACGTAGATCCACTCGCGAACGTTCGAGCCATCACCATAGATCGGCAATGACTCTCCAGCAGCGGCTTTCGTAATCAACTTTGGGATGAGTTTCTCGGGATGTTGGCGCGGTCCGAAGTTATTCGACGAGCGGGTAATCGCGACGGGTAGTCCATGCGTCGTCGCATAGCTTTGCACCAAGAGATCGGCACCGGCTTTGGTCGCCGCATATGGATTTCGGGGTTCAAGAGGGTCGGACTCGCCGAACTCACCTTCCAGAATCTCTCCGTACACCTCGTCAGTCGATACCTGTAGGAACATTTCCAGATCTGTGTCGATGGCTGCTTCGAGCAGTACCTGTGTCCCGACGACGTTGGTTGAGGCGAACAGGGTAGCATTCGCTATGGACCGGTCTACATGGGACTCGGCCGCGAAGTGAACCACAGCGTCGGCGTTTGCGACCAACTCGCTCATCGCCCCCTCATCTCGTACATCAGCCTCAACGAAGGTGTGTCGAGGATCGTCTAGAGTCCCGTCGAGATTATTCTTCGAACCGGCGTAGGTGAGGATATCAACTGTCGTTACGGCGTGGTCGGTTTCGGACAACAGATAGCGAACAAAGTTCGATCCAATAAAACCCGCGCCACCGGTGACGAGAACGTCCATGTCAGCACTACTCACTGGAGACAGATAGGCGTGTCCGATCTACGTTCATATCCGGTACTGGCCGCGGTTATTCAGGAAGTGATGGCGCTCGTCGTCCGTCAGATCAGCAAATCGGAGGACGGACTCACAGTCCAGGCCGGGACACTTCATCACTCGGCGCTGTTCAAGCTCGTTGGCAGCGACGATCGTTCCACACTCCTCGCAGGTAAGCGTAATGATTCTCATAGTCTCAGGTTCGAGTGTTCGCCGACGACGAGTCGGCTGCCATCGGGTCGCAACTTCTCCGCGCTCCCAACGGTGACGCCATATCCGATGAGGCTATCGATGATCTTCCGATCCGTGGTAATTTCGGCACCGCCCATAACGACGCTGTTTTCGACGTGTGCACCTCTGATATTCGTATCCGGACCGATCGAGGTGTACGGTCCCACGTATGTGTCGGGACCGATTTCGGATTTCGCGCCGATCGATACAGGCCCACGGACGACTGCATCGGCGTGGATCGAACTCGTCTCATGGAGGTCGATGGTCCCTTTGACCTCCGCGTCGGGGTCTACCGTACCGTCTACGGACGCTGTTGCGTCGTTCAACACGAGACGGTTCGCTTCGAGAATGTCCTCTGGTTTTCCGGTGTCTTTCCACCAACCTTCGACGATGTGAGAGTCGATCTCATGTCCGCGCTCGAGGAGCAGTTGAATGGCGTCGGTGATCTCCAGTTCACCACGCCAAGACGGTTTGAGGTCCTCGATCGCATCAAAGACTGCCGACGAAAACACGTAAATACCGATGAGTGCGAGGTTGCTGGGCGGATCGTCCGGTTTCTCGACCAACCGTGTAATCCCCCCGTCGGCGTCGACGTCGGCAACGCCGAACTGCTCGGGGCGATCGACCGACTGGAGTGCGATTCCGGCACCGAAGTCACCGTTTCGGAAGTCCTCGACCAACTCGGAGATGCCCTGTTTGAGTATGTTGTCACCCAAATAGACAACCACGTCGTCGTTACCGACGAAGTCCCGGGCGCAGCCGACCGCGTGGGAGAGTCCGAGCGGATTACCCTGGACGATGTACGTGATATCGACGCCGAACGAATCACCGTCGCCGAGTGCGGCCTGGATCGCTTCCCGTCCTTTGTTCCCGAGAACGATGCCGATGTCGGTGATACCGGCCTCGACGAGGTCCTCAATCGCGTACTGAATGACGGGTTTGTTCGCGACGGGGACCAACTGTTTCGGACCGGTGTGAGTGATCGGCCGCAGACGCGTTCCGCGACCGCCAGCGAGAATTAAACCCTTCATTCGTCACACGACAAGGTCAACTCGACGGACGGACATAACACTTGTTCCTACAGAAGTCGATCGTATCGCGTTTCAAGCTGGCGTGCCAGTTCCGTGACGTTGTGGTGGGCCTTCATGTTCTCGCGGCCGGCCCGACCCATACGAGTGAGATGTTCTGGATGGTCCCGGCACCAGCAGAGTGCGTCAGCGAGTGATTCAACGTCTCCGGGCGTAACCAACCGACCGGCGATGCCATCTTCGACTACGTACGGAATGTCTGCATGCGTCGTGGCGACCACCGGTTTCCCGCTCGCCTGTGCCTCCAGAAGAACCGTTGGCGCGCCACCTTCGGAATCCCCCGATTCGGCTCGTTTGCTCGGGGCGAGGAGTACGTCACACTCGTGGACAGCTCCAAGATACTCCTCGTACGGCAGGAATCCGGCGAAGACAACCTGGTCGCTCACGCCTTCGGCGGCCGCAATCTCTCGGAGGTCCGCTTCCGTGTATTCGCCGCTCTCACCTCCGACGATTCGGAGTTCCGCGCCTTCGACGTCACCGAGGGCCGAAGCGAAGGCCCGTATCCCGTCAGGCATCCCCTTCTTCTCGACAAACCGACCGACCATCAGTACCTGAAGGCCATCGCTCAGGTCAGGATAGCAGGGTTCGATCCGATCGGTGTCAATCGCGATCCGCTGGAGAGCGATCTTCTCCTCCGGGCAATCGAGCGCCAGGAGTTTCTGTCGCATCGCCGGCCCCTCCACGAGGAATAGATCCCCCTTGGCGAATAGCTTCTGGTACTTCGCACGCATCGAATCGTCGCCTTCGACGAGTTGAGAGGCATCATAACCGTAAAACGACGTCACGAGCGGCCGATTGTCGCGGCGATATTTTTCCAGTTCCACACCGCGTGGTCCGAAGTGGGCGTGGAGCACGTCCGGATCAGTGCGGTCAATCACATTCCGATAGTGCGTGTTCTCAAGGCCAAAGAGATCGAACTTCGCGAGCGCGCCGTAGACCCAGAATCGTGGATCGAATCTGGATTTGTCCATAAATACGTACCGGGGCTCGAAGGGAAACCGATCCGTATTCTCGCTCCGGATTCCACAGACAAACGGCACATAGGTGGAGTGACTCGTCAAGTAGCGATAAACGAACGTCTGCGTGAGGGGAAGATAGTTCTTGACGAAGTGACCGACAGTTGGAGCCATAATTATTGAGGAGTTCTGAGCGCATCGATTACGTGGTCTTGCGTCGAGTTGTCCATGTCCGGAAACATCGGGAGTGATAGGATTCGGTCGTAGAGACGCATTGCCCGCTCGTACTCACCCTCCACGCCATTGTAGTACGTGAGTTCCGGAATGGGCGGATAGTGGACACCCGTGACGATATCATTCGTCGAGAGATGATCGTACAATTCGTTACGGGTCAGTGGATATTCGTCTTCGACGTGGACGACGAACAGGTGGAAAACGTGGTCCTTCTCTGGATCGTTACCATACCAAGACAGTCCATCGATGGTCGCTATCGCCTCTCGGTATCGACGCGCCACCCGCTGTCGGCTTTCAGTCATCTCTCCGAGTTTCTTGAGCTGGCTCAGTCCCATCACAGCCTGGAACTCGCTCATACGGAAATTGAACCCCAGTCCATCCACGTCGTACCCCCAGTTCTGTTTCTTCTCGTCAGGTGATTTCGTCTGGTGGTGGTTCCGGAGTTGTCGGACACGTTCGCCGAGGTCCGCGTCGTTCGTGACGACCATGCCGCCCTCGCCCGTCGTCATGTTCTTGGTCGCGTAGAAACTGAAACAGCCGGCGTCCCCGAAGGATCCGACCGGCTTGCCGTCGACCGACGCGCCTGGCGCGTGCGCGCAGTCCTCGATGACCGCAATGTCGTGCTCGTCGGCGACATCGATAATCTCCGGCATGTTACAGGGGAGTCCGTAGAGGTGGACTGGGAGGACTGCTTGGACATCGGTTCGTCGCTCAAGAATCTGTCGGAGGCTATCCGGATCAAGGTTACCGGTCTCGGTCACGTCACTGACGATCACGTCGCCGCCGAGCAGTCGCACGACGTTGGCAGTAGCAGCGAATGTGATCGCAGGGACAACGACTGTGTCGCCATTACCGATTCCCAGCGCTCGAAGCGAAGCATAGAGCGCGGACGTACAGGAGTTTACGGCGACACCCTCGTCCGTCTTGTGGACGGCAGCGAACGTCTCCTCGAATTCTGTCGTCTTCGGACCTAGCGTCAGCCACCCCGAATCTAAAACCTCGCGGATACCGTCGACAATCTCGTCTCCAATGACGTTATTTACGTCATATAAAGGAATCTCCGACATGAGGGCGTTTTGGAATGGTAATGGTATATCTCTTTGCGTACTACTATACGCAAATGTCATCGCTATTCCAGATATCCTAAATCCCTCAATCTATCGCTGACCGCAGATCCTTCTCTGTCTTGATCCACCCCGTTAAATTCCTCACCTTCTGTTGTTCGTACCGAACGCGCACTAGCCTCTGAGTCGTCCGCAAATATGTCGAACAGTACTGACCCATCCATGCTTTCGGGAATAGGTTCGTCGTGAAGGTGAAGAAATGTCGGAGCCAGATCATACAGGAGAGGTGTATTAGAAACCTCTTTAGCTGTAATATCCGGGCCAGAGCCGAGTAGAATACCAGTTGGTTCATTATCAGCCAATACTCCATATGGGGGGCCAAATATTCGTTCTGGATCTTCAGAGTGAATATCTTTAATCTCGAATCCGTCATTCCACTCCACGAGGAGATCAGGTGCTGCATCTGGGATGGGGTGGGCGTAAACTTCCTCAGCAGGTTTCACGTCGGCAAAGACTGCTTCACCTGTCTCCGGGTCAGTCACATCGAAAAGTCGATCACGTAGTTCTGTACGTGTTTCCAAATCAGCGTCAAGTATGTACACTGGCCCCTGCGGGGAAGCTATCGCGCGTGAGTTCTCGAAGTCCACCCTCGTTTCAAACTCGGTTGTGTCCATGAGTCGGCGTCGAGAGTCAGGCCGAACCGTGTCAACGGTAGACTCCGGGAGCACGCGTTTCAGCGTGGCTTTCATTTTCACCATCTCCAAAACGGACTTTGCCGTATCGAAAAGCCGATCGTGGACACTCGGTTCTGCGGGCGGGTCGACTGAGAGATAGCCCTGCTCTTTCAGCCATCCGTTCAGGTAGAATACCCGCTCGACTTCGTGAAGTCCATGATCCGAGTGGATAATTACGTTTATATCCCGATTCAACAATGTGCCCAGTCTCTCATCAATCCGCTTCCAGAGGTGCTTGACCTCCGGTGCGTCCCAAGCTTTGTGCTGTAACACATTGATATAGAACAGCGTCAGGTTCACCAGGTCGAGTGATTTCTCATCAAGGAACCACTCGATCAAGTCGAACCGTTGGTCAAGCATTTTTTCGAAGTCAGATATGATTTCTCGATCACGTGCATTCTCGATAGAAGGATACACGTCAGGATGGAGTTGGTAATCGAATTTTGATTCTAGCGTCGACTGAAATGCCGCCGGATATGTGTATTCATCTTGGTCGGCGAATGGGCCACCTGAGACGAGATACCCATTCAGCGGTCTCGGTGGTGCATTCAGCGGAACTCCAACGACCGCAACACGTTTGTCGTCAGAAAGGAACTCCCAGTAGCACTTGCTTGTCAACGGGATGTCGTCGGCCGACACGAACCGTTGAGATTCACGGTCCAATTGCCGCCACCAGTAAACGCCGATACTGGCGGGATCTTTTCCGGTCGCATAACAACGCCATGCGGGACTGGTTACAGGCGGTGTAGAACTCCGGAGTTCAGTGGCGAATCCATCTTCTAAGAGCTTCGAGAAGTTCGGTAGATCATCGATCCAAAGGTCAAGTAGTCGAAACGTCGCACCGTCAATACCCAAAACGAAAGTCGGTACCGAGCGAGTCATTTCACACCACCTTTTATTAGATATCCAACACTAGACGTGATTTGACCGGATTCTGCAGTTCTGGCCGATGCAAACGAATCGAATGCACCGTTCCAATCAATATCGTCCGAGAGGATTATGCCGTTCGAACCAAACCATTCCCAGGCAAGATCATATTCGAATAACATGCACGGCAACGAATGTTCTGAATCGTGAATGAACACGTCAATTGATTCCAGTTCCGTGACTAACTGTGGCAATTCTCGTTGACTCTTCCCGATCCGAAGGTCCCACTGAGACTGATACTCATCTGGAACTATCCACCCCGGTTCCTTGTCGCTCGGAATTGCAGCACCCCCGAAATCTTCAAACGTTTCGTCGCGGAATTCACTCAATGGAACATCCGCATAGTACGGGTAATCAATAGAGTAGAGAGTTCCGTGGTCATTTTCGTCCAATGCCAGAAGGGTACATAGTGTCGAAACACCGTTACAAACACCAGTTTCAACGATTACGTCCGGTTTGAGTTTGCGTACAAGTGTGTAGTACCGTTTGCCAATTTTAGTTCCGATACCACCCCACTTCCCCGAACTAGTGAGAGTTGCAAACTCATCCGACGATTGTTCAATGATATCAGAGACAGATTTTTGCTCGAACTCAACTGCGTAGCTGTCGTATTCCTTTCGAGAATTGAAGAAGCGGTTTTTGAACCTTCGATCCCACTTATATTGCCATATTGAAGAACGTACGTTCCGAATTTTCTGCCCAGCCGATCGACCAAAAGTGTCCAAATAGCTTATATATTTATTCATTTTGATTGTCGATAGCAGTAGGGTTGGCTTCTTGTTGTTTCAAGCTAAGTGCAGTACATTAGTGTTACGGGTACGCCGAATGCTTCGTGGCTTAATCGTTCCGGAGCCTAGAATATTCAGATGCAAAACCATTACGGTCGAATCAGAGAACGAAGTATTCAATAACGAATAGTGAGAATCAAGTCCAGTGTTTGAATGGTTTCGTTCTATTTATGGGCGTCTAACTGAAGGTGGGTCAACAGCAGAGCAAGCCGTTCAAAGTGGCATCTGGGTCGGGGGAATCAACATTGTCGACCGTGTTCTCCAGTTACTAAAGGTTGTCATTCTTGCTCGCGTGCTTTCACCGGCTGCGTTTGGATTACTCGGTATCGCACTGCTCTCTATCGCCGCACTACGGCAATTCTCTCAACTCGGGTTCGACGAGGCGCTGATACAGCACGAAGACGACGAAATAGACGCCTACCTCAACACAGCATGGGTAATGAAAATCCTTCGCGGAATTGTAATTGCGAGTACCGCGTATCTCGCAGCCCCACATCTCGCTGTGTTCTTCGGTGAACCACAAGCTAAACCCCTCATTCAAGTCATCGGTCTGTCGCCGCTAATTCTCGGGCTACAGAACCCCGCTGTGGTCTACTTCCAGAAGAATCTAAACTTCCATAGAGAATTCATATATCAGGTCGGCGGCCGATCAAGTGATCTCGTTGTAGCGGTGGTTTTCGCTCTCCTATTCCAGAGTGTCTGGGCCCTCGTATTCGGTATCGTCGCCATGAATCTCGTCAAATTCGCACTCTCGTACGGTATCCACGATTACCGTCCCAGCATCGAATTTGATCTCGAGTACGGGAAGGAGATGTTCGGATTTGGAAAGTGGATGTTTGCGTCCGCTGTTTTAATTTTCCTCTATGGACAGGGTGACGATGCTTTCGTCGGCTGGTTCTTTGCTGCAAGTTCCCTCGGTTTATATCAACTTGCATACCGTTTTTCAAATGCGCCGGCGACAGAGGTCACACACGTCATTTCACGCGTGGCCTTCCCCACTCTCTCGAAGGTACAGGACGATATGGAGAAGCTTCGTAAGGGGTTTCTGCGGACCGTCCAGCTATCGACGATAGTAGCATTTCCAATGGCAGCTGGCATCGTAGTCGTCGCTCCACAGTTCGTTCCCGTAATACTTGGAGATCAGTGGCAATCTGCGGTATCCGTAATGCAGATATTAGCTGTATGGGGTGGGATTCGCGCATTTGGCGCAAGCGTAGGACCTGTGTTCAATTCCACAGGACATCCCGATCTCGGAGCCAAAATGCAGTTCGTCAAGGTCGTTCTCATTGTCATCGCTATCTACCCTGCTGCGCAGATGTTTGGAGTTGAAGGTGTCGCCTTCGTCATAGTTGGTAGCTCTTTCGTCACTTTACCCATGAATTTACACCTCATCAAACTCATAACAAATGTGAGGTATGAGGATATATTCAAGAGTGCTCTATACCCATTTTTGGGTAGTATAATAATGGCGTTTTGTGTCGGTGTAATAAATTGGCATATTCTCTCAACACAAAGTGTTCTGAGTCTGATGACGCTCATATTTTCAGGAGTGGTTATATATACTTCAATTATGTTTATTTTTAATAATATATTTGATTGCGAGTTTGGCCATCTCTATCGCATGATACGTAGGGGTCTGTAGATAGACTCACGTAGCAATGATTCGCTTCGATATATTGGACTTCTCTGACCATCATTTTATTATACGACCGTATCAATCCCACAGTATGGGATTGTTTAAACGGCTGCAGTCGCTTCTTCCACATCTCTCGGAAAAACCACGAATAACGCCATCAGATGATATTTACCGTGCCGATTGGCATGATTTCGAGTGGTACATTCCGAACAATGACGCATCTCAAGCGCGTTGGTGCCGCAACTTCATCAGTTCTCACGAGCGATTCTTCGACATGTTATCTGGTACCGACACGATAATTGAAGTCGGTGCCGCAACAGGAGAGTACACAGTTGAAGCAGCATCCCGATTGGACAACGGCCACATCCATGCCTTCGAAGCCGAACCGCTGAACTTCCGGTCACTGGAGAAAAACATTGATTCTCACGGATACAGTAACAGAGTTACTTCACATAACATGGCTATATCGGATGGTTCGAAAGATCAACTTACATTTCAGGTGGCCGATTCTGTCGCCGAGCACAAGGTCGCTGACGCTGATGTCTCAAACTCCGATGATGAGTATCGATCAATAGTCGGCGACGCAGCAGATAACAAACAGTCGGAAATTGATGTTCCTGCCACGACGATAGACGATTACTGCTCAACCCACGATATCAACAGCGTTGATCTCCTCAAATTAACCGTAAATGGTCACGAACCAACGATTCTGCAGGGTGCTGCAGAGACACTTGAACGTACAACCGCAGTATTCCTCAATGTTGAGTACGAGAGGGCTACAGAACTCCTTCAGGCACATGGATTCGAGAAAACCCATAATCGTAAGCATCAGTCCCTTGGTTCGCCCCAGTTTTGGACACATGCTGACCTGAATTAAAGGAGAGGTCTTAATTTGTGATCGGTGGTTTTGAGTCTGCGCAATACCTACGTGGGTAGTTTCCATTCCTTTGCGACCGGCCAATATACGCGTTTCATCTCAATTTCTCACTCCCATTCTCCGGTTGTCACAAATGCCGATCGCGACTCGCCGGAAGATACTGTAAGTCACAGGGAGTAATGTTTCCATCAGAATTCCCAACGGAATCAATTCTCTCAAACTAGCCTGCATTCGGTACCGAAGATTCGGCGAAGAGTCGCAAACTCCAAAATTCTGAACTCAATCGTCGCATCGTTGTCCTCGCCGGTCGGGAGCGCGCCTGCGATGACATGGACGAACGAGTCCAGCCCGACGGTCTGGTACCAGACGGTTACGGGGGCGTTGAACTCCATGACTTGGTCTTCGCCGCTGAGCTACGTCGACTTGAGGTCGCCTACTCGTCGGGAGTCGAAGTCGACGGTCCCTTCCCAGGCGATAACGCTCTTGTTGTCGACGACGTAGAACTCGCCGTAATCCAGATCGGCCGTTTCAATGCCGCTGAAGGCTCCGAGGAAGACGCGAACCTAGCCCGATAGCGCCAACTGTGTGATGCTCGCGCTGGCCAGCAACAACTATCGAGAGCGGACCGCCCCGTTTCGAGGTGTGTTTTACCCATCTACAATCAGTACAATTCATAGCCTCCTACGTACTACGATCCCAACATCTCTGCCTCGAACCCACTCGCACGAACACGCAACGGGAACCATCCCTCTTCATCTATCCCGAGCAACGCTTCCGAGAAGCCATCGTCATCGTTGCCGGCCTTCGCCGTACGAACCCAGTTCACCTCACGCTCGCTGAGACCAAACCACTCCGCCAGCTTCTCGGCTTCCTCGTTCACTCGGTGAATCAGGGTCATCGAACATAGATTCGCGATCGTCTGTGCCTGCGGTGTGAGCGTGAACTCACCACCCGTCTGGGTGATGAAGTGCAGAGAGAGGTCGTAGTGACGACTATGCCTGACAGCCATCTCCAGAAACTCCAGTGAGGTCGCATCGTTCATCAGGTAGTGGGCTTCGTCGATGACGAACACGACCCGTTTGTCCGTCTGTTTTGCCCGCTCGTAGACAGCATTGAACAGGACGGACATCATCAGACTCGTCTCCGTCCGACCACGAGCTCCTTCTTCCTGATGTAAGTCTAGATAGAGTACCTTCGAGTCCAAATCGAATTCCGTGGTTTGGGCAAGGTTCGCGAGGTCGCCATCCGGCCGGAACGATGGGCGAAGATCCGTCAGCAAAGATTGGGCATCCTCCCGAACACCTTCCTGCTCGCTGGCTGTCGGATAGCCAAATGAGACTGGATCGTCCAGCATATCTTCGAGAACGCCGATTACGTCTCGGATGGTTGGCGACTCATGATGGTGAGTCTTCGGATCGCGCGTGATTCCCTGCCGTTCGTAGGCTTCCTGCACCGCACGCCTGAGTGTCTGCTTACGCTCCTCAAGAGGATTGTTGGCGATGTGGGTGAAGAAGGTATCACAGAAGGTCAGTACCCAGCTAATCTGTTCGGCCCACGGGTCCAGATCGGGAACTCGATCTAGGACATGCTGTGGGGTCGACTGCAGTTCGAGCGGGTTGAACCCACGCCGACCACCCACCGTAATCCGCTCGCCACCGAGGGCTTCGTTCACACCCGCGAAGCCCTCCATCGGATCGAGCATGACGATCAGCGTCTCCGAATCGTACATCGCTCGCCTGAGCAGTTGCAGTTTCGTCGAAAAAGATTTCCCTGCGCCCAACTGCCCGATGACCATCGTACAGTAGCCCGTCTCCCGATTGAATCGATCGAGAATGAGCGGGCTCTCGTTCAGTGCGTAGGTGCCGTACTCGACGCCCGGTTCGGCGAACGATCCCGAAACAAAGGGAAACATCGCCCCGACAGCACCGGCGAGCATCGGCGTCTTGGCGTCCAGTGACTCGTCGAGTTTGTCGACACCGATGGGGCTCGCAGAAACGAGCGATTCCGTCTGTGCCCATCGTGGCGTGACGGGTGTCAGGTTTGCTGGCGCACGTCGCGTCGCTTTCCGAACAGCGTCGGTCTCCAATTCGTCTCGTTCGCCAGCACCAGTAGTGAGATACATCGAGACGTCGAAGGCCCGCATCGACGTATTCCGAAGCACGTCGTACAGCTCGCGGTGATCTTCGAGATCTTTCTGAATACCACGAGCGCTGGCTCTGTGCTTCTCGGAGAGGTACTCGAATTCGGCTTCAAGATCCTCTAACTGATTCTCCAGCGAATCGAGTGTACTCTGGGTATCCCGCGGATCGAGATGCATCGAGATGTCCGTCCGCCGGGTTTCACCCGTCGAATAGAGCGCTTCGAGCAAGCCATCTGCTGGCGCATCCGCGAACTCGCCGATCCACTGTGTCTGGAGCCATCGGTTGCCCGCTCGAATCGCACCCGGCGTCTTCTCGATTGCCGACGGTGCGATAATCGACGAATGAACGTCTGTCTCTTCCTGAAGTGGAGCGTTGGGAGTGTCGTGAGTTACCGAGAACGGCGAGGTATCGTCTGTGTCTGCCTCGGGTTCATCAGCGTGGTCTGCACTTCCAGCATCGGATTTCTCCTGTTCGACCGATTGGGCCTCTGCGTCTGTCTCAGACTGCTGTTCGGATTCCTCGTCGCCCACAGTGTGTTCGATATCGCTGCTCATTGGACTGCCCTCTCAGCGTCGAGAATTGAGCGCACCTGGAAGGCTTTCTCCGGGTCGCCATACTCGATCTGTTCACCAGCCCAGAAGGACGCCAGCAGTTCAACAGCTTCTGTCGCGGGGACTGCCCGCGCCCCACAATCTTCGATCTCACGAAGACCGCGTTCGACCCGGCTGACCCGCTGTTCGAGCGTTCCGAACATGGCATCGCGCTGTTCGTTTCGGGATGGCGCTAACCAGACGCGAACGAGGGTTCCAAGGAGGGGTACCCGAGCGAGTTTCCCGACGAGGCTTTCGTGTTCGAACTGTACTTCTTCAGGCGCAATCGTGACGATCACGTAGTGGTCTCGGATCGTCATCTGGCGTTGTTCGAGATCGGTCTCGTACCACTCGATATAGTTCTCGATCAACGCGGCGAGTTGCGGATTGGCCTTCACATCGTCATCGCCGAGTCGTGATTCGTAGTGTGCGAGGTACTCCTCGACGGGGAAGTCCCGCGTCGTTGAGTAGATCTGAATCGGGAATTCGACGACCGTGTTCAGGAAATCCTGAAAGGCGTCTGCTTTCTGTGCCCACTCCGCTCCCGTAGCGAGTGCCATGTTGGGTGGCTCGACTTGAATCAATCCGACGAGCGCTCCGTCAGTCCGCTCTATGGCATTCTGATCTGGGTGGATGCGTTCGACCTGTGTATATTCCTTCGCCTCGTCGTGTTCGAGTTCGGTGTCGTTCGAATAGAAGCCGATCACCGTCTGGATCCAGTCGAGACTGTTCGTATAATTCGGTGTCAGCGAGACGAATATCGCCCCAATCGTGATCGCGACGCCAGCAATCGGGAGCGTCAGCGTCTGGATCGAATAGCCGGCAAGGACTGCTGTGGGAAAGAGAAGTTGCGTACAGAGGACGACGAGGACGCCCGGGAAGAGCGCCACGGCAACGTCGGCCAGACTGTAGCTGCCGATGAGGTTCGCGTCAGTGTTGAGTGATTTCGGAATGCGTTTCGATGGATCGGAGTGCGGAGTATCTGCCATTAGTTGATGTACCGTGGTCGGTCGTCGTCGCCGTCGCTGTCATTGCTGGATCGAGAACGTCGCGTTCGGGTACGGTCTCGATCACGGAGTGTCTCGAAGTTCGTCGATTTGTTTTGCCGAGTTTGGTCGGCTGTCTCGGGTGGACTCGAAGTAGTCGTGGTCGAGTCGCCAGCGTCTGAATTCGGAGTATGGTCGTCGGGGCCCTGGCCACGATTGGCACCAGAACCAGTCGTTCCACCGCTACCACCCCCACCACCCTTACGTGTAGTAGAGGTACTCTGCAATCGCTGTGTCGCGCCAGCGAGTTGTTTCCCTGCAGCGTGAGCGCGCGACTCACGGGAGTCGAGAACGTACTGTCCGTCGGGTTTGATCGCTGGCTTCCCGCCCATACCACGCGAAAAGTTTCTCGTCCCGTGGGCCGTACGCGAGCCAACATCGCGCGTTTTGGTGACTCGGTTTCGAGCCTGTGATCCCGACAGTCGTCGGGAGGCACGATCAGCGACGAAGAATATGGCCCCAGCCTGCCAGAACAGAACCAGTGGTGAGAGAACTGCGATCAGTGGAATAATCAGGGCCGTCAGCCACTGGCCAAAGCCGGCCATCGAGAGGCTGAAACTCGATCCGAGGAGTTCGCCAAGTCGGAACAGGATCGCGACCGGGATCGTCATGAACAGGAACGGGACGTAGAATCCTGAGAGTCGGCTCACGAAGCGAGAGACAAGCGTGAATGGCCCGACACCCGGTACCCAGAGTGCGATCAAGATCGGCATCATCAGGACGAACAGATAGAGGACGACTTCGCGGGCGAGATAGATGAGTGCGATCAACACGAAGAGAACGAGGTCTGCAGAGAGTGTGAGAACGAGACCAAGTACGCCCATCGTACTGAACGAGAGCGTCTCGAACAGTGCGATATCCGTAAGTGTGGGGACGATAATCTCCGCGAGTGCGCTCATGAACCGAAGTGAGAGTGCAGCAATCCACCACCACATGAGAATGCCGAGGAGGCCGGTGAAGGCTCGTTTCTTGAGTTTCGTTCGATGGTAGCTACTGAAGAGATGGCTCGTCATCTCGAAGAAAATAACCAAGCCAATTGAGACTGCCCAGAGAAACAGTGCCAGTGGGACCATGTTCTCCCAGTAGTAGTTGTAGATCGCCGGCCACGCTTCGTTCGTCGGTGGCCCAAAGACGGAGTTCGGATGTGGTGTGCCGACTACTTCCTTAACTAGCTGAGATCCGTGGTCCTCAATTATCTTAGTTATCGGTTCGAAAAGGGCCCGGAGGGCGTCCTGAATTGCTTGGACGATTATATCGCCTAGCGCACTCAGATCAACCATCGTTCTGCTCCTCAACGAACTCTGCTTCTACTGCCGTACAGGCATACCAGTCATGCTGGATCACGGCAGCTACATCTCCATCTGGGTGAAGGCCAATTCGGGCGCGGAGAGTCTGATCGTTGGCACCGCCAACGAGAACATCCATCTGAGAGGATTGCAGATTACAGCCTTGCTGTACCGTTGATGGGAAGTGGAGCGGGTAATTGACCGGAATGTACTGTTGACTTTCACCAGGTGGGATCGACAGATCACGTGATTCATCCGGGGCGGTAAAAACTGGATATCGGTAACTCTCCGCGAGATCCCCATCTGCTGCGAAGTTTGGAGACGCAGAATAGGCAATATCGTATACCCAAGTTGGACCAGTCCCGCTGTTGTGAACCGTGATTACTAGTTTGCCGTAATCGTCATCATATTCCCCATCTCGATACTGCTGAACGTCCGTAATCTCCAGCGACGGTTCCAGATCGATCGCCACTGTATCGTTGATCGATCCATCTGAGATGAGTGCTAGCTCGTGTTCGCCGGGTGTGTAGTGTGAATAGTCATGAGTAACGGACTGGATTTCGATAATCTGCAGCCGCACTGTCGTCTCTCCTGTCGCGACCGACGCCGACGTGTAGAGACTCCCCTCTGGATCGAGGAGATTCAACTTCGAGATGTCGTGATTGTCGACGAGTTGGACGACGAGGTCCTGGCCCTCGAACTCGATTGCCTCCACGAGCGAACTCTGGCCTGCCAGATTCTCTTCACGAGCGCCCTGATCGGACTCTGTATTTGTCTCATCCGGACCAAGACAGCCCGCAGCGCTCGTGAGGATACCTACGGCCCCGAGGCGAACGAATGACCGACGAGAGAGGTGAGCACGTCCAGATGGTTCCTGCATCTAGACACCCCTCCACGGTGGCCAGACACGCCATCCAGTGATCCGATCGATGAGATACACACCGACCAGAAACAGCGACACTGGAACGGCGAACCGAAACAGCGTCGCGAACCACTCCAAAACGGTTCCACGAGCATAGACTGCGTCCGAGTCGGCCAAGTAGCCCGGCGTTTCCCGCCACCAGAAACTCGGGACGTATCGCCCGGCGATCGAACCATCGCCACGTGGCAGCGTCGTGATGACCGTTCCGTTTTTCGTGGTGTTGAACCGCTCACCTCCGATGATCACGTATCCATCCCGGTCACTGGTTGCAACTGGGTCTCCGGTCGCATTCGATCGGAGTGTCGCCTTGACCCGAATCGTCGATGCATCCCGGTCGAGGATTTCAAGTGTGAAGTTGCTCTCGGAGAGTTCCATCGCCTCGAACGACGAGAAGTCCCGCTCGGCTGTTACACCGCGGACCAGGCCCGTTGCGACCACCGGGTCGGGATCCCGATCGGTCTTGGTTCGTGTCGCGATTCCAAAGCTCGCCGTGTATGGTTCCGTGAGTGTATCGAGGTTGATCGCGTCGGGGAGCGTCCCCGGTTGGGTTTGCTCGCCGTAGGTTTCGAGGATCGTTACGTTCGCACGTGGTGATGGAGTCGGCCCAGTCTCGATCGGGTAAGCCGACACCTGCAGTGGCTGTGCTGGCGAGGGGATTCGTTTCTGGCCGTCTTCGCTCGACGTTACGAGTGAATCCCACTCCGTGTCGCGAGCGCTATAGAAGCGCCACACGCCGTGGACCTCACCATTCGGGAGTTCGTGTCCCAGCCACGGGTAATTCTTGTAGACGACGAGGCCCAGATCGCCATCGGGATACCTCGTGCGAAATCCGGAGATATACAGATCGTAGACGGTCACATTGCGTGAGTCTCGAACTGTGAGTGTCTCTGTATCCGATTCTCGTTCGCGGTCGAAATCGATACAGGCCCTGCCGTACCGGTTGTACTGATTGCAGTACTCCATCACGTGGATCAGATCAGCCTGGATATCTGCTTCCAGCGTGAGCGTCAGATTCTCACTTCGATAGGTATCGAGATCCTCGAATGGGACAGTGACTCGCTGTGAGCCAGACTGGCGAGTTAGAACCTCGCCGTCGACGAGGAGGCGTACTTCAGTAACCTCGTGGGACTGGAGTTTCCAGAAGTCCCGCTCACCCAACATTGCTGTTGGCTCTTCGATTTCGAGGCGATAATCGACCGTCCCCAGGAGGGATCCCGACGGACCAACGTACAAGGGTTGGTCACCCTCCTGAATGCGGGCGCGTGTCGAGGGTTGGACGGCGAAGATATTCGCCGTTGCATCCTCGAGGAACGTCCCGTCCGTGAGGGTCGCATTCGGTGGATGGACAGACTGATTTCGACCACTGCTCGGAAAGTCACCGAGGTCGCCTCGATTCCACTGCTCGACAGCAGCCGGTGGTTCATCGAGTGGGATGTCCGTCCCGTTCGCGAGGACGGCCATCGGGGATCGCTCTGTCGGGCCAGTCGCGTTTGCCGGTGAGACAAAGTCGTCTTGGTCGCCCGACCAGAGGACATGAAACGTTTCGTTCGAGAGTCCGTGGTCAGTCTGATTCGGTGGTGATCGTGATGCAGGTGCATGGACGGTCGTCGCAGTCACTGTCGAGACGAGCGTCACGAACACGAGGACGCTCACTCCAAACCCACCGGCGAGGGGCTTCAGAAGCCGCAACTTGCCCCACCTGCAACGACGTTGTTCAGGAGGAACTGCAGGATCACCGTTGCCAGGGGCGCAACGATCACTCCCCAGATGAGACCCTGATTCCGGATCTCCTTGATCTCCTTTTTCAGATCTGCACGTCGGACGGCTGGCGTTGCAACCGTCGCACCAAGGAAGATCGTCCCTCCGAGCAGGGGCCCACCGAACTGGATGATGGTGAAGATGTTGCGGACGGTTTCTGCCATATCAGTCGAGCAGAAGTCGTTCCCGACTGACTGGGCCAAGACGGGATCGACAGCGACGACACTCAGGAGAAATCCAGTGAGCAGTGACCACCGAACTGTGCGGACGGATGGACTGATCGAACGACGACTCGACATCGAATCTGCAGCGTCTGTGTCATCTTCTGACATAGTTGCTACTCATGAAGTCACTTTGCGTCGAACCCCACCCGATGATGGAATTGACCGCAACGCGACGAGTACAACTGATCTGGTGAATGGGTGGGATATAAACCTAAAGATTCCACCGCCATCATGCGTTTTTGGAAAGTAAGACGCAACTATCTGGGAAGCAGCTGAGTCATATCTATGCGCCTCCTTACTGTATGCTGATATAAGAAGAGACGTCTGAAGGTATCGTTTCGATTACTCGGGGAGTGTCTTCTTACCAGTTCTCACACACTCCCAGCAGGGGAAGTCCTCGAAGCACTCCTCGCATTCTTCTGGGTCTGTATTGGAAGTCCCAGAGGAATCGCCGGAGGTCGTCTTGTCCCCAATGGGATGCTCGTCTGATCGAGTAGTTCCACCATCAGCTGCGACGCGGGTCGTCGCTGCATCGAGGATCGGTGTGCGAATGGCAACGGCAACTCGATGTTTGCAGGCTCCCTCGAAGCGGGCATCCGCTGGACAGGTGCAGTGTGTGGGGAGGCCATCCCGAACGGTAACGAGATATTCGTGGTCCTCGGGATTTGTGTGGCTACCGTTTCGCACCTGGACACCCTCAGGAGTGAGCGTGTACTCGAAGGCCTCGTACTGGGCGCGCTTTCGGACACGATTCGTGAACTGAAGTCTGGCAAGAGGATTGTCTGTCTTCGACATTCATATTTCAGGACACACCGATCGATGTGCCCCGCGCCCCTCGCGGGGCACCAACAAACTGGGGGGTGTCGTCGCTCGCTCACTCAATTCGATATCTGGACGCAGTCAAATTGGTGTAGCGGAATACGAGGAGTATAGAGGTGTGAAAACGGATATTGGTTTTTCGACCAATAGTCATATATCATTGGCCTGTGTACCAATAGCCGAGGATGGTCTCACTGACCGGCGACGACCTCGATGGCGTGACCGAGGGGAGGAAGTACCCAGACGAGACCGTCATCCGCGTGTTCTGCATGCGGACAGATCGTGACGCATACCCGTCTGGATGGGCCTACAAGCTCCACTACGGCGCGACGGAGGCGGACCCGCCCCGCACGCTTGAAGATGGGACAATTCGTCGGTACGATAACTCACACGAAGATACGAAAGGGCACGAACTGCACGTTGCACCGGACCTCGATCCAGATATCATCACGTTCCCCGGGATGGTCGAACTGTGGGACCGGTTCTGGAGCGAGATCCCAAAACCCCAGTTCGAGGTCAAGTGAGGCCATCACACGACGGTGATACCCATGAATGATACCACGCCACCGCTACACCCGATGGAGCGCGAACAGCTTCGAGCCGAATCAACGCTTGTCGTGACTGTGAAGTCGTCCAGTGAGTTCCACGACGACATCACCGACGGGATCGAGGCGCTCGAACAGGACGATGCGGTGGATTCCACACCGGCGCTCTCATTCTCCAGCTATGACGACCTCATGGAGACGCTGACGCCACGCGTCCTCGAACTTATCGAAGCCATCCGCCAGGAAGAGCCACCCAGCATCAACGAGACCGCCCGAATTGTTGACCGAGACGTGAAGAATGTCCATGCGGAGCTCAGCCGACTCGCCCAACTGGGCATCGTCTTCTTCGAGGAAGATGGACAGAGTAAGCGTCCAATCGTCTGGTTCGACGAACTCGTGATCAACCTTCCATTCGATCCAGAGGCTGGTGATACGGCCACTGCCACACCGTGATATCAGTCGGCCTCTCCGGTCAAACCCGTCGTGCTTCCGACTGGATGTCGATAATCTTCACTCCTTGAGGCGGAAGGCTCTGCCGTGAGACTGCTGGCCGTGCGCTACCAATCCTTCCCCAACCACTCTCGAACACGTTCGTACTCGTCGTTCGTCTGCCAACACGCACCAGAGTCGATGTGCCGGACCGCATAGTGACTCTCACAGCGACCACATCGGTAGCCGTCATCGGGGTGGGTCACTGACTTCGAGACCCGGTGTCGATCGAGGTGCCAGTCACAGTCTTCGTTGGTGCAGACGAGCTGGAGGCGAGCCTCCGTGAACGGCCGACAATAGCGTGGTGCATCGATTTCACGGACTTTCTGGAGAAATCGTGTTCCATGCGTGGATTCGCCAAAGTGTTGGAACTCCCAGGCATGGACGAGTTCGTGTCTGATCGTCCCGGTGAACTCCGCCCAACCGTATTCTTCGTAGGCAGCCCAGGCAAGTGTGATCGTAATCTGTTCGGTGAGGTGGTTGTACTCACAACAGCCCGCACAGCGCTTTGCTCGCTCGGAGAGTTTCCAGTCGATCAAGGGAACGTCGACGTCGAGGTCGACTGTCCGTGCGTATTCAGGGGCCCGTTCGAGCAATGCCGCTTTGCTCTGCGGGTCTTGTTTCTGGGTTGGTCGATGAAATCGGTCAGCGTCGAGTGTTGTCTGTTTTCTCACGGGTGCTCAGGGGTACACAAAGTGCGCCCTCGCCCCGCAGGGCGCACACAACAGAGAGCAGCTAGCGGCGGCCTCAGCAAAGCTGGAACCAATCCCGTCGTCGGTTTGATCTGATCCGTCGTGGACTAGAGATGTATCTTCGCTTTTTGACTCATTCAGGAGACCTCGTCAATCAGCTCAAATCCATCTACGAATTGGACACGGTCTTCGAAGCCATTTGCGGTGAGAGACGCAACGACTCCCTCCCCTACATCGGTATCCGTTGTGATGACTGAGACGGACTCTGCATCACCGTTGGTCAAGCAGTCGACGGCAACGGCACCAAACGCTGTATCTGCCTTCTCGATTTGATCCTCGTCACGGTTCGACGAGGTAGCAATGAACGCCCGAATATCGTCCATCACGCGCGAAACTGTACTTTCCGTGTAGTCCGGGTCCGCAGCAACCGTCACCCACCCAGCGTCGATAGCGCTATTGATGGGGGTCTGTCCAGGAGTGCTGCGGTCCGGTGCACCGCCAAGTTCGGCGTAGACACGCTCGGGAATTACGAATGTGATGTCGTGTCGACGTGAAAACCGTTCGAGTGCGGTATACTTGTTGTTCTGCTGTCGTCCGCACGCGATGAACAGGCCGGAATCGGCGATCCAGACTACTGACTCATCGACATCGTCGAACGGCCCGCTCTCTTTGGCCACCCTTCAGTCCTCCGAACTGGGGGGTTGCTCACGCGCATTCTGGATGTCCTCGAAGTACGGATCCAACGACTGCATATCGAGAACGACGTCTCGGAGCGCCTGTAGCACCGCGATACCGAATGCGTACTGGAGGTCGAGTTCCCGAGATGCAACACGCTCAGACATTTCGCCATTCGTGTATGGGACTGCGTACGTGAGGGCGGCAGCGAGCTTACCAAGACCATGCTTCTCGAGCAGGAGGTCCAGATCTTGGTCGTGGGGCGAGCGACCGAACGCAGCAATGAGCGTCGGCGTGACCGTGTACTTGTCGCCGTCAAGCGTCGCGGTGAGCGTGATCGGGACGGCCGAGTAGGTGTGTGTCTTCTGGTCGTCGTCTCGCGTGAGGAGACCGAGGTCGACGAGAGTCGCAGTATCAGAGTATGCAGTCGTCCGTGGCAGCGCGAGGTTGTCGGTGATGTCGTCGATCGTCACCTCTGTTTCACGGAGGACAAACGTGTACAGGCGTGCCAGCCGAGGCTCCTCGAGAAGTTGTGCAACCGATAAGAGGCCATTGACCGCCCGTTCGGGACCCTCCGTTGCTTTCGACATACATTACATAATTCGTGTATTGGGTAATAACGCTTTGGACGGACGAGCAACGACAGATGTGCCTACGGTGTGTCGCGTAGAATCTCCCCGAAGACGCCTACGAGGAAGACTCCCATACACCGAGGTCTGGTGAAAGCTACTCGACCAGATACACTGCAATTCCACCTCGTCCACAGAGCGGACAGGATTCGCCGGAGGACTCGACAGTCGTTCCACAGTGACGACACTCACAGATCTGCTCGAACCGAGATCGTCTCAGAAAGCGAGTAATGCGGGCGAACATCACTCGACCACCGCCGAAGATGCAGACGTGCTAAGATCGATATCATTCGTCCGCTCCAGATCCCAGATCGCGTTTCGCTGGCTCCGGATCGTCGCTGGTGTCACGTCCGCTGCATCAGCGATTGCCTGCTGCGTGATCGGTTCGTCGAAGGCATCAACCGTAACCGCGAGACAGCCACCAGCCACTCCTGCTGGATTACAACCGGTCGTGATTCCCGCCTCCGTTGCTACTTCTGTGAGTTTTCTGGCGTAGAATTCGATCTCGGATGCCAGATCAAGGGCTGAAGCGAGCGTCGGAATGAATTCCACTGGAAACAAGGGGCGAACCGCCATCTGGAGTTCCCTGTTCAGCGTACTATACCCGTTCCACACCTGCTGGTCAGAACACCGCGCGACTTCGGCAACGTCTGTGAGTGTTCTGGTGTGCTTGCTCCGCCGACAGGCTGCATACGTAGCGCCTGCTGCAATGCTCTCTATCGACCGCCCCTGGATCAGATCGGCCGCCTGTGCTTCTCGGTAGAGTTTCGAGGCTTCTTCACGGACGCTTCTGGGGAGTTCTAATGCGCTCGTGAGCCGAGCAATCTCTGTACATGCGAGTCCGAGATTCCGTTCGGCCTTGCTCCGCCAGCGTGCCCGATTGTGCTCACGACGAAGGCGACCGAGTTGGCGTTGTTTGCGGTTCGAGAGGCTGTTTCCCTTCGCATCTCTCTTGAAGCCAATCTCGCTGGACAGCCCCCGATCGTGACGTGCCTGGGTGAGTCGCGGGCCAGTCCGTTTTCGATTTTGCTCATTACTCGGACGGGAGAAGGGCCGTGCCGCGTGGTCGAGGCGGTACTCGTCGAGGATCAGGCCACACTCCGTACAGGCAGTTTCGCCGCCATCGGTTTCGAGTGTCCCCTCACAATCGGGACACTCAGTCGCAGCGATTGTTTTTCCATCGTCCTCATCGAAGCCACAGTCGTAGATTTCTCTCGAAGTCATGTTCGTATTCCGGGGACTTGCTTGCCCCGCACCCCTCAGGGGCACACAAAAACGGACAGCGATCTCTTACCCGACAACAGGGTGCAGACAGAGGGTCAGCAGTGCCCGAGAGCAGCAACTTGAGAAAACGATACGGCTGAGACCAGAGGGTATATTCAGCATGGAGGCGTGGTTTGTTCTGTCTCGCGACACCAAGTCCACCACAGCAATCCGAACAGAAGAACGATGCGAGTCACCAGTGAGACGATCTACGAACACGACGAACACGGAGAAGTGCTCATCATCGACGTTCACCATGTCTTCAACGAGTACGACCTAAAATCTGGAAGTGGAGACCTTCACTCGCGCGTCGTTCGATACACCCCGAACTGGGATGACTACGGCCCGATGCCGGGCAGCATTCAAATGACATCAACGGACGATTTCCGAGAGCAGTTGGGTGACCGGGTCGAAACATTCGAACCGCTCCAACCACAGGCTGAAACGGATAAGTAGTGCGTATCACGTAGTTCTTCTCTATCCAAGGCGGACGCCCAACTCCCTGGCCTGTCGTCGAAGTTGCGCTTCGGAAATCATGAGAAATCATCCGGGAGGAACGACTCGGAGTCAACGTTCAGACGGAGTTGATACTTGCTGTCGCGGGTGCCCTTCGCTTCTCTCGTCGGATCAAGCAGTGGGTATCCAGTCGTGAAGTTCTCGACGAGGTACTCGTACTCTGGCAGGGAGATATCCAGCTGGTCAGCGAGGTAGACGATTCGTTTCGTTGCAGCCCCATTCCCGACTCGCCGCAAGTATTCGACGACTCGGTCCCACGAACATCGCGTGTCGACAGCGTTCTGCATTGCCTTCGCCAGCTCACCGATACCACCACAGAACTCTGGATGGTCGGCACAATCGACCAGCGTCTTTTCGATACTCGAAATGTTCACCTGGTTCGATCCGACTGCAGTCGATTGATAGCCGAAGAATTTCTGTTCAGTGACGGTCACGGGTCGATACGTCACCCCGTGAATTTCGCGCTCTTCATCGCGGGTTGTCGTCACGATGTACACCGTTCGGGACAGTTGTTCCGTCAGCCCGTGATGGTTCAGCGCACTCCAGTACCCAACGTACATTGGCTCCACCAGAGCAGACGCGATCACGAACTCGTGCTCGGTATACACGGCGTTCTCGCCTGCAGCGAGTGGCAGAATCAGATACTGCCCATGAGCGATCCGCTCTAACCAACCCTTCTCCTTGAGCGCATACGCCATATCCTTCGCCGACTTCCGCGAGATATCCACCACATCCGCGATATCACTAATCGTGATGATCTGCCGACTCTCACTTGCGAGCCGTGACAGCGCCTGCGACTCACGCGTCGACAGGCTCTTTCGTTGAACTCCTTCGTTGTTTGTTGACCCCATAGCCGCTCAGCGCACATAGAATCTAAATCTGCCCACGGGATAAAGGTATTCGTTGAGAGGTATACAAAGGAAAGTCGCCCCTAAAGCCGCTCACTATACATAGAATATAAATCTGCATTTAACACCAATGCAAGACAAGCGCACCACTCATCGATTTTCTTATATTTGAGAGTGTTTGCCTTGTCGAGGGGCGTCCAGTGGTCAGTGTCACCGATTCCGCGACCGTCAACCACGCAGCCGCCGTGGTGTATTTCCGGGTGGTTTCGGAGACCGGGTGTCGGCCTGGACCGTCCTGTCCCAGTGTTCGATTAGGAAATTCTCATCCTGAATCTCGTAGATCGGCCTTCGTCTATTCAGAGGCTCTACGAGTGGTGAATTCCGCTTCGGTTGGCATATTCATCACTATCCTCTATCGGCCTGACCGAGCCTAGCTCGTGCTGTCGCCCAGTTGGTAGTTGAGTGCGTCGATGATCGTCGTCGCCGTTGCACTGATCCGCTGGAGTCTGTCAGTGATCGTGTCCGTCTCCTCCTCAGCCCACACCGCCAAATAGAACGCGGCGTTGCTCGTGTCGAGTCCGAAGTACCGACCGACGATGTACGCCACTGCTTCGGCTTCGACCTCGCGTTTCGCCCGCTCGCTGTCGTCGGCGACCTGGAAGTGCAATAGCGCGTGGGCGTACTCGTGGATCAGCGTCGTCGCTAGATCGGCGTCGTTCGTTCTGTTCTTTGCCTTCACGACTGGCAGTTCGTCCTGTCCCGACTGACTACAGACACCCTTTGCACCCGGATGGGACCAGTCGGACTGAGCGACGATTTGGACCTCGACATCGAGAGTGGACCCAGCCATCTGCAGTGCGTCGACTAATGCGGCTCCATCGCCGTGCGTGTCAGTATCGAGTTCGGGGAGTGGCTCGCCTTCGGTCTGGGAGACGTCGAACACCGGTGCGGGCTTGAACCCGACCAGCCCCTGGTCCCACTCCTCCGGTGGCGTCTCGTCGTACTCACAGCCCGACGTGTCGTGATACGACGGCGCATTCTCACATTCAGGACACCGCGTGGTGATGATCGGTGCCCAGATCCAGATGGCCGATTCACCTTCTGTGACGTGTCTGTCGAACTCCTCCTGCCACGTCCGGTAGCCCGCGACCTTCGTCGCCTCCGGACACTGTTGTTTGATCAGCAGTGTATTGCGATGCGAGTAGTCGTGGAGGCGACTCTGGACATCCAGCCACTTCTGGAACTCCAAGCTGGATTGTGCCTCGTCGACGAGGTCAGTGAGGTCCTCGACCCACTCGTCGATGGTTGCTCGCATCTGTTCGTCACGCGTCTCCCGGTCGTCGAATGTCGTGTTGTCACTCGTCGCCATCTCGAATCAGCGCAACCACTGCGTGTGGCCCCGCACCCCTCAGGGGCCACAAAACAATTCACTGCAGAGGCGTCTACGGAAGTAGGTCATCTGAAAGATAGTCGCGGCAATCGAGCGGTATTGCCTCCCACGCCGCTTGGATCGCCTGAAAGCCAGTCCATCCTTCGCCCCGGAGTAGTTCACCACACGCCAGACAGAATTCCTCTTCTGTACATACTCCGCGCTTCAGCAGCAGATAGAGCAAAAACGGCGGTGCAACGGCCTTCCCATCCCCGTTCTGCGTATCGAAGACACGGTTAATCGCTTTCCGTCCGTGCTTGTCCATCAAAATTGCATAGGTGTACGCCTCCGAGTGTTGCTCGACCTCCCGCTGTATCGATGTCTCTCCAGCATCCTTGCCGTGTGGGCGAGGCACAGACGGGACGACAGTGAATGCCTCGGCTTCACTCGTGAATGGTTCAAGCGCCGCCTTGCTGCCATCGTGGACCCATCTCTCACGTGTTCCGTCGGGAGCGTGGGCAGATTTCTCCCGTGTGTGGCGCTGTAGTTCCTGCTGACAGACGTTCGTCGTCGTCAGGTTCAGCGTCTCGAGGATACGTGACCAGAGGTCGGTATTTGCAACCGCGATCAAAGCGTCACTATCGACGATGACTGGATGGCGAGTGGCATCAGCCATCCATTACTCCTGAAACACGCCATCTGTATCGAGGCCAGCCGCTTCCTCGAAGGCATTGCGTTCTCGTTCTATTTCATCAAGTGCATCTCCCATGAGAACGACAGCGACTTCCTCACTGAGATCACCGCGTTTGTATTGCTCATACAGTTTGAATTTCTCTTCATCAGAGAGTGTTTCTCGGAGTTTCTCTTTGAGCCCCGCTCGCGCAAGTTCGCTGATATTGATTCCGCCGAGGCGCATCTGATCGACGACCTGACTCGCCTGTTTTTCGGCTGCTCCCCTGAACTGGATTTTGTCGTTCTCCATCGCCATCGTTACCTCTCTATACTCATCGGACAGGCTTAGGTGTTGTGACAAGCCATCCATGTCATGACATTACTTTATACACCGCTCATTGATCGCGCCGCACTGGCTTGTGCCTCGTCGACGAGGTCGGTGAGGTCCTCCACCCACTCGTCGATGGTTGCTCGCATCTGCTCGTCACGCGTCTCTCGATCGTCGAATGTCGTGTTGTCACTCGTCGCCATCTCGAAACAGTGCGACCACTGTGTGTGGCCCCGCACCCCTAGGGGGCCACAAACCACCACATGCTGTCCGACAGGGTGGTGTGCCGAGGAGTCTACGTCCGACTGGGAGCAGTCCGACGATCCGCCGTCCGGATGATACGGTCACGACGATCCGTAACCCACTCGCTGAGTTTCCATTGTAGATACTGCTGTCCTGCTCGGGCGTGAAGACGCCAGGTCGACCATGTCGCCGACGGCGTCTTTCAGCGCCCGGAACTCGACCTAGGCAGCACCGTCACCGACTAGAACACCGTTGACCCACCGAACCGTCCGGAGCGGTTTGTTGCCATGGGTTTCTAATCATCTGAGCAGGAACCACCGCTCGCTTGTTCCAGCAGGCGGGCAGCTTTCTCCGTGAAGCCACGCAATAGAGCCTATTGTCCTCTCTACTACTGTAGAAAGCTACCACCACAAGTTTATTGCTTTAGAGCAAAAGGTCGGAGATTATGAGTCGTGGTAGACCCAGAAGTGTAAGTGACAAGGTGCTGCTTGATGGTATCGACGATATAGAATCCCCAGTTGTAACGGCTAAACTCCTCAGCAAACGTGTCGGTCTGACCCGACAGGCAGTCCACAAGCGTCTTACTACACTCCACCACCAGGACAAACTCTGCAAGGCGAAACTCAACGAACGGGTCGTAGTTTGGTGGCGACCAGATTAGGGTTCATGCTCAGTGGCAATGCGCTCTCGGCCATCGTCTGTAAGCCAATAGACCCGATCTCGGCTGATGATTTTACTTTCGAGCAGTCCATCTTCTGCGAGCTGACGAAGGCGATAGTCGATGCCTTGCCGACTCATATCGAACGTCTCGGTAAGCTCGTTCGCACCAAGAACGGGATCTGATGAGAGGGCAAACTGCCGGAGTATCTCGATATCGGAAACCTCCGGCTTGCGACCGGCCATGCCAACTGCTTCTACCTCGTAGCCCTAAATATCAGAGGTTTGGTTTATTAGCCTCACAAGCAACTGCTTTCCTTTGAGCAAAATAAAAGGGGCTTCGATACAGAGGGTGAGTTGAGACTCCGCTCAGGAAATCGTCGTGTAAAGCCGGCGACCGTGTACCTGCACGGCCACCGAGTGGAGTCGGAAGGTCCGACATGCTCGCTCAGGCACCGCGGGACCTTGAAACTCCCGCACGAACAGTCGCATCGCTCCCAACCACACTCACTGGAGGGCACCACCAATGACGGCCCTCGAACGCCTCGAAGCCCGCATTGCAGACCTGGAGGCTACCGTCGAGTCCCAACAGACCCAGATCGAGAAACTCCAATCAGATCTCGAAACCGAACGCGAGGCGCGAAAAACAGCCGATCAACGCGTCGACGAGCTCCAGTCAACGTGTGAGAAACAGAGTGCACTGCTGGAAGCACTCCGCAAGCGCACGACGACGACCCAGTCCCAGCTCGCCGAACTCCAGACACGCGAACTCGAAAAGGGCGCTCACCTCGAATACGAACATGTCACACCCACCAGGGACCAACTCAACCTGCCCGAGAACCGCCTCGAACGCTTCAGTGACGATGAGGGCACCGAGTGGGTCCGCCTGCCCGATTACGAGGATCCACTCGAACGCTCGGGGACTACCCCACTCGCAACTGCGGATCTCCTGCCCATCCAGCAACTCGCCCGCATGGACGACCAGCTGCTCAGTTCGGCTACCAACCGCCGAGCAGACTACCTCGCAGCCAAAGCCTGGGCCGAACGCGGGAAACACGATCGATCCACGCTCTGGTCGCGTGGCTGTAACACAGTCTCAGAATACGTCGACGCCTCGGATGTCCGGATCTGGATCAAGTCCACCCACGAACGCGCCGATGAGACACTGAGTTACGATCACGCCAAGAAACTCGCCGGCCAGACACTCGAACGCATTCGCGAACTTGCGAATGATCGCGTCTACATCGAGAAACGGACCCATCGCAAGGACGGCCTCGAATACAAAGAGCGCCGCCTGGTCGTCCCCAGTGATTCGGATATCCCAGGGACCGCCACCACAGACACAGATACTCCGAGAACGACCGACCTCCCCGGATAGAACTCTCCCCGGTGACTAGAGAGTCCAAGCGGACCCCAACGCTCCAGGCTATCTCCCACCCAAGCCGCCGACGCCACCCGCGAACGCAGGCGTGGTGTCTGTCTGCCTGCTGTCGGTAGCTGTCGGTCCGCGAGGAAAGCGCGACAACGGCGACACAGACCAGCCACGGACACACAACTGCCACCGGGGACGACATCAGTCCCCGGAGTAGTACTCGTCACCTGTCTTTCCGAGGGGCAGAAACCCAGAAGACTCCAGAACAGATCTACACGCACAGGATCATAACTGAAACCTGTGTGAGAGAGTTCGATCTCACGAGCGTTGATGTGCAAGGTCTGTTCGAACGCCGAAGCCGTTATCATTCTATGTGCAAAACTTGTGTATACGATGGGCGGAAGCGACGAGCCGCGACGGGTCCATTTTCAGTCCCCCGAGTACCTCGTTGACCGGCACGATGCAATCGCGGAACTCTTCGACAAAGATCGCACGGATCTGCTCGTCGAAGCCATCCGCGAGTACATCGAAGAGACCGCCGATAGCGAGACGTTTCAGGAACTCGTCGCGACGAAGTACTACGACGACCAACTCGAGTTCAAGACGGTCAAGCAGTTGGTCGGAGCCGAAACTGCCCAGCGACTCCGCCTCCTCAAGGCAGACCTCGAGGACGAGCCGCTCGATCTCGCCGCCCCCGACGACGTCGACATCTACGATAGCGATGCCACGACGGTCGATACCGAAGCTGAGGATCGATGAGCGGCCATCGACTGCGAACGGTCGTCGCAGATACGAGCGCGCTCGTCAGTCTGGCCGTACCTGTCCCCCAGAACGATCTGCGAGACGTTATGCCCTGCACCCATGGGGGCGAAGAATGTTTTTCTCGAGGTGGTTTCTCGATTAGCACACTAGGCTAGCCGACTAGAAGTATTGCACTATAGAATAGTCGCCTCCTCTAGTGGTTGTTTCATTTTACGAAATTTGTATATACCTGGGTTTCGTAAAATGAGACAAGTTGTTATCGAAGAGTGAGATCCGAGCTGTGTCAGAGATTGGACATGGATCGGTTCAACAGGTCCCGATTCACGAGGTGGCTGAGCGCCTCGACTGGAGTGAGAGCTATGCATCAAGGGTCATCTCAGCACTTCAAGAGCGCGGATACGCTAATGTGGAGCGAAAAAAGAATACCAAGTTCGTCTCGATGACGGACATCCAGCCAGTCGAGCTACTGACGACGTTGATAAGTGAGTTCGGCCATGTCGATTTCCCCGAGCTACTCGCGGGTGCAGGATTGCAGATTCTGTACTATCTGGATGAGCCTCGAACGGCAAGTGAACTTACAGAGCGAAGCCACGTGAGCCGGGGGACAGTCTACCGGCGACTCGAAAAACTCCAACACGTGGGCATCGTCGGGAAAGACCACTCACAGTATGCACTCACAGAGCCATTCTCAGACCTCTCAGACCTTGCTCGTGCCGTCTTCCATCACGACCACCGGCAGGAGGCGCTCGCAGAAGCAACGAAGGTGACGATCCACTGGGAGACCCACGACGAATATCTGTTCGGGAGTGACACAGACACAATGGAAGCGGACTTCCACCGGACAGGACCAACGGTCTTTGCGGAGTTCGGAATTCCCCTCCTCACGCGGGGGCGTTTTCACTACATACACTCTGAGCGGCTCTCAGAAGTCACGGCTGCAGATCTCGTCTGCCACATGCTTCTAATCAACCAGGAGACACGGTTTCGAATCTATTGTATGCTGCTCATCGCACACCAAGAGATTGATTCCAAAGCACTCAACGAACGTGCACGCTATTACGATCGCGAAGCAGAGATAGATCTCAGTACACTCACGAGTGGGCTTCTCGCGTACCTCGATTCACAGGGTGAACAGACGACTGAGCGACTTCCCGAATGGAGAGAGTTCAAACGGACGGCCGCTGACTACGACATCAGACTGTAAGCTAACCCACCCCGATCGGCAGGGACCAACGAAACAAGAATTTGTCAATTCCCAGGTGAATGCGCTCGTCAAACCAGACTTCAGAGACCTGTTTTGATCAGTCGCGAAACTCGGCGACCGATTGACCGACCTCGCGAACGTACTCACTTCGTTCGAGGTTGAGTTCCTCGGCGAGGTAATCAACCGTCAGGTCAGGCCACTTCATTACGACGCTGTCCGTCGCGGCCCTGCCCCTGTCTCTTAACTTCGGCGTAGGGATCGACAGCCAAGAGATCGTCTTGTAGACGAAGCGCGTGTTTCAAGAGCGTTATCGTGTCGTTCTCTTCTTCCCAGTCCCGGAGTGCATGACTTCGAGCTTTGGTTTCTTCGGCTGAAACGTCCGGCTCCGCAAGCGACTCCTCGAGTTCTTCACGGCTCTCGACATCGTATTGGTCCTGTATCTGTTCAATCGCCTCTTTGGCTGCCGTGATTTCAGCTCGCAATTCGTCTGCCGAGAGTTCAAGCGCAAGCTGGCGAATCTCCTCGATATACGTCTTGGTGAAATCCGGCACATACGTGGTGCTGTCACCTCGCTCGATACGATGGAGATCACCTGCTTCAGCCATCTTTTCGAGACGATCCGCTGCCGTATTCCAGTGCACAGCAGCTTCCTCAGCAACCCAGTTGATACTCACTGGCTCAGTGACTGTCTCGACTACCTTCGTCACGCGCTCCCGTGCCGAGAGATCGTCTTTCGAGGATGTCATTGGTGGTTCTTGATCAGAACAAGTGGTCGCGGACACAAATATATAAGGAGTTTCTTCACCAATATGAGTGAGGTCGAGAGCTTGTGCGTGCGAACGCGTATCTCTGGGATACCAGACAAGCCACGTGAGGTCGTGGCTGCCGGCCGACCACAGGGAGGCCGGGAGCGGTGGGTGGGGAGGTGGGTCGTGGGCAATGGGATGGAGGAATATCAGTTTGTGATACATAGAGAGGATTGAAAAAGTTCTGACTAGAATCTCATTCTTCAATTATTTCAAATGGAATCCAAGTGTCTCGTATCCGGCCGAAGTGGGGCTATTCGTTCCCACTTGATATGATGGCGATGGCAGAGAGTAATTAAGTTTTTAAGATCATTCACCTGTTCATAGTCAACCGTATCACCTCCAGTTGAATAAGTCCGAAGAGGAATCAGGTGGTGAACATTGATAGCCCGAGAGAACTTCTCTTGATGAGATTCATTAGTAATCTCACACCCATATGCTTGACACGTGTGATTATCTCGTTCTAGTGCCCGCTTTCGTTGTAAGTACCAGTTTGCTCCGTACCGATCTGGATAACCACCTTTCCATGAGGGATGATCAGGACCGGAGGGTTGGCCACGTGATTCATGCCCCGCAGCCGTAATGGCACTCTCCCAGTCATCAAAGTGAGTAGAATACGGGGTAATCGAGTACTCACCGTGTTCAATCATTTCGTTAGATGAAGGAGGATGACCAAGTTCGTCTGCGAGTCGGTCAATTTCGGCTAAGAGTTCAGGCTCTGGAATGTTATGAATTGCATTCGGTTCGTGTCCCGCAACTCGAACAGCCTCGTTCCAGCTTCCAAATCGTCGTTGAAAGACCTTTACCGAATATGCTCCAAGATCCTCCATCTCAGAAGCAGTCGGAGTTCGACCCAGCTTCGCGGCTAACTGCTGAAAGGATTCAAGCAGATCTGTTTGGGAGATATCAAACTGGACAGTAGGTGTGAATCCCGCCATTTTCAACGCCTCAGACCAAGAGCCGAATCTTCGTTGGACCGTTGAGGGGGAAACCGAACCATCGTCTCGCATATCTTTCATTGTTGGAGTCCTATTTTTTGTCTCAGCCAACCTGACCACCTCGTCGATTACCGCGTCTTTCGACACGTCGAATTTGATATTCGGTTCCAGCCCTGCGGCCTTGATTGCCTGATTCCAACTGCCAAACAATTTTACTGCAGGAAATGTGGAATACTCGCCTTCGTCGTCCATTTCATTTCGCGTGGGAGCACGGCCTTTTTCGTCTGCTAACCGCTGAATGGCACACAAGACTTCGTCCTTTGAAACAGACTTCTGGTGACCAATGGTATGGGCTGCAATTTCCACGTTCGTTTCGAACAATTCGCCACAGATCTCACAGGTATACTCACCTTCGGTTTTCATTGTGGACTACGGACAATTTGTGAATTGCCCGCGCCCATTAGGGGCATATAAAACCCACGGGCTGTAGAGTAACGTGGATAAAAGATTTCAGAGAGGGTTTGCAGACCTAGTCCAGGATATCGACCTGTGACCGCCCGGTTAGAGCTACCGAGACACTGCCTTGGTACCAGTTCTTCGCAACTGATCGTAGTCGAAGATTTTCACCCTCACGGACGATAGGTTGTGCACTCCGCCTCCATGATGTCACTTTCATAGTTCCAGTCGCATCTTCCACCAGGCCAGCCCATGCAATGCTGGGGTGATTGGTATTGAAGAGTTTCACAACCGTGCCTTCGATATTCACTTCTCGCCGTTCAACCCGTCCAACGGCCGCAATCGGGATCACTTGTCCGGGTCCCATCTGTAACTCCTCGAACGCCGTCATCACTGCACTCGCCACGTCCGTTCCATCCACGACCCGCTCTGCTATCCGCCGACTGATCGCCGCTCGTGACCACCCACGTAGCTCCTCGCTCAGCCGCGCTGCTTCCTGATTCACTTCCGCCAGTTCAGCTCTGGACAACTGCAGTCGTGCGTCCTCCCGATCTGGGTCCGCCCAGGGGTCGACACTCGCCGCGCGCTTCTCGAAAGCACGCCGGCGCTTGATACTCCCCGACCGAGCCACCGCTCGCGTTCGGTTCTCTCGATCGGAGTCCACTCGCCGATCCACCCGCTGGAACGTCCGACTGATCTCCGCCTCTCGTGCCTGCATCCGTTCTTCTGCTTCGAGAGTCAGCCCCTCGGGGTTTGCATCCGGGTGGTTCGTATCCACTGTGCCCTGTATTTCCTGCTCGACAGACGGCCGCAGTTCGGGTTCCTCCTCGACTACGTCTTCCAGTACCTGTTCATCCGCGATCGGCTCACGGACATCCAGATCGACGTGTTTGACTGCCTGTGCAACGGACGAAACTTCATTACCTCGTGGGTTTGTATTTGACATTGGAACTCCTAGTTCCGAAGGCGCTCACCGCGCCGACAACCGCGATCACTACTCGCGGTTTTCTCACACCGACCGACTCGATCAGTCACACCGCTGCGCGCCGCTCGCGCCTTCGCTTGCGCCCGCCAGGGCGCGAGCGGCGCGCTCACTCGGACAGATAACCAGCGACGCGCGCCGGATCGCCCGGCACGACCGCCCAGCACACAAGCCGGTTTCGTGTCCGAGCCTGCGAGGACCGACAGCGCGCTTGGTGCTGGCGCGAAACCAGACGCCCGGAACGGCGAGCAGTGCGTGGCCGACCGCAGGGAGGCCACGAAGCGAGCGGGGAGGGACGACCCGCGAGTAGCGAGGCGCACGCCCGGAATGGTCGGTCGCGAGGGACGAGCAGTTCTCCCTGCAAGGAGAACCGCGTGTGCGAACGGCTGGAAGCCGTGAGCAAGTGCCGGGCGAAAGAGGCGAGCGGGGCGAGCCATTCACAACTCTGACAAACACCCGATTCGGCACCTCGAAAAACCACGCCTGGTGGATGAAGGGCGAGTGCGCTCCGGGAACCCCGACCCGTCAAGCACCGACAGGAGCGCAGACGCGGTCGCGGGACTGGAGCGCACGAGGGCTTTTGGTGGTGAGGTTCCAGTCAACGCGTTCAAATTCGTTCCGGGGCAGCCATCTATTGTACAATTTATATCCCACCCATCTGTGAGAGTACGTGATGGCTGATGATATGCTCCCGACACCCGAGGAGATTCTCGCTACGCACGAGGAGCTTGAAGACGCCTACAACATGCAGTATACTGGAACCCGAGTCCCCGCACCAAAACTAGATCTGAGAGACATACTCCAAGAGTGTGAACAATATGAAAGGCCGTATTTTCGTGCAGCGTGTTTGCTCCGGCAGCTGATAACCATGCATCTGTTTGAGGATGGAAATAAGCGTACTGCGTGGGTGACTACCCGGGAGTACCTGTCTAGGCTGGACGAGGTACCTGCTGAACGTGGCCCCACCTCAGAACGAGTCTTGAAGCGGATCCGGCGATACGATGTTGGAGAAATCGCAGAATGGCTTGAGAAGGGCGAGATCGATAAAGACCGTCTTCAACCATGACACGTGCGAAGATTAAAACCGGAGTAGTTGCTATAGCACGATAATGAGTCAAGAACAACTGGACGACGATGATCTCGACGACCACCGTGAACGAGTTCGTAAGATCATCGAAGAAGACCGCGAACTTCTCGACGAACTCGCATAACAGATTTTCTATCTTCTGCCAGATGTCATAACCCAATTTTACTGAGAGTATTCTTCCGTTTTGATCGAGGAGTATCGAAGAGTGATCGAGCTCTAGAAACACCGACCCGTCACGCACCGACAGGCGCGCAGACGCGGTCGCGGGACTGGGCGCACGAGGGCTTTCAGAGAAGTACAGGTGCCTCGATATACTCAGTGCGAAGACCACAACGTCTCAATACGTTGCTCGATGGCCGTGAGCACCGTCGAATAGACTTCGAGTGGATGGAGAGAGGAGAGTTCGAGATCGACGACCTCGGTTCCGGCTGGTGGCTCGTGAAAGTGTAGTCTGCTGTTGTGTGTATTCGGATGCCGGTCCCAGCGACACTCCCAGTCAGCCTCCGCTCGCGTTTCGACGTAGTGAATCGAAAAATCTCCCGTCGTGAACCACCGGATATTGAGCCGGGCCGTAGTCACCGCCTCAGGATATCGATCAGCATCGAGGAACACCGCAAGTAGCCGCGGCTCGTAGGGATCCGGCTCGAACGCAGTTTCGACGACGAGGGATTCCGAGGCGAGGTGTCGTTCCAGCAGACGCAGAGTCTGTCGATCCGACGGGCCTGTGGAGTGATCGGCCGAATCATCGGGTGAATGACCCATCTATGCTGGAATCAGGTGGCCATCGTTCTGGGAAAGCTGGCGAGCGAGTTCATAAAGCCGAATGTCCCGGATGACGCCCTGCCACTCACTGACTGCAGCCATCCGTTCGTGGATGGTTTCGTGATCACCCTGCTCGAACACAGAGACATCCGAGGGGTCTGTCGTTCCAAACTGGGATTCGTACTCCGTACGCTCGTTTTCGAGTTCCTCTACCCGCTCGAGTATGTCTTCGACAGAGAGTTCGGTTGCGATTCGACTCGCATCCTGCCATTCAAGGTATCCATCGTTTCGTTCGTACGTCGCTGGGCGACTCTCACTGTCACCGTGGGCAATACCCATCTCTACCAGACGGTCGAGGTGCTTTTTCGCAGCGTTCGGGGAACAGTCTGCAAGCTCTGCGATGTCGGTGTAGGTAGTTGGGGACGTAATCCCGAGGACAACGTTGTAGACACGACCAAAGGTGTCAGTGCCCTCCTGCCACCGTCGCTGTGAATCCTCGGACTCTGGAGCCGGATCGAACTCGGTCATGACCAACTGTAGGTGGCGTCGCTCAATATATCTTTGGGGAGCTCATATATTTGTGATTAGTAGGCTGCAGAGTGCAAAACACGACGTATCTGTCTACTGCTGTTCCCACAGCGTCTCGATACGGTCCTCGATGTCATCGAGGACGAGACGGCACACGTCTCTATGATCGTCCGGCCACGTTGCATCCGTTGTGTCGGTGCGGCTGGCAGCAGGTGGTGGGTGAAAGTGCCCTCGCGAGTTGTGAGCGTTCGGATGTCGGTCCCAGCGACACGCCCACGAGCTGTCCTGATGTTCCTCTTGGTAGTGGAAGTTGAAATCATCGTTGCGGTACCAGCGAATCTCGAGGCGAGCGGACACCGTGTCGGGGTAGTACGCTTCGGCCAACGCAACACGAAGGTGCAGTTTCCCTTCCTCGATGATCGCCGCAGACTCGACCATGCGACTGCCGACGAAACGGGACTGCATCCGCTCGAGGACTGGCCGGTCTATCGGCGCAGGACTCGCGCCGGTGTCCACTGGTACCATCGCTAGGTATGCGATGGAGCGGTCGATCCGGCAGCCTTCTGTCGAGCGCGTTCGTGCAGACGGCGCTCTTCAATAGCAGTAGCCCAGTCACCAAGGTCTGTGTACACCTCGTCGACTCGCTCCGGTGAATACTCGAGGGCATCGACAGCTGCGGGCGTGTCAGCGTCGTATTTCTCACAATAGGCTTCGATCCGGTCGGTCAGGTCCGACACGCGGGACTGTAATTCCTCGACGGTACGATCTCGCGCCAATTCGTTCACCCGCCGCCACTCGAAGTAGTCGTCGTTACGTTCGTACCTGACCGGTCGCCCCTCGTGCTGGATGACGATACCGAGGTCAGCGTAAAACGACAGGTGAGTCCGTGCTGATTCCTCGGAACAGTCCGCCCGCTCGGCAATCTCAGCAGCCGTCATCGGCTCACGGGCGTGCAGCACCGCCCCGTAAACGCGCTGTTTCGTGTCTTCGCCCTCGAAAGGCCGCTCGAACGGCGGTGGCCCCTCGCGCTGGGTATCCTCTGCCATACATCACCGCACGACCTCAGGACACATATTTCTTCCTTTAGCCAAAATATATTCTTGAGCAGCAGCACTCGCTTCTCCCTGTCTCCACTGACATCAATATTGATTGGGATGAGGTTTATCTCTGTTGGGGTCGATTCCCAACATATGGCAGATGCCTGTGTCAGTTGTGTACCGGGACGAAGGTGAGAAACCGGTAGGAAATGGTCGCGTGGCGAGTCCCGGTAAGCGAGGACTTCCCCGCAGGGGTTGAAGTACAGCTTCCAGTACATGGATGCTGACGGCGACACGCTCCTGCGATACGAAAACGCGCCCTACCACTTGGACGCCGGCCGGCATCACCGGCACACACCCGAGGGTGACATCACGAAACTGGAGTTCACAGGCCTCTCCGACTGATCGCTGACTTCCAAACCGAGGTGACCAAAATCTATGAGCAACGAACCGACTGACACCGAACCCACCCACGACGAATTCACCCCCGACCCGGACGAGGTTGAATACCCCTCGACACTCCGGGTCACATCGCTGCCAGCGGAGCAGACACAGCAGGCGGCCATCGAGCGCGCCGAACAGTGGGAGGACGGCGAAGAGGCACCGCACGTCGTCAACTTCGAAGACCGCGCGCGCCTCCGCCAGCTGCTTACTGACCGCCGCATGGAACTGCTTGAGGAGGTGATGGAACACCCGCCCGATAGCATCCGCGCGCTGGCCAGCCGTCTCGACCGCGACGTCCACGATGTCCACGACGATCTCCACCTACTGGCCGAGTACGACATCATCCACTTCGAGGAGGATGGGCGCGCGAAGAAACCGTATGTCCCTTACGACACGGTCCGAATCGAAGTTGAGTTCGGCCTCCCTCGTGACGAGGAATCGGAGTCGACCGCATCGGCCTAAGAACTCACGAACGACACGTTGCACCAAACCTTGACCCAAACCTCATCGAGATAGTCCGTCGCCGAAACATCTACGCGTAAGACGAGCGTGTTACGATGGTATGTCCGAACCAACCACGGATGGAAACGAGGACGATGAGATCGCCACGGTGAATTTCAAAGCCACCGAATCGTTGCTCGCACAAATTGACGATACGTGGCAGGGGCGTGGATTCAACAGCCGGAGTGAGTTCATTCGGGATACGCTCCGGGATGCAGTCGAGTTTCCGACCTTTGACCGAGATGAACTTATCGCGCTCTTGGGAGCAGAGGAGGAACTCCGTGACGAAGCGACGATGAGTGCAGAGAAAGCCCGAGAGCAGTTCGGGACGAGCGATGAGTGATGGATGGCCGTTGGAACTTGCATCGGAAGCTGCCGATGACGACTGAGAAGAACTGATCACCACGTTTTGGAAGAGTTCCTAGCAGCGCACTGGAATCGCGACAACCCACGCCTGGTGGATGAAGGGCGAGTGCGCTCCGGGAACCCCGACCCGCCAAGCACCGACAGGAGCGCAGACGCGGTCGCGGGACTGGAGCGCACGAGGGCTTTCAGTGCATCACAATCGACGCCCCTACTCACTCCAAGGCATCTTCTCCTTTCACCCACACACGACCACCAGCAACTCGAATACATGATCGCCACCAAGACACTCTGCCAATCCATGACGGCTCCAAACCAGCCACAGCAATCCCTTGCCTTATAGGAGCCACATTCGAGGGGGTATCATCGACCAGCGTCATGACGATCCCACCTTCACCACCCCCAACGTCCCCTGATACACCGACTGCAGACTCCCTCCCCGTTCTTGCCGATGACGCGCGCCCCTATATCCAGATCCGGCCAACGACAGACAAGGCTGACCCCTGGAATCTCCCGCTGCACCTGAAACGCCTCCATCGGCTCTGCTTCGACGATAGCGCTCGTCGGTGGTTACCCTTCGATTCGCCGGCCCACACCACGATCGAAGTGTTGCTCTATACCCGTGGACACGGTGAGATTGCCTACCTGTTCGGATGTAGCGCTCCCGAGAAACTCGACGCACTGGAGGGCTTGCTACGAGAGGCCGTTCCCAACAGCTACGAATTCCAGCGCGTCGAATTCCATCCCGACTCACTGACGGACCCCGATCATGGATCAATCGCTGGACTCGAATTCGAGGGCCAACCCAGATCGCCCAGAGACTGGCAGACGAGACTCACGCCCTATATGGACTTCTACGGTCCCGAAAACCGATACAGAACGAACGGATCGAACTCCTCACATGAGGGCCAGACGAAGACGATTCCACTCGCAACCATCGCGGAGAGGATGGCCAGAAGCGATACGCCAGTCCTCTATCAGGCACTCCTCACACCCTATGACGATTTCACGAGTGAACTCGATGCCTACAGCAGGGCCATCGAGACGGGGAACGTCGGTATCCTCGATCAGGCGATCAACGCAGTGGCTGGCTATCCCGACCCAGAGGATATCCGACTCACGGCAACTGATCAAACGCGATTAGAGACCCTCGCCGAGAAGGACGGACGCCATTCGTTCATCGTGAATGCCCGGGCAGTCGCGATGGGTGGGAAAGCCCGGGAGTCAGAAGACCTGATTCGAACCCTCGAAAGCGCTTTCGCCGAGGTGAGTGGGGAGACCTACGACATCCGAGCGTCCATCTCCAGTGGAACAAAGGGGCGAAGCCTCTTCGATCGGATCACAGATCGAAGCATCCAGCACCCAACTTACGAGACACTCACACAGCGACTCCCGGGAACAAAGACAGGGAGTTCCGGAATCGTCGCTGACCCCGCCGAGGTCGGGAGTTTCTGCCTGTTGGATGGCGATGCACTCACCACCGAAGGAAGCCGTGCAGTGGCCCTGACACCGGCCGCAAAAACTGGACTGAGGCTCCCACCCCAGTCTGTCCTGGAGAACTACCAGCAACCGGGCTTCGAGGTTGGCCTCCCACTCACTGCCGATAAGAAGCCCAGCAACAGTCCTGTTGCTGTGCCGCCCGCACTCCAGCCGATGCATCAGGCGATTCTGGGTGCCACCGGTTCAGGAAAGTCAGTCCTGAATCTCAGTGGTGTGCTCTCGAATCACGCCACGACGGATGGACCAAGTGTTCTCTTTCTCCCCAAGGGCGGCAATGCTGTTACAGAGTATTTGTTGGCCCACTATGCGAGATTCGATGGACTGGACGACGTCGTCTATTTCGATTGTAGTAAGACGGTGCCTGCCCTCTCCTTTTTCGACATCAGGTCACAACTCGAGGCGGGCATTCCACGAACTACGGCCGTCCAGGACGTCGCGGATCACTACATCGAGTTGCTCGGACAGATCATGGGGACAGAGCGATTCGAACGTGCGGTTCGCTCGCCGGATCTCATCCGGTATCTGATTCACGCGCTGTTCGATCCAGTCCATGGCTCGGATGCCTTCTCCCATCGTGAGCTGCACCTCGCCGTCAAGACGATGCAACAGGACGGGAGTCCGCCTGCCGTCTCGGATGCAGAACTCGAACGCACACTGAGCAAGCAACTCGATACGGATGCTCGCACGTTCTCGAAGATTATGGCCGGGGTTGCGAGTCGGATCGAGAAGATCACGATCGATGCCAGACTGGCTCGGATGTTTAACCACGTTGCTGTCGACGAGCCGTCTGACGACGAGCCGACTGGCGATGATGATGAGAGCTCCGACGAAGACGACATTGCCGAAGACACTGCACAGACACCCCATTTCGATCTTGGGGAGTACCTCGACGAGAACGTGGTCATCATCGTCGACACGGGCGGCATTCGGACGGAAGCCCAGCGTGCAATTGCACTCGCGATCCTCTCGAATGCCTGGTCGGCACTCAAGCGTCGGACACGTTCGAGTGGCCCCGAAACCGATCATGCACTGGTCAACCTCTATATCGAGGAAGCAGCGAGTATCGCGAACGCCTCGCTCTTGAAAGAGCTCCTGGCCCAGGGCCGGGAGTTCGACGTCTCGGTGACGCTGGCGATGCAGTTTCCGAGTCAACTCGCTGGTGATGATGCCAGTGCCGCCGACGAACTGTTGAACAACGTCCAGTCGGTGGTCTCGGGAAGCGTCCCGTCTGATTTCGAGTTGGCCAAACGGCTGGCGACCGGGGAGACGGATGCACAGACGATTGCTGATCGCCTCGATGGCCTCCGTCGTGGTGAGTGGCTCGTGAAGCTACCGGGGGAATTCCTCGGTGAAACCCCCGAGCCATTCCTCGTGCAGTCTCTGCCGCTCCCGCCCGGCCATCCGAAGGGGTCGATGCCGCTTGCTGGGGAGACTCGCTCAAACTTCGAGTCCGCTCGGGACGATCTCGAAGAAAGTACTATAGAAACGGTCGGGCTGGAACTTAGGGAACCACAGACGGTCGAGGACGCGAGTCAAGAGGGAGACGAGGACGAAGCGGCAGTTCCGGTTCGAGTGGACAGTGCCCTCCCGCATACCAGGCGACTCCCGGGGATGGTCAGCTACGACGAGGGTGGCCATGCCCTGCTGTGTGCTGATTGTGAGACACGCTACTCGCCTGATGATGCCGGACTCAAACAGGCGATCGAGTGCTGCAACTCCGTCACGCAGGTGGACCCTGATGATATCCCGATCACCGACGTGAATCTCAGACTCGACGAGACAGAGCGCCGTCAGAGTGAGTGGTCCGATCAGGCGCTCATGTTCCTCCAGGCTGTGCACAATGCGAGTCAGTTCAGCTACGAGGCACCGGGGTACGATCTGCTCTCGGATTCGATGATTCGCTTACAGGAGTACGTCGGTGTGGAGTCTGCAGAGGTCGATGCACTCATCGATGCAGGGTTGCTGAGTCAGGATACGACGCGTCCTCATCGGTTGTATTCGCTTCGCCCGGAGGGACGAAATCTGATCGGCCAGGTGAATCAACACGGTGTCCATTACGGTCATGGCAAAGGCGATCTCGATGAGTCCGCCCAGCACGTACTGGGTGTCGAGGTGACGCGCCAATGGCTCGAACGGGAGTTCCGCGAAGATTCAGAGTCACCAGTCACGGAGGTCCGGCCGTATTACGAACTCCGAGAGGGGTCGGTTCCGCTGGCTGGGTTCATGGGCGGTGATAGTGATGCTGCGGAGGCGAGTTCGGATTTCGAGCAGCATCGCCTGGATCTGGCTGGACTGGACGCAGATGGTGAGATCGTCGTGGTCTGTGAGATCGAACGCGTCAATCACGACCTCCGCAGAGCGGCCCCGAGTGATTACGATAAGATGGCTGCCTGTGATCCTGAGGAAGCGATCTGGGTTGCGATGTCCCATTCGGAGGCACACGAGATTCTCCAGGCTTTGAACGATCCCCTGGAGGGTGACCAGCGTGTCGCTAAGACGTATTCTGAGAGTAGTCCGGTACAGAAGTTCAAAATCGATGAGCCGGGGTTCACCCAGATGCATACCCTGGAGCAGTTGCTCTCGAAAGTGCGCGAGGAGTGATCTGAGAGCGTAGTCTCGAGAGTTGCTTTTGTCGTCTGTGTAGTTTCGTAGACGGTCACCCCACCCGACAGTAGAGATTACCCGAATAGACCGCCAATGAAGTTCAGAGCCCCAAAGATTGGCCCAAGAAATGAACCGACACGTCTCACTATATTCTGGACGAAGTTACAGAGTTGGATGAAGTCTCCAAGTAACCCGCCTGACAATGCGTCTAGGACGAGAGTCGCAAGCGATTGTGATGGGTTTTGGAAGTCAAAGGGGACGTCCTGAATAATTGTCTGAGTAACTGGTGGTAGTAACAGTGGTTGCACTCCGTCTATTCCGTCCACTTCCATGGGATCCGTCCCATCTGCTATCTCTGCACCGACGCTGACTGTTTCTTCTTCGAGTCGTTGTGGAAATGACGCATTGTCTACCGACAGGTCCATTCCCTGATCTGCACCATTGGTCAGTTCAATATCCTCAAAGCAAACCTCATCATCTTCAAAACGATCCTCAGTTCGGAGTTCACCGATACAGACTCCCTCATCACTCATATCTACATCCTCGACAGAAATTCGCTCATCAACATCCGCAATGACCCCCTCTTCGTCTGTGCAAGATTCATTCTGGCGTGCTGTAGCAATGTCGCTCGCTGATTCAGCGAGGATTCCCATTCCTGTAAGGGTACCAAGCGATTTAACGACCGTTCGGCGGTTCTCGTGCATGATTTCCTCGGGATCACAGTGTCTGCCTGTGATTCCAGACGTGTGAAACAGTGTAGCGTATTTCGTAAATTGGTGATTGTGTTATCCTGACTGTGATATGATATTAGTTACTTAGCAGTAGGTGAGAGTAAGTAAGAGTTCGTTCGCTCAACTCCTTCCGGTTTGCTACGTTTATCACCTGAAACAGACATGGTATCACGGTACAACTAACGGTGCTGCCTCATTCAACAGACTGGCTCGGTTGGAGGCGGTCGATGTAACCCACATTCATTCTGAAGCATATGGTTTGATATCTGACTAGTTTTGATTGCAATACTGGCACCCGTTCGATTGGGGTCCGGAGACGTTGCAGCCATCATCGAAACGGAGTGTAACAGGAGCCCGATTCACCGCTAGAAAGGAACAGTTCTGAGAGGAAGGCGACTAGAAGCAGGGGTGTCCCATGGCTGGGTGAGAGCAGGCGAAAATTCGAATTGCCGGGCAGGGTCGTTCTCGGACGGACTTCGAAGGGATCTAGAATCTGGGGGCACCCAGTGAGTATGTCAGATTGTATATTGAATAGTTTCTGTAAATTCCTAACCCTGGACTCCGTATGGGGGTTACAGCTATCCTTACAACACCTCGTGGATCAGGTAGTTCAACCAGATTGGCTTCGTCCCCTCTTCGCCGATCAGCCTGAGCAGCACGCTTTCGACCGCTTCAGCGATTGCCCCTTGGGGTCGCCCAGACCACAGTCAATCGAGTCCCTGTCTAGGCAACTGTATCGAATATACACCACTACCTAGCGGTGGTGGCGACCAGAGTTACCATGCCGTTTTTGAAAGGTTACTTTGGTCTGTGTTGCCGTTCCCAAGTCGGTGCTAATCTACCGATAGCTGGATGTTCCGCGATCTCGATGTGTGACTATATCTCACGGTTGGAAAGAGAGTTAAGCTGGTGAGTCACCCCTAGTTGACGGCCGTCAATTCCTAGATCCATGTCGATTCCGAGGAGGTAATTCACCTTGAGCCGCGTCAAGAAGAGGCCATAGTCAAATCCAGGACCTTCATACCAAAATTTGATCGATCACACTCGCGACGGCACACCAGACCCAATTCCGTGTCTATGTGTAGCATACCTCAGCCACAGTTAATACAATTGCCACGTTGAGATGTAATTGAAGTCTTCGACAGCACACAACCCGAGGAGATTCAGTATGATGCCAGCTCGCCACGTTCCACGGCTCGCCCGCTTGTCCATAGCCGTGGGCACCTTCGGCGAGCCCCTACGCAAACAGCGTGGGGACGAACCCGATCCGGAACGCCGGAATCAGGAGTATGCCAGTTGCGACGGCGTGCTCCAATCCGGCGCTGTCCGGACACCACTGCCCGCATAACTCTGCCCCCACGCGGACTACCCGCCGGGGCGGGGGAACACGGGCCTGCCGCCTGCTTCCATCCAGCGATGCGATCCTCTCGTTCGAGGGGTTCTCGGTGGATGTTGCTCGCGGCATCGTGATTTCCGCTCACACCGAGAGCGGTGTGAGCGTGCAGTTTCGTTCGCGCTGAGCGGACGCTGAGCTGCTGGACGCACATTCGCCCACAGCCATAGCTGCGGCACTGCACAGCCCCGGAGTCTCCGCTGGCGAGGGACGCGGGCCTTTGGAGCCCGAGGTCGCCGGTTCGATTCCGGCCGGGGCGACTGCCACACTGCCGACGTGGTGTAGCTCGGCTAGCATACGGTCCTGTCACGGCCGTGACCCGGGTTCGAATCCCGGCGTCGGCGTTCGAAGTGGGATGCTCATCGAGGCAGGCAGACACTGCCCGACGCGAGCGGTTCGCGGTCGGCGGTGCTGGGCCCGGAAGGGTCTGCAACCTGCATGGTCCGATGGACATTCCAGGGATACCCCGAAGTACGCCCGCCTCGCGACGGCGGACAGTTGCGGTACAGTCGTTCGCCGTCGCACAGTTGTACAGACACACAACTATCCGTGGGTCGCTAGTGTAGCGGCCGAATATCTGGCGTTTGGGACGCCAGGCCAGTGGTTCGAATCCACTGTGACCCACTTCTGCCGCGGCTGGGAACTGGTAATCCCGCTCGCCTGCTACGCGAGCTCCGAGAGGACTCCCGGTTCGACTCCGGGCCGCGGCGTTCGCGGGTGCTGATCGTATGGTCAGCGCGAGGTGAGACACGCAGACAGGTGACTGCGCTCGCCTTGAAAGCGAGAGCCGTCAGGCTTCTGAGTTCGACTCTCAGTCTCACCGTTGTGGCGGGATTCCCCTAGCTTGGCCAAGGGACCGTGCTGGAACCACGGTGCCCCACGCGGGCACGAGTGTTCAAATCACTCTCCCGCCGTCTCCGCCGGTACAAAAGGTGAAGAATCGGCAGATGAGTGGAGAGACTCTGCCGGTGTCTTGTCGACCGGAGTGCAGTAAGCCAGGGTATGTGGTCCAATGGAAAGACGCTCGCTTCCAGAGCGAGAGACGGCTGTTCGATTCGGTCCATACCCACTCCGCGGTAGCTAAGTGGCCGAAGGCGGCGAGCTTAAGACTCGCTACGTAGGTATTCGAGGGTTCGAATCCCTCCCGCGGTATGCGCCGCCATGTCCGAGTGGTCAAAGGAGCACGGCTGAGGGCCGTGTGGTTAGTCCTTCCCAGGTTCGAGTCCTGGTGGCGGCATGCCGGCCTCGCCGGCACTTCCCTGTCATCGTGTCGCCGTACCCAAGTGGCCGAAGGGGCGCGGCTCAGGACCGCGTGCTTAGTGCTTTCCGGGGTTCGACTCCTCGCGGCGACATTCGATGCTAGGAATTGGTGACTGATCCCGCCTATCTTGATTCAGCTAGCGAGAGATCTGTCTTGGGGCCGTAGCTCAGTGGCAGAGCGCCCGCCTCGCAAGCGGGAGGCCGCCGGTTCAAATCCGGCCGGGTCCATCAGCGTCGGTCGGTGCGCTGGAGTAACGCCCAGACACCTTTGATGGTGGCAGTACCGGACAGAAAGACGGACTGCCAGCGATCGGCGCTTGCAGTCACGAGTCGTACAGACTGATCAATCGTACAAATTCTCGAGCGAGAGAACGACCTGCTCACGTGAGCGACACGAATGGCCGATGTCCGTTCTCAATGACTTCGATGACCGGGTCGAGTAGTGGAGCTACTTCGATTCCACCATCTCACTTGGAATCAACCGGGTTGGCCGCCCGTCCTGGTCCGAGGGTGAGACGCCTCGGTGTACGCGGCGAGAGCGATCGAGCCGACACACGCGTCCTCCACTACGGTTTTCCCCGGTTGCAAGCACTCCCCGTGGTCCAGCGGCGACGACACCTCCCTGTAGAGGAGGAGACGCACGTTCGAGTCGTGCCGGGGAGATTCGGCACACGAAAGTGTGCCATGCAGGTGTGAGTCAGCACCCGCACTCGCGGGTGTTTTCGGTTTCACGATAGCCGTGATGTCGGAGGGATTCGCTCACAGGATGCTAGCTCGCGTGGCCACGCTGACGGGACAGCCTGCTCCAGTGGAGTAGCCAGGACAAACTCACGGCCTTCTCGAGGCCGAGCCCCCGGTTCGAATCCGGGCTGGAGCATGCGGGATAGGGTAGCGGTAGCCCACGGGGCTCATATCCCCGAGGCCCAGGTTCGACTCCTGGTCCCGCAATGGTGGGTAGTCTAGTGGAGTGGACGCGCCGCTGACTCCGGCGAGATCGCAGGTTCGACTCCTGCCCCGCCAATCCGGGTGCGTACCTCAGTTGGTCAGAGAGATCCGCTGATAACGGATTCGTCGGAGGTTCGAGTCCTCCCGTGCCCACTCAGGACGCATGGTCCAACGGCAAGATATGGCCCTCACGAGGCTGTGATCGAGGTTCGATTCCTCGTGCGTCCATTGGCAGCGAGGGTTGGAGGTCCTCGGTGCCACGCGGGCCCCTAGCTCAATCGGCAGAGCAGCGTCCTGGCAGGACGAAGGCTCCGGGTTCGAGTCCCGGGGGTGTCCACTCTTGCGTCACTGGTCTAACCTGGCGAGGACACTGGCCTTCCAAGCCAGTAGTCCCGGTTCGAATCCGGGGTGACGCATGCGGGCTTGGAGCCTATGAGTACAGGCAGGCGGCTTTTAACCGCAAGATAGCGGGTTCGAATCCCGTCAGGCCCTCTCTGGCCCATGCCTGGGAGTCCCCCATGGTGGGGGAGCCGGGCTGTTACCCTGGTTGTGGAAGGTTCGAATCCTTCCCCAGGCGTTCGGGGCACTGTCCCCGTGTACTGGCTTTCGTGGGCCCTAGCTCAACTGGCAGAGCACTCGCTTCGCTAGCGAGAGGCTCCAGGTTCGAGTCCCGGGGGCGTCCATCGGCCGTGGTGGCAGAGTGGCCCAACGCACCTGCCCGCAGAGCAGGTCAACATCGGTTCGAATCCGATCCGCGGCTTGTGCAGTTTTTGGGCTCCAGGCCCTCTGGGTTGGGCACTCGGCTTTTAACCGAGCTGTAGAGCGTTCGACTCGCTCGGAGCCCGTTGCTTCCGGAGTCCCCGTTGGCGAGGGATGCCGGCCTTTCGAGTCGGTGGTCGTGGGTTCAATTCCCACCGGAAGCATGCGCTTCAGAGCCCTCACTCGCTTCACTCGCGAGGACACCGGAAGCACTGCGGAGCGATAGCTCAACTGGGAGAGCACCGGCCTGAAACGCCGGCGGTCCAGGTTCGAGTCCTGGTCGCTCCATCACCCGTCGAAAGATGGGAAACAGTGGCCGGGTTGGGGTACCAGGGAACGTTCGGTCCTGTGACGACCGAGCAGTGAGTTCGAGACTCACACCCGGCCCTGCGCCTGTGTAGCTCAATTGGCAGAGCACATCCGTGGTATGGATGCCGTCCAGGTTCGACTCCTGGCGCAGGCTTCAGGCCTAGCCCCGACCCGATCTTCGTGCCGGCATAGCTCAACTGGGAGAGCACCACCCTTGTAAGGTGGCTGTGAGCGTTCGATCCGCTCTGCCGGCCTGGGGCACCGAGCCCCGTCCCAACCGGGTGGCCGTCGAGACGGAGCGTTCCTTCACTCTGGCACCCAGCGGGTTCGACTCCCGCACCCGCTCCGTCGGTTTTCCGGCCACCCGCCAGTCATCGCGGCGACCGTCGAGTCGGAGCGTTCCTTCACTCCAGGATTTCCCGAGTTCAAATCTCGGCGATAGGCCATCCGGTCTATCGTGATGTCCGGGCAAAGGGAGCGGCCCGACACCGGACCCGCTCCGACTGTTTCCCGGTCGCCACCACTCAGGTGACCGTCGAGACGGGGCGTTCCTTCGCTTGTCACGCACCCGAGCCGTAACGGCTCGCACGCCCCGTCGATCTTCCGGTCACCAACACTCATCCGGTGGTCGTCGAACCGGCGCGTTCCTTCGCCTCAGGAGCCGGAGATCCAGGTTCGAATCCTGGGGTCCTGCCGAGCGCGAGCGAGGCAGGGCTCGGAAGTCGAGCGAAGCGAGTCTTCCGGTGGCGGAATCTCCGCCCTGGTGTAACCTGGTATCACGCTGATCCACACGCGCCGGTGATTTTCCGACCACTGCCTGCCTTCGTAGCTCAGTCTGGACAGAGTGCTGGCTTTCGAAGCCAAGTGCCGCACGTTCGAATCGTGCCGAGGGCGTTCGCTGCCTGCGGTCCCCGCTGGCAGTCAGTCTGGAGCCGTCTGTTACGGCTCCGATGGTAGTATGAAATTCAACGACACCAAACAGACGCTCGCGGAGGCGACACGGACGACCAACCACGAAGGTGGGGAGGCGTTCGCGCCTGTCGATCCGCGACTCGCCCTGTACAAACGAACGATCAACCAGCTGCTCGAAGACTCGTACTACGAGTCCGACGAGGCACATCTCGCGGCCATCGTCGAGCGATTCGACGTGGCGGCCGACCACGACCCCAAGTTCGTCCTCAAACTCGCTGCGTACGCCCGCCAGGAACTCTACCTGCGGGACGTGCCGCAGGTACTGCTCGTGCTGGCGGCCAACGACGACCGGTTCAAAGACGACTCCGACGAGTCGCTGATCCGCGAGTGGACGCCGTCGATCGTCCAGCGGATGGACGAGACGGCGACCGCGCTGGCGATTCACGACGACTTCTTCGGCGGCACCGCCCCGTGGCCGCTCCGTCGGGGTATCGAGGACGCCCTCGTCGAGATGGCCGACGCCTACACGCTCGGGAAGTACACGCTCTCGCGGCGTGAGGTGACGCTACACGACGTGTTCAACCGCGTTCACCCGACACCGGTCGACGCTGACCAGGAGGCCTTGTTCGAGCGGTTCATGCGCGGCGACCTCGACGATTACCCGGATGTCGAACCGCTCCCAGCCCCGAACACCTGGGAAACGGTGATCTCCGAGCGCGGGAACACCCGTGAAGCCTGGGAGACACTGATCGAAGACGAGGCGTACACGCTGCCGATCTTCGCGTCGATCCGGAACCTCCGAAACATGCTCGAGGCTGGCGTCGACGAGGCAACGATCGTCGACCACCTCGACCTCGAAGCGGTGCGCCACGCCCCGCTGTACCCGTTCCGGTACTACCAGGCCTACACGGCCCTTCAGGCGGCCCGGATCGACGCGCCGGCCGTCGAGCGCTGGCTGGAACAGGCCATCGACGTGGCCGTCGAGAACGTTCCGGACGGCCTGGGCGAGACGTTCGTCGCCGTCGACCTCTCGGGGTCGATGGACGCCACGCTCTCGCAGAACGGCACCCTCCGGTACAAAGAGATCGGCTCACTGTTCGGTGCGATCCTCGCCGACCGGGGTGCCCGCGTCGGCGGCTTCGGTGACGACTTCCAGGAAGTCCCGATGCACGCCGACGCGCCGGTCCTCCAGCGACAGGACGCCCTGCTGGGCATCGGCGAAGACGTCGGTCATTCGACGAACGGCTGGAAGGCGCTGCGACAGCTCCGCGAGGAGGCGATCGCTGTCGAACGCATCGTCATGTTCACCGACATGCAGATCTGGGACTCCCGAATCGGGTTCAGCGACGATACTGCGACGGTTCGCGAGGAGTTCGACGCCTACCGAGACACGGTCGCGCCGCACGCGTCGCTGTACCTGATCGACCTGGCGTCCTACGGCGACCTCGTCACACCAGAGGGCTACGAGGACGTGTACAACGTCTCTGGCTGGTCGGAGAGCGTCCTGGAGTTCATCCAGCACGCCGAGCAGCCGATGCAGGTCATCGACGAGATCGATGCCGTCGAACCGCTGTAGTGCGGATTCCAATTTTTCGAAGTACGCGCGAGTGGTGTAGCTTGGCCGATCACGCGGCCTCGCCAGGGCCGAGACGAGCGTTCGAATCGTTCCTCGCGCATCGGAGTGTGGCTCGCGGTGTCGACCGCGCGGCTCGCGGCTCGACGCGTCGCGTCTCGCCGCTCACACCGACCGAGAATCACCCTGCGAACCCATCGGTTCGCACTGGTCGATTCTCGCGCCGCTCTCCAACGGAGGTGACAGACATGGCAATCACAGACACCGATACTGAACAGACCACGACGACCGTGACGGCAGTGCTGGCCGTCCGAATCCCCGACAGCGCCGGAGATGATCTCGCGACCGACGCCGAGTGCCGGCTCGGTCGCATCGAGGGCGTCCGCGCGGTCACTATCGACGGCCTCCGCGACCTCGAACCGCGGTTCACCGCGACGCTCGTGACCGTCGCCGTCACCATCGAGAGCGGCGCGGCCGTCGAGGATCTTCGCGAGGGGCTCTCCGACGCGGTCTGTGTCGACACCGTCGACCGACTGGTGGCCAACGGTTGATGCTCCCCGGTCGGTTGATGTGAATAGGGACGACGAGAAACGAGGTGAGTACGAATGACGATCGACGATCTGGAGTTGGAGTACAGTGCCGCAGAGATTCGCGAGTTCATCGAAACTGCGGTCGCTCGGAAAGGAACCCAGCACCGTCCGCGATTCTACGCGGTTACGGGCAGTCACGTCTACGGCTTCGACAGTGCCGACAGTGACATCGACGTGCGCGGCATCCACGTCGCGCCCGCCGCGGAGTACGCGTATCTGGAGACGCCGGCCGAGGAGGTGACCGTCAACATGGACGGCGTCACCGAGGGTTTCGAGGAGTACCCCGAGGTCGACCTCCGGAGCTACGAACTCCGGAAGTTCGGTTCGCTGCTGGCGAAGGCCAACTACAATGTCGTCGAACTGGTCTTCGAGGCCCCGACGGTCATGAACGGAATGCCCCTGGAGATGGACGCGTTGCAGGAACTCATCCGGGACTACCTCCCGATGAACGTCCCGCACGCCTACCTGGGCATGGCCAAGTCGAACTACTACAAGCACCTCGACCCGGAGAAAGAACAGGGGTACACGCCTGTCGCCAAGAATTTCCTCTACGTCTATCGTGGGCTACTCGGCGCGCAGTACGTTCTCGATGACGAGGATATCGAAGCCGACGTGTTCGCACTCGCCGAGGCTGTCGACGGCGGCAACCCCGAACTGGTCGCGGACCTGGTCGCACACAAGCGTACAGCCGGCGACGAGATTCTGTCGGACGACCTCGAATCCCGTGCCCGTGATGCAATCACGCAGCAGTTCAACGCCCTGGATCCGCTGCCGGAGCCTGACAAGTCCGGGTATCGTGAGGCACTGGACGACTGGATGCGGAAAGTCCGGACGTGACTGTGCCAACGGCCCCGGAGACACGTGGTTCCGCTGCCGTTGGCACTTTTTCTGGACTTTATCAGTCGTCTGATATTCCTCACGGTCGTGGCTGTCGGCTCCATGCAGTTCGGATCGAAAGTGAGGAAACAGAGTTGGTATGAGCAGGTCGACTTTTCGTCGGACCTCTCCTCGGCACCCATATCGAGCCCCACAGGATGGAGTACCTGACCGTCGTGGACGATACACATTGCCACAACTGGCACCGTTTTGCTGAAGAACACCATCACAACGTTGCTCACCAACCCAACGATTTGAGTGACCGCACGGAAGCGGTCACGACAGCACTTACAGCGGGCAGTGAGATTACATGTAAATATCGGGTTCTATATGGAATGCTCTTCGACTATTAGTCATGAGTTGGCATATCACACCGGAGTACGAGACCTACGATCGGGCCCACGAACAGTTCGAGTGGGAGTTCCCCGACGGGTACAATCTCGCGTGGGATCTGCTTCGGAAACACGACGATTTCGGGAGTCCGCTGCTCCACCAGGCGTATCCGGACGGACGGCGGGAGACCTACAGCGTCCAAGACCTCGACGAGCTATCGAACCGGGTCGCCAACGCACTGGCTGCGCGTGGCATCGAGCGTGGTGACCGCGTCGCGATCGTCGTTCCGCAGAAGCCGGCGAATCCCCTGACGCATCTCGCGTGCTGGAAACTCGGCGCGATCTCGCTACCGTTGTCGATACTCTTCGGGACCGATGCCCTCCGGTACCGGCTGCAGGACAGCGGGGCGAAGGCCGTCGTCGCCGACCGATCGGTACTCGATACCGTCACAGAGGTACGCGAGGACTGTCCGGATCTGGACCACGTCGTCGCCGTGGACGCCGGCGAGACAGCCGACGAGACGGCCGACGATATCGAACGGTTCGACGAGCTGTACGCCGGTCACGACACCGAGTTCGATATCGTCGACACCACCGAGGAGACCCCCGCGATCATCATCTACACGAGCGGCTCCACCGGACCACCCAAGGGCGTCCTCCACGGCCACGGTCTCTGGGCCGGCCACTGTCCAGCTTTCTACATGTACTTCGAGCAGGACGTCTTCGATTCGACGTACTGGACGCCGGCCGACTGGGCGTGGATCGGCGCGCTCGGTGACGTGGTCTTCCCGGCCTGGCACTACGGCCAGCCGGTCGTCAGCTACCCGATGGGGCAATTCGACGCCGAAACGGCCTTCGAGATCTGCGAGGAGTTCGGCGTCACCCACAGTTTCCTGCCGCCGACGGCGATCCGGATGCTGATGAGCGTCGACGATCCCACCGAGCAGTACGATCTCGCCCTCGAAGCGATCAGTTCGGGCGGCGAACCGCTGACACCGGAGATCCTCGACTGGGCCGACGCGGAACTGGGCGGCGTCGCCGTCAACGAACTCTACGGACAGACGGAAGCCAACCTCCTCGTGACGAACTGCCGGGCATGGTTCCCGGTGCAGGCCGGCAGCATGGGCAAACCGGTCCCCGGCCACGACGTGGCGATCGTCGATCAGGAGACCGGTGAGCGCCGCCCCGACGGCGAGGTGGGGATGATCGCGGTGCGCCGCGACGAGGATCCGGTCATCTTCCAGGAGTACTGGAACGAACCCGAAAAGACCGACGCGGCGACCGTCGAGGGCCCCGACGGCGCTCGCTGGCACCTCACCGAGGACCTGGGCTACCGCGACGAGGAGGGCTACTTCTGGTTCAAATCGCGCGACGACGATATCATCATCACGGCCGGATATCGCGTCGGTCCCGGAGAAGTGGAGAGTGCCATCCTCGAACACCCGGCGGTCGAGCAGGTCGGCGTCGTCGGTGTCCCCGACGACACCCGCGGCGAGATCATCAAGGCGTTCGTCGAACCCGTCGCCGGCGTCGACGGAGACGACGCCCTCCGCGACGCGATTCGGCAGCTGGTCAAGGACGCCCTCGCGAAGTACGAGTATCCACGCGAGATCGCGTTCGTCGACGCGTTACCGACGACCACGACCGGGAAGATCCAGCGCCGGAAGCTGCGTGAGCGTGACGCCGAGGGCTGACCGAACGGACCATTATGGGATTCACCGGGCATTCGGTCACCGGTCCTGCTGGTCGCGAGTCGAGAACGGATACTCGAGTCCCGTCGGGTACGGGCTCTCCGCCGTCGTATCGAGCGTCAGTGCGATCGTGAACCGGTCGAGTCCGACTTCGAGGCTACAGAACAACAGGAGTTCCACGAGTTCCGCCGTCGAGAACTCCGACTCGAGGTCCTCGAAGAAGTCGTCCGAGATCCGGTGAGGGTCCGTCGAGAGTAACTCGCCGAGCCGCACGGCCAAACTCTCTCGGTGACTGAGCGCTGTGTCGTCGATCTCGTCGCCGAGGACGGCCGCTTCCTTCGGTTCGACCTCGTCCCGGAGATCCGTCGTCCGGACCGTCCCACAGTAGGCACACTCGTGACAGGCGGCGATCCGGAGTCGGACCAGTTCCAGCAACGCGGGCGTGAGGCCGTCGGACTGGGGGAACGAACCGAGCGTATCGACGAGGCGCTTGAAAACCGTCGGTCGATGGGCCATCGCCCCGAAGAACGCCGCGTCCTCGTACCAGTCCTCGGTGGCCTCGCGGAGCAAGTCGTTTACCGCCTCGTCCGCCGATTCGCCCGGTTCGACGATCGGGATGCGTCCGGTCATGGGTACACGTACCACAGTTCGGCGTGGACGGCCAAGAGCGTTCGTCGACGTGGGCGTCCAGCGACCTGTTATCCCGGGTAACTGTCCGAGCGAGTGAGAAAGAGACGAAAGGTGAGCGTGTCCGGATCGGCCCCCAGGACCTGTGTGGTTACCTTCTGTAGTGAGGCCGACTCCAACTGATCGGCGTCGGAGCCACAGAGACTGTCGGCGAGGTGCTGGACGTGTGCGGCCTCGTCGGCCGGCGCAGTCAGTACGACGTGTTCGTGATCGGGATTCGCATCGAACGTGTCCGAGAGTGCACTCGCGAGGTCCCCGACCGTCGTCTCGGGGGTGACCGGGATCCGGAGATAGGTAGCCCCCTCGAAGTCGACCACGTCAGCCCCAGTGGACTCCGAAGCAGGCGAGTCTCGGTTCCCGAGTGCCGACTGAACTGCCTCGTGGAGGGACGCGGTGCGCGAAACACAGTGATCGATCCAGTCGTCGAGGTCGTCGTCCGGCGTGAGGCGAACCTGGTATCGGCGCTCGGCAGTTCGGTCCAGCAGACCCGCTGCGACGAGTGTCTCCGCGACTCGCTCTACGTCTCCACGTTCCCAATCCGAGCGGCCATCGTCCGCGGGCGGTGTCAGCGTGGCACGGCACCGCTCGGGTGAAAATTCCGCCGTCCCGAACGTCTCCCAGCAGTCCAGATACAGTTCGATGTGTGCCGTCGGGAGCTGTTGATCGGACATGGTCGGGCCCTCCACAATTCGCCGGAGTCGATGTTAAACGTACTGTCAGATAGAACACCCTGCACCCAATCGTTGCGGAACCAGACCCAGATGAGGGACACACCGTAGGAGCGCTGTAGGTAAACCGTCCCACGTGTCAAATAGGATTACCCCAGTACATGTGGTGTGTTGGTCTAGACCATGCCCGAGACCGTATTCGAGGTCGACGTCGACAGCGACATAGCAGACCAGCCCGACCCGATCGTCAATCGCTGGCATCCGGACGTCCCGCCGGCAGCGAGCGTCGAACCGGGGGAGAAGTTCCGCGTCGAGTGTCTAGACTGGACGGGGGATCAGGTCGTCAACGACGACAGTGCCGACGATATCAGAGACATGGACCTCGCGCCGAACCATCACCTCAGTGGGCCGATTCGCGTCGAGGGTGCCGAACCCGGCGACATGCTGGTCGTCGATATCCTCGACCTCGGCCCGTTCCCGGACCACGAGTGGGGGTTCAACGGCATCTTCGAACTCGACAACGGCGGTGGGTTCCTCACCGACCACTTCCCGGAAGCGCGAAAGTCCATCTGGGATTTCGATGGCGTCTACGCCACCTCACGGCACATCCCGGACGTCCGATTCGCCGGGCTCTCACACCCGGGGATCGTGGGCACAGCACCCTCCCACGAGCTACTCGAGGAGTGGAACGAGCGCGAACAGGCGCTCATCGACCGTGGCCCGGACGACGAGACGGCCGTTAATCACGAGACCCGCGAGGAGGAACCGCCGCTGGCCCTGCCCCCGGAATCCGACGACGTGTTGCTCGGCGACCTCGACGACGACGAAGTCGACGAGGCGGCCGCGGAGGCCGCTCGGACGATCCCGCCGCGGGAGAACGCCGGCAACTGTGACATCAAGAACCTGAGCCGCGGCTCACGCGTGTACCTGCCCGTGTTCGTCGACGGTGCGAACCTGATCACGGGCGACCTGCACTTCTCGCAGGGCGACGGCGAGATCACCTTCTGTGGGGCGATCGAGATGGCGGGCTTCATCGACCTGAAGGTGGACCTCGTGAAGAACGGGATGGAGAAGATGGGGACCGATTACGCCCTGTTCACGCCCGGCAACGTCGAGCCGCAGTTCTCGGAGTACGTCGTCTTCGAGGGCTACTCCGTCGACGAGGAAGGGACCCAGCACTACAAGAACGCGAACGTCGGCATGCGCCGGGCCTGCCTGGACGCCATCGACTACCTCGCACAGTTCGGCTACACGCGCGAGCAGGCCTACCAGCTGCTCAGTTGCGTGCCCGTCGAGAGCCGCATCGCCGGTATCGTCGACCTGCCCAACACCTGCGTCACCGTCTCCGTCCCGAAGGAGGTCTTCGAGTTCGATATCGACCCCGACGGACTCGCAGACGAGACCGCGCCCTCGACCGACCGGGGCGACCTGGCCAAGCCGTCCTGAACTCGCCGCAGTTCGCTTTTTCGACCGGCGCACCGATCGCCTCGTACTCTCGAACAGGTATTAGTGACCGACGGCCCAGGGATACCCGCCGGTTGCCTCCACGCCGCCGTGACCACCCTCGTGGCCATGGTCGTGGTCGTGGCCGTGCTCGGACTCGTCGTCCGAGGTCGCCAGGATCACGTCGTCGATGCCGACGAGAACCGTCGCGGCTTCGATGGCACCCGTGATCGCGTGTCGCTTGACCTGGACCGGGTCGAGGACGCCGCTGTCGACCATGTCCGCCACCTGACCGGTCGTCACGTCGAGTCCGGCCGTCTCGTCACCTCCATCGTGACGATTGCGAAGGGCGAGGACGGTGTCGATCGGATCCAAGCCGGCGCTCGCCGCCAGCGTGCGCGGAATCGCCTCCAGTGCGTCGGCGACTGCGGTCACGGCGAGTTGTTCGCGGCCGGCGACGCCGTCGGCGGCGTCTCGGAGCGTGGCCGCGAGGGCGACCTCCGTCGCGCCGCCGCCGGGGACGACACCGTCGGTCTCGATGGCCAGCGTCACGTCGTCGAGGCAGTTCTCGATCAATCGCTTCGTCTCCGCAATGACGTGCTCGGTCCCACCACGCAGGAGCAGGGATCGCTGTTCGCTGTCGGGGCAGTCACCGACGACGGCGAGGTGGGTTCCGGCGACGGTGCGCCGCTCGATGCGCCCCGCGCGGCCGACGTGCTCGGGCGTGAGTTCGTCGACACGCATGACCATCTCTGCACCGGTCGCCCGGGCGAGTTTGTGCAGCTCGTCCTGTCGGGTCCGCTCGACGGCGAGGATTCCCGCCCGGGCGAGGGCGGCCAGCACCTCGTCGTCGATCGACTTCTGACAGAAGACGATATCGGCACCAGCGTCCGCGATACCCGTCGCCTGCTCCCGGTAGACCGCACCCTCGTAGTCGGCGAGCCGTTCGAGCTGGTCGGGGGTCTCGACGGAGACGTGCGTGATCGCGTCGGCCTTCTCGACCGTGAGCTGGTCGTCGACCAGTGCCACGCCGGCGTCCTCGATTCGGGTCGGCAGGTCGACGTCGAGCGACGCCAGCGTCGTCGACGAGGAACCCATGTCGATCGCGAGGCCACTGACGAGTTCGGAGTCGGTCGGTGCGCCACCGGGGATCGTCGTCCGAGTGATACGGCGTCGCTCGACGACCCCGTTCCGCTCGACCGACTGGGCGGCCTCGACGACGAGTTCGAGCAACGCCGCCGCTTCGTCGTCGCTCCACTTCCCGGTGACTGCCGTGTGGGCGACGTTCAGTAGTGTCTCCGTGTCCGCGGGGTCGATCTCGATCGTCTGTGCAGCCAACTCCGAGCGAGCTCGGTCGAGAGCGAGCCGGTAGCCCCGATCGATCGTCGTCGGATGAAGCCCCTTCTCCACGAGATCCGCCGCCTCGGCGAGCAGTTCCCCCGCCAGTACGACGGCCGTCGTCGTCCCATCTCCGATGCAGTCGCGCTGGCTCTCCGCAACTCTGAGGAGTTCCTGTGCGGCGGGATGTTCGATCTCCAGCCGGTCGAGGATGCTCGCTCCGTCGTTCGTCACCACCACCTTTCCCCGATCACCGACCAGCATCTTGTCCATCCCCTTCGGGCCGAGTGTGGTTCGGATCGTGTCGGCGAGAACGCGTCCGGCAGTCACGTTCATGTCGCGAACGTCGCGCTCACGAAGCCGTTCCGTCCCGTCTGCGAGTACTGTATCGGGCCACTCCCGCGCTGATTGTGTCATGGTAGCACGCCCAGTTATGAGTCCACGGAAGTCCACAAAGGGTTATCCCGACCTCTCAACGCGCTCGTATTGCGTTTCTGACGCACTGAGTCATCGGGGTCGTAACCTCCACGGGAAAAGAGAGGGGACTCAGGCCCACGGCCAGAGGCCTGCGGCCATCACGTACCCGGCACCTCCGGTGAGGACGCCGACAGCGAGCGTGTACCAGCCGACGAGTCCGGTGTATTCGGTCTTCTGGACGGCGAGTATGAGCCAGAACGCCGCCCAGAGGACTGCCCAGATCCACCAGAGGCTCGCGAGACCGATATCACCGAGCTGGAAGACGACCAGACCGGTCGGGATCGCCAGCAGCGTCACCATGATACAGTACCAACCCAGGGCACGCTGGTCCTCCTCGCCGCGCCACGCGTTCGAGCCGACCCACAGATACGTGAACGAAAACAGCAGCGTTCCGGCCGCGTTGAACGGTGTTCCCTCAGATGCCGACCCCCCGAACGCCCACCAGAGTGCGATGAGGAAGGTTAGTCCGCCGACGAAGTAGTTCAGGACCGCTACGTCGCGGTCCGAGCCGATGCCTAACAACCACGCCCCGTTGACGACCAGCACCATCCCGACGAACACCAACCCCATTCCGAGCACTGTGTACAGACTCATGGTTCGTGTGGTGTGATACCACCATACACATAGATTCCCAACGAAAAATAATTAATTTTCGTTTACATACGTGGCACAGATCTGCACAAACGAAGATACGCTGCAACCAGTTTCGAGCAAACAGGGGAGAACCGTCGACGCCAACCGCGATGCCGGCGACCGCTCACACCGGAGCGAGTCTGGCGAGCGCCCACGCCAGCGCGATCGCGGCGATCGATCCGAGAAGGTTCCCGACGGCGAAGGCGACAGCGCGCACCTGCTCGCCGTCCTCCCACAACCGGACGGTGTCGAACGAGAACGACGAGAACGTGGTGTAGGAGCCACAGGCACCGGTGCCGACGAACAGCACCACCGCGTTGCCGGTACCGAGGACGGTCACGAACCCGAGGACGAAGCTCCCGACGACGTTCACGGTGAGCGTCCCCGTCGGGAATCCATCGGATGCGAGACGGGTCGTCGTGAGATAGCGCAGGAGCGCCCCCACGACGCCACCGAGTCCGACCAGCCAGAGGTCGGGGACCATCCGCTCACTCCCCGTCGAGTCGGCTGGCGACGCCACCACCCAGAACGACGCCGGTGAAACCGAACAGGTAGTTCCCGAGTACGTTCAGGAGGGCCAGACTCGGTGTCGCCTGGACAGTTTCGAGCGCGAAGGTGCTGTACGTGGTAAACGACGAGAGAAAGCCAGTCGCCACGGCGAGTCGCGTCTCCTCGGCCAGCAGCCCCGTGTACATCGCTTCGTACAGGACGAATCCGAGACAGAAGCTCCCGAGCGCGTTCGCGAGGAGGGTTCCCCAGAGCCTGGGCGTCGAGATGGCGAGGAGATGGCGCGCGTTCGCGCCGACGAATCCCCCGATGGCGATCAACACGATCACCTCCAGCGTCAGGAGCGGATGGTCCTCGCTCATGTGCCAGCCACTGACGCTCGCGCTCCTCTTACGACTGCTTTCGGGTCGGTTGCCGAGAACTACGCTCGGTCCCGACGGATGACGGCGACCGACTGCTTCACCGAGGCGATCCGCCCGCTGAAGGTCCTGTCGCGCCAGGTAAGCACCGCGGCCATTCCCTCGAGGTTCGCCGGTGACGTGTCGGTCAGGTCGCTCGGCCACAGCCGACCACCACGGCTGCGAGCGACCGTCAACTGCCCCTGTTCGACGGTCAGGTGTTTCGGCACGAACCAGTGCGACCACGTCGGTTTTGCCGGCTTGCTATCGTCGATGAGCGTCAAGCGCACCTGATCGTCGCTGACGACTTGCTTCGCGACCGAGGCCGTGCCAGTCGCTGTCATGACGCTGCCCCGCGAGTGTCACATATCATACACCCTCTCCCGGCAGGGGTCGGAATAAAGCTTGCTTCATGCTCAGATAGGTCGCGTCGGTCAGGTGATGCCCACCTGTGAAACGTTTAGGTATCCACCGGGCGAACGGGCGGTGATGCGAAGCGGCGTCATCCTCGCGGGCGGGTACTCGACGCGGTTCGGATCCGCGGACAAGGCGGTCGCGGACCTCGCGGGAACACCGATGATTCGCCGTGTCGCCGACCGACTCGAAGCCGTGGTCGACGAGGTGGTCGTGAACTGTCGCCCGGACCAGCGAGAACGGCTCGCGGCGGCGCTTGCGGACCTCGATTTCCCGGTCACCTTCGCCGAGGACCCCGAGCCGGACCGGGGGCCGATGGCCGGTATCGAGACCGGACTTCGCGAAGCGAGCGGCGAGTACGCGGCGGTCGTCGCCTGTGATATGCCCTTCGTCGACGCCGAGTTCGTCGCCTACCTGTTCGAGCGAGCGCGGGGCCACGACGCGGCCGTCCCACAGGTCGAAGACGAGTGGTTCCAGACGACACAGGCGGTCTACCGGACGGAGTCCATGGCGGCGGCCTGTGCCGAGGCGCTCGCCGACGGCGAGCACAGGATCGTCGAGCCGCTGTTCACACTCGAGTACGTCGTCGTCGATGCCGAGGAGATCCGCACCCACGCCGACGACGACACCTTCCGGAATATCAACACACGCGAGGAGTTGCAGGCAGCCACGGAGGAGTTCTGAGTCGAGCGAGGGAGCGTCAGTCGCCGAGCACGGCCACGATCGGGTCGTCGGCGATCATACGTGTGAGCGCGACGCGGTCGACCCGGTCGGTGGCGAGGACCGCAGACGCGATCCGTCTGGCGGCTTCCTCGTCGGCGTCGTCGTCGACTTTGTTGACCACCGGGACGACCGTCGCTCCGTCGGGTACGTCCTTGCACCCACCGTTGGGGCTCGTCACTACTCTGGCGACGTTGTCTGGGCGGATCTCCTCGCCCGGTGAGAGGTCCGTGAGTGCGGCCACGCGATCGACCCGATGGACGTAGTCGTCGGTTAGCGGTTTGCCGACGACGTGTGCGCTGACGAGGGGCAGGACGGTGTCCGTCGCCGTAGGAATCCGGGGCTCGGCGTCGTTCGGGGCCTTGAACTCCCGCATTCGTGCGCCGTCGGCCTTGACCAGGACGGCATCGGGAGGCTCGGTCCCGGCGATTCGCTCGACGGTTTCCGTCTCGTATCCCAGATAGCGGTCGCCCTCCCGTTCGGGGACGAGGCCGAGCGGCCACGTGTCGGCCCCTCGAATCGCCTCGACCGGGTTCTCGGTCACGCTGACCGCGCTCACGTGCGGGTCGAATATGGGGATCCGAACGGTCGCCGTGACCACCGCACGGTCGATCCGGACGGCCAGTTGCCAGAGGGTGGATTTCTTCCCACCGGCACCGACGACACAGACGAGCCCCTCGGCCCCGAGTGCGGTGACGAGGTCCATATCCTCCCTACGACGGCCGGTGGCTAAACGTTCACACTCGACTGTCGTGAGTGTTGTCCGCTCGAGGACAGTCCCCCCGAAATTTTACCTTCGCGTTCGTGGACTGTCCAGCCTATGCCGGCCAGCGACCCCGACCTCGCGACTGCTGCGGCCAGCTTCCACGAGGAGATCCCCCATCGGTTCCAGGTGTCGTTGACCATGTCGATGCAGACCCGTGATTCGCTGCGAGCGGTGCGGGACGCCGTCAACGAGGCCAGTGACGAACGGGTGTTCACCAACGACGACGTGATCCGGGCCGCGCTACAGGCAGCAGCGAGCTATCACGCGACGGAGACGGACGAAGGGTCAGAGACAGGCGACCGCGATGCAGCGCAGTTGCGCCCGATCGCGGCGGTGATCGCCGACGTACTCGAACCCGACGAGGGGACGTGAATCCGGCAGGAATCCAAAGCGATGCAAAAATCGCGACGAGTCTCGCTGTGAGTTCTGGCTCAGAGCGGGTCGTCCGTGATCGTGATCTGCCCGCGGTCGCGGGCCTCATCGAGGCCGTCGGGACTGACGTCGAATTCGAAGACGTCTTTCGGGAGGGCGAGAGTCGAACAGGCGTTGGGAATGTCGACGACGCCGCTCTGTCGACCCTCCACCGGGACGGTCCCGAGGATCACGTAGGCCTGCTCGCGCGTGTAGCCGAACTGCTCCAGGTAGTCGATAGCCTGGAGACAGGCGCGTCGGTAGGCGACGTGTGAGTCGATGTAGTGCTGTTCGCCGTCCTCGTCGACGGAGTAGCCCTCGAAGACGACGTACTCGCTGAAGTTCGGCCCGCGGTGGCCGGGCTCGAAGATCGGGTGGGAGACGCCGTATTTGTCCATCCCGTCTTTCACGAGTTCGAACTGCAGGTCGACGTAGCCGGCCATCTCGATCGCGCCACAGAACGTGATCTCCCCGTCGCCCTGGGAGGCGTGGAGGTCTCCGATACCGAACTTCGCCCCCTCGACGAACACCGGGAAGTAGATCGTCGAGCCGAGCGAGAGGTCCTTGATGTCACAGTTGCCGCCGTGTTCCCGCGGTGGGACCGTCCGCGCGCCCTCCTCGGCGATCCGGTCCGCCGCGTCGCCGGACGCTTCACCGGGCTGTGCGCCCTCTTCCGTCGGTGGGCTCGCCACGGGCGGCTCCGACTCGCCGGTCGGGTGGTCCGGGATCGAACCCGGGTCTTCCTCGTGTTTCTCGATGAGTTGCTGTTCGCGCTGGGTCCACTCCTCGAGGAGGGCCTCTGAGGGCGCGGTCCCGATGAGGCCGGGGTGGATCTTCCCCTCGTAGTGCACGTCCGGGACGTGTCGCGAGGAGACGTAGGTCCCGTCGAGGTCCCAGATGGCCTTCGCCGCGTCGGGGAAGTGGTCGGTGAGGAACCCGCCGCCGTTCTGCTGGGAGAAGATGCCCGTAAAGCCGTACTCCCAGCGGTCGTTCAGCGCCCCGATGTCGAGCAACGTCACCTTCAACAGGTCGCCGGGTTCAGCGCCGGCGACCTCGACCGGCCCGGAGAGATAGTGGACCTGGTTCAGATCCACGTCCCGGACCTCGTTCGCGTCGTCGTTGTCCCCGATCTGGCCGCCCGTCCAGTCGAGACACTCGAGTCGGACCCGGTCACCAGGCTCGGCGGAGACGACCGACTCGATCTCGGGATGCCAGCGGTTGAACGGGTTCGCTCCTGGCTGTTCGTCCGGCGGACTGTCGACGTCTACCTCGAAATGTACTTCTGGCATTGTATCTCGGGCGGGTCTGCCCAAGTAGGACGATTCCACGAACGCGCCAATAAAATACTATGAAAGATGATTAAGTTTATTCGGTGGCCACTCTCCACCGGGTAGTTGCAGGCTGGCAGTCGGCCGAGCCGAATCGCTGTGGAGCAACTGGGACAGTCACGCACGTCGGTTCCGGCTGAAAAGATCGCGCGGCTCAGTCGTCGTCGGCCTCGGCACCGGCGTCGGTGGGTTCGATTCGCACGTCGATCTCTGCTGCGGCGGCCTTGTATTCGGGGATCTTCGCGCGCTCGTCGAGGGCCTCGTTGGTGAGCCTGTTCGCGGAGGCGGCCGCGAAGTGCGGCGTCGTCCAGACGACGCCTTCCTTGATGTCGTCGGTGACCTGCGCGGTGAGCGTGATTTCACCGCGGCGTGATCTGATCGTCACCTCGTCGTCGTCCTCGATGCCGTATCGGTCGGCGTCGGCGGGATGGATGTCGACGAAGTTCTCCGGGTGCTGGCGGTTCAGCGTCGGCGAGCGCCGACTCATCGTCCCCGTGTTGTAGTGTTCGATGAGCCGTGCAGTCGTCAGTACCAGCGGGTACTCCTCGTCGGGCACCTCTGCGGGTGGCTGATGGCGCACGCCCTCGATGTACCCGAGGCCGTCCTCGGTCGTGAACTCCTCCTCGTAGAGGTACGGGTCGCCTTCGTCGCCGGGTTCGTAACAGGGCCAGTGGATGCCCTCCTCGCCGAGGAGGTCGTAGGTCATCCCGTGGTAGCTGGGACAGACCTGCCGAAGCTCCTCGAAGACGGCTTCGGGGTCCGAGAAGTCGAAGCCAGCGTCGTCGCCGAACAGCCGTGTGCCCACTTCCGCCAGGATATCCAGGTCGTGTCGGGTGTCGTCGTGGACCTTCTCGACCGGGCGCATCCGCTGGACGCGCCGATCAGTGTTGGTGACGGTGCCACCGCGCTCGGCCCAGGAGGTCGCCGGCAGGATCACGTCGGCGAACTTCGCCGTCTCGGTCATGAAGATGTCCTGGACGACCATGAACTCCAGTCGCTCCAGCCGTTCGGCCACTTCGTTCGCGTCGGGTTCGCTCATCACGGGATTCTCGCCCATGATGTACAGTCCGTGAATGCTGTCCCCGGCGGCCATCGAGATTTCGACGTTGGTCAGTCCCGGTTCCGGTGGGATCTCGAAGCCCCAGACCGCCTCGACGGACTCCCGGGCATCGTCGTCGTCGACGTTCTGATAGCCCGGCAGGACGTTCGGCATCGCACCGACGTCACAGGTCCCCTGGACGTTGTTCTGGCCGCGGAGCGGGTTCACGCCCGTTCCCGGTCGGCCGAGGTTCCCCGTGATCAGTGCCAGGTTGATCTCGTTCTGGACGTTGTCGACGCCACAGGTGTGCTGGCTCATCCCCATCCCGGTGAAGATGGCCGCGTTGCCGGCCGTCGCGTACTTTTCGGCCGCCGTCTCGATGTCTTCGAGCGGGACCTTGCAGGTCGCTGCGGCTTCTTCCTTGTCGAAGTCTTCGAGCGTCGCCTCCAGATCCTCGACCCCTCGCGTCCGCTCGTCGACGAACTCCTCGTCGACCCAGTCGTTTTCCAGCACCGTCTTGAGGACGATATTCAGCAGGGGGATGTCGGTCCCCGGTTCGACCTGGAGGTGCATGTGCCGGTCGGTGTCCTCGATCTCGAAGGACTCGGTCGTCTTGTTGGCGTGGGGGTCGACCTGGATGACGGTCGCGCCGTCGAGGACCGCCTGTCGGAAGTACTGGCTGTTGGCGATCGGGTGCTGTTCGGCCGGGTTCGCGCCGTGGATCCAGAACAGGTCCGCTTCGTCCCCCAGATCCCGCATGCTGTTGGTCATCGCCCCGGCACCGAGACTCCGGCGTAGTGCCCACACCGTCGAGGCGTGACACATCCGCGTGCAGTTGTCGACGTTGTTCGTCCCGTAGCGACGGGCGAGTTTCTGGAGGAGGTAGTTCTCCTCGTTCATCACCTTCGAGGAGCCGTAGAAGCCCATCGCGTCCGGGCCGTGCTCCTCGCGAATCCGTTCGAGTTCGTCGACGATTCGCTCGAACGCGTCCTCCCAGGTGGCCTCCCGGAACTCCCCGTCGTCGTCTCGAATAAGTGGTTCTGTCAACCTATCTTCGTGGTCGACTACCTCCGTCGCCGCGCCGCCTTTGATGCAGATCCGTCCCTCGTTGACCGGTGCATCGCCCCACGGCATGAACCGCATGTCGCCGGGTTCCTCGCCGGGTCTGACCTGGATGCCACACCCGACACCACAGTACGGACAAATTGTTTTGATGGGATTCTGTTGGTCGTTGGACATGGTTGGAGCCCCGTATTCCGCGGCTCGACGGCCGCGGTGTATACGATGAAAGAACCGGCGCACGTGCATGAGTGTTTTTAACACACGTGGAGACGTTCCAGGCGAAATATGGGAGCGAGCGGGTACGACACGCCAGCGAGCACAACACACAGGGGTGCGGACGACGACCGTCTACCATGGAACTGACCCGCTCGGTCGTCGAATCCAAGTCAGCAGAGTACCGGGCGAGAGAGCCCCTCTATCCGGTCGAGCAGGAGGGGATCGATATCTTCCCGGAAATGTTCCGGACGGGGTCGTACGGGTGGCGCGACGCGGAGTGGGTCGTCAGGTGGTACTATCGGCGCTTTCTCGGGGAGGTCCCGCACGAGGAACGCCAGCGGATCGAAGATCAGTTCGCCACCAACGAGTTCGAGACCGTTCGCGCGGTCATCGACGACGCCGTTTCCGCGGCCGAGGACACGGCAGCCATCGAGCGACTCACCGACCTCGCTGGCGTGGACGTACCGGTCGCGTCCGCGTTTCTCCAGTTCGTCGACCCGGAGACGGCCATCGTGATCGGCGAGCGAGAGTGGACGGTGCTGGAGGAGGCCGACGAACTCTCGGCCCCCTATCCGAACCCGCCGTCGGTCCGGGAGTACGAGCGGTATCTCGACACCTGCCGCGAGCTTGCCGAGCGCCTCGACTGTGATTGCTGGACGCTCTACATGGCGCTGTGGCGGTTGTGGAAATCGTAAATTTCCCACGACGGCTATCGGTCCGGGTCGACGGGCGTCTCGTCGTCGACGACATCCAGCAGGTCCAGTCGCGCCAGCGTCTCGATCGTCGGACGGCCGTCCGCATCCCACCCGCGCAGTTCGTAGTACGCGTCGAGCATCCGCTCGAACGTCGCGGGCTCGATCGGTCGTGCCGTCTCCGCATCGACTGGTTCCGTGAAGACCTCGGGAAGTGCGTCGTCGTCGCGGGTGAATCCCTCCCGGAGATTGAACAGTCGAGTGAGCGTCCAGATGCGCTCACCGGCGAGCGACAGGTCCTCGGGAACGGGCGCACCGACGGCCTCGAGCCACTCGGCCCCCAGGTCCTCGAACACGGCACCGACGAAGTCGTCGGCGACGAGACTCCAGCGCACCGAACTCGTGTTCTGCTCGGCGATCACGGCCGCTGCAGCGCGCTCGGGGGCCCAGTCTCTACCAGCGAACGGTTCGCGTTCGATCGGCCGACTTCGACGGTGACAGGCACCCCTGTCGCTCGTGGCGTAGGCGAGCGCCATACTCGCCGCGGCACGCGGGTCGTAGGACGGCACTTCCAGTCCCTTGACGTGCGGGATACGGTCGCGAGCGCCGAGTTCCGCCGCGGCAGACCTGACGCCGAGTGCGAGGATATCGCCGAGCGGGGTCCGTCTGGTCGCGATCTCGCCGAGCAGTTCGCGGGCCGCCTCCGCATCGCCGAACGCGAGGTCGCGGTCGATGACCCCCTCCCGCGCGGCGAGCATCGCCCACGCCACCGCGTTCCCGGCACTGATGACGTCCAGTCCGAGACGGTCACAGGCGTCGCCGAGTGTCACCACGGCGTCGAACTCCTCGACCCCCAGCGTGGCGCCGAGGGTCATCTGGGTGGCACCCCTGGGGACGCTGTCGCCGTCCTCGGTCTCGACTCTGAAGCCCCCGGGAATCGACTCGTCGTCGCGCTCGCGCTCGGTGGCGACCCCACGGGCGGCTTCGATACCGATGTCGGACAGTCCCTCGAAGCGACTCGCTTCCCAGCCTCGCGTCGCGAGCCCGCCGATCTCGTCGGCGAAGTCGACCGATTCGAGCGTCTCGCTCGCGGCCTGCCAGCGGCCGACCGCGTCCTCGGCGAACCGATCCGTGTAGGCCGCACGGAGGTCCGCGAGCCCCGACGGTGGGTCACCGCGAGCGACGATCGCTTTCAGTCGTTTGCTCCCCATGACCGCGCCGGCCCCGCCGCGGCCCGCCTGGTGGTCGCCACCGTCGGACGCGACGGTCGCATATCGGACCCGACGTTCGCCTGCCGGGCCGATACAGGCGACCGACGCGTCGGGAAACGCCGCACACGTCTCACTGGTATCGGCACCCCACAGGTCCGCGGCCGGTTCGAGGTGTACACTGGCGTCCTCGACGACGAGACAGACCGGCTCGTCCGCACTGCCAGTCACCACCACCCCGACGTGGTCTCCGAGTGCACCCGCGAGTGCGCCGGGGAAGGTCCCACCGGCGTAGGAATCGAGGAAGGCACCCGTCAACGGAGACTTGGTGACGACTGCGTACCGCTGCTCCCCCGGGAGATATCCCGTCAGCGGCCCGAGCATGAAACACAGGCGGTTCTCCCGGCCCAGGGGTTCGGTTCCGGAATCGAGTTCCGCGTACAGATACCGAGCTCCGAGCCCTTTGCCACCGATGTACCGTCGTCGCCACGTCTCTGGGACGGGGTCACGGACACAGGTTCGATCTGTGAGGTCGACCCGGAGGATGGTGTCCGGTGTCGGTCGTGGCATCTAGTCACAGGCAGGCCAGTGCCGGACAAAAGGGTGTCTCAGGTCGGCTGGCTGTTTGTTCAGCTAGTCGATCATATTCGCGGTTCCGAGAGAGCGGGCGAAGATCGTCGCCGGTGACCGATCGATACTGGCACGAGGGACGCGACGACCAGCTTCCGGCGTCAGTCGTCCGTCGGTTGGTTCTCCGCCACCCGGTCCGGTAATTTCCGTCGAACGCTCGATGCGATGTCGGTGTCCGGGTACTGAGACTCATCCAGCAACACGGGGGCGTGGCGTTCGAGTTGCACGACCATGCCGACCAGCGCGATCAGGCACAGTATCGCGGCCGGGATTCCGGCGAGGACGGTGAACGAGCGGAGGACGGAGATCCCACCGGCGAGAGTGAGTGCGATGGTCAGGAATCCCAGGACCAGCCCCCACGTGATCCGGTTGAGAGTCGACGGTGACGGTTCGCCCTCGTTCGCGATCATGGAGAAGCTAAAGGTCGCCGAATCGAGCGTCGTGATGAGGAAGCTCAACACGAGTCCCAGCAGGATCGCGGAGAACAGATCGGCGAAGGGCAGCAACTGATCGAACAGGGCGAAGCTGACGCCGGCGAGGCCGACATCGGAGTACACGGCCAGCAGGTCGGCCTGTCCGGTCGTCTGTAGCCAGAGTGCCGAGCCGCCGGTCGCGACGTACCAGGGGACGGTGAGTGCAAAGGAGCCGAGAATGCCGGCGAACACGAGCTGGCGGAGCGTCCGCCCGCGGGAGATCCGGGCCATGAACACGCCGACCATGGGCGCGAACGTGAGCCACCACGCCCAGAAAAACACCGTCCAGGAGCCGAACCAGCCGCTGGCCTCCGGCGTGAAGTACAGGCTCATCCCGACGAAGTCGGTCACGTACCCCTGGAGCGCCTGCGTCCCCAGATTCAGCAGGAAGGACAGGGGGCCAAAGGCCAGCGCTGCCGTCATGAGGACCAGCAGGAGGACCACGTTCAGGTTCGCGAACCGCTGGATCCCCTCCTGGATCCCGGCCGTAACGGACAGCAGGAACAGGCCCGTGATGAGGAGGATGAACAGGACTTCCCCGAGTGCGCCGACCTGGACGCCCCAGTTGTAGGCAAGGCCGGCGAAGAACTGGTCGACGCCGAGTCCGAAGGAGATGGTGATTCCGCTCACCGAGACGACCACGGCCAGCGTGTCGACCGCCTTTCCCATCCAGCCGTCGACGTTGTCGGTGCCGACGAACGGAGCGAGGATGACGGCGGGACGGAAGGGCATGTCTTTGCGATACGCGAAGTACGAGACGGCGATGCCGAAGACCACGTACCCGGCCCACGCCGAGGTCCCGTAGTGGAAGATCGCGTACTGGAGTGCACTCACCATCCCCGCCCACCCCTCCGGACTGGACCCGACGAACGGCGGGGCGGTCTGGTAGTGGACCAGCGGTTCCACCGGCCCCCAGTACTCGAGGCCGCCGGACGACAGCCCCGCAGTGAAGATCATCACGAGATAGCCGGGGTAGGAGAACGCGGGCTCTTCGTCCGGGTCACCCAGCCTGATGTTCCCCCACGGGCCGAGTAAGACGTACATCAGGAATACGAAGGAGAGAAAGACCAGCCAGAGGAACAACCAGCTGAAATTCGAGACGACGTAGGCGTTGATGGTCGCCAGCTGTGTGGCAGTCGCGTCCGGCCAGACGATGATCACTGCCGTTATCGCGAGGATCAACGAGAGTGATCCGAAAAATATCGCCGAGTCCGTCTCCTCCAGGGCCTGCTGTACCAGACTCATGTATTCAGCGGATGGGTTCGACCGGCGTGGTGCTCTGTTGCGACGTTGCCATCATCTAATCGGTACCCCACCCCTAGCGAGGGTTCAATGTTGGGACTCGACCCCCAATATGGGAGACGACCACACACCTCCCCTCGTAACACGTCGGGCTATCTTTATGCCCATCGTTAACGTACATCCCGTACAATGTCCGAACAGATCGAACGAGAACTGGACGTGGACGAGTACACCCTCGGGCTGGTCGGGCCCGAGCAGGAGTGGGCAGGGACCGTCGCGGACGGCGGTCGTGTCAGGACGCACACACCCCCGGCGTGCTGGGGGCCGATGATCACACCGGAGTTCCGGGGCGGACACGAGGTGACCAAACCCATCGCCGTCGAGGGGGCAGAGGTTGGCGACGCGATCGCCATCAAGATCCGTGACATCGAGGTCACGAGCGTCGCGACCAGTACCGGCTCGATGGACGAACTGGAGGACGCCTTCGGCGACGATCCGTTCGTCGACCACAAGTGCCCGGAGTGTGGCATCGAGTGGCCCGAGAGTGTCGTCGAGGGCACTGGGGAAGACGCGATCCGCTGTGCGAACTGCGGCGCGAACGCCTCCTCGTTCGCCTTCGAGTACGGCATCACGACCGTCTTCGACGACGACCGCGAGGTCGGGATCACGGTCGATGCAGAGGCAGCCCACGACCTCGCCGAACGGGCCGACGAGGCGAGCGCGCTCCCGGAGAACTCCCGCCAGCACCCGATCTTGCTGTACGAACCGTCCGAGATGCCCGGAACGCTCGGCCACCTGCGGCCGTTCGTCGGCAACATCGGCACGACGCCACCGATCGAGATGCCCGACTCCCACAACGCCGGGGACTTCGGACAGTTCCTCATCGGTGCGGGCCACGACTGGGGGCTCGAAGACGAGGCGGAACTCGCCCAGCGAACGGACGGCCACATGGACATCAACGCCGTACGAGAGGGGTCCATCCTGCTCTGTCCGGTGAAAGTCGAGGGCGGCGGGATCTACGTCGGCGACATGCACGCGAACCAGGGCGACGGCGAACTCGCCTTGCACACGACCGACGTGAGCGGCTACACCGAGTTCGAGGTCGAACTGATCGAAGACCTCGACATCGACGGCCCGGTCTTGCTCCCCAACGCGGAGGACCTCCCACACATCAGCGAGCCCTACAGCGACGAGGACGTCGAGCGCGGCGAGGCCCTCGGCGAAGAATACGGGGTCGACGTCGAGACCGACATGGGACCGATCCAGGTCGTCGGGTCCGGCGCGACGATCAACGAGGCGACCGAGAACGCCTTCGACCGGGCGGGCAAGTTGCTCGACATGAGCGAAGGCGAGGTTCGGACCCGCTGTACGTTCACGGGTGGCGTCGAGATCGGGCGACTCCCCGGCGTCGTACAACTGACCATGCTGGCACCGATGGCGACACTCGAAGAGCGCGGGATGGCCCACCTCGTGCGCGAACAGTACGGACTCTGAGGCTGTCACCCACCCTGCATCGGCGGGTGGATACTGATCGACGCGTCCGGCGGACACCGATCGTCGAGTTCGTTCCGCTCGCCGTCGACGGCGATCCGAACACTCGGCTCGATCTCCCCGTCGTCCCGAACGAGGTGCCGTTCGGTCTGTGGGTACGCCGTCACGAACGCGAGGACGGCCTCCCGGACAGTCCCGCCCTCGAACTCGACCGCGACGGTCTTCTCGCCGGTCGCCCCGCGGAGTTGCCCGTACACCGTGACTTCCATACCCTCAGATACGACTCGATCACGATGAGCGTTCTCGTTGGACGAACTCGAAGCGCGATTTGACACGAGAGCGTCGTCCAGTGGGAGGTAGCTTTACCCGCGCGTGGGTGCATCTCCACCCATGACGACGCTCGATGACGAAGTCGTGATCGTCACCGGTGCGAGCCGTGGACTCGGCGCGTCGATGGCGAAACGATTCGCCCGTGAAGGCGCATCCGTCACGATCACCGCCCGGAGCGAGTCCGACCTGCAAGCGGTCGCCGACGCGGGCGACGGTGAGATACACGTCGCCCCTGCCGATATCACCGACGAGGCCGCGGTCCGTGACGTCGTCGCCACGACGGTCGACGAGTTCGGCTCGGTCACCGGCCTCGTGAACAACGCCGGCATCGGCCTCCTGAACATGTACGACGAGGGGCGACTGCTCCACGACGTGGATACCGAGGACTTCCGGCAGATCATGGAGGTGAACGTCACCGGCGTCTTCCTCTGCTCGAAGTACGCCGTCCCCGAGATGATCGAGGCCGGCCGCGGGAACGTCGTCAACATCTCCTCGGGCCTGGGTCGCCGCGGGTCGGCCAGGTGGGGACCGTACGTAACCTCGAAGTGGGCACTGGAGGGGATGACTCGAACACAGGCCAAGGAACTCGACGAGTACGGGATCAACGCCAACGCTCTCGATCCGGGCGGTCGCGTCGACACCGGGTTCTGGGATCACCTGCCCGAATCGGAACGGGCGGAGATTCTCGACCCCGACGTGATGAACGACGCCGCGACGGGCCTGCTCGCACAGGGGCCCGACGGCGTCACCGGCGAATCGATGCCGGCCGAGGAGTGGGAACAGCGGCTGTAAAATTATTCAGAGTATCGTACTTGAGAGTATCATACTTCAGAGTACGATTATGGAAAGTAGTATAGTTCCGGACCTCGAACTGTTCCCATGGTCGAGTTCGTGAACCGGACGGTGGAACTCGAACGGCTCCGTTCGCTCTACGAGTCGGACGACGCCGAACTCGCGGTGGTGTTCGGGCGACGGCGGCTCGGCAAGACGGAACTCCTGAAACAGTCGCTCGACGGGTACGACGACGCCGTGATCTACCAGGCACGGCAGAAAACGAGTACGTTACAGCTGCAACAGTTCGTCGAGACTGCAGCGGAGTCCTACCCGGATCTGGAACGGATACGAGAGGAGTGGGAGGAGGTACTTCGATATCTCGCCGAACAGGACGCCATCGTCGTCCTCGACGAGTTCCCCTACCTCGTCGAACAGGACGATAGCCTCCCGTCCGTCTTACAGGCGCTGTTCGATCACGAACTCGACGAGTCGGCAGCGACGATCGTACTAGTCGGGTCGTCGATCAGCATGATGGAGGAGGCAGCACTCCTCGGTAACAGTCCGCTGTACGGCCGGTCGTCGCTGAAGCTCGATATCAGACAGCTCCCCTTCGACGCCGCGATGGAGTTTTTCGACGAATCGTATACCGCCGCCGAGCAGGTGAGTACGTGGGGGGTGTTCGGTGGCGTCCCGTACTATCTCGAAGAAGTGTCGCCGGACGCGACGCTCGACGAGAACGTGCAGCGAACGATCCTCTCGCGACACGGGACGCTCCACGACGAACCGGACTACGTCCTCCGGATGGAGCTCACGGAACCGACGCGGTACTTCTCGATTCTGGAAGCAATCGCGGGTGGCAGTACGAGCCGAAACGAAATCGCTGGGACGACGGGAATCGACTACAATCAGCTCTCGAAGTACCTCGATCGTCTGTCTCGATTGCGACTGGTCGACCGACACGTCCCGATCACCGAGCAGAAAGAGCGGAGCAAACGAAGTCACTACCGGATCCGGGACCCCTTCTTTCGCTTCTGGTTTCGCTTCGTCTACGGGTCGAGCGACCGGTACGACGAACTCGGGACCGACGCCTACGAAATCCTCGTCGAGCCAGAACTGGCGGATTTCGTGAGCCACTCGTTCGAGGAGTTGTGTTGTTCGGCACTCCGGACGCTCTACCCCGAGTACACGATCACGGAGACCGGCCAGTGGTGGTACGAGGACCACGAGGTGGACGCTGTCGGACTGACCCAGGGTGAGACACTGATCGCCGGTGAGTGTAAATTCCAGCAGTCGCCACTCGGATACGACGCGTTCTCGAAACTACAGACGCACGTCGACGAACTCAGGTGGACGCCCGAGACGGGCAACGAACGACGAGAAGAGTACGCGCTCTTCTCACGCAGCGGGTTCAAGCCCTCGGTCGAAGAAGCCGCGACCGAACGGGACGACCTGCGACTGTTCACGGTCGAAGATGTCGTCGAAGCCCTGCGGAGTTAGTCCGACTCGGCGAGCAACCCACGAATCGAGTCCTCGACGCTCTCGGCCGGTTCCCACCCCAGCCGATCCTGTGCTGCGGCCGTGTCCACGCCGAACTCGTCGACCAGCGTCTCCCCGCTGCGGGGGTTCTCGACCAGTTCCACGTCGGCGTCGATGCCGCGCTCTTCGCGGGCGATCGACTGCACGAGTTCGGCGACCGCCATCACGCCGGGATCCTCGTCGCTGGCGATCTCGTACTTCTCGACGCCGCTCTCGCCGGCCTCGCGCTGTTCGACCAGTCGCTCGGCGCTCTTGACGAACGCGTCGGCCACGTCCTTGACGTGGACGAAGTTCCGGGACTGGGTGCCGGGTTCGTAGACGGTCAGCGTCTCGCCCGCCAGCGCCCGGTTGACGAAGAAGTTGATCACGGTGCCCTTCGAGACTTCCCGGCCGCCGACCTCGTGGCGACCGTAGAGGTTGGAGATCATGAACTGGTGGGCGGGGAAGGCCCCGTCGGCGAGGGTGTCGATGGCGCGCTCGCCCAGCACCTTCGTCCGGCCGTACCAGTTCAGCGGGTCCCGCGGGAGGTCGACGGTGATCGGGAACTCCTGAGGGTCGCCGATGACGGCCATCGAGAAGGGGAAACACAGGGCAGTTCCGGTCTTCTTGCAGAACCAGGCGACGTTGTTCGTTCCGGTGACGTTGACCTCGTAGGCCAGGTCGGGCTTGTCGTCGCAGTCGTCGACGCCGGAGATGGCGGCGAGGTGGAGGACCACGTCCGCGCCGTCGAGGGCGTCCTCCAGTCGGTCTCGGTTGCGGATGTCGACGTGCTCGACGGACACGTCGCCGACTTCGCGGAGGTCGCCCAGATAGAAGTTGTCCAGTGCGGTGATCTCCCAGTCGGGGTGGTCACGCTGGAGCTGTGCGACGACACGGCTGGCGATGTAGCCCGCCGCGCCGGTGACGGCGACGTGGACGGACTCGGCGGAATCGCTCATGCACTGGTTGTCTACGTGAGGGGTTACAAACCTTCGTGATCCAACCGGACGGACATATCTACCGGAATCGGCGGATTTATCCGGACGAAGCTACTGCGTCTGTGCGGTTATGGACGAACCGCGGACGGGATTGAGCTACGGAGACGTGTTGCTGGTACCACAGCGCTCGCCGGTCGACAGCCGGAGCGACGTGGATTTGACTACCAACCTGACGCCGGACCTGGAACTGGAGACACCGCTTTGCTCGGCAGCGATGGACACCGTCACGGAGGCCGATCTCGCCATCGCGCTCGGCCAGGCCGGCGGGATCGGGACGATCCACCGCTTTCTGACCGTCGACGAGCAGGCCAGCGAGGTCGCCACGGTCACGGATGCCGGCCAACCGGTCGCGGCCGCCGTCGGGATCGACGAGGACCACGTCACCCGGGCCGAAGCGCTCGTCACCGCCGGCGTCGACGCCGTCGTCGTCGACGTGGCCCACGGCCACATGGAACGTACCCTCGACGCAGTCGCCGACATCCGCGATGCGTTCCCAGACCTCGACCTCGTCGCGGGCAACGTCGCCACACCCGCAGGCGTCGAGGACCTCTACGCGGCTGGCGCGGACTGCGTGAAGGTCGGCATCGGCCCCGGCTCACACTGCACGACCCGCAAAGTGGCAGGGGCGGGCGTGCCCCAGTTGACGGCGGTCGACGACTGCGCCGACGCCGCGGCGGATCTGGACGTGACGATCTGTGCCGACGGCGGGATTCGCACCTCCGGGGACGCAGCCAAGGCGCTGATGGCCGGCGCGGACACCGTCATGATGGGGAGTCTCTTCGCCGGCACCGAGGAAGCCCCGGGCGATACCGTCGAAATCGACGGGACGCGGTACAAGCGCTCGCGCGGAATGGCGACCACGGCCGCCGCGGAGGAGCGCTCGGACAAGGAGGAGAACGTGACGGCCGACGAGGGCGTCGAGGGGCTGACCCCCTACAAGGGTCCGACGACCGACGTGGCCGGGGAGTTCTGTGCCGGCATCAAATCCGGCCTCTCCTACTGTGGTGGCCACACGATCCCCGACGCACGCGAGAAGGCGGAGTTCATCCGCGTCGCCGCGAGCGCCCGCGAGCGAGAGGGTGCCCACACCGATCAGGAGTGGGAGACGGTCAGCGTCGACAGCACGAAACACGCCCAGGTCGAGGGCGACGACTGACTGCTAATCGTCGTTGGAGACGAGCCCCATCGACTCGGCGGGCGTCTCGTCGGGCGCGGCGTCGAACAGCGGACTCTGCTCGCCGGGGACGAACGTGTTGAGGAGCAACGCCGACAGCGCCGTCAGGATCACCGGTTCGCCGAAGAAGGTCTCGGCGGCTGTAGGCAGGCCCTGCAGAGCTTCCGGGCGAGTCGCGACGCCCAGCCCGAGGCCGAGCGCGACGGCCATGATGACCATGTTCCGCCGGTCCAGATCGGTGTGCAGGAAGATCAGGCGCGCGCCGGAGGCGGCAACCATCCCGACCATCAGCAGGACCGCGCCGCCGAACACCGGCTGGGGGATGGTCGTGACGACCGCACCGACCTTCGGGCTGAAGCCCAGCACTGCCAGCATGACGCCGCCGACGCCGACGACGTGGCGGCTCATCACGCCCGTGAAGTTGACGATGCCGACGTTCTGCGAGAAGGAGGTGACGGGGAAGGTGGCGAACAGCGAGCCGATCGAACTCAGCAGGCCGTCGGTCAGGAGGCCGCCCCGGAACTCCTCGTGGGTCGGCTGTCGACCCTCGGCCGCCGTGACGCCGGACATGTCGCCGACGGTCTCCATCGCCGAGACCAGAAAGAGGAAGGCGAAGGTGACGATGGCGACCGGCTCGAACTCGAAGCCGAAGGCACCGGGCTGGGGGAGTGCGACCCAGCTCGCCTGCGCGACGGCGCTGAAATCGACGACGCCAGCCACGACGGCAGCGACGTAGCCCACGGCGATCCCGACCAGCACGCTCAGCAGGCGCATCACGCCGCTCGTGAACATGTTGAGCAACACGGCGATGCCGAGGACGAGCCCGGCGAGCCCCAGATTCGTCATCGACCCGTAGTCGGCCGCGCCGACGCCCCCGGCCGCGTAGTCCATCCCGACCGGGATCAGGTACAGGCCGATGATGACGACGACGAGCCCCGTCACCAGCGGCGGGAAGAAGGGTTTGATACGTTTGAACTGCCAGCCGACCAGCCCCTCCACCCAGAAGCCGGTGACCAGTATCGCGCCGAAGACGGCGGCGAGTCCGTACTCGACGCCGATGGTCGTCGCCGCGCCGACGAACGTGAAACTCGTCCCCATCATGATGGGCAGGCGCGACCCGACCGGGCCCAGCGCGTAGGCCTGGACGATGGTCGCTAGCCCCGAGAACAGCAACACCATCTGCACCAGATAGGCGGTGTCGGTCGCCCCGATCCCCGTCGCGTCCGCGACGATGAACGCCACCGCCGTGGCGGGCACGATCATCACCGCGACGTGCTGGAGCCCCAGCAGCAGCGACTTCGGCCACGGCGGCCTGTCGTCGCGCTCGTAGTCCAGATCGATCTCCCCGTCTGTCTCCGTTGGCATCTATACCCCTACCCAGCAGATATCGTGTCATAGGACTTTCGTCATCGACCGCACCGGCGCGTTTCGACACCGCACGAGGGCCTCTACATCTCGATGGGACGTGTCGGACGTGGAGAAGAAGCGGGCCGCCGTCAGTGGATCGTGACCTCGCCGTCGTCGACGGTGATGTCGACGAGGCTCTGGACCTCGTGGTCCACGTCGTCCATCGCCGAGTCGCCGACCTTCCGGATGACGACGGCGATGTCGGCGATGTCCGCACCGATGCCGTCCAGTGCCTCACAGATGGCCGCGAGGGTTCCGCCGGTCGACAGCAGGTCGTCGACGATCAGCACGCGGTCGTCGGGTTCGACGTCGTTGATGTACATCTCCGATTCGGAGTAGCCCGTGGACTTGTGCAGGGCCACCTCGTCGGGCAGGCCGTAGGCCCGCTTGCGGATGACCACCAGCGGGATGTCGGTTTGCAGGGAGAGGGCGGTCGCCAGGTGGATGCCCATGGCCTCGGGCGCGACGATCTTGTCGACGTCCAGATCGGCCCGTTGCATCACCTCGACGACGACCTCCCGGAGGAGCGAGGGGTCGAGCATCGGGACCCCGTTGCTGATCGGGTGGACGAGGTACTCGTAGCCGTCCTTGTCGACGATCGGAGCCTCGTGCAGCGACTCGCGAAGTCGGTCCATGCCGCGCGTATCGGGGGCGTCGGGAAAAACGAATCGTTCTGGTAGTCGAGAGTCGACATCCCTATCGCGGAACCGTCACTCGACCTGCCGCAACAGTTTTGGGTACAAACACCCATACGTAAAATATGAGCAAGAACATCTCAATCTCCGACGACGTATACCGGAAACTGAAGCGGGAGAAGGGGGATCGAAGTTTCAGCGAGGTCATCGAGGAGCGACTCGAAGCCGGTGGAAAACTGGCCGACGTTACCGGTCAGAAGATCTTCGAGGAGGGGACACACGAGCAGGTAAAGGAGGACATCGGCCGGCTGAGTGAAGGGACACTGGATCGACTGGACGATGAAACTCGTTGATACGTCGCCACTCGTCGACATCGACCGTGGGGGCGTCGACCGGAAAGTCGAGAAACTCGACGACGAGGGGCGACACGCCGTAAGCGCCGTCACACTGACCGAACTCCGTCTGGGGGTGAACAAACAGTACGAACAGGGGACGGACGCTCACCACGAAGCCGTCGAAGAACTCGAACGGCTCTGTTCACGGTTCGAGGTCATCCCGGTAACCAGACCCGTTGCCGTCGCGGCGGCCGATATAATCGCGGACCTGCAGTCGAGCGGTCAGCGTCTCGACGACCTGCACGACATCTACATCGCCGCGACGGGTCGGACGGAGCAACTACCCGTGCTGACCGCGAACGTCGATCACTTCGAACGTATCGACGACGTGCAGATCGTCGACTGGACCGAGTACTGAACGCGCGGCCCGAAGCTCACGCCTCGCCGGTGAACCGATCGGCCAGATCCCGCACACCGTCCCGCAGGGACCACTCGGGCTCGAACCCGGTCTCCCCTAGCCGGTCGAAGTTGACGTGATAGGACGGGCCGGGGTGTTCGTCTTCGAGGTAGGTCACGTCGACGGGGCCGACCTCGTCGCGAATCAGATCCGCGATCTCGCTGATCCGGTAGTTGCCCTCGTTGGTCCCGACGTTGTACACCTCCTGCTCCCAGTCCTCGGGGTTGCAGGCGGCGTGTTTGTACGCCGCGGCGGCGTCCTCGACGTGGATGAAGGGCCGCCAGTTCGATCCGTCGCCGTAGACGGTCAGCGACCGCCCTGTCAGCGCGCGGAAGACGAAGTGATTCACGACGAGGTTGAAGCGCACCCCCGGCGAGTAACCGAAGTTGGTGCTCATCCGCAGGGCGGTCCCCCGCATATCGTGGTCCTCGCAGTACTCCGCGAGGAGGGACTCGGCCTCGTACTTGGCTTCGGCGTAGGGGTTGATCGGGTCCGGCTCCACGGACTCGTCGATGTCGCGGCTCATCGCCCGGCCGTAGATGTTACAGGAGGAGGCCGAGACGACGTTCTCGACGCCGAGTTTGCCCGCGGCCTTCAGGACGTTCTCGGTGCCGTCGTAGTTGACCGCCAGCGTCTCCGCGCGGCGGTCGTGGGTGCTGGCCGCGCCGGTGATCGCCGCGAGGTGGATCACGGTGTCCACGTCTCGCATGGCGTTCTCCACGTCACCGTACTCGCGTACGTCGCCCCGCTGGAAGTCGACCTCGGACCGGTCCCCGTTGCCGAGGGTTCCAAGCAGGGCGCGGGGCGAGCCGTTCGACAGCGAGTCGAGCACGACGACCCGTTCCACGTCGTCGTCGGCCCGGAGCATCGGGAGTAGCGCGCTGCCGATGTAGCCACAGCCGCCGGTGACCAGCACGTCCATCCGTCAGTCCTCGTCTTCCAGCACGCCGGGGAGGAACCGATCCTCGTGGGCCTCGATGGTCTCGGTGTAGCGGGTCAGCGTCTCGAAGATGTCCCGGACGCCGCCCTCGAACTCCTGGGCCTGCTCGCCGATGAGTTCCATGTACCGGTCGTTCTCGATCTCCATCTTGTGGGTCTCGTCCTCGTCGCGGGGGTTCTCGAAGTGCTCGACGGCCACGTCGAGGTCGAACTCGGCGCCCACGTCGGCGATGGTCTCGGCGATCTCGACGATGCTGATTGCCCGTGTGACCTGGTTGTACACGGTCAGGTCGTCGGGGCGTTCGTCGGGGTCTACGAGCGCGATGCGGGCGAGACCCTCGACGGTGTCTTCCAGCGAGATGAACGGTTTGCGCTGTTCGCCCTTGCCGTAGACCGTGACGGGGTAGCCCGCGACGGCCTGGGCACAGAAGCGGTGGCCGACGGTGCCGAAGTAGTAGTCGAAGTCGAAGCGAGTCTTCAGGCGGTCGTCCGCCCGGGTCTCGTCGGTCTCGGTGCCGTAGACGATGGCCGTCCGCACGTCCGAGATCGGGATGTCGAACTGCGACTGGGCCAGTCGGAGGTTCGCCGCGTCGTGGCTCTTGGTGAGGTGATACCAGCTCCCCGCCTCCGCCGGGAACGGCACCTCGTCGCGCTCGCCCTGATTCTCCATGACAGCACCGCCCTCGGGGATGGGGAACTCCGGGGCGCCGTAGACGCCCGTCGTCGTGGTCTCGACGAAGTGCGTGTCGGTGAGATCGTGCTCTTCCAGGCCCCAGACGAGGTTCCGGGTGGCCTGCATGTTGTTGTGCTGGGTGTAGTTGGCCCGCTCGCCGTTGATCTGGGAGTAGGGCGCGGAGGGCTGGGCCGCGGTGTGGACGATCACGTCCGGTTCGTGGACGGTGAGGAGTTCGTCGACGAACTCCTTCTCCACGAGGTCGCCCTGGACGAAGGATAGGTTGTGCACGTCGTGGGCCTCCCGGGCCGCAGCGAGACGATCGTCCATCCAGCCGATCGGGACGGCGCTGGTCGAGCCGACCTCTTCGACCCAGTCCCGGCGCGCGAAGTTGTCGACGGCCAGCACTCGGTCGTCCGTCCGTGTCGCGATCCGTAGCGCGGTGGGCCACCCGACGTAGCCATCACCGCCTGTGACGAGTATCGTCATTAGTTACTCACCTTGCGAGTAACCGTGCGCGGCTAAATAGTTTGTGATCTGTCACAGATGGTGACGGTCGTGAGGGGCGACACGGGAGCGTCGGCCGGCGAACCGGTCGAAACCACTATACCGCCGGCTTGCGACGCGGGTGACAACCGATGGAGTTGATCGACGAGGAGGGACGGTTGTTCGGCCACGTCAACGTGGTCGACGCGCTCGTCGTACTGGTCGTGCTGGCGGTGGTCGCCGCTGGCGTCGCCCTGGTGACCGGCGGCGGTGGACTGGCGGGATCCAACGACGGTGGCGGTGACACAGACATCCGTTACGCGACGGTCGCACTCGGGCAGCAACCGACCTCGTCAGCGTCGGCGATTCGATCCGGGCAGAACGTCACGTTCGACGGATCCAGCGGGACCGTAAACGTCACCGACGTTCATCTGACCGGCGCACCGGACGGACAGGTCAACGTGTTCGCGCGAATCGCCTATCCCGAGGGAACGGCCGTTGGCGGAGCTCCGCTGCGGGCCGGCAGAACCGTCACCGTGGTCGGCGACGACTACCAGACGGAGGCAGCGGTCGAGTCCGTCGGCGACGATCAGTCGACGTTCCGGACGGAGCAAACCCCGGTCTCGGTCACGACCACCGTCGACGCCGCGACGGCCGCAGCGGTCGACGCAGGGGACCGATACAGCGTCGGTAATCATACCCTCGCGACGGTCGAATCCGTCGCCTCGCTCCCGACGAACGGGAGCGACGTCCGCCGACTCCGCCTCGGCGTGACCCTCGCAACACGCGTCGTCGGCAGTGAGTCGCAGTTCGCCGACCGGACACTCCGGACCGGGTCGAGGATACCGCTCCGGACGAACGCCGTGGAAGGCCTCAATGGCACGGTCGAAACCGTCGGCTCGCACGATTCCCCCGGTGCTCCCGCGAACGTCACGATGACCGTGGCCTGGGAGGGCGTTCGGCCCGAAGTCGCCGACGGCGTCACCGCGGGACTCGAAGCGCGCCACCCCGGCGCGACGGCGCGAATCGTCGACGTGGCGACCAGTCCCGCGCGGGTCGTCGTCCCGACCGACGCCGGCGAGTTGGTCGTCCGCGATCACCCCCGCGAGCGAGACGTGACCCTGACCGTCGACGCGACCGCACGCCGGTCCGGCTCGGAACTCCGGTTCCACGACCGGCCGCTCTCGGACGGTCGGCAGGTCACGCTCGAGTTCGACAGCGTTACCCTTCGCGGAACCGTCCTCGATTTCGAGACGAATGGGTGAGTCCTCAGGCCACGAGGAATCAGTCGTCGCACACCTCTACAACACGGTCAGCGACTGGGCCGGGAACTCCCGGCTCGTCCAGTTTTTCGACGGGCTCTCGGACCGGTTCGCCGTCGCGACCGCCGAGTCCAGAATTAGCGGTGCCGCCAGCACCGTCGGCGACTGGATTCGCGCCTCGTGGACGTATCGCTGGCTGACCGCCGAACCCGACCCCGACGTGATCGTCATCGATCTGCGGGAGACCTACACCGTCGGCCCGATCATCCGACTGCTGGACCGCATCGTGACGCCGCTTTCCTGTGCGTGGGAGGGGTCGGGCGCACAGGCCTCGGTCGACGCCGTCGCGGACGCGCCGGTACGCGCACTCGGCGTCGTCGTGGCAGTCGCGGTGCTAGTCGAGACGGCGCTCTCTCTGGTGGTCGGTGATCTCGGGCAGACCGGACTCCGCATCCGGGCACTCCTGTTCGGGTTCGCCGTGCTGGCGACACAGGTATCCCTGTCGGCGTCGGAACTGGCGGAAACACGGCCCGGTCGCCTCCTCCGGGCCGTTCTCGAGCCGCCGGAGCCGCCGGGACGAGCAACCGAGCGTCCCAGAGTAGAGCAAGAAGACGACGACACAGACGACCGCGACTGATTACTCGACGGTGACGCTTTTCGCCAGGTTGCGTGGCTTGTCGATGGAGCGCCCCAGCATATCGGCGGTGTGGTAGGCCACGAGCTGGAGCTGGACGTTCGCGACGACGGCGGCCACGCGGCGGTGGGTGTCGGGCACCTCGAGGACGTGGTCGGCGTACCGCACCACGTCGCTCGCGCCGTCGGTGACCGCCACGACCGGCGCGTCCCGGGCCTCGACCTCTTTGACGTTGCCGACGGTCTTGGTCGCCTGCTCGTCGTCACCCGTGACGATCGCGAACACGGGCGTATCCTGGGTCACCAGCGCCAGCGGTCCGTGTTTGAGTTCGCCGGCGGCGAAGCCCTCCGCGTGTTTGTACGTGATCTCCTTCATCTTCAGCGCGCCCTCCAGCGCGACCGGGTAGTGGAGTCCGCGGCCGATGAAGAAATAGGACTCGGCGTCGCGGTAGGCCTCGGCGATCTCCTGGGCGGTGGAGGTGTCGAGGATCTCCTGAACCGCCCCAGGCAAGTCCCGGAGGCCGCTGATGACCTCGCGGGCGTCCCCGACGCTCGTAATCGCCAGCGCGAGCAGGTTCAACGCGGCGATCTGGCTGGAGAAGGTCTTGGTCGCGGCGACGCCGATCTCCGGCCCGGCCCGGATGTACATCGCGTGATCGCACTCCCGGGCGACCGTCGAGCCGACCGTGTTGGTCACCGCGAGCGTCCGCGCGCCGCGTTTGCGAGCCTCACGGAGCGCCGAGAGTGTGTCGGCGGTCTCCCCGCTCTGGGTGACGCCGATCACCAGCGCGTCCCCGATGGGCGGCGGGCTGGTGGCGTACTCGCTGGCGAGGAACGCCTGCGCCGGAATCCCGGCCTGCTGGAACAGCTGGGCGGCGTAGACAGCCGCGTGGTAGCTCGTCCCACAGGCCACGAGCTGGATCCCCCGCGGTGAGAGATCACCGAGATCGGCGAGGTCGACCTCGCCGGCGAGCTCGTCGACCCGGCCTCGCAGGCACTGCCGGAGCGCCCGGGGCTGTTCGTGGATCTCTTTGAGCATGAAGTGGTCGTAGCCGCTCTTGCCGGTCTCCTCGGGGTCCCAGTCGACGGTGTCCTCGGTCTTCTCGACCGGTTCGCCGTCGAGGGTGGTCACCCGGTAGCCGTCGGCGTCGAGGACGGCGAACTCCCCGTCGGCGAGGTAGACGACACGATCGGTGTGGTCCCTGAACGCGGGCACGTCGCTGGCGAGGTAGTAGGCATCCTGATCTATTCCCAGGACGAGTGGCGAGTCGTTGCGCGCCGCGAAGATCCGGTCGACACCGGACATGACGACGGAGACGGCGTAGCTTCCCTCCAGTCGCGCGATGGCCTGCCGGACCGCGTCTTCGGGGTCGGCCCCGTCACCCAGCGCGTCCTCGATCAGGTGCGGGAGGACCTCGGTGTCGGTGTCGCTGCGAAACTCGTGGCCGGCCGTCGAGAGTTCGTCGCGGAGCTCCTGGTAGTTCTCGATGATCCCGTTGTGGACGACCGCGACCTCGCGGTTGCAGTCGAGGTGGGGATGGGCGTTCTCGTCGGTCGGCGGCCCGTGGGTGCTCCAGCGGGTGTGGCCGATCCCGACCGAGCCGGCGGGCGAGCGTTCTTCGAGTGCCGCCCGGAGGTCGTCGATCTCGCCGGCGGTCTTGCACACGTCCAGCCCATCGCCGGCGAGCGCGACGCCGGCGGAGTCGTAGCCCCGATATTCGAGTTTCGAGAGCCCGTGGACCAGCACGTCGAGGGTCTCCCCGTCGCGGCCGGCACAGCCGATGATCCCGCACATCAGCGCATCACCTCCGCGCCGTCGGGGATCTGCCCGCGGACGTGGGCCCCCGTGTGGAGGTGGGCCGACGGGCCCACCAGCGTCCCGGGGTCGAAGCTCACGTCGCCGTCGGCGGTGACCCGGTCGGCCAGCACCGCGCCGAGGCGCTGGTCCTCGAAGACCTCGTTGCCGACGCGGACGTCGGCCTGCCCACCGGGGACGACCGATCCCGCGCCAACGTCGACGTTCTGTCCGGTCACGGTGTCGATCAGCACGCTCCCGGCGTCGACCCGCGCGTCGGCGTCCAGTACTGTGCGCTCGACGGTCGCGTTCGCGCCGACAGTGACGTTGTACCCCAGCGCGGCGTCCGGGCCGACGACGGCTCCGGGGCCGATCTCGGAGTCCGGTCCGACGACCACGGGCGGGCGCAGCGTCGCCGCGTCGTGAACGCGGGCCTCGTCGTGGACCCAGACGCTATCCTCGCGCCGGGACACGTCGACCTTCCCCCGCGCCAGCACCGTGCGCGCGACGGTCAGCAGGTCCCACGGGTAGGTCGCGTCGACCCACATCCCCTCACAGCGGACCCCTCTCACTCGCTCGCGCTCGGCGAGGCGGGCGATGGTGTCGGTCAGGGCGAGTTCCCCCGCGGAACGGGGCGTGTCGGCGATCTCGTCGAAGATACTCGCGTCGAAGGCGTAGATGCCGGCGTTGATCAGCCGGTACTCGCCGGTGGTGGGTTTCTCGATGATCTCGGTGAGTTCGTCGTTCTCGAGGACGACCGCGCCGTACTGGCCGGCGTCGGGGTGTTCCATCACCGCGAGCGCGGCGGCGGGCTCGTGGCGCTCGAACCCCTCGGCAACGGCCTCGACCATCGAGGCCTCGATGAGTCGGTCGCCGTTGACGACCAGCGGCGGGCCGTCGACGGCCGCGCGGGCCTGCAGGAGGGCGTGGCCACTCCCGAGCTGTTTGTGCTGGCGAACGTACTGGATCGGGACGCCCCGATAACTCGGGCCGAAGTGGTCCTGCACCCGGTCGTGTTTGTAGCCGACGACACAGACGAGTTGATCCATGCCGGCCTCGACCAGGGCGTCGAACACGTGTTCGAGGATCGGGCGGTTGGCGGCGGGCAACATCGGTTTCGGGCGGTTACGCGTCAGCGGACGCAACCTGGTCCCCTCACCGGCAGCGAGGACGACCGCCGTGCTGACGTTCATACCGAATGGTTGCCGGCGGCCCGTTTCAACCTTCCGGCTGGCACACTCTCGTTTCACACTGTTCCGGCCGTTAGTCACTTTATTACGCAAACATCGAACGGGTTAGTGGCCGGCTACTCATCACTCATGGCATCGCTTGCCAGATTTCTCCCACGTGCGTTCAGCGCGACTTCGGTCCGGGTACGCACCTCGTCGACCGCGCCCATCTCCAGCAGGCGCTGGTAGATCTCCTCGACCTCGTCGGGCGGGATCCCGACGAAATCGGACATCTCGAACGGCGAGACTCCGGAATAGAGGGCCATCAGCACCTGACTCTCCATGTCGTCCAGTTCGTCCAGATCGCCCTCGTTGCGTTCGACGGCGCTGGTAAACAGCGAGTCGAGCGCCCGCGTGTGCCGTTCCGTCCCCGTCAGGTGGGTCTCGACGCTGATGTCGCCCTCGGTGTGTTCGACCGCGATCACGGTGCGGTCGGTGCCTCGCACCGTCGACTGGGAGGTGTCGATGCTCCCGACGTTGTCCACGTCGATGGCCACCCGCCCGTCCGAGAGGGCCATCTTGATCCGTTCGTCGACGTAGCGGAACTTCGCTTTCTCCCAGTCGGTGTCCTGAACGACACCCCCCTCGACGGCCGGGTGTTTGACGAGGACGATCTCGTCGTGCAACGTCGCCCGACAGATCGTCTCCTCTAACGCTGCGTCGGGCAACGTCAGGAAGATGACCGCGCTCCCCACCCGGATAGCAGTGAAGTCGGTCACGTGTTCGGTCGCCGCGATCTCGGGCGGCTCGTCGACCAGCGAGAGCTTCGACAGCGGTACCGTCTGTTTGTTCCCGCGCGTCGACAGCACCAGCCGCTTGTTCGTCACGACGATCCGGCAGGACTGCCAGTCCGCCTCCCGGTCGACCTCTCCGCCCCGAACGGCGTAGAGGAAATCGCCCTGTGCGTCCAGGAGCTTCTGCTCGGCGTCGCTCACGGGCGATCACCGTCCCGACGGGCGCGCTGGCTCCGATACATGTGACCGGTCGAACTCGTCGATACCTACCCCGCTCTGAAAGATAAACGTTGTCGGGTCGTTCTCAGAGATTGTACGCGACCGGCGTTCAGACCAACAGGAGGCCACCGCCGACGAGCGCCAGCGTGCCGAACCCCACGCAGACCCCCCAGAAGGCGACCCGGCGGACCAGCGCCACCAGCGCCCCCACCGTGAGATAGCCCACGACGGCGCTCACCGCGAGCGCGGTCACCGCCGCAGTCGGAGAGATTCCGAGCCCGTCGAACGTCAGGAGTCCCGCGCCGAGCGACGCCGGGATGGCCAGCAGGAAGGAGAGCCGCAGCGAGTCGACGCCGTCGTGACCCCGCAGGAGGAGGGCGCTGACCGTCGTCCCCGATCGGGAGACGCCGGGGAGGATCGCTAGCCCCTGCAGGCCGCCGACTGCCAGCGCGTCGAACAGGTCGGGGTCGGTCCGGCGGTCGATTCCACCGCGGGATTCAGCGACCTTCTGGACGATACCCGTCACGATCAACAGCGCGCCGATCAGCGCCACGAACGCGCCGCCGGCCAGTTCCGACACGAGGGCTTCGAGTGCCGTGTAGGCCGCCAGCCCGACGACCATCGAGGACAGCGTCGCGACGATCAGGAAGGATACGTCGGCAGTCCCCTCGCCGAACGGGTCGTCGGCCGAGAGGTCGGGGAGCGTCCGCAACACGCCGTCGATCTCGCCGTGGTAGTAGACCGTCGCCGCCAGTGCCGTGCCGGCGTGGAGAAAGAGCGCGTAGCCGACCGCCGCCTCCGGGTCGGCGTTGCCGAGCAGGTTCAAGACGAGGGCGACCGTCCCCTCGCTGGAGACCGGCAACCACTCCAGCGCGCCCTGCACGGCCCCGACGATTACGGCGAGCAACTGCTCGTCCATACAGCGGGGCCGGCGGGACACGGGAAATATGGTTCGGTACTCGATCCGAGAACGATCGACCCACCGGTCGGGAGTGTGTGGGAACGAGAGTGAGCGGTCCCGAAGTGGGGGTTCGGGACCCGTGGAGGATCGTCGGGAGTGGGAACGGGCGTGGTGTCGGGAGCGTGTAGTTGGGGGAGTTCGCGGTTGGGAATTCGTGGTCGGGGGATCCGGTTTCGGTTCAGTCCGCAGCGGCCGCGCTCTCGTCCATGTCGACGAGTTCGTGGACGTCAGGGACTTCGGCGTCAGCGTCGGTGATGATCTCGATTCTGCGGGTGAGTTTGTCGCGGGAGTACGCGACGAGCGGCCCCGGGTTCAGGCTCTCGGTGAGGTCGCTGAACGTGCCCGCGACGTGGGGCATCAGGCTCTGGAGCGTCTCCTGCACCACGTCCTCGCTGACCTCGCCGGACTGGACGTAGCCCCGGACCTTGTTCATCCCGAAACCGACGTGGCGACCCTCGTCCGAGCGGATCTTGGCGATACCCTCGACCAGGCCCTCGGAGTTGGGGAAGTCCTCGTCTGTGACCTCGTCTGAGCCCTGGTCGGAGAAGGCCGACTGGAAGCCGTAGTAGCCGGTCTGGGCGAGTACCGACTCGACGACCAGATGGTAATGACAGTACGCCCGGACCCGGTTCTCGGGCGTGTCGTCGGTCAGCAGGCGCTCCATCGCTTCTTCGGTCTTGTCGAACAGCGCGATGTAGTCGTCGTTGAAGTACCGCTGGTCGGTCGGGTTGGTGACCTCGTAGCCCAGCTCCTCGGCGACGGGGTTGATGACCTCCCGCCAGTGCCGGTCGAAAAACTGGGTGTGCTTGGCCTCCTCGTAGATCTGGCTGGAGAGGAACATCTGGTCGTCGATGTCTTCGAGCACCATTCCCAGCGGCATCAGGTCCTCCGTGACGGCCTCCTCGCCCGCGCCGAAGCGGGCGATGGCGGTCCGGAGTTCGTCGAATTCGGCCTCAGTCGGCCCGTAGTCGATCATCTTCTCTTTGTCTGCTTCCAGCCCCTCGATCTCGTAGGGATCCCAGTGCCGGTAGACGGCGTTTTTGAAGTACCCCTGGGCGAACGAGTCCGGGTCGAGTCGCATCTCGCGGCTGTCGTCCTCTACCTGTGTCATCGTACACCCAACTGTTCGACACGAGTTCCCTATCCGTGGTGCAAATCATCAGTGGGTCATTTATAAGACCCCAATAGAACGGGTCCGGATGTGGTGAGAGGTGGGCTGGAACTCGCCGGCCGAGGCAACCGTCGCACCCATATGGGATCGGCCGTTAGCGAGTGTCATGCGTTACGTGGAGATGGTGTTGCGGCCGGACCGGGAGGGCTTTCACCCGGCCGAGCAGGCGATCGTGGACGATCCGGAGCTCCAGCGGGTCGCGATCCACCACCTCAACCAGCTCGACGACGGGACTATCGTCTTTCTCTACGAGTCCCGGGGCCCGCTCGACCGCGCCCGGGAGCTGATGGACGACCACGAGGACGTGCTGGAGTACAGCGTCTCCCGCGAGGGCTCGAAACTCCACTCCTACATCCACTTCCGACCGAACGAACTGGTCGACGCCCTCTTTCGGGCGATGCAGGAGTACAGCATCGTCGTCGATACCCCCGTGGAGTGCCTCTCAGATGGCGGCATCCGGATCACCGGCATGGGCGATCAGGAGACGATCACCGAAGCGCTCGCGGTCGTCCCCGACAGCGTCGACGTGGAACTGGAGGCGATGCGGGAGTACCACCCCGACGACCGCCAGCTGTTTTCCATGCTCACCGACCGCCAGCAGGAAATTTTACTTACGGCGGCCGAGTTGGGCTACTACGACGTGCCCCGCGAGGCCACCTACGAGGACATCGCCGCCGAACTGGATCTGGCCCCCGTGACGGTCGGCGAACACCTCCGGAAGATCGAGTCGCGGGTGCTCACCGAGATTCTGCCGGGGTAACGCTCTTTTCGCCGGAGCGAGGATTCGAACACATGAAACGGTCGTCGCTGCTGGACCTGACGGGGACACTCTCGGCGGAGGAGGCCGAGAGGTTCCGGGACGTACTGGATACGATCGATTCCGACGCGAAGGCCGACATTGAGGAAATAGTCGACTCTCACTCGGTCGAAGACACCGACCGTTCGGAGGCCTGACTTACATATCCGGCAGGCCGCCGAAGTTCATCGTCACCGACTTCTGCTGGGTGTAGTCCTCGAGCGTCGACTCGTCGAGTTCGCGGCCGATGCCCGATTGTTTGTACCCGCCGTAGGGACTGGGCTCGAACATATCGTTGTAGGTGTTGACCCAGACCGTCCCGGCTTCCAGATCGTCTGCGGCCTGTTTCGCGCTCTCCAGATCGGTCGTCCAGACGCCCGACGCAAGCCCGTAGATAGTGTCGTTGGCCTCGGCCATCATCTCGTCGTAATCGGACCACTCCAGGACGCTCAGGACGGGGCCGAACACTTCCTCACAGGCGATGGTGTCTCCGTTGTCGATGCCCGTGAGGATCGTCGGCTTGTAGAAGGGTGCGCCGTCGAGGTCGGCGTCGGCGGGCTGTTCGCCGCCGTACGCGAGTTCGGCACCCTCCTCCAGCGCCGTGTCGACGTAGGAACGCACGTCTTCGAGGTGGTCGTGGTCGATGAGCGGGCCCACGTCGGTCCGCGGATCGAGCGGGTCGCCGACCTGGAGGTCGTCGGTCGCCTCGACGAACGCTTCGAGGAACTCGTCGTAGATGTCCTCGTGGAGGAACATGCGCGAGCCCATCGTACACTGCTGACCGACGTTGAACCACGAGGCGATGATGGAGCCCTGAACGGCCTTCTCGATGTCCGCGTCGGGGAAGACGATGTTCGGGCTCTTGCCACCGAGTTCCAGCGACACGGGGGTGATGTTCTCGGCGGCGTTCTGCATCGTGTACTGACCGGCCGCGGTCGAGCCAGTCAGCGCTACCTTGCCGACGCCGGCGTGACCGGTGAGGGCGTTGCCCACTTCGCTGCCCGCGCCGGTGACGACGTTGACGGCCCCGTTGGGGAGGACCTCCTGGATCGTACGGGCCATCTCCAGCGTCGAGAGGGAGGCCCGCGAAGAGGGTTTGAACACGACGGCGTTGCCCGCGGCCAGTGCGGGGGCCATCTTCCAGGCGACGAACATCGCCGGGAAGTTCCAGGCACTGATCAGTCCGACGACGCCGTACGGTTCCTTCTGGGTGTAGGTCAGCCGGTCGGGGCTGGCCGGGGGTCGCCGTCCCTCGTCGGCGGTACGTGCGAGGCTGGCGAAGTAGCGGAACTGCTCGATGGCCACTTCGAGGTCGACGAACATCGAGTGCTGGTTGGCCTTCCCCACCTCCAGCGAATCGAGGCGGGCGATCTCCGAGCGGCGATCTTCCAGCCGATCCGCGACCTCCAGCAGCTTGTTCGAGCGCTGCTGGGGCGACATCACCGACCACTTCTCGAAGCCCTCCTGTGCGGCTTCGACGGCCCGATCCACGTCCGCGGCCGTACCCTTCTGGAAGCGGGCCAGTCGCTGGCCGGTCGTGGCGTCGACCGACTCGGCCGTCTCGCCGCTCTCGGACTCGACCCACTCGCCACCGACGAGCAGCCCGTACTCCTCGTCACGTACCGCCTCGCTGGCGACCTGCTCGTGTTTCTCGGCGACCGACTCCCCCACGTCCACCTGATCAGAATCGAAGTACTCGCGCTGCATCCTTTCCGTCGTTCACCGGACCCACAAAAACGTGTACCGCCTCAATGGTACGCCATTTTAAGACGGCGCACAGACCACGCCGGTATCCGGTCCCGTCGCAGTCGTCGCCCGGACGATTTTCGAATGGTAATCTCTCGTCGACTTCCACCCGACATACGGTAATCGCTGCCCCTCTTCGATTACCAGTCAGACGTTTGTTTCGCCGTTCGAATTCCGTTGTAAGGAGACAGATATATATGTGAAACGTTCACACTACTCAGGTATGTCCGTCGACAGGGGGTCGGGTCGGTCACGGCCCGTCCTCCAGCAGTTGACTTCGAACCTCGCCGGACTGCGGCGATGTCGTCGCAACGGGGGATGCCGGGTCGACTGCCGACACGAACGCAGCGCCGACGATCGACTGCCGTGGACCACCACCGGGTACGGGGGCTGGGGCGGCCACGAGCACCACGACACCGGGTCCGACAGCGCCGAGACACCGGTCGTGTTCGTCCACGGGAACCAGCGCGACGCCTGCGACTGGGACGACCACGCCGAGTTCTTCCTGAACCGCGCCTACTCGGGCGAGGACCTCTGGGCCATCACCTTCGAGGCGGGGAGCCCGAGCCACGCGAGCATGGCCGACCAGCTCGACCATTTCGTCGAGAACGTCCGGGACCACACCGGAAGCGATCGGGTGAATATCGTCGCCCACAGTCTGGGCGTGACCGGCGCGCGGTACTGGCTCCACCGCGAGGATCGCTACGACTGGGTCGACACCTGTGTGTTCATGGCCGGCGCGAACCACGGCACGGTCCTCAGCTCCTACGCCGCCACCGCCGGCCTCACCGGCGGCACCTACAAGATGAGTGACTTCCTCCGGCGGGACTACGACACCGTCGACGGCCACCCGCTCGCGGAGCTCAACGAGAACGAGACGCCGGGCGATATCGACTACTACACCCTCCGCGGGACCGACGACCCGCTGTTCTGGAACTGCGAGGACAGCCCCGCGCTGGCGGGTGCGGAGAACGTCCTCCTGCGGACCGACCACGACGGCGTCCGGGCGAGCCTCACCAGCACGGAACTCACCTACGAGTGGCTCACCGGCGAGAAGCCGTACAACCTGCAGACGACGCTGCGGTCCTGAGGCGCGTCGAAAGGAAAGGGAATTAGGCGCGCCCCGCCTCCGCCCGACAATGACAGTGCTCGAGACCGCCCGTCGGGCCCTCGATTCGGGCCCGCTCTGTGACGCCTGCCTCGGGCGGCTGGTGGCCGACCGGAGCTTCGGACTGACGAACCGCGAGCGCGGCCGGTCGCTGCGGGTCGCCGTCGCCCTCGACGACGACGACCCGGTCGGCGACCTCGAACCGGACGACCCATGCTGGGTCTGTGAAGACGAGAGCGACCGCTACGAGGAGTGGGCCGACCGCGCCGCCCACGCGCTCGCCCCCTACGAGTTCGCCACCTACCAGACCGGGACCAAGGTCCCGCCCCTGCTAGAGGAGAACGACCGCCTCCTCCGGGAAGAGGTGGGTCTCGACCCCGACACCGGCGAACAGCTCAAGGCCGAACTCAACCGGGAAGTGGGCAAGCGACTGGGCGCGAAGACCGACGCCGAGGTCGACTTCGAGCGCCCAGACGTGCTCGTCCTGCTCGACCTGGCGACCGACGAACTCGACGTGCAGGTCAACTCCGCGTTCGTCTACGGTCGCTACCGCAAACTGGAGCGGGACATCCCCCAGACGAAGTGGCCCTGCAACGACTGCGGCGGGACCGGCCTGAAACGGGGCGACACCTGTGACGGCTGTGGCGGGTCGGGCTTTCGCTACGACGAGAGCGTCGAGCAACTGACCGCCCCGGTGGTGCTGGACGCGATGGACGGCGAGGAGGCCGTCTTCCACGGCGCGGGTCGTGAGGACGTGGACGCACTGATGCTCGAGTCGGGCCGCCCGTTCGTCATCGAGATCAAGGAGCCACACACCCGTGACGTGGACCCAGCGGAACTGGAGACCGAGATCGCCGAGTTCGCCGACGGCAAGGTCGAGGTCGAGGGCCTGCGGCTGGCCACCCACGACATGGTCGAGCGCGTCAAGGAACTCGACGCGAACAAGACCTACCGGATGGACGTGGCACTGGACGACCCGGTGAGCGAGGACGCCTTCGAGGCAGCCCTCGACCAACTCGACGGCGCGACCATCTACCAGGACACGCCCCAGCGCGTCACCCACCGCCGCGCCGACGTGACCCGGACCCGCGAGGTGTACGACATCGACGGCGAACTGACCGGCGAGACCGAGGCCGAACTCGAAGTCGAGGGCGAGGGCGGACTCTACGTCAAGGAACTCGTCAGCAGCGACGAGGGCCGCACCGAACCCAGCCTCGCCGGCCTGCTGGATACCGGCGCGGTCGTCACCGCACTGGACGTAATCGACGTGGAAGGCGAGGAGGAACCGTTCGCCCGCGAGGAGTTCTTCCGACACGGCGAGACCGACGACGAAGCGTGATCGCCGGCTCGTCGGCGGTCGCCCCGACGGCACGTGGACACCACCCGGACCGTCGCCAGCAGGCGCGGTATCCCGCTGGTTTCCTCACTATCACCAACGGATAATCTTGCCCGTTTTCGCAGTAGGCAATGGGTTTTATTGAGTAAACAACTGTGTTCTCGACTGCATGGCACCGAGTGCTTGTTATCCGAACCGTGCAGAAAATGTTAACTCAGTTCTAGAAATCCTCGCCAACGACCTCCGGCGCGAAATTATTTACTATTTTGAGTGTATTTCTGAAACAGATATCGTGTCAGTATCTACGGTCCTGTCACACCTCGACGACGAAACCTCCGGCCACGACGCGAACCAGCTCGACATCCAGCTCGTTCATACCCATCTCCCCAAACTCGACAGGCGTGGCTGGATCGATTACGACGCACAGAGAGGCTCCATCCGATATCACGGACACGACTCCGCTCACAGGCACCTCTCCGACCTGTGTGCGATGTTCGAATGACGGAGTGACCCGTTTCGACTGAGGCCCCTCACCAGCGATCGAATGTAGTGCAGTCACCGCTCGGACTGTATCGACACAACGGTTTTCCGTCCCCAGCCCCTCGTTTTTCGTGAGGTGTACTACCATGTGCCACGGGATCGATAACCACGTCGACTGGCGCGAGAAACTCCGTGAGGCCGAGCAGGAGGACGAGGAACCGCCGGAGGTCGACATCGCCGAACCCGAGATCGGCGAGCACGAGATAGCGGAGCCGGAACTCGACGAGCCCGAACTCGGCCGGACCGAACTCGACGATTGAGGAACCCCCTGCTTTTTGCGCCCGTCACCCGACGCCTGAGCCATGCAGTTCGGCGTCGACGAGGCCGGCAAGGGGCCCGTGCTGGGGTCGATGTTCGCCGCGGCCGTGCGGGCCGACCCCGCCGCCGTCCCCGAGGGTATCGACGACTCGAAGAACCTCGCGCCGGCCCGCCGCGAAGATCTGGCCGACCGGCTGCGCGCCGACGACCGGATCTGCGTCGCTGTCGCGGAGATCCCGCCCGAGCGCATCGACGACCCGGAGACCGATATGAACACGCTGACCGTCGCGGCACAGGCCGAGGCACTCGACGGCGTTGCGCGTGACGGCGACGCCGGCGTGGTCGACGCCGGCGATACGGACGCCGACCGCTTCGGCCGCCGCGTCGCCGACCGACTGGGGGTCGACGTGTCGATCACGGCCGAACACGGGGCCGACGAGGCCGACCCGCTGGTCGGGGCCGCGAGCGTCCTCGCGAAGGTCGCCCGGGACGCACACGTCGCGGCCCTCGCCGCCGAGTACGATCACGAGATCGGCAGCGGCTACCCGAGCGATCCCACGACCAGAACCTTCCTCCGGGAGTACGTGGCCGACACCGGCGATCTCCCGGCGTGTGCGCGGCGGTCGTGGTCGACGAGTCAGGACGTACTGGCGGCCGCCCAACAGTCGGCGCTCTCTGAGTTCTGAGCGATAGCGGTCACTCGGCGGTTGGGGAACGAGAGGAGAGGGGGAATGGGTGGGTAGAAAACGGGGGTGGGAATGGTGTTGGGGGGACGTCGCAGTGTGGGGTGACTGCACCTAAATCTACGAGCTATACCACTACAAAAGTACAGGAGCGTTTTCAGATCGCGAAAATACCGGGATAGAGAGGGGTTACTGTTCGGTGTAGCGTTCCCGCTCTTCCTCGGAGAGCATCAGGTTCCGGAGGATGTCACCGTAGGCCGGACGGGTGACCAGCACGCCCAGCAGGACGCCGACGATGGTGACGATGGCGAACCCGGTGAGGTCGCCCAGCGACAGCACCGTAAGCGGACTCATCGCGATGATGGTGGTGGCAGCGGCGGCACCGATGACCCAGAACGCCTTCTTGAAGCGGCTCTGGAACACCTTGCCGGTGGCTACTTTCCCCTCCTGTAAGATCTCGTCGGCGATGATGATCAGGTCGTCCACCCCCGTCCCGATCACGGCGATGAACCCGGCGATGTGCGAGAGATCGAGCGCCAGCCCGATGGCCGAGGCGAACCCGAGCAGCAGGAACACCTCGGCGGCGGCCGTCGCCAGCATCGGTACGGCGACCCGCGGACTCCCGTACCGGATGAACACGACCACGCTGACCGCGAGATACGCGACGAGTCCCGCGAGCAGCGAGAACAGCTTGAACCGCTCGGCGACCGAGGGCAAGAGCGTGTAAGTGGTGCCCGCGGTGAAGTTCATCTCCGTCGGGATCGAACCAGCACGGAGGTTGACGGCGAGTTGCTGGGCCTCGCTGATGTTCGTGGTCGTCATCACGAACGAGGGGTCGTTGGCGAAGTCGCCGTTGTTCATCGTGTTGGCGAGGTCCTGTCCCATCGAGGCGGCGTAGACGACACGGTCGTTCTGGACCGTGTACAGACAGTAGCCGGACGCGTTGTCCGGGTTCTGATCCGCGTTGGGCGGACAGCTACCGATCCCCTCGGCGGTGAATCCGAACTCCTGCAGCCGCTCTGAGTACCGCTCCGCCGAGCCGTCCTGCCGGATCGACACCGGCACGTGGGGCTGGCTGATCCCGCCCTGGGGATCGGCCTGCTGGGCCGACCCGATGTTCGTGAAGTCGCTGTTGTTCAAAAGCGGCGTCTGGCGGTAGACCGTCGACCCGTTCTCCTGGACGGGGTAGTGGGCCACGATCTGGACGCGACCGGTCCCGGAGATCAGGTCCCTGACCTCCCCTTCGTCGGCGTTGGGCACCTCGACGACGACGAAGTACTCGTCACCGGCGGCGGCGGTCTTGACGTTCCCGCCGGAGATACCGCCCTCGTTGATCTTGTCGGAGAGGACGTTGACGACCGTCTCTCTGGTCTGTGCCGTGACACCGCTCCTGATCTGATCCTCTGACACGTCGAACCCGTTGTTCTGGAGCGCCGTGGCGAACTCCGATTGCGTGACGTTCCGGGAGAACACCTCGATGGTGCCGCCACCCTGGGCCTGTGCCTGTTGCTGGCCCTGGGACTGTCCACCGCCGGCACTCAACCGCACCTGACTCGGTTCGAGATCGAGGTCGTTCGCGATCGCCCGGCGGTTCTCGGCCATGTTCGTGTCCTGTGTGAACTCGATCTCCTCGGCGGTCATGCCGACCAGCGGCGCGCGGATCTGTGTCCCACCGGACAGTTGCAGCCCGTAGTCGAGGTTGACCGGTCTGGCGTCGCCGCCGTCACCGCCACCGATGCCGGCCTGCGCGGCCACGAAGGGGCCGAACAGGATCACGGCGCTGGCGAGCGTGAACAGGACGAGCAGGACGATCCGCCAGTTCTCTCGGACGTTCATCGATCTCCCTCCGTCATCGTGTGACCCCCTCGTACTTGTACCAGCGAAGCAGGCTGAGGTTCAACATGTAGGTGTTCATCAGGTCAGCCGACAGCCCCAGCACGAGGACGAGCCCGATCTGGGGCAAGAGCGGAATCGCGAGCAGGAACGCCGCGGCGGACATCACGGCCATCGCGGCGATCGAGGTCAGCGTCATCGTCACCCCGGTCCGCATCGCCCGATAGGCCGATTCGTAGAAGTCACCGCGGCGTCGCAGAATGTGGTTGTTCAACAGCACGTCGGAGTCGACGCTGTAACCGATCAGCATCAGCAGTGCCGCGATCGTCCCCAGCGTGAGCTTGAGCCCGAGGACGTTCATCAGGGCGAGCGGGATCACGATGTCGGAAAACGCCGAGATGACGATCGCGATCGACGGGACGAACGACCGGAACAGCACGAAGATCAGCAGACTCATCCCGAGGAAGGCGACCGCGAGCCCCATCAGCGTGAGTTGCACCGAGTCGGACCCGAAGCTGGCCGAGGTTTCACTGAACGAGGAGATTTCGTACCCCTGACTATCGATCGCCTGCCGGACACCCTCGGTCTGCTGGGTCGTGACGATGTACTCCTGAGTTCCCCCACTGACCTGCACGGGCTGAATCGTCGGATCGAGCCCACTCAGACTCTGCTCGACCTCGCTCTGGGAGGCACTGGTCTGTATCTGTACCTCGGTCCCGCCGGTGAACTCGATCCCGAGTGCCACCGGTGACCCGGTCATCACGTACCAGGCGGCCAGGATCGCCAGCGCGACTGCGAGGACGGCGAGCGGCACCGCCGCGAGTTGTCTGTTCGTGTACCGCGTGTAGTCGACGTCGGGGAACCGGTCCGGGAGGTCGGTCATGGCGCTCATCCGGACCATCCCCCGTTTCCGACTCCCGGTACCTCGAACTCCACCATACGCCACCGTGTGCAACAACATCGAATAAGCCTTCTTATCTCATCTGTCGTCTCACCGGTTCCCCGGACAGGGAGCACCGTCGCGTGCGGCGTTCAGTCCGCATCGACCGGCGGCCGGCCCGTCGCGGTGTGGACGGTCGGCCCCTGCCGCGGGATCGAGATGGTGACGACGCTCCCGGACACGTCCTCGTCCCGGCCGAAGGCCACGCGGTCGCGGAACTCGATCTCGCCGCCGAGTATCGTCACGCCCCAGTTGACCAGCCAGAGGCCGAGGCCGCTCCCGTGTTCCAGCGGCGTCTCGGTCCCCTTGACCAGCACTTCCCGTTCCTGCTGTGGGATGCCCGGGCCGTCGTCGGCCACGGCGATTTCGACGTTGCCGCTGTCGTCCGTATCGACCCGGACCCAGACGTGCGGTCGCTGTGAGTCGTTGTGGACGACTGCGTTCTCCAGTACGTTCTCCAGGACCGATTCGAGGATGCCGGTCGAGTCGATCTCCAGTTCGTCGGGCAGGTCCGACTCGATCTCGGCGGCGGGATACTCGTGCCGGAGCGTGTCGAGTTGCCGGGTCAAAAGCGAAGGCAGATCGATCGGCTGGGGATCGTTGTGCCGGCGGGACATGATCCGCTCTATCTCGCGTGCCTTGGTACCGGTCTCGCTCAGGTCCCGTGCGACCGAGCGGATGCGATCGGCCAGCTCCGAGTCCTCCCCGTCGAGCCGCTCTTCGAGCTGTGTCGCGCAGACGTCGATGACGTTCATATCGTTGCGGAAGTTGTGCCGGAGCACCCGGTTGAGAACCTGCAACTGCTGGCGGCGGTTGGTCCGGTCGGTGATGTCCCGCAGGACGAGGACGCGACCCAGCCGACGGCCGTGCTGGTCGCTGAGCTTCGAGACCTTCACCTCGTACTCGAAGGGGCCGCGCGCCGACCAGACGACGGTGCCCTCGCCGACAGGCAACTCGAACTCCGGATCGTCGAAGACGGCCCGGACCGGGCGGCCGACGACATCGGGTGTCGACAGATCGAACTGGTCCTGGGCGATCGGGTTCACGTCGACGATCACGTCGTCCTCGTCGACGACGATGACGCCGTCGCGCATGTTCCGGACGACGGCGGTCCGGCCGATCTGGCGGGTCGCGGGGACCCGGTCCAGCAGGTCCGACCGGTAGAAGGCGTAGCCGTAGGTGATGCCGCTGATCGTGAACATGTACGGCGTCAGGTCGAGGCCGGAGATCGGACCGACGGCACCCATCACGGTGGCGACGTTGGCGAAAAGCGGCGCACAGACGCCGAGGGTGAGCGCCACGCCCTGGTCGACGAACAGGTGGTCGGCGGTGAACACCAGTCGCATGACGAGGACGATGCCGGCCAGTACGAGCGCGTACGCGTAGGCGGTGAACGCCCAGAATACCGGCTCGAAGCCCTGGATCCCGACGGCGACCCCCTGAGTGTACACCATCCGGACCTCGGACCAGACGAGTTCGTGCAGCGGGTTCGTCCAGGCCAGCGCGAGCATGGCGATCCCGGGCAGCGCGATGGCCGCGACCGTCCGGCGCGTGACGCGGTCGCCGTGGCCGGTGTACTGCAGCGCGAACAGCACCCACGCCACCGGGACGCCGATCCGTCCGATCCAGGCCAGTCGCTCGAAGGCGAGCCAGGTCGCCCTGTCCGATGCCGCGAGCGCGAGCGCGGCGCCGCCGGCCCACAGTACGATCGAACACAGGAGCAGACGCAGGGCTCTGACTCCCGGCCCGCTGCAGCGTCGCCACGTCTCGATCAGGAACGCTACCGCGAGCACCACGGGCACGCAGAGCGCTAGCGCGTACGGTGAGAGAGACACGTTACTCGACTACCCCCTCGCCCCCACTACGGGCTCAGTTACCACTGTTAGATCCACCTGCATAAGAATAGAGCCGGCAGATTCCGGCGATATTTAAGCTCCGTCCCGGTCCGACGGGCGAGCGACCGCCCGCGTTAGCGGTCAGGGGAGATAGCGCACGCTCAGTGCCTGTCCGTCGGCCCGGACCTCGACGCGCTCGACGCCCAGTCGTGCCGCCCGCGCCAGCGTCTCCTCGTCGTCGAGCACGTCCGCGGCCGCGTCGTCGACTTCCCCCTCGGGGACGGTGATGACGTGGAGTTCGCCCTCGCCGGCGCGTTCCTGCCGTGTGATCTCCCCGACGGGCTGATCGCCGGCGATCTCTCTGGCCTGCTTGGTCGGCGGTTCCGGGCTCCGCTCGACGGGAATCGTCCGCTGGTCGGTGATCTCGACGACTTGCCAGGCGACCTCCATCGGCGGTTCGGGTTCGATGCTGGCGGTCAGGACCTCCCCCACCTCGACACCGGGGTTGGTGGTTAGGGTGTGGACCTGACTGTCGGTCACGTCCTGCAGGACCGCGGACTCCTCGTCGGCGGCCGTGACGAGAAACGTGGCGTCTTTCATAGGCGCTGGTTGTGGCTCGCGGGGTTTCCGCGTTTCGAGTTCTCAGCGCCAGAACACAGGCCTGGTTGACGAGTTTATCTCGTCAATCGGTGGGCCACGTAGATTGCGGCCGCGCCGATCACCGGCGGTACCAGCCCAGCGAGGGCAGGCAGGGCGTAGAAGAGTTCGACGACGGGCGCGTACACACCGGAGACGGGCTGTTGCTGTTCCGGCGGCGTCGATATCAGCAATGCCAGATACAGCGTCAGCACGAACAGGTAGCCGGCAGACGCGATGGCGGCGTCGTAGCGGGCGTTCGATCCGACCTGTCGGTGTCGCCGTGCGACCGAGAGGACCGGGGCCAGCAGCGGGAAGACGACGAGCAACCCGACGAAGATGAAGAAGGCCCGGGAGAACGAGAACACGCCGCCGGCGGTACCGGTCGTGCTGGCGATGACGCCGATCAGGCCGAACGTGAACAGGAGCGCGATCAGGAGTGCTAGCAGACCGCCGATGGCGGCGTAGGATTTGAACAACAGCGAGTCGCTCCGGCGGAAGGCGTAGGGGTAGGCCCCGAAGAGGCCGCCGTACGATTTCTCGTCGGTGGGCGGGCCTGGTTCGCCGTCGTCGGCTCCCGCGGACGCGTCTGCGGCCTCGCTGGTCATCGCCACAGGATACGTAGCGGGTGCCGAAAAGCCACGCGATTCCCGCCGGCGATCGGCCGGAGAGAACAGTAGCGTTTTGCGCGCCCGGCGTGCACGGACGCCCATGAGAGTCGACATCGGCAACGCGCTCGCGGCCGAGGCCGATCCGGGGATCGGCCGCGACGCGCTGGAGCGACTCGACGAGGACGTGGCACGGGCACACGAACGCATCGCGGCGGGCCGGGAAGACCGCGAATTCGGCTACGCCGCCCTGAACCTGCCCGAGCGGACCGACGCCGCCGAGATCGAGGCGGCCGTCGAACCGCTGACCGACGCCGAGGCCATCCTGACCGTGGGGATCGGCGGGAGCGCGCTCGGCGCGGCGACCATCTCGGAGGCTCTGGGGGGCCTCGACAGTGAGGGCGAGTCGGCCGACGCCCCGCCGCTGTACGTGCTGGACAACGTCGATCCCGCCGCAGTCCGGGAGGTTCTCCAGGAGGTCCCGCTCGACCGCACCGCGGTCAACGTCGTCTCCCGGTCGGGCACCACCGCCGAGACCCTCTCTAACTTCCTCGTCGTGCGCGACGCGATGGAGCAGGCGGGCGTCGACTGGACCGAGCGGACGGTGGTCACCACGGGCGAGGAGGGGCCGCTCCGCGAACTGGCCGACCGCCACGACATGCCCGCGCTGGACGTGCCGACGGGCGTCCCGGGTCGCTTCTCGGCGCTCTCTGCGGTCGGGCTGGTGCCCGCGGCGATCCAGGGCCACGACATCGAAGGCCTGCTCGCGGGCGGCCAGCGAGCCGCCGACTCGCTTTCGGGGTCGCTGTTCGACACGCCGGCCTACGCCTACGGTGCAGTGAGCTACGCGCTGTCCCAGCGCGGGGCCGACATCAACGCCGTCGTCCCCTACGCCGAGCGCCTGGAGTTCTTCGCGGAGTGGTTCGCCCAGCTGTGGGCCGAGAGCCTGGGGAAGGACGGACTGGGACAGACGCCCGCGCGGGCGCTCGGCGCGACCGACCAGCACTCCCAGCTCCAGCTTTACCGCGCCGGCCCGCGGGACAAGGTCGTGACCATGCTCCGCCCGCGCGAGTACGCCGACCGGGAGATTCCCGAGACCGACATCGAGGGGCTGTCCTACCTCGGGGGGTCGACGCTGGGCGACCTGCTGGGCGCGGAGTTCGAGGCGACCGAGGCGAGCCTCGCGGCCGCCGACCGTCCCTCGGTGCGGGTCGAGATCGATCGGCTGGACGCCGAGTGCGTCGGCGAGTTGCTGTACGCCATGGAGGCGGCCTGCGTGCTGTACGGCGAACTGGCGAACGTCTCGACGTTCGACCAGCCGGCCGTCGAGTGGGGCAAGCGGGCGGCCCGCGGACTGCTCGGCGGCGGCGAGTTCGAGGAGGCCGAGGCGGTCGCGGACAAGACCGAACTGATCGTCGAGTGAGCGGGTACCCGAAGCACAGCCCATAAATCGCCCGCCGCCGTGGTGGGAGCCAATGGCAGCAGTAGATGCAGTCGACGGTCGCGGGCCGACGACCGCGGCACCGACGACGGGGCTGGTGCTGGCCGGGATCGCGCTGGCGGCGAGCGGCCTCCCGTGGACCGGCGGGACGCCGATCGTCGCGGTGCCGGGCATCGACGGGAGCGTCGTCGGTGTCGTCCTCGCGGCCGGCGCGGCGCTCGCCTTCGGCCTGCGCCGGCACGGGGTCGTCGACCGTCGGCTCGGCGCACCCGTCGCCGGCCTGCTCTCGCTCGCGCTGTTCTCCTACGCGCTCTACCAGTTGATGCGTCCGGCCATCGGAACCGACGCCGTCCCCGAGGTGGGGATCGGGCTCCCCGTCGCGGCGCTCGCGGGGCTGGGTGCGGCCGCCGTCGCCGTCGCCGACTACGACGCCATCGCCGACGACGCCTTCTGGGAGAAAGTCAAGGGCGTCGGGGTCGCCATCGCGCTCGCCGGCGGGGCGTTCGTGGGGCTGTACGTCGCCCAGCTCGTCGCCGTCGTGCCGCTGTCGCTCGGCCGGCTCGCCGGCCTCCAGTTCGACCTGCAGTCCCCGCCGGCTCTGGCCGTCGTGACGGCCTTTAGCTACCTCGGGACCGTCGGGTTCGTCGTGCTGTATCTCGAGGGGCGTGACCTCCCGTGGTCGTACGTCGACGTGTCGGTCCCGACGGGCAGAGACCTGCTCGCCACCGTGGGCGGGCTGTTCGTCCTCCTGCTCCTGCTCGGGGGAATCACGACGCTCGTCCAGCAACTCGGACTTCCCTCCTCTGACTCCCAGATCCAGCAACAGGCCATGGAGAACCCGCCGCTGGCGCTGTACTTCGTCGCGCTCTCCTTCCTCGTCATCGCACCCGTCGAGGAACTGGCCTACCGCAACGTGGTCCAGAAGTACCTCTACGAGCACTTCACCGGGCGGTCGGCCGTGGTGCTGGCCGCGGCGGTGTTCGGGGCCGTCCACTTCAGCCAGTACCAGTCCGCCAACCCACTGGCCACACTGACCACGCTCGTCGTAATCTTCGTCCTCTCCCTGCTGCTCGGCTACGTCTACTACCGCACCGAGAACCTCGTCGTCCCCATCCTCGTCCACGGCGCGTTCAACGGCCTGCAGTTCCTCGCTGTTTACCTGCAGGCGACCGGGCAAATCCCGACGGCCTGAGCCCGCGCGGTTCGCGACGTCGCCGACCCCCGTCCGACTGCCGTGTGACCAGTTCCCATTCCCGCAAGAGCCCGCGCCGCCTCGTAGTTTCCACGCCGACAGCAGGGAAATGTCGTCACCCGGCGTGAGACGGGTGTCTGACGGGTGTTTATCCGTTCTCGGGTGGATATTCGGGGGTATGTCGACCCGTTTCACCGTGGTCTGTGACGACGATCTCGCCAGCGAGGTCGAGTCGCTGGCCCGGGAGTACGACCTCACGGAGGAGGAAGTACTCACACAGTTGATCGACCTCGGGTTGGAGGAGACCCGCCGGACCCGCAACCGCCTCTAGGCGGGGTTCTTTCGGGAGAGGTCGCTCCCGCAGACGGGACAGCGGTCGTGATCCTCGTCGAACTCGCGACCACAGCCGCTACACTGGAACAGCCAGTCCCGTTGCTCGGAGATTCCTTCGCGAGCGATGACCTCGACGGCCACGTCGAGTTTCTCCGCGACGTTTTGCATCGCGTAGTCGTCGGTGACGAGGGTCCCGTCGAGTTCGAAGGCCGCGGCAACCAGCCGGATATCCGTCCGGGAGAGTTCGTCGAAGTCACCGGTCTCGCGGGCGGCCCGCTCGATCCGCTCGACGGTCTCCTCTTCGGGGATGTGGATGTGCATCCCCGAGCCTTCCATCGCGTCGAACCGATAGGAACTCTCGCCTTCCAGTTCCTCCCGAACCATCGGGATCGACGCCTTGGTCTCCTGAGTGTGGTACTCGTTTATAAACGCCGACGAGTCGAGAACGTACATCGAAAAAGAGTGCGATTATCGGTCGACGATCATGTGGTCTTTGACGGCCTGGACGCGGGGGACCGGAACCAGCAGGCGGCCGCGTTCGTCGGTGGGGAACTCGGACTCGCGGAGCATCTCGTCGGGTTCGACGACGAGGCTCTCCAGTCGGCCCGATTTGGCGTCCATCGTGATGTTGTACAGCATTCCCAGTTCCTTGCCGTCGGAACCCATGACGGCCTTCCCCGAGAGGTTCTCCGCCAGTATCTCTGCCATACACGGGGTAGTGTATTCCACTTACATAAACCACACGGGGCGTGTGACGCGGGTCTGACGGTGCGCAAGCGGGGAGTCGTCCTGAACGACCGGCGTGCGAGCGGGTCCCGGCGCGACGCCGTGTCGGGGTCCAAATAGAGAAAGTTAAATGGGCCGCGGGGTTGGTATCGCGTACGGATTCTCGAGGGTGATGTGCCAATGTCTGACTCTACAGAAGCCGACGCCGACGCCGACGGGGAGGCCACGCTCCGGACCCCCATCGTCGCGGTGCTCGGCCACGTCGACCACGGAAAGACCACGCTGCTGGACAAGATTCGCGGCTCCGCGGTGAGCGAGGGTGAAGCCGGCGCGATCACCCAGCACATCGGCGCGACGGCCGTGCCGCTCTCGACCATCTCGGAGATGGCCGGCGAGCTCGTCGACCCCACCGACTTCGACCTGCCCGGGCTGCTGTACATCGACACGCCCGGCCACCACTCGTTCTCGACGCTGCGCTCCCGGGGCGGGGCCCTGGCCGACATCGCCGTCCTCGTCGTCGACGTGAACGACGGCTTCCAGCCCCAGACCGAGGAGGCCGTCGACATCCTCAAGCGGACCCAGACCCCCTTCATCGTCGCCGCCAACAAGGTCGACACGGTCCCCGGCTGGAACCCAACGGAGGGCGTCCCGATCCAGGAGAGCATGGAACAGCAGTCCGAGCGCGTCCAGAGTGACCTGAACGAACGTCTCTACGGAATCATCGGCGAACTCTCCGACCACGATTTCGCCGCCGACATGTACTGGCGCGTCCAGAACTTCCAGAACAACGTCGGCGTCGTCCCCGTCTCCGCGATGACCGGCGAGGGCGTCCCCGACCTCCTCACCGTTCTGATGGGCCTCTCCCAGCGGTACATGAAAGACGAGATGCAGATCGACGTGGCGGGCCCCGGTGCCGGTACGGTCCTGGAGGTCAAGGAAGCCCAGGGGTTCGGGACGACCGTCGACGCCGTGCTGTACGACGGCACCATCCGCGAGGACGACGAACTCGTCGTCGGCGGCCTCGAAGCCCCGATCACCACCGACGTGCGCGCGTTGCTCCAGCCGAAACCTCTCGAAGAGATCCGCACCGATCAGGCCTTCGAGAAGGTGCCCGAGGTATCGGCCGCGGCAGGGGTCAAGATCGCCGCACCCGACCTGGACGACGCGATGGCCGGCGCGCCGATCCGGGTCGTCCGGGATCGGGACCGCGGAGAAGTCATCGCCGAGGTGGAGCAGGAACTGGCCGAGATCGAGGTCACCACCGAGGAACAGGGCGTCGTCGTCAAGGCCGACACCCTCGGGAGCCTCGAAGCGATCGCCTCCACTCTCGACGAGGTGGACATCCCCATCGTCCGCGCGGAAGTCGGCGACGTGGCCCCCCGCGACATCCGGGTCGCCGAGACCGCCGAGGAGGAGAAACACGAGGTCCTGCTCGCCTTCTCGGTCGACGTGCTCGACGACGCCAAACGGCTCGCCGAACAGGAGGGCGTCCGCATCTTCGAGCACGACGTGATCTATCGCCTCGTCGAGGAGTACGAGGAGTACGTCGAGGAGATGGAACGGGCCCAGCAGACCCAGGTGATGGAGAACATCACCCGGCCCGCCCGCTTCCAGATCCTGCAGGACCACACCTTCCGGCAGAACGACCCCGCCGTCGTCGGCGTCGAGGTGCTGTCGGGCACCGTCAAGCGCAACTCCAACGTCGCGAAGTTCGAGGACGGCGAGTTCAAACGCGTCGGCCAGCTCAAGTCCATCCAGGACGCCGGCGAGGACATCGACGAGGCCCGCATGGGCGATCAGGTCGCCGTCTCCATCGACGGTCCGACTGTGGGCCGCGGCATCGAGGAAGGCGACGAACTCTGGATCTACCTCCCCGAAAAGCACGCCAAGATCCTCGAACAGGAACTGGTAGAGGAGATTCCCGGCGACGAACGCGAGGCGCTCAACCAGTATCTCGAGAAACAGCGCAACCGCGACCCCTTCTGGGGCAAGTAGTCAGTCGCGGTCGTCGGTCCCGCCCTCGTCGCTCGCCATTCTCGCCGTCAGTAGCGCGTCGACGTTGTAGAAGAGGATACCCACCGAGACAAGCGTCGTCAGCAGGTAGACGATGAAGCCGGGTGGGCCACCGAGGGTCGTCCCGACGGCGGCCCCGGCGGTCCCGGCCAGCGTCAGTTCGAGCCAGGTGACCAGCACTCTGGACCCGAGTTTCGCGTCGGGCATCAGTAGGACTCCTCCGCTTCGATCTGGCCGCTGAACGCCGAGTACAGCACCGCGAAGTAGACGAAGATCAGCGGGAGCAGGACGGCCGCGCCGACGGTCATGAGATTCAGCGGGAGCGTCGAGACGATGGCCTCCGAGACGGTGGCTCCCGAGGCCCGGTCGACGTAAGGGTAGGTCAGCCGCGCGACGACGCCGACCAGCGCGAACACCATGCCCGCGGCCGCCGCAAACGCCGCGTAGTAGCGATCCCGCACCGTCGCCAGCGCGTACCCGCCCGCCAGCACGAGCGTCAGGCCAACGAGCGCGAGCGCGACCGGCGAGAGCATCGCGGATCGAACCACAGGGACGGTCGCGTAGCTCGTCCCCAGCGCGGCCACCACCAGCACGAGGTAGCCAGCCAGCGCGTAGAGGCTGTCCCGTCGCAGGTCGGCCCGCAGGTCACCGCGGGTCTTGAGCCGGAGGAACGCCGCACCGTCGACGACCGTGAGCGCGACGACCGCGAGGCCGACGACGATGCCCGCCAGGGTGAGCGTCCCGCTCGCGCCGAGCACCCAGTTGGCGACGAACAGTCCCAGCAGGAACGGCGCGGCGAGGCTGCCGACGACGAACGACCGGCCCCACCACCGCTGCCAGGTCTCGTCGTGGCGTTGCTCGTACATCTCCGGGGCCAGTCCACGGAGGATCAGGGCCCCGAGGATCCCGAACATCAGCAGGTAGTGCCGGCTGAAGAGGTCGGCGTAGACCGAGGGGAAGGCGGCGAACAGCGCCCCGCCGAAGACGACCAGCCACACCTCGTTGCCGTCCCAGAACGGCCCGATAGCCGCGATCAGTTGCTCGCGCTCCGCGTCGTCCTCGCGGGTGGCAAAGAGCGCCCCGACGCCGAAGTCGAACCCGTCCAGGAACAGGAAGGTCCCCAGGATGAAGAATAGCAACCCGAACCACAGCTCCGCGAGTGGCAGGCCAAAGAGCGGCTCGGTGGCCAACAACAACGGCTCAGTCATCGCCAGTCACCCCCTCCGCTGGCGGTTCCGCAGGCTCGGCGACACGCAACTCGTCGCCGGTCGGTGGCCCACCCCGGATGATCCGGACGAGGACGTAGGTGTACAGCGCGAGCAGTCCGAGATAGACCAGGGCGAACCCGGCCAGTGTCGCGGTGGCCTCGGCTCCCGTCAGCCCGGGCGAGACCCCCTCCGTTGTCTCGAGGACGCCCTGGATCACCCACGGCTGGCGGCCGACCTCGGTGACGACCCACCCGAGTTCGACCGCGACGATGCCCAAAAGCGTCGAGAGCATCAGCGACTTGTGGAGCAGGTCGTCCTCCAGCAGTTCGCCCCGCCACCAGCGGTAGACGCCCCAGAATCCCAGCAGAACGAACCAGAACCCCAGCGCGACCATCAGCCGGAACGACCAGAATACGATCGCGACGGGCGGGGCCTCCCCGTACTCGTTCAGGCCGACGATGGTGGCCTGTGGATCACCCCCGCTGGCCAGCCACGAGGCTCCTCCGGGGATGCCGATGCCGAAGATGTCCTTGGCCTTCGGGTCGGTCAGGTCCGCCAGACTCGTCGGGAAGGCGACGATGTACTCGGGGACGTACGAATCGGTCTCCCAGACGGCCTCCATGGCGGCGAACTTCTGGGGCTGGGTCTCGTAGACGTGGCGAGCGTAGAGGTCGCCGTGGATCGCCTGCAGCGGCGCGGTGATCACCAGCGCCACCAGCGCGATCTTCAGCGTCGTCTCCCAGAAGTCGACGTTCTCGATGGGGTATTCCCAGACGTGGTGACGGAAGACGAAGTAGGCCCCGAGCCCGGCCATGAACAGCGCGACCGACAGCACGGCCGCGTTCTGCATGTGGACGAACATGTACGGGAATCGGGGGTTGAGGTAGGCCGCCATCGGATCGGTCAGTGTGACGATCTCGCGGCCACCCTTCTCGACCAGTTCGAAGCCCCGCGGGGTCTGCATCCAGGAGTTGGCGATCAGGATCCACACCGCGGACAGCCACGTGCCGAGGCCGACGGCGACCGCCGAGACGAAGTAGAGCCTGTCACCGACTCGCTCCCGTCCGAACACGAATATCCCGAGGAAGGTGGCTTCGAGCATGAACGCCATCATTCCCTCCAGGGCCAGTGGACCGCCGAACAGCTCCCCGGCCACCGTCGAGAACGCCGCGAAGTTCGTCCCGAACTCGAACTCGAGGACGATCCCCGTCACGGTGCCGACGACGAACGAGATGGCGAAGATCTTCGTCCAGAACCGCCGGAGTTGCTCGTACACTGGCTTCCCGCCGCGGATCTCCTTCCAGGTGAAGTAGACGAGGAAGGGCGCGAGGCCCATGCTCATCACCGGGAAGATGATGTGGACGATCGTCGTGAGTGCGAACTGGAGTCGGCTGGCGATGACTGGATCGAGCATGACTGAGAGCGTGGCTGTCGAGCGATGCTACGGTACCGGACACCCTATCACGTTCTCGCGTTCCCGGTCCCCTGCAACGCCCGAACATATTTTGGTCGTCCAGGCCCAAGCTTACGCGGTCGTTAACCGCCGGGCCAGTCGCGACCAGTCCGCCCAGTAGTAATAATATTTAATTAGCGGGAGGTGGACAGTGTCGGGTGGAGGCAACTATCTCGGCGCACCCGCTCGGATCGGTGTCACGGCCCGATCTCGTGTTGTCCGCGATCCCGGGGCCAGTCGCCCTGTCGGCAGTGCTCGGCGTGTTGCTGGGCCTGCCGCTGTCGCTGTCGCTGGCCATCGGGAGCGTCCCCAGCGGTGCCGTCGTGGGCTACGCGCTGTTCTATCGCCCGCCGGTCGACAGCGAGGATACGGCGAGTGAAACACACACTTCGTCAGAAGGAAGCCGGTAGTTACTGCGCGGTCGGGGAGTGGTCGGTCCCCATCGCCTGTTTCATCTGGAGGGCAGCGCTAGCTGCGAGTCCCTGGGCCAGATCCGTCTGTTCGTCCTCGCCGATTCGGAGGTCGGCGTCGTCTTCCGGCGTGTAGCCGGCACTGACGGCGGAGCCGACGGGCGGCTGGACGGCGACCGTCGCCCGCGGGCCGTTGGCCCCCTGTGCGAGTTCGAGGCCGACGGCGAACTCGTCGGGGAGGAGGTCGCGGGTCTGGGCGGCGACGTTTGCGAGATCGCGGCGCAGATGGCGGCGCTGCTCGGCGGAGAGCCGTGGCGCGGCACCGTCGTCGTCTGCACCCGCGAACGGAGTGTTCCCGTACATTGACCTCCTGATAGGAGCGACCCACGTAAAAATCCGCCGGCTACTGCAGGAGTGACCGACTCTCTCCGTACGCCGCGATCACCAGCGCCGTCGTATACTCGTCTGGATCGGGTTCGGCTTCGACGGTGATCGAATCCTCGTCGACGAACGACCAGTCCCGGAGTTCCGTGCCCGACGCCAGTCCGTCCTCGATCCGCTCGCTGACGACCGCCTCGCTCTCGCCGTCGGCCTCGTAGAAGATGCCCCGGCCGGACTCGCTGCGCGCCCAGCCGATGCCGGCCGCGCCCGCCTCGCCCGGCGGCGCGGTGTGGCGACCCTGCACCACTGTCAGCCCGTCACCGACCACACCGAGATCCGGGGCCTCACCGACCGCTTCGAGGTGGGCTTCGGCCGGGATGACGGAGGAGACCTGAATCAGATTGAAGTTGTGGACGTTGGCCTCGGCCAGGGCCGCGTCGTAGGAGGCCGTCGGCGTCGGCCCCGTCGCAGTGGCCCAGACGAGCCGAATTACGCTCATATCCCAATCAAGACGGATGGGACGGTAGAACGTTTCGAACCCACCTTTTTCGCGAGGGGGTCGCTCCGCGACCCCCTCGCCAAAAACGTGGGCGAAAAAGGCTGAATCTCGGCCTTCGGCCTCGATTCAGTGAACCGCGGCGCTTCGGGCCGCGGATACTGGTGCTCAGTACAGGTGAAGTACATAGCGAGTGAACCTCTCGGAGGTTCTGGCAGATCGTCATTCTTCGCCGTCCCGGATGACCATCACCTTAACCCGATTGACGCCATCGAAGTCGCGGAGTCGGTAGGTGAGGGTGCGCACCTGCTCAGTTGGTCCCCGACAAAACAGTGATTCGAGGCACCATTCCCCCTGGTGCGTATGACTCGTGTTGAGGATCACGTCTTGGTACTCGTGTTGGACTGCATGGAGTTCCTGTATCACCTCATGGTGGCGATAATCGAACGCAACGAGCGCGACAATTTCCCCGCTTGTCTCTTCGAGGCGGGAGTGTGACTCGATGTACTCCAGCATCGCTTCTCGAACCGCCCGGGACCTGTTTTCGATGTCCTGTTCTTGCCAGACTCGGTCGAACTCTTCGACGACTTCGTCTGGAATATTGAAACTCGTTCGCATAGGTAGTGGTTCGCCGTTTTTCTACAAGAGGTTCTCGTATGACGATTCACCCATTTCGGTATTAACAACCGTTATTCACGTCGGTAGCAGATTCTCGATCAGGATGTTACACGGCGAAGCGTTCGGTCTCTTCCTCGGGGCAGTTGCGCTCGGCGCTGTTCACGGGATCGAACCGGGTCATGGGTGGCCCGTTGCCGCCTCATATGCGCTCGACCAGACGAACAAGTGGGTGTACGGATTCGCGGCGAGTCTCATTATCGGCGTCGGCCACCTTATCAGCAGTATTGCGATGGTGGGGGTGTTCTTTTTCGCGAAAGACTACTTCAACCTCACGCAGGTCAACGAGCCGATGACGATACCCGGTGGTATCCAAATCGGCGGGCCAGTCAGTCTTGTTGCCGGTGTCCTACTCATCGCACTTGGAATTCGTGAATACTTCCACGGGCATTCTCACGGCAGTCACAGTGATGACGACCATTCCAACCATCACAGCCACGACCACCACGATCTGGACGAGCATTCAGGCCATTCTCACGAGCAGAGCCATTCACACAATCACAACGATGGACTGATAGCTCGTTTGAAAGGATTCGTTCCCTTTGTTGGTGGGCACTCTCACTCACATGATGACCCCGAAGCAACTGCTGACCGTGGCCTCCTTGGGATCGGGTGGTTCGCGTTCGTACTTGGATTCGCCCACGAAGAAGAGTTCGAGATTATTGCACTCTGCGCCGGGTCAAACTACTGTCTTGAACTGATGAGTGCGTACGCTCTCACCGTCATCGTGGGTATCGTTGGGCTGACGATGCTGTTGATTGCAGGATACCAACGCTCCGAGGAGAAAATCGAGCAGTACACGCCGTACCTTCCGGTGTTTTCCGCAGCTGTCCTCATCATCATGGGGGCAGGGTTCATCACCGGAGTGTTCTGACTTACCTGTTCAATTCGCACGTACACAGTATCGACTGTTACACTCGAAGTCGCCCGAAACTAGCATCCGCGCGAGCGAAGCGAGCGCGGTTCGCCGCGAGCGCGCCGTAGGCGCGACTCGCGGGCAGTTTTTCACGCACGTTTTTGCCGCGAGTGGTTCGCCGAAGGCGAACCCGAGCGGGAAAAACGTGCTAGGCCAGGAACACGTGCCGCGGCCGGTCGTCGAGGACTTCCTGTCCCCAGGAGACGGTCTCGGAGAACTCCTCCGAGCGGAAGAAGGCCATGGCGTCGTCCTGCGAGTCCCACTGGCTGGCGATGAACATGTCGTTTGCGTCCTCGCGGTTGACCAGCAGGGCCGTCTCGCGGTGGCCCTCCATGTCCGCCAGGAGGTCGCCGACGGCGTCGAACCGTTCGGTGAACTCCTCGCGATAGTCGGGCTTGACGGTGTAGAACATGCCCATAGTGCCGAAGCCCTCGCCCTCGCCGGCGCGCCCGACGACCTCGGGCAGGTCCGAGAGGAAGCCGGCGGCCTTCTCGGCGGCTTTCTCGGTCTCCCAGAGGGAGACGACCGCGGAGCGATCGCTCGCGTCGTCCCTGGTGTCGTAAACGGCCGTTTTGACGTGACTGTCGTAGTGATCGAAGCTGTCCCGGAGGCCGTCGACCTCATCGAAGAGAGTCTCGGCGTCGGCCTCGGAATAGAGCACGAGCGCGAACACGTCCTCGCCGCGGGGCGTGCCGGCGTAGATGTCGTCCTCGGCCAGCTGGCCGCGGATCTCGTCGTCGGTGCCGGCCGCCTCGGGTTCGTCGTCGTCCTGCTCGCCGAGCGGGCCGCGGTAGCCCTCGACGATTCCCGCCAGATCGTTCAGGAAGCCCGCAGCGGTGTCGGCGGCGCTCTCGGTCTCCCAGACGCTAGCGATGGCCGCCCGGCCCTCGTTGGCGCGAACGGTCGTGAGGACGTGGGTGTCGTAGTGGTCGAAGTTACCCCGCAGACCGTCGACCTCGTCGGCGAGGTCGGCGGCGTCGGCCTCGGAGTAGAAGACGAGCCCGAAGGTCCCCTCGTCGTAGTCCTGCCCGGGGAACAGGCCGAGGTTGGCGAGTTTACCTTCGAGTTCGTCGTCCACGTCGAGGTCGGCGTCGCCCGGGTCCGGCCGGCCGCCCGAGGAACCGCTGGGGTGGTCACTGCTCTCGTCCTCGGCCTCGGTCGGTGGGTGCTCGTCGGCGTCGGTCTGCCCGTGGGCGTGACCGTGGTCGCTCCCGCCGTGGCCGTTCGTATCGCCGTGGGGGTGACTCTCGCCGTGGGGTGACCCGCCTGCCTCGGCGCTCGCGGCCTCGCTATCGGTCGGGACCGGTTCGCCCGCGAGCAGGGCGTCGAGGTCCTCGGGCGGGAACCGCTTGCCGAAGTAGAAGGGGCCGAACTCGGCGAATTTGGAGGACGAGGGGTCGAAGCGCATCTCGTTGAGCAGGTCTTTGATGTCGGTGGGATCGTCGGCCCACAGCGTGATGCCCCACTCGTAGTCGTCGAAGCCGACGCTGGAGGCGATCATCTGGTTGACCTTGCCGCCGTAGCCCCGCCCGATGTCGCCGTGGCGGGCCATGTGCTCGGCCCGCTCGTCGAAGGGCAGATCGTACCAGTTCTGTTCGGGCTGGCGGCGCTTGCTCATCGGGTAGAAACAGACGTGACCGGCGTCCGGGATTTCGGGGTGGAGGCGCTGCTGGATGTACTGGGCCAGTCCCGAATCGTCGTCGACCTCGCCCTCGAAGTACTCGCGGGCGCGCTCGGTGTATCCCGAAGCCTCGGTGACGGAGAGGTAGGAGGTCGGCTGTTCGGTGAACTCCGCGAGGGCCGTCTGCTCGAAGCGACGTTCGGCGGCTTCGAGGTGGCCGACCGTCTGGCGCAGGTGGACGATCATGAGGTCGGCCTTGTGGCCGACGACGGTGAATATCGCTGTTCGGCCGCCGCCGAACTCGCCGGGGTCGGACACGTCGTCGAGGGCGACGTGGGACTGGAGGTACTCTATTCCCTCCGCGATAGCGCGCTGGCGCTTCCGTTCGGGGGCCGACCGCCAGGCGTCCCAGTCGATCGTTCGGAAGTCGTGCAGTGCGTACCACCCTTCCTCCGTCGGCGGCGGGTCGCGCTGAGTCATGCGCGTCCGTTCGGACCGCTCCGTAAGGAGGTTTCCGTTCTCGGTCGCAACGACGGCGGAGCCGGGACCGTCAGCCGGTGAACAGCTGCGGGCCGAAGATCATCAGGAAGAGGCCGGCGATCATCAGCAGGCTGACCGAGATGGTGACCGTCGTCGTCAGCCGACGCCCGCCCTCGATCGGGAGCCGGGAGATGACCGCCTCGGCGCTGGTCCGGAGGATGTGCCCCCCGTCCAGCGGGAAGGTCGGGACGAGGTTGAACATGCCGAGCTGGAGGTTCACCCAGGCGGTCCAGAACAGCAGGTTGGCCGCGATCAGGACGCCGCCACCCAGCCCGCCGAGCAGGCCGGTCGCCGTGTAGAAGTTGGCGATCTCGGGGACGAACCCGGCGAAGTTGTAGCCGATCTGGGGCTGGAGCACGCCGATGAACGGCAGGATCAACACCATGAACACCCGGTCGAGCACGGATCCGCCGGAGATGCCGCCGAAGGCGTCCGCGTCGCCCTGGAGGAGTCCGAGGAAGTCCTCGGCGGGGTAGGTCTTGATACCGAAGTCGTTGATGACCAGTCCGCTGACGCCCCGCGCGGGCGCGACGCCGATGAACCCGCCGTCGCCGTTCGGATGCGGATCGAGCGTGACGTTGTAGACGTTCCGCTCGAAGTCGCCGTCCCGGAGGACGTACGTCTCGACGGGGACCGTCGTCCCGGGTTGTTCGTCACGGAGCGCGTCGCTCAGCGTGGCCGGGTCGATCACCCGCTCGCCGGCGACCGAGGTGACGATCATGTACCGGTCGGTCGGTGCGGTCGTGTTCCCGAGCGGCCCGTCCTCGAAGGTCCGGATCACGAACGCGCCGGCCGGGAACGTCGCGGTGCCGTTGTCGGTCTCGACTCTGGCGACGGTGTGGTTGGTGACCGCCCGCTCGAACCCGCGTTCGGTGCTAACCGCCGTCCCGTTGACCGCCACCACGTCCGTCGGGGAGTTTTCGCTCCAGTTGATCCCGGACTCGTCGTCGCGGCCGGCGATCACCTGCGGGACCGTCGCCGTGATCGTCGGCTCCCGAGTCACCTGGATCGTCCGGTCGCCGTCGAGTTCGACCGCGACCCGCTGTCCCGGAGTATCCCGGAGGACGGTTTCGAGCCGGTCGGGGTCGTCGATGTCGGTACCGTTGACCGCGGTGATGAGGTCGCCGCGTTCGATGCCGGCATCCTCGGCGGTCGAACCGGGCAGTGACTGGCCCACCGGCGCGCCGTCGGCGACGGCGATGGAGCCGACGACGGGCCCGAAGAGGAGGGCGAAGGCGAGCAGGGTGATCGCGAAGTTGTTCATCACGCCGGCCGAGAACATCCGGGTCTGAGAGCCCCGGTCGGCCTCGTTGCGGCTCTCCTCGTCGGGTTCGACGAACGCCCCGACGGGGATGAACGCGAAGAGGGCCAGTCCCATCGAGTCGATGTCGATGTTCTCGACCCGACAGAGCAGGCCGTGGCCGCCCTCGTGGACGACCAGCCCGACCAGGAGGCCGAAGACGATGCCGGGCGCAGCCGACAGCGGGAGGAACTCGTTGACGCCCGGAATCACGAGGACGTTCTGGGGGTTGCGGACCTCGGAAGGTGTCGCATCGGGCGAAAGGACGCTCCCGAGCGCGGCCGTCAGTACGACGACCAGCATGCCGGCCATCGTTACCAGGGCGATGCCGACGCCGAAGTTGCCGTACGCTCGCCAGAAGCGCTTCGGCCCGGCGAGCCAGTTCAGGAAGGCCCGCCCGCGCTGCGTATGGATGGTCGTGATCGGCCCGGACACGCGGATGTACTCCGGGAGCCACCCCCTGGTCCGCAACGTCATCATCACCAGCGTATAGAGGAGGATCCCGGCGAGTACCCACACCAACAGGTCTGCCATCGCTCAAGCTGACGGGCCTGCCGGTCAAGAGGGTTTGGTTCGGGACACGACACGCGGGAACCGCGCCGCGGGACGGCCGCCTCAGTCCTCCCGGCGCAACCGATCGAGGACGAACGCCTCGTCCAGCGCCGCGAGGAAGGGACCGAGCCGGGGGCCCTGATCCGTGTCGAGGAAGAGTCGATAGCCCGCCGCGAAGAAGTCGCTCACCTCGATATCGTGACGCTTGGCCGCCTCGTAGATCTCGCCCTGGATCTCCTCGCCGTCGTCGGTCTCCGCGACGAACTCGGCGAGGTCGGACAGCGCGGCGGCGGTGTCCTCGTCGAGGTCCACGTCGGGCAGGTCCTCGGCCAGCCGGTAGTTGTACTCGTTGTCGGTCCGCTCGGCCCAGGCGCGTGCCCCCTCGACGCGGGAGAGTGCGGCGTGGACCTGCTCGGGCGTGGCATCGTCTGGAATGTGGCCTTCGCGTCGAGCCATCGTCTCCCGCAGTTCCAGGTCGTCGGTCATGCCCAACACGGCGGCGAAGGTGTAGGGGATCCGGACGGGCTGGCGCTCGGGCACCGAATCGACGATCATCGGATAGGCCCTATCGACGAGTTCCGCCTCGGTCTCGTCCCGGGGCTCGGCGTCGCCGAAGTAGACCCGCTCGAAGTGATCGAACTCGTCGACCAGCTGGTCCAACGTCTCGACGCTGAAATCCCGTTGCTTGCGGGGGTTCTTCACGAAGAAGTAGCGGAACACCTCCGGTTCGAGCAGTTCCAGCACCTCCGCGACCGTGACGATGTTGCCCGAGGAGGAGGAGAGCGCTTCGCCGTCGAGCGTGAACCACTCGTAGACCATCGGGACCGGCGGGTCGATATCGAGCAGGTTCCGGGCGACGTCCTCGCCGCTGGGCCAGGACCCCTCCGCGTGGTCCTTCCCGAACGGCTCGAAGTCCACACCCAGAATGTCCCACTGGCCCGGCCACTCGAACCGCCACGGGAGCTTGCCCTCCCGGAGCGTGGCCGTCCCCTCGTGGCCACAGCCCTGGATCGTCCGGTCGCCGGCCTCCAGATCCGTGCAGGTGTACTCGACCTCGCCGGCGTCGAGGTCGACACTCGTGACCTCGCCGGTGAGCTTCCCGCATTCGGCACACTGGGGAGTGAAGGGCGTGTAGTCCTCGTCGACACTGTCCTGGTAGTCGCCCAGGAGGGTCCGGGCCTCGTCCGCGCGGGAGAGCAGGTCGCGAGTCACGGGCTCGAACTCGCCCGCCTCGTAGAGGTCGGTGTTCGAGACGAACTCGATGGGGACGTCCACGAGGTCGGCCGCCCGGAGCAGGAGTTCCGTGAAGTGTGCGCCGTAGGAGTCACAGCAGCCGAAGGGATCTGGAATGTCCGTGTACGGTTTGCCGAGATTCTGGCCGACGGCGGCCGAGTCGACGGCGTCGTCGCCGAAGTCGACCACGTTCCAGTCCAGATCGGCGAGCGTCCGGGGAATCTTCCGCAGGGGGTCTTTGTCGTCGGTCGTGAACACCTGCCGGACCTCCCGATCCCGGTCGCGCAGCGCCTCGGCCACGAAGTAGCTCCGCAGGATCTCGTTGAAGTGGCCGATGTGGGGCACGCCGGAGGGGGAGACGCCGCCCTTGATGACGATTGGCTCGTCGGGGTCCGTAGCGAGTATTGCGTCGGCGACGGCGTCGGCCCAGAAGGCCCGGCGGTCGCTCGTCCCGACCGCGTAGGGGTCGTAGATGGCCTCGTCGTCGAGGTCCACGTCGATTGCGGGTGGTGCACGGTCGCCGGTCACACCCCATCACCCGGGACGACCTCGGTCCCATCGTGGTCGTCGTCGAGGACCGCGCGCGTGACGGCTTCGGGGTCGGTGCCGTCCAGCACCACGGCCCGGAGGTTCGCCCGCTGGATCACTTTCGCGGCCAGCAGGTCGACCGGGGCGTTGCTCCCGGCGGCCATCTCGATGTCTGCGATCACGTCCACGAGTTCGTCGGCCGACAGTTCGGTGTACTTCGTCGCGTCGTCGTGTTCGTTCGGGTCGGCGCTGAACACGCCGGGGACGCTCGTGGCGTACACGAGCAGGTCGGCGTTGACGTACTCGGCCAGTGCGGCGCTGACCGCGTCGGTGGTCTGTGCGGCCGCGACCCCGCCCATCACGGGCACGTCGCCGCGGTGGAAGGCCGCGCCGGCGTCCTCGTACGTTTCCGGGGGTGTCGGGGCGGCCCGGTCGCCGAGTGCAGCGACGAGCAGGCGCGCGTTCAGGCGGGTGACGCCGATACCCAGCTGGTCGAGTTGCATCTCGTTGGCTCCGAGTTCGCGGGCCGAGGCGATGTAGTCGCGGGCGACGGTACCACCGCCGACGACGACGCCGACGCGGTGGCCCTCCGCGAGCAGCGACTCGACGACGTTCGCGTAGGCGCGAACCCGGTCCGGGTCGAGATCCGGTGCGAGAACGCTTCCGCCGATAGAGACGACGACTTTCATTACAACCGCGTTACCCTGTTGCCGGCTTAAGGGTTGTCAAGCCGGGACCGAACCCTAATGCGCCCGGAGGACCGAGGCGGAGGCATGCACGTACTCGGGGTCGTCGGCCCGTCCGATTCGGGGAAGACGACGCTGGTCGAACGGCTCGCAGAGCGACTGGCCGACCGCGGGCGCGTCGCGACCGTCAAACACCTCACGCACGCGCCGGACATCGACACCGACGGGAAGGACACCGCCCGGCACCGCGCGGCCGGCGCAGCCACGACCTACGGCCTCACCGACGACGAAGGCTGGTTCGCCACCGGCGAGGACCGCACCCTCGACGACACCCTCGACCAGCTCGCCCCCGACTACGACTACGCCATCGTCGAGGGGTTCAGCCACGCCGCCATCCCGCAGGTCGTCCTCGGCGACCGCGACCACGCCGGGACGGAACTGGCCAGCGCCCCAACCGCCGACGACGTAGACGTCGATTCGGTACTCGATGCACTCGCCGGGACCGAACCCCGCGAGACGCTGGAATCGCTCGTCGAACGGGTCAAGGCCTCCCCGCGGGCCGAGCGATCGGGTGCCATCGCCACCTTCACCGGGCGCGTGCGGGCGAAGGACGCCCCCGACGACGACCCCACCGAGTACCTGGCCTTCGAGAAGTACGAGGGCGTCGCCGAGGACCGGATGGAGACCATCGAGGCCGAACTCGAAGACCGGGAGGGCGTTCTCGACGTGGTTCTCCACCACCGCACCGGCGTCATCGAGTACGGCGAGGACATCGTGTTCGTCGTCGTCCTCGCGGGCCACCGCCGCGAGGCCTTTCGGACTGTGGAGGACGGCATCGACCGCCTCAAAGACGAGGTGCCGCTGTTCAAGAAAGAAGTCACCGTCGACGACGAGTACTGGGTCCACGAACGCGATTGACCACCCGTGTGGAGCCATCGCTCGGGACGCTATTTGGACACCGTCCCAGCCGCGCGCCACGTCTCATCCGGCAACATGTTCCGGGTAATGGGCGTCGTGAGACGCCTGTCAGACGACGTGTTTTACAGGACTCTGCATCCACTATAGAGGGCCCTAATCACTCTATAAAACGTCTCGGGCCCTCTAAAAACGTCCTGAAAGACGTTTTTCACACCGGTTTACGAGCGAACAAACGCGAAGTGTCGCTAAAACCGGCGAAGTGATTCGAAGCTTCCTGCCTTTATATGGGCTCCTGGTCGGAAGGGGGAAGTGAGGTGTCACAGATGAGCGCAACCACACAGCCCTCCGCGACGAACGACGAGGAAGACGCTGCGAGCAAAGAGGAACAGCTCAAGGAGTATCTCTCGCAGAAGGCGGCAGACGGCGAGATGTACTTCAAGAGCAAGTTCATCGCGGACGAAGTCGGACTGTCGCCCAAGGAGATCGGTGCGCTGATGGTGAAGTTGAAGGACTCGGCTACCGACCTGGAGATCGAGAAGTGGTCGTACACGAGCGCGACCACCTGGCGCATCGAATCCGCCTGAATGGACACCACGCCCGCCCGACGCCCCGTAACCGGTCGTTCGACCCCCTGCGAACGACTGCCAGTCAGCCGACACGAGGTTTTTACACTGCCGACCTGTAAGTAGCGGTCGATGGCGGCTGCCCGGACACCACGGGACGGCCCGCCGATCGAGGAGTTCGCGTCGGTGTTTCGCGTCCACGAGGTCCGGACCGACGGTGATCGACTCCTCTATCTCGGCCGTCCCACGGTCCCCGCCGACGTCCTGGAACGCGAGGTCCACCCGCTGTTTCGCGAGTACGGGTACGAGATCTCCCTCCGACAGCACCAATCAGGTGGCCCGACCGGACCGGGAACCTACGTGCTGGTCGCCGAACCGCAGTCGGTCGGCGTCGACGGGATCCCCTGGACGAACGTCGCGCTCGCACTGGCGACAGTGGCGACCACGCTGTTCGTCGGCTCGCTGTGGTACCGGGGCAACGCCTTCGCCGACCCTGCCTCCGCAATCAGGGCCTGGCCGTTCACCGCCGCCGTGCTCGGCGTGATCGGCACGCACGAACTCGGCCACTACGTCCTGAGCCGGTACCACCGCGTCGACGCCAGCCTGCCCTATTTCATCCCCGTCCCGATCCCACCCTTCGGCACGATGGGCGCGGTCATCCGCATGAAAGGCCGGATTCCCGACCGAAAGGCCCTGTTCGACATCGGCATCGCCGGCCCGCTGGCGGGGCTGGTCGCGACCGTCGTGGTCACCGTAATCGGCCTGCACCTTCCGCCGGTCACGAACCCCTTCGGCGTGCAGTTCAACCACCCGCCCCTGATCGAGGCCATCGCGGCCCTGACCGGCCAGCAACTCGTCTACGAGGATCCCCGATTGATCTTCAACCCAGTCGTCTTCGGCGGCTGGCTCGGGGCCTTCCTCACTTTCCTGAACCTGCTCCCCGTCGGACAGCTGGACGGTGGCCACGCCGTCCGGGCGATGTTCGGCGAGCGGACCGAGACCATCGGTGCGGCCGTGCCAGCGGCGCTGTTCGGGCTCGGAGCCTTCCAGTTGCTGGCCCGGAGCGGAGAGGTGACGCTGGTCTGGTTCCTCTGGGGGACGCTCGCGCTCGGGCTGGCCTACGCCGGGCCGACGACGCCGATCAGCGACGAGCGACTCGACGGCAGGCGGTTCGCGCTCGGCATCGTCACGTTCCTGCTGGGCCTGGCCTGCTTCACGCCAGTCCCGGTCACGACCTGATACCGCCCACACAGCCGATACCGGCCAACCTACGCCTCGCCGTGCGTGTATCCGCGATCCGGGAGCGCCACGCCGTCGAGCGTGACCTCCTCGCCCTCGGTGACGGTCCCGATCCGGCTGATCGGCACGTCACACACGTCCCGGAGGCCGGGGAGGCTCTCTTCCGGGGCGGTGAAGACGAGTTCGAAGTCTTCGCCGAAGAACACGCCGAGTTCGTGGCGGTCGGCGGGGTCGTCGGCCACGTCGTCGACGGCGTCGTCGATTGGGAGCGGCGTCTCGACGGCGAACCCACAGTCAGAGGAGTCGGAAAGCTGGTGGAGCGACCGAGCCAGTCCGTCGCTGGAGTCGATCATCGCCGTGGCAGCGGACGAGATCGCCAGCCCGGGGACGACCCGGGGGGTGAACCGGAACAGTTCGTTGGCCCACTCGGTGTCACCGCGCTCGAACAGGCGGATAGCGGCCCCGCTCCGGCCGAGCGTCCCCGTCACACAGAGGGCGTCGCCCGGCTGGGCGTCCGAGCGCCGGACCGGGTCGGTCGTGCGGCCGAGGGCGGTGGTGGCGACGGTGAACTCGTCGTGGTCGTCGAGGTCGCCGCCGACGTACTCGGCCTCGACGTAGGCACACACGTCCCGTGCGCCGCGCACGAACGCGCGCAACTCGTCGGGGTCGAACGTCGGGGCGGCGTAGACGGCGACGGCGGCGGTCGCCTCGGCACCCATCGCGGCCACGTCAGACAGTGACGCGCCGACGGATCGCCAGCCGGCGGTGTATCTGGTCGTCCCCGCGGGGAAATCCGTCGTTTCGTGGAGCATATCGGTCGTGAGGACCTGGTCGCCGACTACGGCCGCGTCGTCGCCCGCGGCGGGGAGGTCGTCGGCCAGCAGGGCCAGGGCCGCCCGCTCGTCCATACCGGCACATCGAACCCGCTACTAATGAAAACCACCCTCTCGACTCCCGGTCGAGTCGGAGAGTACGACAGCGAGCCACGCGACGGGTCGCTAACGATGCGCTTTTATGACGCCGCGCGGAACGGAGATGCAATGACGACGCTCTACGACGTGCCCGCCGAGAATCTCATCGAGGCGGTCGCCGAGAAACTCGCCGAGGAAGAGGCAGTAGAAGAACCCGACTGGGCCCGATTCACGAAGACCGGTACCGGTCGCGAACTCCCGCCCGAGCAGGAGGACTTCTGGCAGCGCCGCGCCGCCAGCCTGCTCCGGAAGGTCGCCGTCGACGGTCCCGTCGGTGTCGAGCGCCTCACCACCGAGTACGGTAGTTCCAAGCAGGGCTCGACCCGCTACCGGGTCCGCCCGCCGAACAGCACGGACGGCTCCGGGAAGGTCATCCGGACCGCGCTCCAGCAGCTCGAAGAGGTCGGCTACATCCAGATCGCGCAGGGCGAAGGCCGCAAGGTCACCGGCGACGGAATGAGCCTGCTCGACGACACCGCGGGCGAAGTCCTCTCGGACCTCGACCGGCCGGAACTCGAACGGTACGCGTAAGCCGATCTTCTCTATTTTCTCTCGGCGGGTAGCGGCTGTGCTGTGGCGGTCGCGGGGCGGTCGCGGTTGCGGTGGCTGTGGCGGTTGGTGGTCGCGGAGGGACTAGCATCCGCCGCCGCAGGCGGCGGTTTACACCGCGCGACCGGAGGGAGCGCGGTGGGGTTTTTGGTCCAGCTTTTTGCAAGGGGGGTTCGCCGGCGGCGAACCCCCCGCAGTAAAAAGGTGGTCCGTTAGGGTTTTGCGGCTGACGAGGTTAGTGTCGGGTAGTCATGAGTGGCGAGCCCGACGACGAGGAGCTCGAACGGCTGCGACAGGAGAAAATGGAGAAGCTGCGCGAGCAGAAACAGGGGCAGGGCGGCGGCGAGGCCCAGGAGGCACAGCGCCAGCAGGCCGAGGCCCAGAAGAAGGCGCTGCTGCGCCAGCACCTGACCGACGGGGCGCGCAAGCGCCTGAACACGGTGAAGATGTCCAAGCCGCAGTTCGGCGAGAAGGTCGAACAGCAGGTCATCGCGCTGGCCCGGAGCGGGCGCATCCAGGGCAAGATCGACGAGGAGAAGATGAAGGACCTGCTCAGCGAGCTCAAACCGGACTCGAAGAGTTTCGACATCGAACGCCGGTAGATGGACGTCGGCGTCCTCTACAGCGGCGGCAAGGACTCGACGCTCGCGGCCCTAGTCCTCGATCCGTTCTACGAGGTCACGCTCGTCTCGGCGACGTTCGGGATCACCGACGCGGCCGACCACGCCCGCGAGGCGGCCGCGGCGGTCGGATTCCCGATCGAGACGGTCGAGCTGGACGAGGACGTGGCCCGCGAAGCGGCCGCACAGATGGTCGAGGACGGCTTTCCCCGTAACGGTATCCAGCAGGTTCACGATCACGTCCTCGAAGTCGTCGCGGCGGAGTCGTTCAGTGCAGTGGCGGACGGCACCCGCCGCGACGATCGGGTGCCGACGGTCTCGCGGGCACAGGCCCAGAGTCTCGAAGACCGCCACGGCGTCGACTACGTCGCGCCGCTGTCGGGCTTTGGCCGCGGCGCGGTCGACGACCTCGTGGACGCGCAACTGGTGGTCGAGGAGGGGCCGAGCGAGGAGATTCCCAAGGGTGACTACGAGGCGGAGTTGCGCGAGTTGATCCGCGAGGAGTTCGAGGACGGGGCCGTCGAGGACGTGTTTCCCGACCACGATCAGACGCGGGTGGTCGGGTTGCGGGACCAGTAACCCGGCCGCTCAGGCCGAGAGCCAGGCGTAGGTCTGGATACCGCCGAACACGACGGCGAGCGTGGCGTTCTGGACGACGAGCAGGTTCTGTGAGGGGAGCGTCGCTCTGGCGGCGACGGCGGCGACGCCGAACACTGTCGCCAGCAGGAGATTGTACTTCGCGAGCGCCGTCCAGCAGTCCTGATCGAGTTCGACGAGGCCGTCCGATCCCATAGCCGGAGTACGGCACGGAGGGGGACGTACCTTGGGCCGGTCCCGGAAGGACAGTTTCAAGCGCGCGGTGGGCAAAGCGGGGCACATGTACGACGGCCTGAAGGGCTTTCGCGATTTCTACCCCACGGAGATGGGGCCCCGGCGGGAGGTCATCGACACGCTGGAGGCCACGGCACGCCAGTACGGCTTCCGCGAGATCGGGACCCCGGCGATGGAGCGCACGGAGATGTACGTCGACAAGAGCGGCGAGGAGATCGTCGAGGAACTGTACGCCTTCGAGGACAAAGGGGGTCGCGAGGTGTCGCTCACCCCCGAGTTGACGCCGACGGTCGCACGGATGGTCGTCGCCAAACAGCAGGAACTCTCCAAGCCGATCAAGTGGGTCTCGACACGACCGTTCTGGCGGTACGAGCAGGTCCAGCAGGGCCGGTTCCGCGAGTTCTACCAGACCAACGTCGACATCTTCGGGTCGTCGGAACCGGAAGCCGACGCCGAAGTGCTCGCCTTCGCCGCCGACGCGCTGACGAACCTCGGTCTGACGAGCGAGGAGTTCGAGTTCCGCGTCTCCCATCGGGACATCCTCGGTGGTTTGCTGGAGGCGTTCGACGCCGACGTGGACACCCGCGAGGCCATCCGCGCGGTGGACAAATCCGAGAAGATCGACGAGGACGAATACCACGACCTGCTCTACGAGGCCGGCCTCTCCTACGACCAGGCCGCCGAGTTCGACGACCTGCTGGACACGCCCGAGGAGCATCTCGACGAGTTGATCGAGTTCGCGGGGACCGACCGCGTCGAGGACGCGGTGACGAACCTCCAGAACGTCCTCGATGCCGCGGCGGACTTCGGCGCGCGGGAGTACTGTACGCTCTCGCTGGAGACCGCCCGCGGACTGGACTACTACACCGGCGTCGTCTTCGAGTGTTTCGACGCCACGGGCGAGGTCTCGCGGTCGGTGTTCGGCGGCGGCCGCTACGACGACCTCATCGAGAGCTTCGGCGGCCAGCCGACGCCCGCGGTCGGCGTCGCGCCCGGTCTCGCGCCGCTCTCGCTCCTCCTCCAGCGGGCGGGCGTCTGGCCCGACGAGGGGTTCACGACCGACTACTACGTCCTCACGGTCGGGGACACGCGGGACGTGGCGGCGGAGATCACCGGCGAGTTGCGCGAGCGCGGCCACGTCGTCGAGACGGACCTCTCCGATCGGAGTTTCGGCGGCCAGCTCGACTACGCCGACTCGATAAACGCCGAGACGGTCGTCATCGTCGGCGAGCAGGACCTCGAAGACGACGCCGTGACGGTCAAGGACATGGCGTCGGGCGACCAGAAACAGGTTCCGGTGGCGGACTTCCCCGGCGACCACGACCGGCCGACCTTCGACGACTTCTGACTGTCGACGCTACCCGTCGAACAGGCCGTCGTCGGCGTCTTTTTCGGCCGATTCCCCGTCACTGTCCGTCGTGTTCCTGTCGGTGGTACCGTCGGGCGTGCCATCTGAACCGTCGACCGTTCGGTCGTCGGTGACGGCGCCGTCGAGCGAATCGTCGGTAGCGCTTTCGTCGGTGGCGTCGCCGGTCCCGGACGTGTCGCCGTCGTCGAAGACGCCGTCGAGGTCGAGCGACTCGTTCTCGCCGTCGAGGGCGTCACCGAGCGTGGAGTCGTTCCGGTCGAACGGCCAGTCCGTCCGGTTGGCCGGATCGACGGTGTCGTCCAGGTCGTCGAGCATCTTTCCGGCGTCGAGGCCGTTCTCCGCACCGATCTCGTCGGTGTCGTGGGGCGCCCCGAGGGCCCGGAGGTCGCTCCGGAGCGACGCGGCGACCGACCGGGAGTCGTTGGCCAGCGCGTTGAACCGGCTCGCCGAGAGCCCGTATTCGGCCGTGACGGCGGCGGGGAGGTCCGTCGTGGCTCGCTCGCCGCGGTCGGCCAGCCGCTCGGTCACGGTCGCCTCGACGGAGACGGTGGCGGCGAGGTGGGCGTACGCCCCGGGCGAGACCGAGCGGTTGTCGGCCGCCGCCCGAAGTCGTTCGCGGCGCTCCCGTAGCGAGGCCAGTCGGGCGTCGGTTCGCTCCTCCAGCACTGCGAGCACCGCGGCCCGCTCCTCGGGCGAGTCGGCGCGGCCGAGCCTGACGAGCAGCGTCCGGGTCTCGATCTCACCGGCCGCCTCGGACTGCTGGCTACCGATCGCACCCGCCAGTCGAGCACCGGCGGACGCCGTAGCGTTCGTGTCGCTCTCGTTACCGCCGGATTGTCCGGCCCGGATCGCGTCGGTACTGGCAGCGTTCGCGTCGGTCGCGGCCCCGTCACTGGCCGCCCGGTCGGCCGTCGGCGAGTCGGCCAACAGGCCGGCCGCCGGGATCGCGGCCCCGACGACGAGACAGACGACCAGCACCGCGGCCACGAGGGGGCGCAGTCGGTTCGTGATTCGTGATTGAGGTTCAGTCATGGGTTTCCTCCGGTAGTGAGATGACGTTCTCGCGACCGAGCCGGAACACCTCGATCTCGCCGTCGTCCCGGAGCCGGTTCACGACTCTGCTGGTCTTCGATTCGCCCCAGTCGCAGGCGTCGGCCAGTTCCTGCTGTTTCATCCGGCCGCCGTGATCGCGAATGGCCGACAGCGCGCGTTCGTCGTCGCTGAGCAGGTCCGACGGCGGGCCAGCCGCTGGTGCTGTATCGTCGTCGTCGGTCGCGGACGCCGGGCCGCCGGCCGTCGCTCCGGTCACGGCTCCGCCGTCGTCCCCGTCGCCCGACCGGGTCCGGACGTAGAACGCGCCGGCGGCCCCGAGCGCGGCGAGGATCAGGACGGCGACGCCGGCCGCGAGCAGCGGGAACCCGCCCGAACTCGCCGGTCCCGACTCGGTCGTCTCGGTGGCGACGATTCGGGGGGCCGTCGAGGAGAAGCCGAGTTCGCCCTGCCAGACGACCCGGTCGCTGCGGGTCTCGGCCGGATCGGGCGACACCCGGTCGAGGCGATAGGCCTCGGGCCAGGTGACGGTGAGTCGCGTGTCCGGGCCGAGGTAGAAGCCGCTGATGGCGTCGCCGATCGACAGGGTCGAGGCGTTGCCGCCGGCGAACCCGGACCAGCCGAACCGGTAGGTGACGATGCCGGTCGGCTGGGCGAGCCGCTGGCGGCGAACCGTCACGGTGGCGTTCGAGAGGGCCATCTCCCGGCCCGTGTCGTTCTCGGCCTGCCGGACCGTCGGGCGGATGTCGGCGGCGAACTCCTCGACGTACGTCGAGCGGTTCGCCTCGATGTCCTGACGGTAGGACTCGAACGCCTCTTTCTCGCCGGGATCGGTCAGGTAGAACTGGTACTGGATCTCCCAGGCAGCGGATCCGTCGGCCGCGGCGTCGATCCGGATGAGCGTACTGTCGGGCGACAACGAGGTGTTGTCCGCGCCGGCTGACTGGGCCGCGGCTGGCCCGGCGAAGAGCCAGCACGCGGCGAGGACGGTCGCACCGATCAGCAGCCACCGGGAAACTCGTTGCATTCCGTCTGTGAAGGGATAGGTCGAGTGATCGTAATCTATCTTCGGATCTGCCGAGACGGGACCCCGGGGCAGGAAACGTGTCAGCGGTAACGGAGCGAATCATGGGAATGGGGGTTCGTGTGGGTCCCGTGGAGTGGGAACGACGTTCGGAGGGGTGTGATCGGCGTTAGCCCTCGATCTCGGTCTGGATCTCACCGACGACCTCGCTCGAATCCTCGTTGGCGTCAGCGATCTCCTCGCTGGTCTCGTTGTCGACCTCGCCGAGCGCGTCGCTCGCGTCCTCGCGTGCGTCGTCGAGTTCGCCGCTCGCGTTCACGTTGGCATCGACTTCGGCGTCGACCGTCGCACTGGCTTCAGCGTTCGTCTCGGCGCTGGCCGTTGCGTCGGCGTCAGCGTCGGTCTCGGTATCGGCCTCACCGCTGGCCGCCGCGTTGGCTTCGGCCTCGCCGTTCGCGAACACGCTCAGGACGGTCGCGACGAACCCGTCGTCGTCACCGTCACTGTCGTTCGCGCTCGCGTTCGCGTCTGCCTCGGCGTTGGCCTCGGCCTCGCCGCCGGCGAACAGGCTCACGACGGACGCGACGACACCGTGGTCGCCGTCACCGTCGTTCGCACTCGCGTTCGCCTCACTGTCGGCGCTGGCTTCGGCCTCGCCCTGGAACGGCAGGTCGATCACGATCCCGAAGGGCAGCTCGACCTGACCCTCGGCACGGACGTCTGCGGAGCCGTTGGAGGCCGCCTCACCGCGGTCGGACTGGGCGTCACCGTCCGCGCTGGCCGACGCGCCGACGGCGATCCCCGCCGAGCCGTTGGCCTCGCCGGCCGTGTCGGCGCTACCCGAGGCCGTCACCGCGATCTCGGCACCGGCTTCGGCGTCACCGCTGGTCTCGTTCTCGACACTGTTCGCGTCCGTGTTCATGGCCGCCGCTGCGGGCACCGCCGCGGTGAGGACCACCGCGAGCGCCAGCAGCAGCGAACCGATTCGGATGTTCGAGCGCATTGCACTCCCAGCTTGTGCCGAGAGGTGCATATAAAGGGGTGGCCCTGGCGGTACATTCCGGCCGATTGACGCCGATTGCACTGACTTTTACACAGTTGCCATCCGGCGGTTTTGCGATAAACATCGATCGAGGGAATTTGAACTGTCGAAAGATTTTAGTAGAGTTTCGATTGGCGTCTCGCAAGGCTCATCGGAACGCCGGAACGAGTGCTGGTATGCGCGCGTACCGGGTCGCGTACGACGGCCGGGCGTTCCACGGCTTCCAGCGCCAGCCGAACGTGGCGACCGTCTCGGACACGCTGCTCGCGGCACTCGAGGATCTGGACGTACTGGCGGACAAGGCGGACGCGCCGCCGGGCTATGCGGCCGCGGGTCGGACCGACGCCGGGGTATCGGCGGTCGCACAGACCGTCGGCTTCGACGCCCCCGACTGGCTGACGCCCCGCGCGTTCGACAGCGAACTCCCCCCGGACGTCCGGGTGTGGGCCGTCGCCGACGCGCCCGCGGACTTCCACGCCACACACGACGCGACGAGCCGCGAGTACGTCTACCACCTCCACGCGCCGCCCGATGCCGTCGACGACGAGCGCGCGAGGGCCGCTCTCGACGGGCTCCGGGGCGAACACGACTTCCACAACCTGACCCCCGACGAGGACGGGACCGTACGGGACCTCGACGGGTCGATCCGGCGGGACGGCGACTATCTCGTGCTCCGGGTCCGTGCCGGCGGGTTCGCCCGCCAGCTCGTCCGCCGGCTGGTCGCTCTGATCGACGAGATCGGTCGGGGCGAGCGCGACCGCGACGCCGTGGATCGCGTGCTCGCCCCGGAATCGCTGCCCGGACCGGCGGGAGTGCCCGCCGCGCCTCCCGAACCGCTGGTGCTCGCCGACGTGACCTACCCAGACCTGGCCTTCGAGCGCGACCCCGAGGCCGCAGCGAGCGCACGCGAGGTGTTCCGCGAGCGTCGGGTCCGGCACGCGACCCGGGCGCGCGTGGCAGACGACCTGGTCGACGGCGTCGGCCGCGCGGAGGAGGACTGAGCGCTCGTCGTGTAAAGGCTTACCTCGCGCCCCTTCCTACGGGCGGCAATGAGTTCGGTTCCCGACCGCAGCGACATCGACGAGGAACACACGTGGGATCTGGAAGCGCTCTACGCCGACGACGAGGCGTGGGAAGACGCCTTCGAGGCCGTCCAGGAGCGGCTGTCCGATCTGGAGGCCTACGAGGGACAGGTGACCGAGGAGGCCGAGACGCTCCTGTCGGTGCTGGAACTCCGTGAGGAAATCATGCGCACAGTTTCAAACGTCACCTCCTACGCGCGTATGCGTCGCGACGAGGACACCACGGACAGCCACTATCAGGCCCTGCTCGCGCGGGCGCAATCACTGTCCTCGGACGCCCAGAGCGCCGCCTCCTTCATCGAACCCGAACTGCAGGACCTCGATCGGGAGGACATCGAGGCGATGATCGAGGACGAACCGGATCTCGAGGAGTACGACCACTACTTCGACGACGTGTTGCGGATGAAAGAGCACACCCGGTCGGCCGAGATCGAGAACCTGCTGGCCGAACTGGGCGAAGTGACGGGAGCGCCCGGTGAGGTGTACAACACGCTCGCCAACGCGGACATGACGTTCCCGACAGTCCAGACGCCCGACGGCGAGCAAAAGCGGATCACCCTCAACAACTTCACCACGCTCCAGAAGAACCCTGATCGGGAGTTCCGACAGGCGGTCTACGAGGAGTTCTACGACGAGTGGGAGACGGTGCGCAACGCGGTCGGGACCGCCTACAAGAACAGCGTCAAGACCGACAGCAAGCTGGCGACCGCGCGCAACTACGACACCGCCCGCGAGGCCGCACTCGACGGCCCGAACGTCCCCGTCGAGGTGTACGACAACCTCGTCGATACGGTGCGTGACAATCTGGACAAACTCCACCGCCACGCGGAGTTGAAGCGGGAGAGCATCGGGGCGGACGAACTCCGGATGTGGGACCTCTACGTCCCGATGGTCGAGGGCGAGAGCCCCGAGGTGACCTACGAGGAAGCCTGCGAGTACGTCACGGAGGCCGTCGCGCCGCTGGGTGATGAGTACCAGACCCGGCTTGCCGACGGCCTCGACTCGCGGTGGGTGGACGTGTACGAGACCGACGGGAAGCAGTCGGGGGCTTACAGCGGCGGGACCTACGACTCCCAGCCGTACATCCTGATGAACTACCAGGACGACGTGTCCTCGATGTACACGCTGGCTCACGAACTCGGGCACTCCCTCCATACGCAGCTCACCAGCGAGGAACAGCCCTACGTCTACTCGGGCTACGAGATCTTCGTGGCAGAGGTGGCTTCGACGGTCAACGAGACCCTGCTCACCCACCACCTGCTCGATACCGTCGAGGACGAACGCCTGCGCCGGCACGTCCTCAACGAGTATCTCGAACGGTTCCGGTCGACGCTCTACAGGCAAACGATGTTCGCGGAGTTCGAACACCGCGCCCACGAGCTCTCGGAGGCCGGGGAGGCACTGACGCCCGATCGGCTGGACGAACTCTACCACGAGTTGAAAAGCGACTACTACGAGCCCGCGGCGATCGACGACCGGATCGCCCGCGAGTGGATGCGCATCCCCCACTTCTACCGCGCGTTCTACGTCTACCAGTACGCGACGGGCATCTCGGCGGCCGTCGCGCTGGTCGACAACATCCTCGAGAACGGCGAGCCCGCGGCCGAGCAGTACGTCGACTTCCTCCGGAAGGGGTCCCGGGAGTACCCCCTCGAACTGCTCCGGGGTGCAGGCGTCGACATGGCCTCGCCCGAGCCGGTCGAGTCGGCCCTGTCGGTGTACGACGACTACCTCGACGAGTTCGCAGACCTGGCCTGAGAGGCGACAGCGGGGTCGATTCGGCCGGCCTGGGCCCGGCGGAGTAGGATGGCCGGGACCCAAAGGCCCTTTTACGAGCATCCGTTAGGGTCGACAGTCAGATGTCCCGGAGTCCGTCGCTCCCGGACCGGCCGCGCCTGGATCTCGACCCGGAGATGTCTCCGGAAGAGCGGCTGGATGCGTTGCGGGAGCACTTTATCAAGCTGGAACAGGTCAACGACGAACTATCGTCGCAACTGGACTCGGCCCAGGAACGACGCGACAACCTCAGCGGCGAGGTGGACCGGCTGGAACGCGAAAACGAGACGCTCAAGACGTCCTCGCTGTACATCGCCACGGCCGAGGAAGTCACCGACGAGGGTGTCATCGTCAAACAGCACGGCAACAACCAGGAAGTCCTCACGGAGGTGTCACCGAACCTCAAGGAAGAACTGGAGGCGGGCGACCGTGTCGCCATCAACGATTCGTTCTCCGTGCAGACGCTTCTGGACGCCGAGACCGACGCCCGCGCCCAGGCGATGCAGGTCGACCACAGCCCCGAGGTGACCTACGCCGACATCGGCGGACTGGACCAACAGATCCGCGAGGTTCGCGAGGCCGTCGAACAACCGCTGGTCGACGCCGACCAGTTCCGCGAGGTCGGCATCGAACCGCCGAGCGGCGTCCTGCTCCACGGCCCGCCCGGGACCGGGAAGACGATGCTCGCGAAGGCCGTCGCCAACGAGACCGACGCCACCTTCATCAAGATGGCCGGCTCCGAACTCGTCCGGAAGTTCATCGGCGAGGGCGCACGACTGGTCCGGGACCTGTTCGAGCTCGCCTCCGAGCGCGAACCGGCCATCATCTTCATCGACGAGATCGACGCCATCGCGGCCAAGCGCACCGAATCCAAGACCTCCGGGGACGCCGAGGTCCAGCGGACGATGATGCAACTCCTCTCGGAGATGGACGGCTTCGAGGATCGGGGTGAGATCCGCATCATCGCGGCCACCAACCGCTTCGACATGCTCGACCGGGCCATCCTCCGCCCCGGTCGGTTCGACCGCCTCATCGAGGTCCCCGAACCCGACGCCGAGGGCCGCGAGCGGATCCTGGAGATCCACACGAAGGACCTCAACCTGGCCGAGGAACTGGATCTCGCCGCCATCGCCGCGGAGACGGAGGGCTTCAGCGGTGCCGAACTCGCCAGCCTGACTACCGAAGCCGGCATGTTCTCCATCCGTGACGACCGGACGGAGGTCCGCATGGAGGACTTCGAGGACGCCCGCGAGAAGGTCACGGACGCGGAGGGTCAGGAGACGGGCCCCATCGCGTTCTACTGAATCCGCCTTCTTTCACGCTGTTTCGGCCGATATCCGCCAGTATCTTTTTCAACACCGAGACACGTCTTTAAGTGATGGAGTGGCCAGGTCCGGCCGAGGCGTTGCTCGACCACGCCCGGGACAAGATCGTCGTCCTCGACGAGGACGGGGTATTTCGGTACCTGAACCGGGCCACGGAGGAGGTGCTGGGGTACGAGCCCACGGAACTGCAGGGCGAGTACGCCTTCGAGTACATTCACCCCGACGACCGCGAGCGGATTCGCTCGCGGTTCGAGGCGGTCGTCGACAGCCGGGAGGAAACCGGCACCATCGAGTACCGCCACCGGACCGCCAATGGGACGTACGTGTGGCTGGAGAGTCGGATCGCGAAACTCGGCGGGACGGACACCGACGGATACATCGTCAGTTCCCGGGACATCAGCGAGCGGGTTGAAGCCCAGCGCCAGCGCGACGCGACCGCCGAGCGCCTCCAGGAACTCGCCGCCAAGACGACGGACGTACTGTGGATGTTCTCGGCAGACTGGGACGAGTTGCTCTTTATCAACGACGCGTACGAGCCAGTCTACGGCCAGCCCGCCGCCGTGATCGAGGACGACCCGTCGCGGTTGATCGACGTGATCCACCCCGAGGATCGGCCGGCGATCCGAGACGCCATGGATCGCCTCTCGAACGGCGAGTCGGTCGACTTCGAGTTCCGCGTCAATCCGCGACAGGATTACAACCGCTGGGCGTGGGTGCAGGCCGAACCGATCTTCGAGGGGAACGAGGTCGTCCGGATCGTCGGGTTCACCAGGGACGTGACCGACCGAAGACGCCGCGAGCGGCAGTTGCGCGTGATCGATACGATCCTCCGGCACAATCTCCGGAACGATCTCAACACCGTCCTCGGTCACGCCGAGTACATCGCCGAACACCCCGAAAACGACCCGCCGGCCCACGCCGAAGTGATCCGGCGAACCGCCCGGTCGCTGCTGGGCAAGGCCGAGAAACAGCGCCAGACCATCGAGTTGCTCACCGATCACGCCACACCGCGTCGCGTCGATCTGACCACCGCCGTGGAGGACGCCGTGGCGTCGATCGCCACCCGATATCCACAGGCGGAGATTACGACCGACCTCCCGCCGTCGCTCACGGCCCGTGCGCTCGACGATATCGAGGTGGCAGTCCGTGAACTGCTCGGCAACGCCGCGAAACACGCCGAGGAATCGGCCCCGCGGATCCGCGTCGACGCGTCCCGGGTCGACGACCTCGCGCTCCTGACGATCGAAGACACCTGCCCGCCGATCCCCGACTACGAGTACCGCATCCTGACCGGCGAACAGGAGATGGACGGCGTCACCCACACCAGCGGCCTCGGCCTCTGGCTGGTCTACTGGATCGTCGACCTCTCGGACGGCCACATCACCTTCGAGACGAACGAGACCGGCAACACCGTCACCGTCTCACTGCCGCTGGCCGAGGACGACTGACTGCCTACTCCTCCGCACAGATTTCGACGAAGTTCCGCAGAATCCGCAATCCGGTCTCACCCGATTTCTCCGAGTCCACCTTTTTCCGCTCGGGTCACTCGCTCGGCTCGTGACCGCTCGCGCAAAAACGTGGGCGAAAAAGCCGGCCGCTCACTTCGTTCGCGGCCGGTACGACACCGCCTACTCCTCCGCACAGATCTCGACGAAGTTCCGTAAAATCTGCAGTCCCGTCTCACCCGACTTCTCGGGGTGGAACTGCGTCCCGAAGACGTTCCCAGCCTCGTTCGCGATGATACTCGGGAAGTCGAGCCCGTAGTCGGTGGTCGTGACCACCGCGTCCTCGCTGTCGGGTTCGGCGTAGTAGGAGTGGACGAAGTAGGCGTGTTCCCCATCTACGCCCTCGACCAGCGGGTGGTCACGCTGTACGTCGAGTTCGTTCCAGCCCATGTGTGGGACCTTCTGCTCGCCGTGGAATCGCCGGTTCGTTCCGGGGATCAGGTCGAGTCCCTCGGCCTCGCCCTGTCCGGCGTGATCGGCCTCCTCGCTCGTCGTCAGCAGCATCTGCATCCCGAGACAGATACCGAACAGCGGCGTGCCCTCGTCGGCGGCGTCAGCCAGCGCTGCCCGGAAGGGACCGGCGTTCTCCATGCCCTCGCTGAACGCGCCGACCCCCGGGAGGACGATGCCGTCGGCCCGGTCCACGGCGGCCGGTTCGTCGATCAACTCGACCGACGCGCCCGCACGCTCCAGCCCGCGGGTCACGCTCCGGAGGTTCCCCAGCCCGTAGTCGACGACGACCACCTCGGCGGCCGTCTGGGTCGTACTCATGTGCAACGATTGGCGGGTCCCGGTCAAGTCAGTTCCGCTACGCTCAGAACGAGCCCAGCGTCGACTGCCCGCCTGCGCCGGTCAGGTCGGCCGCCCGCTGGATCGTCGACTCGAAGGTCTCCTCCTGGCTGCGGTCGTACAGCGTCGCGGCCGGGTGGACCGAGACCATGACGGTCCGGGTCTCGCCGGCGATCTCGGTGTCGAACGTGTCGCCGGCCTCGCCAGTGACGCCCACGTCCCGGTCCAGCAGGTGTTCACTCGGCACCTTCCCGAGCGTGACGATCACCGTCGGATCGATTTGGTCGATCTCCCGGTCGAGGTACTCCCGGCAGTTCTCCAGTTCCGCGGCACGGGGGTCGCGGTTCTCCGGCGGTCGACAGCGCACACAGTTGGTGATACGAACGTCGGCGCGCGCGAGTCCGGCCGCGCGGAGCGCGTCGTCCAGCACGGTGCCGCTCCGGCCGACGAACGGTTCGCCCTGTTCGTCCTCGTTCGCGCCCGGTCCCTCGCCGACGAACAACAGGTCAGCGTCCGCTGGACCGACGCCGTTGACGATCTGACTCCGACACTCCGCGAGGTCGGGACAGCGCGTGCACTCGGTCACCGCCAGATCCTCCATCTCGCCCATGGGGTCGCTCCGGCAGGCGGGACCAAAAGTGAGTCGCCTGCACCGCCAGTCAGTCCACGGAGCCGCGGCGGAACCCGTCGGCTCCACGGGCTGCAAGCCGCGCGACCCGGAGCGGTTCCGGTCGTCCGCCCTCGGGCGTGAAGCCGTCGACGACCCCCGCCGCTTCCCCGTCGTCGAGGCCGACGGCGCGGACGAAGAGGGGGTCCGCATCTACGTGGACACGCTGGCGGTCGGGCTGGTCGCGGTAGGTCGACAGCCGCTGCTCCAGGGCGTCACCGTCGAACTGCTCGCGCAGTGCCGGTTCGAGCCCCTCGCTCTCCTCGTAGGTCACGGAAAGAACGGGTCGGTCGGTGTGGTCGGCGATGCGGTGCAGGTCGAGGACGTTGAACCAGGCGGGGGCGATCCCGGAGACGAGCACGTAGCGGACGTCCTCGCGCCCGAGGTCGTCGAACAGCGTGCAGACGGTGTCCGTGGCGTCGGTCCCGCCGACGGTGCAGGTGGCGAAGGCGAAGCCGTCGACGACGCGGCTCGCGCGGGTCACGACACCGGCGAACGTGCTCCGGCCCTCACGGAACGACTCGGCGATTCCGAGGGCACGGACCCCGGATTTCACGTGTTCTCGTCTTCGTCCTCTTTGATGTGTTTGAGTTTGTCGAGTAGTTCGTCGTTCGACGCGCTGAACTCGTACTCGATGTCGCCGTCGTGGTTGTTCTCGGATGTCGATACGCCGTCATCGTCCTCAAAATCAGTGTCGTAGTCCTGATTTTCCTGTTCGGACTCGTCGTAGCTCCCGAACCCCATGTGTGTTCATTTGCGTTGCAGGGTGAAAAGTATCTCGCCGGTATCGGTCGCCCGGTACTCTGATACGGTTCCCGGCCTACGGCCGGACCATGGACGTGTACAACGTCACGGCCGATGCGGAGACGTTCACCTGCAACGCCTATCTGGCGCTGGGCGAGCGCGCAGTACTGGTCGACGCCGGCGCGATGGACGGCGTCGTCGACGTGATCCGCAACCACACCCCCAGTCTCGACGCCGTCGTCCTCACCCACCAGCACGGCGACCACGTCGGAGAGCTGGACGCCGTCCTCGACGAGTTCGACGCCGAACTGTACGCCTACGGCGACCACGACCGCCGCTCGGTCGAACTGGCCGACGGCGACCAGGTCATGATCGGCGACGAGGCCTTCGACGTGGTGTACACCCCCGGTCACGCCGACGACCACGTGTCGCTCGTCAGCGAGAACACACTCTTCAGCGGGGACGTCGTCGTCCACGACGACGGCGCGTTCGACTACGGTTCGTTCGGCCGGACCGACATGGCCGGCCAGTCCCGCGAACGCCTGATCGAGAGCATCGAGGACCTGCTCGACCGTATGCCCGACGGAGTCGCCCACATGTACGCCGGCCACGGGGATACCTTCGAAGGCGACGTGCGCGACGTCGTGGAGACGGCACTGGAACGCGCCGAGAAGCGCGAGCCGAAATATCCCGACGAGTAATATATACGGGTTCGCGTGCGAACCCGGCCCGTCAAAAGCGGATCCGTATCAGTTATTACGGACTGGAAACTCACCACGAGCAGATACAGTGGGACTGCGCGATTGGGTCTTCGGCGGCGACGAGACGGCTCTGGAGGCGGCTAACCGACTCCGTGGGACCGCGAAGGAATCGCCCGAGGAGGTCGACGTCGAGCAGTTGATCGAGCTGGCACTCGAACCCGACGAACACGCGGTATCGCGCGCGGCGGCCGACGGGATCACCGCGCTGGCCGAACGGCAGCCGGGCCTCCTGTTCGATCACGTCGCGGAGTTGATCGAGGCGACGACGGTGCTAGAGGGAGTCGGCTCGAAACAGCGCGGCGAGTTCGCGCGGGCGCTCGCACACGTCGCCCGGGAGGATCCCAGCGTCGTCGCACCGAGGGCCGACCAGTTGCTCGACTCGCTAGCGGCGGAACTGGACGCAGACAGAGCGTCGGGGAGCGACGTCTACCTCGATCCGGAGAAAGCAGTCGGGCTCAGCCACGCCGCGGCCGCGGCGGGCATCGAGGATGCGACGCCACTGCTGGATCGGTTACGACGCCACTCGGATCCGACGGCGAGCGACGCCGCCAGAGAGGCGCTACGAGAACTCTAGGCCGCGTTGCGTTCGCGGTTCTTCGGTCGGAGATTTCCGTAGCCACACTTCCGGCACCGGTCGGTTTCCGTCGGGTTGCGAGCGTTACACCGCATGCAGATCTGCTTGGAGAGGATGCGGTCCTCCGCTTTCTCGAACGTAGCCATGAGCGCGTGTTTCCCGTCGTCGCGGTTAAGTGTTCCGAGACCACCCGGCCGGGCTTTTTGTCCGCCCCCGCCCTATCCGGGGTATGCTCTTCGACCGGGTCGCCGACCTGCCGGTGGTCGTCGACGGCGTCGACCTCCTTCAGCAGGAGCGAGACACCACCAGCGGGTTCGCACGCGCGACCACGACCGTCGCCCTCTCGGGTGCGGGCGAGACCGGGAAGGGAGAGGACGTGACCTACGAGACCGAACTGCACCACGAACTCGCCGAGGCCGGCCTCCCCGACCTCACCGGCGAGTACACGTTCGCCGAGTTCTCCACACGCGTGGGCGAACTGGACCTGTTCCCATCGCCGCCCGAGCGCGAGGACTTCCGCCACTACCGCCGGTGGGGCGTCGAGAGCGCCGCGCTGGATCTGGCGCTCCGGCAGGCCGACACCGATCTGGCGTCGGCGCTCGACCGCACCTACGACCCCGTCGAGTTCGTCGTCAGCACGCGACTGGGCGAGCCACCGACCACGGATCGGCTGGAGGCGGTCCTCGACGTCCGTCCCGACACCGAGTTCAAACTCGATCCGACGACCGACTGGACCGCCGAGTTGGCCGAGTCGGTCGCCGACCTCGCACCCGTCCGCATCTGCGACCTGAAAGGCCAGTACTCGGGGACCGTCGTGGACGCGCCGCCGGATCCCGACCTCTACGAACTGGTCCTGAATGCGTACCCCGAGGCCGTCGTCGAAGATCCGAACCTCACCGACGAGACGCGGCCGCTGTTCGAGGGCCGGGAGGGTCGAGTCTCCTGGGACGCCCCCATAACGGGGGTCGCAAGCATCGAGGCCCTGCCCTTCGAACCCGACTGGTTGAACATCAAGCCCTCCCGCTTCGGCAGCGTCGAATCCCTGTTCGAAGCGGTCGAGTACTGCGAGGATCACGATATTCAGATGTACGGCGGCGGCCAGTTCGAACTCGGTGTCGGCCGCGGCCACATCCAGGCGCTGGCCGCGCTGTTCTACCCCGAGAGCCCCAACGACGTGGCCCCCGGCGGGTACAACGACCCCGACTTCGATGGGAACCTGTCGCCGAGTCCGCTGGAGCCGCCCGGCGAGCCCGCGGGCTTCAGGTGGCCCTGACGGCCGAGCACTTGGAAAATTGAAGTCGGCTCCGGAACTGGTCGGGGTATGGTCCTCGAGTTCTTCTGGTTCGTGGTCGGTTTCGTCCTCACCGTGAGCATCATCGCCATCGGCGCGTACATCGGCACCCTCCGCGCGCTCGATACGTTCTACGGCGACGGTACCAGCATCTTCCTCTCCGAGGAGTTTCACGGGCGACACGAACGCTGACGCTCCCGGTTACTCGCGGTCGAGATAGTCGTCCTGCACGTCCAGAATTTCCTCGGAATCGGTACATTCGGCGTAGCGACGCAGGGGTTCCTCGTTGAGTTCGAGGAAGGTGTGGCCCCAGGTGAACTTCGACAACAACTCTTCGGCGTGGTCGCGCTGGCCGAGGATACAGAGCGCGCCGGCGAACGCCTCGACGGTGTTCAACTCGAAGGGCGTCCCGTAGTTGACGGGGTTGGCCGCGACGAGGAAGGGCAGCGCCCGGTGGATCCCCTCAAGATCGAACGCCTCGCGTTGGGCGGTCTCCCAGGAGCAGTCGAGCGCGACGAGTCGGTCGTGGCGCGCGCCGGAGCCGACGCCGTCCTCGGGCGAGAGGACCCGGTCGGCGAAGGGGTTGAGGACGATCCCCGGCGGTGTCGACCGGGTCGCGCGGTGGAGGTCGGCGAGGTCGAACCGCGCGAGTTTCCGGGCGCTACACTTGTCGGGATCGTCGTCGCCCTCGTAGCGGACGTGGAGGCCGTATGCGCCCATCGAGTGGACAAACGCAGTCAGGCTTTAAGTCCCTTGCAATCGAGTTTCGGGTGTGCTATCGGAAGGGACGGTGGCCCCGACGTTCACGTTGCCGGGTGTGGTCGACGACGCACCCAGAGACGTCTCCCTCGAGGACTACGTCGGAGACGGCATCGTCGTGCTCGCGTTCTATCCGGCCGATTTCAATCCCGCCTGCGAGGACGACTCCTGTGACCTGACGGAACTCGATCTGTTCACCATGCAGCGTGACGTGGACATCTTCGCCGTCAGCACCGACAGCGTGTTCAGCCACCGCGCGTACGCCGAGGAGTACTCCCTGTCGATCCCCCTCCTGAGCGACACCCACGGCGAGGCCGTCGAGGCCTACGACGTGGCGCTGGACAGCGACCAGTTGCTCGCCCGGCGGGCGGTGTTCGTCATCGACCAGGAGGGCGTGATCCGGTACGCCTGGTCCACCGGCGATCTGGCGGAACGGCCCGACATCGACGCGATCCGGGAGGCCGTCTCCGAGATCGGCGGCGACTCGACCGCCGTCGGCCGCTACCGGGTCGGTCACGCCCACTACATCGAGGCCCGCCGCGCGTTCACCAGCGCGATGAACAGCTACGAGGAACGGGACTGGCTGATATCGCAAGGCGACTTCCAGCGCGCGATGGAGGAGTTCCAGGAGTCGGCCGACCAGTTCCAGAGCGCCGTCCGATTCGCCGAGTCAGAACCGCTCCAGCAGGGGTTCGAGCGCGCCCAGGAGAAGGCCACCGCGCTCTGGCAGGCCGCCGAGTGGCTGGCCGAGTCCGCCAGCGAGTACGCCAGCGGCAACGGCAAGGAGGCAGACGAACTCCGGCAAGACGCCGAAACCCCGCTCGAGTCCGCCCGCGACATCGGTGAACCGCCGGACCCCGACGACATCACGCTCGACGCCGACGGGACGGCCACTGAGCGATCCGATTCCCGAGCCGACGAGGGTCTCGACGCCCCGACGGATCCGGCCGACGACGAGGATACGTCCCAGCCCGGCGGCGACGCCGACGGCCACCCCGGCGAGCAGGACGACGTGGACGCCGCCGTCGAGGACGTTGCCGTCGAGGGCGGGTCCGACAGCGACGACGATGAGGGCCGCGCCGGCCACGGCGACCGGGACGCCGACGGCGTCTCCAGTGCCGTCGAGTTCGACGTGGACGACGGAGTCGGCCCCAACGGGACGGCTGATCGAGCGGCTGACACGACCGACGGGAGCGACACGGCAGAGGGACCCGACGAGACGCCGGTCGAGCCGAACGGGACCGACGCCAGCGACGGGGAGGACGGCGACGACGAGGACGACGACATCGAACTCGACCTGAAAGACCCCAACGAGTGAGACCGACGCGGACTCGACGTTCGGTCCCACACTTTCTCGGTCCCCGGCCGCCAAGTCCGGGCATGGACCGCGAAGCGGCCGCCCGCGAGTACTACCGGGCGCTCGACGACCACGACTACGAGGCGCTCGCCGACCTGCTGGCCCCCGAGTTCGTCCAGCACCGTCCCGACCGGACCATCGAGGGCCGGGACCGGTTCGTGACCTTCATGCGCGAGGAACGGCCGATGACCTCGACGAGCCACCCGCTAGATGCCGTCTACGAGACCAGTGGGTCCGGGGAGGTCGCAGTCCGCGGCCGCTTGCTCGACGCCGACGGCGACCGCATCACCGCCTTCGTGGACGTATTTACCTTCGAGGGCGAAAATGTAGCGACGATCGACACTTACACGCAGTAGCCAAAGCGGAAACGAACGGAGCCTGTCCGGTCACTCCGCCGACCGGTCGCCAGACTCGTTCGCATCGTCCACGGCCTCGTCGTCCACAGCCTCCTCGACCACGTCCCTGTCGACGTCCATGGTCCCCGGTTCGGTGGGGTGTTCGTCTGCGTCTTCCACCTCGTCGACGGCCGTCTCGGCGTCCTCGATCGGTTCGTCGGTTACCGATTCGTCGTCTCCCGATTCGTCGTCTCCCGGTTCGTCGTCTATCCGTGTGTTACCTGTCGGTTCGGACTCCTCGACAGTATCGTCCGTTTGGCCTCCCGACCCCGAACCCTCGACGGAGCCGCTGTCGCCGTCGGACGCGCTACTCGGGACGCCGACGCCACCGGAAGCTGGCTGCCCGCGATCCGTCGTCCCGTCGGGACCCGCCCCGCTGGGGTCCACGGCCGCCGCGACGCGGGTCCGGATCCGTTCTCCCGACCGCGCCTCACTGCGGGAGCGTCTGATCGCGAGGTACGCGAGACCGCCGATCGCGACCACCATCACGATCTTCCGGAGTCCGCCGGAGACGTTCGACCCGCTGTCGCTCGCGGTCGGCTGGTCGGTAGACTTGGCCTCCGATTCGAAGAGAGTCACAGTACCGGTACCACGTCCGCGAGGAAAGTGGTTCGGACCTCCCCGATCCGGGGAAAATTCAGTCCGTCGGATCAGTCCTTCTCGCCCGCGCCCAGGGCACTCTCACCGACGGGTTCGTGGCCCTCGATGACCTCCTGCCCGCCCATGTATTCCCGGAGCGGTTCCGGGATCGTGACGGTGCCGTCCTCGTTCTGGTAGTACTCCATGATGGCGACCATCACCCGCGGGACGGCCAGCCCGGAGCCGTTCAGGGTGTGCAGGTATTCGGCAGATTCGTGGCGCTCGGGCCGATAGCGGATGCCCGCCCGCCGGGCCTGGAAGTCCTCGAAGTTCGAGACCGAGGAGACCTCCAGCCAGCGGCCGCCCTCCTCGGGGCCATCGTCCATGTCGTCGCCGGGAGCCCACACCTCGATATCGTACTTCTTGGCCTGGGTGAAGCCCATGTCGCCGGTACACATCTCCAGCACGCGGTAGGGCAGCCCCAGTTCCTCCAGTACCGCCTCGGCCTCCCCGCGGAGGTCTTCGAGGCGGTCGTAGCTGTTCTCCGGGCGGACGAAGTTGACGAGTTCGACCTTGTTGAACTGGTGAACGCGGACGATGCCACGGGTTTCGGTCCCGTGTTCGCCGGCCTCCCGCCGGAAGTTGGGGCTGTAGGCCTGGTGTTTGAGCGGGAGGTCGTCGTCCAGCAGGATCTCGTCGCGGTACATGTTGGTGACCGGCACCTCCGCCGTCGGGAGCAGCCAGAGGTCCTCGTCGTCGTAGGGCTCGTCGTTGTCGCCACCGACGCGGTAGGCGTCCTCGACGAACTTGGGGAACTGCCCGGTCCCCTCCATCGAGGCGCTGTTGACCGGGATCGGCGGGAACACGTCGGTGTACCCCTGCTCGCGGTGCAGGTCGAGCATGAACTGGATCAGCGCGTGTTCCAGCCGCGCGCCCTCCCCCTGCAGGAAGTAGAAGCCGCCGCCGGAGACCTTCGCGCCGCGCTCGAAGTTCAGGATGTCCAGTTCCTCACCGAGGTCGTAGTGGGGCGTCACCTCCTCGGGAAGGTCGCGCAGGTCGTCGAACCCTTCGCGGGCGACCTCGACGTTGTCGCTCTCGTCGTCCCCGACGGGGGCGTCCTCGTGGGGGATCTGCGGGAGTTCGAGCAGGGCCTCCTCCAGTTCGGCCTCCAGGTCGTCCGCGCGGGACTCGACGTCCTCCAGTTCCTCCTTCAGTTCGCTGGAGCGTTCGATTGCCTCCTGGGCTTCTTCCTCCTCGCCCTCCTGTTTGAGCTGGCCGATCTTCGAGGAGACCTCGTTGCGCTCGTGGCGGAGGTCGTCGCCGCGTGCCTTGAGGTCGCGCCACTCCTCGTCGATCTCCAGTATCCGGTCGAGATCCACGTCGTCGACGCCCTTGGCTTCGAGGGCCTCCCGGACCGTCTCGGGGTTCTCCCGGAGGAACTGCCTGCTGATCATTTGCACTGGAGTTTTCCGTGCCGTGGCAAAACCGTGTCGCTCTCCGCGAACGCCGGGGACCCCCGGACCCGACGCGATTCAGCGAACGAAACCGACCGCGTGTTTATGCGTGTGTTCGTCCTGTGCATTTGACAGACAGCGGTCGGCGCGGGAGGACGGACGGATCACGCCCGGAGCCGACCGTCGAGAGACCGAACGATGCTATTCGAAGAACGGACCCTCTACGCGGCGGTGGCTATCGTGGGAGGACTACTGACGGCCGTGTTCGTCGCCTGGGCCCGGCGGTTCGACGGGGCGACGCGGCGGCACGCGATGCTCGCACCGGCGATAACCGCGTCGCTCACGGTGAGTTACGTCGGGATGGCGACCGGGGTCCTGCTGTTGCGGGGCCCCCACGGTGCACCGGTGTATCTCACCCGGTTTCTGGACTACGGGGTCGTCTACGCCGTGATGATCGCCTACACGGGGCAACTCGCCGACGCCGACCGGCGGTCGGTCCTCTCGGGGATCCTCGGGCTGTGGGCGTTTTCCTTCGGGGCAATGGCCCGCCACCTCGCGTCGCCGCCGCTGGACAGCCTCGCGAGCCTGCTGGTGCTGGGTGGGTTCGTCTACTCGCTGTGGCTGTTGCTCCGCACGTACACGCGGGCGGCGGCGTCCGTGGCCGGTGACCGCCGTCTCCTCTTCGGCAAACTCCGGAACGTGCAGGTGATCATGCTCCTGACGTACCTGCTGGTCGCGCTGACGACGCGACAGGCGCTTGGCCTGCTCGGTGCGTTCACCGGCATCTACGTCTCGGCCTACCTCGACCTGTTCAGCCACGTCGCCCTCGCCGGACTGCTCTTGCGCTCCGAACCGGCGATCAGGTCGACGGTCGAGACCCACCCCTCGCCGCTGTCCTTCCTGACGCGCTCGAACACCGACCACCCCACCGCCGAGACACCGGCCGACGACTGACGATGAACACGGAACGACTCGTCCCAGACCGGATCAGATCGCGCTACAGCCTGAAGATCGCGGCGACGCTCGCGCTGGTGTTCGCCGTCACGCTCGTCTCGGCCGCCTTCTTCTACGGCAACGTCGCGGGCGAACTCGGTTCCTCGGCCGACGCCGCGCTCGCCGCCGACGCGAACGAGAGCGCCGACACCGCGGCGCTGTGGGTCGAGGCCAACGCCGATCTCGCGACCAGTGTGGCGGCCACGGAGACCGTCGAGAGCGGCGACGCGGACCGCATCGGGGAGTACCTCGCCGGAGCCGCCGCCGGGTCCGACCGGGTGGGGGCGATCCACTACGTCGAGGACGGCCGGATCGCGGCGAGTTCGGCGTCGAGCGCCGTCGGCCAGTCGCTCTCCGTCGCGACGTCCGAGGGGACCGAGTCGGTCGCGGTCGACGAACCCCGGGACGCCGTCGTCGGGAACGGCTCCGTGATCCCGGTCGTGGCTCCGGCCGGCGAGAACGGATACGTCGTCGTGGCGGGCGCGGCCGAAACGCTCCGGAATCGGCTCGCGGACGAGAAGTACGACACCGCGCTCGCGGCGGGCGACGAGGTCGTGCTCGCGGCCGGCGACCAGGAGCGCGCCGCGGGGGCCACGGAACTGACGGCGAACGGCACCGCGACCGGCACCGTCGGCGAGACCGACCTGGTCGCCGCGACCGCGACCGTTTCCGGGACGGGGTGGCACGTCGTGAGCCACGCGCCGACCGGGACGGTCTACGGTGACCGCAACGTCGCGACCGCGGCAATCGTCGCGCTCATATACATCGTCGCGTTGAACCTCGGTATCTTCGGTGTCACCGTCGGCGGCAACCTCGCGCTGGCGCTGCAGCGACTGGCCGACCGGGCCGAGGAGATCGGACGCGGGAACCTCGACGTGGAACTGTCGACCGACCGGGCCGACGAGGTGGGCGTGCTGTACGACGAGTTCGACTCGATGCGGAGATCGCTGGAGGAGTCACTCGACGAGGCCGAAGAGGCCCGCACCGAGGCCGAACGCGCCCGCGAAGAGGCCGAACAGTCCGAGTTGCGGACCCAGCGACTCAACGAGGCACTCGAAGCCGAGGCCGAGCGGTACAGCGAGGTCATGGCCGCCTGCGCCGAGGGCGATCTCACCGAGCGGCTGGATCCCGAGGCCGACAGCGAGGCGATGCAGGCGATCGCCACGTCGTTCAACGACATGATCGCGTCGCTGGAGGCGACCGTCGCGGACGTCGAGGAGTTCGCCGACGACGTGGCCGAATCCAGCACCGGCGTCGAGGAAAGCGCCGCCGAAGTCAGGGAGGCCAGCGCGGCGGTCGACGAGTCGGTCGCGCAGATCTCGGCCGGCGCGCACGAACAGACCGAGGACCTCCAGGCGACGGCCGACGAGGTCAACGACCTGTCGGCGGCGATCCAGGAGGTCGCGGCCACGACCGACGAGATCGCGTCCGAGTCGGATCGGGTCGCCCGACTCGGGTCCGACGGTCGCGAGCAGGCCGAGGCGACCATCGCCGAGATGCGCGAGGTCGAGGGGCAGATCGCCGACGCCGTGACCGCAATCGAGGATCTGGCCGCCGAGATCGAGCAGGTCAGCGAGGCGACCGAGTTGATCGACGACATCGCCGAGCAGACCTCGATCCTCGCGCTGAACGCGAACATCGAGGCGGCCCGTGCCGGGGACGGCGGGGACGCCGGCGAGGGATTCGCCGTCGTCGCCGACGAGGTCAAAGAGCTCGCGGAGGAGACCAAGGCGGTCGTCACGGAGATCCAGTCACAGGTCGAGGCGGTCCAGGAACGGGCTCACGAGAGCGCCGACGACATCCGCGCCACCGAGTCACGGATCACGGACGGCGTCGCGTCGGTCGAAGAACTGACCGACGCCCTGGAGGCGATCGTCGACGGCGTCGACGAGGTCGACACCGGCCTCAAGAGCATCGCCCGGACGACCGACGACCAGGCCGACTCCGCCGAGGGGATCGTCGCGATGGTCGACGAGGTCGCGAGCGTCTCCGAACAGACGACCCAGCAGGCCGACACCGTCTCCGAGGCCGCCGGGGAAGCCACCGAGTCCATCGACGAGGTCTCCGACGCCGCGGGGCGACTCGCCGAACGGACCCGGGAACTCCGGCGGATGCTCTCGACGTTCGAGGTCGACGCCGACGAGCGACCGGTGGACTCCACGGTCGCCGACGGCGGACGGGAGCGGTGAGTCTCGTCGAAGAGTCGAAATCGGAACGGTGCCGTCGCTCACCGGGAAGCGTCTCGGAAAATTCGCGGTCGGAATCCGTTCAGTTACGAACGAGGTTCGTCGCGCGGGGGCCCTTGTCGGCCTGTTCGATGTCGAATTCGACTTCCTGTCCTTCTTCGAGATCCGGGCCGCCGACGTCTTCCATGTGGAAGAACACGTCCTCGTCCGCGTCGTCAGTCTCGATGAAACCGTAGCCGCCTGTGTCGTTGAAGAAATCGACCGTACCGTTTGCCATTGCCTCTGTATACAACCGCGGGGGAGGGATAAGGGTGGCGAGGGTCGAGTTACCACGGACCGCCCGCGACTGGTGTGGGCAGTGGTCCCGCCGGAACGGATTTCTTCCGGGGACTACAGAGTAGCCGTATGGCAATCGGCGACCACCTGACCGTCGACGGCGTCGACGGCGTCACCTACGTCGATACGGGTATGTACGACACCGCCGAGTACGGCGCGGTGTACATCGTCGACGCCGACGAGCCAGCCATCGTCGACTCGGGCATCGGCACCAACTACGAGGCGATCCTCGACGGCCTCAGGGCGGCGGGGATCGCACCCGAGGACCTGGCGACCATCGCGCTGACCCACGTCCACCTCGATCACGCCGGCGGCGCGGGCTATCTCGCCGAGGCGTGCCCGAACGCCGACGTGGTGATCCACGAGTCGGGGGCGCGCCACCTCGTCGAGCCCTCGGGGCTGATCGCGGGCACGAAACGGGCCGTCGGCGATCAGTGGGAGTTCTACGCGGACCCGAAACCCATCCCCGAGGACCGCATCCGCGAGATCACCGGCGGTGACGTGCTCGACCTCGGCGACCGCGAGCTACGAGCCCACCACACGCCCGGGCACGCACCCCACCAGGTCGTCTTCGAGTTACCCGACGAGTCCGTCGTGTTCACCGGCGACGCGGCGGGGATCTACGTCCCCGAACTCGATAGCATCCACCAGACGTCGCCGCCGTCGGACTTCGATCTCGAAGGGTGTCTCGGGGACCTCCACACGATCCGTGACTGTGATCCCGACGTGCTCTGTTACGGTCACTTCGGGCCGGCGGCGGCCGACGACCGACTCCGGGAGTACGCCGACGTGTTGACCGAGTGGGTCGCGGCGGTCGAACGGAAACGTGACGAACTCAGTGACGACGACGCCGTGATCGAGTACTTCGGCGACACCACGTCGATGACCGGGGTCTGGGGCGAGCGAAAAGCCAGTGCGGAAGCACGGATGAACACGCGCGGCGTCTTGGCGTATCTCGACACCCGATCGGAGTAGCGTCTGGCGGAACCGACCGCAGGCGTGGCGGCGGCGAGTGAATGCGTTTATGCCCCGGGCGTTCGTCGCTGCCGGTGTATGGAGGATTAGACGTGGCCACAGGTGAGATCATCCCGCTGGTGGCTGCCATCATCGGACTCGGCGTGGGGGCACAGTTGCTGGCCGCCCGATTCCAGGTTCCGAGTATCATCTTTCTCGTCTCCGCGGGGCTGATACTGGGGCCGCTCTCCGAGCTCATCTTCGGCACCCGAATCCTCTCGGCAGCGACCTTCGGCGGCGCGCTCCCGGCCATCGTCGGGCTCTCGGTCGCCATCATCGTCTTCGAGGGTGCGTTCCACCTCCGACTGGACCGCATCAGGGAAGCCCCGGCGGCCGCCCTGCGGCTGGTGACCGTCGGTGCCGCCATCGCGCTGGTCGGGACGGCCGTGACGGTCCGGTTCGCGCTCGGCCAGCCCTGGGATCTGTCCGTCTTGATCGGGGCCTTGCTCGTCGCGACCGGCCCGACCGTCGTCACGCCGATCCTCGACGTGGTCCCGGTCCGGGAGCGGGTGGCGGCCGCCCTCGAAACCGAGGGGATCGTCAACGACGTGACGGCCGCCATCGTCGCCGTCGTCGTCTTCAAGGTGATCATCGTCCGCGAAGCCGCCGGTGGAGCGTTCGTCAGGGAGTTTTTCGCCCGGCTCGGGATCGGCCTGCTCATCGGCGTCATCGTCGCCGCCGTGATCTACGCCCTGCTCAAATACGCCGACCTCTCGGCGGGGAACGCACCGCGTAACGCCCGCCTGCTCACCTTCGCGGGCGCGTTGATCGCGTACGGGGCCGCCGATTCCCTCGCCAGCGAGGCCGGCGTCGCCGCCGTCGCGACCGCCGGCCTCCTGCTGGGGAACGCGGACATCCCCTACGAGGACGATATCGAGTCGTTCAAAGGCGACGTGACGCTGATCGTCCTATCTTTCGTGTTCATCGCGCTGGCCGCGTTGCTGGACGTGGGCGACCTGCTCCGGCTCGGGCTGCCCGGACTCGCGGTCGTCGCCGCAGTCATGCTGGTGATCCGCCCGCTGCTCGTCTTCGTCTCGACCCGCGGTGACCGGTTCACCCGACCGGAGAAACTGTTCATCAGCTTCGTGGGCCCGCGGGGTATCATCCCCGCCTCGGTCGCGACGCTGTTCGCCGTCCAGATGCAGGCTCAGGGGCTGGACCAGCAGGCCCAGACCCTCGTCGGGACGGTGTTTCTGGTTATCTTCGTGACAGTCGCCATCCAGGGCGGCTTCGCGCGCTACATCGCGGAACAACTGAACGTGATACCAATGCGAGTCATCATCGTCGGCGGCGGTCAGGTCGGCCGTGCGCTGGCCGAACGGCTCGAGGATCGCGGCGAGAACGTCGTGATCGTCGAGGAGGACGAACAGGTAGTCGAACGAACCCGCAACGAGGGCTACTCCGTAGTCTGGGGTGACGGTACCGACACCGACGTGCTCCGGGAAGCGGGCGGTGCCAACGCCAAGACCGTCGTCGCCGCGACCGGGGACGACGACGCGAACCTGCTGATCGCCCAGCTGTCGAGCTCGAAGTTCGACACCGACCGGGTGATCGCACGCGCGAACAACCCCGACAACGTCGAGGCCTTCGAGGAACTCGGCGTCCGGACCATCTCCTCGGCGATGGCGACCGCGTGGGCGATGGACAACCAGATCGAACGCCCCGCGCTGGCCCACTGGATGACCGACGTGGGCCGCGAGGGCGACGTACAGGAAGTCGAGGTCACGTCGGAGGAACTGATCGGCCGATCGATCCAGGAGATCGGCCCGGAACTGCCCGAGACCTGCCTCGTCGCCCTGGTCGATCGCGACGGCGAGGTCGAGGTCCCCGGCCCGGACTACGTCATCGAGGCGGGCGACCGGGTGACGCTGCTGGGCAAACGCGACGCCGTCCGGAGCGCCATGAAGATGGTCGACCCCGACTGATCGTCGGCGAGCCGTCTCTCGTTTTGCACCTTTCACGTCGTTTTACGACGTTTCGATCCGTTCGGCCGACACTTCTGCGTCGAACACACGTTAAATGGCCTGTAACGAACGATACGGTCTCGGATTTATATGGTGATCGCCTCACAAGCAGGAACCGACGATGACCCACTCCGAAACGGACCCCGCAGACGAGGGCGACGATCCCCAGAGCAGGTACAGACAGTTCACGGCGGGCGACGCCCTCGTCGTCTACGACCGCGAGGACACCGCCCGGTGGCTCCAGTCCGACCTCGTCGTCTCGCTGGCCGACGTGCGATGAGCGGCCCGAACATCACCCATCCACCCCTCCAACGCTTAAGCCGGTTCCCTGTTTTTGTCGGCGCATGACGGCCCCGACCTGCGACCTCGTGTTGATGAGCCGCGACCACGACAGCGTCGACTCGCTGGCCGACCAGGCCCAGCGCGCCGAGGCGTACGGCTTCAGCCACGTCACGATGGGCGAGACGACCGGCTACAACATCGTCCCCGTGCTCACCGTCCTCGCCGAGCGGACCGACGACATCGGCATCACCGACGACGTGATATCGCCGTACTCCCGGGCCCCGACCGTGCTGGGTCAGACCGCACTCACCATGCACGACGTGAGCGACGGCCGGTTCCGCATGAGTTTAGGAACGAGTTCGCCCGCCATCGCCGAGCGCTGGCACGGGCAGGAGTTCGACCGCCCGCTGCGCCGCCTCCGGGAGACCATCGACGTCGTCCGGCAGGTCTGTGCCGGCGGCGACGTGGACTACGACGGCGAGTTCTACGACCTCGGCGGGATGAGCTACGAGGGCGAAGTGCCGGCGGACCCCCCGGCCATCGACGTGGCCGCGCTCGGGCCCAAAGCCGTCGAACTCGCCGGCCGGTTCGCCGACGGCTGGATCCCCCAGCTGTTCACCCTCGACGGTCTCGACGAGCGCATGGACGACCTCCGGCGCGGGGCCGACCTCGGTGATCGGAATGCCGACGACCTCCGGGTCAGCCCCATCGTTCGCTGCTGTGCGACCGAGGACGGCGAGACCGCACGCACGATGGCCCGCCAGATGATCGCCTTCCTGATCGGCGCGTACGGCCCCTTCTACGGGGATTCGATCGCCGAACAGGGGTACGAAGAAGCGGTCGAGGAGATCCGCGCGGCGTGGGAGGATCGGGACACGGCGGCGATGGCGGCGGCGCTCCCGGACGAGTTGCTCGACGCCGTGGCCGCGACCGGCACACCCGAGGACGTCCGCGCGAAGGTCGAAGATTTCGCCGCTGTCGACGGCGTCGACGCCGTCCGGGTCGGCTTCGTCTCCGGTATGAGCCAGGAGCACAAGGAGACGACGATGGAAGCGGTGACGGGCGACCGATAGCTCGTTCGACCACTGTTAGATCGGATCGGGACAGAGCCTTCCATCCGGAAGGGCGGTTAAAAACGTCCGTGTCCAGTGGCTATTGATTTATTAGGCTCCCAGTCGTTGCCACGTTCAATGATACACGGGCAGGGTCCACTGCTGTCGGTGGACGTGGGCGAACAGGAGACGGAGACGGAGAACATCGACGACGTACTGGAGTCGTTCGTCGGCGGCCGGGGTGTGGGCACGAAACTCGCTCACGAGCGGATCCCCTTCGACGCGGACCCGCTCGGGCCGGAGAACAGCCTCTTTTTCGCGACGGGGCCGCTCCAGACCTCGACGATGAGCTTCACGGGCCGGATGAACTGCACGGGACTGTCGCCGCTGACCGACGGTCTGCTGTCCTCGAACGCGGGCGGGTTCATGTCTCGGCCGTTCGCGGATACGGGCTACGGCGCGGTGGAGATCACCGGCGCGAGCGACGAACTGGTCGGCGTCCACGTGACCGACGAGGGCGTCACCTTCGAGCAAGTCGACCACCTCGAAGAAGCGACCATCCCCGAGACCATCGAGTATCTGGACGAGGAACACGATCTGGGTAACGAACACGCGGCCATCGCGGGTCCGGCCGGCGAGAACCTGGTCCGCTTCGCCGCGATCATCACCTCCGAGTCACGGGCGTTCGGCCGCGGCGGCCTCGGCGCGGTGCTGGGCTCGAAGAACGTGAAGTTCCTCACCTTCGACGGCGACTCCCGACCGGAGATCGAACTCGACGACGAGGTGACACAGGCGATCCACCAGGAGGCCGCGACCTCCGACAGCCCGATGAAGGATGCCGGGACCACCTCGGTCTCGTCGTTCGCCAACGCGGTCGAGGCGGTCCCGACGAAGTACTTCGAGGAGCTGTCCTACGACAAACTCGAAAATATCGGCTCGTCGGCGGTCATCGACCACAAGTACAAGAAGGGGACCTGTTCGTCGTGTGCGTTCGCGTGCAAACTCCCCACGAAGGACGAATCGGACGGGTTCACGACCGAAGGCCCGGAGTGGGAGACGGTGATGGCCTTCGGGTCGAACGCGCTGGTCGACAACTTCCGGACGATCATGGAGGCAAACGAGCTGTGTGACCGGCTCGGGCTGGACACCATCTCCTGTGGCGACACGGTCTCGGCCTATCTCGCCGCCAACGACGAGTTCGGCAACGAGGACCTCTTGCTCGACCTCGTCGAGAAGATCGCCTACCGCGAGGGCGAGGGCGATATGCTCGCGGAGGGGATCGACCGCATCCACGACGACCTCGGCGTCGAGAACTGGACGATGAAGGGCATGGAGTTCGCCGCCCACGACGGCCGCACGCTCAACGGCCAGGGCCTCTCCTACGCCACCTCGAACCGCGGGGCCGACCACATGTACTCGGTCGCCTACGACTACGAGTACCCGCTGGTCTCGCCCAACGAGGCCATGGACAAGGAAGGCGTCGAGGGGAAATCGGGGAAGATCATCGAACTGGAGAACCTCAAGGCGGTCAGGGACAGCGGCGTCCTCTGTCAGTTCTCCTCATCCTACACCGAAGAGGAACGCTACGAGAAGGTGTTCCAGACGGACTACGAGCAGCTGATGGACGTGGGCAGCCGAATCGTCGAGATGGAGCGACACTTCCACAACGAACGCGGGAAGGACCGTAGCGACGACGAGGCGCTCCCCTACGAACTGGACGGGCTCTCGGAAGAGCTGTCGAGTTACTACGAGCAGCGCGGCTGGAACGACGACGGGACCGTGCCCGAGGAGAACGTCGAGGGCGCGGCAGCCACCGGCGACTGATCGGTTCGGTCGGGGAAATCGCCGTCGCCCAGCGTTCTCAGGTCAGGAGGCTTATACCGGGTGTCGGCGTAGCGCCGACGACATGACCGACGATCCCGTTTCTCGACGCGCGCTCCTTCGAACCGGCGTGGTCGCAGGCAGTCTCGCACTCGCCGGCTGTTCCGGCGACGGCTCGACGACGCCCACGGGCCAGCCGGGACTCTCCGGCGGGACCGTCGGTTCGGGTGAGACCACAGGCGACGGCGCCCCGACCGACGACGCGGCCGACCTGGACAGCGAGCGCCCGTCGACCGTCGTCGGGCAGCGGATCCTCGACGAGTCAGTCGGCTTCCTCGTGGAGGGCGTCGACCGCCGGGCACGACTCGGTGGCGAGGGCGAGGCCCCCAGCGGGAAGGAGTACCTCGTCGTCGTGCTGTCGGTCAAGAACCGGGGTGACGAGGCCCTCGAGATGAGTGACCTGACCGACTTCCGGCTGACCGACGGCGACGGCACGACGCGTGAACGGCTCAGGCTCGTCTCACAGACGGGGAGCCAGTTCACCGAGGGACTGCTCGTGCCTGGCGAGACTATCCGCGGGTTCGTCGCGTTCGAGGTGGCGGCCGACAGCCAGGGCTGGTCGTTCGTCTTCGACGTGAACGCCGTCGAAACGGACTTCGAGCGGGTGACCGTCGATCTGGACGCGGAACCCCAGCGGCAGGAGTCACGATTCCGCCAGTCGCTTCGCGTTCCCGTCGAGGAGGTCGGTGCGGAGGCCGCCGCGGCGGACCTCACTGTGACGGTGTCGGAGGTGCGAACCGCCGACAGCGTCGGTGGGGCGACAGCGGGCGAGGGCCGGGAGTACCTCTTTCCGACGGTCCGTATCGACAACGCGAAAGACCGGACTGCGTATCTCGGCCTCGTTGGACAGACGTTGTTGACAGGCGCGCGAGGGACGCCGCAGGCGCTCGATCTGGGCGTCCAGCAACAACTCGACGCCGCGTTGCCGCTGAGTCCGAACGTCCCGTCCGGCGAGCACGTCGAGGGGGAGATCCCGTACGTCGTCGACGCCGGGGCCAGCCCGCTGTATTTCTCCTTCGACTTCACCTCGAACGGGGCCGACGAGAAAGCGATCTGGCAGCTTCGGTGACTATTCGTCGCCCGGGGTTCCTTCCTGCTCGTCGTCGCCGCTGCGGACCCAGGGCGTGCCTTCGCTGTCGCCGCCGGTCTTGTAGATGCCTCGGGCCGAGGCGACGTGGTGTTCCTCGGCGTCCCAGACGTCGATGTCGGTGACGGCGACGCTGCCACCCATTCGCAGGACCTCCGCTTCGGCGTAGAGGTCGTCCGTCGCCGGTGCGAGGTAGTCCATGCGCATGTCGATCGTCGGGGCCACGTCCTGGGCCAGCGAGATGACGGCCGCGCCGCCAACGGTGTCGGCCAGCGAGTAGGTGACGCCGCCGTGGGCCACGTCGCCGCCGGGGACGGAGGCCAGTTCCTCGCGCATCTCGACGCGTCCTTCGGCGTAGCCGTCCTCGGCCTCGGTCAACTCGATGCCGACCAGGTTCGTAAACGGCATGTACGAGAAGATTTCTGTTACGTCCATACGCCTCCATACGACCACCGCAAAATAAGGGTTCAGAAGATAAACGACGGGAGTACACACGCGGTCGGATCCACGTAGCCGCGTCCCGTAACGGGGGGCAGTGCCGAGAGATGATCACGCAACACCCGACACACGACGTTCGATCGCTCGCCGACCAGCCCGGCCACACGGGAATCGCCCACACACTGCCGGACGGACGAGAGGTCCCCGACTCATGATGCGGTACTTCACGTTCACGTTCGTCCCGCTCGAAGAGCGATACTTCCACCCGGCGCTGGCCGAGGCCCGGGACCACCCGGACATCACCCTCGAACAGATGAAGTACATCAACCTGTTCGAGGACGAGACCGGCGTCGTCCTGCTCGGGGGACGCGGCGACGAGACCGCGGCCGAGGCGCTGTTGGCCGACAACGACGACGTCATCGACTGGGAACTGATCCCCAGCAACGACGAGAACGGCTACTACGCCTACATCCACTTCACCGGCCGCGAACCGGCGGTCGGGCTGTTGAAACTGCTCGACGAGTACCGCCTCGTCCTCGAACTCCCCCTCCGGTTCACCAGCGAGGGCTATCTCCGCGTGACGGTGATCGGCACCGACGACAACATCCAGCAGGCGCTCCGGAACGTCCCCGACACGATCGACGCCCAGGCGACCCAGATGGGCGAGTACAATCCCGACGACGAGCGTGCCATCGCCGGCCTCACCGAGCGCCAGCGCGAAGTGCTGGAGGCGGCCGTCGAGATGGGATACTACGAGGTCCCGCGGCAGGCCACATACGAGGAGATCGCCGACGTCTGTGACTGCACCGTCGGCACTGTCGGCGAACACCTCAACCGCATCGAGTCACAGATCATCCACTCCGCGATGGATTGAGCCGGTGTCCGTCGGCCGACGGCCGGATCAGCCGACGATACCGGCCCAGTCACAGTCGGTACAGGCGAGCACGCCCTGCCCGTCGACGACGGTCGATTCGCAGGTCGGACAGGACGAGACGTGTGTCGCTACCCTGTCGTGGTCGCTCCCCAGTCGCTCCGTCTCCGGTGTCGATTTGTGCTGTAGCATGGTTCACTCCGGTCAGCAGTCGCGCTCGCGGCCGGCTCCCCGCCCGGCCGCGCTCCCCGTGCGCGAACCGCTGTCCCGTACCCGTACGTACGATCACGTCCTATATAGGGATAGCCCCTTTTACGTGTGAAACCGCCGGACGTGAGAGGGGCGGGCGTATCACCTTAATCGCATACCAATGCCAGCGCGACACATGGTCGTCGCTGGGCGAGTCGGAACGGGCGGCTCGGAGAAAATCTCTCGTCACACGGGGCTCGGAGGGGGTAACCCTTCGTCACTGCCGCCCGGGTGAGCGTATCCGACCGCGCGGCTAAGCCTTTGCGTTCCAGTCGGCCAGCTCGCGGTGGTCGTCGGCGACCGACCCGATCTCGGCAGGGTCGAGTGGGCCGTCCTCGGTGAGGAGGCCGGTTACCAGCTCCGGCGGCGTCACGTCGAACAGCGGGGCCGCGACAGACAGGTCGGCGTCGCCGTCGTAGACCGTCGCCGGATCGGCCGGTTCGAGGTGGAGGTCGGTTCCCGGACTGATCTTGTCCCGAGCCGCGACGACGTACAGGGGTACGTGTTCGCGTTCGGCGGCGAGCGCGAGCGCGCGCGTTCCGACTTTGTTGACCACGCGCCCGTCCGCGAGGACTGTGTCGGCACCGACCAGCGCGGCGTCGTAATCCCCCTCGGCCAGGAGCCAGGGGAGCGCCGCGTCCGGGGCAAGTGTCACGTCGTCGCCGGCCTCGGCCCGGCGCTCTGCGACGCCGACGCCCTCCCCACCGGGCCGGGATTCGGCGACCAGCAGGCGCTCGGGATCGGCCGAGGACAGCGTGCCCTCGACGGTCCCCGACCGCGAGAGCGTGACGAGGGCCTCGCCCGCCACCCGCTCGGCGGCGCGGTCGGCAGCGGTGTCGTCGGCGGCGAGCGCCGCTTCGATTCCCTCGTGGGCAGATCCTTCGACTGCGGACGGCGTTCGCTCGTCGGCGTCGTGCAGCACCCGGTTGACGCGGTTGCGAACGACGGTCATCGAGGGCCGGGCGGCCAGCAGGTCGCGGGCGCGATCCGCGAGGGAGCCCCAGTCGCCGGCGTCGCGCTCTGTGGCGAGGGCGGCGTCGTCGCGGAGGACTTCCAGCGCGCGCACGGAGAGGTACGCCGATCCGTGGTCGCGGTCGTCTGCGACGGTGTCGACGGTCGGGCGCACCCGGTCGTAGGAAGTCCAGAGTTGCGGCACCGTCCGGCGGCGCAAGATCTCGGTCGGCGGGACCCACTCACAGTCGGTCGTCTCGTCGTCGAGGGTCACGTCACGCGACGTGCAGTCGAAGAGGTACGGGTGAACCAGCCAGCGCCGATCGAGATCCGCGTCCTCGACGGGGAACGGGTCGCCGCGGCGGACGAGCGTGACGGCGTCGGCGAGGCCGGTCTCCTCGTCGATCTCGCGGCGGGCGGCCGCGTCTGGCGTGGAGTCGGGATCGGTCGCGGGTTCGTCCTCGCGGGCGACGTGTCCGGCGACGCCGCCCCACCGGCCGGTGTAGGAGCCGACGGCCTCGCTCCGGCTGAGGAGGAGCACGTCCCCCCGGTTGCGCAGGAAGCAGGTGACGACCGGCGTCTCGTCCATGGTGGCAGTGGCGTCTGAACGAGCAAAAGCCTGCGCCCGACGGGACGGTTTTTGTCGATCCCGGTTCGAGTCGACGGTATGGAGGTCGCCATCGTCAGCGACACGCACGTCCCCTCCCGGATCGCTCGGATCCCCGACTGGGTCCGCGACGAACTGCGCGCGGCGGATCACGTCGTCCACGCCGGTGACTTCGACTCCGCGGACGCGCTCGCGACCGTCGAGGACCTCGCGAGCGACCTGACGGCTGTCTCGGGGAACACAGACGTGAATCTCGGCTTACCCACCGTCGAGACCGTGACGCTGGAGGGCGTCGAGTTCGTCGTCACCCACGGCACCGGGAGTCCGGTCGGATACGAGGACCGCGTCGCCGAGACCGTCCGCGAACACGCCGGTTCCGGGCCGACCGTCGGTGTCGCCGGCCACACCCACAGAGTACTGGACACGACTGTCGACGGCCTCAGGCTGCTCAATCCCGGGAGCGCGACCGGCGCACCGCCTGCGACGACGGTCACGATGCTGACTGTCACTGTCGAGGACGGCGACCTCACCGTTTCGGTTCACGAACGCGACCGGTGACGTTTTCTCCGTCGTGGGAAACAAACCCCGCAAACCGCGTGTGTTGGTCCCTGACAGGGTATTTAATGGAGCCCACATTTATGGCACCAACTAAATATGGAAAAGAAACCAACCTGAACGTGTACAGGGAATGTTGGACGGGGTTAGTAGAATCGAGTGGAGTCCGTCTCGCCCGGGACGACCGTCAGTCGTGACGGGGACGTGGAGCGACCGACGTCAGGATCACTGGCGGCCGGTCGGTATTCCGGGCTCCCGTGGGGGGAGAGACGGTGGACGTCCCCAGCGACGAAACTGTCGGCGACGCCGGTCCGGCATTCCGGTAGCAACCAGCGACAGATTGGAGGTAACACAATGAGCGACGACAACTCACCGATCAGCACGGTCTTCGAGGTGCAGCGTCGGACGATCGAAACGGGACAGGACGTCATCGAGCAGACGCTCAAGGTCCCGAAGGCGGCCAACGAGTCCCTGCACGGGACCATCGGCGACCAGAAGAAGGCCCAGCAGGACACCGTCAAGTTCGTCCAGGACACCATCGACCAGTTGCTCGACACGGTCGAGAACGCCACGCCCGAGCAGGGCGAGGATACCGTTCAGGACATCCGCGATGCCGTCGACGAGGGCTTCGAGGAACTGCTGGACCAGCACGAGCAGGCACTCGACAACATCGACGAGAACTACGAGCAGACGCTGGACCTCTACGAGGAACAGCTCGACCAGACTCTCGAGATTATCGACAAGCAGTTCGAGGTCCTGATCGAGGCCAACGAGACGGCCGAACAGCAGACCATTGACGCCCTCGACGAGCTCGTCGACCAGTTCGAGGAACTCCAGGACGAGGTCAGCGAGCAGGCCGAGGACCTCGGCGGCCGCTTCGAGGAGCAGGCCGAGGAGTTCGAGGAAGCCTTGGGCGACCAGATCGACCGCTACCGTGAGCAGGTCGACGACCTCCAGGAGCAGTTCGAGGAACTGCCCGACGAGGTCGGTGCCGACAGCGACGACGATACCGCCGAGGCGTAACCGGCGAGTCGGCGGCATCGCGCCGCATCGTTTCCGAACGAAGGGGGAGCGCGGATGCACGGGTTTCACGTACGTCCAGAGAGATGATGCCGGCACGAGACGGATGTGGGGGAGTACCAGGGGGACCGGGAGTCGGTGGTGTATCGGACGGCACAGCCAGTATCGGAGTCGCTCGATCCGGCCCGAGAGCCGCGGGTGACACAGTATGATCCCCGCGCTCGACTCCGTGCTGGCGTCGCTCCCACCGCTCCAGTGGAATCTGATACTGATCCCACCGATCACCGGCATCATCGGCTACATCACCAACTGGGTCGGGATCCGACTGCTCTTCTACCCACTGGAGTTCCGCGGGGTCAGAGTCCCCGGGCTGAAGCAACTGGCCCCGATGCTCCCGATGAAGATCCAGCAGATCCCGGGTATCCTGGAGGGGAAGGTCGGCTGGCAGGGGATCATCCCATCGCGGTCGGCGAAGATGGGCAGCGTCGCGTACGACTCCTCCATCGCGAAGATCGCCAACCAGAAGGAGTTTTACGAACGGCTCGATCCCGACCGGATCGCCCAGCACATGGTCGCCCAGTCGCGTGAGAACGTGCACACGTACATCGACGACCTGCTCTCGAAGAAGGAGCCGGTCATGTGGAACAGCATCCCCGACGGGGTTCAGCAGTTCATTCACACCCAGGTCGAACAGGAACTGCCGGCGGTGACCGAGCGGATCATGCAGACCACCGCCGAGCACATCGACGAGGTGTTGAGCCTCAAGCTGATGGTCATCGACTACCTCGACAACCATCCCGAACTCCTCAACCGGATGTTTCTGGAGGTCGGCGAAGAGGAGCTATCTTTCCTCGTCAACTCCGGGTTTTACTTCGGAACCCTGCTTGGCGTGTTTTCGATCCCGCTGTACCTGTTTTTCGACGGGGCCTGGTGGGTGCTCCCGATGTCGGGCGTGTTCGTGGGGTATTTCACCAACTACATCGCGATCAAGGCGATCTTCAACCCCCAGGAGCCGATCGAGATCGGCCCGTTCACTCTCCAGGGACTCTTTATCCAGCGTCAGGAGGAGGTCGCCGAACGGTACGGTCAGATCGTCGCCGAAGAGATCATCACCGTCGAGAACGTCGCGCAGAACCTGCTGTACGGGAAGCGATCCGACCGGACGCGGCGGCTGATCGAGGAGGCGATTCGCCCCACGCTGGACGAGGCGCTGGGGATGGCCGCACCGGTCGTCCGCGTCGCGACCGGTGACAGGCGCTACGAGGAGATCCGCGACGCGCTGGCGACGGAGGGGGTCGAGTACACCCTCGAACCGCTCAAAGACGAGGAGTTCAACCGCGAGCGGGCGGTGCCGGTCAAGGAACTGATCGCGAGCCGAATGCAGGAGTTACCCCCACAAGACTTTACCATGACGCTGCGTTCTGCTTTCAAGGAAGACGAGTGGCTGCTCATCGGTATCGGGGCGGCCCTCGGGTTCGTCGCAGGGTGGGTTCAGCTGCTGGTGGTGACCACAGTATGAGCGAATTCGACGACGGCGAACGGAAACCGGGCGACACCGAACCGGACGGTGGGGACAGCGCCGACTGGGTATCAGAGATCGCACGCGAAACCGAGGGGACCGCCGACGCCGACACCGGCGACGCGCTCGATCCGTCCTCGGTCGTGCGCCTGTTCGACATCCTCGGGGTGGCCACCGACGAGCGCGACCTCGGACGGGAGCAGGTCGACCAGTTGCTCGACGTGCTGGAAGCGTCCATCGTCACGCCGACGCCGCTCGATCCGGGCGAGACCGAGCGCCTCCTCTCGGTGCTCGAGTCGGCGGTCGTCGATCCGGCCGACCCCGACGCCACCGAGGAGGCCCTGTCGGTGCTGAACACGGCCATCGTCGACCCGGCGGGCGCGTCGGCGACCGAGACCGACGGCGTCCTCTCGGTACTGGAATCGGCGATGACGGATCCGACCGTCGCCCAGGAGGGAGTCGAGGAGGCGTTCACGATGTTCGACGCCGCGCTCGCGACGCTGACCGACCCGTCGGACGACTCCGAGGAGGTGCTCTCGACGCTGGACTCGACGGTCACGAGCCTGCTGGACCCGTCGGTCGACACCGACGAACTGGTGACCTCGCTCGACGACGCCGTCGCCGACATGGCGGACCCGGCGACCGACTCGGGGGACGCGCTCGCGTCGGTCGATTCGGTCATGTCTCACCTGCTCGCCCCGGACGGGGCGGACGAGGACAAGTTCTCGCCGCCGGACCTCGACGGGGACGACCACCCGGCGCTCTCGACGGCCGGCGACCTCGACGACTCGTTCCGGGTCGCCCGGATCGGGGCGGCCGCGCTCCAGCGATCGTCGGGCTACTCCGTCCGGTCGGGCGTGCGGACCGGCCCGCGGCTGGTTCGGGCCGCGGCCACCTCGGAGTCGATGGTCGACATGGTCGAGGAAGTGCGGTCGATCACGCTCGACGAACTGGATCGCCTCGGCGTCGACACGCCCGTCGAGAACGACGAGACGGACGTGGAGCGGACGACCACGTCGCTCCCGGCCGACAAAGACCGACTCCAGCGCCGCGGGGCGCGCCTGATGGAGGCTTCGGCCGACGTGGACTACGTCGAGGAAGTCCACCCGGCCTACGCGTCGATCCTCGACCAGATCGCGCCGGACGAGGTGCGCATCCTCCGACTCCTCGCTACCGAAGGTCGCCAGCCCTCGATGGACGTGCGGGACGTGGGGTGGGTGCCGATCAGTTCGGAACTCGTGGCGGCCGGGATGACGATGATCGGCAACGAGGCGGGCTGTCAGCACCTCGACCGGGTCCACGCCTACCTGAACAACCTCAAGCGACTGGGCCTGATCTGGTTCTCGGACGAACCGGTCGAGGACCTCAACGAGTACCAGATACTGCAGGCCCAGCCCGACGTCCAGGAGGCCATCGAGGAGGCCAAACGCGCCAAACTGATCCGGCGGAGCATCCACCTGACACCGTTCGGCGTCGACTTCTGTCGGGAAGTGCTCCCCATCGAGGTCGTCGTCGAAACGGCCGCCGGCGTCTACGAGACGCCCGAAGCGCCCGCGTCACGCGAGGTGCCCGACCGGCCGGCGATGCCCGAGGACGCGACACGCGAGACACTCGACGCTGGCGACCCCTCCGACCGGGAGTGAGCGGCGGTCGGGACACCGACGACTGATTCTGTGACTCGTGGGAGCACGCCGAGAGTGAGAAAGGGGGAACGCGTGTGGGGGAGCGTCCCGTGGTGTTGGGAATGGGTAGGGGAGTTCGAGGGGTGGTGGGGGAGCGTTCGACGGAAGTTCGGGGGTGTTGGGAGACGTCTATGGGAGTCGAGGGGAGGGGAGCGGGCAGGTGGCCGAAGGCGACCCGTTTCCCGGCGGCGTCGATCGGTGCCGTCCACACGAGCGCCCGCGTCGGCACGCACACCGATGGATCCACCCCGACAGCGATCGCCGGTCCGGGGTCGTCGCCACATCGGTCACCGCACTCGGAGTGACGATACGTCGCCACTTCAACTATTCGCCTTTACCTGATATATACCCCTGCGTCGATAGCCGGTAGTTTAAATATAGTATATAAAAATAGCCGAATATTCGGTCGTGAAAGGAAACCGTCACGTATTCCGGAAACCTCCGGCAGTTTAAGTAGGGACCGGCGTGGGCGCGTCGGCGATGGTGGCCGACCTTGCCAGTGGCGCGTCCCTTTTTGTCGGCCACCCCACAGTGGGGGTATGGAGGTGTTCGCGGTCCCGGGATTGCCGGAGATCCGGCCGGGCGACGATCTGGCCGGACTGATCGAGCGGCAGGTCCGGCTCCGGCCCGACGACGTGGTGGTCGTAGCCAGCACGGTCGTCTCGAAGGCAGAGGGGCGGACGGCCGATCTCTCGGATTTCGAACCGGGCGCACGCGCCCGCGAGATCGCCGAGCGCCTGACGGACCTGACCGGCGAGGAGAAAGACCCCCGGTTCGCACAGGCAGTGCTGGAGGAGAGCGAGTCGCTGTTGCTGTCGGCTCCGTTCTTGCTCACCAAGACGCAGTTCGGCCACGTGACTGTCAACGCGGGCATCGACCGGTCGAACGTGCCCGACGCCGACCTCCTCTTGCTGCCCGAAGACCCCGGCGCGAGCGCGCAGGCCCTGTCCGAGGCGCTGGATCGGCCGGTGATCGTCTCGGACACGTCGGGTCGACCGTTCCGGCACGGCCAGCGGGGCGTCGCGGTCGGCTGGGCCGGGTTGCCCGCCAGCCGCGACTGGCGGGGCGAGGCGGACCGCGACGGCCGGGAACTCGGCGTCACGGTCCAGTCGGTCGTCGACGAACTCGCGGCAGCGAGCAACCTCGTGGCCGGCGAGGGCGGCGGCGGCACGCCGGCGACCGTCGTCCGCGACTGGCAGTTCGGCGAGCACGCCGGCAGCGACGACCTGTTCCGGGACCGGGCGGACGACCTGGTCCGGCAGGCACTGGAAGCGTGGGAATACCCATGAAGGCAATCGAACTCACCCCCGAGCATCCGATCGAAGAGGTTACCGAACTCGCAGTCACCGCCGAACGGGTCGGCTTCGACACCGTGCTGGCGTCCTGTCACTACTTCAACCGCGATCCCTACGTCGCGCTGGACCGGATCGCGGCGGCCACCGACGAGGTGGCGCTGGGCCCGGCGGCGGCCAACCCCTACGACACACACCCCGTGGCACTCGCCTCCCGGGTCGCGACGATCCAGGAGGTCAGCGACGGCCGCGCCGTCTTCGGCGTCGGGCCCGGCGACCGGTCTACCCTGTCGGCGCTGGGCGTCGACCGCGAGAAACCACTCCGTAGAGTGCTGGAGACGTTCAAAGTCGCACAGGACCTGTGGGCCGGCGAGTCGGTCGACATCGACGGCACCTTCCGGGCGGCCGACGCCGACCTCGAATACGAAGTCGCGGGCGAGATTCCGGTCTACGTCGGCGCGCAGGGGCCACACATGATCCGGATGGCCGCGAAACACGCCGACGGCGTCCTCTACAACGGCTCACACCCTCGCGATATGGCCTGGGCGGCCGAACAGGTCGAGGAGGGACTGGACGAGCGGCCCGACGAACGGGGCGAGTTCGACTTCGCGGCCTACGCGAGCGTCAGCGTCGCCGACGAGGAAGCGGCCGCCCGGGAGGCCGCCCGGCCACCGGTCGCGTTCATCGCCGGCGGCGCGGCCCCGCCCGTACTGGACCGTCACGATCTGGATCGGGAGCGGGCGGAGGAGATCGGCGGGGCCATCGAGGCCGGCGAGTTCACGGAGGCGTTCGGGCTGGTGAGCGAGGCGATGATCGACGCGTTCTGTATCGCGGGCACGCCCGAGCAGGTCGAGAACGAGGTCGAGGCCGTCATGGAGTACGCGGACAGTTTCGTCGTCGGCGCACCCCTCGGCCCGGATCTGGAGCGGGCGGTCGAACTCGCGGGCCGGGTCCTCAACTGAGGTCCGGGATCACGGCGGAGACGACCGCCCCGAGGGCGAGATAGCCCGTGAAGGCGACCGTGCCGGCGATCAGGAGGCCGCCCACGGTCACCAGCACGGCGCTGAGTGGGTCCGCGGTGGCGACTTCGGTGATGCTCTGTGCGAGTTCCGGAATACTGGTCACGATGTCGACGAGGCCTGCCATACCCGAGGGTTGGAGGGCTGGTACTTGTTTCTCGCGGTTCGCCGAAGTTCTAAGGCGGCCGGGCACGCAGGGCCGGTATGGACGACGCCTCGCTGGAGGAGTTCGTGGACGCGAGCGGCGATAGCGAGGACGACCGCAGTGAGTCCTCGGAATCCGCGAGCGGGGAAGGACGACCCGCGAGGGGCGAGGACGAACGCAGTGAGTCCTCGGAATCCGCGAGCGGTACGGGGAGCGATGGGAACGAGGGTGACGCGGGTGACGAACCCGACGGCGTCACGCCGGCCGCGTCGACGTACGCCTGGAGCGGAGACGGCGCCGAGTGTGTGTCCTGTGGCGAGTCCACCGACCGCCGCTGGCGGGACGGCGACGACCTGGTCTGTGCCGACTGCAAGGAGTGGTGATGGTCAGCCGACTGATACAGCAATATTACGTGGGACCGGCCCGAACGGCGCATGTGAACGGCACCGACGGTCGCTGGCTCGCCGGACGCTACCTCCGAGCCAGCGGTTCGTTCGGCCGGTTCGACGAGACAGGTTACGGTCCGCCGTGGACCCGTGACTCGCCCCCAATCCCCGCTATCCATGACTGACGCAGACACATCGACGGTAGGACAGGAGGCAGACGAGGGCGTCGAGGCAGCCGGCGCGCTCGCCCGCCGAGTCGCCGAGAACGTCGGCGAGGTGATCGTCGGCCACGACGCGGAGATCGAACACATCCTCACCGCGGTGCTGGGCCGCGGGCACGTCCTGCTGGAGGACGTCCCCGGCGTCGGCAAGACGATGCTCGCCCGCTCCATCGCCGCCTCCTTCGACGGCTCGTTCAAACGCGTGCAGTTCACGCCGGACCTGTTGCCCTCCGACATCACCGGCGTCAACGTCTACAACCAGAAGACCGGCGAGTTCGACTTCCGGCCCGGCCCGGTGTTCGCCAACGTCGTGCTGGGCGACGAAATAAATCGCGCACCACCCAAGACCCAGAGCGCCCTGCTGGAGGCCATGGAGGAACAGCAGGTCACCGTCGACGGCGAGACCCACGAGATGCCCGATCCCTTCACCGTGATCGCGACCCAGAACACGGTCGAGCGCGACCGGACCTACGAGCTCCCGATGGCCGAACTCGACCGGTTCATGAAGAAACTCCACCTCGGCTACCCCGACACCGACGAGGAGGCCGAGATGCTCGGCCGCGTGGTGGGGGACCACCCCATCGAGGACCTCTCGCCGGTGGCCACGCTCGGGGACCTCCAGGCCGCCCGGACGGCGGTCAGCAGAGTCACCGTCGAGGAGCCGGTCCGGGGCTACGTCACTCGGCTCGCCGAGTACACCCGTGAACAGGCCCAGCTGGGCGTGAGTCCACGGGGATCCATCGCGCTCCTGCGGGCGGCTCAGGCGCGGGCGGCGCTCGCGGGCCGGAGCTACGTGATTCCCGACGACGTGCAGACGGAAGCGCGGGCGATCATGCCCCACCGGGTCCAGACGGCGACGGGCGAGCGGACCGGCGAGGAAGTCGTCGCCGAGACGCTTTCGACCGTTCCGGTAGAATGAGACCGACCTGGCGCACCGTCGGCGTGGTCGGCGTGGCCGTCGGGTCGATCCTGATGGCGTCCGCCTCGGGTGCCCGGGCGCTGAACGCGCTGGCCGCGCCCGCGCTGATCGCACTGCTCGTGAGCGTCCTCCAGGTGTACCGCGCCGGCCGGCCGGAGATCGACCGCGAGGACCCCGCCCCCGGCCATCCCGGCGAGTCACGTACCGTCGCGTTGACCGTCGACGGTGGGGCGCTCGCGCGGGTGACCGACGCCGTACCGCCGGGCGTAGCGGCCGAGGGGAACGACCGCCGGGTGACGCTCCCGGCCACCGTCGAGTACGAGATCGAACTCGGGGCGCGGGGCGCGTGGGACCTCGGACCGCCACGCGTCGTCGTGACCGACGTGCTCGGCCTGTTCGTGCGCTCCTTCGAACCCGAGGGGAGCGCGACGGCGCTGGTCTACCCGCCGCTCGTGGACCTGCGCGAGGACGACGCCGTCGCGCGCCTGCTCGGTCAGGAGACGGCGACCGACCGGCAGGCCTTCGACACGATCCGGGAGTACGCGCCGGGCGACCCGCTCCGGGACGTCCACTGGAAATCCAGCGCCAAGCACAGCGGGGACGACCTCGTCGTCAAGCAGTTCGTCAGCGAGCAACGCGAGTCGACGCTCTCGATCGCGGCGGGGGCCACGACGGGCCACGACGACGCGATGGCGTCGGCCGCGGCCAGTCTCGCGGTGCTGGCGCTCGATCGGGGCCTGTCGGTCGGAGTAGCCTGTCCAGCCGGCGAGGTGTCGCCCGGTCGGGGGCGCGCCCAGCGGCGACGCGTCCTCGAACTGCTCGCGCGCACGGGTTCGGGACAGCCGGCCCGACCGGCCCGGGAGGGGGCGGACGTGGTCCTCACCGCCGACGACGAGGGCGTGACCGCGACCATCGACGGACAGGATCACCGGCTCTCTATCGGCTCCACACCGCCGGAATCACCCGCTGACGACGGCGAGCGGGCGCAGGCGACGGCGGACAGGGATAAAAGTGACAGCGACGGTATCGGCGACGCCGCAGTCGGAACCCCAACGGCCGAACGGGAGGTGTCGCGATGAGTACCGACACCGGAGGGGCGACCGCGGAGGGAGCGCTCGACGCGGCGCGGCGGCCCTGGACCGCGGTCTTCGAACCGCGCGGGCTGGCCCTGCTGTCGGCGGGCGTCCTGCTGTTTTCCTTCACCTTCCCGCTGTACGGGATCATCGACGTGGTCGGCGATCCCAATACATTCTTGCTGGTCGTGGCGACGACACTGGTGGTGGCGACGGGGCTGTCGCGGGTCGTCGGGGCGTGGACGGCCCTGCCCGTCGGGCTGGCGCTACTGGTGGTCGGCCTGGGGACGTACGCGGCGGCACTGCCGGCGGACGTGCTCGCCCAGCAGGACCGCATCGTCGGCGACGTGGTGTCGCTGTTTCTGGGACTGTCGGTGTTGCGCCTCCAGATGATCGAGCTTTTCGCGCTGGCGTACACGCCGGCGCCCGTCTTCCTGACGTGGTACCTGGCGCTCCGGCGGCGGTACGTCGGGACGGCGCTGGTCGGTGGGGCCGCGCTGACCTTCTTCGTCCTCACGGGCGACGTGGAGACGCTGGTCGCGTTGCTGGGTGCGCTGGGTGCGGTCGGGACCGTCGGGTTCGGTCGGCTCGAACGGTTCGGCGGGACCGATCGGGCCGTCGAGACGATGGCGGTCGTGCTCGCGGCGATGGTGGTCGTGACGATGACCGTCAGCGTCGTCCCCGGCGGGGCGGGGACGCCGTTCGGGCTGTTCGGGGACGGCGGCACCGACACCATCGAGGGGAGTCTGATCGACTCCGACAAGCGCGTCTCGATCCAGGGGTCGATCAGCCTCTCGGAGGAGGTCCGGTTCACCGTCGAGAGCGAGCGGCCGACCTACTGGCGGACCGGCGCGTACGACCGCTACACCGGCGACGGCTGGGTCCGGACCGGATCGACCGTGAGCTATCGTGGCGAGATGCGCGGCCCCCCGGGGGAGAGCCAGGCCGTCGAACAGGCGGTTACGATCGAGTCCAACCTGAACGCCATGCCGGCGGCCTGGAAGCCGGTCAGCGTCGGTGACGACGTGGCAGAGGACACGTCGGTCACCTCGCTGGGCGGCCTCCAGCCGACGGGGTCGTTCTCGCCCGGGGACACCTACACGGTCGTCAGCCGCCAGCCGGTGACGTCCCCGGCCCGACTCCAGCGGGCGGGCGAGGACTACCCCGAGCGGATCGAGTCCCAGTACACGAACCTCCCTGCGAGTACGCCCGACCGGGTCGCGACACAGACCCGGGATATTCAGGACGCGGCCGACGCCGACACGCCCTACGAGACGGCCAGAGCGGTCGAGTCCTACCTCGAACGGGAGAAGGGCTACTCGCTGGACGTGGAGCGGCCCGACGGCGAGATCGCCGATGGCTTCCTGTTCGAGATGAACGAGGGGTACTGCACCTACTTCGCGACGACGATGGTGACGATGCTCCGGACCCAGGACATCCCGGCGCGGTTCGTCACCGGGTACACCACGGGCGAACGGGTCGGCGACGACGAGTACCAGGTCCGGGGGCTGGACTCCCACGCCTGGGTCGAGGTCTACTTCCCCGACGTCGGCTGGGTGCGGTTCGATCCGACACCGGCCGACCCGCGACAGGCCGCGGAGCAGGAGCAAATCGACGACGGCGGCGGGGACGACCTCGGGGAGGTGGACGACGACCCCGAGCCGACGACCGAACCGCCGTCGACCCCGGCCCAGACGGTGGGCGAGTCGACTCCGGACACACCCGTCCCGACGCCGGAGCCGATCCGGACGCAGACCGCCGACGGGACTCCGGACCGGACGACGAGCGACGATGGCGGCGGCCTCCCGCTACCGGAACCGCCGTCTCGGGAGGAGGCTGCGCTCACGCTCGTGGTACTCGGCGGCGTCGTCGCGGGCGCACGCCGGGTGGGCCTGGGCGAGCGCGCCTACCGGGCCGTGTGGCTCCGCTGGCAGCCACGGACCGACCCGAGGAGTGACGTGCAGCGGGCCTTCGAGCGCGCCGAGTACGTCCTCGCCCGTGAGGAGCGACCGCGCCGGGACGGGGAGACCCCGCGGCAGTACCTGTCGGCCATCGACGCCGACGAGCCCGTCGAACGGGTGTATCGACTCCACGAACGGGCGCGGTACGCGGGGGAGGTGACGGGATCGGTCGCCGACGACGCGGTGGCGGCGGCGAACGAGATCGTCGGCGAGCGGACGGGGCCCTTCGGGTGACCGCGGAAACCGGCTCGCGGGGCTTGCTTCCGCCGGTCCCGAAGGTGTTTAATACGTCGGTTTCGTAGGACAGAGTTGTAATGTCGGAAGTCTGCTCGACGTGCGGGCTGCCCGAGGAGCTCTGCGTCTGTGAGGACGTCGCCAAAGAGTCCCAGGAGATCAGCATCCGCATCGACGAGCGCCGATACGGTAAAGAGGTAACGGTCATCGAAGGGTTCGATCCCAACGACGTGGACATGGACAGCCTGTCTTCGGACCTGAAATCGAAGTTCGCCTGCGGGGGCACGGTCGAAGACGGCTCCATCGAGCTCCAGGGCAACCACACCGGACGCGTCGAGGATTTCCTCCGCGACAAGGGCTTCAACGTGGCCTGATCGCTCTCCTCGCCGGCGGTTCGCCGGCCCCAGTACACCCTCGTTCGCTCAGAACGGAGCAGCAGGACCCTCGTCGTCCGCCCGCCCGTCGGCGCCCGCTTCTACCTCGCCGTCCCACGCTTCCAGCCCACCGGCCAGGCTCTGGACCGTTGCGTCGTCGACGGCCTCGGAAGACACGATCAACCGACCGGCCCGGAGGCTGTCGTGGCCGTGGGGACAGACCGTCACGATGCGGTCCGCACCGGCGAACTCGTCGACCCGGGTCGGCAACTGGGGGAACGGGACGTTCTCGCTGCCGGGAACGTGCCCGCGACGGAACGCGGCCGGCGATCGGATGTCGACGATCCGCACGGGTTCGTCGGCGTCGAGCAGCGCCGCGAGTTCCTCGGGCGTGATCTCGTCGATCACAGCAGGTCCTCCGCCTGTGCCAGCAGGATCCCCTCGATCGTGGCGTCGTTGGACGGTTCCTCCCGGGCCACGTCCAGCGCCTCGTCGACGGGGACGGTCGTCACGCTGAGGAACTCGTTGTCGTCGAGGTCCGTCTCGGTCGGTTCCAGTCCCTCGGCGAAGACGATGCCCCGGCGGTGCCGGAGGACGCCGGTCGAACACCAGAACTCCTCGATCAGGGAGACGCCGGCGGCCTCGAAGCCGGTCTCCTCGCGGAGTTCCCGCCGGCCGGCGTCGGTGTAGCTCTCGCCGTCCTCGACGATGCCCGCGGGGAGTTCGAGACACTGCTCGCGGATGGTGGGCCGGTACTGGTCGACCACGACGAGGTGGTCGCGGTCGTCGTCAGCGGTCGTGGATTCAGCCGTGGCCACGCTCGGGACGGCCCCGCCGTCGACGACCGCCACGATCACGACGGCGGCGGGCAGATCCGCCCAGTAGTAGCGTTTCTCGGAGCCGTCGGGCTGGCCGACGCGGTCGTAGCCGCCGGTGTACCAGCCGGTCTCGTACTCGGCGGCCGACTCCAGCACGGGCCAGTCGAAGTCCGCGGGTTCGCGAGCGGGGTGATCCTCGGACTCGAACCGTCGGTGCGTCGGATCGTCGGTCATGGGGTCTGTGTCACCTCCAGTCGGTAAACGGTGCCGTTCGCGCGGACGAACACGGCCGAGTCGGTTGCCGCGGACGCGTTGCGCCCCCGTATCGCGTCGATCTCGTCGAACGGCGAGTGCGTGAACGCGCCCTTGAACCCCACTGGTCCCTTCCAGTACGGCCCCGAGCGGCCCGTGGCGTTCTCGGTCCCGTTGCCGGTCGCGTTCGCCAGCGCGGCCGTCGTGTAGGGATAGCGATTCGGTGCGAGCGCGTCCGCCGGGACGGCCGTCCGGTCGTCCGTGGCCGTCGCCGTCACGTAGTATGGATCGCCGGATTTGAGATACCCGGGGAGAGCACCGAGCGCGAGCAACAGGACGATCGCGACGAGGATCGCAAGCGTCACCCGGCGCGTGATCTGTCGCATACCCGTCCCTCGGTGCGCCGGCCGAAAAACGATAGCGGAACCGGCCGCCCTACTCGCCAGTCACGACCTCGCGATAGACGCTGCCGAACGCCTGCCGGCGGAGCGTCCCGACGGCCGCCCCCTCCCGCTCCTGGAAGGTGGCCGCGACGACCGTCTCGGCGAAGGGAGTCGCGTGCCAGACGACGCGGTCGACGTTCTCGTTGCCGATCACTTCCCGCTCGTAGTCGGGGTGGTCCTCACACCACACCTCGAACTCCGCGGCGGTGCCGACGGTCACTTCGAGCAGGGAGGCGAAGATGGCCTCGTGGGCGGTCGCGACGACCGATCCCGTGACGCGGTCCTCGTACTCCTCGCTGTCGAAATCCATCGCCTTGGCGACCTCCCGGACGCTGGTCTGGGCGGCCGGGCCGACGGCCGCGTACCGCTCCCGGGCCTCGGCCGCCGTCTCCGGCGCGAACACTCCCTCGGTGTGCATACCCGGACCTGTGACTCGCTCCCGTTACTCGGTTTCGGAGTCGGCCGACTCGTCGCCGTCGGCGGCGTTCCGCTCGTCCTCCCCGCTCGCCGTGTCCGAGGACTCGCTTCGCTCGTCCTCGCTATCCCGCATCTGCCGAGTCATCTCTCGGGCTTCCTCCAGAATCTCCTCGTCCGCGCCGTCGAGGCCGCTCAGGTCCTGCGCGCGCTCGCGTCCGCGTTCGACGGCCGGGGTCTCGTCGTCGAACAGCGCGCCGGAGCGCTCGTGGTCGTGATCGTGATCGTGATCCGTTGTGTCTTCGAAGACCTGCGGGTAGTCGGTCTCCTCGGCGAGTTCGGTGACGGTCGCGGCCAGGGCGTCGGCGTCGGCCTCGTCCCAGTCGGGCGCGTGTTCTTCGAGCCAGGCCTCGTGGTCGTCGTCGCCGAGCATGGCGGTGAAGGCGAGGTGGTTCGCCAGATGTTCGGCGTCGGCCTGTGGGTCCGCACACACCGGACAGGTGTATCCCATACCCGAGCGTACGCCCGCGGACGGATAGACCTTACAGGTCGGCGACCAGCACGAGCGCGTTCTCGCCGTCGTCGTAGTAGCGGGGGACGGTCCGCCGGTGTTCGAACCCGAACGACTCGTAGAGGTCCCGCGCCGCGTCGTTTCCCTCCCGGACTTCGAGTTTGACTTCGGCGACGCCCTCGGCGCGCATGACGCCCATCGCCCGCCGGAGCAGCGTGGAGCCGACGCCCTGGCCCCGCTGGTCGGGGTGGACGGCGAGGTCCTTGACGTGGCCCAGCGGCCGCCCGTGGTTGGGGATCGAGTCGGCGACGATATAACCCGCGACCCCGGCCCCGACCTCCGCGATCAGAAAGCCCGGTTCCCCGATAAACCGCTGGAAGGCGGCGAAGGGCCACGGCTGGGGGAACGAGGCCTTCTCGATCCGGTACACCGCGAGCAGATCCGCCTGGACCGCCTCACGAACGGTCGGCGCGGGCGTCTCGGTCTCGGATGCGGGCGTTGTCACGCCTCCCCATTGGCGGCCGGCCCACTAAGCCCTTTCACCACCCCGATCCGAGCGGCGGTCGCCTCGCCACCGACTACGCGATCGACCGTCCGAGAATGTTCGACACTTGTCACGAGGGTCGTCAGCCGGAAGGTTCATTATTATCAGGCTCTAAACTTCGAGCGCACCCAATTTTCGGGTGCCACCCCCCAACATCCCCCTCTACCCCCCGTTTTCTACGCTCCCACCGAGTAACGACGATCTCCATCGCCGGATAGATCCGCGACTCGATCATCCCCCGTATTTTTCACGCGATATAATACGGCGGAATTAACCCTGTCAGAAAAAGGTAAAGAGATCGTCGCGTTGCTGTTCGTGGAGGTGGTTGCGGACGGCCTCGGTCATGGGTTCGATGGAGCCGCGCTTGGCGGTGATCGGGGCGATCGTCTCCTGCCACTGTTGCCACGGCGGGAGCAGTCCGAGTCGGTCACAGAGGGCGTCCAGTCGCTCGTCGCGGTCGTCGACCTTGTCCATCTTGTTGACCGCGACGACGACGGGAATGCCCATCTCGCGCAGGAAGTGGAACATCTCCACGTCGTGTGGGATCTCGTCGGGACCGGAGTGGCGGTCGATGATGTCGATGACGGCTTTGCCGTCGACCACGAGGACGGCGACGAGTATCTGCTCGGCGTGGCGTTCGAGGTAGGCGACGATGTCGTCTTTGATCTCCTCGCGGACCTCGTCGGGGACGCCTTTCATGAACCCGAAGCCGGGGAGGTCGGTGATGACGAAGTCCTCTGCGTTCCAGTCGTAGTGGTTGGGCTGGCGGGTGACACCCGGCCGCTGGCCCGTGTCGAAGGTGTGCCCGGTCAGTTCGCGCATCAACGTGGACTTCCCGACGTTCGAGCGTCCCACGAGGACGACCTCCGCGCTGCGATCCGGCCGCGAATCGAACATGGACGAGCGTAGACGGCTCACGCGGATAAGGGCCGCTGTTTCCGACGGACGGGGTCGAGACGGTCACCACGGCCCACCACGTATTTCCCCTCCCCGTTCGAGGAGCGAGTGTGCGACTCCTCCAGGTGACAATCCCGACGGGGAAACGCGAGACGGTCCTCGGGGCGCTCGACGACGAGGGCGTCGACTACGTCGTCACCGACGAGACCAGCGGCCGGGAGTTCACGGCCATCGTCCACGTGCCGCTGCCCAACCCCGCGGTCGAACCCGTACTCGAACGGCTCCGGGAGGCGGGCATCGACGACGAAGCCTACACCGTCGTCGTCGAGGCCAGCACCGTCGTTTCCCGCCGGTTCGAGGAACTGGAGGACCGGTACGCCGAAGAGGAAGAAGTCGACGAGGGACGGATCGCCCGTGAGGAGTTACAGACTCGGGCGGAGGAACTCGCGCCGGCGCTCCGAATCTACGCGACGATGACGGTCATCAGCGCCATCATCGCCACCGCCGGCCTGTTGCTCGACTCCCCGGCCGTCGTCGTCGGCTCGATGGTCATCGCCCCACTGATCGGCCCGGCGATGGCCGCGAGCGTCGGCACGGTGCTCGACGAGCAGGAACTGTTCAACCGCGGCGTCAAGCTCCAGGTGCTCGGCATGTCGCTGGCGGTCGTCAGCGCCGCCGCCTTCGCCGTCTTCGTCCGGTACGCTCACCTCATACCGCCCGGTATCGAGATCACCGAAGTCCCCGAGATCCGCGAGCGACTGGCACCCGACTTCCTCTCGCTCGCCGTCGCGCTCGGTGCCGGCGTCGCGGGCGCGCTCTCTTTGTCCTCGGGCGTCTCGGCGGCCATCGTCGGCGTCATGATCGCCGTGGCACTGATCCCGCCGGCCGCCACCGTCGGGATCGGCATCGCGTGGGGCCTCCCGATGGTCAGCATCGGCTCCGGCGTCCTCGCCCTGGTCAACGGGCTCTCGATCAACGTCGCCGCCATCGCCGTCCTCTGGTACAACGGCTACCGACCCCGCCACTGGTTCCGACTCGACGAGGCTCGAAGCGCCGTGCTGAAACGCGTCGCCATCCTCGCGGTCGCCATCGCCGTCCTCTCGGTCTTCCTCGGCGGTGTCACCTACAACTCCTTCCAGAACGCCGAGACCGAGGCGGACATTCGCGACGGCGTCGAGGGCGTCGTCGCCGAGAACGAGCGGGCGACACACCTGGACACGCAAGTCGAGTTCACCGACGGGATCCTGTTGAGCCGGCCCGATCGGGTCGTCGTGACCGTCGGCGTGCCACCCGAGAACGGGGAAGCGGTCGGCGGACTCGCCGAGCGAATCGACACTGCAGTCGACGACGGGGCCGGCCACGACGTACGGACGCAGGTCCGCTACGTCACCATCGAGCAAGCCGACTGACTACCGGTCGTCGTAGGGCAGTTCCGGTTCGTACCCGACCGCCTCGACCGCTGCATCGAGCGTCCCCTGAATGTTCTCACCCTCGGTGACGCTCATGTAGTGGTCGGCCTCCACGTCGGTCGAGCGGTCGCTCTTGTTACAGACCGTCAGCACCGGCACGTCCGCGAAGCGCGCTTCCAGCGCGTCCCGGAGTTCCAGTTGCACGTCGAGGGGGTACCCACACTCGCCGCTCGCGTCGACCATCACGAGCATGGCGTCGGCGAGGTGTTCCAGCGCACTCACGGCCTGGGATTCGATCTCGTTGCGGTCCTCCGGCGGGCGGTCCAGCAGCCCCGGGGTATCCACCAGTTGATACCGGATGTGATCGCGCTCGATGTGGCCCACGCGGATCTCGGTCGTCGTGAACGGGTAGGAGGCCGTCTCGTTGCGGGCGTTGGTCACCCGGTTGACGAAGGACGATTTGCCGACGTTGGGGTACCCCGCGACGACGATGGTCGGCTCGTCGGGCCGGATATCCGGCAGCTCACGCAGCGTGTTGCGGGCCTCGTTGACCGCGAGCAGGTCGTCCTCGACCTCCTCGACCACGTCGGCCATGCGGGCGAAGGCCTGCTTGCGGAGTTTCTTGGCCCCGTCGGCGTCGACCTCGCGGAAGCGGCTCTGGTACTCGTCGCGGATGTCGCCTGCCTTCCGGCTGGCCCAGCTGATCTCCGAGAGATGCTGGCGCAGGTCGTCGATACCCACGAGGGCATCGATCAGTTCGCGGTAGAACGGATCGAGTTCGTCGATGTCGGGCCACGCGGTGACGACGTTCTCGAGGTTGTCCGAGACGACGTTCGCTGCGGTCTGGAGCATCGACTGCTGGGCATCGTAGCCGGATTTGGCCCGGCCTGCGCGAGCTGCCCGGGAGAACGCCTGGTCGATCAGCTCCTCCGACGTGGGCGTCGTCGGGAGGTCCTCGAGAATCATGTTGGCGTTCGTAGACGGTTCGGGCATAAAAGCGCGTCCCTTGGCCCCCACTCGCGCCGCCGTGGCCTCCAGCCCGCAACGAACGAGCGACCACCCGACGGCGACCTCGACGGTTTCGTTTTCCACGCGGCGGCCGACAGTGGGGCCATGACAGACTGGCGCGCCGTCGGTATCGGCTTCCTCGTGAGTATCGTCGCCGGGATCTTCGCCTTCGCCATCCCCGTGATCGGCCACATCGGCGCGGGTCTGCTCGGCGGGTTCGCCGCGGGCTACGTCGCCGGCGGTGGGATCGGGAGCGGCCTCTGGCACGGCCTGCTCGCGGGCGCGATCGGTGGGATCGTGCTGGCCGTCCTGTTCGGCCTCGGCGCTGGGCTGGTGGGCGGTGTCGTCGTCGGCCCGGCCGCCGGCCTGCTGGGCGCCGGCGTGTTCGTCTTCGGGGCCGTCGTCGCGCTGGTTCTGGCAATCGACAGCGCCATCGGGGGTGCGGTCGGCGGGCTGGTGGGGAGATAACGCTACCGCCGCTCCCGCAACTCCGCCCGCAGGTCCGACACGTCCATCCCTTTCATCGAGAGCAAGACGAGCATGTGGTAGACGATGTCGGCGGCCTCGTGGGCGATCTCCTCGTGGTCGTCGTCTTTGGCCGCCAGCAGGAGTTCGGTCGACTCCTCGCCGAGTTTCTCCAGCACCGCGTTCTCGCCTTTCTCGTGGGTGAACAGCGAGGCGGTGTAGGAGTCCTCGGGCAGGGTCTCCTTGCGGTCCTCGATCACCGCGAACAGCTCGTCGAGCACGGCGTCGGTGTCGTCCATGCCCGACCTTCGGACGCGGCGACTAAACTTCCATCACTTCGCGGATGTCGTCCATCTCTTCGAACTCCCCGGGGTCGCGTCGGCCCTCCTCGAAGACCGATTCGTCGACCGCCACCGGCGCGTTCGTCCGGGCGGCCAGCGCCAGCGAGTCGCTCGGCCGTGCGTCGATTACGACCGATTCCCGAGGTGTCGCGACGTGGAGGTCCGCGATGTAGGTCCCCTCGTCCACGTCGCTGACGACCACGCGCTCGATCCGGCCACCGAGTTCCTCGACGAGATCCAGCGCGAGGTCGTGGGTCAGCGGCCGACCCACGTCCTCGGCATCGAGCCCGCGGGCGATGCTCGCGGCCTCGTCGAAGCCGACGAAGATCGGCAACTGGTCCGACTCGCCCTCGACCGCGAGCAGGACGACCGGCACCGGCCCCGTAGGCGTGCCGGCGACCCGTACGCCTTCGATTGTCGCGTCCATACCCGATCGGAGGGCGTGCGTGGGCAAAAACCCCGGCTCCCGGCCCGCCGGTCAGTTCTCCGCGAAGAAGGCCAGATCGTGGATCCGCGCGTCGTCGGTCAGTTCCGGGTGGAAGGAGGTCCCGACGACCGGGCCGTCCCGTATCGCGACCGGTCGGCCGTCCCACTCGGCCAGTACCTCGGCCTCACCGACCGACTCGATCAGCGGCGCGCGGATGAACACGGCGTGGAAGGGATCGTCGAGTCCCACCACGTCCAGTGGTGCCTCGAAGCTGTCCTTCTGCCGGCCGAAGGCGTTGCGCTCGACGGTCGCGTCAACCAGATCCAGCGTCTCGACGCGGTCGTCGTTGGCATCCGTCGACAGGACGATCAACCCCGCACACGTCGCCAGGACCGGCTTGTCCGCCGCGACGTGGTCGACGATTTCCGGCGCGATCCCCTCGCTGTGGAGGAGTCGGGAGATGGTCGTCGACTCGCCGCCGGGCAACAGCAAGAGGTCACACTCCGGGACGATGCCCGACTCGCGGATCTCCCGCACCTCGGCGTCCTCGCCGTGAGCGGCGGCTGCCCGCTCGATAGCCCCGGCGTGTTCGCTCACGTCGCCCTGCACGGCGACGACGCCTGCAGTCACAGTCATTACTCCCCGTTAGCGCCTGCGCGAAAAAACGTCTCCGTTCGGAGTCGCGCGTATCGCTCGCTCCGCCCGAGTTCTCTAATCGTCCGCGGCCGCCGGGTCTCCGCTTTCGGCCGCCGTCGCCGCCTCGACCGCCTCCTCGTCCTCGTCGTTCGCCGGCGGGGCCGAGTACATGATCCCCCGACTGGCGCTGTAGCGTGTCATTACCAGCCAGTCTCCGATTCGCACGTAAAACGCTGCCCCTTAAACGGAATTATACTGTTTAATCATACGGCTGGTGAGAGAATTACCCGCACACATCGACGCGGTCCGACACGCACAACTGACGGGGCGGGAATCTGTCGGGCATGGGACTGGTCGCCGAATTCGAGATTGCCTGTGAGGCGCTCCCGCTCGTGTCGGTTGCGAAGGCCGTTCCCGAGACGCAACTGGATCTGAAGATCCAGTACAATCACGGGAACTGGCCGCTGTTCGTCGCGTACGTGTCCGGCGGGGAGATCGAGGAGATCGAACGGGCCTTCGAGTCCGCAGCGTTCGTCGCCGATTACACGCTCGTCGGGCAGGCGGGCGAGACACGGCAGTACCAGACCGTCCCCGCCACGAGTCTGGAGGGGACGCTCGGCGACGCCATCGAAGACCTGGACGGACTGCGCGAGCTAGCGACCACTGACGCACTGATCGAGCGCATCGAGGCCACGCCGACCGGGTGGATCCAGGCCGGCTGGTTCGCCGACCGCGACGCATTCGATCAGTTCCGCGAGTTCTGGCAGGTGAACGCGGGCTTTCGGCTCCGGCGGCTCACCCGCGACGGCGAACCCGAGGCCCCGGGCGAGGGCCTGACCGACCGCCAGCAGGAAGCGCTCCGGACCGCCTACGAGATGGGCTACTTCGAGATCCCACGGATGGCCTCGCTGGACGACGTAGCCGCGGAGCTGGGGATCACTGCCTCCGCGCTATCCGAACGCCTCCGGCGCGCCCAGGCCCACGTCATCGAGACGACTGTCGCCTCGACCTGGCCGCCACTCCCCGACTGATACTTAAACGGCCGGACGGCTGAGAGTCAGGGTTAGCCCGGTCGGTGGGATACCACTGCGTCCAGCGATGCAATCGACACGCCCAGCGACCGAGACGGACAGGGCCGACCCGCCGACAGGTGACCTCGCCATCGAAGCAGAGAACGTCCACGTCACCTACGCCGACGGCACCGAGGCCGTCCGCGGCGTCGACCTCGCGGTCGGTGCCGGGGAGTTCTTCGGCTTCCTCGGCCCGAACGGTGCCGGCAAAACGACCACGATCAAGACCCTCGTGACGCTGTTGCACCCGACACGGGGCTCGGTGCGGATCAACGGGTACGACACCACCGAGGAGCCACAGGCCGTCCGCGAGTCCATCGGCTACATGGCTCAGGAGACCAGCGTCGACGAGGAACTGACCGCCCGCGAGAACGTGCGGTACACCTGTGAGGTCTACGGCGTCCCGAAAGCCGAGCGGGACGAGCGAATCGCCGACCTGCTCGAACTCGTCGGGCTGGATGAGGTGGCCGACGAGCGTGCGGAGACGTTCTCCGGCGGGATGCAGAAACGGCTCGACGCCGCGACCGTCCTCGTCCACCGGCCGCCGGTCGTCTTCCTCGACGAACCGACGACTGGCCTCGACCCCGAAGCGCGGCTCCAGTTCTGGGAGTACCTGCAGTCGATTAACGACCGCGGGACGTCGGTGTTCCTGACGACCCAGTACCTCGAAGAGGTGGACCGACTCTGTGACCGACTGGCCTTGCTCCGGGACGGCGTGGTCGTCACCACCGACACACCGGCCGCCCTGAAGTCGGCCGTCGGTGGCGACGTATTCGACGTGACCCTCGTCGACGCCGCCGACAGGGATCGGGCGACACGAGCAGTGTACCGGTCGGGCGTCTTCGAGGACCCGACCGTCGAACCCACTGACGACGGGCTCACAATCACGGCCGAGAACGCCAGAGACGGGATCGGCGGGCTGTTCCGCGCGCTCGATTCGGTGGGGGTCGCCGTCACCGGCTTCGACGTGCGGTCACCGACACTCGACGACGTGTTCCTCCGGCTCACCGACGAGGACCTCGAATCGGTCGAGGACAGTGCGACCCGGGAACTGGAGGTGGCTCGATGAGTCACGCTGACGACGCCGGGAGCGACACCGCCCGGCGGGCTGACGGGAACGGGCCGGTCGGGGACATGCGGATCAGCCTGACCCGCTGGCTCCGGAAGACCTCCCGGAACCCCTACGTCACGTTCAGTTCGCTGGTCCAGCCGGTCGTCTTCTTCGTGTTGATGGCCGAAGTGCTGGGTGCGGTCGCCGGTCCAGCGCTCGCCGCGACCGTCGGCGACGTTCACTACGTCACCTACCTCACGCCAGCCATCGTGATCCAGTCGGCGCTGGCCGCGGCCGCCGTCTCCGGGATCGGGCTGGTCGACGACATGGAGACCGGGATGTTCGAGAAGACGCTCGTCTCCCCGATGCACCGGGGCGCGATGTTTCTGGGCAAGGTCTGCTCGGAGGTCGTCCGCATCGTCGTCCAGACGCTGATAATCCTCTCGCTGGGCTATGCCATGCTGGCGCTCACGACGGATGCCGGGACGGCGGGGTACCTTCGGACGGGCTTGCCGGGACTGGTTGGCATCGTCGCCGTCACGGTGCTTTTCGGCGGCCTGTTTATGGCGTACTCGAACGTCGTCGCGCTGGTAACCCGCGACCGGGAGGCGACGATCATGATCGCGAACCTGCTCACCTTCCCGCTGTTGTTCGTCTCCAGTGCCTTCCTCCCGCTGTCCGTCCTGCCCGGCTGGATTCGGGCGGTCGCCGTCGCCAACCCGATCACCTACGGCGTCGACGGCATCCGGGCGCTCATGCTCGGCCGGGACGTGCTGAGCGTGTTCGACGTGACCGCCTTCGGCGGGCTCTGGAACACCGTCGTCCCCGCCGTGGCCGTTCTGGTGGCCTGTAATCTCGTTCTCGGGGCGGTCGCCCTGCGACTGCTCGGCGACGCCGCGAAAGCGGCGGTCGACTGAGCGAGGCCGGAGCCAAAGCGTTAGGTGTGCGTCGTCCGACCCACGGATATGGACGACCGACGGGACCCGGTGGAGTCGATGGACGACGGGTCGATAGACCTCTACGAGATCTCCGAGTGGGAGGTGCGCTCGGGACTCGACCGGTTCGCCCAGCAACTCTATCACGCCGGTATCGTCGGGCTCCGATGGACCGTCATCGTCGTCGCGGTCCTCATCCTGGGACTCCAGTTTCTGCTCGGTGGGTTCGGGTTGCTGGTCGACCCACGGGTCGGCGTGTTCGTCGCCCTCTCGGTCGTGCCGGCGTTCGTCCTCGCCGCGTACCTCTGGCGAGCCGACGTGACGACGGCCGAGCCGCTCGAAATACTGGTCGTGACCTTCCTGCTTGGGATCCTGTTCGCGAACTTCGCCGGGATCCTCAACGACTCCGTCGGCACCTCCGTCCAGGTTATCGGCTCCGGGTTCGGTCTGGTTCCCATCCTGGGCCTGATCGCGCTCTACTTCCTCGTCGTCGGCCCCGTCGAGGAGGCCGTGAAACTACTCGCCGTCCGGATGTACGCCTACCGCTCGCCGAAGTTCGACGCGGTGATCGACGGCGCGGTCTACGGGGCCGTCGCGGGCCTCGGCTTCGCGACCATCGAGAACGCCCTCTACATCACCAACTCCCTGCAGTCGGTGGCCCCGGGGATGAATCTGATCCAGGCCGGCTCGGACATCGCCACGATCCGGGCGCTTGCCGGCCCCGGTCACGTCATCTACTCGGCCTTCGCCGGCTACTACCTCGGCCTCGCGAAGTTCAACCCCGACGACGCCGGCCCCATCGTCGTGAAGGGGCTGCTCATCGCCGCCATCATCCACGCGACCTACAACGTCTCTGCCTCGGTGCTGGTCCCGGTAGTCGCCGGCGCGACCGCCGTCGACTCGTTCGTCGTCTTCCTGAGCTTCGTCGTCCTCTACGACGGCCTGTTCGTCTACCTGCTGCTCCGGAAGCTCTCGCAGTACAACGACGCCTACCGCCGGGCCGACCGAACCGAGGACGTGTCGGGGCTGGATCGCACGGGCTGGGACTAATCCTCGAACCGCTCGGCGTAGGGCGTCTGACTCGCCGTCAGGTCCGCGTCCGCCGCCAGCAGGCGTTCGACGTATTTGGCCACCACGTCGACCTCCAGGTGGACCGGATCACCCACCGACTTCTCCGAGAGCGTCGTGATCTCGTAGGTCGCCGGGATGACCGCGACGCCGAAATCGTCCTCGGCTGCTCGCGGCTCGCCGTCCTCGCCGCTCGCTCGTTCGGCGTCGCTTCGCGACGCCAGGTCAGCGATAGTCAGGCTGATCCCGTCGACAGTCACCGATCCCTTCTCGACGAGATACCGCTCCAGCTCCTCGGGAATCGAGAACCGGAACTCCCAGTCCTCGTCGATCTGCTCTATAGCTGTCACCTCGGCGGTGCCGTCGACGTGACCCTGCACGACGTGCCCGTCGAACCGGCCGTCGGCAGGCAGCGCCCGCTCGACGTTGACGAGGTCGCCCTCGGTCAGTTCCCCGAGGTACGTCTGGTCGAGCGTCTCCGCGGAGAGAAACAGGGAGAACCAGTCGGAGCCGAACTCCTCGACGGTCAGACAGGCTCCGCTGATGGCGATGCTCTGGCCGTGGTGCAGGTCGTCGAGGTCGGCCGCGACCGTCAGCCGGCGGCCCCCCTCGTCGTCGGTCACGTCGGTGATCTCGCCGGTCCGCTCGACGATGCCGGTGAACATACCCGTCCTACGAGTGGCGGGCCGAAACCCGTTTTCATTCCGCGCTGGCGTCCTCGAACAGCGAAGACTCGTAGTAGCCCTGCACGGCCTCGTAGACGAAGAGGGCGAGCAACAGTCCGGCCCCGATCACCTGCAACGCCGTCCGGCCCGTCGGGTCGAAGCTTGCACCGGCTAGCGTCAGGAGGCCGCCGACTCCGAGGCCGGCCCGGAGGTGCCACGTCCGCATCCCCGGATCGTCCGTCGTCCGGGCGAGATACAGCTGGGGCACGAGCAGGCTTAGCCCGGGGAAGACGATCAGGAACAGGATCGCACTCCCGTACGGGAGCATCGCTTCGAGGTTCAGGGCGAGACTCACCACGAGGACGGCGGCGGCGACCGAGAGGGCAACGAAGGTGACGCGGGTCGTGCGGGAGACCATATCGGACCGACTCACGGCGCGATCAAAAACCTGCCGCGAGTACAACCCACCGCTTTTGTCCGGCGACTGCCAAGGCGGGCACGAGATGGGTCTGGGCATCCTCGACACGATCGGGCTGATGGGAACGGTGATCCTGGCCGCGCCGGTCGCGCTGTTCGGCCTGGACATGTTCGTCAGCGGAAACCGGCTCGTCGGCGGCGGGTTTCTCGCCATCGCCGTGCTGATGGTCGCCGCCGAAGAGTACGTCACGAAACCGACGGACGTGGCAGCCGACGCTGCGCAGGACGTGGCGAGCTCCGTCGTCGAGACCGACGAGGAGGAGTGAGTTACTGGACCGCGACGGCGTTTTTCGCTTCGTCGAGCAGTTGCTCGACGGTCTTGTCGGAGGGTTCGTTCTCCAGCAACACGTCGATGGGCAGCGTCGGCGCGCCGTCGACCAGATTTTCGAGGAGAACCAGCCGTTCGCGCGCGCGGGACATCCCGACGTAGAACACGCGGCGCTCGTTGTCCGTCAGGGTCGGGACCGGATCGGTGTGCTTGGTGAACTCCTCGACGCCCGGGACTTCGCGGCCCTCCTGTTCGACGGTCGCGGCCATCTGCTCGACCACCTTCTCGGTGAGGTCGGTCGCGAGGAACACGTGGTCGGCCTCACGACCCTTCGCGGAGTGGATCGTCCCGACCCGGACCGCGTCGGTCGCCAACCCCTGGTAGTCACCCGAGAAGTAGGCGTCGACCGACCGCTCCTGGAAGTTGGTGACCTTCCGGAGCATGTCGGCCGCGGCCCGGGGATCGGGCATGAACGGGACGAACTCGCGGACGAAGTCGGCCTCGACCGTGATCTCCGCGAGGTCGTCGGTGTCGGCAGCCTCCTGTTCCTCGTCGATGGCGTCGAAGAGGTCGTCACGCTCGCCGGTCCCGAACGCGGAGTCGGCGAGCATGTCCGCCAGCCGTCGGGCCTGCAGGGCCGTGACCGGGTCGTCCTGATCCAGCGCCTCGACTGCACGGACGTACTGGGTCAGCCGGTCGGTCCACATCCTCTGGTCGGTCAGACACTGGAAGGGGATCCCTTCGCCGATGAACTCGTCGATGAACTGGAACATCTGGTAGCGCGCCCGGAAGAGGATCATCGACGTGCTGTCCTCGTCCTCTTCGAGCGTGGCGCGGACGTTCCGGACGAGATCGAGCATCGAGGGCCTCGGCGGGGCCTCGACGCGCCCGCCCTCCTTGCGCGGTTCGAGGTCTTTCTCCTGGCGCTTGTCGATGTGGCTGATCTCCTTGTTGACGACGTTGAGAATCTTCGAGGGAAGCCGGTAGGAGTTCGGGAGGACCTCGTCTTCGGTCACGTCCTCGTCGAGCAGGAGGTCGGGGTCGGCACCCTGCCAGGCGTAGACGACCTGGTCGTCGTCGCCCGCGATCAGGACCCGCTTCATGTGCGGTTTCCACTCCTCGTAGACGTCGTACTGGAGGGTGGTGATGTCCTGAAACTCGTCGATCACCAGATACTCCACGTTCGGGAGCAGCGAGCGCTGCTTGACGCGTTCGAGCATGTCCGCGAAGCCGACGAGGCCGTTCTCGCCCTTGTAGCCGCGCCAGGCGCGGATGGCCTCGGGGACGTCGATCCGGTCGTCGTCGGAGGGCCAGGTCGGCGTGTACTTGTTCCCCGTCTGTGAGTTGGGGTCTTCCTCCGGCGGGAGCCGTACTTTCTCGACGTTCCACTTGAAGGGGACGTCGTACCAGTCGGCCACGTCCCGGCGGGTGCGCTGGAGCCACTGGCTGGTCGCGATGACTTTGTTGCCGATGGTGGTCGAGCGAGCGCTCCGGCGGCGTGCGCCCTTGTTCTCGTCCTCGTACTCGATGCCGTACTCCTCGCAGAAGTCCTCCTTGTCGGACTCGCCCACCACGTCACCCCGCGAGAGGTTGAGGAGTTCGTAGGCCTTCGCGTGCATCGTCGAGACGTTCCCACGGAGGGCACGCGGCGTCATGTCCAGCCGCTCCGCGAGGCGTTCGCGGATCTCGGCGGCCGCCGCACGCGTATAGGAGACGACGAGAATGTCGCGAACGTCTGCCCCCTCCTCTTGTAACTGTTCGACCCGGTCGAGCAATGCCGTGGTCTTCCCGCTCCCCGGCCCCCCGAACAGGCGGACCACTTCGGGCGTCGTGTCGGTCATTAGACCACTAATGGAGCTACTCACTCATAAGCAACGTGGCTTCGATCCGATCCGAACGCGGGCGAATTTTTCCCTCGTCGGCAGTTACCGGTACAGCGAGAGGTAGAGCATGGCGAACCCGATGATGAAGGGGATCGTCTCGGTCATCTGGAGGAAGATGTTGGTCAGCGACGAGGGGTCCCCACCGGCACCCAGTTGCGTGATGACGTTGGTGATCGCGACACCCATACTGATGAACGCGAAACCGATGAACGCCGACTGGAGTTTCTCCGACTGTTTCTTCCGGTAGGCCTGAAAGCTGATCAGCGTGATCCCCAGCGTCAACCCGAACGTGACGAGTCGCAGGAGAATGAGGATCCCGCGGGCGATCGCCACCGTCTCGACCATATCGCCACTGCTCACCCGTCGAACATAAAGGTACGTCGGACGCCGGGGCAGTGTGGGTCCGACTCACTCGCAGTCGACCGCACTCACTCGGGGTTCAGTTCGTCCCAGAGCTGGCTGAACCGGTCGGGGAGGTTCTCCTCACGGTAGATCCGCACCCGGTACTCCCCTTCCTCCTCCAGCGAGATGACGGTACTGTCGAAGTTCGACTCGTAGATCTTGTAGTGGTTGCCGTCGTCGGCCACCAGCGTCCGATCTTTGACGAGATCGTGTTCCTCGAGGATCTCGATGCGCCGGTAGACGGTGGGTAAGGACAGATCACACTCCTCGGCCAGTTCCTTGGCCGAGCGCGGCTCGATACTGATCGCCGCGAGTATCTCGCGTGCGTTTTCGTCCCCGATCGTGTCGAGGACCTCCTCGATACTACGTTCCTCTGCCACTATACCGTGTAGAGTCCACCTGTGTAAAAAGATATTGCGGGACGTATCATAGTTGAGAAAGTCCCCTCGGCAGGTGATCCACCCGGTCCCGAAGGGGGTTCTTTCAGCACGTGAAAATACCTTTATATACCCATTTTCATTCTCGGAAACCGGGGGAGAGGCATTATATATCCGTGGTAGAGAGGAATGGGTGTGGATCGAGTCCAAGTGATTGCCAATGTCCGGAGATAACGTGAGTACGAGTCCGCTGGTGAATACGCTGATACAAGAACTCTCGGCCGGTGACGACCTGGAGGCCGCGTCACCCGAGGCCCCCGGGACCGGTCAGGAAGACGACCCAGAGCAGGTGTTGTCTTCGGTCATGGAACGGCTGGCAGTAGAGGAGTCGTTCGAATTCGACGACGAGATCGTCAAGCAGAACCTGGACGAGATCCTCATCGCGCTAATCGCGTTGCGGGACGGCACCCACGGGAAGGCGCTGATCGACGACCTGTCGCGGCTGTTCGACGCGCAGTTGAGTCCGGGAACGGTGTACCCCCGGCTCCACGACATCGAAGGTGACGACGTGTTGTCGATGCACGAACTGGTCCGAACGAAGGAGTATTCCGTCGCTGACGAGGACGCTGCCCGGTCGCAGATCGAGCAGGCGATGTACCACCATCTGGCGCTGGGCCTGTTCCTGCACGACTCGCTGGACGAGCTGTAGCCGACCGCCGTCTTACCACCCACCCGCGCAGAGCTCCTCACTCCTGCCGGACACTCTCTTTCGAATCCCCAGACGCCAGAAGAATTACTGCACGCCGCCAGTGAGAGCCGTCAGTTACCCGGTCCCCAGCCACACACCGAGCACTCTGTCGCCGCGGTGTCGTGGAGGCCACCGCACTCCGGGCACTGCTTTTTGTTATAACTCTGGTCCCAGCCGACCTGCTCCGTCTCGTGCCCACGCTCCGTGAGGAACTGATCGAAGATCTCGTCGTCGCTCGGTGCTGACGCCATACGTGACATGGTATGACACACCACTACATAGGTCTGTTGGTGGGCACAGATCCTACCGAATCGGGACGATGGGCTTTAGCCTGCGCCGTGGCTACGGGGGACCGATGGTCGAGGAGCTTGCCCCGTCTGAGCTACAGACGAAACTCGAAGACGGCGCGGACGTACAGGTCGTCGACACCCGTTCGCCCCGACAGTACACCGCCGGTCACATCCCCGGTGCGACGAACGTCCCCTACGGGCAGTTGGCGGGCCGGATCGACGAGATCGACTGGGGCGAGGAGGTCGTCCTGGTCTGTCAGGAGGGGATCAGCTCCGTCCAGGCCGGTCGGTTGCTCGAATCCTACGAAGGCATCGACGACGACGCCACCGTCGCCAGCCTCGCGGGCGGGTACGACGCCTGGGAGTTCGACCTCGAAACCGAGGATTAGTCGCCGCGGCGCTCGAAGACCTGCAACTGCAGTTCCAGATCCCGGATCACGTCCTCGGAGACCAGCAGGTCGACCTCCATCCGTTCGCCGACGTGCTCGCTCGCCTCGTCGGTGAACTCCCGGGCCCGCTCGGGTGGCATCGACAGCGGGAGCCGCACGTCACCGCGCATCCCCGCCAGCTGTGCGGTCAACAGCCCGACCACGGCGTCCGAGGAGACGTCCCCCTCCTCGGCGGCCGCGAGCAGCTCCGTCAGCGCCGTCCGGAACGCCTCGACGTCGTCGATAGAATCCATACGCGGACTGGCGTCTCGACCGGCAAAACCGTGCCGCTCCGGGTCAACGGCTCAGCCGCTGTAACCGCTGCCGTCGTCCTCCCCACCGATGAGGAACCCGCCGGTGAGCAAGAATCCGAGAATCGCGATCGTCCCGACCAGGAACCGCCCGCCGGGAAGCGGCCCGACGAGCGCCATCTCGACGACGATTCCGAGAACGAGCAGGGCGATCCCGCCGACGCCGAGCGCGGTCGCCGGCTCCGACGGCGACAGCCCCGCCAGTACCGACGGGAGGAACTCCGGCGTGTCCATCCCCCGCACGTCGACGATCACCTCCACGAGTGACGCCAGAATCAGCGCCACGATGGCCACGTCTAGCAGTACGCGGGCGATGATATTGTTAACCATCCACCTCACCCCGTCGCTTCCCACACGTGACGCCCCCGTTCGTCCGGCTCTCGCTGTAGATGTTTCCTTGCATCGTCGTTCCCCCGGTTTGCTTGGTACGAGTGTTTTACGTAATTATGAATGTTTGGATGGGGGGATCGGACAGGCAATGGACGACACCGCGCGCCCGCGAACCGATCACACCGACGGCATGGCGGATAATTCCGCCCCGTGCCGCGTGACACCAAGGTTAAGTGTGCCGGCGCCGATTCGATGTACGGTACCACATGGCAATCCCGCACCCGCGCGGCCCCACGAGCGACCCGCTCGCCGACTTCGGCATCGAGGTCGACGCCGACGAGATGCCCGATGACATCGCTGATCTCGTCGCCGACGTCGACGATCCGGCGACGGGATTTTTCGGCCCCTGCTCGGTGATGTGGCGTGTCAACCGGGAGAACGCGCTCTTTCTGGTCGGTGTGTCCTCCGTCCTCCTGCAGGTCGGCCATCCGATGGTCTCGGCCGCGGGCATCGAGCACAGCGACTTCGACGAAGACCTGATGGGCCGGTTCGAGCGGACCTTCGACATCGTCGACACCATCGTGTTCGGCGACGTCGAGACCGCCGTCGAGGCCGCGATGATCGTCCGCCGGATGCACGAGTCCGTCGTGGGCGAACTGCCCGGCGACGCCGGCCGGTTCGAGGCCGGCGACGGCTACTACGCCGAGCGGCCGGACCTGATGCTGTGGGTCCACGCGACCCTCATCGACCAGTCGCTCGTCGGCTACGAGACCTACGTCGACGACCTGACCGACGCGGAACGGGAACGCTACTACGAACAGAGTCAGATCTTCGGCCGGTTGATGGGCGTCCCCGCCGAGGCCTACCCCGAGACGCTCGCGGACTTCTACGACTACTACGAGCGCGCCATCGAAACCGACCTCGCCATCGGCGAGGCGGGCGAGGACGTCGTCGAGACACTCTTCGACCAGCTCGGACCGCTGGCCCCGGTCGCGAGAGTGCTCGGTGCCGGCTCGATGCCCGCGGGCGCCCGCGAAGAGTTCGAACAGTTCGGCCTCACCATGACCCCGACCCGGAAGCGCCTGTTCGACGTGTTCACGCGATCGATCCGGGCAGTCCCGCTCTGGGCGCTCCCGGACAGCGTTCGCTACCGAGAGAAGTTCCGCCTCTTCGGACGGCACGAGTAGAGAGCCCTCCGCGAGCGAGCTTCCCGAGCGATTCGAGACGCCCCTTGCTCTCGCAGGTCGTGGTCGACTTCAAATTCACGTGCCGAATTCGTAGCTCGCGGTTTGCGAACGACAGAATACGGGCGGCGAGGGATTTGAACCACGTCCGAGAACCTGCGCTCCGCGCAGAACCTCGGCCTCATTCAAATCCCCCGTACCGATTGCTGTCGCTCACGAATTGTTCGCGACAGCAACGGGCGGCGAGGGATTTGAACCACGCCCACTTCGATCGCTTCGCTCCCTCGTGGTCTACTTCAAATCCACGCCGCAGCGCTATTCGCTCGTCACGTCCGTTCCTCGCAGAATAGCGGGCGGCGAGGGATTTGAACCCCCGACCATCTGGTCCGGAACCAGGCGTTCTGTCCGCTGAACTAGCCGCCCTCGAACACTGCTACAGGAGGCGCCGGTATAACGGTTATGAACCGCAGGAGATCAGGGCTGCTCGCCAGTTTCGAGCGTGAACGAATCCGTCGGGTAGGCCGTACAGGTCAGACAGTAGCCGTTGTCCATCTCCTCTTCGTTGAGCGTATCGTTGTTGCTGTGCTGGATGTACTCCTCGGCCGGACCTTCTTCGATGTGGCCGGCACAGGAGAGACACGAGCCCTCGCGACAGGCGTAGGGCAGGTCCCAGCCCTGGTCCTCGCCCACGTCGAGGATGTTCTCGTTGTTCGCGATCTCGATGGTCTCGCCCTCCTTGGCGAACTCGATCTCGTAGGTCTCGACCTCGTCGTCGGCGATCGCGTCGGGGTCGAAGCCCTCGTCTTCTTCCTCGCCACCTTCGGCGAGTTCACCCTCGGATCCGCCGGCGACCGCACCCGCGGCGACGCCGCCGCCACCGATCGAGCGGTTCATCGGCTCCGGGAACTCCGTCTCGGGGACTGTCTCGGCCCGTTTTTCCAGGACCTCCTGGGAGATATCCTCGTTGGCCTCCCAGCCAGTCCCCTTCGAGTAGTGAAGGGCGACCGCCACGAGCGTCAGAAACGCCCCGGTCAGGATTCCTGCATCTACCATACCGCGGGCTACGGAATACGGGTTTATCTAAGTGACGGACTCCGAGTCGGCCGAAGTCCCGGGCTCGATCCACCCGCGTCGGTCGATTACTCCTCCCGCCGCGCGATCTCGTGCCGGCCGAAGCCCGACCACCTTTTGCCACGTTCGCTCGCGCGGCTCACGGCTTCGCCGCTCGCCATCGAGATACTCACTCCGTTCGTATCTCGCACCGCTCACTCGCAAAAGCTGGACCAAAAGCCTGCGCCCCTCCCAATGGTCGGGGCTCGGCCCGTGAGCGCGTCCGACGCGCTCACGGTACAGTTCGCTACTCCTCGCGCCGCGCGACCTCGTGCCGGCCGAAGCCGTACCGCAGCCGGTTGGCCAGGCGCCGCGAGAACCGTCCCGTCCCATCGCCGGTCGCGCGCGAGTCGAACCGCTCGGCGAGTGCCTGATAGATCAGCGGCACCGACACCTCCTGTTCCAGTGCCTCCTGTACGGTCCACGTGCCAGTCGACCCGCCCGCGACGTGGTCCGCGACCGTCCCGAGGTCGCTGCCCTCCTCGCGGAACGCCTCCTCGCAGAGTTCCAGCAACCACGAGCGGATCACCGCGCCGTTGTTCCACGTGCGCGCGACGGCCTCCAGATCGAGGTCGTACCGCCCGTCGGCCAGCAGCTCGAACCCCTCGCCGTAGGCCTGCATCAGCGCGTACTCCACGCCGTTGTGGACCATCTTGACGTAGTGGCCCGATCCCGCAGGGCCCATCCGGTCGTGACCGTCCGGTCCTGTCGCTACCGCGTCGAAGACCGGTACGAGTTCCTCGTAGGCCCACTCGGGACCGCCGACCATCAGGGAGAAGCCGAGTTCCGCGCCCGCGGGGCCGCCCGAGGTGCCACAGTCGAGGTAGGCCGCGTCGGTCGCCTCCGCCCGGCGCACCGAGTCCTCGAAGTGGGAGTTGCCGCCGTCGACGACCACGTCGTCGCCGTCGAGGTGGGGTGCGAGTTCCTCCAGCGCGGCATCGACCGGATCGCCCGCAGGGACCATCAGCCAGATGCGCTTGTCCGAGCCAAGCTGCTCCGCGAGGTCGGGAATCGACTCCGCGGGGGTCGCGCCCGCGTCGGCCACGTCCGCGACGGCTTCCTCGTCGATGTCGAAGGCAGTCACGTCGTGGCCCGCGTCGAGGACGCGGTCGACGACGATCCGGCCCATCCGTCCGAGTCCGATGACGCCGAGTTCCATACCCCTGCTCTCCCCGCTGGTGAGGTATGGGTTGTGGTTCGCGTGCAGTGACCGGGCGCGCAGGACCGAAAAGTTATACAGTCGACCGGAACAACCGGGAGGTATGGGCCTGATGTCGTCGGTAGTACGTTAGCGAGGACAGCAGTCACACGTATTCTGTACGAGGCTACCGACCCATCAGCGCATTCTCAACTATGAGTGAGTTACCCGACAACTACGACCCGGACCAGGTGGAGCCGAAGTGGCGCGACGAGTGGCAGGAGATGGACGTCTACGAGTACGAAGGGGGGAGCGATACGGACTACGTCGTCGACACACCCCCGCCGTACCCGACCGGCAACCTCCACATCGGGAACGCGCTGGGCTGGTGTTACATGGACTTCGCCGCCCGCTACCATCGACTGGTGGGCGACGACGTGCTCTTCCCGCAGGGGTGGGACTGCCACGGCCTCCCGACCGAGGTGAAAGTCGAGGAGAACCAGGGGATCCACCGGACGGACGTGCCCCGCGACGAGTTCCGCCAGATGTGCATCGAGCACACCGAGGACCAGATCGACGCGATGAAAGAGACGATGCACACGCTCGGCTTCTCTCAGGACTGGACCCACGAGTTCCGGACCATGGACCCCGAGTACTGGGGCACCACCCAGCGGTCCTTCGTCGAGATGGCGGACGACGACCTCGTCTACCGGGACGAACACCCCGTCAACTGGTGTCCCCGGTGTGAGACCGCCATCGCCGACGCGGAGGTCGAGACCGAGGAGGGCGTCGACGGCCAGCTATACTACGTCACCTTCGAGGGGGCCGACGAGGACACCGACGACATCGAGATCGCCACGACCCGCCCCGAACTGCTCGCGGCCTGTGTCTCGATGGCCGTTCACCCCGACGACGAGCGCTACGAGGACCGCATCGGCGACCGCTTCGAGGTCCCCCTGTTCGGCCACGAGGTCGAACTCATCGCCGACGAGGAATCGGACCCCGACTTCGGGACCGGCGCGGTGATGATCTGTACCTTCGGGGACAAACAGGACGTGACCTGGTGGGCCGAACACGACCTCGACCTGCGGATGGTCTTCACCGAGGACGGCCGGCTCAACGACGACGCCGGCGAGTACGCCGGACTGGAGATCGACGAGGCGAAGGAAGAAATCGCCGACGACCTCGACGCCGAAGGGTACCTGAACGACACCGAACCCACCGAGCAGGCCGTCGGGCAGTGCTGGCGGTGTGACACGCCCATCGAGATCCTCTCGAAGGAGCAGTGGTTCGTCGAGGTCGATCAGGACGCCATCCTCGACCGCGCCCAGCAGGTCGACTGGATCCCCGACCACATGTACGACCGGCTGGAGGACTGGACCGAGGGGATGGAGTGGGACTGGGTCATCTCCCGCCAGCGCGTGTTCGCGACCCCGATCCCCGCCTGGTTCTGTGACACCGAGGACTGCGACCACATCCACGTCGCCGGCCCCGACGAACTTCCCGTCGAACCCACCGACGAGGGACCAGCCATCGAGGCGTGTCCCGAGTGTGGCGGCACGGAGTGGACCGGCGAGACCGACGTGATGGACACGTGGATGGACTCCTCGATCACGCCGCTGTACGTCCGCGGCTGGCCTGACGAGGAGTTCGAGCCCACGAGCCTGCGCGAGCAGGGCCACGACATCATCCGCACGTGGGCGTTCTACACCATCCTCCGGACCGACGCCATCGAGGACGAGATCCCGTGGGAGGAGGCCCTCATCAACGGGATGGTCTTCGGCGAGGACGGCAACAAGATGTCCAAGTCCCGCGGCAACTTCGTCCAGCCGGAGGAGGCCGTCGAAGAGTACTCCGCCGACGCCTTCCGACAGGCGATGGCCCTCGGTGGGCAACCCGGCAGCGACATCCAGTTCCAGTGGAAGGAGGTCAAATCGGCCTCGAAGTTCGGCACCAAGATCTGGAACATCACGAAGTTCGCGTCGGGCCACCTGAGCGAGGACGACCTCGAACGCCCCGATCCGGCCTACCGCGACGCCGACAAGTGGATCCTCTCGCGCACTTCCGAGGTCGCCGACAGCGTGGCCGCCCACATGGACGAGTACCGCTTCGACGCCGCCCTGCGGGAACTCCGTGAGTTCGTCTGGCACGATCTGGCCGACGACTACCTCGAACTCATCAAGGGTCGGCTCTACGAGGGCCGCCCCGGCGAGGCAAACGCCGCGAAGCAAGCGCTCGCGACAGCGCTCTCTGCCTCCCTGCGGATGCTCTCGCCCTTCGCCCCGTTCCTGACCGAGGAGGCCTACGACGGCCTGCCCCACACCGAGGGCAGCGTTCACGCGGCCGACTGGCCCGACATCGACATGCACGACGAGGAGGCCGAGATGGCCGGCGAACTCATCGCCGAGGTCGCCGCCACGGTCCGGGGCTGGAAGTCCGACGCCGGCATCGCCTTGAACGCCGACCTCGACAAGATCGAGGTCTACCCCGAGGAGACCCCAGAGCGCGCCGTCGACACCTACGACCTCAGCGAGGCCGTCAACGCCCCCGTCCACGTCCGGGAGGGCGTGCCCGCCATCGAACTCGTCCCCGTCGAGATCGACCCCGACCACAGCGTCATCGGTCCGGAGTTCGGCGACCAGACCGGCCAGATCGTCGGCGCACTGGAGCAGGCCGACCCCGAAGACGTGAAACAGCAGCAACAGCTCGACGGCGAGATCGAACTGGATCTGGGTGACGAGGTCGCCGTCGTCCCCGGCGACGCCGTCGAGATCCACGAGGAACACCGCGCCGAGTCCGGTGAGGAGGTCGAGGTCGTCGAGACCGACCTGGCGACGATCCTGATCTACGACTAAATTTTTACTTCGTCGGGTGGCGGCTTCGCCGCCACCGCTCTCTGCTCACGGGCGGCAAAGCCGCCCGTTCGCATGGTATGCGGGACCTACGGTCCCGCACTACTCGCAAAAATTTAGTATAAAAACTATCCGGACGCTCCCCTCGGTCGCGTCCGGCGAACCGCGCTCGCGGAGCGAGCGCGGATGCTGGCGGCGACCGCACCGCCCGCGTCACAGCTACCGGCCGCGATCTCCGGCACGCTATTCCTTACCACGATTCGGGTAGAAAGGAGTCGGGCATGCCCCACCACGACCACGAGTACGAACACGACCACGACCGGGTTCACGAGGCCGTCGACGAGCGGGTCGAGCGACGCGAGGACTGGGCCAGACGACGACGCGAGGGGATCCCCACGGACGAGAACCTGCTGGTGATCGCGTGCATGGACGAGCGCATCCCCGTCGAGGACGCACTGGGGCTCAGTCTCGGCGACGCACAGATCTTCCGCAACGCCGGTGGGAAGGTCACCGACGACGTGATCCGGTCGGCCGCGCTGACGACCAACTTCTTCGACACCGAGGAGATAATCGTGATCAACCACACCGACTGTGGGATGATGAGTGCGGGCGACGAGGCCGTCGTCTCCGGCCTGCAGGCCAAGGCCGGCGCCCTCGGCGGTGTCGATCTCGATCCCGCCCTCCCGGAGTTGACAATCGGCGGCGCCGGGATCGAGGAATGGGTGAAAATGACCGACGACATCGACGAGGCCTGTGCGACGCAGGTCGAGTACCTCGAAAACTCCGAACTGATCCCCGACGACGTTACGATCACGGGTTACGTCTACGAGGTCGAGAGCGGGGAACTGCGCCGCCCCGGCGACCGCGTCGCGGAGACGGTCAACACCCGGGTGGAGTGAGTGACCGACCGCGGTCGCGTGACGAACGCTTTTCCATCACTCGTCCGAACGGTTCACCATGCCCGGCGCACCGTTCCTCCGCGGCGACCGCGTCGACCTGCGGACGGTCACCCCCGAGGATTACGACTTCCTGCTGGAGCACGGTAACGACCCCGCGATCCGTCACGGCGCGCCCGCGCCGACGCCGGTCACCCGGGAGGACCTCGCCAACTTCGTCGAGGACGACGACGAGTCCGTCCAGTTCCTCGCGTGCCACGGGGAGACACCGGTGGGCTTCGTCTTCCTCTTCGACGTCGACCCGTGGCGGGACCACGCCGAACTGGGCTGCTGGATCGCGCCCAACGAACAGGGCGAGGGGTACGCCACCGAGGCCGCCGCGCTGTGTCTCGACCACGCCTTCGGCGATCGGGGGCTGCACAAGGTCGTTGCCCGCGTGTTCGAGCACAACGACGCCTCGATGGCAGTTCTGGACAAACTGGGCTTCCAGCAGGAAGGGCGACTCCGCGAGCAGGACTACGTTCGAGGACAGCACCACGACACCCTCCTGTTCGGGCTGCTGGCCGAAGAGTTCGAGGTCTGACTGGTCGGACTCCGACCGTCCGCCCCGACGAACTAACTCCGTCCCGGGCGAACGACTACGCGTGCCACCGACTGTCACTGTCCTCGGGACGGGCGGAACCATCGCGAGTACGGCGGAGGGGGGCGGCGCGACGCCGACCCTGTCGACCGACGCGCTGCTGGAGGCCGTCCCGGGCCTGGCAGAGGTCGCCGACGTGCGGACCGAACAGGTCGCCCAGATCCCGAGCTACGAACTGGACTTCGAGACGGCCGCGGAGATCCGGACGACGGCCGCGGACGCCGCCGACTCGTCCGACGGCGTCGTCGTCACTCACGGGACCGACACCATGGCGGAGTCGGCGTACCTCCTCGACCTGACGTTCGCCGCCGACGTACCGGTGGTGTTCACCGGCGCGCAGCGTCGCCCTGACGAACCCAGCCCCGACGGTCCCTCGAATCTCCTGACGGCCGTCCGCGCCGCCGTCCACGACCGACTCGCCGACGTGGGCGGCGTCTACGTCGCCTTCGACGAGCGCCTCCACGCCGCCCGCGACGTGCAGAAAGTCCACACCCGGCGGCTGGACGCGTTCGCCTCGCCCGACGCGGGCCACGTCGCGTCGTTCACTCCCGAGGGCGTCCGGTTCGTTCGCGAGCCCGGCAGCCGAAGCGACCCGTTCCCGGGGACCGCCGTCGACCCGGACCTGTCGGTCCCGATCGTGTCGAGCGGGATCGGCGTCGACGCGACCGCGCTCGAGTGCGCCCGAGAGGCCGGCGCGGACGCGGTCGTCCTCGAGGGGACCGGGCTGGGCAACGCGACGGCACCGCTGGGCGACGCGGTCCGCGAGACGGTCGAGCGGGGCGTCCCGGTCGTCGTGACCACGCGCTGTCGCGCCGGGTCCACCGCTCCGGTGTACGGGGCGTCGGGTGGGGGGCAGACACTCGCCGAGCACGGAGCCGTCTTCGCGGGCCACCTCCCTGCCGAGAAGGCGCGGCTGAAACTCCTCGTCGCGCTCTCGGCCGCGGTGTCCGTCGATGTCGCGACGCTGTTCGAAGACGAGTGACGGCCAGACTGTCGGTCAGACGTACTCGCCTTCGGGTTCGTACACCGACGGGTCCTCGCGGTACGTCTCGGCGATGTCGGCGAGCGTCCTGAACGCGACGCCGTCGTGGCCCTTCACGTACTGAATGAACGACTCCAGATGGGGGATCATGTGGGGTTTGCCGTGGACGTCGGGGTGGATGGTGAGGGTGTAGACGCCGGCACCGCGGCGGTCGTAGAGGTAGTCGAACTGCGCGCGGTACAGTTCCTCGTGGATCATCGCCGGGCTGGCGTAGCCCATGTTGTAGTAGGGATGTTTGATGAACAGCATCGGCGGGATGTCGTCCCGGTACCAGCTGATCGGGATCTCGACGACGTCCAGTTCCTCGCCGTACTCGTACGGTTCCATCCAGCTCTCCGGAGCCTGCTCGTAGTCGATCTTCTCCCAGCTGTCGCCGGCCCTGACCTGCCGGGGCTCGAACTCGCCCTCCATCAGGCTCGAGTCGTACTCGAAGTCGAACTCGGCGAGGAGGTCGGCGGTGTGTTCGCTGAACTCCCACCAGCTCGCGCGGTGGCCCACCGGCCGCGATCCGGTGACGTCCTCGATCAGGTCGATCGAGGCCTCGATGATCGTCGCCTCCTGCTCGCGGCTCAGGTCGGTCGGGTTCTCGTGTGAGTAGCCGTGGATCCCGAGTTCGTGGCCGGCGTCGGCCACCGCCTGGATCTCCTCGCGGAAGGTCTCCAGCGTGTGCCCGGGCACGAACCAGGAGGTGTCGATCCCCTCGCTCTCGAAGACCTGGAGCATCCGCGGGATGCCCTCGGAGCCGGCTGAGAGCCCGCGTGAGAGGTCGGCCCGGGAGTCCTCGCCGCCGTAGGAGCCGAGCCAGCCCGCGACCGCATCCACGTCGATCCCGATGTTGATGTCGATGTCGCCCATGCCGACCCGGATTCCACGGGCCCGGGCGAAAGCGTTGTCACGGCTTGCTCGCCAGGTCCCGGCGGACCGACCACCGGCGTTTTGCCCGTGCCGTGCGACCCTCCGCGTATGGATCAGCGCGTCTACGATCACGCCGAGACGCTGGTGGACTGGAGCGCTCGCATCGAGGCCGGCGACGACGTGGTCCTCCGGGTGTCCGAGGGGGCCCACGACCTCGCGGTCGCCGTCGCGGAGAAACTGGGCGAACGCGGCGCGAACCTGTTGACCGTCTACAGTTCCGACGAGATATCGCGGGCGTACCTCCGCGGCCACGACGGCGAGTTCGACGCCGACCCCGAGTACGAACTTGCCATGTACGAACGAGCCGACAGCGTCCTGTCGCTGGGCGGCGGACGGAACACCACGGCGCTGGCGGACGTGCCCGGCGACCGCCGGCAGGCCGCGGCCCGCGCCCGCGAGGGGATCCGCGAAGCCCGCCTCGACACCGACTGGGTTTCTACTGTGCACCCCACCCGTTCGCTCGCTCAGCAGGCCGGCATGGCCTACGAAGAGTACCGCGAGTTCGTCTACGACGCCGTCCTCCGGGACTGGGAGACACTGGCCGAAGAGATGGCCCAGCTGAAGGACCTGCTCGACGACGGGAGCGAGGTCCGGATCGTCGGTGAAGGGACCGACCTCACCATGTCCGTCGAGAACCGGATCGCGGTCAACAGCGCGGCCTCGGTGGCCTACGACTCCCACAACCTGCCCAGCGGCGAGGTGTTCACCGCACCCGTCGTCGATTCCGTCGAAGGCAAAGTAGTGTTCGACGTGCCCATGACCATCTCCGACCGCCGAGTCCGGGACGTGGAACTGACCTTCGAGGGCGGCGAGGTCGTCGAGTACGCGGCCGCGCAGGGCGAGGAAGCGATCGCCGAGACGCTGGAGACCGACGCGGGCGCGAAGCGGTTGGGCGAACTCGGGATCGGGATGAACCGAGGGATCCACCGGCCGACGGATCGCATCCTCTTCGACGAGAAGATGGGCGGCACCGTCCACATGGCGCTCGGGCGGGCCTACGCCTCGAACTTCCCCGAGGACCGCGCCGAGGAGCGCAACGAGTCGGCGGTCCACGTCGATCTGATCCGGCGGATGGACGAGGGGTCCCGGCTGGAAGTGGACGGCGAAGTCGTGCAGGAAGACGGTGTGTTTCGGTGGGAGTAGCGTGGCTCGACTGCAGGGAGAGCCACGGGAACACGAACGGAGCGAGACCTACGGTCTCGCAGGCAACCGGGCGGCTCCGCCGCCCGGTGACGGCGACCGTAGGGAGCCGTGAGTAGGGAGGTTCGACCAACGGGAGAACCTCCAAAAAACGAGCGGGGAGCGCGAGGTCTCCGACCTCGACTCGAACGGGCGGAGCCCGTGAGAGCGCAGGGAGCCGTGACTGGCCCAGACGGGTCCGGGTCGTAGCTCGGAAGCGCTTCTTTCGAGACCCCGGCTATCGAACGGAAAAACTCGAGTGTGGGGTTTTTCAGCACGATCACCGAACTCGGAAGGGATGGTCACTGACGCCGTGTTCCAGGTCGCACTGCTGGGCAGCGGCGTCCTCGCCGTGCTCGGCGTCTTCGGGCTGTGGCTGTGGGGCCGGTCCGAGCGGACGCAGGTGTCGCTGGTCGAGACGGCGACCGCCGCGTGGGAGGGTACTGCACCCCCGTCGGCCGACCTCGCGGTCGGGGTCGACCCGGATCTGGCGGTGTCGGCCGATCCGGGGAAGTTGCGGGAACTGTTCGCGGCGCTGTTCGAGAACGCAGTTCGGTACGGTGGTCGGGACGTACAGGTCCGACTCGCCAGGACCGACGACGGGTTCGCGGTCGAGGACGACGGCCCCGGTATCCCGCCCGAGAACCGCGATCGGGTCTTCGAACTCGGGTACAGCACCCGGGCAGACCGGCAGGGGCTCGGCCTCGGGATGGTCCGAACGCTCTGTCGCGCCTACGATTGGGATGTCGACATCGAGGAGAGCGACCACGGTGGTGCGCGGATCGTCGTCTCCGGCGTTCGGTTCCACTCGACCTGGGAGACCGACAGCGAGGCCGGGGACGCGAGTGTCTGAGTCTCGGTCGACGAGCTAGCGCCACCAGTCGCTCCGGCGGTCCTCGTAGTCCGCGTCACGGAACGGCGGCGCGAGGTCTGCCGCCTCGTCGGCACCGAAGGCGTCGCCCAGCCAGCGGCCGACGTGCCAGCCGACCGCGTCGGGATCGAGCCCCGTCAGGTAGATCTCGGCGCGGGTGTACCGCTCGCTCGCACCGTCGCCGTCGGGGTCGATCCCGGTGAACTGACGGCAGGATCCACGGGACGGGTCCGTCCCGCGACAGGGAAGCCGGTCGGGGAACGTGATCACCACGTCGGCGGCCTCGCGGTCGTCGACCCGGCTGAAGCTCACGTTCTCCGGGACCGTCCCCGCTGCGCCGTCGGCGTAGTAGGTCAGGGCGTGGCCGACCTGCTCGCGGACCTGCTCGCGGTCGGCGGCCGAGACGTTGCCGTCGTCGAGGTAGACGCTCAGGTTGGAATCGCTCCAGGGGACTGGCCGCTCGGTCGCGTTCGGCCGGGGTTCGGTCGCGAGCGTGCTCTGGGCGACCATGATCTCGGCCGGCCTGTCGTCGTGGCCCTGGCCGAGGATGTGGCCGAACTCGTGTTTGAGGACCTGTCGGGTGGACTCGCGGTCGAAGCCGCGTCTGACCCGCACCGTGACGGGTTTGGGCTGTTCGCGCAGGTCCTCGGCCAGCGGCGCACAGCCGGCCGCGTGGTCCTCGGTCCCGCAGTCGGTCACCTCCGAGACGACCCGGACGACCACGTCCGGATCGGAGGCGTTCGGAGCCACCCGGAAGTCGACGGGGTGGCCGAGGTACTGCTCGGCGTTGTCCTCCCAGAACTCGACGGCTGTCCGAACGTCGGCGGTGTAGGCGGCCTCGGAGTCGCGCGGCCCGGCGTCGACGGCGACCACGAACTCGGTCTCGGACCACGGATCGGTGTCGGTGCCGAGCGTCTCGCCCGGCAGCGAACACCCGGCCAGTACGACGGCGGCGAACACGGCGACGACGGCGACGGCGCGGGGCTGCATCTATCGGGTCGTAGGCCGCGGCCGTCAAGACAATTGTGGGCGATTCGGGAGCCGTGGCTCGCGGTGTCGAGCGGCTGAGGGGAGTAAGCCCCCTTCTGTTCGGTCCGACATTCGGCTGCGCGCCCGCGCCAGGTCGCCGAATCCGGCGGTGTCCGGGCTACCTGACGGCGCGGGCTTGCACCGGTGAGGGTTCGCCGTTCCATCCGTTCTCCGCGGTCAGCGTGCGTGGGCGAGGCCCGCGCACGCGTTCGGCGGCGACTGCGTCGCCGCCCGGCTCACGGCTGCGCCGTTCGCACAGTATGTGGCTGCTTCGCAGCCACACGCTCGGCCGGTTAACTCTCCCTCCCTTACGGTCGGGATTCGCAGGCCTCATCGCTCGCGCGGAGGGGTCTCGTTTCTGTTCCAGAGCCAGCGGTCTCCCGCTCCGGGCTTGCGCCCGGTCACCTGCCCGGACGGTGGGGGGACTTTCCTCATGCCCCTTGCGTGCCCTGCGGGCACGGACTGGGGCACGGTGGTCGGACTCCCTCTGCCACCGGGACGTAGACGACGCCCGGGATTAAGGCGTTCGGTCGGGCGGGACCGCCCGTCGCCACGGGATTTCGCCGTAACGATAATGTAGGAATATTCAAGGAGCCGGTGTCCATACCTAGACCAATGTCAGAGGCAGCGGGCGACCTCACCCAAACGGACGGCGTTCGAGCCGTGGAACTGGCACGAAACGCCGTCGAGTCGTTCGTGGAGAACGGCACACGCGAACAACTCGGGAGCATGCGCGACGCCTTCTACACGCGGACCGGGGCGTTCGTTCGACTCGAAAACACCCGCGGTCGGGGCCGCCTGCGCGGCTGTGCAGGCACCTACGACTGGAACGACCACCTCGGGGAGGCGCTCGTCGACGCGGCCATCGACGCCGCCAGCGAGGACTCCTGTGGCTCGGGCGTCGACACCGCCGAACTCTCCTCGCTCTGTGTCTCGGTCTGTGTCGTCGGCAACGTCGTCCTGACCGACGACCCGCTGGCCGACCTCGACCTCGGCCGCCACGGCGTCGCCGTCGAGCGCGGCGCCGAGGGCGGCTGGCTCTACCCCACCGTCCCCATCGAGAACGACTGGAGCGCCGCCGAGTACCTCGATCGGGCCTGCCGGACCTCCGGCCTCGCTCCCGACGCCTGGGAGGACGAGGACACCATGGTCACGCTGTTCGAAGGCCGGGTCTTCCGCGAGCGCGAGCCCGAGGGGTCGATCCAGGAACTGACGTTCTAACCTAAGCTACCGAGCGCCGAACGCGACCCGTTCGGCGTCAGAAAGCGCCCGTTCTGCGGCCGCATCCACGTCGAACTCGCGGACGATATCGCCGTCCTCGAGCACTGGCTCCAGCAAGGGCTCGCCGTCGGCCGGTCCCTCGCGGTCGGCCAGCCCGACGTGGTGACCGCCGTCCGGCGTCCGGTAGACCTGCTTCGTGCCGGAGAGTTTGCCCCGCTTGGCCGCGAGTTCCCCCTCGACCTCGACGATGTCCAGCGCGAAATCGATCGGGTCGGCGTTGCTGACGTAACTGCCGACGCCGAAGCCGTCGGCCACGTCCCGGAGTTCGCGGATGGCCTCGGGCGTGACCCCGCCGCTGGCGAAGATGTCCACGTCGTCGTGCCCGCGTGCGTCGAGTTCCCAGCGGATCTCCCGGAGGATGTGGCGGAAGTCGCCCCGCCGGGAGCCGGTCGTGTCGATCCGCACGCCGTCGAGATCGGGGATCGTCTCTGCCGCGCGGATCACCTCGTCGACCTCGTCGCTGTAGGTATCACAGAGCGCGATGCGGGGCGTCTCGGCCGGGACCGCCTCGTCGAAGGCCCGCCACGCGTCCTCCTGGTTGCCCTTCCCGAAGGCGATCATCAGCGCGTGGGGCATCGTTCCGCCGGCCTCCCGATCGATCACCTCGCCGCCGGCCACGTTCGAGATGCCGTCCATCCCGCCGATCAGGGCGCTGCGCTCGATCATCGCCGCGATCGAGGGGTGGACGTGTCGGGTCCCGAAACTCAACACCTGCGAGTCGGGCCCGGCCCGTTTGGCCCGGAGGGCGCTCGTCGCGACCGCCGAGGCGTGTGAGAGGAATCCCAGCAGGGCGGTCTCGTAGACGGCGAAGTCCCGGTAGGGGCCCTCGATCCGGCAGACCGGCCCGCCGTCGAACAGCTGGCCTTCCGGGAGCGCGTGTACGTCGACGGGGAGACCCGAGAGCAGGTGGGCGGCGTCTTTCAGTCCCGCGAGAACTTCGAACTCGCCGGTGGGGAACTGGTCGGCGGTGACTTCGGCGACGACGTGGGGATTGCGGCCGGCGTGGTCGAGCGACTCGACGGTCCGGTCGAAGTAGGCGTCGGTCGCCCGGCCCCCGGCGATGGCCTCGGGCGGGACGATGTCGAAGGCGGTCATGGACTGCGATACCGTCGCCCGGACGAAAAACCTACGCTTCCCCGCCGATCCGCTCCAGCGCGCCGACGGTCGGCCCGTTGACGATCCGGACGCGCCGGCCGTCCCTGCGCACCCGGAAGGCGTCGCCGAACTCGTCGGACTCGGGCAGGACGTAGGTGTTCGGCCCGGGTCGTCGGCTCGCCTTCGATTCGAGGATCAGCCGGTATATCTGGGCGAACTCCCGGGCGTCGGCGACCGTATCCCACCGACTCGTCCAGACGTACCCGTCGCGATCACCGTTGCGGTACGGGACGATCCGGTCGCCCGCCCAGCCCGCGGAGTAGCGGCTCTCGTAGTCGTAGACCGCCGATCCCCGTACGTCGATGGCTCCGTTGGCCCACAGCATCGCGTAGATCGCCGCCTCGCCGGCGGTGTCGCCGGGCGGATCCCGGTCGTACCGCTGCCACTCGTCGGTCGACCGATCCGCGACGGTCACCGATTCGGGGGACTCGTCGGGGTAGGCCTCGGGGTGGATCACCTGTTCCGTACTGGCCGGGAACTGCTCGTAGAGGTCGTCGACGGCCGCCCAGCCGCCACGGTCCCGGATCGCCTCGACGAACTCCGGTCCCGTGGCGTAGGGGGCGTAGATCGTCAGGAAGAGTCCGACGTTGAGGTCGGTGGTGCCGCCACCGCCGCCGCTTCCCTGCCGACTCGGGCGGTCGATGCATCGCCAGTCCCGGCCACAGCGGTCGGCGTACATCCCCTGGAGTTCGTTGGCTTCGCCCTCGATCAGGCCGAGCTGGGCGCGGCGGGCGTCCCCCGTCTCGGTCGCGGTGCCGAGCGAGAGTTGCTGGTCCTGCAGCGCGTGAACGAGTTCGTGGACCAGCGTCGCCCGGTCGACGGTCGGGGTGGCCGAGTCGCTGACCAGCACGATCTCGTCGCGCCGGGGCGAGTAGAATCCCTGTACCGAGCTATCCAGCGCCGCCCCGCGATCGTCGGCCGTCGAGGTATCCTCCCCGACCAGCAGGAGCGCCTCGTAGATCTGGTCGCCGAAGCGATCCCGCCCACCGCCACCGCCGGAGCGCTCGCGGTACTCGGCCCGTGAGATCACCTCGACGGGCACCGACTCGCGGAACTCCTTGCCCCGCAGGTGTTCGATCCGGGCCATCGCGCGGGCGACGACGACCTCGCGTTCGCTCTCGTTCAACCCGTCCTCGGCGGTGACGGAGACGGGGTCGTCGTACCAGTGACCGTTCTCCCAGCCGAGTCGGTCGAAGGTCGGATCCGGCCGCCCGTCGCCATCGATCGGGGCGCTACAGCCCGCCAGGGCGAGCATCGCGAACAGAGCTAGCGCGGCAATTCTCCGATTCACGAGCCGTGCACCGCGTCCAGGTCCTCGACTGTCGGCGCGTTCACGACCGTCACGGTGTCGCCGTCACGGGTCACCCGGAAGGCGTCGCCGAAGGTGTCGTTCTGGGGAATCGTCCAGACGTTCTCGCGGCCGTCTACCGGACTGGCTCCCCAGTATCCGAGCAATTGCCGATAGCCCTCGGCGAACTCGCTCGCTTCCGTCGGCGATTCCCAGGCGAGTCGCCAGACGTAGGCGGTCTCGTTCGTGCCTGCCTCTGCGTTCTCGTAGACGTGGAGTCGATCACCCCCCCACCCGTCGGTCATCGCGTAGTCGTAGTTGTACGGATCGGACGGGTCACCGGTCGATATCGAGCGCGGGGGCACCAGCCCCGGTCCGGACCGGTCGAACACGGTGTACGCGAACATCGCCGACAGCCCGGACTGCCCGACTCGGCCGTAGGCAGCACGCTCGGTCCCCGGAACCGACGGCTCGGGTCGGACCCGCGTCCAGCCGTCGGTCGCGGCGTCCGACAGCGAGACCTGTTCGGGCGCGTCGCGGGGGTCCGTGTACTTCTCGGGGTAGATTATCTGCTCGGCGCTCTCCGGTGGATCGTCGTAGGCGGCCTCGACAGCGTCCCAGCCGCCACGCTCGCGGAGGTGGGCGATCAGGCCGGGCCCGTCGCTGTACGGGAAGAAGTTCAGCATGTAGATGCCGGCGTGGATCTCCGACAGTGACGGCGAGTCACTCGGCGCGCTGAGACAGTCCCACTCGCCACCACAGCGCTCCTGATAGGCCAGCCCGACCGTCCGAGCCTCACCCTCGATCAGCGAGGACTGCGCGTTGCTCTCGTCGCGCGTGCCGGCGGTGATCGCGGTGAGGTTGTGGTACTGGTCCTGCAGCGCGTGAACGAGTTCGTGCCCCAGCGTGCGCTCGGCGCTCAATTGTGGTTGGCCGCCGTCGGCGACCAGCTTGATCGTGTCGTTGCGGGGGTCGAAGTAGCCCAGCACGTTCTCGCCCTGGTTGTCACGCTGGACCCCGATCGACGAGCGGTCCTCGCCGACGAAGAACATCGCCTCGAACTTCGCGTTGTCGAAGGTCCGGAGCGAGGAGGTGAGGTCGGGCGTGCTCTCGCTCTGGAACTCCGACCGCGAGATGATCTCGACGGGCACCGACTCGCGGAACTCCCGATCCCGGATGACCTCGACGCGGGCCATCGACCGGGCGACGACGGCGTCGAGTTCGCTCTCGTTCAGCCCGTCGTCGTTCGTCACAGACAGCGACTCGTTGGCCCAGTAGCCGTCCTCCCAGCCGATCCGGTCCGTCGCGGGATCGGCACGGTCGGCCGAGTCACCGGCGTCGGGTTCGGCAGCTGTGCTACCGTCGGTGTCGGGTTCGGCGATCCGGTCCGCGGCACCGTCGTCGGTCGCGGTGTCAGTCACAGTGGTCCCGGGTGCGTCGGTTCCAGTTCCCGGCAGGCCGCTACAGCCCGCGAGGACGACGAGGGCGGCGAGTACCAGTCCGTGCGCGGCTCGCATGCCCTGACCCTGGGACCGGCGCGTCAAAAGTGGTCCGCACTCGGCGACCCCCACAGGAAAGGGATTTTTCCGATCCCGACGTAGGATCCGGTATGAGGTTCGACAGCGACTCGACGGCAGTGGTGGTGGTGGACATGCAGAACGGCTTCTGTCACCCCGACGGGAGCCTCTACGCCCCCGACAGCGAGGCGGCGATCGAGCCCGTCGGCGACCTGATCGGACGAGCCCGCGAGGCCGGCGTGCAGGTGATCTACACCCGGGACGTCCACCCACCGGAGCAGTTCGAGGACGCCCACTACTACGACGAGTTCGAACGCTGGGGTGAACACGTCGTCGAGGGCTCCTGGGAGGCCGAAATCGTCGAGGAACTCGCCGTCGAACCCGAAGATCACGTCGTCGAGAAGCACACCTACGACGCCTTCCACGAGACGGAACTGGACGGGTGGCTCTCGGCCCGAGGGATCGACGACCTGCTCTTCTGTGGGACGCTGGCCAACGTCTGCGTCCTCCACACCGCCGGGAGTGCTGGGCTACGGGACTACCGGCCGGTGCTGGTCGAGGACCCCATCGGATACATCGAGGAGGACCACTACGAGTACGCGGTCGAGCACGCCGACTGGCTGTTCGGCGAGGTCACGACGCTCGATTCGGTCACGTTCGACTAGTCGGTCCGGAAGACGCCCTGGCCGGTGGCGACGGTCACGGGGGTTCCCTGCGGGTCGCGGCTCTCGACGGTCGCCTCGGCGACCGCCGACCCGTCGCCGCTGTCGACGACGGTGGCGGTGGCTTCGAGGTCGTGGGCCGCGTCTTCGAGGAAGTTGACCGTGGTACTCAGCAGGTCGACCCTGTCGTTGACCGGATCGGGCATCGTCGTGCGGATCGCGAGTTCGGTCGTCTGTTCGATCAGCGTCGTGACGATGCCGTCGTGAACCGTCGGCGGCTCGGCCTCCCTGTCGGTGAACCGCTCGTCGAACGGGATCGTCAGCTCGGCGTCGCCGTACGCGATGTCCTCCATCTGGACGCCCAGCCAGGAGAGGTAGCCGTGCTCCCGCTCGACGGACATCCGGAGCATCACCGGCGCGCCTTCCGGAAGGTCGTTGGCCATGTGGACAGTACGTGGACGCCCGCCCATCTTTTACTCACCGGTTCTTTCGACCCGTGAAACCGTGTATCTCAGTCGCGGGCCACCGCCACGTCCACCCCGTCCCCGACAGCGAATCCGTGATCCGGACGGACGAGTTTCACACCCACCGAGTCGCGACCGCAGAACAGCGACAGTCCCGTGATCGGCTCCCCGTTCGCCTGCACCGTCACGTCGTCCCACGCGACCGTCCGCCCGTCGCTCGTCCCGACCCGTTCCCCGAGGAACGCGACCGGTCCCGCGGCCCCGCCGAGGACGCCGCCGCCCTCGTAGTGGGGGAACCCGCCGTCGAGCACACAGGGCCGGCCGTCGACGGTCGCTGCCACGCCCGCGAAGCAGTCCCCCGGGTCAGGGTGGGCGGGTGTGTCCAGCACCGCGTAGGTTCCGCCGGTCTCGACGACGGTTCCGGTCCCATCCCACTGGACGGGGCGCACGTCGACCCCCAGTTCCAGCCGAAGCGACCCCGACGCACGGTAGTGGTTGGCCTCGGACGGGCGAAAGCCCAGATGGACGTGGTCGTCGACCCACGGGGCGAAGAAGCCGGATCGGATCAACCGTCCGAGCGAGTCGCCGGCAGCGACCCGATCCCCGGCCGAGACGGTGGGATCGACGTGGAGGACCCTCGTGACGTGTTCGCCCGTGTCCACGAGGATCAGGTGGTCCTGCTCGACGGCGTAGGGTTTCGACGGCGCGTCGACGGTCCTGGTGTCCAGCACCTCGCCGGCGACCGGCGAGGGCGCAGGACCGCCGTCCGCGGGGTCCCGGTCGTCGTCGCCGTCGATCGCCACCTCGGGGTACAGGTCGATGGCCGCCCCTGCGTCGTGGGCGGCGTAGGGCGAGTTGTAGAGGGAGAAGCGGGGGTACCGATCCAGCAGGGCGGCGTCGAGCGTGACGGCCATCGGCGGAGGGAAGGCCAGGTCGGATTTCAACCCGTCGGAACGAGGCGTCAGGTCCTTATCCGCTGGCCTCTCTCCCTCTACCATGCGAGTGGTCCGGGGACGGGGCGAGGACGCCGACCGCGACCGGGCGGTCACCCAGCAGTTGATCGAACACGCGGGGACCGCCGGCGAGCCGGCCGTCCGCGTCTGGCGACCCCACCGACAGGTCGCCTTCGGCCCCCGGGACACCAACAGCGAGGGGTACGAGGCCGCCGTCGCGGCCGCCCGCGAGCACGGGTTCCCCGCCACCGAGCGCCGGGTCGGGGGGCACCCGGTCGCCTACACCGGCGACACCCTCGCGTTCGCGCGGATCGAACCCGTCGAGAACGAACGGTCGGGGATCGAGGAGCGCTACGCGGCGGTGCGGGTCGACGTACGGGACGCCCTGCGCGAGATCGGCGTCGACGCCGAGCGCGGCGAGCCCGACGACGCCTTCTGCCCGGGGAGTTACTCGCTGCAGGCCGCCGGCGGCAAGCTGGTCGGGATCGCCCAGCGGGTTACGGGCGACGCCGCGCTGGTCGCCGGTATCGTCGTCGTCGACGGCCACGAGGAGATCGCAACGGTGCTGGAACCGGTGTACGACGCCCTCGACGTGGCCTTCGATCCGGACACCGTCGGGAGCGTCGAGCGCGCCGGCGGCGAGGTCGACCCCGTCGCGATCATCATGCGCCTCGAAGACGCCCTCGTGGGCGACCACCTCGGCAGCGTCGAGTGGGTCGACGACCTGCCGGCGGTCGAGTGGGCCGACGAGTAGCGGGCGTCCACTCGATACGTGTCAATCGTCGCCCGGTGTCGCAGTTCTCAGGGACGACCCGTCGCGGTCGGGGAACGTCGCCGCGAGTTCGGGGGTGCCAGTCACGGCGATCGCCAGCGCCGCGAGGCCGAACGCGACGATGCCGGCCGCACCGACCGGGTTGGCGACGAGCTGGTCGAACGCGACATCCTCTGTGGCCGCGTACGCGACGACCAGCCCGGCAGATCCGTTGAACACGCCGTGGAGCAGGGCGGCCGCGATCACCGACTCCGCCCGGACCGTCAGGTAGGTGTACACCGGCGAGAACGCGATGCAGGCCGCGGTCATGACGCCGATCCCCACGAGCGGGAAGTCGGGGAAGTTGTAGCCGGCCGCGATCACCGGCGCGTGCCAGACGCCCCACAGCGCCCCGATAGCCAGTGAGGCCTTCCAGAAGCCGAGCGGCGCGAGTTCCCACAGCAGGTAGCCGCGCCAGCCGAACTCCTCACCGAAGGCGAACACCGCGTTGACGGTCGATCCGAGCGCGACGACGAGCGCGAGCATCGCCGCAAGGCCGAGGAGCCCATCGGGCAGCTCCAGCCCCGGGATCGGGTCGACGCCGGTCGCGAGACCGATCCCGGGCACCGAAAGTGCCAGCCCGAGCGTCAGGCCCACCAGCGCGAGCGAGCAGCCGATGGCCGCTGCGAACCACCGGGGCCGACCGACGCGCAGGCCGACGGTCGACAGGGATACGTCCCGGGTGAGACAGACCACCAGTCCCGCGACCAGCGGGGAGAACATGTACGCCGGCGTGAGCGCGATGGTGCTCACGTCCGCGAGTCGGGCGACGGCGACCAGCGCCACCGCAGCCACGGCCAGAATGCCGACGAACAGCCCGAGCCGGCCGTGGTTCGGTCCCGTCATCGCTGCCACCCCGCGATACGTTCCGAGGTCGTCTGGTTTTCGATGCTACGCGTTAGCTGGAGGGGCACGGACATACACATACGTTGATGGGTTCGGTGAAAAGTGTTCACCGATGAGATCGGATACACGGTCGCAGACATCGGTCTACCGCACTCGTGCGCCGGAACTACCGAAAACAGAAACAGAAACAGAAGTGCGGCGACCGCGAGACGAGAAGTGTTGATCGAAATATAAATACAGATGATCACCGACTGCTCCGACATGGAACCGCAGATGTCGAGACGCGGGTTCATCAGATACGGCGCGGCGGGGCTGAGTCTCACTGCGGCCGGCTGTACCGATCTGCGAGCGCCCGACTCTGACGACGCCGAACCGCTAGAGGTCGCGATCCACAATTACGACACGCACAGACACACCGTCGTCGTGGACGTGTTCGATCCGGACGAGACCGACGACCGGAGTGAGGCGAGAGTCTTCCGTGAGCGAGTCAAGATAGCGGCAAACTCCGGCGAGGACGGTGCCCGAACCAGAACGCTGACGACGGTCGAAAGCCGGGACCCGTATCGAGTGAACGTCACGGTCGATCACACGGCCCAGTCGCATTATCACTACCTCCCTGATTGTCAGGAATCGGATACAGTAGCCGACACGGTGATAGTCAGTTTACGAACCAACGAGGGATCGACAGCGATCTCGTTCGATCAGAACGACTGTTCCTGATCTGCGACCGGTGGAACGTGACGGTGATCCGTCCGCGAGTTTTAGGACCCACCCGCCCCGAGGGTGGGTATGCTCATTCGGAACGCGACGCTCCCGGACGGTCGGGAGCGCGACGTGCTCATCGAGGGGGAGACCGTGGCCGCAGTCGGCGAGGACCTGCCGGTGCCCGACAGCCCCGACGAGCGACTGATCGACGCGAGCGGGAAGCGGCTCACGCCGGGGATGATCGACGCTCACGTCCACTTCCGGGAACCCGGATTCGCCCACAAGGAGACCTGGGAGACCGGGAGTCGATCCGCGGCGGCGGGCGGGGTGACCTGCGTCGTCGACCAGCCCAACACCGACCCGCCGACCATCGACGGCGCCGCCTTCGACGAGAAAGAAGACCTCGCCAGCGAGGGCTCGCTCGTCGACTTCGGGATCAACGGCGGCGTCACCGAACACTGGGTGCCAAGCGCCCTGCTCCAGCGCCCGATGTTCGCCCTCGGGGAGGTCTTCCTCGCGGACTCGACGGGTGACATGGGGATCGACGTGGAACTGTTTGCCAGCGCGGTCAAGACCGCCGCCCGGCAGGACGCCGTCGTCACCGTTCACGCCGAGGACGCCGCGGAGTTCGAACCCGGCGCGCAGGAACGGGACGACGCCGACGCCTGGAGCGCCTACCGCACCGCCCGCGCCGAGGCCGCCGCCGTCCGGGCCGCCGCCGAGGTCGGCGACCGCTTCGACGCCCATCTCCACGTCGCCCACACCTCCACGCCCGAGGGCATCGACGTGGCCGAAGAACACGGCATGACCTGCGAGGTCACGCCCCACCACATGTTCCTCTCCCGAAAGGACAGCCGCGAGCTCGACACGTTCGGCCGGATGAACCCACCGCTGCGTCGCGAGCGTCTCCGCAGCAAGGTCTGGGAGCGCGTCGTCGACGGCACCGTCGACATCGTCGCCACCGACCACGCCCCCCACACCCGCGAGGAGAAGGACGCGAGCATCTGGGACGCCCCCTCGGGCGTGCCGGGCGTCGAGACCGCCCTGCCGCTCCTGCTGGAAGCCGCCCGCGACGACGAGATTTCCTACGAGCGCGTCCGTGACCTCACGTCGACGAACGTCGCGGAGGTGTTCGACCTCCCGACGAAGGGGCGCATCGAGGAAGGGATGGACGCCGACCTCGTCCTGTTCGACCCCGAGAACAGCCGCGAGATCCGCGGCGAGGAGCTCCACTCCAAGGTGGACTGGACGCCGTTCGAGGGGAAACAGGGGGTGTTCCCCGAACTCACGCTGGTCCGGGGCGAGGTCGTCTACGAGCGATTCGGGCCCGATTCCGCGATCGCTGCCGCCGAAACGGGCGAGACCGAGAGCGAACGGTTCGGCGACGCGGTCGGCGTCAACGTCCGCACCATCGACCGCTCGGCCGAGCCGGACGTGGGTGCGACGGAAGTCGCCGTGGAGAGCGACGAGGGTGACGACGCGGCCGACGACCGGGACCGGTCCGAGGACTAAGCCCGGCTTACCGCCGGGCAGTCGGTTGGGTCGCTCCATAACTAACCGGCGGGCGGTGTGTGTCCCGATAGATGGTGCGCCACAGTCCGGAGACGCGATCACTGCGCCGGTCCGACGGACCGACGATCGCAGGACTCCGAGAGACGCTGGCCGAGCGGAGCCCACACGTGCCACCGCTCCCGGTACTCGCGGAGACGTGCTGGAGCAGCGCCAAACACTACGCCGTCCGCCAGCGCGAGACCGCGACCGGCCCCGTCGACGAGGGCGTCTTCGCCGAGATCCTGGACGGCTACGACGAGAGCGAGGTGTTCGTCCACGTCGGCCTCAGTGACGTGAACGCGGCCTTCGACGGCAACCCGTACGAGTTCGTCATCGATCACCTCGACGCCCGGTTCGACTCGATCCTCACCCCTGCGTTCACCCAGTCGTTCCGCGAGACGGGCGAGTTCCATCGGACCGAGACCGACCCCGAACTGGGCGCGTTCGCGAGCCTCTTCTTCGAGGACGCCGAGTACCGGACCGCCGACCCGCTGCACTCGATCCAGGTGCAGGGGGACTACCGCTTCGACGGCTGTGCGGTCAGAGACACGTTCGGTCCCGACGGCTGTTACGCCCAACTCGAACGCGACGACGTGCGCATCCTCGACATCGGGACCAAGTGGCTGATCAGCACCCAACTGCACTACATCGAGCGCGTCACGGACGTGCCCTACAGCGAGACGGTCGAGATCGAGGGGACCGTGGAGTACGACGACGGCCGAACGGAGGAGGTCGCCCAGCGAAACTACAGCAAGAACAACTACCTCTACTTCTGGGACCGGCTGGGCATCCAGCAGGACCTGATCGACGAGGGCGTCCTCGACCACCACGACCTCAACGGCCTGCGCGTCATCTCCGTGACGGCCAGTGACCTGCGTGAGGCGCTGGAATCGCGGATCGCCGAGGACCCGTACTACATGGTCCGGTAGGTCGTCAGTCGTCGGCTTCTGCGGTCGACCCGCTGCCGTCGCTCTCCCCGCCGTCGAGGTCGCCGCCACAGTGGGGACACTCGTCGTGCCGCAGGGCGGCGGAGTGTTCGCGCACGTCCCGCATGACCTCGGAGATGCGGTCCTCGGCTTCGAGTTCCTCCTCGACGGAGAGTTCGACCCCCTCGACTTCGAGCAGGAACTTCGCGACCTCGGTGGCCTCGTACATCACGTCGTCGAGTTCCTCGGCGGTGAAGAAGTCACACATCGCGCCGTAGAGGAAGGTCGCGCCGGCTTTCCGGACCTTCTCCTCGAAGGAGTGGCGGGCCTGGTTGACCGCCTGGGGCGTGTACGTGTCGGTCATGAAGGGGACCAGTTCGGGCAGGTTCTCGCCGATCTTGGTCATCTCCACGCCGGTCTCGGTCCGGAAGTCCGCACAGAGGCGGGCGATGGCCCACTCGCGGGCGGTGATGTAGGTCCGGTCCCGGAGGAACTCGTTGGCCCGGTCGTAGGTGCCGCCCTCGATCTTCTTGAAGCGGTCGTACTTCTGCACATCATCAGGCACGGACGGTTGCGGGGCGGTTTCCGGGGACTCCTCCGATTCGACACCGTCCTCGGGCACCGACGGTTGCGGTGACGGGTCCTCGGGATCGTCGGCCGCCTCAGCCGCGGTCTCGGGTGTTGCCCCGTCGGTTTCGGGGTCGGGTGTCGCCTCCTCGGTCACACTCTCGGGTGTCGACTCGTCGGTCGCAGGATTGGGAGGGGCTTCGCCGGGACGGTCGTCGGTCGGGGACTCCCGGGCGTCGTGGTCGTCGTGGGGGCGGTCGTCGGCGTCGGACTCGGGAGAATCGGGCATATCACGTGTCCGTGTCCCGACCGAAAAAGCGTATCGGCGTCGTCGGCCGTGCGTCAGACACACACGGTTTCGGCCCTGTGGACCGCGGAACCGGGTTGAGGGTTTTTGACCCGTCGGTGCGAGCACACGGATATGAAAGTGCTGCTGGGGATCGGCGGCAGCGACGGATCGTACGAGGCGCTCGCCGACACGGTCACACGGGCCGAGGAAGCCGGCGACGAGGTGACGGTCGCCATCATCGACCGCGAGGACATCGCGCTCACGCCGTCGGAGATCGAGACCGAGGTCCGCGAGCGACTGGCCGAGACCGGACTGGAACCCGACATCAGGCACCTCTCCGGTCATCCCGGCAGTCGACTGGTCGAACTCGCCGAGCAGGAGCAGTTCGACCGACTGGTCGTCGCCGGCGGCGAACGCAGCCCGCTCGGGAAGATCAACTTCGACGAGACACTGGAGTTCGTCCTGCTGAACGCCGAAACGACGGTGACTCTCGTCAGATGACCCGCGAGTATCCCGACGAACCCGCCGGCGAGTTCCCGAGTCCGCCCGACACCGTCACCGACGGCGACGGGCGCGAGATCCAGATCCGCCCGGGCGGGGCCGACGACACGGAAGCGCTCGTCGAGATGTACCTCGACTTCGAGGCCGAGGACCGCGCACAGGGGATCCCTCCGGTCCGCGAGGAGCCGATCCGCGACTGGCTCGACGTGTTGCTCTCCGATGAGTGCCTGAACGTCGTCGCGCTCCACGACGACGAACCGATCGGGCACGCCACGCTCGTCCCCGACGAGGGCGAGAGCTACGAACTGGCGATCTTCGTCCTCCGGAGCTACCAGGGCGCGGGCATCGGCACCCACCTGCTGGAACACCTGCTGGGTCACGCACAGGACGAGGGCGTCCAGTACGTCTGGCTCACCGTCGAGCGCTGGAACGATCCGGCCATCGCGGTCTACAAGAAAGTCGGCTTCGACATGACCAGCACCGAGAGTTTCGAACTGGAGATGGCGATCACCCTAAAATAGGTCGACGTCGTCCGGGTCCGGTTCGTCGTCGTCGGCTTCGAGCCACGGGGGCGTCCCGTTGGGATCGGCCGCGGCCGCCGTCGTCGATCCGTCCGGCCCGTCGTCGAGCCCGGGGTCGAACGGATCGGCCGTCACGTCCTCGGGTTCGGGCGGTTCCAGCGTCGACGCGTTCCCGGGATCCTGTCCCTTGCCGTCGGTGACCGGCGCCGCCTCCGCGGTCCGGGAGTCGGTCAGAGGGACGCTCGGATCGACGGTGATCTCCCCGTCGACGATGATCCCCTCCTCGACGGGTCCCCAGAGGCGCTGGACGTACTCGTGGAAGTTCCCGTGTTCCCGCGGCGTGTAGTTGTAGACCAGATCCTCGAACGGCGACGCCTCGACGTAGGTCGGGAACCAGCCCTCGTAGTCCTCGAAGTACGTAAGACACTCCGAGTAGCCCTGCCCGGCTTTCCCGGGCGTGGCCTCCTCGCGGATCCAGTCGATCTGCTGGCGATTGAGACCGAACTGCGCGAGCGTCTCCGGGGCCACCCGCGGCGTCCGGAAGAAGTTGATCGTCGAACACTGATCGACGATAGTGCGCCGTTCGTTCTCCTGACCCACGTCTCGCTCCGAGGACTGCTGGATGAACTCCCGTGGCGACTGGCTGATGAACCACAGCGCGGCGTCGTAGCGCGCCCACTCGCGGGCGGCCTTCTGGAGCCAACGGGTCATCTCCTCGGAGTGAAAGAGGACGTGGGCCTCGTCGATCATGAACACGAGTTTGCCCCGCGTCCGTTTGGCCTTCTGTGCGACCTGCCCGAGCATGAGCTGGAGCATGATCGACTTCTCGGCGTCGCTTGCGTCCCGGAGTTGCTGGAGGTCCAGATAGGCCATGTCCACGTCGGGGTTCATGATCCCCGCGCCGGTTTCGAGGTGGTGGTACTTCCCGCCCTCCTTGAACCCCGAGAGCTTGTCCAGCAGGTCGCTGACCCGTTCGACCTTCTGGTCGATCTCGGCGGCGTGTTCGGTGTGGGTGTAGGACTCGGGGTTCTCCAGCATGTCCCCGAGCGTGTCGATGAAGTCCTCGATTGTCGGGCTCTCGCGGGCGTGGCTGTCCAGGTCGTCCTGGTAGATGCCCGCGCGGTTGTAGGTGCCCTCCAGCCCCTCCTCGATGGTGGCGACGTAGGGACCGGGGTCGATCCCCTGTGAGCGGAGGATGCCGGCGAAAAACTGCGTGGCCTCCTCGATCTTCATGCGGTAGGGGTCGACGCGGCCGCCCGCGGACTCCCGGATGTGGTCGGGGAGGGGCTGGATGTCCAGCGGATTGATCGTCTGGGTGCCGTCGACGACGATGTGTTCGCCGCCGAGCAGTTTCGTGATGCCGTCGAACCCGCTCTGGGTGTCACAGAGGATCAGCGTGTGGTCCTCGCTCTGGAGGTACCACCGGGCCGCCGCCTTCGTCGAGGCGTAGGTCTTCCCGCTGCGGGACTTCCCGATGGTCAGCAGGTGGGGCGCACTCTCCCGTTCGAAGGGATCGGCCTTGAGCATCGCGCCGTTTTGCTTGTTGCGCCCCCAGTCCATCCCGGTCGGTTCGCGCACGTCGGTCCCGCAGAAGGGGAAGGTCGCGCCGACGGCTCCGCCCGGGACGGAGGTGGTCTTGTCCATCCGGGAGGCCTCGTCGAACGCGTCCCGGCCGGTCGGCGCGCCGGAGCGGAACGCCTCCAGTTGCCGGCTGGTCGGGACGACGGTGAAACAGTCCGCGGGCGAGGATTCGAGCGTGTCCCGGACCGACTCGGTGTCGTCGTCCAGGACCGACCGCTTGGCGAACTCGACCTCGTCGAACTCCTCGATGGCCGACTCGGCGCGTCTGAGCGCGGCCTCGGTGTCGGCCCGGACGGTGACGTACCCGGAGAAGTCCCACGGCTGGGTCCGGGTCGTCCGCAGGAGTTCGCGGTACTTCACGTAGGCGTCCACGTCGCGGTCGATGTCGGCCGCGGACACGTCGGAACTCTCGCGGCGTTCGTGGCCCTCCGATTCGATGTCGGCGATGACCTGTTCGAGTTCCGCGACCTTCGTCCGCTTGTCCGCGGCCCCGACGTGGAAGCATACGTCCACGTCGACGCCCCGGAGGGTGAAGAGATCGCGCAGGAACAGGGATTCGGGCTCGACGGGCCACTCGGCGATCCAGAAGGTCCGGCAGAACTCGTCGCCGACCTGCAGGAAGTCCCCGCTCGCGTCGAGGTCGTCGGGTGCGAACAGTTCGTCCATGCGGGCCTGCTGGGCCTCCGAGAGTTCTTCCTCCTCGATGGCCCGGATCAGGTTCTCGCTGGGCACGGCGTCCTGCCCGGTCCAGTACTCGCTCAGCAGTTCGATGTGTTCCCGCACGCCGATCCGGGACGCGTTCAGGCCGGTGATGCCGCCGACGGCACCCTCCACCGTCGAGAGCCGGTCGAGCAGCGTCGCGTACTGGCGCTCGTCCGCTTTCGCCGGGTCGACGCTCGAAAGCGGGTTCAGCATGTCCCAGACGCTCACGTCCTCGGGCGACTGGACGTCTTCGGGCGGTACCTCGACGACGACGTAGTAGCGCCAGTCGTTGGCCGCCCACTGGGGGCGGTCGGTTTCGCGGTACCAGTCGGCCACATCCTCCAGCAGTTCCCGCTTGTACATCGCGGTCTGGAAGTCCGAATCGAGCGTGTCGGCGCTCGCCGCCCGCCGTTCGTACTGGCCGACGACCGCCTCGGGGTCGTAGTCGCCGGTCGTCGCGAACAGCTTGAAGTCGAAGTCCTTGATCCCCTCGTCGATCACGCTCGACAGCTGTGCCGCGAGGTTGTCGTGTTCCCGCTCGGAACCGAGCGCAGCGTTGGTCGGATCGACGCGGACGACGCCGACGTAGCGCCCGTCGTCCATCTTCGCGGTCCCCTCGGGCTGGAACCCGCGGACCCCGGGCATCGACCGGCCGACGACGTCTTCGTGGTCCCAGGGGAGCGTCCGCGACCGCCACCGGTGGGAGAGCCACGCCTCGACGCGCCCGCGCGGCGAGGAGTACCAGTCGGTCGTGAGCTTGGCCGCTGTCGCGACGAAGGTGAGCGCCCCGGCGGCGATCAGCGCCGGGAAGAAGAGCCACGAATCCGACAGCAGGGCGAACAGGGCGACCAGCGCCCCGATCCCGGCCGGCAGGTAGAGGAGGAGATCCGCGGTGGTCAGCGGGCCGAGGATCTCGATCGACGTGTCGATGTACGGCGGGATCAACTGGCTCGGATCCCGCGTGGTTCGCTGTTCGCGCCTGTCGTCACTCGGTCGTGGAAGATCGTTCGACATCGGTGCTTACCTCCTGTCCTCCGTATCGCCGCCGTCCGTCCGCCGGTTCGGTCCCTCGCCGGCCGAGCCACGCGGGAGGCTGCGCCCGCCGTCCGAGCGACCGGAGTTCAGCCGCCGGGGCTGGCCGTCGGGTAGTTCCGACCGACCACGGCTCGCCGGCCCGACCCGTTCGACGCCGCCGTCGGGACTGCGCCGGAGCGACTGGTTGAACTTCCGGCGGACGTTCCCCAGCCGCTGCTGGTATCGCCTGTCCTCGTGGCCCTTCTCCCGGAGTTCGTGCATGCCGAAGATCAGCAGCGTCCGCGGGATCATCTTCGCCAGCACGGTGTAGGGCAGGAGGACGAACGTGACGGCGATGCCGACCGTCGCCGCGAGTTCGCCGCTGGTCCCCGTCAGCCCCAGCCCGACGAGAAACCGGAAGATGAGTGCCTGCATCATCTTCATGATCAGCAACGCGCCCATGAACGTCAGCCCGATCTTCCCGGCCGATCGGACCATCGTCGACCGATAGGCGTTCAGGACCCACATCGCGGGCCACAGCGCCGCACACACGAACGTCAGGACGAACTGCATGTAGAGGACGCCGAAGGCGGTCATCAGCAGTCCCCCCTTTGTGCCGCTGAGGACCGGGCCGAGTACGGCCAGGTCGCTGTCCTTGCTCGTCTCGAGAACCTCCATGTACGCGGACGGGGCAGGGGCGAGGAGTTGCGTGACCGCGTCCGCGGAGTGATAAATGAACGCGACGACGACCCAGCCCGCCATGATCAACACGAACCCGCGGACGAACCGCCTTGCCGTTCCGCGATTGGGCGACCGGTTCCCCTTCCCCAGCGCGAGCATCAGCGCGGGGAGCAGCCCGGCGAAGCCGAGGAACCCGATCACCCAGTAGTAGGTGTACGTTTGCTGCCATTTCCCGCCGTGATCGCCGGTTTCGGGCCACTCCCCAGGCTGGATCCACGTCGGCGGATCGCCCATCGCGCCCGGTGCCGGGACGCGGAAGATGATTCCCCGGTCCGTGAAGTCCTGTGCGACCGCCGAAGCGTCCTCGCCGAGTCCGTCGAGCAGACTGAGGATCGCCCCCTCGATGGCGTCCTGTGCGATCGAGGTGAAGATACCCGAGTCGTCACCCGAGTCCGAATCCGAGTCCGACCCGAAAAGCGCGCCGATGAAGGCATCCGTGATATCGTCCTCGCTGATATTGCCGTCATCGCCGTCGCCGCTCGCGTTCTGTGTGTCCTCCGAGTCGTTCTGGCTCGTGTTCGTTTCGTTCGCGGTGCCGTCCTGCAGGGCGAACCCGGTATCGACGGTCTGCTGTGTGGCAGGATCATCCGCCGGACCGGCAAGCGTACCGGTCGCGGCCGATGCGGGGCCCGCGAGGACCGTCACGAGTACCAACACGAGCAATATGTGGCGTTTCATGGGTGCGATGCGTCCGAAACTGCAGTCGGTCCTGTCGCTGTTCGACCGTCCGGAGGCGACCCCCCGGGCGCGTGATACCGGCTCGCCGGGATCCGTCGCAGATTCCCGGCCGGGGCGGAGATCACTCCTCGCCGTCCTCAGAACGGCAGGCTCGCCGCCGTCGTGAGGATCGCGCCGTTCCCGATGGCGTCGAGGAGGCAACTCGAGATGCCCAGCCCCAGCACGCTATCGGTGAGCGCCACGAACAGCGGCGGCACGAACGCGCCCGCCGCAGTCTTCCCCGCACCTGCGAGTGCCTGTTTCCCCTCGAACTGTTGCTGTGCGCGTGACGAACCGAGCTTGTTGAACGCCACCGTCCCCTGGATCACCGCTTTGACCAGCAGGAACAGCGAGATGGCCGCCACGCCGAACCCGATGAGCGACGCGATCGGGATACCGCCCCCACACAGCACGTCGTTGACGTCCCCGACCGCGCTCGAGTTGTTCTGTGCGGCCGCCACCGGGATCAGCGTCGTAACCGCGACCCGGACCATTATCACGCCGACGAGTGCCGACGCGGCCACCACGAGGATCGCCAGCAGCCGACTCGCTCGCGGCGAGAGCGCGAACAGCTGGCGATCGAACGTCATCCAGAGATTTACGAACGGCTCACCGAGGCGAGCTCGCACGCCGTCGATGGCCATCTCAGGCACCCCCCAGAGCGCCTGTATTCCATCCGGTAGCTGTACGACTGACTAACGTCTCTACTACGTGTTGCGTTGCTTGCTTCCCCATATGCTAAACCCCCCTTAGCATACCCGGATCGTGTCCGGTATGTATCACATACTTGCTGAGGAGTATGTTAAACGTTTGGGTAATCCTCGCAACCGAATTATAAAGAGTCGCTATAGCGCTCCGGAGTCCGGCCGGAGTCTGTCGGTTTCGTCCGGCGGTCGCTCGGGCTGTCGACGAAAAACACGCGGGTAACCGGTGAATAAACGGGTCAATACGTGTTCGTACACGCCGTCTTCTGTGTCAGCCACTCACACGGAGAGGACGGGCTGGCTGGCGTACTGGAGGACGTACTCGGCGGCCTTGCCGAGGACCTCGTCGGGGTTACCCGAGATCGGTTCCCGGGGGACGACGAGGAAGTCGGCGTCGACCGCCTCGGCGGTGTCGAGGATGACGCTACCGGGGTGGTGGGTGAGCTGTGTCGTGACGAATCCCAGCGCCATCGAGTGGCTGATCGAGACGTCGTGGTCGGCCGCGAGTCGATCGACGGTCTCCATGAGGTCCTCGGTGTCGTCGGCGACGGTGTCGCCTTCGAGTTCACCGGACTCCAGACTGCGGACGACCGATTCCTCGAGGAGGTACAGTGCGTGAACGTCCGCGCCGTACTGCTCGGCGACGGCGACGGCGTACTCGGCGGCCTCCAGTGACTCCTCGCTCCGGTCCAGCGGCGCGAGGACCCGGTCGAACGCGACGGCTGACATGCTCGACCGTCCACCCGGCAGGGGCAAAAAGGCACCGAGCGCACGGATCGGTCGCCGGGTCTTTTATGCCGGCGCGAGCGGTAGCCGCCGGTAATGTTCGACACCGTGGTGATCGCGACGGACGGCTCCGAGAGCGTCGAGCGGGCCGTCACGGTGGCGCTGGACCTGGCGGCGCGGTTCGACGCCGAGGTCCACGCGCTGTACGTGATCGACGACAGCGACGTGGGTGGGTCCCCCGAGCAGGTGCGCGACCAACTCCGCGACGCGCTCGAAGACGCGGGCGAGGAGGCGCTCGAAACCGTCGTCGACCACGCCGACCGCGCGGTCGACACCGCGGTCCGGGAGGGAAAACCGGTCCGTGAAATCTGCCAGTACGCCGAGGACTTCGACGCGGACGTGATCGCGATGGGGACCCGCGGTCGCCACGGCGAGCACTCGTTTTTGCTGGGGAGCGTCGCCGAAGGCATCGTCCGGCGCTGTCCCACGCCGGTGTTGACCGTCCGCCAGCTCGACGCCGACGAGGAAGCCACGGCCGACATGCGCGCCTGACGCCCGGACCGTGCCCTTCTTGGCCGGGGCCGCGCAGGGAGTGGTATGGACGACTGGCTCATCGACGACGATAGACTCTCTCTCGGCCGGAAGTCGCTGCTCCCCGGTGAGGGGTTTTTCCACCCCGATTCGGTCGCCGAAGCCGAGAAAGAACGGGAAGCCCGCGACGCCCTCGCCGACGCCCCCGCCGTGGTCGTGGCCGACCCCGACGCCGACGGCCTGGCCTGTGTGGCCCTGATCCGCGAACTCGTCGCCGACGCCGCGCTGCTGCCGGCCGGCCCACGGGACATCGCGACCGCACTGGAGTTCGTCGCCGAGTACGGAGAGCCCGACATCCCCGTGTTCGTCTGTGACCTCTGTCCCGACTCCGAGTCGGATCTGGAACACCTCGAACTCGTCGCCGACCGCGCGGGCGAACTCCACTGGTTCGATCACCACCAGTGGGACGACGACCTGGGCGCGCTCGTGGACGACCACGTCACCCGGCGCGTCGTCGGCGAGTCCGACGAGGAGTGTACCGCCGACGTGGTCGCTCGCTCGCTCGACGCCGACGTGCCCGAGTACCTCGAAGAACTCGCGGCCGTCACTCGGGATCACGACCTCTGGCTCCGGGAGGACCCCCGCAGCGACGACCTCGCCGATTACGCCTACTGGGCCGACCCCGAGGAGTACATCGAGGTCGTCCGCGAACACGGCGCGGACCTGCCCGACGAAGTCGAGGAGTTCCTCGCCGAACAGCGCGTCGAGAAGGAGGCGCTCGTGGAGAAGGCCGTCGACCGCGCGGAGCTCCACGAGATCGGCGACTGGACCGTCGGCGTCACCTACGGCCGCTGCTCCCAGAACGAGGTCGCCGAGGCCCTCCGCGAGCAGGGCACCGACGCCGCCGTCATCGTCAAGCCCGCCGGCAGCGCGAGCATCCGCGGCACCGACGCGTTCGAGCGCGCCCACGAGGTCGCCGCGAAGGTCAACGGCGGCGGCCACCCCAAGGCCGCCGGCTGTAAGCCCGACATCTACGACGACATGCTCGACTACGCCCACCACTGGACCACGCAGGGCGCGGTCGCCCAGCAGGTCATCATCGAGGCCTTCCACGACGTCAAGCGGGAAGCGGAGGCCGAAGACGAGGAGGACGAAGGCGTCGAGACCGAGTAGTCGCGCACTACTTGCCGATCTATATCAGCTTTCCCTCGTGCGATTTCGGTCCCGAAACCGATTTTACCACCAGGCAGACAGAGGTAGGCATGGCTTTCCCCTCCATTACTCGCGTCGCGTCGAAGAACCCGAAGCTGTTTCTCGCGCTGATCGCCGTCGTGGGCGTCTGTAGTGCGGCGATCCTCGCGTTGCAGGAGACAGCCCCCGACAGCGGTGCGGCGCGGACGGGACTCGTCGTCGTGATGTTCGTCGTCGCCGCGATCTACGTCGGCCTGACCCACGAAGAACCGGACGAGTAGGTCAGTCCTCGGCGACCCACTTCTCGGAGTAGGTCGTGCCGCAGTCACACCGGGCGTAGGCGTGGATTACGTCGCCCTCTGCGTAGAGCCCGCCCACGTCCTCGTTCTGTTCCTCGGCGAAGGCGAAGACGAAGCGGGCGAAGTGGTCGCCCTCCTGTTCCCGATCGGGGCAGCTCCCGCCGGTACAGCCGTCGTCGATCTCACTTTCGTTGCCCATCGCCGACTGGGCCAACGTCATCGGGTCGACGCCGACGGCGCGCTGGAAGGCAGAGCGGCCCTCCTCGCCGGGGAGCACCAGCACGATGCCGCCTTCAACGCTCTCGCCGACCTTCGCGAGGCGGTCCATCCCCTCGACGGCGCGCTCGTCGAAATAGAGGAGTACGTCGTCGGGGCGCTCGCCCGCGAGGAACTGCTCGCGTTTCTCGTCCATGCCCGCTCTCGCGCCCGTGGACACAAAAGCGACGCGAAGGGAGCCGATAGTGGTCGACGTACGAATCGTCCTGCGGTGGCGCGCGCCGTCGAGCGGCCGAGCGATCGCGAGGGATGAGCGAGGGCGGATGCCCGAGCGAATCGGTTGGGGAGGGTGTGGTACCGGTACTTGCGTGGCGTAGTAGAGTCAACACCAGCATCCGGCGGCTTCGCCGCCGGTTCACTCGGCGCGAAGCCGAAGGCTGAGCGCCGAGGGAGTTTTTCCCCAAGTTTTTGGAATAGTGAGGGAGCGAAGCTCCCTCATACCATGCGAACGGGCGGCTTCGCCGCCCGTGAGCAGACGGGGGGTTCGCCGCAGGCGAATCCCCCCGTTGTAAAAAGTGGGTTCTAGATGGTGAGAAAGCTGCTCACCATCGACTTCGTGAAGATGGCGATGACGGCGCCGAGCCACGTCAGAATCACGAAGTGCATGTAGGCGTTGAGCTTGTGGCCGCCGTCGGTCTCGCGGATCATCAGCGAGGACAGCAGGGCGTTGAACACGATGACGACGATCAGCAGGAACTCGATGAGTGGGATGTTGTAGACGCCGGTGTTGATGATCGAGTTGACGTTGAACTCGGCGGAGGTCGTCAGGTCCAGATCCATGTTGGCGAGGATGTTGACGACCTGCAGGCCGATGAAGAAGGCGAAGGTCGCGGCCGCCGAGATCCCGTACAGCAGGCCGATCAGGGTCGTCGCGGCCTGGGACCGGCGCTGGCGCAACTGGAGGACGACGTTCATGTTCTCGGAGATGAGTTCACCCAGCTGTTTGGGCGAGCCACCCATCTCCCGGCCGATGAGGTACATCTCGGAGAACTTCTGGATCAGGTAGGAGCGACAGTCGGCGGTGAAGTACCGCCAGGCCGAGGAGGGTTCGATCCGCATGTTCAGCCGCTTGTAGAGGTCGTCGATGTTGCCGGTGAGGTCACCGAAGTCCTTCTTCCGGAGCGTCGACAGGACCATCGAGGTCGTGGACTGCTTGGCTCCTTCGGCGGCACCGAGGGCGCGGATGAACGAGGGGAACTCGTCGTCGCGGGCGGCGATCCCTTTCTCGACCCGGCGGACGTAGATTCCGGGGATCAAAAGCGGCGTGAACGGGACGGCCACGTAGAGGGGCAGCGGGATCGACGACATGGGCAGGAGCATCTCGAGCGTGATCGGGCTGATACCGAGGAGCCCGCCCAGCGAGACGAACGCCAGCACGAGCGTCAGCGAGACGCCGGTGGCGAAGACGGCGATCAGTTTCGTGTCGAGATCGGTCATGATCTCATCGGGCTGGTACCACAGCGGGTCGTGGGGCGCCATCGTCCGGATCGTGAGGTAAAACCCCGACTGGACGAAGATGAACATGAGGATGACGGCGCTGACGGTCGCGGTCGGGTCCGTCCCGGTCAGGATCGGGAGGACGACGGCGAACACCAGCGCGAACGTCATCGAGAGGATCATCGACATGTAGAGGTCCTTCATGACCTCCAGATTCTCCAGCGAGCCGGTGTAGACGGTCTCGTAGTTCTGCATCACCTGCTCCTGCTCCGAGAGGAGGAAATCCTCGAGGGGCTGGCCGGCCCCGAGAGTGTAGGCAAGGCGGTCGAAAAAGTCCGCGAGGGCGTCGCTCGGCACCTGCCGGGCGCGGCGCCGGAGCGCGTCGTCGAGGCTCTGGTTCCAGGTGTCGACCAGCTGGACCACCCGGCGCATCTCCTCGGCCAGTGCCCCGTACTCCTCTTCCTGGGCCAGCGCCCGGAACACCTCCATGCGGTCGATCCGGGTGGTCGACAGCACGGTCATGTGCGTGATCACGAGGTGGAGTCGGTTGTTCAGCGCCTTCTTCTCCTGTGAGAGGAGGATCTTCGGGTAGAAGACGGCGGCACCGAACGCCAGCAGTCCGAGCAGGGGGACCGGGACCCGGACGAACATCGGCGCGGGGACGAGAAGTGCACCGAGGACGGTCACCAGCATGAAGCCGGTCGCCGGGAGCAGGATCGTCAGCACGTACTGCCGCATCGGGACGTGCATCTGCTGGTAGGAGTCCAGCAGGTCGTCGGCGACACTGGCGAGCGAGAGCCTGATTTCGTCGACAGTGCTGGTCGATTCCTTCGATGCCATCGTCAGGTCTCCCGGTGGATGTCGAAGGGGAGGCCCTCGATCCCGTCGCGCTGGAAGTCGGCGATCAGTTCGTTGACCTCGTGGTAGCCGACGATGTCCTCCTGGATGGCGCGTTCGATGATCTTCGCGCGGAAATCCAGGTCGTCGTAGATCATCCGGGTGTCCTCGTAGCCCAGCAGGGTCGCGATCTGCTCTTCGAGGACGTAGGAGTTGTTCATCCCCTGGAAGACGATCTCGTCTTCGACCGGGTCCCAGTAGAACGCCTGCCGGGTGACGACCCCGTCCATCTCCTTGGAGTAGCCCTCGATCTCCTGGACGGAGGTCACCCGGCGGAGCACCTCGTCACCCTGCTTGACCCGGTTCTGGAAGAGTGCGACGTCGGCCACGTCCATGAACGTCTCGGGGACGTTGATCGGATCGCTGGTGAACCGCTGGATCATACTAACGATGTCGCTCGCGTGGAAGGTCAGCATGACCGGGTGCCCCGTCTGGGCCGCCTGGAACGCCATCCGACCCTCCGCCCCACGGACCTCGCCGAGGATGATGTAGTCGGGACGGGAACGCAGGGCGGCCGCCACCAGATCGAACATGTCGACCCCCGTGCCTTCCTCCTCGCCCTCGCGGGTCAGGAGTTGCTGCCAGGTGTCGTGGGGCGGGATGACCTCGGCGGTGTCCTCCGCGGTGTAGATCTTGGCGTCCCGGGGGATGAAGGCGAAGGCGGCGTTCAGCGTCGTCGTCTTCCCCGACGCCGTCTCCCCGACGACGAAGACCGTCTGTTCGTTCTCCAGACAGAGCCAGAGATACGCGGCCAGTCGCGGGCTCAGGGTGCCCCACTTCGTGATCTGGAACATCGACAGCGGCGTCTCGTCGCCCTGCCGGATCGTCAGCGAGGGGCCCTTGAGGCTCACGTCGTCGGAGTAGATGAGGTTGAGACGCGACCCGTCGGGTAGCGTGGAGTCGACGATGGGATCGGAGTCGGAGACGGGGTCGCCGATCCGTTCACCCATGTTGCGCAGCCACTGGTCGAACTCCTCGGGTTCGCCGAAGTCGACCGTCGTCTCCAGCATGCTGTAGACGCTGTGGTCGACGTAGGTCTCGTGGGGGCCGATGACGTGGATGTCCTCGTTGGCCGGGTCGCGCATGATCGGTTCCAGCGGCCCCAGCCCGACGATGTCCCGGTTGAGGATGTACCGGATGTCCTCGTAGGTCTCCCGGGACACCTCGACTTTCCCCATGTCGAGAATCGAGGGGAGTCTGCTAAACAGGCCGGTGTCCTCGCTGTCTTTGATCCGGGTGGTCTCCTGGAGCAGTTCCTCGATGCGGTCGTCGTACTCGGCCTCGTCGGTCGGGGCCGGTTTCGTCACCGACTTCTGGAGGAGTTTGTCCCGGACCTTCTGGTAGACGGTCGCCTCCGTCTGGTCGAGTTCCGGCTCGATGGCGTAGTACTTCGTGTCCTGGCCCACGTCGCCGTAGATGTGGACGAAGATGGGGCCACCGACCGGGTAGAGGACGTTCGGCCGCGGTGACTCGTACTCGGTGCTGGCCTCGTCGATGAGCAGCGGGAACTCGCCCGTGATCTGCTTGAACTTCTTCAGGTGGTCCTGCAGGTGGCGACGCCTCGCGGCGTACTGCCTGAGTTCGTCCGACGGCTGGGCGGTCCCGTGCTCGGTCATGGTTATGCGACGCTCCGGCTCTCGATCACGATGCCCGTCCCCGAGCGGACGGAGTACCCGATTGAGTCACCGACCTGTTCACCCATCCCGGCGAACCGCTTCACCGAGATCTGACGGCGCACGTCGTTGCCGACCTCGACCATCTCCAGTTCGAGGAAGACGTCGGCGATCGAACGGAACGGGCCGATGGCCTCCTCCTCCAGCGTCGAGGGGTCCACAGTGAGGACGATCACCTTCCCCCGGGAGATCACGTCCCGGAAGAAGCCGATGATCTCCAGTGCGGCCTGGCGTTCCTCGTTCTGACGGACCAGCGCCTCGAACTTCGGATCGTTCCGGAGGATCGAATCGAACGTGTCGATGATGATCACGTCGGATCCCCACATCACTTCGGCCTCCATCAGGCGCTTGAGCAGTTCCTTGCGGTCTCCCTCCGCCTCGTCGCCACCGGTCAGCGTGTTCGTGTCGCCGATGTCGGCGTGGAGGAACAGGCATCTCTCCTGGAGCAGGTGATCGACCATGTCGTAGGACAGCGAGTGCATCTGGTCGAGGAAACTCCCAACCGTGAGTTCGGTCGAGAGCATCGTCACCGTGTGCCCCTCCTCACAGAGTCCGTAGGTGAACCGCTGGCTCATGGCGCTTTTCCCGGCCCCGTAGTCGCCCTCGACGAGGACGATGCTCCCGGGGGGAATACCGCCGCCCAGTTCCTTGTTCAGTCGGTCGTGATCGCCCAGTCCGAGCGAGTAGAGATCTTGTGTTGCGATACTCATATGCGGAATCTAAACACCTCCTCGTCGTCGTTGACGATGACCTTCACGCGATGGTCACCGGCCTGGAGCCCGCCACCGTCGTTCGGACTGATATCCAGTCGAACCACGTCGCCGGGCCCCCAGCCGTCGGCCCCGTCGAGTACCGTCACCGTCACGTCGGTCTCGTACCGCCCGTCGACCAGCACGTCGATGGCCGCGGACTCGGATCGTAACTCCCGTGATCCGGTGTTCTTGACGTAGATGGTGACGTTCTCGGTCGTCTCGTCGTAGACGGCGGCCGACCCGCTGTCGCTTATCACCTCGATGTCCGTCCGGACGTTCTCGCTGACCGATAGCCCGCGGTCGTCGATGGCCTGGCTCACCTGGCTGATGCTGTCGGTGAACACGCCCGCGACGCTCGCGGCGATCACGATGGAGGCGATAAACAGGATCATGTGGGAGACGGAGACGCTCGCCATCAGTCACGCACCTCCGTCAGCATGCCGAACCACCCGTGATCGGTCTCGTCGCCGCCACGCCGGAGCCCGTGACGACCTTGACGCGCTCGGGCGTCCCGTCGACGGTGACGTTCAGGCTCAGCCGCTCGGCCGGGAACCAGTCGCTGGTGTTCCGGTCGCCCTCGACGCGCGTGTCCGCGGCCCAGTCCGTCGCGTAGACGCCGTCGACCAGTACGTCCGTGTCCGGGAGCGCGAGTGCGGTCTCCCCGTCGTTGGTGGCGTTCACCCGGACCGTGCAGGGCGTCGAGTCGATCACCTCGGCCGCCGTGACGGTGATGCGGGTATTCTGGACGCGGTCGAACCGGTCATTTTGCCCCTGATTGGCCTCCTGAACGCGCTCGAAGGAGTTTGCCGAGGCGCTGTAGAACACGCCGAAGGCGACGAGCGCGCCGACGACGATCACGGCGAACGAGGAGCTCACGCTGACGCCCATCTCAGTTCACCTCCGTCGTCCGGGTGACGCCGTTGCCGGTGACGACCGTCACCCGCGCCGGCACGTCACTCGTCCGGATCGTGACGTTGAGCTGTTCGCCCGGCAACCACAGCCACGTGTCGTCCTGTCCGTCGACGGTCGCCGACCCTCGCCAGTCGGTCACGTAGTCGTTCTCGACCAGGAAGTCGGTCGTGTTGAGCCCGATCGACGTCGAACCGGTGTTTTCCACCAGCACGGTGAGTCGGTCGGTGGTACCGACGTACTCGGTCGACGTGACGTTGATCGCGGTGTTTTCGGTGTCGAGGGCGTCGTCGGTCTGGGCGTCCTGTGCGTCCGAGACGCGTTCGAAGCCGTCGGAGACGGCGCCAAAGAGGATGCCGAAGCCGATGAACAGCCCGACGAAGAGAATCGCCGCCGAGCCGCTAACGCTGAAGCCCATCACCACCACCTCCACGGGCCAACAGTTGCATGGCCGCCCCGTCGCCGGCGTCCTGGTCGAGTTGGCTGATGTACCGAAGACTCCGGGTGTGGTGATCGATCGTCAGCGATCCACCCGACCCGCCGTCGAACCCAGACAGGAACGACCGCAACTCTCCGGCGACCGGCTCGCTGACCCAGTCGATCCGCTCGTAGTACTGGATCGCTTCGGCCGTCTCGCGCACGTCCGACTCCTCGACGAGGAACTCCAGCCACTCCATGACGATCAGATCGGCCGCGTACCCGTCCGGAAGCGTCCGCAGGTACGGCTTCCCCGGCCCGTCGGCCGCCGAATCCCCGTCCGTGTCGGTCGCGCCAGCCTGTTCCGTTCCCGCGGGCGCGGCCGTCGTGGCCTCGGGTTCCGACTCCGACTCGAGTTCCGACTCCGACTCGAGTTCCGACTCCGCCGCCAGTTCGGGGTCGGACTCGATCTCTTCGTCGGGCTCGACGGCTGCTGTCCCGCCCGCGTCGACTGCCTCGTCGTCCTCCTCGTCGTCACCGGCCGACGGGAGCACGTCGTCGACGTCGGTTGACTCGACCACGTCGCCGTCCATCTCGTCGTCGAGGTCGTCCAGGTCGTCACCGGCGTCGGCGTCCTCGTCGACGAGTTCGTCGTCGGAATCGTCCGCGAGTTCGTCGCCCTCGCCGTCGGGCTCTTCGCCTTCGGCCCAGTCGGCGTCGCCGGACTCGTACTCCTGTTTGAGTTCCTGGAAGGACTTTCCGCCGTCTCCGCCGTCGTCGCCGTCGTCGCCGTCGTCGAGGTCGCCGAAATCGTCACCGTCGTCGTCGAGGTCGTCCATATCGTCGAACTCGTCGCCGCCATCGTCGAAGTCGTCGAAGTCGTCCTCGAACTCGCCCATGTCGTCGTCCGCACCGTCGTCGTCCACGACGTCGCTGACGCTGCCGAAGTCGTCGCCCACGTCTTCGACGTCGTCTTCTCCGTCTTCGACGAGGTCTTCGTCGAAAAAGCCCTCGGCGTCGGCGTTGGCGATCTCGTCGTCGATCTCCTCGTCGTCCTCGCCGTCGTCGTCGTCGCTGAACAGGCCGAAGCTTCCCTCCTCGATCCCGCCACCGCCGGCACCCGCCTGAATGTCGTCGGCGAAGGGATTGACGCCGCGCGTGACCATCTCGTAGATGTCGAGCAGTTTCCGGATGTTCTCGTCCAGGTCCTGAACCTGCTCGCCGATCTGCTCGTTCTCGTTGCGGACGGTGTTGACCGTCGACTGGAGACTGCCGACCTCGTTTTCGAGTTCGTCCAGCCGGTTCTCCAGCTCGTCGGTGGCCGGACCGCCACCGCCGCCGTCCATGTCGCCGAACCCGTCACCGTCGTCGTCGAATCCGCCCAGATCGTCGTCGCCGCCGAGACCGCCCAGATCGTCGAGGTCGTCGTCACCGCCCTCGGCCATCAGGCCGCCGTCGCTGCTCATATCCTCGCCCATATCGCCGCCGATATCACCGTCCTCGTCCTCGTCGGAGAGGATCGAATCGAAGACGTTCTTGATACTCATGCCGACGACGCCGCTGGCCACGAGCGCCACCAGGGGAGCCAGCCCCTCGGGTACCTGACCCCCTGTTCCAGTGGCGATCGCGAACCCGACCGGGCCCGCGGCGAGACTACTCATTACTGTCGCTATTCTCCCCTTACGACCTTCAACCTGTCGGCTATGGTATCATGAGTGATATTCGTCAGACGCTTCGACTGGAGATTTCGGTCGAATTGGCCGATATCGTCACCTAGCACCCCATGCATCCGTTCCTGCAGAAGTACCGATATAGACGGTTCTGTTATCACCGATAGAAACAGCGGCTGTTTACGTATCCCCGAACGGCTCAGAGCGTCTTCCGGCCGTCGTTGGCGCTTTTGACCGTGAGGTCGCCGGAGGCACCGTCGAGGCGGAGCGAGCGGCCGTGGTCGCCGCCGACGTCCTGGCTGACGAGGGGGACGCCGAACTCCTCGAGCGTCGCCTCGACCTGCTGCATGTTCCGGACGCCGATGCCCGACCCGTTCTCCGAGAAGTCGAGCATGTCGCTCCCGCCGGCGACTTTCGCGCGGACGCGGTCCCGATCCGCGCCGACGCGCTCCATCTCCAGGAGCAGCGTCTCGATTCCGGTGTCGGCGTACTTGGCGACGTTTGGGTCCTCGACGCCGTCGGCGGAGGGGAGCATCACGTGGACGAGTCCGGCGACGCCGGCCTCGGGGTCGTACAGCGCGACGCCGAGACAGGACCCGAGGCCGCTGGTCGTCAGCGTCGCGTCCTCGGTCGTCACCTCGTACTCGGCGATACCGACCTTGAGCCGTTCCTGTTCGGGACTGCTCGCCGTCCTCGTGGTACTGTCGTATACTTTCATTCGAAGATCCGTTCCACGTCGGGTTCGGTCTCCTCACTCCGCTCGACGTCCAGTTCCGCGAGCGCCTGACGCAGCTCCGCGTCGTCGGGGAGGGCGTGAATCTCACAGCCGAACTCCAGATCCTCGGTCTGCATGCGGGACTCGATGATGAACGCGTGTTCCTGGTGCTGGCCGACCTGGGCCGCCAGCGGGTCGATGATCGCCCGACCCATGTCGTGGACGACGCGGGGCGGCGTGTGGTCGATGGACGTCTGGAGGACGTTCGCCCAGCCGTCGATGAACCCGCTGGTCATGATGTTGCCCATCTCCTCGATGGCGCTCTCGTGCATGTCGGTGAAGCCCTCGCCGTCGGGTTCCATCGGCATCAGCGCCTCCGCGACGGCCGTCGCCGACTCCTCGTCGAAGAGCACCATCAGGTAGCCACTCGGCGTCCCGGAGAACTCGACGGCCGTCCCGACGCAGGGCCTGTTGTCGACCTGTTTGGGGACGTCTTCGACCGGCGCGAAACTGATCTGGGTCACCTCCGCGCGGGTCTCGATGCCGGTCATCTCGGTGACGTTCCGGGCGGCTTTGCGGGTGCCCTCCCGGGTCATGTCGTTGAACACCGATAGCTTGTCGACCGGGATGGCGTCACCACCGGTCCCGAGGTCACTCATCAGTTCGGTCAGCCGGTCGGAAGCCGGCAGCATGTAGATGTAGAAACTGAGATCCTCACCCGGCCACTCGATGTGGTTTTTGAACACGAACACCTGTTCGGCCGGATCCTCGGCGGCCGGGAGCACGTCCGCGCCCGTCGCCTCGACGTACCGCGGCGGCGAGTGTTCGATCGTCGTCCCGAGGAAGTCGGCCCACCCGTCGATGAAACCGCTCATCATGATGTTGCCGATCTCCTCGACGCTCGACTCGATCATCCCGTCGCCGGCCCCATCGCCCGGGAGCGCCTCGACGATGGGGCCGGTACAGGCCGCCTCGAACACGAGCGTCGTATCGCCGACCAGCCCGCCCTCCAGATCGAAGTCGATCCCGACCAGTTCATGGCCGGTGAGTTCCTCGCCGATGTCCGCCCGGTCCGTGAGGGAGATCTTGGTCACCTCCACGTCGGCCTGGATACCCGTCATCTGGGCCAGCATGGCCGTCGCTCGCTGGGCCCCCTCGGATGCGAGCTGGTTGACCGTCTCGAGCGACTGGATATCGACTTCCATCGCCTACGCCCCGACCGCGTCCTCGATCGCCTCGATCACGCTCGGCTTCTGGAAGGGCTTCGTGATGTACCCGTCAGCGCCGGCCTTGACCGCCTCCTTCATCTTCTCTTCCTGCCCGACGCTGGTACACATGATGACCGTCGCCTCCGGATCACCGTTCTTGATCTCGTCTGTCGCCTCGATCCCGTCCCGGATCGGCATCACGATGTCCATCATCACCAGATCCGGCCGCTCCTCCTTGTAGACCTCCACGGCCTCGACGCCGTTCTCCACCTCCCCGACGATCTGGTGGTCCTCCTCCAGAATCTCCCGCAGCAGGTTCCGCATGAACTCCGAATCGTCCGCGATCAGTACTTCTGACATTGTTACCGGTTGGTACTGCGAATATCGGGATAAACCCTTCCGTCAGATTATCGCGTTTGAATACGTCCCGGACAGCGGCTCCGAACACGCACACGGCTGGCCGACGTTCGGTCTCCGACGGGCGGGCCGTTATCAGCGGTTTCGTCCGCGATCACCGGCGGACCGGCACGGTCGCGTTGCGCCGGTAGATCGTCCGGGTCCCGTCGAAGCTCTGGACCCGGACGATGACGGTCGCCCGGTAGCTGTCCGTTCGGATCACCCGGTTCGGGAACGCACGGTCGTCCATGCGGAGCGTGACGCGCCCGTCGACGCTCTCGTCCAGAGGGTGTGTCACCGACCGTTCGAAGTCGAGTTGCGGGACGCGAACGACGTAGAGCAGTCGCGGGCGCTGCTCGACGCGGTCGACGTCGACACTCGCCGGCGGGATCCGGAGGTAGGAGACGTTCGTCCCGAACCGGCCGGACGTGATCGCGAGCTCGGCGGTCGGATCGCCGACCACGGTAGCGTTGGCGGTGCCAGCCCCGAGTTCAGCGGCGCCCCGGGACTCGGGTGTAAGGTCGACGATACCGACGAGCGGGCCCGATAACAGCAGGACGGCGAGGACGACGGCAGCGGTGCCGAACTGGAGTCGCCGGACCGACGGGATCGAGCGGTCGCCCATCCGTCAGAGCTGGAACCCGTCGTCCTCGCGGATCTCGGAGAGCAGATCGGCGATGGAGTCCTCGGGCGAGAGGTCCGTCGATTCGAGCGTCCGGACGATGGCGTCGGGCGGGTACCGGACCGGCACCGACGCCTCCATCAGGAGGATGCCGAGCACCTCCTCGACGGGCGTGTTCCGGTCGATCTGCTGGGCGTACCACATGACGAGGTTCTCGAAGATGGTGACCACGTCGTTCGAGACCATCCGTTGCTGGGAGACCCCACTGTCGAACGCCGCGGTGATGTCGAAGCCGTACCGGGAGTTCGACGCGTCGAGATCCTTCGTGAGCCACTCGTGAACCTGGTCGGCCGTCAGTTCCGGTTCCGGGCCCGGTTCGGTTTCGTGCGGTGCAGTGGCCGACGGCACACCGGTCGGGTCGGGATCGGTGTCGGGTTCCGGCGGCACGGGTCGGTCGTCGGTCGTCCTGCCGTCGATCCGCCCGGCCGGTTTGGAGTCGGCGATGGGTTCGTTCGGCGAGACCACGTAGCGCCCGTCGTCGAGTTCCCTGACGTGTTCGTCCTCGCCGATGTCGAGTTCCTCCGGCGAGAGGACGGGCCCCTCTTCGGGGTCGCCACCGGTCGGCTCCTCGTCTGGGCCCGGGGACATGCTAGGGTCTGCCGTGACCGAGGGCAATAATTCCGTCGGTGGTATCGATGTAGTTGGCAAGCATCGAGATGTCTCTGATCGGCGTGAAGAAAACGAAAAGTGCGCGACCGGATTAGAGCGTGGCGGCGGACTTGCCACTCAGCGATTCGGGGACGACCAGACGGACGGTCGAGACGGACCCGGACTGGGTGGTAATACGGAGCGTCACCGTGTCACCCTCCTGGAGGCCCGTAGTGTCGCTGCGGATCGCGTCCGACGGGAAGGCGCTATCCTGGGTGTACTCGTCACCGATGCTGATCACCAGCTTCGCCCGGTCGTCGGGACTGTTGATGACCGGGACGTCCCCGCCGAGCGAGTTGTCCTGGTCCTTGATTCCGACGTGGTCGAACGCCCCGTCGGCGTTGTTCCCCTCGGCGTCGATCACGTCAGCGTGGACGAGGTCGTACGTCCCGGAGTCGTCGACCCACTGGATCGACACTCCCGTGAGGTCGATGTCCTCCGCACCGGGGGCCTTGGTGGCGATCATCTCGACGCCGCCCACGGTCAGGGCGCCGCCGTTATCCTCGACCAGTCCGCTCGACTGCTGGACCTGCAGCCGGTTGGTGACCTGTTGACTGCTCTGTTCACCGGTCTCTTCTGACTGACTCTGCAGGAAGCCGGCCGTGTTGATCAGGACGCCCGCCGCGATCGCCGCGACGAGGACCATCGCGATGAACACGATGAGGGTCCCGATACCGACCTGACCCTTGTCTTCGTCTTCTCTGAATATCTCGAACATGGTTTGTTACCTGTGCCCGAGCGACCGTCACGGCCGACCCGGACTCTACACTGACAGAACGAAGTCTTGGTAATAAACCTGACCTGCCAATTATCTCGTCTGAAAACAACCAATTAGCTCTCGATTATAGCGATTTGTAACCGCTGTTTCGCGAATTTGGATGTGATAATCGAGTGTAGGCCACGATTTCGCCGATGATAACACTCCGTGCAAGCCGTGGTTCACCCAACGGCTGGCGGCGGGAGTTACTCGTAGGTGACGAGGCTGTACATCACGAACAGGTAGCCGAAGGTCGTCAACCCGCTGTTGACCAGCAACAGCCACCGGGTGCCCGAGAAGTCGTTGATGAACGCACTGATCATCGTCGCGGCGGCTCCAGCGACGGCCAGCGAGAACCCCAGCGAGAGATGTAACATCGCCTGTCGTGACGTTTGTACGTACGCGCGTATGGCCATGCCGACCATCGTCAACCCGGCCACGACGAAGACCAAGGTGGAGGCGGCATAGAGGATTTCTACTGTCATCACAGTGCTCTAAGACCACCCACGGCAGAACCTACCTTAAATCCATGCTTGAAAATATCTATGCTGATAACTACCCGTTACAGACGGCGAAAAACCGCAGGACGTCGTCGGTCTCCCGTTCCCCCAGTGCCCAGTACTGAAATTAGCTCTCCGAGAGCGTCCGCCAGGCCTCGTCGAGTTTGTTGGTCACTTCCGACCGCTCTTCGACGGCCACCGAGAGTTCCCCCGAGAAGTCGACGGTGATCTCGTCGACGTTGCGCCGGTAGACCTTGATCCGACGCCGGTCGTCCGAGAGGATGTTGTCGTGGAGTTCGAGCAGATCGTGCTCGGTCAACTCGTCGATCCGGCGGTAGCAGGTGGCGATGGGTATGTCGAGTTCCTCGCTCAACCCCTGTGCCGACTGGGGCTCGTCCGTGGCCTCCAGAATCTCGGCACTGTACTTGTTTCCAAGCGTTCGTAGAATCTCAGCAGGTGGCATTGATTATCAGATAATGAATTTACCCAATTATAAAATTGACGGGTCAAACGAATCATTGAAGCGATCCACGACCTGTGCCGTCGCGTGCGGTTTCGTCCGGTCGCGCTCGGATTTCGGTCGTTGATACCCGTTATCGTCGTCTATAACGTCGGGGAGAGCGCCTCAGATCGGCGATTCGTCCTCACTCATCATCGAGAACGCGCTGGCGTTCTGGTGGACGGTGATCCCGCCGTGTTCGATCTCCATGGGGAAGATGTCGGTCTCGATGTTCTGTTTGCGCATCTTCGCCACCCAGACGTAGCGGTTGACGCCGGACTCCGTGGGGGTCTGGATCAGGTAGATGTTCCCGTCGGTGAGGTAGTTCTCGAGGCCGATGTCGGTGTCGGGGAAGACGGCTCCCTGTTCGTTGGTCATCAGCGTCGTCAGTTCGTTCTGCCGGAGGATGTCGGTGAACTTCAGCAGGTAGGTTCGTTTCTCCTGTTCGTTCTCGAAGAAGAGCTGGAACATCGTCAGCGAATCGAGTACCATCCGCTGGTAGTCCTCGTCCTGGATGTCGTCGAGCAACAGGTCCAGCGAAGAAGTAAAGTCGTTCTCCCGGAGCAGCACCTGCTTGTCGAACACCTTGATGTCGCCGCTCTCGACGTGGTCGGCCCAGTTCTCGAAGCCGATGGATTCCGCGGCTTCACGGATGTCCTGTTCGTTCTCCTCGAAGGACAGGTAGATCCCCTTCTCGTCGAACATCTCGACGCCGTTGTAGATGTACTGGAGTCCCAGGATGGACTTGCCCGCCCCCGGATTCCCGCTGACCAGCGTCGTCGAGTTCGTGACGATCCCACCGTTGAGGATCTGGTCGAGTCCGTCGATCCCCGTCTTCGTTAGCTCGATCATGTTCTCTTGGAGAGGCGTACACGCCGCGAATTAAAAAAGGGTCCGTCGTCCGAGTAGAAAAATCTTGTTCCCCAACTGATCGTAAGTGCCGCCCAGGCGGGGGCTTGAGTCCCGAGATGCCCGTTCGCCCGAACGCTCACCGGTGGACGGCCTGGGGATCGACCCAGATCACGAACCCCCTGTCGTCGTCCTCGTGGTTGATAACGCCCCGAACCGCCTCGCGGCCGCCGTCGGGTGCGGCCTCGATGGTGTCGGAATCGAGTTTGACGACCTGGCGGACTTCGTCGACGAGCCACCCCGCAGCCTTGCGGTCGCCGATGATCTCCGGATCGAACACGATGATCCGCTGGCCGTCGGCGTCGGTCCCGTCGATGTCGAAGATCGACTTCGGGTCGACGATGGCCGTCGTCCGCCCGCGCAGGTCCATCACGCCTCGCACGTAGTCGGGCGCGTTCGGCAGCCCCGTCAACTCGCCGACGTCGACGATCTCGGTCACGTAGTCGATGTCGACGCAGTACGTCTCCGGCCCCAGTTCGAACTCCAGGACCTGTCCGGTCGCCTCGACGGTGTCCGTCGGTGTCGCCTGTGACATAGTGGGTTCGACCGCAGTGGTCGGTCTGTCTCCAACTGAGGCCGGATCCGGACTTAAGACTGCCCCCCGGGCTATCACATTTGATTACGGGGGCGGTGTCTTTATTGGTCGCTCGCGGATACCACCGTGACAGAACTCACGGATGCCGAAACGCCCGACACGGGCCGTCGTCACGGACGATTCGCACTTCATGCGCAGCGTCATCTCCGACATGCTCGAGGAGAGCGGCGTCGAGGTCGTCGCCGAGGCGCGGAACGGCCACGAGGCCGTCCGGGCCGTCCGCGAACACGAACCCGACGTCGTGACCATGGACGTGGAGATGCCCGAGATGAACGGCATCGAGGCCGTCGAGGAGATCATGGCCGAAAACCCCACACCGGTGCTCATGTTGTCGGCCCATACCGACGAGAACGCCGACGTGACCTTCGAGGCCCTGGAGAAGGGCGCAGTCGACTTCTTCACCAAGCCCGGCGGCGAGGTCTCGATGGAGATGTCGCGTCTGGCGGACCAGCTGACGGAGATGGTCCAGTCGGTCGCCGACGTCGACGTGAGCGTCGGGCCTGGCACCGACGCGACCACGCCCCAGGAAGCCTACACCGAGGCCGTCGAAGCGGCCGAGACGGCGACACCCGCGAGCGCGACAGGGGAGGCCAGCAGCGTCACGAAACCGGACGCGTCGTACGTCGATCGTCCGACGCTGTTGCTGGGCTCCTCGACGGGCGGACCGACCGTGGTCGAGCAGATCATGGCCGAGCTCCCCCTGGAGGCGGATCTGCGCGTGTTGATCGTCCAGCACATGCCCGACGGCTTCACGAGCCGGTTCGCAGAACGGCTCGACGGCCGTAGCGACTACGACGTGCGCGAGGCGACCGACGGGGCACGCATCGGCGGCGGCGAGGCGCTCGTGGCGGCTGGCGGCAAACACATGGACGTCACCAACTACGCCCGCGGGCGACTCCGCGTGGCGTGTACGGAGACAGCGCCGGAGAACAGCGTTCGCCCGGCCGTCGACGTGACGATGCGGAGCGCCGCCGACTGCATCACCGACCCGATGGTCGCCGTCATCCTGACCGGCATGGGGACCGACGGTGCCGAGGGCGTCCGGGCTGTCGCGCAGGCGGGCGGTCACGTGATCGCCCAGGACGAGGCGAGTTCCGCGGTGTACGGCATGCCGAAACGAGCCGTCGAGACAGGCGTCGTCGACGACGAACTCGCGCTGGAGTCGATCACCGACGCCGTACTCGAGGCGATTACGGAGGCCTAACTTATGGAGGACCAGTATCTCGACGCGTTCATCCGCGAAAGCGAGGAAGCGATCACCGAACTGAACAACTCCCTGCTCGCCCTGGAGTCCGACCCGGAAGACGAGCAGGCGATGGAGTCGATCTTCCGAAAGGCCCACACGCTGAAGGGCAACTTCGGCGCGATGGGCTTCGAGGACGCGAGCGACCTCGCCCACGCCATCGAGGACCTCTTAGACGAGATGCGCGAGGGGGAGATGGAGGTCACCCCCGAGCGGATGGACATGATCTTCGCCGGCGTCGACCAGATCGAGGTCATCGTCGGAGAGATCGAAGCCGACGGAGAATCGTCGACCGACACCTCCGAGATGGTCGCCGAGATCCGGGGGGTTCTGGAGGACGGCTCCGAAGCCGCCGAAGACGACGGGACCGAGGAGGCCGACGACGAGCAAGCGGCCGGCAGCGACGCCGACGACGCGGCGGAGGTGAGCGACGACCCCGACGGTGACGGGAGCGTCGAAGTCGACACCGCGATGTTCGCCGACGCGAGCGTCGACGCCGACGAGGCCTACCAGATCCGTGTCGAGATCGGCGACAGCAACATGAAAGGCGTCGACGGCATGCTCGCGGTCGAGGCAGTCGCCGACACCTTCGGACTCCTGGCGGCCGAACCCGCCCGGGCCGAGATCGAGGACGGCGAGTACGAGGCCGGGTTCGATCTGCTGGTGGACGCCCCCGACGTCGACGTGTTGCGGGGAAGCCTCGAACGGGTCTCCAAGATCGACGCCTACGCGGTCGAGGTGGTCGACGGGTTCGCCGACGGCGAGGACGACGGCGACGACGGCGGTGCCACGGCGGCCTCGACGGACTCCTCCGTCGACGAGATCAAGTCCGTCCGGGTGGACGTGGACCGACTGGACGAACTCCACGGGCAGGTCGAACAGCTCGTGACCAGCCGGATCAAGCTCCGCCGGGCCGTCGACGACGGCGACACGGACGCCGCCAGCGAGAACCTCAACGAACTGGACAAGATCAGCGCCAACCTCCAGAACACCGTCATGGACATGCGCCTGATCCCGCTGAAGAAGGTCGTGGGCAAGTTCCCGCGACTCGTCCGGGACCTGGCGCGAGAACTCGACAAGGAGGTGAACTTCGAGATCGAGGGCGAGGACATCGAACTCGACCGGACGATCCTCACCGAAATCTCGGACCCCCTGATGCACATCCTGCGGAACTCCGTCGACCACGGGATCGAACCCCCCGAGGAACGCGAACGGACGGGCAAACCCCGCGAGGGGACCGTCGAGTTGCGGGCAACCCGTGAACGGGATCACGTCATCATCGAGGTCGAGGACGACGGCGCGGGGCTTGCCGTCGAGGACATCCGCCAGCAGGCGCTGGAACACGGCGTCCGGAGCGAGGAGGAACTCGATCGGATGGAGGACGGCGAGATCTACGACCTGGCTTTCCACCCCGGCCTCTCGACGAAGGAGGAGGTCACCGACACCAGTGGGCGCGGCGTCGGGATGGACGTGGTCCACGACACCGTCACGCAACTGGACGGGTCGGTCTCGGTCGACTCCGAGCCCGGCGAGGGGACGACCGTCTCGCTTCGCCTGCCCGTGACGATGGCCATCGTCAAGGTCCTGTTCGTGCAGGTCGGCGACGAGCAGTACGGCGTCCCGATCAAGAACATCGACGAGATCAGCCAGAAGAACGGGACGAAGGTGATCAACGGCGAGGAAGTCGTCGAACACGACGGCGACATCTACCCGATCGTCGACATCGCCGAGGCGTTCGACGTGCCCGACGCGAAGGAAAACGGCGACGGCATGCTCGTCCGCATCCGGGAGTCCGAACGGCAGGTCGCACTGAAGTGTGACGCCGTCACCCAGCAGGAGGAAGTCGTCGTCAAACCCCTGGAGGGCATCCTCAGCGGGACGCCCGGCCTCTCGGGAACTGCCGTCCTCGGAGACGGCAACATCGTCCACATCCTCGACGTGGTGACTCTCTGAGATGACCGACAGCAGGCAGGAGTCCCGCGAGGCCTTCGACGACCTCCTCGGGTACATCCAGCGCGACGTGGGATTCGAGACCGGCTTCTACAACGACGCCTATCTCGACCGGCGGATCACCGCCCGGATGCGCCGGACCGGTGCCGACAGCTACGAGGAGTATCAGCGCCAACTGATCGACGACGGCGGCGAGCAGGCCCAGTTGCTCGACTCGCTGTCGATCAACGTCACCGGCTTCTTCCGCAACCCCGAGGCCTGGAGCGGCATCCGGGACGTGCTGCGGCGGTTGACCGACGAGCGCCGGACGGTCCGGGCCTGGAGCGCCCCCTGTGCCGACGGCCGGGAACCGTACTCGCTCGCGATGCTCGCGCTCGACGACCCGGAGATCGACGAACGCCGCCTCTCGGTCCTGGGCACCGACATCAGCGACGACTCCCTGAACGTCGCTCGCGAGGGCGTCTACGAGACCTCCCAGACGACCGACATCGGCGACGAACTCGCCCCGCTGGCCGACTCGACGGGCTACGTGGAACAGGACGGCGACCGGTTCCAGGTGAAAGACCGGGTGAAAGACCTCGTCGAGTTCGAGAACCACGACCTCATCCGGGGCGATCCCAAGCACGACTTCGACCTGGTGCTCTGTCGGAACCTGCTGATCTACATCGATTCGGAGTACAAGGTGCCCATCTTCGAGACCATCGAGGGATCGTTGCGTGGTGACGGCTTCCTCGTCATCGGGATGACCGAGACGCTCCCCTACGAGTGCCGGGACACCTTCGAACCGTTCGACAAGCGCAACCGCATCTACCGCAAGGCATAATGTCACTCTATCAGCTCGAGCGCGACGGCGAGGTCGAGGGGCTGAAGTCGGTGCTCCGGACCAGCGAGAACCCCGAGGTCCGGGCACGGGCCGCCGAGATCCTCGGTGACTTCGACGCGGAGACGCTGGAGGGTCACGACGCGGTGACCCCGCTGGTGGACCTGGCCCAGTCGGCCGAGAGCGACCGCGTGACTGCCGCCGCCATCGACGCCCTGAATCAACTGGGGACCGACGCGATGGAAGCGTTGATCGCCGAGATGGCCGGCCTGAATCTGAACGAGGACCAGCAGGCCGACTGGGCGAAGGCCAAGGCCTTCGCGAAGGCGCTGTCGTCCGACGTGCCCGAGTTGCGGATGGCCGCCGCCAACGCGCTGGGCGAACTCGGGAAGACCGACGTGTTGCCCACGTTGCTGGAGTCGCTGGACGATCCCGACCCCCGCGTCCGGGCGCGTGTCGCCCGCGCCTGCGGCCGGCTGGAGGACGCCCGCGCGACCGACGCCCTGATCGAGCGCCTGTCGGACCCGAAAGCCGAGGTGCGCCGGGAGGCCGCCGAAGCGCTCGGGGCGATCGGCAACCGGCAGGCCCTGACGGCGCTTCTGGACATGTTCGACGACGAGCGCGGACCGATCCGGCGCATCGCCGTCGGCGCGATGGGGAACTTCGGGGACGCCCGTCCCGTGGAGGGATTGGTCTCGGCGCTGTCGGACGACGACGCGTCGGTGCGCCGGGCCGCGGTGTACTCGATCATCGAGCTCCTCTCGAACGTGCCGACCGACCAGAGCCACGAGATCCGCGAAACCGTCGTCGAACAGCTCAACCGGACCGACGACCGGAGCGTCCTCGTCCCGATGATCGACATCCTCGAAGAGAGCACCCAGAACCGTCAGCGGCGCAACACCGCGTGGCTGCTGGGGCGGGTCGCGGACGAGGACAGCGCGGGCTACGGCCGGATCGTCGAGGCGCTGGTCGAGACCCTGGAGGACGACGACCAGATGACCGCGCAGTTCGCCGCGACGAGTCTCGCCGAAATCGGCGGTACACGGGTCGAGACTCGCCTGCTCGACGTGGTCGACGACACCAGCTACGCCGAGAGCGTTCGGGCACAGGCGGTGTTCACACTCGGAAAGGTCGGCGGCGAGCGCTCGCGCAAGCGACTCGACGACCTCATCGACACGACCGAGAGCGAACAGCTCAGGAAGAAGGCCTTCTCGGCCATCTCGAAACTCGGCGGGAGGGGTGTCCAGTGACTCGCGTTTCGGCAGTTCGTACGGCGGGAAGGTTAATACGGCCACGGAGTGAACTTCCGGGGAGATACGACTGCCCATGAGCGAGGGTGAACAGAAACTCGCCGACGACCAGGGGAAGTTCGCGCAGGTCGTCAAGGACGGGCGCAAGCTCAACGACATCGAGTGGGAGAGCGGCCGCATCATCCTCTCGAACAAACGGATCGTCCTCGTCAGCAACGACGGCAAGCGGACCATCCCCCTCTCGGACGTCGACGGCCTCAAGGGCCGAATCGACGTCAATCAGGCCATCGCCCGCGTGTCGGGATACATCTCCCTGCAGGTCGGCAAGGACGTGACGCTGGTCGCCCCCAACGACACGGAGTCGTTCAAGAACAAACTCTACGGCGCCCTCCTCAACCAGCAGGTGATCCTCGCGAAACACCCCGCCGTCGAGGGCGGTGTCGTCCAGGACACCGAGTGGAAGAAAGGCCGACTCAAGATCGGGGACGAACGGGTCGAACTCGCCGTCTCCGACGGTCAGTTCGTCGAGATCCCTCTCGACGACATCGGCGGCGTCGACGAGGGGAATCGGACGGTCATGGGCGACGAACGCCTCGTGCTCGAGGTCGAACACACCGAAGACGGCGACACGAGCGTCCAGACCCACATCTCCGGGACGCGTCGCCACTGTGCCTTCCTCCGGAGCCTCCTGCGGGAGGGCGAACAGCGCGCGGAAGTCAACGCCGACCTCTCGGAACGGGAACACGAGGTGTTGATGGCGCTGTACTCGGGCGTCTCGCCGTTCGAGATTCCCAACTTCGTGGGGATGGACGTCGAGAAGGTCGAGGAGGTGTACGACCGGCTGATCGAACTCGAAATTCTGGAGGAGGTCCGGGTTCGCAAGGAAGTTCGACTGAAAGCCCGCGGCCGACACATCGCAAGCGACGTGATGGACGACCGGTAGGCCGACGCCACCGGACGGGGCGCGTCCTCACTGGTTGACGTCTTCGAGTTTGTCGCTGACGACGATCCGTCCTTTCGCCGTGAGTTCCGTCTCCTCCTGTCCGTCGGCGATCAGACCCTCGCTCCGGAGGTCACCCAGCAGCAACTCGACCTGACTGGGTTCCACGTCGACGACGTTGGCCAGCGAGACGCCGGGGCCGGTCGAGTAGACCGCGACGAGCAGTTCCGTCTCCGCCTCGGACAGCGAGATGTCCTCGAGGTCGGCGACGATGTCGCTGTACTCTAGCCGGAGGTACCGGCCGAGGATGCTCATCTTCCGGCCGGAATCGACGGCGGCCAGCGAGGTCATCGCCTGGCCGTCCTGCATGTGCCGGACCGACAGCACCTCCCGCCGTTTGCCGTCGATCTCACGCTGGCTGCGTTCGAACTCCGTCACCGTCGAGAGGTCGACGGTGAACGTCGAGTCTGGACCCTTGAACCGGACCATCTGCGGTTTGAGGTAGAGTTTCGCGGGGTGGAAGGCGGCGTCGGTGACGCGGCCCCCGAGCCGCGCCGGGTGTTTGACGGTCATCGTCGTCCCGTTGAGCAGGGCCTTGAACAGGACGGTCGAGAACTTCTCGATCTTGTCGTCGTCGGCCTCGACGGCCGCGACGTGTCGGTGGTCGCCCTTCCGGAACGCGATGGTCACCGTCGAGTCGAAGAACTTCCCCAGGTCCTGGGGCACGTGGCCGACGGCCACGTCGAAGATCGCGGACAGCGGGATCGTGGTCTTGCCGGCGTCGGCGGCCAGCACCAGCCGTTTCTGGCTGAGGAGAATCCGGCCGGTCGCCGGCTGCCCGCGCTCGGAGGCGCTGGCGTTGAATTTGCCCACGAAGTCCGCGATCACTGATTCCGACATATCAAACTGGCGTCGGTAGGTGTGGCCGACTCTTGAGCGTTTCGCGCACGGGTCCCCGTACACTTGCCAGTACGTAGACAGTCAAAACGTTTGTGCGCGTATCGAATCCGGAGCCATCTGGCGAGTCGAGTCGGGACCGAGCGGGGACGCGACCGCCGATCAGTCCTCGCCGAGGTCCTCGGCGATGGCCGAGAGCCCGTCGTCGGGTTTCTCGGTCGCCTCGTAGACGGTTCGCTCGCCGGGCGCGCGCAGTCCGTATTTGAACCCCTCGGTGACCTCGTCCAGCAGGACCGAGCCGCCGACGGTCACGTTGGCGTCTGCGACCCACTCGTCGAGGCGGTTCTCCCCCTCGCTGGGGTCACGGGCCAGCGTCGGCGTGTCGTAGGCACCCGTGATCTCGGGGTCGCCCTGCAGGCTCGTCTCGATTCGTGTGTGACAGGTTCGGCCGTCGACGACGAGTCGGACCACCTCGTCGGTCGGGACCGACGCGTCGTCGGGGACGACGACTTTCGGGCGGTCGGTCCGGCCGACGCGTTCGAGGGAGGCTCGATGTGTCTCGACGGCGTCGTGATCGCTCGGGAGGCGGTCGGACACGTTACTCGTCGTCCTCGCCCTCGCCCAGCAGGTCGGCGACGTCCTCGGAGCCGCGCTCGGTGATCTTGGCGTTGATCTGCCGGACCTCCTCGCTGACCTCGCGACCGCGAACGGTCACGCGCTTGCGCTCGCCGTTGCGGGTCGGCTCGAAGCCGGTGCCGCCGTCCGAGAGCAGGGACGTGAGGGCCGGCCCGCGCACGTCGGACCGCATCGGTCGGCCCGCGTTGTCCGAGCCGCCGGTGAGTTCGAGTGTGTACCCGTCGAGGCCGACGGCGGAGCCGTCGACCTCGTCGCCGAGTTCGCGGCCGATGAAGCGGTTCGCGTCCTGTCCGTCCACGTCGAGCTGGTAGGTGTCGCCGCTCTCGGGGTCCGCGACGACGACGGTGAAATCTGCCATTGGTCGATTCAGACCACGCCGAATAAAAAGCCCGTCGGAACGGACCCGCGAATTCGCTTCGAGAACGTCAAGTAGGTCCGGGCCGCAGCGGGCGTGTGGACAGAGATTCGTTGGAACGCGAACTGGGTGCGGCCTTCGGGGGGACCGAGCGGGCGCGCCGCGTGGTGGCGCGGCAGGCCCGCGATCTGGCCGACGCCGGGAAGATCGAGGCCGAGCTGGGCTTCGAGCTGACCGTCGACGCAGTGGTGGAGAACCTCGAAGACGCCCCGGACGACTACGATCTGGCCGAGCGGTGGAACTGGTGGCTCGACTCGCTCGAACTCTCTCACGGCGGGTACAACCGGTTTCGGGTTCGTCCCGATGCCGTAGGGGAGTAGGGAGGCTCGAGCGTGGCGAGGACGACCGGAGGGAGTCCTCGAACGGTCGAGCGGTGAAACCGCGAGACAGGGAGAACCTCCAGAACGCGAACGGGCGCGAAGCGCCCGTGAGTCTGTCGAGCGGTGACGAAGGAACCGCGAGCAACGCGAGACTCGACTGGAAGGAGAGTCTCGAAACGCGAACGGGCGAAGCCCGTGAGCAGGGAGACGCGACCAGCGGGAGCGTCTCCGAACGGGGGAACGAACCCGACCACCACGGCCTTCAGTGGTGCACCCCAAGCACGGGCAGGATGGCCGACTCCGAGGCGGGGACGAGCGCGGGTGTCTCGGACCGATCCCGAGCAGCGACGGGACCCGGCGGGTCCGCGGCCGGGAGCGGCCAGTCGGAACGGACGGACGACGACCCGGACGACATCGAACAGGGCGACCGCTGGCTCCGACTCCGCGTCGCCTGGCGGCTGGTCGTCGTCACCTGGGAGTTCCTCCCGCTCGTGCTGGCCTACGCCCGTGACCGACGGCGCTTCCTCCTGTTCGGGCGCGGGCGTCAGGTCGACCCCGAGACGCAGGTCGCCCGCGCCGAGTCGTTACTGGAGACGCTGGTGACGCTCGGCCCGACGTTCATCAAGGTGGGCCAGATCCTCTCGACGCGACCCGACGTGCTCCCCGGCCCCTACATCACCGTCCTCAAGCGGCTGCAGGACCGCGTCCCGCCGGCCGAGTGGGCCGAGATCGAACCCATCGTCGAGGCCGAGGTCGGCCCCGTCGCGGAGGCCTTCGAGACCTTCGACACCGAGCCGATCAGCGGCGCGAGCCTCGGGCAGGTGTACACCGCCCGGCTGGACGGCCAGCGGGTCGCGGTGAAGGTCCTGCGGCCGAACATCCGCCGGCGCGTCGCGGCCGATCTCAGGGTTATCGAGACGCTGACGCCCCTGTTGATCCGCGGTGCCGAACCCGGGCAGGCGTTCACCCTCGAAAATCTCGCCGACGAGTTCTCCGCGACTATCCGCGAGGAGATGGACTACGGCCACGAAGCGCGGATGCTCGAAACCGTGCGTGAGAACTTCGCCGACGACGACGGTGTGCGGGTGCCCGAACCCATCGACACCCACTCCGGGCCGCGCGTGCTGACGATGGAGTACGTCGAGGGGACGAAGATCACCGACGTGGAGCGACTGGACGAGATGGGGGTCGACCGGGAGGCGCTGGTCGATCGCCTCTTTTCGGCCTACATCGAGATGGTGCTGGAACAGGGCGTGTTCCACGCCGACCCCCATCCGGGGAACCTCGCGGTGCAGGCCGACGGCACGATCGTCTTCTACGACTTCGGGATCACCGGCACGGTCTCCGATCGCCTGCAAGAGCAGATCTTCGAGATGTACGTGTCCATCGCGCGCAACGACGTGGACGGGATCGTCGACTCCTTCGTCGCGATGGGGGCGCTCGATCCGACAGCAGACCGCCGGCTCATACGCGAGATGTTCGAGATCGTCATCGAGAGCTTCCGGGGACGGAACGTCGACCAGTACCGCGTCCAGCAACTCGTCGCGGAGTTCCAGGCCGAACTGTACGAGTTCCCCCTCCGCCTGCCACAGGAACTGGCGCTGATCGTCCGGGTCACCACAGTTCTGGAAGGAGTCTGTCGGACGCTCGACCCCGAGTTCGACCTGATCGCACTCGTCACCGAGTACGTCCGCGAGGAGGGGTACGCGAGCCGCGGCGTCCGGGAACTGCTCGACCGCGCGAGCGACGAGGTGCAGGTCACAGGCCGGGCGCTGCTGGTGACCGGTCCGAAACTGGAGCACACGCTCGACCGGGCGGCCCGGGACGATATCACCGTGCGGACGGCGCTTGGCGACGAGGAAGGACTGTTCGACCGACTCGCGAAGCAGGTCGTCCTCGGGTTCGTGTTCGCCGGCTCGGTAGTCGCCGCGCTGCTCCTGTTCGTCGCCGGCGACGAGACGGCCGCCGCCGTCGCCGCGCTAGGTGCAGCGCTTGCCTTCGTGGGTATCTATCGCTCGCTCCGTCGTCGGTCGGGGATACAGACCGAACCGCAGTTCACTCGGCAGAATCTCCGGGAACGGGAGCACGGGGACGACGGCGGGTACGGACAGGCACACGGCGATATCGAGGAGGGGCGGGAGTAGCTCAGATCGACACCTGCTCCCCGATTTCCGGCGCACTGGCGTCGAACCCGTCGGCTGAGAGTTCGTCGGCGAACGCCGCACACCGGTCGCCGTGATTGACGATGACGGGCGTGTCGCGGTAGGACTCGAGCAGGTTGAAAAGCCCGTCGCGGTCGGCGTGGGCCGAGAAGTCGTACTGTTCGACCTGTGCGGCGACGGGCATGACACGGCCGTCGATCTCGGCGCTGCCCGTCTCCAGTAACTCGCGGCCGGGCGTCCCCTCCACCTGATAGCCCGTCATGGCGATCTTGTTGACGGGCCGGTCTCTGATTTCGGGGATGTAGGTCATCGCCGGGCCGCCCGAGAGCATCCCGCTCGTGGTGACGATAGCGGTGTTCTGCTCGGCGATCCGCTTTCGTTGACCGTCCCGCCCCGTGACGAAACGGGCGTGGCTCGTCGCCCGCTGGAGGGCGTCGGCGTCGCGGACGAACTCGGGATGGCGGCGCACCATCTCGGTCACCTCGGTGCCCATCCCGTCGACGTAACAGGGGATGTCGTGAGCCTCGCAGATCATGAGCATCTCCTGAGTCCGCCCGATGGCGAAGGCGGGGACGACGACGGTCCCACCCTCCCAGATGGTGGTCTTGACGCTCTCGGCGAAGCGCTCCTCGACGGCGCTCCGGGGGTCGTGTTCCACGTCGGAGTAGGTACTCTCACAGATCACGGCGTCGGCCTCGGGGCGGGCTGTGGTGCCGGCCACGAGTCGCTGTGAATCGACGTGGAAATCGCCCGTGTAGAACAGCCGCGTCTCGCCGTCGTCGATCAGGACGTGCGCACTCCCGGGGATGTGGCCCGCGTCGTAGAAGGTGACCTCGTAGCCGGCGGCCTCGAACGGCTCGCGATAGCCGTGGGTCTCGGAGACCTGCGTGACCCGGCGGACCTCCTCCTCGGTGAACGGACAGTCGTATGTCCCGCCGTGGAGTTTGAGCGTATCACGTGCCAGCGTCAGCGTCAACTCCCGCGTGGGCGGCGTCCAGTGGATCGGCGGGCGGCGGTCACCGGAGAGCAGTGAGGGGATCGACCCGACGTGGTCGAGGTGGCCGTGGGAGACCACGACGGCGTCGGGGTCGGGTGTCTCGACGGGAAACTGGGGTGGGTCGGCGGTCTTCGTCCCGAAATCCACCAGGAGGGAGTCGTCGATCAGGATGGCGCTGCGGCCGACCTCGCCCGCACCGCCCAGAAAACGTACGTCCATTGCCGTCCGGTTCCCGGGGAGGACGGATGGGTTCGTCGGTCTGGACCCGGGGCCGGTACCGCTCAGAAGGGTACCGCTCAGAAGGGGAACGAACGCGACCCCGAGCGGTGGCGTCGCCACGACCGGCAGAACTCCGCGGTCGGGTCGCTGTCGGTGTCCCCGTCCTCGCCGTCCCTCCCCTCGTCCGCTGATTCGGTCTCGATGGTCCGAACGGTCGGGATTCCAGACTGGCCGCCGGCCACCAGGTGGTCGGGCAGGTACGTCGTCGTCGGCACAGTTTCGCGCGTGGTGTCTGACTCGCTCATACACCGACCCAGCCGCCACGTCTCAATAAACCCGCCCGCGTATTTTCTCCGCGTGAGAGGAGGTATATATAGGCTCTTTCAGTGGGTGAAAAACGCCCCCGGTCGGGGCCGTGACCCGAAGCCTTTGTGTTGGCCGTCGAATGTGGGACCATGTCGGATCCATTCGTCGTGATCGGCGGGGACGCCGCGGGACTGAGCGCAGCCAGCAAGTGCAAACGCGAAGCGCCCGACCGCGAGGTGATCGTCTTCGAGAAAGGGCGGTGGGTCTCCTACGCTCACTGCGGTGAACCCTACTTCGTGAAGGGCGAGGTCGAGAAACTGGAGAACCTGCTCTCGCTCACGCCCGAGGACGTGGCCGAGCGCGACATCGACCTCCGGCGCGAGCACGAGGTGACCGCCGTCGATCCCGACGCCGAGACCGTCACCGTCGAGGGGCCGGACGGCGAGGTCGACCAACCCTACGGCGACCTGCTGGTCGCGACCGGCGCACGGGCGGTGACCGGGCCCATCGAGGGGACCGATCTCGACGGAGCCTTCCCGCTGCACGGACTGGACGACGCGGCCGCGATCAGAGCCTTCCTGCTCGATCCCAGCGAGGACGCGCTGGCGGACGTGGGCGGTCAGGACTTCGTCGACCGCGAGCGCGTCGAGCGGTTCGGGGCGATGATGCCGCCGGAGACGGCTGCCATCGTCGGCGGTGGCTACGTCGGCGTCGAGATGGCCGAGGCCCTGTCGGCCCACGGTCTCGACGTGCACGTCTTCCAGCGCTCGGGCCACCTCATCTCGCCGTTCGGCGAGGCCGTCGGCGAAGCCGTCGCCGAGGAACTCCGCGAGCAGGGCGTCACCCTCCACCTCGGCGAGGAGGTCGACCGACTCGCCGGCGACGGCCGCGTCGAGCGCCTGGAGTGTGCGGGCGGCACGGCTCTCGACGTAGATCTCGCGGTCGTCGGCGTCGGCGTCGCACCCAACACGGGCCTGCTCGAGGGTACCGGGATCGAACTGGGCGAGGACGGCGCGGTGGCGGTCGACGAGTACGGCGAAACCGCCAGGGATGGGATCTACGCCGCCGGCGACTGCGCCGAGGACGACCACACCGTCACGGGCGAACCGGCGTGGGTCCCGCTGGGTCTCACGGCCAACCGGGCGGGCCGGGCCGTCGGCGCGACCGTCGCCGGCGACCCGACGCCGGTCGGCGAGGTCGCGGGGACGGCCGTCGTCAAGGCCTTCGAGCAGGAGTGCGGCCGGGTCGGCCTGCTCGAAGACGGAGCCGAAGACGCCGGTTTCGATCCCGTCACCGAGACGATCACCGCCGGCTCGCGGTCGGGCTACTACCCCGGCGCGGTCGAGACGACGGTGACGCTCGTCGCCGACCGCGATAGCGAGCGACTGCTCGGGGGGACCATCGTCGGCACCGACCGCGCGGCCGTGCGGATCGACACCGTCGCCACGGCACTGGAAGCGGACATGACCGTCGGCGAACTCGAACGCACCGACCTGGCCTACGCCCCGCCCTTCAGCCCCGTCTGGGACCCGATCCTCGTCGCCGCCAAGGTCCTGAACGGGAAGCTGAAAGATTGATCCCCACGGCGGTCCCAGCCTCGGGTATGCCCGAGGTCACCGTCTACTCCCGGGAGAACTGTCACCTCTGTGAGGAGGCCAAAGCGACCGTCGAGGCGGTGGCGAGTGAGGTCGACGCCGCGGTCACCGTCGAGGAGGTGGACGTGGACGAGGACCCCGAGCTCCGCGAGGAGTACGGGGAACGCGTCCCCTACGTCCTCGTCGACGGGACGCCCAAGTTCAAATACCGCGTCGACGCCGACGACCTCCGCCGTGCGCTGGAGTCGTGACCCCGGCGACCCGTCGACCGCTGTTCCCGCACTACCCCGTCGCGGAAGCCGCTGTATTCCGCCGACCTACACCCGAGTAGCTGTCGAGTAACTAACTTCTCGGCCGGGGAACCGGCGACCGAATGGACCGACGAACACTGCTCCGTCTCCTCGGCGTCGGTGCGGCCGCCGGCCTCGCCGGCTGTGGCGGCCCGGGAGAGGAGTCGTCACCGACAGGCACACCTACTGAGACACAGATGACACAGGCAGATACCACCACGACCGACGGGGAACAGACGACCGACGAACCGACCGGCGAAGGAGCGATGGACGACGGGCTCGTGACAGTCACCGTCGATCGGAGCGTCGACGCGACCGTCCAGCGGATCGAGAGCGACGTGGAGGCGAGTCCACTGACACTCCTTGCCACCGTCGATCACGCCGAGAACGCCGCCTCGGTCGACCAGGACCTCCCGCCGACCCGACTCCTCCTCGTCGGCAACCCCGATGTGGGAACCCCGTTGATGCAGGACGCCAGATCCGTCGCCATCGACCTCCCCCAGAAACTGCTCGTCTGGGACGACGGCGGCCAGACGATGGTGACCTACAACGACCCGCAGTACCTGGCCCGCCGCCACGGTATCGAGGGCCAGACCGACCGCCTGAATCAGATCGGATCCGTCCTGAACGACCTCGCGACCGGGAGCGGGGAGTTCGGCGGACCCGAGGGCGGAACGCCGACCGGGACCGCCACCGAGACACCGGACGGCACGCCCACCGAAACGCAAAGCCCGGGGTCGTGACGGAAAGCGGTGGAGAGTGCAGAGTGGCGCCCGACCCGAAACGGGAGTCAGTCGGCCGTTACGGCCGCCTCGGGTAGATCGTAGGTCACGCCGGTCAGGTCCTCGGAGACCTCCCAGAGCCGGCGGGCGCGTTCGGGGTCACGGGCTTCCCGGGACGGCGTGTCCTCGGCCGGCGGGCCGCGCATGTTCATGAACCCGCTGGGGCCGACGTACTCCCCGCCAGAGAGGTCCGGGGCGGTCGCGGCGTATAGCATCGGGAGTGCCCCCGTCGCGGCGTCCTGTGCGAGAACGGCGTTGGCGACTTTCATCATCGCCAGCCGGATGGTCGACCCGGCCTGTTCCGGGCCGCGGCGCTGGAGATTCGTGTCGGCGTAGCCCGGGTGACAGCCCAGACTCGTGATGCCCTCGATCCCGGCCGCGTCGAGCCGGCGGTCCAGTTCGAAAGCGAAGAGCAGGTTCGCGAGTTTGCTCTGGCCGTAGGCGCCCCACTCGTCGTAGTCGCGCTCGCCCTGCAGGTCGTCGAACCGCATCTCCCCGTTCTCGTGAAGGCCGCTGGACTGGGTGACCACCCGACTCTCGCCGTCGGTCTCGCGGAGGGTATCCAGCAGGTGCCCCGTCAGCGCGAAGTGGCCGAGGTGGTTGACGCCGAACTGCGTCTCGAAGCCGTCCGCGGTCTCGCTCCGGGGGATCGCCATCACGCCGGCGTTGTTACAGAGGACCCGCAGGTCGTCGTAGGCGTCGCTGAACGACTCGGCGAACGTCTCGACGCTGTCGAGGTCCCCGAGGTCCAGTTCCATCACGTCGAGGTCGGCGGCGGGCACCTCGGTCCGGATCTCGTCGGCCGCCGACTCGCCGCGATCGACGCTCCGGCAGGCCAGCACGACCGTCGCGCCCGCCTCGGCGAAGGCCCGTGTCCCCTCGAACCCGAGGCCGCTGTTCGCGCCGGTGACGATCACTGTGTCGCCCGACAGGTCTGGCATGTCGGCCGTCGTCCACTCGGACATACCCCTCCTTGGAGCGCCAGCGACAGAAAACTACCCCTCGTATGGCCAGTTCGGGTCCCGGCGCTCGTCCTCGCGGGGGTCCCGGGTGTCCGACGCGGCCTCCGGCGTGCAGGCCCCGTGTTCCCCGAAGTTCTCGCGGGCCTCGGCCAGCGAGACGTGGTTCGTGTCCCCCACGTAGGCGGGGTTGTGGAACTGGACAGGGTCGTCCATCCAGTCACAGACGGGACACACTTCGTAGGACCCCGGCTGGTCCTCCGGGAGCGACTGGTAGCCACAGCAGGGGCAGAAACCGAGTTCGCGCGAGGCCGGGTTCCCGTCTGGTTCCATCGACGGTGTGGGGTTCGACCCCGTCCCACATAGTAGTGCGGTACGGGCCCAACGAGTGGCCTGCCTCCGCTACTCCGACTGTGCGGCCTCGACCTTCCCGGCGTACTCCTCCAGTTCGGCCGCGAGTTCCCGGGCCTCCGGCGCCGAGAGCGTGACGTGGTCGGCGTGGGGATCCACCGCGTCGAGTTGCGTGTTGTCCATCTCCAGCTGGAGTTTCACGTGATCGGGGTCGTTGCGCGGCGCGGTGACGTTCAGGACGGCCAGGGCTTCCTCCTCGAACCCGTGGCCCTCGACGCGCCCGTCCAGCAGGTCGAACGTGGTATAGGCGTTGACTTTCAGGATGCGGTCTGCCATAGCGGCGGTTGGGTCGGCCGATACTTAACCTCGGTCACACGGGGAAAAAGATAGAGACGGGTGTTCCGGAGACCTCTAATCGTCCGAGGTGGCCAGCGGCTGGCCGGCGCCGTCCGTCGGAGCGGGCGAGGCGTTCATGTCGTCCTCGTCGGCGTAGGGGTACCACGTCATCTTCGTGTTGTGCATGTAGGGGTCGTCGTAGCTCGTCTCCTCGGCGTCGGCGACCTCCTGCAGTTCCTCTTCGTCGCGGGCGGCGACGAACTCGCGGAAGGTCTCGCCCTCGGCGCGCTGGTCTTCGTAGGTCGCCAGCAGGTTCTCGATGTAGCCGGGCACTTCGTCGGCGGCGACGCGCATCTCGACCCAGTCGGCGAACTGCGGGTCCTCGCCGAGCCCACCGCCGAGGCCGATGTCGTAGGCTTCGACCGGTTCGCCGTCCTTGCGGGTCTTCATGCCCCGCAGGGACACGTCGGCGATCTGGGGCTGGGCACAGGAGGCCGTACAGCCCGACAGGTGGATGTGGAACTCCTCGACGCCCTCGGGCAGGTCGACGTTGTCCTTGAGCCAGCGGGCGTAGCGGACCTGCCGGTTCTTCGTCTCGGTGATCGAGAGCGAACAGAACTCCGTGCCCGTGCAGGCGATGGAGCCCCGCATGAACGGGTGTGGGTCGGGCGAGTAGTCCTCGAGCAGCGGTTCGTCGAGGAAGGCGTCGAGGTCCGCCTCGGGCACGTCCGTGACGATGACGTTCTGGCGCTGGGTCAGCCGGACTTCGCCGGAGCCGTACTCCTCGGCGAGTTCCGCGAGTTCCAGCGTGTCGTCGACGCCCATCCGGCCGACGAGGACGTTCAGGCCGACGTAGTAGTTGCCGTCGGGCTGTTCGTGGACACCCACGTGGTCGCCGTGGCCGTCGTCGTGGCCCGCGTTGTAGGTGTACTGGTCGCGCATGTCCTCGCCCGCGGTGGGGAGCTCGAAGTCGACGAACTCCTCCTGCAGGACGCGGCGCATCTTCTCGGGGCCCCACTCGTCGACGAGAAACTTGATGCGGGCGTTGAAGCGGTCCTCGCGGTCGCCGTACTCCCGAAAGAGCGCGGACAGACCGCCCGCCACGTCGCTGACCTTCTCCGTGGGCACCCACACGTCGATATCGCGGGCGAAGCGGGGCTCCTTCCGGGCGAGGCCGCCGCCGACCCGGACGTTGAAGCCGAGTTCGCCGTCCTTCTCGGCGGGTTCGAAGGCCAGATCGTTGATGTCGCCCTGGCCACAGCCCTGGTCACACCCGGTGACGGAGACCTTCCACTTCCGGGGGAGGTTGACGTGGTCCTCGTTGCCCTTGAACGTCTCGTGGAGGTCCTCCGCGATGGGCCACGCGTCGATGTGTTCGTGCTTGTCCTTGCCGGCGACCGGACAGCCGACGATGTTGCGCCAGGAGTCACCACAGGCCTGCTGCGTAGAGAGACCGACGGATTCCAGCTTCTCGAAGATTTCCGGGATGTCCTCCAGTTTGATCCAGTGGAGCTGGATCGACTGACGGGTCGTCCAGTCACAGTAGGCCTCGCCGAACTCGGGGTTCTCGGCGGGGCCGGTCGCGTACTCCTTGGCGACCTCACCGATGACCTCGAGCTGACCGGGCTCGATCACGCCGTTCGGTGTCCCGATACGCATCATGAAGTAGCTCTCCTGTCCGGAGCGCTGGTGGTACAGCCCCCACCACTTGAACCGCTCGAACCACTCGTCGTGCTCGTCGTCGGGGATCGACTCCCACCCCTCCTCCGCGAATTCCATGAGGTGCTCACGGATCTCCGATCCGTACACCTCCGATTTCCAGTTCTCGACCTTGCTCGGCATATCTACGGGTCTAGCCCCCCACTCATATACCCTTCTTCCCACCGACAAACCTCCCCACCTCTCCCCACTACAGGAAATTGTTGCCGACTACTCCGGCTGGGCCAGCCGCGTGCGTTTCCGCGGCACGTGGACGCTCTCGGGGACGACGCCGTAGAACTCCCCCTCGTCGGGGTCGATGACGCGGCCGACGGTGAGCCAGTCGGTGATCCCCTCCGCTCCACACTGGATGCACCGGCCGGCGAAGCGGGTCTCGATGTCGGGGTGATCGACGCCGACCTCGACGACGCCTTCGGCCAGGAAGTCCGCCATCTCGCAGTCACAGAACTCGTGGCGGGCCAGCAGCCACAGATTCGAGACGTTCACTTCCCGAGAGTCGTTGACGCTGATCCAGGCACCGTCGTCGAGCTGGTGAACGTCGGTGGGCATTCGCTCGTCCTTGTCACCGGAGCCACCTGAGTGGTCCGGCGCGGACAATACTCGCCGGGGCTGGGCCAGCCACGGGGGACTGACCGGCCTCGTGACCGCGCCCCAGTGACCGTGAGGGGCGATACCAGACACCGTAGTCAGAGAAAGCCCACGTGTCTTGCCTGTATTCGGGAGTACGGGTGAGGATTACGGTTGCGAGAGGCCTTATGATGGTCGGACAGGTATAGAGGAGTGATGACTGACAGTGACGGTGCGACCGACGCCGTGGACGAGCACGCCCCAGCCGACGTTGCGCCGGAGCTGTACGAACCAGATCAGGAGCTGGATTATCGATGACCGAACAAGCGACAGACACCGACACCGAGGAAGAGGACGTGCCAACTGATCATCTCGACGACCTGGACGACGGCTGTGGCTGTGCCGAAGTCTGGGAGCACACCAGCGAGCGCCGCGAGGCCGCTGACGACTGACGAATGCCCGGCGACCTACGGGACCCTTTTATCATTCGTCGCCCTACCACGCAACGATGACCGACGGGCCCGCAGAGGGACCGCCCACGGATCGAGAGTCGCCGGTCGGCCGTCCCGTCATCAGGGGCGATCCGAGCCTCACCGGCGAGCACGCCGAGCGTGCCGTGGCGTTCGATCCGGACGACCCCGAGAGCCTCGCGGAGGCCGCCGAGACCGTCCGCCAGTTCTCCCAGAACACCGCCGGCGACCCAGACAACGTCTACATGCTCCGGGGAGCGGCCGCCTGTGCCGCCCTCGTGCGTGGCGAAGGCTCCTACAAGGCCGCGGCCGAGCGCGCCGGCGGTGACGCGACCGTGGCCTTCATCCGGAAGTGGTCGCGGGTCCACGATCTCCCCCGCTCGATCCGCCGCCACGTCGCGAAAGGCGAGATCGCGCCCACCGCCGCCAAACACATCGCCCGCGTGGCCGGCGAGGCCCGCCTGTTGGTCGCCTGGGCCGCCCTGGACCACGATCTGACCGTCCGCCAGATCCGGTCGGTCGCCAGCACCGTCAACGACGGCCACACCGTCGAGGAAGCGCTGGCCGCCGAGGGCCTCAGGCTGGGAGAGATGTCGGTGGAGTTGTCCCGGGACGCCTACAGCGAACTCCGCCGACAGGCGGCGCTGGAGGACGTCGCGCCCGGCGACCTCGTCGGCGAGGCACTGGAGGCGTATCTGGACGACTGACCCGGATCGAAACTGTTTACCAACCCACCGTCCCATGTTTCGATGAGGGCCGGTAGCTCAGTTAGGCAGAGCGTCTGGCTTTTAACGAGTCCGCGCGTTCGATTCGGGCGGGTTCGGAAGTGACCAGATGGTCGGGGGTTCAACTCCCTCCCGGCCCGCTATTGCTGTCGCGAACATCTCGTGAGCGACAGCATTGCGAACGGGAGGGATTGAACCCTGCCAGTGGCAGCCCGCGCAGGAGCGAAGCGACGAGCAGGACCCTCTGGCTCCGGTTCAACTCCCTCCCGGCCCGTGTGGTTCGAGAGAGCGTAGCTCTCTCGTCATCCCGAAAATCGGAGATTTTCGGAGAAATCCTGCGGCTCGCAACCCGCGAGCCGCTGGTGAACGCTGCCGGAGGGTGTTGAACTAGAGCAGTCGCGCCAGCGTGGCGAGCACGTCTGCGCGTGGTTCAACTCCCTCCCGGCCCGTGCAACGAGACGGTGAGCGGCGCATGCCGCGATCCGTCGAGTGAACCGGCAGGAAGGGATTGAACCCTGCCAGTGGCAGCCCGCGCAGGAGCGAAGCGACGAGCAGGACCCTCTGGCTCCGGTTCAACTCTCCCGGCCTGCTTCTGTGACTCGCGAGCGGCGTTCCGAAACCGGGGCGAGCGAGACCGGGGACTTTACGGAGGTCACCGAGAAGGTGGAGCATATGTTAGGATTCAGTGACAGACTGGAACTGCTGGGACTGCTGACGGGGGCGTTCCTGGTTCTCGTGGGGATCGGAACGATCGCGGGGACGCCCTGGACGACGCTCGGCGGGCCGGCCGGCGGGCTGAAGGTCGTCGGCGGGGTGCTGGCCATCGGCGTCGGTGGGGGGCTGGGCTGGCTCTCCCGGACGGACGCGGATCCCGCGTAGTCGAGCCACGACGAGGACAGACGTCTAGAGTCGAAATTTCACAGCGGAAAAACGCTTCTCGGAAGGCGACGGCGACGAGTCGCGGTTAGTCCTTGACGGGGAGGTACGCGGCACCGAGCAGCACGATGGCGGAGAGGAAGCTGACGATGAACACGCCCCAGATCCCGCTCTTGCGTTCGCTGAAGTACTCCTGACGCGCGCTGTCTTCGAGGTAGCCATCCACGTCCTGCGAGAGGATGGCGGTGCTGTTGTCCGGGAAGTGGACGATGTACTGGGTGTCGTCGATAGTGACGTTCCCGCCCTCAGAGAGCGAGATGGTGTTCTCCTCCGAGGTTTCCCAGGTGAGTTCGACCGCGGACGTGGTCACGTTCGCGACGGTCGTGTCGACCTGCTCGTCCTCCTCGGTCACGTAGGGGAAGGTGTCGCCTTCGGCGACCGTCTGGGTTTCGGGCTCCGGGAGGTACGCCGCGAGCGGTTCGAGGCTCTCGTTCTCGCGGTAGACGACCTGTCGCTCGCCCTGGTACGTGACCGTCTCGTTTTCGACGGCGCTATCGGCGGCCAGGATGGCGCTGACGTTGAACTGCTCGCGGAGGGTGAACTCCGAGACGTCGCTACGGTTCTCGATGACGACCGTCCACGACTGGTTGTTGTAGGCGGTCGTGGAGTTGTTCTCTAGCGACGCGCTGGCCCGTGCGGACTGGTTGGTCCAGGCGAGTTCGCCGCTACCCTCCGAGACGGAGGCCACGTAGACCCGGTCGCCGATCCTGGGGGTGTCACCGTCGGAGATCTCCTGGCCCTGCACGTCGATCTCCGGGCGCTGGGCGTCGACGACGGTGATGTAGCCGACCGACCCCGCCGCGATGGCGAGGAAGAAAGCGAAGTATACCGCCGCGGCTCGTCGTTGCATACTTCGAGGCTGGGGAGGACAGCCTTTAATCGTTACTTTTCGCCAGCGATTCCGCTCCCAGCCAGTTCTCGGTCACTGTGACGCCTGTCGCGCCCGGTCACGCTCGGTCCGCTCCGCGTCCGCCTCGGTCGCCGCCGCCAGCCCCGCCGCGAGCGCAGTTACGGCCCGCTGGTGGTCCGCCTTCGACGCGTGGGCTGCCATCGGCGAAACTGTCTCCGCGGCCGCCTCGGCGTCGCTCACGCCCCGCGCTGCCAGCGTCCGCTGTGTCACGGCGAGCAGCTGGTGGAGGTACAGAAACTCGTCTTTCCGCATCGGTATCCGGTTGGGGCTGGACGACCCTAAACCGCACGACGGCAGTGCTATCACATCGCACAGACCCGGTACGCGAATCGGACCAGATGACGAGCGAGTCAGGCCGGCCGGGGGGTCGGCAGCGCGCGGTGGCGACGCGGCGGCACCAGGAAGTTCCCGCGGTGCTGGACGAAGATGTACTCGAGGATGCCGTTGTTGACCCGCTGGCGGATCGCCGGGTTGTCGGTGAGGTCGTCGCCGTTCATCGCCTCTCTGACTTCCTCGAAGGTCGAGATCCGACGCTGGAGCGAGGGGAAGTGGAGGCTGGCCACGTCGTCGTCGGTCGACTCGACGTGTCGCCTGAGGATGCGGACGTTGCCCGCCTCGTCGCGGTTCGCGCGCGCGGCCTTCTGGGCGTGACCGACCCGGCCGTGTTCCGCGATCGACTGCCGGATGGTCTCGGGGTCGAGGAACTCGTCGACGCCGCTGTCGGCCCCCAGATTCGCCCCGACGCCCTCGACCAGTCCCTGCTCGGCGTGGCTCGGGCTGAACATCTCCATGACCCGTTCCTCGAAGCTCTGCTCGTCGTACCAGTCGCCCAGCCGCTGGCGGAGGTTCGCGACGTGTTTGGTCGTCCCGTCGGCGAAGGGGCCCTCCCGGATCGTGACGTAGTCCTCGGTGGCCTGGTTGCCAGCGAAGCCAGCCTCGAATCCCATGAACAGCGGCGACCCCCCGGGGACCGGCAGCGAGTCCGGGATGCCGCTGATCGGTTCGCCGCCCTGGGACTGGCGCTCGGCCGGCATGCCCGGACCGATGAAGGCCGTCCGGCGGTCGTCGACGGTCAGGGCGTCGCCAAGCCTGTCCCTGACGGCGATCCCGTTAGCCTCGCTCCGATCGCCGAACATCGCCTCCTCGGCCTCCAGCACCACGTCGCCGCGGTCGCTGGCCAGGTGCAGGAGGGCGTCCTGCGTGTCGAAGGTCGGGTTCTCGAACCCCGAGAGCCGCCGGGGTTCGGGGAGGTCGATGCTGTCCGGGAGGTCGGCGTCGAACCGGTCGAAGTACGACGGGGAGTAGGCGATGGAGTAGACCAGTCCCTCGTTGCTGCGCTCGTAGGCCCGATCCAGCGTCCGGAGTGCCGCCGCGACGGTCTCGCGGGCGTCCTCACCGGGCGGCCCGCTCCCGTCGAGTGTCAGGTAGAGGAAGGTCTGGTGGCGGGGCAACTGGACGTTCCCGTCCGCGTCCGCGCGCACGCGGTCGTTCCACGCGTGCTGGCGCTGGGGGAGTTCCGAGGGGTCCGAGACGCCCTCGGGGACGGGGTCGCCGGCCCGCGGTGCCCGTCCGAGACAGGCGCTCAGCGCGCTCGCGCCCCCGGCCGCGACGGCGGCTTTCATAAATTCGCGGCGGGGGAGCGACTCGTCCAGTTCCATCAGAGTGTGACCTCCACGTCGGACATCTCCAGGAAGGCGGTCTCGTACCCCTCGTGGCGGGAGAGCTGAGGCGGCGTCTCGACCGTGATCGAGAGGGAGTCACCCGACGACACATCGGGGACGGCCGCGCCGTAGTGATACCCCAGGTCCGGGTCCAGCGTCGGTTCGAGCGCGACCGAGTCGCCGGCGAGTGCCCCCGACAGCTGCATCGAGGGCAGAACCATCCGGTTGTACGGCGTGTGGGCGAACACGGCGAGGTAGCGGCCGTCGCCCTCGACACCTTCGGGCGGGGCGTCCTGCGCGGTGACGACGAATTTCGCGTCGCCGCTCGTGGCTGTCCCGCGGACCTCGCCCGGGAGGTCGGCCTCGGGCGGAACAGTCGCGCTCGGGGCCATCGAGTCCATCGGGCCCAGCGCCTCGCGCTCGCCCGCGGCGTCGTCGTACTCGGTGTAGGGCAGGTCGTCGCGGGTGCTCTGGCTGTAGTCGAACTCGATCTCGGTACTCACGGGTTCGGTGAACCGACCCTGGAAATCGCCGGTCCGGCGGACGCGGTCCTCGGGCACCGACCCGACGTCGATGGTGGCGGTGTAGGTGCCGTCGCCGTCGCCGTCGACGTTGTTCCCGTAGTGCAGCCCCATCGGCTGGGAGAGCATCGCGTACATGTTGCTCTGGTCGATCAGTGACCCGTCCTTCGTGAGTTCCATCGACAGGCCGGCGTTGGGGAGGACCGTCTCCGTCTCGGGGTCCCAGATCACGGCCATGAAGTGCATCGCGTGGCTCTCCGCGATCTCCTTCTTGTTGGTGTCCGAACCCGTGATCTCCCAGAAGCGGTGGGGGTAGCTGTACATGGCGGCGAGTTCGTACTCGCCGACGGTCGTCGATCCGACCATCTCCATCCCCTCGGAGTGCGTCGGGTAGTAGACCGCGTCGGGGCGATCCTCGACCAGCGGCGGCGAGCGAACCGATCGCGACTCCGTCTGTAAACAGCCACCGACGATGCCCGCACCGACCAGTCCGGCCCCCACCCGGAGGACAGCACGTCTGTTCATCGCGCGGTGGTACGAATCCGATACAAAAGCCCGTTCCGATTCGCGTCAGCCGTTCTCACACGCCCCTGCGGTGCACCAGCCACACCGCGACGAGCGCGACCGCGGCGACCGCGACCGGCACGCCCGGCCCCGCACCGTCCGCCACGGTTTCCGTGGGCGCGTCGGTCCCACGAGTTCGATCCGCCGTCCCCTCGCCACCCGGCGCGGGCGACGGCGTGTTCACGCGGATCGGATCGTGCCCGCCGGGAACCCGCTCGTACCGGCTCGCGACGGGATCGTCCCCCGCCTCGACGACCGGATCGGCCGCGGGCTCGAACCGCCCATTCCCGTCGTCGGTGTGGACCGCGACCGCGAGGACCGCCCGCTCGTCGAGCCCCGTCGTGTTCACGGGCACGCGAACGTCCGTGTGTCGCCCGGCGGCCAGCGATCGCGATCCGAGCGGTCGACCGAGCGTCCCGTTCCCGGTCGCGTGCGCGACGAGGTGTCCCCGTTCGGGGAGCGTCGCCGAGACGACCGACACGGAGTCGTTCTCGAGCGAACCGGCGCCCCGGGTGACCACCGACGCGGGGCGGTCACCGCGAGCGACCGGAACGCGCTGGCGGATCGGCCGGCCGAAAAACTGGAGTCGCCGGTCCGTCGACGGGTCGAAGTCGTCCCCCAGCTCTGCGTCCTCGTGGAGGGTCGCCCGGAGCGTCGCGTTGCCGCTCACTGTGGCCCAGAACCTCGGATCGAGCCGAACCCTGACACCGACGTGTCGCCCACGGTCGAGTTCCAGGACGCCGACGACCCGTCCGGGATCGCCGCCGTCGTCGGCGTAGAGGACGAGGTACCCGTTCGTCGAGAGGAAGGCTTCCTCGACGACGACGGTGCCGTTCGCCGACACCTGCGGGCTCGCGGTCGCGTGGTTGCCGTGAGCGAGGGCGACGCCGGCGAACGAGACCGCGACGACCGCCAGCCCGGCGAGTGCGAGCGCGGCGCGCATCTCAGATCGACAGCTCCGTGGGCGGCATCTCGACGAACGCACGTTCGTACCCCTCGTGGCGACCGATGTGTGGCGGCGTCTCGACGGTCAGGTTGAGCCGGTCGGCCTCGTCCAGGTCGGACACCGCCGTCCCGTAGTGATACCCCAGGTCCGGGTCGAGCGTCCGGACGAGGTCGCCCTCGAACTCGCCGACGGTGGCCGAGAGTCTCATCGCCGGCAGAACGAACCCGTTGTACCGCGTCCGGGCCGACACCGCCAGATAGGGGCCCGACCCGTCGACGCCTGCGGGCGGGTCGGTCAGCCGAAAGACCTCGAAGATCGCATCGCCGCTCCGCGCAGTCCCGAGGCGCGTCCCGGGGAGGGCGTCGGGATCTGGGGCCCGGCCGAGCGGAACCTCGGTCGCCATCGGCGCGACTGCTCCGGGGTCACCGGCTTCGGGGATCTCCCGGGTGCCGACCCGGCGGCTGTCTGCGGCGGTGAACCGGAAGGGGATCTCGGCGCTCGCGCTCTCGCCGAACCGGTCCCGGAACGCGCCGGTCCGACGGATCGAGAGTCCACCCACCTCGATCCCGGCACGGTAGTCGCCATCCGCCGGGAGCGTGAAATTGCCCCCGTAGTGGACGCCCATCCGCTGGGAGAGCATCGGGTAGATCACCGCCTCGGAGACCAGCCGGTCTCCCTGTTCGAGTTCGAGTGTGAGTCCGGTCTCGGGGACGGCGAGCCCCGATTCGGGATCCCAGACGACTGCCATCAGGTGGACGCGGTAGCCGTCGTCGCCGCCGCCTTTCGGGACCACCGACCGCTCTCCGTTCGTCACCGTCCAGAACCGGTGGGGGACGGTGTAGAACAGCGCCACGTCGTAGGGGCCGGCGGTCGTCGATCCCAGACGTTCCATCGACTCGACGAACGGCTGGACGTACACGCCGCCCTCGCCCGATCCGGTCGAGTCGGCCGTCCCGGTTCCCGGGTCGGTCGAGGTCGGGGAGGGAGCGGCGGTGTCGGGGCGGTTACAGCCCGCGAGGCCGACGGTGCCGGCGCCGGCGAGGAAGGCGAGCAGGCGTCGTCGCTGCATTCGACACCGGGTTGGGACGGCGACGGGTTAGGGGTTCCGCTGGCCCGCGGTCACACCAGCGTCTCGGGGCGGTCCGAGAAGTAGTCGAAGACGGCCCCGAGGGTGAACCCGTAGGCGAGGTGGCTCACGAGCGTCAGCACCGCGTAGAGTGCGAGCGTGACGGTGCCGCCGGCGATCCCCTGGGAGAAGGCGAGCACGAACCCGGTCCAGAGGACGAACCCGTAGGGCAGTCCCTTGATGGCGAACGTTTTTCCGGGGAGGTACGCCGCGGTCGCGGCGAACAGCAGCGGCCAGGTGACCATCCCGCCACCCAGAAAGACCAGGAACCCGAGCGCGACCGCGTTGGTCGGGAAGAGCACGTCGAGTCCCGTCAGGTCCGCGAGGATGCCGAACGAGGCCATGTCGAACGCGTCCAGTGACGACGCCACGAACAGCCCGATACTCATCGCGGCCGTCCCGACCAGGCCACCGAGGGCCCCGATCAACCCGTCCGTCAGGATGCCCGTGAGGTGATCGAAATCCGGCTGTGCGACCTCCCCCTCGACGGCCGGATCGAACTCCTCGGAACCCGAGTGCGTGTCACTGTCACTCATAGTACGTACCGAGGGTCCCGAGCGACAAAAGCGATGCGCACACGTTCGTCTGTGTGTTCATGTCGGACCCACAGGCACTGAAATCGGAGTTTCAGTTTACGTGATAGCTTTTTGGGACTGGGGCGAACGAACGCCCGCAATGGGAGTGCGACGACCCGACGGTCGGCAGTCGGTCTGCCGGCCGAAACGGCCCTCCAGCGAGCGTATCGCGTTACGAACGACCGGCCCCGCGGAGGTGGTAGGATGAGACGTATCGGCATCGGCCTCCTGGCGGCGTGCCTGCTCGCGAGCGTCGCGGCAGTCGGCGTCGCCGGGGCAGTCGGTTCCGCCGACTCGGTGACGACCGACCACGATACGGGACCGACGGCCACAGCCCAGTCCGACGAGGAGGTGTGGCTCCCCGAGCGGAAAGTCGACGTCGTCCACGGGAACACCACCCAATTCGACGTGACCGTTCCCGAGTCAGCCGACGGCCCGGTGACCGTCGAGATCGGCGGGGAGTCCCACGAGTACCGCCTCGTCGCGACGTTGCGGGACGCGAACGACGACGGGATCATCGCCCTCGAGTACAGCGCCGGCGTCGAGGGGCCCGAGACCAGTTCGCTCACCGCTGTCGACGGAGACGAGGTGACCGTCACGGACAAGACCGCGCTGAAGCGGGAAGGGATGACCGCCAGATCCTACGAGTTCCGCCTCGCGAACGGCACCTCGCCGGACGGTGAGACGCTCGACACCGGAGCGTTCGGCGTCGTCTTCGACGCGACCCACATCGACACGAGCGACGACCCCCGCGACGACGAGTCGACCACCGAGAACCGAAGTGACGGGGACCGCGACCGGTCCGAAACCGGCGACGACTGGTTCTCGACCCGGACGCCCACCGCCGACGTGGACGAAATCGCCCACGTCGATGTGACCCTCCAGCCGGACGCCAACGGCTCGGTCACGCTCAATATCGGCGACGGCGCAGGATACAGCCTCGTCGCCACGCTCCGTGATGAGAACGACGACGGCGTGATCCGGACCGACTTCGACGTGTCGGCCGCGGGCACCGACCAGAACCCGCTCAGCGTCGACGGGATCGACGAGGTGACCCTCCATCGACAGACGGACCTCCCCGACGGGGGACTCGCGCCGGGCAACTACGAGACGAACCTGACGCTGGGCCGACCGCCAGCGGGCGAGGAGGTCGCCATCGGCACGCTCGTCGTGAACTCGCGCGACAACGACCCCGACGGGACGGAGGCCACAGCGAAACCGGGGGAAACCGGTGGAGAGTGGAACTGGAGCGACCGCCGCGATAGCGTCATCCCGAACGGCGGTATCGTCCCCGTCCGCCAGGAAGCGGTCGCCCACGTCCCCGTCCAGGTCAGGCCCGGAACGGCGGTGACGCTTCGCATCCGGCGACCCGGCACGCCCGACGATTACGTCGTCGCAGTCGAGGACACGGACGGGAGCGGCCGCGTCCCCCTCCTGTTCAGGACCGGCGCGGTCGACGCCGGCAGCCACCGCGTCGCGACCAGCGGTGACAACGACGTCCGACTGCTGGAGGGGGCGAGCGACACCGACGCGATCGCCGAGGGACTCCTCAGCATCGACGTCTACAACGGGAGCGGCCTCCGCTACGACGACGACGGGATCCGCAACGAACACCTCGGCGTCGGCACGCTCCAGCTCCTCGAAGCGAACGGGACGGATACCGACCCCACCGAGACCCAGACGACGGGACCGAGCATCGGTGACGACGACGACGGCGAGAATCTGAACGGACTCGCCGCCATCGGCGTCGGTGGCCTTCTGGCAGTCGTCGGCGTGGCGATCCTGTTCGGCGTCCGCCGGCAGTAACGCTCACCCCCTTTTCACTGCCGTACGACCAGCACGAGCACGGCGATCAGCACCAGCGATCCGAAGAAGAAGATCAGTCCGGGTTCCAGCACCTGGAAGACGAGCCAGGCGAGCGGGTCCTGCTCGCCACCCGTCGGCGTCGGCGAGGTGGGCCCGACGGCCGACGATCCCGATCGCTCCGGGCCGGCCAGCCGCTCGGCACCCCACTGGACCAGCAGGCTCGCCAGTCCGAGCAGTCCGAGGCCCGCCAGCACGTCCGTCAGCGATCGCTCGATACCCGGGCGCAAGTCGCGGTTGCCGACCAGCACCAGCGGATCCGTCGCCGGCCCGTACACGGTCATCTCGTTGCCCTTCTCCGAGTAGCGCGTCCCGATCGCCTCGACGAGGTCCGCCTCCTCCAGATTCCGCAGGTGATAGATGACGTTCTGTACGGACGTGTCGATCCGCTCCGCGATCTCCGAGGGCGAGGCCGGCTCCTCGAACAGCGCCCGATACAGCTCCCGGGCCGTCTCCGAGGACAGCGCGTCGAGCACCTCGTCGGTCGCCGCGTCGTCCACGTCGAGCACTCGAAGCCGCTCGTCGGCCTCGGCCGTCGACCCCTGCATCCGGTCGATGAGTCCAGACATACCGAAAGTACCCCGAAGTTGTTTCCGGGATTACATAGCCCTGTTCGTAGCTACAAAACTCGTTTAACCCGACGCGTTCCGGGCCGCCTGGACCGCGGCCCACGGGTCGACGCGCCCGTCTCCTGCAGCGAACGGCGACCCGTCCACCTCGGTCGCCGTCCGTTCGAGGACCCCCTCCACCGCCGCCGGCCCGAGATCCGGGTTCGCCGCCCGGACGAGCGCCGCGGTCGCGCCCGCGTACGGCACCGCCGCCGACGACCCGGTGAACCCGTCGGGCACGTCCGCGACACCGGTGTCCGGCGCGACGACGTCGATCCCGATCCGCCCGTCCGCCGTCGGCCCGCGCGAACTGTAGGGTCGAACGCGTCCCCGCTCGCGGTCGAACGCCCCCACGGTGAGCACGCCTCTGGCCGTCCCCGGTGCCACGAGGCTCCCGCCACCCCGGGCGCGCTGGAGTTCGTGTGTCTGGGAGACGAGTTCGAGTCGCTCTCCCGTCGGCTCGGCCGGGCCCTCGACCGTGACGAAGTACGTCCCCTCCGGGACAGTCACGTCGATCCGCTCGTTGGGGGCGTCGTCGTGTCTGTACGGCTGCGACCTGGCCACGAGCTCCGACCCGCTCTCGTCGAGTCGGTAGAGCGCCAGCGTGTAGTTCGCGATTACCCCCTCGGGTCCGGCCTCGGTCCGGGAGAGCCACAGGCTCACGCGCCGACCCCCGTTTTGCAGGAAGTTCCGCGTTCGATCCCCGAACACCAGTCGCCCGTTCCGGACCTCGTCGTACCGTCCGACCCAGTGACTCTCCGCCGTGTTCCCCGCCGGAGCGACGAACACGACACCTTGCCGGGCGGCCCGCGTTGCGAGCCGTTCGACCGCCGCGGTCCCGTCCCCGGGCTTCCCGTAGAAGCCCACCGGCGCGACGATCACGTCGACATCTCGGTCCAGCAACCACTCGACCGCCGCCCGATACCCCGACGGCGAGTCGGCCGTCGCCAGCGACAGGTTCGCCCCCGGAACGGCGCGCGCGACCACCCGCGCCGCCGCCGTCCCGTGTTCGTCCTCGCCGCCGCTGGTGACCGACTCCCCGCCGCCGAACGCCCGCGTCGCGACGACCTGATCCGCCACCCCCGTCGCGTCCGCGTCGAAGCCCGTCACGTCCACGATCCCGACGCTCACGCCGGCACCCGTATACCCGGCCGCGTGTGCCCGTGCGAACCGCTCGTCCGCGACCCGTCGGTCGGCCGACCCGCCCTCCTGCAGGGCGAACAGGCCGATCCCCGCGGTCAGCGCGAGCACCCCCACCGCCGCGATCAGCACCACTCGTCGGTCGCTCATTCGTCCGCAATGTCATATCGATACCGCCTATATCCTCCGGCTTTCACTGGCGTCGACAGCGCCGCCGCTCACGAGTTGGTCACAGAAGCCAAGGGCCGGATTTGAACCACGGTCGCGGCAAAGCCGCTCCCTGATTCAAATCACGACCGATGGTTCTGGTCGCTCACGGGTTGTTCGCGACATAGAAGCCAAGGGCCGGATTTGAACCGGAGGAAGACGTGCTCGCTCGCGCTGCGCGCGCCTTCCAGGGTTCAAACCGGTCCAGTTCCTGCTGCTCACGGACTGTTCGCGACATAGAAGCCAAGGGCCGGATTTGAACCGGCGGCGATCCGCTCTGCAGGCGGACGCGTTATACCAGACTCTGCCACCTTGGCGCAGTCGATACTAATCGAGAACCGCGTTTAAGCGTAGCGGTCTAATACGAGCGGGGCAGCCCCAGCGTGTGCTCGGCGATGTGATTCAACATCATCTGTGACGACCCCGGCGCGACCGTCCCCAGACGACTCCCCTTCCACATCTCGACGATCATGTAATCCCGGCTGAATCCGTTCCCCCCGTGGGTCTGGAGCGCCACGTCCGTCGCCTCGTGCCCCGCCTCCGAGGCCCGCAACTTCGCCATGTTCGAGACCTCCGCCGTCTTCTTCATGTCCTCCGTCCCCTCCGTCTCGTCCATCAACCACGAGGCCTTCTGCACCAGCAACTTCGCCGCCTGTACCTTCGAGTACACGTCCGCCAGCGGGTGCTGGATCGCCTGATGCGCCCCGATAGGCTCGTCGAACACGACCCGATCGTTCGCGTACTCGACCGCGCGCTCGATGGCGTTCCGCCCGACACCGATCGCTCCCGCAGCTCCGACCAACCGTTCGGGATTGACAGTGTCGAACAACTGGTACAGCCCCATGTCTCTCGTCCCGATGATGTCGTCCGCGCTCGCCACGTAGCCGTCCAGCGAGAGCTCGAACTGCTTCTCCGGCGTCGGAATCCCCACGTCCAGCTCTCTGCGTTCGATATTCTCGTCCTGAGGATCCGCCAGGAACAGCGTGATCCCCTGGGTCCGTTTGGCCACCTCGTCTTTCGGCGTCGTGCGCGCGACCAGCAACATCTTGTCGGCCACGTCGACCCCACTGATCCACTGTTTGCTCCCGTCGATCACGAACGACCCATCCTCGCGCTCCTCGGCGAACGTGTCCAGATTCGGCGCGTTGTGCCCCGCGTTCGGTTCGGTTAGCGCCATACAGAAGTTCAGCTCCCCGTTCACTAGCGGTTCGAGCAGTTCCTCCTTCTGTTCCTCCGTCCCGTGATTCGTCAGCGTCACCGCCCCGAAGACGACGTTCACCACGAACAGCATCTCCGCCCCCATGCTCCCGTTGGCCACCAGTTCCTCGACGATCGTCGTCAGCTCCGAGATTCCCATCCCTTCGCCGCCGTACTCCTCCGGCACCGTGACCCCGAGAAAGCCAGCATCGGCACAGTCCTGCCAGAACTCCGTCGGCGCCATCCCCGCCGAGACGTCTCTCCAGTAGTCGTCGCCGTACCCACTCGCCACCTCTCGCGCTGTCTCCCGCATCATCCGATGGGTCTCCGGCTCCGCAAATCCGGGTTCGTCAGTGAATGACATGCACTCTACGAGGGGCTACCGGCAAATAAAGGTATGAACTATGAACGGTCGGACGGTTGCTGGCCGTTCGAAGGCAGCGGTCGCTGGTCGGGTTCGAAATGAAAAGACCCCCGCAGGGCGTGGTGCCCTGCAGGGGTCGAAATGAGTGGAGGCGGCGAACCGGGTCTCCCAGAGGCTCGCGCACTCGAGTAGGCCCCGGAACGCAGGCGGGCTTAACTTCCGTGTTCGGGATGGGTACGGGTGGAAACCCCGCCGCTGTGGCCGCCTTAACGCCGACTCGCGGAATCGAACCGCGATGATCCAATGTCGGTGGTACGGACTGTGTGATACGTGCGATCCAGATAGCGCCTGGACTCGTGTGGAATCGAGTCTCAATGCGGTATGATTGGTGGCTTCGATCAGTTAGTGCTCGCGGGCTAAACGCCTCGTCACCTCGGCGCGTACACCCCGAGTCTATCGATCTCGTCTTCTACGAGTGATCTCGGCGGTATCTCTTTTCCAGGTGGGTTTCGAGCTTAGATGCGTTCAGCTCTTACCCCGTGTCGCGTGGCTGCCCGGCACGTGCCCTCTCGGACAACCGGTACACCAGTGGCGACCATCCGTAGTTCCTCTCGTACTATACGGACGTTCCCGTCAGATACCATGACACCCCCAATAGATAGCAGCCGACCTGTCTCACGACGGTCTAAACCCAGCTCACGACCTCCTTTAATAGGCGAACAACCTCACCCTTGCCCGCTGCTGCACGGGCAGGATGGAGGGAACCGACATCGAGGTAGCAAGCCACTCGGTCGATATGTGCTCTTGCGAGTGACGACTCTGTTATCCCTAGGGTAGCTTTTCTGTCATCAATGGCCCGCATCGGGCGGGCGCATTGGTTCGCTAGACCACGCTTTCGCGTCAGCGTCCCTCGTTGGGCAGGACACTGTCAAGCCATCTTATGCTCTTGCGCTCTTCGCCGCGTCTCCGACACGGCTGAGATGGCCTTAGGGCGCGCTCGATATTCTTTCAAGCGCGTACCGCCCCAGTCAAACTGCCCGGCTATTGGTGTCCTCCTCCCGGAGTGAGGGTCACAGTCACTAACGGGTAGTGTTTCATGTGTGCCTGGGTGGCCCGCTAGCGCGGGTACCTCTGTAACGGCTCCTACCTACTCTGCACATTAGCGACCATGTCCCAGCAACAGCCTGCAGTAAAGCTCCATAGGGTCTTCGCTTCCCCTTGGGGGTCTCCAGACTCCGCACTGGAACGTACAGTTCACCGGGCCCAACGTTGGGACAGTGGCGCTCTCGTTAATCCATTCATGCAAGCCGCTACTGAAGCGGCAAGGTACTACGCTACCTTAAGAGGGTCATAGTTACCCCCGCCGTTGACGGGTCCTTCGTCCTATTGTACTAGGTGTTCAGATACCCGCACTGGGCAGGATTCAGTGACCGTACGAGTCCTTGCGGATTTGCGGTCACCTATGTTGTTACTAGACAGTCGGAGCGCCCGAGTCACTGAGACCTGCCCCTTTCCGGGGCAGGCATCCCTTATCGCGAACTTACGGGACTAACTTGCCGAATTCCCTAACGTCGGTTGTCCCCGACAGGCCTTGGCTTTCGCCGCCACGAGCACCTGTGTCGGATCTCGGTACGGATTCTCTGCTCCCTTTTCACGGGCCCCAGGTTGAACCAGCTTGCGGTATCCCGCCGTTCGTCCGCTTCGTGCCATTACGGCTTCCACGGATTTGGACGGTTCCACCGGGCGAAGGCCCGGTCTGGTCGACCCCGAGGCGTCGGTTTCACTGCAGAGAAGCACTGGAATATTAACCAGTTTCCCTTTTGTCCGTCGCGAGTTACGAACGGACTTAGGACCGGCTAACCCTCGGTTGACGAACAGTGCCGAGGAACCCTTGCTCGTAAGGCCGTCGGGATTCTTACCCGACTATCGCTGCTACTATGGCCAGGATTTTCGTCACTGATCGGTCCACAGGAGTTCTCACCCCTGCTTCCACCCAATCAGAGCGCCGACCTACGCGGTCGCCCGGTAAAGGGCGCGGCCAGGTCTCGGTGGTGGATTTGAGCCCCGATCATTTTGGGCGCCTCAAACCTCGGCCGGTAAGCTGTTACGCTTTTCTTAGAGGGTAGCTGCTTCTAAGCTCACCTCCCGGCTGTTTAGGGCTTGAGACCACCTTCGATCGCACTTAATCCACACTTTGGGACCTTAACCCAGCTCTGGGTTGTCTCCCTCACGGTACACAGGCTTACCCCGCATACCGGACTCCCCGCGTCGACAGCGTCCGTAGGTTTGGAGTTTGACAGTGGAGCCGACTCCTCTCGGAGGCGGACACCACAATCGGTCGCTCTACCCCACGGACTACCTCGGCGGAGGTCATGCTTCGACATGTTTCGGTCGGAACCAGCTGTTTCCGGGTTCGATGGGCCTTTCACCCCTACACGTAGGTCACGGGAGGGTATTGTAGGACACCATCCCTAACAGACTTCCACGTGCCTTTCGGCACGCTTCATCTTGCCCACGCGTAGATCACCCGGTTTCGGGTCGTACCCGTTTGACTCCCCGCGCTTGAACACGGCGGCCCTCGTGCAAAGCACTGCGGCCATGTCGGTTTCCCTGTGCCTTCCCCGATGAACGGGTTAGACTCGCCAAACAAGTACACTCCCTGGCTCGTTTTTCAAAACGTACGACGGAACACCGGCTTCCTGTGGGTCCTACTGGAGGATCGCTCCTCGGTCGTTTGCCACAGGACCTTTCGAGCCCCGTCGCTCCATCGCCAACTGATTTCAAGCCCTATTGCACCTCCCTTCTGAGGGTGCTTTGCAGCGTTCGCTCACGCTACTTTTTCACTATCGGTCTCAGGTAGTATTTAGCCTTGGCAGTCGATGCCTGCCGTGTTCACGAGGGATTTCCAACCCCCGATACTCTGGAACTGACGCACACCGTACTGGTCTTCACTACGGGGTTGTCACCCTGTTTCACGCTCCGTTCCAGGAGACTTCGTGAAGACGATCCGGTGATGAGAGTCAGCCCTAACACCACATTGCCCGAAGGCTTCGGTTTGGGCTAGGTCGCGTTCACTCGCGGTTACTAACGACATCACATTCGTTTTCTCTTCCTGCCGGTACTGAGATGTTTCAATTCCCGGCGTTCCCCATTGCGCGAAGCAATTGCAGTGAGGATTCCTATTCGGAGATCTCCAGTTCTTCCCCTCCGTGCGGGTCCCTGGAGCTTATCGCAGCTTGGCACGTCCTTCGTCGGCACCTGAGCCGAGCTATCCACCAGCTGGCATAGTAGCCAATCGCTGATGATGATCTGGAGGAATCCAGATCACGTTGGTAGTGACTCGGATATGATTCCGAGTCGCGTCGCTGAAGACTCGATGTACTGCACACGAGTCCAGTGGACGCCTGGATCGCACGTACACACAGTCTCATCTGCAACGCCCGGTGGTTGCCGGTGCGTGCATCAACCCTTCCCACCCGCGTTCACACGGAGTGGTGCATCGGTCTTCCGTACCCGGATCGAGTGGAGTGCCCCACTTAAGGGACACGGTTCGACTCGGGCACGGGATATGGACCCACTGGGATTTGAACCCAGGGCCTCCGCCTTGCAAAGGCGGCGCTCTGCCGCTGAGCTATGGGCCCTTCCCTGCGGACGAATGTCAGCCCTGGCAGTTCATAGGTGCTCGATCGGTTCGTGGCTCGAACGTGATCCTCCAAAGGTGGGCTGGGCGCGTCGGCCCAGTCCCGTGTTGTAGGAGGTGATCCAGGCCCAGATTCCCCTAGGCCTACCTTGTTACGACTTAAGCCCCCTTGCGAAGCCCAGATTCGACCACCGCATGGTGGCCTCATCCGGACCTCACTCGGGTGCTTTGACGGGCGGTGTGTGCAAGGAGCAGGGACGTATTCGCCGCGCGCTTCTGACACGCGACTACTACCGAATCCAGCTTCATGCGGGCGGGTTTCAGCCCGCAATCCGAACTACGACCGGGTTTAGGAGATTAGCTCTCCCTCTCGGGGTCGCGTCCCACTGTCCCGGCCATTGTAGCCCGCGTGTTGCCCAGCACATTCGGGGCATACTGACCTACCGTTGCCCGTTCCTTCCTCCGCTTTAGCAGCGGCAGTCTCCCTAGTGTACCCAGCCAACGCAAGGTTGCTGCTGGCAACTAGGGATGCGGGTCTCGCTCGTTGCCTGACTTAACAGGACGCCTCACGGTACGAGCTGACGGCGGCCATGCACCTCCTCTCAGTGGCTCCGATAAGGTCATCAACCTGATCTTCACTGCACACTGTCGGTGCTGGTGAGATGTCCGGCGTTGAGTCCAATTAAACCGCAGGCTCCTCCGGTTGTAGTGCTCCCCCGCCAATTCCTTTAAGTTTCATCCTTGCAGACGTACTTCCCAGGCGGCTCGCTTCACGGCTTCCCTACGGCACAGCGCAGGCTCGTAGCCTGCGCCACACCTAGCGAGCATCGTTTACGGCTAGGACTACCCGGGTATCTAATCCGGTTCGAGACCCTAGCTTTCGTCCCTCACCGTCGGGTCCGTTTTTCCAAGGTGCTTTCGCCATCGGTGGTCCGTCCAGGATTACGGGATTTCACTCCTACCCCGGACGTACCCCTTGGATCTCCCGGCCCCAAGCCGAACAGTTTTCGCCGGACGCCTGCCCGTTAAGCGGGCAGATTTCCCAACGAACTTGCTCGGCCGGCTACGGACGCTTTAGGCCCAATAAGAGCGGCCATCACTCGTGCTGCCGGTATTACCGCGGCGGCTGGCACCGGTCTTGCCCAGCACTTGTTCCTGTACCACCTTACGGTACAGAAAAGCGAGGACTGTATGCCCTCGCACTCGGAGTCCCCTTATCGCACTGTCGTGCAGTGTAAAGGTTTCGCGCCTGCTGCGCCCCGTAGGGCCCGGAATCTTGTCTCAGATTCCGTCTCCGGGCTCTTGCTCTCACAACCCGTACCGATTATCGGCACGGTGGGCCGTTACCCCACCGTCTACCTAATCGGCCGCAGCCACATCCTATGGCGCCGTAGCGTTTCCAGCTCTCTGCACTCCAACATGGGAGCTGTATTGGAGATTAGCCTCAGTTTCCCGAGGTTGTCTCCATCCATAGGGCAGTTTGGCCACGTGTTACTGAGCTATCTGCCACGAGCCTGAACTCGTGCGACTAGCATGGCTAAATCGGACTCCGATAGCAATGGCCTCCGGCAGGATCAACCGGAATGTCTCCTGGCCGAAGCCAGGAGGGTTAGGCGGGACACACTCACGAAGAGTGTGTTCTATCGAAGGTATAACACGTTCGACGACACACGGACCGACCGAGTGTCACCGAACTGCCAGGGCTAACATCAGATCCCATCTATACGGCGGACCGCAGGGGTGGAATCCTCATTCATCGCGGACCTAATTGTACACCGGGACGCCGTATAAGGGCTTCGGTGTTCGTTCGGACCGCCGCCGGGCGATGTCGGCCCCGGACCGGCCGTGTCTGCATTCCATCCGAATGCCCTGTTACACTTAAGGGCATCGGATCGGGTCGTCCGGAAATCCGCATCCGGGACGACCGTGCGTGTTTGCCAGAATCCCCTTCGTAGACTTAAGGGGATCGATGCAGACTGCCGGGCAGTGGGACCATCCCACCGCCCCGCCTTCGTATTTCACTCGATGGGGGTGATTTACTTAAGCCCGTCGAACCGGAACCGCTACGGCAGGCGATTCCATGGGAATCGACCTCGCGCGCGGTCGGCTCGACCGGCGGCTCGAATGTATGTCTGGATTCTAGTATATCGACGCTGACCCACCCGGTGAGAACTGTCGCGTGGGCGGAGGCCGGCCGGTCATCCCGCGCGTGGTGCGTTCGGTCTGGCCGGGTGTTTCCACGCCGTCGAGAGTTACAGCGAGAACGAGTTAGGTCTGTGGGTACGCGGCCGTGCGCGTGGCTGCAGACGCAGTATCAAAGAAACCTCCTCGAAGCCGCGTATTCAGATCTCTTCGAGGTGTTCGACACCTTGTTTCTCGACGTTGCCTTTGGTGATCTCGGTGGGCATCCAGTCCGGTTTGTCGTCGGGAGCCTCTTCCTCCCAGGCCCACCCTTCGTAGATGTGGACCTTGTGCGTGCCTTTCTCCCGGAGTCGGAGCTCCGTTCGGTCGGCGGCGGACTCGCTGCTCGCCGGATCGAGCCGCCGGGCCGCTTTCAGTGCCGCCTGCCGAGGTGTGCCACCGGAGAAGACGCTCGACTCCTCTCCGTTCGTTTCTCGAAGCGCGAAGTTGCGCTTATCTTGGTCACGTGCCATGGTTTTGGCCTCTCCGTGTCAACCCAGCACATGACCCACCATAAATATACCCCCGTATCCCCCCGCCGTCCGGCGGTGAATTTATATACTATCCGATAAACCGCTCGGCGGTTTTGGTGTGAATCCGCCAGTATCGGGCGGATTTCATCTGCTCCAGCGCGCGGGCGCGGTGACGGGTCCCCGTCCTCGACGGCAGCGACGGACCGACGGTGGAGACGAACGCTCGCACGGTAAGCTTAAGTAACTCCTCCGGCGAACGACGACGTACGATAGCGCGATGGTGCGAAAAAAGAAGCTGAGTCCGAGTGGCGCGAAGGACGAAGATGGCGAGTACCACAACGTCCACATCAACCTGCACGAGGACGAGTTGGCGGTCGCCGGTATGGAGATCGGCGACGAGGTGTTCGTCCGGGTACGGGACAACAAGATCATCATCCAGAAGGCCGACCCGGAGGACGTCGAACACGAGTTCTAACGCCCGATCGTACCGAGCCATCGCACAAAGACACGAGGAGAGAGTGTGATCTACGAACTCGCGAAACCACTGTTGTTCAGACTCCCGGCCGAGACCGCACACAGATGCGTCCACCGACTGCTCGGTGTCGTCGACGGCACGCCCGTCACCGACGCCATGGCCCGGTACTACACCGTCGATGACGACCGGCTGGCCGTCGAGGCGTTCGGCCAGCAGTTCCAGAATCCCGTCGGTGTCGCAGCCGGGTTCGACAAGAACGCCGAGATTCCCGGCGCGCTCGCCGCGCTGGGCTTTGGCTTCGTCGAAGTCGGCGGTGTCACGGCCGTCCCACAGGAGGGGAACCCCCGTCCGCGGATGTTCCGCCTCCGCGAGGACGAGGGCCTGATCAACCGGATGGGACTCAACAATCACGGCGCGTCCGTCGTCGGCGAACGCCTCGCGGCCACAGACGCCCCAGTTCCCGTCGGTGTCAACGTCGCAAAGTCCGAACACGTGGCCCCCGAGGACGCTCCAGCCGACTACCGCGAGACCTACGAGGCGGTCGCCGAGGGAGGGGATTTCTTCGTCGTCAACGTCTCCTGCCCCAACTCCCAGGGATTCGCCGAACTCCAGAACCGCGACTCGATGGCGGCGATCCTCGGCGGGTTGCAGGACGCGGGCGCATCGCCCTTGCTGGTCAAACTCTCGCCGGACCTGCCCGACCCGGCCGTCGAGGACGCCCTGGATCTGGTCGGCGAACTCGACCTCGACGGCGTCGTCGCCACGAACACGACGACCGAGCGACCCGCGTCGCTACGTAGCCCCAACCGGGCCGAGACGGGCGGTCTCTCCGGGAAGCCCATCGAGCGCCGGGCGACGGAGATGGTCCGATTCGTGGCGGAGCGGACGGACGTGCCCGTCGTCGGCGTCGGCGGCGTCGCGACCGCCGAGGACGCATACAGGAAGATACGCGCGGGCGCGAGTGTGGTCCAGTTGTACACCGGCCTGGTCTACCGCGGGCCGGGGATCGCCCGCGACATCAACCGCGGCCTGCTCGACTTGCTCGAACGGGACGGGTTCGAATCCGTGAGCGAGGCCGTCGGCGCGGATCTGGACTGAACCCGATGTTCGGTGTAGATATCAGCCAGCGTAACCGGTCGAGACGTTTTAACGAGCGAGTGTAATGCACGAACGATCGGATGATCTGGCAGGTCACCGGGTTGACGCTCCCGCTCGCCGTCTCGGGAGCGCTGGGGCTGGTCGTCGCGGCGGCCGTCTGGCGGGAGCGACCGAAGACGGGGTCGACCTGGCTGTCCGTCGCGGCCCTCGCCGTCGCCGCCTGGGCGTTCGGCCAGGTGATCGTCGTCTCGAACGGGTCGGACTCGCTCCGGCTGTTCGGGAGCGGCCTCACCGTCGCGGGGATGGTGTTCACTCCGCCGCTGTGGCTGCTGTTCTCGCTTTCGTACACCGGCCACGGCGACCGGGTGAGTCGGCCGCTGCTCGCCGTCCTGTTGCTTGAGCCGACGATCCTCGGCGCGCTGGCGCTGTCGGGGAGTGACCTCATGTTCGCGGAGGGGACCCTCGCGGCCGGCGCGGCGGGCGCGACGCTGTTCGTGAAGTACGGCCCGTTGCTGGTGGTCCAGCACGCCTACGGCTACGCCCTGCTGTTCGTCAGCGAGTTCCTCCTGTTCCGGATGTTTCTGGGTTCGCGTAACGTCTTCCGGAAGCGAACTTTCTTCCTGCTCGTCCTGATCGTCTTTCTCCACGCCTGCCAGTTCCTGAGCGTCGCGGGCCTGAGCCCGACCCCCTACCAGACGCTCACGCCGCTTGGCTTCCTGCTGTTCGGGACCCTCTCGCTGCTGGTGATCGTGAGTTTCCGGAGTCTGGAGTTCCTCCCGCTCCAGCGCGTCATGACGCTGCTCGGTCGCCACTCGAAGAACCTCACACCCATCGCTCGCGAGCGCGCCATCGAGGAGATGGCCACCGGCTTCATGGTGCTCGATCACGCTGGCCGGATCGTCGACATCAACCCGATGGGCAAGCGCATCCTCGCACGGGAGGGTGAACGCGTCGTCGGCAAGCGGGTCCAGTCGGTGATCCCGCCGGACATCTTCGTCGACGGCACGCCGTCGTTTTTCGACACCGACGGCGGGGCCACGGGCGGCCGATTCACCGGGATCTGGATCGAGACGCCGGAGGGCGACCAGCGCTGTTTCGACGTGCTCGTCACGAGTCTCGGCGACGACGAGGCAGCGGGGCTGGTCGCGCTGATCCACGACGTGACCGAGCGAGAGCAACGGAAGCGCAAACTCCGCGACCAGAACCGCGAGCTCAAACGGCAGAACGAACAGCTGGAGGACTTCGCCGGTATCGTCTCCCACGACCTCCGAAACCCGTTGACCGTCGCCGACGGCCACCTCGAACTAATCGAGCGCGAAACCGACAGCGACCACGTCGATCCCGCCCGGGACGCCCTCGACCGGATGCGGGAGATCGTCGACGACGTGTTGACGCTCGCCCGCAGCGGCCAGTCGGTGAGCGACACCGAGCGCGTCCGACTCTCCGAGGTCGCGACCGAAGCCTGGGACACCGTCGACACGAAAGACGCGACCCTCCACACCGAGTGTGACACCGTAATCGAGGGCGACCGCACCCGCCTGCGCCAGATGTTCGAGAACCTCTTTCGCAACGCCGTCGAACACGGCGGCCCAGCCGTGACCGTCACCGTCGGCGGCCTCCCGAACGGTTTCTTCGTCGAAGACGACGGCCCCGGCATCCCCGAGGGCCAGCGCGCCGACGTGTTCGCCGAGGGGTTCACGACCGACGAGGACGGCACCGGGTTCGGCCTCGCCATCATCCGGACCATCGTCGAGGCCCACGGCTGGGAAATTACGGCGAGTGACAGCGAGGACGGCGTCCCCGCGAGCGAAGTGAGCGGGGGCTCGGAAGACGAACGACGTTCGTCTTCCGGCGGCGCACGCTTCGAGATCGTCGGTGAGGACCTCGGTTCCGAACGGGGCGTCCCGAAGTCGCGGACTGAAATCAGCTAAAAAGAGGGGCGCTCTTACTGCAACGCGTCCAGATCGAACTCGAAGGCTGCCACAGGCAACTCCAGGTCGTGTTCCACGACGACTTCGGGGTGGACCTCACCGACGATACCCGCTTCTTCCCCGTCGATCACGACGCTGGCCGTGCGACCGGAGATGAAGGTCGGGTGCTCCGTAGCTGGCGTCTCCAGATCGGCGTCGAAGCCGTCCACGAGAGCCTGAAGGGCGGCCTTGGCGTCCTCGTAGGACGCGCCGGCGTGACACAGCGCCGCGGCGACGGTCCGCCGTTCGGCGACGTTCGTGTTCTCACGCTCGTCGACGTGTGCCGAGAAGCCAACCTCAGCGAGGTCCTGCGGGTACGCGCGGTGCGTGTTGTTTTCCAGCACCATCATGATCGAGGGCAGCGCCCACGAGCGGACCATCGTGAAGTCCTCGCTGTAGGGCTGTTCGATGGTGACGGCCTCGCCGCCGCCGAAGGCGTCGCTGCCCTGGGGAACGTTCAGCCGCTCGTAGTTCTGCTCCTCGTCGATCAGGTGGAAGTTGAGCAGGTCCTCGAAGCCCTGCCCGACCAGTCGGTCGCGGACGGCGTCCTCCAGCCGCGAGCGCTCGTGACGCCCGCCGACCGTCGACACGTCCGGGTAGCGCGGTTCGAGTTCGTTGAACCCGTAGGCCCGCCCCACGTCGTCGATCAGATCGACTGGATGGAGTACGTCCGTCCGGTAGGGTGGCACCTCGACCCGATAGGCCGCCGCGCCGTCGTCGGTCTCGGTCCGCTCGGCGTCCATCCCGGCGCGTTCGATCAGGTCGACCACGTCCCGTTCGTCGAGGTCGACGCCGAGCATCGTCTCGATGTCGTCGTGTGCGACGGTCTTTCGCTTGGTCACCAGGTCCGGCCGGACGAGTTCGCTCCCGGCCTCGGGCGTGGCGGGCGCGTCGTCGGTGTACTCGACGTTGACTTCCTCGACCTGCCCGCCCCGGGCGTCCAGCGCGTAGCAGACGATGTTCAGCATCTTGTCGACCGTCCACTGGTCCGTGCCGGTCATCTCGACGAACAGGTCCCGGGAGCCCTCGTCGACCTCGGTCCGGCGGCCGTTGACCACCGGCGGGAACGAGAACAGTCCGACCTCGTCGTAGATGGCCGGCATCGACTCGTAGTCGGCGACGAGGTCGGCGTACTCCTGCCCGATGTGGTGGACGTCGAGCACTTCCCGCAACGTCAACTCCTGGTCGCCCTCAAGGGGCACCATCGTCTCCTCGTCCGGGTCGACGCCGGTGTAGGTGATCGATTTCGCCCGGTCGTCGTCCGCTTTCAGGGTCTCGCCCTTCAGCATCGTCAGGTCGTGGACGCCGATGGCCCCCTTCGCGCGCTGGCGACCCATCGTCGCGTGGAGTTTCTCCTGGACCTGAATCAGCGATTCGAGGGCTGCGTCGTCCATGTCCAGTCCCCGGACGATCGCACCGGTCACGTAGGGACGTTCCTCGGGCACGTCCTCGACGCGGATCGTCCACTCGGCGTCGTTCGTGCTCGGGACGTACACCCCGCGGTCGTCGCCGTAGTGATAGCGCAGCGAGCGGGCGACGCCCTCGACGGAGAGTCGGTCGAGTCGGTCCGGCGCGAACTCCAGTTCGAACTCGCCGTCGTCGGTCTCACCCTCGAATTCGAGGCCAAGGCCGAACAGGTCCTCTTTGAGTTGCTCGTCGTCTTTCTCGTCGTGGCCGGTCAGGGTTCGCAGTTCGTCGGGGTCGACAGTCACAGTGGGCATCAGTAGGTCACCTCCTCTTCCCGCAGGAACTCCAGATCGACCAGCGTCCCGTGCACGTCGCGGATGTCTTCGGCTCCGGTCGCGAGCATGAACAGGCGTTCGAGGGCAAGGCCCCACGCCATCACGTCGCAGTCGACGCCGAGCGGCTCCAGCATTTCGGGGCGGAAGATGCCCGAGTTGCCGATCTCGATCATCTCGCCCGTCTCTGGATGACGGCCGAACAGCTCGAAACTCGGCTCCGTGTAGGGGTTGTAGTGGGGCTTGAACTCGATGTCCGTGATCCCGAACTGTTCGTAGAACTCGGTGAACGTGCCCATCAGGTCACGCACAGACAGATCCTCGGCCATCACCCAGCCCTCGATCTGGAAGAACTCGAGCAGGTGGGTCGCGTCCAGCGTGTCGTTCCGATACGCCTTCTCGATGGAGAAGAACCGCTGTGGCGGCTCAAGCTCTCCCATCGCCTCCCCGGAGAGGTGACGGGCGGTCAGGGAGGTGGTATGACCCCGGAGCGCCAGCGCCTTGGCGAAGTCAAGATCCCACGGCGAGTGATACCCCTCACCGTCCGGCCCGACGCCCTCGCGGTGGGCGCTCTCGACCCGCTCCACGAGATCGTCGGGCAACTCGTCGATCGCCGCCGGATCGTCCAGCGCGAACCGGTCCCAGTGGTTGCGCGCCGGGTGGTCCTGGGGCATGAACAGGCAGTCGTTGATCCAGAAGTCGGCGTCGACGTGTGGGCCCTGCATCTCCTGGAAACCCATGCCGACGAGTACGTCCTTCACGCGTTCGGCCATCTCCCGGAGCGCGTGCTTGCGACCGGGGACGACCCGTTCGGCGTCGGCCTCGACGTTGTACTCGGCGAATTCCACGTCCTCCCACTCGCCGCTGGTGAGCATCTCGGAGGTGACCTGCCCCACCGTCTCGGCAGTCTCGATCCCCTCCATCAGCGCGGTGACGCCCGCCTCGGAGAGGGTCACCGAGCGGATCACCGTCTCGGTCTGCTCGATCAACCCGCGGTTGTCCAGGTCTTCGAGGGCCGTCTCGCGGGCGTACGCGCCAGCGCCCTCCGCGAGCGCGGACAGCGTCGACGCCTCGTCGTCGGCGTCGGGGTCGGCATCGGGATCGGCCGTGATCTCGCCGCTGTCGATCTCGCCGTACCCCTTCCGGGCGTAGTTCGACAGCGCGATGTCGACGGCGTCGCCCTCCAACCCCGACGCGCCGATAACCTGTCCCATCTGGACGGGGTCCTCGTCGGCCCCCGCTTCGACGGCAGCCTCGTAGAGGCGGAGTTCGGGCAGGCCCTCCTCGACGTAGCGTTCGGCCTCCGCGGTCAGTTCCACGTCGCTGGTGGTGCGTTCGGTGACATCGAGCAGGCCCTCGTCGTCGAGTTCGAAGGCCGCTCGCGTGGCGGTCTCGGGTTTGAGGTCGGCCTCCTCGGCGATGCGGTCGATGGTTCGTTGCTCGTCTGCACTCGCGGCCTCCAGCACCGCGAGCTGTGCCTGTGGCAGTTTCATGCGTGGGTACTCGTTGTTACGTACCGCGCGGGTCGGTCAGTTAACGGTTCTCACTCGCGGCGTCGGGGTCGCCGCTCGTCTCGTCGAACGCGCGTGGTCTCGAGGGCTCACGTCGGTCGCCCTCGCACGACCGGTTTCGTCCGACCGGCGGATCTCGCCGCCGTCCGAACTCCGCCGGCCGACTCACGCGGCGAAAAAGGAGCCGAACCCCGGTCTCGGGACTCCCTGGCGCGCGACCGTCCGGCAGTGGGGTTCGGATGCCATGTGCGACCGATTGGAGTGGTGGGCCAAAAACGTACCGCTGTGGACAGGAGCGCAAGAACTATGGGATAATCTGTAGCCACAGTCACACATGACCGACCGAGATTCGAGGGATCGGAACCGCGACACCGTCTTCGATACGCTGACCGAGACGATGTTCGTCGCCGACCCGACGCCGCTCTCCGACGCGGCAATAGAGTTGCGGGACGGCCTCGACCAACTGGGACTGGGACCGTCTGCCATCGAGACGGCACTCGACGGTGCCACGGCCCCGGAACTCGGCGAACTCGATGTCGAGACGGTCGTCAAACCGGCCGCGGAGATCGGCGACGACCGGGCCGACGCCATCGTCGACACTGGGGAGCAGACGGTCGAGATGATGATCGAGGGCAGCGGCGAGGCCGCCTCGGTCCTGGTCGACACCGGGAGCGAAGTCGTCGAGGTCACGACCGACGGCGGCGAGGCCGCGGCCGAGGCGACCGCGGAACTGCTCGTCACCGCCCTCGACGGGCTCTAGTCGCCGCTCGTCCGCTTGCGCGGCGAGTCGAACTCGAAGTCGAGGTCGTCCAGTTTCTCCTCCCACTCCTCGCGTTTCTCCTGATGGTCTTCGAGGAACTCCTCCATCAACTCGGCGGCCTGTTCCTTACAGCCGCCACAGAGCCGCTCGCCGCCGACACACTCGTCGTAGACCTCCTTGGCGAACTCGTCGTCGTCGCCGGCGAGCAGGTAGGCGTACAGTTCGTAGACCGGGCACTCGTCGGCCTTTCCGCCTTTCTCGCGCTGTTCCTCGGCGGTCTCCCGGCCGCCGGTCGTCGCAGACCGGACCTTGTCGTACCCCTCCTCGGGGTCGTCGAGCAGGCTGATGTGACTCGCCGGGATCGAGGAGGACATCTTCCCGCCGGTGAGGCCGGTCATGAACCGGTGGTAGATCGAGGACGGCGGCTGGAACCCGTAGCCACCGTGATCGACCTCGATCTCGCGGGCGAGTTCCTCGGCCTCGGCGTGGTCCAGATCGAACGCGTCGACGTGGGCCTCGTACCGGCGTTTCTCCCCGTCGATGGCCTCGACTAACGCCTCGAAGGCCTCGTCTGTGGCGTTGCGGTCGAGGACGCGGACCCGGGGTCGGATCGGCTCCTTGCCGGCGTTCTCGAGTTTCGCGACCGCCGACTCGCGTGCGTCCTCGGCGCTCGTCTCGTAGTCGGCCAACCACTCGCCGGCCTCGCCACACCGGGGCCGGTCGGGCTCCTCGGCGTACTCCTCGCGGTGGTCGTAGGCGACGGCGACCAGTTCTCGCTCGGTGTCGGTCAACTCGAAACTGGCGAACGCATCGGTCACCTTGAAGAAGCGCATCCGGGTCGCCAGGTCACGCGCGAACCGCATGTGCGGGTCCTGGTCCGGTCCGACCGGGATCACGGTAGGTTTGGGCTCGTCCAGCTGGGGATACAGGATGTCGGCCATCTGGGTGACGACGGACTCCATGTGGGACACGTCGGTCTCGCCGTCGAAGCCGTAGATCGCCTGGAACTCCGAGAAGTTCGCCTCGATCCCGAGTTCGAAGGCCAGGTCCTGCACCTCGCGGTTGGTCGACTGGCGGTAGAGGTCGCTTTCCTCTGGGTCGAAGCCCAGCGCGAGCAGGCTCAGGACGTAGTTGCGGGTGTGCTCGTCGATCTCGTCCCAGGATAGCCCGCGGGCGCTGTGGGCCTCCAGGTCCGCGATCAGGGCGTAGGCGTCCCCGCCCTGTTGCTGGTGCCAGATGATCTCGTCGAAGACCATCTTGTGCCCGATGTGGGGATCGCCGGTCGGCATGAACCCCGAGAGGGCGGCCCAGGGCTCGTCGTTCCGCATGGCGCGGGCGACGGCGCGGTAGTCGCGGTGGCCGAAGATCACGCCCCGGCGCATCAGGTAGTGGGGGTCGGGTACCTCGTCGAGTACCTCGTCGAACTGCTCGATGCCGAACTCCTCGAACAGCTTGCGGTAGTCCGAGACCGTCGAGGAACCCCACGGGTCGAGCGCCACGTCGTCGGCGCCCGCGGCACCGCCATCCGCGCGGACGGTGCTGTCGTCTACGGTCGGTTCGTCGGCGTCGGTGTCTGATTCGTGTGTCATCTGTAGGGATCTCGTGTCTGTCTGCCGGGCCATCGAGAAGCGGAGTGAGCAACCCGAGCGCGCCCGCGGTCACCGCGCGGCCGGGCTCGCGAGACTGTCCGCTTCCGGGAACTGCCAGCGCCAGCGCCATCCGTCGGAAGCGGACATCTTGCGTGAACGTAACCGCGAGCAGGTCTTTAATCGTTTCCAATCAGGGCGTCAGCCGATCGGCCGAGAGCCATGCGATCGCCTCGCCGACCAGCGCGAACACCATCCGCTTGCGGACGCCACCGGCCAGTCGCACGTCCAGCGCCAGATCCCGTGGTGCGAACGTATAGTCCTCCGGGACCACCCGAATCAGCAACTCGGAGTGGCTCAATTCCGATACGGACTCCACGTCCGCGTAGGTCCGGAAGTCCGCACCGAACTTGTAGCCCGTCTTGGGCACGACCCCGGCCTCCCGGAGCGCCGTGTAGACCCGGAGTCGACGGTCGAACCGGTCGCCCTCCACGGTCCGCCCCCGCTCCAGCACCGCCCGCTCGTCGTCCCCGTCGGCCCCGAGCGAAAGGGCACCCTCCCGGACGAGGTAGGCGGCCTCTACCAGCGAGAGCTGGAGGGTCTCGACCACCTCGCCGTCCCGGTCCAGCGGCTGGCCATAGAAGCCCCGTTCGTAGATGTCCGCGGGCGGGTCCCAGATCAGCACGCGGTCGTCCAGAAGGGAGCCCGGTACGTCCGCTGGCGGATCGTACTCCGTCGACCCCGACACGTCGGGTCGGTCGGTCTCCAGATAGGTGATCTCGCTCTCCTCGTCGACGACTGCGAGCACCACGTCGCCCAGGTCGCTCGCGGGGACCGTCGCGCGCTCGCTGACGACCCGCACGCGGTAGGCGACCTCGTCGTCCCAGGGCCCCTTCCCGCGTGGGTAGACCACAAGATCCGCCGTCCCGTGGTCCGCGACCCAGTCGGCGGCGGTCGGTGAGAGGTAGAAGCCCCGGTCCCGGAGGTCCTTGTAGACCAGAAAGTGCAGGTCCGGACAGGCCGCCGAGGCCAGGAACTCCCGGAAACCCATCCCGTCGACCGCGTCCAGATCGCCGCGATAGAGCAGGTGGGCTGCCTCGACCGGCGCGAGACGTACTCCGTCGCCGTCGGGATCGCCGTAGCCGCGGGCGTCGTGGAACTGCTCGCGAGCCTGGCGACCGGCCCGGACCACGCCCGAAGACAGCGTCGCGTCCATACTGGTCCTCGCCCACGCGCCGACAAAGCACCCACGGTCTCGACGGCGCGATCACGACGGACGAGCGGGCTCCGGCGCGGCGCGATCACAGCCGCTGTCCAGACACCGTCGGCCGTTCGCGGTCTCGAACACCGGCAGCCCGCAGTCACACTCCTCGGCCACCGTCCCGGTCGGGATCCCCCAGCCCGTGTCGCAGTCGGGGTAGTGCTCACAGCCGGCGAGCAGGCCGCCCCGTCGGAGGACACGGAGGTCGCCGCCGCAGTTCGGACAGTCCCACTCGCGGTCGAAGGCCGTCTGTACCGCTTCGTCCAGCGACTCGCAGTCCCGGTCGAGGCAGACTTCGAACGCGCGCCCGCGCTCGACGCGCATCCGCGGGCACCCACACGCGCAGTCCTCGGCCTCGGTCAGGACGGTCGCGTCCCGCGGGAGACCGTACGTCGTCCGGCAGTCCAGACAGGTCACCGCGCCGTCGTCCCGGACGAGCCGACCGTCGCAGTCGGGGCAATCGCCGACCGGGGTGCCGACGGCTGAGACGGGATGGCTCGTCCGGTCGTACTCCTCGTGGACCTCGACGCGGACGAACTGGTCACCGTCGGTGGCGGTGAGGACGCCGTCGGCGAACGTCACGGTCTCGGCACGGGTGAGCCAGGCCGTCGGCTGGTAGCCGTCGGCGTCGTGGACCAGCACGGTGTCGTCGGGTTTGCAGACGACGACCACCTCGCCCCGGCGTGTTCCGGGATCGTTCGAGTCGCGAATCGTACACTCGCCGGCCAGCACGCGCGTTTCCTCGTGCATAGCCCGGGCTGGTCCTGGTTTAGTATATAAATATCCGGTCGGTAGTCTCGAAACGTGGTGGAGAACTGACAGGAGAGGGGAAAGGCGTCGGTGGGGAGGAACGGTGGAGGTCGATGGATCGGAGCGGGAGCAGTCCGATCCGGGGTGGGGGAGTAGTGGGGGTCGGTGGGGAGGGCAGTGGAGGGGTCGGGGGCCGTGTGGAGACGGGCGGAGGGCAGTGGAGTCGGGTGGGGACCGATCGGGCAGGCGAGCCCACCGCGTCCACGTCGTCAGTCGCGGTTGTAGTCCCGACCGAGGACCGCGCCGGCGAGGTTCGCGACGACCAGCGCCCCGAACAGCGGGAGGTACTCCCCGGCCAGCCCCGCCGCCATCATCGGGACCAGCACGAGCGGGAGCACGACCGCGCTCCAGAAGCCGAGACATCGCACCGGGGCCAGGAGCTTGCTGCCGGCTTCTTTGCGGGCGGTCCAGTCTGCGAGGTCGTCGAGCGTGGAGGTCGATTGCGTGGACATGGTGGGTCTCCCTGCACTCACCCCTTGGACGGATACCCCCATATAAGGGGCCGACGGTTGCCGAAAATTCACCTCGTTTTCGTGAGTTCACCGTTCTTTAGCCACGTTTTAGCATCCAGATAGAGACGGCCTTCCGACAGGCAGACGTTTCAAGACGTGTCGAGAGACGTTTAGAAAATTTATCGGCGCTTCTGAGCGAGTTTCGGGTTTCGAGTCACTCGACGCGTACTGTCCGGGAGTCCGAGACGGGTTCGAGCGGTAGATCCGGGAAGTAGACCTCGGTGGTGAAGGTCAACGTCTCGGCGTCGCCGCCGAAGACGCCGACCGGGAGCGACGCCGTGCCGAGGTAGCCGTCGCTCGTGGTCATCTCGTGACCGTTGACCGTGACGCGCACGCCCGCGCGAGCACCGTCGCCCGCGTTCGTGACCGTCACCTCACACATCTCGTTGCCGCCGCTGGCGATCGCGTCGGGAAACGCGCCCCAGTCGAACCGGAGGTCCGGCAGGGAGCGGGCGCTGTCGTGAACCTGTGTCGCGACGCCTTCCGCGAGGCCAGCGTCCACGAGGCCGGACACGCCAGCCTCGCGCACGTCCGCCGGCGAGCCGAGGCCCTTCGTGGCGAGCCTGGAGGCTCGCCCGGAGCCGACCCCGTCCAGCGCGGTCAGCCCCACGGCGTCTTCGCTGACGCCGTGTTCGATACGGGCCTCGACGCGTGCGGCGAGGTTGGCCGCCGCGGCCGTCCCGAGGTGATCGAGGAAGGCCCGGAGCGCGGCGAGCAGGCGGAGGGCGTTCTGGCGGATCACCCACGCGTCGCTCCGGAGTTCCGTGGGGGTGGCCGAGTCCATACTGGAGTCGAGGATCGCGAGCACCTTCCGCGGCCCCGGATCGAGATCGCGGGCGCGATCGCCCAGCACGGCACGCACGGCGTCGCGTTCGTCCTTGCGGGCGCTCGCGCTGTCGAACTCCGCGGCCGTCGCGACGGCCCGCAACACGTCGTCGGTCGTGAGTTCCGTCGCGGTCCCGTCGCCCCCCTCGGCCCGGCGCGCCAGATCCGCGAACTCCCGGGCAGTGTCAAGCCGGAGGTAGAACTTCGAGGCCAGCCTGCCGAGTCGCGTCGGCGAGAGCGACAGGCCGTCGCGCTCGACGAATCCCTGATCGACCAGTTTCTCTAGCGTGTCACTAACGCGGTCGCGTAGCTGTCCGTCCGAGTCGTACTGGTCGGGGGCCGACCGCGCCCGCACCGCGTAGAAGGTGGTCTCGATCCAGTCCAGCACGTCGTCGATATCTCGTACCGTGCCGAGGACGATCTCGGCGTTGAGGTGGGCGTCCAGATCGGTCGCCAGTCGCGACTCGATCTCCTTGCCGTCCCGGAGCAGCTGGCGGTACTTGTCGGCGTCCGAGCCGTCACAGACGACCCAGGCATAGCCCTGATCGTCGTAGCCCGGTCGCCCCGCACGCCCGAGCATCTGGAGCACGTCCAGCGGGCTCATGTCCACCTCCCCTTCGAGGGGGTCGTGGAGCTTCGTGTCCCGGATGACGACACAGCGGGCGGGGAGGTTGACACCCCACGCCAGCGTCGAGGTCGAGAAGAGGAGTCCCAGCGTGCCCTCCCGGAACCACTTCTCGACCAGGTTCTTGTCGTCCTTCGAGAGGCCCGCGTGGTGAAATCCCACGCCGTCGAGCACGGACTTCCGGAGCGTCTCGTTCTGGAGCTGTTCGGCTTCCTGATGGAAGTCGTAGTCGCCGCGGGCGCCCATCGGCACGTCCCGCTCGGCGAGTTCGTCCCGAGTCTTCTTGGCGGCCTGCACGGTGTCCTGCCGGGAGGAGACGAACACGAGTCCCTGGCCGTCCTCGCGGAGGTGGGGTTCCACCAGATCCAGCGCCCGGTAGAGCCGGCGGTACTTGTCGGCGAAGGCGTTCTCGCCGTGCGTGTAGGTCTTGACGCCGGCCTCCAGCGGGACTGGTCGGTACGTCTCGCCGAAGGCGAAGGTGGTCTCGGCCGGGGCGTCGAGCCACTCGGCCACGTCGTCGACGTTGGGCATCGTCGCCGAGAGCGCGACGATCCGGGGGTCACAGAGCCGCCGGAGCCGCGAGATGGTGACTTCGAGTACAGACCCCCTGCGGTCGGAATCGAGCAGGTGGACCTCGTCGATGATACAGCAGTCCACGTCGGTGACGAAGCCGTAGCGCGGCGAGTCGTGTTTGCGCGTGGCCGAGTCGGCCTTCTCCGGCGTCATCACGAGTATGTCGGCCCGCTCGGCACGTCTGGGGTTGAGGTCGCGTTCGCCGGTGACGACGTACACCGAGTAGCCCAGATCCTCGAAGCGCTCCCACTCGCTTTCCTTCTCGTTGGTGAGCGCACGGAGGGGCGCGAGAAAGAGGGCGGTGCCGCCGGCCTGTAACACCTTGCAGATGGCGACCTCGGCGAGGGCGGTCTTGCCGCTGGCGGTCGGTGCGCTGACGACGACGTTGTCGTCGCCCTCCAGGAGTGCCGGTAGCGCCTCCGACTGCATCCGGTTGAACGACTCGAACGGGAAGGCGTCGGCGTACTCGGGGAGGACCTCGTCGATGGCCACCTGCGGCTCGTGATCTACGCTACCTGCCACGACCAGAACCGAGAGGGCCGACAGTATAGGCGTTTCCGTCGCGGAGCGAAAGTGGAATCGGCCCCCGAGGAACCCAACGTCTTTTGCGCGACCGCGCCAACTGTCGGGCAATGAGTCGCGCCCGCAAGCCCGACTGGCTCAAGATGGCCCCGCCGTCGGGCGAGCGCTTCACCGACATCAAGGAGACCCTGCGGGACCACGACCTCCACACCGTCTGCGAGGAAGCCAACTGTCCGAATCTCGGGGAGTGTTGGTCGGGAGCCGCGAATGCGGCTCCGGATGCCGAGGCGGCGGATGCCGCCGAGGGGGGCCGGGACGGCCCCGGCACCGCGACGTTCATGCTCATGGGTGAACGCTGTTCGCGAGGCTGTAACTTCTGTGACGTCGAGACCGGCGGGATGGAGCCGCTGGATCCCGACGAACCCCAGCAGGTCGCCGACGCCGTCGCCGAAATAGGATTAGACTACGTCGTCCTCACCTCCGTCGACCGCGACGACCTGGCCGACCAGGGCGCGGGCCACTTCGCCGAGACGATCCGCGCGATCAAGGAGCGCCACCCCGGCATTCTGGTGGAGTGTCTGATCCCAGATTTCCAGGGCGACCCCGACCTCGTGGGGAAGATCGTCGACGCAGAACCAGACGTGATCGCCCACAACATCGAGACCGTCGACCGCCTGCAGTGGCCCGTCCGGGACCGCCGGGCCGGCTACGAGCAGTCCCTCTCCGTCCTCCGGCAGGTCGATCGGGAGAGCGACATCTACACCAAGACCAGCCTGATGCTGGGCGTCGGCGAGTACGACCACGAGATCTATCAGACCCTCCGAGATCTCAAGACGGTCGGCGTCGACGTGGTGACGCTCGGGCAGTACCTCCAGCCCTCGCGCTCGCATCTGGAAGTGAGCGACTACGTTCACCCCGACGCCTTCGACACCTGGCAGCGGGTGGCCGAGGAGGAACTGGGCTTTCTCTACTGCGCGTCGGGGCCGATGGTCCGGTCCTCCTACCGCGCCGGTGAACTGTTCGTCGAGGCCGTGCTGGACGGTGAGGACCCGGCCGTAGCCCGCGAGCGGGCGCGAGCGAGCGAGTGATCAGTTTTCGTCGGCGGGAACCAGTACCAGCGCCGGCCCGTCGGTGGTCTCGGGACAGCTATTAGCCCGTCGGACCGGAACGGTCCCCCAGTTACGGATTTCGTCGTTCGAGCGCTCGTCGAACCCATCGAGAAAGACGACGACGCTGAACCGTCGACTCCCGTCGTCGACGAGTCGTACCTCCTCGACGGCGCTGACCCACCCGTCGGTCTCGACGACCGGTGCGGCGACTCGGTCCGGGGCCGGACGCGTCCCGTTCGGTCCGTAGAGACACGCCGCGTACGCCGGGAGGGCGGCGGTTCGCCCGAAGTCGAACTCGTTGCGAGCCGTGACCGTCCCGACGCGGACCATCGACCGGTTCTGCCCGGTATCGCTCCAGGAGTAAAACCGCTCCTCGGGGGTCGAGAGGTTCACCGTCGGGTCGGTATGGAGTTCGACGGTCGGCTGCGGGCCGGACAGGTCGTGAGCCATCACGCCGCCGGCGACGAGTGCGAAGACGAGCGCGACCGCGACCGAGATGCGGCGATCGATCGGCATCCCGCCGCGCACCCAGCGACGAGCCACGAGGAAGGACGCGGCTCCGACCACCGCAGCAATCATGAGGCCGGCGAGGTCGAACACCGGATACAGCGCCGCTGGGACCACGAACAGATAGATCGTCCCGCCGGCGCTCCGCAACGCCGTGTCGAGACCGCGAATCGGCACCGCGTCGCCGGCGAGGACGAACGCGACGGCCGCCGCGAACAGCGCGACGAGCGGTAGCGTCGTGGAAAGCCAGTCCGGGACGCCGAACACCAGCCTCCCACCGACGGCGGATCCGACGGCAGTCCCCGCCAGCGCGGTCGCAACGCGCCCCCACTCAGTTTCGGAGTCGGCGACGTCGCGGCCGCGCTCCTCAGTGGTTTCCCCCGATATCTGCGACGCCGCCATCGCACCGAAGGTGAAGAGAAAACCGGTCATGACGTAGAAAGTCAGCATGAGCGGGACGATCATCGCCTCCAGCCCCTCGATCCGAACCAGGGGCGCGAGCGAACCGCCGAGGAGGCCACCGGCAGCGGCGACCAACAGCGCCGTCCCGGCGACGGGCACCTGCAGGGCCAGCCGGAACGGATCGTCGTTTGACACGTTTCGAGCGACCCCGACTGACAGAATAAGCCTTGTGTCGCCGACCGCGTGACGTGAGCAGACGCAAGCGGACCGGTGAGGTACAATCAGTTACGAGGGCGACGGCCCGGCGGCGTCAGCAACAACGTTTAGTATGAATCTCTCGAAGTAATGGATAGAGAGAATATGAGTGGAACAGAATCAGAGAAAGTGGTCTCGGTGTCGTCGCGGGGGCAGGCGACGATTCCCAAGGAGTTCCGGGAGGAGTTGGGAATCGACACGCCGGGACGGGTGAAGTTCGTGCGGACGGAAGATGGCGAAATCGCCGTGCGGCCGATTCGCTCGGCGACCGATCTCCGGGGCATACTGGCAGGGAAAACCGACGACGATGGGCGGACGGCTACCGAACGGCTCCGTGAGAGTCGAGAGCGTGACACCGCCAGGGAGACGGAGTTGCGCGACCGCGAGCGCGACGAAACCGATGGGACGGACGAATGAGAGACAAGCTGCCCGAGACGGTCGTCTTCGACGCCGAACCGCTCATCGCGTACTTCCGTGACGAACCTGGGAGTGACGTCGTCGAGCGATACATCGGCGGCGTGGAGGGATCTGTGGCGGGATACATCTCGGCAGTCAACCTCGCTGAAGTCCACTACGTCGTGCGAGGGCTCGACAGCGAAGAACGCGCCGAGATGATCGTCGACGTACTCGAAGAGAGCGGGATCGAACGGATCGACACGGCAGAGACGTGGCGACTCGCCTCGGAGTTCAAGTCCCGCCACGCACCCGCACTCGGAGACGCGTTCGCACTCGCGACGGCGACCCACGTCGACGGCACGCTGCTCGTCGGTGCCGACGACGATTACGACAGTATCTCGGACGTTCCGATCACGCGGTTCCGCGACGACCCGGCATGATCGTGACCGTCCGTTACAGTGAGTGACGATTATCGTCGGCCACGTCCGTCGTCAGGAACCAACACCAGCGTCGGCCCGTCGGTGGTCTCGGGACAACTCTCGGCTCGACGGACCGGGACGGGTCCGAGGTCGCGGATTTCGGCCGGGACGCGGGACACGCGATCCTCGAAGAGGACGAAGACGGGGTAGCGGTGGCGGCTTTCCCCGGGGAGACGGACCTCGTCCTCGCTCTGGATCCAGTCGTCACCCTCGGCGACCGACGCCAGGCCGAACGTGGTTTTGAGTTCGGTCCCGTCCGCCCCGTACAGACACACGTCGTAGGACGGCAGGTCGGTCGTCCGCGCGAAGTCGAACTCGTTGCGGACTGTGAGGGCTCCGACCGAGATCGTCGCGCGTTGCTCGCCGACGTCGCTATACGAGTACGTTCGCATCGTCACCTCGGAGAGGTTCACCGTCGAGTCGTGGTCCAGCGAGACGGTCGGCTGCGGGCCGGACAGGTCGTGAGCCATCGCGCCGCCGGCGAAGAGGGCGAAGACGAGCGCGACCGCGACCGCGAAGCGACCGTCGATCGGTGGATTCCTGCGCACCGAGCCACGGACAAAGACCAGCGCCGGAAGCGCAACGACGGCCGCGAGGACGAGTCCGAAAAATTCCAGCACCGGGTAGGTGACGATTGGGAACAGCAACAGGAAAACGGTCCCACCGGCAGTCAGCAACACCGTACCGACGGTTCTCTCAGGTAGGGCAAGGCCAGCGAAGGCGAGCGAGACGGCCGCGGCCGACAGCGCGACGACCGGGAGCACCGTCGAGAGCCAGTCGGGCACCGCGACGATCAGTCCGGCACCGACGACGGCACCGACGGTCGTGGCGAACACGGTAAGGAAGGTGACCCGGTCGAAGGCCGAGCGGGTCCTGTCACTTCCGGCTGTCCCTGGCCCGGAACTGTCCTCGGGGACGTTCGTCCCCGGTCGAAAAACACCGGCGATCACCACGATGGCGAACGCGACGACGAGATACATCATCCACTGGATCGGGACGATGATCGCCTCGAATCCCTGAAACCGGATCAGCGGCTCCAGCGACCCAGGCAAGACGCCGACCCGGCCCGCCAAGAGAATCGCCGTGGTGGCGACGAGATACTGCACGAGGAACCGGAACGAATCCCCGTGCTCGATCCCGTAGTAACGTTTTGACACGTTTCTGGAAAAAGCGATTTGGATGATAAGTCTTCTGTGAACGGAGCTCTGCCCGTCGAGAGTCGGCGGAAATCAGCGAGCGCAGGCAAGCGAATTTAATACTCATTTAGTATCCACCCGCCGAATCCGACGATTGCAGATTTCTAGGCTGGGTCGCCTGCGTTCACCACGCTTCGACACGCAAGATTCCGTGGTAACGAAATCTATTTGCCAAAAGCATATTAGCGAGCGACGCGACGTGTATGGTATGTGTTGTCGGAGGTCAGTATGAGTACCCTACAGCGTGACCCGGGCGAGCGGGTCGAGATCTTAGACGAAGACGGCCAGGTCCGGGAGGGCGCGACGGTCCCGGACCTCGGTGACGACGAGCTCGTCGACATGTATCGGGAGATTACACTGGCCCGCCACTTCGACCGGCGGGCCGTGAGCCTCCAGCGACAGGGCCGGATGGGCACCTATCCTCCCCTTTCCGGCCAGGAGGCATCACAGATCGGGAGCGCGCACGCGCTGGACGCCGAGGACTGGCTGTTCCCGAGCTATCGGGAGGCCGGCGCGGCGGTCGTCCGCGGGGTCCCCCTGAAACAGGTCCTGCTGTTCTGGATGGGCCACGAGGGCGGCAACGCCGTTCCCGAGGACGTCAACATGTTCACGATGGCGGTCCCCATCGCCACGCAGATTCCCCACGCGACCGGGGCGGCCTGGGCCTCGAAGCTGAAAGGCGAACGCAAGGCCTTCCTCTGTTACTTCGGGGACGGCGCGACCAGCGAGGGCGACTTCCACGAGGGCATGAACTTCGCAGGCGTGTTCGACACTCCGACCGTGTTCTTCTGTAACAACAACCAGTGGGCCATCTCGGTCCCGCGGGAGCGCCAGACCGCGAGCGCGACGCTGGCACAGAAGGCTCACGCCTACGGCTTCGAGGGCGTCCAGGTCGACGGGATGGACCCCCTCGCCGTGTACAAGGTCACCCGCGAGGCCGTGGAGAAGGCCAAAGATCCGGGTGAAGACGAGTTACGGCCGACGATGATCGAGGCCGTCCAGTACCGATTCGGCGCGCACACGACCGCCGACGACCCCTCGGTCTACCGCGACGACGCCGAGGTCGAGGAGTGGAAGCGCAAGGATCCCATCCCGCGGCTCGAGGCCTTTCTCCGGGAGCGGGGGCTGCTCGACGACGAGGCAGTCGACGCCATCGAGCAGGAAAACTCCGATCGGGTGGCCGAGGCCATCGACGCCGCGGAGGCGGTCGAACGCCCCGAACCGGAAGAGATGTTCGCACACGTCTACGCGGATATGCCCCAACGCTTACAGCAACAGGTAGAGTACTTCGAGCGCGTCAGAGAGGCACACGGCGACGACGCCCTCCTCGAATAACATGAGTCAGGCAACCGACACCGAGACCGGCGCGCAGGACCTCACGCTCGTACAGGCCGTCCGGGACGGCCTCTACGGCGAGATGCAACGTGACGAGGACGTCCTCGTGATGGGCGAGGACGTGGGCGAGAACGGCGGCGTCTTCCGGGCCACCCAGGGCCTCATCGAGGAGTTCGGCGACGACCGGGTGATCGACACGCCGCTCGCGGAGTCGGGCATCGTCGGCACCGCCGTCGGCATGGCCGCTTACGGCCTCCGCCCGGTCACGGAGATCCAGTTCATGGGGTTCATCTACCCCGCCTTCGACCAGATCGTCTCCCACGCCGCCCGCCTGCGCACCCGTAGCCGCGGCCGCTTCACCTGCCCGCTCGTCGTCCGGGCCCCCTACGGCGGCGGCATCCGAGCCCCGGAACACCACTCCGAGTCCAAGGAGGCCTTCTTCGTCCACGAGGCCGGCCTGAAGGTGGTCATCCCGTCGACTCCCTACGACACGAAGGGCCTGCTCGCGAGCGCCATCCGCGATCCGGACCCGGTGATCTTCCTCGAACCCAAACTCATCTACCGGGCGTTCCGTGAGGAGGTCCCTGACGAGTCTTACACCGTCCCGCTCGGTGAGGCCGCGGTCCGCCGTGAGGGGACCGACGTGTCCGTGTTCACCTGGGGCGCGATGACCCGCCCGACGATGGAGGCCGCCGAGAACCTCGCCGAGGAGGGGATCGACTGCGAGGTGGTCGACCTCCGGACGCTCTCGCCGATGGACGAGGAAGCCATCAAGGAGTCGTTCAAGAAGACCGGGCGCGCGGTCGTCGTTCACGAGGCCCCCAAGACCGGGGGGCTGGCCTGCGAGATCATCGCCACGATCCAGGAGGACGTCCTGCTCTACCAGGAGGCCCCCATCAACCGGGTGACGGGCTTCGACACGCCCTACCCGCTGTACGCGCTGGAGGACTACTACCTGCCGGAGGCCGCACGGATCGAGGACGGCATTCGCGAGACCGTGGAGTTCTAAGATGGTCCGTGAGTTCAAACTCCCCGACGTGGGCGAGGGCGTCGCCGAGGGCGAGATCGTCCAGTGGCTCGTGGAACCGGGCGACACCGTCTCGGAAGACCAGCCCGTCGCCGAGGTCGAGACCGACAAGGCCGTCGTCGAGGTCCCCTCGCCGGTGAACGGCACGGTCAAAGAACTGCGCGCCGAAGCCGGCGAGGTCGTCCCCGTCGGCGAGGTCATCATCGTCTTCGAGGTGGAGGGTGAGGAGGCCGAGGAAGCGACCGCGGGCGACGAAGGAGCGACGGCGACCGAGGCCGGCGACGACGAGGGCGAGCCGGCCGACGAGCCCGCCGGACCGAGCACCAACGGCGAGTCCGGCGGCCGGGTGTTCGCCGCGCCCAGCGCCCGCCGACTGGCCCGCGAACTCGGCGTCGACCTCACCGCAGTCGACGGCTCGGGGCCGGGCGGGCGCATCACGGAGATGGACGTTCACACCGCGGCCGAGACGGACGAATCCCCGGCAGACACGACCGAGACGGCCGAGTCCGCCGAGTCCGACACCGCGGAAATCGACGGGGACGCGGCCGAAGAAGCCATCGCCGAGGCAGAGGAGCCCCTAGGCGGGGCCCAGCCCACCGTCGTCGAGGGCGAACAGCCGACGACCGAGGGGGCGAGATCCGCTTCTGCGGAGGCGGAACCAGCCGACCGCGACCGAACCCTGGCGACCCCGGCGACCCGCGGCGTCGCGAAGGATCTGGACGTGGACATCGACGCGGTGCCCGCGACCGAGGAGCGCGACGGCGAGGCCGTCGTGACGACCGAGGCGGTCCGGGAGTACGCCGAGCGCCAGCGCGAGGCGCAGGCGGCCGACGCCGAAGCAGTCGCGGCCGGCGGCGACGGGCAGGGCGGCGAGCACGTCGACCGCGAAGTCGCCGCCGGCTCGGAGGAGCGGATCCCCTACCGCGGGGTCCGGCGGACCATCGGCCAACAGATGGAGCGGTCGAAATTCACCGCTCCGCACGTCACCCACCACGACCGGGTGGACGTGACCGAACTGGTCGAGGCCCGCGAGGCTCTCACGGAGCGAACCGAAAAACGGGGCAGCAAGCTCACCTACCTGCCCTTCGTCGTGAAGGCCGTCGTCGCCGCGCTCCGGGAGTACCCCATCCTCAACTCCCAGCTGGACGAGGAGAGCGAGGAGATCGTCACACGCGGCGACTACAATATCGGCATCGCGACCGCCACCGACGCCGGGCTGATGGTACCGGTCGTTCGGGACGCCGGAAAGAAATCCCTGCTCGAAATCGCCGACGAGGCCGACGAGCTGGTCGGGAAGGCCCGCGATCGATCGATCAGCCGCGAGGAGATGCAGGGCGGCACGTTCACCATCACCAACTTCGGAGCCATCGGCGGGGAGTACGCCACGCCGATCATCAACTACCCCGAGACCGCGATTCTCGGCTTGGGGGCGATAAAGAAACGGCCGTGGGTAGTGGAGCGCGAGGCGCGAAGCGCCTCGGAACGCGCGAACGGTGGAACCGTGAGCGGCGACGAGGAGGGGATGTTCCCGAGCGAACAGTCGGTCGGCGGCGAGGTCGTCCCCCGCCACGTCATGACCCTCTCGCTGTCCATCGACCACCGCGTGATCGACGGCGCGGAGGCCGCCCGGTTCACGAACACCCTCAAGGAGTACCTGCGGGACCCGACGTTGCTCCTGCTGGAGTAACACCGGCGAAGAATCGGCGCACTTTTTGACTCGCATTGACATCTTCCTCCGTGCCCTCCACACTCGATCCGAAACGACTGTTCGTCGAGACCGTCGCCGTGGCCGAGATCCTGTTGCTGTGGAGTTTCGTCGCCGTTCTCGCGGAGACCATGATGCGCGGTTACCGAGCGGCCGGGACCGTGGCGCTCGGTCTTCGGGTGGCCGGAATCGTGATGGCGTTCGTATACGTCGCCGCACGTGCGGACGCGCTCGCGGGGTCCCGACCGTGGGCCGACTGGCCGGGAACGGGCAGCGGACAGGTCCGCGAGAACTGGCGGGTTCTGCTGGCGGCCGCGCCCTGGGTCCTGGCCGCGGTGGCGACGCGGTTTCTCCCACCGCTGACCCAGTTCGGCGTGCCGCCGCTGTATCGAGCGGTCCTCGACCCGGTGGCGTTCGCGCTCACGGGGGCCGCAGCTGCGCCCGCGGTACTGTACGCGGTCGCGTTCGGAATCGCGTGGATACGACAGGGTCGACGAGATCGGAACGAGAGTTCCAGCGACGCCGACCGCTCGTCCGACGGAAGTAGCGCTGCGGCCGGCGACTAGTCCTCTAGCTCTACGTCCGCGCCCGGTGCGTTGCGCTGGACGCTCTCCAGCCCGTTCATCGCGCCGCGCTTGCGGTTGTACCCCTCACCGCTGTCGGCGACGATGTTGCCGTTCTGGTGGCGGAGCCGCCAGCGCCACTCGTCGGCCTTGTCCCGGAACACCTCGAAGGCGGCCTGCGAGTCGACCCGGCCGACCTCGCCCGGGGCGTTCGTGGGACTGGCCGTCGTGTCTGCCGCGTCCGTCGTCGGCGGGCCGTCGGTCCCGGCCGATTCGGTCTCCTCGGCCGCTCGCTCGTCGGCCGGATCCCACGTCAGTTCCACCCCCAGTTCGCGTTCCTCCGTCCCGTCGTCGGGCGTCCGCTGGCCCACCAGGAACTCGACGTCCATCTCGGTCGGGATGCCGACGTCGACGTCCTCCCCGGCCAGGGCGTCGAATCCGATGCCGGCTTCGAGGTCGTCCGCGAGCGAGCGCAGCAGGGCCGCGGTCGCCGCGGCGTCGCGGCGGTCGGTCCGCGAGAACAGTTGGTCGTCCATGGACGAAGGACGGGGCGACGACGGATAAAAGCCAACCCGCACACTCAAAGTCCGGGGGTGCGTTGCCGGCGTATGGTCGTCGGCGACATCGCGACTGGCACCGACGTACTGGTAATCGGCGCGGGCCCCGGCGGGTACGTGGCGGCGATCCGGGCCGCCCAGCTCGACCTGGACGTGACCCTCGTCGAAAAGGACGCCTACGGCGGGACCTGCCTCAACCACGGCTGCATTCCTTCGAAGGCACTCGTCTCCGCGACGGACGTGGCCCACGAGGCACGCACGGCCGAACACATGGGCGTCCACGCCGACCCCGCCATCGACATGGCCGGCATGATGGGCTGGAAGGACGAGGTGGTCGACCAGCTCACGACCGGCGTCGAGCGGCTCTGCAAGGGCAACGGCGTCAACCTCATCGAGGGGACCGCCGAGTTCACCGACGAGAACACGGCGCGGATCGCCCACGGCGGCGAGGGCCAGGGCTCGGAGTCGGTGGAGTTCGAGCACGCGATCGTCGCGACGGGGAGTCGACCGATCGAACTCCCCGACCTGCCATTCGACGGCGAGCGGATCCTCTCCTCGCGGCACGCCCTGGCGCTTGAGACGGTGCCCGACGAGTTGCTCGTCGTCGGGGCCGGCTACATCGGCATGGAACTGGCGACGGTGTTCGCCAAGGCCGGCAGCGACGTGACGGTCGTCGAAGCACTCGATCAGGCGCTCCCGATGTACGAGGCCGACGTGACCCGCGTGGTCACCCAGCGCGCGAAGTCACTGGGTATCGACTTTCACTTCGGGGAGGCCGCCGCCGACTGGAGCGAGCGAGAGGACGGACTGACGGTCGTCACCGAGGGCGAGGACGGAACCGTCTCGGAGTACGACGCGACGAAGGCGCTGGTGGCGGTCGGCCGTCAGCCGGTGACCGACACCGTGAACCTGGAGGCAGCGGGCGTCGAAACCGACGAAGACGGGTTCGTCCCGACGAACGACCGGGCACGCACGAACGTCGAGCACGTCTTCGCGGTCGGCGACGTGGCCGGTGAGCCGATGCTCGCCCACGAAGGCATGAAGGCGGGCGAGGTCGCAGCGGAAGTGATCGCGGGCGAACCGGCCGCGATGGACCAGCAGGCGATCCCCGCGGCGGTGTTCACCGACCCCGAGATCGGGACCGTGGGGCTGACCGAACGTGAGGCCGAGGAGGCTGGTTTCGATCCGGTCGTCGGGGAGTTGCCCCTGCGCGCGTCCGGGCGGGCGCTCACCCACGACGACACCGACGGGTTCGTCCGGATCGTCGCCGACGGGGCCGACGGGTTCGTCCTCGGCGCCCAGATCGTGAGTCCCGAGGCCTCCGAACTGATCGCCGAGGTCGGCCTGGCCATCGAGATGGGGGCGACGCTGGAGGATCTGGTGGCGACGGTCCACACCCACCCGACGCTCTCGGAGGCGGTGATGGAGGCAGCCGCCAACGCGATGGGGGCGGCCATCCACACGCTGAATCGCTGAGCTGTCGGCCGCTGACAGTCGGCCTGCGGGTGTGTTCCGCGGTCACAGCCCGTCACAATCATCGAATATATTTTATGTTGTAGCGTACACGAACGGTACATGGAACAGACACGTCGGCGGTTTCTCACCGCCAGTGCTGTGGTGGGTACAGGTGCGCTCGCAGGGTGTAACGCGGTCACGGACGCCATCCCGTTCGTCGGCGGCGGTGGACTGGGCGACTACCAGCAGTGGGCCTATCCGGCCGACCAGTTCAATCAGGACGCCGACGGGATGAGCGTCAACGTGACGAATCAGCAGGCCATCTACGAGAACCGGAAGTCGTTCTACCCGAACACGTACAGAGCGCTCAGGGGGACCTACAGTACGGTCGGCCTGATCGGACGGGACGTGAGCATGGATCTCAGGCTCCCCCAGGGGCGCGTCCTCAAGGGATCCTACGATACGAGCGAGGTGGTCGCCGAACTCGAAGACGACACGAACACCGAGTTCGAGAGCGACGGGAACTACAGCGGCTACGAGGTGTACGTGCCGTCGGACGCGGACACGGTCAGACAGGCAGTGGCCGTCGCCGACAGCGCCATCGTCTTCGGACAGCGCGTCGAACCGCCGTTTGGCTCCGACTGGGACGCTGTGTCGGCCACGGACGTCGTCGAGGGAATCATCGACACCAAGGGCGGCAACGGGACACGCGCCACGAGCAACAACGACGATTTCTCGACGCTCGTGAACACGCTCGACAGTGGAACCAGTATTAGCGCCGAGACCCGGAGCGACGAGGTCAGTTCCGACCAGGCCGACGCCGAGTCGGGCATCTTCGAGGGGCAGGTGGCGAACGGCGAGTCCCTGTCGGTCAACGGCGACACGACGAAACGCCAGTGGGTGTTCGTCTTCAGCGGCGAGGGCGACGTGAACACGAGCGACCTCAACGACTGGATCGAGGCCAACGACAACAGCGGTACGTTCGCCCGGGCCCGGAACGTGAAGGTGGAACAGAACGGCCGCGCAGGCGTCGTCACTGCCAAGTTCGACACGTACAGCCTGTGACCTCCTCCTCGCCGTAAACGGAGAGGGAGCGAAGCTCCCTCAAGCAGTCGGGCGTAGCCCGACGACGGCGAGGCTTCCCGAACCGCACCGCAAGCGTTGGGATATTTGCCGGTCTACGGGTAGACCTGTTCTTGAGGGGCTACTCTCCCCGTCGATGTATCGAACAGGCGCACCGAAGGCTGGGCCAGACAGCCGTTACTCCTATCCTCAGCAGGACTCGGAGTTACCGTCGCCCGCATATTCTCCGCCGCATTCAGGTCGCTATTAGCGACCAGTTTGCAGTTCTCACACACGTACAAGCCACGCTCGACACGGTTCGAATCGGCTTTCATCCCGCACGCACAGCAGGTTATCGACGTGGCTAACTCGTACTCGTCAACACGCTCTACCTCGATACCACGTTCTTCAGCCTTGTACTCGATGTGACTCAGCACCGTTTCAAACGCCCAATCGTGCAGACGCTTGTTCCCGTGACGACCCCAGTCTTCATTCGCACGAATGTCCTTCGGATGTCCAACCGCTATCGTCTCCACGCCACGGTCTGCACATTGCTCTACGATGTCTTTCGAGAGTGCGTGCAGGAAGTGGGTCTGCCGCCGTGATTTCTTCTGGCGTGCCCACTCAGCATGGGTGCTGGGACCGTTTTCTCCTTCCGTATCGTATTCTTCCTGGCGGAAGTAGTGGGCGTCCTCCTTCAAAGCGTTCCCCGGATACAACAGCGTCTCGTCACCAACAGAGACAGCCGCCGTGTTGCAGATACCGAGGTCAACACCAGCCGTCTTCTCGCCAGACAAGTCAGTGGCGTCAATGGCAACTTTACAGACAAAGTGCAGTTCCCACTGCTCACCGGTCCAGACGATGCGGACCTGTTGCACGTCTTCGACGGCAGTCAGGTCTGCGTCTGGACCGGTATCGTATTCGCAGAGGATGAAGTCACTCCAGCCGTCTTTCAGGTTTTGCCCTTTCGATAGTCGGACCTGCTCGTGTTTGGTGTCGAGTTTGAAGCCGTCTTCTTTGAACGTGATTGTTGAGCGTGGTCGTTGGTCGCCGTGTTTGCGGTAGCCCGGTGGGTTGGCGTCTGGGTTGTCTTGTTCGAACCAGGACTGGAAAGCGCCAGCCAATTCTTCGATGATTGCCTGGCTTGATTGGGCGTTCAAATCTTTCCAGCACGGTTGGTTCTTCATGTAGGACTTAAGCGGTCCTTCATCGGGTATCTCACCGGTTTCGTCCCAGATGCGGCCAGCAGTCCACCGAGCGACGTTCCAGATTTTACTGCCGGAACGAGCGAGTGAATCAAGGTCACACACGACACTCTCACGGTCGTTGGTGAGTGCAGCTGTAATGGTGCGGGTCGTGACCAGATTCACCATACATAGCCTATGACAGCACAATGACTTAATCTTTCGGTCGGCGTGGAATATCCTGCTGGGAGGAACAATGTCGGCTGGGTATCGAAGGTTACGCGATTCACTCCCGCCCTGTTCGGTCCTCGGTTCCGACTAAGCGTCGGAACACTCGTCCCTCACGGGAAGGGCGGGATTCTCTCGCTGAATCAAGATATCGTCGAGCGGCCTCGACGAGCCGGGTGACACCACGACGCTTTTTACCGCTAGCAGCGAAGCCGTCGCCGATGAAGGCACTCACGCTCGGTCCGGCGGGGACCTACTCACACCGGGCCGCGACGGCCGTCGCCGACGAGGTCGCCTTTTCCGAGTCGGTGACCGCCATCGTCGAGTCCGTCGCAGCGGGCGAGTACGACCGCGGGGTCGTCCCGGTCGAGAACAGCATCGAGGGCAGCGTCACCGAGTCGCTCGACGCCTTCGCCGAACACGACGTGGCGGTCGTCAGGGAACTGATCACGCCCATCCGCCACGCCCTGCTCGCCCAGGGACCGGAGTTCGAACTGGTCGCCAGCCACGCCCAGGCGCTGGCCCAGTGCCGGGACTACCTCGACGCCGAGTACCCCGACGCCGCTCTCGAAGCCGTCGCCTCGACCGCCCGTGGCGTCGAGCGCGCCCGCGAGGACCCGTCTGTCGCGGCCATCGGCCACCCCGAGAACGCGACCAACGGCACCGATCTGGAGGTGCTGGCCGAGGATATCCAGGACCAGTCCTCGAACGCGACCCGTTTTCTCGTCGTCGCGCCCGAGAGCGAGCGCTCCGAGGGCGGCGGCAAGACCTCGCTGATCGTCTACCCCAACGTCGACTACCCCGGCCTCCTGCTGGAGATGCTCGAACCGTTCGCCGAACGGGACATCAACATGACTCGCGTCGAATCCCGTCCCAGCGGCGAGCGGCTGGGCGACTACGTCTTCCACATCGACATCGCGGCCGGCCTCTACGAGGACCGCACGCAGGCAGCCCTCGACGAGATCGATGCGATCGCCGAGGACGGGTGGGTCCGCCGGCTCGGATCCTACGACACCGAACACGTGGTCGAGTAACCGCGTTATCGCGATCGATAACCTCGCCGAAACGTTCAGGCACGGGGTGTGAGAACGTCCGGCAGAGATGTCAGAGCAACAGCGGCGCGGGGAGGCAGCGGGCATCTACGCCGACTTCGACGACGCCGAGATGAAGTGGGTCCGTGCGTTGCAGGACCTGCCCGTTCCGATCGTCGTCACGGACGCCGAGTCGAATATTCTCCTTTTCAACCCGGCGATGCAGAATCTGATGGCGCTCGATCCCGAACGCGTCCCGGAGATGGAGGGCCACGAGGTGTTCCGTACCGAGGAGACCCACGGGACGAAGACGACGACCGCCCAGCGGACGATGGAAAACGAGACCCAGATCAGAGGGGTCGAGTCCACACTGTTGAACCACGACGACGAGGAACGCCTGGTCCAGATCACGAGCACGCCGATGTACGACGCCGACGGCGAGCTCGCGGGCTCCGTGACGGCACTGCAGGACGTGACGGAGCTGCGCGAGACGGAGCGCCGCCTCCAGGAGAGCCAGGAACAGGTCGCCGAGCGGCTGACCGGCGTAATCTCCCGGCTGGAGACGGTCGCGGGAGACGTGGCCGACAACGCGGCCGACATCGAGGACCGGGCGATCGAACAGGACGACCGACTCGACGAGATCAGCGCGGAGATGGAGTCGCTCAGCGCCAACATGGAGGAGATCGCGGCGACGACCGACGAGGTGGCCGAGACGGCCGCGAGCGCACGCGAGGCCGCCCGCCGCGGGCAGGAAGCGGGTGCGGAGGCCGAGGCGGCGGCCGACGACATCCTCGCGACCAGCGAGAGTCTGGAGGCGACGGTCGGCCGGCTGGCCGAGCGGATGGACGACATCGAGGCGGTCGCGGAGATCATCGCCGACATCGCCGAGCAGACGAACATCCTCGCGCTGAACGCCAACATCGAGGCGGCGCGGGCCGGCGAATCGGGCGAGGGGTTCGCCGTCGTCGCCGACGAGGTGAAAGACCTCGCGGACCAGACCCGCGAGCACACCGAGGAGATCGGCGACGAGATCGAGGCGATCACCGGCGAGACCGACCGGACGGTCGAGGAGGTCGAGCGCGCACACGACCGCGCCGTCGAGGTCAGTGATCGCGTCAGCGAGACGCTGGGTGCCCTCGAGGAGATCGTCGAACACGTCGCCGACGCCGCCGACGGGGCCGAGGAGATCGCGACGGCCAACGACGACCAGGCGGCCCACATCGAGGAGGTGACGGCGTCGGTCGAACAGAGCGCCACGGCGGCGACCGAGATCCACGAGACCGCCACCGAGACCGCCGACCTGACCGAGCGCCAGCACGACATCGTCGAGGAGGTGCGCGCGGCCGTCGACGACCTCTCGGAGGACCTCGCCGAGGGAAGCGAGTGACCGGCGGGTGGCGACCCTGCGGTCGCCGACAGACAATTTTAGCAGGCCGTCGTACTCCCGGTGGGGTGAGCCCATGAATCGACAGAACCCATTCGAGGAGATCGACCGCCTGTTCGACCGGATCAGCAGCGAATTCGGTGACTTCGAGCCCGGAGCGGGACTGGGTGGGAGCGTCGCCGTCGACGTCGCCGACACCGGGGAGACCTTCGAGGCCACGGCCGACGTCCCCGGCTACTCCAGCGACGACATCGACGTGACGCTGCCGGATCCGCGGACCGTGCGGATCGCCGCCAGCCAGGAGACGACCAGCGAGGAGGGAGGCGAAAGCGAAGACCAGCAGTTCATCCGCCAGGAGCGGACCCGTCGCACGATGAGTCGGACCGTACCGCTGCCCGACCGCGTCCGGACGGAGGACGCCGAGGCGAGTTACGACAACGGCGTCCTGACCATCACGCTCCCGAAACAGGAGGCCGGTAGCGGGACGGACATCCCGGTGAACTAGCACAACGAACTTCCCGCCGGCCGTCGAACCGCCGGGTATGCTCGAATCGGGCGATCCGGCACCCGACGTGACGGCGCGGAACCAGCACGGCGAGACCGTCTCGCCGACGTTTTCGGACCCGACGGTCGTCTACTTCTATCCCGAGGACGGGACGCCGGGGTGTACCACCGAGGCCGAACAGTTCGCACGGGAGCGCGAGAGCTACGACGACGCGGGCGTCACCGTCTACGGCGTCTCGACGGACGACGTCGAGTCCCACCGCGCGTTCGCCGACGAGACCGGCGTCGAGTTCGACCTGCTGGCCGACCCCGACGGCGAGGTGGCGGCGGCCTTCGGCGTCCCCCGGGACGCGCCCGGCCAGTCGACGCCGCGAACGACGTTCGTGCTCGTCGACGGGACCGTCGAGCGCGTCCTGACCGGCGTGAACCCCGACGGCCACGCCCGCGATCTCCTGCTCGAACTGCTCGACGATGGCGTCGTCACGCTCGATTGAGGGGGTCGGCGACAACAGAAGTAGGTTCGCTGGAAGTTTTTTTACGATAGGACATCGAAACGGAAGGTAATGGGTGACGACCAGCGAGGGAGAGACGATGCGTGACGAGGAGCCCCCCGGGGAGCGAAGCGGGAGTCGGGTCGGGTCGCCGCGTGCGGACGGCATCCGGAACGAGGTGTTCAGGGCGCTGGCCCACACTCGTCGCCGCCGCGTGCTGGCGTACCTCCGCGACGAGCGGCGCGCGGTCCCGGTCGAACACGTGGCGACCTACGTCGCCACGGCCGAAACGACGGGCGATGCGGACGCCGCCTACACCGAAGTCGAGACCTCGCTGTACCACGTCCATCTGCCGAAACTGATCGACGCGGGACTCCTCACGTGGGTCGAACCCGACCGGCGGACCGCCGTCGAGTTGACGACCCTCGGCGCGGAGTTGCCACCCGAACTCGAGTGGGTTCCCGCCGACCTGCCGGGCGAGGACTGACTCGGCAGATAGGGAGTTCTTTTAGGCTGGCAGGGGGAACCGACACGTATGGATTACGAGCCTCAACGACTGGAGGCGGAGTGGCGCGAGCGCTGGGCCGAGGCGGGGCGGTACGAGGCCGACCCCGGTGAGGACACCGAGCCCACCTTCATCACCGTCCCCTACCCCTATCCGAGCGGCGGGATGCACATCGGCCACTGCCGGACCTACACCGTCCCCGACGTGTACGCCCGCTATCGCCGGCTCCAGGGCGACGACGTCCTCTTTCCCATCGCCTGGCACGTCACCGGCACGCCGATCATCGGTGCCGTCGAGCGCCTGAAGAAAGGCGAGGAAGATCAGCTGTCGGTCCTGCGAGATACCTACGACGTCCCCGAGGACACCCTCGAGGACCTCGAAACCCCGATGGGCTACGCCCGCTACTTCATCGAGAACCACTACAAATCGGGGATGAAACAGCTGGGGCTCTCCATCGACTGGCGGCGGGAGTTCACCACCAACGACGAGCGCTACTCGAAGTTCATCACCTGGCAGTACGAGCGGCTCAAAGAGCAGGGGCTGCTGGAGAAGGGGCTCCACCCCGTCAAGTACTGCACCGACGAGGAAAATCCCGTCACGACACACGACCTCCTGGAAGGCGAGACCGCCGAGTTTCAGGAGTACACTCTGGTCAAGTTCGAGGGCGACATCGGTGGCGACTCCGTGATCGCCCCGATGGCCACCCTCCGCCCTGAAACCGTGCGCGGTGTCACGAACGCCTACGCCCACCCCGACGGCGAGTACGTGCGGGCCGACGTGGATGGCGAAGCGTGGATCGTCTCCCGTGAGGCCGTCGAGAAACTCGAACTGCAGGAACGCGAGATCGAGATACAGGACGAACTCACCGGCGAGGACCTGATCGGCGAGACCGTCACCAACCCCATCACGGGTGAGGAGGTCCTGATCCTGCCGGCGACCTTCGTCGACACCGACAACGCCACCGGCGTCGTCATGTCGGTCCCGGCCCACTCGCCGGACGACTACCTCGCGCTGCAGGAGGCAAAGGCCGACGACGAGCGGATGCGCGAGTACGGGATCGACCCCGCCGACGTGGCCGCCATCGAGCCGATCCCGATCCTCGACATCGAGGAGTACGGCGAGATCCCCGCCCGGACGGCGGTCGAGGCGGCCGGCATCGAGTCCTCCGAGGACCCCGAACTGGAGGACGTGACGGCCGACCTCTACCAGGCCGAGTTCCACCAGGGGATCATGCACGAGGACTACGGCGAGTTCGCGGGCATGACCGTCGAGAACGTCCGCGAGGAGTTCCGCGATCACTACCAGGACGAAGGCGCGTTCGACGAGATGTACGAGTTCACCGAGGACGTGGTCTGTCGCTGTGGCGGCGACGTCGAGGTCGCCAAACAGGACACCTGGTTCCTGCGCTACAACGACGCCGAGTGGAAGCAGAAGGCCCACCGGGTGCTTTCCGGCCTCGAGACCATCCCGGAGAACACCCGCGACCAGTACGACCACACCATCGACTGGCTCAACGAGTGGCCCTGCATCCGCAACTACGGGCTGGGCACCCGCCTGCCGTGGGACGACGAGTTCGTCATCGAACCCCTCTCGGACTCGACGATCTACATGTCCTACTACACCGTCGCCCACCGGATCGAGGACGTCCCGCCCGAGGACCTCGACCCCGACTTCTTCGACGCGCTGTTCTACGGCGAGGACGCCGTCGACGACCCCGACGAGCGCGCCCTCGACCTCCACGAGGAGTTCGACCACTGGTACCCCGTCGACTGGCGCTGCTCGGGTAACGACCTCATCAACAACCACCTGACCTTCTTCCAGTTCCACCACGGCGAACTGTTCTCCGAGGACAACTGGCCCCAGGGCATCACCATCATGGGCATGGGTCTGCTCGAAGGGGAAGCGATGTCCTCCTCGAAGGGCCACGTCGTGTTGCCCTCGAAGGCAATCGACGAGTACGGGGCCGACACCGTCCGCTTTTTCCTGCTCAACTCCGCGGAGCCGTGGCAGGACTACGACTGGCGGGACGACCTCGTGGGGAGTACGCGCGATCAGCTCGAACGGTTCTGGTCGCGAGCCGAGGAGGTCATCGACTACGACGTCGAGGAGATGGTGGAGATCACCCTCGAAGTCGACGGCGAGGAGACGACCGACGTGGCCATCGACGAGGAGGCACGGCCCGAACTCGAACACGTCGACCGCTGGCTGCTCTCGAAACTGCAGGGCACGATCCGGGAGGCCACCGAGGCGATGGACGGCTTCGAGACCCGGACGGCGAGTCAGGCCATCTTCTACAGCTTCGAGGAACACCTGAAGTGGTACCGGCGACGGGCGGACCTCGACCGGCCGGGCGCGAAGTGGACGCTCCGAGAGGTGCTCCGGACGCGACTGCGCCTGCTCGCGCCCTTCGTGCCGTTCATGGCGAACGAACTCCACGAGCGGTTGACCGGCGAACCCGCCGAGGACGCCGACTGGCCCGAGCCCGACCCCGAGTTCGACGACGAGGGCGTCGAGCGCCGGGAACAGTTGGTCGAGTCTGTCACCGACGACATCCACGACATCGTGGACGTGACCGGAACGGACCCCGACACGGTCCGGGTGTACGTCGCCGCCGACTGGAAACGCGACGTGTTCGAGACCGTTCGGGAGACCGGCACCGACGTGGGCGCGGTCATGGGCCAGGTCATGGAGGACCCGGACCTCCGTGAGAGAGGCGACGCGGTCAACGACCTGGTGCAGGACCTCGTGGAACTGGTCCGCGAGCGCGACGACGAGGAACTCGCCGCGATGGCCGACGTCGACGAGGGGGCCGTCTACGCGGACGCCGTGGCCTTCCTCGAATCCGAGTTCGACGCGACCGTCGAGGTCTACGCGGAGGACGACCCCGACGCGGTCGATCCCGACGGGAAAGCCGACAGCGCCGTCCCGTTCCGGCCGGCGATCCACCTGGAGTAGGTCTCGTACCACGAGCCCCGCTCGCCCGTGGTCACGGTCGCGGTCGCCGAGTCCGGCCACCACATTGGCCCGCCCGACAGCGGCCACCACCCCACAGCGTGTCGTGCAGTGGTCGGCGCACTTGCAGAGAACCCGTGGAGAGTTTCTCCCACAGAATAGTCGGGATATGGTGGCAGGGTATATGTCCTGAAACGTTAATTCGTGGCAGATTTATCAGAAACTACCCAATAGATTATTACGAGGGACTCGGAAACCCCTCACCCAGAACCATGGCGTCACAAAACCGGTCCGAAACAGAGTCGTCGGTGCCGGATGCAGAGCCGAGTCCGGACAGCGGGCAGTTCCCGCTGTCGTTCGGCCCGATACTGGATCACCTCGACGCGTCGATTTTCGTCCTGGACGCGGACCACGAGATCGTCACCTGGAACGAGGGGCTCAGGCAGTTGACGGGCCACTCCGAGGCGGATGCACAGGCCATGGAGATGGCCAGCCAGGCGTTCTACCACGACGGCCGGCGTTCGAAGACGCTGGCCGACAAGGTTCTCGAAGCGCCCGAGTCGGCCGACGAGGAGTTCGGTGTTCCCCGGATCGACGACGTGGGCTACACGCTGTACGGCGACACGAGCACGATGGTCGCGGCGGACGGGACCGAGCGGGAGATCGAGTTCAGCGCCGCGCCGCTGTACGAGGGTGACGAGTTGGTCGGTGCCGTCGAGATGGTGAAAGACCAGACGGCGGAGGTACGCCGGCGCGAGCAGTTACACGGGCTGGTCGAGGAAGTGTCGGGCACGCTCACGTCGATCGCCGACGGCGACCTCGACGCGCGGGCCTCCTTCGACTCGGATCGCCTCGACGACGAGATTCTGGCGGTCGTCGACGCCGTCAACCGGATGGCCGAACAGCTGTCGGACCTCGTCGCGGACGTGGGCCGGCGGACCGCGGAGCTGGAGCGGTCGGCCGGGGCCGTCGCGGAGAGCGCCAGCGAGATCAGCGACCTCGCCGACGAGCAGTCCCAGGACGTCGAAACCGTCGCCTCGGAGGTGTCCCAGTTGAGCGCGACCGTCGAGGAGATCGCGTCGACCTCCGACGAAGTGGCGACGACGAGCCAGGAGGCGGCGGACCTCGCCGACGAGGGGCGGACGGCCGGCCAAGAGGCGATCGACGTGATGGACGACGTGAACGACTCGACGGAGTCGGTGACCGACTCCGTCGACGACCTGCGGGACCGCGTCGACGAGATCGACGAGATCGTCGAGGTGATCAACGACATCGCCGACCAGACGAACATCCTCGCGCTGAACGCCTCCATCGAGGCGGCGCGGGCCGGCGAGGCGGGGTCGGGCTTCGCCGTCGTCGCCGACGAGGTCAAGGAACTCGCCGGGGAGTCACAGGACCGGGCCGGCGAGATCGAAGCCCGGGTTCGGGCGATCCAGAACGACACCGAGCGGACCGTCGAGAGCCTCGAACGGATGACCGAGCAGGTCGAGACGGGGATGGAACAGGTCGAGACGGCGATGGAGCGCTTAGAGGAGATCGCCGAGGTGGCCCGGGAGGCCGCCGACGGCGTCCGACAGGTCTCGGACGCGACCGACGATCAGGCCGCCTCGACCGAGGAGATCGCCAGCATGATCGACGGCGTCGTCGACAAAGCCGAGCAGGTCTCCGCGGAGATCGAGGACGTGGCCGCCGCCAACGAGGAACAGACCGCCACCGTCAACGAGATCAACGAATCGCTCCAGCGGCTGACCGAGTGACCGCAACTCCGGAGCGGTAAGGGCGCCTTATTTTCCCGCACCCGACTGTCCCGCGAGAACGGTCACGTCGTTTTATCCGTCGCTCCGTGGAGCGGCCGGTATGAGCGAGCGAGACGCCGACTCCTCACTGCCCGAGCCACTCCGGACCGTGACCGAACCGTACACGAGTCGCCCGGATATGGAGATGGACGTGATCGGCTGGCTCATCGCGCTCGTGTTGGTCGTTGTCGTCCTGCCGCTGGTCCCCTTCCTGCTCCTGTTCTGGCTCGCCTCCAAGACGGTCGAGTTCGTCGGCCGACAGACCAGCTAGAGGTCGGTCCCGACCAGTTCCATCGCCGTCCCCACGTCGTGTTCGCTGGCGTACTCGTAGACGACGTGGGCGCTGGCCACGTCCTGAATGGCCAGCCCCGTCGAGTCGAAGACAGTGATGCCGTCCGCCTCGGTCCGACCACTGGCCTCACCGATAACGACCGCGCCGAGTTCGGCGTGGATGTCCTCGTCGCCGAGCGTCCCCGCAGCGTAGGGGACGTTGATCTCCCCGGAGTGGGTACACTGGGCGTGGTCGTCGATGACCAGTTTCGCGTCCAGCAGGATCCCGTCTGCGAGTTCGTGTTTCCCCTCGGCGTCGGCCCCCATCGCGTTGATGTGCGTGTTATCGCCGACGGCCTCGCGGGGGACGATTGGCTCTCTGACCGGCGTCGTCGTCGACACCACGTCACAGCCGACGGCGTCGGCGATCGAGCCCGCCCGCACGTCGTAGCTGTCCGCCACGGCCGCCCGGAAGTCCGCGACGGCGTCCGGGTCCTTGTCGGCGACGACGACGGTCTCGATGTCCCGAACCGTGGCGATGGCCGCTAGCTGGGCGCGAGCCTGCACGCCGGCACCGACGAGGCCGAGCGAGGTTGCGTCCTCGACGGCGAGGTGGTCGGTGGCGACGGCGGCGGCCGCGCCGGTCCGCTTGCGGGTCAGCGTCGTCCCGTCCATGATCGCGAGCGGAACGGCCGTCTCGGGATCGGAGTAGATCATCGTCCCCATCACCGTCGGGAGGCCGTGGTCCTCGGGATTGCCGGGGTGGGAGTTGACCCACTTGATGCCAGCGCCGTCCCACTCGTCGGTGGCGAGGTAGGCGGGCATCGACCGGAAGTCCCCGTCGTACTGCGGCAGGTCGATGTAGGACTTGGCGGGCATCTGCGCGTCGCCGCCCGCGTAGGCGGCGAACGCCGCCTCGACGGCCTCGACGACCGCCGGTAGCTGGGCACTCTCCTCGACGGCGTCGGGGTCCAGCAGCAGCGTCTCCATACCCGCATCTGGTCGGCCGCGGGACTTAGTTCCAACCCCGGGACAGACGGGCCCCCGAGAGTTAGGCCGGAACAGCTCGGTGCTGTTGCAGGTCGAGACCGGCGAAGGGGTAACGGCGGACCTCGACTACGGCGCGGTCCGGTTCGGGCGCGACCGACGGAGACTCACAGCGAGAGGCGAACGAGTTCGCCGGTGTCGACGTGGCTGACGAACGCGGCGTCGGCCGTCGCTGCGAAGGCGATCTGACGGCTCTCCTCGGACTCGTACCGCCACCGCGTCTCGCCGGTCTCGATGGCCAGCGCGGTGAGACTGTGCTCGTCGCTCGCGAGCACCGTCGATCCGACGACGGCGGTCCGCTCCGCTTTGGCGGCGTCGAGCACGGTCGTCCATCGCTGGCTCCCGTCGGCACCGTAGGCCTGGAGCTGGATCCGGCTCTCGTCGTCGCGCTGGACGCGTCTGGCGACGACGGTCGTTTCGGGACCCGCCGCCAGGTCCCTGATCTGGCCCTCGGGCGACTGTCGCCACGCGACGGCACCACTCTCGCGGTCGACCCCGACGGCCGCCCCACCGTCGTCCCCGTCCGTCGCGACTATCACGTGTGGCCCGAGGGCCAGATCACTGACGAGGGCTAGCGATCGTTCGATGGGCGTCCACCACCGTCGCCTCCCGTCGGCCGGGTCGTAACCGGCGACGCCGAACTCGCCTTCGGTCCGGCCGAGGAGGGCGACCAGGTCGGCGTCGGCGGCGACAGCCGGCGGGGCCTCGTACGTCGCCGACCAGGCGGTCGATCCGGTGGCCGTGTCGAGCGCGACCGCACGGGTCGAGTCGTTCGATTCGACGGTGTCGGCGGCCGCGACCGGGACGACCGTTCGCGATCCGGCACCGGTCGGGATTCGGTAGGTCGCGATCACCCGCTCCCAGAGCGGGGTCCCGTCGCTCGCCCCGACGGCCCGCAGCGTGTAGCCGTCCCCGTTCCGCCGATCCGTGAGCGATAGCAGCGCCGGCCCGCGTCTCTCGATGTCGGCGTCGACCGCTTCCCCTTCGACCGTCCACTGGATCCCGTCGTCGAGGTGGGCGCCGTAGCAGTCCCCGTCGGTGCTGTGGACGTGGACGAACTCGCCCTCGTCGGGGACGGCCGGCCGGGACTCGATCGGCCCGCCGGTCTCGACGCGGAGGCGGCGCTCGCCGTTCTCGGTCCCGACCGCGTACAGGGCCTTGTCCTGTGCCCCCACGACGACGGTATCGTCGGTCACGGCCGGCGGGCCCGCCCTGGCGGCCTCGTCGAGGTCCGCGGTCCAGTCCGGGGAGACGCCGAGCAGGGACGAACACCCGGCGAGCGAGAGGGTACCCGCGACCCCGACCGATCGAAGCAGCGTCCGGCGGGTCGTGGGCAGTCGGGACCCGTCCGCTCGCGCACCATCGCCGTCCGGCGGGTCGCTACGCATCGAGCACACCCCCGTCGAGTCGCAGCAGTTGCCGTTCCTGTCCGACGTACACGTGGTCGCCGACGGCGGCCACCCACCACAGATCGCCCTCGCTCTGATACCCCTCCGTGATGAACCGCTCGCGCCGAGATCCATCGTCGGCCCCGAGAACGTGGAGCGACGGCGAGACGCCGAGAGGGACGTGCTGTCCTCGCGCCCGTTCCTCGAAGGGGCCGCCCGCGATCGCGACGAGCGCGTCGCCGGTGTGTGCCGGGCCGCTCGTGACCGCCGCCCGCGTCTCGGTCCGCCACCGCCGGGTCCCACTCGCGGCGTCGACCGCGTACACGTAGTGGTCCCCAGCACCGACGTAGACCGTCCCCGAACCCGACCCGTCCGCGCCGTCGAGGACCGGTGGCGTCGTGACGGCGTTGTCCGTCGGCGACTGCCACCGTCGCTCCCCCGACTCGACGTCGAGCGCTTCGATCCGCTCCGCGACGTTACCCACGTAGGCAACCCCGTTTTCGGCCGTCACACCGGTGTAGGGAGTCGGCTTCGAGATCGACCAGCGTCGGTCGCCGGACAGGTCGACCGCCTCGACGACGCCGTCGGTCTGGGGGAGAACGACGGCCCCGTCGGTCACGTCGGGTCGGCCCGAGAGGGAGGCGGCGAGGGGGTAGGACCACCGCTGCCCGCCGTCGTCCGCGTCCAGCGCGACGATCCGATCGGCCACGTCGTCTTCCCGTCCGGAGACGGGGACGAGTATCAGGTCGTCGACCGGCATCGGCGCGAACGCGGCGACCCCGGGGTCGGGTTCGGGGAGGCCGGAGATGGAGACCCGCCAGCGGTAGTCGCCGGACGCGGCGTCCAGCGCGCGGACGGTGCCGGTCGTCGAGAAGGTGTAGGCGACGCCGTCGGCACCGCTGACCGGTGAGCCCCGTTCGTCCTCGTGGAGCCGTTCGACCGACCACTGGGTCTCCCCGGTGGCCGGGTCGAGTCCGGCGACGAGGGGTTCGCGGTCCGAGTAGTACGCCGAGCCGATCAGGAGGGGGCCGTCTCCGAACTGGACGCCCGGGAGCGGTGACGCTATGTCGGTCGTCCAGGCGGCTGGAACGGGCGGTTCGTCGTCGTCGGAGAGACTACAGCCGGCGAGACCGGCGGCGATGGCGGGAACGGCACCGAGGACCGCCCGCCGAGTGGGAGGGCACATGGCAGTGTGGGGAACCCCCAGCGTGAAATGTCTTCTACATGTTCGGGCGCCGTCGCTGGCGAGCGGTCACGAAAGAAACGGAATTGCGTTCGACCGAGCGGTGCGGGTGCAGTGCGGCGGGCAGCGAGGCGTTGCACCGCACGCGAGCGGGGCGAAGCCCCGCGAGCGCGCGGAACCTCGGCGAGCGACTACGGGCGCGCCGTGCGCGCCCACTGGAGCGAGCCGAGATTTTTCCCCACGTTTTTGCCCGAACGAGGGCGCGAGGCGCCCGAGTGAGGTGCAAAAAGTGGGTTTACATCATGCCGCCCATGCCGCCGCCCATGCCGCCCATGCCGCCGCCCATACCGCCGGGCGCGCCGCCGGGGCCGCCGGCAGGTGGTCCTTCGTCACCGTCGTCGTCGCTCTGGCCACCCTTGAGGTCGCCGGCAGCGATGACGTCGTCGATGCGCAGGATCATCACGGCGGCCTCGGTGGCGCTCTCGACGGCCTGGGTCTTGACGCGGAGGGGTTCGACGACGCCGTCGTCCTCCATGTCGATGACCTCGCCGGTGTAGGCGTCGAGACCGGACGTGGTGTTGCCGTCGGCGTGCTTGCTGCGCAGGTCGACCAGCGAGTCGATCGGGTCGAGACCGGCGTTCTCGGCGAGCGTGCGCGGGACGACGTCGATGGCGTCCGCGAAGGCCTCGACGGCCAGCTGCTCGCGGCCACCCACGGAGTCGGCGTAGTCACGGAGACCGAGCGCGAGCTGGGTCTCGGGTGCGCCGCCGCCGGGGAGGACCTGCCCGTCTTCGAGGGTGACGGAGACCACACCGAGGGAGTCCTCGATGGCGCGTTCGACCTCGTCGACGACGTGGTCGGTGCCGCCGCGCAGGATCATCGTGACGGCCTTGGCGTCCTCGACGTCCTCGACGAAGATGCGCTGGTCGCCGCCGATGTCCTTCTCGGCGACGGAGCCGGCGAATCCGAGGTCGTCCTCGGTGACGTCGTCGATGTTGGAGACGACGCGAGCGCCCGTCGAGCGGGCGAGGGCCTTGATGTCGGACTTCTTGGCGCGGCGCACAGCCAGAATACCCTCCTGGGCGAGGTAGTGCTGGGCCATGTCGTCGATGCCCTTCTGGCAGAAGACGACGTCTGCGCCGGCCTCTTTGAGGTTGTCGACCATCTCCTTGAGCTGTTTTTCCTCCTGATCGAGGAACTGCTGGAGCTGGTCGGGGTCGGTGACGTTGACCTCGGTGTCGAGTTCGGTCTCGGGGACCTCGATGGCCGTGTCCAGCAGGGCCACGTCGGCGTCCTCGACGGCGTAGGGCATGTTGTCGTGGACGCGCTCCTTGTCGACGATGACGCCCTCGACGAGTTCGGACTCGTCGATGGAGCCGCCGACGACCTTCTCGACTTTGATGTTGTCCGTGTCGATGCCCTCGTCGTCTGCGACGGCACGGACGGAGTCGACGACGAGCGAGGCCAGGGTGTCCTTGGCGTTCTCGGCGCCCTTGCCGGTCATCGCGGTCGCGGCGATCTGTTCGAGGATGTCGGTGTCGTCCTCGCTGACCTCGATGGCCATGTCCTCGAGGATCTCCTTTGCCTTCTCGGCGGCCTGTCGGTACCCCTGGGCCAGGATCGTGGCGTGGATGTCCTGGTCCAGCAGGTCCTCGGCCTTCGCGAGGAGTTCACCGGAGATGACGACCGCGGTCGTCGTCCCGTCGCCGACCTCGTCCTCCTGGGTCTGGGCGACCTCGACGATCATGTTGGCCGCGGGGTGCTCGATGTCCATCTCGTCGAGGATGGTGACGCCGTCGTTCGTGACGACGACGCTGCCCGTGTCGCCCACGAGCATCTTGTCCATCCCTTTCGGACCGAGCGTGGTCCGAACGGACTCGGCGACGGCCTTCCCGGCCGTGATGTTCATCGACTGTGCGTCCTTCCCCGATGTCCGCTGACTGTCCTCGGAGAGTACGATGAGGGGCTGGTTACCCATCTGCTGAGCCATAGTCACGGAAAAGTTGTATTGCCATTCTATATAAGCGTTGTGTTACCCGCAGGGGAAACCGCCAACCGGCGGCGCCGCTGGCTGGCGTGGTACCGTGTGGCAAGCCGGCGTTTAAACACCGGGACGGCGGGCGGGGCGGTGACGATGGGGCGTATCGGCACCCACATTTACGGTAGCGGTTCACATATGTTCGGTCGATGGAGATTCGCCTACGTCTGGACGACGATCTGGTCGCCGAGTTGGACGAGGAGGCCCAGCTCCAAGGGTTCGACGACCGGGGTGCGTACCTCCGGTGGATCGTCGCCAACCGGCCGATGTCGGATCTGGCGAGCACGCAGGCCCCGGCCGTCGCCAGCCGGGTCTCGGAACTGGAAGAGCGCGTGAAACTGCTCGAACGCCAGCTCGACCTGGACGAGCCGACCAACCCCGACGCCGACCTCGGACAGTCCGGCGGGGCCGCGAGCACGAACGCGGACGCTGGCGGTGCCGGTCTGGGATCCAGCGACACGGAACCGGATCTGGGCGGCGGGGACGGCGGCGAGCCCGCGAGTCTGGACGACGATATCGAACCCGAGCAGGAGGCGATGGACCTCGACGAGGGCGAGACCGAGGAGGAGGCCGCGGCCGACGACGACATCGCCGAGGCCATCGGCGACGTGTCGCTGGAAGACGACGAGGAGTGAGCGTCGGCCGAGACCGACGGAGTTTTGCCCGCCAGGTCACAGCCCCTACCGATGGGTACTGAGGCCGAGGATGGTGCGGAGGCGTCGTTCGTTGAGTACGGAGTCGACGACTGGCCGGGGCTGGGGGCGTCGATACTGCTCGGCCTCCAGCACTACCTCACGATGGTCGGGGCCAACGTCGCGGTCCCGCTGATCCTCGCGGGCGCGCTCGAGATGCCCACCGACGTGACCGCGCGGTTCGTCGGCACGTTCTTCGTCGTCTCCGGTATCGCGACGCTCGCCCAGACCACGATCGGGAACCGCTACCCGATCGTTCAGGGCGCGCCATTCTCGATGCTCGCGCCGGCGATCGCCATCGTGACGACCGCGACCGCCACGGGCGGGCTCCCGGGCTGGCAGGCCAAACTCCAGGTACTGCAGGGTGCGATCATCGTCGCCGCGCTGGCGGAGGTCGCCATCGGCTATCTGGGCATCGTCGGGAAGCTCAGAGCCTTCCTCTCGCCGGTCGTCGTCGCCCCCACGATCACCCTCATCGGACTGGCGCTGTTCAACACGCCCCAGATCACCGCCGCCACCACCGACTGGTGGCTGCTGGGGCTCACACTGGGCCTGATCGTCCTGTTCTCGCAGTACCTCGACCGCCGCCACCGCGCGTTCAGCCTGTTTCCCGTCCTGCTGGGCGTGGTGATCGCCTGGACCGTCGCGGCCATCCTCTCCGCAACGGGCGTGTATACACCGGGGGCCGCCGGCTACGTCGACTTCGGCGCGGTCACCGAGGCCCGGCCGGTGTTCCCGATCACCCCACTCCAGTGGGGGATGCCCCGCTTCGAGCTGGCCTTCGCCATCGGCATGTTCGCCGGCGTGCTGGCCTCCATCGTCGAGAGCTTCGGGGACTACCACGCCGTCGCGCGCCTGACCGGGAACGGCATGCCCAGCGAGCGCCGCATCAACCACGGCATCGGCATGGAGGGACTTACCAACGTCTTCTCCGGGATCATGGGGACGGCCGGCGCGACCTCCTACTCCGAGAACATCGGGGCCATCGGCCTGACCGGCGTGGCCTCGCGTGCGGTCGTCCAGGTCGGCGCGCTCGTGATGTTGGTCGTCGGGTTCGTCGGCTACTTCGGCCAGCTGGTCGCGACCGTGCCCGACCCCATCGTCGGCGGCCTGTTCGTCGCCATGTTCGGCCAGATCGTCGCCGTCGGCCTCTCGAACCTGAAGTACGTCGATCTGGACTCCTCGCGGAACGTGTTCGTCCTCGGCATCTCCCTTTTCGTCGGCCTCGCCATCCCCGAGTACATGGCCAACGTCGGCGACGTGGCCACCTTCCAGGCGGGACTGGCCGGGATCCCCCTCGCCGGCTCGGTTCTGGGCACGGAGGCGGTCGCCAACACGGTCTACGTCGTCGGCACGACCGGCATGGCGGTCGGCGGCCTCACGGCGCTCGTGTTCGACAACACGATCCCCGGGAGCGACGAGGAGCGCGGGCTCACCGACTGGGACCGCATCTCCGAGGGCGAGGACGCGTTCCGGCCGCTGTGGGCCGACTGGTTCGGGAAAGAGACGACGGCGTCGAATACCGGGGAGACGAAAGAAGAGCGGTAGACGGCTCTAGCCGGTGAACTGGTGGTACTCCATGCCCTCGCGTTTCATCTCGTTGTGGCGGCGCTCGAGGAACGAGTAGACCGAGCCGTGGGGTGCGCCCTCCAGGATCATCTCGGTGGCCTCGCGGACGGTGTCGACCTGTTCGGGCTGGCCGATGATCGACAGCGTCGAGCCGTAGATGACGACGGCCGCGCCGGAGAGGTCCTCCATCAGTTCGCGGGTCCGGCCGTCCTCGCCGATGAGGCGGCCCTTCTTCCGGCGCATGTCCTTCTTGTTCCGGGAGGCGGCCTTCAGATCGACCTCCTCGAACATCATCAGGTCGTCGGCGAGCAGTTCCAGGGCGTCCTCCGGGGCGAACCCGCGGCCGATGGCCTTCACGATGTCCGGGCCGTTCAGCCCCACGATGGGGTCACCTACCTTCTCGATGCGGACGGACCCGCTCTCGGAGTCGATGTCGAGGCGAACCTCCGCGCGCTCTTCGATCTCGCGCATCGTCTCGCCGCCCTCACCGATGAGTACGCCGATGCGGTCCTGCGGTATCTTCACGTGCTGCATAATATGCTCGCAACTACGATACCACGCGGTTTCAAGGCTTCGCACGGTGGCCGCCGCCGAGCCGCGGGTCGCGGACGCTCCGTTTGCCGTCGCCGTCGGGCGATGACACGCCGACCGACCGCCGGGTTGCACGTGCCGGGCCCGAGGTTATGGCCGCCGCGACCGACGGTGGGCCCATGCGTGGTGACCCACCGTGACCGAGGTCGGCTTCGCACTGTCGAGCGAGCTCTTCGGCCCGAGCGAACTGGTCGACCAGGCGGCCCGCGCCGAGCGGGCCGGCTTCGACTTCGTCGCCGTCTCCGATCACTTCCACCCCTGGATCCCCGAGCAGGGCGAGAGCCCCTTCGCCTGGACGACGCTCGGGGGGATCGCCGAAGCAACCGACGACATCACCGTCGGGACGGGCGTGACCGCGCTCAACCAGCGCTACCACCCGGCCATCCTCGCGCAGGCGACCGCGACCGCCGCCGCGGCGCTCGACGGGCGCTTCTTCTTCGGCGTCGGCACGGGCGAACGGCTCAACGAACACGTCGTCGGCGACTACTGGCCGCCCAGTTCCGTCCGCCGGGAGATGCTGGAGGAGGCCCTCGGTGTGATCCGCGCGCTCTGGCGCGGCGCGGAGATCACCCATCACGGCACCCACTACACCGTCGAGAACGCCCGCCTGTTCACCCTGCCCGAGGAGCCGCCGCCGATCTACGTCTCCGCGTACGGCCCGAAGGCGGCCGAACTCGCCGCCGACATCGGCGACGGTCTCTACACCGTCGGCCCGCAGGAGTCGGTTCGGGAACGGTTCGAGGACGAAGGCGGGTCGGGCCCGGCCTACGCCCAGCTGACGATCTCCTACGCCGAGACCGAGGACGAGGCCGTCGACTCCGCGTACGAACGCTGGCCCAACAGCGCACTCCCGGGCGATCTCTCCTCGGAACTGGCGACGCCGGTCCACTTCGAGCAGGCCAGCCAGTCCGTCGAGAAGGAAGATATCGCGGCTGGAAGTACCGTCACCGACCCCGACCCGGCTGCCCACGTGGGAAACATCGAGGAGTTCGCCGATTCGGGGTTCGATCACGTCGTCGTCCACCAGGTCGGCGCGGACGTGGACGGGTTCTTCGAGACCTACGAAGACGAGGTGCTTCCGGAAATCGAGTGAGAGAGGGGCTCAGTCGCCCCCGTCTTCGTCGTCGGTCACGAACGCGAGCAGGTCGTCGTCCTCGATTTCGAGGCCTTGCCGGCGGAAAAAGGAGGCGACGTTGTGACAGTCCCGTTCGAGGAACTCGCGGCTGTTCTGGTGGTGGACGGTGACCGCCTGGCCGAGGTCGATGACGACCAGTTCCTCGCCGTGGAGGACGACGTTGTACTCCGAGAGGTCGCCGTGGACGAGGCCGGCGTCGTAGAGCCGGCGCATGTACTCCCGGACCACTTCCAAGGCGGTCTCGGGGTTCTCGACGTGGACTTCCGAGAGCCGTTTCGCCCGCCCCTCGTCGATCCCGAGCAGTTCCATCACGAGGACGTTGCGCTCGACGGCGATCGGTTCCGGGACCCTGACACCGGCCTGCCGGGCGCGTTCGAGGTTGGCGTACTCCTTGCGGACCCACGCCTTCACCACGTCGCTCTTGTTCGAGCCGATGCCCTCGAACCGGGGGTCACCGTCGAGATAGCCACGCATGTCCCGGAAGTCGGATGCGTTGATCCGGTAGACCTTGACGGCGACCTCGGGCGAGTCCGGGGTGTCCAGCACGTCGGCGGCCGCCCGGCCGCCCAGCGCCGAGTAGACGTTGGCTTCCTTGCCCGTCGAGATCGGGCCGCCGAACGCCTCGATGTGACCGTCCTGGACGAGCTTGTAGAGGGCGCCGTACGTGGCGTCGTCGAACACCGAGGCCTCGACCTTGAACTGGTCTGCGTCCTTGATCCGCTCGCGGAACTGGCTGAACTCCCGGTCGCGGCTGCGGGCGATACGGTCGGCTTCCGTGTCTGAAACGTCGATCTCCTCCCACTCGTCGCCGGGCGAGTCGACGTCGTCGGTGTCGACGAGGTCGAACTCAGCCACCGTTTTGCACCTCCCTCGTTCGCATCCGCTCACTCGGTCGGGCGAAAATCCGGGCCGAAAATCGCGGGTCGGTCCAGTCGCGCTCCCTGCGGTCTCGCGTCGCCTCCCCGCGGCGCTCGTTCACTCCGTTCGCTCGCGTTACGTTCCCGACGAGGCCCCCGCGGGCCGGAGACACGAACATCAGCGCTACTCCTGGATGTGGCCCTCCTGTCTGAGCTGGTCGGCCTCCTGTTTCTCGTAGCGCCAGGTGATGTCTGCCTTCTCGTCCTGCCAGTCCCACGGTTCCACAAGGACCACGTCGTCTTCCCGGATCCAGATTCGTTTCTGCATCTTCCCGGGGATGCGGGCTGTGCGTTCGACACCGTCCATGCACCTGACGCGTACCCGGTTCGCACCGAGCATGTCCATGACGACAGCAAAGACCTCGTCGTCGTCGGGCATCCGGAGGTCTTTGCGCCCCTCGTTGTCGCTCATAGTCGCCAGTTGGACGGGCAGACGGTTTAAGTTTTTCAACACTGCGGAACGGCCACGACTCCACAGCCCTACCGATTCTGTCATCTCACGCGAGATACCACATCCCAAAAAGAACTACCCCATATAACCGGCCGACCCTGAGAAATCTGGGGTATGAAAAGGCCTACCAATGTTTTATTAGGGTCCCTCTATAGTTGGGGGTGTATGAAAGCAGCAGTCTTTCAGGGGGTCGAAGAACCGCTGGAGATCCAGGACGTGGAGGAGCCGACTGCGGACGAAGATCAGGTGGTCGTCGAGACCGAGGCCTGTGGGATCTGCCGGAGCGACTGGCACGCCTGGAAGGGCGACTGGGGACACATCGGCGTGGTCCCGACAGAGGGACTGATCTTCGGCCACGAACCGGCCGGCCGCGTCGTCGAGGTGGGGGACAACGTCGAGCGGTTCCGCGAGGGTGACATGGTGACCGTACCCTTCAACCTCTCCGACGGCACCTGTCAGCACTGCCGGGACGGCCGCGGGAACATCTGTGACCGGATGGTCCCCCTCGGCTTCCTGCAGATGGCCCCCGGGGCCTTCGCCGAGCGGTTCCCCGTGCGCCAGGCCGACCACAACGTCGTGAAACTGCCCGACGACGTGGACCCCGTCAGCGTCGCCGGCCTCGGCTGTCGGTTCGCCACGGCCTTCCACGGGCTGGTCAGCCGCGTCGACATCACGCCCGGCGACTGGGTGGCCATCCACGGCTGTGGCGGCGTCGGCCTCTCCGCCGTCCACATCGCCGACGCGCTCGGTGCCAACGTGATCGCCGTCGACATCAAGGACGAACAGCTCTGGGCCGCGGAAGGACTCGGCGCCGACGAGATCATCAACGCAACCGAGGTCAAGGACGCCGCGCAGGCGGTCAAGGCACACGTCGACGGCACGGGCGGCGTCGACGTGGCCGTGGACGCGCTGGGCGTCGCCGAGACCTGCAAGGCCGCCGTCAACTCCCTCGGAAAGGGCGGTCAGCACCTCCAGATCGGCCTCACGACCGGCGAGGACGAGGGGCAGGTCAAGATGCCCATCGACAACATGGTCATGGACGAACGCGAGTTCTACGGTTCGTTCGGGATGCCGCCGAACGAGTACGACCAGATCTTCCGCATGATGGCCCGCGACAAGATCGACCCCGGACAGATCGTCACCGAGACCGTCGCCCTCGACGACGTCCCGGACGTGATCGCCAACATGGGCAACTACGAGACCGTCGGCATCCCCGTCTGCAACGAGTTCTGACGCCGACTTCGAGGGGGTTCGTCGCCGGCCGCCGACCGCGTACCGAGTCACCGTTTTTAAGCTACCCGAGACGGGAGAGACGGGTATGCTGGACAAGATCGGGACGGCAGGTGTTCTGGGGCTGGTGCTCCTGCTCGGCGGGATCGGTGTCGTCGCGCTGGAGAGCGTCTACGTGGCAGCTGGGCTCTGCTTCGTGATCGCGGGTCTGCTGCTCGTCGCCTACGGGTTCGTGACGACGATTCTGGGTGCGCTCGGAATGGGGGTCGGTGACATGACCTAGCTCTCCGGGCGGTCGGCCCGGTGTTCGCTGATCAGTCTGTCGACCATCCGCTCGTTGTTCTGTTTCTCGCGTTCGTCGGCACGGTCCTCCCAGTCCTCGATGACGGTTTCGACCTCGCTCTCGCGAGCGACCGCGAGTTCGTCGACCTCCTGGATCCCCACGTCGTCGGCGGGACCGACTGGGATCTCGTGTTCGAAGAGCAGGTCGTCGGCGGCCTCAGAGAGCGACCCGCCCGACCGCAGGACCACCCGGGGGTTCACGTCGGCGAGGCGCTGGGCCGTCGACCGCCCCGCGCCGCTGCCGTCCCGCAGGTAGATCACGTCGCCCTCGGCGAGCCCGTAGGCCTCGTCGGCGTGTTCGATGGCATCCCGCGTGAACTCCTCGATCACCTTCACCGGGACGAGGTCGGCCTGTTTCTCCGAGACGTCCGCGAAGTCCGAGTGGTCGAGTTTCCACAGCGCCTTCAGCCGGTCGAGTTTGCTCTCCAGTTTCTCGACCCGCTCGCGTTCCTCGTCGAGTTCGCGCTCTAACCGCTCGTTCTCCCGCTCCAGCCGGGTGATCTCGCGGCGCTCGCGGGCCTCCCGGCGCTCCTCGCGACGGGCCTCCGAGAGCTCCTGCTCGTACTCCTCGATCCGGTCGTCCTTGCGCGCGATGGTCTCTTTCAGGTCCTCGTTGTGGTCTTCCAGCCTGTCGACCCGCGCTTCGAGGCGCTTGATCTTCTTCTCCTCGGCGGTGAGTTCCCGGACCGTGTGTTCGGTCGTCTCCTCCTCGTCGTCTGGATCGCGTTCCAGATCCGAGAGCACCGCCTCGACTGACTCCTCGCCGGCGACGACGCGGGCCAGCACCTCACCCAGGTCGTGCTGTGGCGGGACCTTCTCGGCGACGCGCTCGAACTGGTCCTCGTGAGCGTCGAAGGCCGACAGCGCCGCCGCCAGCGCGTCGCGCTGGTGGTCGTCGTCGTATCCTTCCTCTCGGGTGCGGTGTTTCTTCTCGTCGACCGGCAGGTCGCTGGTGGGGATCCACGCGGCGGCCTCGAAGCTCCGCCGGATCTTCTCGACGGTCTCGGGCATCGGCTCCACGTCCGCAGCGACGACGATCGGCCGCCCGCGCTCGATGATCCACTCGATCACCGCCGCCGTGTCCGCAGTACGCGTACTGAACACGTCCAGAACCTCGCCGTGGACGTCGACGACGGCGGCGGCGGTCGTCGTCCCCGGGTCGATGCCGACGATGACGTGATCGCGGCGCTTGGCCAGCGGCCGGAACTCGATGCCGTCGCGGCGCTCGCGCTCGATCTCGACCCGCACGTCACCCGAGCGGTGTGCGGATACGGGAACGTCGGCGGGTCGGCCCTCCACCTCGAAGATCGCGTTCGAGAAGCCGCCGTATTTCTCGGTCACGTCACGTTCGTAGTCGAGGCCGGCGTCGTCGAGTTCCGACTCGACCTCACGGGCGCGTTTCTTGACCGCGCCGTGGATCCGGCGGGTGTAGCGATCCTCCGACCAGCCGCCTTTGCCGGTCGAGCGCCCGCGAGCGACCTTCACCTGCGTGGTGTTCGTGAAGGCGGAGACTTCCTGGCCGACGTTCTGGGCCGCCAGCCGCGCCGCCGCCTCGGCCTCTTTCATCGGGTCCTTGCCGTAGGGGACGTTGTGGCGGCCGGCGACCCGGGAGAGCGGTTCCGGCCGCTCCGCGCCGGTCACCTGAACGAGTTTCGTCTCGTCGGGCAACTCGCCGAGGAAGTGGATCAGGGCGTCCTTGTCCGCGGCGAGTTCGTACATGTTGTCCGTGGCGACGATGGCGGGCTCTTCGTCCTCGATCAGCCGGCGGAGCTTCCGCCGGGAGACGACGTCGCGGTCGACGGAGTCGCCGTCGAAGGCAACGAGGGCGTACGAGGGTGCGTCACCCCTCACGTCTCCGCTCTGGACGTCGACCCCGAAGACGACTGCATCGAGCGCGCTCGTGCGGGCGTTCACGACTATCACGGACTAGGGACCTGCGGGCCATAAACTTCGTGCCGGGTCACAGTTCCGACGCCACCGCGTCGGCGAGGTCGTCCAGTCGCTCGCGTTCGGGGTCGGATCGCTCGAACCCGAGCACCACGTCGTCGTCTCCCGTCCGGGGAATCACGTGCAAGTGGACGTGAAAGACCTCCTGACCCGCGACCGCGCCGTCGGCCAGAAAGAGGTTGATGCCCTCGGTCGGCACGTCCGAGGCTCGCAACGCCGCGGCGATCTCCTGGCCCACCCGAAACAGTCGCCCGCCGGTGTCGGGGTCCAGCCCGTCCAGTCCCGCCGAGTGAGCTTTCGGGATCACCAGCGCGTGGCCCTCGGTGACGGGCGCGATGTCCATGAACGCGAGCGTGTCGTCGGTCTCGTGGACGACGCTGGCCGGCGCGTCGCCCCCGACGATGGCACAGAACGGGCAGTCGTCGGTCATACCGGCATCTGGACGGCCGACGGGAAAAAGTTCAGTCCCGGTCGTCCGCGTCGGCGTCAGGGAACGGCACGTCGAGTTCGTCCCCGTCGTCGGGGAGGAAGGCCTCGCCATCGAACACCTCGCGGGCCTCGTCTTCCAGTCGCCCGGACTGGCCGGCGTAGCGGGTCGAGACGTGGGTGAGCGCCAGCCGTTTCGCGCCCGCCCGGTTGCCGATCTCGGCGGCCTGCTTCGCCGTGGCGTGCCCGGTCTGACCCGCACGCTCGCGGCGGTCCTCCGCGAAGGTCGCGTCGTGAATCAGCAGGTCCGCGTCCGCGGCCGCTTCGACGACGCTCTCGGCGGGCCGGGTGTCACCGGTGTAGACCACACGTCGGCCGGGTCGTGGCGGCCCGACGACCTGGTCGGGCTGGACGACGGTGCCGTCGTCGAGTTCGACCGGCTCGCCGTTGTGGAGTTTGCTGTACTTCGGACCGGGGTCGATGCCGAGGTCGTGCTGGGCTTTCTCGCGGTCGAACCGTCCCTTGCGGTCGTCTTCGACGATGGCGTAGCCGACGGATGTGGCCCGGTGGTCGGTCTCGAACGCCCGGACCTCGAAGCTCTCGCCGGAAAGCGCCACGTCGCCGGGTGAGACCTCGTCGACGCGGACGGGAAAGGAGGGTTCGTTGCCGGTCACCGTGATCAGCTCCCGGATCCGGCGGCGGGTGCCCGCGGGCGTGTGGATGGCGACGGGGTCCTCGCGGTCGTTGAAGTCCCAGGTCTGGATCAACCCGGGGAGACCGAGGACGTGGTCGCCGTGGAGGTGGGAGACGAAGACGTGGGAGACGGCAAAGCCGGTCGAAAAGCGCATCATCTGGCGCTGTGTCCCCTCGCCAGCGTCGAAGAGGTAGCGTTCCCCTTCCCGTCGGACCATCACCGCGCTCGGGTTGCGCATCGTCGTCGGGACGGCCCCGCTGGTCCCGAGAAAGGTCACGTGCATGTCCGACGGGAGGTCCGGCCACGGTAAACCCGCTTCGAAACGGCCCCATGCTGGCGGACTCCGGGCCTCTTCCGAACGTTTCACGGCCCGAAACGCCGGATTTCCCGCTCGAAAGACGGGCCTATTCGGTTCCACGGCGTCCGGGACGGAACAATCCCGTCTTAGACACGTTGGGGTCAGCGTACGTTCATAATTCTACGGTGAAACGTCTTGAAGTAACTGTCCAGTTTATCCTCCTAAATCCCTACTCGTTCCGTCGCAGGACGATGAATACACGACAGTACGCAGTCTTGATCGCCGGCATCGTCGCGCTCTCGGCAGGGGCAGCGGCAGTCCTCCCAGCGGGGGCGCTCGGCAGTCAGACACAGGACGCGGCCACCGTATCGTTCGCAGATCAGAGCGTAGACGACGACACCGTCACGGTCGAGTCGGCCGACCTCCCCGAGGGCGGGTTCGTGGTGATCCACGAATCCGACGACGGCGAGGCGGGTGACGTCGTCGGCGTCTCCGAGTACCTCGACTCGGGTGAATCGGAAGATATCGAGGTCGAACTCGACGACGATATCGAGGACGAGGAGGAGTTCGTCGCGATGGCACACCTCGACTCCGACGACGACGAGGCCTTCGACTTCGTCGAGACCGACGGGGAGGAGGACGGCCCGTACACGGCCGACGGTGAGGCCGTGGTCGACAGCGCCACCGTCACCGCCGAAGACGAGGAGGACGAAGGTGGCACACCCGAGGAGGCCGGCCCTCCGGAGGACGCCGGTCCGCCTGAGGATGCTGGCCCGCCCGAGGACGCCGGCCCACCTGACGAGGACGACGAGGACGAAGCCGACGAGGACGACGAAGACGAAACTGAGGAGGCAGACGAGGGCAACGAGACCGACGAGGCAGCGGTCGACGGCCTCGCGGTGACCGAACTCGACGCACCCGAGAACGCGACCGTCGGTGAGACCCTGAACGTCACCGCCACGGTCGAGAACCAGGGCGACTCGGAGACGACGGAGCGAGTCGAGTTCCGCGTCGACGGGCAACTGATCGCCAATCAGGAGGTGACCGTCGAGGCCGACGAGGAAGCGACCGTCAGCTTCGCGGTCGACAGCGGCCTCCAGAACCTCAGCGAGGGCGAGTTCCAGCACGGCGTGTTCACCGAGAACGACTGGCAACTGGGCACGATCGGCCTCGAACAGTCCTTCGAGCTGGTCGACCTGGAAGCCCCCGAGAACGCGACCGTCGGTGAGACCGTGACGGCCAACGCGACCGTCCGGAACCCCAACGACGCAGAGGCGACCCAGACCGTCGCGTTCCGCTTCGACGGTGCGGTCGCGGATAGCACCGAAGTCACGCTCGACGGCGGCGCGGAGGAGACCGTCTCGCTCGAGGTGAACGCAAGCGGCGTCGAACCCGGGAACTACACCCACGGCGTCTTCACGGTGACCGACGGTGACTTCGCCGAGATCGAGCTCGTGCCGGCACCGCCCGAGGCCTCGATCGCCTTCGAGAACCAGACCGTCGACAACGACACCGTCACGATCGAGTCGGTGTCCGTCGACGACGGCGGCTTCGTCGCGATCCACGACGCCTCGCTGCTCGACGGGGACGCGGTCGGGAGCGTGATCGGTGTCTCCGAGTACCTCGAACCCGGGGAGTACGAGGACGTCGAGGTCGACCTCTTCGACGTACCCGGGGCCGACCTCGAGAACGAGACGCTCGAGGAGAATCAGACGCTGATCGCGATGCCCCACCTCGACACGAACGACAACGAGACCTACGACTTCGTCGCCACTGAGGGCCAAGCGGACGGCCCCTACACCGACGAGGACGGGGACGCGACGCTCGACGACGCGGCCGTGACCGTCGAGCAACCGGATAGCGAAGCGGAACCTGAAACGCCAGCCACCGAAGAAGAGACCGAAGAGCCACCCACCGAGGAGGAAACTGAAGAACCCACTACCGAGGAGGCAGCTGAAGAGCCAGTTACCGAAGAACCGGTTACCGAAGACGAAACTGCAGAGGAAACCGAGGAGCCGGTCCCCGTTGCGCCGACTACCGAGGATACTGCAACCGAAGACGAAACTGCAGAGGAAACTGAGGAACCGGCCACCGAAGAACCCGTCACCGAGGAGTCGACTCCCGAACAGCCAGTTCCCGAAGACACCGAAACCGAGGACGGGACGGCTGAGCCGGGCACCGAGGAGAACGAAACTGCGGACGACGGGACCGAGACGCCGGAAGACGACGAGGAGCCGACCCCGACCGCGACCGTCGACCTGGCGGATCAGGCGACCAACGGGACGACCGTCACCGTCGATAGCGTCAACGTCTCCGAGGGCGGCTTCGTGGTCGTCCACAACGTGTCGCTGCTCGACGGAGACGCGGTCGGGAGCGTGATCGGCGTCTCCGAGTACCTCGAACCCGGGGAGTACGAGGACCTGGAGATCGTGCTCTTCGACGTGCCCGGCGTCGAGTACGAGCGCGATCAGCTAGCAGTCGGGCAGACGGTCTTCGCGATGCCGCACCTCGACACCGACGGCAACGAAGAGTACGACTTCGCCGCGACCAACGGCTCCGCCGACGGCCCCTACACCGACGCCGACGGCGATGCGGTCGTCGACGACGGCAACCTCGTGATCGAGAGCGACGAGTGACGCCGTCGTGACCGTCTCGACCGCCGACCACCGCCGTCGGTCCCGGACAGGGTGACCCGGTGTCCGGGTCCCACTGGCGGTCCCGTGCCTTTTATCGGTCGGACCGGGCGTTGCCGCCAGCGGAGGGGCGGCCCCACAGTTTCGTCGGTCACCTGCTGGAGAAACGCTGTCTTACCGTGCGAGTAAGACCGGGTTCCAGTTGCTGGCGGTCGTCGACCCACCTGCAACGGTTGGCGCGATTTAATCACGTCTCCGTTGACCGGGCCGTCGAACATGAGACAGCCAACGGAGCGCACAGTGGCGACAGCCGTCGCGGTCGTCGTCGTGCTGGGTCTCGGCGTGGCCGGCGCGATGGCGGTCAACGCCGGCACCGGCGGCCCGACGGCCCAGAACACACAGCTCGCACAGCAGGATACGCCGGACGACGCGTCCGTCACCTTCGACAACCAGGAGACCGATGGCAGCACAGTCACGGTCGACCAGGTGCGCCTCCCCGACGGTGGCTACGTGGTGATCCACGACGGGAGCCTGCTCGACGGGGAGGCCGTCGGGAGCACGATCGGCGCCTCCGAGTACCTCGAACCCGGCACGCACGAGAACGTGACGGTGGACCTGTACGACGTCGCAGGTGCGGAGTTCGACGACGACGAACTGGAAGCGGACTCGCTGTTGATCGCGATGGCCCACGAGGACTCGAACGACAACGAGACGTTCGACTTCGTGACCAGCGACGGCGAGGACGACCCGCCCTACACCACCGACGCCGGGTGGCCGATCATGGACGGCGCACTCGTCACCGTCGACGATTCTGACGACGAAGCCGATGGGGACGGTGACGATGGTGACGACGGGGACGACAGGGACGTGCTGGACATCGTCATCCAGCCACCCGACGACGATGACGACGAGGACGACGACGAGGACGACGACGACGGCACCCCGACGACGGACACTACCACGACCACTACGACTACCACGACTGACAACAACACGACGACAACGGACAACAACACCACGACGGTCCCTAACAACGAGACGACGACACTACCGATCGAGGACGGCACCGATACGCCGGAGACTCTTGAGCCAGATACGCCCGAAACGGACACGCCGGAACCAGGCACGCCTGAACCCGACACGCCCGAGGAAGACGACGAGACGCCCGATATCGACATCGGAACGCCGGATGACGGACAGGACGACGACGGCGAGGACCAGGACGGTGCTGACGAGGACGGCCAGGAGGCCAACGATGACGAAAACGGCGCGGACGGAGACGACGAGAACGGGGCCGACGAAGCGAACGGCGACGAAGAAGACGATGCGGACGAGGAAGATGGCGGAGACGCGGAAGACGACGGGAACGATGACGACGGCGGTGATGCGGAAGATGGCGGTGACGGGGACGACGGTGGAGACGGTGAGAACGGCGACGGAGGAGACGGAGAGAACGGCGGCGAGTCCTGAGCGGTCGGTTCGATCACGACGGGCGGTCGCGGTCGGTCCGCGACCGACCGATTCTTACCGTCGGTTCCCGTAGCCGCCGTCAATGGACGCCCCCCTGTGGACCGAGGGACACGCGCCGGAGATCGACGATCTCCCACAGTCCGGGGTCCGCGAGTCGCTGTGGCGGGCGGTGGACGAACCCCTCAACCTCGTCGTCCACGGCCCGAAAGGGAGCGGCAAGACCGCCGCCGTGCGGGCGCTGGCCCGCGAGACACACGCCGACCCCGACAACGACTTCGTCGTCATCAACGTCGACGACTTCTTCGGGATGACGAAAAAGGAGTTGAGCGAGGACCCCCGATTCTCCTCGTTCATCACCTCGAAGCGCCGCCGCGAATCCTCGAAGGCCGACCTCATCAACCACGTCCTCAAGGAGTCGGCCAGCTACGAACCGGTCTCGGGCGAGTACAAGACGATCCTGCTGGACAACGCCGAGTCGATCCGTGAGGACTTCCAGCAGGCCCTGCGCCGCGTGATGGAGAAGTACTACGAGACCACCCAGTTCGTCATCGCGACCCGCCAGCCCTCGGCGCTGATCCCGCCGATCCGCTCGCGGTGTTTCCCCGTCCCGGTGCGCGCGCCGACCCACGACGAGACCGTCTCGGTCCTCCGGTCGGTCGTCGAAGCGGAGGACGCCGACTACGACGACGACGGCCTGGAGTACGTCGCCGGCTACGCCGACGGCGACCTCCGGAAGGCCCTGCTCGGTGCCCAGACCACCGCCGAGACCGAAGGCGAGATCACAATGGAGACCGCCTATCAGGCGCTGGGCGAGGTCGGCACCGACGACCGGATCGAGGAGATGCTCGACGACGCCGAGGCCGGCGAGTTCACCGACGCCCGGAAGACGCTCGACGACCTGCTCGTCGAGGAGGGCTACAGCGGCGAGGAAGTCGTGGATGACCTGCTCCGGGTCGCACGCTCCCGGTACGAGGCCGACCGGCTGGCGCGGCTCCACCGACTGGCCGGCGAGATCGATCTGGACCTGAAAGAAGGGACCAACGAGCGACTCCACGTCTCCCACATGCTGTCGAAACTCGCCGGGGAAGCCTGATAGCGGGGACTCGTGACTGTTCGGTGGCAGCGTTCTGGGATAGCCGGTGTGCAGTTCAGGAGTCGCCGCGTTCGAGGACGAGAACGTGCCGGGTCAGCGAGCGGTGAACGCGGCGCTCGAACCGCTCAGTAATGTTCCAGCCGGCGTCACGGGCGGCGTCGGCCCACGATCTGTCGGCGACGACGACGGCGCGGGGCGCGACCCGGCGGGCCTCGTCGAGCGCACCCACCACGAGGTCGGCCAGCGGCTGGTTCGCGATCTTGGACTGACGGCCGTAGGGTGCGTCGAAGACGACGCCGTCGACCGCGTCCTCGGGGAGCGGGAGCGCCGTCGCGTCCCCCCGGAGCGTGTGCCAGTCACCCGGGTCCGGGAGTCCGGGGAGCGACCGGTCGGGAGCGAGGAAGTGGTCGAGGTTCTCGGCCGCGCCGCGGACCATCTTCGACTGGGCGTCGACGCCGAGCACGTCGGCCCCCACCAGTCCGGCCTCGATCAGCCCTCCACCGGTGCCACACATCGGATCGAGGATCGTCGCGTCCGGGCCAGCGCCGGCCACGTTCGCCAGGGCACGGGCCAACAGGGGATCCATGCTCCCGGGCTGGAAGAACGGACGGTCGGTCGGCCGGCGGTCGCCGAAGTCCCGGACGCTCTCGTGGGCGAGCCAGCCGAGGGCGCACACGTCCTCGGTGAACACCGCCCGGAGTTCGTGATCCGGGTCGTCGAGGTCGACTTCGAAACCACGATCCACGAGGACCCCGCCGAGTTCCCGCTCTGCCTCCTGGGTGTCGATATCGGACAGTCCGCGCACGTCGCGGGCACGGACCGCGACCGTCCCGGAACGCTCGATCGAGGCCGCCTCCAGCAACGCACGGGCGCTCTCGACGGTGGGATCGGTCCGGCCGACGAAATCGCTGGCGCGATGGGTGTAAGCGAGTCCGCGGACGCGCCGGTCGACGCCGCGGGCGGTCGCCAGGCCCGGGGCCAGCCGGGTCACGTCCGTCGCGACGGCGGCCGCCTCACGGGCGGCGAAGGCGTCGTCCTCGCCGGCCAGTTCCAGCAGGTACACGCCCGCAGATGGCGTCCTGTGGCCTATACACCTTCCGGTCGGGCGCGCTCACACCGGGTGACCCGCCCACCGCGACGCGCCCGCGGACACTGGTAATCCGAGAGACCTATCAGTCACAGGTACCAAGCTTTATAAACCTTAAATACGTGTTTTAAGTCGAGACATGGTTGACCCCAAGGAAACAATCAATATCGAGAACGTCGTCGCCTCGACGGGCATCGGGCAGGAGCTGGACCTCCAGAGCGTCGCGATGGACCTCGAGGGCGCGGATTACGACCCCGAGCAGTTCCCCGGCCTCGTCTACCGGACCCAGGAGCCCAAGTCGGCGGCGCTCATCTTCCGGTCGGGCAAGATCGTCTGTACGGGTGCGAAGAGTACGGACGACGTCCACGAGAGCCTGCGGATCGTCTTCGACAAGCTTCGCGATCTGAACATCCAGGTCGACGACGATCCCGAAATCGTGGTCCAGAACATCGTCACCTCCGCCGATCTCGGCCGGAACCTCAACCTCAACGCCATCGCCATCGGCCTCGGTCTGGAGAACATCGAGTACGAGCCCGAGCAGTTCCCCGGCCTCGTCTACCGGCTGGACGACCCCGACGTGGTCGCCCTGCTGTTCGGGTCGGGCAAGCTCGTCATCACGGGCGGGAAACAGCCCGAGGACGCCGAGGAAGCCGTCGACCGGATCGTCTCCCGGCTCGAGGAACTCGGCCTGCTAGACGGATAGCACAGGCTACATACCCACGCCACATCTAGTGCGGGTATGCTTCCGCTACAGGTCGACGCGACGGGTGGTGGGCCGCTGGCGATCGTCGTCACCTTCCTGCTCGTCGCCGCCTTCTACGCCGTCACGCTCCACCTGGCGGCGACCTTCTTCATCGGCGACGTGCAGAGCCAGCGCGCCGCCTACGTCGCTCCCGCACCCGCACTCGCCTCTCTGTTGCTCCAGCAGTGGGGACTCCGGGGGTTCGGCCCGCTCTCACCGAGTCTCGCGGCCGGCGTCTCCATCCTCGCGATTCTGGCCGCCGACGCCATCGCCATCAGCTACGTCTACCGACTCAAGTGGTCCTCTGCGATCCCGCTCACCCTGCTTCACTTCGGGTTCGCCGCCATCCTCGGCGTGGCCCTGAACAACATCTTCGGCCTGCTCTAACTACTCCACCAGCCGCTCGATCTCGGTCACCAGCACGTCCGTGGCCCCCTCGGCCTTGAGGTCGGTGATCGTCTCGAACACGGACTGCTCGTCGACGACCGCGTGGACCGCGACCAGCTCCTCGCCCGCGATGTCCATCACCGTCGGGCCCCCCATCCCGGGAATCACGTCCTTCACCGCGTCGAGGTTCTCCTCGGGAACGTTCATCATCAGATAACGCTTGTCCTCGGCGGTCTTGACCGAGGACAGCGCCGTCCGCACCTGCTCGACTTTCGGATCGTCGACCACGTCTTCGCGGGCGAACAGCCGGACCGAACTCTCCAGCACGTCGTCGATCACTTCCAGCCGGTTCATCCGGAGGGTCGTGCCCGTACTCGTGATGTCGACGATGGCGTCGGCGATGTCGACGTGAGGGGTGAGTTCGGTCGCGCCCGACACCTCCGCGATGTCGGCGTCGACCCCCTGCTCGTCGAGGTAGGCGCGGGTGACGTTGGGGAACTCCGTGGCGACGGTACCACCCTCCAGATCGGTCACCGACTCGACGGATCCCTCTTCGGGAGCCGCAAGCACGAGGCGACAGGCCCCGAACTCCAGATCGAGCAGGTCGACCAGCTCGTCCGTCTCGGACTCTCTGACCTGATCCAGACCTGTGATTCCCACGTCGGCAGCGCCGTCGCTGACGTACTCGGGGATATCGGCGGCCCGGGCGTAGAGGATGGTGACCTCGGGGTCGACGGTGTCGGCGTAGAGTTTCCGGTCGGCCCCGTCGACGACGTGGAGGCCGGCCCGTTCGAGCAGATCGACCGACGGATCGTGCAGACGCCCCTTGTTGGGCACGGCGATGCGCATACCGACACTTCCGGACCCGCGGGCAATTGCTTTTCGCACGCCGACTCGACCGCTCGGGGCCCACAGATCGTTATCAGCCGCGATACTGTTGGAGAAACAGACTTATATCGAGATTGGGCACGAGAACGTATGGCAAACGCACTGGACAGGCTCTTTCTCTCGCTTCCCGATTCGGTTCGGGGGCGTCTGTGGGGGAAGTTCGCGTTCGCGCTCGGGACGGTGGCCGTGCTCTCGGTGGTGTTGACGGCGGCGCTGGTCGTGCTGTTCGACGCGCCGTGGGTACCCATGCTGTTGCAGTGGGCGATCTTGATCGGGTTGTCTTCGGGGACGAGCTACTACGTCGGCGCGGACTTCATCGGCCAGATGCAACGCGTCGAGCGCAAGGCCAAGGCCATCGGTCAGGGGGAGTTCGACACCCGTGTGACGACCCGCCGAGAGGACGAGGTGGGGGAGGTGTTCGACGCGCTGGCGACGATGCGTGACAAGCTCCAAGAGCGCATCGAGGCGGCCGAGCAGGCCGAGGAAGCCGCCCGGCGCGAGCGGGAGAAAGCCCAAGAGCTGAGCGCGGCGACCGAGGAGCTGAACGACCACCTCGAACGGACGGCGAGCGAGTTCGGCGAGACCATGGCGGCCTGTGCCGACGGCGACCTGACCCGGCGGCTCGACGCCGACGGCGAGAGTGAGGCGCTGGCCCGGATCGCCGCGGAGTTCAACGAGATGATGGACGAGATCGAGGCGACGATCCTCGATCTCCGGGCGTTCACCGACGACGTGGCGGCCGCGAGCGACGAGGCCACCGCGGGAACCGCCGCGGCCCGGGAGGCCGGGTCGGAGGTCAGGGGACACATCACCGACATCGCCGACGGCGCGAGCGAACAGGACCGGATGCTCCAGTCGGCGACCGACGAGATGAACCAGCTCTCGGCCACGGTCGAGGAGATCGCCGCCACCGCCGACGAGGTGGCCGAGGTGTCCGATCGCGCCGCCGAGGCGGGTGACGGGGCCCGCGAGGCAGCCGAGGCGGCCGTCGGCGAGATGGACCGCATCAGCACACAGACCACGGAGACCGTGGGCGAAGTCGAACAGCTCGACGACGAGATGGACGAGATCGACGAGGTGGTCGGCATCATCGAGGACATCGCCGAGCAGACCTCCGTGCTGGCGCTGAACGCCTCCATCGAGGCCGCGCGGGCGGGCGAGGCTGGCTCGGGCTTCGCCGTCGTCGCCGACGAGGTCAAGGAACTCGCCGAGGAGACCCAGGCGGCCACCACCAGAATCGCCGACCGCGTCGACCGGATCCAGCGGCGGACGGAATCGGCCGTCGACGGCATGCACGAGACCAGCGAGCGGGTGGAGGACGGCATGGCGACAATCGCCGAGGAACTGGAGTCCCTCGAGCGGGTGGCGGAGCTGGTCGCCGAGGCCAATCAGGGCGTCCAGGAGATCGACGCGACCACCGACGAGCAGGCCGCCCGCACGCAGGAGATCGTCGCGACCGTCGAGGAGGTCGCCGACATCAGCCACCGGACCCGCGAGGAGGGGGAAGCCGCAGCGGAGGCCGTCGACCGCCAGCAGGAGACGCTTTCCGACGCGACCGACACGGTGGAGGGCGTCGCCGACCGGACCGACGAGTTGCGCGACGTGGCCGACTACTTCGCGGTCGACGCCGACACGGATCGGGCGACGCTGGCGGCGGACGGGCGCGGCGATTGACCGGCCCGAGACCCCGTCTTTATGCCGTCCGGCCGCGGACGCCCGGACATGACGACACTTCGAATTCGGAACGGGCAGGTCCTCCGCCCCGACCACACGGTCGAGCGGGCGGACGTGCTCGTCGACAGCGACGCCGGCGAGATTCTGGCGGTCGAGCCCGAGGGCGAGCGGACCGACAGCGCCGACGACACGCTCGACGCCGACGGCGGCCTCGTGATTCCGGGACTGGTCAACGCCCACTGCCACGTCGCGATGACGCTGTTGCGGGGCTACGCCGACGACAAACCGCTCGACGCGTGGCTCCAGGAAGACATCTGGCCGGTCGAGGCCGAACTCACCGCCGAGGACGTTCGTGCGGGGGCCCGACTCGGTATTCTGGAGATGATCCGCTCGGGCACCACCGCCTTCGCCGACATGTACTTCTTCATGCCCGAGGTCGTCGCCGCCGTCGAGGAGTCGGGGCTGCGAGCAAAGCTAGGCTACGGCTCGATCACCGTCCAGAAGGACGACGAGGCCGCTCGTCAGGAGATGGCGGACGGCCTCGACTTCGCCGAGGGGTACGAGGGCGCGGCCGACGGCCGGGTCTCGACGGCGTTCATGCCCCACAGCCTCACCACCGTCGGCGAGGACTACCTCCGGGAGTACGTGCCCGAGGCCCGCGAGGCCGGGATCCCGATCCACTTCCACGCCAACGAGACCGCGGGCGAGGTCGATCCCATCGTCGACGAGCGGGGCGAACGCCCCATCGAATACGCCGACGACGCAGGGATGCTCGCCGACTCGTCGTTCCTGGCCCACGGCGTCCACACCGACCGGACCGAACACGAGTTGCTGGCCGACCGCGGCACCGCCGTGATCCACTGCCCGGCCTCGAACATGAAACTCGCGAGCGGGATGGCTCCGGTTCAGGCGATGCGGGATCTGGGCGTGACCGTCGGTCTCGGGACCGACGGCGCGGCCTCGAACAACGACCTCTCCCTGTTCGACGAGATGCGCGACGCCGCCATGCTGGGGAAACTCGCGGCCGACGACGCGAGCGCGGTCGCCGCCGACGCGGTCGTCGAGATGGCCACGCAGGGCGGGGCCGAAGCGCTGGGGATGGCCTCGGGCCGGATCGAAGCGGGCGCGAACGCCGACCTCGCCGTGCTGGACCTCGAGCGGCCCCACCTGACGCCGGCCCACGACCTCGTGAGTCACCTCGCCTACGCCGCCAGCGGGTCGGACGTGCGCCACACGGTCTGTGACGGGCAGGTCCTCATGCGGGACCGCGACGTGCAGACGCTGGACGAGCGCGCGGTGCTCGCTGACGCCCGCGAGCGAGCGACGGCCCTGATCGACCGCGCGGAATCGTAGTTCGGTGAGAGAATTAAACTCCGAGATTCGTTTTTGAACGTTCTAACGATTTCTGAGGGCGTATTGGATCGCAGTGAATTACCTGAACGGCAGTCCGGGTTTATGCAGTACTCTATCCAGGATACAGGTGAGATGCAATCGAGAAGCAAACTGTTCGCACTCGTGTCCGTAGTACTGCTCGTCGGGGCGGCGCTGGGGCCGGCCGTGGTCGCCGGCGCACCCGCCGTGGCGGCTAACGACTCGACGGAGGACGAGTTGGATGGCAACGAGACCGACCTGAACGAGACGGACGGCAACGAAACGGAGCTCGACGGTAACGAGAGCGAGACCAACGAGACGGACGGTAACGAGACAGAGTCCGTGTTCGGCCAGCTCGTCTCCGCGTTCGTCGAGGAGACGCAGACCGAGAGGAACAGCACGAACACCACGAACAGCACGAACACCAGCGACAGGCCCCTCGGGCTGTTGATCGCGGCGTTCGTGACCCAGAACAACCCCGGGAACGCCCCCGACCACGCCGGCCCGCCCGCACACGCAGGCCCCGGCGGTGACGACAACGAGACCGAACGCGGCCCGCCCGAAGACCGTGGCCCCAGCGCGGACCAGCGCGGCCCGCCTGCGGACCGCGGTCCCGACCGTAACGACGAGAACGAGACAGAAGTCGACACCCAGAGCAATGACGGGAACGACGGCGGTCCGTCCGCGAGCGGCGGTGGCAACGGTAACGCCGGCGGCAACGGCGGCGGTGGCGGTCCGCCCGCACACGCCGGCGGCCGGTAAGCCCACGGAGTAGCCTATTTTTCGTCGACCGCTGTTCGGACAGCGCCCCGCTTCGGCAGCGTTTTGAGGGTGCTGTCCGACTCTCGGACAATGACTGCACCGATCAGCGAGCGGCTCGACGACCTCGAGACCGCACGCGCGGAAGGCCGCCGGAAGATGGACTGGGCGCGCGAACACATGCCGATCCTCGCCTCCCTCCGCGAGGACTTCGAGGACAGCCAGCCCTTCGCGGGCGAGGTCATCGGGATGGCGATGCACGTCGAGGCCAAGACGGCCGTGCTGGCCGAACTGCTCGCCGAGGGCGGTGCCGAAGTCGCCATCACCGGCTGTAACCCGCTCAGCACTCACGACGACGTGTCCGCGGCGCTGGATTCCCACGAGAACGTCACCTCCTACGCCGAGCGCGGCGTCGACGACGACGCCTACTACGCCGCCATGGAGGCCGTCATCGCCCACGAGCCGACCATCACCGTCGACGACGGGATGGATCTCATCGCCGCCATCCACGAGGACCATCCCCACCTCATCGACACCATCGTCGGCGGCTGTGAGGAGACCACCACCGGCGTCCACCGCCTGCGCGCGATGGACGACGACGGCGCGCTCGAATATCCGGTGTTCGCCGTCAACGACACGCCCATGAAGCGGCTGTTCGACAACGTCCACGGCACCGGCGAGTCCGCGCTGGCCAGCATCGCCATGACGACGAACCTCTCCTACGCCGGCAAGACCGTCGTCGTCGGCGGCTACGGCGACTGCGGCCGCGGCGTCGCCAAGAAGGCCGCCGGCCAGAACGCCCGCGTGATCGTCACCGAGGTCGACGCCCGCCGCGCGCTGGAAGCCCACATGGAGGGTTACGAGGTCATGCCCATGGCCGAGGCCGCGAAGGAAGGCGACGTGTTCGTCACGACGACGGGCAACCGCGACGTGATCACCCGCGAGGACTTCGAGAACATGCAGGACGGCGTGTTGCTCGCCAACGCCGGCCACTTCGACGTGGAGATCGACCTCGTCGCGCTGGAGGAGATGGCCGAGGAGGTCACCGAACCCCGCGAGGGCATCGAGGCCTACGTCATGCCCGACGGGCGCGAACTGAACGTGCTGGCGGAGGGTCGGCTGGTGAACCTCGCGACACCCGTGGCGCTCGGCCACCCCGTCGAGGTCATGGACCAGAGCTTCGGCGTGCAGGCGGTCTGTGTGCGCGAACTCGTCGAGTCCGGCGACGAGTACGAGGCAGGTGTCCACGACGTGCCCGACGATCTGGATCGGGAGGTCGCCGAGATCAAGCTCGACGCCGAAGGTGTGGCCTTCGACGACCTGAGCGAGGCCCAGGCGGAGTACATGGGCTCGTGGCAGCACGGGACGTAGACGGCCGGTCGGTTTTTCCTGTCGCGCTGTGAACCACGGCGCATGGCCGAGGACGACGGTGCCCGGAACCGCTGGAACCCGGACGACTACGACGACGACCACGGCTACGTCGCCGCGTACGGCGAGAGCGTAGTCGACCTGCTCGACCCGAAACCGGGGGAGCGCGTCCTCGATCTCGGCTGCGGGACGGGCCACCTGACCGCCGAAATCGCGGAGGCCGTCGGCCCGTCCGGCGAGGTCGTCGGCATCGACCGATCGGCGGAGATGGTCCGGGAGGCCCGCGAGAACTACCCCGATCTGTCTTTTCAGCGCGCCGACGCCCGGTCGTTTCACGCCCGTGAGCCGTTCGACGCCGTCTTCTCGAACGCCGCGCTCCACTGGATCTCCGAGATGGACCAGAACCGGGTGCTCGCGGGCGTGGCCGACGCGCTCGACCCGGGCGGCCGGTTCGTCGCAGAGATGGGCGGGACGGGCAACGTCCACCGGATCGTCACCGCGACCCTCGCAGAACTCGACGAGCGCGGCCACGACGCGACCCACCCGTGGTACTTCCCGAGCGTCGGCGAGTACGCCCCGCGGCTGGAAACCCACGGCTTCGAGGTCCGCCACGTGCGGCTGTTCGACCGCCCGACCGAACTGGACGGCGGTGCCGAGGGACTCGCCGACTGGCTCTCGATGTTCGGGGACAGCCTCTTCGCGGAGGTGTCCGACGACGAGCGCGAGGCCGTCGTCGCGGCGGTCGAAGACCGACTCCGACCCGACCTGTTCGACGGCGAGACGTGGACGGCCGACTACCGACGGCTACGCTTTCTCGCAGTTCGATCAGAGTGAGAGCAGCGTGAGCGCGTTGAGCGCGACGGTGAGCACCGAGAGCGTGGCGAAGCCGGTCAGGACCAGCTCTGCCGGCCGATCCGGGAGGGCGTGCCAGGTGATCACGAGGACGACCAGGGCGACGAACTTCAGCAGGCCGATCCCGACCTCGCCGTAGGTCGCCAGAAACGCGCGGGCGATCTGGTTCCCCTCCTCGAACCCGGCCGCGAGGCCGACCAGCGTCGTCACCACGTCGAAGGCCGCCGCGACGATGACGACCGTCCACAGCACGGCGTGGGACTCGGGCAGAGTCCGCTCGAACCGTGCGAGCGCCTCCCGACCGTCGTTCCCCGACGAGTCCGATCCCATCCTACCGACGGAGAGCCGGGGCGACCACATAACGGTCGGCGCGATGTCGGCGACCGAACCGCTCGCGCCGTCGATCCGGGTGTCTCACACCGTCACGAGCACGGCTCCGACGACGACCAGCAGCGCGCCGACGACCACGCCACGGGTCACGCGCTCCACGTCCCGCAGGAGCACGGCGGCGAAGACGGTGGTGAACAGGGGTGCCGTCGCGGCCAGCGAGTCGACGATAGCGACCCGGCCCGCCTCCATCGAGAGCGCCGTGAAGAAAGAGAGCAGGGCGACCGCCGTGACGAGGCCGCTGCCCGTGAAGTACGCGTAGGACTCGCGGGGCGTGTCGAGGGCATCGGTGCCGGTCGTGGCGAGAGCGTAGGCCGCGAGCGCCACGAGTGCCGCGGTCTCGTTGATCGTGACGGCCTGCAGGGGGGTCGCGGCAGTGTCCCCGAAGCCGTAGCGCCGCAGGACGTTCCCCGCCCCGAACACCGCCGCCGCGCTCACCGGGAACAGCACGTCCCGGGGCCGCCAGCCGGATACGTCGCCGCCCTTCGAGTAGGTCAGGACGACCAGCCCACCGACGAGGACGACGATCCCGACCCCAGTGAGCGGGCCGAGGGGTTCACCGAGGAAGCCCAGCGCGAGCAGGGTCGCAAAGAGCGGGCGCGTGCTGATCCCGGCGCTGTTGATGCTCGCGCCGACCCGCGCGACGCCCGCGAACACGAGGATCCGCCCCATCGCGGTCCCGAACAGGCCTGCGACGGCGAAGACCGCGACGAGATCGAGCGTCAGCCCAGAGAGCGGGTCGGGCCAGGACGTCACCAGCAGCGCCAGCCAGTACAGGACGGTGTCGACGACCACGACGACGATGGCGGCCTGGATCGCCGTCCCGCCGGCGTCCATCCCGCGCTTGTCGAAGATGGGGCCAAAGCCCCAGAGGAGCGCGGGCAACAGCGCCAGCGCGTACACGGCGAGCGGCGTTCCCGTCACCGACGGCTCACTCCGGTCACGCCGACCACTCGGAGCGGCCGCCTCAAGTGGCTTCCGTTCAGTTCCACCCCGCTCCCGTGGTGCTTTTACCCCCACCCGGCCAAGCCGGTAGCATGTCCTCGAATCGGAAAGGCGACCGCCGTGAGCGCGAACTCGTCAACGCCCTCGACGAGTCCGGGTTCGCGGTGATGCGCGCCCCCGCCAGCGGGAGCGCCACCGAGCGAGAGCTCCCGGACGTGCTCGCGGGTGACGGCGAGGCCTTCTACGCCATCGAGGCCAAATCCTCCTCGGGCGACCCCATCTACCTCGACGGCGAAGAGATCGAAGCCCTGCTCTACTTCGCCCAGAACTTCGGCGCGAAACCGCGCGTCGGCGTCCGCTTCGACCGTGAAGACTGGTACTTCTTCCACCCCGGCGACCTCTACACGACCGACGGCGGCAACTATCGGGTCAAGAAAGACAAGGCGCTCGCCGACGGCACCGACTTCGCGGAATTCGTCGGCGACACGCAGAAGGTCACGCTCGAAGAGGCCGCACGGGCGGCCGACGACGAGAGCGAGGACGAACCGGACGACGAGGCCGTCCGAGATATCCTGACGGCGTTCGATCGGGGCGACATCTCGGTCGAGGACGCCGTCGAGATGCTCTAATCGACGAGTTCTGCGTCCTTGGGAGCGGAGCGACCGAGGGCTCGATTGACGAGTCCGACGAGTCAATCGGCGTCCTCGACCTGCCGGAGCCGCGAGTAGGGGAACGCGTACACCCGGGGGTCGTCGTTTCGCAGCTGGTCGCCCAGATAGACCGCCTCGACCACGACGTCGTCGGCGGGATACCCCTCGTTGGTGTCGTGTGCGGCCACGCTCGCCCCGGTTGCCTCGATCACGTACTCGTCCGCGCGGTCGGGGTGGACCCGGCGGACGACGAGTGTATCGGCGGTCTCGCGGTCGACGGCCACGTCGCCGTCGTCGAGCCGGCAGTCGTCACACAGCGGGACCGCGTCGGTCTCGGGGACGAACGACTCGTGGCCGCAGACGGCGCAGTCGGCCCGTCGCTGGCCCGGCGCGGGGAGCCGGCCCTGCGTGATCTCGATGGCGACTCGGCGGCGGTGTTTGCAGTTCGTCCCCCGGAAGTGGTAGTCGGGGCAGGTACAGCGGTGGCCGGGCACGTCGACGGTGTAGGTGTCGTGGTCGGTGTCGACGCGGTAACAGCCGCCGCCGAGCGGTGTGACGGCCATCGGTTCGGTCCAGGCGCGAACGGTCCGCTCGTCACAGTCCCGGAGGTCGGGCGCGAGCGGGGTCTTGGAAGCTCGTGACATCGGCGATCGAAGACGCTGCTGGGTTCCACTGCGTCCGTTCGAAGGGAGGGGCCCGAGCTACCTAAGTCGCACGGCCGGAACGACCCGAACACCGGACTCACAGGCCCCAGAGACACTGTCTTCGGGAGTTTGGAGAGGGACCAATTCGGCCGTCGCCGGCCGCATCGAAGCCCTTTTGCTCGGGCCGATGAAAGCCGCGCATATGAATATCGAGCGGGAGACGGTCGTCGAAGCGGGCGTCTCGTTCGCAGCGGTACTCGTCTTCATCGCGACCGTCGTCGCCGTCGGCATGACGTACGGAACCGACGGTGGGAATCTCTCCGGAACCGGTGGCCTCGCCGTACTCGGCGCTGTCGGGTTGTTCATCGTCGTCATGACACTGGTCGGCTACTGGCTCTCCTTCAGGGAGTAACTCGGCGTCTGAACGGCTCGGCCGAACGCGATCACGCCGTTTCTTCGCCTTCGTTCTCGCCTTTCGGAGACGACTCCGTCACTCCGCTTCCTCGCCCTCGCCTTCCCTCCAGTCCACCAGTTCATCCTCGTCGGCCTCCTCGAGCCGGTGTTCGTAGTAGTTCAGCGGGTGTGACTCGTTGATCACGTCCTCGCAGATGTCGTCTTTGTTGACGCAGTCGCCGTAGGACTGCATCGTCGCACACGCCGGCGCGGAGTACTCCGTCGGGCTGGTGTCCCCGCGGATGTGGTCGACCTGATAGCGCGTCGCCTCCTCGCCGAAGCCGGGGTTGACCTGGAACAGGTCGACGATCTCGTCGGTGGTCATCCCGATGCTCGTCAGGAAGGCGGCGATGGCGAAGCGGGAGTGGTGTTCGAGATGCTCGCCCTTCTGCACCTTGTCGAGCAGGTGGCGCATACAGGGCGGGAACAGGTCCGGGACGACCGTGTCGATGTCCCGGGTGAGGTCCAGATCGGCCAGCACCTCCCGGACGCGCTCGGCTTCCTCTTCCAGTTCCGTCCCGATAGCGTCGGGCACGGAGAGGGGGAGACCGTCCTCGACGCGACGGCGGACGGCCTGCCGGACGATCAACAGGAGTTCGTCCTCGTCGACCGGGACCCGGCCGTCCGCGAGCGGGCGGTTGACCAGTCGCCACTCGTCACCCCACTGGCCGGCCGTGTGTTCGAGGTACGCGCCGACGTCGACGTGATACTCGCCGTCTCCCTCCCCGCCGATCTCGTGGACGCTCCCCGCGAGGTCGAACTCGGCGAGCAGGTCGTCCAGATCCAGTCGCTCGGTGCGGGTGCTCTGGAACTCCGCCGTCGCGGTCAGTTCCTCGGAGAAGCGGTCGTACGCCGTGGCCGCCTCCGCCTGCGCGTAGCGGCGCAACAGGATGTGTTCGTCGACCAGCGAGACCAGTACTCTGGCGACTGGATAGGAGAGTAACTCGACGCGGGTGCGCCGGTGTGGCTCGCCGACGGTCCCCTCGGTGATGGCCCACTCGACGCGCTCCAGACCGCGCTCGACCGCCGCGGAGTCGCTGGCCACGAGTTCGGCCAGATCGACGCCGGCGGTCTCGACCGCCTCGCGGGCGGCCGCCAGGAACGGGTAGCGGGCGTGGAGCGCCTTCATCGACACTTCGGTTGCCACCGGGTCCGAATAAACCCGACGGTCCGATCAGCGGCTACCGCTCGTGCCGGCGCTCGATTTCCGTGACGACGTCTTCCGCCCCGCCGTCCGCCATCTTCGAGCGGTACTCCTGCAGTTCGGCGGGCGTCACCTCGACGCGGCGGGTCTCCCCGCCCTTCTCGATTTCGAGCGTGACGGTGCCGTGGGGGTCGTTGCGCCGCCGGAAGTTCGCGACGGCGACGAAGACGTACCAGAGGGCGACGAACGCGCCGAGGAAGTAGACGACGGCCGTCTCGAAGACCAGCGGATCGGCGGCGTAGAACCAGCGTGCCGGGTACGCGACCGAGAACAGGTAGACGCCCGCGACGGCGACGAGCGAACCAGCGACCACGCCGAGTTGCTGGCGACGCTTCGACGGCAACACGGCGACGACCCCGAGCAGGACGGCCGGCCCGCCCAGTCCGGCGAGCACGCCACCCATGTGTTTGGCGGCGATGCCGTCGGTAGCCCCGAGGAGGTCCCCCAGTGGGGTCGTCACGACGAGGAGAGCGGCGACGAGCGCGAGTGCGCCCGACAGCGACACCGCCGCGCCCAGCGCGATCCGGCGCGGATCACGCTTCCCGCGGTCCCGTCGGTCGGTGTAGGCCTCCGAGAGGCTCGGCATACCACAGTATGGTCGCTCCTCCTACAAAACGATGCGTCAGACGCGCGTGTGACGGGCGTTATCGGCGGCCGAACAGCCGGTTGAGGAGCCCGCCGCCCTTGCGCTCGGTCAGCAGCACCGACACGTCCACGTCGTCGACCACGTCCATGTGCAGCGCGTCCGCGACGAGTCGCGTGAGGATGCCGCGTTCGGTCGCACCCATGATCACGAGCGACGAGTCGGCGGCCGCGTTCTCGATGGCCGTCTCCACGTCGCCGGAGTCGTCGACGGTCATCGTCGCGTCGGCGAGGTCCTGCTCGGCGGCCCAGTCGGCGAGGAACTCCTCGCCGGCCTCGCGCTCTTCGGGCCCGTCGACGACGTGGAGTAACTCCACCGACGCCCCCGAGACGTTCTGGAGGATCCTGGCAACCGAGGCGCTCAACTCACAGTTCGGCCCGCCGTCGGTCGGCAGGAGGACCTTCGAGACGTCGAGCCCGCGGTCCTTGAGGATGAGGAAGTCGCTGGGGAGCCGGCGGGTGAGGTCGTTCAGCGACCGGTCCGAGCGGGCCGCCGTCCAGAGACGGTCGTCGCTCCAGCCCATCACCACGGTGTCGGCGTTCTTGCGCCGGACGATGTCGAAGATCTCCTCGAACGAGCGGTGGGAGACGACCGTCGAGGTCTCGAACCCCACGTCGTAGCCCGCCGCAGTGTCGTGAAGGGGTTCGAGGAGGGCCTCGGACTCGTCGATGATCCGCCGCCGGTTCGACCCGGCGTACCCCCGCGTCGGGCGATCAGGTTTCTGGATGACGTGGACGGCGTGGACCGTCGCAGTCTCGTGGTCACGGGCGAGCATGCAGGCCAGTTCCACGAGGTGGGTCTCGGTCCGCGGGTTGGCGATGGGGACGATCACGCGGTGGTGGTCGCCGTTCCCGGCGGCGTGTTCGGCCGTGTCGATCAGCGGGACGTACGAGCGGCCGACGAAGCCGCCGAACAGCCACTCCCGGATCGAGAGCTGACGGGTCGCGCCCTCGAACCGGGCCGACTCAAGTCGCGTCTCGGTCGTCTGGAAGTAGTTGACGATCGTCACCAGCACGACGCCGCCGACGGTGTTGCCCAGCAGGACCGGGAGGACGAACTCGACCATCCCGGTCAAGAAGGCGAGTTCGCCGAGCAAGACGAGATACACCATCTCGGTAAAGGAGACCACGGAGTGATAGAGGCCACCCAGCGGGATGGCGAGGAAGGCCAGGTAGATGACCACGAGTCGCGAGATGGTGTCGCGGGCGGCGTACTCCACCCAGACGACGCCGGCGACGATGAGGCCCGCGAACGCGGCCTTGGAGAACAGCGACCACCACGCCGTCGCGAGCCCCTTCTCGGCGAGGTAGGTCGCCGCCGTCGCCGCCTCGGGCGAGAGGACGCCGCCGAACACCAGCGCGACAGCCCCCAGCGCGCCCCCGGCGAAGTTGCCCGCCAGCACGACGGTCCAGTTGCGCAGGAGCGCGGGGATCGACGCCAGTCGCTCCAGCGTCAGCGCCACCGGCGGCAGCGTGTTCTCGGTGTATAGCTGATAGCCGCCGATGATGATGTAGATGAACCCGAGCGGGTAGAGCATCACGCTCAACACCGTGTCCCCGCCGGTCGAGGCCGTCAGGGAGGCATAGAGGAGGAACGTGATGGTGATGGCGAACCCGCCGGCCAGCGCGCTGAAGAACAGTTCGCGGCTCCCGGCGGTGATCTCCTCGTCGGCCGCCGCGATGATGCGCTGGAACACCTCGTCCGTCGAGAAGCGGTCGCGGACGACCCGGCCGACCGCCGGCGCGCCGCTCCGGGACCGCTCGACGGCCTCACGGACCGATTCCTCGGGGTCGGGGTCGGGCGCTTGCGGCCCGTCGTCGGGTTCAGCCATGACAGGTCAGTACTCGGAAAGAAGGCGGGCCAACGTGACCAAAAGAACTGTGGTAGACGGTGGGGTCAATCGCTCTGGATGCGCGGCGCGAGCATGTAGGTCACTTTGCCGTCACCCTCCGCGAAGTCGAAGTGCATCTTGACCGGGAACTCCTCGCCGAGTTCCATCTCGATCTCGGCGTCTTTCGGGATCGCCTTGTTCATGTCCTTGAGGTAATCGAGCGAGAACAGCGAACGGGCGTCGCCGGCGACGAGGTCGATGAGGTCGTCCCGACCGAGTTCGAAGTGAACGTCGTCGGTGTCACCCTCGGCGTCGACGTAGAACACCTCGTCGTCCGCGTTGACCCCGAGCGCGATGTGATCGCTCACCATGTCGGCGGCGGTGACCGCGCGGTCGATGTCGTTCCCTTCGAGGACGACCGTCGCGGGCAGGTCCAGGTCGGGGAGGTCGGGTTCCTGTCGGATCGAGTCGGGATCGATCAGCGCCAGGGTCCCCTCCAGTCCGTCGATCTGGACGTGGAGTTTCCGGGTCTCCTCGTCGAGTTCCAGGTGGATGAGCTGGCCCGAATCGGCCATGCCGGCGAACTCCTCGAGTCGCGAGAGGTTGACACCGATGATCCCGCCGTCGGTCTCGTAGGACTCGAAGGCCGCGGCGTCGAGTCGCAGGTCGACCATCCCGACGTTGGCCGGATCGACCGCCCGGATCTCGATGCCTTCGTCCGTGAGGTGGATCTTGCACTCGTCCACCAGGACGCTCACGGAGTCGAGCGTCGCCCGGAGCGTGTCCGCACTCACGATGGCGTTGAACATCTTGACCCGGGCTACGCCCCCATCTCTTAAAAAGTCCCGTCTTTCCGTTCCCCGCGACCGGTTCGAGCGGGAACGGGGCGGACGGTGGCCGATCGGGTGAGGATCTTGGCCACTCGGTGCGGACTGGCTGTCGATCGGCGACGGTCGCCGGCCGACTACTCGTGCAGAAACGAAGGCTTAGGCCTCGCAGTGGCGGAACGGAGACGATGGCACGACACACGGAACCCGACTCGGCGGTCGCACGTCGGACCGTCCTCGCGGGACTGGGATCGGCGGTGGGGACGCTCGCGGCGACCGATCCAGTCGTCGGCCAGCAGGACGGCATCACCGCACGTGCGCTCGTCCCGTCCGTCGAGGGAATCCAGGCCGAGAACCTGCCGGGGTATTTCGTCCACGTCGATCCGGACCCGAACCCGGTCGAGGCTTCGTTCGGTGACGAGTGTGCGTTCGCGGACTGGCCGGCCGACGAGACCGTGGGCTACCAGATCCTGCTGATCGACCGCAAAGACGACGACCACTACTCGATGGAGATGCGGCTGTACGTCCCGGACGACCGCTCGGTTCCCGGCGGTACCCTGTACGTCGTCAACGGCGTCACCCAGTGTGCAGGGGAGTACGTCGGGGTCGAACTCGAACGGATGGCCGCCGACACCTCCGTCCTCGGCGAGGTCGCGGGCGGAGGGGGGGTCGATACCCCCGACGATCAGGGAGAGACGACACAGACCGCGGCCGACGGCGGTGGCTTCGGTACCCTCGCGGCGCTGGCGGGACTCGCGGGCGCTGGCGCGCTCGCCCGCTGGCGCGACGGGGAGTGACCGAACGGCTCGCCGGAACGACACCCGTAAACCCCTCCGTGGGCTATCCTCGACAATCAGATGACACGCAAAGACGAGTACTACAACCGGGCCAAACAGGAGGGGTACCGCTCCCGGTCGGCCTACAAGCTGAAACAGATCGACCGGACGGCGAACCTCCTCCACGAGGGCGCGACCGTCGTGGACCTCGGGGCCGCCCCCGGCGGCTGGCTCCAGGTCGCCACACAGGAAGTCGGCGACGCCGGGACCGTGGTCGGCGTCGACCGCCAGCGGATCGACTCCCTCGACGGCGTCGAGACAGTGCGGGGCGACATGACCGAGGAGTCGACGAAAGACGAGGTTCGCGAGATCGTCGGGGAGGCGGACGTGGTCGTCTCGGACATGGCTCCGAACATGACCGGCGAGTACGACCTCGATCACGCCCGCTCGGTCCACCTCGTCCGACAGGCGCTGGAGGTGGCCCTGGATCTGCTCGGTCCGGGCGGTGACTTCGTCGCCAAGGTGTTCGACGGCCAGGACCTCGACGACCTGAAAGCCGACATCGAGCCCGAGTTCGAGTACGTCCGCGAGGTCCGCCCGGATGCATCCCGGGAGTCGTCGTCGGAACTGTTCCTGGTCGCGAAAGGGCGACTCACCGCCCCAGTATCGGAGGGGGAGACGGTGACCGTCGAGATCGTCGACACGGGTCACGAGGGTGACGGCATCGCCAAGGTCGAGGGGTACACGCTGTTCGTCTCGGGAGCCGAGGAGGGCGAGGAACTGGACGTGCGGGTCGACGAGGTCAAACCGAAGTACGCCTTCGCCCAGCCGGCGGAGTAATTACTGGGGCTCGCGCTCGGTCGTCGGGATCGTCGCGTCGCGCGACCGGACGAACCCGACGACGGCGTAGACGAATGGCGTATCGACCAGCGCGATCAGGAGTTTGAGGAGGTACTGGCCGACGATCAGACTGGCGATCACCGGGAGGGGCGGTGCGACGCCGACGCCCAGCAGTTCGGGGATGACGAGAAAGCCCAGCGTGACGAAGATCAGCGTGTCGATCAGCTGGCTGGAGGCCGTCGAGGCGACGTTGCGGAGCCAGAGCGCGTCGCCGTCGGTCGCCTCCCGGAGCCGGTGGAAGACGATCACGTCCCAGTTCTGACTCACGAGGTAGGCCGCGAGACTCGCGATCACGATGTTCGTGCTCGCGCCGAGCACCTGCCGGAACTGCGTGGGGTCGATGCTGGTCGCCGCGGCCGGTGCGAGGATCGTGCTCCAGATCAGTACTAGGAGGACGCCGTTCATCAGGAAGGCCACGTTGACCATCACCTGCGCGGCCCGTTTGCCGTACAGTTCGGCGTAACAGTCCGAGGCGAAGAAGGTGAGGGCGTAGGCCAGCGCCGCACCGGGCAGGATCAGCGTGGCGCCCGTCACCGGCAGCGAGACCGGGATCGAGAAGGCCAGGATCTTCGCGGCCGTCACCTGCGCGGTCACCAGCGCCGTGACGAACAGCGCGATCAGGGCGACCTGGGCGGCCGCCAGCGGTGTGCGCTCACTCATCGTCGAGTCGGCCCTGGCGCTGATCGATCTCGTCCAGCATGTCGAGCGTCTTCCGGATCGAGGCCCGGATCGCCTCACTCCGGTTGACGAACTTCCCGTTCTCGCCGACGTGATCGTCCAGATCCGTCAGCAACTCCTCGGGCACCTCGACGCTTATCTTGGGCATACCGGGATAATACCGGAAGCGTGGCTTACCGGTTTCGGTCGCTCACTCGGATGGCGGTCAGTCCGACGGGAGGCCGTCGGCGATCTTGATGAGCGAGACGTTGCCGTCCTGGTCGAGCGTGATGCGGTAGCCGGCGTAGGAGAACTTCAACTGGGCCTGGGCTTCGGCGGAGGGCGGGTCCTCGTACATCCGTGTGACGAGGTGGTCGATCCGGTCGTAGATCGGTGGGAGTTCGGTCACGTCGATTCCCTCCACCTCGGCGATCAACTGGAGGAGCCGGTAGTCGGCGTCGGCGGGATCGGGTTCGATCCGGCGGTGAACGATCCGGTCGTCGCGGTCGTCTACCTCGGCGCGTTCCGATCGGTCGTCACTGTCGGCCGGGTCGTCGATTACCATGCGACGGAGTTCGTCACGACGCCAAAAGTGTCAATTGTCGTGGTAGTTTCAAACTGGATGCCTGATGCTGGAAGACTACTTGCGGGTTACTCCACGCTGGGCTCCTGTGGCTGTGGGCGGCCCCGGCGGCCACCGAGGGTGATCAGCCAGAGCAGTCCCAGGCCGGCGAGGTACGCCACTGCGGCCGGGATGGCTATCAACAGCATGGTGAACACGCCGCGGGGCGAGACGAACGCTGCGACGGCGAACATCCCGACGACGACCTCCCGCCAGTACTTGCGCTGGGTGTGGTAGGAGGCGACCCCGCCGACGTGGAACAGCGCCATCGAGACGGGCACCTCCATCAGGAGACCGATCCCGACGGTCGTGTAGATGACCAGCCAGCCGAAGTTGTTGATCCGGTAGGCGATCACCATGTTGGCGTTGATGGCGTCGGCGGCCAGCCAGGAGATGATCGACGGCGCGATATAGAGGAAGCCGAGGACGCTCCCGACGATCAGGCCGACGATCAGCGACCCGCCCCAGACCAGCATCACGCGGGCGTCGCCACGGACCCACCCGCGCGCCTTCATCGACGGCCAGGCGTAGTATAGCAAGAGCGGGAGCGTCGTCACGATGGCCAGCAGCGTGGAGAACTTGATCTGGAAGATGAGCGCCTCGACGGGATGGAGGGTGACGATGTCGATGCTCCCGCCGACGCCGGCGGGCACCTGGCCGAAAAAGAGGTTCTTGACCCGTCGGATACCGCCCTGGTAGAGCCAGACGAACGAGCCGCCCATCACGATCATGAACAGGCCGACCAGCCGGAAGGCCTTGGAGGTCAAAGACTCCAGGATGAAGGCGATGTCGTAGTAGTAGCCGCCGATGTCTTCCTCGGTCGTCTCGTCCTCGGTGAAGGCGTCGACCATGCCCGCGGCGGTCGCCGTTGCCGTGCCGGCGTCCGCATCCTCGGCCTCGGCGTCGGTCTCACCCTCGGCCGCCTGCTCGCGGGCTTCGAGCTGTTCTTGCACCTCGTCGTACCGGTCGAGGATCGCTTCGGCCTTCTCCGGCTGGTCGGCGTCCATGGCGGCGCGGGCCTTCGCGACGGCCTCGTCCTCCGAGAGGTCGGCGAAGACCTCCGGGGGAGCCGCTCGCACCCCGCCCGCGTCGAGGGGATCGAGGCTGATCTCCGAGGGGGCGCCGGCGCTGGCCGGTGCCGGGCCGGTGGGCCGCGCCCGGTCGGCCGCACCGAGGGCTCGCGAGAGGGCGAGCAGCAGCGCGACCCCGGTCGCGAAGGCGGCGACGACGACGGCGAGCAGTGCCGCCGCGGCCGTTTCGGGCAGGCCGAGTAGCTGGCCGGCCCCGGCGACCCGGAAGGAGGTCTCGAACGGCATGGCAGCGATGACGCGGTTGGCCGCCGAGACGCCGCCGCGGGTGAAGAAGGCGTAGACGGCGGCCCCGGCGAGGAGGGCCACGCCGGCCAGCACGTTCCAGCGGTCGCGGGCGACGCCCGGCACGTCCACCTCGCTCCCGCTCCGCTTGGCGATGGCGACGATCTTCGTCAGCTGGAGGGAAAAGCCATAGAGGATCAGCAGTGGGATCGCCCACATGATCTGGGTGAACGGTTCGGGCGGGGAGAACAGCGCCCCGAAGACGAAGATGGCCACGACGGCGTGACGCCACTTGTCCCGGAAGGTCTCGTAGGGAACGATGCCCGAGTAGGTCAGCGCGCTCATCACGAGGGGCAACTGGGCCGCTAGCCCGAAGGAGATAGTCAGCAAAAAGACGAACTCGGCCCACTTGACGATGGAGTAGGTCGGCTGGAACCCGACGTTGTAGGCGTTGGTCGCCAGGAAGTCGAACATGATGGGGAAGAAGACGTAGTACCCGTAGGCGACGCCGACGCCGAGCAGGCCGAGCGACATGAGCGCGAGGACGGCGACCTTCCAGCGGGCGACGCGCTCGCCGGGCCAGAGGCCGCGTTCCCGGAGGCCGTCCCGCGAGTACCAGAGAAAGACCGGGAGCGCGAGCAGGATACCGACCACGAGGCCGATCTTCACCTGCAACAGGATGACGTCGAATGGGGTTCGAGCGACGATCTTGGTCGACTCGAACGCCTCGGGATTTTCGGCGGCCAGCCGGGCGAACAGGTCCTCTTTCAGGATCGCCCAGCCGAACTCCCGGAGAGCGTATATCGTCCCCATGAGGCCGAGGACGGCGACGACGAACACCTTCTGGAGGTGTGACTGTGCGGCCGACAGCATCGCACCGATCGTCTGCCGGCCGCTGTCGACGGCTCGGCGGGTGTCCTCGTCGATCGCCCCGGACATTATCGTGCGGTGGTTGCCGACACCCGGTTATCAACCTTTTCGATGCGCGTGGCCGCGTCGGGGCCGGGAAAAGAAAGTTTACAACACCCCACCGGCTAATCCGCCTCACATGAGCGACGGCGAAACGGGGCTCTACTCCGAGATGGACATCGAGAGCCCCGACCGCCCGGAGCCCGATCCGACCCCGGGCGGCGAGCCGCCCGATCACGGGGCCGGAACGGGAACCCCGGGGGCCCCCGACGACGAGGAGATGCCCCTCACCGAGCACATCGAGGAGATGGTTCGCCGACTGGGCATCGTCGTCCTGGCGATGGCCGCCGTCGCCGGCGTCGCCTTCCCCTTCGCCGACCGCCTGATCACCTTCCTGTGGTTCTCCTTCCTCCCGGGCGTGGCCTCCCAGTGCCCGCCACCGGCCGGCGCGACCGCCTCGTCCTGTCCCCGGGTCTACCACCCGCTCTCCCTGATGATCGCCCGGCTGAAGGTGTCGTCGCTGGCCGGGTTCATCGTCGCGCTTCCGGTGTTCGTCTACCAGACGTACCTGTTCATGCGCCCCGGGCTCTACCCCCGCGAACGGAAGTACTACCTCGCGGCGGTCCCGACCAGCCTCGTCCTCGCCGGCGTCGGCGTCGCCTTCGCCTTCTTCCTCGTCCTGCCGGCAATCTTCACCTACTTCCTCTACTACTCTGAGGAGGCGGCAGTCATCGCCTTCGGCCTCTCGGAGACGTTCAACCTGATGGTGATGATGCTCGGTCTGTTCGCCTTCATCTTCCAGATTCCGCTGTTCGTCATGCTCGCGATCATGATGGGCATCACCACCCGCCGGTGGCTCGAAGCCCGCCGGCTCTACTTCTGGGGTGGCTTCCTCACCCTCGCCTTCTTCTTCAGCCCCGACCCGACCGGGATGGCCCCCATTCTGGTCGCGTCGACGATGGTCGTCCTGTTCGAGGGGACGCTGGGCCTGCTCCGCTGGACCGGGACCGACGCCCACACCTCGGCCGTCGAGCAGGTCGCGATGTTGCGCCCGCTCGTCTACACCCTCACCGCGGCCGTCGCCTACGTCGTCAGCCCGGCCCCGATGCCGGCTGGCTACTACGACCGGCTCCCGACCGTCGTGATCGACGGGCTCGCCTCCCTCGGGCTGACCTCGGCCACGCCGATCGTCGTCGGCATCGCCATCATCGCCATCTTCGAGGGTCTCAACCGCCTCGTCCGCCGGGTCACTGCCGACTACCGGGTCCGGAAACTACTGGCGCGTGTCCGGGTCCCGGTCTGGCTCGGTGCGGTCGCCGCCGGCTACCTCGCCAGCCCGGACCCCACGCTGCTCCGGAATCTGGACGTGACCTACCTCTCGACGGTCGAGACGGCCGTCGCCGTCGGCGCGGTCCTGGTCGTCTACGAGGGCGGCCTCGCGCTGTGGCGCTGGCGACGCAGTCGGTAGCGAACCTGCACACTCTTTTCGACCCCCGTCGAACCGCCACGTGATGACGACGGTCGTCGTACTCCGGCACGGCGAGACCGAGTGGAACCGCGAGGGGCGAATCCAGGGGTGGGCCGCGTCGCCGCTGAACGATCGCGGCCGCCAGCAGGCCCGCGCCGCCGGCCGCCACCTCGCGGAGTCGTACGACCTCGACCGAATCGTCGCCTCCGACCTCCGGCGAACCCGCGAGACCACGGCCATGGTTCGCGAGGGCGGCGACTTCCCCGACCCCGAGTTCACGAAAGGCTGGCGCGAGCGCTCCTTCGGCGAGTTTCAGGGACTGACCTACGAACAGGTGTTCGGCGAGTTCCCCGAACACCGCGGCTCGGTCGGGATGCTCGGCCTGGAGAGTCGCCCCGCTGGCGGCGAGAGCCTCCTCGGAGCGCGCGAGCGCGTCCTCGTCGCGTGGGAGGACCTGCTGGAGCAGGCCGGCCCGGACGAGGAGGTGCTGGTGGTGACCCACGGCGGCCCGATCTACGTCCTGCTCGCGCACGTCCGGGGGACCGACCTCCCGACGGCGATCACGACGCTCTCACAGCGCAACTGCGCGGTGAACGAACTCCGGTACGATCACGAGGCCGGCGAGACCGAAGTTTTGCGGGAGAACGAGACCGGGTATCGGGACGTCGAGGCGTTGGAGTGAGTGACGGAGCCGGGTCGGAGCGACAGGTCGGTGATCGAACGGCCGGTTTCCGAGCCGAAGAAGTAAGTGAGACGCTGATCGATTCGGCTACCAACGATGTCCAGTCACGACGAGGAATCCGATCTGTCCAGCGGTATCAGTTCGGAGTCGTTCGCGAGGCTCTTGCTTGCACTGTTTCTCGGGTCGTTAATTCTCGGGTCTGCGTTCGTGTCGGTCGAGTTCACAGTTGCGGCCATCGTCATCGCTCTCCTCGTCGTGATCGCCTTTCAGTTGTGGAACCTGTCTCGGTCAGTGGCGGAACTGAACCGGACGCTCCAATCCAGTGAGGAACGAGGCGAGTAGTTCGGGCAACCCGGGAATTGACGATCGCCTCGTCGTCTGTCCAGTTTCGCCGACGGTCACTCCCCGGTCGGGTAGTCGGCGTCGAACACGTCCTCGACGAGCGGTTCGTCGTCCTCCTCGTCGGGACTCACGCTCCCAGTTTGATACCCGTGCAGGTCCAGCGTCACGTGGTCGAAGCCGAGGTCGCCGATGTGGTCGCGGGCGGCCCGCACGAAGTCGGGGTCGAGGGCCACGTCGAGTTCGTCCTCGGCGATCTCGATGCGGGCGAGGTCGTCGTGGTCGCGCACGCGGAACTGCTCGAAGCCCCACGTCCGCAGCAGGCGCTCGGCCTTCTCGATGCGGGAGAGGCGATCCTCGGTGACTTCGAGTCCCGTGGGGATCCGCGAGGAGAGACAGGCCATCGAGGGTTTGTCGGCGACCGAGAGATCGTACCGGCGGGCGATCTCGCGGACCTCGGGCTTGGTGATGCCGTGTTCGAGCAGGGGCGAGTAGGCGTCGAGTTCCTCGACGGCCCGGAGGCCCGGCCGATGCCCCTCGCCGGTGTCGGAGACGTTGGTGCCGTCACAGACCACGTCGATGTCGAGTTCGAGGGCGTGGTCGTACATCGCCGAGAGGCGCATCGACCGGCAGTGATAGCATCGGTCCTCGCCGTTGGCGACGAACTCGTCGCTGGCGAGTTCCGAGAATTCGACGATGTCGTGGCGGATACCGATCTCGTCGGTCACCCGGTTGGCGTCCTCCAGTTCCTCGGCGGGGAGGGTCTCGCTTTTGGCGGTGCAGGCGACGGCGTCCTCGCCCAGGGCGTCGTGGGCGAGGGCGGCGACGACGCTTGAGTCGACGCCGCCGGAGAAGGCGATCAACACGCCGTCCATCTCGGCCAGGTCGTCGCGGACGGCCGCGATCTTGTCCGAAACCGCGTCCGCGTCGACACTGGTGTCCTCGGCTGCCATGGCCCCGACTTGGCCGTCACGGCGCAAAAGCCCGTTGTCTCGGCTCCGCGGGCGGGGAGTCACCCACGCGACCCGGGAACGCTTTTGGCCCCGGGTTCGGTAGGAGGGGGCGATGGACCTGGAAGCGATTCCCGGGGTCGGCGCGAAGACGGCCGAGCGACTGGCCGAACTCGACGATCCCGAGCGCGCGCTCCGGGAGGGCGACGTGGCCGCCATCGCCCGCGCGCCCGGCATCAGCGCGGGCCGGGCGGCCCGCATCGCTCGCGGTGCGATCCGGCGCGACCACGACGACCCAGGCGGCTTTCTCGGAACCGATCGCGCCCGCGAACTCTACCGCGACGCACTCGGCCTGCTCCAGGAACGGACGGTCACCGACTACGCCGCCCGGCGACTGGAGACGATCTATCCCAGCGCTACCGAATCTCGAATCGAGGAGGTCCGCGCGTTCGCCAGTACGGCGACCGAGCGCGACCCCGATCCCGCGGTGCTGGACGCACTCGCCGACGTAGAGCCACTCGACGAACCCGGCGACGTCCGGATCCGCGACCGCTGTCTGGCGACCGGCGACGCCGAGACCTACGCCCGCGCACAGGAGGCGATCCCGGAGGTCAGCGTCGAACTCGTCGACGACGCCCGCAAGCTCTCGGAACTGGCGCGGGGGTACGCGACCGTGATTGCGCTCGACGAGACGTTCGCGGGCGTCGAACTCGACGGCGACGTGCGCGTCGAACCGGCGGCGTTAGAGAACCCGGCGGAGGTCGTCCCCGAGCGCGTACTGACCTTCTTTGCGCGCAACCGCGACAGCCTGCGGGCGGCGGCCGAGGTCGCCCAGCTGGCAGACATCGACGTGGACTGCGATCTCGACGCGCTGGAGTCGGGCCTCGAACAGCTCGACGACGACGGGGCGGTCCGGGGCGACGAGGAACTCGACCGGCTCTCGACGGCCGTCGACGATCTGGACGCCGCGGTCTCGACCGCCGAGTCCGTCGCCAACGACCGCCTCCGCGAGGCCATCGAGGAGCGGGACGTGACCATCGAGGGCGCGGACCTCCTGACGCTGGTCGAGCGCGGCGCGGGCGTCGACTCACTGTTGAGTCGGGAACTGGCCGACGAGTACGCCGACGCCGTCGCGGCCGCCCGCGACCACCTCGTGGACGCGTTGCAGTTGCGCGACACCGAGAGCATCGCCCGGCAGGCCTTCCCGGACGACCCCACGTTTCCCGTCGAGCGCGACGAGAACGTCGTCGCCCGCCTCCGAGAAGAGTTGACCGCGGCCCGCGACCGGCGGGCGACCCGGCGCAAGCGGGAACTCGCGGGCGAACTGGCCGACGCGCGGCCGGCCGCCGAGGAACTGGTCGACGCCGCGCTGGATCTGGACGTGGAACTCGCTATCGCACGCTTCGCCCGGGAGTTCGACTGCACGATGCCGACCCTCTCCGACGAGGCGGGCTTTCGGATCGAGGGCGGGCGCTCACCGCTGCTGGACGTGCCCTTCGAGGCCGTCGAACCCGTCGAGTACGGCGTCGACGGCGTGACGCTTCTGTCGGGCGTCAACAGCGGTGGGAAGACCTCGACGCTGGATCTGGTGGCACTCGTCGTGATCCTCGCGCACATGGGGTTACCGGTGCCCGCCGAGGAGGCCCGCGTCGGCCGACTGGCCGAGTTGCACTACCACGCCAAGACGCAGGGGACGCTGGACGCGGGGGCCTTCGAGTCCACGCTCCGGGAGTTCGGCGGGCTGGTGACCGGCGTCGGTGACGAGCGGAGCGACGGGGGAGACGGCGACGAGTCGCCCGCACCGGCCCGCAAGCTCGTGCTCGTGGACGAACTGGAGTCGATCACGGAGCCGGGCGCGAGCGCGAAGATCATGGCCGGAATTCTGGAGGCGCTGGACGAGCGGGGCGCGACGGCCGTGTTCGTCTCTCACCTCGCGCGGGAGATCCGGGCGGCCGCCGACTTCGACGTGCAGGTCGACGGGATTCAGGCCGTCGGGCTGGAGGACGGGGAGCTTCGGGTGAACCGGTCGCCGGTCAAGGGTGAGCTGGCGCGGTCGACGCCGGAGTTGATCGTCGAGAAACTGGCCGAGGACGGGGAGGAGCGGTCGAAAGCGTTCTATCGGCGGTTGTTGGCGAAGTTCGAATAGGGAGGCGCGACCGCAGGGAGCGCCTCCAAAATGCGAACGGCGACCGCAGGGAGCCGTGAGCAGGGCGGTTCGACCGGCGAGGGATCGAAGATCCCTCGTGCAGCCGGCGCTACGCGCCGGCGACGCAGGGAGGACCGCCGAACGTGCGAGCGGGGAACGGAGTGACCCGCGAGCAGCGAGGGCGACCGCAGGGAGCGCCTCCAAAATGCGAACGGCGACCGCGAGACTCGACTGGAAGGAGAGTCTCGACACGCGAACGGCCGAAGCCCGTGAGCGGAGTGGAGCGGCCCGTAGCTCAGATCAGGTGGATACACGCGCCGAGTTCGAAGTCCAGGACGACGGTGAAGATGGCGCCGACGAGGACGGGGAAAAAGGCGCCGGCGGTCACCTGGAGCGCGCCGATCATGGCGCGTCGGCCCTGTCGCTGACGGTCGGCGCGGGTCGAGCCGAGATGGTCGAACGCCGACGTCGCCTTGATCGCCCCCGCCACGACGTGGAACACAGCGAGGGCGGCGATGGCGAAGGTGACGAGGTCGCCGATACCGAGCTGGCACGCGACCGTTCCGACCTGACCGGCAGCGCTCGCACTCGCGGTCCCGGTGAGCACAGGTATCGCACTCGCGATCGAGATCGGCCGCGCGGCCGCGGTCGCCCGACAGCGATCGACGACCGCCGCGGTGACGACCGCGAGAGCCGACCCGAGAGACAGTGCCGCGAGCCAGTACATCCAGATTCCCCCACGTCCCCCCGGACGTGTTGGCAGGTGCTTCCGACCTCGTCGTGTTAACTCTTTTTCAATCCCGGCGTGGCCGCGAGTTGTTTCCGTGCCCGTCCGTGGACTGGCTGTACACCTTCGAGCGGGAGGGTGTCCACGACTTCACGTGCCCGCCACACGAGACCTACGGCATGGTCGATCGGATCGTCGTCGGTTCGGCGAACCGGCCGGGCGCGAACCCCGTGGGCGAGCCACCGGGCGGCCAACGTGCGCGGTCGCCGCCGCGACAGTGCTGAGCGCCGACGTGATGGGCCCCGAGAACGTCGTCGAGCAAGAGAGCGTCGCCTGGAGCGAGATTCCGGACGAAGCCAAACAGCTGCAGGGCCGAGTCGACTCGAAGCGGAGGGTCGGGAGCCGACCTGTCCCAAAACGTCATGTGTTGGATCTCCATAGTACGTGGGAATGGCTGGGCAGGTCGACTACCGCGCACTCTTCGAGAACGCGGTCGACGCTCTCGTGGTCTTCGACCCCGACACGGGGGGCATCGTCGACGCGAACGAGCGGTACTGTGAACTGGTGGGCTACGACGAGACGGAACTGGACGAAGTGACGCTGTCGGACGTGACGGCTGACGGCTGGGAGTGGCCTGCGGATCGGGAAACGCTCGTCGAACGGGCACGCGAAGACGGATCGACGACGGTCGAGTGGCGAAAACGGCACAGCGACGGGACCCACTTCTGGACCGAGGTGGCGCTGTCGATCGTCGACACGGCCGATGGCGAGATCGGGCTCGCCCGGACCCGCGACATCTCGGATCTCAAGGACTCGAAACGGGAAGCCACGCTCTACGAGACCATCGTCGAGAACGTCAGCGACGGCGTGTACGTCTTCGACACCGACGGGACCATCGAGTACGTCAACCCGCGGATCACCGAGGTGACCGGAATCGACCGAGAGCGCTGGCTCGGGAACACAGCGCGGGTCTTCGCCGAGGAGAGCGTGTCCGGCCCGGAGCCGGTCGAACAGTTCGAGCGGGCCTTCGAGGCGTTCGTCGAGAGTGGCGACGACCGGACGCAACTCGATCTGGAGTCGCCGAACGGAATCTTCGGCGTGATCGAGGTCCGGCTGTCGGCGGTCCGGTTCGACGGCGAGTTGCGGAAGGTGATCGGGACGGTCCGGGACATCTCCGAGCGGGTCGAACACCAGCGACAGCTGGCCGAGCGGACCGAACAGCTGGAGGTCCTCAACCGCGTCGTGCGCCACGACATCCGCAACGACATGACCGTCGTGCTGGCGTGGCTGGAGGCGCTCGAAGCCCACGTCGGCGAGGACGGTCGGGACGCACTGGAGCGGATCGCGCGAGCCAGCGAGCACGTCGTCGAACTCACCGAGATTGCGCGCGATCACGTCGACGTGGTCGTCGGCGACGGCGAGATCGAACCCGAGCCGACCGACCTCGCCGACACCCTCGGGACGGAGATCGAGAAGCACCGCGAGTCCTATCCGCACGCGACCGTCGAGATCGAGGGCGAGTTGCCCGACACCCGGGTCGCTGCCGACGGCATGCTCCCCTCGGTGTTCCGGAATTTGCTGAACAACGCGGTCCAGCACAACGACGGCCAGTCGCCGACCGTCACTGTCTCGGCCGAGCGCGACGCCGAGGTGGTCCGTGTCCGCGTGGCCGACGACGGCCCCGGCGTCCCCGACGGGCAGAAAGAGACGATCTTCGGGAAAGACGAGAAGGGGCTGGAGAGTCCGGGGTCGGGGATCGGCCTCTATCTCGTCTACAGTCTCGTCGACAGCTACGGCGGATCGGTGTGGGTCGAGGACCGGGCCGACGACGAGTCCGGGGCCGTGTTCGTCGTCGAGTTGCCCGTAACTGGGACGTGAGTGCTGGCGAAACACTAAGTGCGACGGGGAGCGTGGTGAAACTGATGACCGACGACCCCGAGGAGGGGATGCTCTCGTGGGACGAGTCGGTGTTTCGAGACGAGCACGTCTTCGAGATCGACTACCTGCCCGAGACGTTCCACCACCGCGACTCGCAGATGGAGAGCCTGAAGTACGCCCTCCGGCCGGCGGTCCGGGGCTCGCGGCCGCTGAACGTCGTCGCCCGCGGCCCGCCCGGGACCGGGAAGACGACGGCGATCCAGAAACTGTTCACCGAACTCCGGGCCGAGACCACCGACGTGCGAGCGGTCCGGGTCAACTGCCAGGTCAACGGCACCCGCTACTCCGTCTTCTCCAGACTGTTCGAGGGGATCTTCGACTACGAACCGCCCTCCTCGGGCATCTCCTTCAAGCGGCTGTTCGAGCAGGTGACCGACCGCCTGGTCGACGACGAGGAGGTCCTCGTGGTGGCCCTAGACGACGTGAACTACCTCTTCTACGAGAACGAGGCCTCCGATACGCTGTACTCGCTTCTGCGCGCCCACGAGGAACACGCCGGCGCGAAGATCGGCGTCATCTGTATCTCCTCGGATCTGGATCTGGACGTGATCGAGGAACTCGACGGGCGCGTCCAGTCGGTGTTCCGCCCCGAGGAGGTCTACTTCCCCAAATACGACGAGAGCGAGATCGTCGACATCCTGAACGAACGCGTCGACCGCGGCTTCCACGACGGCGTGATCTCGCCCAGAGAACTCGACCGGGTGGCCGAACTCACCGCCGAGTCCAACGGTGACCTGCGGGTCGGGATCGATCTGCTCCGCCGGGCTGGGCTGAACGCCGAGATGCGCGCCTCGACGGAGGTCAGCGTCGAGGACGTCGAAGAGGCCTACGACAAATCGAAGTTCGTCCACCTCTCGCGGGCGCTACAGGGGCTCTCGGACAGCGAGGCCGCCCTCGTCGCGGTGATCGCCGAACACTCCGGCGAACAGGCCGGCGACGTCTACGACACCTTCAACGACCGGACCGATCTGGGCTACACCCGGTACTCGGAGATCATCAACAAACTCGATCGGTTGGGGATCATCGACGCCACCTACACCGACGTGGACGGCCGGGGTCGCTCGCGGGAGCTGACGCTGAACTACGACGCCGACGCCGTGCTCGACCGACTGGAAACGTAGCCGGCTCGGCCGGCGGGGGCTAGTCGCCCGTGCGGAGCCGGCGGGTGAGGAAGGTCGACACGCCGTCGAAGTACCGGGTGCCCCAGAGCGCGACCGCCAGTCCGCCGAGGCCGTCGAACAGCAGGTCGAGCACCACGTCCGAGAGGCCGTACTGGGCCAGCACCGGTTCGCCGCCCAGCAGCGTGGAGAGTCCGCCCGTCGCGAACTCCATGACCTCCCAGAGGACGCCGAAGGCGAGGACGATCAGCACGGTACAGAGGACCCGGAACTCCGAGGGGAAGGCGACGGACGTGGAGTAGCGATCCAGCGCCTCGACGGTGGCGTAGCCGAGACCGGCGACCAGCGCGGCCGAGAGGACGTGGGTCACCTGGTCGTACCAGCCGAACATCTCGTAGGGGCCGAGCGACCCGACGGCGTGGAGGAAGGCGGCGGTCGTGAGCCAGAAGGTCAGCCCGGCCGCGAGCGGGCGGTCGTACCGCCAGCGGACCGCGGCCGGGGCCAGCGTCACGGCGAGCGCCATGGCCGTGTTGAACACGAGGGCGAACCGTCCGGTGACCAGTCCGCCCGCGACGATCAGCAGGAGGACGGCCCGCATGCCGTGGACGGGATAGCGGAGCCGCGACTCCGAGACCGGAACCACGTCGCGGTCCGGCGGTCGCCGACGGTCGCCGTCGGGGCCGTCCAGACCGTCGTGGTACCGGTGGATGTACGCCCAGAAGACCAGCCCTCCGACGACACCCACGGCCGTCGCGAGGACCAGATCCCACATCAGGTCGGCCGTATCGGCCAGCATCGACGTGCCGAGAAACAGGTCCGACGTATACTCCAGAATCCCCCAGACGGCGGCCAGCGCTGCGGTCGTGATCGCGACGAAGGGGACGGAGAACCAGCCGGTCAACTCGACGCGGGTGAACACGTCGATCTCGACGGCGATGACGAGCGCGAGCGCCGCCGTCGCCCCGTATCCGGCGAACGCCTCTGTCACACCGACGACGCGGAGGACGACGAGCGCGGCCAGCACCGCCAGCACCTCCGCGGGCAGCATCCGGAGCGGATCGCGTCCCCAGACCGCCGGCAACACCGTGACGGTAGCGCTCGACAGCCCGAACACGGCCCAGAGAACGTCGCCCTGGGCGAGACTCCAGCCGGCAGTGGCGGCGAGGGCGGCGACAGCCGTCCAGCCCAGCGCGGCGTTGACGCGTTCGTCACGGACGAGCGTCTGGAGCGTCGTCACTCCCGAACCTTCGGTCGCCGGACGGATAGCCGTCGTGACGGGACGGTTGCCGGTTGCCTCCGGGTCGGTCCGGAGCCTCGCTGGTTCGGTCCCCACGACTTCCCCACCCGGATGCGTTCGGGGTATTTTACGTGTCAGTGCGTAAATCTTCGGTCATTCATTAGGTGTTTGGAAAATTTTAATCCCGACATTTCTGGAATAATTGAGCACCATGGTCGTCCCGAAGCCCGACAGCGGCATACTGAACAGGCTCTACGCGAACCTCGTCGGCGGAAACGGCGTCGTTTCGCTCGACGTACCCGAGAAGGTGTTGAAGCGGCTCTACACCTACGGGAGTCTCACGAACACCGACGAGGGGGTGCGCTTCGAGGTGAAAAACAGGCTGCAGGACGCCGAGTTCGGCGGCGTCGAGCGCCTGACGATCAACGGGGACGAGGTACTCCCCGGTGACGTGACCCTCGAAACCTCGGAGGGGGAGACCTACGCGCTGACGGAGGTCGACGAGGACAGTTCCATCGGGTTCCCGGTCGGGCGCACGGTGTACGTCACCGTCGCGGACCTGGAGTTGCCGACCGGCGACCACGAAATCGAGATCGACTTCGTGGCCCATCCGTTCGGCTCGCTGTCGCTGTCGGTCACGGATACCATCCGCGACGAGGAGACGATTCCGAGCGTCCCCCGTGACGAGACCGACAACTACAGCGAGGACGCCATCGCCGAGCGCCACGAGTACGTCGCCGAGCAGACCGACACCGACCTCGACCACATCGCGGAGTACTCCGTCGATCCGGGGGAACTGGAGGGCAACATCGAGAACTTCGTCGGCGTGGCCCAGATGCCGATGGGACTGGCCGGCCCGCTCAAGGTCGAGGGCGAACACGCCGAGGGCGAGTACCCGATCCCACTGGCGACCACCGAGGGCACCCTCGTGGCCTCCTACAGTCGCGGGATGAAGGCGCTGAACCTCGCGGGCGGCGTGAAGACCACCGTCGTCGACGACCGGATGAACCGCGCGCCCGTCTTCGTCTTCGAGGACGCCCGTACCGCCCGTGACTTCCGGGACTGGGTGTTCGATCACTACGACACGGTCAAGGCGAAAGCCGAAGAGACCTCCAGCGTCGCCGAACTGGTCGAGATCGAAGATTACCTCACCAACAACCTCGCCTTCCTCCGGTTCGACTTCAAGACCGGGGACGCCGCCGGGCAGAACATGGTCGGGAAGGCCACCTTCGCGGCCTGTAACTGGATCCTCAGCGAGTTCCCCGGCTACGTCGAGAACTTCTATCTGGAGGGGAACTTCGCGACGGACAAGAAACACTCGCAGGTCAACGACATGATGACCCGCGGCAAGCGGGTGACGGCGGAGGCCACCATCCCCGAGGAGGTGTTCACCCACCATCTCGGGGCCGACCCGGAGAGTCTGGTCCATCACGGAGAGGTCGCCAACCTCGGGTCGATGCTGGCCGGGGCGAACACGAACGGCGCGCACCCGGCCAACGGGCTGGCGGCGCTGTACATCGCCACGGGACAGGACGAGGCCAACGTCGCCGAATCGTCCGCCGCGCTGGTCAACGCGACCCTGCTGGAGGACGACTCGGTCCACGTCTCGGTCACCATCCCGTCGCTCATCGTCGCGACCTACGGCGGCGGGACGGGCCTGCCGACCCAGAAGGAAGCCCTGGGGATGCTGGACTGTGACGGTGCGGGCAACGTCAACAAGTTCGCCGAGATCGCCGCCGGCGTCGTGCTGGCTGGGGAACTGTCACTGGCCTCGGCCATCTCGGCCTCGGACTGGGTGACCAGTCACGAGGAACTCGGCCGGAACCGGTAACTCTCAGAAATCTTCCGTGTGGGGGCGCAGGTCGAGTTCCAGCGTCCACGCCGACTCGTCCTGTTCGACGAGGTGCCAGTAGCTGTCGGCGATGGCGTCGGGATCGAGGTAGTCCTCGTCGTTCTCGACATCGCGGTCGGGCGGCAGGATCCCGCCGTCGAGGACGACGTGAGCGACGTGGATCCCCTCGGGACCGAGTTCGCGGGCCATCGATTCGGCCAGCCCCCGGTTGGCGAACTTCGCGGCGGAGAACCCGACCGCGCCCTCCCGGCCGCGGACAGAGGTCGTCGCACCGGTGAAGATGACGGTCCCGCCTCCAGTTTCTCGCATATCCCCGACGGCTTCCTGCGAGCAGTGGAGCGCAGCCTTCGGGCCGACCGCGAGCGCGCGGTCGAACGACTCGGTCGAGATATCCGTGAGGCCGTCCCACGACGCGGCGCTGGCGTGGTTGACGAGGACGTCGACGGGACCGAACGCGTCGCGGACGCCCTCGAACCCGGCGGCGATCTCGTCGGGGTCGGTCAGATCGGTCGGGACCGCCAGTCCCGCACCGGCGGTCCCATCGAGGTCGGCGGCGAGGTCGTCGAGGTACGACGCAGAGCGGGCGAACAGGCCGACCCGGCAACCTTCGGCGGCGAACCGACGGGCGATCGACTCGCCGAGACCGGGGCCGACGCCGGCTATCACGACAGTACATGCCATGCCACGGTGTACGACCGGGGCCGGAAAAAGGCTGTGTCGGCCGTGCCCGTCCCCGATCGTGACAGTCGAGCGAGAGGCCGCGCGCGAGGAGCGGTGACCGTGAGTCGACACGTCGCGGACGCGACGAATCGGCAAACCGTTCCGGTTTCGTCGGGATCGACTGTACGTGGCGGTGTCCGAGCGGTTTCTCGGCGCGGGAGAGTGTCACAATCACCACCCAAAGTTAAGACAACACCATCCTACGTACCGGGTGTATGCCGGAATGTCAGAACTGCGGCGCTTTTGTCACTGCCGCGTATGCACGTGTCTTTACACCGAACGGCATCCAAGCACCACGGGTCTGTCCGCAGTGTGAGGACAAGATCCGCGACGGTGCGGACGTCCGACAGGCACGGTCGACGCGGCGCGGATAACCCACCCCCGGCGGGACGGCCCCGTCGTCAGGAACCACCCCTCAACTTCTCGCGGTCTCCAGCAGGTCCCGAGCGTCGGCAGCGATGGTCTCGGCCCGCCCAGCATCGCGTGCCTCCGCGGTGATCCGGACCAGGGGCTGGGTCCCGCTGGCGCGCAGCAGGAACCAGCCGTCGCCCAGATCCACGCGCACCCCGTCCAGCGTCTCGACCGCGTCGTAGCGGTCGGCGACGAGGTCCTGCACCCGCTCCATGACGGCGGCCTTCTCCGCGACTTCGACGCTGTCGCGGTGGATCGGGTAGGTGTCGATCTCGGCGGCACGCGCCGCGAGCGGGCGCTCGGCGGCGAGTTCGACCAGCCGACACGCTGCCAGTGGGCCGTCGGGACACAGCGTCGCGTCGGGCCAGATCCACGCGCCACTGGGCTCGCCGCCGAAGGCCACGCCGTCGTCGGCGACCCGATCCGCCACGTACACGTCGCCGACCTTCGTCCGCTCGACGGTCACGTCGATCTCGGCGAGGTGGTCGGCGACCGCGAGACTCGTGTCGACGGGCGCGGCGACGCGCTGGCCGGTGTCGGCGGCCGCACGGGCGAACAGCGCGAGGGTCACGTCGCCCGAGAGGTAGGTACCGTCCCCCGCGACGGCGCGCATCCGGTCGGCGTCGCCGTCGTGGGCGATCCCGAGGTCGGCGTCCGTCTCGGCCACGAGCGTCGCTAGCGACTCGCAGTTCTCGGCGGTCGGCTCGCTGGGTCGGCCCGGGAACGCGCCGTCGGGCTGGGCGTTCAGCGTTTCCACCGAACAGCCCAGTTCCTGGAGGGCGTCGACGGTGAGGCCGCCTGCGCCGTTGCCCACGTCGACGATGACCGACGGCGGATCCGCTATGTCGACGGCGTCGACCAGCGCCTCCAGGTGGCGCTCCCGGGCGTCGGCGTCCCGGCGGGTCCCGAGGTCGTCCCATGCCCGCAGGTCGGCGGCGTCCTCCCGGACGCGCTCGCTGATGGTCTCCCGGCGCTCGGCGTCGAAGGCCTGCCCGCTCGCCTGCCAGAGTTTGATCCCGTTGTCCTCGGGCGGGTTGTGCGAGGCGGTGATCGAGACGCCTGCGTCGGCGTCCTCCCACGCCACGGCGCGGGCGACGGTCGGTGTGGCCGCGAGGCCGAGATCCAGCACGTGGGTTCCCGACTCTCGCAGCCCGGCCGACAGGGCGTCGGTGAGCAGTTCGCCGCTCTCGCGGGGGTCGCGACCGACGACGACTCGCTCGGCCTCGACGCCGAGGGCCCGGCCGACAGAGAGCGCCAGGTCTGCGGTCACGGTCTCGCCCACCGGTCCCCTGATGCCGCTGGTTCCGAACATACCCGAGGCGACGGGTGTATCCCTCAAAAATATCCACCTCCTAGGCCCGGCGATCCCACGTCTTTTTGTCCGCGGGTGCGGTTCCCCCGGGCATGAAACGCGGCGGGAGCGACGAGCAGAAGCGACGGGCCGGCGAGGCCGCCGCCGACGCTGTCGACGACGGACAGGTCGTGGGACTGGGCACCGGCAGCACCGCGGCCCACGCCATCCGGGCGCTCGGCCGGGCGGTCGACTCCGGCCTCGACATCGAGGGCGTCCCCACCTCCTACCAGTCGCGGGAACTCGCCCGCGATGCCGGGATTCCCCTGACGACGCTGGACGAAGCGACCCCCGATATCGCCATCGACGGGGCCGACCAGGTGGCCGACGGCGACCTGATCAAGGGCGGCGGGGCGGCCCACGCACGCGAGAAACTGGTCGACGCCGCCGCCGACCGCCTCCTCGTGGTCGCCGACGACTCCAAGCTCGCCGACCGGCTGTCGGTCCCCGTTCCAGTGGAAGTCATGCCCGACGCCCGCGAACCGGTCGCCGCCCGGGTTCGCGAGCTAGAAGGCGACCCCGAACTGCGGGCCGCCGAACGGAAGGACGGGCCGGTCGTCACCGACAACGGGAACCTCGTGCTGGACTGCGATTTCGGCGAGGTCGACGATCCCGGAAGGCTCGCTGCCGATCTCTCGGCGATCCCGGGCGTCCTCGAACACGGACTGTTCGTCGATCTGGCCGACGCGATCTACGTCGGGACCGACGAGGACGTGACGGTCCGAGAACCGTAGCCGATAGCTGTGGCTGGCGGTCGTTGCGCCCGGTAAAAAACGGAATCGGAGTCCCAGCCTACAGGTCGCGCGGCTGGACGGTCTTGCGGTCGTTCTCCTCGGCACGACGCGCTGCGTCCTCGAGCAGTTCTTCGACTTCGTCGTCGAGTGCGTCGTAGAAGTCAGATGCGACGTTCATGTCATCGAGCGCTTCCTTCACGGCGGCTTTGACGATCAGGTCTGCCATACACGCGGCCTTTCCAGAGGGTGGTTTAAATACTTTCCCGTTTGTGCAGTTTCTCGCCGGTACTCACGGGGGTCTGAGCCGGTTTCGCGGAGTTCCCCTTATAAAGGCACTGGCCGGTATTTAACCGTCACCCCACGTCGACCCCCTCGAATCGGTGAACTGGTCGTGTACACCCGTCAGCCGGGCGCTCGCGCGCGCTTTGGTTTGGAAGCATATGTGTCATCAATCCTTCTTTTCTGTGGCCGAGTCGATGGGTAGGAGTGAGTCGAGCGTGGAGGGGGCGTATGCGCGAGTTGCTCGAAGCGGTCGCGGCGGGCGAGACGAGCCCCGCCGAGGCCGAGGCGGAACTTGCAGGCTACGCGACCGGCGACGCCGGGCGGTTCGACGCCGCACGGGTGACGCGGTCGGGCGTCCCCGAGGCGATTCTGGCCGACGGGAAGACGCCGTCAGAGGTGGCCGATCTGGCGGCCACATCCATCGAGACGACCGGGCGAGCCATCGTGACCCGACTGGACGCCGACGCACTGGCCACAGTCAGAGAGCGGCTGAGAAGCCACGACGCCGAGGACACGTACCACGAACGGGCCCGCGTGCTGGTGGCTCACACAGACGAGTTCGAGCGTCCGGAACTCGACGCGACTGTCGGCGTCGTCACCGCCGGCACGTCCGACGCCGAACCCGCAGGGGAGGCGGCGGTCATCGCCCGGGAGATGGGCGCAGAGATCGAACGCGTCGACGACGTGGGCGTGGCCAGCATCGCCCGCCTGCTCGACCAGCTCTCCCACCTCCGGGAACTCGACGTGTTGATCGTCGCCGCCGGTCGCGAGGGCGCACTCCCGACCGTCGTCGCCGGCCTCGTCGACACGCCGGTCATCGGGCTCCCCGTCTCGACGGGCTACGGCCACGCCGGGGCGGGCGAAGCCGCGCTGGACGGCATGCTCCAGTCCTGTACCGCCCTGACCGCGGTCAACGTCGACGCCGGCTTCACCGCGGGCGCACAGGCCGCGCTGATCGCCCGCACCATCGACGCCGCACGGCCGGAGTAGCGGAAACCCACCCGAGAGCGGGCCGTCGCCGGGGATGCCTTACTGGTTCGGTATGGAGGATATGTACACACGACCCCTAGGAGGGATGTCGGCAGTCGGTCGCTGCCGGCAGTGACGAATGCCAGACTGTAATCACTGTGGTGCACACGTGTCGGACCAGTTCGCTCGGGTCTTTGCGGACGAGTACGGCGAAGTCCACGCCTGCCCGAGTTGCTCGGCGAACGCTGGCATCGCCGAGGTGGCACGCGAGCGCGCCCACAAAGCGTGAGAACCGTCGCATAGCTACCACGCGAAGCCCATCTCTGCGGCACTGCGCCGGCAGCGCGCCGGACGACACTGCCCTTCTCCAGACGACTCAACCGCGCCAGCGAACGCAACGCTCACCGTCCCCCACGCGCTCCGTCCGGACGTGTCGGACCACTACGTCTACGTGTTGCGCTGTGCCGACGACACCCTCTATACGGGCTACACGACCGACGTGGACCGGCGAGTCGCCGAACACGACGCTGGCGAGGGTGCCAAGTACACCCGCGGGCGCACGCCGGTCGACCTCGTCCACGTCGAGTCCTTCGACTCGAAATCGGCGGCCATGAGCCGCGAACACGAGATCAAACAGTACTCCCGGGCCGAGAAGGAGCGGCTGATCGAGGAGTGACCGCTATCGGGGACCGATCCCGGAACCCCCGCTGGATTGTCAAAAACCGTGACTTTTTGCAGGGCCACGAGGGAGAGGGCGTATGGACGAGATTTCGTTCGGTACCGACGGCTGGCGGGCCACCCTTGAGACGTTCACCGACCGCCGCGTCCGGATGGTCGGACAGGGCGTCGCCACCGTACTGCGGGAGGACGACCGACGGGAGTCCTCCAAACGAACGAGCGGGGAGGACGGACCCGCGAGCGAGGACGACCGACGGGAGACAGACGCCGCTGGGACCGTCGCCATCGGCTACGACGCCCGCGAACACTCGCGGGGCTTCGCGGAGGAACTCGCCCGGGTCCTCTGTGCCAACGGGTTCGACGTACTGCTCCCGGCTCGGGACTGCCCGACGCCGGTCACGGCCTGGACCGTCCGGGACCGGGGCCTGGCCGGCGCGCTCGTGGTGACCGCCTCACACAACCCGCCGGAGTACAACGGCGTGAAGTTCGTCCCCGCCGACGGATCGCCGGCCCCGGCGGCCGTGACCGACCGAATCGAGGCGAACCTGGCCGAACCCGATCCCCTGCCCGAGTCCGAACACGGCCGCGTCGAGGAGACCGACTTCGTCGGCCCGTACCTCGACCACGCGCTTGACTTCGTCGACGCCGATCTGGACGGGCTGACGGTCGCCTACGACGCGATGCACGGGAGCGGCCGCGACGTGACCGACCGCCTGCTGGAAGCCGCGGGCGCGGACGTGCTCCGCCTGCGCTGTGAGACCGACCCCGAGTTCGGCGGGGAATCGCCCGAACCCAGCGCCGAGAAACTCGACGCGTTGATCGAGCGGGTCGAGAGCGGCGACGCCGATCTGGGGATCGCCAACGACGGGGACGCCGACCGGATCGGCGTCGTCACGCCCGAGCGAGGGATGCTGGACCCCTCCCTGTTCTTCGCCGCCGTCTACGACCACCTGCTCGAATCCGAGTCGGGGTCGGCGGTCCGGACGGTCTCGACCAGCGCCATCGTCGACCGGGTGGCCCAGGCCCACGGCGAGACCGTCGCCGAGACGCCCGTCGGGTTCAAGCACGTCGCCGAGGCGATGAAAGAGACCGACGCACTGATGGGCGGCGAGGAGAGCGGCGGGTTCGGCGTGCGCGGGCACCTCCGGAACAAGGACGGCGTGACGCTCGCCCTGTTGACCGCCGCGGCGGCCGTCGAGCGACCGCTGGACGAGCGCGTCTCGGCGCTAGAGGACGCCCACGGCGAGGTCCACCAGGACCGGATCAGCGTCGACTGTCCCGACGACCGGAAGGCGGCGGTCGTCGCGGATCTCGACGGCGCGCTACCCGAGGAGATCGCCGGGGCCGCCGTCGAGCGCGTCAACGACGTAGACGGGTTCAAGATCTTCCTCGCGGACGGGTCCTGGCTGCTGGTCCGGCCCAGCGGCACCGAGCCGAAACTCCGGGTGTACGCCGAGGCGACGGACGACGAACGTGTCCGGGAGTTGCTCACGGCCGGCCGCGACCTGGTCGAACCTCTCGTGTGAGTGTGGTATCGAAGCCGTAAATTTCTGCAGTAAGAGAGTCATATACCCGAGTTTTCTCCCCAAGGCATAAGGAAACGACCGGGTAATACTACTCGCTATGGCGGCACAACGAGCCGCGAACGGACACCTCGAACACCTCCTCGATCTCTCGACGATCGTGTTCGAACCGGAGAGGGCGTTCGCCGAGCGCCTGGCCGCGGCGCTGGAGCTCGAGAGCCAGCACCTGGACCTCCCGTACGGCTTTCTCTCGTACATCGACCGGGAGGCGGGGCGACAGGAGATCGTCCTCACGACCGGCATGGAGACGGTCGTCGAGGAGGGCGAGACGATCCCGCTCTCGGAGACGTACTGCCGGAAGACGATCGCGACCGAGGAGGGGCGACTGGCGGTCGACGCTGCTGGCGAGGAAGGCTGGGCAGGAGACCCCGCCTACGAGCGATTCGGGCTGGAGAGTTACGTCGGGTCGGCGGTCGAGTTCGACGGCGATCGGCGGGGGACCGTCTGTCTCGCGGGCGAAGAGGCCCGCGACGAGCCCCTCGGCGAGTTCGAGGTCGAACTCGTCGGACTGCTGGCGCGCTGGGCGAGCTACGAACTGGCACACCGGACCGGCCGAACGGAGTCCGAATCGGACCGCACCCAGTTAGCGACGTTCACCGAACCGGTCGACGCGACCAAGGTCGACACGGCGCTGGACTTGCTCGCCGACCGGACCCGCCGGGAACTGCTCCCGTATCTCGCGACCGTCGACGGTCCCATCAGCGTGACCGAAGCCGCGGCCTACCTCGCGAACACGAGCGGCGTCCCCGGACAGAAACCCGAGCGCGTCGAGATCGCCCTGGTCCACTCACACGTCCCGAAACTGGTCAGCGCCGGCGTCGTCGACTACGACGAGTCCGACCGGAAACTCGACTACCGGGCGAGCGACGGGCTCGAACGGCTCCTCAACCGCGTTCGCACCCTGGAGGGGTGACTCACTCCCGTGTACCGCGGTAGCGCTCCGACTCGGCGGCCGGTTCGATCTCGAAACCGAGCGACGCCCAGAACGGCCGCACGCGCGGGTCGAACTCGGCGACGAGGCGCTCCCGGCGGTCGGCGGCGGCCTCGACCAGCGCCCGGCCGATCCCCTGATCCCGCCGCGCGCGCCGGACCGCGACCGCCTCGATCTCCTCGCCGGCGAGGAGACAGGCCCCGAGGACGCGCCCCTCGGCCGCGGCCACCAGCAGCTCACCGCGGTCGATGGACGCCCGGACGGCGTCCGCCCCAGTCGCCAGCATGGCCCCGTCGAAGACTGTCATCACCGTCGGAAGCTCCTCGACGGTCGCCTCGCGGACCTCCATTGGCCCAGTGTAAGTACTCGTAGGTGAAGAACCCGCGGGAGTGGACACATCTGGCAGGCTACCCGCCCTTGATCAGTCGCAGGACGCGAACGTGATCGGCGTCGATCGGTCGGTCCTCGGGTACCGGCTGGTCGTCGACCAGCACGGACACCTCGTGGGGGCTGTAGTCGACGGCCTGCACCAGATCCGCGTAGGTCGGGTCGGCCCCGAGAGTCGCGGGGTCGATTTCGTGAGTTCCCTCGCCGACTACCTCCACCGTGACCATGTTCGAGGGAGGGGCCTGACCGGATTTGAGCGTGTCGTTCACGGGTCGGAGCGGCGATTCCGGATGACGCTCGCGAGGACCCAGACCGAGAGCGCGAACCCGACCGCTGTGACGAAGGCGAAGTCCAGTTTGCGATCCATACCGGTCCCCGGGTTCGCAGGGTAGTAGTTACCGTGGGCTTACCGGCGTCGGTCGGCGCGAGTCCGGAGCGGTCCCGGTCAGTTTATTGCGCGGCCACTCGTTGCCCGGACCATGAGCGAGGCCGACACCGAGTCGCGGGCCGGGCGGGACGAGATCTGGATCGAGAAGTACCGCCCGCAGACGCTCGCGGACATCGTCGGGCAGGATACCATCGTCGAGCGCCTCGAGAGCTACGTCTCCCGGGACGACCTCCCCCACCTCATGTTCTCCGGCGAGGCCGGCATCGGCAAGAGCACCGCCGCGCTGGCCATCGCCCGCGAACTGTACGGCGAGGACTGGGAGGAGCACTTCCTCGAACTCAACGCCTCCGACCAGCGCGGGATCGACGTGGTCCGCGAACGGATCAAGAACTTCGCCCGTTCGTCCTTCGGCGGCGCGAACTACCGCATCATCTTCCTCGACGAGGCCGACTCCCTCACGAGTGACGCGCAGGCGGCGCTCCGCCGTACCATGGAGGAGTTCTCGAACAACGTCCGCTTCATCCTCTCCTGTAACTACTCCAGCCAGATCATCGACCCGATCCAGTCCCGCTGTGCCGTCTTCCGTTTCAACCCGCTTTCCGACGAGGCCGTCGCCGAGCAGGTCCGCCTGATCGCCGAGGAGGAGGACATCGAGGTCACCGACGACGGGGTCGAGGCGCTGGTCTACGCCGCCGACGGCGACATGCGCCGAGCGATCAACGGCCTGCAGGCCGCCGCGGTCACCGGCGACGTGGTCGACGAGGAAGCCGTCTACGAGATCACCGCCACCGCCCGACCCGAGGAGATCCACGAGATGGTCACCCAGGCGCTGGACGGCGACTTTCTGGCCGCCCGATCGACGCTGGACGACCTGCTCACCAACGAGGGGATCGCCGGCGGCGACGTGATCGACCAGCTCCACCGCTCGGTCTGGGAGTTCGATCTGGACGACGAGGCCGCCGTCACTCTCCTGGATCGTATCGGCGAGGCCGACTACCGGATCACCGAGGGCGCCAACGAGCGCATCCAGCTAGAGGCACTGCTGGCCTCGCTGGCGCTCGACGACTGACTCGCCTCAGTTCAATCGCCAGAGTTCGAAGTTCAGCAGTGTGGCGAAGCTCACCCACAACAGATACGGGACCAGCAGTAGCGCCGCCCGGCGGTCCACCCGGTCGAAGGCCCAGACGGTCGCGACGATGGCGAGCCACAGCGCGACGATGACGACGAGTCCGGCCAGCGGCGAGCGCAGGCCGAAGAAGGCCCCGGACCACGCGACGTTGAAGGCGAACTGGACGCCGAAGAGCGCGAGCGCCACCCGCACTGCCCGCTGGTCGAGCCCGGCCCGCCACACCAGCCACGCGGCCGCACCCATGAGGGCGAAGAGGGTGATCCAGACCGGGCCGAACACCCAGCCCGGCGGGTTGAAGGCCGGTGTCGTCAGCGTGGGGTACCACGTCGTGACGCCGGAGAGCGAGAGGAGGTTGCCGAGACTGCCGACCAGTTCCGAGGCGAGGACGGCGAGGACGAGCGAGGTTATCGGGCGGCGCTCGGGGAGTCGCGACGCCGTGCTGACTGGGTTCTCGGCCATACCTGATACAGGCCGGCGAGGGGCAAAAGGAACGGGGGCGGGCGGCCGGCCGCGGAATCGGACCCCCCAGACCGCGGCGAATCTCGCCGGCTGTTCGGAACTGTTTTACCGCCCGGTTTGCCACATTAGAGCAACGAATGAGTGAGCTCGAAGAGGAGTACCAGCTCCAGTACTTCGAAGACGAGGGGTTTCATCGCCTGGAGTGTTCGGAGTGTGGGGACCACTTCTGGACCCGGGACGGCGGTCGGGAGACGTGTGGCGAACCGCCGTGTGCGGAGTACAGTTTCATCGACGATCCGGGGTTCGACGAGGCGCTGTCGCTGTCGGAGATGCGCGAGCGGTTTCTCTCCTTTTTCGAGGGTCACGACCACGAACGGATCGACCCCTATCCCGTGGCGGCCAACCGCTGGCGCGACGACGTCCTCCTGACGCAGGCGTCGATCTACGACTTCCAGCCGCTCGTCACCTCCGGGGAGACGCCGCCGCCGGCCAACCCTCTGACTATCAGCCAGCCCTGCATCCGGATGCAGGACATCGACAACGTGGGCAAGACCGGCCGGCACACGATGGCCTTCGAGATGATGGCCCACCACGCGTTCAACGCCCGCGAGGACATCGAGGACCCCGACCGGTACGCCTACGAGGGCGAAGTCTACTGGAAGGACAAAACTGTGCAGCTCTGTGACGAACTGTTCGAGGAGCTGGGCGCGAATCTGGACGAGATCACCTACATCGAGGACCCGTGGGTGGGCGGGGGCAACGCCGGCCCGGCAATCGAGGTCATCTACCGCGGCGCCGAACTCGCCACGCTCGTCTTCATGTCCTTAGAGCAGGATCCCGACGGCGAGTACGAGATGAAAGACGGCAACCGCTACAGCCCGATGGACACCTACGTCGTCGACACCGGCTACGGGCTGGAGCGCTGGACGTGGATGAGTCAGGGCACGCCCACCGTCTACGAGGCCATCTACCCGGACATGATCGACTTTTTGAAGGACAACGCCGGGGTCGACCTCACCGACGAGGAGGCGGCCATCGTCCACGACGCCGCGCGGCTCTCGGGGAGTCTGGACATCGACGACGTGGACGACGTGGAGGCCGCCCGCGCGGACATCGCGGCCGAACTCGGGGTCGACGTGGACCACCTGCGCGACCTCGTCGAGCCCCTGGAAGACATCTACGCCATCTCGGACCACTGCCGGACGCTGGCGTACATGCTCGGGGACGGGATCGTGCCCAGCAACGTCGGCACGGGTTATCTCGCGCGGATGGTCCTCCGTCGGACCAAGCGGCTCTGTGACAACGTCGGCGTGGACGCGCCGCTGGACGAACTCGTCGACATGCAGGCCGAACGGCTGGACTACGAGAACCGCGACACCATCCGAGACATCGTCCGCACCGAGGTCGAGAAGTACCGGGAGACGCTGGACCGTGGCGGCCGGAAGGTCCGTCAGCTCGCGGAGGAGTACGCCGAGCGTGACGAGCCGATCCCGACCGAGGAACTGATCGAGCTGTACGACTCCCACGGCATCCAGCCGGACATGGTCGAGGAGATCGCCGCGGAGAAGGGGGTCGACGTGGACGTGCCGGACGACTTCTACGCGCTGGTCGCCAACCGGCACGACGCGGCGGAAGCCGCCGCCGAAGTCGGGGAGTCGGGACACCGCGAGCGGCAGGCCGACCTGCCCGAGACCGACCGGCTCTACTACGAGGATCAGGAGCGCATGGAGTTCGAGGCCATGGTGCTGGACGTGTTCGAGCGTGAGGACGGCGACTACGACGTGGTGCTGGACCAGACGATGTTCTACCCGGAAGGCGGTGGGCAGCCCGCCGACCACGGGACGATCACAGCCGACGACGTGACCGCCGAGGTCGAGGACGTCCAGATCGTCGACGGGGTCGTCCTGCACCGGGCCGACGAGGACCCGGGCAAAGGCGAGTTCGTCCGCGGCCAGATCGATGCCGACCGGCGACGCCGGCTGATGGCCCACCACACCGCCACCCACATCGTGGGCTACGCCGCCCGGCAGGTACTGGGCGAGCACATCCGGCAGGCCGGCGCGCAGAAACACGTCGACAGCGCCCGGCTGGACGTGCGCCACTACGAGCCGATCACCCGCGAGCAGGTCCGGGAGATCGAGCGGATCGCCAACGAGATCGTGCGGGACAACACGTCGGTCAGTCAGGAGTGGCCCGACCGCCACGAAGCGGAGGCCGAACACGGCTTCGACCTCTACCAGGGCGGCATCCCGGCCGGCGAGCAGATCCGGCTGATCCACGTCGACGAGGACGTACAGGCCTGCGGTGGGACACACGTCTCACGAACGGGCGACGTGGGCGCGATCAAGCTCCTGAACACCGAGCGCATCCAGGACGGCGTCGAGCGGCTCACGTTCGCGGCCGGGGCGGCGGCCATCGAGGCGACACAGGAGACCGAGGACGCCCTCTACGGCGCCGCCGACACCCTCGACGTGAGCCCGCAGGACGTGCCCGAGACCGCCGAGCGGTTCTTCGAGGAGTGGAAGGCCCGCGGCAAGCAGATCGAACAGCTCAAAGAGGAACTCGCGGAGGTCCGGGCGGCCGCCGACGACGGTGAGGAAGTCGACGTGGGCGGGACACCCGCGGTGATCCAGCGGCTCGACGCCGATATGGACGAACTCCGGGCGACCGCGAACGCGCTGGTCGAGGAGGGCAAGATCGCCGTCATCGGCAGCGGCCGGGATGGCGCGCAGTTCGTCGTCGCCGTCCCCGACGACGCGGGGGTCGACGCCGGCGAGGTCGTCGGCGAACTCGCGAGCAAGGTCGGCGGCGGTGGCGGCGGCCCGCCCGATTTCGCCCAGGGCGGCGGCCCCGACGGCGACGCACTGGACGACGCCCTCGACGACGCGCCGGACGTGCTCAAACAGGTCCAGAACGCCTGAGATGCCGACCGCGACCAACGACGGCGTCGAGCTGTTCTACGAGACCGCCGGCGACGGACCGACGGTCGCGTTCGTGAATCCGGCGGGCTACGGCGCGTGGTGCTGGTCGTGGCTCGTCGAGGAACTCGCCGGCCCCGTGGAGACGCTGGTCTGGGACCTCCGGGGGACCGGCCGCTCGGACGCACCCCCGGGCCCCTACGACGTGGCGACGCTCGCTGCCGACTTCGAGGCCGTCCTGTCCGATCACGGCGCTCGAACCACCCACCTCGTCGGCGCGGGGCTCGGCGGAATGGTCGCGCTGGAGTATGCTCGCAAGCACGGCCGGGCGGCCTCACTCGCACTGCTCGGAACCACTGCCGACGGGAGCCGCGTCGACGCCGACGCCCTCGCGGCCCTGCAGGCTCCGCGGGACGACCCCGAGGCGCTGCGGGCGTCGCTGCGCGGGGCGTTCTCGTCCGGTGTCGTCGAGAACCACCCCGAGGCCGTCGACCGGATCGTCGAGTGGCGGGCCGAGGACGACGCCGACGCCGCGGAGTGGGACGCTCAGCGGGCGGCGATGACCGAGTTCGAGGCTGACGCCCTCTACGAGGTGACGACGCCCGCACTCGTGGTCCACGGCCGCGAAGACGCCGTGGTCCCGGTCGCGGCGGGGCGGGATCTCGCCGACGACCTTCCCCGAGGTACCTTCGAGGGTATCGACGCCGGGAACCTCGTCGCCGCCGAGGAACCAGCCGTCGTCGCGGACCTGCTGGCCGGCCATCTGGACGAGTATGTGGACAGCGAGTACTGAGCGAGACCGTACCAGTTATCAGCCAGTAGTGTGTGTTTCGCACATGGCTGTCGTGCTTCAGATGCTCGGCGGATACGGTCTCGGTCGGCTGGTCCTCCTGCTCGTCGTTCCGGTCCTCGTCGTCGCCTTCGGGTCCTACGTCGGCGTCCTCGTGGCGCTCCAGTCGTTTTTCGGCGCGTCGTCGTGGGAGGAGGTCGTCGACAGCGAAAGCGACGAATCGTAAGCGGGGCGATCGAAGACGGACGCGGGGCGGCAAGACGTGTCGAAACGGACGGGCATTTGAGGCTGGAGCCGTTGCTAGCCAGTGATGACGCGGCCACGCATCGCCCTGCTGAACGCGGCCCACGACGGCGCAGACACCCGACGGAACTTCCGTCGCGAACTCGACGCGGACCTCGTCGAGTTCCACTGTCCGGAGGGCGAATTGCCCGAGGGCTTCCGCTACGACGGGTTCGTCGTCACGGGCTCGCGCGCCTCGGTCTACTGGGAGCGGGAGTGGATCGGCCAGCTGAAGGCCTGGGTCGGCGACGCGATCGAAGCGGGGCTCCCCGCGCTGGGCGTGTGTTACGGCCACCAGTTGCTCGGGGACGTGCTGGGCGGGCGCGTCGAGGACATGGACGAGTACGAGATCGGCTACCGCACCGTCGAACAGGACGGCGAGAACCGCCTGCTCGACGGCGTCGACACCGATTTCACCGTCTTCACCACCCACTCCGACCGCGTGGTCGAGGCCCCGCCGGGCGCGACCGTCTTCGCGGAGAACGACTACGGCATCCACGGCTTCCGGAAGGGGCGCGTGTTCTCCGTCCAGTTCCACCCCGAGTACGACATGGAGACGGCCGAATCGGTCACGAAGGGCAAGGACGACCAGTTGAGCGACGAGCGGATCCAGCAGGTACTCGACGGCATCCACGCCGACAACTACGACGCCGCCTGCGAGGCCAAGCGCCTGTTCGACAACTTCACCGCCTTCGTCCGCGAGGTACAGGCCGATCGGTCCGGCGACCCGGCGACGGGTGCCGCGGACGACTGACGCGAGGGCGAGCACAGCGGCGTCTCCGACCGTGCAGGAAGCCGGCGTCTCACACCGGCGACGGAGCGAGACCCCGGTCGTCCGAGCGGTGGGATTGTTAACCTACCGCAAGGTTAACAACAGCGATTCAGTTGAGTAGTGTTTTTACCACTGGAAACCTAGCCTGGAGTATGCTCGATTACTTCGGTCTGGAAGCGGACCTGTCGGAAGAAGAGCGGATGATTCAGGAGTCGGCCCGGGAGTTCGTCGACGAGAAAGTGCGACCCGATATCGGCGAGCACTGGATCGAGGGCACGTTCCCGACGGACCTGATCCCCGAGATGGGCGAGATGGGGTTTTACGCGCCGAATCTGGAGGGCTACGGCTCGCCGAACGTCAGCGAGACGGCCTACGGCCTCCTGATGCAGGAACTGGAAGCCTGCGATTCCGGCCTGCGCTCGATGGCCAGCGTCCAGGGCGCGCTCGTCATGTACCCGATCCACGCCTACGGCAGCGAGGAGCAGAAAGAGGAGTGGCTGCCCAAACTCGGCTCGGGTGAAGCGGTCGGCTGTTTCGGCCTGACCGAACCCGAACACGGCTCGAACCCGACGGCGATGGAGACCCGCGCCGAGGAGGCCGACGGCGGCTACCGACTCAACGGGTCGAAGACGTGGATCACGAACTCACCGATCGCGGACGTGGCGATCGTCTGGGCACGAGACCGCACGGATCCGGAAACACCGGTTCGCGGCTTCCTCGTCGAGACCGACCGCGATGGCGTCTCCACCAACAAGATCACCGAGAAGCTCTCGCTACGTGCGTCCATCACAGGCGAAATCGGTCTCAACGACGTGTTCGTCCCCGAGGAGAACATCCTCCCCGGCGTCGAGGGGATGGGCGGTCCGCTGGGCTGTCTCACGCAGGCCCGCTACGGTATCGCGTGGGGCGCGATCGGTGCGGCCCGTGACGCCTTCGAGACCGCGCGGCAGTACGCCACCGACCGCGACCAGTTCGGGGGTCCCATCGCCCGCTTCCAGCTCCAGCAGGACAAGCTGGCGGAGATGGCCACCCAGATCACGCTCGCGCAACTGCTCGCCCACCGCCTCGCCGACCTCAAGGAACGCGGCGACATGCGTCCCCAGCACGTCTCGATGGCCAAGCGCAACAACGTCCGGATGGCGCGCAATCAGTCTCGGATCGCCCGCGAGATGCTCGGCGGCAACGGAATTACGGCGGACTACTCGCCGATGCGCCACATGGCCAATCTGGAGACCGTCTATACCTACGAAGGCACCCACGACATCCACACCCTGATTCTCGGTGAGGACCTGACCGGCTTCGCGGCCTACGAGTGACGCCGCAGGCGGGGCGAGATCGGTGCGAACCCGGGCAGTGACCGGGTTCGAGGCATACAGTTGAATCGGGCCGGAAACAGTCGATACCGGACCGTTTCAGGCCGACTGGAGTTCTGCCGCGACCGTCTCACTCGTGTCCGCCACGACCTTCGACATCTCCCGGGCGCGGACATATCTGGCCAGATCGTACCTCAAGGAGTCCAGCGAGACGCCGTCGTCGTCCGTCTCGCCCTCCTCGCGGAGCTTCTCGTCGGTGTACTCGATCCACCCCGCGGCCGAGTTCAGCACCTGTCGCGTCAGGTGCCGCCTGGGACCGCCGTCGGCCGCCCGGATCGCTTCGATCGCAGTCGTCCTGAGTTGCCGTACGTCCTCGATATCGGTCGGCGTCGCGTACTCGTCGGCTCCGATTCGCAGATCGAGCCGCTCGACCGCACCGATCTCCGTCAGCATCCGGTGGGCCTCGAGGACTGGCGTGGCAATCTGATCGAGACCCTTATACGACCCGAAGTTCCGCGATCGGATCCCGTCGGCGAGTTCGGCGAGCGCGGTGCCGGCGGGCGACTCGGCGGCGTCCGCACCGATGGCGGTCCGCGGCTGGTCGAGCACGTTCGCTGGCAGGTTTCCTTCCCGATGCTCGACCGTCTCGGTCAGCCGGTCGGTCGCGTCGACGAACCGCTCCCGGAACGACCGTTCTTCGGGAAGGGTCTCGCGGTGACGGTCGAAGAGATAGCGGAGGTTTCTAGAGTGGGTGCGAGCACGTTCGACGGTGCCGGCGAATTCACCGAGCCACAACGCGCCGGTCGCCCCGTCCGGCGTGTAGAGGGCGTCGATAGCGTCCTCGTGCCACCCCTCCAGAACGCCGAAGGTGACGACGGCGTCCACGGGGTCGGTGCCCACGTAGCGAAACCGGTCCTGGAACGCGTCGAGATCCGCACGGATCGCCGTCATCTCTTCACGAACGTCGGCGGCGGCAACGTTGCCACCCACCGCGGCCCACGAAACCGCCACCGTCCGTGCAAGACCGCGCACGCGAGCGAACTCGTCGACCGTCTCGGCGACCGGTTCGTCCACCCTCACCGTATCGAGAGCCTTCCGTGCCTCTTCGTACCGATGGGCGATACCCTCGCGGACCGCGCCGTTGGGAACGTCCGTCTCGTCAAGCGGGACCGGGACCGACGACAGGAGCGACTCGGCGCGGTCGCGATGCGTCGCCGCAAACGAGCGTTCGATACCGACCGGGACCGTCTCCCCGACGCCGAGGTCGTCTTCCGAAACCACGTCGACGAGCTCCCCGCCATCGACTGTCGGGTCGCCACCGAGGAGATCGTCGAGCGTCCCACATCCAGCGACCGCCGCGGCGCCAGTGACGCCGGCAGCCGCGAGTAGTTCGCGGCGGGTCCGGTCGACGGAATCGGTCATCGTTCCCCCGCGTCATCCCGGGCGCCGTCGGTCGTCGTTCCGCTGGCTGTCGTCGTGTCGGTCGCAGTCGCCGTTCCCGGACCGGTCGGCGAGTCGTCGGGTTCGGTGCGGGGACTACATCGACCCGGGCGGGTACTGCCACCGCTCAGGGACACAGTCTCGGGATCCAGTACGACGGGAACACGGACGAGCGTCGTCGCCGATACCCACGCGTCGGCACGGCATGGAACGTCGGCGTCCCGGAGCACGCGACCGTAGTTCGTGTGAACGCCCTCGCGTGACCACGAGACCGAACAGAGTTCGATCCGGTAACACTCCTCTACCGGGGCCTGGTCGACGACGATCGACGCCGTCTCGAAGTCCGTGTCGGCGACGAACGCCCCCGCCGCGTCGGCGTTCACGTCGTCGGCGTATTCGAGGCGCTCGGCCCGGTCCGCCGAGGCGACGATTCCGGACCTATTCGTCGTCTCACCCGACGGGAGCCTGACCGGTGGGTCCGATCCGGGCCGGCGCAGACGAAGGTGTTCGGGGTGACGTACCGACCCCGACTCGACGTCGTCTGTTTCTTCTGTCGGCGTCTTCCGAAACCGGGCCCCACAGCCCGCGAGGGTCGCGATGAGGGCGGTCGAGCACCCGAGGAGGGCGCGTCGCGTTCGGGCGACCATAGACCTGACAAGCGAGCAAACAGTGATAAAGACGGCGGCGAGGAGCGGACGCGTCAGTCGAAGCGGCCGGTCTCGGCACCGCACTCCACACAGATCGTCAGAATCGCGTCGCGGTCGTCGGTGAGTTCCAGATCCTGTTCGGTCCGGCCGCCACAGTCCTCGCAGTGGCGGAGCATCTCCGTCTCGCCCATCTCTTTCGGTGCGCCCATGGCGAGCGCGACGACCCGATCCGTCCCCTCGTTGGTGCCGAGTTGCCACTCGCCCGGTTCGAAGCGGACGCACTCGCCGGCGGTCGCCTCGATCTCGCCGTCTTCGGTCTCGAACGTGACGGTGCCCTCGGCGATGTAGAACACTTCCTCCTGGTCGCTGTGGCGGTGGTAGCCGAAGCCGAAGCTGTCGCCGGGTTCGAGTTCGTAGTAGTTCAGCGCCATGTCGGTCGCACCGATTGCGTCGCCGACTTTGCGCTTCGTGTCGGCCGGGCTCATCCGGTCGTCCACGTCGTCGACGGTGGTTCGATCCATAGGTCCGCTTGTGGTGCCGGCGGGAAAAGTCTACGCGGTCGGTGTGGTCGGCAGCCGGGCGGGCGCGAGGACTTACTCGTGGCCGTCGATGTCGAGTTCCTCTTCGAGGTTGGCGAGGGCGTCGCTGTCCGCGAGTTCTTCCATCTGTTCGCGGAAGTGCGTCTCACACACGCCGACCTTGACGCCGTCTTTCTCGACCGCGATGTCCGCCTCGCGGTCGCAGTAGTGACACCGCATACTCTCACTAGAACGTGCGCGGCTTTGAACCCTGCGAACTCGTCAGCCGGCCGTCTGACGATCACCCGAGCGCGGCGAGAAATCCGTCGGTCCCTGCCCGGTCCAGCCCCGCCCGCCCCAGCACCTCGTCGTGGGCGTCGCTGCCCCCGGTCGCGAGCAGGTCGTGGGTCTCGATGGCTCGCTCAACTGGCTCCGGATCGACATCGTGGTCGTAGGGGTAGTACCGCTCGACGGTGTCGAGGTCGGCCGTCAGTTCGAGGGCGGCCACGGGGTCGTCGTAGCGGAGCGGGTGGGCCAGTCCGACCACGCCGCAGGTCTCGGCCAGCACCTCGCGGCCGCGCTCGAAGGAAGGGATGTCGCGGGCGACGTAGCAGGGGCAATCGTCGCCGATGAGGTGGTCGAACGCACCCTGATAGTCGTACTCCGCTGGACTCTCCGCGATAGCTCGCGCGATGTGCGGGCGACCCAGTCCCGGCCGAGGTTCGACGCCGAGGGAAACACCGAGTCGGTCTTCGACGCACTCGACGATGGCACGGCCGCGCTCGGCCCGATTCAGCTGAATTTCCTCGACCAGAGTCGTGAGAGCGGGCGTCGGTACGACACCGTAGCCCAGCAGATCGACCCGCTGGCTCCCGGCGTCGACCCGGAGTTCGATCCCGTGGACCAGTGTGATCCCGTCGCGCTCGGTGACCGGTCCGTCGAGCGCGGGCTGGAGCCGGTCGTGATCGGTCACCGCCACGACCTCGACACCCGCCGAACGGGCCGCGTCCGGCACTGCATCGAGCGTCAGTGTCCCGTCCGAACGCGTCGTGTGCACGTGTAGATCCGCGACGACCATGCCGGGGCTGGCACCGCCGCCCCCATCGCGCTTGCGGTCGTGGTCCTTAATCGCACTAGAAGACTGGATGGCGAACGTTTATGAACGACCCTGAAGGATCTGATTGTATGCGACTACTGAGTGGGCTGAACGAACGGATCGGTGCGCAGGCGTACCCGGCGACGACCGAGGAGGTCATCGAGGAGTACGGGGACCTCGAACTCGAACTCCCCAACGGCGACGAACAGCTGGGGGACGTGCTGGGGCGACTCGAGGGCGAGACCTTCGAGACGGCCGAGGACCTGCGGCTGGCGACGCTGTCGGCCGTGAGCAGCAACGCCATCGGCCGGAAGGGCTACAGCGACCGCGACCCCTCTGCCATCGGCGAGGACGGCCACGACCAGGTCTCGTTCTGAGGCGACCCGAGCGGCCGTTCGAGTCGTCGATCCACCCGTTTTTCTACCTCGAAGAGCGGTCACGCGGATGGAACCGCTTGCCGAAGGGGCGACGACAGCGAACCACCGGCAGCGCGACGACCGTACAGTCCGAGCGGGAGTCGACAGCCACTGCGCCCCCACTACCTGTCAATAGTACTATTAGTTACCGTTACATTCATAGTCAGCTATCACCAAGCGTGAGTGTGAGTAACAATGTCGATGGGTGCCTACGACGAGGAAGAGCACGAGCGGCGTGAGCGGAAAAACAGCGAGGTCGACGCCGACTTCGACGACGAGCGGACGAACTACCACGGGAAGGTCGAGTACGACAGCGGCGAGTCCGCCGAGGACCTGCTCGACCAGTTCAAGGAGATGAACTCCGAGTAGCTGTTTCTGTCCTGATCCACAGGAGGAGCACCGACGCCCCAGTCACGACAGTGACGGCCACGACGTGCCCGACGACCGCCGTCCGGAGGACCGGCGACGACGAGAGGAACGGGACCAGCGCTAGCTGCAAGATGCCAAAGCCCATCGTCTCCAGATCCGCCCGCTGGAGTGTCCGGGCCGTCGCCGGATCGAACCGATAGCGGGCCGACCGCCACAGCGCCACGACGCTGGCCCACCAGCCCGTGCCGATGCGGTAACACACGTCCCACAGCACCAGCAAGACGAGATAGACCACCAGGATCGGCGGCTCCGGACCGAACAGCGCAGCCAGAAGCGGCGCCCCCGAGCGTGGCGCGTACACGAACAGGTGCGTGATCAGCGCCACGTACGCCAGTACCGAGAGGACGACTTCGACGCTCGACCCGAAGAGGAGGCGCCGGTAGCTCTCCGGAACCGCTTCCCCACGGACCAGCTGGCTGATCCGGAGCATCTCGACGCTACCGACGGTCGCGACGACGACCGCGGCGGTGCCAGCGAGGGCCGCCGCCCAGAGGTCGTAGATCGCCGCCAGGGCCAGTATCGCGGCCTCGAAGACGAGAAACTGGATCGCGACGGCCGCCCGCGTCGAGACGTCGATGCCCGGGAGCGCCCCGACGATACTCTCGTAGGTCCAGGTCTCCCCGTACTCGACCTCCATCACCGCTCCTCCGGGGCGGCGGAGTTCGACGCGACGGTGTCCGTCCCGCCGTCGACCGCCCGCCGGACCGCCGTCTCGAACGGCGTCAGCTCGATGGAGAGGTGCTCCCGGCCGCTGTCGTCCTGCACCACGGCCGCGTTTTTCAGCCCCAGGATCAGCGGGTGGGCCACCGACCGTGGTACGTCCGTCACGAGGTTCACCCAGTAGGCCGAGAGCTTCGGCGTCAGTACGGGAACCGGAACGATCACGGGCCGACGTCCAGTGACGATCTCGGCCGTCCGGGCCATCACCTCCCTGTAGCTCATCACCTCTGGCCCGCCGATCTCGACGGTCCGCCCGGCGAGTTCCGGTACATCGAGGACGCCCACCAGATACGCCACCACGTCGTCGATGGCGATGGGCTGACAGGGCGTGTCGACCCACTGTGGTGTGATCATCACCGGTAACCGGACCGCGAGCTGGCGAACCATCTCGAAGCTGGCGCTCCCGTCGCCGACGATGATCGCCGCCCGCAGGCTCGTCAACTGGAAGTCCGCGTCCTCGAGGATGTGTTCGACCTCGCGTCTCGACCGGAGGTGCTCCGAGAGCGTGTCGCGTTCCTCGCCGAGGCCGCCGAGATAGACGACGTGTTCGACGCCGGCGTCCTCGGCCGCGGCGACGAAGGTACGGGCCGCCCGCCGATCACGGTCGGCGTAGTCCGCGCCGGCCCGCATCGAGTGGACCAGATAGTACGCCGCCTCGATATCTTCGAGGGCGTCGTCGAAACTCCCGGGTTCGAGCAGGTCACCCTCGAATACCGCGACCTCGTCGGGGCCGTCGTAGCCGTCCCGATCCCGGACCAGCACCGACACCTCGTGGTCGGCCGCCAGCAGCGCCGGGACGAGGTGGCCGCCGACGAACCCCGTCGCACCGGTCACCAGCACGCGCATACCCCATGCAAGGCCCGATGTCCCTTAATTGGTCCCCAGAATTCGGTCGTCTACGACTCGCGAAGGTCGGCGACATCACTCACTCGTGATGTTGCTGTCTATCGCTCGTCTACGACTCGCGAAGGTCAGCAACATCACTCACTCGCAGTGTGAGCGACGAGCGCTTCACCTACGGCTCGCGCAGGTCGCTCACGCTGCTCATCGCCTCCGCCAACGGCTCCTCTCCACCGAGTCCCGTCGAGAACGTCGCAGCGACGGCCTCCTGGGCCTCCGGAATCGGCTCGTGGGATTCGACGTACGCCGCCAGGTCGAACGCCCGCTCGCTCGCGCCCGTCAGTTCCATCGCCTCCGTGCGGGACAGTTCCGCGTTGAGCCAGTCTCTGACGATCTCGCGGCCAGTCCGGCCGAGCGGTGACACCTGTTCGCCGAGCAGGTGCAGCGTCTTTGCAGCCGTCATCGGCGCGACTTCAGCGACGCTGGCCGCGGTGTCGACGGCGCGACCCTCGGCGTACACCTCGACGACTGTCGCCGCCACAGCCGGCTCGCAGGGGAGCGCGTCGGCGTGCTCTTCCAGTCGCTCGGCGAGGTCCGCGTCGGTCTCGTCGACGGTCGCGACACCGCGGTCGCGCTGCTCCGTCGTCACCTCCACCCCCGCGGCGATGTCCGACAACCCCATACGCGGCGGTTCTGCCATCTCCTAAATAAATGTTCGTGAACGCGAACGAACCCGGCCGGCAACGTTGCCGGTTCCCGCGGGACGCCACGCAGAAACGTACCGGTTACCGGTACGTTGTACCGGGCGGTTCCGGACTTCTCCGGGCGGTTCGAGCGTTCTTTAAATAGTGATCGCGGGCCAACCTTCGACTGTAAGATGGCTACGTCAACGCAGTGCTGTCCGGAATGTGAGGGGAGACTCCGCGAGAGCGAGAGCGAAACGGTCTGTGGGGAGTGCGGCCTCGTCGTCGCCGAGGACGCCATCGACCACGGGCCCGAGTGGCGCAGTTTCGCGGACGACGAGACCGAGAAGGAACGGACCGGCGCGCCGCTGACGCGGTCGCGCCACGACCGCGGGCTCACCACCGAGATCGGGCGCTCGACCCGGCTCAAGGGGCGCAAGCGCCGCCGGTTCGCTCGGATGCGCCGCCAGCACAACCGCGCCCGCATCAAGTCCAAGGCCGAGCGCAACCGGGTGTACGCCTTCGGCGAGATCCGCCGGCTGGTCAGCGCACTCGACCTGACCGATCACGTCCGCGATCAGGCGTGTGTCCTCTTCGAGTCCGCACAGTCCGAGGATCTGCTCCGGGGCCGCTCCATCGAGGGGTTCACCGCGGCCGTCGTCTACGCGACCTGCCGGACCGCCTCGGTCTCGCGGACGCTCGACGAAGTCGTCGACGCCGCCCGCGCTTCCGAGGGCGAGCTCACGGCCGCCTACGACGCCCTCAACCGCGAGCTGGGGCTCTCGACCGGCCCCATCGACCCCGCGGAGTACCTGCCCCGCTTCGCCAGCCGGCTGGATCTCCCGCAGGCCGTCGAGCGCCGCGCCGACGCGCTCGTCGACGCCGCCCGGGAGCGCGGGCTGGTCTCCGGTCGGGACCCCTCGGGCGTCGCCGCCGGCTGTCTCTATCTCGCCGCGCGGGAACTGGAGTGTGATCTCACACAGGCCGAGGCGGCCGAGACCGCCGACGTGACGCCGGTGACGCTCCGATCCACCTATCAGGACCTGCGGGAGTGACCGATCCGATCACTCCGGATCGGCCCAGTCGTCGAGCGAGCGCTGGTTCGCATCCGTCGGCGTGTCCCGCGAGGTGTCTCCGAACTGCTCGAAGGAGACCTCGTACTCCCGGGGCAGGCCGGAGACGTCGACGCGAGCGTAGATCACCGGCGTCTCCCGGGCCGCATACTCGATCAGTTCCCGCTGGGAGCGTTCGAGCGAGCCACCACCCGTCTTGATCTCACAGCGGTACCGCGCCACCGTTCGCCCAGCGATCGCCACCGACAGCGCGCAGTCGGGTTGCCAGCGCCCGGGTGTCCCGGGGCGGGTTACGGCCGGTGGTGACTCGTCCACGTCGATCGCCAGCGACGTGTCCGGGTCCACGTCCAGATCGTGGCGGACGTACAGTGCCAGCGGCCGGGTCGTCCCATCGCCCGCCGTGAGCAAAGTTTCCCCCAGCGCACCGTACTGGCTCGCATCGACGCCGAACTGCCAGCCGTCGTCCGGTTCGGCCGCCGGGATGGTCGCCCGGGTCGCGCTCGCCCCGACCAGATACGCGTCGGCGTCGGTGTCGTCCTGCGGTGCCACCGACTGAATCCGCACCGGGCTCTCGCCGCGTCGCGTCAGCTCGGCGGCGTCCGCCCGAGCGTCCCCCTCGGCGTCGTAGGAGAGCCGGTCGCCCGCCGACGCGACCAGCTCCGCGACCGCGGAGTTCCGGTCGATCGCCGACGCTTTCACCTCGACCCGGAACTCGTCATCGGCCATGCGTGTGGCCGACACAGGGGTCCCGAATTAACCTCCCGGATTCGTCGCCGACCCGACGGTCGACTCGACGGCCGTGGCCAGCTCCGCGACGCGTGTCGCCGCAGTACTCTCCGGCGCGACTGCGGTGACCGGCTCGCCCCGGTCTTGCGCGTCGGCCAGAGTTGCGGATTCCGGGATGGTCGTCACCGGCGCGCCGAGTTCGCGGGCCAGCGCGTCGGCAGTCCCCCCGTCCGTGGCCCGGTTCAGGACGATCCGCGCCAGCCCGGCGTCGAGTTCCCGCGCCAGCGCCCGGGCCCGGACCGCGTCGGCGACCGCCGGCTCGGCCGGCGTCGTCACCAGCACGCAGGCCTCGGCGACGCAGAGCCCAAGTCCAACGTCACCGCCCAGCCCGGCCGGGCAGTCGACGACCACCCGGCCGTACTCCGCGGCGACCGATTCCACGGCCGACACCAGCCGCGTCGGTTCGGCCGCCCGCGCCCCCGCCAGCGACCGGCCACAGGGCAAGATGGCGACGGGGTTCCCCTCCCGGACCGCTTCGACCGGGTCGGCCCGCCCGGCGAGCACGTCGTGGAGGTCCGGCCCGCGCGCGGCCGGCAGGTCCGCCATCCCCAGATCGGCGTCGACGACCACGGCGTCGAGCGCGGCGGCCAGATTGTACGCCACCGTCGACTTCCCGACGCCGCCCTTGCCACCGGTGACCGCGAGGATCATCGCACCCGGTCCAGCCGCTCGACCGGCACCCTCGCCGCCTCGGCGCGATCGGCCAGGTCCGACGCCCGGGCCGCCAGCCGCGACAGCCGCTCGGCGTCCCGGGACAGCTGTGCCTCCAGATCGCGAACGCCCGCGACGCCACCGACCTCCCGGAGCGTCTCGGTCGCCGCCGGGACCCGCGTCGTCGCCGAGAGCCGGTCGGCCGCCTCGATCCGGTCCGCTACGGCGTCCAGTTCCGCGTCGACCGTCGCAGCCCCGGGTTTCAGGCTCGTACCGGAGCGGCATACGCCACCCTCGTCGCCGCCGGGGTCCGCGACGGCCGCCGAGCGCTCGGCGTCGCAAGACCCGGACGAGTGGGGTTCGGTCTCTCGGGAACCGGACGACTGCGCGCCGCTGTCGACATCGGGTGTCGGTACGGCGTCCCGCGGCGGGCGGGGCACACCGAGCGTGCGGACGACGCCGTCGGCCGTCGCGTCTACGGTCGGCACGGCGACCCGTGGCTCGACGCCGTCGTCGTCGGCGTCGACGGGTTCGGTCTCCGCGACGGCCAGGGGCGGGTCGGCCGGCGGTGCCGGGCTCGCGACACCCACCGGCCGGACCTCCTCGGCCGCCAGAACGCACTCGAACCCGTCGTCGTCCCAGCCGTCGGCGGGTACGCCCTGTCGACGCGGCGGCCAGAGCGGGCCGTCGAGACGACTCGTCAGTCGGACGCGGCAGGCGTCGCCCGTGTTCTCGACGCGACCGGTCACGAGCGTCACGCCGTTCTCGCGCGACGCTGTACAGGAAAGCGTCACCATGAGACGACCTGGTCTCGGCTTCGGATTTAAACTACAGGCGAAGTACCGCTGCTTCGAGCCAGTCCGCAGCCGTCGCCGGGTCGGCGAACCGATCACAGGACAGCACCACCGGCGCACGTAGATCGGCGATCCGGGCCGCCGCCAGCGCCGTCGTCACGTCCCCGGCCTCGAACGGGTCGGTCGGCGTGGTCCACGGCGCGGCCGCGACCGCGTCCCGGTACGCGTCGGCGACCGCGTCCGCGAGCGACGCGCGGGCCGCCCGCCGGAGGTTCGCCAGCCTGTCTTCCAGTTCCATCCGGCGCTCGCGGGCGTCCCGTGCAGTCCGGGCAGCCTCGGTCGCAGCCTCGTGGGCCTCGCGAGCGGCGATCAGGTCGGTCCGTACGTCGGTGAGGTCCCGCATAGCCGCCGCCAGTTCGGCCTCAACGTCGGCCGTCTCGGCGTCCCGCTCGCGGAGCACCTGGACCCGCCCCCGCAACTCCGCCACCCGCTCGTCGAGTCGCTCGACCTCCTCCGCCTGCTCGGCGACGGCTTCCCGTGCCGACCGCGTCGACGCCGCCGGCACGGTCAGTTCGGCCAGCTTCGACTCCACCTCGGCGATCCGGTCGTCCTCCGGTGCCGTCTGCCCCCGCGAGCGCGCCGCTACAGCGAGCACAGCCCGAGTCGAGACGGCCATCTCCGGGTGAACGTCGCCGACCCGCTCGTGAGCCAGGCCGGGGTCAGGACAGTCGACAGTGACGGGCGCGGCGTCCCCCCGGACTGCCGCCACGGCGTCGGCCCGCGACACGTCCAGATCGCGAGCGTCGACGACCCGGCCCGTCCGAACCACACCCCCGCACTCGACCCTCATAGCTCGCGGTCTTTCATCGCCGCCGGGTCCGGATGCGCCTCGCCGCTCGCGAACTTCGCGTACGGCGTGCTGGCGTGCTCCCGATCGGCGTAGGCCTTCGCGGCCTCCCGAACCGTCTCGGGTACCGCCTCGAACTCGTTGAGCGGTTCCGTCCGCTCGACCTGCACGTCGACGCCGTACTCCGCCCGGAGCCTGAGCGCGAGGAAGGCTCCGAACTCGGACTCCTCGAGCAGCGCCGCGCGACCGAATCGCCGGACGACCGTCTCCTCGTGGGCCCCACAGGCGTTCCGGAGCGTCTGCCGAGCCGCCCGGGAGTAGGTGACCACCAGCAGCACATCGGAACCGCCAGCCCAACACGTCAAAAAAGTATCCAAACCGGTCGCGCTATCCGACGAGGTTGCGGGTGCGCACATCGGCCCCGCCGTCCTCGCGGAGTCGGACCTCGGCGTCGAACAGCGACAGCAGCGTGTCGATGGTCTGCTGGTCGTGAGCGTTCGGGTCGATGTGGAAGTGCGAGACTGCGCCGACCGAGTACAGCTGGCCGGTCAGCGCGTGGAGAAACTCGTAGGCGGTTTCCAGATCCACGTACTGCAAGAGGGCGGTCACCGAGTCAAAACAGACCGCGATCCGCTCGTCACGCCCCGAGATGAACTCCCCCACCTTGATTCCGATACCAGTGAGATCGCTGGCGTTCGAGACGGTCTGGACAGCGTTCGGGTCGATATCGGCGTTCCCGCCGCCACCGCCGACGGTCTCGCCGACGGCGATCACGCCGAAATCGGACGGGTCCGTGCCGTGAACCGACCGCCACCGGTCGAGACAGGCCCCTGCCGGCTTGGTGAACGACACCCAGAGTACGCTCACGTCGCCGGGAGCGTCCTGTGTGAGCAGGTCGACGCAGGCCCCGTCGGCCCCCCCACTCATCGACGGCGCGCCGAACAGGATCGTCGTCGCGTCCCCGATTCGCTCGTTGATATCAGACATTTCGGCTGTCACCGGCGCTCTGTCTGCCTATTTGGGAGACCCCGCTAAAACCCTTCGGGTGTTGTCTAGTCGCTGGACCCGCCCACTCCCCCGTCAGCGACCCGCTCGACGCCGACCGCCCCGTCGGACACGCCGTCGAACAGCGACCGAACCCGCTCGCGGGCGTCCTGCTCACCGGTCGCCATCACGACCGCCCCCGACACCCGGTCGGGTCCACTGACCCGATAGGCCGCCAGGTCACCCTCGAACTCCGTCGCGTACGTCCGCAAGATACCGCGAACGTCCCGCTCCAGCCCGTCGAGATCCGTCTCACCGTCCTCGAACGCCGCCAGCGCGTCCTCGAGGTTCCGAAGGGCCGAGATCCGGTCCATTATGTCGTCCTGAGGTGGTCGTTGCGAGGCTCGTACACCTCACCTTGCTGTTTGAGCTTGTCGATCTCGTGTTCGGCCTTCGAACGCTCCATGCCCGCCTCCTCGGCGCGTTCGAGCACGCGCTCGACCGGTGCCCCCTCGTCGTACTCCTCTTCGATCTCCCCGATCAACGTCTTCAGGTTCTTGATCCGGTCGCGCTGACTCTTCGAGGTTCCCGTCTCGATCACGTCCGCGTCGAGCTCGCCCGTCTCCGGGTCCATCCCGATGTCTTCGAGGGTTCGCTGGACGATCTCGATCACCCGTCGGGCGTCGTCGACTTCCACGGTATCGGACAGGCGAATGCGAGCACTCGCCTCCGCCAGCCGCACCAGCGCCTCCAGTTTCCGGGCCGTCACCGGCACCGGCGCGTCCTCGTCGGACCCCTGGGAGCGCAGGTCGACGTAGAACTCCCGGATCTCGGCTTTGGCCTCCTCGGTCATCGTCGGGAAGACGTTCCGTTTCGCGTAGGCCACGTACTTCCTGAGGAGTTCCGCGTCGATCTCCGGCGCGACCTCGTCCGTGACCCGCTCGACCTCCTCCTCCGTGTAATCGGAAGCGCTCGTTTCCGTGCGGTGGGTGTTCAACTCCCCGGCGTAATTGGTCGTCAGGATGTGTTCCGCGAGGTTGCGGTCCTCCTCCTCGTCGGGCTTGTCCGTCACCGTGAAGATCAGGTCGAACCGGGAGATGAGGGCGGGTTCGAGGTCGATCTGCTCGGCTATGGGTTCGTACTGGTCGAAGCGACCGTACTTGGGGTTGGCCGCGCCCAGGAGTGAACAGCGACTTTTCAATGTGGCGTTAATACCAGCCTTAGAAACCGAAATCGACTGCTGCTCTAGCGCCTCATGCATTGCTGATCGGTCTTCTGAGTTGTGAATGACCATCCCGTTGGCAACGAAATTATGTGTACCTTCGACAGTCAAATCGTACACTTTCGGTTCTTGATGGTATTCTATGGAGTCGAGTAATTCGGTCGCTTCCTCTCGGATCTGGGCGGTTCGATCCTCGACAGCCTGACGAACGTCATCGATCCGGTCCGTTTCGACGACATCATTGAACCAGCGAGAAACGGTCGACCCTGCGACACCTAGATCGTTTGCGATATCCTGATACGAAATACCGTACGTATCGAGTGTCGAATCCAAATCGTCCCACGTGTCAGTAGCCGGGTCGGCGGACAGTAGCTGACGAGCGCGCTGTTCAGCAACGTCGGTGTCACAGCCCAGTAGATCTGCGAGTTGCTGTTTCTGAAGAAGAATCTGGTCCTCGTTAACTTTCGTAGACGAAACAGTCTCGGCCGTCTGGACTTTTCGCCATTTCACGTCGCCATAAACAAGGGATTGCAGTCCGCTCAAATCAGTCTCTGCGACGGCAGTGACAAACTTCGAGAGGCGCTCGCGGACACATTCCCGGAGTGCCTCATCGACCCCCCACAGTCGCGACACCTGCTGCTGGCTGTATCGTGTTCCGTCTGCGATCTGTCGCTGAGAGACGTGATACCGTTCTCGCAACTCAACAAGCCGTGACCAGTCGGCGTTTTCGATGCGTTGTCTATCGGCTTGTCCCTCCTGCTTGCGCTCTTTGAACGTCTCCAGTACTGTCCGGGCTGCACGGAGTGAAATATTGGCATCGCCGTTCTCGAAGTTGCAGTAGGTCGCATCGTCGATTCCACACTCCGACTGATAGAGGCAAAGGGATTCTCGTATCTCTCGGAGTGTCTCCCCGACATCAGGAACGACATCAAGGATCGTCCGGTCGCCGGAGACGGCCTCGACAACGTCTTCGAGGGCCTGTTGTTTCCTGTCTAGCGTAAATCCGACGTACCGATCGAACGCGGCCAACGACTCGGCGTCAGTGATCGCCAGCACGTAGAGGTCACGACGATCGTCCCGTTCGCGTGTCTGAATCTGGCTGGAAATTCCGAACTCCAAGAGGAGATGCTTGGTCCCCAGGAGGAGTTCGTAACTGGCCGAGTGCAACTTCACGTTCCTGTCGTCGACCGTGCCCTCGCTATCGGCGAACGCACGGATGAATGCAGCCTTCGCAGCCCCTCCGGCCGTGGAAACGCCCGCAGGGAGACGCTTCCCGTCGTACGTTTCGAGATTCATGCCGGCGTCGAGTACCGCATCGGCGTACTCTTTGCCGGACACACGAACCGTCTCGACGCCGTCCGCACGCTGCTCACTTACCGGTCGAATCGGCTGCGTGTCGAAGGCGTCGCGACAGGCTCGTTCGAAGTCCGTCAGCAGTTCTTCTTCGGCGTTCGTAAACCGAATTCCGTAGACCCCCTCACTCCGATCGTAGTATACGTTTCCGTCCCCGGAGAGGTAACCGAGAACGGCAGCCAGTGACGGGGAAAGTTGTGACTTCGTATCCACTGCCAGATCCGAAGCCGTCGCGACGCCACCGTCCGCTGCCGGTTCGGATAACCGACGTGGCACGTAAACCCAATCGTCGGATTTGAGTTCTCCCGCTGGTTTCTCGACGCGCTCTCCGTCCTCGAACACGAAGAACGGATGGTCCTCAGTCGCCGTCAGTCGCTCGCCGCTCTGGAGCGTCACTCGCGTCAGTCCCTCGGGCGCGTCATATTCGTGGATCGCCGTCACCGGTCGACGGACCAACTGCCCGTCGTCCGTCATCGTCCAAGCCTCGATATCGAGATCTCGGATCGTCTGGCCGTTGGGCAGTTGTTCTATCTGTCCGTTTTCGTATTTTTCTTTTGCCAATTCTCCGATACGGCAAATTCGCCCGTCCCCGAGATGAACCAGTGTGTCGCCCGTCACACAGCGCATCTTGTCAAGTTCGTCGACGGCTGCGATTCCCTGGTCAGCGAGGACGAGCGCTCCAGCTTCCAGTGTCCACTGCTGGCCGTCGCCGAAGTCGTCCCTCACAGCTGCAGCAGTCAACCCCGCGCTGGAGCTACCTTTCCCAGACGTGTAAACAGACCGAGGTGCAATCTCTCGGATATATTGTAACATCTGGCTCTTCCCCGTACCCGGATCCCCGATCAGCAGCATGTGGAGGTCGCCGCGAATCCTCGATTCGTCGGGGAGGTGTTTGGTGACGCCGGAAAAGAGCTGGAGGATCATCGCCAGTTTGGCCTGGCGGTAGCCGTAGATGGAGGGGGCGATGGAGTCGACCATCGTCTCGTAGATGTCCTCCTCCTCCGAGAGGGAGACGATCTCTTTTTTGTCCTCGTCGGTGATGTCCATGTCCTCGAACTGCTCGTCCTCGATGGTGACCGCGGAGCCGTCCATGTAGACGTCGAACATGGGCGATTTCTCCTGTTGGCCACCCTGTTGATCGAGGTTGAGTTCGCCGCTGACCCGGACGTGGTCGCCGGCGGTCACCTCCCCCGTGATATCGTCCTCGATGTTCACGTCGATGCTCTGGGGCGTCTCGCCGCCCCGAAGACCTTCGGGACTCTCCTGGACCCGGAGTTTCTGGGCGTCGACGAACTCCGACTGGTCGTAGTTGATGCGGAAGGGACCCTGGCGTTCACACCCCTGGCACTCGTGGGGTTCCTGGAAGTCGCCGGCGGTCTGGGGGATGCGGGTGAGCGTGCCACAGCGCTGGCACTCGAAGGCGGCGGTGGTCACCTTGGGGCGGACGTCCGTGGCCTTGCGGACGATTCCCGTCACGGCGATCAACTTGCCGCGGTGGTCGGCGCGGATGTCGCGGATTCCCGTGGTCTCGGGCAGGTTCTGGACGCGGACGTGGGCCTGGCCGAGTTTCACGTCCACGGGGAGATCGTAGAGTCGCAGGGCCTCCTCGGCGTAGTCCTGGAACTGGCCGGGGTGGTTGCGGTAGTCGTCGGCCAGGTCCGGGTCGAACCGGTAGAGGTCCTGCCAGTCGATGTAGAGGGACTTCTGTTCGTTGGGGTATTTCTGGGCGAGTTCACCGATCTCGTTGCGGTAGTAGTTGCGATAGAACTCCTCGAAGAGATCGATGACCTCCGTATCCTCCGCGCGCGCCATCTGTCGTCACCGGGTTGTGCCCACTCGCCTAAGAAGGTTCGCAACGCGGGGTGGAAGTGAACGCTGCCCGGGACGGTCGGATCAAGGGCCGACCGCGTGCCGGCCGTCGGATCGGTCGGATGGACAGAGTTAACACGACATCCACACGTTCTCGAACCCATGCGCCGCCGTACCCTCCTCGCGACCGTCGGTGCCGGACTCGCGGCCGGCTGTTCGGAGTCGATTCCGCTGCTCGGCGACGAGACCCCCGCGAACACCGAGTCCACGCCACAGGATAGCGAGTCGCCCTCCGAATCACCGCCGACCGAGACAGCCGAGTCGACCGCGACTGACGCCGAGCCCACCGAGGAACCCACCGAGACCGAGACGCCGAACCGGGCCGAGCGCCGCGGTGCCGAAGTCGTCGGGAACGCCCGCGAACAGCTCGGCAAGGCATACGACGCGTACGTCGCCTTCGCCGACGCCGGCGAGGACAGCGGCGAGGGCGAACCGGCCACGCTGCTCGACGTGACCGTCACGACCGAGGTGACGTTCTCGCACGTGGCCAGTCCCGTCAGCAAAGCTCGCAGTACGCTCGACGACCTCCCGCGTCGGGCCAGCGGCGAGCAGATCGAAGCGGAGCGTCGGCTCCGGGGCGTCGCAACCGTCCTCGACCAGGGGATCCGCTGTCAGGACGACCTCCGGGACGCTTACGAGGAGTTCGATTACGTCCTCGGTCGGATCTACGCCGACAGCACCGGAACCGTCCCCAACGCCCTCGGCAGAATGCGCACCAATCGGTCGGACGCCGCCGACCACCTGAACACCATCGAGACCGAGACGGCTGTCGAGGACGTCGACGCGTTCGACCGACTCGACCAATCGGCCTACGAGGCGAAGGTCGCCCAGCTCAGACGCGCCGTCTCGGCCTTCGAGACGCTCCCCGACGCGCTCGCCAACGTCAAGCGCGGTCTCGACGCCTTCAGGAACGGATCCGAAGACTACCGGAACGAGCGATACCTCTCGGCGGAACGGGCGTTCCCGACGGCCCGGGACGAACTCCGCTCGGCGACCGACACGCTGGCGAATCTCGATGCACCCGAACCGATGGCCGACGCAATCGCGGATCTGGCCAGTGTCACCGACGCGCTCGCGCTGGCCGCCGTCGACCTCGAGACCGCCGCCGACACGGGATCCCGGGGCGAGCGCGAGGAACGCGACGCTGCTCTCGCCGACGCGAGGGCACACCTGCGCGAGTCCGAGGTGGCCGTCGAGCGCCTCGAGGTCGTCCAGCGCCTCCTGAACCGGTAGTTACGCTTCGACGAACCCTTCGAGTTCGTCCGCGCCGACGAACCCCTCCGCTTTCCGCGCGACGGGCTCGCCATCCTCGAACAGGACCAGCAACGGGACGCTCTGTACCCGAAACCGGTCGACCAGCGGCGGATCGTCCCGCGGATTGACGAGTCCGACCGGGATTCCCGTCGCCCGCGCCACGTTCCCCAGTACTGGCTCCATGCTCTGACAGATCGTACAGCCGTCCGTGTAGAACTCCACCAGCGCACGGTCGTGGTCGCCCACGAACGCGTCCAGTTCCGCCTCGTCGGCCAGGTGTTCCGGTCGGTTCTCTGTCTGCTCGCTCATACTCTATCGAGGGGTTCGAGCCGTTTAGCCTCGGCGGCCGGCACCTGCCGGCAGTCCCCTCTTGGCCCCCGGCGGCCAAGCGACGATATGGCACAGACCCCCTCGATCAGCGACGTCGAGACGACCGAGGACTTCTTCCACGTCCGCTACCGCGACCCCGACGAGTTCGACGAGATCCGGACACCCGACTGGGCCGAAAACGCCGCGAGTTCCGTCGCCGACGGGAGCGAGGTGCGGACCGGCGACCGCGAAGGCGACGAGGACTGGCTCGTCCAGAGCGTGCTGGTTCCCGTCGACGTGGCCGAAAACGAGGACGACGCGCGGGAACTGGCCGACGAGATCGTCGCGAAGATTCGGGAGTAAGTGGTCACGTACGGGTGTCGACAGCCCGATTCTACGGAACTAAAGAAGATCCTCAATAGCGTCCAGAAATTTCTGAAAGTCATTTGCTCCACATTGATCTGCGATATCACGGAGCGTTCCAGTCGCAATCTCGTCGTGCATCGGGACGATGACCGTCCGTTTCTCTCCAGTATCCGGGTGAATATAGCGGAGTTTGGCGTGACTACCAGTCTGGTCGATACGCTTGTAGTCCCACTTATCGAGGGCTTTCACGATTTCTTTACCGGAGTACGTCCGTCGCGACACGGATAGCGCAAGGAGGGGACTTCCCAAGAAGGTTCGCAACGCGCGGTGAAAGCGGGGTTTGCATTGAGTTACGTCGGAAAAATACCTCAGGAATCAAACCAAGGTGCGTCTGGTTCCTGAATATCTTCGTCATCAGGATCCGGGCGAGAATGGAGATTCAGTGCCTCTGCAAGGTTTGACAAAGCCTCTGGTTTCGAACTCCCCTGGCTCGCTACTCCTGTTTCTTCATCCCGAGCAACGATGAGGCCGTCACTCTCGAACACAGTGACCGTCCCACTGTTATCTGGTGCCCGAGGCGTCGTTCCCATGGGTGTACCCATACGACGAGAAAGGTTAGGACTTTCCCCTCAACCGTCCCGACCGCCCCGACCACCACGAACGACCCGTTCGACCCTGCAATTATGAGGTGAACTGGCCGGTCGAATCCCGGGTTTCCGTTATCTCCAAAAAGCAAGAGTTCAACCCCGACAACGTCGTCGTGAGCCCACTGTTCGTGCTCTCGTCGGCAATTACGACGGGACTCATCAGGCTTTCAGTTCATGGGCTTCAACTTCGCCAGTACCGCACTCCAGTCCACTGGCAAGGGCTACAAGACCACCATCTCCTTCGTGACCCAAGTCTCGGTGGCCCCGCTGGGGGCAGCCGACGCAAGCGGCCGGTCGGAACAGGCAAGCATACGCGCGAACGTAGTGAGCGTGAAGGATGTTTTTCCCCACGTTTTTTGCAATAGTGAGGGACCGGAGGTCCCTCATACCATGCGAACGGGCGCTACGCGCCCGTGAGCAGAAGGGGGTTCACCGAAGGCGAATCTCCCTGCAGTAAAAAGTGGGATGGGACCGCCCGGATTTGAACCGGGGTCACGGGCACCCAAGGCCCGAAGTATACCAGGCTAACCCACGGTCCCGCGACTGTATTTCCTGCCCGCCCGGAAGTAAGCGTTTCGTTGCGGATCTATCTCAAAGCCCGAAGAAGAAGGCGATGCCGACGGTGGTGACGACGGCGAAGACCAACTGGAGCGGGCCGCCGACGCGGATGTAGTCGGTGAAGCGGTAGCCACCGGGGCCGTAGACGAAGAGGTTGGTCTGGTAGCCCACGGGGGTCATGAAGGCCGTCGAGGCGGCGAAGGTGACGGCGAGGACGAACGAAAAGGCCGAGGCACCGAGGTCCTGGGCGACGGTCACCGCGACGGGGATCATGAGGACGACGCTGGCGTTGTTGCTGATGATGTTCGTCAACAGGGCGGTGACGACGTACATGAGCCCGAGGACGGCGATGGCGGGCAGTGCGGCCGCGGCGAGGACGATCAGGTCCGCGATCAGATCCGCGCCGCCGGTCTGCTCCATGGCGATGCCGAGCGGGATGACGCCGGCCAGCAGGAAGATCACGTCCCACTGGACGGACTCGTACACCTCGGGCGGGCGCAGACAGCCCGTCACGACCATCCCGAGCGAGCCAGCGAGTGCTGCTGTGACGATGGGCAAGACGTCGACAGCCGCCAGCAGGACGACCCCGGCGACGATCCCCAGCGCGACAGGGATCTTCGACTGCCGGAAGTCGGGGCGTTCGATCTCCCCGGCGACGATGAAGTTGCGGTTGCGATCCAGTCGCTTCAGCGAGTCCGGCGATCCCTGGACGAGCAGGGTGTCGCCCACACGCAGGGGCACGTGGTCCATACGTTTGCGGAACACCTCGCCGCCCCGCCGGAGCGCCAGGACGGTCGCGTCGAACTGCTGACGGAACTCCGAACTGACGAGAGTCTCGCCGACCAGCGCGGCACCGGGTGCGACGACGACCTCGACGAGGTTCTGGCGCTCGTTGGCGGCCTCCAGTTCGGCCTCGTCCACGTCCACCTCGGGGAGCAGATCGAGGCCTTCGGCGTCGCTGACCTCGACGAGCGTGTCCCGGTCGGTCCGGATCGCGAACACGTCGCCAGCCCGGATCGTCTTCTGGCCCAGCGGTTCGAGGAAGACCTCCTCGCCCCGGATCAACTGGATCAGGTCCACGTCGAAGTCGAACTCGGCCATGGCCTCCTTCACTGTTCGGCCGACGACCGGCGAGTCCTCGCGGACCACGACCTCGGTGAGGTACTCGCCCATCTCGAACTCCTCGGTGAGGTCCTCGTCGGGCTTGATCCGGGCGGGCGTGAGCCACCGGCCGACGGTCATGAGGTAGGCCGCGCCGACGACGGTCAGCACGAGACCGAGCTGTGTGAACTCGAACATGGAAAAGGCGTGCAGATCCAGCGACGGGTACTGCACGGCCAGCCGGCCGGCGATGTCGGAGGCCAAAATGTTCGTCGAGGTCCCGATCAGCGTCAACATCCCGCCGAACATCGAGGCGTAGGACAGCGGCAAGAGGAGTTTCGACGGCGAGTTCTTGCCCTCGTGGGCCAGATCGGTCACCATCGGCAACAGAATCGCGACCGCCGCGGTGTTGTTGATGAAGCCCGAGATTGGGCTGACGAAGCCGATGGTGGCCCCGAGCTGGCGCGGCTCGCTGTCGCGGGTGAACGCGGCGATCTTCCGGCCGACGATCTGGATGATGCCCGTCCGCTGGACGCCCGCGCTCAGGACGAACATCGCCAGGACGGTGATCGTCGCCGGGTTCGCGAAGCCGGAGATGCCGCGCTCGACGGCCGAGATGCCCCGTTCTGGGTCGCTGAGGACGACCATCGGGTCCGCGAGCAGGCCGAGATCGGCGGCCACCACGGAGAGCGGTTCGACGAGCAAGAGCGCGACCATCACGCCGATGGCGGTGATGTCGATGGGCACCGGCTCCGTCGCGAACAGGACCAGCGCGACGAAGATCAGCGCGAAGACGAACGCCATCTCGGGCGTGATCGGCGCGAGTGCCACGGTCGACCTCTCTGGGCCCGGATACGAAAAACTACAGGGTCCGACGCGCCGGACCGCGGGGTCGGTCGGCCCGTGGGCTCACGCGTCCAGTCGGTTCCGGATGGCCGCGTAGGTGGCAGCGAAGGAGTCGTCACCGCGGAAACAGCCGGCCGCGACGCCGAGCGGGTCCAGCCGCGCGACGCCGTTGGCTCCCTCGACGACGAACTGCAGGCCCTCGTCGGTACGCCCCCACTCGCCGCCGACGGTCCCCTCGATCACCAGCGCGAAGTAGCCGCCGGCCTCTGTCACGCGGTCGATCCCGAACTGCGAGTCCGGGTCCTCGAGGGAGAAGTCCGCGAACATCGCCGCGTCGTACTCCTCGGTGACGAGGCGGTCGAGGCGGTCCAGCGAGTCCGGCGAGAAGTCCAGATCGTAGCCGGGATAGGTCGCCGCGAACGCCTCGGCGTTCTCGCGTAACTCGTCGGGGGCCGGGAGCGTCGGGCCCGACTCCGCCGGTCCGCTGTCGCTGATCTCCGCGGCGAGGGCGTCGCGTTCGGCGTCCGCGTCGTTTTCGGCCGTATCGGTCGACCGCTCGGCGGGTGTCTCCGCAGGTTCGTCGTCGGCGGCCGTGGCGTCTGCAGGCTCGGCCGCGCCGGCCGCAGATGCGTCCGCTGCGTCCGGCGTGTCCATCCCGTCCTCGTCCGAGCGGTCGACCAGCCCGGCGGCGACCGTCTCCGCGATGGCGGTCTCCACCGGCGACTTCCCCTCCGGATCGACGGTCGGGTCGTGATCGTCCTCGGTGGCTTCGTCGCCCGCGTCGGCGTGCCCGGTTTCGGTCTCGCCGTCCTCGCCAGTGCGGTCCCCCGGATCGGATGCAGTGACATCGGTAGCGGCGGGTTCGGGAGTGTCTGGCGCAGCAGTATCGGACTCGTCGACTGCCTCGGCATCGGCAGAGTCCGGCTCGGCGGGGTCTGCGACCGCCACGTCCGCCCGTCCGCCGACGACCGATTCGGCCAGCGGGTCGGTGCCGTCGTGCTCGTCCGATCCGTCGTCGGCGGACACCGATCCATCGCCAGCCGCTTCGGTCGCCGAGATCGGGTCGTCCGCGTCGTCTCCCGCCTGCGCATCAGCCGAGCCGGCCATCGCTGACGTGTCGTCGGCCGCGTCCTCACCACCGTCGTCTTCGTCGGGCCGTACAGCGGTGAGGTCCTCGTCCTCCCGGTCGGTCGCGGCGGGCGTCTCCGTCGTAGGTGTCACACCTGCGGTCGTGGCCACCTCCGGGATTTCCAGGTTCGCCCGATCGGTGAGGTCGTTGAACCGCATGGCGAAGACCGCGGGACCGGTCAGCGACTCCGCGGCGACCGAAAAGACCGGAACGGGAATCGGCGGTGCGCTGGTATTGCCTTCGACGGCAACGACGATGTCGTCGTCCCGGCGGGTCCACTCGGCGTCGAGGCTCCGGACCAGCACCTCGCCGTAGTAGCTGCCGAGCTGTTTGACCAGTTCCGTGTACATCCCCGAGTCCATGTCCTCGCCACCGAGTTCGGTGTCCTCGAAGCGATCCGTGTCCCACTCGCTGTCGGCGAGTTCGTCCAGTCGGGCCAGCGAGCGCGGGGCGAAGTTCAGATCGTAGCCGTCCCAGAACTCGGCGAGTTCCTCGGCGTGGGCCGCCATGTCGCTCGTGTCGAGCGGAGTCGGTTCCGGATCGTCCGGCTCCTCCTCGTCCGCCGTGAACCGGTCGGCCACCTCACCGAAGACCGGTTCCTCCGCGAAGGAGTGGCCGGCCAGTTCGAACACGTCGACGGTGGCTGGTTCGCCCTCGTAGATCAGCGAGACCGCCCAGCGCTCGCCGTCTTCCACCCACTCGCCGTCGCGCTGGCGGACGAGCACCTCACCGAGGTAGCTGCCCGCCTGGATCGTGTAGCGGGTGTGGAGGTCGGCGACGGAGTCGTCGCCTTCGTCGTGGAGCACGTCGAGTTTCGCGCCCTGCTTCGCGGCGAAGTCGTCTAGTCTGGAGAGCGAGTCGAGCGAGTAGTCCAGTTCGTGGGCGTCCCAGTCGGCGACGGCGTCGGCGGCCTTGTTCCGGAACGTCGTCGGCGTGGGATCCGGGCGCTCGGGTGCGCCCGCGTCGGCGTCGTCGTCCCCCGGCTCGTCGTCCCCCGAAACGAGCCCGCGGACGGAGTCGAAAAGCCCCATACCACGTCCTCCGGTCGCAGTGTGAATATGTGTTACGGGGGACCCGTCACCTCGTCGAGACGACCGCTCACTCCTCGTCGCGCAACTCCAGATCCGCGACGATGCCGGCCGGATCCCTGCCCTTCCTGATCCCGTCGAGCATCAGGAAGGCCTGATCCGGCGCGAGGAAGTGGCGAGTCACCGCCCGCCCCAGCGGCGTCGGCTCCAGCCCGTCGATGAACTCGTATTCGAGGAGTTTCCCCAGGGCGTGTTTCGTGGGGACCTCCCCGACCATCCGGTCGTTGAGCCGCTTTGCTCCCTTGCCCGCGACGGTGACGTTGGCCAGCGTCTCCTCGACGGCCGCACCCTCGTCGTAGCGGGTGATCACCGCCTCCATGTCGCCTTTCAGGAGCTTGAACGCCACCTCGTCCTCGGTCATCTCCATGCTGTTGTGGTAGACGCCGTCCGGTTCGACCAGCATGTACACCGTCCCCTGGTCGTGGTAGTCCGGCCGGCCCGCCCGGCCGAGCATCTGCTCGAACTCCTGGACGGTGAGCCACTCGATGCCCATCGCCAGCGAGTCGAAGATCACCTGTGATGCCGGGAAGTCGACCCCCGCCGCCAGCGCCGCGGTCGTCACGACCGCCGCGAGGTCCTGGTCGGCGAACTGCCGCTCGACCGTCTTGCGGCGTTTGTAGTCCAGCCCTGCGTGGTACGGGGCCGAATCGTACTGCAACTTCCGGGAAATCTCGTGACACCGCCGCCGGGAGTTGGTGAAGACGATCGTCTGCCCGCGATACCCCTTCGAGGACTCCTGGTCGAACGCCCGCTTGACCAGTTTGTCCTCCACGTCGAGTTTCTCCCGCCCGTCCGCGAAGGTGAGGTGCCGTTCGATCGGCACCGGGCGCTCCTCGAACTCGATCAACTGCGCGCGGAGCTTCTCGGCCAGTTGGCCGGGGTTGCCGACCGTCGCCGAGAGGTAGATGTACTGGGTATCGGCTGGGCTCTGATGGGTTTCGGTGTAATGCTTCAGCCGCGAGATCAGCCCGTCCAGCCGGTGCCCCCGCTCTTCCTCCCCGAGCGTGTGGACCTCGTCGATGACGACAGTGCCGATGTCCCCGAGGTCCTTCCCCGTCCGGAGCGCGTGATCGATACCTTCGTAGGTACCGACGATGATGTCGGCGTCCGGCGAGAAGCGGTTGCCGTCGTCGTTGATGCGGCTGGCACCCACCCGGATCGTCACGTCGGCGATGTCGCCGTAGCGCTCCTCGAAGGACTCGTGTTTCTGGTTTGCCAGCGCCACGAGGGGGACGAGGAAGAGCATCTTCCCCTCGCCGTTGAGGACCCGGTCGAGACCCGCCATCTCGCCGATCAGGGTCTTCCCCGTGGCGGTGGCGCTGACGACGAGCTGGTCGCGGCCGTTCAGCACCTCGTTCTCCACGGCGAGACTCTGGACGGGGAGCAGTTCGTCGAACCGCCCCTCGAGTTTCGACTGGATGCCCGGGTGTAGCGACAGGGAGTCGACGGGGACGGGATCCACGTCGTCCAGCGTCGCGCTGATCTCGTCGAACTTGGTCAGGTCGGGGTCGAGTCGCCCCTCAAGCAGGTTGGTGATCCGATCCAGGTCCTGCACGTCGAGCAGGAGTTCTTCGAGGCGCTCGCGGGCGCTCGCGCTCATCGACCCCTGCATCGTGATCTGTCGGTCCAGTTCCTCTCTGGCACAGTCGGGACAGATCGCCTCGTCGTCGGTCTCGATGGCCGTCTCGCTCGTTATCGGGGAGTACCGGCCGTCGCGGGCGCAGAACCGACAGGTCCGGACGACCTTGGCGTCGAGTTGATAGCCGTCGAGCATGTCGAGCAACCGCTGGCGACCCGCCTGCGAGGTCTGCTGTGAGATGCGGATGCGTGTGGCTCGCCGGGCGATGTCGACGAACTCGTCGGGGCTGCGCGGTTCCTCGCTGGTCCCCTCCTTGATCCGGAACCGGCCCGGCCGGGGGCCGGCGTCGGTCTCTTTCAGTTCGAGGACGGCCTGAAACAGCCGCTGGCCGTCCCGCTCGACGACCGTCCGGTAGTCGTCGCCGTCCTCGTGGAGGAACAGCGTATCGACCTGCGCGACCTGCCGTGACACGGCCTTGGGTACTCGGTTGAGGTATTTCAGTCGCTCGGAAACCGAACAGGTCGCCGGGCGGGTCAGTCCACGAGTTCGATCTCGTCGTCGCCGTTGGGCACCGCACAGACGAACGCGCCCTCGGCGTCACCGTCGTTGCGGTACCAGTGGACGACGCCGGCGGGGATGAACAGCGAGTCACCCGCGGAAACCTCGTGTTCGTCGTCGCCGATACCCACCGTGTAGGTCCCCTGAAGGACGTACTGTTCGTGTTCGATCTCGTTGGTGTGTTCGGGAATCTCGCCCCCGGGCGCGATGGTGAACCGGCGGATCGCGAAGTTCGGTGCGCCGTCGTCCTCGTCGATCAGGACACCCTTCTCGACGCCCTCGGCGGCGTCGACGGTCTCGTAGTCGATCTCGTCGCCCCGACGGATCAGGGGCTCGGCGTCGGTGTCGCTCATGACCGAAGGCATGACCCGGGCACACAAAGCGACGGCGGTGCCCGCCACCGGAAAGCGAGCGAAAGCCGACCGGCAAATACAGTGACCTCGGTGGCGACCGAACGACAGCCCACGGAGGGCACGTATGGAGGACACGGAACGGCACTGGCAGCGCCGACGGGACCTCGAAGGCGGGAAGGAACTCGGCATCTGGCTTCTGATCGACGGCGGCGCGGTCGAGCGAGAGCTGTACGTCGAGTCCCACGAGTATCGCGGCGGTGCGTTCGACGTGTTCACGTACGCCGACGGCGACTGGATCCACGAAGGGGAGTTCGAGACCGCCACCGACGCGTTCGCGGCCGCCGGGCAGGCGCTCGCGGAGAGCGATGCCCCGGTGGCCGACACCTGATCACGCGACGATGGGTTCGAAGTACTTCGGGAGCCGCTTGCGCAGGGCGGTGTAGACGCCGGCACCGGCGACGAGCGCGAGCGTCACCCAGCGGATCGGCCCCGAGAAGACGAGGACGACCGGCACGGCGAACGCGGCCGTGACGAGGAAGTCACGCGGTGAGCCGTCGTAGGGGACGACGTACCGGGCACGCAGCCAGCGGCCAGCGGCGTGGCAGTAGACGGCGTCTGGGTTGGTCCGCTCCCAGGGTCGCAGTTCCTCGCCGGCCCCGAGCGCGTCGCTGGCGGAGTGGACGGCCGCCGCGAGGAAGGCGACCGCGACCGCGACCGACAGCGGCGTCGGTGCGGCCAGCGCGAGGCCGACGGCCAGCGCCGCGGGGACGAACAGCAGTGCGGGCGCGTGGAGCGTCCGGCGGTGCTGGCCGACGAACAGATCCACGTCGGGCGCGGCACCGCCGATCGCGCCGCCGACCGCGGCGGCGGTCCCCAGCGCCGGCTCGACGGTCGCGACGGCTGCCCCGAGTGCGAGCCCGACCACGACGTGCGTCGGTGCCATCATGCCTGTGCGGTCCGGCCCGGGAGTTGGCACGGCGCGGGTATCACTGTTCCGCCGCTCGCGGCAGGTAGCCGGCCACGAGCAGGTAGTCCCGGGCGAACAGCGCCAGCGACGGCGTCAGCACCACGGCGGCGAGGACCGCGAGCGGCTCCCGCGGGACGAGCGGGACCAGCGCGACGGTGACGAACACCATCTGCAGGCCCGACAGCTGTCGGCGCCGCTCGCTGGGCGGCAAGTCGTGGACCGGCTGGCCCCGCCAGCGGCGGAGCCCGCGCCCGGCCTTGAACAGGTACCGGGCGGCCGACAGCGACAGGTACCAGACCGGGAGCCGTCCCCAGACGACGGCGACGACCGGTGCGACGAGAAAGCCCAGCGTGTCGAACGCCATGTCGAGTCGTTCGCCGAGCCGCGTGCCCCCGCCCGTCCGGCGGGCGATCCGCCCGTCGAGCCAGTCGAGAGCGACGCCGGTGCCGTAGCAGAGCCCCGGGAGCCAGGCGACCAGCGCCGTCGGCGACAGGACGGCGAAGCCGGCGACGGCGGCGTAGAGCCACCCGCGGACCAGCGTGACGGCGTCGGCGACCCGCAACGCCGGTCCCGCCGTCGGCACCCGGTCGTGCCGGGAGTGGTAGAACCAGGCCTCGTACCCCACGATCGGGACCACGACGAGCGCCCACGCGGCCGCCCCGGCGGGGTCGACCAGCCGTGCCAGCGCGGCCGCGCCGACCGTCGGCACCAGCACGGTTCCACAGCCGAGGAACAGCCACCGTCGGCGTCGCCGAGCGAGACGGGCGCGTTCGGTCCCGCTCATCGCTCGAACTCCGGATCTTCGAGGGTCGCGATCCGGTTTCTGGCCTCGGCGTCCAGTCGTTCGCCGGCCGCTGCGAGGTTGGCGACGACGTGGGCCGCGTCGTTGCTCGATGGAATCGGTACGACTCCCTCGGTCACGTTCCACGCGAGGACGACCGCGGCGGGCGAGAGCCCACGGTCGGCCGCGATCTCGTCGAGGACCGGTTCCGAGAGCAGGCCGGGGGCGGACAGCGGCGAGTGGGCGATGACGCGAATCCCCCGCTCGTGGCAGAAGTCGACGAGTTCCGTCCGCGGCCGGTAGGGATGGCGCTCCACCTGCACGACCGCGGGTTTCACCGAACCCGTCTCCAGTACGGTCTCGATCTGCGCTCTGGTGACGTTACAGAGCCCGAGCGTCCGCGCCCACCCCCGGTCGTGGATCGCCTCCAGATTGGCCCACGAGTCGGTGAGCGACCGATCGACGGTGGGGGTCTCGCCGGTCTCGTCCTCCGGGAAGGCGATGGCCTCCTGCTCGGCGACCGGTTTCTCCGCCAGTCGTTCGAGCGGCCCCTGATAGGCCCACGAGTCGGGCCAGTGCAGGGCGTAGCAGTCGAAGGTCTCGATCCCGAGTTCGGCGCGGCTCCCGGCACACGCCTCCTCGACGTGGCCGTGGTTCGTGTTCCAGACCTTCCCGAACAGGAACAGCGTCTCGCGATCCGGCGTCCCGGGCGCGGCCAGCAGGTCCCCGATCCGGTGTTCGTTGCCGTACAGTTCCGCGGTGTCCAGCAGGCGGTACCCGGCGTCGAGCGCCGTCGCGATGGACTCGACCCGATCCACGTACTCGTCGCCGCCGCGGTAGCGCGAACAGCCGAACCCGATCGGTGGGAGGCGGAGCGACCGGCTCACTGGCTCGGTCGTCCCGCCGGACGCGTCTCGCCGCGGCCGGAAGATCGGTCGCGAGGGTCTGGTGGGTGTCACGCCCGGATCGGGAACCGGCAGGGGGCCCGCTGTGGTCCCCGTCGCGACGCGTTCGACGGCCTCACAGACGGCGACGACGTGTTCACCGCGGCGGGCGGTCGCCCGGGGCCGTCGCCCGTCGGCCACCGCGGCCGCCAGCCGTTCGACGCCGTCAGGGTAGGTGCCGGCGCTGGTCGGCCGCTGGACGGGCATGGGGGTGTACTCGCGGCCCTGCCGGCCGAAGGAGACGGCGTCGATGTCGGCGTCGAGCGCGCCGGCGTCCTGCAGTCGCAGGGAGCCGTCGTCGCCGTGGAGTTCCACGCCGTAGAACTCCCGGCTCCGGTGGGGCGCGTAGAAACTCGCGGTCAGGCGGACGACCGGCCCCGAGACGAATTCGAGAGTGGCCTCGACGTGGGTCGGGGCCTCCGGGGTCGCGGACTCGCGGGCCGGCCACACGTCCAGCGCGTCTGCGGTGCGGACCCGTTCGACGGGGCCAAAGAGCGCGACGAGGACGGTGAGCGGGTAGACCGCGCCGTCGTACAGCGGCCCGACCGACAGGAAGCCATCCGGACTCTGGTGCCACTCGGTGACCCGGCCGACGTGGGCGTAGGCGTAGCCCAGTCCGACCCGGCCGAGTCGCCCGTCGGCGACGGCGCGCCCCGCGAGTCGCTGTGCCGGACATCGCGGCGCGACGGGCGCACAGCCCAGCGCGCGGTCGCGGTCGGCGGCCAGTTCCAGCAGGTCACGGGCGGTGTCGGCGTCGAGCGCGAGCGGTTTCTCGCTGTAGACGTGGCGGTCGGCGGCGAGCGAGCGCCGCGTCACGGTCGCGTGGGCACCGTGACTCGTGAGGTTCACGACCACCGGGGCGTCACAGGCGGCGAGTGCGTCGTCGAGGTCGGCGAACGCGGCGGCGTCGTGGCGGGCGGCCAGCCGCTCGGCCCGGCGGCCGTCGGTGTCACAGACGCCCGCGAGCGTGAGCGGGCCGTCCGCGAGCCCGGCCGCGTACCGGTCGGCGACGGCCCCCGCACCCACGAACAGGCAGTTCACATCCCTAGACAGGGATTGAGTGGCATAAATTCACGGCCGGGTCGCGGCCAAAATTGAAGCCACTCGCGTCCCCACTAGGGCTATGACAGAGACAGCCTCGGGCGGACTCGCGATCGACACGGCATCGCTGTCGCCGCTGCACTGGGTGGCGTTCGGCCTCGCGGCGATCACGGGTGTCCTCCACCTCTGGCTCGGGGTGCAGTTCGTCACGTCGCCGGTGGGTATCAGTTTCCTGCTGGCCGGAATCGGGTTCTTCGTGGGCGCGGCGCTGGTCGCGGTCGACTACCGCCGTCGGCTCGTCTACGCCGTCGGTATCCCGTTCACCGCCGTCCAGATCGTCGCCTGGTACCTGGTGAACGCGCCCGACTTCTCGCCGCTCGGCTACCTCGACAAGGCCGTACAGGTCGTCTTCGTCGTCGTGCTGGTGGTGCTGTACCGACGCGAGGGGTAGCCGGTCGTGCTCGCCGACGACGCGGGCCGCGGCCCGCTCCGGCAGTCTGTCCTCCGGGCGATCCAGACGGTCGGGCACCGGCTCGACTACGGTACCTCGGTCTACGAACGCGAGTGGGACCTGCTGATCGTCCTCGACGGCTGTCGACCCGACGCGCTGGCGACCGTCGCTCCCTCGTTCGCGTTCGTCGGCGAGGTCGACCGAGTGCGGTCTGTCGGCAGCTGTTCCTCGGAGTGGCTGACCCGGACGTTCGACCCGGAACGGGTCGACGCCGTCGCCGGGACGGCCATGGTGACGGGCAACACCTGGACCGACCGGTACCTCGACGCCGACGCCTTCGCCGCCCTCGACGAGGTCTGGAAGTACGCGTGGGACGGGGGACTCGGGACCGTCCCTGCCGGAGCGATCACCGACCGAGCGGTCGCGCTGGCCCGTGATCGAGACCCCGAGCGTCTGGTCGTCCACTACATGCAGCCCCACCATCCGTTCGTCCCGGACCCTGTCGCGGGTGACGAGGGGATGGCCCGGACCGGCGCACGGAGTAGCGACGCGAACCCGTGGGTGGCGCTCCGGCGCGGCGAGGTCTCCGTCGAGCGCGTGCGGCGGGCCTACGAGGCGAACCTCCGGTACGTCCTGGAGTCGGTGGCGGTCCTCCTCGACAACGTCAGTACCGACCGCGCGGTGATCACGGCCGATCACGCCAACCTCTTCGGGGAATGGGGGCTGTACGGGCACCCGATGCACACGCCGGTACCGGCGCTGGTGACCGTCCCGTGGGTCGAGACCGACGGGCGGGATCGGGGGACGTACGAACCGACGCTGTCCCCGCCGGAACCCCTGCCTGTGGGGCGCGTGTACGGGGACGGGGACGCGACCGACCGGCTGGCGGCGCTTGGGTATCGCTAACTATGCATACGCGCAACGAGGCGTCTGTACTGGATTTCCGCCACACACAGCTTTTATCAGCTACAGCCCTTGGCACTGCCATGGCGATTCAGCCCCCGTCGACGTTCCGGCCCGAGCGCACGAATCGGATCGACGACCGTCGCTACCGCGTCCGGGGGTGAGCGACCGTGGCTGCACGCTCGCTGTATTTCACCGGCCCGCGTGAGGTAGCGGTTCGTGAGCGACCGGTCCCGGACCCCGGACCTGACCAGGTTCGCGTTCGGACGGAACGCTCGGCCATCAGCCCCGGCACGGAACTGTTGCTCTACCGGGACGAAGCGCCGGCCGGCATCGAGATCGACGAGACCATCGACGCGCTCGACGGAACCCTCTCGTACCCGCTCCAGTACGGCTACGCGGCCGTCGGCCGCGTGACTGCGACCGGCGCGAACGTCGACGCCGACTGGGAGGGGCGGCGCGTGTTCGCGTTCCACCCCCACGAGAGTCACTTCCTCGCCACCCCCTCGGAACTGATCCCAGTCGATCAGCCCGCCGAGCGCGCGACGCTTTTGGCCAACGCCGAGGCCGCAGTCAACTTCGTGATGGACGGCCGCCCGCGGGTCGGTGACCGGGTCGCCGTCTTCGGGCAGGGGATCGTCGGCCTGCTGACGACCGCCGTCCTCTCGGAGTTCCCGCTGGGCGAACTGGTGACCGTCGACCCCTACGCGCGGCGACGGGAGATCTCGGAGCGACTCGGCGCGGACAGGGCCGTGGCCGACGCCGATGCGCTCGGCGATGCGGTGGCGACCGAACACGTCGACGGCGCTGACCTGACCTTCGAGCTTTCGGGCAACCCGGACGCGCTCGACGACGCCATCGACGCGACGGGCTACGCCGGGCAGGTGATCGTCGGCTCGTGGTACGGCAACAAGCCGGCGACCCTGCACCTCGGCGGGGAGTTCCACCGGAGCCACGTCCGGGTCCAGAGCAGTCAGGTCAGCCGCATCGACCCGGATCACGCCGGCCGCTGGGACAAGGAACGACGGCTCTCGCTGGTGCGTGACCTGCTGGCCGAGATCGACGTGTCAGCGCTTTTCAGCCACGAGTTCCCCGTCGAGCAGGCCGACGACGCCTACGAACTGCTCGACGACGCCCCCGAGCGCGCGCTGGGTGTCGTGTTGACGTACGAGTAGCGGGCGGCTCGACCAGCGGGAGAGCCACCGACTGGCCGAACGGCGACGGAGACGCCGTGAACCGGGCGGCTCGACCAGCGGGAGAGCCACCGACTGGCCGAACGGGGAGCAACGACCGACGGGAGACCCCCAGACGACGCGGCCACAGCCTCTCGGCAGCGGCGGGACACTTAGGTGGCGACGGACCGTGGTAGGTTCTACATGTACACGGTCACGGTGCTGGAGTCGTTCGTCGCACAGCACTTTCTCACTGTCCCGGACGCGGGGCCGGAGGGGGAGCCACACTCCCACCGATACGAGGTCGAACTCACGTTCAGGGGGCCGGAACTGAACGAGTTCGACTACCTCGTCGACATCGACGACGTGGAGGCGGCGCTGGACGGACTCCACAGTCGCTACGCCGACACGATGCTCAACGACCTGCCGGAGTTCGAGGGGCACAATCCGAGCGTCGAGCGGTTCGCAAAGGCAGTCTGGGAGCGGGTCACCGAAGATGTGACCGACGACACGGTGACGGAGGTCGCAGTAACGATCTGGGAAGACGACGAGGCCCACGCGGCGTACGAGGCGTCCGTTCCATGCGCGTCGGCCTGACCCTGTACGGGAGTCTCGACGGGCAGTCGGGCGGATTCCGGTACGATCGGCGACTCGTCGACGGGCTCCGTGACGCCGGCGAAACCGTCGACGTGATCGAACTCCCGCGCCGCCGGTACACTCGCGGCCTGCTCGACAATCTCTCGCCCTCGCTGCGCGACCGACTCCAGGTCGACGTGGACGTAATGTTACAGGACGAACTCGCCCACCCGTCACTCCTCCGGGTGAACCGCGACCTGCCGTATCCGGTCGTCAGCGTCGTCCACCACCTGCGAGCCAGCGAGGGTCGCCACCTCGCCGGCCTCTACCGTGCCGTCGAGCGCCGCTACCTCGGCGGCGTCGACGCCGCCGTCTGCAATAGCACCGCGACCCGGGCCACAGTGACCGAGACCGGCGGCCCCCCGGAAGATCGAACGGTCGTCGCCCCACCCGCCGGCGACCGCTTCGATCCCGACATCGACGCCGCGACCATCGACACGCGGGCGCACGAGGGGCCACTGAGAGTTGCCTTCGTCGGCAACATCGAGCCCCGGAAGGGGCTGGACACGCTCGTCGACGGGCTGGCCGAGGTCGACGAACCATGGGAGTTGACGGTGGTCGGGCGGGCGGAAGATCCGTCGTACGTCCGGCGGGTCGAGAACGAGATCGCCCGCAGCGGTGCCGGCGACCGCATCGACATGCGCGGGCGACTCCCGGACGACGAGCTCGCGGCCGTGCTCCGGCGGAGTCACGTCCTGGCGATCCCCGCCCGCCACGAGGGCTTCGGCATCGCCTATCTGGAGGGGATGAGCTTCGGGCTACCGGCGGTCGCGTCGGCCGCGGGCGGAGCGCGGGACTTCGTGACACCCGGGGAGACGGGCGCGCTGGTCGACCCCGACGACTCCGAGGGCGTGACGCGAGTGCTGGGCGCACTCGCCCGGGACCGCGACCGCCTCGCCCGGATGGGGCGGGCGGCGCGGGAGCGATACGAGGCCCACCCCGACTGGCCCGAAACGACCGCCCGGGTCCGTGAGTTCCTGCACGGAGTGGCCGGCGACGGAGGGGTCGCCGCATGACGGCCGACGACTTCCGGCGGTACCTCGACGCCAAGCGGTCCGTCGACGACCGGAGTCTCGACCGGCGACTCTGGCGACAGCTCCGCATGACCCTCGCGACGGCGGCCGACGACGAGGGACCGTTCCGCGTGCTGGAGGTCGGACCCGGGGTCGGGACGATGATCGAACGGGCCGTCGAGTGGGACCTCTTCCCCGGGGACCGGGACGTGGTCTACACCGCCGTCGACCGGGACGCGGAGGTCGTCGGGACGATCTCCGACCGCCTCGCGGACTGGGCGGCCGACCGCCCCGTCGAGGTCAGCGAACGCGACGACGGGATCGACCTCGTCTGGCCGAAGCGAACCATCGCTGTGCGGCCCGTGACCGCCGAGGCCGGGGCCTTCGTCGCCGACGCCGACCGGACCTGGGACCTGCTCGTCGGCCTGGCCGTCCTCGACGTACTCGGACTGGAGACACTACCGACGCTTCTGTCCGGGCTCGCGCCCGGCGGGCACTGGTACTTCCCGATCACCTTCGACGGCGGGACGCGGTTCACCCCGGACCACCCGGCCGACGACGCCGTCGAGCGCGCGTACCACGACCACATGGACGCGAAGCCGGGTGGCGACAGCCGCGCGGGTCACCACGCACTGACGCGACTCCGGGACCTGGACGGGGCGACGGTGTCGGGCGTCGCGGGATCGGACTGGGTCGTCTACCCGGACGAGAGCGGGTATCCCGACGACGAGGCGTACTTCCTGCAGTACGTCCTGCGGACGATCGAGGGCGCACTCGGGGAGGTCGACAGGGGTGCGGGGCTCGACGACGACACGCTCGACGACTGGCTCCGGACGCGCCGGAAGCAGGTCACGTCCGGCGAACTCGTCTACGTGACCCATCAGCTGGACCTGCTCGGGCAGTGGACGGGCGGGGAGTGAGGAGCGGGGGCGCAGACCTCTCGGCTCATCCGACCGTCTTCCAAAGAACAATACTCCTCTACCCCGTACAACGGGTATCGTGACTAACACGCAGGTTACGCTGATCCAGATCGACAACTACGGGCCCTGGACAGTCACGCCGACGCCGCGCCGGGAGGTCGACCTCCAGACGATGCAGTCGCGGCTGTACGCCGACGTGTCCCAGCTCGTCGGTAACCGCCAGGGATACGCCTTCTTCGGCCGATTCGACAACATGGTCGCCGTGACCAACGGACTCGACGCCGAGGACCTCGCACTGGTCCAGGAGTCCATCGGGAACCGCTACCCCGTCACCGCGAGCGTGAGCGTCGCAGTCGACGCCTCGCCGGTCGCCGCGCTGGGCCGTGCCTCGGATCGCCTCCAGGAGGCCGGCAGCGCACAGGACGAGACCCGACGGGAGATCCTTCGGGGCGAGACCCTCGCCGAGGACGAGCGGACGGACGACGACGTACAGATCGCCCACTTCGACGTGAACGACGCGACGGGCAAGTACACGGACGAACTCAACGAGTTCGACACGTTCATCCGGATCGAACAGGGCTACGCCGAACTGATGCGCTACATGCGACAGGCCCACGACTCCCTCTCCTTTTTCGTCGGCGGCGACAACATCATCGCCGTCTGTGCGGACCTCTCGACGGCCGACTACCGCGACGCCATCGACCACGTCCGCGAGGCAGTCGACGTGGACCTGAAAGTGGGGGTCGGACAGGCCGGCGTCGCACAGGCCGCCGGCATGGCCGCCAAACACGCGCTGGAGGAGTGTCGCGAGGACGGGACGACGGTCGAGTTCACCGAGCCGCCCGCGGTCGCGGCCGACGACTAGTCCTCGCCAGCCGGTGGCTCCTCGCTCGCGTCCACTTTCTCTGCGAGCCACGCCGTCGCGGCGTCGACCTGTTCGGGGTCGTCACCGGTCACTTTCAGCCGATTGTGGCCCGCGTCCCGATCGGGATAACAGCCGACGGTCACGTCGAACTGTGCGCCCGCGTCGGTCAGGGCGTCCACGAGGTTGGCCTCCGGTTTCTCCGTGTAGAGGAACTCCGAGATCGCGTCGCCCTCGAACTCGTCTTCCACGTCCTCGAACATGGTCTTCATCTCGTCGGGGATTCCCGGCAGGACGTAGACGTTCTCGACCACACAGCCCGGGGCCAGTCCCGCGCGGTTGAGCAGGGGCCGACTCCCCTCTGGGATCGTGGCCTCGGCCTCGGCGTCGACCTCGAGGTCGGGATAGTCGCCGGCGATGGCTTCGAGGGTCTCTTCCACGTCGGCCAGCGCCAGCTCGTCTACCGCGAGGCCACGGTCGAAGGCGTCGGCGACGGCCGCCATCGTCACGTCGTCGGGCGTCCCCCCGAGCCCGCCGGTGACCAGGACGGCGTCGTAGGCCCCACTGTAGGCCCGCACGCGTTCGGCGATCTCCGCGCGCTCGTCGGGCACGACCAGTACGCGCCGGACCGACACGCCCCGCTCGGCGAGTCGTTCTGCCAGCCACGAGGCGTTCGTGTTCACCGTGTCCCCCGCGAGCAACTCGTCCCCGACCGTGACCAGTGCGACCTGCACGACCGAGGAGAGGACCCCACACACAAAAGAGGTAACGGGGCACGACAGTCGTGGCGGCCACCAGCACTAACGACGACCTACCCGACTCCGGCGTCTCACCGGTAGCGTCGCGGACAGGTGCCGGCGGGAGACGAGCCTCGACGAGAGTCGGCGACCCTACCGCGTCGGGGGCGCAGGTGGGCGGCTCATAACTACGGATCCGGATAGTGTCCCTCCTCGTATGGCATCCGAAGAACCGACACGACAGCGCATGGGCGTCGACCTCGACACGTATCACGAGTTCGTCGAGTGGGTCGGCGACGAACCCGAGGAAGCGAGACTGGAGTTCAGGGCACGCGGCGAGAGCGAGGACGTGGCCGCCCGGACCGCCGCGTCCGTCGGCGAGTGGTCGCTCGGCGGCGAGGAGATGGGCGCGGACCGCGAGCACGAATTTAGCTTCGGCGTCCCACCGGAGATCGAGGCGGAGATGGGCTTTTCCGAGCCGGCAGACCGGATCGAGGCCGTCGAGACGGCCCTGTCGGCGGTCGCCGCCTGCATCAACGCCACGGTCGCCTACAACGCGCTCCGGGACGGGATCGACGTCGGTGACACCGAGACCACCGTCAGCCTCCCGGTCGACACGCAGGTCCTGTTCGGCCACTCGGACGCGTTCGAGGACGTGGTGGGCGATCCCGAGATCGAAATCGAGATCGACGGGACGGGCCTCGACGACGACGAGCGCGAGAAACTGGCGGCCTACTACCGACAATCGCCGGTGTACGGCATGCTGACTCACGCGCACCCGAACGAGCCCTCGGTGACCGTCCGCGGCGACTGAACGGTCAGATCAGGACCTTCCCGGCCAGCGGGACGAGTCGGTCGTTCACGAGCGATCCCTGTTTTTCGACGGTTGTCGACGCGAGCGCTCCGACGAGGCTGACGGACTGCGTGGCCGCGAACAGCGGCAGCGAGACCAGCGACGCCACCGGCACGTCGTTGCGGGCGTGGCCCAGCGGTTGATAGTGGGGGTTCACCCGGTCGAGCGACACCTCCCACCGATCCCGGAACTCCTTGATCTGGACGTGTTCGCCCGGGCTGTCCTCCCGGTAGACCCGGACCGCACCGCCGTGGATCGACCACGGAAAGTTCGAGGGCCGCACCTCGACCGAGTCCGGGAGCCCAGGCTCGACAGTCTTCGAGACGACGACGCGGTTCTCGTGGCCCACCTGTCGCACACGGGCCAGCGCCTCCGCCCACCCCGCAGCGTCGTAGGTCTCGACCATGTGGCAGGGTTGTCACGAGACGGGTTAAAACACACCGTCTGCCATCGGTCGATCGGATGTGCCACAACCAACATATAAATCTTGTGGCCCGTGTGCTGAATCAGAAACTCTCCACGGGACACCAAAGTGTCGGTAAGTGTAGACGGAAGCGACGCATGTCATCATTATTACGAGGTCGAACCCGGCGGCGTGCCCTCATGGGCGTCGTCGGACTCGTGTTCGTGACAGCCGGCTGTCTCGGGGCCCCCGGGACAGCGGTCGACGATCCGGACGCCGTCGCGGACCAGGTCGAATCGCGCTACGAGACCCTCGACGGATTCGAGGCGACGATGATCCAGCGGGTCGCGGTCGGGACGGAGACCCGGACGACCCGCGCGACCGTCGCCTTCGACAAGGGCGACTCGCTCGCGATCGCCTACCACACCGGCCCGAACGCCGGCGAGGTCGCCGTGATCGAGAACCCGTCGACGAAGCTGTTCGCGGGCGAGCGTGTCGACACCGAGGCTGAAGCCAGCGCACGCTTCGGCACGGTCGCGGCCGACCTCGTGCGCGACAACGAGGTCGTCTTCGAGGGCACCGACAAACTCGACGGCCGCCCCGCCGCGGTCTTCTCGATCACGCCGCCCGAGGACGCCACCGAGAGCCAGCCCGAACGACGGGTCTGGGTCGACGCCGAGCGAGTGGTCCCGCTCCGGATCGAGTCGAACTGGACCGAGGACGGCGAGCAGGTGACCGAGACGATCCGCTTCCGGAACGTCTCGCTGGGCGCGCCCGCCGAGACCCCCGACGCCGGGACGGCCCCGGTCACCGGAGGTGGGACGGCGTGAGCCGCGATCCCGGTCTCCTCGACCGCCTCGGCGGCCCCGTCGTCGTGTTCGGCGTCGTCGGTCTCGTCGTCGGTGCCGCGCTCGTCCCGTACGCGTGGGGCGCGACGACCGACCCCGACGGCACCGTCGCCGTCGTCGAGATGCACGGCACCATCAACGGTGACACCGCCACGGCGGCCATCGAGGACCTGCGCGAGGCTCGCCAGAACGACTCGATCGAAGCCGTCGTCCTCGACATCAACAGCGGCGGCGGGCTGGCCTCCGTCAGCGAGCAGCTCTATCTCGCGGTCAAGCGGACCAGCGAGCAGATGCCCGTGAAAGTCGCCGTCACCGGGATGGCGGCCTCGGGAGCCTACTACATGAGCGCCCCTGCGGACGGCATCTACGTGACGCCGGCCAGCACCGTCGGCAGCGTCGGTGTCCGGGCGGTCGTCCCCCAGACCGGCGCGCCGGACAACCAGATCACGACCGGTCCCGACAAGGTCACCGGCGCGACCGAGGACGAGGCCCGCCAGCGCGTCGAAGCGCTCCGCCGCGCGTTCGTCGACAGCGTCGTCGCCGAACGCGAGGACGAACTCAACCTCTCGGCGACCGAGTTGTCCTACGCGAAAGTGTACTCCGGCACCCGCAGCGTCGAGCTCGGACTCGCCGACGAGGTCGGCGGGCTCGACGCGGCCGTGAATGCCGCGGCCGAGGACGCCGGCCTCTCCGACTACCGGACCGTCCGGAAGGAGTCACCGACCCCGAGTACGCTGAGTTCGATCGGACTGAACGGCTCCGGCGGGACGGCCAGCGACGGCGTCACCGTCGAGACGACCCAGTACCTCATGCTCCACGGACAACTGAAAACTCCCGACAGCGGGAACGTAACGGAGGTGAGCGCCGATGGCGGGAACTGACCTCCTGAAAGGGGTCGGCGTCTTCGCAGTCGTCGTGGTCGTCGTACTCGGCGCCACCGCCGCCACCGGGACGCTCCTCTCCGGGTCGTCCCCCGCTGGCGACACGGAGGCACCGGCCTACGACACCGAGTTGCTCCCGACCGCGGTCGACGACAACGGCACCGTCGAATCGCCCCAGAGCGACGAGACGAAAACCGTCGTCGTCGACCAGAGCCACGGCAACGCGATCGGCGAGAGCGACATGGAACCGCTGGTCGACGCCCTGATCGAGAGCGGCCACGACGTGCGGTTCTACGCCGGCGGCTCCAGTAGCGGCCTCGGAAGCGGCACCGGCGGCCTCTCGGGCGGCGATTCCGGCCTCAACGCGACGCTCCGGTCCGCCGACGCCTTCGTCGTCGCCAACCCCGCGAGCGCGTACACCACCGGCGAGATCAACGGGATCGAGTCCTTCGCCGACGCCGGCGGCCGCGTGCTGCTGCTGGCCGATCCGGTCCCACCGTCCTCCGCTAGCCAGTCGCTCCCGGTCGACATCCCGATCGGCACCGGGACCGGCACCACGACCACGCCCGGCCAGCCGACCAACCTCGCCGCCACCTTCGGCATCTCCTTCGGCGCCGGCTACCTCTACGACATGGAGACCAACGCCAACAACTTCCAGCGCATCTACGCCGAGTCGGCCGGCGACGGCGACCTCACCGCCGGCGTCGACCGACTGGTATTCGACGACGCGACCGCGCTGACCACCGACGGCGACGCGACACCGATCGTCGAGAGCGACGCCACGTCGTCCGCGACGCGCCGCGACGGCACCTATCCCGTCGCCGTCCGGACCGACAGCGTCGTCGCCGTCGGCAACACGAACTTCATCGCGCCCGACAGCGCGACCGTCGCCGACAACGACGCCTTCGTGAGTAACATGGCGAGCTTCCTCGTCGCCGGCGACAAACAGCCCGGCGTCCCGGAACCGACGGACTCCGCGACCGGACCCGGTACCGGAACCGGCGGCTTCGGCGACTCGACCCAGCCCGACACGACACCGACCCTGCCGGGTAACGGCACCTCGCCGTAGTCACTCCCCGGAGACGGGACTTCGCCGTAATCACTCGACGAGCGCTCTCTTTTCGGCAGTCACCGCACGGGCTGTTCGGGCCGCTGTGCCCGTCGGCTCCCGCTCTCGACTCGCCCCGCTCCCTCCGGGAGACCGGTGTGTGGTCCGTATCTCCGCCCGAACGGCACGTACGACAGCAGCCGCGCCTTCGGGATCACCCCGAAGTCGGCCTTCCGGTGGCAGTCGACACACAGCGAGACCACGTTCTCTTTGTAGTGGGCGTCTTCCTTCGTGAAACCACGCGCCGCCGCGAACACGCGCACCGGGACGATGTGATGCACGTCGGGATTCCGCCCGATCTCTGCTTTCGTCTTGCCGCAGTGGGTACATTCGTAGCCGTCCCGCTCCAGTGCGAGTTTCCTGATTCGGTTCCAGCCCTTCCCGTAGTTGCCCGTGTCGCCGCCTTCCCAGTTGGGGTGACCCTCGCCGGTGAACGATTCGGAGAGCCACTCGTATTGGCACTCGTCGCTACAGAACGTGGCCTCGCCGGTGATGTTCCATGGGTGACGCTCAACTGTTTTGCCACACGTCTCACAGTCGAGTTCGCGCTTGCCACCCCTCCAGCGGTAATGGTCCGAGCCCGTGATTTTCGGTGGATCACGCCAGTCTTCGTCTTCGACACAGTCCGCGCAGTACAGCCCCTCCTTGTCGGATGGATAGTACTCGAACGCCGTGCCGCAGATGTCACACTCGGTCGTCGTCTTACCGCCGCTGTAATTCGGATTGTTCTCGCCTGCGTTATCTCGGTTCTCGTACCGGCAGGCATCCGAGCAGTACTTGCGTTCCCACTCCGAGTAGAACCGAACGCCACACTCGTCACACTCACGGTTCGGTAGCTTCTCGTCGTGTGCGTGGCTATGATGGACAGCGAGTCCACGGCGACTGTCGAACCCCTCCCCGCACGTCGGACATTCCTCTTCCGGCATGGTCTGTTCTTTTACAAAGACAACACTTCATTCCGCGCCACCCACGGTGAAAGTGAAAGTGAAGAACGGAGTTATTCGGCGAGTGTTTGTAATGAATTATAATGTAGGTCCGGGCGCGGGAATTGAACCCACGTCGTATCCGCCACAGGGATACAGGATACCACTACCCCAGCCCGGACACGCAATTCAACGTAAGCCATCTGCACCTGAAATACGTTACGACTCCCGGAACGCCCTGCAACGGTGTGACAGGGCACTCGCCAGCTGCCAAACGCGTCACTCCCGGACGAACCGCCCATCGCGCAGTCGCGGCACCACGTCGCTGGTGTCGAACGCACAGAGATCCTCGACCTCGTTCTCGAAGCCAAGGCCCTGCAACCACTCGGCGGTGCCGCTCTCGCGGACCTGTGCCGCCAGGTCGTCGGACGTGAACGCGGCAGTTTCGTCGGCGTAGTGTCGGCGGATCAGCTCGACGCCCGCGGAGTCCTCGGGCGTGCGGTCGCCCTGTCGGCCGGCGGCGACCAGCCACACGTCCCCGTCGCGCTCGCACAGGTGATCGGCGACGGCGGCGGCGTTGACGGTGCTGCCGATCAGCACGTCGGCGTCGTCACCGATCCGGTGGACCGCGCGGGTCCCGTTGGAGGTGAGGATGCCCACCGGGCGGTCGTCGAAGTCCCGCTCGGCGATCAGCGAGGGCAGCGGCGAGCAGTCGAAGCCGTCGACGGGCTGGCCGCCCTGCTCGCCCACGAGGAGCGCGTTCTCGGTGTCTGCCTTGAACGCGCGGGCGGCGTCGACATCGGCGAACGGGCGGACGTAGCGAGCCCCAGCCTCCAGCAGGCGAACGACGCTGGTCGAGGAGATGATCACGTCCACGACGACGAAGGTCGCCTCGGGCGCGGGCTCTGGCACGTCCTCCAGTCGATCGACGGTGTGGACGGACATCTACAGGGGGCGCTCGCCCTCGATGATCTCGACCGCGTGGTCGGCCATCGTCGGCACGCCGTCCTCCATCATCTGGTAGAGCGTGTTGTCCGAGTTGCCCATCAGGTACCGTGCGAAGAACATCTCGCCCAGCGCGGCCATCTTGTACACCGCCAGCACGCGGTAGAACCGCTGGTTCTCGACGGCGACGCCCGTTTTCTCTTCGTAGCGCTCGACGAGTTCGCCCCGTGTCAGATAGTCCTCGTCAGCGGTGAAGGAGGGTGCCATCGTCTGCATCAGCGGCGTCAGGTCGTCCTCGGGGTCGGGCCAGAAGAAGAGCAGCCAGCCCAGGTCACAGAGCGGGTCCCCGAGAGTGCTCATCTCCCAGTCGAGGACGCCGCCGATCTCGGGCGGGGTGCCGGGCTGGAAGATGACGTTGTCGAGTTTGTAGTCGCCGTGGACCAGCGCGTGGGCGGAGGATTCGGGGACGTTGTCGTCGAGCCAGTCACCGATGCGGTGGATCTCGGGAACTTCCCGCTCCGCCGTCGTCTCCTCGAAGGCCCACTCGAACTGCTCGGTCCAGCGGTCGACCTGGCGCTGAGCGAACCCCTCGGGAGTGCCGAAGTCGTCGAGGCCCACAGTTTCGACGTCGACGGTGTGGATGGCCGCGAGCGTGTCGACCATCTCCTCGCCCACCTGCCGACGGGAGTCGGCGTCACCGAAGCGGTCGAGTTCGACGAACCGCATCACGTCGCCGTTCAGTCGATCCATGACGTAGAACGGACAGCCCATCACGTCGGTGTCCTCGCTCTGGGCGACGGTCGTCGGGACGGGCACGTCGGTGTCCTGCAGGGCGTGGACGACTTCGTACTCCCGGAGCACGTCGTGGGCGGTGTCGGCGGTCTCGCCCGGCGGCGGCCTGCGGATCACGAGATCGCGGTCGCCCCAGGTGACGAACAGCGTCTCGTTCGAGAACCCCTGATCGTGTCGTTCGACGTCGAACTGGTCGGTCTCGCCGAGTCGCTCAGCGAGGAACTCCCGCAAGCGCTCACGGTCGACGAGATCGGCTTCGTCTGGCATTGCCACCGAGTTGCATGGTCTGTAGTAAAGGAGTTGTCATCCCTGCGGCAAGACGAGAGAGGGTTAAATAATCCTCCCATGCGGGGCAGTACACCTAACCGACGAGTTTCGCACTGGTAGGGTATGGATCTCACCTACCAGGATTCCGAACGGGCGCGCGAGGTCGCAGAGCGGACCCGCGCGTTCGTCGACGAGGAAGTGCTGCCTCGGGAGCGAGAGCTACTGGGGCAACGCGACGCCGGGAGCGACGCCGACCGACAGGAGGAAGGGCGGGAGCTGATGGAGGAACTTCGCGAAATCGCCCGCGAACGCGACGTGTTCGGCCCGCAGATCCCCGAGGAGTACGGGGGTCTGGGCATGGCGTTTGCGGACCTGCTACCGGTCTTCGAACAGGCCGGCCGCTCCATCTTCGCGATGGGGGCGATGCACGTCGCCGCCCCCGACGAGGGCAACATGGAGATTCTCGAAGAAGCGGGCACCGAGGAACAGAAAGAGGAGTACCTCCGGCCGCTGGTGAACGGCGAGATCAGTTCTGGCTTCTCGATGACCGAGCCGATGGACGGGGCCGGCTCCGACGCCAAACAGATCAAGACGACAGCAACGAAGGACGGCGACGAGTGGGTGATCGACGGCCACAAGTGGTGGACGAGTTTCGGACACGAGCGCCCGGAGTTCCTGATCGTCGTCGCCCGGACCAACGAGGACGCCCACCCCTACGTGGGCACCTCGGCCTTTATCGTCGACGCCGACGCCGACGGCGTCGAGTTCGTCCGCGACATCCCACACATGGGCGAGTCCGGCATGGGCCACGCCGAGATCGTCTACGACGGCGTTCGGGTCCCCGAGGAGAACGTGCTCGGCCCAAAAGACGGCGGCCTCGCCATCGCACAGCAGCGCCTCGGCAAGGCCCGCCTGACCCACTGTATGCGCTTCATGGGGATGGCCGACCGGTCGCTCGACATCGCCAAGGCCTACATGGACGAGCGCTCGGCCTACGGCGACAAACTCAGCGAGAAGCAGGCGCTCCGGTTCGATATCGCCGACGCCGAGATGCGCCTGCACGCCGCGCGGACGATGGTACGCCACGCCGCTCGAACGATTCAAGAGGAGGGGCAGGCAGACACCGAGGTCTCGATGTCGAAGGTCTTCGCCGCCGAAACCGTCCAGGACATCGTCGACACCTGCGTACAGGTGTGTGGCGGCAACGGTATCGGCAAGGACCTCCCGCTGGCGGACTTCTACGAGAACGTCCGCGCGTTCCGCATCGTCGACGGGGCCGACGAGGCACACATGCGCTCCATCGCCAAGGGGGCCTTCGACGACGAGGAGATCGAGCCGGCGGAACTGGAGTACGTCACCCGCTTCGGAGAGCCACAGGGATGAGCACGCTCGACCGATTCCGACTGGACGACGAGGTCGTCCTCGTGACGGGCGCGGCCTCGGGCATCGGGAAGGCCATCGCCGAGGCCTGCGCGGACGCGGGCGCGCTGCTCGCGCTGGCCGACAAGGACGTCGAGGGTGTCGAGGCGGTCGCCGACGACCTCGACGCCGAGACACTGGCGATCCCGGCGGACGTCTCCGTCCACGAGGAGGTCGTCGCGATGGTCGAGGAGACCACCGAGGAGTTCGGCGGACTCGACGTGACCTTCGCCAACGCCGGCATCGGCCGCCTCGGTGCGACCGTCGACGAGTACGACATCGAGCAGTGGCACCAGGTGATGGACGTGAACTTAGACGGCGTGTTCTACACGATCCGGGAGGCCGCTGCGGTGATGGCGGAGGGCGGCCGAATCGTCACCACCGCGTCGGTCCTAAGTCAGATCGCGTCGGACTTCCCCGGCGTCGCGGCCTACGTCGCCTCGAAGGGCGGGGTCGCCCAGTTGACGAAACAGGCCGCCGCCGACCTCGGCCCGGAGGGCATCCGGGTCAACGCCATCGCGCCGGGGTGGGTCCACACCGGCATCGGCGGCGGTGCCTTCCGGAAGGACTCCGGTATGGACCACCTCCACGAACGGATGGAGGAGGAGACGATCATGGGTCGGCTGGGCGACCCGGACGATCTGAAGGGAATCGCCCTGTTTCTCGCCAGCGAGGCCTCCGCCTACTGCACTGGCAGCGTGATGACCGTCGACGGCGGCTGGACGACGACGTAGTCAGGTGTCGAGCGATTCCCCACAGACCGGGCAGGCCGACGAATCGGCGGCGAGATCGGTCGGCTGTCCGGTCCACCCGCACACGGGACACTGGATCGGTGCGTCGGGCATGCGGTTGGTCCCGACGACGCCGTGCGGAAAAGCCTGGCGACGGGGCTCGCCGCCGGTCGCTCCCGAGTTCCGAGACACTTTTGCGCGTCAGCCGCCAACGACGGGGTACGCGTGGCCATCACGGACAAGATCTACGTGAAGAACCACCGGCAGATCGCCTCCCAGCTAGAGACCTCCATCCCGAAGGGGGCGTTCTCGGGGGCGACGCTGGACATCCTCTATCAGGGCGACGGGCTGGCGAAACTCGACGACGCCACCCGCGACCGGGTGCTTGAGTTCGCCGAGGACTTTCTGGACTGTGACTGCGAGGCGAACCCCCACTGTGGCCACCCCGAGGAGAAGTTCGTCGACTACCTGCTCGAGTTGCGCGCGCAGGGACTCGGCCCGGACGCCATCGTCGACGTGATGGGGGACGACTACATGCTCTACGCCTATCCGGGCGACATCCTCTCTTTCCTCGACAATTCGGTCCGGACACTGGAGGCCGTCGAGGCGCTGGCCGACGTGGACGACGCGTCGGAGATGGCCGATCAGGCGCGGCGGCTTCGGCAGGATCTGGTCCGGTAGTTAGTCCTCCTCGAGAAGTCCCATGTCGTCGGCGACCAGATCGGCGAGGTGGTCGGCGATGTCGGGGTCGACCTGTGCGACCTCCTCGCCGTCGTGGAGCTGGTCGTTGTGGCGCTCGATGGCCTCGCCCACGTCGTCCAGCGGGACTCGCGTCGTGGTCCCGCAGTCGTCACAGAAGACCGGCACGGTGGGTTGGTCGTCTGACATCGGTACGTAGTCCTCGCCGAGCGGGCGGTATAACCCGGTCGGTTCAGGCTGCGTCCGCGTCGCCGTCGTGGACGATCACGAGGCTGTCGTCGTCGAGACGGACGATACTGGCCTGGACGGCGACCGTGCTGCCGTCCCAACGACGTGCGACGCACTCGCCGGTCCAGCGCCAGTCGTCCTCGACCGTCGGGAGGACGGTCGAGGCGAGGCGGTCGGCCTCGTCGTCGGTGTAACAGTCCTGCCACGGCCGTCCCTCGATCTCACCTGGGTCGTACCCAAGTCGCATCGCGTAGACGTGGTTGGCGAACCGGACGGTGCCGTCGGGATCGACGATGACGACGCCCTCCTGTGTGGCCTCGGCCGCCGCCAGACTCCGGCGCGCCGTGGCCCTGGTGTCCCGGTGGGCGACGAGTCGGCGGATCCGCTTGCCCAGCAGTTCCAGCGACCGGAGGCCGTCCTTTTCGAGGTAGTCGGTCCAGAACCCGTCGAGCGTCCGCTCGGAAACGTCGCGGAGCGACCTGACGGTAAAGAGCACGAACGGGAGCGTGGGGTCGCGCTCCCGGACGGCCGAGAGCAGGTCGTCGTCGGTGCGGGCGGAGCCGTCCAGGTTGCTGACGATGCAGTCGGCAGCGTCGAGGTGTTCAATCGCCGCCTCGGCGGACTCGACCGTGATGACCTCGAACGGCCCCTCGGCGTCGAGCGTCGACTCGGCCATCGTGGCGAACTCCGTGTTGTCGTCGGCGTAGACGACACGGATCGGGTCGATCGGGTCGGCGACGCCCGTCCCTGACAGCTGGCCGAGCCATTCCGGGCCGGTCGCCGGGACTTCGTACTGGTCCCCACTCATGGTTCGACCGGACTGGTGACGTCCGACTGGATCCAGGCGTGTTCGTTCTCGCTGTCTGCGATCATCGCGACGGTGGTCGAGCCGATGTCGTACTCCTCGTACGTATCCCCGATGCGCCGTCCGTGGTCGTCGTTCATGGTATCAGGCCTCGGCCGACCCGCCGACATCGACGTGACCGTCGCTCTGTACGGTCACCGTGGTCCCGTCGTAGGTGAACGTGACCGCGAGGTCGTCGGAGTCACTGGCACAGAGTTTGTCCAGCGCTTCGAGGTCGATCTCCCAGTACAGCGGGACGTCGAGTTCGGTCGGGTCGACACCGCGTGCGTCCGCGATCGATTCGATTACGCGGGTACTGATTCGCTCGACAGGCTTGGCCGGTGCGTGTGCTTCCATACTCGTTCCAAGAGCGGTCAGCGGTATCCACCTGCTCGGCATATGCCGAACGGACACCGTGTTCCGGACGCTATATGTATAGCCCCGGCGGCCGAGACCACGGGACGGGAGCCGGTCGTCGCCGAGCCGGCCCGCTGGTCGGAGTCGGGTTCTCGCGGTCGGTATGTGCCCGCGATCGGTCGTCAGTTCCGTGCCGAGTGGAATCGGCGACGTGTATATTTTTCAACCTGCTGTCCGTAGAATGGCGAGTGTGCGCTCGCGTCCGTCGCCGACCGGTCGAGAGGGAGCGACCGGGCGAACGGCGGCACTGGTCGCTGGCGGTCGCGCTCGTGGCCGTCGGCACGGTCTGGGTAACGGTCACCGGGGGACCGTGGGCCCAGGAACTCGTCGGGACAGCGAGTGGTGACGGCGTTTTCCCGCTCGTCGCCGGACTCGCGGTCGGGCACGATGCCGACGGTGCCATCCGCCGACTGATCGAGCAGGTCCGGCGGCTCGAGGCCGGCGAGTACGATCTCGACCTGCCGACCGACCGCGAGGACGGGCTCGGCCAACTCGCGACCGAACTCGACGACCTGGCCGCGTCGCTGGCCGCCGACGAGCGGTCGCGATCGGACGACGAGAAGCGGTTCGAGGCGGTCTTCGAGGACCCGGGGATGCTCGTCGGTCTGCTGGATCCCGACGGGACCCACCGACACAGCAACGAGACGGCGATGTCGTATATCGACGCCGACCGGGACGAGGTCGACGGCGTCCCCTTCTGGGAGACGCCGTGGTGGGAAGCCCACGACGAGGCTCAGCGGATGATTCGGGAGACGATCGAACGGGCAGCAGCCGGCGAGTACGTCAGCTACGAGGCGGATCTCACCGACGGGTCGGGTGATCGATTCTACAGGGAGGGGACCGTTCGCCCCGTCACCGAGGAGGGCGAGGTGGTGTCGCTGGTCGTCTCGGCCCGCGACGTGACCGAACGCGAGGAGCAGAAACGCGACCTCGAACGGTACCGGACCCTCGTGAACGCGATGCGGGACTCGGCCTGCATCTACGACGAGGACGGCCGGATCGAGGTGGCGAACCGCGCGCTCGCCAACTTCTACGAGACGACGCCCGAGGAACTGAAAGGGAGACGCAGTTATCTCGTCGAGCGACTCCGGGCGGAGAGCGAGGGCGACCCCTACCGGGAACTCGTCGAGGGGAACCGGGACGAGCTCTGCGGGGAGTACGCAGCGACGTACCCCGAAGCCGGCTACGCGGTCGTCGAGTATCGAATGACGCGGCTGACGGTCGACGGCGAGTTCGACGGCATCGTCGCGATCGCACGCGACATCACCGAGCGCCGGGAACACGAGCGGCGACTGCGAGCGATCGTCGAGAACACGCTCGATCCGATCTACATCAAAGACCGAGAGGGGCGGTATCAGTTCGTCAACGAGGCCGGCGCGGCGTTCCTCGACCTCGACCGGGACGAGGTGATCGGCAAGACCGACCGGGACCTGTTCGATGAGGAGGGAACGGTCGCGATCGAAGACGACCGAGAGGTCCTCGAAACCGGCGAATCCATCGTCGTCGAGCGGACTCGACGTATCGACGGGGAGGACGTCGTCTTCCTCGACAACAAGTATCCCTACCGCGACGAGGACGGCGAGATCGTCGGTGTCATCGGGATCAGCAGAGACATCACCGAACGCAAGGAACGCGAGCGAAAACTCCGGGAGCGCGAACGCGAACTCTCGACGTTGATGGGCAACATCCCCGGGATGGTGTATCGCTGTACGAACGAACCGAACTGGCCCTTCGAGTTCGTCAGTGAGGGCTGTCGGGCCGTGACCGGTTACGACCCCGAAACCATCGAGTCCGGGGCAGTGAGCTGGAGCGACGACGTCATCGCCGGCGACAACGAGGAGCTCTGGACCGCCGTCCAGCGGGCCATCGAGACCGGCGATCCCTTCCAGGTCACCTATCTGATCGAGGACGCCGACGGGGAGCGGCGGTGGCTCTGGGAACAGGGCCGCGGCGTCTACGACGACGCGGGCGATCCGGAGGCGCTCGAAGGCGTCATCATGGACGTCACCGACCGCAAGGAGCGCCAGCGGGAACTCGAACGGGCGAAGGACCTGCTCGCCCTCGCCGGCGGGATGGCGACCATCGGCGGCTGGTCGGTCGATCTGTCCGGCGACCCACCCTACACCCCCGAGTGGACCGCTCAACTCTACGAGATCTTCGAGGTCTCGCCCGACCGGGACCTCACCGTCGAAGACGTCTACGAGTTCTACCACCCCGACGACCGCGAGCGAGGGCGGCGAGTCGTCGAGCGGGCGGTCGAAACCGGCCAGGGCTGGGACGAGGAGCTTCGGATCGTCACCGCCGAGGGAGCAAAGCGGTGGGTCAGGACCATCGGCGAAGCGATCAGCGAGGACGGCGTGACCGTCGAGATTCACGGGTCGGTCCAGGATATCACCGACCAGAAGCGTCGCGAACTGGCCCTCCGGTCGCTCCACGACGCGGCCCGACAACTGCTCGGCACCGAGACGGAGGCCGACGTGGCGGACCTGGTCGTCGACGTGGCGACGGAAGTGGTCGACACCGACGCCGTCGGGCTCTACCTGTTGAACAGCGAGACGAACACGCTCGAACCGACGGCGGTTACGGACGCCTTCGCCGACCGGTGGGACGAGGCACCGTCGGTGGCGGTCGGCGACGCCGACTCGCTGATCTGGAACACGTTCGTCACCGAGACCCGGACCGTCGTCGAGAACGGCGACGTGACCGACGATACCGGGCTGTTCGACGGCGTCCGGAACGGGGTCCTCGTCCCCGTCGGCGACCACGGCGTGTTCGTCGCGCTCTCCCCGGCGGAGCGGATCGACGCCACCACCCGCCAGCTCGTCGAGACACTCGTCGCCACGACCGAGGCCGCCCTCGACCGGCTGACGAGCCAGGCGACGCTCCGGGAACGCGACGCCGAACTCGAAGCCCGGAACGAGCGGCTCCGCCGGCAGATGCAGATCACCGAGATCATCCGCTCGATCGATCAGTCGCTGATCGGTGCGGCCACCCACGAGGAGATCGAACGGGACGTCTGTGAGCGACTGGTCGCCGACGACACCATCGGCTTCGCATGGATCGGGGCGCTCGGCCCCGACGGCGAGTCGGTCACCGCCCGCGAGTGGGCCGGCGACGGCGAGCGCTACCTCGACGCCATCTCCGCCGACGGCTCCGCCACCACCCCGGAGCCGGCCTGGCAGGCCGCCCGGACCGAATCCCCCGTCGTCGTCGAGAACGTCGTCGACGACCTGCAGCAGGAGGGGTGGCGCAAGCCCGCGCTCGCCCAGAACTTCCACTCCGTCGTCGCCGTCCCCCTCGTGTTCGACGAGTACTCCTACGGCGTCCTCGCGGTCTACGCCACCGAACCCGACGCGTTCGGCGACCTGGAACGCTCCGTGTTCACCGAACTCGGCGAGTCCATCGCCAACTCGATCACCGCCGCCAAGACCCGTCAGGCGCTCCACGCCGAGACGCTGCTCGAACTGGAACTGGCACTCACCGATGCCGACGACCTCCTGGCCCGCATCGCCCGCGAGGCCGACTGCCGGGTCGAGTACGAAGGGCTGGCCACCGTCCCCGACGACGACGACCGGGTCTTCTTCCTCGCCCGCGACACCGACCCCGACACCGTCCGTGCGGTCCTCGCCGACCTCGTCTCCGTCACCGACACCCGACTGGTCAGCGACGCGGACGGACTCCTGTTCGAGGTGACGACCGCCGCCCCCCTCGTCGCCGCGAAACTCGTCAGCCACGGCGGCCGCCCCCAGTCCATCACCGCCGACCCCACGGGGATGGACGTCGTCGTCGACCTCCCGACGAGCACCGACGTGCGCGAGTTCGTCGAGATGCTGCGCGAGGACAACCCAAGCGTCGAACTCACGGCTCGACGACACGTCGAGCGGCCGACCCAGACCAGACGGGAACTCGTCACGACGCTGTTCGATTCGCTCACCGACCGCCAGCGCGAGGTCCTCGAAACCGCCTACCTCGCGGGCTTCTTCGAACAGCCCCGCGAGACTACTGGCGAGGAGCTGGCCGAGATGCTCGGTGTCTCACAGCCGACCGTCAACCGACACCTCAGACTCGCACAGCAACGGCTCATGGAACAGTTGTTCTCGACCGGTGAGAGAGCAGAGACCTAGAGTCAGAGCGACTCGTCGAAGCTGCTGCCGATCCGATACGAGGGGTCTTCCTCCTCGTCCTCGTCGCCGTCGAGGTCTTCGAGCTGAATGACCTCCTCGCCGTCCTCGTGTTCGTCGAGTTCCTGCCGGAGTTTCGTCACGTAGCGTTTGTGCTCTTCGAGCTGTTCACGGAGGTGTTCGGCCTCCAGTTCCAGCCGCTCGTGTTCGCGGACGAAGCTCTTGGGGACTTCGACCTTCGGCGGGAAACTCGTCCCGCTCGTGTCGGTACTATCCGTAATCTCGTGTTCCGGGACGACCTCGACCTGGCCGTCGTGGGCAACGAGCAGGTCCACGTAGTCGCGGAAGACGGCCGAGAGCGAGAGATCTCGCTCCTCGGCGATCTCGCGGAGCGTCTCGAACTTCTCCTGGCTCACGCGAAATGAGATCGTCTTGTTTTTGTTGCCCATCGTACGCTCAACTCATCACTACACCTACTTGAAACTTTGTCAGACGCTCGCACGTTCGCCGCGACGCTGAAAGAAAGGCGGTGGTGACCCAGGGGCAATCCACCCGCAACCGAACCCCGCGGCGAACGTCTCAGTCACCCGGGACCCGTTCGAGCGCCCGCGTCAGCCGACGGCGTGCCGCCGGCGGGAACGCTCGATGTGTCGGGACGACACACGCGCAGTTCCGGAGCCGTTGTGCGCCGTCGCTCGCCGCCGCCGGGGACAGCGGCGGCCACTGGAAGACCTTGATCGGGACGCCAGCGCGGCGGAGTTTCCGGTAGAGCGCGTCACGCCACTCGCGACCCGGCCCGCTGATTGCGAGTCCGAACGGACACGCCCCCTCATGTGCGGTCGGGGTGAGAAGGTCGACGCCGTCGACGCGACCGACCAGCCGCCGGAGGTCGCGGTAGGCGTCCAGCCGACGGGACTGGATCCGGGCCGGGTCACAGCGGTGAAGACCGCGGATCGTCGCCCGCCCCGGCCTTCGGATCCGGAATCGCTCGTCGGACCGATCGGGACCGCCGCCGACCGTGGCCGCCGCTCGCTCCGGTCCCGAACACCCCACCAGCGCCGCGGGCGGGATCCCGAGTCGGGAGAGCGCTCCGTCGACGCCACTGGTCAGTACGTCTCGCCGCTCCGGGACCGACCCGTCCGGGGCCGGGAGATCGATATCCCGGGCGACGACGAGGCCGCCGTTGGGCACCGGCAGCGTCTTGTGGAGGCTGTAGATCGCCAGATCCCCGGTCGACCCCAGGGGCTCCCCGTCCGGGTCGCGGCTGAAGGCTCCGCGCGCACAGTCCTCGACGACTGTCGCACCGACGGCCCTGGCCCGCTCGGCGAGGGCTGGCAGGGCCTCGTCGCGGAAGCCGAAGTAGTCGACGAACACGACCGCGGCGGGCTCGAGGGCCTCGATTCGTTCCGCGACGGCCGCCGCCGGAAGCGTGAGATCGGCGGTCACGGGGTAGTACGCTATCTCGTACTCGCGGCTCCGGAACGCCCGGACGACGGCCCGGGGGACGTACGCCGGCAACAGTGCTGGTCCCGATGGTGGGTCCAGCCGGCCCAGCGCAGCGTACAGACCCCCACTCGCTCGCGCGTACAGTTCGCGGTTGCCCGCCGGGAGCCACCGCTCGTCGGTCAGCCACGACGGGGTCGTGGACCGACCGGACGCGAGCCACGTCGGTCTGAACCGCGGCCGATCAGGGACGTACATCCTCGAGACGGCGGGCGGTTTCCGGGACTATCGCGCTGGGCCCGAGTCCCTGGCGGGAACCTCGACGGGACACTGATCAGTGGGTCCGTACGACGACGGGAAAGAGGTGCTTTGTCCCGAGGTGGTTACGAATCCGTGTGAACTGGTTACCGAGAGGGTCGGTGCGGCGGTCGCCCGCTCAGGGCGAGGCCTCGGCCTGCTCGTCGCTCTCCTCCAGACTCTCCAGCGCCTCGATGGCCGTCCGCCGGTAGTTCTCGACCGGTAGATCGTACTCCTCGCGAGCCATCTGGACGTACTCGTCGACTGCGGCACCTTCTTCCTCGTCGGCGCCCTGGTAGTTCTGGATGCGCTCGATGGTCCGCTCGGCGGTCTCGACGACCCAGCGGTCACGGGTGGCCTCGTCCACAGTCGTGATCGACTCCGGCCTGACCGAGACGTTCACCTCGCCGTCGTCGGTCTCGTAGGTGCGGGGTTTGCCCACGACCGAGACGTAGGCCGGCGGTTCCAGCTCTCTGAGCATCGAGGCGGCGTCGGGCTGGTACTGCCCGGCGTACATGAAGAACGTGTCGCCGTTCGGGTCGACGACCCGCCCCTGCCAGTACTCGCTGTCCTCGCCCACGTCCTCCGTCTCGGTGAGCGTGCCCACCAGGAAGATCCGGTTGGCCCGCTCGCCAGTCGGGAGCAGGAGGTAGACGGGCGCGCGCTCGTCGTCGGATTCCTTGAACGTGTAACCGGCGTCGTTGAACTCGTTCGCGAACACGCGCCGGGCGACCTCTCGGGATGGAACTGCCGCCATGTTAGATCGACCTCGCTTTGATCAGCGTCTCTTCCGCATCGACCGGCCCGTCCAGTTCCTCGACCTCGTCGGCCAGGACGTACCGGCTGAAGGTCGGCCCCGTCACCCGGTAGTACCGACCCAGCGTCTCCTTTCGCATCTTGTCGGCCACGACCGTCGTGTCCAGCGCGTCCATGGCCATCTCCTTTGCCTCCTCGAGGGTGATCCCGGTGAAGTCCTCCGTGGCCTCCTTGTCGAAGATCACCTCGTGGACGTCCTCGCCGTCGTCGAGGACCCCCTTGATCCGGAGGTCGAACTCGCCTTCGGCCTCGCCGTGTTCCGAACAGCGACCGTTCTGGAGGACCCGCGTACAGTCCTCCTCGGGACAGCGCTTGATCAGTCCCGACCCGCTCTGGATGTCCACCAGCGCGCCCTCCACGGTCGTGTCGTCGTCGCCGACCTCGATGTCTTCCTCGGCGTCCTCGATGACCGTCGTCCGGTTGAGCTTGACCGAGAACCGACCCTGGTACTCGTCGGTGACGACGTTACGCAGGTGGTAGACCGCGCCTTCTTCGAGTTCCGGCAGGTCCGACTTGGACCACTTCGTGAACTTGATCGTGCCCGTCTCGTCGCCGAGCAGGCCGACCTGCGCCACCGCGTCGCTGTTTGGCTCCCACAGTTCGACGACCTTGGCCGTCAGGTCGACCCACTGCTCGGCCGCGTCCACGTCGCTGACCTGGACCTGGTCGTTGCCGCCACCGCCCGACAACTCCTCGCGGTCCATGCCCGCCTCGTCGAGGTACGTGCTGGTGACGCTGCGCCGGGCCTCGTCGAGTGGCACCTTGTACTCCTCGACCAGCGTCTCCAGTCGCTCGTGGACGTCGTCCACGTCGATCTCTAGCTGATCTGAAAACTGCTCGTGTATCTCTTCCGCCTGGGTACGCAAATCTGTCATTGCTCTCACTGCCTCCGCGTCGTTTTCAATGGGAGGCACGCAGAGCTTGGTCGCCTTCACTGATAAAGGCTCGCCCCACCCGGAGTGAAAGTGGAACCGACGGACAGGAGCCGGATCGTCGGGGGAATCGACGGCCGTCGCAGTGGCCGGACGCCCGGTCCGACAGCCCTATATGAACGCTTGCTCAGATATGCAGGTATGGAACAGGCCGAACGGATCGAGCGGCTCATCACCGAGGAGGCGGGCGAGTGCTGTGCCGCCGACGTGGAGGACCGGCTGGACACACTCAGAGAGTATCGGTCGTCGGTCGACGACGACTACGGGGGCGATCTGGCGGCACTGAAGACGCTGGGCGACGACACACGCTACGAGATCGTCCGGCTCCTGACGGCGGCCGGTCGGGAACTCTGTGTCTGTGAGATCGACCCTGTGGTCGACGTGAGCGACAGCGCGATCAGCCACGCGCTCTCGGACCTCCGGGAGGCCGGATTGGTGACCCGACGGAAGGACGGCACCTGGCGCTACTACGAGGCGACCGAGCGCGCCGAGGCGCTGCTCGCCGCGCTGGACGACACGCGGGGTGAGCGATGACGGTTCGCGTCGCCTTCGTCTGCGTCCAGAACGCCGGCCGCTCCCAGATGTCGACGGCCTTCGGCGAGCGCGAGCGTTCGGAGCGCGGAGTGGACGACGACGTGGAGATTTTGACCGGCGGCACCCACCCTGCCGAGAGCGTCCACGAGGAAGTCGTCGAGGTTATGGACGAGGTCGATCTGGACCTCTCAGATCGGGAGCCACGCGAGATCAGTACGGAAGAACTGAACGCGTGTGACTTCGTCGCGACGATGGGCTGTTCGACGCTCGACCTCGACGCCGAGGGGCCGGACGTGCGCGACTGGGGGCTCGACGACCCCGACGGACAGGATCACGAACGCGTGCGCGAGATTCGTGACGAGATCGAAGGGCGCGTGAGCGATCTCTTCGACGAGGTCGAGGGGGCGATCGAGGAGGAGCGAGCGACTGAGGTGACCGATGAGTAACGCCGCCCACGACCACGGTCCGGACTGCGACTGCGAGAGCTGTGGCGATCCGCGCTCGATGGACTTCCTCGATAAGTACCTCACCGTCTGGATCTTCGGCGCGATGGCCGTCGGCGTCGGCCTCGGCTTCCTCGCGCCCGGAGTAACGAGTCCGATCCAGGACTTCCACCTCGTCGAGATCGGCCTCGTCGCGATGATGTACCCGCCGCTGGCGAAGGCCGACTACTCGCAGTTGCGCGCCGTCTTCAGCAACTGGCGCGTGCTGAGCCTGAGCCTCGTCCAGAACTGGCTCATCGGCCCGACGCTGATGTTCGGGCTCGCCGTCGTGTTCTTCAGCGGTCTCGTCCCGGGCCTGCCGGCCCGCCCCGAGTACTTCCTCGGGCTAGTGTTCATCGGGATGGCCCGCTGTATCGCGATGGTGCTTGTCTGGAACGAACTGGCCGAGGGGTCGACCGAGTACGTCACCGGCCTCGTGGCGTTCAACAGCCTCTTCCAGATCCTCACCTACGGCGTCTACGTCTGGTTTTTCGGCCTGTTCCTCCCGCCATTGCTGGGCATGGACGCGCTCGTCGCCGGCATCCAGACGTTCGACGTGACGCCGATGCAGGTGTTCGAGGCCATCGTGATCTTCCTCGGCATCCCCTTCGCCGGCGGCTTCCTCACCCGGTTCGTCGGCACACGGTGGAAGAGCGAGGCGTGGTACGACGAGCAGTTCGTCCCGAAGATCGACCCGCTGACGCTGGTCGCGCTACTGTTCACGGTGATCGTGATGTTCGCGACCCAGGGCGAGAGCATCGTCGCTGCGCCCGCGGACGTGTTCCTGATCGCCGTGCCGCTGACGATCTACTTCGTCGTGATGTTCCTCGTGAGCTTCGGCATGGGCAGGGGGATCGGCGCGGACTACTCCACGACGACGGCCATCGGCTTCACCGCGGCCTCGAACAACTTCGAGCTCGCCATCGCCGTCGCGGTCGCGGTCTTCGGTGTCAGCTCAGGCGTCGCCTTCGCGACCGTCGTCGGCCCGCTGATCGAGGTGCCCGTCCTGCTCGCGCTGGTCAACGTCGCGCTGTACTTCCAGCGCCGGTTCGACTGGAGCGGACGATCCTCGGGAGCGGCCGACGCTGGCGGGCCGGAGCCGGTCCCGGAAGACGACTGACGGGCGGTTCGACCGACGGGAGAACCGCCGACCGTGCGAGCGGTGACGCAGGAACCGCGAGCCGGGGGACGCGAGCGAAGTGAGTGTCTCCGAACGAGCGAGCGGTGCGAGGTCGACCAACGGGAGACCTCGGTTTCTGCGAACGGGGAACGGAGTGACCCGTGAGCGGTGACCGAAGGGAACCGCGACCCGCGAGCCGGTGTGAACTCGCCGCTATTTTGGTCGGTCGGACGAACACCCGGTATGGACGTATCGACGGCGCTGTCCTGGCGACGGCTCGGGTTGCTCGCGGCGGGACTGGGGCTCACAATCGGCGGCATCGTCCTCGGCCTGATCGTGCTGGTCGCCCTCATGGCCGTTCTCATCGTCGGTCTGGGCCTCGAACTGTCGAGTCAGAGCCTCCTGATCCTGAATCTGATCGCCGTCCAGGGCGTCGGGTTCCCCGTCGCCGGCTACGCGTACCTCCGGTACCGGGGCCGGCGCGTCTGGGAGTTCGTCCCGACCGCCCTCCCGAACCTCCGCCAGGTGGGCGTGATCGTCGCCGGCTGGATCGGGGCGCTCGTCCTCGTCAGCATCGCCGGTGTCATCATCCAGGTCACCGGGACGACGGCCGCGGAGAACCAGGCCGGGCAGGTCGTCACCGAGAACCCCGAGTTCGTCCCCTACCTGTTGCCCTTCGTCTTCCTGCTCAACGGACCGGGCGAGGAGTTCCTCTTCCGCGGCGTCATCCAGGGTCGGTTCCGCGAGGAGTTCGGTCCCGCCGCAGCCATCGTACTCGCCACGCTGATGTTCGCGCCGATCCACGTCTTCTCGTTCGTCGGTGCCACGCCGCAGGCGGCGCTCGTGACGATCAGCATCCTCACCGTCCCGAGCCTCATCTTCGGCGCGGTCTACGAGATTACGGACAACTTCACCGTCCCGGCGCTGGTCCACGGGCTCTACAACGCGACGCTGTTCGGGAGTATCTACCTGAGCAGTCTCGTCGGCGTCGCGGGCCTGTAGCCCGAACGCCGCCGCTTAGTAGTCCGAGTCCCTACGGCCGGTATGGACGACGACGGGCGACTGAGCCGGTTCGTCGAGAACCTCCGGGCGGCCGGCGACCAGTTCGCCGAGGCGAAACGCGCCTACAGCGACGCCAAACGGTCGGCGCTGGCGGACCTCCCGCAGGACGACCGGGGCCGCGCGAAGATCGTCTGTCGCCGCTACGCCGAGCGACGCGCCGTCGCGCTCGACGACGAGGGCCGCCCCGCCTGTTTCGATCCCGACCACACCGACTGTCGAGGCTGTGCCGAGGACGTGCGCGAGGGAATCGTCGAGACCTGGTAGGCTTTTTCCCACGAGCGGCCGTGACGCCGGTATGGACCGTCCGCTCGTCGCCGTCGTCCTCGCCGGCGGGACCGGCACCCGGCTCTACCCCGCCAGCCGGAGCCACCGGCCCAAGCAGTTCCAGTCGTTCGACGGCGAGCAGTCGCTACTCGCCGCCACCGTTTCCCGGGCCGGCTTCGCCGACGAGGTGTACGTCCTCACCCGCCCGGAGTTCGCCGACGACGTGCGCGAACACGCTCCCGAGGCCGCCGTTCTCACCGAACCCGAACCGCGGGACACCGGGCCAGCCCTCGTCTACGCCGCCCATCGCGTCCGCGAACAGGTCGGCGAGGCCGTCACGGTCACCATGCCGAGCGACCACCACGTCGACGGCGACTTCGCGAGCACCGCCCGCACAGCGGCCGAAGTCGCCGAGCACACCGGTGGTCTCGTCACCGTCGGCGTCGAACCCACCCGCCCGGCGACCGGATATGGATACATCGAACCGGGTGAGGCCCGTGACGGCTACTACACCGTGGCCTCGTTTACCGAAAAGCCCGATCGGGAGACCGCAGAGGAATACGTCGACAGTGGCTGCTACTGGAACGCCGGCATCTTCGCCTGGACGCCCAACGCCTTCCTCGGCGAGGCCCGCCAGTCCCCGCTGGGGCCGCTCGTCGAGGCCATGGACGACGGCGACCCCGAGCGCGGCTTCGCGGCCGTCGACCCCGTCAGCGTCGACTACGCCGTCCTCGAACGCACCGACAAGGCCTACGTCGTCCCCGCCAGTTTCGACTGGGACGACCTCGGCTCGTGGGACGCCGTCGAGCGACTGCTGGAGGCCGACGAGGATGGCAACGTCGTCCTCGGCGACGGCCTGCTTGAGGACGCCGACGACAACGTCGTCGCCACCGACGGCCACGTCAGTCTGGTCGGTGTCTCCGACCTCGTCGTCGCAAGCTACGGCGACCGGACACTCGTGATCCCGAAGGATCGCGCACAGGAGGTGCGCGAGGTGGTCGCGCAGTTGCGCGAGAATGACCGGTTCTAGCTCCGCAGACTCCCGCCGTCGACCGGCACCGCCGCGCCGTTGACGTAACTCGCCGCCTCACTGGAGAGCCACGCCACGGTCTCGCCAAGTTCCTCCGGGTCGCCGATCCGTTCGAGGGGAATGCCGTCCGACCAGTCGTCCAGCCCCTCGTCGTAATCCGCGTACTCGCCGCGCTCGATGTTCTGCTCGATCAGCTCCTCGATCCGGCTGGTCTCGTGTGCCCCCGGCAGCACCGCGTTGACCCGCACCTCCGGCGCGAACTCGCGGGCCTGGGTCTTCATCAGCCCGATGACCGCCCGGCGGACCGAATTGGAGAGGACGAGTCCGTCGATGACCTCCTGGACCGACCGGGAGGTGATGTTGACGATCGTCCCCGCGTCGCTGTCCTGCAGGTGCGGGTACGCCTCGCGGGTCGTCCGGACGACGCTCATCACCAGCAGGTCGTACGCCGAGTAGAAGTCCTCGTCGTCCATGTCGAGGAAGGGACCGCTCGGCGGGCCGCCCGCGCTCGTGACGACGTGATCCAGCCCGCCGAACGCGTCGACCGTCTCGGCCACGAACTGCTCGATATCCTCGGCCTCGGTGATGTCGGCCTCGACGGCGAGCACGTCGCCGTCGCCCAGTTCCTGCAGGTCCGCCTCGGCCTCCTCCAGTCGGTCGGCCGAGCGACCACAGATCGCCACGTCCGCGCCCTCGCGGGCGAACGCCTCGGCGCTGGCCAGCCCGAGGCCGCTGCTGGCTGCCGTGAACAGTGCCGCGTTGCCGTCGAGTTCGGGATCCATATCCGGATCGACGGCGGCCGCCGCCTAAAGGCTCACTCCTCGGGTCGCTGGCGCACCCGCACCGCCCCGTCGCTGGTGACGCCGACGAACAGCCGTCGCTCGACGTTGCGCCCGACCACCGCGTCGCCCGCCTCGTCGCTGACCCGCTTCATGAGCTCCGGCGCCGTGTGGTTGACCTTGACCCCGACCTCGTCGCACTCCGCGAACACCCGCGCCGGCACGTCGTAGAGGTCCGTCCCCGGCTCGACGGTGATCCGGACCGGCGCGCGCAGCGTCTCCGCGAACGCCACCGTCTCCCGGGCCTTCGCCACGTTGTCCCGGGCACTGGACTCCACGCTGGAGACGTTCGCCCGCGACGTACCCAGTCGCTCGGCGATCTCGGCCTGTGCCAGCCCGCGTTCGCGCAACGCCAGCACTTCCGCCTGTCGCCGCGTCAGAACGTTCTCCGCGGGATCGAACCCCGCCCGGTCGAGAATCCCGTCGACGTCGATATCCTCGTCACTCATTCCTCAGGTCCGTTGCCCACCGTACCAGTGCCCGGGCGAAAAAACCCACCGTCCGCCAGTAGTCGACGACCGCAGGTGGCGGGTCGGATTGTCCACAGCCCTGCCGGAATATCGACTACCCGCCCCAGAAGTTGTCCCGACTCCCGAGGTGCGGGTCGTCCTCCTGATCCGCCTCGTCGTCGGCCTCGTCCTCCGCGTCGGGATCGACCGCCGCCTCGACCTCGGCCGCACCCTCGTCTTCGTCCTCGTCGTCGAGTTCCAGCCGCTCGATCTCCTCGGCTTTGGCGTGATTCGAGTGTACGCGTGTGATCTGGACCTTCGAGCGGGCCTCCGGCAGCACGCCGTCGACCATCACGATGAACCCGTCCTCGGTGCGGCCGACGCCGGCCCCGCTCTCGTGGATGTCCTCGACCGTCACGACGACCTCCTCACCCGGCTGCACCGGCTGTTCTTTCAGATCGCGGATCGGCTGGTTGTAGTGATTGCACCACTCCGCGCCGCCGCGGTCCCCGTAGTGCTGGCACCCCATGCCTTCGATACGTTCGCTAAAACTGGGGCAGTCGTCCGCCAGTGGACAATCCGGCATACAGAACAGTAGTCAGAGCGGCAATTAAACGCTTACGACCCACCTTTTTCCGCGGGGGGTCGTGCGCGACCCCCCGCGCAAAAACGTGGGCGAAAAAGGCGGAAGTCGCGCCGTCGGCGCGACTTCCGTTGCTGCGCTGGTGCCGTCCGCACCGTCACCGTAACCGCCCCGCCACCACCCCGCTACCGCACCGCCGCCGCAAACTGCCGGACTTCCTCGGCGACCTGCTCGGGATCCGAGAAAATCCCAGTGTGGCCCACACCCGACAGTTCGACTAACTCGGCATCGCTAAGACGGGCGTCCAGTTCCGTCGTCGCGTCCCGAAGGTGTGTCGGCCCGTGCTCGCCGATCAGGAGGTGGGTCGGTTGCGGGAGTGTGATATCCTCGGGGAGCCGATAGTCCTCGATAGCGTAGTTCTCCCGCACGACCGTCTCCGCGAGGTGGAAGGCGACTCCCTCCGGCCAGAACGGGAGTCCTTCGGGATCGGCGACCTCACCCGATTCCCGGAAGAACGTCGCCATGGCCTCTCGACGCTCGCCATCTGCGAGCAACGTCTCCATCCGCGCCGCCAGATCGTCACCGCGGTGCTCGCCGACCAGCATCGCCGGTTCGTAGAGGATGGTTCCGGCGAGTCCACCCCCTCGGGCCACCTCCAGCGAGACCAGTCCGCCGAAGGAGTGGCCGAACAGGATCGGGTGGCCGTCGACCGCCTCGACGACCGCCCGGACGTCGTCGACCTCCCGGTCGAGACTGTACGCGTCCGAATCCCCGCTATCGCCTCGACCCCGCCGGTCTGGAACGACGACAGTGAACTCCTCACGGAGGTGCGGTACCAGCGCGTCCCAGCTGTGTCGCGTTCCCGACCCACCGTGAACTAGCACGAGCGGCTGCCCCTCACCGGTCCGTTCGCATGCGATCTCCGTACCGTCTTCGGATTCGACCGTGAACATGAGCGGATCCCCTCGTTGCGGGGAGGGAGTCATAATTCTTCTCTACCCGCTGTGGCCGGTCAGGCCCGCAACTACTCCGCGAATAACTCTCGGATCGGATCGATCTGTTCGAGCGTGTTCAGCGCCGGGGCGTGCCCGCAGTCGATCTCGACCGCCTCGGCGTCCGGCTGGGCATCCTGCATCCGCTCGAACGGTTCCTCGGGGAGAATATCCGAATCTGTCCCGCGGAGGATCAGGATCGGCGCGTCGATGGCCGCCCACACGTCCCACGGGTCCGGCCCCTCGTCGTCGTCCTCGCCCGCGAGGATCCGCGGATCGTAGTGGGCCGTCACGCGACCGGCGTCGGTCCGCCGGGCCGAGGTCACCGTCAGCCGGCGATACTCGGCGTCGGTCATCTCGCTGAACCGGCCCTCGTAGAGGTCCCGGTAGTAGTCTTCGAGTTCGGTGACGGTCTCGACGGTCGGCGGATCGGGCACGTACTCCATGATCCGCCCGAGCGCCTCCGGCGCGGAATCGGTCTCCGGATTCGGCGGCATATCGTTGATCACCAGTCCGTCGATCCGATCCGCCAGCGGCCCGCCCGCCAGCGCCATCCCCAGCCCGCCACCCATCGACGTGCCCACGTACCGGATCGACGCGAAATCCAGGGCGTCACAGACGGCCACCAGCGTCTCGACCATCGCCGCGTTGCTGTACCGATCGACCGGGTCGTCGGCCCACTCGCTCAACCCCCGCCCCGGCATGTCCGGACAGACCACGTGGTACTCGTCCTGTAGTTCGCGAGCCAGCGGGTCGAAGTCCCGCCCGTTCCGGGAGAGTCCGTGGACGCACAGTACGGTGGGATCGGCGGCGTCACCCCACGCCGAGTAGTGGATCTCGATCCCGTCGACGGTGACGAATTCGTCACTGCGTGGCATAGCTACGCTTGGGCGGGCCCGCTCAAAAGTCCCGGTGGCGTGGTGGACAGTCACAGCCACGGCACTGCGAGACCGGGGTAGTTTTACTGCGGGAATCTCTGTGGTGGAATACAATGGGCTTTGGTAGCTACGACGAAAGCGAGCAGAAGGATCAGAGTGTCGAGGCCGACGAGGACGAAGCGGTCAACGTACACGAGGACCACGACACCGGCGAGGTCGAGTTCGAGTCCGACAAGTCCACCGACGAACTGGTGGACCAGCTGCAGCACATGAAAGACGACTGAGTTTTTCGGGAGGCAGTCGGGGGCGGCACTCCCGCATATCGCGCGACCGAGCCGCGAAGCGGCGCGTCAGTCGTCGGCCAGATGTGGCCGCGTCGCCCCGTTCGCGGCGGTCTCGGTGACCTCGTGGAGCGGGTTCGGCACCGTCCCGTGCTCGGACGCGTGCGGCCGACCGGGCGCGTCGTCGTAGCCGTACTCGAAGATGCGGTTCCTGTTGAGGCTCAGTTTCGTGAACTCCGGCTGGAGCAGGTCGAACAGTTCGAACCGATCCTCCAGTTCGGGGAACTGCGCCTGGTAGTCAAGCACCGTCTCGCGTGCGTGGGTCCAGAAGGTCGTCTCGGGGTAGTCCTCGTGTGTTTCGAGCACGTCGGCGACGTACCGCAGCACGCAGACGAACAGTCCACAGAAGACGAACTGGCAGAGCCCCTCCGGCGGTTCCTTGCGGAGCACGTCGTGCATCTCGTCGGGGAGGGCCTGCAGTTCCGGGAGGGGCTGGTCGCTGACGTTCACGTCGTCCACGAAGTCCTTGACCGCAACCCGGGCGGGAGCCCCGTCTTCGACGATCAGAATCGTGTTCTGGCCGTGGGGCGAGAACACCGTTCCGTAGCGGTAGAGGAAGTGCAGCAGAGGCGGGAGGACGGTCTCGAAGAACTCACCGATCCACTCGTCCAGCGCCAGGTCCGACCGTTCGACGAGGCGCGAGAGGAACGGCACACCGTCGCCGTCGACGTGCATCAGCGACGAGAGCGTTATCGCGCGCTCGTCGTCGTCCAGGAAGGTGTGTATCGACTCCCGCCAGACCGCGCCCAGCAGTTCGTGGTACTGGTAGGGCGAGCCGTCGATGTCGGTGAAGTCCGAGTGGTCGTAGTTGACGCCCGCGATCTCCCCCGGGAGGACGACTCCCTGCTCCTGGAGGAAGTCGTCGTCCTCGTAGATCCCCTTGATGTACTCGGTGACGGTCGGTGCGAGTTCCGTTCGCTCACCGGGGAGGCCGCGCCAGACGAGAGTGTTGAGGATCCGCATGGGGACCTTGACGTGGTGTTTCGCCGCGGAATCGACGTTGACGAAGGTGCGGACCGATTGCTGTGGCAGGTACTCGTCCGGTCCCGCCCCGAGCGGGACGATGTCGTCGGCGGCGATGTGGTCGGGGAACAGCGGGACGATGCTGTTGTCCCACTGCCAGTCGTGGACCGGCAGGAAGTAGTAGGCGTCCGGGTCCAGCCCCCGAGAGTCGAGTCGATCGCGGAACCGCCCGTAGTGGTCGCCGAGTTCGGTCCGGACGAGGGAGTCGTGGCTCACGCCCTCCGTCCCGACGAACGTCGACCTCTCCTTGCGGACGGCCGCCCACGAGAGCCGGACCGGCGTCTTTCGCTCGGGCGCGTACTGCCGGTAGTCGTCGTAGCCCCACCCGAGACGGCCCTTGTTGTACGTGATCCAGGGGTGGCCGTCCATCTCGCCTTCGAGTTCGGCGTAGTCGAGCGCCAGCGGGTCGAACTCCTCCCGTTCCCGGTCGCGGGCCGCGATGTGTGCGTCGGCGAGCAGCGTCCGCTTGTACTCACGGACGAGGTTCCCCTGGGTGAGCCCGTCGAGATCCGTCGCGTCGCCGAGGTCCCCCAGTAAGGTCAGCGGGTCGCCGAACTCGGTCCACGTCCCGTCCGTGCGTCGCTCGACGGTGTCGCCGTCGACGTGCAGGCTGTCCAGTAGCCGCTCTTCGGCCTCGAACCGGTAGCTCGCGTCGCCGAGGTCGAACCGGTAGAGCGCGGCGTCGTCGCCCGCGTCTATCTTCCGCGGCGCGAGTATCTCCTCGTAAGTGAACTCCTCGAGCATCTTCGTCAGGAGACGGCGTTCGACGGTCTCCCAGGTCGCTGCGTCCAGCGCGTCACGTAGTGTCGTATCGTTCGGATCCATCGTCAGTCGTCGGAGGAAGTCGGCTCCGTGGTCGGTTCGCCGTCCCCTGCGCGGGACGCGTTCGGTACGTGTTCGACGAACTGCTCGACCGAGAAGTTCTGGTAGACGGTGTCGCTGTCCTCGGGGTAGACCGTTCGACCGAGCAGTCGGTTGACGAACTTCGTGTTGCGGTAGCAGCCGAGACCGAGATCGGGGACGCCGACGCCGTGCGTGTGGAACTCGGCGTTCTGGAGGAACACGTCGCCCGGTACGTCGATCGCCAGCCGGTGGTCCTCGGTCACCTCGAACCGCCCCCGCTCGTCCCAGTCGATGGCGTCTTCGAGCGGTTCGAGAAAGCCCGGAATCGGCCGTTCGTATCCCGTCCCGAGGATGACGACCTCGGACTCGTGTGCGAACGACGCGTCGGACTGCCACTGGTGACAGTCGAGCGTGTAGCGCCCGTCGTCGGCGTCGATGTCCCGGACCTCGGTCATGGCGAACAGTCCCACGTCGGGGTCGCGGTCGCCGACCGAGCGGCGGTAGAGCAGGTCGTAGATCTCGGCGCTCGTCTCGGGATCGATCCCCTTGTACAGCAGGTCCTGGTCCGGGATGAGGTCGTCCTTGACGGACTGGGGGAGGTCGTAGACGTACTGCTCGTATTCCGGCGTGAAGTGCTGGAGGCCGAGTTTCGAGTACTCCATGGGGAAGAACCCGTCCGACCGGGTCAGCCAGTCCAGTCGGTAGTCCCGATCGGACTGGCGCTGGAGCAGGTCCTGAAACACCTCGGCGGCGCTCTGCCCGGACCCGACGACGGTGACCGAATCCGCCCCCAGCACGCGCTCGCGGTTGTACCGGTAGTTCGCGGTGTGGAAGACGTCGTCCTCGGGGTGCCCCTGCAACTGCTCGGGGATCTGCGGTCGAGAGCCGACGCCGAGCGCCAGGTTGGCTCCGCGGTACCGAAACCGCTCACCGGTCTCCGGGTGCCGCGCGTCGACGACGAAACACCCCTCGCTCTCGTCCCAGCGAACCGCGACGACCTCGCGGTCGAACCGGGGCGTCTCCAGGGTCTCGACGACCCACCGGAGGTAGTCGTTGTACTCCCGGCGAGGTGGCTGGAAGGTCTCGTAGAAGTAGAACTCGTAGAGCCGGTCGGTCTCTCGCAGGTAGTTGAGGTAGCTGTGGGGGTTCGTGGGATCCGCGAGCGTCACGAGGTCGGCCAGGAAGGGGACCTCCATCGTCGTTCCCGCCAGCAACATTCCCTCGTGCCAGTTGAACTCCGGTTCGCGTTCGAGGAAGACGGCGTCGACGGCCTCCTCCACCCCGTCCAGCATGGCCGCGAGACCGAGGTTGAACGGTCCGAGGCCGACGCCGACTACGTCGTGGACCTCGTCGTCAGTCATCACCAGGCACCTCCGGGGAGTCCGCGGCCGTCGGGTCGGCGGGCGACTCGAACTCGTCGCGGTCACAGATCATCAACAGGGCGTCCTTCCCGGCTTCCGGGAAGTGGAACTCCGCGCGCGGTTCGAAGCCGCACTGCTCGAAGACGCCGATGGCGCGCTCGTTTCGCGCGTCCGGTTCCGCGATCACGCGGTCGGTGTCGGCGTGGCGAAACTGCATGGCGACGACGGCCTGCAACAGCGGGACGGCGTAGCCCTGTCCGAGGAACTCCGTCGGGCCGACGAGCAGGTGCAGGCCCTGGTCGGCAGGGTCGGCGTCGTAGTGGTTCGCCACGTCGTCCTCGGCCGCCCAGTAGCACTCCCAGTAACTCGCGGGGACGTGGTCCAGACAGCCGACGTACGGTGTCAGGTGCTCGTCCGCGAGTTTCGCGGCGAACTGGTCGCGAAACGCCGGCAACGGGAGGTCGAGTTGCCAGTACGGCTTGACGTGGTCGCTCCCGAGCCAGGTATGGAGTCGACCGAGGTCGCGCTCCATCGTGGCACGGCGGAGCGATATCGTCCGGTCGATGCGGCTGTCGTACGTCTGGTAGTCGTAGTTGGTCGCGATGGTAGCGTCCGGTCCGGTCATGTGTCGAGTTCGGTAACGAGAGGGTTCTTCACGTCCGTGTAGACGGACTGGTTCTCCAGGTCGTTCTCCAGTTCGTCGAGTCCGCGAAAGCGCGTGAGGAGGTTCGCCTTGCAGGGAACCGTCGTGGACTCGAGCAGCGGGTCGAGCAGCGTCGAGGAGGGGCGGTCGTAGCGGTCGCGAGCGCGTTCGAGTTCCGCCCGCAGCAGTCTCAACAGTCGCCGCTCGTCGACGAGGCCGGCGCTCCCGAAGGCGTTGACGAGGTCGATCGCGTTGTTCAGGACGACGTAGTACCGGAGGCGCTCGTCGGCGACGGCGTCGGCGCAGACGGTCTCGGCCCGCTCGCCGACGCCGGGCAGGTAGTCGGCGACGGCGCCGTACTGCGATTCTGGGAAGTAAAACCCCTGATTGTCCCGGTAGCGGAACTCGCCCGGGTAGCCGTCCGGGTCGAGGGTGAGGACCGAGTTCTGCTGGTGAGCTTCCACCCCCACACCCTGTTCGAGGTAGAGCCACAGCACCGGCCGGATCGCGATTTCGAGGTACCGCTCGAACCAGTCCTCGCTGACGGCCGCGGTGGATCGGCCCTCCCGGTCGGCGATCTCCCTGACGAGTCGGCCGAGGCGGGAATCCCCCTCGATCGCGTCCTGACAGAGCGCGACCAGCGGTGTCGACCGCTCGGCCAGGTCCCCGCGGAACGGGTTGGCCCTGAGGACGGTCTCCAGCCCCGACTCCGGGTCGTCGCCCACGTCCAGCGAGACGTAGGCCGGGTCCCGAACCACGTCGAAGTCCGGGAACGCCGCGGCGAGTTCGTCGCCGAAGGCCGTGTCGAGCAGTTCCGCGACGGCCACGCCCCGTTCGAGTTCGGGACGTTTGTTCGTCCGCACGGAGTTGGTGATGGTGACGTTCAACGACGACTTCACCATGAACGGCGCGTCCGGGCAATAGAGCGTCCGGACCGACGTGGTCGGGTGGAACTCCCGGCCGACTGCGCCGAGGAACTCGATGCCGTCGTCGAGGTGTCGCCGGACGTGGGGCTGCTCCCGGAGGTAGTCGGCCTGCCACGGGTGGACCGGCAACAGCACGTCGTCGCTCTCGACGTGCTCGTCGACGAACGACGTGGGTACCTCGGGATCGGCACGGAGCGCGTCGCCGATCCACGTCGCGGCGTCCGATTCGAGCGCCGACCCGGTCGAGACGAGGGCCGGCGACGCGCGGACGTAGTGCAGCGGGAAGGACCCCCCGAGTTCGGGCGCGTAGGTCGCCCGATCCCTGTCGGCGATGCCCCGCCGGCTCTTCGGGGTGGGATGGCGGTGATGGCCGAACACGAGCGACTGCTCGGCCGCCCGGAACGACCGGTCGTCGACCGTGGCGTCCGCGCCGACGCGGGCCGCGACGAACGACTCGACGTTGTGCTTGCTCCGGAGGACGCGTTCCAGCAACCGGTCCGGGACGGACTGCCCGTTCCGCGAGAGCGAGAGGTCTTTCACCACGAGCGACGCCAGCGTGGCCGCATCGAGCGGCCGAACCTGGCCGTCGGGGAGCCGATACCGCACCGGCGTCTCGAACAGGTGCCGTTCCGTCGGCGAGTAGTACTCCAGAGGCGCCAGAACGGCGATCCCCTGGGCTGGCAGTCGCGTCCGGAGGAGGCCGTCGGGACCCGGGTCGACGCCGGAGATCGACTCCGCGTGGCGCTCGTACTCGCCGGTCTCCCGGAGATAGCAGTTGAGGAACGCGTGGAGGGTCGCCTCGTCGGCCCGCTGGGCGGGATCGACGGCGCTCGACGACCGGTGTTCGGGTGCGAGACTCATGCCGACACCTCCGGTCCGTCCCGCAGGTCCGCCCCGCAGTCCCGGACGACGTCGAGCATGGCGGCCACGTCGTCGAGCGTGGCGGTCGGGTTCAACAGCGTGACCTTCAGGCTGGTGACGCCGTCGACCTCGGTCCGGGCGACGACGGCCCGGCCGTCTTCGAGGACCCGCCGTCGGACCGCGGCGTTCAGCGCGTCCACGCGCTCGTCGGCCATGCCGCCCTCCGGACGGTAGCGGAAGACGACGGCGTTCAGCGTCGGATCGGTCACTAGCTCGAAGTCGTCGGCCGCTTCGAGCAGGGCGGCCGTCTCGGCCGCGAGGTCGAGCGTCCCGGCGACGAGGTCGCCCAGTCGGTCGCGGCCGACGGCGCGGAACGCGACGTACGGTTTCAGCGCGTCGAAGCGGCGCGTCGTCTGGACCGACTTCGAGACGAGGTTCGGCACGCCGGTCTCGTCGTGGGCCGCCGGGTTGAGATACGCCGCGTTGCGCGCCATCCACTCGAAATCACCCCCGTCACGGAGCAACAGCGCCCCGCAGCTGATCGGCTGGTAAAACAGCTTGTGGAAGTCGACGGCCACCGAGTCGGCCCGGTCTACCCCTTCGAGTTCGGCCGCGTGGTCGTCCGTCAGCGCGAGCGCGCCGCCGTAGGCCGCGTCGACGTGGAACCAGAGGTCGTGTTCGGCCGCGCGGTCCGCGAGCGCGGGGAGCGGATCGATGCTCCCGAAGTCGGTGGTGCCGGCCGTCCCGACGAGCGCGAACGGCTCGGCCCCCGCCGCTTCGAGTGCGTCGAGCCTCGCGTCGAGTGCGGCCGGATCGAGCCTGCGGCGGTCGTCCGTCTCCACGGTGACGACGGCGTCCTCCCCGAGACCGAGGTGGTGGGCCGCCTGCTTGGCGGTGAAGTGGGCGGCCTCCGAGCAGAGGACGCGCAGCGACCCCGCCTCGACCGGGAGGCCGCTCGCCTGCACGTCCGTGCCGAACGTCTCCTGACAGTGGCGGTCGCGCGCGAGCAGGAGTGCCTGGAAGTTCGACTGCGTGCCGCCGCTCGTGAAGACGCCGTCGGCCGCGTCGGGATAGCCGAACAGGTCACAGAGCGCGTCGACGACCCGCCCTTCGAGGACGGTCGCGGCCGGTGCCTGATCGAAGGAGTCCAGCGACTGGTTCGTCGCGGTGAGCAGCGCTTCCGCGGCGAGTCCCGGGATCATCGGCGGGCACTGGAGGTGCGCCGCACACCGCGGGTTCGAGGTACCGACCGAGTGCGGGAGGATCTCGGACGCCACCTCGTCGATCGCGGCCCGGAGACCGATCCCCGACTCGGGGAGTACCGGTTGCTCCAGCCGGGCGGCGAGGGCCTCCGGGCGTTCGCCGGAGTACGGGCGGTCGGCGGCGGCGAACTGCTCGACGACGGCGTCGGCCGCACGGTCCAGTGCCTCCCGGTAGGTGGCGTTCCCGGCGGCCGAGCCAAGGAACAGCTCGTCGGCGCTCATGCGGCCACCTCGGTCGGGTTCTCCTCGGCGGCGACCGCGGCGACGGCCTCGGCGAAGATCGCGGCGATCTCGTCGATCTGGGTCGCCGTCACGGTCAGCGGGGGCAGGAACCGTGCGGTGGCGCTCGCACGTCCGCCGAGTTCGATTATGAGACCGCGGTCGAAACACTCGGCCTGGACGGCCTCGGCGAACTCGCCGTCCGGGGCGTGTGGCCCGGCCCCCTGCCAGTCGGCATCGGGATCGACGAACTCGACGCCGAGCATCAGCCCGCGACCCCGGACGTCGCCCACGGCGTCGATCCGCTCCCCCGTCGCGTCGAGGTGGTCGCGCAGCCGAGCGCCGACCTCGGCGGCGTGGTCGTCGAGGTCGTGTTCGAGGACGTAGTCGATCGTCGCCTCGCCGGCCACCATCGCGAGCTGGTTCCCGCGGAAGGTTCCGGCGTGGGCACCCGGCTCCCAGGCGTCGAGCGACTCGTCGTAGACGACGACCGACAGCGGGAGCCCACCGCCGATCGCCTTCGAGAGCGTGAGGACGTCGGGCGTTATCCCGGCGTGTTCGAAGGCGTAGCGTTCGCCGGTTCGGCCGAGCCCCGCCTGAATCTCGTCGAGGATCAACGGAATCTCGCGCTCGCGCGTGATCCGGCGGATCTCGCGGAGCCACGGATCCGGGGCGGGAATCGCCCCGCCTTCGCCCTGTACCGGTTCGAGGATCAATCCGGCGGGCTCGGTGATCCCCCCTTCGTCGTCGTCGAGCAGGTTCTCGACGTAGTCGCTCGCGATCTCGTGACCTCGCTCGCCGCCGACGCCGAACGGACACCGGTAGTCGTAGGGATACGGGAGGTGATGTACGTCGTCCATCAACCCCGGGAGCGGCGCTTTGGCCTCGGTATCACCCATCAGGGCGAGCGACCCGCTCGTCATGCCGTGGTAAGCGCCCTGAAAGCCGAGGATGCTCCGGTTCCCGGTGGCCGTCTTGACGAGTTTGAGCGCGGCTTCGACGGCGTCGGTCCCCGCCGGACTGCAGAACTGTATCTTCGCCCGGTCGCTGAACTCGTCGGGCAGGCTCGCGAACAGCGAGTCGACGAACCGCTCTTTCGCGGGCGTCGAGATGTCGAGCGTGTGTATCGGACGGGAGGCCTCCAGCGCATCCTCCATGGCCTCGACCACGCGCGGATGATTGTGCCCCAGCGCGAGCGTTCCCGCCCCCGCGAGACAGTCGTAGTACTCGTTCCCGTCCATGTCGGTCACCGTGATCCCCTCCGCCTCGCGGATGGCCAGCGGCAGATAGCGCGGATACGTGCGCGCGTTCGACTCCCGACGCGCCTGCTGAGAGAGGATCGCCCCGTTTCCGTGCTCCAGATACGTCACGGCGAACCACCCCGTACGCCGTCCGCCGAACCTGTTCGCGATCGGTTTAATTTTTCCAGCTGCATGCGGATTTTAGGCTAGCCTAAACCACCATAAAGCTGGCGGGTTTTAGGCCGGCCTAAATTCTGGCGGCCGTCTCAGTGCGATATCGATCGGCCCACGGTCGGACGCGCTCGAACGCGGCGCTGGCGGCGATGACCTGCGTGTCCGCGAACCGGGGACCGGCGATCTGCAGCCCGACCGGAAGCCCCTCACCGACGGTTCCTGCCGGGACCGACGCGGCCGGGTGGCCGGTGAAGTTGAGCAGGAAGGTGGGGCACCAGCCGATTCGCGGGTCGACCGGTTCGCCGTCGATCTCGGCCGGACCGAGCGTCGACCCCTCCGTCGCGTTCTCGACGGGGGGATGACAGACCGTCGGCGAGACGAGCAAATCGTACTCCTCGAAGACGTCCTCGATAGCGTCGTGAACCGCCGTTCGGACCACGTGGTGGTGGAGGTACTCCGTCGCCGTGGTGCGCGTTCCGGACTCCAGCAGGGCGACGAGACTGTCGGTCATCTCCTCGCGGTGGTCCCGGAGCAGATCGACGTCGTCGTGTCGTGCGAGCCACTCGTTCATCGCCGCGAGATTCGCACCCACGAGCGTCGTCCAGGCGTCTGTCAGTTCCGCGTGGGTGTATCCGATCTGAACCTCGACCGGTTCGACCGTGGCCCCCGCGTCACCGAACGCCTCGACGGCGTCCTCGACCGTCTCTTGGAGTTCGCGGTCGACCGGAAAGGTTCCGTAATCCGGGGTGTAGGCGACGGTGAGATCGTCGATCGGGCGTTCGACGGCGGCCCGATAGGACGCCGGCCCGTCCGGCAGGCTCGACGGGTCCCGGGGATGGTGGCCCCCGATCACGTCGAGCACGAGCGCGGCGTCGCGAACGCTCCGCGTGATCGGCCCGTGCGTGGACCGGATCCCGAGTTCGTCGGCGAACCCGTCCGGTCGCGTCACGTCCGGGACGCGTCGAAACGTCGGTTTGAACGCGTACACGCCGGACCACGCCGCGGGGATGCGGAGCGATCCACCGGCGTCCTTCCCGTGTGCCACGGGTGCGAGTCCGTCGGCGACCGCCGCGGCGCTGCCCCCGGAGGAACCGCCGGCGTTCCGCGAGAGATCGAACGGGTTCCGGGTCGGGCCACGGAGCGGGTTGTCGGTCGTCGCCTTGTGATCCAGTTCCGGCGTGTTGGTCGTCCCCACGATCACCGCCCCCGCTGCTTCCAGTCGGGTGACGACGGTCGAATCTGTCCGGGAAACGGTGTCACGAAAGGGGACCGATCCCATCGTTCGCAGTAGGCCTGCCTTCGAGGCGGCGGACTCCTTCAGCGCCACGGGAACCCCGGCGAGCGGACCGACCGGACGGCCGTCGTCGATCGCTCGCTCGATGTCGGCCGCCCGCTCCCGGGCCGCGTCGGCCGCGACCTCGGCGTAGGCGTTCAGCCTGTCGTTTCGGCGCTCGATCCGGTCCAGCACCGCGTCGACGACCGCGACCGGCGAACGGTCCCCGCGACGAACCGCCGCCGCGATATCCGACGCGGACGCGTACGCTACGTCCATGACTGGGGCTTCGCTGTGGCGACCTCGTCGGTCGCCCGTTCGTTGAAATCGGTCGATGCGTCCGGCAGTGCGGTTCCGTCGTACTGCGAAGGGCCCACTGGCATTCGGTAATTCACGCACGGGACGACACCCTTATTATGTTTTAGGTCGGCCTAAAACATGATGACAACCGAACGAACGTATCGGGCGGTCGGCCGACTGATCGCCGCCCCGTTGGCCGTTCTCGGGGGAGACAGATGACACCGACGGACGAGATACAGGACCCGACGGAGGCCAGGTCCGAGGGGACGCCCACTCTCGGCCCGGACGCGACGATCAGGTCGAACTACGCGTTCCAGCGGTACGACCGGGCGATAGAGCGGACCGTCTCCGTTCGCCCGGCGACGATGGACCGTGATCTCGGCAGATTGCACGCCTGGCTCGGCTACGACCACGTGGCGGAGTTCTGGAACCTCGATCTCCCGTTGCCGGCGTTTCGGGACCACCTCGCCGGGAAACTCGCGGAGGAGCACCTGACACCGTACGTGGGCTACATCGACCACGTCCCGATGAGTTACTGGGAGCTGTACTGGCCGGCCGAGTACGAACTCGATGCGTACTACGACGCCGAACCGGGCGACCGGGCCGGACACCTGCTCGTCGGCCCCCCGGAGTACGTCGGCAACGGCTACGCGAAGGCGCTCTTCCGCGCTATAGCCCGCATGATGTTCTCACACCCCGAGACGAACCGGATCGTGGGCGAACCCGACGTCGACAACGACGTCGTCATCCACCTGCTGAAGCAGTTCGGTTTCGAGGCTCACCACGAGTTCTACTTCGAGGAGGCCGAGAAAGACGCCCTGTTGATGATCTGTGAACGCGACGATTTCGAGGACGCGTTGTCCGAAGACACGAACGCCGGGATCGGTCACGGAAGGACGGACGGATGAGCCACACCGTCCCTGAGAAGGGAGCGCCCGAAACCCGTCTCGTGACGGGCACGTTACCTCGAAGTCGATACATCGGCTGGTTGCGTGGTGACGTCGGTGTCCGCTCCGGAGTCGGTACGCCGGGAGATGTCGTCGGTCGCGCCGACGAACTCGAACCGGGCACCGCCCGCGTCGCTCGCCACGATCCGCGGTTCCCAGCCGTGGGCCCTGGCGACCCGATCGACGATGGCTAGCCCGAGCCCGGTCCCGGAGTCCGACGTCGTGTACCCAGCGTTCAGTATCGCGTCGCGCTCGTCTTCGGGAACACCCGGACCGTCGTCCTCGACGTAGAACCCGTTCGGGAGCGACCCGACCCGGACGACGACGCTCGTCCCGTCCTGTTCGTCGGTGTCGGTGGACTCCGACGGACCGCTCGTGGAACCGTGTTCGACAGCGTCCTCGGGAGCCTGCGACCGAGGGCTTGTCGAACCGTGTTCGACAGCGTCCTCGGGAGCCTGCGACCGAGGGCTTGTCGAACCGTGTTCGACACTGTTCCGGAAGAGGTTCTCGAACAGTTGCTGGAGTCGGTCGGTGTCGCCCTCGACCGAACCCGGATCGTCCACCACGAGCTCGGCGTCCGCAGTCGCGACGTTCCGCCAGCTCTGTTCGGACAGCTCCGACAGGTCGATCGGTTCGGTTTCGTCGATCGCCGTCCCGGATCGTGCGAGCGCGAGCGACCGGTCCACGATGGCCTCGATCCGTTCCAGCGACGACACGACGTGGTCGACGTGTTCACAGTCGCATTCCTCGGAGGCCAGTTCCAGCCGCATCTGCGCGACGTTCAACGGGTTCCGGATATCGTGTGAGACGACGCTGGCGAATTCGTCCAGTCGGTCGTTTCGCCGCTCGACTTCCTGTCGCTCGACCCGGTGTCGTTCGGCCGCGACCGCGCGGTCGATGCCCCGCGCCTCGAAGATACCGATACCGAGCCCGCTGGCACTTCCCACGGCCGCGGCGAACTCCGCCCACGCGAAGTACTCGTACAGTGAAACCTGGTCCCAGACCACCATGATGAGCACGTTGAGAAGCAAAAAGCCCACTAGCCCGGCCAGGAACCAGACCCCGATACGAGGATACCGCCGACTCGGCAGTCGATCCCCCCGGAGCCAGTAGCCGCCGTAGAGGATCGCCGCGACGAACGGGCCGATGGTGGTGATATTCAGGAGCAACTGTTGCCATTGCTCCGAGGTCGTCGGGACCCCCTGGAACGCCAAGGAGACACCGAACAGCAGGAACGTAAACAGGAGCCCGACCGCCAGAACCAGTTCCGGAAGGTGGTTCCGCATCCGGGTACGGACTGGCCCAATCACGGTAACTGAACTCGTTTCTCCAGCGGTTTAACTGGCCACCCCAGAATATCAGCAGTGATTCTTCGAGTGGCGTAAAGAACCCAGATCGCCGAACGTCGTGTATAGAGGTTCGTTTCGCCAGCGGTTAACTAGCCGCCTAAAATATCAGCAACGATTCTCTAGGTGACCTGAAGAAGTCGGGCTGGTGCATGTCGTGCATAGAAGAATCACGTGAAAGACTAGTTCCGGTCTGAAATGTTTGCTGTCGAGAGTCTGTTCGCCGTTCACGGGAGACCGATCAGTCGACCTGTCCCGGGACGCCGTCTGGTGGTTCATCGCTCTCGGTAGCGGCCGTTCCGGGGACGAACAGGGAAACGGCGATGAGCCCCATTCCGACCCCGGTCAAACAGGTCTGGATCGCCCCGGAGAGCAGCGTCGACAGGTGGAACACGTTGTAACAGACGCCTTCGATGACCGAGCCGATGCTGAGGAACGCGAACCCGCCGGCGACGATGAGCATCCGCTGGCTCCGCTCTCGCCTGAACGCTCGATATCCCTGGACGGCGACGAACAGGCCGAGGACGACGATCACCGCCTTCGCGAGGAGGAGTCCGACGAACATCACTCCGCCCCCAGTTGCATCGCGTCCCAGATCGTGCTGAACCGGTCCGGCGCGTCGTCGCGCCTGTCGACGTCGATCTCGAGTGTCCCGTCTTCGAGGGTGACGGCGAGACGGTCGAGGTTCGACTCGTATCGTTTGAAGTGGTTACCGTCGTCCTGGATCTCGACTCGCTCGCGGAGTAAGCCGTGTTCGAGCAGGTCTTCGATACGCCGATAGACCGTCGCGAGCGATGCGTCACAGTGGTCTTCCAGCCGCTTTGCCGACATCGCCTGCTGGTCGGTCACCGTGAGAATTCGTTTGCCGATGTCGTCACTGAGCATGTCGATGATCCGATCGTCCGGTCGCTCTGCTTCGGCCACGGGATGGCGAGGCTACGACTGTCGAGTATATACTTACTCGGCGGATAAACCGGCTCGCGATCCCCGGGAACCGCCGCGGAGTGAGCGTGTCCGACCCGGGCGGGGAAGGCGACCGATCGGCGCGTTTGCAGCCAGTGCGAACGCGCTGGTGCGTTTATTCTGAAACGGCTCCACTGTCCGGGTACAGTGACCGCCAGACACGACGACTCGACTGCTGTGACCCAGAGCGAGCGACGGAGTGCCGGGTGCGGATCGGCCGGCCGATCGAACCGCCTCGGCACAGTGGCGAACACCCACTCGGGCGGGAGACGAGACGCGCACCGCGTCACGGGCGAGGGGAAGCCGACCACATTCGGCCCGGAGGTGGGCCGATGACGGACCGACGTGCGTCCCGACGGCGTGTGCTGGTGGGTACCGGCGCCCTCCTCGGGCTTGCCGGCTGTACCGAGCTATCCGATTCGAACGCCAGTTCGACTCGCTCGTCACCGACGGAGAACGCTCCGACGGAGACGGACACTGCGGACACGACGACGACCTCGGAGACAGACACGGAAACCGAGGAGGGGCCCGGTTACAAGCAGTACCACTGGCACGGACGGCTCTTCTTCGAGATCGACGGCACGCTCGTCGATTTCGACCAGCCGAAATACTACCTCGACAACATCGAAGACGAGCGTCCGGAGACGGTGTACTTCCACTTCCACGACGGGGCACACGGCCCCAACGAGTGGAGTAACGAGAAGCGGATCGTCACGTTCCAGCGGGCGTTGAATCTGCTCCCGGACATCGGATACGAACGACGCGACGGCGCTCACCGGATCACCTACGACGGCACGACGTACGATGGCTCCCGATCCGGAACGGACGTCTCGATCCACCGCGGGACGGAACGGATCGACCCGACGACGTACGAGGTGCAACACGACGACAACTTCTGGATCAGCATCCAGACCGAGACGGCGTCCGGGTCCGGAACCGACGAACGCAGCGGCAAGCTAATCGTCGACGTGAACAACCGTCGGCTCGATTTCGGCGCGGACGCGCGGCAGGCGGGTTCGGACCGGTTCGAGTTCAGGGACGACGGCCAGCCCTACACCTGGTACAGCGCAGGCGACCCGGTGACGCTCGAACACGCACTCGCCACCGTTCCGAACGTCTCGTACGAACAGCGTGACGGGAGCCACGTGGTCAGCTACGAGTCCGGCGGCGACCACGCGGGAACCTACCACGAGACCGACGACGCGACCCAGATCATCGTCCGCGAGCGGACCACCCCCGTCGATCCCACCTCGTACACGCTGCAGGACGGCGACGTCGTCTGGGTGTACGTCCACACAGCGAACGCCCCCGACAACGAGCACTGACCATGTCCAGTTACGTACTCGCGTTCAAGCCGGCGATCGATCTGTACGGACAGCACGACCCGAGCGCCGCCCTCTTCGAAGACGGGCGTCTCGTCTACGGAATCGAGGAGGAACGGCTCACCCGCCAAAAACACGCGGTCGACACCTTCCCGGAACGGGCGATTCGGGCGTGTCTCGACCATCGCGACCTCGCACTGTCGGACGTCGACCGGGTGCTCCTCCCCTACGACCCGTCTCTCCAGTCGAAGCTGCTCCCCCACTACGTGCGGGACGCGGTCCGGGTGGACGGCCCAGTCCGGACGCTCGCATCCGTCGAGAACCTCGTGAAGACCCAGGTGAAAAGCCGGTACTTCCCGACGCGTGAGATAGAGTCCAGACTGGCCGCACTCGGCGATTCGGTGCCGCCGATCGAGACGCGGGCACACCACGCCTGTCACGCGGCCAGCGCCTTCCACCCCTCGGGCTTCGAGGATGCGCTCGTACTCACCGTCGACGCCAAGGGCGAGTACGACTCGACAGTGGTCTGGCAGGGCGACTCGGGGGGCCTCGAACGCGTCCGGACCTACGAACACCCGAACAGCCTCGGCCTCTTTTTCGCCGTCGTCACCGAGTACCTCGGCTATCGCATGTTCAACGGCGAGGGGAAAGTGATGGGACTTGCCCCCTACGGGAGTGCGAACCCGGACATCGAGAGCACGCTCCGATCGCTGATCGACCCGGGCGTCGACTACGACGTCACAGAACTCACCCGTCGGTGGGGGACGGGCCACGGCGTCCGTCGCCTGGAGGCTGCATTCGGCCGCGACCGGGTCGAGACGCCCGAGGCGTTCAGCCAGTGGGAGAAGGACCTGGCCTATACCGCGCAGAAACTCCTCGAGGAGACGGTACTGGACATCGTCGAGGAGTACGCCGGGACGGTGGGGAGCAGCAATCTCGCGCTCGCGGGCGGCGTCGCCCTCAACTGCAAACTGAACAAGCGACTCCGGGAGTCCGAGACCGTCGACGACATCTTCATCCAGCCGGTGGCACACGACGCCGGCCTCGCCCTGGGCGCGGGCTGGCTCGATCAACCCCCCGCAGACGTCCCCCGCCTCGACACGGTGTACTACGGCCCGGAGTACGACACCGACGCGATTCGCGACCGCCTGGACACGAACAAGATCCCGTATCACGAACCCGAGGACACCGAGCGCGTCGTCGCCGAGCGGCTGGCGGACGGCGACCTCGTCGGGTGGTTCGACGGCCGGCTCGAACTCGGCCCCCGGGCGCTCGGGAATCGGAGTATCCTCGCCGATCCCCGGACCACCGAGTCCCGCGACCGCGTGAACCAGTTCGTGAAACACCGCGAGGAGTGGCGCCCCTTCGCGCCCTCGATACTGGAAGCCGCCGCGGACGACTACCTCGTCGACGGCGAACCGGCCCCGTTCATGATCTCGGCGTTCGACGTCGACCCCGACAGGCGCGAGGAGATCGAGGCGGTCTTACACCCCGCCGACGACACGACGCGCCCCCAGACGGTCAACGAGCGGCAGAATCCCCGATACCACCGCCTCATCTCGGAATTCGCCGACATCACCGGGGTCCCGGTGCTGCTCAACACGTCGTTCAACGACCACGCCGAACCCATCGTCACGACGCCGACCGAGGCGGTGAAGGACTTCTTCGGGATGGGGCTGGACGTCCTCGTCCTCGAGGACCTCGTCGTCGAGAAATCGGCCGCGAAGACCGCGCGACAGGCCGCGCCCGTCGGGAGTGTGTGAGGGGACCGGCCCCGAAGAGACCGACGGCTATCGTCTGTGATCGGGTCCGTGCAGCCCACGGTAGCCGGCGCGCACACGCTCGCCTTCGCCTCGCGTCCGGGTGAGCAGGGCGCCGGTCAGACCGGCGTCCGCTCGACGACCTGCCCGTCGTAGGTCGGGTACTGCTCGACGATCTCGCCTTTCTCCAGGTCGCCGTCTTCGATCATCTCCTCTAACAGCCACCAGGCCACCTCGACGTGGTCGGATTTGACGGTGTAGAACTCTTCGGGCACGCCCAGGGCCTCGAACCGCTCTGGTTCGGCCCACGTCTTCCCGTAGACGAGCGTCCCGTCGTCGGTCACCTCGTCGAACGAGCGGCGGATCTGCCGGGCCATGCGCTTGAGTCGGCGGCGGTGCTGGGCGGCGTCCTTGAAGACGGAGGTACAGAAGTAGACCTTCTCGTGGTCGCCCATCACCTCCAGAATCTCCTCGCGGGAGTCCTCGACGGCGCTCATGTGGCCCTCTTTCAGCTCGTAGCCTGCTTCCTGCATCCGCCGGTAGTTGCCGTCGGACATCTCGAACTCGTTGATGTTGCAAAAGTCGGCTGCGCCCTCGTCGAGAAAGTCCAGGAACTCCGTCTCGGGGCGGATGCCGGGAATCTCGAACGCCGGTGTGAGGCCTTCCTCCCGGGCGATGTAGAGGATGTCCTCCCACTCGGTGCCGTGGAGGTCGCCCCACTGCTCGAACGGCGGGTGGAATCGTATCTCGTCGAGGCCGGCCTCGCTCAGACGGCGCATGTTCTCGCGGCCGCCCGTGATGCCGGTGTAGAGGTGGGTGTGGAAGTCCTCGCCGTACTCCTCCTTGAGCAGGGAGAGGTAGCGAGTCGTTCGCTCCATCGCCTCCTGTGGTTCGCCGCCGGTGATGGACGCACCGAGGGCGTCCATGCGTTCGGCCTCCTCGATCACGTCCTGGTCGTCCTCGACGAGGCGTTCGTTCGCGTACACGTCGGTGACGTTCTTGCGGTTCTCGCCGAGCGGGCAGTAGAAACAGTCGCGCTGATCGCAGTAACCGTAGACGAACAGGACGAGCTTGCCGCCCTCCGCGCACTGTTCACAGCCCTTCGAGATCATCGGTTACCATCCTTTTCCGGTCGAGCGGCAAAAGCCGTGCGATAGGCGTCCGGGACGAGTCGCGGCCCCAAAAGCTGTTAAGCGCCAGCGGCGAAGTGGCCACTGATGCTGCTGGTCCTGTGTGTGGACCTCGACGACGACCTCGGACGCAAGACCGGCGTCGACACGCCGGTGATCGGCCGTGACGCCGTCGAAGAGGCCGCCGTCGCGCTCGCGACCGCCGACCCCGAGGACTCCGACGTGAACGTCCTCTTCGAGGGCCTCCACCTCCAGAACTCCATCGAGGACGAGGACGTCGAAGTCGCCGCAGTGACCGGCGTCGACGGCAAGGACGTGGCGGCAAATCGCAAGGTGGGCGAGGAAGTCGACACGGTGCTCGCGAGCATCTCCGCCAGCGACGACGTGCGTGCCATCGTCGTCACCGACGGGGCACAGGACGAGAGCGTCGTCCCCGTCATCCGCTCGCGAGTCTACATCGACGGCGTCCAGCGCGTCGTCGTCCGCCAGGCACAGGATCTGGAGTCGATGTACTACACCATCAAGCAGGTGCTCGACGACCCCGAGACCCGCGGGACGATCCTCGTCCCCCTCGGCATCCTGCTTCTGATCTACCCGCTGGCGATCGTCGCCGACTACTTCGGGATGCCCGGCGCGGTCTTCGGGATGACCTCCGGGCTGCTCGGGCTCTACATCCTCGGCCGCGGGCTGGGTGTCGAGCGGGCGCTGGACGCGGCCATCGACCGTCTGCGATCGGTGTTCTACGCGGGTCGCGTGACGCTTATCACCTCCGTCGTCGCCGCCGCACTCTTGCTCGTCGGCGGCGTCGAGGGCGTCCAGTCGCTGGAGGCCACCCAGACCGACCGCGGGACGTTAGGCGCACTGGAAGTCGCGGCGGCGCTCGTGTACGGGGCCGTCCGCTGGTTCGCCGCCGCCGGCATCACCTCCAGTCTCGGCCGCGTCACCGACGAGTTCCTCGCCGGCGAGTTCAAGTGGCACTACCTCAACGCCCCGTTCTACGTCGTCGCCATCTCGGCAGTCCTCTACGGGATGAGTGCCTACTTCCTCGATATGGTCTCCCTCTCCTTCCTCGCGGCGACGCTCACCGGCGGTACCATCCTCGGCCTCGTCAGCACGCTCGCCTTCGCCGTCGTCGAGTCCCGTGTCCAGACGGATCGGCCCCCGGCCTGAGCCGGCGCCCGAAACCACCCGGCGACGTCATCGACCGATACCGACAGAACGCTTATTCGACCCCCGGTCGTATGCCACCTCATGTCAAGCCGGGAGATCCGTCTCATCGAAGAAGCCGACGGCGAGTGGTCCGCGGTCGACGTCGAAACCAGCGTCGTCAGCCAAGGCGAGACCCGTCAGGAAGCCCTGGAAGTCCTCGACGAAGCCGTCGCGCTCTACACCGACGACGACGGCACGGCGATCGGCGACGAAGTCGCGTACCTCGAAGACCACGGAATCAACCCGGCCGAGGTCACCGATCCGCGGGACCTTCCGGATTTCATGCAGTAGCGAGGGCGAGCGATGCGAGGACGAACGCAGTGAGTCCTCGGAATAGCGAGCGGGGAGGCACGACCCGCGAGAAAGCGAGCCCTCGGAATAGCGAGCGGGGAGGCACGACCCGCGAGAAAGCGAGCCCTCGGAATAGCGAGCGGGGAGGCACGACCCGCGAGAAAGCGAGCCCTCGGAATAGCGAGCGGGGAGGCACGACCCGTGAGAAAGCGAGTCCTCGGAATAGCGAGCGGGGAGGGCGAGCAGCGAGGGTCGAAACGGAACGTCCGTTATCGCTCTCTGACCACGACGAACTCCGCCAGATCCTCCAGATACGCGAGTGCCTCGGAGTCCTCGGCGTCGACCGTCGACAGCGACGCCAGTGCCTCGTCCGACATCGCGCGTGCGCGCTCGTTGGCCTCCTCGGGGGTGAGGTCGGTCACCTGCACGAGCGACGGGCGGTCCATCTCCGCGTCGTGGCCCGTCGGCTTCCCCAGGTCGTCGGCCTCGGCGGTCGCGTCCAGCACGTCGTCGCGCATCTGGAAGGCGATGCCGACGCGCTCGGCGTACTGCCCGAACGCCTCGACCGTGTAGGCGTCGGCGTCGGCCGCGATCGCGCCCAGTTCGGCGGCCGCACGGAACAGCGCCCCCGTCTTCCGGCGGGCCAGTTCCATGTACTCGGCCTCGTTTTCCGGCTGGGCGACCAGTTCCGTGGCCTCCCCCTCGCCGAGTTCGACCAGCGACTCCGAGACGGCCTGCATCGCCCGCTCGTCGCCGGAAAACAGGGCGAAGGCCTCGCCAAGCAGGCCGTCCGAGGCGATGATCGCCGGGCCGAAGCCGTATTCGGCCCACGCGCTCGGGACGCCCCGCCGCACTTCCGAGTCGTCGATGATGTCGTCGATCACCAGCGAGGCGTTGTGAACGAGTTCGACCCCCACGGCGAAATCGACCGCGTCGGCCGGGTCACCCCCCAGCGACTCACAGACCAGCACCGTCACCGTCGGCCGGACGCGCTTGCCCCCCGAGAGCGTGACGTGGCCGAGTTCGTCGGCCAGTTCCGCCGGCTCGACCCCGTCGAGGACCGCCTCCAGCCGCTCCTCGACGCGCGCCCGTCGGCGCTCCAGATACTCCATTGGCGGACCGTTAGGACCAGGGCCCAATGAGGCTGACGAACCTGCACGTGCCCGCGACGGCCCGCTCACCACCGTGGCGACCGCTCAGAACGAGTCGACGACCGGGATCCCGTCCGTCTCGAAGTCCGTCATCGCCGCCAGCTTGTCCGAGACGTCTTCGAGTCCCACGGTCTCCGAAACCACGGCGCTGGGGTCGAGTTTCCCCGTCGCGACCATGCGGAAGATCTCGTCGTAGCGGGTCGGCGGCATCCCGAACGAGCCGACGAACTCGATCTCCTGCATCACCATCGCGTCCGTCGGGACCGCGACCATCCCCTCCTCCTCCTCGGTCGTCAACCCGATCTGGAGGTGTTGGCCGCGATTCCCCAGGCTCAGGATGGAGTTCCGACAGGTCTCGGCGACGCCCAGCGCGTCGACGCTGATGTCCGCGCCGCCGTCGGTGATGTCCTTCACGGTCCCGGCCACGTCCTCGGTCTCGGCGGCGTTGACCGTCTCGACCGCGCCGAGGTCCTCGGCGTCGGCCAGTTTCTCGTCCTTCAGGTCGACGGCCACGACGTTGCCACCGAGGGCGTCGGCGATGTGGACCGCCGACAGGCCCACGCCGCCACAGCCGTGAACGGCCACCCAGTCCCCGGCCGCGAGGTCGGCCCGGTGGGCCAGCGCGTGGAAGGAGGTCATGAACCGACAGCCCAGCCCGGCCATGTCCACCGAGGAGACACCGTCCGGGAGCCCGACCGCGTTGTGGTCGGCGAAGGGCACGTGGACCTCTTCGGCGAAGGCCCCCTGGGCCTGCTTGACGAACCCCAGCGGCATGCCGTTCTCGCAGGTGTTCGAGAAGCCGCGCCGACACTCCGGACAGGCCCCGTCGCCGAGGTTGAACGGGATCGCGACGTGATCGCCCTCGCGGACCCCCTCGACCTCATCGCCGACCGAGACGACACGTCCCGCGGGCTCGTGCCCGAGGATCTGGCCCTGTTCGGTCTCGATGTCCAGCCACGCCCAGTCGCCCTGCCAGCCGTGCCAGTCGCTCCGACAGATCCCGCAGGCCTCCGTCTCGACCACGACGCCGTGTGGCTCCGGGTCCGGGGCGTCGACCTCCTTGATCGCGAGCGGTTCGCCGTGTTCCTCGAGGACTGCTGCGCGCATAACGTAACATACGTTGTCTCATCAGAGCATAAAGGTTAACACCGGATTCGAGAGCGGCCAAACTGTCGTCAGGTGGAAACCTCTGCGCCGCGGTCGAGCGGGACCGAAACCGCCGCTCAGGGCTTCGCAGTCGCAGGTGAACGGCGATCCGCGAAAAATGAAGCGTGGTTTCCGACTTACACGTCCGGCACGGCGCCACCCCACCTTTTTCCGCTCGGGTGCCCTCCGGGCACCGTCTGCTCACGGGCGCTTTGTGCCCGTTCGCATGGTATGCGGGAGTGGTTCGAGAGAGCGAAGCTCGCTCGTCATCACGAGGGACTTCGTCCCTCGAACGACTTCGCTCCCGCACTACTCGCGCAAAAACGTCCCCAGAAATCAGAGATTTCTGGCGGGCTGCCCAAGAGCTTCGCTCTTGTGAACGTGGGCGAAAAAGCGGCCGCTCACGACGTTCGCGGCCGTCGAAAAAACGGAGATATTACCCGATCAGATGTCCGGCGCTTCGCCGCCGAACTCCTCGATGAGGGCCGGCACGACCTCGAAGAGGTCGTCTTCGATGCCGTAGTCGGCGATGTCCCAGATGGGCGCGTTGGGGTCGGTGTTGATCGCGACGATGGTGTCACTGCCCTTCATGCCGGCGACGTGCTGGACCGCCCCGGAGATCCCGATGGCGATGTACACGTCAGGCGTGACGACCTTCCCGGACTGGCCGACCTGCCGGTTGGCGGGCAGCCAGCCGTTGTCGACGATCGGACGGGACGAGGACAGCGTGGCGTCGGTCGCCTCGACCAGCGCCTCGATCAGCGGCAGGTTCTCCTCCTCGTCGATCCCGCGGCCGATCGAGACGAGGAACTCCGCCTCGCTGATGTCCACGTCGCCGCCGGCGACCTCCTCGAAGCCGGTGACCGTGGACTTGATCTCGCTCTCGTCGATGTCGGCGTCGAAGGCGGACACGTCGGCGTCGCCGTCGCCTTCCGCGACGGGCCACTCGGCCGGCCGGATCGTGACGGCGGCGTGGTCCTCCTCGACGTCGATGGTCGTCTCGACCTTGCCACCGTACTGCTCGCGGGTGACGGTGAGGCCACCGTCGGCTTCCAGATCGACCGCGTCGGTCACGAGCGGCAGGGAGAGGCCCTCGGCGACGGCCGGGGCGTAGTCCATCCCGTTGACCGAGTTGGGTGCCAGCAGGTACTGCGGGTCGACCTCGGCGTAGAGCTGCTCGATGGCCTGCGTGTAGACGTCGTGGTTGAACTCCTCACCGTACTCGACGGTGTGGATGGCGTCGACGCCCTCGCGGTTGACCTGGGAAGCGTAGTCGTCCACGTCGCCGCTGATGACGGCGAGGTGGAGGTCGCCGCCGGTCTGGTCGGCCAGGTCGCGGCCGGCCGTGATCATCTCGAGACTCACGTCGCGCAGTTCGCCACGGCGGTGCTCGGTGACTGCGAGGACGTCGCTCATCCCTCGACCACCCCCTTGTCCCGCAGGAAGTCAGCCAGTTCCCCGGCCGTCTCCTCTGCGTCACCGCTCCAGACCGTCGCGTCGCCCTCGGACTCGGGCTCGTACATGTCGGTCTGGTTCAGCGGACTCTCGAGATCGCCGGCGTCGAGGCCGACGTCGGCGAGGGTCTGGACGTCCAGCGGCTTGCTCTGGGCCTGACGGATACCGCGCAGGCTGGCGTAGCGGGGTTCGTTGATCCCGGACTGGATCGTCAGCACGGCGGGGCTCTCGACCTCGGTGAGTTCCTCGACACCGCCCTCCAGTTCGCGGTGGACGTTGGCGACGCCGCCCTCGACGTCGAGGTCGAGCTGGTTGACGACGGCGGCCCACTCGAAGCCGATCTTCTCGGCCAGTGTGACGCCGGTCGCGCCGTTGGACTCGTCACCGGCCTGGACGCCGGTCAGGACGAGGTCGGGGTCTTCCTCCTCGACGACGCCGGCGAGCAGTTCGGCCTTTGTGTCGACGTCGAGCTTGCCCGCGCTCTCGATCTCGTCGTCCCACACGCGGATCGCGCGGTCGGCACCCTTCGCCAGCGCCATCCGGATGGTCTCCTCTGCGCGCTCCGGACCGATCGTCGCGGTGACGACCTCCACGTCGTCGACGTCCTCGCTGATCTGGACGGCTTCCTCGACGGCGTAGTCGTCCCATTCGTTGAGGTCGTATTCGAGATACTGCTGGGCGATATCGCCGCCGGAGATCTCGAACTCGTCCTCGACTTCCGCCACCTCCTTTACCGTTACGAGAATCTTCATGCTCACCCGACAGTCGGAATTACTCCCCGTTAAACGTTTCCGAACGGCGGAACCGCAGAAAACCGTTCATCACCTGACCGACGCCAGGGAAATCCGCTACGTGTGCCGTTTACTGGTCGTTTTCCGGCCCCTCGCCGTTCGTGTCAGTGATGTCCTCGTCCGGGAAGGAGATGAGGTTCTCCCGACCGATCCGGAGTTTGTCGATCCGGCCCTCCTCGTCCATCGCGGAGAGCAACTGCGACACCTTCGCGTTCGACCAGTCGGTCTCGTCGACGATGTTGGCCTGTTTCATGCGCCCACCGTTGCGTTCGAGCAGGCGCTCGATGCGTTCCTCGTCGCTGAGCAGTTCCGGATCGATCCCGGAATCGTCCGCCGCCGTCCCGCCGTCCGTCGTCGATGCGGCAGTTCCGGCCGTCGCTGCTGGGGGCTCCTCGCCCCCACCGTCGCCACCGTCGCCACCGTCGTCGCCGTTCCCGGTCGGTGACGCGGGCGACGGCAGGTCGACGTCCCGCGACACGAGCAGGTACGCGATCACGGCGGCGAGAACGAGTACCCCGAGGCCCAGGAGCACGAGCGGGGGAACGCCGCCGGACTGCGAATCGGGGCTCCCGTTGGGTGACGTGACGGAACCGCTGTGCTCGTAGACGACCGTGGGCGGACTGGAACCGAAGCGGTTCGGCTCGATCCCGCTCCAGCGGAGGGACCCGTTCGTCACCGAATACCCTCTCGGCGACGCGCTGACCAGATCGTACTCCGCCGGCGGGGCGATGGTGAGCGTCTGGTTCGAGCCAAGGGTCGGGAACCACGTCCCCCCGGGCAAGCGGAACACGTCGTCGACGGACAGTCTGGTACCGGATTTGCGAGCGAACTCGGTCCAGGTGAACGTCAAGACGAGCTGGCCGGTCGAACCCACGACCTCGCTCCGGCGGGTCACGCCGGTGATCTCCATCGACCGGCCGGTGACGGTGCTGGCTCGTTCGCTGGCCGCACGGGCCGTCTGTACCGTCTGATAGCCGCGGCCGTCCTCGAACTCCTGTGCGACCGAATCGAACGCCTCTCGTCGCGCCTCGGTACCGAGCGTGTAGTTGCGCCTGATCGTCCACACCGCATCGCCGTCGGAACGGACCTCGATCCGGAACCTCGTGTCTGTCCGGTTGAGTTCGGTGTCCTGTGTCTGGAGGGGGGCGGCACCGCTCGAAACCGCGGGCTGGTGTGTCCCGGCCCCGTCGGCGAGCGCCGGGGCAGCCACCGGACCTGCGGTCAGGAGGAGGGCGAGTGAGGCGAGCAGGGCGGCATGTGCCCGCGTCAACATTAATCCTCTCTGCTCGCGCCTCGGGGAAAACACTTTCCATCAGGTGAGAAAACGTCAGACGTGGCTGTGAAAGGTCTAAGCGCCGCTCACACGTCGATAGAAAGGTAGGCTCGACTACAGGTGCCGGAAATGGTGGGGATCGGTCGGGTTTTTTGTAGTCCCGTCTCCATGTCACATGTACCCGCTATGCGATACGCATTCCCCGCACTCGTGGCCGTGCTCGTCGTCACCGCGACGGTGACCGTCGGCACGCCGGCCCTCTCCTCTCCGACACCGGCGGACACGGTGGCCTCCGAGACACCCGACTCGGCCGCCGCGCCGATAGCGACGACCGGAAACACGAGTAACTACCTCGAACTGGACAGGACCACGCGAAGCCAGTTCGGCAACGCCTCGCTCGATCTCGGTGCCGCTGTCGCCGCCGACAGCGCGCAACTCCGGGAGACGTTCGCGATCGAGACGGGAGTCGAGCGATTCCGCTCGGCACCCAACACCTCGGCCAAAACCGCCGTCCTCCGGGACCAGTCCGCGGAGATCAGGAATCGTACTGCAGCGCTACGCCAGTACCAGCGCCGCACCATCCAGCAGTTCGACGACGGACACATCCCCGCCGAGGTCGTGTTCAGACGGCTCGCGATGATCGATTCGCGCGCCCGAACGATCGAGGACAGTGCCCTGCGACTGCAGGGCATCGCCCAGTTCACGCCCCGGTACACCATCCCGTTCGAGATCGACAACCAGCTCACCAACGCCAGGGAGCGTGCGGGGCTGTTCTACACCGATCCGCGGGAGAACCTCCGCGCGTCCCTCGTCGGGACGCGGGATACGAAGCAGTACCTCGTCCAGACCGGCGGCAGTGGGTTCGTGCTGGCCGGTGCCGACAGTAGTCGGCAGTCGTACACGCGCGAAGGGTACATCGACAACCGGTTCCAGCAAAGCGGGAGCGACCGGTTCGACGGTGACTTCGGTGCCGCGCTCGATTACGTGAGCGACCTGTACCCCTGGGCCGGCACCGACAGGAACCAGCGCGGCTCCGAGGACGACATCGACTCGCTGCTCGCGAGTATCTACCAGGTCTCGATCACCCACAAACACGGCGAGTTGGAGACCTACCTCGACGGATCGAACGCCGACGTGTTCATGGAAGTACAGGACAAGCGGCTGTCGCGGCTCCCGGTCACCAGCACGGTCAGCGAGACGAACGCGACCGCCGACCTCACCGTCGACGCGAACCTGACACACGAGACCGGGCCGATGGAACTCACAGTCAGAGACACGACCACCGACGACCCCGTCGACGCCCGGATCACCGTCGACGGTCAGTTCGTCGGCGAAACCGGTGCCGACGGCACACTCTGGACGATCCAGCCCGACGAGACGGTCGACGTCGAAGCCCGCACCGACGACGGCAGCGTGGCGTTCTCCGTCATCCACGACACGAGCGGAGTTTGAAGTAGGAAGCCGGGACCACCGACCCGCGTGTCGACCCGTGCTCTCGGCTCCGTCGTCGGCGTCGTCCTGCTGGTCGGCGTCGCCGTCATCGCAGCCGCCGCCGTCGGTGCGACCGCTCTCGGCGCGGCACCGACCGGCGACGACGGCCCGACCCGGGCCGCCTTCGACCTCCGGGCCGACGCCGACGCGGACCGGCTGACGATCGTCCACCGTGGCGGTGACACCGTCGCTATCTCCGAGCTCCGGGTCCGCGTCCGGATCGACGGCCGTTCACTCGCCCACCAGCCACCCGTCCCCTTCTTCGCCGCCACCGGGTTCGAGTCCGGCCCGACCGGCCCGTTCAACAGCGCCGCCGACGGCGACTGGCGGGCCGGCGAACGCGCGAGCCTCCGGCTGGCCGGGACGAACGAGCCCACGCTGGAAGACGGGTCACGGGTGACCGTCGAGCTGTATCTGGACGGGCGGAAACTGGCGGAGCTGGAGGCGATAGCGTAGCGTCCTCGGATACCTGTGCTACTCCGGCACCGTCGCAACCGTCGTAATTGCGATCTCCGGGTTGTAGTCGGGGCCCATCGTGTGGTGTTCGAAGTCGGTGAAACCGGCCTCGCGGAACATCCGGTCTGCCTCGCGCTCGTCGTAGAAGAGCATGATCGCGTCGGCGAGTTTCTGGAACACCGAGGAGTTGGGGTAGTTGGGGCCGACGATGAGCACCTGGCCGCCGGGTTTCGCGACGCGGCGACACTCCTCGAGGGCCTCGACGGGGTTGGGCCAGTACTCGATGGAGCCCGAGGACCAGACCACGTCGAAGGCGTCGTCCTTGAAGGGGAGCCGTTCGGCGTCGCCCAGGTGGAAGTTCACGGGGCCGTCACGTTTGCCGAACTTCTCGTAGGCCTTCTCGAGCTGGTGGGGACTCTGGTCGAGACCGTAGACGGTGTCGACTTCCTCGAGCAGGCCCTCGGTCCCGAAGCCGGTGCCACAGCCGATGTCGAGCACCCTGTCGTCGCGTTCGATGTCGAGCAGGTCGATGGCTGCCGTCCGCATCTCCTCGTTCCAGATGAAGGGGTTGATCCGGTCGTACACCTTCGAGAGGTACTTGTAGAAGAGCCGGGCCCGGGACTTGTCTTCGAGGACTCCCATTGGCCGACGGTTGGGTGCTGTGAGTGATAATTCCCCGGATTTCCGGCCGCCGGCAGGGACAGTGTACCTCCGATCGGCCGTGAACGTGTCACACAGAAACGAACGGGCCGGTTGTGGCGGCAAACTTCGCAACTACCATATAGCCGCTTCTGTAATCTCCGGGTGATTCAAATGCCAAGGCCAGAGGTTCTCGATCGGATCAAAGAGACCGAGGAGGAGGCCGACGAAATCGTCGCCGAGGCCGAGGAGGAGGCCGACGCGACGATTTCGTCGGCCCGCGAGGAGGCCGAGGAGATTCGCCAGCAGGCCCGCGAGGAGGCCGAGGAGATGGCCCAACAGCGCCTCGAGGACGCCAGGGAGGAGATCGAGGCCGAACGCGAGAAGCTCCTCGCGGAGGGCGACGAACAACGCGAGGAACTCGAAGAACAGGCCGCCCAGCATCGTGACGAGGTGATCGAACACGTGACAGACCTGTTCGAGGAGGCGGTGCATGCTCAGACCTGAGCGAATGAGTCGGGTCTCGGTGACCGGCTCCAAACAGGTCATGGAGCCGGTCGTCGAGACCGTACACGAACTGCGTCTGGTCGACCTCAGCGACTACGACGGCACGTGGGAGGGCTTCGAGCCCGGACAGCCAGCCGAAGGCGGCGACGAGGCCTCCGAGAAGCTCGTCACCGTCCGCTCGCTGAAGTCCATCCTCGGCGTCGACGAGGCCGACGCCGGCCCGACGCGACTTGTGACCGAGGAGGCTCTCGACGAGGAACTCGAGGACATCCGCGAAGAAGTCAACGAACTCGACGACCGCCGGGATGAACTGAAGGACGAGCTCCGGACGGTCGAAGAGCGTATCGACAGCGTCGAGCCGTTCGCGGCGCTCGGAATCGATCTGGACCTGCTGACTGGCTACGACTCGCTTTCCGTCGCCGTCGGGGAGGGCGACGCCGAGGCTATCGAGGACGAACTCGCCGGAGCCGAGGGCGTCGCGGCCTTCGAGGTGTTCTCCGAGGGTGACGCCGTCGCGGTCTTCGTCTACCCCGAGGCGGCCTCGCCGACCGAACCCGGCACCGACCTCTCCGTGCAGGATCTCCTGGTCGGGGCCCGGTTCCAGGCCTACGAGATCCCCGACGCCGAGGGCAGCCCCGAGGAGTACATCTCGGAGCTGAACCACCGCAAACAGCAGCTCGAATCGAAGCTCGATACGGTCGAGGACGAACTCGGTGACCTGCGACTCGACGTGGCCGGCTTCCTGCTGGCCGCAGAGGAGACGCTGGCCATCGAGGCCCAGAAGGCCGAGGCACCGCTGTCCTTCGCGACGACGGAGAACGCCTTCGTCGCAGAAGGATGGCTCCCGACCGACGAGTACGAACGCCTCGAATCCGGCCTGCGAGAGGCCGTCGGCGACCGCGTCGAGATCGAGGAACTCGAACGCGCCGAGTACGACTCCGACGGGCACGTCCACCACACCGAAGACGTGAACGAGGGCGGTTCGGGTGGGGCCGAAGTCGCCTCCCCGGAGACCACCGACTCGCCCGAGAGCGCAGAGAGCGCCGAAAGCGAACGGGAAAAGGAGAAAGAGCCGGTCGCAGACGGCGGAAGCGTGACGATGGGCGACGATCAGCCGCCCGTCGTCCAGAAGAACCCCGGCGCCGCCAAGCCGTTCGAGGCGCTGGTCGGCGTCATCAACCGGCCGAAGTACTCGGAGTTCGACCCGACCGTGCTGCTCTTCCTGACGTTCCCGGCGTTCTTCGGGTTCATGATCGGGGACCTGGGGTACGGGATCCTCTACGTGCTGCTGGGTTACTGGCTGTACAGTAGCTTCGACAGCGACATGCTCCGGAGTCTCGGTGGCGTCGGCATCTGGGCCGGTGCCTTCACCGCGATATTCGGGATCCTCTACGGCGAGATCTTCGGCTTCCACTACATCGCGGAGTACCTGTGGGGCGGCAGCGCACCGATCCACAAGGGGCTCCAGCCGTACCACAGCGCGTGGGCCCAGGCCTGGCTCGTACTGAGTCTGCTGGCCGGGATGGTCCACCTCGCGATCGGCTGGATTCTGGACTTCGTCCAGAACTTCCAGCACCACGGCCTCGGTGACGCGATCGGCGAGAGCGGTTCGTGGCTGCTGATGCTGTTCGGTATCTGGGCGTGGATCTTCGGTGGCGCGTTCGGCAGCGCACCGGACCTGCTCTACGGGTCCGACAGCGTCTTCAACGGCAACCCGCTCCCGCTCGGCTTCGCCGGGCTCCCAGAGACGGTCGGGCTGGCCGGCCTCGCCGTGTTCTTCGTGGGGCTGGTGTTGCTCGTCAACGCAGAGCCCGTCGAGGGCGTCGAGTTCCTGAACGTGCTGGTCAACGTGCTGTCCTACACCCGGATCGCCGCGGTCCTGCTGGCCAAGGCCGCGATGGCGTTCGTGGTCAACCTGCTCGTGTTCGGTGTCTACGTCACCCAGGAGCACGGTGGTGAGGCGTGGCACTTCGGGACCGGCGGGATGCCCGAAGCCGGCACGACCTACCACGGCTACGAGGTCGTCGACATCATGTTCGGCGGGCTCGTCCACTCCGGGATCGCGGGGGTCCTGGCCGGCATCCTGATCCTCGTGATCGGGCACGTCCTCGTGCTGGCGCTCGGTGTCACGAGCGCCGGTCTGCAGGGCGTGCGTCTCGAGTACGTCGAGTTCTTCGGGAAGTTCTACGAGGGCGGCGGCCGGAAGTACATGCCGTTCGGCCACGAGCGGGAGTACACGGCAGAGGACTGAACCCTCCCGTTTCCGCCGTCGGTCGCCGGGGCGAATGTTGACGGTATCGTAACGTACCGGCCTATTCTATCGATGAACGAGGAGCCGTGAGACCGTCTCGCACGGCTATCTCACGTACTGACGACGGTATTTGAGAAGTTTTATGGGGGCGCTAGGGCCATATCCGGTTGTTCGGAGAGCCACTTGAGGACCCAACCATGAACGGAGTACTCGAAGCCACGACGGTGCTGGTAACGCTTCTTCAGAATTTCAACCCGCAGCCTGCGATTCCGACTGGCGCGGCAGCCGCGCTGGCGGTCGGTCTGGCGGCCCTCGGTGCGGGCTACGCGGAGCGAGGTATCGGGGCGGCGGCCGTCGGGGCCATCGCCGAGAACGACGAGATGTTCGGTCGTGGGCTCATCCTGACAGTCCTGCCGGAGACGCTCGTGATCCTGGCGCTGGTCGTCGTCTTCGTCTAAACCGCCCTTCCCATTTCTAACGATGAGCCTTGATACAGTCGTAGAGGACATACGGGAGAAAGCCCGCGCGCGTGCGGAGGACATTCGGTCAGAGGCGGAAGCCGAAGCCGAGGAGATCCTCGCCGAAGCCGAACGCGACGCCGAGGAGATCCGTGACGAGCGCGAGGCCGAAGTGGAATCGACCATCGAACAGGAGCGCGAACAGCGCCTCTCCAGCGCGAAACTGGAGGCCAAACAGGCCCGTCTCGAGGCCCGCCGTGACGTCCTCGGTGACGTTCGGGAGACGGCCGAGGAAGAGATCGCCGACATCGACGGCGACGACCGCGAGGAGTTGACCGCGGCGCTGCTGGAGGGAACCGTCGCGGAGTTCGACGACGACGCGACGCTGGAAGTGCGAGGCCGGGCCGACGACGAGGAGCTGATCGAGTCGCTGCTTTCGGAGATGGACTACGACGGGGAGTACGTCGGCGAGTACGACTGTCTCGGTGGCGTCGTCGTCACCAGCGAGCAGTCCCGCGTTCGGGTGAACAACACCTTCGACGCCATCCTCGAGGACGTCTGGGAGGAGAACCTAGGCGAGATCAGCGACCAACTGTTCGAGCAATGATCGACACCGAAAAAACGAGCGGCCCCGGAAACTACGAGTACGTGATCGCGCGGGTCCGTTCGCGCCGGGCGTCGCTGTTCGACGACGACGACTACCGGAAGCTGACCCGAATGGGGCCGGGCGAGATCGCCCGGTTCATGGAGGAAAGCGAGTACGAAAGCGAGATGAACGCGCTCGGCGCTCGCCACTCCGGGGTCGATCTCATCGAGTACGCGCTGAACCGCAACGTCGCCAAACACTTCGAGGATCTGCTGCGCTGGTCGGAGGGTGAACTGTACGGGTACATCGCCCGCTACCTGCGGAAGTTCGACGTCTGGAACGTCAAGACGATCATCCGCGGGAACTACTCCGGCGAGAGCCGCGAGAACATCGAGACCGACCTGATCAGGGCCGGCGAGTTCGACGAGGGACTGCTCGACGAGCTGCTCGCGGCCGGCTCGATCCAGGGGATCGTCGAGCGACTCGGATCGACCCGGTACGGCGACGCCCTCGAGGAGGCCTACGAGGTCTACGAGGAAAGCGACGTGCTGGTGCCCCTCGAAAACGCGCTCGACCGGTCGTTCTACGAGGACCTCCTGACCGGGCTCCCGACCGAGCCCAGTCGGCCGATGGAACTCTACGTGGAGTTCCTCAGCGCCGAAGTCGACTTCCGGAACCTCCGGAACGCCTTCCGGATCGCCCGGAGCGGTGCGGACATGGAGGCCGCGGAGTACTACATCGAGGGCGGGGACCTGTTCAGCCCCACCGAGATCCGCCAGCTGGCCGGCGACATGGACCGACTGGTCGAGCACGTCCGACAGAGCCGCTACGGCGAGGAGTTGCGTGACGGGCTCGACGCGCTCGAAGAGGCCGGGAGTCTGCTGGAGTTCGAGCGCGCGGTCGACGCGGCGCTACTGGAGTACTCGCGGCGGCTATCCAGCCGGTATCCGCTGTCGATCTGTCCGGTCCTGGCGTACGTGCTGGCCAAGGAGCGGGAGGTCGACAACATCCGCGCCATCGCGCGCGGCCGGGAAGGTGGCCTCTCACAGGAGGAGATCGAAAACGAGCTGGTGATACTATGAGCCAGGAGATCGCGGTGATCGGCAGCCCGGACTTCACGACGGGCTTCCGGCTGGCCGGCGTCCGCAAGTTCGCGGACGTGCCGGACGACGAGAAGGCGGCGGAGCTGGACGACGCGGTCGAAGAGATGCTTTCGGACGACGAGGTCGGCATCCTCGTGATGCACGACGACGATCTGGAGCACCTCTCGCGAGGTGTCCGCAACGACGTCGAAACCAGCGTCGAACCGGTGCTCGTCACCCTCGGCGGCGAGGGTGCCGGCAGCGGCGGCCTGCGCGACCAGATCAAACGAGCTATCGGTATCGACCTCATGGAGGAAGATTAGATTATGAGTCAAGCGACAGAATCCGACGTCCGCGAAGACGGACAGATCGAGAGCGTAAGCGGTCCCGTCGTGACGGCTGTAGACCTCGACGCGAAGATGAACGACGTGGTCTACGTCGGTCACGAGGGACTGATGGGTGAAGTCATCGAAATCGAGGGCAATATCACGACCATCCAGGTCTACGAGGAGACCTCCGCGGTCTCGCCGGGCGAACCCGTCGAGTCCACCGGAGCGCCCCTCTCCGTCGACCTCGGGCCGGGCATGCTCGACGCCATCTACGACGGCGTCCAGCGCCCGCTCGACGTGCTCGAAGAGAAGATGGGATCGGCGTTCCTCGACCGCGGTGTCGACGCACCGGGGATCGACCTGGAGAAGACCTGGGAGTTCAACCCCGAGGTCGAAGAAGGCGACGAGGTCGAGCCCAACGACATCGTCGGGATCGTCCCCGAGACGCCCAGCATCGACCACAAAGTGATGGTCCCGCCCGACTACGAGGGCGGCGAAGTCGTCGACGTGCAGTCCGGCGACTACAACGTCGAGGAGACGGTCGTCGAACTCGACAACGGCGAGGAGATCAAGATGCGCCAGGAGTGGCCCGTCCGCTCCCAGCGCCCCGCCGACGAGAAGCAGACCCCGACGACCCCGCTGGTCTCGGGCCAGCGCATCCTCGACGGCCTGTTCCCCATCGCGAAGGGCGGGACGGCCGCGATTCCCGGACCGTTCGGCTCGGGGAAGACGGTCACCCAGCACCAGCTCGCCAAGTGGGCCGACGCGGACATCGTCGTCTACGTCGGCTGTGGCGAGCGTGGCAACGAGATGACCGAAGTGATCGAGGACTTCCCGGAACTGGAAGACCCGACCACCGGGAACGCGCTGATGGACCGGACCTGCCTCATCGCGAACACCTCGAACATGCCCGTCGCGGCCCGTGAGTCCTGTATCTACACGGGGATCACCATCGCGGAGTACTTCCGTGACATGGGCTACGACGTGGCGCTGATGGCCGACTCCACCTCGCGGTGGGCCGAGGCCATGCGGGAAATCTCCTCGCGGCTGGAGGAGATGCCCGGTGAGGAGGGCTACCCGGCCTACCTCGCCGCCCGCCTCGCGGAGTTCTACGAGCGGGCCGGCTACTTCGAGAACATCAACGGCACCGAGGGCTCGGTCTCGGCGATCGGAGCGGTCAGCCCGCCGGGCGGGGACTTCTCGGAGCCGGTCACCCAGAACACGCTGCGGATCGTCAAGACGTTCTGGGCGCTGGACGCCGACCTCGCGGAGCGTCGGCACTTCCCGGCGATCAACTGGAACGAGTCCTACTCGCTGTATCGGAATCAGCTGGACCCGTGGTTCGAGGACAACGTCGCCGCCGACTGGCCCGAACAGCGCCAGTGGGCGATCGACGTCCTCGACGAGGAGACGGAACTGCAGGAGATCGTCCAGCTCGTCGGGAAGGACGCCCTGCCCGAGGACCAGCAGCTCACGCTCGAGGTCGCGCGGTTCCTGCGTGAGGCCTGGCTCCAGCAGGACGCGTTCCACGACGTGGACACCTTCTGTGAACCCGAGAAGACCTACGGGATCCTCGGGGCGATCAAGACGTTCAACGACGAGGCCTTCGAGGCGCTCGAGGCCGGCGTCCCCGTCGAGGAGATCACGGACGTCGAGGCACTCCCCCGCCTGAACCGCATCGGCGTGCAGGAAGAGTGGGAGAGCTACATCGAGGAACTGGAAGACGACATCACAGACCAGATCAGAGAGCTCTACTAATGCAGAAAGAATACCAGACCATCACGGAGATCAGCGGTCCGCTGGTGTTCGCCGAAGTCGACGAACCCGTCGGGTACGACGAGATCGTCGAGATCGAGACACCCGAGGGCGAGACTCGCCGCGGACAGGTACTCGAATCGACGAGCGAGTTCGTCGCGATCCAGGTGTTCGAGGGAACCGAAGGGATCGACCGGAACTCGTCGGTCCGGTTCCTCGGCGAGACCATGCAGATGAAGCTCACCGAGGACCTGCTCGGGCGCGTCCTGAGCGGGACCGGTGAGCCCATCGACGGCGGCCCCGAGATCGAACCGGACGAGGAACGACCGATCGTCGGCGAGGCGATCAACCCCTACTCCCGGGAGTACCCCGAGGAGTTCATCCAGACCGGCGTCTCCGCCATCGACGGCATGAACACGCTGGTCCGGGGCCAGAAGCTCCCCATCTTCTCGGCGTCGGGGCTGCCCCACAGCGACCTCGCGCTCCAGATCGCCCGGCAGGCGACCGTGCCGGAAGAGGAGGAGGGCGACGACGACGAAGGGTCGGAGTTCGCAGTGATCTTCGGCGCGATGGGGATCACCCAGGAGGAGGCCAACGAGTTCATGGACGACTTCGAGCGCACCGGCGCGCTGGAACGCTCGGTCGTCTTCATGAACCTCGCGGACGACCCCGCAGTCGAGCGGACGGTCACGCCGCGACTGGCCCTCACGACGGCCGAGTATCTGGCCTTCGACAAGGGGTATCACGTCCTCGTCATCCTGACGGACATGACCAACTACTGTGAGGCGCTGCGCGAGATCGGTGCCGCACGGGAGGAGGTCCCGGGCCGCCGTGGCTACCCCGGGTACATGTACACGGACCTGGCCCAGCTCTACGAGCGGGCCGGCCGGATCGAGGGCAACGAGGGCTCTGTCACGCAGATCCCGATCCTGACGATGCCCGGCGACGACGACACCCACCCGATCCCGGACCTGACGGGCTACATCACGGAGGGGCAGATCTACGTCGACCGTGACCTCAACAGTCAGGGTATCGAACCGCCGGTCAACGTCCTGCCCAGCCTCTCGCGGCTGATGGACGACGGTATCGGCGAGGGCCTGACCCGCGAGGACCACGGCGACATCTCGAACCAGATGTACGCCGCCTACGCAGAAGGTGAGGACCTGCGCGACCTCGTGAACATCGTCGGCCGCGAGGCCCTCTCCGAGCGGGACAACCTCTACCTGGACTTCGCCGACCGCTTCGAGGAGGAGTTCGTCCAGCAGGGCTTCGAGACGAACCGCGACCTCGAGGAGACGCTGGACCTGGGCTGGGAACTGCTCTCGATGTTCCCCAAGGAGGAACTCAACCGCGTCGACGAGGAACTCATCGAGGAGCACTACGTCGAAGGCGAGTCGGCCGAAGCCGTCGAAGCCGAGGAGTAACACCGCATTTTCCTTTCGCTGTCCCGGTGTCACGAGTCATGAGTACCCCACGTCACGCCCGAAACGGTTTGCCCCTGGCCACGTGACTGGGTACCGATGGTGGATCCGGTGACCGGGGCCGTCGTGGTACTCGCACTCGCCGCTGGCACGCAAGTCCTCAGGGGACACGGACTTGCGCGACTGGACGCGCGGTGGCTGGCAACCGTGGGTCGAGTCTCCGGCGTCGCCGCGCCGACGATCGCGCTGGGCGGAATCGCGGTCGCGATAGCGCTCTCGCCGTCGTTTTCGGTCGTCCAGCACACGCTGTCGGATCTCGGGGCGGGTCAGGGGCCGGCGGCGACGGTGTTCAACTACGCGATGATCGGGACGGGGCTGGCCGCGCTCCCGTTCGGGGTCGCCTTGCTCGTCGACGGGAACCGATACGAGCGGCTCGCGGTCGTCTTCCTCGCGGCGTCGATGAACGGCCTCAATATGGTCGGACTGTTCCGGAAGGGGCAGCGACTTCACGTCGTCGGTGGGGTACTGTACTTCGTCTCGTTCACGGTCGCGTTCGTCGTCTACGGGCTGAGAACCGAGGACCCTCGGCGCGGGCGAGTAACGCTGTGGCTGGCGGCGGTCCACGTGGGGGTCTGGACGCTGTGGGGGGTCGCGTTGCTCGCGACGGGGCTGGAGGGGCCGGTGGTGTACGCGCCGGGGTCGCTCGCGCCGCAGGTGGTCGGGGCCGTCGTCCTCTCGGGGTGGACGGTCTGGACGGCACTGGAGCGACTCGGTTCCCTGTCGGCGTCGGCGGCGAACGCGGGGGAGAGCGGTCTGTAAAGAGTTAACCGCCTGGGTCGGTAATCCCCGGTAATGGCTAAGGACGTCAAACCGACCCGGAAGAACCTCATGGCGATCGAGGACCGGATCGAACTCTCCGAGCAGGGCCACGACACCTTGGAGAAGAAGCGTGACGGCCTCATCATGGAGTTCATGGACATCCTGGACCAGGCCCAGGACGTGCGCTCGGACCTCAACGAGAACTACGAGCAGGCCCAGCGCAAGATCAACATGGCCCGCGCGATGGAGGGCGACGTGGCCGTGCGAGGGGCAGCCGCCGCGCTCAAAGAGCACCCCGAGCTCACGACCGAATCGAAGAACATCATGGGCGTGGTCGTCCCCCAGATCGAGTCCTCCAAGGTCAAAAAGAGCCTCGACGAGCGGGGCTACGGCGTCCTCGGGACGAGCGCGCGCATCGACGAGACCGCCGAGGCCTACGAGGAACTCTTAGAGACGATCATCCTCGCCGCCGAGGTCGAGACGGCGATGAAGAAGATGCTCGAGGAGATCGAGACGACCAAGCGCCGGGTCAACGCCCTGGAGTTCAAGCTTCTGCCCGAGCTCAAGGAAAACCAGGAGTACATCGAGCAGAAACTCGAGGAGCAAGAGCGAGAAGAGATCTTCCGGATGAAGAAGATCAAGGCCAAGAAAGAAGAGGAGGAGAAGGAAGCGCGTGAAGCGGCCGAGGAGGCCCAGAGCGAAGCGGCGCAGGTCTCGGCCGACGATTAATCGGGATCGCCGGGAGCGAAGCGACCGGGATACCGATTCAAGCGAGTCCGCCGGGCGAGCGGTGTCATGAGGAGACGTGTATCGGGATAGCCTTTTCAGCCGGCCGGTCCTTTCTCCGGTATGAACTGTCCACACTGCCAGACGCCGCTGGTGCGATTTCCGGTGGCCGACGAGTGGCGACCACACCTCCCCGAGGATTCCCCGGGCGCAGCGATCTGCCCGACCTGTCTCACGCTGGAACCCGACCCCGATCCGCCGGCTTCGGACCCGGATTTCGGGGAGATCGGTGAGCCGTTCCCGGAGGGTGCGGCGGCGGTCCCGATGGCCATCGCGCTCGGGCTGCTGGACTCGCTGGCCTTGAACCGGGCGGAGATCGCGGAGCTGTTCACGGCCGTCGAGGAAGCCGGGACCGACCCGCTGCTGGTGCTCGATCGGCTCTCGACGACGGGGAGTGTCGACAGTCGCGTCGATCTGCAGGGGCGGCGACAGCAGCTAGAACAGCTTCTCGACTAGCTTAGACGCCGGTGTCGTACCGGAGGATGCCGGCGACGCCACCGAAGGCGTTCAGCAGTTGTTCGCCCTTCTCGAAGTCGGTGGAGATGAACTTCGTCTCGGTGCCGCGCTGTTCGGCGATGTTCATGAGGTGGTCGATGAGGTCCTCGCGGTCGTCTTCGTCCGCTTCGACGGTCTCGCCACAGCGCGAACAGTCGTGCTCGGGCGTGTCCTCTCGGCGGTCGACGATCTCGCGTTCCTCGTGGCCGTTGGGACACTCGAAGGTGATCACGTCCCGGCGCATGTCCTCGGAGATGAGCAGGCGGTCGACCGCGCCCATGACGAGGTTCTCGCGGGTGGCCTCGAACCCGTAGGTCGCGAGGTCGCCGTCGTGGAGTTCCTTGAAGAACTCCTCCATCTCCGATTTGTCCTGCATCACCTCGTGTTCGTCGAGGATGTCCTGGGCGGCGTCGACCAGGTCGTAGAGACCGGACTCGTCGGTGTAGGACACGTCGAACTTCCCGAGCACCATGTCCCCGAGTTCGTGGTGGAGGTAGTCGCCGTCGAGGAACTCGTCTTTCGTCGGGGAGGGACCGCCCACGAGGATGCCGTCCATCTCGTGGCGCTGGTCGACGAACAGGTCGTCGGCCATGCCGGCGACCTCCTGGTAGAAGTTGTCGATGGCCTCCAGTCGCAGGCGGGCGAAACGCTGTGCGGACTGGCCACCTTTGCGCTGCTTGCCCGGGACGAGCGAGGAAGCGGACTTGACGGGTTCGACGCGTTTGCCCCGGAGCCAGCCGACGTTGGCCTCCCGCCGGTCCAGCACGATCAGGCCGAACAGGCCCTTGTCGCCGAGCATCTCTTCGAGCGGTTCGGTGAGGAAGTCCGAATCGCAGTGGTAGCGGAACGACTCGATGGACTGGGGCGGCGATTCGAGCACCTTGGTGACCATCTCGGTGCGGCCGCCGCCGGAGTCGATGGCACCCGAGAAGATGACCATGCCGTTGTCGGGCGGGTAGACGTCGTAGTAGCGCAGGCGGTCCTTGATGGAGGTCAGCGCGTCCTGCACGGCGGTGCGGGTCTGCTTGGACTTGATGTTGGAGGCCTCGCTGTGCTCCTGGGTGACGTGTTCGACGACGGAGCTGATCTGGCGATCCTCGGGGATGTAGATGGTGACGAGTTGCGTCCCCGACCCCTCGTACTCTTTGAGGTCCTCGATGACCTTCTGGAACTCGTATTTTTGTTTGTCCGTCTGGTCCTGCTCGGAGCTACTCATTACTCCTGTATAGCCGAATGCGAGGTAAGTAACTGTTGACCGGGCCGGGCCGACCACGGAACGCCGTATATCACTTCACGTAATCACGTATTGAAATAGACCGTGGCGCTTTTCAACCATTCGGGCGTGTGTTCACCTAGCAGACGTCCGGGTGTCGGTGGCGGCGGGTCCGTCGCCCCGGGCAGGGATGGCGTGGACGAGGGGAGAAAACCCGGCAGACGCACGGGTTTATATGTTTCCCTTGTCTGTAGCAAGGTAACAGGAAGTATGACGGGATACGTCTACACAATCGCAGGCGGGAAGGGCGGCGTCGGGAAGACCACGACGGCGATCAACGTCGCCGTGTCGCTCCAGGACGCCGGCCACGACGTGGTCGTGGTCGACGCCGATCTGGGGATGGCCAACCTGGGAGCGATGCTCGACGTAGATCACGAACCGAGTCTCCACCAGGTGCTCGCCGGCAAGGCGGCCGTCAGCGACGCGATCATCGAGGGCCCCGGCGGGATCACGGTAGTCCCCGGCGAGCGCAACCTGGAGGCCTTCGCCGACGCCGACCCCGCGAAGCTCCGGAAGGTCGTCAAGGCGCTCTCGACGGCCTACGAGATCGTCCTCATCGACACCGGGGCCGGGTTGAGCCACGAGACGACCGTCCCCCTCGGACTGGCCGACGGCGTCTTGCTCGTCACCACCGCCGACGAGGTCGCCATCGGCGACACCGTCAAGACAGCCCAGCTGGCCGAACGGATCGACGGCGACGTGGTCGGTGCGGTGCTGACCCGGGCCGACGACGACACCAACGTCTCCGAAGTCGCCGACAAACTCGACATGGAGATGCTGGCCGTCGTCCCCGAGGACCAGGACGCCACCCGGAACGAACCGCTGCTCATCAACGATCCCGACAGCTACGCCGCCGAAGCCTACCGGCGGCTGGCGTCCACCCTCGAAGAGATTTACGAGGCAAACACCGAGGGCGGCGTCGAACCCGAACAGGAGTTCGAGCCGAGCGCGACGCCCGACACCGACGACGACGGGGACAGCGACGACGAGGCGGCCGACACCGACGACGAGGACGAGGACGACGAGGAAGGCGTGTTCGGCCTGTTCAACTGATCGTTCGACCGGTCTCCCGTCAGGACCGACCTGCCCTTCTTTCGAAGCGGTACATCTAAACCGTCCCTCCTGCCACGTCTCGGTATGGCAGACGACTCCATCCGACTGAGCTGGGTGCTGATCTTCCTGCTGTTGACGCTCGGGCTCGGTCTCGCGGCCGTACAGTTCGCCGGGGGATCGGTGCTTCCGACCCTCTTCGTCCCGGTGTAGTCACATCGACTCGGGCGCAGCGACACCGAGCACACCGAGGGCGTTGCCCACGGTGTGACGTGCAGCGGCGACCAGCGCCAGCCGCGCGTCACGCACTTCCTCGTCTGCGTCGAGTACCGGACACGCCCGGTAGAAGCCGTTGAACGCCTCCGCGAACTCCCGGGTGTAGGTGGCCACGACGTGTGGGTGGTGGTCTTCGGCGGCCTCCTCGATCACCGCCGGGAAGCGGGCGATAGTCGCGAGCAGGTGGCGGGCTTCCGGTGTGTCGAGCGCGTCGGCGTCTACCTCGGCCGGATCGGGCACCTCGTGGCCGGCCTCGCGAGCCTCCTCCTGAATTCCACATGCGCGCGCGTGGACGTACTGGACGTAGGGGGCCGACTGGGCCTCGAAGTCCAGCGCCCGGTCCCACTCGAAGGTGATGGCCTTGGCGGGCTGTTTCGAGACGATGTCGTAGCGCACCGCACCGATCCCGACCTGGTGGGCGATGCGCTCGACGTCCTCGTCGTCTAAGTCGTCGTTCCGGAGGCGGTCCTCCAGTCGATCCTCGACTTCCTCGCGGGCGCGGTCGATAGCCTCGTCGAGCAGGTCGTCCAGATCGATCCCGGTCCCTTCGCGGGTGCTCATCTTGCCCTCGGGGAGGTTGACGTAGGAGTACAGCACCTGATCGAGCGGCTCGGTGTCGTGACCGAGCAGTTCGAGGGTGGTCCGGACCTGCTGGGCCTGGAGTTTGTGGTCCTCGCCCAGTACTGTGACGGCGCGGTCGTAGTTCTCGAACTTCCACTCGTGGTGGGCCAGGTCCCGCGTGGCGTAGAGGCTGGTGCCGTCCGACCGGAGGAAGACGAGGTTCTTGTCGATCCCGTGGTCGTCGAGTTCTAACTGCCAGGCGTCCTCCTCGTAGACCGCCTCGTCCAGTTCCTGCAGGCGGTCGACCAGGTCGTCGGTCGAGCCGTCGCGCATGAACCGGGTCTCCTTGACGAACTCGTCGAACTCGGCGGGCAGGCGGGCGAGACACTCCTGCATGCCCCCGAGAACGGTGTCGACGACCTCGCTGACGCGCTCGTAGGTCTCCTCGTCGCCGTCTTCGAGGCCCTGCATGATCGACTGGATCTCGGCTTCGGCGGCTTCGACTTCGTCCTCGGGGGCCTCATCGAGGAAGGTGTTGCCCTTACGGTAGTACCGGACCATGTCGTACTCGGCGCGGTCGCGTTCCGGTTCGGGGAGGTCGCTCTCGTCGAATTTCTCGTAGGCCCAGGTGAACACGGCCATCTGGCGGCCGGCGTCGTTGACGTAGTAGTGGCGATCCACGTCGTAGCCGGCGAAATCGAGCACGTTCGCCAGCGCGTCGCCGATGATCGGGTTTCGCGCCCGGCCGACGTGAACAGGTCCAGTGGGGTTGGCGCTGGTGTGTTCGACGGCGACCGACGTGTCCTTCGGGTCGAGCCGGCCGTACTCGTCGTCCTGGGCGGCCTCGAGGGTGGCCGCGAAGTAGGCGTCGCTGGGCAGGAAATTGAGATAGGGGCCCTGCGTGGTCACGTCGCCGACGTACTCGTAGTCGGCGGGGTCGATCTCCGCGGCGATGTCGGCGGCCACCTCGGGCGGGGCAGCGCCGACCTCGCCGGCCAGTCGGAAGGCGACGCTCGAAGCGAGGACGGCGTCGACGTCTTCCGGCGGCTCCTCGATCCCGAGGTCGTCGGTGGGGAGGTCGAGCGCGTCGAGGGCATGCTCGACGGCGGCTTCGACCTCCCGGCGCGCGGCAAGGAACATACCCGCCTCTCCTCGGTCGCCGAATAAAGGGATGACGAACTGTCTGCCGGGTGTTCACCAGAGATTCTCAGCCGCCCCCGATGTCGACGCCGGGGGAGGGTCCGCCACGCCCGCCGCGGCTTCGAGGCGGGCGAGGCCGTCCTCGACGCTGTGGTGTTCGCCGTCGATCCAGCAGGGGTAGACGCCCGTGAGCCGACCGCTCCGCCTGATCGTGAGACAGATCACGGGGAACACGATGTCGCGCTCGCCGTCGGCGGCGGCCCTCTCGGTCAGATCGGCCGCGTCGAGGGATCGGTCGAGCGTCTCGCGCTCCTGGAAGAACGGGTGGAGGCGACCCCCGGCCTCGTCGACGGCGGCGTGTAACTCCTCGTAGAGGGTGACGGCTTCGACGTCCGCACTCCCTTCGGCGACGGGTACCCGCACGCGGTCGCTCCAGCGGCCGGTTCGAAGCGCCGCCACGTCGCCCTCGTCGGCCTCGTCGGCGACCGTTTCCAGTCGCTCGACGATGCGTCGCTGCCGGCGCTCGGCGACCGCCGACGGTCCCGAGCGGAGGCGCACCGTCACCGTCATCGGTTCGTCTGGAATGCTCGACGCGATATCGGATTTGTGTGTCGTCACGGAAACCAGCGCTCCGTCACAGTCACCGGTGACGCGGCCATTCAGAGGTTCTCCGGGTCGGCAGCGTCGGTCGCGAGCGCGTCGAGGGCGTCCTCGACGCTGTGGTGAGTCCCGTCGTTCCAGCAGGGGAACAGCCCGGTCACCTCGCCGTCCCGGCGAACGGTCAGGGCGACGACCGGGAAGACGATGACCCGATCCGTCGGCGGACCCGCCGAGAGCAGGCCACCGACGGCCTCCCGGGTCTCGAAGAACGGTTCGAGACGTGCGTCCGCGCGCTCGACAGCGGTCTCGAACTCCTCGTACAGCGCCACCGGGCCACGGTCGCCGTCGTCCCCGTCGGCGGAGACGGTCACCCGCGAACTCCAGCGCTCGACCCGGAGGTCGGGGACGACGCCGTCTGACGCGAGCGACCGCAACCGCTCCAGGATGTTCCGTTGCCGCCGCGTCGCCGCCGCCGGTGCCGAGGACCGCAAGTGGAGCGTCACCGTACAGTCGGCCGCCGCGTCCGTGTCGGTGCTGTGGTCCGCCTCACCGCGTTCGTTCACCACGTCGGTAGCCATACACAGACTTTCGGAAATAACACTAATAGTCTTTACCCAACACAGTCGTAGTATTTTACGCAAGAATGCACTACGATCGTTTCATCAGACGGCGTTTTGAGAGACAGGTACAGAGACGGGTTCGGCGAGGCCGGATGAGGCGACACCCGGGCGCTTTTGCCCGCGCATCCGAAACGTGGGGGCAACATGAGCGACTCCGAGTCCGGGAGCGGGGGCCCCAAGCAGGTCTCGAACCCCGACTACCACAGCGAGAACCACACGGCCGCCCAGACCTGCGGGTGGACCAAGAACGCACTCCGCGGCGAGGGGAAGTGTTACAAGAAGATCTTCTACGGGATCGAATCCCACCGCTGTATCCAGATGACGCCCGTGGTCAAGTGCAACGAGCGCTGTGTCTTCTGCTGGCGGGACCACCAGGGCCACGCCTACGAGATGGACGAGGTGGAGTGGGACGACCCCGAGGCCGTCGTCGACGCCAGCATCGAACTCCAGACCAAACTCCTCAGCGGTTTCGGCGGCAACGACGAGGTCCCCCGCGAGGTGTTCGAGGAGGCGATGGAGCCCCGCCACGTTGCAATTTCCCTCGACGGCGAACCCACCCTCTACCCCTACCTGCCGGAACTGATCGAGGCGTTCCACGACCGGGACATCACCACCTTCCTCGTCTCGAACGGGACCCGGCCCGAAGTCCTCGCCGAGTGTGACCCGACCCAGCTCTACGTCAGCGTCGACGCCGCCGACCGGGCGACGTTCGATAAGACCGTCAAGGCCGTCGAAGACGACGCCTGGGAGCGACTGATCGACACGCTGGACGTGCTGGCCGGGAAATCGGAGACCCGGACCGTCCTCCGGACGACCTGCATCGAGGGGCTGAACATGCACAACCCCGAGTGGTACGCCTCGATGTTCCAGCGGGCCGATCCGGACTTCGTCGAACTCAAAGCCTACATGCACGTCGGCCACTCCCGGGGTCGACTCGACCGGGACTCGATGCCCGACCACGAGCGCGTCGTCGAGTTCGCCGAGGACGTGATGGAGCACATGCCCCACAACGTGCTCAAACAGGTGCCGGCCTCGCGGGTCGCATTACTCGCCGAGGACCGCAATACGCTGGTGCCGAAACTGCAGAAAGATAGCGAGTTCTGGGAGTAGCGAGACGCGACTGGAAGGAGCGTCTCGAATCACGAACGGGGAGGCACGACCCGCGAGTAGCGAGGCCGATTGAAGGGAGGCCTCGGACTGGGGAACGGGGAGCGTGAGGTCTTCGACCTCGGCCGAACGGACGAAGTCCGTGAGAGTCAGCGACCCGTGAGCCGCGAGACGCGACTGGAAGGAGCGTCTCGGAATGAACGAGCGGGGAGGCACGACCCGCGAGTAGCGAGGCCGACCGGAGGAAGGCCTCGGACTGGCGAGCGGGGAACGTAGTGACCCGTGAGCCGCGAAACGCGACTGGAAGGAGCGTCTCGAATCACGAACGGGCGACTGAGCGAGGGTCGTGTGCCCCGCCCACCCCGAACTCGTTCGAAGCAACGCCTTTACAGTGTAACCCGCAAACACTGAGACAGGAAACGCTGTTTCCGTTCTTTAGCGTTCCAAAACCGTTACGCGTTCCATATTCGTTACGCTTATCCCCGAGACTGCGCAAGTGAGGGTATGGCACAGGCGAGCGAGGGGACGGTCGGGTACGACGAGTTAGCGACGCTGAAGCTGCTGGCGATCGAGGGCGCACTGGAGGGCCAGGAGAAGGTGTCGTGTTCGGCGCTGGCCGAGGACCTCGACGCGTCGAACCAGACCGCCTCCCGGCGGCTCCAGCGGCTCGACGACGCCGGCTACGTCGAGCGGGAGATGGTCACCGACGGACAGTGGGTCGAGATTACCGGCGAGGGCGAGTCGGCGCTGCGCCGCGAGTACGCCGACTACCGGCGGATCTTCGAGCGCGACGCCGCCATCGAGCTCCAGGGGTTCGTGACCAGCGGGATGGGCGAGGGTCGCCACTACATCTCGCTGCCGGGGTACATGGAGCAGTTCATCGAGAGACTGGGCTACGAGCCGTTCGCGGGTACGCTGAACGTCGATCTCACCGACGAGAGCGTCCGCGCCCGGGCCGGCATGGCCTCGCTGGAGCCGGTCACCATCGAGGGCTGGGAGGACGACGAGCGCACCTACGGCCCGGCGTTCTGCTATCCCGCCAGCGTCGAGGTGGGCGACTCCATCTACGAGCCAGCCCACGTCATCGCGCCGGAGCGAACCCACCACGACGAGGACCAGCTCGAAGTGATCGCCCCGGAGAAACTCCGCGAAGCGCTCGGACTCGCAGACGACGACGAGGTCACGATCAATGTCACGGAGCGATAAGATGCATCCCGAGTCGAAACACGGCGTCGAGGCGGCGCTGACGGCGTTTCGCGCCGGCGAGCCGGTCCTGATCCACGACGCCGCCGACCGCGAGGGCGAGACCGATCTGGTCTACCCCGCGAGCGCCGTCACGCCCGACGCCGTCGCCCGGATGCGCAACGACGCCGGCGGCCTGATCTGCACGGCGGTGAGCGACGGCGTGGCCGACGCCTTCGACCTCCCCTTCCTGCAGGACGTGATCGACCACCCGGTCGCGGCCGACCACGATCTCGACTACGACGAGCGCTCCTCGTTCTCGCTGACGGTGAACCACCGCGACACGTTCACCGGGATCACCGACGAGGATCGCGCCCTGACCATCACCGAGCTCGCCGATGCCGCCAGCGACCCCGAGGCGGCCGATTTCGCCGACGAGTTCCGCGCACCCGGCCACGTCCACCTGTTGCGCGCCGCACCGGACCTGCTGGACGATCGGCTCGGCCACACCGAACTGGGCATCGCGCTGGCCGCCGCGACCGACCAGTCGCCCGCGGTCGTCGTCTGCGAGATGCTCGACGACGAAACCGGCGAGGCACTCCCGCCCGCGGCCGCCCGCACCTACGGCGAGCGCAACGACATCCCCTACGTCGAGGGGAGCGAAATCGCGGAACGACTCCGCTGACGGCCGTTTTCGCGAGTCTTTTGCGTTCGAACCTGGCCCGATACGTTCCAGTACCCGCATCGAGCATAAATCAATAACCGCGATATAGAATTCGGAGGATCGGTGTCACCAGGGCCGTTTGCGATGGGGGAAGCGCAGATTGGGGGGCTGGGAAAAACAGTTACTCGCCGGATCCGACCGTGAGGACTGGCACTGGGGCGGCGCGGACGGTCGTCTCCGCGACGCTGCCGAGCAGGATGCGGTCCGTTCCGCGTCGACCCGTCGCTCCCATCACGACGGCGTCGATGTCGTGGGATTCGATCACGTCGAGGATACACTCGACCGGCGATCCGTGTTCGACGTGCCGGACAGTATCCGTGACGCCGCGGGCGGTAGCCTCGGACACGATGTCGTCGACGGCGGCGGTCGCGTCTCGTTCCCGCTGGGACCCCGATATCGTCGAGCGAACGGCCGCCCCGAGCGAGGAATCGTCCACGGCCGAGAGCGCGTGGACGGTCGCATCGAGTGCCGCTGCGAGTTCTATGCCGTGGTCGGCCGCGCGCGTGGCACCGGTGCTCCCGTCGGTCGGGACGAGGACGTCCTCGTAGGGAAAGCCCAGTCGCTCGTCGGGCTGCATCCGGACCGTGAGGACGGGAACGGAAGACAGCCGGACGACCTTCTCGGTGACACTCCCGGCGAGGTATCGTGACGTCCCCTCCCGGCCGTGGGTCGGCATCACGATCAGATCGTGGTCGTACCGCTCGGCGTACTCGGCGATCGTCGGGGCCGGATTCCCCTGGACGACGTCGGAATCGTAGTCCGCTCCGAGCCCCTGCAGCGTCTCTTCGGCGTCCGAGACGATGTTCTCACCCTCCCGGACGAGTGCGTCGACGACCCGGTTCTCGACGACGGTGACGCTGTCGCGTGTCGTATCTGCGACGAACAGAACCGTGATCGTGGCGTCGGCCCAGCCGGCGATCTCCACAGCGTGGTGCAGTCCCACCGCAGCTCCGTCGCTGCCGTCGTACGGGAGCAGAATGTCGTCGTACATACCCGAGGATACGGGGATCAGTGCCAAATGGTTTGGCACCCGTCAGGCGTGCACCACCGACCCAGCGTATTTCGTATCGCGGATTGTGGTTTATGGAAGATATGGCTCGAACGTGGTATCGAACTGCGGACGTTCGGATTCGAGCGTCGAGCGGGCCATTCGGAGCGGAAATCGGCTGGGACGGCCCATCGAGGATGGCGTGGTGAGAATCCCGGCACGGCACGAAAACTGTTAAGAGCGGATTGGGCCAACCAATCCCTAATGGGATTTGACGAGATGGACGTCGATACGATCTGGCAGGACGGTGAGTTCGTCGACTGGGAGGACGCACAGGTCCACGTCCTCACGCACGGACTGCACTACGGCACCGGGATCTTCGAGGGCGTCCGATGTTACGACACGGAGAACGGCCCGGCGATCTTCCGCTGGGAGGAGCACCTCGACCGGTTCTACCAGTCGGGCAAGCCCTACGACATGGACATTCCGTACAGCCGCGAGGAGCTGACCGAGGCCACCGAGGAGCTGATCCGCCGGCAGGATCTGCAGTCCTGTTACATCCGGCCGGTCGCCTTCTACGGCTACGAGGAGCTCGGCCTGAACCCCTCGAACTGTCCGGTCGAGGTCGCCATCGCCGTCTGGCCGTGGGGCGCGTATCTCGGTGAGGAAGCGCTCGAAGAGGGCGTCGACGTGTCGATCTCCTCCTGGCGCAAGTACGGCTCCGACCAGATCCCGACGAACGCCAAGACCACGGGACCGTACGTCAACAGCGTCCTCGCGAACCTGGAGGCGACGGGCAACGGCTACACCGAGGCAATCGTCCTCAACGGCGAGGGCAACGTCGCCGAGGGGCCGGGGGAGAACATCTTCCTCGTCCGGGACGGCGAGATCTACACCACCGGACTCGCGGAGTCGATCCTCGACGGCATCACGCGCCGCTCGCTCATCACGATCGCGGAGGATCTGGGCTATACGGTCCACGACGACGCGACGATCTCCCGGGGAGAACTGTACACCGCCGACGAGCTGTTCTTCACGGGGACGGCCGCGGAGGTCACGCCGATCCGGAGCGTCGACGACAACGAGATCGGTGCCGGCACGAAGGGGCCGGTCACCGACGAGTTGCAGTCGCGCTTCTTCGAGGTCGTCGAGCGCCGGACCGACGAGTACGCCGAGTGGTTCGACTACCTCTAGCGGTTCTGGATCATCCGCTCGACGGACTCCACGACGCCGCTGCGACCGGTCAACCGATCGAGGAGGCGGCCCGTCCGCCGCTGCTCGAAGTAGCTCGCGAACGCCAGGAAGGTCGGCGGCCAGAGTCCGACGAACAGGCCCATCTCCTTGTTGTCACGGAGGAAGAACTCGTACCACGAGAGGATCACGGACGCTCCGGCGGCGAGTATCCACGGGTCTGTGCCGGTCTTTTCCGCCATCTCGGCGGCTTCCTGTTTCTCGCTAGTGCTCGTTGCCATGCCCCCGGTGGTTTGGCGAGGACGGGTTTAGTTACCCACCGCGTTGGATCGCCCGTCGAGAGTAAGCCGCCCACCGGTCACAGTAAGCCCGCTGTCCTGGCGAGTAAGGTCGGCTTAGTCGTCGGCGTCGCCGTCGCGGTCGCCGTCTCGATTCGCGTCGCCCGACAGTTCCTCGGTGACGCTGATCGCGACGCTGCTGTCACGGGATTCGCCGAACCCGGCACTGAGGATGCGCGTGAGGGCGTCCTCGACGCGTTCGTCCAGTTCCTCGTACTCGTCGGGTTCGACCTCGACGACGAATCCGGTAGTGATGTTGGGTGCGGTCGGGAGAAAGAGCACGTCGCGGCCGTCGGGGGTCTGTTTACCGGTCTTGAAGGCGGTCATCCGCATCCCGTTCCACGTCTCGAGTTTGACCGGTTTCTGGAGTTCGTCGGTGCCCGAGACGGCGGTCTCGACGGCCATCTTCGAGGCGTTGTAGACGACCCGGAGCCCCGGTAGCCGGTTCATCAGGTTGTCCAGCAGGTCCTCGAAGATGTCGCCGAACGCCGTCCGGCTGAGATAGCCGACCGACAGCACCAGCAGGAAAAAGACCACGAGCGTCGTGAGCACGCGAATCAGTCCCAGCGCCTGCTGTGGCACGCCCAGACTCGTCAACACCTGAAAGTCGATATTGAAGATGGCCGTCGAACTGGCGATGACCCCGTAGAGATACGCGATGACGTACAGGGTGACGATGACGGGCAGCAAGACGATGAGTCCACTCGCGATGTCCCGCTTCCAGGAGGCCATATTGCGGTACGGTGTGGTTCTTGTCCCTCCCTTTACTAGTTGACGATTGCTCGGAGCGCGAAGGTCAGATTCCCCCGGCGCTCGGCGACGCGCCGGTAGAAATAGGAGAGCCACTGCCCCCCGTAGGGGACGTACTACCAGACCTCGCGGTCGGCGGCCAGTCGCTCCTGGGCGGGTTCGCGCACGCCCATCAGCATCTGGATCTCGTAGGGCGTCCCGTACTCGTCGTGGAGGGCCTCGGCGGCTCCGATCATCGCCGGATCGTGACTGCCGACCGCGATCCCGCCCGCCCGCTCGGCGAACGCCTGCGCCAGCAGTTCTCTGTATGCGTCGTCGACCTCGGCACGCGGCAGCGCCACGTCATCGGGCGGGTCGTAGGCCCCCTTCACCAGCCGCACCTTCCCCGGCAGGTCGGCCAGCCGCGAGAGGTCCTCGGGGGTGCGCCGGAGGTTGGCCTGGAGACAGACGCCGACCCCGCCGTCGTGATCGGTGACCTGCTCCTCGAACGCGTCGAGGGTCGCGTCGGTCGTCGTGTGATCCTCCATGTCGAGCCAGACGAACACGCCCGGCTCGCTCGCCCGGTCGACGATGCGGGCGAGGTTCTCCCGGAAGACCGACTCGTCCACGTCCAGCCCGATCTGTGAGGGTTTGATCGAGATGCAGGCCCGCAGATCCGTTCCCTCGAGGTCCGAGAGCAGCGTGCAGTACGCCTCGGTGTCCGCGTCGGCCGGGCCGCGCTCGTCGTAGTGTTCGCCCAGGTGGTTGAGAATCGCCCCGATACCGCGGTCGTTCAGCCGCCGCGCCCGCTCCAGCGCCGCGGCCTCGGACTCCCCCGCGACGAAGCGACTCGCTATCGGCGGGATCATACTGGCAATTTTTGCCCCCACGGTCCTGAGTCTGTCGGCGGCCGAACCCGGGAGGTTAAGGGACGCGCTGACCCAGACTCCGGCACGATGGACATCGTCGGTGTACTCGCGGTGGCGTTCTGGGCGATGTTGCCCGCGTACGTGCCCAACAACGCCGCGGTACTGCTCGGTGGGGGGCCACCGATCGACGGTGGGCGGACCTGGAACGGCAAACGGATACTCGGCGACGGGAAGACCTGGCTCGGGACCGCGAGCGGGATCGCGGCCGGCGCGGTGCTGGCCCTGCTTTTGAACGCCGTCCACCCGGCGGTCTCGGGTGCGGTCGCGGGGCTCCCGCGCTTTTCGCTCGTCGCCGCGATCACGCTGCCGACCGGCGCGTTGCTGGGTGACATCGCGGCCTCGTTCCTCAAGCGCCGGACGGGGCGGGAGCGCGGGGCGGCGTTCCCCGGCATCGACCAGCTCGATTTCGTGGTCGGAGCGCTCGGGCTCACAGTCCTGTTCGCTCCGGAGTGGTTCGCCGGGACGTTCACGCTCCCGATCCTGGCCGTGGTGCTGGTCATCACGCCCGTCCTCCACGTCGGGACGAACCTCGTGGCCTACAAGCTCTCGCTGAAGAGCGAGCCGTGGTAAACTACCCTACCCTACTTCGCTCGGGGGCAATGGCCCCACTCGCTCGTTGAGGGTAGGGCTTTCGCGTGGACTCCCGTTCTACGCCTCGGATGAGGCGGGAAGGTTATACTCTCCACTCACGTTCAACGTCCCGCGATTCAAGCGCACGTCTACGGGTGCGCCTCCGTCGTCTGCGTTTTGCCGACGCCGGAGATACTGAAGGCCAATATTCTTGGAAGCGTTGTAGTCGGCGTGGTTCTGGTAGCCGCAATCCAGACACTCGAAGTCCTCGCCGTGGCGGTTGTCGTCGTGGGTAAATCCACAGGTCGAACACCGCTTTGACGTGTTCCGTGGGTCCACTTGGACGGCTTCGACGCCCTGCTCTCTGGCTTTGTAGGCGACGTACTCGTAGAGGCGACGGAACGCCCACAGATGGTGCCACGACGCTTCTGGCACGTTCTCACGAATGTCGGTCAGGTCCTCGAACACGATATGCGAACAGTCGTGTTCGACGGCTTCGGCTACGATCTCGTTGGCGACACGATGCAGGAATATCTCGAAGCGTCCGTCCTCTTTGCGCTCGACGCCTGCTATCGCCTCGTGAGCCGCCCGCGTTCCACACTGCTGGAGGTCGCCACGCCGGTTCTCGTACTCTCGCTTCCAGTGGTTGAACTCGTCTGCTGACCAGAACCGCCCGGTCGAAGCGACCGCGAGTTGGTTCACACCGAGGTCCACACCGAGGACTGTTCTGTGCCCGGTGGTAGGTTCGGTGTCGTCGTCCTCGACTTTGAGCATCGACGCATGAAGATACCAGTCGCCGTCACGTCGATGCAGTGTTGCCCGCCGAAACTCGTAGTCCTCGTCTGTGACGTACTTTGTCGGCGGTGTGTCGGGATTCTCAGGGAGAATATAATCGCACTCGATTCGTCCGTCCGGTGTTGATAGCGAAACGTGGTCACGGTGGAACGTGGCACTTCGCTTGTCGTAGATAGCGGTATCAGCCGTGAACGTCGGACGAGACGTACTTTGGTCGTTTTTGAGTCGTTCGACGCCGCTTTTGATGGCTTCGACGGCCTGATGAATCCCCTTCTGGACGAGATTCGCGGTCAACTCTGTGTCCTCGCGTAGCTGGTCGTACAGCGCATCTTCGGCCTTCGCCTTGGATGTGACGTGGTAGCCGTCGTCGCCGTGCCAGCACCACTCGCTCGCGGTGTTGGAACAGTATTTGAATTGCTCGACAGTCTCCCGAAAGTGTGTATCCGCGCCTTCAGGCGTGTCGAGCTTGATAACGGCGGTTCGACGGTACTCCACGATATTTTCATATATCTGTTTGTAGTTACTTAATGATTGGGAGTTAGCAGGAAACAGTCTGGCGGCTGGTTGATACCGGGTCGGCTTCCTCCCCACCCTACTCGCTTGTGCTTCCGCCGGGGCCGGAAGCCCGGCACCCCTTGAGGGTGGGGCCTCCGCCTCGAATTGGGTGAGGCCGCCTCCGCAGTGATCCGGAACTGGTGTGCTTTTCACGCCGGACCGCCGAGGGGCGGGTATGACCACAGACAGGACGCTCCGGCTGGCGACCCGGGGGTCCGACCTCGCCATGCGGCAGGCCGCCACGGTACAGGAGGCGCTGTCGAGCCGTCGGCAGTCGGTCGAACTGCTCGAGGTCGAGACCACCGGCGACCAGATACAGGACGAACTGATCCACCGCCTCGGCAAGACCGGGGCCTTCGTTCGCAGCCTCGACCAGCAGGTACTCGACGGCGAGGTCGACGCCGCCGTTCACTCCATGAAGGACGTGCCCACCGAGAGCCCGCCCGATCTCGTCGTCGCGGGCGTGCCCGAACGCGGCCCGGCCGGCGACGTGCTCCTGACGCCGGACGGCACCCCACTGGAAGACCTCCCCGAGGGCGCGACCGTCGGCACCGCCAGCCTCCGACGCGGAGCCGAACTCCGGGCCGAGCGACCGGATCTGGAGATCGAACCCCTCCGGGGGAACGTCGACACGCGCGTCGAGAAGCTGCTCGCGCCCTCGATCCAGCGGGAACACGAGCGGCGACTGGAGAGAGCACAGGGAGATAGCAACGACGACGCGGACGCCGACGACCTCGACCCCGAGAACCTCTCGGCGGCCACGATGGCCGAGATCGAGGAGTGGTTCGACGGCCTCCACGAGATCGAGCGCCGCGCGACCGAGCGCGAGGTCGAGACCGAGTACGACGCCATCGTGCTGGCGGAAGCGGGGCTCGCCCGGACGGGCCTGCTCCACGCCGTCGAGTACGAGCGGCTGCCGACCGACCGGTTCGTCCCCGCACCGGGGCAGGGAGCGCTGGCGGTGACCGCCCTCGACGACGAGACCGGGGCCGCCATCCACGAGACGCTCGATCACCCGCCGACCCGGGTGGCGACCACCGTGGAGCGGATCGTACTGGACGAACTCGGCGGCGGGTGTGTCGCGCCCATCGGCATCCACGCGACGGTGCAGGGGACGGTCGTGCACACCGTCGTGCGGGTGCTCAGCCGCGACGGCACGGAGGAGCTAAACGCCAGTCGGGATCTGCCCGTCGAACACCACGCGCGGGCCGCCGCGGACCTGGCGGACGAGCTCCGCGAGCAGGGGGCCGCGGAGTTGATCGAGCGGGCCAAACGCGAGGAACCCGACGAACGGAAACGGGAGGACTCTTAATGGGGGGCTCGAAAGGCCGGTCATCATGACGAGCGACGCCGACATCGCACCGGGGACGGTCTACCTCGTCGGGAGCGGCCCCGGCGACCCCGACCTCCTGACGGTCAAGGCCAAACGCCTGCTGGAGGAGGCCGACGTGGTCCTCCACGACAAACTCCCCGGTCCCGACATCATCGGGATGATCCCCGAGGAGATTCGCGAGGACGTGGGCAAACGCGCCCGCGGCGAACGCACCTCCCAGCAGTACACCAACGAACGCATGGCCGAACTCGCCCACGAGGGCAAGACAGTCGTCCGGCTGAAAGGCGGCGACTCCTTCGTCTTCGGCCGCGGGGGCGAGGAGATGGTCTACCTCGCCAAACACGCCGTTCCCTTCGAGGTCGTCCCCGGCGTGACCGCCGCCATCGCCGGCCCGGGGGTCGCGGGGATTCCGGTCACCCACCGCGATTACGCCTCCTCCGTCTCCTTCGTCACCGGCCACGAGGACCCCACCAAGGAGGACTCAGCGGTCGACTGGGCGGCGCTGGCCGACACCGGCGGCACCATCGTCGTCCTGATGGGCGTCGGCAAGTTGCCCGAGTACACGCGCGAACTCCGGGAAGCGGGGATGGCCCCGGACACGCCCGTCGCGCTGGTCGAGCGCGGGACCTGGCCCGACCAGCAGGTCGCGACCGGGACGCTCGAAACCATCGTGCAGGCCCGCGACGACGCGGGGATCGAACCGCCCGCAGTCACCGTCATCGGCGACGTGGCACGCGAGCGCCAGCGCGTCGTCAAGTTCCTCGAGAACGGAGCGGATCAGTCGTGACCGACCGACCTCGAGTCGCCGTCTTTCGCCCCGACGACGAGCGCATCACCGAGGCGGTCGACCTGCTCGACGACCTGGGTACGGAGGCCGTCCCGGACCCGATGCTGGAAGTCGAGGCCACCGGGGCGAGCCCACGCACCGACGCCGACTACACCGTCTTCACCAGCAAGACCGGCGCGGAACTGATCGCCGAGGCGGGCTGGACCGCCGGCGAGAGTACCGTCTGTGCCATTGGCGACCCCACCGCCGACGCCCTCGACGCCGAGGGCTACGCCGTCGACCTGATCCCCGAGGAGTTCACCTCCGCGGGACTCGTCGATACCCTCGAAGGAACCGTCGAAGGCGAACGGGTCGAGGTCGCCCGGAGCGACCACGGGAGCGCGGTGTTGCTCGACGGCCTGAACGACGCGGGCGCGTACGTCCACGAGACGGTGCTGTACCGGCTCACCCGTCCCGATGCGGCCGGCGAATCGGCCGAGGTAGCGGCGGCAGGCGACCTCGATGCCGCGCTGTTCACCTCCTCGCTCACTGTCGAGCACTTCCTCGAAGCGGCCGCAGAACGGGGCCTCCGGGACGCGGCAGTCTCGGGCCTCGACGACGCCGTCGTCGCAGTCATCGGCCCACCCACGGCGGAGACGGCCCGAGAACACGGACTCCCCGTCGACGTGGTGGCCAGCGAGGCGGACTTCGAGACGCTGGCTCGCGAGGCCGTCGCGGCGACCGGTAGCGAACGGTAGCCTCCGAAGGAATTATTCCTCGGCCGTCAGCGAGACGTTTCGCGCCAAGAAGGCGCGGCCTTCCTCGAAGACGGCCATCATGGGATCGGTCTCGAACGGCCGGAACGTGATCCGGTACCCCTGATCCCGGTTCTCGCCGGTGACGCGGTAGCGGTCGTTCCGAAGGCCGGCCGTGATGATTCGCATCTCGTGGGTCGCGCCTTCCAGTTCGAAGGCGAGGCGGTCACCGGGTGTGGCGGCGAGCAGGCGTGCGCGGTCCGGTTCGAGCGCGAACGCGTCCGCGACGCGGTAGTCCTGGCACCCGTCGCCGTCGACGCGGCTGGCGTTGATGCCGCCGGCCGACCGGCGGAGTGTGACGCCGTAGTCGGCGGCGGGGTTGTGGAGGTGGACGGACGTACGGTCGCCAGAGGGTGGGATCCACGGGGCGGCGAACCACTCCGTTCGTGTCTCGAAGTCCTCGCGGCGGACGCCGTAGGAGGCCATCGCCGCCTCGTCGGTCGCGCTCCGGTTCCGGACGACGCCCGTGGTCCGACCGACCAGAAACGGCGGTCCGTCGCGGTCGACCCTGACGGCGGCCCACGTCCCGAGCGTCGCGCCCTCGAAGACGGATTCGGGGACGGCGGGGTCGTCGGCGGTCGTCGCGGCAGCCCGGATGGCCCGGGCCCGTTCCCGGACGAGCAGGTGGCTGTCGGTCCGAGTTCGTTCCCGGAGCGCCTCGTCCACCCAGGGCTGGTCGGTGGCGGCAGCGGCCCGGCATGCGGCCTGGCGGACGCTGGCCACGTCGGCGGTCACGAGTTCGTGGAGGCGGTCCGAAACCACGTCGCACAGGCCGGGATAGGCGCGTTCGAGCGGTATCAGCGTCCGGAGGATCGACACCTGAACGGGATAGTGATCGTCGAGCAACGCCCGGGTGAGTTCGTCGGCGTGTGGTTCGAGCAGTTCGGGATACAGCGGTGCCAGCGACGACAGCGCCCACGCGGCGTTGCTCCGGACGCTCTTGACGTCACGGAGCGGCGGGATCAGCGCCGGGACGGCGAAACGGAGCCGCCGCGGGCGTTCGGCGGCCAGTTCGGCCAGTGGACGCGCGACGCAGGCCCGCACGGCGGTCACCGCGTCGTCGAGTGCCTCGACCAGCGGGTCGGCCACGGGGGCGATCACGGCCGGTTCGTCGACACCGACCTCGAACAGGGCGTTGGCCACGTCCCGGCGCACCGGTTCCTGGCCGTCGCCGAGCGCGTCGACGATCCGGGCGAGTGATCCGTGCAACCGTACCGGCTGCCCGGCGGCCGCCTCCCGGATCGTCCGGGCCGCGAGCCGCCGATCGGTATCGCTGCCCTCGCCCAGTGCCTGCAGCGGGAGGTCGGTCGTCATGGCGTGGTACGTGATACCGCTATACGTGCCTAAGTCTTCCGGCGACGGGCCAAAACCGCACTACTGGAGTCGGACTCGCGGGCCGGGTCGTGATGAGCGGACCGGAGGTTTAAACCGGAGACCGCGATAAGAAACTCCCAATGGCCGGCCCAGTGACAGCACTCGAGGATCGCGCCGTGGCGTGTGCGAACCGCCTGGAATCGTCCGATCGCGTGTTGCTCGCCTCACACATCGACGCGGACGGGCTGACGAGCGCGGGGATCGCCGCGACGGCCCTCGAACGGGCCGGCATCGAGTTCGAGGTCGTGTTCAAAAAACAGCTCGACGACGCCGAGATCGCCACCATCGCGGCCCGCGAGGAGGAGACCGTCCTCTTTACGGACTTCGGGAGCGGCCAGCTGGACGCGATCGCCGAGCACGAGGCCGCCGGCGACTTCACGCCCGTCATCGCCGACCACCACCAGCCCGCCGAGAGCGAGACCGAGTTCCACTGCAACCCCCTGCTGGAGGGGCTCGACGGGGCCTCGGAACTCTCCGGTGCGGGCGCGAGCTACGTGCTGGCGCGAGCGCTCGAACCCGACGACGTCGACAACCGCGATCTGGCCCGGCTCGCGGTCGTCGGCGCGGTCGGCGACATGCAGGCGGTCGGCGGCGAGCTCGTCGGGGCCAATCGCGAAATCGTCGCCGAGGGCGTCGACGCTGGCGTCCTCGAAGAAGGGACCGACATCGCGTTCTACGGGAAACAGACCCGCCCGCTCCCCAAGCTCCTCGAATACGCCAGTGAAGTCCGGATCCCGGGCATCTCCAACGATCAGAACGGTGCGATCCGGTTTCTCGACGGGCTCGGGCTGGACCTGAAACGCGACGGCGAGTGGCGGCGCTGGGTGGATCTGAGCCACGAGGAACGCCAGACTGTGGCAAGTTCGCTCGTCCAGCACGCCATAGAGAAGGGCGTCTCGGCCGACAAGGTCGACGGTCTCGTCGGGACGACCTACACCTTGCTGACCGAACCCGAGGGGACGGAGCTGCGGGACGCGAGCGAGTTCTCGACCCTGCTGAACGCGACCGCACGCTACGAGCGGGCCGACGTGGGGCTTGCGGTCTGTCTCGGCGACCGCGCCGACGGGTTAGAGCGGGCGCGCAAACTCCTCCGGAACCACCGCCGGAACCTCTCGGAGGGGCTCCAGTGGGTCAAAGAGACGGGCGTCACCCAGGAGGAGCACCTCCAGTGGTTCGACGCGGGCGAGGAGATCCGCGAGACCATCGTCGGCATCGTCGCCGGGATGGCCGTCGGGGTCGACGGCGTCGACCGGAACCGCCCCATCGTCGCCTTCGCCCGGAAGAACGAGGAGGAGACGAAGGTGTCGGCGCGGGGCACCGGCCGCCTCGTGGCGAAAGGGCTGGACCTCTCGGCGGTGATGGGCGAGGCCAGCGCGGCCGTCGGCGGCGGCGGCGGCGGGCACGACGTGGCCGCCGGCGCGACCGTCCCCGCGGGTCGAGAGCAGGAGTTCGTCGAGTTGGCCGACGAGATCGTCGGGGAACAGCTCGGGTAGGCCACCAGCAAACAAGTTTGATATAGCGAAGTGAGATTTACTGCAATCACCCAGCGCCATCACCCAGAAGAGAGACGAAGCTCGAAAATACGCCTGAAACGGTCGTATTCGTCCGTGAGAGTGGATATCGGTGTCGGTGACCGGAGGCGGATCGAGCAGCGACTCGTGTCCGCGACCATTTCGGGGGAACGACGGCGTCACCCGCGACGCGAACGGCTGACCCTGCCGGCCGCGTGGTGTGGTACCGGCCACCAGACCTAAGCCGGTCGACCTGCCAGCTAGTTCGCATGATCGACCCGGACATCGACGAGCGGGCCGAGCGGGAGCGGCTCATCTTCGGCGCGGGCTTTGCCTTCGGCGTCACGTTCACCATGTCGATTCTGGCGGTCGTGGTCGCGGCGGTCGTCCCGCGACCGGTCGCGCTGCCGGACCTGCTCACGTCGGCTGTGGTGCTTCCGATCCTCGCCGCCATCGGTCTCGCGGTGGTGGCCGGTGTCGCGCTGTACGTGTTCGCGCTGCCCGAACACGGGTTCGGGCTCGCCGACGTCGCGCTGTCCGGTGACACCGACGGCGAGTGAGGGACGTTTTAGGCATGGCTCGCCGAGTGACGGGTATGGCCGAGTTCGACCCCGAGAAGTTCGAGGACAAGTACGCCAACTACTTCACGGAGCTCCAGCGGGCCTACAAGAACGCCTTCGAGACGATGAACGACCGGTTCGATTCGGAGTTGATCCACGGCATCGACCAGTTCGTCCTCTCGGAGAGCGAACCCTTCTACGAGGGCGACGGCCGGTTCCGGATCGAACTCCCCGAGGAGCCCTACGACCGCCTGCAGGGCGTCGTCGTCGGCGAGGAGAAGTTCGAGGAGATCATGGACCGATATCTCGACGAGATCGAGACGGAACTCCAGCGCGTCTTCGGGTTCGACACGAGCGAGTAGGCGGCCGGGTAGCTATTTTCCGCTGGCGTGCGACGGGGCCGTATGAGCCGACAGCACGTCTCTTCGGGGACCGAGTGGGAGGAACAGGTGGGTTACGCGCGGGCCGTCCGCACGGGCGACCGGGTCGTCGTCTCGGGAACGACCGCCACGGACGACTCGGGCGATCCGGTCGCCGTGGGCGACCCGTACGGACAGGCGAAACACGCGCTGGGGATCGTCGACTCGGCACTCGCCGAGGCCGGCGCGAGTCTCGACGACGTGATCCGAACCCGCATGTACGTCACCGACGCCGACGACTGGCCGGCGGTTGGGCGTGCCCACAGGGAAGCGTTCGGCGAGGCCCGTCCCGCGGCGACGATGGTGCAGGTCGACGGCCTGATCGACCCCGACCTCTGCGTCGAGATCGAGGCCGAAGCCGTGATCGGTCCGACCTGAGAGTGGCCGTCGAGAGATGTTACTGCCGAGACACTACCTCAGAAGTAATACATAACACCATGGAGAGATAGGTTGGCGACAACACAGCATGTCCGATGGACCGGCGGCTGACGACGCAGTGACGGACGGGGGCCAGGGGTCCTGGTTCGCGAACTACTTCGGGTTCGCCGAGCACGGCACGGACCTGCGGACGGAAATTCTCGCGGGGATCACGACTTTCCTGACGATCAGTTACATCGTGGTCGTGAACCCGGTGATCCTGACGGCGTACCCTGACGACGGGACGCCCGGCGGGATCGCACTCCCGGGGTACACCCCGGGCGAGGTGTACCAGATGCTCGCGGTCGTCACCATCCTCGCGTCGGCGGTCGCCATCTTCGTAATGGCCTTCTACGCGAACCGGCCGTTCGCGCTGGCTCCCGGACTCGGACTGAACGCCTTCTTCGCGATTACGGTCGTCGGCGTGATGGGCGTTCCCTGGGAGACGGCGCTCGCGGCCATCGTGACCGAGGGTGTCATCTTCATTATCCTGACCGCGATCGGCGCACGCGAGTACGTCATCAACCTATTCCCTCAACCGGTGAAGTTCGGCGTCGGGACCGGTATCGGGCTGTTTCTGGCGATCATCGGCTTCCAGGCGATGGGGATCGTCGTCGACGACCCCGCGACGCTCGTCGGCCTCGGAAACGTGGCCAGCGACCCGGTCGCACTCCTCTCGGTTGTCGGTCTCTTCATCACGTTCGCGCTGTACGCGGCGGGCCTGCGGGGTGCGATTATCGTCGGCATCCTCGGAACGACGCTAATCGGCTGGGGACTGACCATAGCCGGCGTCTTCCCGCAGGGCGTCCTCACACCCGCTTCGATCCCGTCGCCACAGTACGACATCACGCCGCTCGCGGGCGCGTTCGTCGAGGGATTCACCAACGTCGAACCGTTCGTGTTCTCGCTGGTCGTGTTCACCTTCTTCTTCGTGGACTTCTTCGACACCGCGGGGACGCTCGTCGGCGTCGGACAGGCCGGTGGCTTCCTCGACGAGAACGGTGACTTCCCGGACATCGACAAACCGCTGATGGCCGACGCCGTCGGGACGACCGTGGGCGGGATGCTAGGCACCTCGACGGTGACGACGTTCGTCGAGTCCGCGACGGGTGTCGAGGAGGGTGGGCGGACCGGGATGACCGCGCTCGTGGTGGGCCTGCTCTTTCTGGCCTCGCTCGTCGTGGTGCCGCTGGCGGCCGCGATTCCGCAGTACGCCTCCCACATCGCGCTGGTGGTCGTCGCCGTCCTGTTGATGCGCAACGTCACAGACATCCAGTGGGACGACTTCGCCCACTCCGTGCCGGCCGGGCTGACGATCATGGTGATGCCGCTGACCTACTCCATCGCCTACGGGATCGCCGCAGGGATCATCAGCTATCCGATCGTCAAGACCGCACAGGGCAATTGGCGCGACGTGCACGTCGGCCAGTGGCTGCTGGCGATCGCCTTCGTGGCCTACTTCGCGGTGCGGACCAGCGGCGTGCTCACGTCGGTGGCCTGATCCGGCCGCTACGCTACCTCGACGATTGGACGACACCAGCACAGCAACGGAACTCGCGCGCCGCGCGAGTTCCGCTTTTTCGCCCACGTTCGCGGGAGCGATGCTCCCGCGAGCCCGGCAGATATCTCCGATCTCTGGAGACGTTTTTGCTCGGGGGTGCGCGAACGGAGAGAGCGTACCCCCGCTGGAAAAAGGTGGGAGACCAAAAGCCTAAGCACGGTGACGACCAAAGGAGAGGTACCATGAGCACCGAAACCGAGGGCGGCGACGACGAACTCCGCGAGCGGGTGACGAACTTCCTGCGCCGGAACTTCCCCCAGATCCAGATGCACGGCGGGAGCGCGGCGATCCAGGACATCGACCGGGAGACCGGCGAGGTGTCCATCCAGCTCGGCGGCGCGTGTTCGGGCTGTGGCATCTCCCCCATGACGATCCAGGCGATCAAGACCCGGATGACCAAGGAGATCCCCGAGATCGACGAGGTCCACGCCAACACCGGCATGGGCGGCAACGAGGGCATGGCGGGCGGCTCGACCAGCCCCTCGTTCCCGGGCCACGAGTCCAGCGGCGGCGACGAGGACGACGAAGGCCCCGAAGCACCCTTCTAACCCGGGTTTTTCTTTCCGAGCGCCGCCGACCACGAGCGGCCAGTACGACCTGTTCGCGGCCCGGTTCGAGCCGACCGTCGTGACCGACGGCTGGCCCGGAGCGCCGGCGGTCCGTGCCGACAGCGATCCGGCGGGTATTAGTCCCGCCGGGCCCCCACTCGGGACATGGCCAACCAGCAGCTCATCGACGCGCTCAGGGACGCCGACGCCGTGAAGTTCGGCGAGTTCGAGCTGTCCCACGGCGGCACCTCGAACTACTACGTCGACAAGTACGTCTTCGAGACCGACCCGCGGTGTCTGGAACTGATCGCCGAGGCCTTCGCAGATCGGGTTGATGACTCGAAACTCGCCGGCGTCGCACTGGGCGCGGTCCCGCTGGTGGCGGTCACCAGCGTCGAGACGGGCCAGCCCTACGTCATCGCTCGCAAGCAGGCCAAGGAGTACGGCACCGGCAACCGAATCGAGGGCGAACTCGCCGAGGGCGAGGAAGTCGTCGTCCTCGAAGACATCGCGACGACGGGCCAGAGCGCCGTCGACGCCGTCGAGGCGCTGCGCGAGGCGGGCGCTGTCGTCGACCGCGTGCTCGTCGTCGTCGACCGGCAGGACGGGGCGACCGAGAACCTGGCCGACCACGACATCGAACTGGAGTCGCTGCTGACCGCCGACGACCTGCTGGCGGACGCCGACGAGATCGACGACTGAGGGACGAATGCGCGAGGAACCCCCCGGCCCCGAGGGGGCGGACGGCTTCTTCGACCGATTCGTCCACCCGTGGCTGGCCCGAACGGCGACGCTGGGTGTCGGGTGCTGGCTCGTCGCCTTCCTGCTGGCGGCGGCCGGACTGGCGGGCAACCGCATCCCGGGCGACCAGTACGAGGCGTGGCTCTTTCTCTACTCGGGCGTGATCGGAACCCTCGGAATTATCGTCCTCGGCGTCTGTACGCTCGTCCTCGCCGGCTTCTTCGTCCGGCGAGAACTGCGAGCGGGGCGGTGACTGGCGGGAGCCCGTCGATCGGGGTCCCGCTCTCACTCGGCGGGGTCCAGAAAGATCGTCCCGCCGCCGATCAGGAAGCCGGCGAGGCCGGCGACCAGCGACCACTCGCCGAGCGAGCCCTCCAGCGCGGCCGCGAGCAAGACGAGGCCGACCAGTTTGCAGACCCGGTCGAGCCAGCGGAGACCGCGCGGGGAGAGCGGGACCTCCATCTACCCGGCGAGCCGGCGCTGTCGGCGCTTGAGCACGGCGTAGACGATCAGCGTGTACAGGATCGGGACCGCGAACGTCATCGCGACCAGATAGGGGTAGAGCGCGTCGCTCGACATCCCGAGGACCTCCGCGACGGTCCCGCGCATCCCGTCGATCGAGAGGACGATGGTGAGCATGATCGCCCCAACGCCGAGGGCGGTCTGGGCGGGACGGTCGAGCGGATCGACGGTGAAGTGTTTGGGCTCGTCGGTGTTGTCGATCAGCGGCCAGACGATCATCACGCCGATGATCACCATCGGGATCAGGATACCGCCGATGAACTCGGCCCACCCACCGAGAACGATCGTACTCCCGGCGATCGATAGCTCCGCCGGGATCATCTTCAGCGAGCCGAACACCCACATGAAAAACCAGTCGGGGCTCGGACTGCTCGGGGAGTCGAGACCGATGGCGGCGATCCGCTGGACGGGGAAGAAGGCCGCCAAAAAGGAGATGGTGGCGGCCGTCAGCAGGAGCACGACCGTCGAGAGCAGGAACTGCTGGGGGAAGAGGGGCGACCCGACGACGAACGAATCGTCGTCGGCCTCCGGGGTGCGGTCGCCGCTCCGGGAACTGGGCGCGTGCTCGGTGTGTTTCTGGCGCATCAGGATCATCATGTGGAGGCCGATGATCCCCACCAGCAGCGCGGGCAGCAGGAAGACGTGCAGGAAGAACATGTGCGGGATCACCTGCTCGGCCTGCCCCGGGAAGGATCCGCCAAAGGCGAGCGCCTGTAACCACTCACCGACGAACGGCACCGCGCCGGTCATGTTGAACCCGATGGTGGTCGCCGCCTTGCTGAACCCGTCCAGCGGGAGCGCGTAGCCGAAAAAGCCCTCACCCAGAGCGAGCAAGAGCAGGACGCTCCCGACGAACCAGTTGGGCTCGTGGGGGTTGCGGTAGGCACCGCTGAAGAACACTCGGAACATGTGCAGGGCGATGGCGGCGATGAAGATGTACGCCGCCCAGTGGTGGGCCATCCGCAGGAACATGCCGAAGGGCGTGTCGTACGTGATCGAGAGGACGCTCGCGAACGCGCCCGGGACCTCCTGACCCGCCCACTCCGCGGCGTTGCCCTCGTAGGTGACTGTCTCGGCGACGGGTTCGTACATCAGCCCGAGGAAGGAACCGGTCACGGCCAGGAAGATAAAGGAGAAGAGGGCGATCTCGCCGAGCAGGAACGAACCGTACTTGTCCTCGGGGAAGGCCTTCCCGAGGATCTCGTGGTTGAGTTCGAGACGGTCGTCGAGCCACGTAAAGAGGCGGTTGTTCGGGTACTTCTGGCGGGTCTCGATCTCACGGCCGTGGACGGGTTCGCCGCCAGTGGTGCCGTCGTAGCCGCCCGTGTGGCCGCGTCCGTCCGTTGCGGTCTCGTCGGCCGGCGCGTCGTCGGGTCCGTCGGCTGCGTTGTCGCGTGTCATCGTTACTGGGGACCGACCGGGCCCTCGAAGGGGCCGGTCGCCATGAGCAGTTGTCCGTCCTCACCCTCGGAGACACCGATCGGGAGCTGTGGCAGCGGGCTCGGTGCCGGGCCGCCGGTCACCTTCGCGCCCTGTAGCGGGTCGAACTGCGACCCGTGACACTGACAGTAGAACTGGTCGCCCTCCGTTCCGTTGACGGCACAGCCCAGGTGGGTACACACCTTCGAGTAGGCCGCGTACCCCTCGACGGTCCCGTCGAGGTTCGTCGGATCCTGATAGCTGTCCTCGGGGAACCGGACGAGCAGGACCGCGGCGCGGTCCTCGGTGATCGCGCCGCCGCCTTCCTTCTCGGGGTAGACGGTCGTCGGCTCCAGTGTCTCGTTTTGCGGGATGGCGTCGGTGGTCGTGAGGGGTTCGCCCTCGGCGTCGACCAGTCGGACGCCCTCGACGAACAGCGGTTCGGGCGGTTCGATCTTCCCCGACTCGCCGAGGCCGGCGAGCGCGGAGACGCTGAACGCGCTGACGGCACCGGCACCACTGACCGCCGCCAGTACCTTCGCGACCTGTCGACGTTCGATCTCGATCTCCTCGTGTGGGTCCTCCGGCGGTATGTCCGTTGGCATATCAGTGATCCCTCCGTTCGGCGACGGTGATCGAGGGGGTGAAAAAGACCATATAGACCAGCACCGTGGCCGCCAGCGAGAGGAACAGCATGCCGGCGTAGACCCCGATGAACTGGTTGCGCGCCTGGCCGAGCCCCTCGAGGCCAAGCAGCGCCGCGAAGACGATGGTACTCCAGGAGAGCCCGGCGAGCGCGACCAGGCCCGTCCGGTTGGCTGGCGCGGGCCAGTAGTCGACGATCCAGCGGGTGTCGGTCTGGAGGTACGGCGGTACCTTCACGACCGGCCGCTCGGCCTCGGAGCCCCGGTCTGTGGCCTCGCTCGCCCCGCTCGCGAGGCCGCCGTCGGTTTCCGCGTCGCTCGTGGCCACCGACTCGCGTGTGTGCCCGAGGCGGTCGACGAACCGGGCCGCACCGGCCATCCCGGCGACGGTCACCAGCAACGCGACCCAGGTGACGACGCCGGACTGGTTGGGCCCGACTTCGACGGGCGTGGGCAGGAACTTCCCGGTCGGATCGATGTCCGCCGACTGGTTGACCGGGACGGGTTCCTCCCCTTTCCCGAGGCCGATACCGCCGCCCTCGGTGCCGCTGGTGAGCGCGACGTACCACATCGGGAGCAGTACCGAGGCGATCAACACGACGATGAGTACCGTCTCGCGTCTCATCCACGATCACCGGCGGCGAGCCGACGGACGGTCCGAAACGTGCCAGTGTGTACTGTGTGACTCATAGGTAGCGGGAGATTGCCGTGCCATCCACCCACACACGGTGGCGGCGAAGAACCGCCCGGAACCGTCGCCGCCGTCGGTGCGGGCCAGAACATTACCAATTCGAAGATGTTCGAGTCTGGCTTATGCCTCTTCCGTTCGCGTCCGACCAGTTGTCGCGAGTTGTTCTCCGTTGTTCGGGGTTTTCGCCGGCCGATTCCGACAGACATACTACCGAGACACCGGGAGATTCCGACGAAGGTTCGGCCCGACCCATGAACCGACGCACCTACCTCCGACGGCTCGGGGCCAGCGGTCTCGCGACGACCGCCCTCACGGCTCCGGCGGCCGCCACGACCCAGGAGAACGAGACCAGCACCGGGAACGGGACTGCGGCCAACGGAACCGCCAACGGCACCGAGACCGGGAACGGGACCGACTCCGGCGACCGACCGACGGTCCCCGCCGACGGCGAGACCTACGAGGTCGAGATGGTCACCGAGAGCGGGAGCTACTACTTCGACCCGGTCGGACTCCACGTCCAGCCCGGTGACACCGTCCGGTTCGTCAACGCGAGCGGGTCCCACAGCGCGACCACCTACTCGACGGACAACGACCGCGCCGAGACCCGCCGTATCCCCGAGGGTGCCCGGAGCTTCGACAGCGGCGTCCTCGAAGAACAGGGCGCGACCTACAGCTACACCTTCGCCACCGAAGGCACCTACGACTACTACTGTTCACCGCACAAGACGCTGGGCATGGTCGGTCGCATCGTCTGTGGCGAACCGGGCGGGCCCGCGACCGAGGGCTCGATTCCGGACGCTCCGGGCAGCGGCGTCATGCCCGACAGCGAGAAAATCGTCGAGGAGGAGAGTATCTCCTACCCGTTCGTCCCCGGCGGCCTGGAACCGCTCCCCTGGCAGTTCTGGGCCGGGGCGGGCGTGTTCGGGTCGGTGTTCGCATACCTGCTCTCGAGGTACGACCGCGAGTCCGGTCGCTACAGCGTCGAGAACGCCGACAATCAGGTCTAGACACCCCGATCCGTTTTCGGGGAGACTGGCGTCGCCGTGTCGCTTGTCTCTCGCTCCGGTGCGACCGAGATGGCGCCTTTCATCCCGAGTCCCTCGTGAGGGATACAGCCGTACATGTGGCTCCCGGACTCGGTGAAGGTGTACTCGAAGGACGCGCCGTCTCCGGCCTCGGGCGATCCGGAGTCGAACGTGTCGTTCCGGGCGACGACGTTGTGGGCACCGCCCTCGCCAGTCCACTCCCATCGGACCGTCGTCCCTACGTCGACGACGACGAGCGCAGGATCGAACGCGTAGCCCTTATCGCCTGCCCCGACGCGGATCGTCACCTCGTCCTGCCCGGTCCTGTCGGCGGGTTTCCCGTCGTCGATGTCGTTGGCGTCGTCGAGGTAATGACCCTGATCCTCGGCGATGTCGTCGCTGTCGTCGTCGCCGTGGTCGAACTCGTCGTCGGTACCGTAGGGTTCGGTCGTCGCCGGGTAGTCCGTGCCGACGACGACCGACCCGTGCATCCCGACGCTCTGGTGGGGTAGACAGGTGTAGTTGAAGATGCCATCCTCCGTGAAGGTGAACTCGTAGTGGACACCTTCGCTACCGACCACGGACCCTGAATCGAGGGGTCCGTCGTCGGCCGAGACGACGTTGTGGGCACCGCCCTCGCCGACCCACTCGAACCGGACGGTCGTCCCATTGTCGACGTGTACCGCCGGCGGAGAGAACGCGTACGCTCGCTCGCCCGCACCGACTTTCACCGTCACCGTCTCCTCGCCGGTCACGTCCCGAACCGTGCCGTCGAACCCGTTCGCGTCGTCCAGCCAGCCCCCGAAGTCGGGCCGTTCAGGTCGTTCGTCGCTCGACCGACCGGGCGCCTCTGTCGTCGCCGGTTCGTCCGTCTCTGTCTCAGGGTCCGGGTCGCCACCCCGCCCGGACGCAGTGCGGTCGACACAACCCGCGACGCCGAGGAGGGCACCGGCCGCCGTGACCCGGCCGCCACTGGAGAGCAGGGACCGTCGTGTCACCATACCAACTGCATCCACGGACCGTCATAAACCGTTTGCGGACTCCAGGTCGCTGTCTACAGGCCTGTGCGTGCCCCGCACATCACCGTTGGGCCTTTGAGGGCGTGCCTCATAGAACGGCCGATGGCAAACCTGGAACTCTACGAACTGGACGGCTGTCCGTACTGCGCGAAGGTCACGAAGAAACTGGACGAACTGGATCTGGACTACGAGTCTCACATGGTCCCGCGCAGTCACAGCGAGCGCACCGAAGTCGAGGAAGTCAGCGGCCAGACCGGCGTCCCCGTCCTCGTCGACCCCGACAACGGCGTCGAGGGGATGCCCGAGTCCGACGACATCGTGGAGTACCTCGAGAACACGTACGGCAACTAAATTTAGTTCAAAAACTACCTCGACGCTCGTTTCACTCGCGTTGAGTGTTCCCGCGAGTGACCGCAGGGAACGAGCGGGGGCTCGTCAGAGCCTCGCTCTGACGGTGAACCGGCGCGCGCTGCGCGCCGGATGCTAGTCGTGACCGCCACCGCACCGCTGCCGCACCGCGACATCCTTACTTCCGTTCGATCTGCAGATCCGTCTGGCTGATGGGGACGGCCGCAAGGCCAGTGTCGTAGGCGTAGACGATCACGCCGGCCTTGTGGTCGATGACGCGTTTGAGCGTGCCGTCCAGATTCTCGTCGTGGATACGGGCGAGTGCGAGATCCGGCCCTCCGTCGTCGGGATCGCCTTCGAAGGGCGACTCGTCGGTGACCTCGAACTCCTCGGGGTCGTAGTCGGACCCGGATTCGTCGGCGTCGAACAGTCCCATAGCGACCGTTCAGTTCGCTATCACAAAAGCGTCGCGTCCCGGGGTCAGGCCGGCGTCTCGTCGGCCCGTTCCTTGATGAGGTCCTTCAGGTCCTCGACGTCCCGGATGTTCTCGATTTCGTCGCGTTCGATGAGCGCGGTGCCGTCGACGGACTCCTGGCGGGCGCGGTCGACGACGTAGATCGATGTGGTCCGGGTGACCCGACCGACAGAGGACATGATCCGGGCGCGCTTCTCGGCGGTCTCGGTGAACTCCGAGTGGCCGGTGAGCATGCGCTGTTCCCGGTCTTTCTCCTCGCTGATCGTCTTGAACGGGGCGCGGTCGGTCGGGTGCACGTCGAAGCCGACGCGGGTGAGGACCGCGACGACGGGTTCGTCGTCGGGATCGACCGCGGGGTCGTCCGGCATCGGCTCGCCTTCGCGGACCTCGTCAGCGCCGTCGATCACGTCGACCGGCGAGGTCAGGGGCGCCTCGAACAGCTCTTCGAGCTGGGTCGCCACGTCGACGGAGGCGTCCATGCCGTCCTCGTACTTCGAGACCGTGCGGCGGGAGACGCCGAGTTCCTGAGCGAGACGACCGAGCGACCAGTCGCGGTCCTCGCGAGCGTCTGCCAGCACCTCGCTGTCGATGTTGACGTAGAGGCCGCCGGGCGCGGCGTAGATCAGCGGCGGCACTTCCTCGACGAACAGGTCCATGGCGGTGTCGGGCGAGAGGACCGGCACGCCGTGCCGGAAGTAGACGACGCCGGGCTTGAGGTCCTCGTCGCGCGTCCGGAGTCCGATCACCACGGGCGTCGCGCGCAGGTACTCGCCGAGGCGGCGCATCTCCGCGCCGGTCTTGGCGTCGAAGGCGTCGATGTTGCCGAGAATCTTCACCAGTACCGTGTCCTCACCGCGGCGGGCCGCGACGTCGAAGCTCTTTGGCCGGATCGCACACCGGTCGCTCACGAGAAAGCCCGCGTCCCGCAACATCGCGGTTACGTTGCCGACCAGTGCGGATCGTGACATCAGGGCATTATTAGTAAGGCCTCGCATAAAACGTTTGTGACGCCGGGACACGCCGCGTCCCGTGGTTTTCGGATTTCTTCGGCGATAGATTCATATACTAGAATTCGGCGAAACGCGTTACTCCGGCGGGCCGGAAGGGGTGGGCGTGACCATCGTCGGACTGGACGACACCGACTCCCGGACGCGGGGGATGTGTACGACCTACGCCGCCGCGGTGCTGGCCGAGCGTGTGCGCCGCGCGGGCGGCAACGTGGAGCGTCTGCTCCTGGTGCGGCTCAACCCCGCAGTCGAGTACAAGACGCGGGGCAACGCCGCGCTGGCCGTCCACTGCGACCTCCCCGTCGACGAGGCCTTCGAGCTCGCGACGGACCTGGTCGACGAAACCGCCGAAGTTGCCGACGAGCGAACGAACCCGGGTGTGGTGGCGACCACCGACGGCCTCGGGAGTCGGTCGGACTGGCTCCGGAAGCTCCCGCACCGAGCGATCCGGGAGGTCCTCGATCCCGAAAAGGACGTGATCGAACCGCTCGCAGACGGGGGATATCACTACAGCGGCTGGGGGTCGGGTCGGGGTCTCGTGGGTGCGAGCGCGGCCGCCGGCGCGTGGGCGGGACTGGGCGAAGACCCCGTGGCCCAGCCCGCGGACTGGACCTACGAGTGTCTGACCTACCGCGAACGCGACCGCTGGGGGAGCGAGCGCGACGTGAGTCCGGAGTCGGTCTTCTCGGTGGCCGACGAGTTCTACCCGGACATCTGGGACACGGTCGACCGCGGCGAGGGCGAAGCGGTCTGCGTCCCGAACACGCCGGGCCCCGTCCTCTACGGCATCCGGGGCGACGACCGCGAGAGCGTCGAGGAAGCAGCCGCAGCCATCGAGAGCGAGCCAGTCGCCCGCCGGGAGACCTTCGTCACGAACCAGGGGACCGATATGCACCTTCAGACTGTCGAGCCGGACGAAATCGCCGAGGACCGGGCGGTCCGGGTCACCGGCGAGGTCGTCGAGGCCCCCGAAACCCGCGAGGGCGGTCACGTCTTCTTCTCGCTGGGGTTCCCGGACGCGGCGGCCGACCCGCTCGCGTGTGCGGCCTTCGAGCCGACCAAGCGGTTCCGTGACCGCGTGCGCGCGCTGCGGGTCGGCGACCGCCTGACCGTCTGCGGAGAGGTCTCGGATGGAACCTGCAAACTGGAGAAGTTCGCAGTTCGAGACCTCGATACCACGGAACTCGCCACCCCGGACTGTCCCGACTGCGGGCGGTCGATGGAGAGCGCGGGCGCGAACGCGGGCTATCGCTGTCGGGACTGCGGGACCAGCGCCGAGGGGAAGGTCAAGCAGCCGATAGCGCGCGACCTCGAACTCGGGTGGTACGAGGTGCCGCCGTGTGCGCGACGGCACATCTCGAAACCGCTGGTCCGGGGTGGGTTCGACGCGGCGACGCATCCGGAGCGGTAACCGGGGCGACCGCGCTTAGTCGCCGATGACCCGGAGTCGCAGCAGGACTCCGGACACGCAAAGTGCCATACCGAGTAGCGTCAGCGGCGTAAATACGTACAACGTCAACAGTCCGCCGAGCATCCCCGGCGTGTCGCGATGCGTCGTGATCGCGTAGGCTCGTCCGTCGCGCTGGATCACGTACCATCCGGTCCCGAGATTGGTGTGGTCAGTCGTGTACGTGAATTCAGCAGCAGTCTCGGACTCGTCCTCGACGACGTACTCTCGGCGTTCGATGGTTCGGTCGACGACTGTCTGCCCGCGTTCGGAGAGATTCGCGTAGTAAAGATTCCCGTCTTCGGACGCGTTGAACGTCGCGTCCGTCGCGTCGAGAGAGTGGACGTAATCGGTGTCGGAAACGACCAGACTCCCGGCCGCAACCCCGCCGAGCACGGCAACACCGACAATCAGCACGAGCGTCCCCCGATCCATGTTCGTGCTGTAGCTGTCAACGGTAAGTACTTTCCGTGCAGTACGGACGCAGTCGCGGTGTCGCTGGTGAGAGGGGAGTTCGACGACGCATCCGGAGCGATAGAGTGCGTTAGTCGCCGTTCCGTTGCCGCCACGCACCGAACGCGAGCAGCGCGCTCCCGATCATCGCCAGTGGGAGGAGAACGACCGCCGAAATCACGAGTGGGCCGAGTCCCATTCCGGGACCGTCCCTGCTCGTCGTGATCTCGTAGGCCCGGCCCTCGCGCTGGACGACGTACCAGCCCCGGCCGAGTGTCGCACCGTCGGTCGTGTACTCGAACTCGGGTGCAGTCTCGCTCTCGCTATCGACGACGTACTCGCCGTGTTGGATGGTTCGCTCGACGGCCGTCTGCCCGCGTTCCGAGAGGTTCGCGTAGCGGAGGTGTCCCTCCTTTGAGGCATTGAATGCCGCGGAGTCGTTTTCGAGTTCGTGGACGTAGTCGGAATCGAAGACGGCGAACCCGCCGATTACGACGCCGACGATCAGGATAGCACCGACGGCGACCATCCACGTCCCGCGGCCCCAGTCCATACGGCTGCTGTAGCTGTCAGCGGTAAGTACTTTCTGCGCGGTGCGCGGCTGAAGCGGTTGCGGTTCGGTTGCGGTGGCGGTCACCATACCGCATCGTACCGGACGCGAGCCGCTGGCTCGCGTCCGGCAGTTTTTCCCCAAGTTTTTGCAGGAGGGGGTGCGCAGAGCGCACCCCCTCGCTGTAAAAAGTGGGCTAGTAAGAGTTGACGTCCGTCCCGACCGAACAGACGTATTCGCCGGTGGCGACCTGCGGGAGGCGGCGGGTGCGCCAGAACACGCCCTGTGAGTCGGCGGTGATTTCGGCTTTGACCGCACCGAACACGTCGGTCACCTCGAACAGGAGGTCGTTGCGGGCGACTCGCTCGCCCAGTTCTTTGTGGAAGGTGACGAGGCCGCCACTGGGTGCGCCGTACTGCTCGAAGCCGGTAGCGCGGGTCTGGGGGTCGGGGACGTGGGTGTCGTCGGTGAAGCCGTAGTAGGCGAGGACGTTCTCGACGCCCTGCACACCGGTCTGGATGGAGCTCTCGTCCCAGCCCACACAGCCCCCCAGCTCGGGGTCGATGGTGGGGATGCCGTTGTCGGGGCCGGCGCGGGCGAGCTGGCCGTCGGGGCCTTTCTGGTCGAGGATGTAGCCACACCCGAAGACTTTGGCGAGTTCGAGACACTCCTCGTGGAGGCGGTGGCGCGGGCCACACCGGACGCGGCACTCGTCGATCATCCGGGAGGTAGAGCCCTGGTGAAGATCGAGGATGAGGTCGGCACGGGTCGCGGCGTCGAAGGTGGCGGCGGCGATGCGCTCGCTCGAGGTCCCCCGGTCGTCGCCGGGGTAGGTCCGGTTCATCTTCGTGTCGTCGATGGGGTTGCGGTGCTCGGCGACCTGGAAGGCGTGGTAGTTGACGATGCCGACGATCAGAATTGTGCCGGCGATCGCCTCGGGGTCGAGCCGGGGGACGAGGCGCTGAATCACGCCGACGCCGTTGAGTTCGTCGCCGTCACTCGCTGCCTGCACGTAGAGCGTCTTCCCGCTGTCGGCACCGTTGACGACCGCGACCGGCAGTCCGACCTCGGTGCCGTCACGAGTCTCACCGACGAACAGCCGCCCGGTGTCGATCTCACCGGGGGCCGCAGTCGCCGTGCCGAGGCTGGTCATTATCACCACAGCGCGGTCGCACGGTCTTAGGCGGTTCGATATGTCCCATCCCCTGCCGGAACCGGGGCGGGACCGAAGCTCTCTGAAGCGAAAGAGACACTCAAGTGCGCTACGGGCCATCAGCAAGCATCCGGCGGCCCGCTGGCCGCCGGGTCACGGAATTCGCGCCGACTGCGCGAATTCCGCTTTTTTCGCCCACGTTCGCGAGAGCAAGGCTCTCGCGAGCCCGCCAGAAATTTCTGATTTCTGGAGACGTTTTTCAAGGAGTGGTTGCGCGCCAGCGGCGCGCAACCCGACGCGAAAAAGGTGGACCGACGCGATTTTGGGCGACGGCCCCCTAGCCCGGGTGTGACAGACGACGAGGCGGGCGCGAGTCCGGGCGGCGGTGTCGAGGTCGGCGCGAGCGCCGGGAGCGACGACCGCCCCGAGCGCCCGGGCGGGAAAGCGGCGCTGGTCGAGGCGCTGCACGTCCGAGCGAAGGCCCGACGTGGGCTCGTGATCGGACTGGTCGTCACCGTCGCGATCTTCGGCTTTTTCGTCGTGATCCCCGGCGTCGACCGGTCGCCGCTGTACTACGCGGCACTGGCGTTCGTCCTGTTTCTGACCACGTGGATGCTGGCGGTCGCGACGCTGGTCGGGCGGCGGGCACTCCACCTGACCGCGACACCGGCGGGGATCGTCCGGTGGAGCGCCCGCGGTGGCGTCCTCGCGGGCGTGCTCTGGTTGCTGGCGGCGGCCGACCTCGCGCTCGGTGGCTCGCCGACCGGCCTGACGGGCGTCCTCCTGTCGACCGCGCCGCTGATCGCGCTGTTCGGCGTCTGGGCGGTCCACACGCGGTACAAGCGGGCGACGCGGGTTCGACCGCTGGCCACGGCGGGCGCGTGGCTCGCGATCCCGGGGGCGCTCGGGCTCGCGGTAACCGTACTGGCACCCGACATCGGGACGGGGCCACTGGTCTTGCTCCCGGCGTCGCTGCTGGTCGTGGCGCAGGGACTGCAGGCGGTCACGGCGGTACTCGCCGACGCACGGTGGCAGGTGCCGGTACTGCTGGGTGGCGGCTCTGCTGCGGGGCTCGGCGTCGCGGCGCTGACGCTCCCGGCGACGACGGGCCACGTCGCGCTCGCGGTCGGGTTCGGGCTGCCGTGGCTCCTGATCGGTGTGTGGTTCCGAGGCGTTCGTGAGGAAGACGTTCCCGCCACGAGCGAGTCGGACCTCGCGACGCTCTAGCCGTCCGCAGGCTCGTCGCCGGTGAGATCCGCCAACCGATCACTGCCCGAACGGGTCCCCTTGGCGATCAACACGTCCCCGGGACGGAGTTCGGTCTCCGGGCCGGGCGAGATGACCCAGCTCCCGCCCTCGCGGCCGGTGCGCTCGCTCTCGGCACCGGCGCGCCGGACCGCGATGACGCGCATCCCGGTCTCGGTCTTGACCATCTGCTCGCCCAACGTGGTGCCCGCGAGGGCGCTGTCGGGGCCGACGGTCAGCCGGACGATCACCTCGTCGGATTCTCTGACTGCTTCGGCGACGACGGGGTGGGTGCCCAGCCCCCGCAACACGCCCTCGCTGATCTCCAGGGCGGCGTCGCTGATGACCTCGGTCGCACTGGCGAGCTGGACGAGTCCCCGGAGGTCGACGGGGTCGTCGACCCGGCTGGCGGCCTGGAGCGTCCAGGCCTCGAAGCGTGACTGGAGGGCGTCGACCTCGGCTTCGAGTTCGAGCACCTCCTCGGCCACCTCGTCGGAGTCGAAGAGGACCGCGCCGTAGGCCAGGTCGACGGCGAGTTCGCTCATGTTCTTCATGTGGACGATGGAGTCCACGGCGCGTTCGAGGTCGTCGATCCCGGGTTCCGGGGGTTCGGGCGGGACGTACGCCCGACCGCTGGCGTCCTCGTAGACCTCGGCGATGCCCTCCTCGGAGCCCCGGAAGAGGACCACATCGTCGGGCCGGAGCGTGGTCTCGGGGCCGGGATTGAACAGCCACTCACCCTCCCGGCGGATGGCGATCGCGCGCACGCCCGTCTCGGTTTCGAGGTTGATGTCCACGAGCGTCCGGTCGGCGAAGGGCGAATCTGGGACGATCACGGCCCGCACGACGGTCTCGACGGCCTCGGGGAGGGCGGCCCGCATCGCGTCGGGGAGGCCGATGTCTTCGAGGACGACCTTGGCGATGTCGCCGGCGGCGTCGGAGACTTTCTCGGCGGCACCGACGACGCCCAGCACCGGCGCGAGCGCTTCGGCGTCTTCGGGGTTACGGGCGGCCATGAGTAACCCCATCCGCGCGCGTAACTGGAGTACGTCCATCGTGGCCTCCAGTTCCAGCACCTCCTCGGCCACCTCGTCGGAGCCGAGCAGGACCGCCGAGTACGAGAGGTCGATCAGCAGTTCCGCGGTGTCTTTCATCTCGGCCAGCAGTTCCTTGACGCTGACCGGCTCGTACTCGACGTCGTCGACTGCCATACCCGAGGCTCCTCGTCGCCGAGGGAAAAGCGTTGCCCGGCGACAGCCGACCGCCGGCAGTGTCACGACGCCAACCATTTCGGCGGTACGCGGGCGCGACACGTCGGGGCGGCCAGTTCGGGGCGCAGTCCAATCACCCAGCGTCAGGCCGTGGTGGTGGATAGTTTTAACATTTCAGCGCGGATTTTATCCGCTCGTCCACCGAGCGGGCGGCGGGCGGCCGACCTGTGCCGGACAAAAGATAATGCTTTTCCCGGCAGGTAGAGAAGGCCGACGTATGTCCGACGAGCTCAAGAAAGGGCTTGAGGGAGTCCTGGTCGCCGAGTCGGAGCTGAGTTACATCGACGGTGACGCCGGCGAACTCATCTACCGGGGCTACTCCATCGACGATCTGGCGCGTGAGGCGAGCTACGAGGAAGTGCTGTACCTGCTGTGGCACGGCTACCTCCCGAACAGCGAGGAACTGGCCGAGTTCACCGAGTCCATGAGCGCCGAGCGCGAGCTCCACGACGACGTCAGCTCGCTCGTGCGCTCGCTCGCGGAAGCCGACGAGAACCCGATGGCCGCGCTGCGGACGGCCGTCTCCAGCCTGTCGGCCCACGACCCCGACGCCGACGCCGACCCGCAGGATCGGGAGGCCAACCTCCGGAAGGGACGTCGCATCACCGCCAAGATTCCGACGATCATCGCGGCGTTCACGCGGATCCGCGACGGCGAAGAGCCGGTCGCGCCCCGCGAGGACCTCGACCACGCCGAGAACTTCCTGTACATGCTCAACGGCGAGGAGCCCGACGACGTGCTCGCCGAGACCTTCGACATGGCGCTGGTCCTGCACGCCGACCACGGACTGAACGCCTCCACCTTCTCCTCGATGGTGATCTCCTCGACGCTCGCGGACCTGCACTCGGCCATCCCGGGCGGGATCGGCGCGCTCTCGGGCTCGCTGCACGGCGGTGCGAACCAGGACGTGATGGAGGCCCTGCTCGAACTCGACGAGTCCGGCAAAGAGCCGGTCGAGTGGGCCAAGGACAAGCTGGAAGCCGGCGAGCGCGTCCCCGGCTTCGGCCACCGTGTCTACAACGTCAAGGACCCCCGCGCCCGCATCCTCTCCGATAAGTCCAAGGCCCTCGGCGAGGCCGCCGGCTCGCTGAAGTGGTTCGAGTACTCCACCTCGATCGAGGACTGGATGAACGAGGAGAAGGGTCTAGCCCCGAACGTCGACTTCTACTCGGCGTCGACGTACTACCAGATGGGTATCCCGGTCGACATCTACACGCCCATTTTCGCCATGTCTCGGGTCGGCGGCTGGATCGCTCACGTCCTCGAACAGTACGACGACAACCGGCTGATCCGCCCGCGCGGCCGCTACATCGGCTCCGAGGACGAGGATTTCGTGCCGGTCGAGGAAAGATAGACGAGCGATCGCACCCGTCGCTCGCCGAGCAGGTTTTTCTGGAGCGGTTCCCTCGCGGCCGAGTGGGAGAACAACGACTGCCTTAGAGCCACGTCTCGATCTCGTCGGCCAGCGGCCCGCGCCTGTGGATTTCGCCGGCCTCGACGTCGACGACGGTGCTACCGCCACCCGGAGTCCGACCGCCGTCTAGCAGGACGGCGACGGCTTCGCGGATCGGTTCGCCGAGCGCGTCCAGTTCGCGGACGCTCCCGGTGCCGCTGACGTTGGCACTGGTCGAGGTAATCGGGTGGAAGGCGTCCAGCAGTTCCAGGGCGAGGTCGTGGTCGGGGACGCGGACGCCGACCGTCTCGCCGCCGGCGGTCAGCACGTCCGGGACGATGTCTTTGCGCTCGACCAGCACCGTGACGGGGCCGGGGAGGAACTCGTGCATGAACGCGCGTTCGTCGGCGGTGGGGTTAGTGTAGTCGAGGGCGGTCTCCACGTCGGGGACGGCCAGTGAGACCGGCTTGTCGCGGTCCCGGCCCTTGGCCTCGAAGACGCGCTCGACGGCGTCGGCGTCGGTGGCGTCAGCGCCGAGGCCGTAGACGGTCTCGGTGGGGTAGACCACGAGGTCGCCGGCGGCAAGCGCCGCGGCCGCATCGTCGAGATCGGTCATACTGGCCCCTCCGGTGGCGGCGGGGAAAAACGCCGCGTTCGACGCTCACTCGGGCCGGGGTTTCGTGAGGTTCTCCACGCGACCGTCGCAGTCCGGACACGAGGTGAGCCGGTCTTCGGTCCAGCGGCGTGCCCCGCAGTCCCGACACTCGTAGAGATCCTCGCCGTCCCCGCAGGGGGCCGGATCCGTCGGCGTTGGCATGGTAAATCTCGTCCATCTCTACCAGTATAACCGTTCGGTCGACAATCGGTCGATGAAAGGAGGAGAATCTGAACGTTTTCAACCCAGGCCGAGTCAGAGGTCGTCGATCGCGGCTTCGATCTCGTCGTAGTCGGGGAACTGGGGCCACTCCTCGGCGACCCAAGCGTACTGGATCACGCGCTCGGCGTCGAGCAGGAAGACCGCGGGCCTGGGTTCGCTGACGCCGGCCATCCCGTCAAGGTCGTGGGCGATGTCGTACCGCTCGGCCACGCCGTTCTGCGGGTCCGAGAACAGGCGGTAGTCGGTGTCCTCGATGTCGCGGTCGTCGATGGTCGTCTTGTGTTCGTATGGCGAGGAGATCGACAGGCCGACCACCTGGAGGTTGCCGTCTTCGTCGCGCTCGCCCCAGCCCCGATCCCGAACCTCGTTCCACAGGTAGGTCGTCGGGAACGCGCCGTCCATGGTGTGAAAGAGCAGGAGGACGGGTCCGTCCTCGGTCAGGTCGGAGAGAGCCGCATCCTCCCAGTATTCGGCGTTGACCAGCGGGCGTTCGAAGTCGGGGGCCTGCTCGCCTTCCTCGGGGTGGTCGGCGGGCGGGAGGTCGACGACCTCGAAGTCCAGTCCCATGACCATCAGGCCTCACCTCGGGCTCGGTCGGCGTCGGCGTTGCCGTAGGTACGGTCGAGGTAGTCGACGATGTTGGCGCTCTCCGACATCGTGATGCCGGTTTCGTCGTCGACGATGGCCGGCACGGTTCGCTTGCCCGAGATGCGTTTGACCACGTCACGGTCCGAGTGCATCGGCTCGACGAACCGCGACCGGTAGTCGAGGTCGTACTCGTCGAGTTTGCGGACGACGCGTTCACAGAAGGGACACGCCTGCAGCCGATAGAGTGTGATCTGTGGGTCGCTCATCGAGGGCGTATTGGGGCGAGGACCGGGTAAGCCCTTCGGGCGTCCGCGCGGGGAGCACACGAGCGGAGTCGGCCGAAACCGGAGGTGACAGGGGTCGAAGCCGCCACGGGACGCGCATTACGGCGATGACAAGTCTTAATCCCGCCCACGGCAAAGTCAGGCGGTAATGGGCGCAGCCTCGGCTGTCGCGCCGCTGGTCGCACCTGTACCCGTCGCGACGCAGGTACTGGGTGTACAGATGACCGACAGTCTCATCACCGGCGTCGGTGTCGCCGTCGTCTTCATCCTGCTCGTGCTGTCGGCGTTTTTCTCCTCCTCGGAGATCGCCATGTTCTCACTGGCGGCCCACCGCGTCGACGCGCTGGTCGAGGACGGCGTCCCCGGCGCGAAGACGCTCAAGAACCTCAAGGCGGACCCGCACCGCCTGCTCGTGACGATCCTCGTCGGGAACAACCTGGTCAACATCGCGATGACCTCGATCACGACCGGGTTGCTGGCGATCTACTTCGATCAGGGCGTCGCCGTCGCCATCTCGACGTTCGGGATCACCGCGCTGGTCCTGCTGTTCGGGGAGAGCGCCCCCAAGAGCTACGCCGTCGAGAACACCGAATCGTGGGCGCTGCGAATTTCCCGCCCGCTGAAGGCCGCCGAACGGGTGCTGTGGCCGCTGATCGTCGTCTTCGACTTCCTGACTCAGCAGGTCAACCGCATCACCGGCGGCCAGACCGCAATCGAGACCTCCTACGTCACCCGCGAGGAGATCCGCGACATCATCGAGACCGGCGAGCGCGAGGGCGTGCTGGACGAGGAAGAGCGGGAGATGCTCCAGCGCACCCTCCGGTTCAACAACACCATCGCCAAGGAGGTGATGACGCCGCGGCTGGACGTCGACGGTATCTCGAAGGACGCGACCGTCGAGGAAGCGATGGAGCAGTGTGTCCAGTCGGGACACGCCCGCCTCCCGGTCTACGAGGGGAGCCTCGACAACGTCATCGGCGTCGTCCACATCCGCGATCTGGTCCGGGACACGAACTACGGCGGGGCCGACGACGAGGACCTCGAACTCGAGGACCTGATCGAGCCGACCCTGCACGTCCCCGAGTCGAAAAACGTCGACGAGTTGCTGGCCGAGATGCGCGAGAACCGCCTGCACATGGTCGTGGTCATCGACGAGTTCGGGACCACCGAGGGTCTCGTGACGATGGAGGACCTCACCGAGGAGATCGTCGGCGAGATCCTCGAAGGCGAGGAGGAGGAACCCATCGAGTTCGTCGGCGACGACACCGCTATCGTCAAAGGGGAGGTCAACATCGAGGAGGTCAACGAGGCCCTCGACATCGACATCCCGGAGGGCGAGGAGTTCGAGACCATCGCGGGCTTCATCTTCAACCTCGCCGGCCGCCTCGTCGAGGAGGGCGAACAGATCGAGTACGACGGCGTCGAGATCCGGGTCGAGCAGGTCGAGAACACCCGGATCATGAAAGCCCGTGTCACCCGCAAGCACGAACCGGACGAACCCGAGTTCGACGAGGCCGACGGCGAAACCCAGCCCGAGACACAGCCCGAGTGACCGCCGTTTCTGCGCTCGATATCCACCCACCACTCATCAATGGAGAGACACCTATCGAGACACGATGGCTGGGGCTGCGGACGTGGTCGGCGTGGGGCTCGCGAGCGTCGCGATTCCGGCGTTCGGACTGATCGCCGTCGCGAGCAGGTACAGGGGCAAGCCGGGGGTGCGGGGGTTCGTCGTGGCGGTCGTCGGCATCGGCTGCTGGTCGCTGGCGACCGGCCTTCGCGCGCTGGTCGGCGACCCGTGGCTCCAGTTCGGGTCGGCGGTCGGGCAACTCACGGCCGCGAACGTGACGATCCTCGGCTGGGCGTTGCTGGTCGCGGAGTTCGACCGCCGACGCCGGATCGGACTGTGGTCGAAGCCGGTCGCGGCGGCGCTCGTGATCCCCACCTGTACGGTCGCACTCGCCGTGACCAGTCCCTGGCACCACCTGGTGTACACGAGCGGGACGGTCGTGACGGCGTCGGGATTCCGCCAGTTCGGACTCGGGCCGTGGTATCCGATCCACGTCGTCTACGTCCTGACGCTGAGTATCGGTGCCGCGGTGGTGTTGTTCCGTGAACTGCCTGGTTCGAGCGGGTTTCACCGGCGGCAAGTGACGCTGCTGTTTCTCGGGTGGCTGGTCGGCACGCTCGGCACGTTCGATTTCTTCCTCAAGTACTTCGGCCCGTGGCCGTTTCCGCCGTACGTCGACGTCACGCCGGTGGGATTCCTGGTCGGGAGCGCCGTCTGGGGGCTGGCGCTGTTCCGTCACGACCTGTTCGAGCTGGTGCCCGTCGGCCGGCAGACGGCCGTCGAAACGATGCCGGATGCGGTGCTGACGGCCGACGTCGAGGGACGGATCGTCGACGCGAACCCCGCCGCACGGTCCCTGCTCGCCTCGGACCCTATCCGGAAGCCCGTCTCGGTCGTGTTCGCCGACTATCCCGGGCTCCTCGAACACTACCGCGATTGCGAGGAGCGGACGACGGACGTGCAGATCCTCGACGACGGAACCGTCAGGCACTTCTCGGCGACGACGACGCCCATCGTCGAGCGCGGGCACCGAACCGGGACGGTGATCGTGCTACGAGACGTGAGCGCGCTGAAGCGCCGCGAGCAGGAACTCGACCGCCACAGGCAGGTCTACAACCGCATCGTGCGACACAACCTCAGGAACGAACTCACGGTTATCAGGGGAAACGCCCAGGAGATCGCCCGGCGGAGCGACGGCCGGATGACCGAGTTCGCCGAGACGATCCGCGACCGGAGCGACGAACTCATCGAGACGAGCGAGAAGGCGCGCCGCATCATGCGCATCATCGAGGCCGATAGCTACCTGCTGACGGTCGAGGCCCGGACGCTCGTCGACAGCATCGCGGCGGAGATGCGCGAGCAGTACCCGTCGGCGTCGATCGAGACGAGCGGCCCGGCCGAAGCCTGGGTCAGCGCCCACGAGGATCTCGAGGTCGCCGTGCGAAACCTCGTCGAGAACGCCGTCGTTCACAACGAGGGGACGCCGAACGTCGAGATCACGGTGGCGCAAGCCGATGAGACGGTCGAGATCACCGTCGCCGACGACGGGCCGGGCATCCCCGACAACGAGATTACCGTCCTCGACCGGCTCACGGAGACCGCCCTCGAACACAGCAACGGGGCGGGCCTCTGGCTGGTCAACTGGATCGTGACGAAATCCGACGGCGACCTCGATTTCGCGGTGACCGACCGCGGGACGACCGCCACGGTCACCGTGCAGGCTGCGACCGTCCGGGGCGAGGACGTGACGGACCCCCGTGAGATGGCCCACTGACGGGGCACCGAGAAGTCGCGATCGTCACACGACCGCCGAGACGGCGGCGAACACGCCGTAGCCCGCCGCGAAGGCGAGGACGAGCGAGCCGATCCACGCGAGGACGGTGTAGCCCATCTTCGAGCCACTTACGCCGCTCCCACCGGCGGCGAACCCGCTGCCGATGATGGCGCTGACGATGATCTCGTTGAACGAGACGGGGATGCCGAAGAAGACGGCGGTCTGGGCGATGGCGAAGGAAGGGATGAGCGCGGCGATGGAGCGGCGCGGCCCCAGCGCCGAGTAGTCCTGGCTGAGCGCCTTGATCATCCGGGGCGCGCCGGTCCAGGACCCGATCAGGAGCCCGAGACCGCCGCCCAGCAAAACCGCGACGAGCGGGATCTCGAAGGGGTCGAGCAGCGGGAGCAGGGGGCCCAGCGCCAGGCCGACCTGACTCCCGCCGGCCGAGAACGCGACGAGGCCGCCCAGCGCGAGCAGGAAGTGGCGCTGGCCGGCCTCGGGGTCTTCGCGGAGGTCCCACCAGAGGACGACGGCGACCAGTGCCGCGGCCGCGAGCGTCACGCCGACGGCGACGAGGAGCGACGGGTACTCGGGGAGGGCAGTGGCGGCGACGCCGGTGAGCGACGCGGCCTCGCCGGGCGGCCCGAGGACGACGAAGCGGACGTTCGCGAGGATCGCGCCGACGACGCCGGCCAGGAGGGGGACGGCGACCGACTCGGGGACCCGCTCGTTCCGGAGCGTCCGGGCGGTCCCGTAGGCGATGCCGCCGCCGAGGAAGGGGGTGGCGACCCACAGCGCGACGATCTCCTGGTATTTGGCCCAGGCGGGGTCGCCGCCCAGCGCCAGCCCGACGCCGACGACCGCCCCGGTGACGGTGAAGGCCGTGGCGATGGGGTAGCCGGCGAACACGCCGATCGCGACCAGCACCGCGGCGGTGATGAGCGCGACGACGGCGGCGGTCGGCGAGAGCGTGACGTTCAGGATGAGCTCCCGGCCGACCGCTTCCGTGACGTTCGCACCCTGGAGGACGGCTCCGGCCAGTCCGAGCAGGCCGACGAAGAAGCCGGCGCGCATGACCGAGATGGCGTTCGCTCCGACCGCCGGGGCGAAGGGCGTAGAGCCCGACGAGCCCGCGCCGATGGCCCAGGCCATGAACAGACTCGCCGCTCCGGCGACCAGAAACGTCGCGAGCGTCCCTCCAGCGACCATTCGGTCGACGGCTACAGCCGGCACACCTAATAACCTGCCGCCATCCCGCTGTCAGTGCGGATTAGTGTCGGTTTGTTTCACAGTAGTTGCCAAATTATTATACTCGATGGCGTGGACAGTGGGTCGTAGGTGGGGACAGTGGTACTGGATCGACTCCGGCGGTTCACCCGAGAGCACGGGGAGTACGAGTGTCAGCGCTGCGGGCAGCGGTACGAGGCCCAGCGACAGGTCTGTGCGGACTGTGGCGGGTTCTCCATCGAGCGGGAGTGGTGAGGGGGTCGTTCCCCGCACTATGTTGGCCCGCGATTGAGGCACGCACGCGGCGTACCTCTCGGGAGACCCGTCCGAAGACCATGAGTGAGACGACACTGGACGACGACGAGCGGAGCACAGCCGGGATCGACGCCGCCGATTCGGCGACCGAGCTGGTTGGCGAGACGCCCCTGGTAGATCTCTCTTCGTTCGCGCCGAACTGTTACGCCAAAGTCGAGGCGGCCAACCCCTTCTCGGTCAAAGACCGGATCGCTCGCGAGATGGTCGAGCAGGCCGAGCGCGAGGAGCTGGTCGACGACGGCACCCACGTGATCGAGGCCACGAGTGGCAACACCGGGATCGGTCTCGCTTTCGTCTGTGCCGCGAAGGGGTACGACCTGACGCTGACCATGCCCGAGTCGATGAGCGAGGAGCGCCGCCAGTTGCTCTCGGCGCTGGGCGCGACGCTGGAACTCACGCCCGCCGACGGTGGCATGGGTGGCGCGATCGATCGCGCCGAGGAACTGCAGGCCGAGGCCGACGACGCCTTCGTCCCCCGGCAGTTCGAGAACGACGCCAACCCCCGCGCCCACCGCGAGACGACGGGCCCGGAGATCTGGGCGGCCACCGACGGCGCGGTCGACGCCGTCGTCGCCGGCGTCGGTACCGGCGGCACCATCACGGGCGTCTCGAAACACATCGAGGGCGACCGCGGGGCGTCGCTGCGCTCGGTCGCGGTCGAACCGGCCGGGTCACCCATCCTCTCGAAAGGCGAAGGCGGGTCACACGGCATCCAGGGCATCGGTCCGAGTTTCGTCCCCGACACCCTCGATCCGGACGTGATCGACGAGGTGCGGACGATTCACGAGGGCGACGCGAAAGCGACCGCCCGCCGACTGGCCCGGGAGGCGGGACTGCTGGTCGGAATCTCCAGCGGCGCGGCCGCCGCTGCGGGCTTCGAGGTGGCCCGGGACTACCCCGACGAGGTGACCGTCGTGATCCTGCCGGACACGGGCGAGCGGTACCTCTCGACCGGGCTGTTCGCGGCCGGCGACGGGTCCTGAGATCGGTTCGACGTGTGATCTGTTCCGGCGCTGTTCTGTCGGCGAATCCGCCGCTCCGTTTTATTTCCGGAAACGTGGAACGGGGAGGCATGGAGCCAGTCAAAAGCAGTCTCGGCGGCGGCGTCGTGGCCACGGCGGCGTTGCTCCTCTTTCTGCTCGGTGCTGACACGCTGCTTGGCGGCACCGAACTCCATCTGTTCGCGACGTTCGCGTTGCCGTGTGCCGTCGGCGGGCCGCCGTTCTGTGCGGTCGAGAGTCCGGGCGCGCTGGCAGTGACGTTCCTGCTGCTGTTCGCGCTGTTCGGACTGGCGTGGCCGCTGTTGTTCGGCGGGTTCACGTGGGGGCTTCCCGGCGAGTCGGGCGCGGTTCACGGCGGGCTCTTCGGGCTGATCCTGTGGATCGGGTACACCGCGACGATCCTGTTCGGGGTCGCTCCCGGCGGCCGACTCGACCTGCTCAAACTGGAACTGCTCGGACTGACGTTCCTGGCGTACCTGGTGTATGGCGTCGTTCTCGGGAGCGTCTACGACCGCCTCGCCGGCCACCGGACGTTCCTGAGTCCCGAAACGGACTGATGGAGACGATCTGGCAGATCGTCACGGCCACGGTCGCCGTCAGCCTCACCGCCTGGATCGGTGTCCTCACACTGTTTTGCAGCGACGACCTGCTCGACCGGCTCTTGCTCGTCCTCGTCGCACTGGCGGCCGGCGCGCTCCTCGGGGGTGCGTTCCTGCATCTCCTCCCCCAGGCCATCGCCGTCACGGCCGCCGAGGACACCTTCGAGCTCTTCCTCGCGCTCCTCGGCGGGTTCTGTCTCTTCTACGTGCTGGAGCAGTTCGTCCACTGGCACCACCACCACGGCGCGACCCACGAACACGAACCGGTCACCTACCTCGTTTTGATCGCGGACGCGCTCCACAACTTCATCGACGGTCTCGTCGTCGCCGGCGGGTTCCTGGTGAGCACTCATCTCGGTGTGACGACGACCCTGGCCATCGCGCTCCACGAGATTCCACAGGAGATCGGCGACTTCGGCGTTCTCGTCTACGGCGGGTTCGGCCGCCGCCGGGCGCTCGCGTACAACTACCTCACACAGAGCACGGTCGTCCTCGGCGGTGTCGTCGGCTACCTGCTGGCCGGACTCGGCGGCGGCGTCCCGGCCGTGCTCCTCTCGTTCGCGGCGGGCAACTTCGTCTATATCGCCAGCTCCGATCTGATTCCGGAGATCAAAGACGAGCGAGACGTCCACCGCTCGATCCTGCACTTCTCGATCTTTCTCGCCGGCATCGGGCTAATGTTCGGTGTCAGACTGCTCCGGCACGGTGGATGAGACGGGCGCGAGTCGAAACGAGAGCCAGCGACTGTACCCACCGCTCGACCGCCACCGTGCCGCGCCGGCGGTAGCTCACTCCGCAGTCAGGTCATCTTCCTGACGGGTAAGCTGCCTTAGGAGGGCGTTTATTCGGCTCGCGGGTAAAGGTCTGGACCGTGCCCGAATCACGAGGGGAGACGGTCACCAGTGACGTCGGGAATCCGCTGACCCGATGGCTCTACATCACCGGCGATCGTCTGGTCGTCGCGAGTGTCTTCTCGCTGCTGTTCGTCGCCCTCGCAGCGCTTCTGGTCGGGTTCGGCCTCGTCTACGTCGGCCCCGGAAGCAACTTCGCGTCGGCGCTCTCGAGCGGCATGTTGTCCGGCCTGTTGACCTTACTGACGGTCGCGCTGTCGATCAACCAGCTCATCCTCTCGCGGCTGTTCGGATCCGCGGGGTCGCTCTCGGACCAGTTGTCGGGGACGCTCGAATACCGGCGCACCGTCGAGGCCGTATCCGGTGTGCCCGCGAGCCCGAACGATCCCAGCGCGTTCCTCGGCCTCCTCGGGGACACGCTGGGTCGCCGCGTCGAAGATATCCGACGTGAGGCGACGGAGACCGCAGTCTCACTGGCGGATGCGGAGGACGTCGACGACTACGCCGACGCCGTCTCCACCTACGCCGACCGACTGGCCGCGGCGGACGACCTCGGGGATACCTTCGAGGTCCTGTTGCTCACCCTCGGGACCGACTACGCCGATCACATGGACACGACCCGTGCTTTCGAGAACAAGTACAGCGAGACGCTCTCCGACGAGGCGACCGAAGCGCTCGACGACGTACAGACGCTTCTGAAAGCCGTCGCGACGATTCGGCAGTTCTTCAAGACGGTCACGCTCCAGCAGGAACTGGCCATGCTGTCGCGCCACCTGATTTACACCGGCGTCCCCGCCGTGGTGGTGACGTACTTCCTCTCGGCCGTCTACACCACCTCACCGAATCAGCCGCCGCCGATCGATCCGTCCTTGTTCCCCGTCGTGATGGTGCTCGCGACCGGGATCATCCTCGCTCCCCTCGCCGTGCTCGTCGCGTCCCTGTTGCGGGTGGCCACGGTGTCGCTGTACACGGTGTCGATCGGGACGTTCATCCCACCAGAGAAGTCGATCGAGAGCGACTGATCCCGGCGACGGCCTCGTGAGAGGGGCGCAGTGAGTACGGGGTCGCCCGGGCCACCGGCCGGCGTCGGGGAGTCCGGTGGGACCAGATCCGTGGTGATTACTCCAGGTCGAAGCGGTCCAGCGTCATGACCTTGTGCCAGGCGTCGACGAAGTCCTGGACGAACTCTTCCTCGCCGTCCTCGGACGCGTACACTTCCGCGATGGCCCGAAGCCGGGAGTTCGACCCGAATATCAGGTCGAAGCGGGTCGCTTCCCACTCGACGTCGCCCGTCTCGCGGTCGAAGCCCTCGTAGACCTGTGCTGCCTCGTCGGCCTGCTCCCACTCGTAGTCCATGTCGAGCAGGTTCGTGAAGAAGTCGTTGTCGAGGGTCTCCGGGTCGTCGGTGAGGACGCCGCGGTCCGACTCGCCGTAGGTCGCACCCAGCGTGCGCATCCCGCCGACCAGGACCGTCATTTCCTCGGGCGTCAGGTCGAGCAGGTCGGCCCTGTCGACCAGGATCTCCTCGAGTTTCCGGTCGTGCTCGCCGCCGACGTAGTTCCGGAAGCCGTCGGCCTCGAGTTCGAGCGCCTCGAAGGACTCCTCGTCGGTCCACTCCGCCTCGGCGTCGACGCGACCGGGCTCGAAGGGCACGTCCACGTCGTAGCCGGCCTCGCTGGCCGCCTGCTCGATGGCCGCGTTCCCGCCGAGGACGATCAGGTCGGCGAGCGAGACGGCCGTCCCGTCCGAGCGCGAGTCGTTGAACTCGGCTTTGATCTCCTCGAGAGTCTCGAGGACCGTCTCGAGTTCCTCGGGCTCGTTGACGTCCCAGCTCCGCTGGGGTTCGAGTCGGATGCGAGCGCCGTTGGCCCCGCCGCGCTTGTCGCTGTCGCGGTAGGTCGCGGCGGACGCCCAGGCGGTCTTGACGAGTTGCTGGGTCGTCAGCTCGGAGTTCAGGAGTTCGTCCTTGAGCTGTTCGGCGGCGTCCTCGCCGACGGGCTCGAAGTCCCGGTCCGGGAGGGGGTCCTGCCAGATCATCGTCTCGTCGGGCACTTCGGGGCCGTAGTACCGCTCGGGCGGGCCCATGTCGCGGTGGAGGAGCTTGTACCACGCTTTGGAGAAGGCCTCGAGGAACGTTCGGGGGTCGTTCTGGAACTCCTCGATGATCTCCCGGTAGTCGGGGTCTTTCTTGAGGGCGACGTCGGTCGTCAGCATCATCGGCGTCTGCTCGCCCTCGGGGTCGTGGGCGGCCGGCGCGTCCTCGATCGCGTCCTCGTCGACGGGTCGCCACTGCCAGGCACCGCCGGGGCCCTTGTGGGGTTCCCACTCGTGGTTCAGGAGGTTGTCGAGGTAGGAGGTGTCCCACATCGTCGGCGTGCTGTTCCAGGGGCCCTCGATACCGCTGGTGATCGTGTCGTCACCGTCACCGGAGCCGTAGTCGCTCTCCCAGCCCAGTCCCATGTTCTCGATGGGCGCGTCGGCGGGCTCGGGACCGACGTATTCGTCGGGGTCGTCCGCGCCGTGGACCTTCCCGAACGTGTGGCCGCCGGCGATGAGCGCGGCCGTCTCCTCGTCGTTCATCGCCATGCGGCTGAACGACTCGCGGATGCGTTCGGCCGACCACTCCGGATCGGGCTCGCCCTCCGGCCCTTCGGGGTTCACGTAGATGAGGCCCATCACGGTGGCACCGAGGTGGTCTTCGAGGTCGTCGTCCTCGTCGAACCGGTCCCAGGTCTCCATCTCTTCTTCGGGACCCCAGTCGGCTGCCTGGTCGGGCTCGAACTCGTCTTCGCGTCCGCCGGCGAAGCCGTACGTATCGAAGCCCATCGACTCCAGGGCGACGTTCCCGGCCAGGACGATCAGGTCCGCCCACGAGAGCTTGCGGCCGTACTTCTGTTTGACCGGCCAGAGCACGCGCCGGGCCTTGTCGAGGTTGGCGTTGTCGGGCCAGCTACCGAGCGGCTCGAATCGCTGGGTACCGCCGGACGCGCCACCGCGACCGTCGGTCGTGCGGTAGGTCCCGGCGCTGTGCCAGGCCATCCGGATGAAAAGCGGCCCGTAGTGGCCGTAGTCGGCCGGCCACCACTCCTGGGACGTCGTCATCACGTCCTCGATGTCGTCTTTGACGGCCTCGAAGTCGAGTTTCTGGAACTCCTCGGCGTAGTCGAAGTCCTCGCCCAACGGCCCGGCATCGCGACCGTTTTGGGTGAGCGGCGACAGGTCGAGCAGATCCGGCCACCAGCCCTCTGGGGACCTGTTCCCCGCGGGGAACGGCGTTTTCTCTGTCATGGATGTAGTCTACAACGGACAGTGGTGTTCTGCGAATACAAAGCTATTGGTTGCGAACCGTGTTCTTCCTTTCTCGTTTGCGAAAAGGGTTTGTTCGGAAGCAAAGAACCGCGTCCCCAGCGGAGGTCGTCACCCCTCGTCGTCGGGCGCGGGTTCGTTGGACTCGGCGACCAGATCGTCGCCCGGTTCGGGGGGTTCGACGCCCTCGACGGCTTCGACAGTGTCTGTGTCTTTGGGCGTGTCGACGTGCCAGCGGTCGACGGAGGACTCGTAGTCGGCGAGTTTGTTCGACACCCGAATTTTGAGGTCGTCGTCGTTGACGTTGACCTCGAAGACGTACTCGGGGGCCTCGCCACGGCCGACCCGCTGGAGGTTCGCCGAGACGAGTTCGTTGTCGAAGTAGTAGGGGGCGATCTGGGTCATCACCTTCTTGTAGACGGCTCCCTCGACGGCCCGGAGGGCCTTCCGGCCGGCCGAGTCGGCCGCGCGGGCCACGTAGTCGATCGACTCGCCCCACTTGTCGACGGCCTCGTCGGGGTCGTCGTCGAGTTTCTCGTAGGACTCGCTGAGCTTCTCGCCGGCCTTCTGGAGGTCCTCGTCGGGATCCTGGCCGGCCTTCTCGCCCTCGCCCTCGTCGACGCTGGCCTGTTCGGCGGTCTTCTCGTTGACGTGGTCGTCGAGGCGTTCGTCGGTTTTGGGCCGCCAGTCGTCGAAGTCGGCCAGTGCGTCCTCGTCGACGGCGTCGACGTCGGGGTCTTCTGCGAGGTCCGTGAGCGCGCGCGTAATGCGTTCACCGTGTTCCACCACGTCGACCCAGCGGCCGCGTTGCTTGAACCCCGAAACACTCTCTTCCATCGGTTCCCCGCACGTATGGGGTGACGCAATATACCTTTTCCCCCCGGCAGACCCGGCGTACTGTGGCGGGTTTTTCCGACTGGATCCCATAGGGCTCTCGCTATGACATCCGCACTGTTCGTCGTCAGCGAAGAGGGCTACTGGGGCGAGGAATGTATCGAACCGCTCACGATGCTCACCGACGCCGGCGTCGACATCGAGGTCGCCACGCCGAGCGGGAGCCAACCGGTGATCGACGAGCGCTCGGTCGACCCCGAAGAGGTCGGCGAGGAGACCGCAGAGCGCGTCCGCGAGGTCCACGAGACCGACGAGCGACTGGCCGACCCGACGCCGCTCGCGCAGGTCGACGCGAGCGCGTACGACGCGGTCGTGTTCCCCGGTGGCCACGGCACCGCCTGGGACGTGAACCAGGACCGCCACGCCCGCGCGGCGCTCCGGACGGCCGTCGAGGACGGCGACAGCAAGGCGCTGGTCGTCTGTCACGCCGCCGGCATCATGGCCTTCACCCGCGATTCCGACGGCGGATTCCTCGTCGAGGGCCGCGACGTGACCGGCTTCCCCAACGCCTGGGAAGAGGACATCGTCGACGAGAACGACAACATGCCCGACGGGCGAAAGCTCCCCTACTGGGTCGAGGACGAGGTGCGCGCGGCCGGCGGGAACTGGGACGCCGACCTCGGCGAGGACACGTCGGTCACCGTCGACGGCGACCTCGTGACCGCGCGGGGGCCGCCCTCCTCGCACGCGGCCGCGGTGACGCTACTGGACGAGCTGGGAATCGACCACTGACGACGGGTCGTCCAGGGCCGCCGACGGGTCGGCGGTCACGATCCGTCCGATTTTATGCGACCGACGGTGACAGGCTGGTATGGCTATCGAGCAACGCGGCGACGCGTATCTCGTCACGCACGCGCTGGCGAAGCACACGCTCTCGGACCTGCGTAGCGTCGAGACCGAACAGGTCGCCTTCCGCAAGGGACTGGTGAAACTCGGCCGGATCTGTGGCTACGATATCATCGACGGCGCGATGGACACCGAGTACGTCGAGATCGAGACGCCGCTGACCGACACGATGGGCGAGCGCGTCACCGGTCTCGACGACGTGGTGATCATCAACGTCCTCCGCGCGGCGACGCCGTTCGTCGAGGGGCTCCTGAAGGCCTTCCCGCACGCGAAACAGGGGGTCATCAGCGCCGGCCGCGACGAGAGCGCCGGCATGGACGATGACGGGCAGTTCCCTATCGACGTGGACTACGAGAAGATGCCCGAGATCACCGAGGACGACACGGTCATCGTCGCGGACCCGATGCTGGCGACCGGGTCGACCATGACCGCCGTGCTGGAACGGGTCACGGCCGCGGGCGACCCCGAGAACCTGTTCGTCCTCTCGGCGGTCAGCGCCCCCGCCGGCGTCACCCGCGTCACCGAGGCGTTCCCCGAAGTCGACCTCCTGACGGTCAGCATCGACGACCACCTCGACGACGACGGCTTCATCGTCCCCGGCCTCGGCGACGCCGGCGACCGCGCGTTCCGGACGACCTGACAGGTCAGGCCGTGTGATTCGTCCCCATATCGAAACCCCCTCGCTTCACCTGGAGAACCACCGGACTGCACCGACTTGTGATCTGCACCCGAACACCGATTCGAAGGGTTATCTATCTTCGATGACGGCCCGCCCGCTGGTCGCACTCCGGATGCGATCCCGGAGGCCGTCGGCGTCTTCGACCGGGACGCGCACGTCGAAGGACACGTCGGCTTCGTAGTCGGCGTCGAACTCGACGCCCTCGGATTCGAGGATCCCCCGAACGGTACCGGAGTCGTCGTATTCGACGGTGATCGAGACCGACTCGTGGGGGCGGCGCTCGACGATCCCGGCGTCCTCGATGGCGATCTTGACCCCCTGCGAGTAGGCCCGCGCCAGGCCGCCGACGCCGAGTTTCGTCCCGCCGTAGTAGCGGGTGACGACGGCGACGACGTTCTCTAGCTCCTCGCCCTGGAGGACGTTCAGCGCGGGTTTGCCGGCCGACCCGGAGGGTTCGGCGTCGTCGGAACTCCACTCCGTGAGCGGGTCGGTCCGGACGCGGTAGGCCGGGACGTTGTGGGTCGCGTCGGCGTACGCCTCCCGGATCTCCGCGACGAAGGCTTCGGCGGCCTCGACGTCGCGGGCGGGGGCGGCGTGGCCGATGAACTCTGAACCCCTGATCTCGAAGGCGTCCTGCCCGCGCCCGGCGAGGGTCCGGTAGCTGTCGGTCACTGGCCGGAATTGGAGGGGGGCGGTCAAACCCGTTACGCCGTCGTTCCCGGTGTCGAGCCGTGCCGACCTTATTTGTCACTCGGGCACCCTGTCGGTAGTATGTCACTGTCGACCGGGGACGCGATGCTCGACGAGATGCTCGACGGGGGCGTGCCCGAGGGGCGGACGCTCCTCGTGCGCGGGCCGTCGGGCGTGGGGAAGAGCCGGCTGGCGATCGGGTTTCTCGACGCGGGGGCCGCCGACGAGGACTGCCTCTACGTGACCACCGACGAACCGCTCTCGGTGGCGCGGTCGTCGCTCGACCCCGCAGCGGGCGTCACGGCCGCGGCGATCCACCGGGACGAGAGCGGCGGCGGCGTCCGCTTCGTCACCGACGAGGGAGCCGAGACGATTCCCTTCGGGTCGCTGATCGAGCGGCTCTCGGGCGACGACTGGGACCGCCTGGTCGTCGACGGAGCCGGCGGGCTGGTCGATCTCGCGCCAGACCGCGAGCGGGGCCGGCACGGCCGCTTTCACCTGCTCGAACGCCTCGACGAGCACGGGACGACGGCGGTGTTGACCGCCACGGACGACGAGCCGGCGTCGGTCGCCCGACTGAGCCACGGCGTCGTCGACTGCTGGCGCGAGGAGATCGAAGGGGACGCCCGGTCGTTCTGCCGGGTCGAGAAACTCCGGGGTCGGGACCACGACACGCGCCGGCACGCGCTCCACCACGACGACGACGGCGTCACGGTGGCCGCCCGGGAGTGGGCGACCCACGAGGACCCGTTCCGGACCGGCATCCCGACGCTGGACGAGTTGACCGGCGGGTTCGTCCGCAACGGCACGACCCTCCTCGAACACGACGAGACGGCCGACCACTGGCCGTTCACTGCGGCATTGGCCGCCCGCGCCGTCGAACAGGACGCGCCGGTCGTCCTCGTGACCGCGCCGGGGACGCTGGTCAACCGGGTGGACGACCTGCTCTCGGAGACGGTCGGCCCGGTGACCGAGCTGATGGACCGGAACCTGCTGTACCTGATCGACCCGATCAGCCGGAGCCCGGGTGAACCGGCCGTCGCCGGCCTCGACACAGACAGCGTGGTCTTACAGGAGGAGGAGGGCAGCATCCAGGAGGCGTTCCGGACGCTGGTGGCGGAACTCGGCGGCCGGGTCGAGGAGGCCGTCGCGATCATCGAACACGCCGCGATGGCCCACCTCGTCACCGAGAACGAGTCACGGCAGCTCTACTACTGGGCCGACGGCAACGTGATGCACGGCGAGTACGACCTCACGCTCGTCCTGACGGCCGACCGTTCTGTGGCCGGCGACCGGCTCACCTCCTTCTTCGCGGGCGTCGCCGACCAGGTGATGCGCACCTGGCGGGGCAGCGACGAACTCCAGTATCTGTCGGTGCCGAAATCGCCGGCGGGGACGCCGGGGCACACGCGCGTCGTCGAACCGCTCGAATCGTCGCCGTACGTCCAGTTGCGGTGAGGTGTCGCCGGTCGCGCTCGCTAGTCGTCGTGAATCGGGAGGTGCATCGTCACGACGTTGCCGTCGTCGTGGGTCTCGAAGGTGAGTCGTCCGTCCGAGAGGTCGGCGATCCAGTACGCGAGCCAGAGCCCGAGGCCGCTGCTGTGGAGGAGCGCGTCGTCCTCGTAGTCCTCGGTGAGGCTGGCGTACTCACGCTCGGGGATCGGTGGGGCCTCGTCCGTCACCGTGAGTTCGGCGGTGTCGTCGGCCACGGTGAGCGAGACGGTCACCGTGGGTGCCGGGTCCGTCGCGTGCTCGACGGCGTTCTCGACGAGTTCACGGACGCCCCAGACGACCTGTGGGACCGCGGACACCGTGACCGACTCGGGGAGGTCGCACTCGACGGTCGCGTCCGGGTAGGCGGCGGCGACGTTCTCGACCGTCTCCCGGACAGTCGCGGCCAGGTCGACGGGTTCGGACACGACACCCTGTTCGAGGACGTTGATGATTGCACGCTGTTTCTCCGCGTCGTCGACGACCTGCCTGGCCGTGCGATCGATGCTGTCGAGGTGTGTCGCCACGTCGTCGTCCTCGCGTGCGGCCTCCGTGCGGCCGATGACGACGTTCATGTCGTTGCGGAGGTTGTGGCGCAACTGCCTGTCGAGGACCCGCATCTGTTTGGTCCGTCGCCGTCGGTCGGTGATATCGCGGGTGAACCCCACGATCCGGGTGACGTCGCCGTCGACGATCACGGGCGTCGCCTGGATCCACACCCAGCGCTGGAAGTCCCGCTCGTCGTTGACCCGACACTCCAGTTCGACCGAGTCGCCGGCCGAGAGGCGTTTCATGTTGCGTCTGATCGTCTCGCGGTCCGCCGGGTGGACGGCCTCCATGAACTTCGTCGGGTCCGCACGGAGGTCGTCGGTCGGGATCCCCCAGATGTCCTCGAAAGCGGAGTTGACGAACAGTAACTCCTCCCAGTCGCTCGTGTACATCCAGAGGGCGTCGCTCGTGTTCTCGGTGAGCTGTCGGAGACGGCGCTCGGACTCGCGGCGTCTGTCGGCCAGTCGCTTGCGCTCGGTCACGTCCCGTGAGGTGACGACGTAGCCGTCGATCTCCGGACAGCGGGCGTTCGAGACGCGACTCTCGAGCCACACCCACGAGCCGTCGGCGTGACGGAACCGGTAGGTGGACTGTTCGGCCAGATCGTCGTCCGCCTCGACGACCCGGGCGAAACACTCCCTGACCCCCGCCTCGTCGTCGGGGTGGACGTGTTCGAATACACTGGTCCCGACCAGCTCCGCCGGCGCGTACCCGAGGAGTCGGTCGACCGCCGCGTTGGCGTACTCGAACACCCCGTCCTCGTCGAGGACGACGATCTTGTCCTGCGCGAGGTCGAGCAACGCCTCGGCGTCGGACGCCATACCCTCGCTTTGCGCAGGCACCCTCAAAGTAATTGTTGCCGATTCGACGGTTCAGCGGCGCTCAGCCCGTCACTGCAACTCGATCTTCCGGACGTAGTCCAGCTCCCGGATCGCGTTGAGCAGGTCGCCCGGGAGCGGATCCTCGGTGACGATGTAGAGTCTGGGGTCGACGGCGAACTCCGGATCCTCCGAGACCGTCTGGCGCATCGAGATGTCCTCCTCGGCGATCATGCCCGCGACCTCGGCGACGATGCCGGGCTGTTCGGTGTCGTAGACGTCGACCGTGAGGACGTGCAGGTCGAGCACCGGTGCGAGGTCCATCAGACTGGGGATCTGGGAGATGTTCTGGAAGATCCGCCGGAGCTGTTCGTCCGCGAGGATGGCGTCGGTCGTCGAGTCGACCACCCGCCGGTCCACGTCGATCTCCCGGGCGATCCCGGTGTTGGGGATCTCGATCCCCCCGGAGACCACCCGCCCGTCGTCGTTGACAGAGAAGCCGCGTTCGAGGAGCAGCCTGATGACCCGCTGCTGGGAGGGACTCCCCTCGAATTTCTCCATAATTTCTGCGAACATGGCGAACTCTGACACGCCGACGGGCTTAGGCGTGCTGGCTACAACTCGCCTTTCGTACTCGGCGTGTCGCTGCTCGCGGCTCACTTCGTTCACCGCTCGCATTTGGAGGCCTCGCACCGCTCGGCCTCCCGTCCGGCGCTCGTCGATCCGGGTCGCGTCGTCCAGCGCAGTCAAAAGTCGGTGGGTTTGGAATGGTACTCCCGTGCGAGGTCGTCGTAAATCTCCTCGTGGGCTTCCATGTCCTGACGGACGATCTGACGGATACGGTGGCGGCGAGCCTCCTCGGGAGAGAACTCGCTCAAGTCCATATCCGTGGTGTCAACGGCGAGATACCCGAAGTCGTCCGCCATCGCGTCCTACAGTTCGCCTTTCGTACTCGGCGTGTCGCTGCGGCGCTCGTCGATGCGTGTCGCGTCGTCCAGCGCCCGGGCCAGCGCCTTGAACAGCGCCTCGACCTGGTGGTGGGCGTTCTCACCCTCGACCGAGGCATGGAGGGTCAGCCCGGCGTTCGTGGCCAGCGAGCGCAGGAAGTGCTTGCCCATGTGGCTGGTGAACTCGCCGACCTGTTCCTGGGCGAACGCGCCCTCGAACTGGAAGAACGGGCGGCCCGACACGTCGACGACGACTTCGGCGACTGCCTCGTCGAGTGGGACCGTCCGGTCGGCGTAGCGGCGGATGCCGCGCTTGTCACCGAGTGCCTCCTCGAACGCCTGGCCGAGCGTGATCGCCACGTCCTCGACGGTGTGGTGGTCGTCGATCTCCAGATCGCCGTCGCAGTCCACTGTGACGTCGAACAGGCCGTGCTTGGCCAGCGATTCCAGCATGTGGTCGAAGAAGCCGATCCCGGTGTCGACCGTCGACTCGCCGTCGCCGTCCAGGTCGAGCGTCACCTCGATCTCCGTCTCGGCGGTCTCGCGGGTCACCGCCGCCGTCCGGTCGCTCATACCCCGACCGTCGCGGGCCGGCCTTAAGTAAGTCCCGCGGCGACGACGCGCGTCTGACTGAACTATTTGTGTATGACTGTCATTCACACGAGTATGCACAAACGCGACGCGCTGGGCGTGCTCGTGGCGGCCACGGGACTGCTGTTCGTCGGTGCCGGGCCGACGCTGCCCGTCGCAGTGGCCCTGTTCGTGGCCGGGGCGTATCTGCTCGCTGCCCCACGTTTCTCCGGGGCAGGGCGGCGCGTCGACCGGTCCGGCGGTCGGCGTGGCCGGACCTGATCGGGGTCGCGACAGTCGTCATCGTTTTGTCGTCTCGGACCGCGGATACTCGCATGGATCGCCGTCGATTTCTGGGGGTGGTGGGGGCCGCCACCGGACTGGCAGGTTGTATCGGGGGATCGTCCGACGGGACGCCGACCGGCGAACCCACTGAAACCGAGACGCCGGCAGGGACACCGACGGAGGTGGACGGCTATCCCGATCCGTCGGTGATCGACGAGACACCGCCGGCACCCGAGATCGATCCGTCGTCGTTCGAGACGCTGAGCTACGATCAGGGCGTCGAGATGCCGCTGGTTCCGGTGGGCGTCGCGTACGACTGGTTCCGCCGCCGCGAGGCGCGGTTCGTCGACGCGCGCGGGCCCGAGCAGTACGAGCGCTCTCACATATCGGGGGCCGTCCTGAGCCCGGCCAGCGGGCGGCGGAACGACCCCGTGACCGAGTGGGCGGAAGGCGACCGGATCATCTGTTACTGCGGGTGTCCACACCACCTCTCGACCGCCCGGGCCGGCGACCTGCTCGCGAACGGCTACGAGGAGGTGTACGCCATCGACGAGGGGTTCTGGGAGTGGAGCGCCCGCTCGTACCCCATCGCCGGCCGGAACCCCGACTTCCACCCGTCGGCCTACCAGTCCTACGTGATCGAGGGGAAGACGGATCCGAGCCACGCCGGGTCGCTCGCGTGGGCCCGGACCGCGAACGGCCGGCAGGAGGAGGCCACTCCGATCCGCGGGGACGGCTCCTACGAACTCGTCCTCCACTTCTCGCGGGTCACCGACAGTACAGATATCACCGTCGAGACGCCCGCCTACGACCTGACCGCGTCGCTCGGCGAGTTGACGAGCGGCGGGGTCACCGCGCAAGGACTGGTCGGCGGCGGCAGGCAGGCCTGACTACTCGATTGCGGCCATCGCTTCTTCCAGCGTGAACTGCCCCTCGTAGAGGGCACTGCCGACGACGACGGCGCTCGCGCCGGCCGCTTCGAGCGCCTGCACGTCCTCGATGGTCGCCACGCCGCCGCTGGCGATCACCGGGATGTCGACGGCCTCGACGACCCGCCGAACCGGATCGGTCCGTACGCCTTCGAGTTGCCCCTCCACGTCCACGTCGGTAAAGAGGATCGCGCCGGCTCCCAACTCCTCGTAGCGGGTCGCGGCCTCAGCGGGGTCCAGTCCGGTGCCCTCGGTCCAGCCCGAGACGACGACCTCGCCGTCCTTGGCGTCGAGGCTGACCGTCACGCTCCCCGGATGCTCGTCGCTGATCTCCGCGACGATCTCGGGATTTTCGACGGCCGCGGTACCCAGAATGACGCGGTCGACGCCGCGCTCCAAGAGGTCGGTGGCGTCGGCGACGGTGCGGATCCCGCCGCCCAGCTGTACGTCCACGTCCACGTCGTCGAGGATGGCGTCGACGGCGGGGGCGTTCTCGCGTTCGCCCTCGAACGCGCCGTCGAGGTCGACGAGGTGGAGCGTGGACGCACCGGCGTCGACCCAGCGGCGGGCGGCCTCGACGGGGTCGCCGTACTCGGTGCCGGTGCCGCGCTCGCCGCCGACGAGCTGGACGACCTGCCCGTCCTGCATGTCGACGGCGGGGACGACCTCGAACTCGGGGAACATGTCGGAGCCTCCGCGGGCGAGCGCGGAAAGCGTGTCGGTCGCGGGCGGCAGCGACACCGCTGGTGCAGGCATCACCCAAAGCGCCATCGTTTAATCGCACGCGTTCGGACTGCGGAATATGGTGTCGGCCCTCCTCGCGATCGGACTCCTCGTGGCGGTGTTCGTCGGGTTCAACATCGGAGGGTCCTCGACGGGCGTCGCGTTCGGCCCCGCGGTCGGCGCGGGGACGGTCTCGAAGATCGGTGCGGCGGGGCTGATGACGGTGTTCGCGCTGCTGGGCGGGGTCACCGTCGGGACGGAGGTCGTCGAGACCCTCGGCGGACAGATCGTTCCCGGGAGCGCGTTCACGCTGGTGACCTCGATCGCCGTCCTGTTTTTCATCGGGTTCGCCCTGTTCCTCTCGAACGTGGTCGGCGTGCCGGCCTCCACGTCGATGACGGCGGTCGGCGCGATCGCCGGACTCGGGCTGGCCCAGGGGAACCTCAACTGGGCCGAGATGGGCGAGATCGTCTCCTGGTGGCTGTTCGCCCCCGTCCTCGCGTTCTGGGTCTGTGCCGTCATCGGCCGGTACTTCTACCCGCGGCTGGTCGAGTGGTTCGCCATCTCCCAGTCTCAGGGTGCCCTGCTCGTGCTCGATCGGTCCGGGACGCTCCCGCGGCCGGCGCTGGGACCGAAGACGACCCGCCGGGAGTTCCTCGGGACGGTGTCGGTCGTCGCCATCGGCTGTTACATGGCCTTCTCGGCGGGGGCCTCGAACGTCGCCAACGCGGTCGCGCCGCTGGTCGGCAGCGGATCGCTCGGGCTCTACAACGGCGTCCTGCTGGGCGGGGCGGCCATCGGACTGGGTGCGTTCACCATCGCCCGGCGGACGATGGACACTATCGGGAACGACCTGACGGACCTGCCGATCCTGGCGGCGCTGGTCGTGGCCGTCGTCAGTTCCACGCTGGTGACGATGCTGTCGGCGCTGGGCGTGCCGGCCAGTTTCGTCATCATCGCGACGATGAGCATCGTCGGGCTCGGCTGGGGCCGGGCGACCCGGACGGCGACGATCGGCGACGCGGTCCGGGGCGGGGGTGATCAGGCGGCCGCCACGCCGGGCGCGCTGGCGGCCGACGCCGACGACGCGCCGACGGTCGGCGGGGAGGGCGGCACGCCCGAGGAGACCGACCGGAAGGCCATCGGCGAGGAAGAGCCCGAGGACCTGCCGAAGGCGTCGGACCTGTTCGAGCCGGCGACGACCGCCCGGGTAATCCTGCTCCAGAACGTCGTGCCGGCCATCGCGACGGTCGCGTCGTATCTCCTCTTCCGGTTCGTTCCCGTGTTCTGACCATCTGGCCGGAAAGATCGGGCATAATTGTTCACTGGGGGACCCGAAAACAGCAACATCTAACAGTCAGGGGGCCGAACCAGCGTGGTGATGCCCACGGTAGAGTACCTAAATTACGAAGTACTGGACGATCACGGTTGGGACATGTACGACAACGAGACGTTCGACAAGGCCGCAGAGGCCGACCTCGACGACGAGGACTACGGATCCCTCGATGTCAACGAGGGCGAGTACATCCTCGAGGCCGCCGAGGCCCAGGGCTACGACTGGCCCTTCTCCTGTCGCGCCGGCGCGTGTGCCAACTGCGCCGCCATCGTCGTCGAAGGCGAGATCGACATGGACATGCAGCAGATCCTCTCCGACGAGGAGGTCGAAGACAAGAACGTCCGACTGACCTGCATCGGCAGCCCCGACGCCGACGAGGTCCGCATCGTTTACAACGCGAAACACCTCGACTACCTGCAGAACCGCGTCATCTAAACGCGGCCCTTCTCCGTTTCGAGTCGTGCGCAAACGCTTTGCCCTAGCCGTCGCTGGGGCCGGGTGTGGTAGCGACCGATATCGTGACGGCGTCGATCCCGGACCTGCTGCGCCTGGTGGCCGTGCCGGCGCTTGGCTGGGCCGCCTGGCGGGACATCGAGACCCGCCGCGTCCCCAACCGGACGTGGCTCCCCCTGCTCGGGGTCGCAGTGCTCGCGCTCGCCGTCGAGGCCTGGCAGGTCTGGACCGGGACGACGGTGGGCTACGTGAACCAGCGGGCCTACTTCCTGCGGGTGACGATCAGCCTCGGGTTCGTGATCCCGCTCGCCTACGGCTTCTGGTGGATCGGCGGCTTCGGCGGGGCCGACGCCAAGGCGCTGATCACGCTCGCGGTCCTCTTTCCCACGTTCCCGACGTACCTGTTTCCCGACTTCGCCCTGCCGGTCGTCGTCCCGACACTGGGCGTGTTCGCGATGACGATCCTCTCGAACACGGTCGTCGTCGGCCTGTTCTACCCCGTGGCGCTGACCCTGCGCAACGCAGCGGGGGGCCACGTCGCCAAGGCGATGGTCATCGGACGACCGGTCCAGACCGACCGACTCGACGAGGAGTACGGCCGCCTGCTCCAGACGCCCGACGGGTTCACCCGGCGCGGCCTCGACCTGGACGCCCTCCGGATGTACCTCGCCTGGCGGGGTGCGAGCCTCGACGAACTGCGGGCCGCCCCAGACGAGTACCGCGACCCGTCGAGCATCCCGGCGGCGACGAACCCGCCCGGTGACGGCGCGATCGCGGTGACCGACGGGGGGACGCCGACCGACGAGTCCGTGGTGGAGTCACGTGATAGCGACGAGGCGGGCACACCTGACGAAGAGGGGATCGCCGACCCCTGGGGCGCGGAGCGGTTCTTCGAGGAGATCGAGGGCAGCGCGTACGGGACCACGCCCGAGCAGTTGCGGGAGGGGCTCACGGTGCTTTCGAGCGACGACGAGGTGTGGATCACGCCCGGCATCCCCTTCCTCGTCCCGATGTTCCTGGGTCTCCTGCTGGGGCTGACCTACGGTGACGTGCTGTACGCGGTGATCGAGGGACTGGGCGTCTTCTAGAGCCCGAACCGCTGTTTCGTGACGGTCAGATCGAGGTAGATCGACCGCCGGTCCGGCATCTCGGACGGGCGAGCGCCGCCGGCAGCCGGGTAGTCGGAGTGATCGAGGACGAAGTAGTAGGGCCCGCTCTCGTCGATCGACTGCCGACCCCCGTCGTTTTTCGAACTCGCCTTGAAGTCCCCGCTTGCGGTCTCGGTGGCCGTGCGGCCGATGTCCTGGTCGCCACTCGGCAGTTTCTCGGGGACCTCACCGCTCGTGTAGACGTCGTACCGCCGCATCTGTTTCCTGCTCGTGAAAAAGTACACGTCGAAGGGCGCCTTCGATCGGGAGATATACGAGATCGAACCCCCGGGGTCGGACACGTCGGGGATCTCCCGGATCCAGCCCGTGCCGGGTTCGACCGACACGTCCCGACTGACCGTCACGACGACCTCGCCGCCGCTCCCGAGACAGCCGACGGTCCCGACCGCCGCTCCGGTCACCGCACGCTGCAGAAACTTCCGGCGCTCCATCGAAACAGGCTCGGCCCCACAGCGGCTTCAATCCTCACACCCGATTACAGTTTCTGAGAACACAGAGAGCAAGTAAGACGGCGATTTCCGACGCTGTAATCAGTTCTGAAATCGACCGGGCGTCGGATTCACGGTTGATATCGCGTGCGGGCGGCGGTGACACAAAGCATATCGGGGCGACGGTCGGAGGAGTGGTATGGACAACGCCGACGTCGAGTTAGCCTTCGACGAGCAGGAGCTCCTCCCGGCGGTCGCCCAGGACGCCGAGTCGGGAGAGGTGTTGATGCTCGCGTTCGTCACCGAGGAGGCCGTCGAGCGGACCCGCGAGACCGGGCGGGCCCACTACTACTCGCGCAGCCGCGACGAGCTCTGGGAGAAGGGGGCCAGCAGCGGCCACACCCAATCTGTGGAGGAGATCCGCGTCGACTGCGACGGCGACTCGCTCCTGTACCTGGTCGAGCAGGAGGGCGGCGCCTGCCACACCGGCTACCGGTCGTGTTTCTACCGCACCATCGACGGCGAGGTCGTCGGTGAGCAGGTGTTCGACCCCGACGACGTATACGATGAGTGACGGCCCCGGACCGGACGACGTGGCGGATCTGATCGCGGATCTCGAATCGGGCCACCGGGCGGCCGAGGACGCACAGGCCCGGGTCGAGGAGCGCGGCGAAGGCGACCTCACGGCCGTCGCCGAGCAGTACGACCGGCTGCAGGAACTGTTCGACACCTACGAGGAGGAGGCCACCGGGGACGGCGACTTCAAGATCTTCATCGAGTTTCAAGAGGAGATGGAGAAGTTCGTCGACGGGTTGGCCGACGACCTGCCCCACCGCGAGTGTTTCGAGGAGGTCGACGACGTCATGCAGCAGCGACGGCTCACAGAATCGGACTTCGCCGAGGCCCGGGCGGCCCTCTCGCCGGCCGCCGACGACGCCGCGCTGCTCGAAGAGCGGGACGCGACCCGGAGTCGGTACGAAAAGCTCCGCACCCGCGCCGAGCGACGCGTCCGGGAACTGGACGAACGGATCGCAGACCTCGAAGCACTCGTCGCGATGGGCGAGGCCGACCTCGACGCGCCGGTCGAGCGACTCCGCGAACCGATCGAGGCGTACGACGACGCCGTCACGGACGCCTTCCGCGCGTTCAAAGGCGAGGCGAGCGCCCGCGACGTGCTGGAGTTCGTCGAAGCGACGGCGGCGTTCCCACTGGTCGAGTTCCGCCAGCCACCCGCCAAACTCACGGAGTACGTCGAGACCCACCCGACGGGGACCGAGCCGATCCCCTCCCTGCTAGAGTACGCCGACTACTCGAACTCGAAGCTCGACCACTACGTCGACGACGGGGCGGCGCTGAAGACGGCCATCGGAGCGAGCCAGACGTACCTCCGGCGACTCGACGGCGGCCCCCTGACCGTCTCCTGGCCGCCGCCGACCGCCGGGGAACTGCACTTTTTAGCCCGGGAGCTGATCCAGGTCACGGGACGGTTCGCTCCCGATGACGTGGTGGCGAAGGCCCGGACCGTCCGGTCGCTCGCCGACCGTGAGGACTACGACCGACTCCGGACGAGCGCACAGGCCCGCGAGCAACTCGACGACGAGGAACGGGAGCGGCTCCAGTCGGGCGCGGTGCAGGCGGATCTGGAGGCCACACGGGCGGCTCGGGAGGAACTGGCGGCGACGCTCGACGAACTGCCCGGTTAACTCACGTCGCGGGCGTCGACCATCGCTTCGTGCATCCGTTCGACGAGGTCGGCCGCTCGCTCGGGGTCTCTCGATTCGGCGTAGACCCGGACGACCGGTTCGGTCCCGCTGGGGCGGGCCAGCACCCAGCTGTCGCCGTAGTCCAGCCGGTAGCCGTCGGTCGTATCGAGGGTGGCGTCGGCGTCCCGGGCGACGGCCTCGACGGCGTCGAGCAGGCGGCGGCGCTCGTCGTCGGTCTCGTAGGGCACGTCGGTCCGGAGCAGCTGGTAGTCGTCGTAGGGTGCGATCACGTCACTGGCGGGCCGGTCTGTGAGCAGTTCGAGGAAGCGCGCGGCCGTGTAGGCCCCGTCGCGGGTGATCCGGTACTCTGGGAAGAGGATCCCGCCGTTGCCCTCGCCCGCGATGGGGACCGACTCGCCGTCGGCCTGGCGGTCACGGATGCGCGTGATGATGTTCGTGCTCCCGATAGCCGTCAGCGACAGGTGCGCGCCCGCGTCGGCGGCCACGTCGACCAGCCGCTGGGAGACGTTGACGGCGGAGACGGCCGAGTCGCCAGCGTCCAGTTCCGCGGCCGCGAGCGCCGCCAGTGCAGCGTCGCCCTCGATAAACTCCCCGTGTTCGTCGAAGAAGATGGCGCGGTCGGCGTCGCCGTCGTGGGCGATGCCGACGTCTGCGTCGGCCGCCCGGACCAGCCGTCCGAGGTCGGCCAGGTTCTCCGCGACGGGTTCGGGGTCCCGCCCGGGAAAGTGGCCGTCCGGCTGGGCGTTGACGGTGACCACGTCACAGCCGAGTTCCCGGAAGATCCGGGGGCTGGTGATCGACCCCGCGCCGTGGCCCGGATCCAGGGCCACCGTCAGGCCGGCGTCGGCGATGCGGTTGCGGTCGACGGCGGCCAGCAGTTGCTCGACGTAGCGGTCCTGGGCGTCGTCGATGCGTTCCTCGCGGCCCGTCTCGTCCCACGGCACCGCGGCGAAGTCCCCGGCGAGCAGGCGTTCCTCGACGCGTTCGAGGGTCCCCCGCGAGAGTTCGATCCCGTCGGCCCCGACGAGTTTCACGCCGTTGTACTGGGGCGGGTTGTGCGAGGCGGTGATCATCACGCCCGGCACGCTGACCCGCTCGCAGTAGGCCTGCAGGCCCGGCGTCGGAATGACACCGAGGCGGTGGACGTCCGACCCGACGCTGGCCAGTCCGCTCGCGGCGGCGTTGCCCAGCATCTCGCCGGTCGTCCGCGTGTCTCGGGCCAGCGCGACGGTCTCCACACCCCAGACGGAACCGGCCGCCTGTGCGATGTGGCCGACGAACTCGGGGTTGAGGTACTCGTTTGCCACCCCTCGCACGCCGCTGGACCCGAAGATTTCCATCACCAGTGGCTCCGAACGGCGAGCCACTAAACCTTTGCAACTTATCGAAGGCCGCGGTCCCGTTCCCAGGCCCGGATCAGCGCCGCGAGCGTCCGATTGACCGGCGCGTCGATCCGTTCGGCGACGGTCCCGTTGATCGCGTCGACCTCCGTTCGACGCTCGGCCAGCACGTCCTGGGACATCGAGGACGTGTTCTTCGCGGTCGCCTCGGCCACCCGGCGAACCGCCGCCACGGCCGCCTCGTCGGTCAGATCGACGCCCGCCTCGCGTGCGGCCCGGGCGGTCTCGCGAGCGGCCGCCTCGGCCACCTCGCTCGCTGGCTCGGACAATACCCCCCCGTTCTCGATCCGTGCGAGCGCCGTCACGCCGTTGATGCCGGCGTTGACCGCCAGTTTCTCCCAGGCTCGGCGGGGCATGTCCGCCGCGACGGTAGTCTCGATCCCCGCCTCGTCGAAGGCCATCCCCACCCGGTCGGCGGGTTCGGACTCGCCACCCTCCCGTGGTCCCAGCACGATCTCGCCGACGCCGGTACAGGTGACCCGACCCGGGTCGGGCAGCATCGCGCCGTAGGTACAGGTGCCGGCGAGCACCGGACAGTCCAGTCGTTCGGCGAGCAGCGCCTCGTTGCCGAGGCCGTTCTGGAGCGAGAGGGCGATCTCGGGGTCACAGTCGGAAAGCGCGTCGGCCGCTGCAGCCGTGTCGTAGGCCTTGACCGTCACGATGGCCAGATCGGGCGCGGCGTCGGCCGGTATCTCGGTGGTTGCCGCCGGGTCGACGTGGCACTCGATCTCGCCGTCGACGGTTAACCCGTCGGCGTCGACGGTCGCGGCGTGGGGGTCGCGGCCGACGAGCGTCACGCGGTGCTGTCGGGCGAGCAGGCCGCCGACGAGCGACCCGAGGCTGCCAGCGCCGAAGACGAGGACCTCCACGCTCGACGGTCAGTCCTCGGTCCAGTAATAGATGTCCTCTTTGGGCGCGCCGCAGTTGGGACAGGCCTCCGGGATGTCCTCGTCGATGTCACCCATCTCGCCACACTCCCAGCAGCGCCACATCAACTCGGCCTCGCCGAACTCCTGGCCGGACTTGACGTGTTCCTCCGAGAAGCCCTCGATTCCCTCGTCGAGGGTGACGTAGAAGCCGCGCTCGTCGAACCCGCGAATCCGCCCGAGTTCGTTCCCCTCGTCGTCGTAAACTGTCTGCCCGAACGACGGCGTCGTGCCTTGTGCCGAGTCGCTCATGCCCGCCCAAATTGGTCGCCCTCGCGGTTAAAACTACGGCCAGATCGGCACCCGGGTTACTGCCAGATGCTCTCGATGCCGGACGTACCGACGGGATAGCGTCAGCCCCGACGCAGGCGGACACGTCGAATTAGTGGGCGGGGCGGTCGCGGTGCGGTCGCGGTGCGGGGCGGTCGCGGTGCGGGGCGGTCGCGGAGGCCGCCAGCACAGCAACGGATCGCGCGCCACGGCGCGCGATCCGCCTTTTTTCACCCACGTTTTTTGCCGGGGGTTGAGCGCTCGCCGGAGGCGAGCGCGATTCCCCCGGCGAAAAAAGGTGGGTTTACATAAAGTCTCCAATCCCACTCTGTTTGTTGTTGTCGTTCTCGAAGATACGCTGGATGGACTTGTCGAGAATTTCCAGGCGCTGTTTGGTGTACTCGCGTGCGCCGTACTCCTCGGCGACCTCGAGGGCGGTGTCGATGTACTTGTTGACCGAGCCGTGATGCACGGTGAGGGTCATGTCGCCGCCACACTTTCGGCAGTCACCGGTCAGGGGGACGCGCCGGTACTTCTCGCCGCAGTCCAGACAGCGGGTCTCCTGCTGGGAGAACGCCCGCAGGTTGCCGATGATGTCGGGCAGGAAGTGGTACTCGATGACCCGCTCGGCCACGTCGGTCTCGTCGACGGCCCGCAGTTTCCGGGAGAGCTCAAGCTGGGCGTTCATCTTCTTCATCATGTCGTCCAGCGTCTTGTACGCCGACAGATCCGGGCCGAGCGCGATGTTGCTGGTGTCGTGACTGTGCCGGAAGTCGGTGTACTCCCGGTCGGTGCCGAGGTTCTCCTCGGCGATGGTCATGATGTCCTCGACGTCCTCGGGGTCGGCCATCTCCCGCGTGGCCTCGTAGAACTCCCGGGGGTACTGGTCCATCACGTCCATGTTGTGGGCCTCGTCGTCGATCTCGGTGGGGTCGATCCGGGAGGACATGACCAGGGGCGCGTCCATCGAGTTGTGGGCGTACAGCCAGTTGGCCGTAAAGATCGGGTCGCCGCCGACCTGCAGATCGTAGAGATAACCGTCGTAATCGATGCGGTCGACGTTCTCGACCCGCAGATACGAGAGATCGCCGTCGACGAGCGGACGGATATCGTCGAGTCGCGCCACGGCGGCGTCGGGCAGGTCCCGCGATTCGAGTTCGCGGACGACCTCGCGGAGTTTCTCCAGAGAGATGTTGTCCCGGCGTTTCAAATACTTCGGAATCAGTTGTTTGATCCCCTCGATGTCCATCTCCCGGACCTCCATCAGCGCGTCCGGAATCGAGACGACGAGACTCTTGGGGTGGTAGGGTTCCTCGCCGTCGAGGATGCGATGGAGTGGATTGTCCGTTGCACCGCCTGAAACCGTGATCGTGTGGATGTCCTGCCGGTTCCCCTCGCGGTCGGTCTGTTCGGAGATATTTGCGACGAGTCCGAGGCGGTGCAAGAGGAACACGATGCCGTCCTTCACGTCGTCGCTCGTGGTGTAAAACGCGACCGTCGTGACGTTGTCGTCGGTTTTGTCACTCCCGTCGCCGGCGACGAATCCTTGGAGGAACGGGAGGATGACTTCCCGCGGCGCATCGAGGATACAGTCGGGAACGACCTTCTCACTCGAATCGTACGAGTCAGCATCCTCGAACCCGAGTTCGTACAGCACATCACGGAAGACGGCCGGGAACCGGAGTTCGTAAGTTCGGTTCGACCACCGACGACCGGGTTCGTGGCCGAGTGTATTCTCGATGATCTCCGCAGCTCGGTCGACGAGTTCCTCGTCGGCGTTGTGGATCGCCGGGCAGACGCTCGAAGTCGTACCCTCGGCGACGAACAGGCCGAGCAACCACGCGAAATCCTCGTCGACGTCGACGAGACGGGAGACGCCATCCGACGACCCTTCGAGTCCGATCTGTACGTCGCGTGGGACCTCGAAGCCAGCACGGTCGAGGATTTCTTCGAACAGGTCGTAGGGAATCTTGCCTTTGTTCAGGCGGTACGAGAGGCCCGATTTGAACGCCTGATGGGTCGGACTCCCACGCTCGGTCGTCTCCCACGCCGTCGTCAGCAGGTCCTCTACGTGATCGTCGATGACGACGTACGGATCAGAAACGCATTCGGCTACGTCGATGGTCGTCCGCTCTTCCTCGACGTCGAGTTCGCGGGGCGCGACGACGAGATCACCCTCTTCGAGGTCAGCACCGGCTACTTCCTCAATTCCGTCGTCGTACCGGAACAGGCTGTGGTGATCGGTGATCTCGAGTGACCGCCCGAACTGTGTCTCGATCTCGACCAGCGACTCGTTCTCGTCCGCCCGGTACCGGATCGCCTTCTCGATTGGTTGCAGCGCCGCCTCGTGATTTTCGTCGTAGGCGTACGTTTCCCAGCCCTCGGCGTAGCAGGTCCGCTTTCGGAACTTCCCGTCGACCTCCAGCGGCGATTCGAGTTCGTTCCAGAACTCGTCGAAGGTCAGGAATCGAACGTTGTCGTCCGGATCGACGGCGACGAGTCTGGAGTCCTCTGCAACACTCCCGCCTCGCTTGTCGGGCAGGTACTTCTTGCTGAAGTTCAGGAGACCATCGAGCAGGAGCATCACACAGTCCTCGTCGCCGTCACACTGGCCGGTGAGGATGCCGTTCGCGACGACCCGGTTCGTATCAGCGACCGTGAGACAGTACGTGTGTTCGACATCGGACGGGCGGAACTGGACCCGGTCTACTACTTCAACGTTCGTGCCACCGTCACCGACCGCTTCGGGCGTCGTGGTGGCAGGTGTCGCGTGATCGCCTCCATCGACCGGAATCGCGTCGCCGGGTTCGAGTTCGTGCGCGCGAACGGACTCGATACCGCCCGTCCATCGGACCATCTCGTGGTCCGGCGTGACGGTGATCGACCGCCCGGCCTCGGTTTCGATCTCGACGAGGTGGTCGGGTGCGGGGTGTTTCGAGACCGCCTCGACACGCTTTCGAACCCAGTTGCCGTCGTCGTCGAGCGACTGAACTGGAACCCGCTCGTCGAGCTCCTGGAACTCGACTCCGAAGCCGTCGGTTTCGGGGTCGTCGAGTCGGCGTTCGACGAACGCTTCTATGGATACGTCTCGAAGTCGCCCACTCCCGTCCTCGTAGCGGATTTCGGTCTCGGGATGGAAACAGTTCCGACGCTTCGCGGCGTGGAAGTACGGATGCGCATATCCGACAGCAGCTGACGTAAATCCGATAATTCGCCCAACTGTCGCCGCGCTCGTGTGCGGAGCCATCCCGAAGACCAACTCCCCGACGAGTTCCTGCCGGTCGTCGACGTCGTAGAACGGTTCCAGTCCGTAGTAGCTCTCCAGCAGGTCGTCGACGAAGTCCGCGGTTTTGAGCATGTGCTCGGCCGCGCCGTTCGAGAGGACGATGTCCTGGACCTTGAGTTCGACCAGTTGATCGTCGTGGCGCAGGGGTTCACCCTGCATGTCCTCCTCGTACCCGAGCTGCCGGAACTGGTCGGCGCTCACGTCGAGTTCGGCGGGGCGGACGGCGGTGACGGGCAGGTCGGTCATGTCGTACCTGACCGTGCCGTCCTTGAACGCCGAGACGCCGTGTTTCGCTCTCAGGATCCCCTTCTCGATCGGTTCGGGCGTTTTCTCCTTCGAGGAGAGCCCCTGAACGCCTTTGACGATGTCGAAGGCGTTCTCGCGGAGGCCGACTTCGTCGAGCGCGTCGCGGAACTGCTCGCGGACGCTGATCGTCTTGGTCTGGACGGGCGAGGCGAGGCTCTCACAGCGGTGACACTCCGCGCGACCGGAGGGGTCGGGTTCGACCTCGATGTCGCAGTCCCGGCAGACGTAGACGGCGTCGGTGACGCCGTTGCAGTCGGGACACCGGGCCTCGAAGGTGCGGGTGCCACAGTCGGTACACTCCCGGCGGCCGACCTGCACCTCGACGTCGCCCTGCGTGCCCTCGACGGCGTCGCCGGCGTCGGCGGCCTTGGACACGTCGCGCTGGCTCCCGCCGGCTTCCCCGATGGGGAAGAGCGTGTGGACCGCCGGCGAGAGTTCGCGGGATTCGGACTTCTCGGGGCGACCCATCCGGTTGCCGATGCGGGTCGGCGCGCGTTCCCGAATCTCGAAGGGCGCGACGGCGTTGACCGCGCGGATGGCGTTCTCGCCGTCGGCGTACTCGCGGGCCGCGGTCGGGATGTCGTCGGGCCCCCACTCCCGTTCGAGACGTTCGGTGAGACCCAGCGAGCGGACGAGCGGCCTCCAGTCGGGGACGACCAGCCGGTCCTCGTACTGGTGGTGTTCCACGAGGAGGCTTTCGAGGACGCCGGACACGTCTTCGTCCTCGGCTTCGGGCCGAGGGACGATCAGGTCGCCCTCGGCGGGGTCGTCGTTACGATCCCCTGACATAACTGCGCCATCGGCCTCGGCGACCCGTCCCTCGGTCACCGCTCCCGCCAGCCGCTCGAACTCCGCGACCGAGATATCGTGCCAGCAGTAGGTGTATTTGGGATGTATCGGGGCGTCGTACTCGGTCGCCCACTCGATTGCCTCGTCGGCGCTGGGATCGTCGAGGTCGACCCGCACCGAGTCGCGCATCGCCTGCACGTCGGCCTCGGAGGCGGCGAAATCCTGTTCCCACCACTCGACGGTGTAGCTGGCCGGAGCCAGCGGGTGGTTGTTCTCGACGAACTCGCCGTAGTTCACGAGGTACTCCCCGAGGTCGAGGATGGCCTCGACGCCGTTGCGGACCTCCAGCGCCTCCTCGGGGTCGTCGATCCGGCGCACGTCGCCGTTGGCGAGTTTGACCGTCGGCCCCTCGATGGTGTCGACGGGGACGACGCCCGCGGCCTTGCCGGGGCGTTCGGTCTTGATCTGGGTCCCGGTCGCGAGGAAGTCGTCGACGAGATGCATCGTGGCGGGGTGGACGCCCGCGGTCGCGAACCCGTGGTTGCGCGCGCGACCGTAGCGCAACCGGAAGCCGCCGGGTTCGCTCGGGTGCGTAAAGACTGGTCGGCCGGCGATCAGGTCCCGCAGGAACTTCTCCGAGGGGTCGACGCGTGGTGGGCCGTCCGGTTCGTCGCCCTCACCGTCGTCCTCGGCCTCGTCGTCGCCCTCCGCTTCCTCGGCCGCCTCGCCGTCCTCACCTTCTCCCTCGTCGCCGTCGTCTTTGCCGATGGTGCCGTCGATGAGGTCCTGGAGCCAGGGCCACTCGACTTCGTCGAGGTTCCGGGTGTACCGCTGGATCTTCGGGGCCTTCAGGGCGATCCCCTCGGCGAAGACCAGACACATCCCGCCACGGGCGGAGTTGGTGTCGATCCGTTCGAGGTCCCGGTAGCCCGACACCTCGTCGTCGCCGGTGGCCTCCCCGTCCAGCATGATCGGCATGTGCTCGGCGATGAACTTGCTCTCTTTCTCCTTGGGGGAGTACTGCAGGCCCGTCTCCTGGTCGTAGAGGTCGACCTCCTCGGCGTACCGGCCGATCTCGTCTTTGCGGGCCTTGAACTCGTCCATGCCCAGTAGCGAGCGGGCGTAGTCGGCGACCAGCACGGAGAGTGCTTGCGCGGTCCCGCCCGCCGAGCGGATCGGGCCGGCGTAGTAGACGTTGACGAACTCCGTCCCGTCGTCGTTTTGGAGAACCTCGACGCGGTCGATCCCCTCGATAGGGGCCGCGACGACACCCTCGGTCAGGAGGGCGACGGCGGTCCGGACCGCGCCCTCGATCTTGCCGGCGTCGGTGTCGTAGTCCCCGACCGACCCGTCGACGAAGTCCTCGACGAGTTCGAGCGCGGCTTCTTCCCTGCTCATCTCGCCTTCGAGATCGCGGACGCGCTCTGCGACGCCGTCGATCCCGAGGATGTTCTCGACGCGGTCGGCCATGTCCCGCGCGGTCGGGATCTCGACGTCTTTCGTGGGGTCGCCGCCACGCTCGCGGGCCGCGGTGGCCACCTCGAAGGCGTCGTCGAGGTCGGCTTCCAGCCGGTCGAAGTACCGCTCGTCTGCCTCCCGCATTACAGCGGCCAGAGATCGAGGTCGGTCGTCTCGTCGTGCTCCCGATCCAGTTTCGTGTCGAACTCGCGCACGTAGAGTTCGCCCGCGAACGTCGTGGCTTCGTCCAGGTGGCCGGCGACGACCGAGCCGTCCTCACGCGAGAGCGTCATGTGGGTGTGCGCGAAGCGCTCGCCCTCCAGCCACGAGACGTTGCCGACCGCGGGGACGACCTCGAACGGTTCGTCGAACTCGACGTCGTAGTACTCCTGCTCGTCCTGGTCGTAGAACAGAAGCGTCGCGTCCTGCACCGCACCCAGCCCGAAGAAGAAGGCCGCGTCGATCTCCTCGTCGGCGGCGAACTCCTCGATCTGGCTGCGCCAGCCCACGCCGTGGTCGAGCCGGGCAACGTACTCCCGGGCGCCCTCGACTTCGCGATAATCCATGTAGGCTCACATGACGGGACGGGTCAAAAATTCACCGTTCAGTCCGAGGGACCCGATGCTGCCGGGGTGAAAATCAGACGAGAACGAGCGGCGACCTCAACACCACTCGTCGAGCGACGCGGCCTCTGTAAGCGGGATGGACGCCCAGGCGTCGTCCTGACACGGGTACGCGATAATGAACTGGTCGACTTCGCCGCTGTCGACCGAGCCCATCGCTTCGCAATCTGCGATCGATTCCCTGGCAGCGCCATCCTGTGCCATGCATGTGAGTCTTACACACGCCTATAAAAATGTGCCGGATTATTGCGGTCTCCTTTTTCAAAGGGGCGGCGAGTCGGGCCCGTGGGGCCGGTACACTCCCGCCGACGTCCGGGCGTGGTTCGCGAGCAGTCGCGGGCGCGGGCGGGCCCAATGTGAAGGCCTTAGTAGGAGCGGACAGGAGATGCACCCAATATGAAGGTCGCAGACGCCATGACGCCCCGTTCGGAGGTCGTCACGGTCGAGTTGCCAGGGACGCGTGACGACGTCCTCGAGTACCTCCAGGAGCGGGCGTTCTCGTCGGTCCCCGTCATCAAAGAGACCGAAGCGGGCGAGGAGTTCCGGGGGCTGGTCTCCCGAGACGCACTGATCGAACGGCCCGACGAGGACCAGCTCGCGCTCCTGGTCGAAGAAGTCCCCACCACCACGGCCGAGGCCGACCTCACCGAGGTCGCGGAGCTGATGGTCACCGAGAACGCGCGCCGTGTCCCGGTCGTCGACGGGCGGCTCGAAGGGATCGTCACCATCACCGACGTGATTCGCGCCATCGCCGAGGACGAGGTCGACGGCGATACCGAGGTCGGCGACCTCGCGACCCGCGAGATCAACTGCGTCTACGTCGAGACGCCCCTCCCCGTGGCTGAGCGGGAACTCTCCCACGCGGACGTGCCCTACGCGGTCGTCCTCGACGAGGAGGGCAACATGGACGGCATCATCACCGAGGTCGACATCCTCGACGTGGCCCGTGTCGTCGAAGGCGAGGCCGACACCGGCGAATCCATCGCCGACGACGACGACGACTGGAAGTGGGAGTCGGTCAAGGCCGTCGGCAACAGCTACATGCCCACTCGCAACGTCGAGATCCCCGCCAAACCCGTCCGGGAGTTCATGAGCGACGGCGTGATCACCCTCTCGAAGCGCAAGACGGCCCGTGACGCCGCACAGCTCATGATCGACAACGACATCGAGCAGCTCCCGCTCGTCTCCGGCGACACCCTGACCGGCATCGTCGAGGACGTGGACCTCCTGCGTGCACTCTACCGATGACCGACGACACCGCAACCCAGCTCACGGAACTGGCCAAGCGACGGGGCTTTTTCTTCCAGTCCAGCGAGGCCTACGGCGGTGTCTCCGGTTTCTACGTCTACGGTCCCGAAGGGGCGACGCTGAAGGAGAACCTCGAAGACGCCTGGCGCGACCGCTTCGTCCGCCGCGAGGGCCACATGGAGATCGAAGCCCCCAACGTGATGCCCGAACCCGTCTTCGAGGCCTCGGGCCATCTGGACGGCTTCGACGACATGATCGTCGAGTGCCCCGAGTGCGGCGCGTCCCACCGCGCCGACCACATCGTCGAGGACAACACCGACATCGAGGAGGCCGAGTCCATCGCCATCGCTGACATCGAGGAGATCATCGCAGAGAACGATCTGGTCTGTCCCTCGTGTGGCACGGAACTCGCCGGTGAACCCGTCGAGGACTTCAACCTCATGTTCGAGACGAACATCGGCCCCGGTAGTTCCTCGCCGGGGTATCTGCGGCCCGAGACCGCTCAGGGCATCTTCGTGGAGTTCCCGCGGCTGAAGGAGTACGCCCGCGGCCAGTTGCCGTTCGGCGTCGCCCAGATCGGCGCGGCCTACCGCAACGAGATCAGCCCCCGCAAAGGGCTGGTTCGGCTCCGTGAGTTCGCACAGGCCGAGCTCGAACACTTCGTCGACCCCGAGACCGACGAACCCGACCTGGAATCGGTCGCCGACGTGGAAGTCACCCTCTACTCGGAAGCCCGGCAGGACGACGAGGACGGCGAGCCCGTGACGATGACCGTCGGCGAGGCCGTCGAGGAGGGCGTCGTCGGCAGCGACTGGGTGGCCTACTATCTGGGCGTCGCCCAGGACTGGTACGAGCGGATCGGCGTCGACATGGATCGGTTCCGTTTCCGCCAGCACCGCTCGGGCGAACTCGCCCACTACGCCGCAGACTGCTGGGACGCCGAAGCCGAGATCGGCGGTGACTGGATCGAGATCACCGGGTTCGCCTACCGGGGCGACTACGACCTCAGCAAGCACGGCGAGTACGCCGACGACGACTTCACGATCTTCAAACAGTACGACGATCCGATCACCGTCGAGCGCGCCACGGTCGACCCCGACATGAGCTACCTCGGCCCAGAGTTCGGCGGCGACGCCGCCGCAGTCAGTGAGGCCCTCGAGGACCTCGCCGAGCGGGATCGGAGTACCTTCGAGGACGACACCGTGACGGTCGAGGTCGACGGTGACGCGAAGACGGTTCCAGTCGAACACACTGGCTTTTCCGTGGAGGAGGTCACCGAGTCCGGCGAACACGTCACGCCCCACGTCGTCGAGCCCTCGTTCGGTGTCGACCGGCTCGTCTACACGGTGCTGGCGCACAACCTGACGCGGGACGACGCTGGAGCGGCGGCCGAGGAGAGCGAGGACGACGAGGCGCGGACCGTCCTGACGCTGCCGCCGGAGCTCGCGCCCACCACAGTAGCAGTCTTCCCGCTGATGGACAAGGACGGCCTGGGCGAACGGGCCAGCGAGATCGCCGAACGGCTCCGCCGGGCCGGGTTCGAGGTCGCCGAGGACGACTCCGGGTCCATCGGGCGACGCTACCGCCGGCAGGACGAGGTCGGGACGCCCTACTGCGTGACCGTCGACTACGACACGCTGGAGGAAGAGACGGTGACGATCCGGGACCGGGACACGACGGCCCAGGCCCGCGTCGCGGTCGACGATCTGCCGGGCGTCGTGGCGGACCTGCGGGCCGGCGGGACGACCGTCGGCGATCTCTGATGGCCAACGAGGTCGCACGCCGCCTCGTCCACGCGAGCGGCGCGGGGGTACCCGGGCTCTACTTGCTCGACCTGTTTTCCTGGCCACAGGTCCGTTACCTGCTGGTCGCCGGACTGGCCGTCACGGTCGTGCTGGAGGTGGCCCGTCTCGGCTTCGGGTTCGAGTGGGTCGTCTACGACGTGCTGACCCGGGAGTACGAGCAGGACAACCTCGCGGGATACGCCCTGTACGTGTTCAGCGGCTCTGTAACGGGCCTGCTGTTCGGCCCTACCATCGCCGTCCCCGCGATCTTGATGCTCACCCTCGGGGATCCGATCTCCGGCCTGCTCGGCTCGGACGAGCTCCGGACGATCAAGCGGCCGCGCGTGCTGATCGCGATGTTTCTCGTCTGTACGGGGCTGGCGCTTCCCTTCGTGCCGCCGGTGGCGGCGGTGCTGGGCGGGCTGGCGGCAATGTTGGCCGACGGTGCCAAACCGATCGTTCGGGGGCACGTGATCGACGACAATCTGACTATCCCGCTGGTCGCCGCGGGCGCGATGACCGTCGGGACGACGCTCGCGCCGGTGTTTTGATCCTCACTCGGTCGGGATCCCGCTGATCAGGACTCGCGTGCCGGTGTCCGGGGTGTCGCCGTTCGACCGCGTTCCATCGGGATCGGTGATCTCGACCTCCCAGCCGTGCGCCCGGGCGATCCCGTCGACGATGGCCAGCCCGAAACCGCTCCCCTCCTCGGCAGTGGAGTAGCCCGACTCGAACACCTTCTCGTACTCCTCGTCGGGGATGCCGGGGCCGTCGTCCTCGACGTAGAGGTCGACGACGGAGCCGTCGTCGGACTCGGCCGCTGTGGTGCCGACGGCGACCGTCACGTCGGTGTCGCCGTGCAGAACCGAGTTGTGAAAGAGGTTCTCCAGCAGTTGCTGGAGGCGGCTCTCGTCGGCCCGGATCGTCGGCGCGTCCTCGATCCGGAGGGTCGCGTGATCGTCTCCGGCCATCTCCCAGGCGGCGCGGGCGACGAGCTCCAGGTCGACCGGTTCCGTCTCGGCCACGCGCTGGCCCTGCTCGGCCATCGTCAGCATGTCGCTTATGATGGCGTCCATCCGGTCGAGGGCGCGACCGAGCCGGTCGAGGTGGTCGGGGACGCCCCCACGGCGGTCGGGGTCGTCGAAGTCCTCTGCGGCCAGATCGAGCGTCGTCTTGGCGACGTTCAGGGGATTTTGCAGGTCGTGTGAGACGACGCTGCGAATGCGTTCGAGCTGTTCGTTCTGGTGGGCCAGCTCCTGTTCGTGTTCGCGGAGTTCGGTGATATCCCGCGAGTTGACGACAAAGCCCTGTACGTCGGGGTCGTCGAGCAGGTTCCGACCCCGGGATTCCAGCACGGGCCAGGAGCCGTCGGGGTGTTTGTACCGGAACTCCACGACGGGCTGGCGGTCGGGGTCCTGGACCGCCTCGAAGAACTTCTCCATGGCCTCCTCGCGGTCCTCGGGGTGGGCGTAGTCGAAGATGTACTCGCCGATCATCTCGGCCGGTTCGTAGCCGAGGATGTGTTCCGCGGAGGGCGAGAGGTACTCGAACCGCGCGTCCGGGCTGATGATCGAGATGGCGTCCGTCGAGTGCTCGATGAGCTTGCTGAACCGCTTCTGGGTCCGCTCGACGGCCTGCTTCGCGCGATACTGGTCGACCAGGTTGACGATGCGGTTGGCCAGCACCGTGTACTGGCCCTCGTCCGGTTCCTTCTGGAGGTAGTCGGTGACGCCCGCGGAGATGGCCTCGCTCGCGATCTCCTCACCGCCCTTGCCGGTGAAGAGGATGAAGGGGAGGTCGGGGTACTCCTCGCGGACGGCCTCCAGAAACTCCAGCCCGTCGGTCCGTGGCATCTCGTAGTCGCTGACGATACAGCCAACGTCGGCCTCATCGAGGTACTCCAGTCCCGCCTCGGCGCTGGTCCGGGTGGTCACGTCGATGTCCCGGCGTTCGAGCATCGTCTTCGACAGCGACAGCATGTCCGGGTCGTCGTCGACGTGGAGGATGGACACCCGGTCGTCGCCGTCCTCGCCGTCGCTCCCGTCGCTGGTGATCGCGGCGTCGGCCAGTGGCCCGGGGGAGAGTCCGGGCCCGTGATCCTCAGTCATGCGCCTCCAGAATCCGCTCGAAGTACGGCTCCATCACGTCGATCGCTTGCTGCCAGTGGCGATCGGTGTGCATGTCGTGCAGTTCGACGGCCAGTGCGTACCGGGCCGCCTCGGGACCGAACCCGGCCTGTCCGTAGCGGGGCTTGTGCGGGTACTCCTCGTCGCCCATCGCGGTGCGGAGTTCGATCACCTGCGCGTGCTGGATCGGCGTCCAGTAGTCCCGGCCCGTCTTGTGGTTGCGCCAGGCGGTCGTCGACAGCTGAGCGTATCTGGGGTCCATGCCGACGATCGAAGCGCGCTCGCGGAACTTCTCGCGGACCGGGTCCCAGTCGGCGGCCGCGAGGGCCTCGTCGTCGATCTCGCCGTCGGCCATGTTGTCGACCTCGACGGCGTCTTTGGCCCACAGCGCATCGACGTACGCCGTCGCAGCGTGCCTCGCGGCCTCCGCGTCGACGTGCTGGAACTGGAGCGCGTCGACCGTGCCGAAGGCCTCGATGGCCGCGTCCCGTTCTTTCCGGTCGTGGGCTCGGAACCCGCGACAGATCCGGTCGGCCATGTGCCGGGCCGCCTCCTGCGGTGTCCAGTCCCGGGTCTCGGACTCACGCATCGGTCATCACTCCGACCCCCCAGCCGGGGGAGACGCACGTCGCTCCCGAGTTCCGGACATTCGTGTCGAACAACCAGTACGGTGACGTAATTAGTATCTCGGCGCGTTTCGAAGTTCGATTTCCACGATCACTTCGCGGCAGCTACCGACCGTCGGCGTCGTCACCGCGCAGCGTCATGCAGACGCTCTCCAGGCTGGCGATCAGTTCGCCGTCGGGCCCGGTCACGTCGCACTCGACGAGGCCGACCGTCCGCCCGTCGTGGGTGATCGTCGCCTCCGCGGTCAGGGGCTGGTCCCACACCGGCCGCAGGAACTTCACGTCGAGTTCTAGCGTCGTGAACGACTCGTCGGGACCGAGCGTGCTGCCGTAAGCGTACCCCATCGCGGCGTCGCCCAGGTCACAGAGGACACCGCCGTGGAGCGTTCCCATCGGGTTCGCGTGTTCCGGCCCGGGCTGGAGGCTCAGCACCGCCCGTCCGGGCTCGGCGTCCTCCAGTTCGAACCCCAGCAACTGCCCAATGGGTGGGCCGAAGTCGGCCAGCGCCGCCATCGTCGCCGCCTGTCCCTCGCCCATCGGCGGCTCGCCGCCCTCGTCGGTGAACTGCGCGATGGATCGCTGTAACTCGGCGTGATCGGCCGCCAGCGTCTCCAGGGTCTCCGCCACGGCCTCGTCGTCGCCGCCCAGTCGCTCGTACACGTCGTCCGGCAGTGTAACCGTCGTCTCCCGCTGGTCGTCTGTCATGACTCCCGGTTCACACCGGGGGGTGCTAAACTGTGTGTTCGCGGACGCTCGCGGCGGCGCGACGGCCACCGACCGAGTAGGCTTCACTTCCGCCCCGGTACGCGAACGCTTAACCGGCGGTAGCGGGTATCCCGGACAATGGCAGCGACCGACGAGGTCGGACACGTCGACCACCCCATGCTGACCGAGGGGTTGCTCGAAGACCGGCGGTACCAGGTCGAACTGGCCGACGCCGCCGTCTCCGATCACACGCTGGTCTGTCTCCCCACGGGACTTGGCAAGACCACCGTGAGTCTGCTGGTGACCGCCGACCGCCTCCACGAGGTCGGGGGGAAGGCGCTCTTTCTCGCGCCGACCAAACCCCTCGTCACGCAGCACGCCGAGTTCTACCGCGAGGCCCTCCAGATCCCGGACGACGAGATCGTCGTCTTCACCGGCGAAGTCAGCCCCGACGACCGGGCCGCCCTGTGGGACGACGCCCGCGTCGTCATCGCCACCCCGCAGGTCGTCGAGAACGACCTGGTGGGGAACCGCATCTCACTCGCCGACGTGACCCACCTCACCTTCGACGAGTGCCACCGCGCCAGCGGCGACTACGCCTACAACTACATCGCCGAGCGCTACCACGCCGACGCCGACGACCCGCTGGTGACGGCGATGAGCGCCTCCCCCGGCGGCGACGAGGAGGCGATCCTGCAGGTCTGTGAGAACCTCGGCCTCCGGGAGGTGGAAGTGATGACCGAGGACGACGCGGACGTGGCCGAGTACACCCACGACACCGACCTCACGTGGGAGCGCGTCGAGTTGCCCGAGGAAGTCATCGAGATCCGGGACGCCCTGAACGACGTGATCTCGGATCGGCTCGGGAAGCTCAAGGAACTGGGCGTGACCAAGAAGACCAGCCCGGACCTCTCGGAGAAGGAACTCGTCCGCATCCAGGGGAAACTCCGGGAGCTGATGGACAACGACCAGTCGGAGGGATACCAGGGCATGAGCCTCCACGCCGAGATCCGGAAGCTCAACACCGCGGTCAACTACGTCGAGACCCAGAGCGTGGAGTCCCTGCGGCGCTACTTCGAGCGGCTGAAACAGGCCGCCCGCGCGTCGGGGGCCTCGAAGGCCGACCAGCGACTGGTCTCCGACCCCAAGGTTCGAGAGGCGATGCGCCGAGCGGAGGATTACGACGACCTCCACCCGAAGTTCAGGCAGACCCGCATCCTGCTGGCTCAGACGCTCGGTCTCGACGGCGGCGAGCGCGTCATCGTCTTCACGGAGTCCCGGGACACCGCCGAGACGCTCGTCGAGTTCCTGGGCGACCACTTCGAGACCCGGAAGTTCGTCGGGCAATCGGACACCGAGGGCAGCGAGGGGATGACCCAGACCGAGCAACAGGAGACGCTGGACGCCTTCCGCGCCGGCGAGTTCGAGGTGCTGGTCTCGACCTCCGTCGCCGAGGAGGGGCTGGACGTGCCCGAGGTCGACCTCGTCCTATTTTACGAACCCGTGCCGACGGCGATCCGCTCGATCCAGCGGAAGGGGCGAACCGGCCGCCAGACCGAGGGAGCGGTGGTCGTCCTGCTGGCCGAGGACACCCGCGACGAGGCCTACTTCTGGAAGTCCCGCAACGACGAGAAGCGGATGGAACGGGAGCTACGCGAACTCAAGTCCGTCGCCGGCGAGATCGAGTCCGAACTCGTCGAGGGCCGGACGCTCGACGACTACGCCGACGAGGACGGGACCGGCGATGATGGCGAGGGGGACACCGGCGAAGATGGCGACCGCGTCGGAGAGACCGACACGTCCGCCGGTGGAGACGAAACCGGGGGGTCCGCGAGCGACGGCACCGAAGACGGCGATGCATCGGCGAGTGGAGACGAAACGAAGGGGTCGGCGAGTGGCGGATCGGATGGGGACGGGGGGTCACGGACGGCAGGACAGTCGGGCCTCTCCGCGTTCGCCGTCGACGGGACCGACCGGTCTTCGAGTGGAGACGAAACTGGGGGGGCAAGCGACGGTTCGACGGGTCGTGGAGAGGAAACGGGGGGCGGTTCGGCCGACGGGTCAGTCGGTGGAGACGAAACCGGGGGGTCCGAGGGGGGTGAGGACGGCGACAGCGAGGACGGCGTCGTCGCCGAGGCCGAACCGGACGGCGAGACGGTCGAGATCGTTGCCGACCAGCGGGAACTCGATTCGACGATCGCACGAGATCTCTCGACCCGCGACGGGATCGAGACGCGACTGGAGACGCTGGCCGTGGGGGACTACGTGCTCTCGGATCGAGTCGCGGTCGAGCGGAAAACCGTGGGGGACTTCCTCGATACGCTGACCGGCGGGGACCGGTCGATGTTCGAGCAGATCGGCGACGCCACCCGCCACTACGCCCGCCCGGTCGTGATACTGGAGGGTGAGGACCTCTACGGCGAGCGCAACGTCCACCCCAACGCGATCCGGGGGGCGCTGTCCTCGCTCGCGGTCGACTTCGGCGCGAGCGTCCTCCGGACGGCGGGTGAGGACGAGACCGCCGACCTCATGGAAGTGATCGCCACGCGCGAGCAAGAGCAGGAGGACCGTGAGGTCAGCGTCCACGGCGAGAAACAGTCGAAGACGCTCGCCGAACAACAGGAGTACGTCGTCGCCTCGATCGCGGAGGTCGGGCCGGTCACTGCGCGGTCGCTGCTCGACCACTTCGGCAGCGTCGAGGCCGTGATGACCGCCGACGAAGAGGACCTGCAGGAAGTCGAGGGTGTCGGCGCGGTGACTGCCGAACGCATCCGGGAAGTCGTCGGGAACGACTACGCCGGGTGAGGCGGCCCGACCGGGCGAGGAGTCGACTACCGATCCGCGCGTTTGACCGCCGCGAGCGCGTCGGCGGCCTCCTCGACGGCCGCGAGGTAGGCCCGCGTCCGTTCGAGGTCGTCGCTGGCGTTTGCCTGTGCGGTCAGTCGCGTGACCGCATTTGTGAGTGTCGCGCGTGCGTCCGCGAGGTCACCCGCCCCGCTGGATCCTGTCCCGCTGGACCCCGCCGCGCCGGGCCCCGCGTCGGCGGCCGCCCGATCCGGTGCGGTGGACGGGGACTTGCCTGCGGACTGCCCCTCCGTTTCGACTGCGTCGGCGACCGACGGATCGATACTGGTGGTCCAGTCGGCGGGGGCGTTGTCGTCGGTGGCCGGTGTGCCGGTCGCGGAGTCGGCGGTACCGGGGTCTGCCCGGCCGTTCGCACCGGGTCGGGGCGTTCCGGTGTCGGCTCGATCCGGTTGCTCGTCAGGTGTGTCCGTCGGAGCGTCGGCGGCCGCGTTCGTTTCAGCGTCGGCGACTGTGTTCGTTTCAGCGTCGGCCGCTGCGTCCATCTCGGCACCGGCAGGCTCCTCGGGGGCCTGCTCGCCGCCCTCGTCGGCCTCGCTGACGACCTGCTGGCAGGTCGGGCAGAATTCCTGACCCTCGTAGCGGAAGATGGGGTCGCCACAGGTGCCACAGTGGGCGTTGGTCATCGTCGCGCCCTTCAGGAGGAGGTCGCTCATGCGCTCGGTCGCCTCGCGGTCGTCCTCGTCGCGCCCGTACTTCTCGCGCAACTTCTCGCGTTCGGCTTCCTTGTCGAAGTCGCTCATACACGAGTAGAGACGGCCGGGCGGAAAATGGCTTGCGGGCCGGGACGGGAACGTTTCGGGTCGAGTGGCTCACCGGGTCGCCGACGTGGAGCGGGGGGGCACGTCGATTCCGGTCGGCTCGGCATCCATCAGGTCCCCGTGGCCGTCGGTCCGGGGGAGCGAGATGGTGACGACGGAGCCGTCCTCGTCGACGTCGATGGACACGTCCCCGCCGGAGGCGGTGACGTGCCAGTAGACCAGCCAGAGACCCAGTCCCTGACTGTGTTTGAGTTGCGTTTCGGTACCGGAGACGAACACGTCCCGTTCGAGTTCCGGGATACCCGACCCGTTGTCGGCGACGGTGAGCCGCACCTGGTCGTCGTCCACCTCGACGGCGACGGCGACCACTGGGCAGTCGCCGTCGTTGTGCTCGACCGCGTTGTCGAGGAGGTTCTCGACCGCCGTCGCGAGCGATTCCTCCCCTGCCACCAGCGCGGTGGCCGAATCCGGAGCGTCGAACCGCCAGGACACTTCGGGGTGTGTGTCGCGAAAGCGCGCCAGCGCTCGCTCGACCACGCTCACGACGTCGACTGGTTCGCGGTCGAGATCGTCGAATCTGGTGTGTTGAATCATCTCGCGGGCCTTCTCGCTGACGTCCATGATGTCGTGGACGGTCTCGCGGATGATGTCGACCGCCGTCGTGTCGCCGTCGACGGCGGTCTCCAGCTGGTCGGCGCGCCCGAGGATGACGGTCATGTCGTTGCGGAGGTTGTGCCGGAGGACGCGGTTGGCGACCTCCAGTCGCTGCTCGTAGGCCCGGCGCTCGGTCACGTCCCGGAGGACGACGCCGCGGCCGGTGAGTTGCTCGTGGTGATCGTAGAAGGGGACGACGTGGCAGTCGTAGGTGCGTTCGGTGCCGTCGATGGTCGCGGTCACGGTCTCGCCGTCCAGCCCCGCCAGATCGGTCTCGGGGAAGACCGACCCGATAACGCGGCCTTCCTCCGGCGTCGGGTCGAAGACGCGTCTGGCCACGCCGTTGACCTCGACGATTTCGTCGCAACTGTCGGCGACTACCAGACCGTCACCCATCCGCTGGAACGCCTGTTCCCGGGCCACCGGGGAGCGGTCGACCAGATCCCAGTGGAAGATGGTGAGGCCGAAAAACAGCGCTGTGATCGACAGGGCAAACGGCGTCAGATCGAGGTCGGGCACCGGGCCCGCGCGGATCGAAAACAGGACGTGGGTCAGCATCGACGGGAACCCGCCGACGACGAGCAGACCGACCTGCCGACGGTAGAGGGCCGACGACTGGACGAAATCCCGCAGGAGAATCGCCAGCCCGATCGTGACGATCAGGTAGGCATAGCCCACGAGGACGATGTATCCCGGCCCGAGCGTGATGTCGATGATCGGCCCCCACGCCGTTTGGGTGAGCCCCGTCGCCGAGTACATGAGGTGGTGGTACCCGTTCGTGAGCACGAAGAGTCCGAACACGGCGGGTTCGATCGAGAGGATCGCAACGCGACAGCGGGTGAGCCAGTGGTCCGCGCCGACGTACCTGAGAGCGAACAGGAACCACAGCGTCGGAACCGGCCCCGCGAACAGCAGGGCGAGCGTCTGCCAGGGGAGTTGTCCGGACACGGTCGTGTGGCCGAGCTGGATCGCGTAGCTGAACGCCCACCCCGAGGCCGTGACCAGGAGACCGAGGAACGCCGGACCGTGCGGATCCGAGCGCGCGTCCCAGACGAACCACACGGTCCCGGCCGTTACCGCAGCGGCCACGAGCCCACAGATCGTATAGAGTGAGAGCGTCCACGCCATCGTATCGTCCAGACGACCACGCCCGCACGGTTCGACCCGAAATGCCCCCGCGTTGCGTGCGACTGAGTGCGTTACACTCTCGTCAGCAACGGGTTAAGCTTGACTCTCTGTTATCATACGTGAATCCAGTAACGATGTGATCCCCATTCTGAGGGCCAGAGATCGTATACGAGTGGTTCACGTCCCGCCTTCGTTCCGGAGGAATATCTGCGCTGATACTCACGTGTGTCCCACAGCGGGGTCGTGGGACGAGTCGGTGTCGGACGGGGGCGTCGCCGGGCGGACCAAAAAGAAGAGTTTAATTCGCCGGCGACGGGAGTTACGTGCGATATGACGAAAGTTAGCATAGTGGGCGCGGCGGGTACCGTCGGTGCCGCAGCGGGGTACAACATCGCCCTGCGTGACATCGCGGACGAACTCGTCTACGTCGACATTCCGGACCAGGAGGACGTGACCATCGGCCAGGCGGCGGACACGAACCACGGGGTCGCGTACGACTCCAACACGACGATCCGGCAGGGGACCTACGAGGACACCGCCGGCTCAGACGTCGTCGTCATCACGGCGGGACTGCCGCGGTCGCCGGGTCAGACCCGGATCGACCTGGCCGACGACAACGCCCCGATCATGGGCGACATCATCGGCCAGCTCGAAGACCACACCGACGACTTCGTCTCGATCACCACCTCGAACCCCGTCGACCTCCTCAACCGTCACCAGTACGAGGTCGGCGACCGTGACCGGCACAAGGTGATCGGCTTCGGCGGCCGCCTCGACTCCGCCCGGTTCCGCTACGTCCTCTCGGAGCGCTTCGACGAACCCGTCGGGAACGTCGAGGCGACGATCCTCGGCGAGCACGGCGACGCGCAGGTGCCCGTGTTCTCGAAGGTCCGCGTCAACGGTACCGACCCCGAGTTCACCGAAGACGAACAGGAGCAGATCCTCGAAGAACTCCAGGAGAGCGCCATGGACGTCATCGAACGCAAGGGCGCGACCGAGTGGGGGCCGGCCACGGGTGTGGCCCACATGGTCGAAGCCGTCATCAACGACACCGGCGAGGTCCTGCCAGCCTCCATCAAACTCGACGGTGAGTACGGCTACGAGGACACCGCCTTCGGTCTCCCGTGCAAACTCGGCGCGAACGGCGTCGAGGAAGTCGTCGACTGGGACCTGACCGCCCAGGAGGAAGACCTGCTCGACGACGCCGCCGACAAGCTCTCCGAGCAGTACGAGAAGATCGCCTGAGCCGTCGGCTCCGGACGAATCAGCGGCCCCGGTACCCTCGAACCCGATTTCTTCGACCCCGATTGTCAGTCGGTACCACGACGAGTGCCCGCCCGGTCAGTGGTCCGTCCCGACGCCCGCGTCGTCGCGGTATCGAAGCTCCGTCCGCTCGTCGTCACCGCCCGTTCGGACAGACGCGTCGATCGCCGAGTCCCCGACGTCTTCCCCCACGAGCGCGGCCCACTCGTGGATGTGGGAGTGTTCGCGGTGTCGCATGGTCCTCAGACGAGTGCATACTCGGCCATTTGTATAACGATTATGTCAGGGTCGTTTCCTGTAACCTAGCGAAGAGTCCGTCGAGCGTGACGAGTGGAGCGGGAGATCAATCGTGCCAGTTCTCGGGAACCTGAATCGTGTACCGACCGTCTTCCTGGAGGGCGATGATGTACTCCTCGCGGTCGTACAGCTCCATCAGGTTGAGTTCGTACTGTCCCGGACTCAGGACCTTGATGCTCTCGAACTGGTCGTTGAGTTCCTCGCGGAGGTCACTCAGGTCCGGGCGGTCCTCGCTGGGTTCGCTTGCGACGCGGCCGCCGGTACCGCCCGCCGAATCGGGGACGGGTCCGTCGCCGGTCGCGTCGGATTGTGCGTGTGCGTCGTCCCGGGTGTCCACGTCGGCATCCGTGGGAATCTCGTCCGGGCTGACGACTTCGCTGCGAGCGTCGGCCTGTGCGGCGTCTTCACGTGACGGAGGATTTTCGCCCGGGGTGCGTTCCGGGGCCGGGGCCGGTTCAGACGGAATCGAGTCGGCCGGCGTGTGTTCCGGGGCGGCGGACGACGCGTCGTCGTCGGGTGCGCCCGCGGACTTCGACCCGCCCGAGCCACCGACCAGGTCGCGGACGGTTGCGGCCGCGCTCCCGACGGTACGGGCCACGGAGCTGTCGGGCGCGGGCGGGTCCGGCGGTTCGGCCGACGGCTCCGGTTCGTCCGGGACGTCCTCGGTGGAGGGGTGAAACTGGAACTTGTTCCCGCCGCAGTCGGGACAGCCCGACAGCATCTCCTTGGAGCCGTCGTCGAACACCTGGCCGCAGCTCGTACACTGGTGGGGCATTATTTCCGTGAGACCAGGGCGCTGATCAGCGTCTCGTCTTTGTGTAGCGTCTCGATCTGGTTCGCCGGCCCGATCACCGTCAGCTTCTTCGTCTCGTTGTTGCCCATCAGCCGGTTGAGCAGTCCCGAGTCCGTGCTCCCGGACTGGGGATACGTCTCGATCTCGATCCCGTTGAACTCGTCGGGGCTGATCTCGGTCATCGTGACCTCGATGAGCCGGGACTCCTCGTCCGGTGACAGTCCCTCTTCGAGGATGACGATGTTCCCCTCGTGGACACCGTCGAGTATCATCCGGATCTTCTCCATGGAGGTCATGTTCTCCATGCGCTCACCGCTGATGAGGTCGATCTGCACGCCGTCGTCGCCGTCGTCTGCTTTTTTCACTTCCGGCATGAGATCACCCGAAATACTCCGCGATCTTGTCGTAGACCTCGTCCATGTTGTCGCCTTCCAGCGCCGACAGGGGCAGCGTCTCGTGCTGGGGGAAGGCGTTCTCGATGCGGCGGATGTTCGAGTCCTCGAGGTCGGTCTTGTTCGCGAGGATCAGGACGGGCAGGTCCTGACTCTCGATGATGCCGACGAGCATCGTGTTCACCTGCGTGAACGGGTCCTCGGTGGAGTCGAGCACGTAGAGGACGCCGTCGACGTCCTCGCGCAGCCAGTGCATGGCCTCGGCGACGCCTTCGGTAGCCTCGCGTGAGCGGCGCACGGCGTCGTCTTTCTCCATGTCGTGTTCGAGGAACTCGGTGTAGTCGACTTTCGTCGTCACACCGGGCGTGTCGACCACGTCGATGGTGACCGACTTGCCGTTGCGCTCGATCTCGACATTCTCCTTTCTGCGTGCGCGCCGTGTTTCGTGTGGAATGTGACTCTCCGGGCCGATAGCGTCACCTGTCCAGTCGCGAGCGATGCGGTTCGCCAGCGTCGTCTTCCCGGCGTTTGGTGGACCGTAGATACCGATTCGCTTCGGGTCCTGCGCCGAGAACAACGACGAAATACTGTCTCGGATGTCCGTGATCAGTCCCATCCTGGGCCTCCCGCTCTCTCCGTGAGAGAGCTTCTGCGGGTACTTCCCGACCGAATCGACTTAAGTGTACGTCAGACATACATAAATACTCCGATACTAATTCGGTGGGAGAGTGGCCGGTTCGTGGGGAAACGATGGGGTGAAACGATGGACGGGGCAGGATATGGCACGTCCGCTGGACGTGTCGGAAAGCAACCAACGGAAGAAACGGTCCCGTGAGCCGGGCAGAGGTAGTCGACGGGAAGGTGTCGATGGGAGAGTGTCGACAGGAGAGGGTCGATGGGAGAGTGTCGACAGGAGAGGGTCGGCGGGAGAGTGTCGACGGGAAAGTGTTGACGGGGGAGGGTCGACGGGAAAGTATTGGCGGATGATCGGGCTGGACCCGAAACGGAGCAGGGTGTAGATGACGAATGGGAATGCCACGGTACCAGTTACCACAGTGCGGTGAAAACCTGATCTGGACTGACCGGGATGGAAGCCCCCCACCCCCTTGTTTCGAGTGGAACGGCAGGAATGCCGGGGTGGGGGTGAGCAGCGAGTCGTCGATGGATATGGAGGTTACTCCACGGGAGCGTGCCTCTAGGCATACTTTCCACTAGTCTAGCTGATTTCGCTGACTCTAGCCACACAACATACTAGCTCCACTAGAAGAAAGGGTGTTTGGGTGTTCTACGGGTTTGATTGTTAGAGTGGTTACTTAATGCTTCCCCTCTCTAGAGAGGGGGTCCCCCCACCCCTCCTCCACACCGTTCCACCCGAAACGAAGGGGTGGGGGGGTCCCTCCCCACCCCATCCTTTCCCGTCGAACCGCTCTCCCCACCGGAACCGTTCTCCAACCTACGACGATCCCAGCTGGTGTTCCGGTTCTGCTCTCTCGTCTTTTGCTCTCTCGTCGATCCGCTCACTCGAAAACGTCAACTAGATCTCTCGATTCCGTTGACGCTATTGGCCGGAACTACTGCTCTCCTCTCTGGCTCGAATTGCACGTCACGTTCACATCGTTTCCCGGGTGAGACGGATCTATTCTCCGTTACACCTGAAACGGGGGTGTTCCCCGGTGTCAGCGGAGTCTTCCCACTCTCGTCGATCGCCGAGAACGCCGACTCTACGGTCTGATATCGGATGCAACGGCTCCATACTGTGGACTATTGATCATTCAACGATCGAAATATTTAATAGCTCGTCAACCACGGGTTCTTGTGGTTCAACTGGACGTCCTCGGAAAGCCCGATTTCCACCTACAGCGGATCTTCGACGACTCACGGGCCGTTTCTGGGACGCGTGGTGTTCCTCTCCACCCGAAACAGAGGGGTACGTTTATGACAGGGAGCGGAAACGAATCCGACGGACCGGACACGGGAGCGGGGAAGCGAGACGGGCAGAGCGGGCCCGACGGCCAGTCACCGCTCGACGATGCGGCGGGCGACGAGAGCCGATCCAGCGTCGACGTAGAGACGTCGATCTCCGACTCGTCGCTGGACGACGTGGTACTCGACGACGTCGAGGAAGACGGCGACCTCGACGAGGCGTCGCGCGGACTGTTCGACGACCTGCTCAGCGGCGCGCCCATCTTCGAGAACAAGGAGGTACTGCGCCCGTCGTACACGCCCCGGGAGCTTCCCCACCGACAGGAACAGATCAACAACATGGCGACGATCCTCGTCTCGGCGTTGCGCGGGGACACACCGTCGAACATCCTCATCTACGGCAAGACCGGGACGGGCAAGACCGCGAGCGCGAAGTTCGTCAGCGAGGAACTGGAGACCACCTCTCAGAAGTACGAGGTCCCCTGTGAGGTCCAGTACATCAACTGCGAGGTCACCGACACCCAGTACCGCGTGCTCGCGCAACTGGCCAACAAGTTCATCGAGCAGAACCGGTCGGTGATCGACGACCGTATCGCCGAACTGGAAGACCTCCGCGAACGGGCAGAAGACGACCCCTCCGCCCTGGCTTCCGCAGACGGGAGTGCACTCGAAACGGGGGTGTCCGTGGGCTCGGGGCCGGGGATCGACGAGATCGAGACCGTCGACGAACTGGACGCCCGGATCGAGGACCTGGACGACGACCGCGAGGAGTTCGAGGAGGTCCCCATGACCGGGTGGCCGACCGACCGCGTGTACAACAGCTTCTTCGAGGCCGTCGACTACCACGAGCGCGTGGTCGTCATCATGCTCGACGAAATCGACAAGCTCGTCGAGAAATCCGGCGACGACACCCTCTATAACCTCTCGCGGATGAACTCCGAACTCGACAACTCACGGGTGTCGATCATGGGCATCTCCAACGACCTGAAGTTCACCGACTTCCTCGACCCGCGGGTCAAGTCCAGCCTCGGCGAGGAGGAGATCGTCTTCCCGCCCTACGACGCCAACCAGCTCCGGGACATCCTCCAGCACCGCGCGAACGACGCCTTCGAGGAGGGGGCCCTCTCCGACGACGTGATCCCGCTGTGTGCGGCCTTCGCCGCACAGGAACACGGGGACGCTCGTCGGGCGCTCGACCTGTTGCGGACCGCAGGGGAACTCGCCGAGCGCGGTCAGACCGAACGCGTCGAGGAGGATCACGTCCGGCGCGCCCAGGAGAAGATCGAACTCGACCGCGTGGTCGAAGTGGTCCGGACCCTCCCCACGCAGTCGAAGCTGGTCCTGTTCGCGATCATCCTGCTGGAGAAAAACGGCGTCCACAACATCAACACCGGCGAGGTGTACAACATCTACAAGCGCCTCTGCGAGGAGATCGACGCGGACACGCTCACCCAGCGGCGCGTGACGGATCTGATCTCCGAACTGGACATGCTGGGCATCGTCAACGCCGTCGTCGTCTCGAAAGGTCGGTACGGGCGCACCAAGGAGATCAGCCTCTCGGTGCCAATCGACGAGACCGAGGCAGTTCTCCTGTCGGACTCCCGGCTGGGCGACATCGAGGACGTCCAGCCGTTCGTGCAGGCGCGGTTCGACAACTGACGACGCGAAAAGGCTCGTTTCAGGTCGCCGCCGCGGCGGCGTCGGCGGTCCCGACCGGCCCCGTCTGGAAGTTGAGGCGGAGCCAGCCCAGTCCGGGCATACGGAACTCGGCGGTGCCGATCACCCAGTCGGGTTTGACGGGCCTGGAGACGCCCTGTACCTGGTCGTACCGCTTGTTCGAGGTCGGGTTGTCACCGCGCGTGATGAACCCGTCGTACTCCGCGGGACAGTGCTGGAGGTCCTCACAGGAGTCGACGTCGTTCGGGAGATGTTCCGGGTCGGCCCGCTCGTACCAGTTCTCGCCCTCTTCGACGAAGAACTGGGCCCGGTGTATCACCGGTGTGGCTCGCTCGTTGCCGTTTGGCTCGTAGACGATCACGTCCCCCGGCCGGTTGAACTTCCGGTAGTCGCTCTGATTCGCGCTGTAGACGGTCGCGACACCGGTGTCCTCGATGGCATCGTCGCTGGGGAACCGCTCTTCCTCCATCACGAACACGAGGTCGCCGACCCCGATGTTCGGTTGCATGCTCCCGCTCTCGATGGCGACCATCGGCGGCCAGACGCCGCTGATGGCAAAGAGAAGGATGCCGATACCGACGACGGCCAGCACGCTCGTCGCGAAGTCGTCGAGGAACGACCCACCCCGCTCGGCAGAACTTCCTTCCGCCGGCGGATTCGGCCCCCGTCGCTCCCCCTCGTCGCTACGTTCGCTCATTGCTACCGGGTTGTGCCGAGCGACGCTTCAACTTTCTGGGTCCGCCCCCCTGTTGCTCGACGGTTTCGGGTCCGATACGCTTTAGCTTCGCCACCCGTTCTGTGGATCCGTGCCGCTGGAGACGCCCGCCCGCATCGTCAGCGTCCTCGCCCAGCGCGGCTACAACGCCGACCGCGAGGCCGTCACCTTGCTCGCGAACGCCGACGATCCAGCACGCGCCATCGAGCGCGCACTCGAAACCGCGCCCGACGACGCGATCAAGCTCTCGGCCGACCACGTCGAGTCGACCCTGGCCGACGCGGACCCTTCCCGCGAGCGCTCGACCGCCACTGCGACCACGGGTGACGCTGCATCCGAGCCACCGACTCCCGACCCCTCTGTTTCGAGTGGAACGGACCCCGCCACGTCGGCCGAATCCGGGGCTGGCGCTCCACCTGAAACGGGGGGGTCCGAGGGGTCCGTGAGAGCGTCGGAGGCGACCGGTCCGGCCGCCGCCGAATCGGCTGGCACCGGGTCCGACGCGACCGCGGAAACCGACCGGCGAACGACGAGCGACCCCGCGCCGACCGGCGAGCGGTCCATCGACACCGCCCTGCACGACGTAGAGATCGAGGGGGACATGACCGGGCAGTCGACGGGGACCGGCGAGTACAGCGACTTCGTGGCCGTGTTCCGCGACCGCTACGAGCGACTCAGCGGGCAGTTGCGCGGGCGGATCAACCACCGTCCGACGGACACGCTCTCGTCGATGGCCGGGGGGAGCGAGGCCGCCATCGTCGGGATGGTCTCGGACATCCGGTCGACGGCCAGCGGGCACTGGCTGATCGAACTCGAAGACACGAACGGGGTCTACCCCTGTCTCGTGATGAAAGACCGGGACACCGCCGAACAGGTCAGTGAGTTGCTCCACGACGAGGTCATCGCCGTCGAGGGCACCCTCTCGGACGACAACAGCGACGGCGACGGGATCCTCTTCGTCGACGACCTCTATTTCCCGGAGATTCCCCGGACCTACAAGCCCTCGACGGCCGACCGGGAGGTCAGCGCCGCCCTCGTCAGCGACGTGCACGTGGGCAGCCAGGAGTTCATGGCCGACGCGTGGTCGCGCTTCGCCGACTGGCTCCACACCGAGGAGGCCGAGCGGGTCGAGTACCTGCTGATCGCGGGCGACATGGTCGAGGGTGTCGGTGTCTACCCCGACCAGGACGAGGAACTGGACATCGTGGACATCTACGACCAGTACCGGGAGTTCTCGGAGTACCTGAAGGAGGTCCCCGGAGACATGGAGATCGTCATGATTCCCGGCAACCACGACGCCGTGCGCCTCGCGGAGCCCCAGCCGGGATTCGACGAGGAGTTACGGGAGATCATGTCGGCTCACGACTGCCGGATCACTGCCAATCCCTCGACGGTCACCGTCGAAGGCGTCTCCGTCCTGATGTACCACGGCGTCTCGCTGGACGAGGTGATCGCCGAGTTGCCCGACGAGAAGGCCAACTACGACGAACCCCACAGGGCGATGTACCAGTTGCTGAAGAAACGCCACGTCGCACCGCAGTTCGGCGGGCACACGCGGCTGGCTCCCGAGGAGGAGGACTATCTGGTGATCGACGAGGTGCCCGACGTGTTCCACGCCGGCCACGTCCACAAGTTCGGCTACGGCAAGTACCACAACGTTCTCACGATCAACTCGGGCTGCTGGCAGGCTCAAACTGCGTTCCAGGAGAGCGTCAACATCGATCCCGACACCGCGATGGCCCCCATCGTCGACCTCGATACGCTCGATCTGACGATTCGGAAGTTCGCCTGATCGCGAGCGGTTCGCTCGCTCTTTTAGCCGTCGAGCCGGTACTTCACGGTCGGTGTGCCCTCGAACAGCGGGCCGGAGCCGACGCGGTCGAAGCCGGCGTCGTCGGCGGCGGACTGCACCACGTCGTCGGGTTCGGGGACGAGCAACTCGACGGCCATGTCCTCGCCGCGGGCGAAGCGGACGGGTTCTTCGAGCAGGCGGTCACAGATCGCGGGCTCGCCCTCCAGTTGCGTGACGTGGATGGTCCCTTCGCGGGCGTCGTAGCTGACGAAGCCGACGATCTCTCCGTCGCGCTCGGCGACCCGGACCGTCCGGTCGTGGACGAGGTTGCACATTACGTCGGTCGGTGCACCGGTCAACTCCGCGAGTCGGCCGGCATCCGCCTCCACGGCGTCACGGACGTCCATGTTCCTGCATCGCGCTCTCCGGGGAAAATAGTTGCTCCGGGGCGGTCGTCGAAACCGGGCGTTCGGACGGGCATCGCTAATGAACACAGTTATCCCGGGCGCTGGTTAACGCCAGCACATGAGCGACGCACACACGCCAGCGGCGGTGATCGTATGCGCGTAGTCTCGAAGTTCGGTGGGACGAGTCTGGGAAACGGTGACCGGGTCAACCGGGCCGCGGATTCGATCGCAGCGGCCGTCGAGGCGGGCCACGAGGTCGCCGTCGTCGCCAGCGCGATGGGGTCGACGACGGACCACCTGCTCGACGAGATCCAGTACGAGGCCGACGAGGCCGACCGCGCCGAAATCGTCAGCATGGGCGAGCGGACCTCCGTCCGAATGTTGAAGGGCGCACTCTCCGCCCGCGGCGTCAACGCCGTCTTCCTCGAACCGGGCAGCGACGACTGGCCGGTCATCACCGACGAACACGGCGAGGTCGACGTCGACGAGACCACCCGCCGCGCGAAGGTGCTGGCCGAACAGATGCACAACGACGACGTGGTGCCCGTGATCACCGGGTTCCTCGCACAGGATCACGCCGGGAACGTGACGACACTCGGCCGCGGTGGCTCGGACACGACCGCCGTGATGCTCGGGAAGTACATGGACGCCGACGAGGTCGTCATCGTCACCGACGTCGAGGGCGTCATGACCGGCGACCCGCGCGTCGTCGAGGGCGCGCGCAACGTCGGCGAGATCACCGTCGACGAACTCCGAAATCTCTCCTTCCGCGGGGCCGAGGTTGTCGCCCCGAGTGCACTCACCTACAAGGGCGAGGACATGAGCGTCCGGGTCGTCCACTACCAGCACGGCGACATCATGACCGGCGGGACCTCCATCGAGGGGCAGTTCGAGAACCTCATCGACATGCAGGAGGACCGGCTGTCCTGTCTCACCGTCGCCGGCCGCGCGGTCCGGAACGAGCCGGGCATCCTCTCGAAACTGTCGACGGCGCTGTCCGAGGCCGGTATCAACGTCGACGCCGTCTCCTCCGGGATGGACTCGATCACCTTCTACATCGACGCGGACCACGCCGAGGAGGCCGAGACGCTGCTCCACGACGAGGTCGTCGAGTCGAGCACCCTCTCCTCCGTCACCGTCGACGACCCCTACGCCGTCATCCGGGTCACCGGCGGCGAACTCCAGACCGAACCCGGCATCGTCAACCGCATCGTCGCCCCCCTCGCGGACGAACGCATCAACGTCCACGACGTGATCACCAGCGCCACCTCCGTCGCCGTCTTCGTCGACTGGGACGAAGGCGAGGAGGCACTGGGTCACATCCAGACCGTCTTCGGCGACTGATCGCCGTCCGTATTCCGCCGGTTCCTGTTCGATATTCTGTCACTCGAACTGACACCAAAAGACATTCATACTCGCTGAATAGTTTCTCGGATATCCGCCCTGAACGAAACCCTCCGGGTGGGAGAGAGACATGAGTGCACGACGACAGCACGCAGCCGCCCTGGCCCTCTGTGCGCTCGCGCTCGCGAGCGTCGCGGCAGTCGCCACGGGGCCGGCCGCGGCCCAGACCGACGGCGTATCGAACACGACCGGCGCGACGAACGTCACTGACGACCTGACGCTGAACGCCTCGTTCGCGTCCCCGGAGTGGCCCTCCAGTGACGTGACGGTCCCCGAGACGCACAACCCGCTCCGACTCACGGCGAATCGGAGTAACTACACGGTGATGGTACGCAGCGAGCGCCTCGACGCCTCGTCGATCGCCGAGGTGCTGGACGAGGAACTGGAGACCGACGACCCCGACGTCGCGGACTTCGGCGAGACCGAGGGTGGCGTGTTCCGCATGCGCGTACTGGACCGGACGGCGACTATCCCGGCGAACTTCTCGACCGCCGTGACCGGCCCGTACACCTTCGAGTTCGCGGCGGGGAACACGACGGCGACAGCGACGACCGAGGTCGTCCGATGTGAGTGTGTCGGCGCTGGCTTCCTCGACGACGGTGGCGACGGTGCGACGTTCTCCACGGCCCAGTCCGGCGTCGTCACCGTCCCGGTCGGGCTAAAACACACCGACGAGGCCGAACTGGAGATAACCGGGGACGACCTGGATATCACCGCGACCGTCGTGGACGGGAACGACGACGGCCGCGTCACACTCTCGTTGAACACGCATCTGATCGGCCGAAATGCACCGTTCGACGGCAACGCTCGTCCCTACTGGACACGGCGGGGACTGAGCGTCCGTGCTCCCGAGGACAGCGTCGAGTCGATCCGCGTCCCGGAAGTGCCCGGCGGTGACTATCCGCTGGACACCGAGGAGTACGATCTCACGATCCGCGACCGCGACGACACGCTCGCGACCTCGACGCTGACGGTCACCGAGTCCTCGGATCCGGCCCTCGAAGCGCGGACCGGTCCGGCCGATGCTCTCACGAACGCGACGAGCGATAGCCTCCGGACGGCCGCCGCTGACGGCACGCTAGCAACCGCCGGGACCGTCTCGAACGGGTCGGCGCTGGTCTACGAGGCCGGGGGTGCGAGCCTGTTCGGACCCTTCCGGACGGCGGTGCAGGGCCACACCGGCCCCGACCGCTTCGTGCAGGCGTTTCTCGACCTCGCGACCGCCCGGAACGAGTCGGCGGTCCCCGGTGACGTGGTCGACTTCGGCATCGACGGCCCCGCTGACGCCCGAATCGAACTCCTGAACACGTCCCGGAACGGCGGGCTGACCGTCCGCCCCGACCGGGGCAACGACACGCTGTACGTCGGCCTGCGGACCGATCGGCTGGCCGTCGAGAACGGAACGGCAGTCGGTAGCGGCGCGTCGTTCGACGCGAGCCTCGCGGTCCACGGTGACACCGCCAGCCAGTCGGTGCAGTTCGACGAGGAGTCGACGACCGGCGACGACGAGTCCACTACGCCGGCACCGCCGTCCCCGGAACCGCCCGCGACACCGGAGCAGGGGACCACTCCGTCGCCGACCACGGGTGACACCCCGTCGCCCGAAACCGCGGCACAGCCCGCCGATGATCCGGGTGCGGAGTCACCCGACGCGACGACGACCGCCGACGGTCCCGGATTCGGCGTCGCGGGCGTCGTGCTGGCAGTGCTGGCACTCTGTGCGTTCGCGGTGGGCCGGAACCGCGACTGAGTGGCTCCCCGTCCTCACCGCCCCTTCCGCAGTCGCTTGCCGATCTTCTTGGGGAGGTCGGCCTCCGCGACGGCGTCGATCACGCGCTCGATGTCGTACTCGACACGGTGTTCCTCGACGGTCATGGCGTCGAGATCGAGGATCGAGTACGCCGCACGAGGGTCCTCGTCGCGCGGCTGGCCGACGCTGCCGGGGTTCATGACGATCCCCTCGTCGTAGACCTCGTGGGCCTGCACGTGGGTGTGGCCCATGATCAGCACGTCCTCGTCGTCGAGCATCGCGGGCTTGTAGAGTCCGGGGTAGGTGTAGCGGTCGGGGTCGTCGGGGTGGCCGTGGACGATCTTCACGCGGCCGTCGTGTTCGAGGCGTTCGTCGGGGAGGCTCCGGAGCCACTCGATCTGGTCGGCCGAGCAGTGCTCGCTGGCGTACCTGACGCCGGCGTCGGCCATGCTGTTGAAGCCGAAGCCGGTCTCGGTGGCGACCGCGCGGTCGTGGTTGCCCAGAACCGTCGGGGCCCCCAGATCCCGGACGCGCTCGACGCACTCGGCGGGCCAGGGGCCGTAACCGACCACGTCGCCGGCACAGAGGTAGCCGTCGACCGGCGGCATATCCGAAAGCACCGCCTCGAAGGCCACGCGGTTCGCGTGCACGTCGGAGATGACGGCGAGTCGCATACGGGATCGGAGTCACCGGAGCGGGTTAAGTGTGGCCGCGTCGGGAGCGCGTCGGGGTATTAAGCCGCCCAACGTTGAATGGGATGCGTGAACCGCAGCAAAGGCTCGCTCCTCGGACTGGTCACTGTGCTGGCCGTCCTCTCCCTGATGCTGGTACTGCCCTTCGTCCAGTACGTCCTCGGTGCCGTCCTCGTCGCGTTCGTGCTCTATCCGTTACAACGCCGGCTGGAGACCGTCGTCTCGTCGATGGTCGCCGCGGCCGTCCTGCTGGTTCTGGCCGTCGTAGGCTTCGTCGCGCCGTTTGCCGCCATCTTCGCGACCATCGCCGACGAGGCCTGGCGGATCTTCGGGAGTTTCGAGGCGAACGCGGTTCCGGTCGCGGAACTGGAGGCCCGGATCGCCGACGCGACCGGGCGCGAGGTCGACCTCGGTGGTACGATCGCCAACTCGGGGCAGGACATCGCGCAAGCCCTCTTCCAGCGGTCGCCGGCAGCTCTGGGGACCATCACTCACTTCGTCATCGGGATCTCGCTCGCCCTCTTTCTGGTCTACTACCTCCTGAAGGACGGCGGCGATTTCGTGGCCTGGCTCCACCGGACCGTCCCCCTTCCCCAGTCGATCCGGAACGACCTCGCGTCGGAACTCGAGGGCATGATCTGGGCCGTCCTGTTCGGCCACGTCTTCGTCGCGGTGGTCCAGGGGCTGATGGCCGGCCTCGGACTGTTGGCGGTCGGCATCCCCAACACGGCGTTCTGGACGGCAGTGATGATCGTGCTCGCGATGGTCCCGCTCATCGGCGCCATCCCGGTCTGGGGCGGCGCCGTGGTCTACCTCCTGCTCGTCGGGCGACCCGCGTTCGCCCTCGGACTGTTCGTCTACAGCGTCGTCGTGGTCGGCCTCACCGACGACTATCTCCGGCCGCTGGCCGTCGACCGCTACGCTCGCCTCAACCCCGCCGTCATTCTGGTCGGCGTCCTCGGCGGCGCGTACGCCTTCGGCATCATGGGGCTGTTCTTCGGCCCGGTCGTCCTCGGCGGACTGAAGGCGACCCTCACCGTGGTCTCGGAGCACTGGGAGGAACTGGAGACTGCGGATGGCTGACCTGTAGTTCGCTTACTCGCCGTTCTCGATGGCCGTCTCGATCCCGTCCCCGTCCCGGACGACGCCCGCAGCGCAGACGGCGTGTTCGAACTCGTGGTCGTAGACCTCGCTCGCGATGTCGGCGGCGTCCTCGCTATCGAGGTCGAAGGCGGTCGGACTGTCTTCCTCGTAGGTGGCGACGAGCGTGGGCTCCTCGACCTGCTCGACCAGCAGGGCGTCCTTGCGGACGGTGCCGATGTAGCTCTCGTCGTCTCGCGGGTCGCTGTCCTCCCCGCTCGACTGATTCGAGGCGCTTCGCGCCTCGCTACCCCCGACGACCCCGGCGATCCGGGGCGTGTCGTAGTCGTCTTTCTCGTAGTCCAGCGCGAGCAGCGACTCCGCGAGCGCGTCCCGTGCTGGGTAGCCGAGACCCAGCTTCTCGGCGATGGGATCGACGTGGCTGCCGTTGCCGACGACGACCGACCCGTCGACCTCGCGGACGCAGTTGTACGAGATGTACGGGTTGTCGGTCTCGGGGGCGTCCTCGGTGGGGCCGACGGTGAGGGTGGCACCGCCCTCGCGGGCGACGATCCGGCGGTTCGGGAAGGATCGGGACGAGACCCGATACGCGGCGCGGTCGGGTGCGACGACGACGAATCTGCCGACGTACATACTGCGTTCTCTACGGGTCGCCGGAAAGTAGGTGTCGATCCCCGCCGGGGACGGTCACGATGCTCCCGCCCGCTCAGCTGTAGGGATAGACGAGGCCGACGACTGCCCCGAACACCAGGTGGACGAGTAGACTCGTCGGGTTCAGGTTCGGGACGGGCGGTGCCATCGGGAACCCGACGGCGCTCAGCCAGATCGGCATGACGAATCCCGCGGCGACGATCCAGAGGACGGCTCCGTACGCGAGGCCGACCCCGACCAGCGCGAGCGGCCGGTCGGTGTAGTCGGCCAGCGGCGTCAGCGTCACCAGCGCGGCGAAGAGCACGCCGAAGACGGCGCTGATCGACATGTGGACGACCCAGCCCGCCAGCCCGCCGCTCAGTCCCACGAGCGCAGGGATCGCCACTTCGATCACGGGGGTCAGCAGCACCGACAGCAACACACCCATGACCGCGCCGCCGGCGATCCCGGCGACCGCCCCCGACACCCACGTTCGTCGCTCTCTGTACACGCGTCCACGCTCTACCGTGGAACCGGTTTCCTGTGCCATACATACTCTACCACGATTGGCGATTTAGGCCCCGCCGATCGTTCACAACTCCGTAGTTGTGGTAATGCACCCCATCCGCACGTGCGTCCACTGTGCACACGCGGACCGGGACGAGTAACGTCATCCTACCCGGACAAAGTACATCACACTCGGTCCCCTACCGTCGCCCGTGGCCCCAGGTTACGCGCCGGAGGAGGTCCCGATCTACCGGGACCTGGACACCCGAGACGAGCAGTACGAGCGGGCACAGGACAGTGCCGAACCGTTCTTCGCGGTCGAGCAGTACGAGGAGGGATACGCCGTCACCTACGATCTCCTCCCGACGGGCTTTCAGCTCGCCGGCCCTGCTCGTCGGGAACTGGACGAGCGGCTCACTCGCACCGTCGAGGAGATCGTCGGCGACGCCGACCGCCCGACGACGGAGGTGAGCCGGACGGTCGGTGACTCGCTGGGCAACGTCTCGTTTTTCGGCCGCGAGGAGAGCGCCCGCGAGGTCGCGGCGGTCGTCTCGACGATCGTCCTCGACGAGAACAACTGGGTCACCGGCGAGCCGCCGGACGTGACCGGCTCGAACCACCGCCAGAACGACTGACCCGATCCGCCCGGTAACACCGGTGTCACCCGCTAACACCGGCGTCCGCGATTCTTTATGGGTCTGGCGCGGGTAGGCAGAGACGAGAATGTCCCAGAAAGCAGACTACGCCGACGAGACAGAGATCGACGAGTCCCTCGATCAGGTACCCGACGACGAGACCGTCGAGGAAGCAGTCGAGAACCTCGAAGCCAACGGGTTCGAGGTCGTCGTGGTCGACTCCGCCGAGGAGGCGCTGTCGACGCTCAAATCCCACATCCCGGCGGGCGCGTCGGTGATGAACGGCCACTCTACCACGCTGGAGGAGATCGGCTTCGACGAGTACCTGACCGAGGGCGACCACGAGTGGGAGGCCCTGCCCAACGAGATCTGGAGCATCGACGACGACGCCGAGCGACAGGCCGCCCGCCGCGAGGCCCAGACCGCGGACCACTTCCTCGGCGGGATCAACGCCATCGCGAAGACCGGCGAGCTCGTCGCGGCCGACCGCTCGGGGAGCCGTATCGGTGCCTACCCCTTCGCCGCCGCGAACGTCACCATCGTCAGCGGCGTCAACAAGATCGTCGAGGATCTGGACGCCGCGCTCCAAAGGTTAGAATCGGTCGCCTACCCCCTCGAGAACGAGCGCGCCAAGGAAGCCTACGGCGTCGAGAGCGCCGTCGCCAAGCAGTTGATCTTCCGGCAGGAACTCGACGAGGGCCGCACGACGGTCGTGCTGATCCGCGATCAGTTCGGGTACTGAGTACCCGCGTCCCGTTTCTACGCTCCCACCCCTTTCGCTCCCCCTGTTTCAGGTGCACACTGCATTCGACAGCACTGCTCACGCCAGTCCGTGAGCGCAACGTCCCGGATCGGCAGGGCCGCGAACAGGCCACGCCGGGTGACGAAGCGGTTTTCCCCGCGGCGGTGTACTCCCGGGTATGGACGAAACCGCCGTCGCCGACCTCATCGAATCGGAACTTCCGGACGCGACCGCCGAGGTCACGACGCCCCGCGATCCCGACGACGACAAACACTACGCCGTCACCGTCGTCTCGCCTGCCTTCGAGGGCGAGAATCTGGTCGACCAGCACCAGCTGGTTCACGACGCGCTCGGGGACCACCTGACGCGGGACATCCACGCCATCGAACTGGAGACGTACACGCCCGAAGAGTACGAGGGCTGAGCGGAACCGGCGATCGGAAGCGGGCACTGTCCGCGGCACAACCCCTTTGGGCGTCGGCCCACTCTCCTGACCCATGAGTTTCGATCCCGAACCCGACCTGTCGCCCGAAGAGGTCCGCGAGCGCGTCGACGAGACCATCGAGGAGGAGGAGGTCGCGCTGTTCATGAAGGGCACCGAGCTGATGCCCCAGTGTGGCTACTCCCGGAAGGCCCTGGGTCTGATCCAGCAACACCGCGAGGACGTGGCGACGGTGAACGTGCTGGACGCGCTGGACGAACACCGCGAGGCATTGGAACGCCACAGCGGTCGCGAGACGATCCCCCAGACGTTCGTCGACGGCGAGTTCGTCGGCGGGAGCGACATCCTCGAACAGCTCCACGAGCGCGGCGAACTCGAAGCGAAACTGTCGGCCTGAGCCGGGACGTGCGGCCGCTGTGCTGCCGATCGACCGTTCTCTGGAGCGAGCAGCGAGCCGTCGCTACGGACGCGTGAAAAATGTGAAAACCGGGTCGTCGCTCGCGATGAGCGACGGGAAAACCGCGTCTTACTGTCGGACGAGGTTCGTCGCGCGGGGGCCCTTGTCGGCCTGTTCGATGTCGAACTCGACGTCCTGCCCTTCCTCGAGGTCGGGGCCGCCGACGTCTTCCATGTGGAAGAACACGTCCTCGTCGTCGTCGACAGCGTCGTCGTCAGTCGAAATGAAACCGTAACCGCCTGTGTCGTTGAAGAAATCAACCGTACCGTTTGCCATTACGATCAACTATACTGGCGAGCCGGGCATAACCCTTCCGAGGGTCGCGGTAGCACGCCGCGCCGTCGGTCGGACGGGTCGGGGCGCGCCGTCGGGAGCCACGTGAACGCGTCGATATCAGAGGCAGGTATTTACGGGGTGCTAACGTTTGTCACGATGCATCGCTATGAAACCGTGCCAACGCTGCCAGACGGTCATCGACGAGTACACTCTCGACAAACAACTCGACGGCCTGCGAGACCTCACGGTCGACGACTTCAACGTCTGTGCGGACTGCGTGACGATCGCCGCAGACGCGTGCGTGCAGTGCGGCGGCGCGGTGTACGTCCCCCGGGGCGAGTCGGACACCCCCGACTACTGCCCGGCCTGTCGGTCTGCCCTCATCGAGCGCACCGGGCAGGATCCCGGCTGGAACCGCGACTCGACGGCCCGCTGAGCGCTGCGGGTCCTTCGATCTCCGGCTGCCGTCGGCGCCCGTCTCAGGACTCGACGGCCGGCGGTTCGTCCAGCGGGTCGCGCTCCTCGCGGCGCTCGAACGCGGCCTCGATGTACGGTTCGAGTTCCGCCTCTTTCTCGGCGACGTGCGCTTCGTCGCGATCGTGGAACGCGCCCATCACCTCGTCGGCGAACAGTTCCAGCGAGTCGCAGATGTGTTCGTGGCGGTTGTCGCCGCCCTCCTGGACGAAGATGACCTGGTCGACGCCCGCGTCTTCGAGGGCCCGGAGGTGGTCGCGGATCTGGTCGGGCGTCCCGATCGCGCCGTCGCCCTGGTTGCCTTCGAGGATGGCATCCGCGCCGATCTCCTCGAACTGCTTCCAGATGTTCGTCTCGCCGGGCCGGTGGTCGCCGGCACCGTAGTAGTGGGCCAGCGCGTACTGGAAGAACGCGAACCCCTCCGCGCCGCGGTCCCACGCGGTGTCCTCGTCCTCGTGGCAGGAGAACCCGGTGACGATGGCGAAGTTGGGGTTGACGGTGTGGCCGATTGGCGTACACTCCTCCTTGAGGGTCTCGTAGTACAGGTCGACCCACTCGCTCGCTTTCTCGGGCGAGGCAAAGTCGAAACTCAGGACGCCGAGCCCGAGCCGGGCGGCCTGTTCGATCGTCGAGCGACCCGAACAGGCGACCCACAGCGGCGGGTGGGGGTCCTGAACTGGTTTGGGGACGACGTTGCGGGGCGGCATCTGGAAGGACGCCCCGTCGTGGCCCGGGTACGGCTCCATGGTCATCATGTCGCTCACCTCGGCGACCGTCTCCTGCCACATCGCCTCTTTCTCTTTTCGGTCGATGCCGAAGCCGTCCAGTTCCATGTTCGAGGAGGATTCACCGGTCCCGAACTCGACGCGGCCGTCCGAGACCAGATCCAGCGTCGCCACCTGCTCGGCGACGCGGGCGGGGTGGTTGTAGTTCGGCGGCATGAGCTTGATCCCGTGGCCAAGCCGGATCTGATCGGTCCGCTGGGCGGCGGCCGCGAGGAACACCTCCGGGGCCGCCGAGTGGGAGTACTCCTCCAGAAAGTGGTGTTCGACCTCCCAGACGTAGTCGTACCCGAGTTCGTCGGCCAGTTCGATCTGGTCGAGTGCGTCCTCGTAGAGAGCCTGTTCGTCGCCGTCGTGCCAGGGTCGTGGCAGCTGGTGTTCGTAGAAGATCCCGAACTTCATGATCTGGAACCTCGGGAGCCCGCTGAAGCCCTCGCCCCACCGCGCTCCGCGTGTCGTGGTAGCAGTCCACGTTCACCGCTGACCGGGCAAAGCGTTGCGCGTCAGTAGCGAGGCCGCTTTTAAGCCCCCTCAGATGCCGTGCGCTGCACTCATGTGTTCGGTCAGTGCAGTATGAACACAGTTACCACGGGGCACGCCGCACTCGCCCCAGGGGGAGCCTCCAGAGATGTCAGACGCTACCACACCGGACCTCGAAACGGTCGTCGACCAGCCGGACGAACAGTTCAGGGCGAACCTCGGTCCGGCACTCGCCGGACTCGACGACGAGGACGCGCTCGCGGAGTTGCTCGTCACCCGGCCGACGGTGTTCGAGCGGCTCACCGACCGGATGGCCACATTCGAGGGGATCACCGAGTTCGCCACCGACGAGCCCGAGACCGTCGAGCAGTACCTCCGGGTGCTGTGGGGCGGGATGGGCCTGATCGCCGAGAACATCTCCGCGGTCGGTGACGCCGTGACGGTCGACACCACCGTGAACTGGACGGCGACCGACTCACCCATCGCCTTCCACGCGACCACCGATCCCGAGACGGGATCGATCGCGGGCGGGCCGACCCTCGCCGAGGACGCCGAAATTACCTTCGAGGGACAGACCGAGGTCCTCTTCCGGATGCTCGGCGACGACGAGTTCAACGGTCAGCTGGCCTTCGTCCAGAACCGGTTCGACGTCATCGGCCCGCTCGAACGCTCCCGGGAGTTCAACGACATGATGGAGTCGGTCGGCGAGGCGATGGAGGCGCTGGTCTGATGGCCCGGAACCAGGGCTCCGGCGCGACCCCGCCCGGCCCGGGCGTGCTCGAGCGCCTCGGCCAGGCCCGGCGGCTGCTGAGCGAGGACGTGACCGGCGTGTTGACCCGCGCTCGCGAGCAGTACGGCCCGGTCGTCGACCTGACGATGCCAAACGGCGACCCGGGCGTCCTGCTGGCCGAGCCGTCGGCGGTCCAGCACGTCCTCGAAGGGAACGCCGGCAACTACCGCCGGGCGTCGGTGTACCGTGAGGAACTGTCGGAGCTGTTCGGCGACGGGTTGCTCACCAGCGAGGGCGACCTCTGGCACCGCCAGCACCGCCTGATCCGCCCGATGTTCGGATCGGGGAGCGTCCAGTCGTTCACCGATCTCATCGTCGACGAGACCGACGCCATGCTCGACCGGTGGGACGGGCGCGAGGAGATCGACCTGCTCGAAGAGATGGAACGGGTCACGCTGTCGATCATCGGGAAGGCGATGTTCAGCGCGGACGTGGAGCGCCACGCCGCGGACATCCGGGCGGCCCTGCAGGTCCTGCGCCGGGGCTTCCAGCGGGAGGTCGGCGTCGTGCCGACCTTCCCGGAGTGGGTTCCTTCGCCGCACAACCGGCGGATGCAGGGCGCCATCGACGACATCGACGCCGTCGTGCACGAGTTGATCGACGCCCGCCGCGGCCGGGCCGACGAGTACGACGACCTGCTGTCGAAACTGCTGACGGCTCGCACCGAGGAGGGGACGCGGATGGACGACGAGCAGATCCGGGACGAACTCGTCACCTTCCTTTTGGCCGGCCACGAGACGACGGCGGCGGCGCTGACCTGGACCGGGTACCTGCTGGCCTGCAATCCCGGCGTCCACGAACGCCTCCACGAACACGTCGCCGGTGCCGACCCGACCGACGTGGTGGGCTTCTCCGCGGGCGCGGCCGGCGACGAATCGTTCCTCAAACGGTGCGTGCAGGAGGCCATGCGGATCTACCCGCCGGTGCCCGTCATCACCCGTGAGGCCATCGATGGTGACCGGATCGAGGGGTACGAGATTCCCGCCGGTGCGGAGGTCGTCCTCAGCCAGTTCGTCGTCCACCGGGACCCCGACCTCTGGGAAGACCCGCTGGCCTACCGCCCCGAACGGTTCGCGCCAGGGGCGCGCGAGGCCCAGCCGGCCTACAGCTTCTTCCCCTTCGGCGGCGGCCAGCGCATCTGTATCGGCCGGCTGTTCGCGCTCGCGGAGGCCCAGTTGATCCTCGCCCGCGTGGTCTCCGAGGTTCGCCTCACCCTGCGCTCGCCGAGACACGACACGCCCGCCGTCGATTCCGCCGTCACGATGGTGCCCGACGAACCCGTCGAGATGGCCGTTACCGACTGGGCGTAGTCCACTCTCCGCCCGGTCAGTGCAGGGTTCCCTCGCGCACGTCGTCGTCGTAAGCGAACAGCGCGTAGCCGACCTCTGCGGCGCTGTGGCCGGTCTCGGCGGCGATCTCGCGGATCGGCTCGATCATCGTTACGTAGTCCGCGGCGTCGAACGTCTCCTTGCGGCCGTTCAGATAGTCCAGCCGATCCAGCGTCGCCCAGACCCGCGTGTCGACGACCGCGTGCTGCTCCGGGTCCAGCGCGGCCAGCACGCAGGAGGCCGTCGGCGCCTTGAAGCCAGACAGCCCGGTCAACAGCTGTATCTTCGAGAAATCGCCCTCGACCGCGAGGACGTTGGCGGTCACCTCTCGACACCGCGCTTCCGGATTCGTCTCGACGTGGTAGGCGCTGCGGGTCGAGGACTCGTAGGCGATGTCGTACAACTGCTCGCGAGTGAGATGGCCCTGCGCGCGGTAGGTGTCGCCGAACTCTGCCAGTCGCTCCGGCAGGAAGCCCTGTGTCTGCTCGTAGTAGTCCAGATACTCGTCGACGAGCGTCGGCAGGTCCATCGGTGGTGATGGCTCGTCGGCGGTCACATCTCGACTTCGTTCCCACACTCCGGACAGGTCAACTCCACACTGTCGGCGGTGACCTCCACGACGTGGTACTCCGCGCCACACTCCTGACAGGGCAGTGCCGAGCGGGTCTCGCCGTCGTCCTGCGGTGCGCCCATCGCGACCGCCCGGACGCGCTCCTCGCCGTCGTTGCGCCCCTCCTGGTACTCGCCGGGCGCGAAACGGACGATCTCGTTTTCGCCGACCTCGACCTCGTCTTCCTTCGTCTGGAAGGTCGCTGTCCCTTCCATCACCAGGAAGACCTCTTCCTGGTTCATGTGGGTGTGCAGGCCGCCGGAGAAGGAGTCGCCGGGTTCGAGTTCGTAGTAGTTGAGCGCCATGTCGGCGAGGTTCAGCGGGTCGGTGGCGTGTTTCTGCACGGCCGCGACCCGCGGGTGGTTCTCCATATCCTCCAGTGATACGTGGTCCATCGCGAACGGAGCCACGGACGGCCGAGTCAAAGTCTTTCTCCCGGGGTCGGACCGAATCCGTACTCTTTTCGGGAACAGACCGCTACGATGGCTGTGTCTTCCCTTCGTTCCGTCGCGCCCTTCCTCCTGCTGGCGACGCTGTGGGGACTGTCCTTCCCCGCCATCTCCGTCGGCCTCGAAGCCCTGCCGCCGGTGCTGTTCGCGGCCTTCCGCTACGACGTGGCCGCCGTCATCCTCCTCGGTGCGGTGGCGATCCAGGCCTCGGGGTGGTCCTGGCTGCCGACGACCCGCGGCGACTACGAGGCCGTCGCCGGCGGCGGCCTGTTCCTGATCGCGGGCAACGGCTTCCTCTTTCTCGGGCAACAGACCGTCCCCAGCGGCGTCGCGGCGATCATCCAGGGACTCGTTCCCATCGCCACGGTGCTGTGGGCGCTGGTCCTGCTGCCCGAAGAACGCGTCTCGGCCGTCGGAGCAGTGGGGATCGTGATCGGCTTCCTCGGTGTGGCGCTGGTGATCCGCCCGGACCCGGCGAACCTGCTGTCTGCCGATCTGGTGGGAAAACTCCTGATCTGTGTACAGGTCACGAGCGTCGCGCTGGGCGGGGTCCTCGTCCAGCGAGCGGACTCGACAGTCGGCGGGACCACGCTGGCGGGCTGGTCGATGGCGGTCGGCGGCGTCGTCCTCCACCTCGCCAGCGTCGGCATCGGCGAACCGCTCACGGTCCCGGCGGGAATCTCGCTGGCTGCCGTCGCCTATCTCGGCGTCTTCGCGACCGCGCTCGCCTTCTTCCTCTACTTCCGGTTGCTGGCCCGCTACGGTGCCACGGAGACGAGTCTGGTGGGCTACGTCGTCCCGGTGGTCGCGACGCTCGCCGGTGTCGTCCTGTTGAACGAGCGGATCACCCTCGCCTCCCTCGTCGGCTTCGCGGTGATCTTCCTCGGGTTCTTCCTGCTGAAGCGGTCGGCGATCCGGCAGCTGTTAGCCTGAGTCGTCGGCCGTGCCCTCGTCTCCACCGCCGCCATCGTCACTGGCGGCCTCCAGCACGGTCTGTCGGTCCGGAAAGTACGCCGGGGCGTCCCGCTCCTGCTCGAATTCGAGGACGCGTTTCAGCGCGGCCCGACCGTCGTCTGTATCGGCGAGGTCGGTCGCCAGTTCGGCGTAGCCCACCGCGAGTTCCCTGAAGGCCTTCATGCGGGCCTGTTTGGCGGCGGCGACGGTCTGGCGTTCCTCGAGGTCGGCCTCGAGTTCCTCGATGGCGTCGAGGTCGGTTCCCTCACCCGGGCCGGGCGTGACGGTGCCTTCGACGGTATCGGTGTGGCCGCCGAGGCGTTCCCGGAGGTCGGCCATCTCGTCGTCGAGGTCCGAGAGCAGGTCGTCGATCTCGTCCTCCATGGTCTCGACTTGCCCCCACAGCAGGCGCGCCTGGGTCTCGCAGTACTCGACGAACTCGTCGGCCGTCAACTCCGCGTCGCCCTCGCCCATACCGTCCGTTTCGTCTCCCGGGCGAAGTCAGTTTCCCACGCCCGGAGAGAAAACCCCATTTCCGTCGAGTCCATCCGCCCGGTATGGGCGAACGCCTCCGGGGGGAGGTCCTCCACGTCGTCGGCCCCGCCGAACTCGACGAGTACGACCTCGACGACGACGTCCGGGACCTCGCCGAGTCGCGGCACTTGCTGATCTGCTGGAGAGGGGGCTCGCCCTCCATCTTCCAGCGCCTGAAACTGATCCTCGCACGCTCGACGCTCGAACCCGTCACGCTCGTCACCGACGACGCCATCGCAGAGGGCGAGATCATCGACGCCACCGTCGCGGAGACCGACACCGCCGGCGTCTACGACGTACTCGAGATCGAGGTCGAAGAGTCATAACCGGTCGATCACGTCCTCGGCGAACCGCGTCAGATCGGCCTCGGGATTTTCGCCGGCCGGCGACACGAGGACGTGATCGACGCCCAGCTCCGCCAGCCGCCGGAAGTACTCCCGGAACCACGCCGTCCCCGCGCGGTACCCCTGGTGGATCGGTTCGGGCTCCGCGTCGGGGGCGTCGGCCAGCTCCGTCTGGATCGCCATCGCGTACGGCTTCTCGCCCGCTTCGGCCCGCCAGTCGTCGAGGTAGGTCTCCAGCGTCCGCTCGGGCAGGTGGTAGAAGAACCAGCCGTCGCCGTGCTCGGCGATCCACTCGACGTCCTGTCGGGCGTGCCCGGTCGGGAGGAGGGGGAGCGTCTCCGTGGTCGGCTCGGGGACCATATCGAGGTCGCCGTCGAGTTCGCCCCACGACCCTTCGGCCTCGGGGAACTCCTCGCGCCAGACGGTCCGCAGGACGTCGACGGACTCGCGAAAGAGCGCGCCCCGTTCCTCGCGATCGATTCCGAACGCGTCGAACTCGGGGTCGCGGTCGCCGGTGGCGACGCCGAGGACGAGCCGACCGTCCGAGAGGCGGTCGAGCGTGGCGGCGCTCTTTGCGACGTGCAGCGGGTGGCGAATCGGGAGGACGACGCTCGCGGTGCCGAGCGCGATGTCGTCCGTGCGAGCTGCGACCTGCGCGAGCCACGGCCACACGTCGAACGTCTGGCCCGCGTCGCCGAAGCGCGGCCAGTACAGCGGTACGTCCCGCGCCCACAGCGCGTCGAAGCCGACCGACTCGGCGTGGGCCGCCAGTTCGAGTTCCCGGTCGGCCGGGGGCATGGACTCCCGGTTGTCCGTGAGCGGGAAGCCGGTCCCGAAGGTCAGCCCGTCGCCGTCGAACAGCCGCCGATACCCGGCGTTCGCGTGGTCCAGCGTCACTGCCAGCCGTCGGGGCTGGACGGGCATGGGGGCTGTGGTTTCCGAGGCTGGGGCCTTCGAGTCCAGCTTCGATCCGGGACCGTCAACCGAAGTGTTCAATGTGGTAGACGGCACAGAGGGAGGAAATGACACGCGACTACGCAGGCACGGGGGGACGGCTGTGAGCACCGACACGGAGGACGTCGACCTCGTCGAGCCGGCGGTCGTCGAGAACCTGGGTCGGGTCGCCCTGTTCGCGGCCCTGATGGGCGCGTTCGCCTACGTCAGCTTCCCGAACCCGATCTCGCCGGCACCGGTCACGCTGCAGGTGCTCGGCGTCTTCCTCGCCGGCATCTTCCTCGGGCCGATCTGGGGCGGCGCGTCGATCGGGCTGTATCTGGTCGCCGGCGCGCTCGGTGCGCCGGTGTTCAGCGGCGGCAGCGCCGGACTCGCCCAGCTGGTCGGCCAGACCGCGGGCTACCTCTGGGGGTACCCGGTCGCCGCCGTGGTCGTCGGTCTGCTCGTCCACGGCGGGCTCTCGGTCCGTGACCCCCGCGAGGTCGGCGTCGTCCGTCTCGTCGGGTCGATGGTCGCCGGCACGGCCGTCGTCTACGCGCTCGGAATCGCGGGCCTGATGCTCGTCCTCGGACTCGGACCGGTCGCGGCGTTCACCGCGGGCGCGGCCGCGTTCATCCCCGCCGAGGCGTTCAAGATCGCCGCCGCGGTCGGGATCGTCCGCAGCGACGCCTTCGTCCCCGAATGATCGAGGTCCGCGAGCTGGTCGCCAGTCGTGGCGGGACCAGAGTGCTGGACGGCCTGGATCTGACTATCGACGACGGCGAGTTCGTCCTGCTGGTCGGGCCGAACGGGGCCGGCAAGACCACCCTCGTCCGGCAGTTCAACGGCCTCGAAGAACCCGATAGCGGCGAGGTCCTGATCGACGGCCGACCAGTGCAGGACGACCTGGTCGCTGCCCGCACCGCCGTCGGGATGGTGTTTCAGGATCCACGCGACCAGTTCGTGGCCGCGACCGTCAGCGCGGACGTGGCCTTCGGTCCCGAGAACCTCGGTCTCTCTCACGACGAGATCGACCGACGGGTGACCGAGGCCCTCGAAACCGTCGGCATGGACGGTCGGGGCGAGGAGCGAGTCGACCGGCTCTCGGGCGGCGAGCAGGCGCGAGTCGCCATCGCCGGCGCGCTCGCGATGGCTCCCGACCACCTCGTGCTGGACGAACCTCTCGCCAGCCTCGACCTGCCGGCCCGCCGAGCGGTCTGTGACCGGCTCGCGTCGCTCCACGAGAATGGCACCGGCATCGTCCTCGTCACCCACGACCTCCGGGACGTGACTGACCTCGCCGACCGGATCGTCGTCCTCTCCGGTGGACGGGTCGCGCTGGACGGCGACCCCGACACCGTCCGGGACCGTCTGGAGTCCTACGACGTGCGCCCATGCTGAGCTACGAACCGGGGACGACCTTCGCCCACGCGCTGGACCCGCGGGCGAAACTCGCCTTCCAGGCGGCGTTCGCCGTCGCCGCCTTCGCCTACACGACGCCACGCGGTCTCACAGTGCTGTCGGTGGTCGCCCTCGCGGCGCTGGCCGCGGCCCGTCGCTCTCCGCTGGCTGTGACCTACGACCTCCGCTTTGCCCTTCCGATCCTGCTGGCTGCGCCGCTTCTGGAGGGACTGACGATGGGGCCGCCGTGGTTCTCGCTCGCGCAGGCGCGGTTCCCGGCACTGGCGAGTTACCGGGTCCTCCTGCTCTTGTTCGTCAGCGCCGCTTACGTCTACACGACACCGGCCCGGGAGTCACGGGCGGCCGTCCAGTGGCTGGTTCCGGGCCGTCCCGGCCGCTTTCTCGGACTCGGCGTCGCCGTCGTCTTCCGGTTCCTGCCGGTGCTGGTCGCGGACTTACAGCGCGCACGGGCGGCGATGCAGGCCCGACTCGGGACCGAGCGCCCGCCCACAGAGCGCATCCGCATCGTCGCGACTGCTGGCCTCCGGCGGGTCGACGCCCGCGCCGACGCGCTCTCGCTCGCGTTGCAGGCCCGCTGTGTCGCGTGGAATCCCACTCTCCCGCGGCTCGGGCTCGGGCGGCGGGACGTCCCCGTCCTCGCTCTGGCGCTGGCGCTGACGGCCTCGCCGCTGCTGTGACCCCGCACGCAAATCGCAACGTTCTCACGTCCCCATCGGTGAGCGGAGGTGTGTACCGGACGGTCCAGTACGCCGGGTACTTCGCGCTCGTGGTGACGCCGCTGGCCCTGCTCGCCGGCGCGTTCGTCGCCCCGCCCGTGCTCACGACCGGGCGGCTCACGCTGGGCGGCGGGGTCGCCCTCGTCGGCGGGTTGGCCGCCGTCACCGAGCGGGAGCGAGCACTCTCACCGCCGACAGCGGCCGGGTTCGACCGCAGCGACGCCCGCGACGCGCTCGCCGTCGTCGCCGGTGCCGTCCTCGCGTACCTCCTGAGCGTCCACGCCGGGCTCGGGCCGGTCGTCGGTTCGGCCGCCGTGGGACTCGCCGCCGGTCTCGCCCCCACGGAGAGCGACGTGGCGGCCTACTGCGGTTCCTTCGTGGGAATGGCGTCGCCGGCGGTGTTTCCGGGTGTCGGTCCGGTCGCGGTCGCCGGAGTGATCTCCGGGCTCGCCTTCGTCGCGGCGCGGGACGCCTTCGGCGGCGTCGGGGGCAAACTCGGCACGCTCGCGCTCTTTGGCTGTGGCACGACCGTCGCGCTGACCGGCTTCGACTACGCCGGCGGGACCGCGCTCCCGTGGGCGATGGCCCCCGAAATCGTCGCCGTGGCGGTCGTCGGGGCCGTCGTGACCGTCGTCCTGAGCGTCCGGCTCGGCCTCGGGGGCGTCATCGGCTCCGCGGCGGTCGGACTGGTCGCCGGCATCGCGCTTCCCGCGCTCGTCGCCGGTGGGACGACGCTGGCGACCGTCGCGTTCTGTGCCTCCTTCGTCGGGATGTCCTCGACGGACCGGCTGGCCGACGAGCGACTGGTCGCGGTCGCGGGCGTGATCTGTGGGCTGGTCTTCGTGTTCGTCTCGCCGGCCTTCGTCGGATCCGGCGGCAAACTCGGCACTATCGCGTTCGTCTCCTGTGTCACCACCATCGGGCTGACCGAACTGGCCGCGCTCCGCTAGGCGAACTCGAAGGAGTCGATGCAGTGCTGACACCGGTCGGCGTCGATCGGGAGGTGATCCGTCTCGCCCTCCCGCTCGTCGTCGTCCGGCGAGTACTGACAGTCCGTCTTGTGCCACTTCCCGCTCGATGACTGGACGTATTCCATGCTAGTTGCTCCAGATACGTTCACGTGCCCACTCGTCCCCGCCCTTGGCCTCCCCCTCGTCGTCGTCCGGCGAGTACTGACAGTCCGTCTTGTGCCACTTCCCGCTCGATGACTGGACGTATTCCATGCTAGTTGCTCCAGATACGTTCACGTGCCCACTCGTCCCCGCCCTTGGCCTCCCCCTCGTCGCCGTCGCGTTCGACTCCCAGCCCCTCCGGGCCGTCGCGGCCGCCGCTGGCCACGGGATCGTCCCGCTGGAAGCCTCCGAGATCGTGCATACCTGTATGGTGACACTCGTCGCCATAATTAGATTGGCGGTCAGTTCGACGCGCCGGACCGTGCCGTCGGGGTCCTCCACGTGTCGGCACCCGGAATCACGACTTGTCGGTGCCGTGCACCCACTCCAGGGCGGCCTGTAAGCCCTCCTCGTCGCGGATCTCGCGGAACTCCGTCGCCGTCTCGCTCTCCATCGTCAGCGTCCCGAGCGACTCGTCGAGGCGACCGTACCGCCGATACCCCTGTGTCTCCTGCACGTCGTTGATCATGTCCTTGACCAGCGCCACCGCCGCGCTGGGGGTCTTGGTGATCTGGTCGATCTCCTCGTCGACCGCACCCTCCAGGTCGCCGTCGGGGACGACGCGGTTGACCAGCCCCATCCGGTGGGCCTCCTCGGCGTCGACGGACTTGCCGGTGTAGAGCAACTCGCGGGCGTGTTTCAGCGAGTCGGTGACGAAGGGAAGGACGAACTTCGGCGGCGGTTCGCCGAAGTGCATGTCGGGGTAGCCGAACTCTGAACCCTCCGTCGCGAACGTCAGGTCACAGGCCAGCGCGAGGTTGCACCCGCCGGCCAGCGCGGCCCCGTCGACGGCGGCGATAACGGGCACTCGCGCGGAGAAGATCGCTTCCAGGTGGGTCCGCTGGTCGAGCATTCGGTCGTCGACCGACAGCTCCGGCTCGTCCGCACCGATGTCGTACCCCGACGAGAAGGCCGTCCCGTTGCCGGCGACGACCACGACCCGTATCTCGTCGTCGGCGTCGGCCCGGTCGAGGGCGTCCTCGAACTCCTCGAGCAATCGCTCGTTCAGCGCGTTCATCGCGTCGGGGCGGTCGAGTCGGACGTGGGCGGTCACCCCGTCGACCTCGTACTCGATCGTGCCGTACTGTGTCACACCCGGACCCTCGCGGGGCGGACGGAAAACGCTTCCTGCGACCGCGACCGGACCCACAGGTACTAGCGGCTCGGTCCCCTAGCTGGACCGTGACTGATGCGCAGGCCTACCGCTGTTCGAATTGCCTCGACGACGACGTGACACGCGAGTTCGACGTGTCCCACCTCTCGCGGACCTGTGACGCCTGTGGCGAGTTCGGCCGGTTCGTCAACGCCGCCGTGCTCGACCAGTTCGACCGGTTCGAGGCCGACCCGCCGGCCGACCTGGACTGGGACCGACTCGACCGCCCGAAGAAACTGGTCGTCGCCGAACGACTCGTCCGCCACGGCAACACGCTCGACGATTTCGAGATCGAGGCAGACGCGGACTGACCGCGCTCGCTCGATCAGGTGCTCGACCGCCCGCGCTCGACCGCCGCGCCGAGGTCGCGGGTCGCCACTTCCGGATCCTCGGCAGCCGTGATCGCCGAGATGACCGCCACGCCGTCGGCCCCCGCCTCGATCACGGCCGCGGCGGTGTCCGGTTTCACCCCGCCGATCCCGACGACGGGAATCCCGACCGCCTCGGCCACCGCTTCGATCCGGTCGAGTCCGATCTCCGTTCCCTCCGGATCCGTGTCCTTCGAATTCGTGGGGTACACCGCGCCGACGCCGAGGTAGTCCGCGCCCGCCCGCTCGGCTTCGCGGGCAGCCTCCGGCGTCGAGACCGACCGCCCGACGACGGCCCCGGCACCCAACTGCTCCCGAGCGACAGCGATCGGCAGGTCCTCGTCGCCGAGGTGGACGCCGTCGGCGTCGACGGCCGCCGCGAGGTCGATCCGGTCGTTGACGATCAGCGGCACGCCCGCCTCACGGGTCAGCTCGCGGAGCTCCAGCCCGAGGTCGTACCGCTCTCGGGCGGGCATCTCCTTCTCGCGTAACTGCACCACGTCGATCCCGCCGGCGATGGCCGCCTCGACGATTTCGGTCGTCGAGCGGCCCTCGGAGATAGGTTCGGCAGTCACGAGGTACGTGTCGGGGTTCATGGGCGGCTACTCGGTGGCCCTGTGATATGTGGGTTGGGTTCGTGGCGGCCGCGCACTGAAATACGAAGCCGGGACCAGCGGGTCACGGATGGTCACCGAAGACGACTGCATCCACGCACTCAGGGAGGCTGCCCAGTTGCTCGGCGATTCCCCGACGAAAGCTCAGTACGAGGACCTCGGGCTGACACCGTCGGCATCGACGATCCTCCGTCAGTGTGGCGGGTGGAACGCGGCCAAGCGACGGGCCGGACTGGCGACGAACTACTCGCGGGGATCGCGGGTCGAACCGAAACCCGACGGTGTCGACCTGCCCGAGGGACTGGTGTGGGACGAACTGAGTCAGGACCAGCGCTGGCACTACCGGAATCGGGAGTGGAATACGGAGCGGTCGCTACAGCGGCGGCGGCGGTTGCGGCTGTGGGTGAACGAGCAGAAACAAGAGCGGGGATGTCGGGAGTGCGGTGAAGACGATCCGGAGTGTCTCGATTTCCACCACCCGGTGCCAGCGGAGAAGGAGATGGAAGTTTCCACGATGATCACGTGGGGCTACGGGAAGGATCGACTGGAACCGGAGATCGAGAAGTGTACCGTTCTGTGTGCGAACTGTCACCGGAAAAAACACCACGAGAAACCGGATGGTATCGAGTGGGCTAACCTGTCCACATGCTCTTTCGAACGGATAGTGAGTTCGAAAGAAGCAACCGAACGGCCAGTAGACTTGCGAGACAGACAACAGGCGTGGGTTTACGAATACAAACGGAGCCACGGCTGCCGAGACTGTGTAGTTGAGAATCCCGCCTGTCTCGACCTTCATCATACGGGTGATGTACCAAAGAGCCGTTCGGTCAGCCAGCTCATCGCCGACGGTTGTTCGTGGAAGGAACTCCTGCGAGAGGTACAGAAGTGCATCGTACTGTGTGCGAACTGCCATCGAAACGAACATTACGAGGGACCGGTCCCCGAATGAATTTCCACAATCGAGGACAACTGCTGTCTTCGTTTCTGCCTTTGAGCATGTGCTTGTTCTCGCGTGGGTGTGCGTTGCTGACAAGGAGACCAGTCGCCCGACTCCGCAACACATATAAATCGTAGTGGCCAATCCTGTAATACCTCGTGAGAGACCCACTGTGGGTGTCTGATGGGGAACATGTCAGTCCCCTGGGGTAGTGGCCAATCCTGAAGCCTTCTGGGGGCTTCGACACAGGTTCGAATCCTGTGGGGACTATTCCTTCGTTGATCGACGAACGAGCGATAGCCTCGTCCTTCGCCACGCTCCGTGGACTGTCACCCCGTCCCAATACTTCCGTGAACCGACGGATTTTGGAGCGGGAATCGCCTCCGCACAGACATGGACGCGTTCGTCTGGGTTGCCGCGGCGACGCTCGGTGCTGTGCTGTACCTCTATCGCGGGTGGAAACACGGCCAGCCGCTCCTGTCCGAGACCAGTCCGTACGGGATCGCCCGTGCCGAATCCCGCGAGGGGTCACATCTCGACCTCGCGCTGGGTGCGGACGGCGACGCGGTGGAGTGTCTGAAGTGTGGGACGGCGAACGAGGGGCAGTTTTCCTTCTGCCGGCGGTGTGAGACGCCGCTGTGTTGATCAGTCGTCGGCCGGGTGTTCCTTTGCTGGCCCGTCCTCGGCCCGTCGGTCCTGTGGGTCCGACCCGGTGTCGCGGGATCGTCGCCAGGTCGTGGGGTCGTACAGGCGCTGTATTTCGCCGCCTTGCTGGCGGATGGCGACGGCGGTGGTGAACAGGAAGGCCCCAGCGAGCACCGTGCCGACGAGGGCGAGGCCGTCACCGACGGCGGCGGCCGGGACGGAGAGCGCGACGGCGTGGTCGGCGACGGCGACGACGGCGAACGCGACCAGCGCGGGGGTGAACTGGCGGGTGAACGCGGCGATGCTGGTCCCCTCTTCGGCGCGGACGGTGCCGACGGCGTGATAGAGGGTGTAGGCGGTGGCGAGCAACAGGCCGACGACTTCGAGGCCGGCGACGGCCGTCGGGGTGGCGAACAGGTAGGTCAACCACCAGGCGGCGACGAAGCCGGCGACGACGGTCGGACCGGCCCACTGGAGGGTCTCGTCGGCGAGCAGCGAGTGGCCGTCGACCGAACGGTGGACTGCGCGAACGCCGATGGCGGCAAAGAGGAACACGAACAGCGTCGCGCCCCGGCGGAAGGACGCGGCGGGGGTGACGCCGGCGGTCTCGGCGAGGCCGGCGAGGCCGTAGACGGCGGCCGCGCCGACGCCGACGGCGAGGTAGCGCCACCGCTTCCGGTAGGGGCCGGCGAGAATCTGCTGGGCGTACTGTCTGAGATACCAGAGCAAACAGCCGGCGGCGACCGCGACGGTCAGAAAGCCCAGCGAGCGGGCGACCGTCAGTGTCGTCGCCGGATCGGACTGCGAGGCGAGGGGCATATCTCGACTGTCGGGCCCAACGGCTATCAACGAGTCGCGTGTTCCCAGTTTCCGACAACCGGAGGCGAAAGGAAGGTCGTGGTGTGGGCGGCGGTGGGCTACAGCGAGACGGTCGCCAGGTCGGATTCGAGGTCCGCGACGTACTCGTTGTAGGCATCGACGAAGCCCGAAAAGCGGGGCGCGTACTCCCGGAGGTCGGGGGCGGCCGGCGGTTCGTACTGGGAGATGAGGTAGACGCCGCCCTCGCCGCCGACGCGGAGGTAGGACGTGCCGTCTTCGTCGTATTTCAGTTCCCAGCGGGTGCCGTCGACGCGGGTGGCAAAGGTCCCGTAGTCGCCGCCCTCGTAGCGGGCGAGCGCGCGGGCGATGGCGTCGCAGGTATCGCGAATCGAGCCGACGACGCGGTCGCGCTCGGCGACCACGCCGTCGACGCTGGCGGGGGCGGGGAAGTCGGTCGGTGCCTCGTCCAGCACGCCGTCCAGACTCGCGACGTGGTCGTCGAACGCGGCGACGAAGGCGTCGTAATCGGTCAGCGCGGTGGCGAGGGGTTCGGGTTCGGGCGGCTGTTTCGTCGAGACGACGTACACCTCCGACCCCGACCTCGGATCGTAGCGGAGGTACTCCAGGTCGCCGGCCTCGTACTTGACCGTCCACGTGCCGCGGTCGGTGTCGAAGTCCCGCTGGCCGTAGTCGCCGCCCTGGAGGCGGGCGAGGGCGTAGGCGATCTGCCCCGCGTGGTCCCGCACCGCCGCAACAACTTCGTCGCGGCGCTCGGCGACAGCCTCGGCGTCCGTCGGATCGATGTCGGGCCAGCCGGTCATCACCGACGGGAGGGGGCCGGCGGGGATAACGACTGTGTTCGCGGCGGGCGCAGTACCGTGCTAGTGATACACTAACGTAATGAAAGACCATGAGGTTTAATATCCTGCGTGTGGCAGGGGAGTGTACGGACGTGAGTCCGTGAGTACCACCATGAGAGATCGACAGCGGACAGATGCCGACGGTCGACCAGCCCCGATGGTTCCGGAGATGCCGACGCGACGCGTCCAGCCCGACGGCGGACGCGCCGAGAGTGCAACGGACAGCAAAGTGGTACTCGCGGAACTCGACGCACCGGTCGTTCCGGACCTCTCCTGACGTAGCGGTCCAAGTTTTCATATCGGCGCTCGTCCAAGGCCAGCCATGGCTACCGCGGCGCTGACGGAACCGCACGTCCTCGCGAGCGCGAAAGCGCGTCTGTTTCCGGAGGACGGCACCGACACCTACGCCGTCGTCGACACCCAGTTCGCCCAGGACCGCTGGGTCGACGACCAGCCCATCGACCCCGACGTGCAGGACCTGCTCGCCCCGTTCAACCACGTTCAGGTGGGGTCGGGCTATCCGGATCTGGTGGGGGTCCCCGTCCCGGACGACGACCTGCTGGCCGTCGACCGCGTGGGCGACCACCCGCCGCTGCTGGCCGTCGAGGCCAAAGGACGGACGGCAACGGGGACCGCCGACGTGGAACGAGGTATCGTGCAGGCGTACGACCGACTACACGAGGCTAACGTCGCGTACGTCGCCGCGCCGGCGGGCTCGATCCCGCAGTCGGCGCGGACGCTGGCCCGTGAGTTGAACGTCGGCGTCCTATCGGTCGCCGGGGACGGCACGGTCACGCCCGAGGTCCGGCCCCGGGTCGTGGGCGCGCGGCCGAGCAGCGAGGCCGACGCCATCCGCTTCCAGGCCAGCGCGCAGGGCGTCGTCGACCGCAACTTCGGGCTGAACCACCCGAAGAACTACCTCGCGTATCCGCTGGCGCTGGTCCACGATGCCGACACCGAGGCGGTGCTGGAAGAGCGGGTCGTCGGCGCGACTGACGCCGCCCGGGCCGGCGCGGCCTTCCTCGACCTGATCGACGACCGCCACGACGGCCAGCGGCTGACGCCGCTGGGCGAGGAAGTCGTCCGTTTCGGCCTCCGGGAGTACGGGACCGTCGACGCCGCCCTGGAGCAGTTCCGGGAGTGGAAGCGGTTACGAAAGCGGTTCTGTGACCTCGCGCCTCGGTGGGGCCAGTTGACCCGGCGCGTGGTGTATCAGTATCCCGCGACGCAGCTGCTGGTCGAACGACTCCAGCGGCTGGCCGACGACGGCGTTCCCGAGCCGTCGCTGGTCGAACTGGTCGAGTACTGCCACGCGACCCATCCGACGTTCACGGTCGAACTGTTCCTCCGGGGGACCGACGACGTGCGCCAGCGGGTGCTGTCGGCCGAGGGCGACCTGCGGACAGACCCGCTCACCGAGGGCGGGGTGTACCACTCGCCGACGGTGTTCCAGCTGAAGACGATGCTGTATCACGCCGGGATCGTCACGGAGTCCGGAACCGAGCCCTCGAATCTGGATCCCAAGACGGACGTGTGGGCGCTTCGGGAACCGCTCACGCGGTTCCGGTAGCTCACCGGGCGACCCGCGGTAGTTTACCGCGGGAGTGTGATGGCGATCGTCGTCCCGTCCGGACCGCTCTCTTCGAGGATCAGGTCGCCGCTGTGTTTGTCGACGACCCAGCGCACGAGCCACAGCCCGAGCCCCTGGGTGTGCTGGAGCTGGGTAATCTCCTGTGCGCCGGACACCACGTCCCACTCCCCGTCGGGGAGCCCGGGCCCGTCGTCGCTGACCCGGATGGTGACGGTGTCGGGGCTCGGGCCGTCGACGAGTTCGAGCTCGACGCTGGGTGAGTCGTCGTCACTGTGCTCCACCGAATTCTCGACGAGTTCCTCGATGCCGACCAGCAGGTGGTGGCTGAAGGTCACGGTGCCGTCGGTCGCGGTCGTGAGGGACACGTCCGCGGCGGGATAGTCGCCGACGATCTCCACGCGGATCTGCTCGGCCACCTCCGCGACCGGGACGGATTCGACCTCGTCGCCGTCCATCCGGAGGACGTGCTGGATCGTCCGGGCGGTGTCGGAGGCGTCGACCAGCGACGAACTCGCATCGAAGATCCGGCCGGCGAACTCGTCGATTTGCTCGTCGGTGTCCATCGCGAGCAGCGACTCGGCGTACCCCTGGATGACGGTGGTCTCGTTGCGGAGGTTGTGCCGGAGCAGCCGGTGGAGCACCTGGAGGTGGGTCTCGCGCTGGGCCAGATCGGTCACGTCGGTCAGGACCACGAAGGCCCGCTTCCCGTCGGTGCTCTCGTAGGGCACCGTCTTCAGGATGTACTGCTTGCGTTCGGTGCCGGTCTGGGTCGTCACCTCGCGCTCGATGCTCGCGCCCGGCGTCGTGACGGGTTCCATGGCCGCGGCGACGCCGGCGGGCAGTGCTGCACGCACCTCGGCCAGCGGGCGGTCGGTGAGGTAGCGATCGGTCTCGTCACAGAGGGCGGCGAAGGCGGCGTTGGCCCGGCTGACGACCGCCTCGCCGTCGTCGTACTCCACGTCGGCGACCGGATCGGAGAGCGTCTCGAACAGTTCGGTGAACCGCCGGCGGTTGCGCGAGGCGGCCTGCTGGGCCGAGCGCAGTTCCGAGAGATCTCTGACGGTACCGACGACGCCGTCCCCGTAGGGGCTGGAGAAGCGAGCGGTCCGGATCCGGCTGGGGAGGCGGCCACCGTCCCGGCTCCGGAGGTCAGTCTCCACGTCGATCGGGCTCGCCGGATCGGCGATCTCCGTGGCGATGGCTTCGGGGACGAACTCGGCGATGTCGTGGCCGGTCAGTGCCTCGCGGTCGTACCCGACAGCGGTCGCGAACTGGTCGGTCGCGAGCGTGATCGTCCCCGCGGAATCGAGCGTGAACAGCTTGTCATCGGCGGCCTCGACGACGGCCTCGTAGCGCCTGAGTTCCTCCTCGCGGGTGACCATCTCGAAGGCTGCGGCGGCGGTCTCGGCCAGCAACTCCACCAGTCTGAGTTCGTCGTCGGTGAACCCCGCGTCGTCGCGGGAGCCGAAACTGAGCGTCCGCCGGTCGCCGATCGGACAGTAGCCGCCGATCTCGACGCCGCCGCGGTCGTACTCGTCCCGCTCGCCCAGGTCCTCGCGGACGACGAGACGCTCCTCGGTGTAGGCGGTGCCGACCGGTCCTTCGTCGGGGTCGTAGGCCGGCCGGTCGGTCATCACGTCGTCGACGCCCTCCGAGGTGGCGACGGGTACGAGCTGGTCAAATTCGTCGTCGTGTTCCCGGACGACGGCCAGATCGAACTCGAAGACCTCGCGGATGGTGTCGACGACCAGCTGACTCACCTCGTCGGTCGTGGTCGCGGCCATCATGTCCTGTGTGCTCGCGAGGATACCGCCGAGGATGTCCTGCCGGCGGCGCTGGCGGCTGATGTCCCGGAGCGTCCCGACGGTCCCGGTGAAATCGCCGTCCTCCGAGAGGGGACGGAGTGTCATCCTGTCGGTCGCCGGAACGCGGTCGCCGTCGCCCGTGATCAGTTCCACGTCGAGTTTGGCGATGGGCATCCCCGGCTCGTCCTGTCTCCGGAGCAGGTCACGGAGCGCGTCCTCGGCTTCCGCGACGGTCTCGTCGTCTTTGATGACGTGGACCGACGAGCCGAGCAGGTCCTCGCGGTCGTAGCCCGTCATCTCACAGAGTGCGTCGTTGACGAACGTGAACCGCCCGTCCTCGTCCAGGATGTAGACGGCGTCGCCGACGGTCTCGACGAGGTGTTCGTAACGAGCCTGCTGAGCCTCGCGCTGTTTGCGCTGGGTCACCTCCCGGCCGTACAGCGACAGTCCCTCCGCCGACGGGTAGGCGGTCACCTCGTACCACTGCTCGGTCTCCGGGGTCTGGACCTCGGTCGTGACGGTCGCGCCATCGGCCATCGCTCGTTCGAGCGCCGGCCGGAGCACCTCGGTCACGTCCGGCGAGAGGTGGTCCCAGAACCGATCGCCGCGAACGTCGCCGTCACCGTCCCGCAACACCGACGCCATCGCGTTGTTCAGGTAGGTGATACGGAACTCGTCGTCCAGTGCCAGCACCCCGTCGCTGATCCGCTGGAGTGCCTGCTCGGGGATCGCCCGCTCGTCCGCGGCTGCTTCCGTCCGCTCGTCCAGTCGGTGGTAAAGTTTCGCCGCCAGCATCGCCCAGCCGTCGGCTGGCTCCCAGTTGAACACGTCCGTGACGCCGCGTTCGGTCCCGGCGGTCACCACGTCCGCCGCCGTCGTGATCCAGATCGAGGGCGGCCTCGTCACCCGCTCCACGGTCCGTTCGTCGGGGACGCTATCGGTGAACACGAGCGTCACGCGGCTGTCGGCCGGCTCCACGGGGCCCTCCGCCAGCCGCTGTACCTCTGACACCGATAGCGACGACACCGCTTCCAGTCCCGCCCGCAACTCCTCCATCCCCGCCGGATACCCCTCGTCGCAGTAGACCGTTGCGTCGGGGCGTCTCTCGCGTGATACCGACTCGGGGACGGTCATTGTCCGTACATGGGGTCTGGCGTATATCAGCGTTGGCCGCCATTACCACGTCTGATACCGGTGTACCGGGGCCTGCCGGACGCGACACCGCTCGGACAGTGAGTAGCTTTTTGTATTCCTCGGATAATACCGAGATATGACCGAGACTGCTGTCGGAGAGCGACGGGACGCTGATGCTCTCGCCGACGCGGGCGAGCGGACACTCCACGTCGGCCGGGATCGTCCCATTCGCATCAGCACGGGCCACCGTATCCGTCATCACGACGGGAAGTGTTCGCGACCACACGGCCACAACTACGAGATCAGCGTCACTGTCACGGGTGAACTGACCGAGGAGGGATGGGTCGTCGACAAAGGTGATATTACCCAGGTAATCGACGAGTGGGATCATCGGTTCCTCGTCGAGCGGGACGATCCGCTGGTCGAGGCCTTCGAGGACAGCGGCGACGGCGACGCGCTCGTCGTCCTCGATCACCCGCCCACGGCAGAGGTGATGAGCCTCGTCCTCGAACGACGCCTCGAAGACCGCCTCCCCGAGACGGTCTCGGAGGTGGCCGTCGAGGTGGCCGAGACCGGCGAACTCTGTGCCAGTTACTGATGCCAGTCGACGCTGATCCCGATGGCGACGCGGCCGAATCGCCACCCGACACCGAGACAGCGCTCCCGATCAACGAACTGTTCCACTCGTTGCAGGGCGAGGGACGGCTCGCGGGCGTCCCGTCCGTGTTCGTCCGTACCAGCGGCTGTAACCTCCGGTGCTGGTTCTGTGACTCCTATCACACCTCCTGGGAGCCGTCCCACGCCTGGTTCGATATGGACGAGATCGTGGCGGAAGTCGAGGCGTTCGACGCCGACCACGTCGTCCTCACGGGCGGTGAACCGCTCCTGCACGAGGAGTCGGTGACGCTGCTCGAACGTCTCGACGCCGCGGGCTACCACACCACCGTCGAGACCAACGGGACCATCTTCCGGGACGCCCCGATCGACCTCGCGAGCGTCAGCCCGAAACTGGCGAGCAGTACACCCTCGGCCGACCTGATCGGCGAGGACGAGGGATCGATCCGGCCGGACGGCGAACCCGTCGATCCCGCCGCTGCGGAGCGCCACGAGGCCGACCGGCTCGATCTGGACGCGCTGGCTCGACTGGTCGAGACCTACGATACCCAACTCAAATTCGTCGTCACCGGCCCCGACGATATGGCCGAGATCGACCGGCTGGTCGACCGCGTCCGCGACGCCGCCGACGCGACCGTCCCCGACAGCGACGTCCTGTTGATGCCCGAGGGTACGACCCGCGAGGCGCTGGACGAGACCCGCGAGACCGTCGCCGAACTGGCGCTCGATCGAGGCTACCGCTACACGCCCCGCCTCCACGTCGATCTCTGGAACGACGCACCCGGAACCTGAGTATGACCCGAGAGACTCACACCGACACCGACGCATCGACCGACGACGACCGCCGCGCCGTGATCCTCGTCTCCGGCGGGATGGACAGCGCGACCGCCGTCTACGAGGCCATCGACCGCGGCTACGACCCGTACCTGTTGCACACCTCCTACGGCCAGGAGACCGAGGACAGGGAACGGGAGTGCGCCGAGGAACTGGCCGCCGAGGTCGACGCCGCCGACTTCCTCCACGTCGAGACCGGCCACCTCGCCGCTATCGGCGCGTCCAGCCTCACCGACGACGGGATCGAGGTTGCCGACGCCGATCCCGACAGCGACGAGATTCCGACCTCCTACGTCCCCTTCCGGAACGCGAACCTGCTCGCGATGGCCGTCTCCTACGCCGAGGCCACCGACTGCGAGGCCGTCTTCATCGGCGCTCACAGCGAGGACTTTTCGGGGTATCCGGACTGCCGCCCGGAATTCTTCGACACGTTCCAGCGCGTGATCGACGCCGGCACCAAACCCGACACGGAGATCGACCTCGTCGCTCCGTTCGTCGAGTGGTCCAAGACCGACATCGCCGAGCGCGGCCTCGAACTGGGCGTGCCCTACGAACTGACATGGAGCTGCTACCGCGAGGAGTCACCGGCCTGTGGCACCTGCGATGCCTGCGCGTTCCGACTCGAAGCCTTCCAGAACTGCGGCGTCCGCGACCCGATCGACTACACCGAACGACCGACGTACGCCGACTGAGCGAGCGCCGACACTACTCCGAAGCCGTCCCGCAAGTACCCGATAACTACAACGCCTGTTTGTCAATAAAGGAGATTTATGAGACCGTCCGGCGACGATTCACGTAATGGCGTCGCCCCTCCGCCCTGCCCTGCGTGCCCTCCCGCTCTCCGTGGTCGATTTCGTCGCGGCCGCCGCTCTCTACGAGTTCGTCAGCCCCGTTGCCGGCGTCCTGCTCGGCGTCCTCGGCGCGCTCGTCCTCGGCGTCGTCCTCGTCCGCCTCTACCACGTCGCCTCCAGGGACGTCCCAGCCCGGCACTGAGTTAGCCCGCGCCCGCGACGGTCCCGTTCGACCCGGTCTGGGAGACGACGTACCGCTGGCCGGCCATCGGCTCCAGCAGCGCGTCGACCGGTGCCTTGTCGTCGGTGAGCACCGGCACGTCACCGGTCTCGACCTCGGCCTGGTAGTCGTCGACCTCCGTCGAGAGGTCGATGCCGATGTCCCGCCGTTCGTTGCGCGCCTGAAGTTGCTCCTCGGTGAGTCGCCGGTCAGATTTGGTCGCGACCACCTCGATGTTCTGGACGACCGAGCCGCCGCTCGTCGGGAAACTGTACACCTGCGGGTACACCTCGTTCATCGTCTTGTACTCCGCGCGGTAGAACTGCGAGGCCGGCCCCGTCGGCGCGGAGATGACGTTCGCCAGCAGGACGCCGTCCTCGTCGAGCCGATCGGACGTCAACTGCATGAACTCCCGGGTGGTCAGCTGGAAGGGCACCTTGTCCTTCTTGTAGGCGTCCAGCACGATCAGGTCGTACTCGTGGTCGGTGTTCCGGAGGAACTCCCGACCCTCGGCGTTGTAGACGTTCATGTTCGGCCCCTCCTCGACGCGGAACCGTTCCTTCGCGACGCGGATCACCTCGGGGTCGATCTCCACCACGTCGACGGTGGCGTTGTAGTCGTTCACGAACCGCTTGGGGCCGGTGAACCCGCCCCCGCCGATGAACAGCACGCGGTCGATGTCGCCCGACTGGTGCGGCGCGCTCGTGCTCTCGTTCGCCCAGTCGGTCATCAGGAAGGGCACGTGGAAGTAGCGGGTGTAATCGAAGACGTGGCGGTTCGGCTCCGACAGGTCCATCGCGCTGTGGGGCTGGCCGTCCAGATAGAGCGTTCGGGTGTCGCCGGCATCGGCGACGACGAGCTCCTGATAGGGCGTCTGGGTCTGGTAGACGGTCTCCCCGCGGACGGAGTAGCCCGCCGAGGGGACGGCGACGGCTCCCACGAGCAACACGGCGACGAAGGCCGTCGCCAGCACCGTCCGCCGCGGGAACGACGGCGCGAGGATGAAAAGCGACGTGACCACCAGCAGGAGGCCGAAGACCAGCCCGATCATCGACACCGAAAGCGACGGAATCAACAGGAAGGTACAGCCGAACGCGCCGACGATGCTCCCGATGGTCCCGACCGCGTAGACGTGCCCGGAGGCCTCGCCCTTGCTCTCCTTCCGCGACAGTTCGGCCCCGTAGGGGCTGATAAAGCCCAGCAGGTAGGTGGGCGGGCCAAAGAGGACCGTCACCGCGGGCAGCGAGGCGAAGCGAGGCGGCAGCGGGAACCCCGACAGCCCCGCGATCAACAGGTCGCCCGCCAGGATTACCACGGCGACGAACGCACCCGTCGCGAGCAGGATTCGGACGAGCCGATCCTCGGTCGCCCGCCGGCTCGCCCGCTTACCGCCCTGATAGTAGCCCAGACTCAGCGCGGCCAGGAAGACGCCGATGATCGACCCCCAGGTGTAGATGCTGCTCCCGAACTGGGGGGCCACCATCCGCCCGGCCAGAATTTCGAGGCCCATGCTGACGACGCCGGAGACGAACACCGCCAGTTCCGGACTCGACACCCGCCCCGAGACCCGCTGGGACAACGCACTCATTCTCAGCCCCTATGGGGAGCAGCGTCTAAAGTTGCGTGGACGGCTTCGGTTTCGCCGGGAACGAGTCGGGTCGTTGTTTTCGGGTATCGTAGAACCCTTCGTGAGGTGATTGGTTTCGTGACCGTCAGGAACGACTCTCCCGCTCAGTAGACGTGCGTATTGCTCATTGAAGCTTTGATCAAGCACCGAAATGCTCAACAAGTCGTGTGTAGTTTTTATACTGACATGCCTTCCCCAGAATCCGAGACTGAACAATTAGCGTCATCACTTCACCGTGGCTCTTAGGGCTGCTTCTCGGAATAGTTGGTATATTTGCTATCGAATTAGCAGGGAGACTTCTGGTAGGGGATTACCTGATCGGTATTATCGGTGTGATCGTTACACTTGGAACAGGCTACTGGATACTCTCGCTCTTTTTCGAAGGCCTTCAGGAAAGATAAGCCGGTAGTCTGTTCAGCTGTATTGAGTACCAGCATCCGCGCGAGCGCAGCGAGCGCGGTTCACTGAAGCCGAACGAAGTGAGGCTTCAGCCTTTTTCGCCCACGTTTTTGCCGCGAGTGGTGGCCGTAGGCCACCCGAGCGGGAAAAAGGTGGATTTGAAGGGGTCCGGGGCGAGTACGACGTGTCCCCGTCGTAACTCGGCGAAATCGGGCGTCCCACTCACGGCTCTTCCTCGGCGGCGTCGAGCCACTCCTCGCGGCTCTCCGTCCCGAGTTCCTCGTCGAGAAACGCCGCGGTCGACTGGAAGACGGTCGCGTTCCGAACGCGGTCGAGGTCGCCGATCGCCCAGTACGGTTCTTTGTGCCGGACCAGATCACGCTCTTCGAGCCGGTTCAGAACGGGGTGGATCGAGTTCTCGTCGACGCCGGTCCGGTCGGCGACCTCGGCCGCTTTGAACGCCTGCTCGCGGTTCCGGACGAGAAACCGAAGCACTCGCTCGGCGTTGGTTACCGTCCGGTCGCCCGGATCGAACTCGTCGAACTCGTCGATGCTAATCGGCATCGCTCTCACAGCGGACTAGGACGGCTCGACTTAAAAATGTATGTCTGTATCATTGTATCTCAGTCCCGGAGTAACCCGCGAGCGAGCAGGCCGGCGCTCGCGAGCAGACAGACGGCGAGGCCGGCGAGGGCGACGGTGTAGTTTGCCAGGGCCGCGACCGACCCCATGTAGACGGGGCCGAACGCCCCGGCGCCCTGGAACAGCGCCCGGGCGGCCCCGAGGTCGCCGCCGGTGTTGCCGTCGGGTGCGGCGTCGAGCAACACGGCGTCGGTGACCGGGAAGAGCGACTTGTAGCCCAGCGCGAACAGGACGATGGCACCGGTCACGGCCCACAGCGCCGACGCGAGGACGAGGCCGGCGAGTGCCACCACGGCCAGCGAGAGGCCGGCAACGCCGACCGCCCGGCGGGGGAACCGGTCCGAGACGAGGCCGGCCAGCGGTTTCGCGCCGATGCCGACGACGAACATGACCGCGAACAGCCCCGCCGCCAGCGCCTCGCTCGTGCCCTTCCCCTGCGCGAGATAGGTCGGCAGGAAGTTGACCCACGCGCCGACGACGAAGAAGAAGATGGAGAAGGCCACGAGCGCCTCCCGCTGGCCGCGGGTCGCCCCGAGCCGCCGCACGGTCGCACCGAGTTCGAGGTTCATCCGGCCGAGCCGGTAGGGGTCGCGGTTCCAGCGGACGTAGATCACGCCGAGGACGAACAGCGCGGCGGCCACCGGGAAGAAGGGGGCCCGCCAGGTGAGTCCCGGAACCGACGGGACGAGCGCGCCCACGGGGCCGAGTCCGGCCGCGCCAGCGCCCGTGACCACCAGCGCCGCGAGCGAGGCGAGGACGCCGCCTACGTCGGTCCCCGCGGCGTACAGCCCGAGCGCCTGCCCGCGACGCTCGACGAACAGGTCCGACAGCAGGGCCCGGGACGGGATGGCGTACAGCCCCTTCCCGAGGCCGAGCGCGAGCGCGCCGCCGACGAACAGGAGCGGGGTGACGGCACTGGCCAGGAGCAGGCAGGCGAGGGTCAGCGCCGCGAGGCCGGGGACGATCAGCGCGGCCCGCGAGAACCGGTCCGAGAGGCGACCGCTGGGGTACTGGGTGATCGCGTAGACCGCCTGGAACCCGCCGAGGACGAACCCGGCCGCCACCGTGGTGATGCCGAGATCGTCGATGATGGCGGGCAACAGCGGGGAGAGCAGGAAGCGGCCGAGCTGGAGGACGGCCCAGCCGAGGGCGAGGCTGCCGAGCATCCGACCGCCGTAGCCGGCGAACAGCGACTCGTCGCGTGTCGTCACGGGTCGACGCAGTTGCGGGAAAAACTTGGGTGGCTCGTTCTACAGGCGGTCGGCGATGATGTTCTTCTGGATCTCGCTGGTGCCCTCGTAGATCTTGGTGATCCGGGCGTCGCGGTAGTAGCGCTCGACGGGGTGGTCGGTGACGTAGCCCGCGCCGCCGTGGACCTGGATGGCCTCGTCGGCCACGTCGACGGCGTGTTCGGAGGCGAAGAGCTTCGCCATGCTGGCGAACTTCGCGGCGGTCTGGTCGCGGCCGGCCTCGACCGTACTCGCGGCGCGGTAGGTGAGCGAGCGGGCGGCCTCGACGTTCGTCGCCATCTCGGCGAGCTTGTGCTGGATGGCCTGGAACCCGTCGATCGTCTGGCCGAACTGCTCGCGCTCACTGGCGTAGTCGATGGCGGCGTCGAGTGCGCCCTCCGCGGCCCCGACGGCCTGTGCGGCGACGCTGGTCCGGCCGGAGGCGAAGAAGTCCATCAGCTGGTAGAAGCCCTTGTCGACCTCGCCGATGACGTTGTCTTCGGGCACGCGCACGTCGTCGAGGACGACCTCCGCGAGGTCCGAGGCGCGAATGCCCAGCTTGTTGTCGATCTTCTCGGTCTTGACGCCGTCCGTGTCCATCGGCACGAGGATGGCGGTGATGCCGCCGTGGCCCTCGCCGGGTGTCGTCTTGGTCATGCAGACGCCCACGTCGGCGACGGTGCCGTTCGTGATCCACATCTTGTTCCCGTTGATGACCCACTCGTCGCCGTCCTTCTCGGCGTGGGTCTCGATGCCGGCGACGTTGGAGCCGTGGGCCGGCTCGGAGATCATCGAACAGGAGGCCGACTCGCCGTTGGCGATCGGCGGCAGGTACTCCTCTTTCATCCACTCGTCGCCGTACTCGACGATCATGTCCGTCCCGAAGCCGGCGGAGCCGACGGCGCTCCCGATGCCGGGGTCGGCCCGCCAGAGCTCTTCGGTGACGATGGTCGAGGAGAGCTTGTCCATCCCCGCGCCGCCGTACTCTAGGGGGATGTTCGGCGCGACGAAGTCGGCCTCGGCGGCCTTCCGCCGGATCTCCTCCGGATACTCCTTGTTCTGGTCGTGCTCTTTGGCGACCGGCTGCATCTCCTCCTCGCCGAACTCCCGAACGGCCTTCCTGATCGCGCGGTGTTCGTCCGATAGCTGGAACGACATATGCCACCCTAATGCCTGTTCTGTAAAATATATTCCGGGAACGGATTACGGTGTTAACCACCCACTCGGAAATGAAACTGTGTGTAAATAAACTCGTGTTCACGACGATGGGATTTCCGGGTAGGACTGGTGCTGGCCGGTCGAGTTGCGGGCCAGGACGCGGACGGTCGCGCCGCGGCGGCCGTCGCTGTGCTCGGTGCGCTCGTCGTAATACAGCACCGTGAGATCCAGACAGGCCCGGAGGAGTTCGTTGGCGGCGAAGCGGTAGCGGTCGGTGCTCGGCCCGCGGTCGACGTCGTCGCTCGTCCGGAGGTGGTGCTGGACGAACAGGTAGCCGCCGGGTTCCAGCGCGGCCTTGATATCAGAGAGGCGGTCGAGTGCCCGGTAGAAACTGGTGGTGACGACGGCGTACCGTTCCTTGGGAAACACGTGGCGCGGTACGTCCGTCTGGATCGGCTCGATCCGCTCGGCGACGCCGCGCTCGCGAGCGTTCTCCCGGGTGATCTCCAGTCCGGCGCGGGACTGGTCGAGGGCGTCGACGCGGTAGCCCTCCTCGGCGAGGAAGATCGCGTTGCGGCCGGTGCCGGTCGCCACGTCCAGCGCGCGGCCCTCGGGGAACGAATCCACGTAACGTTCGAGCAGCGGATCGGGGTCCGGATCCGTCGGGTACTCCCCCGTGCGGAACCGCTCGTCCCAGGTGGGCATGGCCGAGTCGAGGGCCGCCGGCACCGTCAAGGGCCGGGGTCGGGTTCCGGTAGCGGCCCGTCTCGCCGCGAGCGCCGACCGTTTCCGCCCCCACCCCTTCGTGTCCGTGATGACGGACGACCTCTTTACGCCGCTCGATCTCTCGGAAACAACGATCCCCAATCGCGTGATGGTCTCGCCCATGTGCCAGTACTCCTGTGAGGACCGCGACGGCCTCGCGACCGACTGGCACTTCCAGCATCTCACCAGCCGCGCCGTCGGCGGTGCGGGCGTCGTGATGACCGAGGCCACCGCCGTCGAACCCCGCGGCCGGATCTCCCCCGAGGACCTCGGCATCTGGAGCGACGACCATGCCGACGCCCTGTCGGATATCACCGACTTCGTCCGCGAGCAGGGCAGTGTTCCCGCCATCCAGCTGGCCCACGCCGGCCGGAAGGCCGCCACGTCCCGACCGTGGGAGGGCCACGATCCCCTCCAGCCCGACGAGGGCGGCTGGGAGACGCTGGCCCCGACCGACGAGCCCTACCCCTACGAGGACGACGCGCCGCCGATCCGCGAGGCCACGGAGGCCGACCTCGCGGACGTGCGCGAGGCCTTCGCCGACGCGGCCCGCCGCTCGCTCGACGCCGGCTTCGAGATCGCCGAGGTCCACGCCGCCCACGGCTACCTGCTCCACGAGTTCCTCTCGCCGGTCACCAACACCCGCGAGGACGCCTACGGGGGTGACTTCGAGTCCCGGATCCGGTTCCCGCTGGAAGTCATCGAGGCCGTCCGCGAGGTCTGGCCCGACGAAAAGCCCGTGTTCCTCCGCATCTCCGCGACCGACTGGCTCCCCGACCGCGAGTCCTGGACCGTCGCGGACTCGATCCGCTTCGCCGACCGCGCCAGCGAGGCCGGCGTCGACCTGATCGACGTGTCCGCCGGCGGGATCCACCCCGACCAGCAGGTGCCCGACGGCGGCCCCGGCTACCAGATCGGCTACGGCCGTCGCGTCAGGGAGGAGAGCGACGCCGCACCCGAGGACCTGAAAGTCGGGGCGGTCGGCGGCATCACGACGCCCGAACAGGCCGATTCTCTCGTGCGAAACGAGCGGGCCGACCTCGCCATCGTCGGCCGCGAGCATCTGCGGGATCCGTACTTCACGCTCCACGCCGCACAGAAACTGGGTCGGGAAGAGGAAGTGGACGTGCCGCCCCAGTACCACCGGGCGTTCTGAGCGGACGTCGGTGCCCTCCGGCCGCCAGTTTTCTGCCCTGCTATCCGATGGTGACTCCATTCGAAGTCGGTCACAGAACCGTTCAGGACGTCAGAGGAGAGAACAGGACAGCGTCGGGCCCACGTCCAGTGTGGGCGAGCTCCGTAGCTTCGACGAGCGACACCGCCACGGAACCGGGGACGTTGACCGATCCTGTAGCCCGTATCGTGACTGCCTGATCGACCAGTGGATACTCCTTCCAAACCAAGTATTGGTCGCAGACAGAGCGCAAACATGGGCCGACCCGTTCTGATACCTCGAACAGCAGAAACCAGTGCTATGGAATCTCGTCTACGACATTTCGTAAGTCGTCTCGACTAGACCACGCGTAGCATCGGCCGTGGAGTTCGAAGAGACGGAATTCGTTGAGGTGGACCCAGCTGTATGAGACAGGTGCCTGCTCACTGTCCTCTCGATCCTCTAATCGGTCGATGACGTCGGGTGGTGTGAGGCTGATGTCGTTCTGGTTGACTGCGGCGATGAGCGAGTCCAGTTCTTCTTCGGTAGCCGCTTCGTCGAGATCGTCGTTGAAGTAGATCGTCGCGGCAGCCGCGATGACGTCTGCTTCCGTAGCGAGATTCTGTTCAGTCATCCACGCGTAGTCTCGCGGCAGTACGTACGATTTGTCGAAGTATGGTGTCGTGCTGATCTTCCCGAGTTCGGTGACTTCGCCCCCGGCATCCTGTTCATACACAGCGACGATAGTATCGGCATGCGCGGCGAGGAGAGTGAATCGGATGCGGAAGACGGGGAGCCGGTCGATATCCAACTCGGGGAGATCGGCCATCAGGAACGGATATGTACCGAGGCGCTTGTCCAGTTCGTTCTGGACGATGCGGAGCCGTCGAAGGTACGGGTCGCGGTAGCTGCCGAGGATGAAGTACGAGTCTTCGGGCGTGTGGAGGTGCGGGAGTTCTCGGTTGGCGAACCCCAGTATTTCCGACGTCTCGTGAGGTTCTAATTCGAGACCCTGGAGCGCGTCGTTCACGCTCTCCATGATCTCTGTTGCATTCGGGGGCGGGCCGGGGTCAGCCATACTGTGTGCTCCTTGGGGGATGGATAAATAGGTTGCCAACCAGTATGACTAACGCGCCGATTAACCACACCAGTTGACCCAAAGTATTATTCGCGTCGCCGAGGTACTCTCAAGTGAGACTATGAGTGATGCGCCTGCCGCGGAGGGTGGCGGCCCGTTCGAAGAACAGCGGCAGATCTACGACCTTCTCTCCCAGGAGACACGGCACCTGATTCTGCAGTTCATCCTTGGCCACCCAGAGCATCTCCCATCACTCGACGAGCTGGCGTACATGATGCCGAAGAACAAGGCCGCAATCAGGGATCAGATAGCGGTTCTCAGTGACGACGATATCATCGACTGTTATCGGCACCCGCCGAACGAGGACGCGCGCGATCTCCCCAGTCAGTTCTACGGCCTGACTGAACACGGTGTGGAGATTCTCTACGAGTACAATTACCTCCGTGGGCTCCCCGTCGCGCGTGCCCTCTACGACAACACGCGCCTGTCGGAGAAAGCCCAGCGGCACCGTGATGCGCCGCGTCCAGAACTTCCAGACGCAGTCAGCGACGCACTCACGACTGACGAGGATGACGACACGGATTTCGACCGCCTGGAGCGGTATATCCGGGAACGAAAGGGGAACACACACAGCGTCGACGATCAGGTAACCGTTGCAAAGGCGTTCTACAACGCGGGGATCGGTCCCGAGCAAGAGGGACTCAAGCGAACAGAACTGCTGGACTCGCTCGATGTCGACATCGAGTACCAACCGCGAACAGTGCTGAATCACCTCGTCGATGCTGGCGTGCTTGCCCAGACCGCGCCGCCCGGACCGGACGTCTTTGCGATTAGTGAGCGGCTCGACGACATCGTGAATGGGCAGGTGACCGAGGAAGCGGAAGCGAACCTGGATGCGCTGATCGCGCATATCGACGACGAACTGCAGGTCACAGCGCTTTCTGACGACGCTGCAGAGCGGGACGGTCCGCAGACCCGGGTGTCAGCACCGTCTGTCGCCGTCGCTGACGGGGCGGGTCGAACGATTCGGAGCATCTTGGCTACGGAATTCGGTATCGCGCCAGAGCAGGTGACGGACTTTCTGCGGTCAGGTGACCCGGTGGATCGACTCAATACGGCTGTGGAAGCCATCGAGTCCTCCGAAGAAGTCACGAAATCGGAAGAGTACGGGCAAATCGTGTTCGTCCGACCGGCGTATCGCTATCGACTGACTGCCCAGGCAATGGATCTCGTCTGACAGTATCCGTCTGTACCGAGCGGAGATGCTGGGTGGCTCCGTCCTGCCTCAGAACTTGGAACCGCTCGGGGCGTCCGGCAGTTCCACTTTGTCGTACTCGATGTCCAGTTCGTTCAGCGCGGCCTCCATGTCCTCCTCGCGGGCGAAGTCAGCGCCGGCCTCCTCGCGGATGCGCTGGGCGGTCGCCAGCACCTCGCCTTTCCGCTCGTCGGGGATGGAGAACTTGTCCGTCGAGAGTTCCAGCAGGAAGCCGTTGTGGTCGCGGGTGTACAGCGAGTGGAAGATGCCGCGGTCGAACTCGTTGTAGTGGCGGTCGGCGTCGTCGAGAGCCTCGCGGATCTCGACGAACCGCTCGGGGTCGATGGAGAGCGCGAGGTGGTGGACGCCGCCGACGCCGCCCCGTGGCGGTTGCTCGTTCGACGGCCGGTCGCCGACGAAGAACGTGATGATCCGCCCGTCGCCGGTGTCGAAAAAGAGGTGCGTCGAGGATGGGTCGTCGAGATTGGGCTGGCGCAGCACCAGCGGCATCCCCAGCAGATCGCGGTAGAACGCGATGGTGTCTTCCTCGTTGCTGCCGACGAGCGTGATGTGGTCCGTGCCGGTCGTGTGGATGGGGCTGTCCGGGAGCTCCGCGGTCACCTCGGGGGCGTCGTCTGCCATAGCCCCCAGTAGGGACGGAACGGGTTTGGACCTGTCGGGCGTTCGGAGCCCAGCGCGGTGTCGAGACCCGAACACTCAACAGTGCGACGCCCATCCCACTGTGTCATGGCTGGCACCAACCGGCAGTGGATCCTGGAGAGCCGACCGACCGGCGAACCGACGATGGACAACTTCGAGCTACGGGAGAGCGAGATTCCCGAGCCGGATCACGGGGAGGTCCTCGTGAAGTCCCGCTACCTCTCGGTCGACCCGTACATGCGCGGGCGGATGCGCGACGCCGAGTCTTACGCGGAACCGTGGGACGTGGGCGACGTGATGCAGGCCGGCGTCGTCGGCGACGTGGTCGAGTCCAACCACCCCGACTTCGAGGAAGGCGACGTGGCCACGGGGAACCTCCGGTGGGCGGAGTACGCCACCGCCGACGGCGACGAACTCCAGCCCGTCGACCCGGACCTCGCGCCGGTCTCGACGGCGCTGGGGGTGCTGGGAATGCCCGGTCGAACGGCCTACTTCGGCACCCTCGAAGTCGCCGAACCCGAACCCGGAGACACCGTGCTGGTCTCGGGCGCGGCGGGCGCAGTGGGCTCGGTCGTCGGCCAGATCAGCAAGCTGGCGGGCGCTCGCGTCGTCGGCATCGCCGGCGCAGAGGAGAAGACCGACTGGCTCACCGAGGAGCTGGGCTTCGACGCGGCGATCAACTACAAGGAGACCGACGACCTCTACGCCGCGGTCGGTGAGGCCTGTCCCGACGGCGTCGACGCCTACTTCGACAACGTCGGTGGGGAGATCACCGACGCCGCGTTCGCCCACCTCAACGTCCGGGCCCGCGTCGCGGTCTGTGGCCAGATTTCCCTCTACAACGCCACCGAGCGACCGATGGGGCCCCGGAAGCTGGCGGGCCTGATCGAGACCCGCGCTCGCGTGCAGGGCCTGCTCGTCCGGGACTGGGCCGCACGCTTCGGCGAGGCGACCGAACAGCTGGCCGAGTGGGTCCAGAACGGCGACGTGCAGTACCGCGAGACCGTCACCGAGGGCTTCGAGAACATGCCCGAGGCCTTCCTCGGACTCTTCGACGGCGTCAACATCGGCAAGCAACTCGTGAAAGTCGAGGACTGAGGCGGCGAACGACCGGGGACGGCCGCGCCGGTCGCTGGTGCGGGAATCGCCCGCTGGCGGGCGAACAGGTATTTAGTGCTCGCGGCCCTAGCGCCGTCGATGTCGACCCCGCCGTCGACCCCGTCGTCCCTGCCGCCGGAGCTGCCGGACCCCGAGTCGCTGTCCGACGCCTTTCACGTCTACGACGTCGAGATGGCCGACGGGAACGCCCGGTACTACGGCGAGCCGCTGGACGCACAGGACGCCGTCGTCCGGAGACTCGCGCCGCTCTTTCGGGAACGGGGCTACCGCGTCCGGCTGGCCCGCGAGACCGGCGAGCACGTGCTAGTGGCGACCGAGCGGTCTCCGGAGGTCGACGGTATTCCCTGGACCAACGTCGCCCTGTTCGGGCTCACCGTCGCGACGACGCTGCTCGCCGGGGCGCAGTGGTACGGCATTCCCCTCGAAGGTAACCCGGCTGCGGTGCTGGGCGCGTGGCCCTTCGCCCTCTCCGTACTCTCCGTGCTGGCGGTCCACGAGTTCGGCCACTACGCCCTCTCCCGGTACCACGGCGTCGAGGTCTCGCTGCCCTACTTCATCCCGCTCCCGAACGTCCTCGGGACCCTCGGCGCGGTGATCCGGATGCGCGACCACATCCCGAGCCGTCGCGCCCTCTTCGACATCGGTGTCGCCGGCCCGCTCGCCGGCCTCGCCGCCACCGTCGTCGTCACCGCCGTCGGCGTCACGCTGCCGCCCATCGACGTGGGGGCCGCCGCGGGGACCTCCTTCGCCGAACAGTACCGGCTCGGCTACCCGCCGCTGATCCAGGGCATCGCCCTGCTGCTGGGCGAACAGCTCTACTACGGCGACCCCTCGCTGATCGCCAACCCCGTCGTGATCGGCGGCTGGGTCGGTGCGTTCGTCACCTTCCTGAACCTGCTTCCCGTGGGCCAACTCGACGGTGCACACGTCCTCCGGGCGCTGATCGGCGACCGGCTCGACACCGCGCAACTGCTCGTTCCGGCCGGCCTGCTCGGGCTGGCGGCGTACGTCTACCTCGTCGAGAACTCCGCGATGGTCGCCGTCCTCTGGGGGTTCTGGGCGTTCCTCGCACTCGTTTTCACCCGGATCGGCGGGGCCGACCCGCTCGATCCGACGCCGGTCGACCGCCGGCGACAGGCCGTCGCGGCCGTCACGCTCGGGCTGGCCGCCCTGACGTTCACACCTGTCCCGATCGTCTTCACCGGGTTCTGAGGACGATCTGGACTCGCCCCCTCGCCACCCGGTCGAAATGGGCGAACACGGACGCGAGCGGCGCGAGCCGACAGGGGATATCGGAACCCCGAAAATAATGTACGAACCGCACAGTTACTCTGGTATGACTGAGGCGAGACGGAGCGCGATGGTGGTGGGCGCGTCCTCCGGGATCGGCGAGGCGCTGGCGCGCGAACTCGCGGACGCCGGCTACGACGTGGGGCTGACCGCCCGCCGGCGGGAACTGCTGGAAGACCTGGGACGAGTCCTCCCGACGAAGGCGTACGTGGCGCGGATGGACGTGACCGACCTCGCGGCGGCCCGCGAGACCTTTCACGAGGTCGCCGACGCGATGGGCGAGATCGACGTGGTCGTGCTCAACGCCGGCGTCGCCTTCGACAACCCCGATCTGGAGTGGGAGCCCGAACGGGACACCATCGACACGAACGTCCGCGGATTCTCGGCCCTGGCGACCGCCGCGATGGACCGCTTCGAGGACCAGGGGCAGGGCCACCTCGTCGGTATCTCCTCGGTCGCGGCGCGGTTCGGCAACGGCGAAGCGCCCGCCTACGGGGCCTCGAAAGCCTTCGTCTCGAACTACCTCGACGGGCTTCGCTACCGGGCGGGTCGACTCGACGCCGACGTGGACGTGACGACGGTCGAACCCGGCTACGTCGACACGGACCTCGCGGGCGGGGACTTCTGGAAGGCAGACAGAGAGACCGCCGCCGAACAGATCCGCCGCGCCATCGAGAAGAAACGCCGCCACGCCTTCGTCACGCGCCGGTGGGTGCTGGTCGCGAAACTGATCGACTACATGCCCGATGTCCTGAAACGCCGGGTGTTCCGGTAGTCCGGCGCTGGTCTAGTCCAGCGTGTAGCCGATGTCTTCGGTGAGTTCCTCGTCGCTCTTCCGGAAGGTGCCGGTCCCGCGGGCGAGTTCGTTGCCGTCGTCGTCGGTGGCGACCGCGCCCGCGATCAACTGGCTGGGATTGTCGTTGAACACCTCTCCTTCGGCGGTGATCGTCCCCTCCGAGACGGGGCGTTCGAGGTAGAGGTCGAAGTCGGTCGTCAACACGAACACGTCCTCGACCAGCGAGTTGGCCGCGAAGAAGGCCGCGTCGTCGAGCGCCTTGAAGTAGAGCGACCCGTGGACGCCCCCGAGTGCGTGGTGGTACTCCTCGCCGACGGGGAGTTCGAGTGTGGCTTCCCCCTCCCGCACGGTTAGCTCCGCCGGGACGTGGTCGTTGACGTTCGTGTCGTGGTACATCGCCTCCAGCTTCCGGTAGTGATCCGACATGGCCCGTCACAGACGCGGCGGAGACAAAAACGGTCGGATGGGGTTCGAAGGGCCCCGATCAGGCGGCCTGTGCCGACCCGCCGGTACTTCCCATCTCGGCGGGGTTCTGCATGCCCTCCTTGACGCCGACCCGGACGAGCGCGACGTTCACGGGGAAGGCCGCGAGAAAGCCCAGCGAGAGCGACAGCGCCAGTGCCAGCCAGAACAACACGTCGGTCACGTGGGCCTCGGCGGCGAGCAGCAGGTCCGACCCGATGGCGACGATCTCCATCACCGTGATCGAGGGCGTCTCGCTGTAGAGGGCGTCGAGCACCGCCTCCCGGAACCCGACGCCCTCCTGCATCAGTGGTCCCACTGTGAGCCCGAACCCGAAGAGGTAGGCGAAGCCGAAGGTGACGGCGGCGACCCAGCCGACCGCGAGGCCGAGGATCGCCTGCGCGAGGGTGATGCCGACGATTTCGCCGGCCCCACAGCCCGAGTAACAGTGGGCGGTCGAGCGCAGGCCCCGCCGCCACAGCGAGTCCCGACTGATCTGGGTCCGCCCCGAGACCCAGTAGATCCCCAGCCCGAACGGGCCGGAGTACAGCACCACGAGCGTCCAGACGCCCTTCATGAGCGAGGGGAGTGCCGCGTTGCGTTCGCGCAAATCCCACCACAGGACCGCGACCGCGGCGGCGACGACGACCGCCCAGCCGATCAGGAGTCGCGGATCGGACAGGATCGGCGTCAGCAGTTGTCGGACCGGTTCGAGCGCGCGTTCGATCCGTGTGAGCAGACTCATGGATACACCGTGTGAACCGTATCGACTGCCGACCACCATGCACCCGTTCGGTCATCATGTTGTCACCGGGGACTCTATGGAGTTGTGGCTGTGAATCCGAAGCCGATTCGCGGGAATATCTGGAAAACCGAACCACCGCCCCTCTCGCTCAGGGCAACTCCTCGCGCATCCGCTCTACGTCGTCGCTGTCGTGCCCGCAGAAGACGGCCGCGTCGGTCCGGCGCTGCAGGTCCTTCAGGAACCGGAGGCTGTCGAACCAGTCGCGTTTGCTCCAGGTGAGCGAGCCCCCCATGGGTTGCTCGTCGTGGAAGTTCGCACGGGTGTAGGCCTCGTCGCCGGCGAAGACGGCCGTCCCGTAGCCGTCGAGATCGAGTTTCGTCCCGAGCAGCCCGGGCGTGTGGCCCGGGAGGTGGAGCAGTTCGAGGTCCCTGAACAACTCCGTGCGGTCGCGGTGGATCACCTCCCAGTTCAGGTCGTGGTCGAAATCGCCGCGGACGTAGGCCGTCGACCCCTCGTCGGTCTCGGTGCTGTAGTAGGCGTATTTCAGCTCTTCTTCGTGGACGTAGATCGGCACGTCCGTCCCGGCGAAGTTGTGGAGGCCGCCGGCGTGGTCCAGATGGAGGTGGGTCTGGACGACGGCGTCGATGTCCGAGAGAGTATAGCCCGCCTCGTCGAGCGCGTGGGGGAGGGCGTGTTCGTCGGCGTCGTAGTGCTCGAAGGCGTCGTACAGCGCGGCGGGCCAGTGACCCTCGCCGGCCTCGGGGTGGGAGCCGGTGTCCCAGAGGACTGTGGCCTCCGGGTGGTCGATCACCAGATTGTACACCGGCCCCTCGCCCATGACGGTGTCGGGGTTGGGTTCGGTGGCGGTGCCGACCGAGAAGTTCTCGACGATGTGGTTCACGTCCGTCCGGAGGCTCCCCCGGTCGAGGACCGTCACGCTCGCGTCTACCATGGCCGTGGCTGGGAGCGCGTCCTGTTAAAATTTCGTCCGGCTCTCGGACGTGTGTATGGGAAACGCGTATCACGGCCCCAGTCGACGATACCAGCTACCATGGCACGTGGCGACCGGCTCGACGCCTATCACTTCTACGAGGACGACTGGGACAGCTACGACCAGCTCAGGGAGACCTTCGAGTGGGAGGTACCGGACCAGTTCAACATGGCGACCTACGTCTGCGACCGCTGGGCGACGGACCGGCGACGGGTGGCCCTGTTCGGCGAACACGAGTCGCGGTCGGGGGCGTCGCCGACCGACGCGACGGGCGTCCCCGCGGGCGACCGCGAGACCTACACGTTCTGGCAGTTTCAAGCGATCGCGAACCGGCTGGCGAACTACCTGCGCGAGCAGGGGGTCGAGCGAGGCGACCGCGTCGGCGTGAACGCACCCCAGCGGCCGGAGACGGTGTTCGCCCACGTCGCGGCCTGGAAACTCGGCGCGGTCTCGGTGCCGCTGTCGACGCTGTTCGGCCCCGACGCCGTCGAGTACCGGCTGGACGACTGCGACGCCGTCGCCGCGGTGGTCGACGCGTCGAACCTCGACAGCGTCCGGGAGGCCCGCGAGTCCCTGCCCGAACTGGAGACGGTCGTGACAGTCGGGGACGCCGACCCGCAGGCCGACGAGGTCACGTTTCGGGACGCCGTCACCGACCAGTCCCGCCAGTTCGAGACGGTCGCGACCGACGCCGAGGACGACGCCATCATCATCTACACGTCGGGGACCACCGGCGACCCGAAGGGCGTCCGCCACGCGCACCGAATGTTACTGGGCCACCTCCCGCTGTTCGTGACGACGATGCTGAATCTGGAAGCCCCGGACGGCGACGTGTTCTGGACGCCGGCGGAGTGGGCCTGGATCGCCTCGCTGTTCGACGTGGTGTTCCCGGCCCTCTACTACGGTCAGCCGGTCGTCGCCTACGACGGCGGCCAGTTCGACCCGGGGGCGGCCTTCGAGGTAATCGAGCGCTACGGCGTCACGAACTTCTTCGCCCCGCCGACGGCCCTGCGGATGATGATGCAGGTCGAGGACACCGACCGGTTCGACGTGGACGGTCTCCGGGCTATCGCGAGCGGCGGCGAATCCCTCGGCCAGAGCATCGTCGACTGGGCGGCCGACACCTTCGGCGGGACGACCGTCCACGAGGGGTACGGCCAGACGGAGGCGAACATGCTCGTCGGCGGCTGTACCGCCCTCACGGAGTTCCGCGAGGGCTACATGGGCCGGCCCGGCCCCGGCCACGAAATCGCCATCGTCGATCCCCAGACGGCCGAACCGACCGTCGACCGCGGCGAGGTCGGCGAGATCGCCCTCCGGTACGAGGGGAACCCGGTCTGCTTCGTGGAGTACTGGGACGAACCGGAGAAGACGGCCGACAAAGTCCGGAACGGCTGGCTGCTCACCGAGGACCTCGGGCTGATGGACGAGGACGGCTACGTCGCGTTCAAGAGCCGCAAAGACGACGTGATCATCTCCGCGGGCTACCGAATCGGGCCCGAGGAAGTCGAGGACAGCGTCGCCGGCCACCCCGCGGCCGCCGACGCCGCCGTCATCGGCGTCCCCGACGACGAACGCGGGACGGTCCCGAAGGCGTTCGTCGTCCTCGCCGACGGCCACGAGCCGACCGAGGACACCCGCGAGTCGCTCCGCCAGCACGTCCGGGATCGGCTGGCCAAGTACGAGTACCCCCGCGACATCGAGTTCGTCGACGACCTTCCCAAGACCGCGACGGGGAAGGTCAGACGCGAGTCCCTGCGCGACCGGGAGGGACTGGAATGACGGTTACCCGTCGAAGCGGGTGAGCGCGTCGAGTTCCTCCTCGGGCACGTCAGCGAAGGCTTCGCGGGCCACCGTGCGCTTGTGGACCTCGTCGGCTCCGTCGACGATGCGGAACTGCCGGACGCTCTCGTAGAAGTCCGCCACGGGCAGGTCCTTGGCGATACCGTTGCCGCCGAGGAACTGTAAGGCGGTGTCGATGGCCTCCTGCGTGGCGTTGGCGGTGAACACCTTCGCCATGCTCACCTCGATCCGGGCCTCGTGGCCGGCGGCGATCCGGTCTGCGGCCTGTCGGACGAGCGACCGCGCGGCCGCGAGGTTGGTCTCCTGCTCGGCGATGACCATCCGGGGGTGCTGTTTCTCGGCCAACTTGGAGCCGAACGCGTCGCGTTCGCTCATGTAGGCCTTGGTCACGTCCAGCGCCCGCTCTGCCATCCCGGAGTAGCGCATGCAGTGGGTCAGCCGGGCCGGGCCGAGCCGTTCCTGGACGTGCTGGAACCCCTTGCCTTCCTCACCGAGCAGGTGCTCCTCGGGGACGCGCACGTCGTCGTACTTGATCTCGGCGTGCCCCATCCCGTGGACGTCGCTGCCGATGTGAGGGATGTTCCGGACGACCTCGACGCCGTCGGCGTCCTTGGGCACCAGGAACACCGAACAGCCCTCGTAGGGGTGGGCCTCCTGGTCCGTGCGGGCGAACACCAGCAGTACGTCGGCCTTGATCCCCTTGCTGGTCCACCACTTGTGGCCGTTGATGACCCACTCGTCGCCGTCCTTCTCGGCGGTGGTCTTCAGCATCTTCGGGTCCGAGCCGCCGCCCTGCATCGGCTCGGTCATCGAGAAACCCGAGGCGATCTCGCCTTTCACGAGTGGCTCCAGGTACTGCTCTTTCTGGAGTTCGGAGCCGTGGAGTTCCAGCAGGTGCATGTTCCCCTCGTCGGGGGCGTCGACCCGCATGGCGATCTGGCCCAGCGTGGACCGGCCGGCCTCCTCGAAGGTCGGGAGCGTGTCCCGGAAGTCATAGCCCATGCCGCCGTACTCCTCGTCGATCTGGGGCGCGTAGACGCCGTACTCGCGGGCGGCCTCCCGGAGTTCGTTGATCGTGCTGTCCGAGACCGCCATCCCGCCGGACAGTTCCCGCTCTTTCGGGAGAACCACTTCCTCCATCAGATCGTGTGCGCGGGACGCCAGTTCCTCGGCCGCCTCGGAGTCGTTGAACGAGAGCATGTCCCGATGATCCCGCGGAGACAACATAAATCCCGCGCCGAAACCTCACAATGTTAGAATATCGTCGGCGAACGTCGCACGTTGTTAGCCAAGGGCGGAACCGCAGGGCGCAACCGCTTAGGGGGACGGCTTCGAGGGGAGGGGCGTGACCACTGCGGACCCGGCGGCCGGCGAGGGCCCGACGACGCGCGAGGAGTTGCTGGCGCGGGCGGCTGACTACGCCGCGACGGTCCCGATCGACCTCGACGTGGACGCGCTGGACTGGGACATCTCCGAGCGCGCCCGGCGGCGGGCCGGCTGTTGCCGGTACGATACCGACACCGGCGATATCACCGTCGTCCTGACGTGGGACGCCTATCGGGAGTTCGGCTGGGCGGAGTTCACGGGGACGATCAGACACGAACTCGTCCACGCCTGGGAGTTCCACCACTTCGGCGAGTCCGGCCACGGCGAGCGCTTCTACCGGAAGGCAGACGAGATCGACGCGCCGCGACACTGCCGGTCGTTCACCGACGGCCGCCTCGAACTGGTCTGCACGGCCGAGGACTGCGACTGGCGGCCCGAACGCCACCGCGCCTCCAAACCCGTCCGGAACCCCGACGCCGGCTATCAGTGTGGCGAGTGTGGGAGCGAGTACGTCGTCGTCCACCGGGCGTCGGGTCGGACCTGGCGGACGACAGCGGGCTACGAACGCGCCCGCGAGGCGCTCGGCGACGACTGGTAATCTACCACACGGTACCGCTCCGGAATCTATGGAGGTCCGTTTCGCCTGCCGCTGGGGCCGGGTCGGTACCGGCGCAGTCCGTCGGTTCTCGACCCGAAGCGAACGGGTTGGCGGGACGCCTCTCGCCCGGTCGCGGGTGATGGTCCGGGGCCAGCATCGCCGTGAAGGGGGACGACTTATCCGGCCCATGGCCCTAGACACGTCCATGGCAAGTGTTCGGATCGGCTCGGCGTTCGGTATCCCGATTCGCCTGGGCGGATCGTTCCTGCTCGTTCTCCCGGTGCTCGTCTTCCTGATCGGTTCGCAGGTGGACGTGACCGCGGAGGTGCTGGCCGAGTCGCTCGGGACGACCATCGACGCGGCGGCGCTGACCGGCGGTTCGCTCCCGTGGCTGCTGGGACTTGCGGCCGCGCTCGGACTGTTCGCCGGGGTGTTGATCCACGAGTTCGGCCACGCGCTGGTCGCCCAGCGGTACGGCGTCCACGTCGACTCGATCACCCTCTGGTTCCTCGGCGGACTGGCCCAGCTAGAGGCGTTTCCCGACGACTGGAAACAGGAGTTCTCCATCGCCGTCGCCGGCCCGATCGTCAGCGTCGGCGTCGGTGCGATCTGTTACGCGGTCTTTCTGGCGCTCCCGGTCGGCCAGCCCGCGCCGCGGTTCGTCTTCGGCTATCTGGCCATCCTGAACGTCTTTCTCGCGGCGTTCAACATGCTGCCCGGGTTCCCGATGGACGGCGGGCGCATCCTCCGGGCGGTCCTCTCGCGCAACCGCTCGCGACTGGAGGCCACCCGCATCGCCGCCGGCGTCGGGAAGGGCTTCGCCGTCCTGCTCGGGCTGGGCGGCATCCTGCTCGGCCAGATCTTCTGGATCGCCATCGCCTTCTTCATCTACATCGGCGCGAGCGGCGAGACCCGTCAGCTCATCCTCGAGGCCGCCTTCGAGGGGCTCACCGTCGCGGACGTGATGACGCCCGCGGGCGAGCTCTCGACGGTCTCGCCGGAGACCAGCCTCGCCGACCTCGTCGACCGGATGGTCAGCGAGCGCCACACCGGCTACCCGGTCGTCACGGAATCCGGTGACCTCCGGGGCATCGTGACCCTCTCGGACGTCCAGCAGGTCGATCAGGTCGAGCGCGACGCGATGCGCGTCGAGGACGTGATGACGACGGATCTGCGGACGGTCACGCCCGAGACCGAAGCCGAGGACGCCGTCTCGACGATCCTCCGCCAGAACGTCGGGCGGTTGCTGGTCGTCGACCGGAACGGCGACCTGGCGGGGCTGGTCTCCCGGACCGACCTGATGACGGTCTTCGAGATCCTCCAGGAGAGCCGGTCGGCCGCGCTGGGCAAGCCCACCGGGGAGCCGCCCCTGCAGCGCTGACCGGCGGCGGGCACTGGGCTCGCCACGCGCGCAACCGAAGCGTCTTGTGGGTCGCGGTGCCAGAGGGTACAACGGCGAATTTCGATGTCCCGGCGTTACAACCCCTCGCAGGTCACGGTGTGCCGACCGTACGCTGGCCTTCTTGCGGTATGTTCGATAAAAACACACGACCGGAGTCGCGACTTCGCTGGGACCTATTCACGGAAGTAGCGGTCACGGCCGACGATGGCGGCGTCGATCAGTAGCACCGGCAAAAAAACGACAGCTCCGAATGCGACTCCATCGATCAGTGCCACAGGAGTCGGACCTTTTGTAGCGACTGCAAGCGCTGCTGTAACCACTATCGAAAGAAGGTATAGAACGGTCAATAACCTGCGATTCAGACGGTGTACTGAGCTCGAAGGCATGTTAGGATTCATTCGTGGTCCTTTCTCCCGACTCTTTCCTTTCAAAAATTGATCTCGCGGCGATAATTGGAAGTACCCTGAATAACCAAAACGTGATAGTGGTCCCTCTCTGAAGGGGCACAACGGCGAATTTCGATGTCCCGGCGCTACAATCCCTCACAGGTCACGGAGTACTGGCAACACGTCTGGGAAGAGGACGGGGTCTACGACTGTCCCGAGTCCCCCGCGGATCCCACCTACGTCCTCGGGATGTTCCCCTACACCTCCGGGGCGCTCCACATGGGTCACGTCCGAAACTACGCGATCACCGACGCCTACGCCCGCTACCGGCGGATGTGCGGCGACGACGTGCTCCACCCGATGGGGTGGGACGCGTTCGGCCTCCCCGCCGAGAACGCCGCCTTCGAGCGCGACACCGACCCCGAGTCCTGGACCCGCACCTGCATCGAGCGGATGCGCGACGAACTCGAACGGATGGGCTTTGGCTACGACTGGTCCCGGGAGATCACCACCTGCGACCCCGACTACTACCGCTGGAACCAGTGGCTCTTCACGAAGTTCTACGAGGAGGATCTCGTCGACTACAAGGGGGCCGCCGTCAACTGGTGTCCCGACTGCGAGACGGTGCTCGCCGACGCACAGGTAGACGAACACCAACACGAGGCCGACGACGGCACCACCGAGACCGTCGAGGTCTGCTGGCGCTGTGAGACGCCTGTCGGCCGCCGCGAACTCGACCAGTGGTTCTTCACGATCACCGACTACGCCGCCGAACTCCACGCCGGCCTCGACGACCTGGAGGGCTGGCCCGAGGGCGTCCGGGACATCCAGCGCAACTGGATCGGCCGTCAGGAGGGCACGCGCGTCGCCTTCGAGGTGGAGGGGGCCGGTGACGCCGCCCTCGACGACGAGTCGGTCGACGTGTTCACGACCCGCCTCGACACGGTCTTCGGCGCGACCTACCTCGCGCTCTCGCCGGGCCACGACCTCGCCGAGACGGTCGCCGCCGAAGACGAGGCCGTCGCCGAGTACGTCGACGCGGTCCGGGCGGCCGACCCCGGCGAGGCCGGCATGAGCGGCGTCGAGACGGACCTGACCGCGACGCACCCCTTCACCGGCGAGGAGCTCCCCGTCTACGTCGCCGCCTACGTGCTGGACGACGTGGGCACCGGCGCGGTCATGGGCGTGCCCGCCCACAACGAGCGCGACCACGCCTTCGCCGCCGAGCAAGACCTCCCCGTCCGGCAGGTGATCGAACCCATCGGGGACGCCGAGACCCGGCTGCCCGACGAACCGTACACCGAGGACGGGATGCTCACCGCGAGCGGGGAGTACGACGGGCTGGCCAGCGCCGCCGCCCGCGAGCAGTTGGGGGCCCACGACGCCGTCGAGAGCGACGTGACCTACCGGCTCCGGGACTGGCTCATCTCCCGCCAGCGCTACTGGGGGACCCCCATCCCGATCGTCCACTGCGAGGACTGTGGCCCCGTGCCGGTCCCCGAGGAGGAGTTGCCCGTGGAACTCCCCGAGTACGTCCAGACGACGGGGAATCCCCTCGCCGAAAACGATGAATTCGTCGAGACGACCTGTCCGGAGTGTGGCGGGCCCGCCGAGCGCGAGACCGACACGATGGACACCTTCGTCGACTCCTCGTGGTACTTCCTGCGCTATCTCTCGCCCGATCTGGACGAGGCTCCCTTCGACTCCGAGTTCGCCGACGAGTGGCTCCCGGTCGACGTGTACGTCGGCGGCGAGGAACACGCGATCCTCCACCTGCTGTACATCCGCTTCTTCACGCGGGCGCTGGCCGATCTGGATCTGCTCGACGCCCGCGAACCCGTCGAGCGACTGGTCAACCAGGGGACCGTTTTGAAGGACGGGACGAAGATGTCGAAATCGAAGGGTAACGCCATCGCGCCCCACGAGTACGGCGCGGAGACCACGCGCCTGTTCGTCCTCTCTGCGGCCCACCCCAGCCAGGACTTCGAGTGGACGGTGAAAAACGTCAAGACTGCCTACGAGTTCCAGCAGGAGCTGTACGGGATGGTCGCCGAATTTTCCGAGGGTGACATCGAGACCCGGACCGAGAGCGAACCCCACGACGCCTACCTCGAACGCGAGATCGACCGGACGATCGCCGCGGTCACCACCGAGTACGACCGCTTCCGGTTCCACCAGGTCGTCGGCGAACTCCGGCGGTTCGCCCGCTTGCTCCGGCGATACCGCGACTACGAGTCGCCCTACCGCTACGCCTACAGCCGCGCGCTCCGGGCGCTGGCGGCGATGGTCGCGCCCATCGCGCCGTACCTCGGCGAGGAACTGTGGCACCTGCTCGGCGAGGAGGGACTGGCCGCGAGCGCCGACTGGCCGACCGCGCTGCACGACGTGGAGGACTTCCGGATCGAGCGGGAACTCGTCCGGACCACGCTCGACGACGTGCGCGACATCACGGACGTGGTCGACATCGACGACCCCGAGGGGATCGAGATCGTCGTCGCCCAGGACTGGAAGTATCGGGCCTACGAGGTGGCGCGGGCGGCCGACGACACCACCGCCGTCGTCGGGGAGATCATGGACGACGAATCGGTCCGCGAGCACGGCGACGCCGCGGCCGACTTCGCCGCGTCGCTGGGCGAGCGCAGCGCCGAACTCGAACCGACGATGGCACCGGATCGCGAGCGGGAGATTCTGGAACAGGCTGCGTGGCTCTTCGAAGAGGAGTTCGGGGCCGCGGTCACGGTCCGGCAGGCCGAGGACGGCGACGACCTCGCGACGAACGCCGAACCCAACCGACCGGCGATCCACATCGTCTGAGAGCTGGGCGGTCCCGCTGTCAGTGGGTTTCACGACCCTGACACGACCGTCATATATTTCTGACACCTTCTCGACGCATCCGATAGGATGGCAGTTTCGGTACGAAATACGGTACGTGGTATGGGGACACGGGCGAATCCGGCGTTCGCGGTCGGGGCGGTGGCCGTTCCGGTCGCCGCGCTCGTCTACGCCGTGACACTCGGGACGCTCCAGCAACACACCTACGTTCACGTCATGGCGGGCGTGCTGTGGACGGGGACGGACCTGTTCATGGCGCTCGTGCTGGGGCCGGTGCTGGGCGGGCTGGCCGTCGAGGAACGGGCGAACGTCTTCCGGCGGCTCACGCCGAAGACATCGTTCCTGTTGCCGTCGCTGGCGCTGGTGACGATCGCCGGCGGGATCACGCTCGTCCTCCGCAGTCCGGTCTGGCCGTTCCCACACGCGCACGCCTGGCTGGCGCTGTTGACCGCGGCGACGCTGCTGCCCGCCCTCGTCCTGATCGGCTGGCAGTTCGACGCGTTCACCGACTGGCGGTGGCTCGCGGTCTTCGGCGTCGCGCTCCTGCTCAGCGGGGCCTATCTGGCCGTCGCCCTGCCGGACTTCGGGATGACGCGCCCGGTGTTCGTGGTCATCCTGGCCATCGTCACCGTCCTCAGCGTGCTGGGATTCGGCGTGTTGATGCCCGGCGAGGTGCGGATGTACCTGGAGATGCAGTCGGCGAACCCGGACGCGGACCTCATCAGCGAGATCGGGATGCGCAACGCGAAACTCAGCGCGATCCAGGGCCTCTTTCAACTGCTGATCATCGTCGCGATGGTCTACCTGCGGTGGGGCGGATTCGGGTTCTAGGCTTTTTCACGTCTCGGCCCGTCTGAGGTGTCATGGATAGAGAACGAACCCGCCGGACAGTGCTGGGGGCGCTGCTGGCGGGCGGCGTCGCCGGCGCACTCGGAACACCGATCCGGCGCTACCTCGACCGGTTCGCGCCGTTCAGCGGCGCCCTCTGGGACACCGTCGACGACGACCTCCCGGAGACTGTCGAGAGCCCCTACGGCGCGGCGACGCTACGCTACGACGACCGCGGCGTGCCCCACGTCTCGGCCGACGACGAGCGGGCGCTGTACTTCGCGGTCGGCTACGCGCAGGGGGCCGATCGGCTGTTCCAGATGGACCTCCAGCGTCGGCAGCTGCGGGGCGAACTCTCCGCGGTCGTCGGCGAGGCCACCCTCGACTCGGATCGGTTCCACGTCGCCATGGACTTCGCCGGGGCCGCCGAGGCGACGTGGGAACGACTCGACGGGAGCGAGACCGGCGACCTCGTCGAGGCCTACACCGCGGGCGTCAACCGCCACGTCGAGGGCGACCGTCCGCTCCCCGCGGAGTACGACCTGCTCGGGTTCGAGCCCGAGCCCTGGCGACCGGCCGACGCGATGCTCGCCGAGAAACAGATCGGCTGGACGCTCACGGGCAGCTTTCGGACGCTCCGGCGCGAGACGGTCCGGGCCGCGGGCATCGAGGGACTGTATCCGAACCGCCTCGATCACGACGCGGCCATTCTGGGCCACGAACCCGGGGACCATGGGGGCGGCACCGCGGCACGCCAGTCGACCGAGCCGTCCGACACCGGCGGCCGGCGCGCGACCCATCCCGATCTCGAGGGCTGGCTCTCGGGCTTCGGGTCGCCGCCGGGCGTCGGGTCGAACTCGTGGGTGATCTCGGGCGACCACACCGCCTCGGGCGCGCCGATCCTCGCCAACGACCCGCACCTGTCGCTGATGGCTCCGCCGGTGTGGTACGAGATGGGACTGGACGGTCCGGAGACGACCGTTCGCGGGGTCACCTTTCCGGGCGTCCCCTTCGTCGTCATCGGGGAGAACGACGGCGGCGCGTGGGGGTTCACCAACGCCGGCGCGGACGTGATCGACTTCTACGAGTACGAGACCCGCGACGGCCAGTATCGCTACGGCGAGGAGTGGCGCGACTTCGAGACCGAGGAGCGGACCGTCGCGGTCGACGGCGGCGACGACCGGACCGTGACCGTCCGCAAGACCGTCCACGGACCCGTCCTCTCCGCCGAGGCCGATGGGGACGACCTCCGGACCGAAGTCGGCGTGGCCTGGACCGGTCTCGGTGCCACCCGCACGACCGAGGCCGTCCACGACCTCAACCGGAGCGACGGGCTCGACGACGCGCTCGCGGCGCTGGAGCGGTTCGACCTCCCCACGCAGAGCTGCGTCTACGCCGACCGCGACGGCAACACCCACTTCCGGGTCGTCGGCAAAGTCCCGATCCGGCGCACCGACGGCGAGCAGGTCCGCGGTGACCGCGTGTTCGACGGCTCCGCGAAGGAGGGCGAGTGGGCCGGCTACCGACCCTACGACGAGACCGACTGGGACGGCGAGGGATTCATTCCGTTCGCGGAGATGCCCCACGCCGAGCAACCGGAGTATCTCGGGACCGCCAACCAGCGCGTCGTCGACGACGCCGACTACCCCTACTACTTCGCGGAAGCCTACGGCGACCCCTACCGGGGACTGCGGCTCTGGGATCGGCTCGACCGCCGCGTGGCGAGCGACGACCCCGCAGACCCCGCATTCGTGCGCGCCCTCCAGCGGGACACCTACGACGAGCGCGCGGCCCAGTTCGTCCCCGTGATGCAGGAAGCGGGGTCGGCCGTCGACGGTGACGCCGCGACCCTGCTCGCCGACCTCGCCGACTGGGACTACCGGATGGATCGAGATTCGCGGGCGGCGCTGGTCTTCGCCCGCTTCGTCGACCACTACCGGGACGTGGTGTTCGAACCCCGACTCGACGACGCCCTGGGCGACCGACGGGACGTGACCGAGTACTACGGGAGCGACTGGGTAGTGCTCGGGCTCCCGCCCGACTCGCAGTGGTTCCCCGACGGTCGGGAGGCGGCCATCGCCGAGGCGCTCGCCCGGGCAGCGACGGAACTCGACGAGGAGGGCTGGGAGACCTACGGTGACTACAACACGACCGCCGTCGATCACCCGTTCGACCGGTCGTGGCTGAACTACCCCCGCTATCCCACGGACGGCTCGGCGGCGTCGCTGAACAACTTCCGCCACGAGGAGGCCATCGGCAGTAGCTGGCGGATGATCTGTCCGATGGCCGAGTCGGCCCGTTCCGAGGGCGCGTTCCCCGGCGGCAACGACGGCTCGGTCTTCTCCGACCACTACCGCGACCAGCTCCGCGCCTGGGCCGACGGCGAGTACAAACCCATCCCGCTCGGGACGAACGGCACCGTAGCCGTGCGGTTCGAGGAGGGCGAGCGATGAGCGCGCGGTCGCCGACGCTCTGCACGCGTCTCGACGCGCTCCGCACCGACCTCCGCAGCCGCCGACTCGCGACTGCGGGGGCCGTCGTCGTCGGACTGGTGACCGTCCCCTTCCACTGGCTCGGGTTCGTCCTCGGCGGGGCACTGGTGGCGCTCGTCCAGCCCTCGATCCGTCGCGGCCTGCTCGCCGGACTGGGATTCGGCGTCCTCTCCTGGCTGGTCTTCGCCCTCTGGCTCGCGGGGCGGGGTGACCTCGTGCTCTACCTCGGGATGGGCCAGGTCCTCACGGTCAGCACCGCCGTCCCGCTCGTCGGAAGCCTCCTCGGCGCGCTGGCGCGTGGCATCCGTTGATTCGGGCCGCTCTCGACTGTGTGTCACGGGCCGGTACGTTGCGAGTACTTTTATTCGCGGCTCCGGTATCCCGGACAGGTCGTGCGATGTCGGACGTTCGCTTCCGTCGAGCCGAGTCGGAGGACGCCGAGGAGATCCTCTCGATCAAGCGGGCCGCGATCGAGGACCTCGAACACTGGCAGTACAGTCCAGAACAGGTCGACGCCTGGAAACCCAAGGACAGCTATCTCGACACCTTCGAGGAGGCCATCGACGACGACCGCTTCGTCGTCCACGTCGGGGAACGCGACGGGCGGATCGTCGGCTACGGCGCGCTGAACGTCCCCGACGAACGCATCGACGCCGTCTACGTCCACCCCGACCACCACGGGCACGGCGTCGCGACAGCGCTGGTCAAGCAACTCGAACTCTCCGCGCAGTTCCAGGGCATCGAGAAACTCGACATCGTCGCCGCGCGCAACGCCGTCCCCTTCTACGAGTCGGTCGGCTACTGGCGACTCGACGACGAAGTGACCACCATCGAGGACGTCTCCGTCGAGTTCGTCCGGATGCGCAAACACGTCGCCGACGCGGAACCGCTCGAGGCCGACCGGGACCCGACCGACACCCCCGACCTCCACGGCGGGACTGACACCGACGACCCCGTCGACGACCCCGCCGCGCCCGAACTCTCTGACCGCGAAGCGCCCGAGTGGTTCCGACTGGAGGAGTGGCTCGACGCCGACGCCGCCGACGTGGACGAACTGTTCGAATCCACCGAGGAGTCAGACGACTGACCACGATTTCGGGTGGAGCGATTCTCACCAGTAGTCCCACTCACACAAACTGGTTACGCAGTCGAAACGAAGGGGTGTCGGAAGGTGAGTGGAGAGACAGACTCTAGCGTTCGGCAACGGGGGCGAACACGTCGTCGTGGAGGCGGTCGGCGACGGTGTCGGTGAGCGTCCGGAGGTTGACGGCGTCCTCGCGGTTGTAGGAGATCAGCGTCTCGAGCGCGCCGTCGCGCCCGCGCTGGTGTTCCTTCCAGAGGCGGACGGCGTCCTCCCCGGTGATGTCCGGGCGGTCGCGCTCGACGCCTACCTCCCCCTCGATCCGCTTGAGTCCACCCGTGAGCCCGAGTTGCTTGCAGGGGTACATCAGGTCGAGATGCGGGTGATCCAGCGAGAGGTCGAAGGAGGTCTCGAGGAAGGGCACGTCGAAGCGTTTCCCGTTGAAGGTCACGAGCATGGCGGCGTCCTCGAACTGGGCTCGCAGGGCGTCGATGGTGAGGTCGTCGCCCCGGACGAGCGTCGTGGTCTCGCCGTCCCGGTGGAAACTCACCGTCGTCACCTCGTCCCGCTCCTGTGAGAGGCCGGTCGTCTCGATGTCGAAGAAGCACGCGTCCGATCGAAAGTTCTCGTAGATGCGCCACTGCTCGCCGCTGGGGAACTGCTCGCCGAAGTAGCGGGCGTCGCCGTCGGCCAGCCGGTCGCGGGCGGTGTCGATGAACGACTGGATGCGGTCGGCGGTGGTGTCGCCGACGACGGACCCGTCGAACTCGTCCCAGTGGGTGACGCCGGCCTCCCAGAGCCGGCGCTCCGTCGTCTCGCCCACGCCCCGGACCGGGATGAAGCTGTTCTCGATTCGCACACCGACACGGGTGAGTCCGGCGGACAAAACGCTGTCGGCTGCCCGCCGCGGCGACGATTTATGTCGGTCGCGTACGCACCGGTCAGTATGACCACGTTCCTCGTCGCCACCGCCTCGGTCCACACCACCGCGGCCGCCTGCGACTACCTCGGCGACCGCGCCACCGCCGACGACACCGTCATCGTCGTGAGTGTCACAGAACCCGACGGCGACCCCCGCGATGCAGGGGACGCGACGAACGTCGCCCGGACGCGGCTGGTCGACCCGACCGTCGAGACCCTCACCGAGGAGGGCCGCCCGAGCGAGGTGATCCAGTCGCTGGTCGCCGAACGGGGCATCGACGAGGTGCTGATCGGCTCCCGACGCGGCGACCCCGACGCCGCCCCCGGGCTGGGTGGGACCGCTGCCGACCTGCTGGTGAGTCTGGACGTGCCCGTCGTCGTGGTCCCGTTGCCCGACCTCGACTGAGCCGAGACCCCCGCGCTTTTCACCGAGGCCAGCACACGGAGGCGTATGTCCGGCTCCGAGCTCGCGGCACAGGTCAGGGAGGCACTCACGGTCGACGCCGAGGAGTTCCAGGAACGCGCAGAGGCCGAAGCCGAGGAACTGATCGAGGAGGTGTACGACGGCACCTTCGACAACTCCCAGGCCATCATCGGGCTCGAACAGGAGCTGTACGCCGTCGACGACCGGACCGACGCCCTGATGCGGGTCCCCCGCCAGCTCCTGGACCGCATCGGCTTCGAGAAGGAACTCGGGCTCCACAACGCCGAACTCCAGACCTCGCCGGCTCCCCTCTCTCGGCACGGGCTCGAAGCCCAGGAGGCCGAACTGCAGGCCCACGTCGCCGCCGCCGAGGAAGCCGTCGGCCGCGAGAACATCCACCTCGTCGCCGACGGCATGTGGACCGTCCCGCCCAACGGCGAGACGGCCACCGACTACCTCTGTGACAGCATCGAGGCGGACGGCGTTCGCATCGCGACCAACATGTCCGACTCGGTGCGCTACCACACGATGGCCAACACCGACTACCCCTCGGGCCTGCGGATCGACGCCCCGCACGTCACGCTGGAAGCCGACACGGTGATGCCCGAGAGCCTCATCACCTCGATCCAGCCCCACTATCAGGTCCCCCACGCCCCCGACCTGCCCGAGCACTTCACCTACGCCCTCCGGGTGGCCGGCCCGCTCGCCGCTCTCGGTGCCAACTCCCCCTTCTTCCCGCCGGAGATGTACGACGACGTGCCCGCCGGGCAGATCCTCGCCGACGCCTGGATGGAGAACCGCATCACCGTCTTCGAGGACGTGCTCAACCCGCCGACCGGCGAGGGCGACCCCAAGGTCTGCTTCCCGCCCGACTTCGACACCGTCGAGGACGCCATCCACGACATCGCACAGGACCGCACCATCGTCCCGATGGACGTGCCCGACGGCCAGCGCTTCGACGACCGCTTCCGACACTTCCGGCACAAGCACGGCTCCTACTGGCGGTGGGTCCGCCCCGTCTTCGACGGCGGCTCCCGGTCGGCGGCCAACGCCCGGATCGAGTTCCGCCCGCTCGCCGCCCAACCGACCATCCGGGACGCCGTCGCCTTCCAGGCGCTGTTCGGCGGCCTCATGGAGAGCCTGCCCCGCCGGGAACACCCCGTCCGCAACCTGGACTGGCAGACCGCAAAGGCCAACTTCTACGCCGCAGTCTGTGACGGCCTCGACGCGGAGTTCACCTGGCTCACCGCCGACGCGACGGAGACGGGAGCCATCGACGAGATCTACGGCGAGATCTTCGAGTACGCCCGCGACGGCCTCGAACTGCGCGGCCTCTCGACCGAGGAGGCCCGCCGGTACATCCGTCCCCTCCGGGAGCGCGTCGACCGCCGGACGACGCCCGCCCGCTGGAAACACGGCCTCGTCGAACGCCAGATCGAACGCGGCGTCCCCCTCACCGAAGCCATCTGGGGCATGCAGGCCCGCTACGTCGAGAACCAGACCGAGACGCTGATCGAAGGCTCCTTCGCCGACTGGCTCTAAACCCACTTTTTCCGTAGAGGGGGCGCCATAGGCGACCCCCTGCGCGAAAACTTGGGGAGAAAGCCCGAGCGCGGTGGTGCCGCGCTCGGGAAGGACCACGGCGTGGTCCGAGAGAGCAAAGCTCTCTCGTCATCACGAAAGGCGCGACGCGCCTTTCGACCGACTTCGCCCCGCGGGTGCTCGTTGTCCGCTACCGCCCGCCCACTGCCGACTCCACGTGATCGACCGCCGCGGCCGCCGATTCGACAGCCTCGATCCCCTCGATCTCGTGTGTGTCGATCCCCGCGACTGGCCGGCCGAAATCCAGCGCGTGCCCGATCTCCGAGAGCGTTCCCGTCGATCCGTCGATGGCGATGGTCGCGTCGCCGTTCAGCGCCACGAGGACGTTCCGGGCGTTGCCCATGTCCGTCGCGATGGCCGTGTCGACGTACTCGTTGGCCGCTTCGCGGTCGGGGCCGGGGACGATCCCGATGGTGTCGCCCCCCGTCTCCCGTGTGCCTTCACAGACCGCTTCCATCACCCCGCCGAGGCCGCCACAGACGACGGTGTGGCCGCGCTCGCCGAGTTCGCGACCAACCTCGCGGGCAGTCGCCGCAGTCGCCTCGTCGATCACCCCACCGCCGATCACGCTGACTCGCACGTCACCACTCCATGCCGCCGTTGACGGCCAGCACCTGCCCGGTCATGTAGCCCGACTCCCGACTGGAGAGAAAGCGGACGATCCCCGCGATGTCCTCGACCTCCGCGAACCGGTTGAGGGGAATCCGGTCGAGAATCTTCTGCTGGACGCGCTCGGGCACGTCTTCGAGCATGTCGGTCTTGACGAACCCGGGTGCCACGCAGTTGGCGGTCGAACCCGTCGAGGCGAGTTCGAGCGCCAGCGTCCGGGTGAAGCCGAAGAGGCCGGACTTGGTGGTCGCGTAGTTGGCCTGCCCGTAGTTGCCCTGCTGGCCCACGACCGAGGAGATGTTGATCAGTCGGCCCTGATCGGACGCCTTGATGTCCTCGAACAGGCAGTGCGTGCAGTTGAAGACGCCGCCGAGGTTCACGTCTACCACTGTCTCCCAGTCCTCCTTGGTCATGTGCTCGAACTTCTTGTCGATGGTGATCCCCGCGTTGTTCACCAGCACGTCCACCCGGCCGAAGGCGTCGTGGACCCGCTCACACATGGCCTGCACCTCGTCGTAATCGGCGACGTCACCCTGGACGGCGATGGCCGTCCCACCCGCGTCCTCGATGGCATCGACGGTCTCGTGCGCCGCCGCTTCCGAGGACCGGTAGTTGACCACCACCTCGGCCTCGTGTCGCCCCAGTTCCTCCGCGATACCGCGGCCGATGCCGCGTGAACTCCCAGTGACCAGGCAGGTCTGTCCGTCGAGCATACGTCACGTTCGACCCGCGGAACAAAAAGGATGTTCGCACACCGGCGCGATAATTGCCGTCGTGGGAATCAGGCGACCTGATCGATCCAGTCCCGTGCGCGGGACTCCGAGACCTCGGCGGCCTCGGCGACGGTGGCGGCGTCGGCCGCGGCCAGGTCGGCGGTCGTCTCGATGCCGGCGGCGGTGAGTCGCTCGGCGTAGGTCGGGCCGATGCCGGCGACCGTCTCCACACTTTCGGCGTTCTCGTCGGTGAGCGTCGCCTGTTCGCCGTCCTCGCTCTCCGTCGTCTCGACCTCTATTTCGGTGTCCTCGCCCGGAGACTCCTCGGCGTCGGACTCCTCGGCCTCGACGGCCGCGTCGGCCTCGTCGCCGATCTCGATCGCGGTGGCCTCGTCTTCCAGTTCCACGTCGTCGCTCTGTTCGTGGAACCACTCGGCGGCGCGGGGCCAGACGTCCTCGTGAGACGACCCCGAGACCGACAGGCCGATGTGGCCGGTCGGGTACTCGATGGTCTCGATGTCGTCGGAGCCGACCACGTCGTTGAACGGCTTGCTCGCCGCCGCCGGGATGAGGTGGTCGTACTCGCCCATGAGCTGGAGCAGGGGCATGTCGATCTTCGAGACGTCGACGTGTTTCCCGTCCAGGTACAGCTCGTTCTCGTAGAGCTTGTTGTCCTGGTAGATGTCGCCCAGGAACTGCTCGTAGGCCGCGCCGGCGAGGTCGATCCCTTCGTCCAGCCAGCGCTCCATCCGGGCGAAGTTCTCGACGAAGTCCTCGTTCTCGAGGTTGTCGTACAGCCGGACGTACTTCGAGACGAAGTTGTCGACCGGATCCATCAGGGCGAACCCGACGTCGAGCATCCCCGCCGGGACGTTCCCGAACGCGCTGGTCACGTCCTCGGGGTCGTAGTACTCGTCGCTCCCCCACTCCTCGAGGACGCCACCGGTATCGTCGAAGTAGAGACCGGCGGCCATCAGCGCCATCGCGTTGACTTTTTCGGGGTGGAGCGCGGCGTACATCGCCGTCATGGTACCGCCCATGCAGTAGCCCAGGATGTTGATCTTCTCCTGTCCGGAGCGCTCGGCGACCTCCTCGACGCAGTTGTGGATGTACCGGTTGACGTAGTCGTCGAGCGTGAGGAACTGGTCCATCCGGGACGGTTCGTTCCAGTCGATGAGGTACACGTCGTGGCCCGCTTCGAGCAGGCGGCGCACGACCGACCGCTCGGGCTGGAGGTCGAGGATGTACGGCTTGTTGATCAGCGCGTAGACGATGAGGATCGGCACGTCACACTGCTCCTCCTCGGGCACCTCGATGCCGGCGTCCTCGGGTTTGTAGTGGAGCAGTTCCAGCTTGTTCTCGGTGTAGACGACTTCGCTGGGGGTCTCGCCGACCTCGATGCTCGCCAGCGGCCCGGCCCGTTCGGGCGCGACGCTCGCCTTGTCGACGGCGTCGGCCATCGCCTCGAACCCCTCACGCTGGGCGTTCAGTGCGTTCGCGAACGGGTTGATCATAGTTCCTCGAGGATCTCGTCGAGCTTCTGCTCGACGGCGTGCTGACGCCGCTCCAGTTCGACCAGTCGTTCGCCGACCTCCATCACGTCGTCACGTGTCGGCAGCCCCATCTGCTGGATGGTGTCCTGTGTGACCTCGTCGGCCTCCTCCTGCATGTCCATCATCGCCTCGACCAGCTGGCCGTTGGCGGCGGCGAAGGCGGACGTGCCCATGACTTCCTTGAAGGCCTCGTTGGCCGACTGGAGCCAGATGTCGCGCATCTCCGAGGGGTCGACGTCCTCGCCCTGGGCCGCGTCGGTCGTGCGCTCGAACATCTTCTCGGAGGCGTCCATCCACACCTCGTAGGCGCGGTTGTACCCCTCGAAGCCCTCGGCGACTTCGTCTTCCTCGGGCATCGAGCCCTCGACGGCCTCGGCCCAGGACTCCATGAAGGCCGCCTGGGCCTTCATGTTCTGCTCGACGGAGTCCGCGACCGCGTCGTTCATCTCCTCTACCATCTCGTTCCAGTCCTCCATCGGATCGTTGGTTGTATCGCTCATGGTGGTAACGTATATCGCGGGCAACAAAAAATCGGGTCGTTCGTTCGAGGTCAGGCCTCGATCTGGTCGGCGGCCTGCTCCTGGACCTCCTGGACCTGGTCCTGAACCTGCTCGACCTGCTCCTGCATCTGCTCGATCTGGTCTTCGACCTGTTCGGCGGCCTCGATCGACTGGCCTTCGAGGTCCTCGTGGGCCTCGAGCACCATCTCGATCTGCTCGTCCATAGCCTCGAGGTAGTCCGCCGTCAGGTCCTCGTAGGCGTCGAGGCCGTCACGGGTCTCGGCCTCGATGTTCTCGAACAGTTCGGCGTGGTTCTCGAGCAGGAACTCGAACTGCTCGTCGACGGCCTCGCGGACCTCCTCGACGGAGCCGGCCGCGCCGGGGACCGTACTCTCGACGGCGTCGAGGTAGCTGTCGAAGGCGGTCTTCGACAGCTCGACGGTGCGGCGCTGGGCCGACTCCTGGCTGTCGAGGCTGTCGACGAAGGCCTCGCTGACGGTCTGCTGGAACTCGACGCCCTGCTCGACCGCGTTCTGTGACTGCTTGATCGCCTGGCGCTGCATCTCGAACGTCGTCGTGATGGGGGTGGTGTACTCTGTCATAGTGGGTTCACTCCTGGGAACGCTTGCGCTTGACCGGAACCACGACAGTCTGGACGATGTCGCCCTCCTCGATGTCGAGCGCCTCGCGCTCGGCGTCGGGAATGCTGATGCGTCCGCCGCTCTGGACGCGGGTCTTGAACGTCGCCATCTGACTCATCGCGCCCAGCTGGGGGACGCCAACGCCCGACGTGCTGGCACCGAGCAGCTGCTGGATGAACTCCTGTTGCTGCTCCATCGCCTGCTCGCTGGCCTGCTGGAATCCCTTCATCATCTGTGGGGGCCACATCAACCCGTCCTCGCTGTCGTGTTGCTCGGTCATCCCTTCACCCCTCTCTACGCCACCTGACACCATAAGGGTTATGCTTCTCACCACTGTTCACCATACAATGGTAGCAAATGGTAGCGACTGATCCCGCGGGGGCCGACTGCCGGCCCTCACCGACCACGGCGAGCGCGCGAGATTCGTACGGAGCGGCCCGCAGACGCCGTTCTGTAGCCGACGAGTCATGTGAACCATCACGCTTTAATAGAGCCACTTCCAACAACTGGTGCCAATGAGCTCCAACCCGCATCGGAGCGCGTTGCTGGACACGTGGACGGAGACCTCGTCGCACGTCTTCAACAGCGTTCTCGAGGCGAACAGAGCGGCGTTCGCGGCCTTCGGTGTCAACTCCGACGACGACGACACCGACGAGGACCCGGCGCTGCCGCCGCGAGAGCGGATCGAACCCGACGAAGACCTCCCCGAGTGGACCATCGAGCGAACGGAGGACGACCGGACAGAACTCGGCGTCGGGGATCGCATCCAGTTCACCAAGACAATCTCCGAAGACGACGTGACGAACTTCGCTGCAGCGAGCGGTGACACCAACCCGCTCCACCTCGACGACGAGTACGCCTCCGAGACCCGGTTCCGGGGCCGCATCGCCCACGGGACGCTCGTCGGCGGCCTCATCAGCGCCGCGCTGGCCCGTGTGCCCGGGCTCGTGGTCTACCTCTCGCAGGATCTCGAGTTCCACAACCCGGTCCGCATCGGCGACCGACTCACCGCCGATATCGAGATCGTCGAGGACCTGGGCAACGACCAGTTCCGGCTGACAACGCAGGTCAAGCAGGACGAGGAAGTCGTCATCGACGGCGAAGCCGTCATCCTGGTCGACGAACAGCCCGAATAACTCCAGCACGCGCGCTCCACTCCTCGCCCTACCGCGGTCCCCGGCCCCACCGCATCTCTCTACTGGTATGTTTTGTGCCATCGAGCACCACAATCCGATCCGTTCCAGTCACTGACTACCGTCACGGGTCGAGTGCCAGCGCCGAGAAATCGCACCGCGGACCGCCGTTAGCTCGCCAGAAAGTCAGCCAGGACGCGGTTGAAGGTGGCGGGGCGTTCCCGGGGTGGCCAGTGGCCACAGTCCTCGAACACGTGCAGTCTGCTGTCGGGGAGCCGGTCGTGGGCCCGCTCGGACCACGACGTGGGCAGGAGCGTGTCGTCGTCGCCGTGGACCAGCAGCGTCGGGACCGAGAGTTCGGACAGGTCGTCGAGATAGCAGGTCCGGAAGCCACAGGCTCCGAACTCGCTGCGCTGCCAGCGCCGAAGGGTCCGGCCACAGGCGTCGTCCTGCAACACGTCGTGGACTTCCGAGACGAATTCCTCGGAGGCGTTGGTCATGTACCCCCGCAGGGTGTCCCGGACGGTCCCCTCGTTGACGCCCATCGTGTTCCAGACGAACTGATCCATCACGGGCACGCGCAGGGCGACCGACGCCATCGGCCGCCAGCTCGCGTCCGCGCCCAGTCCGTAGCTGTCGACCAGCGCCAGCCGCTCGACGTCCTCCGCCAGCGCGTACCCCAGTGCGATGGCACCACCCATCGAGATGCCGGCGACGCTGGGCTGGTTCAGGTCGAGTTCCTCGACCAGTCCGGACACCACGTCGACGTAGTAGTCGGTCGTGTACCGGATGTTCGGCTTGTCGCTGTCGCCGTGGCCCGGCAGGTCGGGGGCGATCACGCGCCGATCGTCCGCGAGGTGGGGGATCGCGTGCTTCCAGGAGATGTGTCTCGCGTCGAGTCCGACGCCGTGTAACAGCACCAGCGGTCGCCCCTTCCCCGTGTCGCTGTACCGGACGGTCGTCGTCGTCGACCGTCCCGCCCCGTCCGTTGCCGTCACTTCGACTGTCTGTGGCCCGCCGGTACCGCCCGACGCGTCACTGCTCGAACTCGCCATTCGTCCGTAACTCGGGATCACTGACCTTGTGTCTTCGCACTCAGGAGGTGTCGATCCGCCGATTTCGGGGCGGCGACCCGGTGAGGTTCGTCTCCGAGAGGCCGACGACGAGCAGGCTCCCTCCGGCGAACGCCAGCGCCGCCACCCGCCCGGCCGGGGACAGACCGAACGCTCCGATCCCGAGCGCTGTCGCGGCCAGGAACACGCCCAGAATACCGACCGTCACGCCCGTCGCGCGGAGCCACCCGTCCTCGCGGCCGACCGCCGTCTCGACCGTGACGTGCCCGGCCAGTATCGCCGCGCCGAGCAGGCCCACCAGCGACCCGGCGGCGTATCCGGCCGCCAGCGTCGCGCCGCCGACGCCGCGTCGAACCAGCGGCCCCCGACCGTCGGCCCCGTCGGTCGCGCCGACGACGGCCCACGCCAGAATCGTTCCGAACGCCGCAGCCACGCCCGCGACGCCGGGGTTCTCGCCCGCCGCCGTCAGCATGGCGACCGCCCCGAGACTCGACAGCAGCGGCCCGACTCCCACCGCCAGCCAGTCGGCCGCCAGTCCGTCGTGACTCTCCAGCCGCTGGGTCGTCGCGATCCAGGCGACGAGCAACCCCGCGCTGATGGCCATGCCCGCGATGATAGCATAGCCCAGCGCGTCGCTGTCGGTCCCCGGCGCGGTCGCCGCTGCCCGACCGACGAGCGCCTGGCTCCCGAGGACACCGAGAGACCCCCCGCTCGCGACGATTCCCCACCACGCGCTCATACGTGTGGTGTGCGTCCGGACGGCCCCCGTTCGCGCCCGATATCTCCGGTTCCGGATCCGCCGAAACTCGTGTCACGATGTAGCATATTGTCGGGTGGGTACGCCGTGCGTTCGGATCCCGGTGCCGGTTCGTCGTCGCCCCGTCGACTCGTCGGTCACTGCGATCTCCCGAACGGACCGACCGAAGCCGGCCGTTTCAACCTTCCGGGCCGACAGATCACTTCTCGACGGCCAGTAGCGCCACCCGCTCGACGACCAGCGCCGACAGCCCGGCGTCGGTCGCCGCGAGTTCGCGGTCGGACACGTCGAAAAACTCCCGGACGCGGTTCTCGTCGTACGTACCGAGCGTCTCGGCCGGTTCCAGCAGGTCCGCGACCGCCGCGGCCGCTCCCGACTCGTCCGCGATATCCGACCCGTCCGCCCCGTCCGCCAGTCCGTGAACGACGGCCGCGACCGGGCACTCGCCCGCAGAGACCCCCATCTCGAGTGCCCGGGAGATCTGTCGTCGACCGGCCGCGTACAGCAGGATCTCCACGGCGGGATCGTCTGCGATGGCCTCGCCCTGGGCCCGGGCGCGCTCGGCGCACGCGACCGCGCGGTCGAGGTGCTCGCGGCCGACGACGTACCGGGCGTCGAACGCCTGCACCGCCGAGTCGTACTCGTCGCCGATCTCGCCCAGCTCCGCGACGAAGGCGTCCACGTCCGCGACCGTCGCCGTCCCCTCGATCACCTCCATCAGAAATCACCCAGGCTGGACTGATCGTCCGGTTCGTCGGAGTCGCCACCGGTCTCGCCGGTCCCGCTGGGGAGGGTCGCGTCGATCCCGTCGACGTCCGCGGGGTCGACATCGTCCATCGACGGGTCCTCGCGGCCGGCGTTCTCCAGTACGTTCTCGGCGGTCTTCTCCCGGCCCCGGAGCGCGCCGAGGACGACCGATTTGTCGGCCTCCCGCAGGTCCGCCCGGGTCCGGATCCCCGCGTCGTAGAGCCGTCGGGCGCGTTTCCGCCCGACACTGCGCACCCCCGCGAGGTCGACGAGTTCGCTCTTGACCCCGTGTTCGACCCGGGTGCGTGCCTCGCGGATCGCCGGCACGCAGTCGAGGTCGAGTTCGCCCGCCAGTGACTCGGCGGCCCCCAGCAACCACTGGGTGGTCTCGACCTTCCCGCGGATGTCCCCCGGGCCGACGCCGTAGCGGTCGGTCACCTCGCTCTCGTCGACCTCGCTGGCCCAGTCTTCGAGCAGGCGAGCGGTCTTCAGCGCCGACAACCAGTCGTCGAACCGCCCCTCCTCGTACTCGCTGGGCATCGGGCCGAGGAACTCCGTCTCCCGTTCGTAGGCCAGTTGCGTGTACTCCTCCTCGTCGCCGCTCCGGAGGTAGAGTTCGTACATGTCCGGCGTGCGCGCGACGAGGTGGTAGAGCCCCAGCGCCGACGGTGGCTCCCGGGGTCCGTCGTCCCCGTCGTCGTCGGCCGTCAGTTCGCTGGCCCGGGTGAACCCAGCGGGCTCTTCCTCGGCGTCCCTCTCGGCTCTATCGCCCCGTCCCGTCGACCGGCCGCCCGACCGCTCCCAGTCGCGCAGGCCATCGATGATCTCCGCGGCGCTCATCGGGTCGAGGTAGAGCCGCGAGACCGTGTGGCCCAGGCCCGTCGCCTGCAACTGGTCGCCGTCTCTGGTCAGAAAATCGTTCATCTCCAGATAGTCGAGCATCTGGTCGGTGACCCGCTCCAGTTCGCTCCGGTCGGCGTTCTGGCTGGCGTGCAGCGTCCGTTCGAGGAACTCCAGCACGCCCTCGCGGGAACTGGCGAACCCGGAGGCGACCGTCGCCAGCAGGTGCGTGCGGAGGGCGGGTTCGGCGGCGAGTTTCGACCGCACCGGCTCGGGGTCGGCCCAGACGTACCGCTCGAACAGTTCGTCGAGTTCGTCGTGGCTGTTCGCGAGCAGGACGGCCTCGCCGTAGGGGTCCAGCCCGGGCCGGCCGGCCCGTCCCATCATCTGGTGGACCTCCAGCACCGAAAGCGGGGCCATCCCGCCGGCCGAGCCGTCGTAGCGCCGCCAGTCCCGGACGACGACCCGCCGGGAGGGGGTGTTGACGCCCGCCGCGAGCGTCGGCGTCGCACAGACGACTTTCAGCAGGCGGTCGCGGAAGGCCTCCTCGACCAGCGATCGGTGGTCGCTCGCGAGACCGGCGTGGTGGAAGGCCGCCCCCTTCGCGACGGCGTCGGCCAGGTCGTCGCTGGTCTCGGTGTCGCTCACGTCACGGATCTCCGCTGCGATCTCGTCGAGTCGCTCCCGTTCCTCGCCGTCGAGGAAGTCACTCGTCGTCGAGGCGAGCCGGCGGGCCGCGGCCTCGGCGTTGCGCCGGGAGTTGACGAACACGAGCGTCGAGCCGTCGTCTTCGAGGGTATCCCGGACGATGGCGGCGGTCTCGCTCTCGCCGTTGCGGACTTCGAGGCGCTGCTGGCTGCCGTCCTCGAGGTGCAGTGCCTGCCCGAAGTGGACCCCCTTCTGGAGTTCGATGGGTCGCCAGTTCGAATCGACGAGTTCGGCGTCGAGCCAGTCGGCGAGTTCGTCGGCGTTGCCGATGGTGGCCGAGAGGGCGACCGTCTGCAGGTCGGCGTTGAGCTGTCTGAGCTTGGCGAGCGTCACCTCCAGCGTGGGGCCGCGCTGGCCGTCGTCGACGAGGTGGACCTCGTCCGCGACCACACAGGAGAGATCCTCGATCCAGCCGGCGTCGTTGCGCACCAGCGAGTCGACCTTCTCGCTGGTTGCGACGATGATATCCTTGTCGGCGAGCCAGCCACCGTCGGAATCGTAGTTGCCCGTGGTGACGCCGATCTCGATTCCATACTCCTCGAACTGCGCGAACTCCTCGGCCTTCTCGCTGGCCAGTGCCCGCAACGGGACGATGTAGAGTGCCTTCCCGGCCGCTTCGTTCTCCGCACCGGCGACCGCCGAGAGCATCGCCAGCTCGGCGACCAGGGTCTTCCCGCTGGCTGTCGGCACGCTGGCGACGAGGTTCTCGCCCTCGGTGACGCCCGCCTCGACCGCCTCGGCCTGTGGCGGGTACAGCGACTCGATGCCCTCGTCCTGTAGGTGTCCGGGCAGCCAGTCGGGAACCCCCGGAATCGCCGCGACGTCCATTACCGCTACCTTCGTGCGTCCCCGGATTTAAATTGTCGTCCTCGCTCCGGCCGAACGGGACGGGTGTTCAGTATCGACAGCCTAGTTGCCCCGTGGTTTCATGCCTGTGGACGCGAAGGATTCCGCATGGATTCCCTGAAGGTCGACGTGCGGAAGCTCCACCTGTTCAACGGGCTGGCCAAAGAGGGGGCCGAAACCGTCGCCGACAACCTCCAGCAGATGAGCGGGCTCGAAACCGCGGCGTCGGTCTCGAAACTGAACTTCCTCGATTTCGACGACGTGGGGACACACCTGCGGACCGAGACCGAATCCGATTCCCACGTGGGCATCTACACCGAACTCGAAGACGCGCCCCACGGCTATCTGCTCTTTCTGGTCTCTCGCGCCGAGGCCAAGCGGCTGGCGAACGCCATGCTCGGGCAGGGGGCGGAGGCGGAGGCCGACGGTAGCGGCTTCACGGACATGCAGAAATCCGCGATCCAGGAGGTCGGCAACATCATGACCTCGGCCTTCATCGACGGCTGGGCGAACGTGCTGGGGACGACCATCGCCCACTCGCCGCCACACTTCGCCTACGGCGACAGCGAGACGATGCTGTCGGAGATTGGGGGGTGGCCCGACACCGACATCGTGTTCGTCGTCGACTCACAGATCACCGCCGCCGACGTGGACTTCTCGCTGACCTGCTACACCTTCCCCGAACTGGAACCGCTCGTCGACCTCATCCACGACATCGACGTCGACTCCATCGCCGACGCCGAGACCGCCCCCACAGACTTCTCCGAACTCGTCTAGACCGTGGTCACCGGTGGCTCCCGCGTCGTCTCCGCTTCCAGCAGCGCGACCCGCGCGTGCAGCGGCGGATGCGCCGCGAAGGGGCCGGCGTGGGGGCCGGGCGTCGTCAGCAGGACGCGCCGGACGGCAAGTTCTTCCAGCGCCGCGGCGAGCGCTGGCCCGAGCCCCTGCCGGGCGGCGTAGGCGTCGGCCGCGTACTCCGTCCGACGGACGACGGCGAACGCACCGAGCGCGCCCACACACGCCAGTCCGACACCCACGAGCAAGGCGGTCGTCCCGCCGAGTTCCAGCGCCGCCAGTAGCGGAACGACCGCCGCCAGGAAGGCCCCGAACCGGAGCGGGACGTGGTGCCCGTCGTGGTGGCCGACCTCGTGGGCGACGATCGCCGCCAGTTCCCGCTCGGGCAGGCCGAATAGCGATTCGGCGACGAAGACGTACCGCTGGCCCGGCAGGACGCCGGCGGCCAGTGCCACGCCGAACCGCGTCCGGTCGTCGACGACCCGGAGCCGACAGTCCTCGGGTACCCGCGCGATCTCGCGTTCGCGCTCGGTCGCCGGCCGGTCCCGGACGGTGAAACTGATCGCGTAGGGCGAGAGCGCCGTCCCGAGACCGCCCAGCAGGGTCGCCACGGCGAGCCGGCCGACCGTCGAGTCGGCGGCCGTGACCACCGCCGTGGCCGCCGCGAGTGCGAGCACCGTGGCGGCGTACCGGCTGGTGAACCAGCCCGTCACGTCCCGGTAGGTCAGATCGAGCCGTCGGGAGTCCCGGCGGGACCGGAGCGTCCCGAGCCGCACCGCGAGCAGGCCCGAAAGTACCGGCCCGAGCAGGAGAACGACGGCGGCGATCACGCCGACGAGACCGGCCGGGAGCGGCGGTGCGACAGCCTGGACCGCAGCAACGGCCACCGACAGGGTTCCGATCTGCAGCGCGAGCGCGAGCGTCGCGAGGGTGGCCGCGACGTAGCCGACTTCGCGGAGTGTCCGGAGCCGTTCGGCGGTGCGGGCGGGGTCGGCGGTGATTCGGTGGACGTGGGTGGCCACCGTTCGGACCGTCGCGAGCACGACGGCCGCCAGCCAGCAGTGGGCGACGACCGCGATGGAGGGCGAGGCGGGCATCACGTCCGACTGCACACCTGTCAGTCAAAAATGTATCCGACGGCCGGCGCGTTCGTCGCCACACCTATACTCGCGTCGGTCGAACGCCCGGCCATGCGCGTCGAATTCGACCGCGACACCTGTATCGGGATGTTCCAGTGTACCGCCGAGTGGGAGGGCTTCGAGGAGGACAACGACGCCGGCAAGGCCGTCCTCGTCGACGGCGAGGAGATCGACGAGGACCTGTTCGCCCGCGAGATTCCCGAGGACGCCGAACTCGACGCGAAGTTCGCCGCCCGATCCTGTCCCGTCGACGCCATCGCCATCTACGACGACGACGGCGAGCAGATCATCCCCTGAGTCGGCCAATCCCGGGGGGCTCCGCGGTCGAAAACCACAGGGGGCTCCGGCCCGACGTGCGCGTAGATGGGTATCCGCGCCGCCGTGCGCGCCGCGCTGTTGGGGTTCCCCGCGCTCCTGGCCCGGCTCGGGCTCGTCGACCGCGAGAAGGGGACCGAGGCGTTCGACCTCGCGGTGCCCGTGATGGTCACCGGCGGCCTCCGGGTCCTCCTCCGGGTCGCGGACTTCCTGATGGTCGGGGTCGCCGTCGGCGACGCGGCCATCGCCGCGCTGGAACTGGGCTTTCAGTACTACTTCGTCGGATTCGGGCTGTCGCTGGCGCTGTCCTCGGGGACGATCAGCGTCGTCTCCCGGTTGCAGGGCGACGACAAACCCGGGCGAGCGGATCTCGCGGTCAAGCAGTCGCTGTGGCTCTCGCTCGCCATCTCGCTCCCGCTGACAGTTCTAACGTGGGTGTACGCCGGCCCGATGCTGGACGTGCTGACCGACGACCCCCGGACGATCGAACTCGGGGCGATCTACCTCCAGATCGTCATGCTGTCGCTGGCTTTCCGGTTCTGGAGCATGATCGCCGCGCGGGCGCTCGCGGGCAGCGCCGACACGCGCACGCCGATGTACGTCCGCCTGCTGACCCTGCCGACGAACGTCGTCCTCAACGCCGTCCTCATCTTCGGGTGGGGTCCGTTCCCCGAACTCGGCGTGGCCGGGGCGGCCTGGGGGACCGCCATCGCCAACACGCTCGCCGCGACGGTCTTTCTCGCCCTGCTGGTCTCCGGACGATACGTCGTCCGCCTGCCGCTCCGCGGGCCGCAACTCGACCTCTCGCTGTGTCGGGAGATCGTTCGTGTCGGACTGCCGCTGGCCGGCATGCGCCTGCTCCAGACGTTCGGTCGGTTCCCGTTCCTGTTCGTGCTGGGCGTGCTGGGGACGCCCGTCGTGGCGGCCTACGCCATCGGCCGCCGGGTGATGTTGCTGGCGCTGATGCCCGCGTGGGGGTACGCGACGGCCGCCAGCACGCTCGTCGGGCAGGCCGTCGGCGCGGGCGAGAACGGCGAAGCCACGGCCTACGGCTGGCAGACCATGCGGATCGCCCTGATCACGCAACTCGTCTTCGGCGCGGTTCTCGTGCTCGCGGCCCGCCCCGTCGCGCTGGCGTTCGGCACCGCCCACCCCGATCTGGCGGTGCAGTTCATCCGCGTGTTCGGCGTGATCGTCGCCGGCTTCTCGATCTCGCGGACGATGCGGGGGAGCCTGCGGGGCGCGGGCGACACGCGCTGGCCGCTCTACGGCACCTTCGCCGGGTCGTATCTGGTCCGCCTGCCGATCGCGGCGCTGGCGCTGCCGACTGGCTTCGCGGTTTCGATCGCCGGGGTCTCGGTCACGCCCGGGCTGGGGTGGGGGCTGCCCGCGGTGTTCGTCGCGCTCGTGGGCGATTACTACGTGAAGGCGGCGGTCAACATCACTCGGTTCTGGACGGGGAAGTGGCAGGGGGTCGCCCGGCGCGCGGGAGTCGGGACGACCGGCGACGATTGAATAGTCGGATTTAAACCGCTGCTGGCGGTAGTCGGGGGCATGAGTCAGGCAACCAAGATCGTCCTGTTGACCGTCGGCCTCACGGCGGTCCTCGCCGTCGCACAGATTCTCGGCGCCGCGCTGGCGTAGATGTTCGAGTCGCGTGCTCTCGGTGGTGACCTCGCGGCGGTCCGCGAGACCCACGCCCCCGACGCGCTCGTGGTGAACACCGAACGGGACTTCGAGACGCTGGACCCGGCCGTCGCCGAAGAACTCGGCCTGCTGGTCGACGGTCTCGACCCCGTCGGCTACCCCGACGAGTGGCTCCCGGCCGACGCTCCGGACCAGCTCGCCCACTACGCCGGGAGCGACTTCACCATCGGGCTGCCCGGCGACGGCGGCGTCACCTGGACCCGCCAGACCGAGCCACCGGTGGTGTTCGTCAAACCGCGCCTGCGCACCTCGCCAGACCCCTTCGTCGACTTCCTGCTCGCCGAGGGGCTCGTGGAGGTCGGGCTCGACCTGCCCGAGTCCTTCCTGGCCTTCTTCGGGGAGGGTTACCGCGAGCTGGCGGCCGCGGTGCCGCTGGACCCCGCGGGCGTCTACCAGCTGGCAGCCGCCCTCTACACCGCCTACTGCGGCCTGCACACGCGCGAAATCTTCGCAGACTGGGAGGGGACCCGTCCCGACCTGTTCGACGCGTGGGTCGACGCCGGCGAGCGGCTCGAACCGCGGCTGAGCGACCTCTCGACGGAGGTCGCGCGGGGGGAGACCGAGTTCCCTGCGGCCGCCGAACTGGCCTGTAGCGCGATCAAACACGCCGCGGACGACAGAATAGAGATTCCGACGCCCTTCGCCGCGCTGGACTCGAGCGCCTACGCCGAACACGGAGCCGAGTACGCCGTCGAGTGGGCCAGAAAGACCTTCGAGAAGTTGGACGACTGACTTTTTGGATATGGCGCGGACAGTGGCGATATGGCTGTCCCCACTGTGGTCGGTAGCGTCGTCCTCCAGATAGCTGCGTTCGGGCCGTTCGTCGCCGTCGTCGTCCCATTGTTCGTCGTCGTCCTGCTGTTCTCGCTCCTGTTCGACATCCGGAACAACACCCGTCGTACGGCCGCGGCGCTCGAACGACTGGCCGACCAGCGTGAGGCTGGCGACACTCCCGATGACCCCTGATCAGAACTCGCTGGTCACGGTGCCGTCCGCCGAGAGTTCGACGACGCCGTCGAACAGGTCGCGATAGCCGTCGACGATGGCCTCGTCGTGGACCTCCGGCGAGAGGTGAAAGAGGCCGACGGCGTCGTGTTCGGCCAGCAGGTCGAGCAGGTCCTCGACGGCCTCGCGGGTGCGCTCGTCGTCGGCGTAGTAGGCCATCTCGGTGATGGAGTCGACGGTGATGCGGAGTTTGCCGTCGTGGGACTCGATCCACTCGCGGGCGTCCTCGACGATGCCGGCGAGGTCGTCCGGTGAGGAGACGTAGTGGACGTTCTCGGAGCGCCGGCGGGTGTAGCCGCGTTCGATCGAGAGGGTGTCGAGGATGGTGGCGCAGGTTTCGTCCACGTCGTAGTACTCCAACTTCTGTTCGACCTCGCGGGCGGTGGTGCGGGTCGAGATGATGAGCATGCGGTCGGTGTCGGTCTTGAGGAAGTCGGTGTCGATGCGGTCGGTTTCGCCCGTGCTCGGATGCAGAAGGAGTACCCCTGTCCCCCCGGGGATGGTGTCCGGCGTGTTCTCGATGGCGAGTTCGTAGTCCATGCGGGCACCACGGAGAGGCCCGGCGTTAAATTTGCGGGTCGGAGAGCTCAAAAGACGCTGTCGGCGGTCGCCGCGCCGACGACGCTGAAGATCGCACCGACGGCGACGGCTCTGACCGTCGTCAGCGCGACCGTCCTCGGGGTCGGGTCGGCCAGAATACCGCTCTCGACCAGAAACGTCTGCGGTGCGGTCAGCGCCACGGCCAGCACCGCGACCGACCCGAACGCGACGATCATCAGCGAGACGAACCGGATCGGAATCCCGGCGACCTCGGCCTCGCGGTCGAGCTCGCGGCCGGCGTCGGCCTTGTACAGCGCGCCGTAACCGATGCCGAAGACGATGGCGACGACGGCGAGCGTGTGCCACCACGTCATCTCCGCCGCCAGCACCCACACCTCCTCGGTGACGACGAACGGCCCCGCCAGCAGGAACCCGCCGACGACCTGCTGGGCGGTGTCCGCGATCCGATACCGGCGGCGTACCATACTCCCACGGGAGCGCCCAGCCCCAAAACCGTCCCGACTCTCTGGCGGACCGAATCCGTTATGCCCATCCCGGCGCTGTCCCGTCCCATGAGCGTCCGCGAGGAGTTCGACCAGTGGGCCAACGAGGGCCGCGACAGGGGTATGGAGGAGCGCCACTGGCACACCGCGAAACACGCGCTGGCACGGATGCCGGTCCGGGCCGGCGACACCGTCCTCGATCTGGGCTGTGGCAGCGGCTACGCCGGCCGCGCGCTCCGGGACACCGCCGACGCCGGCCGTGTGTACGGTATCGACGCCTCCCCGGAGATGGCGACGAACGCCCGGAGCTACACCGACGACCCCGACGTGGCCTACCTCGTCGGCGACTTCGAACACCTCCCCTTCGAGGACGACAGCGTCGACCACTGTTTCTCCATGGAGGCGTTCTACTACGCGAGCGATCCTGACGCGGCGCTGTCGGAACTGGCCCGTGTCCTCCGGCCCGGCGGCACGTTCTACTGCGCCGTCAACTTCTACGAGGAGAACGTCCACTCCCACCACTGGCCCGATCTGGTCGGCGTCGAGATGACCCGCTGGTCCGAACGCGAGTACCGCGAGGCGTTCAGGTCGGCCGGCTTTCACGTCGCCGAACAGGACCGCATCCCGGACCGCGAGATCGAAATCCCACCGGCCGAGGAATTTCCAACCGAAGACTGGGAGTCGCGCGATGCCATGGTCGAACGCTACCGCACCTACGGCACGCTGCTGACGATTGGGGTCGTCCCCTGACCGCCGACTCCAACCCCTTCGTTTCATCTGCAAATAGTTACTATTGTGGCGTGGTGGCGTGCGCCGTGCTGTGGTCTCGGCCGGGCGACGTGTTTCGACAGCAGAGTTTTGTCGGGCGGCCCGGAAGTGATCGCCATGGCGGTAGATCGGCGTCGGCGTCGTGTGTTGCTGGGTGCGTTCGTCGTGCTGGTGCTGCTGACGACGTTCGTTCTCTCGGAGGTGCTGGCGACGGTGTTCTTCGCGGTGACGGTGGCGTACGTCCTCTATCCCGTGCGCCAGCGGGTCCGGGGACGGGGCCACGGCCGGCGGGTGGCGGCCGGTGTGGCGACGCTGGTGGGGTTCCTGGCGGTCGTCGCGGCGGCGCTGCCGATCGTCGGCGCGCTGTACGCCCGGCGACTGGAGTTCATCGCGTTCGTCCGGGAACTCCCCGCGGAGATCCCCGTCGCCGCGTTCGGGTTCGAGTTCGCGGTCGACGTGAGCGTGGTGCGCACGCGGGTCCAGTCGGTGCTGACGGAGGTGGCGGTCGATCTGGCCGCGGCCGCACCCGTCATCGCGCTGAAGGCGACGCTGTTCGGCCTCCTCGTGTACGCCCTGCTGTGGCGACCCCACGAGATCAGGGCGACGACCTTCGAACTCGTCCCCTCGGTCTACCACGACATCGTGGAGGGGTTCCACCGCAGGGTGCGGGACACGCTGTACGCGATCTACGTTCTGCAGGCGGCGACGGCTTTCGGCACCTTCCTGATCGCCTACGCCGTCTTCGCTATCCTGGGGTACGAATCGACGCTGGTGCTCTCCGTGTTCGCCGGCATCCTCCAGTTCATCCCCATCATCGGCCCGAGCGTCCTGGTGATCCTGCTGGCGATCTACCAGGTGACGCTCGGCAACCCCGGTGGGGCGCTGCTGGTCGTCGCCTTCGGCCTGCTCCTGATCGGCTTCCTCCCGGACGCGCTCATCCGGCCGCGGCTGGCGTCCTACACCGCCGGGATGCCCGGGAGCCTCTACTTCGTCGGCTTCGTCGGCGGCGTCCTCACCGTCGGTATCGTCGGCTTCATCGCCGGCCCGCTGGCCGTCGCCGTTCTGCTCGAAGCCGGCCAGCAACTCTCGACCGAGATGGGCGTCGAACCCGCAGGCCCTGAGGACTAGGTGCCGTGCTCGCGGCTCCCTTCGGTCACCGCTCGAATTTTCCCGAGGACTCGCTTCGCTCGTCCTCGCTATTCGCGAGTCACTCCGTTCTCACGGGCATAGCCCGCTCGAACCGAGGTCAAAGACCTCGCGTTCCCCGCTCGCTACCCCGAGTCCTCGTTCCCGCTGGTCACTCGGACTCGCCCGTTTCGAGTGGCCGCCCCTCTTCTTCCCACTCGGTGAGGCTTCCCTCGTAGAACTGCAGGTCGGGGTAGCCCAGATGGCGGAGGACGGTGTAGGTGTGGCTGATCCTGCGTGCGGTGTTGCAGTAGAGGACGACCCGCCGGTCGGGGGTGATTCCACGGGAGTCGAGGATTTCCTCCATCTCCTCGCGTGGTTTCAGCCCCCGGCTCTCGTCGTCGACGAGTTCCCGCCAGTCCAGTCGGACCGCGCCGGGGATGTGGCCCTCCTCGTACTCCCAGTCCTCGCGGGTGTCGACGACGACGGCGTCGGGGTCGTCGGCCGCCGCCGACACCGTGTCGGCGTCGACCAGCGGCGTCTCGATCTCCTCGGGATCGGTCACTTCGTAGGTCGTCGGCTCGACCTCGGTCGCGTCGCTCGTGGTCTCGCGCTCGCGCTGCCAGGCCGAGAAGTCCCCGTCGAGCAGGTGGAGCTTCGCGGGGTCGTGTCCGTACAGTTCGGCGGTCACGAGCAGGCGCGCGGCGAAGACGCCGTGGTGGTCGTCGTACGCGACGACGTGATCGTCCCTGCTGATACCGGCCTCGCCCACGAGGTCCGCGAAGGCCTCACCGCCGGGGAGCATTCCCGTCTCGTCGCTCTCGTCGTCCCGGAAGGAGTCGAACGGGACGTTCACCGCGCCCGGAACGTGGCCGATGCCGTCGAACTCCCAGGCGTCTCGGACGTCGACGAGGACGAGCTCGTCGCGTCGGTCGGCCACCCACGCCGCCGGAACCACTACCTCGCTCATACCTCCAGATACGCGAGCGGGCGTTTCAAGGCTTCTCTCTCGACCTCTCTCAGATAGGGGCAACACTGACCGGCATTTGCACGGACCGGTCGGTCGTCGACGCGGACGGTGGGCTATCGGCCGCGTTGCACGTTCCGCGGCGTGTGACGCGCTCGCACGGCCTTCGGGTGCTGAAGGGGTAAATACTGCCGGCACGGGGGAGGAGGGGCCGAATGTGCCGTGACGTGCAGGACTATATGGGTCGTGGACCAATAGGGGGATGCATATGAGCGACTACGCCAAGGACGTTCTCGTCTCTGCGGACTGGGTCGAGGACCATCTGGAGGAGTTCCAGAGCGACGATCCGGAGTATCGACTCGCTGAGGTCGACGTAGACACGGAACTGTACGAGGAGGAGGGTCACGCGCCCGGTGCCATCGGCTTCAACTGGGAGACGGACCTGCAGGATCAGCAGACGCGGGACATCCTCTCGAAGGAGGACTTCGAGGACCTGCTGGGCAGCAACGGCATCACCGAGGACTCCACGGTCGTCCTCTACGGTGACAACTCCAACTGGTTCGCCGCCTACACCTACTGGCAGTTCAAGTACTACGGCCACGACGACGTGCGCCTGATGGACGGCGGCCGCGACTACTGGGTCGAGAACGACTACCCGCTCTCCGACGAGGAACCGGACTTCTCCGCACAGTCCTACGACGCCTCCGGCCCGCGCGAGAGCATCCGCGCCTACCGCGAGGACGTCGAGAACGCCATCGAGCGCGGCGTTCCCCTCGTGGACGTTCGCTCGCCCGAGGAGTTCTCCGGTGAGATCCTCGCGCCGCCGGGCCTGCAGGAGACCGCCCAGCGCGGCGGCCACATCCCCGGTGCCCAGAACATCTCCTGGGCCGCCGTCACCAACGACGACGGCACCTTCAAGGACGCCGAGGAGATCGAGGAACTCTACGCCGAGAAGGGCATCGACGGCGAGGGCACCACCGTCGCCTACTGCCGGATCGGCGAGCGCTCCTCCGTGGCGTGGTTCGCGCTCCACGAACTGCTCGGCTACGAGGACACCATCAACTACGATGGGTCCTGGACCGAGTGGGGTAATCTGGTCGGTGCGCCGATCGAGAAAGGCGAGGCCGACGACTAAGCGTAGCGCAGGAGTCGGCCTCGAACGGAGCGGGGAGCGGATGCGACCCGCGGAGAAAGGCGAGGCCGACGACTGACGCGAGGTCGAGCGGAGCGAGACCCCGGTTTGGGGAGCGGGGAACGGAGTGACCCGCGAGCCGCGTAGCGAAGGAGGAGGCCTCGTGGCGAAGCGGTGAGCCCGGAGGGCGAACCGCAGAGCAGGGCGAGGCTGAGTAAGCGTAGCGCACGAAAACCACCGATTTTTGCGGCCAGTCTCACAGGAGAACGGCGATGCCGAGGCCGACGGCGGCGACGACGCCGAGGACGGCGGTGACGAGCTTCCCGAGTTGGCGCGTGCCGATGATCCAGGCGAGGCCGGCCTTGACGAGCGTGTTCGCGGAGGCGGCGATGACGATGCCGGTCGTGGCGACTCCGGGTTCGACCGTGCCCTCGGCGGCGAGTTTGCTCAGGGTGAGCGTCATCGCGTCCACGTCGGCCAGCCCGGAGACGAACGCCGTCGCGTAGATTCCGGAGGTCCCAAGCCACGCGTTCGCGTAGTCAGAGACCAGCAGGACGGCGGCGAACAGCGCCCCGAAGAAGAGTGCCGTCCGCAACTGGAACGGGTTCTCGATGTCGGCGTCGACGGTCGTCTCGACGGCCGAACGCCAGTAGACCACGACGGCGACGACCGCCCCGACGGCCGTCATCGCGCCCAGCGGGACGGCGACGGACGGCAGGAGCGCGGGGTTGACGACAGCGACCTCCACCAGCGCACGCGGGAACATCACCACGGCGGCGACGACCGTCGAGAAGGCACATAGCTGGTAGAGGCCCGGCGAGTCGCGGGTTTGCTCGGCCATCGAGACCGTCGTCGCCGTCGAGGAGACGAATCCGCCGAGGATGCCGGTGAGCGCGATGCCCCGTTCGGTCCCGACGACGCGGCTCAGCACGTACGCGACGAAGCTGAGGCCGGTAACGAACACGACCATCAGCCAGACGAACCGGGGGTTGAGGCCGAACAGGGCGTCGAGTTCACGATCCGGGAGGACCGGGAGGACGACGAACACGACGAGGACGAACTTCACCATCGCGCGCTGTTCGGCGTCGTCGATGCGGTCCGCGAACCGGTGGAGGTCCCCTTTCACCGAGAGCAAGGCGGTGACCAGTCCGCCGACGACGATGGTGACGACGGCACCCTCCGGGGAGTGGGTGGCCAGCGCACCCAGCAGGACGGTCACCAGCGCCGCCGTCAGCGTGGTGAGGCCGACGTCCCGCTCGATCCATACCTTGGCCACGTACGCGACGGTCAGCGGCACGACGATGGCGGCGATGGCGATGGGCAGCGCGTCCGGGTAGAACGCGCCGACGAGCGCCCCGTAGAGGGCGAACAGGGGGAATGTGCGACTGCCGGCGAAGGTCCCGCCCGACTCACTCTGCTCGCGCTCCAGGCCGATCAGGGCCCCGACGCCGACGGCGATTCCCAGTCGGAGGACGAGCGTCGGCAGCGACTCGACGGGTGGCACAGCCATCTCCTCGGTGGCTACTCACGACACCGAAGTGAACCTTCGGGACGGCGCGTGAGAGTATCGAGGTGTCACGCTGCCAGTGTCGATGCTTACAAGCGGCCACCCGTCGAATTGGCGGCCATGAACGCGGCAGACTTCCTCGACGGCATCCGCCAGGAACAGCAGACCGAACTCTCCCGACTCGGCTCCTCGAAGTCGCTGTACGCCGACACCGAGGGCGAGATGGAGGAGGACGCCGTCCTCGCGGCCGTCGCCGACGTCTTCTACCACGCCGACTCGATCTTCGAGGACTGGGCCGACGACGCCGACGGGGCCGCCGCCGACCTCCTCGCCGACGCCGCCGATCTGGCCGGCGAGCAGTACGGCACCGTCGCCGGCGAACTCGACGATCACGAACCCGGCGACCCGTCGCCGCTCGCCGAGTATCTGCAGGGCCTCGATACCGATCCCGAGCGCGTCGCCGGCGTCCTCGGGTGGGCGCTGGTCGTCGATAACAAGATCGGCCAGGCCGTCGGCTTCTTCGTCGGCCAGGCCTCGCCGGGGACCGCCAGCACCTTCCGCGACGTGCGCGGCACCGTCGAATCGCTCGTCGACGACGCCCCCGACGTCCTCGTCGACGTGTGTGACTCCTCGGACGACGAGGAGCTGGCCCACGACGCCGCCGTCGGCACCGTTCAGGCCGCCTACGACGACTACTTCGACACCCTCGAAGACCTGGGTGTGAACCCGAAACCCGTTTGCTAAATCACCTTTTTCTGCGTCGGGTTCGCGCTCGGCGCGAACCCCTCCTTGAAAAACGTGGGCGAAAAAGGCGCGAGCGGCGAAGCCGCTCGCGTTGAACCGCCTCGCGCTCCGCGCTCGGCGGATGCCCGTGCCCGACCGCACCGCTCCACTCGCTCGCCTCTGTCAGACACTACCAAACAATGTTTCGTCCGCCACTCCCGAACTGAACGCTGGTTGCTGCTCGACTACGAATACTTAACAATCAGTAGGTTCGACCGGGACGTGTGCGCATCTGGTCGGACCCGACGAAGCGGCGCTGGATCGTCTGGACGGCGCTAGCGGCGGCCTACGCGCTGGTCAGCGTCCACCGGCTCTCGACGGCGGTGCTGGCCGAGCAACTGGCGACGGCGTTCGACACGACCGGCGCGGCCCTGGGGACCCTGCACGCCTCGTTTTTCTACATCTACGCGGCCATGCAACTCCCGGCGGGGTTCGTCGCGGATCGGGTCGGGAGCCGCCGCGCCGTCACCGCCGGTACCGTCGTCATGAGCGTCGGCGCGCTCGTGTTCTCGGTCGCCGACTCCTATCCGGTCGCCTTCCTCGCCCGGGCGCTGATCGGCCTCGGCGGGAGTCTGCTGTTCATCGCCATCCTGCGTTTCTGTGCGAACTGGTACCGGCCGACCGAGTTCGCCCGCATGAGCGGGCTGACCATCGCTGCCGCCGGCTTCGGCGGCGTCCTCGCGACGACACCGCTGGCGGTTCTCGTTTCCGCCACCGACTGGCGGACGACGCTCCTGGGGCTCGGCGTCGCCGGCTTCGTGCTGGCGACGCTCGCCTACCTGCTCGCGCGGGACTCGCCCGCCGACGCGGGTCTCCCCGAGATCGACGGGGTGCCGCTGGCCCAGACTCCGTCGCTGTCGGCGGTGGCCGGCAACGCCGCGGCGGTCCTCCGGGAACGGGAGACCTGGCTCGTCGGCATCGTCCTGTTCTGTGGCACCGGGGTCAACATCACCGTCTTCGGGCTCTGGGGCGTCCCCTACGTCGTCCAGACTTACGGCGTCTCCGTCACCGAAGCCTCGACGTACACGCTCGCCGGCAGCGCCGGCCTGCTTCTGGGGCCGCCGCTGGTCGGCTGGCTCTCGGACCGCCTCGGTCGCCGGATGGGGCTGATGGTCGCCGCGCAGGCCGCCTTCGCCGGCGCGTTCGCGCTGCTCGCGGTCACGGGTCGACCGCCCCTGCCGGTCGTCGCCCTCGCCTTCTTCGCCGCGGGCTTTCTCGCCGGCGGGTACGCGCTGGGCTACACCGTCATCAAAGAGCGCCACGCCAGCGGCGCCAGCGGCGTCGCTACCGGGACGGTCAACACGCTCGCGTTCACCGGCGCGGCGCTGCTCCCGACGCTGATGGGGGTCGTGCTGGACGCCTACAGGACCGGGGAGACGATCAACGGCGCGCAGGTCTACTCGACGCTGGGCTACCGGATCGCGTTCGGGCTGGCGGCCGCTGCCGGCGTCCTCGCACTGCTGGCCGCGCTCGCGCTCGCCCGCGCTCAGGGGAACCAGTAGTCGCCGACGCGGTCGAGCCACCCGTCGGCGGCGTTTCTGACTTCCTGGGCCTCGTCGCCCGTCGCCGCCTCCAGCGTCGAGCGGATCCGCGGATCCGGGCGTTCGTCCGGCCGGCGGGCCGTCACAGCGAGGCGACCGAGCGTCGTCACGATGGCCCGGCGAACGCCGGCCTCGTCCTCGGCGCGGAACTGCGCGACCAGTCGGTCGACCGCGCGCTCGCTGCCACGATGGCCGAGGTGTGTCGCCGCCTCCCGGCGGGCGTCCGGGTCGTCGCTGTCGAGCTGGGAGAGGTACGCGTCGTAGGACTGCCCGGTCGGGGACATCTCCGTGACGTGGACGACCGGATCCGCGAGTTCGAGACAGTCGCCGACGTAGAGCCGCCGGTCGGTCGAACTCGTGTCGAACCGGACCGTCCCCGCGCCCACGTCGAGCAGCGCCGCCGTCCCCTCGACGGCGACGACGATACCGTAGAGGGTCACTGTGTCACCCCCGGACTGGGCGGCGATGCCGACCTCGCCCCCGGGGTAGGGCTCGACCGAGGGCACCTCCGCCGAGAGGTCGACCTCCCGCTCGGTGCCGACGGCGTCCGGTGTCACCACTGTCTCGGGGTCGTAGACGGCGATCGTCGCACGGTCGGCGACCTGCAGGCGGACGTGACGGCTGCGCCGCGGTCGACGGCGAACCGTGCCCGGTTCGATCGCCTCGACCTTGACGGGGAGGGCGGCGTCCATGTCTCCCGGCAGGGAAGCCACTCTAAAAACCGCTGGTTCCGTTTCCACCAGTGACCTCCCGGGTCCACGCGACCAGTCGGTTCGGATCCAACGAGAGTATACAGAACTGACACAACACTTTTTGAACTCGTACTGCTGGGTCGGGTGATGGGCGTCTGGTCGGATCCCGGTCGGCGGCGCTGGATCGTGTGGGCCGTCCTGGCGACGGCCTTCCTGCTGGTGAACGTCCACCGGCTCTCGACGGCGGTCCTCTCCGAGGACCTCATGGCTGCCTTCGACACCACGGGGACGGCCCTCGGTACGCTGCACTCCGCGTTTTTCTACGTCTACGCGCCGATGCAGGTGCTCGCGGGCGTGCTCGCCGACCGCCTGGGCATCCGCCGGACCGCCACCGTCGGGACCGCCGTGATGAGCGTCGGCGGTCTCGCGTTCGGACTGGCCGACACCTACGCCGTCGCCTTCCTCTCGCGGCTGTTGATCGGGCTGGGCGGCAGCGTCGTCTTCATCGCCATCCTGCGCTTCTGTGCCAACTGGTTCCGCCCGGACGAGTTCGCGACGATGAACGGCCTCACCGTCGGCATCGCAGGCCTGGGCGGCATCCTCGCGACGACGCCGCTCGCGGTGGCCGTGACCGCGCTGGGCGTCCGCACGACGCTTTTGGGCATCGGCGTCGGCGGCCTGCTGATCGCGACCGCGGTCTGGCTGCTGGCGCGGGACACGCCCGAGGACGCCGGCCTCGACTCGATCGAGAAGGTTCCCGCCGCACCGACCCTCTCGCTGGGAGAAGTCGGCCGTAACGTGCGGAGCGTGTTCGCCCAGCGGGAGACGTGGCTGGCCGGGTTCGCCCTCTTCACCTCGACCGGCCTCAACATCACCGTCCTCGGGCTGTGGGGCGTCCCCTACGTCTCGCAGGTGTACGACGTGTCGATCACCGTCGCGTCGACGCTGACGCTGCTGGGCAGCGTCGGCCTGCTCGTCGGCCCGCCGGTCGTCGGCCGCCTCTCGGATCGGTTGGGCCGGCGCACCGACCTCATGATCGCCGGCGCGGTCGCCTACACCGCGACGTTCGCCGCCCTCTCGCTGGTCGGGAAACCCCCGTTCGCGGTCGTAGGCCTGTGTTTCTTCCTGGCGAGCTTCCTCGCCGGGTCCTACGCCCTGGGCTACACGGTCGTCAAGGACCGCCACGGCGCGGGAGCCTCCGGCGTCGCGACGGGTGCGGTCAACGCCGTCGCCTTCGCCGGTGCGGCCGTCTTCCCGACGGCGATGGGCGCGATCCTCGACGCCTACTGGACCGGCGAGACCGTCGCCGGTGCCCGGGTCTACACCATGTTCGGCTACCGCGTCATGTTCGCGCTCGCCGCCGTCAGCGGCTTCGTCTCGATCCTCTGTGTCTCCTACCTCCACGTCCGGACCGGGGGGACGGGAGGGTCAGAGGGTTCGGACGCGACCGCCGCGGACGCCTGACCGATCATGGCGGTCCGCCCGACTCCGGTGGCCTTTCGCCGGGGCTTCTACCGGCGGAGTGGCCCCCGCGCTGTTGTCTCGCCCCCGGTGACTGTCCACCCTGTGGCGTCACCGATCCCGGCGGCCGACCCGGCGTCCCCTGGGACTGGGCCAGCGTCGGCGCAGCGGACCGGACGCCGTCGGGCAGGATGTACCACAACCGGTCGTGGGGCACGTATCCCATCATCTCCGGATCGTCGCTGTAGCGCTCCTCGCCGTCCTCGTCCGGCGGTGAGCCGTACAGCTGCACTCCGTGCTGGGTGACCTCGTAGCTCCCGCAGCGGAACACGGTGCCGTCCGTGCAGAACACCTGCATAGTGCTGTTGAGTACCACGGCCAGCCAGTTATGCTTCGGCCGACCGCCGATCCACGAGCGAGCGCCTGAAGGTCCTCCAGCCCCACTACACTGATAATGAGCGACACCTCCGGCAGCCCCCTCTCGCCCGACCGTCCAGACGTGGACCGGGCGTTCCGCGTCGACGCGCCGTTCGACCCCGCGGGCGACCAGCCCGAGGCCATCCGGAAACTGGCCGACGGGTACCGGCAGGGCATGGACGAGCAGACCCTGCTCGGCGTCACGGGGTCGGGGAAGACCAACACCGTCTCCTGGGTGATCGAGGAGATCCAGAAGCCGACCCTCGTCATCGCCCACAACAAGACCCTCGCCGCGCAACTGTACGAGGAGTTCCGGGAGCTGTTCCCGGACAACGCCGTCGAGTACTTCGTCTCCTACTACGACTACTACCAGCCCGAGGCCTACGTCGAGCAGACGGACACCTTCATCGACAAGGACGCTTCAATCAACGACGAGATCGACCGCCTGCGACACTCCGCGACCCGCTCGCTGCTCACGCGGGACGACGTAATCGTCGTCGCGAGCGTCTCGGCCATCTACGGCCTCGGTGACCCGCGTAACTACGTCGACATGTCCCTGAAACTCGAACAGGGCCAGGAGATCGAACGCGACGAGTTGCTCGGTCGGCTGGTCGATCTGAACTACGAGCGCAACGACGTGGACTTCACGCAGGGTACCTTCCGGGTGCGTGGCGACACCCTCGAGATCTATCCGATGTACGGCCGCTACGCCGTCCGCGTCGAGTTCTGGGGCGACGAGATCGACCGCCTCCTGAAGATCGACCCTCTCGAAGGCGAGGTCAAGAGCACCGACCCCGCCGTCCTGCTCCACCCCGCGGAGCACTACTCGATCCCCGAGGACCGACTGGACCGGGCTATCGAGGAGATCGAGGAGTTGCTCGAACAGCGAGTCCGATACTTCGAGCGCCAGGGCGACGCCGTCGCCGCCCAGCGCATCGAGGAACGCACCACCTTCGATCTGGAGATGCTGCGGGAGACCGGCTACTGTTCGGGCATCGAGAACTACTCGGTCCACCTCTCGGACCGCGATTCGGGCGAAGCCCCCTACACCCTGCTGGATTACTTCCCGGACGACTTCCTCACCGTCATCGACGAGTCCCACCAGACCGTCCCGCAGATCCGCGGCCAGTACGAGGGCGACAAGAGCCGGAAGGAGAGCCTCGTCGAGAACGGCTTCCGGCTCCCCACCGCCTTCGACAACCGCCCGCTCACCTTCGAGGAGTTCGAGGAGAAGACCAATCAGACGCTGTTCGTCAGCGCCACGCCGAGCGACTACGAGCGCGAGGTCTCAGAGCAGGTGGTCGAACAGATCGTTCGCCCCACACACCTCGTCGACCCCGCGGTGGAGATCGCCGACGCGACGGGACAGGTCGACGACCTCATGGACCGGATCGACGAGCGCATCGAGCGCGACGAACGCACCCTCGTCACCACCCTCACCAAGCGGATGGCCGAGGACCTCACCGAGTACCTCGAGGAGGCCGGTGTCGACGTGGCCTACATGCACGACGAGACCGACACGCTCGAGCGCCACGAGATCATCCGCTCGCTCCGCTTGGGCGAGATCGACGTGCTCGTCGGCATCAACCTCCTCCGGGAGGGGCTTGACATCCCCGAGGTGAGCCTCGTGGCCATCCTCGACGCCGACCAGGAGGGCTTCCTCCGGAGCGAGACGACGCTGGTCCAGACGATGGGCCGGGCCGCCCGCAACGTCAACGGCGAGGTCGTGCTGTACGCCGACGAGGTGAGCGGGGCCATGGAGTCGGCCATCGAGGAGACCAACCGACGCCGGGAGATCCAGCAGGAGTACAACGAGGAACACGGCTTCGAACCGACGACCATCGACAAGCCCGTCGGCGAGACGAACCTCCCCGGTGCCGAGACCGACACCGGCGGCGTCGCCGGGATGGACCCCGACGACGAGGGCGAGGCCGAGCAGTTGATCGCCGAACTCGAAGAGCGCATGACGGAGGCCGCCGACAACCTGGAGTTCGAGCTCGCGGCGGACATCCGCGACCGTATCCGCGAACTCCGCCAGGAGTTCGAGATGGAGACCGACGAGGAAGGCGTCGTCCCGGAACCGGCCGACGAGTTCTGACTGGCCGGACGGCCCCGCCGCTGGCGAGCGATTGCTCGACGGAAAAACGGATTCGCCGAATCGGACCGCGGAGTCGTTATTTCCGGGCTTCGACCCGCATCTCGACGTAGCGGCGCGACCACTCGCGACTGAATCGCGCCAGCTTCCCGCGGAGTCCAGTCGCCGGGGGCTCCGCTGTCGGTGGGAGAGACTCCGAGTCCGTCCGGCGGTCGGTCTCTGCGGACTGCTCGCTCTCGGTCGGAAGTCCCTCCTTAAGGCTCATTACACACATTAGTTTATCCGGGTCTGTAATAAAAATTCGGGGGCGGTGGCCGTCGCTGGACGCGTCGGCAACTAACGCCACACAGTGGGGCAGCGAAATTAACGGTCAGTCACCTCCGATAGAAAAATTGCCGGTTGTGTGCAGTTGTCACGGGTCATTCGCCGAACGAACGACAAGGTATTTCAGAGGCAATTCCCAAATCGCGGGCCAAGCTCAAATGACCGCGTCGTCAAGGTCCAGCAGGCTCCAGAAGACGTTCCTGAGGTATCAACACCTCTTCGTCGCCGCCGCACCGATCATCTTCGTGGCCGCGGTAGTGCTGTTCGCGCCGACGGAAGGCAGCGGAATGAGCTACTGGTTGGAGTACTGGTGGCTGTTCTTTTTCTTCCTGCTCGGTGCGATCATCGTCAACACGGTCGGCATCAGCGGGTCGGCCATGTTCGTGCCCTTCCTGATCTTCATCTTCCCGTTGATCGCGGGGTACGACCTCGATCCGCCCACACTGGTGAAGGTCGGTCTCATCAGTGAGTCGTTCGGCGTTGGAAGCTCGTCCATCGCGTTCATCCAGTACGGGCTCGTCGACCGCCGACTGGCGCTGTCCCTCCTTGCCGGCGCGGTCCCGTTCGTCGTCGGCGGTGCGATTCTGTCCTTCTTCATCCCCGAACCGCTGTTCCACTTCGCGCTCGGTGTCGCGCTGATCGCCGCGGCGTACCTCCTGTACGTCGCCGACCTCTCCCACGAGGAACCGGCCGAGAGCGACGAGGCGGTGTCGGCCGACGGCGGAGCCGACCCCGAACTCCCCGACGACGACGACAAACTCGGCCCGGCAGGCGTCGGCGTCGACGAGGACGGGGGCGTGACGCGCGTCGACCGCGACGGCGACACGTACGAGTACACGTGGTCGGGCTATCTCGAACGGTTCGCCAACTACGGCATCGGCGGCGCGTTCCAGGGCCTGGCCGGGTTCGGCATCGGCGAACTCGGGATCATCTCCCAGCTCCGGACGAAGGTCCCGGTCCGGGTCGCCATCGGGACGAACCACATCGTGGTCGCCAGCACGGCGGTCCTCGCGTCACTCGTCCACGTCTTCGGCGGTTCATTCGTCCCGGGCGCACACTCGCTGTCACTCGCCTCGACGCCGTGGAACATGGTCGTGTTCACCGTTCCCGCCTGTACGCTGGGCGGTCAGATCGCGCCCTACGTCTCGAACGCGCTGGACACCGACACCCTGACGCTGGGCGTCGCCGGCCTCTTCACCATCATCTCCGTCGCGCTGTTCCTGATGGCCGTCGGCGGCTTCTGACCCCCGGCCGTTTTACGCCCGGACCCGCATCCACGAACCATGTACCAGGACATTCTGCTTCCGACCGACGGCAGCGAGGGCGTCGCAGCGGCCGCCGACCACGCCGGTACCGTGGCCGAACGGTTCGACGCCACCGTCCACGTCCTCTCGGTCGCCGACTCGCGCAACCGCTTCGAGAGCCCCAGCAGCGGTATCTCGACCGAGGTCTGGGACGAGGCCGAACGCGAGCGCGCCGAGGCCGCCGTCGACGACGCCGTCGCCGTGCTCCCCGACGGCGTGCCCGTCGAAACCCACGTCGAAGCGGGCGTCCCCAAGACCGCGATCCTCGACGCCATCGACGACGTCGGGGTCGACCTCGTCGTCATGGGCACCCACGGCCGGACCGGCATCGACCACTACCTCATCGGCAGCGTCGCGGAGAAAGTCGTCCGCAAGTCCCCGGTCCCCGTGATGACCGTCAGACTCGACGAGGACTGAGTTCAGTCGGCCTCGGCTTCGGCCGCGGCCCCCTCGGCCCGCTCGGCCTCGGTATCGGGCGTCTCCAGCGTCTCCTCGATGTCGTCCAGCCCGAGGAGTTCGCGGGTCTCGGCGCCGAAGTCCAGGCTCTCCAGTGACTCGCCGTCCGCCGCCACGTCGCTGCCGGTGAGGTGTTTGCCGTACCGGCCGACCATCGAGGACAGTTCCTGTGGCAGGACGTACGTCGTCGACTCGCTCCGCCCGATGGAGTCGAGCGCGTCCATACCGCGGTCGATGATCGCCCGCTCGCCCATCGACTCGGCGGACCGCGCGCGCAGGACCGTCGAGATGGCGTCGCCCTGTGTTTCAAGGATCTGGCTCTGTTTCTCACCCTGCGCGCGGATGATGTCCGACTGCTTGTCACCCTGTGCGCGCTCGATGGCCGAGCGGCGCTCGCCCTGGGCTTCGAGGATCATCGCACGGCGGCGACGCTCGGCGGCGGTCTGTTGCTCCATCGCGTCCTCCACGTCGGCGGAGGGTTTCACCTCCCGGACCTCGACCGATTCGACCCGGACGCCCCACTCGTCGGTCGGCCCCTCCAGTTCCCGGCGGATGGCCGTGTTGATCTCGGTGCGCCTGCTCAGCGTCTCGTCCAGTTCCATGTCGCCCAGCACCGCCCGCAGCGTCGTCTGGGCGAGGTTCGAGACCGCCCGCGTGTAGTCCTCGACCTCCAGGAACGCCTTCTTCGCGTCCATCACCTTCACGTAGATGACGGCGTCCGCGGTGACGGGGGAGTTGTCCCGCGTGATCGCCTCCTGTGTGGGCACGTCCAGCGTCTGGGTCCGCATGTCGTAGCTGTGGGTCGACGAGACGAACGGCGGCACGAGGTTGAGACCCGGATCGAGTGTCTTCCGGTAGCTCCCCAGCACCGTCAGGACCTGTTTCTCGGTGGCCTGGACGATCACGACGGCGCTGTCGACCGCGACCACCGCGATCGCCAGCACGAGCATCCCGACGAGTTCCGTTCCGCCGATCGCGTCGAAGAGGAAGAGAACGATGGCGAAGCCCGCCAGCGTCGCTGCGAGTCTGCGGGCCGAGGCCGGCGAGCCACCGCTCGCGCTCGCCCGTCCGAGCCTGTACGCGAGACTCTCGCGGCCCCGGTCGCTCATGGGAGCGAGTTCGACGCCCTCCGGTTTAACTGTTAGTGAACGAACTGGTTTGGGCTGCCCGGCTCGCGGGCCGGGCCCGCTCGCGTTTCGAGACTCTCCCTACGGTCGAGTCTCGCACTCCCCGCTCGCACGATAGGAGGTCTCGCTACGCTCGACCTCCCGTCAATCGTCCGCCGGTTCACCACCCTCGTCGAGTTCGGGGCCTCCCTCGAAGACGAAGCCGGCGTCGACCTCCTCGTCGGCGACCGACCCGTCGCTGTCGAGCGTGATCACGTCTTCGTCGTCATTGTCGAAGACGAACCCGTCGTCGTCACCGTGCTCGTCGAAGGTGAACTCCGTTCCCGAACCGGCGGCACCGTCGGGATCGAACGCGCTCTCGCCGAACACGTCGTGGGGCTGGGCGCTCGCTTCGCCGGTCGCCACCGGTTCGGACGGCCGGGGCAACTCGTCGTCGGCCCCGCCAGACGGCCCGCCGTAGCGCCGGTAGACGACCCCACCGATGCCGGCGGCCAGCACGAGTAGCAACGCCGACCCCGCGGCGACCGGGATCTCGTCGCCGCTCCCGCCGCTCCCGTCGTCACTGCCGGGATCGCCGGCCGCCTGCACGTCGTTTTTCGATTGCACGTCGGGATCGCGGGGCGCGTAGTCGTACCGGTCCGGCACGCCGTCGTCGTCCGAGTCGGTGAGTTCGTCGCTGCTGACGGTCGCGGGGTCACCGCCGACCCCGGCACCGCCCGAGTCTGCCCCCGTCGACCCCGGGCCGTCGACCGACGTGTCGGCGTCGGTCGGCGTCCCGCCGTCCGAGTCCGTCCCAGCGGTCGCCGTCAACCCGAGTCGCTCGCGGACGTCGGGCGGGAAACACTCCACGTAGTCCTCGTGGACCATCGTCCGGAACTGCGCGGCCGACATCCGTTCGAGCGTCATGTTGACCTCCTCCCGAACCGTCTCGGGCGCCGGACAGTCGACGCCCTCCGTCTCGGTCCCGCTCGCGTCCCCGCTCTCGGTCTCGGGGTCCGTAGCCGCCGACGCGTTCGCCGCGTCGTCTTCGATGTTCAACTCGTCTTTCACGTCCGTCGGGAGGCAATCCCTGTAGTCCTCGGGGATCTGCTCGCGGACCGTCGTGACCGAACCGTCCGCGAGCGCCGTCTCGACCGCCACCCGCATCTCCGCGTCCGACGGACACTCGATCCCGCCCGAACTGCTGTCGTTCGAGTCCTCCGTCCCGTTCTCCGATCCCGTGCCAATGTCGAGTTGGTCGATCACGTCCGCGGGGAGGCAGGCGATCTCGTCCTCCGAGAGGGCCGCTCGGACCTCGGCTTTCGAACTGGTGACGAGTTCCGTGTCGACCTCCGCCCGGATCGCCTCCGCCGACGGACAGTCGTCGCCGTCGGTCCCGTTGCCGTCGCTTTCGTTTTCGAGTTCCAGAGTGTTGCGGACGTCCGCCGGGAGACACTGGACGGCGTCGTCCGGAATCACCGACCGGACCTCCTCGACCGAGCGGTCTTCCAGCCCGTCGTACACCTCCTTCCGGAGCGCGTCGCCGGGCGGACAGCCGTCGGCCACCGCACCCGATCCATTGGTCGTGTTCCAGTCGGTATCGTCGGCCTGGGCCCCGACCGCTGCGCTGGCCGGTCCCGCGTTCGACAGCGCGACGCCGCCGAGCACCGCGACGACCACGAGGACGGCGAGCCCACCGATCAGCGGCCAGCGAACAGCGTTACGTCCCATCGTCGGGTCCCCCACCGGCACGCCCGCGAGCGCGTCGCCGACGGTCCCGCCGACTCCCCCCGGATCGACACACCCGCGTCTCCCGGCCGGTCGTCCACGCCCCGGGCCGTTCTCCGAGCGCCGTCCCCCCGGCGGCGCTCGCGCTGTCCGGTCCCCCTCCCATGTGCAATTTTATATCAATCTACGACACCTTAGAATTTTCGCACTGACGGACGAACGAAATTTACCCAGACGACACCCGAACCCCATCGCACGATCTGTCGGATAAATCCGGTTCCTTCCTCGGTCGGCCTCACAGGCGCGACGCGATGGTCTCGGCGGTCTTCTCGCCGACGCCGTCGACCTGCTGGAGCTGGCCGGGGTCTGCCCCGCGGACGTTCTCGACGCTGCCGAACCGCCGGAGGAGTCGCCGGCGCGTCTCCGGACCCACTCCGGGCACGTCGTCGAGCGCCGTCGACACGTCGTCCCGGAGCGACTGGTGGTACTGGACGGCGAAGCGGTGCGCTTCGTCGCGGACGCGCTGACACAGGTGGAGATGCGGCGCGTCGTCGTCCCAGTCGTACGTGCCGGCGGGAGTAACCACCAGTTCCTCGTCCTTCGCGAGCGCGATGGCCGGGACGTTCCAGCCAGTCTCGGCCAGTGCGTCCCGTGCCGCCCCGAGTTGCCCGTCGCCGCCGTCGATCAACAGCAGGTCGGGGTCGGGTCGGTCGTCCCGGCCCTCGACGGCGCGCTCGGCCCGCCAGCGCACCAGCGCGCGCATGTTCGCGTAGTCGTCGTTGCGCTCGTCGAGCTTTCGCCGCCGGTAGTCGCTCTTCTCGGGGCTCCCGTCGACGAACGTCACGTTACTGCCCACGACGGCACTCCCCTGTGCGTGGCTCACGTCGAACCCTTCGATGCGCTCGACAGGTGTGTCAATGCCGAGCGCGCTCGCGAGCGCTGCCCCCTCGTCGCCCCGCGCGCCGACGCCGCGGCGGGCGTTCTTCAGCGCCAGATCGACGAGTTTGGCCTCCCGGCCCGCGCCCGGGACCCGGACGTCGACGCCCTCCGCGGCGAGCCAGGCGTCGAGTTCGGGGTCCTCGGGCCGCTCTGGCAGCAGGATGGCGTCGGGCAACTCGCGCTCGGCGTAGTACTGGGGGACGAAGGCGTCGAACACCGCACCCATGCGGGTCGCTCCGCCCTCGCCCTCGGGGGCGGCCAGCGTGTGGCGCTCGCGCTCGACCAGTTGCCCGTCGGCAGCGTGCAGGCGCGCGACGGTCGCCTCGTCGCCCTCGACGGTCGCGCCGAGCACGTCGACCGCCCGCTCGCGGTCGCCCTCGCCGGCGCTGACGGCCTCGCCGCCCTCACCGTGGAACGCCTCGACGGCGCGCAGTCGGTCCCGGAGGTTGGCAGCGCGCTCGAACTCCGCTCCCTGTGCCGCTCGCTCCATCTCCTGGCGGAGGGGATCGGCCAGCACGCCCGTCTCGCCCTCGAAGAACCGGCGGACGCTCGCCACGTCCGCGGCGTACTCGCCCTGACTGATCTCGCCGGTGCAGGGCGCGGTACAGAGTCCGACCTCGTAGTCGAGACACGGGCGGTCGCGGTTGCTGTACTTGTGATCCGAACACCCACGCAGGCCGTAGGTCTCCCGCAGGGCCTTCACGGCCGTCTCGACGCGACCCTTGTCGGTGAAGGGGCCGTAGACGGTCGCGTCGTCGTCGGGATCGCGGGTGATCTCGATCCGGGGCACGGCGTGGTCGGTCAACTGCACCAGCGGGTAGGACTTGTCGTCTTTCAGCCGGACGTTGTACCGGGGCTGGTGGCGCTTGATGAGGTTCGCTTCCAGCAGCAGGGCCTGTGTCTCGGTGTCGGTGACGGCCACCTCCACGTCGACGGCCCGCTCGACCATCCGACGGATGCGCTCGCTTCTGGGATCGGCGTAGGAGCGCACCCGGTCGCGCAGGTCGACGGCTTTCCCGACGTACAGGACGGTCCCCGAGTCGGCGAGGAACTGGTAGCTCCCCGGCTCGCGGGGCAGGTCGGCCGCCCGGTCCCGAACCTCGTTCGGGTCCATCTCGAGGGCCGTACGTGCCCGCGGCGTATGTGGATTACTCTTCGTCGGCGCGGTCACTCGATGGCCCCGATTCCGTCCGTAGCGAGTCCAGCACTGTCCCCAGCGTCCCACGGTCGCGGGGGCTCCCTTCGGCCGGGTCGGCGTCGACCGATCGGTCCTTCACGCCGGCGTCCCGCTTTTGGGTTCCCGCGTCGACCGGCGTCGGCGGACCACCGTCGTCGGCGAGATGCCGGCGCACCCGCGCGACCGCGTCACGCCGGTCGTCGGCCGGTACGTGCAGGTCCTCGTCGCCGGCGACCGCGATCCGAACCGTCTCCGTCCGGCTCTGGAGGTACAGCCCCAGCGCTCCGAGCGCGCCCGCCAGTGCGAGGAGCCCCCCGATCAGCAGGGCTTCGTCGAGGAGTTCCAGCAACCGCGACACCTGCCGGAGGACCGCGAGCATCCCGCCCATACCGACCCGGCTGGTCCCCTGCCCGCCGATGTCGCCCAGATCCAGCAGGCCACCGAAGTCGACGGTCAGGCCGAGCGCGACGCCCGCGAGGCCGGCCAGCGCGGTCTTGCCGGCGCGGCCGAGCCAGTCGGTCTCGCTCGTGGCCGCCGTGCCGACGCGCTCCACGTTCGGTCGCTCGACCGACCGGAAGTTCGCGCCGTCGCCCTCGGGCGTGAACGCGAACACGCGCTGGCTAGTGACGACGAGGCCGTCGTCTCCGACCGGGACGCTCGCTTCGATCGTCTCGCCGTCCCGGAGTCGCTCGCTCGCCCGGTCCTCCCAGCGGGTCATCGGCTCGCCGGTTCGCGAGCCGTTCACATGAATCTGGCGCGCGACTCGGCCGTGGAGCCGCGATGGGTGGATACAAGCCGGCCGGTCCACAAGCGCCGGTATGACCGAGGCGACCGAACGGGTCTGGCTCGTCGAGCGCGAGTACAGCGACAAGGGACTGCTGACGCTCGTCTACGCCACGCCCGACGGCGAGCGCTACATGCAGAGCAACCGCTCTTCGAACATGCTCCAGGGCGCGGGCGTCACCGCTGCCAAAGAGGCCTCGCCCGACCAGTTGCAACCAGTAGAGGACCCCGACCTCCGGGAGCGCTACGCCACCGAGGCCGCCCGCGTCGCCGAGAACAACGCCCCCGACGACGAGATCTGATGACCGACGACACCGTCCGCACGTGGCTGGTCGCCCGCGAGTACGAACACGAGGACATGGTGACACTCGTCTACGCCACGCCCGACGGCGAACGGGCGGTCTTCCAGCAACGCTCGACCCAGATGCTGTTCGACTCGACGGTGACGGCTGGGCAAGAGGTCGAGGCCGACAGGTTAGAGCCCGTCGACCCCGAGGACCGACAGCGCTACGCCGACGAGGCCGAACGGATGGCCGAGCGCCACGACCCCGACGACGAGGTCTGACGTCGCCGTCGTCGCCGCCACCCGCTCGCCCGCCTCGCTCAGTCGTCGTTCAGCGCCGGTCGGTAGTCGAATCCCGACACGGTCGCGCGCCAGTAGGGCAGGTCGCCGTCGGGGAGGTCCCACGCGACCTCGCCCGCCGTGGGGACGACCATTCCGCCGTGGCGTTCGTAGTCGCTAAAGCGGCCGATCCAGCGCGTCCGCTCGTAGCCGTCGTCGGTCGCGCGCGGGCGGTCGGCGACGACCCGCTCGACGCGGTGCTCGTCGTCGAAGTGGAAGACCGCCGAGACGGTCGTGTCGCCGTCGGTGAGCGTCGCCCGCGCGGCGGTGTCGCTCACGGACTCCCAGGTGACGCCGCTTTCCGGCAACAGCGCCGTCGGGTACCACGGCGCTTCCGCGAGGTACCGGAGGAGCTCGCCCTCGTCCATCTCGGGGCCGGGGCCGTCCTCGGCGACGGTGACCAGCGAGAGCAGTTTCGCACGGAGGTATCCCTCGCCGTCGTGGTAGGTGTCGACGACGCTGACGGGCAGGAACGGCGCCATCTCGACCTCGGCGTCCCAGACGAACCCCGGCGGCGAGACGCTGACGGTGTTGGTCGCCGTCATGGGTTTCCAGGCCGAATCGGCGTCGCCCAGTCTGAGCTGGCCGTCCTGTCTCACTCGGGCGGTCTCGACGTAGGGCTGGCCCTCGGTCAGCACCGTCTCGAAGTAGCGCCGGGCCGGTTCCGGCAGCCCCGCGAGGTTCTCGTGTGTGAACGGCTCGTCAGCGGGCGGGGCGGCGTCCGCGACCACCTCGTCCGCGAGTTGCTCGTGAGCGCTCGCCAGACGTGCCCGGGCCAGGAGGACGACGCCCACCAGGATGCCGACCAGCGCGAGGACGCCCGCGAGGACGCCGCGCCGTGAGATAACCGGCGACCCGTCCGTCTCGTCGGCGGCCGACGCCTTCCCGTCGCTCGCCCCCGTCCGCTCCTCGACAGGTCGCTCCGGTTTCGACTCCATCGGCTCTCGGTAGCCCTCCCGCGCGGATATAGTGCCCAGTCGATTCTCGGCGGGTGCGAACCGGGGTCGTCGGTCGCCGTCGGCCGAAACACACTCCTCACGGGGACCTCCACCGGACGCGAAGGATCAGGCGCTCGTCTCGTCGTCACTCCGCTCCTGCACCTGGGCCTCCCGCTTGCCCCTGCCGGCGCTTGATCGCGTAGTAGGTCAGCGCGGCCACGCCCACGAGGAAGGCGGTGATCCCCTCGATCCCCGTCCCACCCAGGTAGCTCTCGACGACGTTGCCCAGGCCGAGGGCGACCAGCAGGAGGCCGAGCGCCAGGATCCACGCCCGGCCGTCCTCGGCGACCTCCGCGTAGGCGCCTTCCTCGATCAGCCGCATCTCCTTGCGGTGTTCCATGTACGCGATGCCGAGCACGAGCGCCAGGCCGAGTCCGAAGACGACGAACACCATCCCGAGCGCGATCAGCCCCTCGAAATTTCCGAACTGGAGGAACATACGTTCAGTTACGCGCGCCGGGGACATAAAGAAGACAGCGAGGCGAGACATCTCGGTGCAGGCTCCGCGTCCGTCACCGCGGGTTTCGCCGACCCGTCACTCGACGTACTCCCGGTGGACCTGTGCCAGGTCGACGTTGCTCGGGAGGTGGTTCAGTGCAGGGGTCACACTCCAGATGGCCGTCCCCACCAGTTCCGCGGCCGACTGGAGTTGAGTCCGACGGTCGTCGTCTTCTATTCCGTCGAAGGGTCCCACGGACTCGACGCCGACGGGAATGACGAGCGTATCGCGACCACGCCAGCGCGGGTCGCGTACGCTGTCAGGGTATAGGTAGTAGGAGGATTCGGGCGTCGAACGCGTCTGGATGATCGCGTGAAACACGCCGCCGTCCTCGTCGGTCTCGGGGGTTTCGAGGAGCTCCCGGAAGGTCGGACGGATGTCCGGACCGGCAACATCGGGCGCTTCGTCGGCGACGACCGTGACGTACGTCTCGGCGTCGCCGTCCGGCTGGAGGCCGTTTTCGATTGTTCGGTCGCTCGCGGGGTGGATGTACGCCGCACCGCCGTCGAACCGCAAGGACGGCCGACCGAGCGCGCTGGTCGCACCGAGCGTCAGCAGACTCCCCGCGCCGGCTGCGAGGAGGTCGCGTCTGGAGAGCGACCGGACGGCATCGGGTAGGGAGGGCATGCCTCCGCGTAGACTGCCGACGAAAAAGTAAATTGGGTTACAGTATACCCCGCTCCGCCAGCAGATCGAGGAACTCGTCCTCGTCGATCTCGGGCACGTCCTCGGCGTCAGCGTCCTCGCGTTTGTTCGTCCCCGGATTCTCCCCGACGACCAGATAGTCGGTGTTGCCGGAGACGCTGCTCGTCGCCGACCCGCCGTGGGCTTCGACGAGGTTCTGGGCCGCAGAACGGGTAAACTCCTCCAGCGAGCCGGTGAACACGACGGTCAGCCCGTCCAGTTCGTCGCTCCCCTCGACCTCGACCGGCTGGGGGTCCACGCCGTGGTCGCGCAGGCGCTCGATCACCTCGCGGTTGCGCGCCGAGTCGAAGAACTCCCGGATCTCGCGGGCCACGGTCGGCCCAACGTCCTCGACTCCCTGCAGTTCGTCGGCGTCGGCGGCCATCACCGAATCGAGGTCGCCGAACGCGCGGGCCAGCGCCTTGGCGGTACTGGGGCCGACCTCGGGGACGCCGATGGCAGCCAGAAAGTCCGGGAGAGGTGGCTCGCGGGCGTCCTCGATCTCGGCGAGCAGGTTCTCCGCGCTCGTCTCGCCCCACCCGTCAAGATCGGCCAGCGCCTCGCGGTCGAGGTCGTAGACGTCGGGCAGGCCCTCGATCAGCCCGGCGTCCATGAGCTGTTCGATCCGTTCGGGACCCAGTCCCTCGATGTCCAGCCCGGTGCGGCTGGCGTAGTGCTCGATGGCTCGTTCTAGCTGGGCGGGACAGGCCAGCCCGCCGGTGCAGTAGGCCATCGGCCCGTCGCGCTCGACGGCGCTGTCACAGGCCGGACAGTGGTCGGGGAACTCGAAGTGGCTCTCGGTGCGGTCCTCGACCACCTCCTCGACGTCCGGAATCACGTCGCCGGCGCGCTTGACCCGCACCGAGTCGTCGACGCCGACCCCCAGCCGCTGGATCTCCTCGGGGTTGTGGAGGCTCGCTCGCGAGACCGTGACCCCGGCGACCTCGACGGGGTCGAGCAGCGCGACGGGTGTCAGCCGCCCGGTTCGGCCGACCTGCACGACGATGTCGGTGACCCGTGTCACCTCCTTGCGGGCGGGGAACTTGTAGGCGAAGGCCCACCGCGGGTGGCGACTGGTCGCCCCCAGTGCCTCGCGGGCCTCGCGGTCGTCGACCTTGATGACGACGCCGTCGATCTCGTATGGCAGGTCTTCCCGGGCGTCGAGCAGGCGGTCGCGGTAGTCGATGGCCGCCTCGATGTCGTCGACCTGTTCGACCTCCTCGGCGACCCGGAGCCCCCACTCGCGGAACCGCGAGAGCTGTGTCCAGTGGCTGTCGGGCCGTTCGCTCGCGTCGAGCACGCCGAAGAAGAAAATCGAGAGCGGTCGCTCCGCGGTGATCGAGGGATCGAGTTGCCGGAGGGTCCCCGCGGCGGCGTTGCGGGGGTTGGCGAAGGCGTCCTCGCCGCGTTCGACCCGCTCGCGGTTGTACTCCCGGAAGGCGTCCTTGGGCATGTAGACCTCGCCCCGGACCACGAGGGAGTCGGGATAGTCGCCCCGCAACCGCTGGGGGACGCTGGGAATCGTGCGGACGTTCTCGGTCACGTCGTCGCCTTCCACGCCATCGCCGCGGGTCGCGGCCCGCTGGTACCGTCCGTCCTCGTAGACGATCTCGACCGAGAGCCCGTCGAACTTCGGTTCGCAGACGTACTCCAGGTCCCCTGCCCAGTCGGCGTCGGCCAGTCCGTCCCGGACGCGCTGGTCGAAGTCCCGAACCTCGTCGGCCTCGTCGCTCTGATCGATCGACAGCATCGGCGCGACGTGTTCGACCGTGTCGAGTTCGTCGACCGGTTCGCCGCCGACGCGACGGGTCGGACTGTCCTCGCGGTCGAGGTCGAAGGCGTCTTCGAGGTCCTGCAACCGCGAGAACAGCGCGTCGTAGGTGCGGTCGCCGATCACCGGGTCGTTCTCGACGTAGTAGCGGTAGTCGTGGTACCGGATCGCCGCCCGGAGTCGCTCGGCCTGCTCACGGGCAGTATCCTCGCCGAGGTCCTCGACCGGGGAGAAGTCCGTATCCGGGTCTGTGACGTAAGGGTTGTCGGCCGGTGCGTCCGCGTCCATATCGGCCCCTGTGTCGGGTCCGTATAGAGTCCGGTGGTCCTGTCGCCTGGGATCGCTTCGCGTTCAGAGCCCTGCCACGTCCTCGATGGCGTCGGTGAGTTCCCGGATGCTCTCGACGGTGTGTTCGCCCATGTGGCCGATGCGGAAGCTCTCCTCGGAGATGTCGCCGTAGCCGCTGGAGAACTCGAAGTCGTACTCTTCGGAGACGGCTTCGACCGTCGCGGCCACGTCGATGTCGCGGGTGTTCTCGACGCAGGTCACGGTCTGGGACTCGTACCCCGCCTCGGGGAAGAGCCCGAAGTGCTCGCGAGCCCACTCGCGGGTGTACTCGGCCATCTCGCGGTGGCGCTGGTCGCGGGCCTCGTGGCCCTCCTCCAGCATGTGTTTCATCTGCTTGCGGTAGGCGAGCATGATCGGGATGGCGGGCGTGGAGTGGGTCTGGCCCTTCCGGTCGTAGTAGTCGAGCGTGCGCCGGAAGCCGCCGTACCACGAGGAGTCGCCTTTCTCGGCCTCGCGCTCGTAGGCGTCGTCGCTGACGGTACAGACGGCGAGGCCGGGCGGCATGGCGAAGGCCTTCTGCGTGGAGGTGAAGATGCAGTCGATGTTGTTGGCCTCGATGTCGATCTGATCCCCGCCGAGACAGGAGATGGCGTCGACGACGAAGTAGGTGTCCGGGTAGTCCCCAAGCAGGTCCCCGATCTCCTCGACGGGGTTGCGCACGCCCGTGGAAGTCTCGTTCATCACCATGCCGACGGCGTCGTAGTCGGCCCCGGATTCGAGGGCGTCCCGGATGTCCTCGGGCTTGACCGCCTGCCCCCAGTCGTACTCGATGCGATCCACGTCCTTTCCGAGGCGCTCGGCCACGTTGGCCTGGCGTTCGCTGAACGCGCCGCTCGTGGGGACGAGCATGCGGTCCTCGACGAGGTTGAGCGTCGTCGCTTCCCAGAACTCGGTCCCCGACGCGGTGAGGACGATCACGTTCTGGTCGGTGCCGAGGAACTCCTTGGTGTCCTCGACGATGGTCGTGTAGAGGTCGGTCATCCGGTCCATGCGGTGGCCGAACATCGGTTCGGCCATCGCCTCGATCACGTCCTCGCGGACCTCCGTCGGACCGGGGAGATACAGCCGCTTCTCTGGATAGTCGCCCGTGTATTCCTGTTTCTTGGTCACCGGAACCACCTGATAGGCGTACCTCCTCCGCCGGGGGCCATGGTAGTTTTGATACCGGCTTCACTCACCGGCCGCTCGTTCGGCCTCCTCACTCGCCGAGGCGCTCGGACAGCGGATCGAGGTGTCCCCGACCCACGACCGCCACGACCTCGCCCTCGGTCCGCAGGTCGGCGAGACGGCTGGCCATACACTCGTCCCGCACGTCGTCGCGGATGCGGACCGGTTCCGGCGGGTCCGCACACCGCAACAGCGTCAGGCTCCGGTTCAGCTGTGAGCGCTCGTCGTCGGCCTGTCTCTCGGGTGGGTCCGCGAGCGTCGTCTCGTGGGTCACCGGCTCGTCGACCTCCAGACGGAGGCCGGTCGCCGAAGCGACGGTCGCGCCGAGTCGGCAGGTGACGGCGCTGCGGACGACGCCGAGGACGCTCGCGCCGACCCGCGAGAGCGTGGCGGGATCGGGGCGCTCGTCGAGGATTTCCCGAGCGAGCGTCTCCAGAAATTCGGCGTCGACGCCGTCGATACCGACGACGCGGGCGTCCTCGGCGGCGGCGATGGCAGCGCTGACCTCGCCGCCGAACGCCGGGAGATCGCGCTCGTCGGCGGCGTAGCCCTGGAACAGCGGGAGCGCGAGCGGCGCGACCTCGACCGCGAGGACGGCGGGGTCGAGCGCGGCGACGAGTTCGTGGACTCGATACCGGCTCGCGGGGTGGTCGTGGACGACGCCGACGAGCGTGACGGCGCGCGCGTCGCCGTCGCCCGGCAGGTGGCGCACGTGGTCGGTGTGAAGGCGGGGATCGTCACTGGCATCGACAGGTAACTCGGCGGACATCGCGACTGCACTGATTCACCCGCTGGCCCGAAATCAATCTTCTCGTTTCCCACGCGACTCCGAGGGCGGGCGGTCCGACGGCAGACCGTAAATTCCAAATAGGAAATGAAAGAATACAACTAGCAACTCCCGGCACGGAGGTCCCCGACACAGATGGTCAGAAAACGTACACTCCTGATGGCGGTGCTCGCGGTCCTCGCCGGTACCGGGATCGCGGTGGCGTCCGGCGCGGTCGATTCGAGTCAGTGTGAACCCGTAAACAAGACCGAGAACATCTCCCAGGACCGGCTCCAGAACCGGACGAACGCGTCCGACTACGAGGAGTCCAAGAAGAACGTGAGCGACGACGGCTTCGTCCTCACCGGCGAGAAACTGGCCAATCTGGCGATCGACGAGATCCTCGAAGAGGAACCGTGTGGCAACGAGACCGCGCCCAACGGCTCGACGAGTCCGACCACGCCGACGGACAACACGACCGCCACGCCGACCGAATCGGACGCCTGAGCCCGCTACTTTCTCGCTTTCTCTGTTATCGGTCCACGGTGTGGCGGACCGCCCTCTCCTTGCGTGGGATGAACACTCACAGAAATATTGCCGTAACTCTCGGTTATAGATGGCTAGAGATATATGCGTGTCATACATGACCGACGACACGCGACGGTTCGGGACGCGCTGTGTCCACGCCGGGCAGGAGGAGCCGGATCCGGCGACAGGGGCGCGTGCGCCGCCGATCTATCAGACTACGTCTTACGTCTTCGAGGACGCGGACCACGCGGCTGATCTGTTCGCGCTGGAGGGCGAGGGCAACATCTACTCGCGGTTTCACAATCCGACGGTCCGGATGCTGGAGGAACGGCTGGCCTCGCTGGAGAACGGGGTCGACGCCGTCGCCACGGGCGCGGGGATGGCGGCGCTCGACGCGGCCACCAGCGTGCTCGCGGACGCGGGCGACAACGTGGTCTCCGCTTCCTCTATCTACGGCGGGACTCACACCTACCTCTCGCACAACGCCCGCCGACGCGGCGTCGAGGCCCGCTTCGTCGACACGCTGGACTACGCGGCCTACGACGACGCCATCGACGAGAACACCGCCTACGTCCACTGTGAGACCATCGGTAACCCGTCGCTCGTGACCCCGGACTTCGAGGAACTGGCCGCCGTCTGCGAGGAAAACGACGTGCCGCTGTTCGTCGACAACACCTTCGGCACGCCCGCGCTCTGCAACCCGCTCGACCACGGTGCGGACGTCGTCTGGGAGTCGACGACGAAGTGGATCCACGGCTCGGGAACCACCGTCGGCGGCGTCCTCGTCGACGGTGGTTCCTTCCCCTGGGGCGAGTTCCCCGAGAAGTATCCCGAGATCGGTGCGCCAAATCCCGCCTTCGACGGCACGAACTTCAGCGAGCGGTTCGGCGACCGCGCCTTCGCCGCCGCCGCCCGCTATCGCGCTCTCCGCGTGCTCGGCGACGGGCAGAAACCCTTCGACGCCTTCCAGACCCTGCAGGGGTCGGAGACGCTCGCCGTTCGGATGGAGCGCCACTGCGAGAACGCGATGGCCGTCGCGGAATACCTCTCCGACCACCCCGAGGTATCGTGGGTCACCTACCCCGGACTGGAGAGCCACGAGACCCACGGCAACGCCAGCGAGTATCTGGAAGGGGGGTACGGCGGGATGCTCGCCTTCGGACTGGAGGGCGGCTACGACGCCGGTCGGGCCGTCTGCGAGGCGATGGAGCTGGGCCAGTTCCTCGCCAACGTCGGCGACGCGAAGACGCTCGTGGTCCACCCCGCCAGCACGACCCACGCGCAGTTGACCGAGGAGGAACAGCGCGCGAGCGGCGTCACGCCCGACCTCCTGCGACTCTCGGTCGGCATCGAGGACGTCGAAGATATCAAGGCGGACCTGGACCAAGCCATCGGGACAGCGACCGGAGCGTAACATGGAGGTCGAACGCGACACGGTCTCGGTCGGCGAGTTCGAGTTCGAGTGCGGGGAGTCGATCCCCGACCTCGAGATCGCCTACGAGGCCTACGGCGAGTTCACCGGCGAGAACGCGGTGCTGGTCTGTCACGCCCTGACCGGCAGTTCACACGTCGCCGGCCACCGGACCGGCGAGGGAACGAGCGGTCAGGCCCGCGCGTGGTGGGACGACATCGTCGGCCCCGGCAAGGCCGTCGACACCACCGAGTACTACGTCGTCTGTGCCAACGTCCCCGGCTCCTGCTACGGCACCACCGGCCCGGCCAGCGAGAACCCCGAGACCGGCGAGCCCTACGGCACCGACTTCCCCGCCGTCACCGTCGGCGACTGGACCGAGGCCCAGCGCCGCCTGCTGGACGAACTCGGGATCCCCCACCTCCACGCGGTCGTCGGCGGCAGCGTCGGCGGCATGAACGCACTGGACTGGGCGAAACGCCACCCCGACCACGTCGAGCGAGTCGTGTCCATCGCCGCCGCCGCCCGCCTCGACCCGCAGTGTCTCGCACTGGACGCCGTCGCCCGCCGCGCCATCACCACCGACGACGACTGGCAGGGCGGGGAGTACTACGACACCGACGCGAAGCCCACGGACGGGTTGGCTTTGGCGCGGCAAATAGGCCACATCATGTACCTCTCGAAGGCCTCCATGGAACAGAAGTTCGGCCGCCGTGCGGCGGGCCGGGACGCCATGCGCACCTTCCCCGTCGACGCCGCGGGCACGTTCTTCCCCTACCGGGACGTGGAGTCCTACCTCGATTACCAGGCCGAGAAGTTCGTCGAGCGGTTCGACGCCAACTCCTACCTGTACCTGACCCGCTCGATGGACAACTACGACCTCGCCGCGGGCTTCGAGGACGACGCCGACGCCCTGAGCGCCTTCGAGGGCGAGGCGCTGCTACTCTCGTTCACCGGCGACTGGCACTTCACCACCGAACAGTCCGAGCAGGTCGCCGAGGCCTTCCGCGACCTCGGCACGCCCGTCGCCCACCACGTCGTCGAATCGGACCACGGCCACGACGCCTTCCTCGTCGAACCCGAGAAGGTCGGCCCGCCGCTCGCTGACTTCCTCGACGAGGGCGTGACTGGGAAGGCGATCACCGACACCGCCGAGAGCGACGACGAGGAGAGTCAGTTCGCGCCCGTCCACACGAGTCTGTTCTCCTGACTCGCCGCGACTCACTACCGCGCGTAGACAGTCGCGACTACACCTACCAGAAACGCCGCGACGTAGGCCGGCTGTGCCATCGCGACGGCGGGGACGGCTCCCAGTATCGCCGCCGCGTCCCCCGGATCCGTCGGCGTGGCTCCACTTCTCGCACTGGCCGTCGCGAGCACGACCACGGCGGCCCCGAGAGCAGCGACGAACCCGGCGACGGCCAGCGGATTGTCGCTGAGTCGTTCGAGTACGACGCTCCCGGTTCGACCGACACGACCACTCATCGCCGGGAACGTCTCGTCGCGCGAATATGAACCTATCCACATCGGGGTGTCGTTCCGCCGACGAACGTATTCGGGATCTGTCATCGACGAGTGGACAGTTATATCTCCGGGGCGTGTGAACCCCTCCCCTATGTCAGAGGACGACGACCAGATCGAGACGAAGTCCCTCCACGTGGGGCAGGAAGAGCCGGATTCGGCGACGGGCGCGCGTGCGCCGCCGATCTACCAGACCACCTCCTACGTCTTCGAGGACGCCGAGGACGCCGCCGATCAGTTCGCGCTGGCGAAACCGGGGTACATCTACTCGCGACTGATGAACCCCACCGTCGAGACCCTGCAGGAACGCATCGCTGCGCTGGAGGGTGGCGTCGGCGCGGTCGCCACCGCCTCCGGGATGGGCGCGCTCAATCTGACGGACTTCGTGCTGGCTGGCCCCGGTGACAACATCGTCACTGCCTCCTCGCTCTATGGAGGGACCTACACCTACTACTCCCACACGCTCCCCAGGAAGGGCGTCGAGGCCCGCTTCGTCGACACGCTGGACTACGAGGCCTACGAGGAGGCCATCGACGAGAACACGAAGTACATCCACTGTGAGACCATCGGCAACCCCGCGCTGGTGACGCCCGACATCGACCGGCTGGCCGAGATCGCCGAGGATCACGGGATTCCGCTGTTCATGGACAACACGTTCGCGACGCCGTACCTGTGCAACCCGATCGAGCACGGCGCGAACCTCGTCTGGAACTCGACGACGAAGTGGATCCACGGGTCGGGGACGACCGTCGGCGGCGTCGTCGTCGACGGGGGCAACTTCGACTGGCAGGCCCACGCCGAGGACTACCCCGAGATCGCCCAGGACAACCCCGCCTACCATGGCGTCAACTTCGCCGAGGCGATGGGCGAGCAGGCGTTCACCTACACCGCCATCGCTCGCGGCCTGCGCGATCTGGGCAACCAGCAGTCCCCCTTCGACGCCTGGCAGACCCTGCAGGGCGTCGAGACGCTGCCCCAGCGGATGCGCGGTCACTGCGAGAACGCGATGGCCGTCGCGGAGTTCTTGCAGGACCACCCCGAAGTCTCGTGGGTCACCTACCCCGGGTTGGAGGACCACGAGACCCACGACAACGCCAGCGAGTATCTGGACGGCGGGTACGGCGGCATGATCACCTTCGGACTGGAGGGCGGCTACGACGCCGCCCGCGGCACCGTCGAGTCGACGGAACTCGCCAGCCTGCTGGCCAACGTCGGCGACGCGAAGACGCTCATCATCCACCCCGCCAGCACGACCCACCAGCAACTCACCGAGGAGGAGAAGGAAGCCGCGGGCGTCACGGACGACCTCGTCCGGCTCTCGGTCGGGCTGGAGGGCGTCGAGGACATCAAAGCCGACCTCGATCAGGCCATCGCGCAGTCGACCTGAGCCGGCGTCTGGCTCAGAAAACGTTGAACAGCCGGCTGGTCAGTGCGGCTTGCCGGTAGGCCAGTTTCTGGACGGCGGCGGGTTGCCGGACGGTCTCGTCCAGCACGAGGTCGGGCATCGAGCGACGCGGCTGCTCGAAGAGGAACGTCGTCTCCACGTCGGCGGCCACGTCGCCGAGCAACTGCAGCATCGTCAGCGTCTGCGGGCCCAGCGGCCCGTCGGTCTCGACGGAGAGGTCGCCGCCCAGCACCGCCGAGGTCGCCGGCCGCCCGTCGATGATCGCCTGCCAGACGTTCCAGGGCGCTTCCAGCACCGCGTTCACCTCACGCTCGTCGGGCCCGTCGAGGATCTCGACTTCCGGACAGTTGCCGTTCTCCAGCCCGATGTAACAGTAGATGTTCCCGTCGACGACGCAGGTTTCGAGCTGGTCGAGGAGGCGCTGGGCCACCGGCGGGAAGTGCTGACGCACCGTTCGGTCCATCAGTTCGGGTGCCTCGTCGAGCGTGACGTCCACGAGGTCCTCCTCGACGGTCTCTGGCACGCCGTCGAACACCACGTCGGGTAACTCACCGAGTCGCGTCTCCGCAAGCGGCAGATCCTCCACCACGATCAGCACGTCACCGTTCGAACCCACGCCCCAGCCGACACCGACGTCGTCGAACGCGGCGCTCTCGTTGATCTCGCGCCGGTACGCGTCGAGCCACTGCCGCGTGGGAAACAGACTCACACTCAAGACAACTCGTCTATACGTTCCCTACATAAAAGGCCTCCGCCGGCCGGGAGGTAAATTAAACCACGAACGCTGTGGAAGGATGGGGGCGACACAAAGCGACGCGGTCGCGTCCGTCGGTGAGCGCGACAGTTAGAGGGCGTCTTCGTCTTCGAGCAGGCGGTGGAGTTCGGCCATCGAGAGGACGATGGTGTCACACGCGGGTTCGACGGCCGGTTTCGGGTCGAACCCGACCGACAGGCCCGCGACTTCGAGCATCGGCATGTCGTTGGCCCCGTCGCCGACGGCGATGGTGTCGGCCATGTCGACGCCGACCGTGCCGGCGAGGTCTTCGAGGGCGTCGTCTTTGGTCCCCTCGATGAGTGGCCCCTCGACTGCCCCCGTCAGTTCGCCGTCCGCCATCGGAAGCCGGTTGGCGACGATGGAGTCGACGGTCACGTCGGCCTTCTCGAGGGCGCGCTCGACGCCGCGCTCGAACCCGCCAGTGAGGATGGCGGTGTGGACGCCGGCCTCGTTGAGGTTCTCGATGACCATGGCGGCGTCCTCCCGGAGGACGACCTGATCGAAGGCGGCCTCGGCCTTCTCCTGGGAGAGGCCGTCGAGCAACTCACACCGGCTGCGGAGGCTCTCGGCGTAGCCGATCTCGTCGTTCATCGCCCGCTGAGTGATCTCTTCCATCTGGTCGGCTACCCCGCACTGCTCGCCGAGCAGTACGGTCATCTCGGAGTCCGAGAGCGTTCCGTCGAAGTCGAAGGCGACGAGTGTCATACTGGGCCGTTCGCGTCCGGGGGCTTCAAACGCAGTGATTCGCGTCGAGGGCGTCGTGGGTCCGAACCGCGTTCGCTGGCTACGCCGCCGGTCTCGAACCGCCCCGTGGGCTTATGTCCGCGCGCGACCACGTACGCTCCATGACCGATACCCCGTCGGACGACCTCGCGGAGATCGACGAGGACGATCTGGACGACGTCGACGACGACGTCCGCGCCCTCATCGACGACCTGCGGGCCGAGTCCGACGCCGCGCTCCGCTCGGCGATCCGGTACACCGCCGACGACTACGACGTCCTCTTTCTCCGCGATGACGTGGCCGCCGCCCTCTCGGACGCCGAACGCGAGGAGCGTGCCGAGACGCTCGTGATGAAGGGGCTCGGCGACCCGCCACAGGAGGGCGCGCTGTTCGATTTCGGCACGCTCGACGCCACGATGCGGTTCTACGACAACGTCCTCGTGGCCCACTTCCCCTACCGGGAGTGGTCGGGAATCGTGTTCACCTTCGATCGGACCGAGGCACCGCTGGTCGATCTGGTTCACGAACACTTAGACGAGTAGCCACTAGAACTCGGTCCACGCCCGGGGGCCGAAGTCGCCGCCCCGGACCCGCAACTCCGGGCCGTTCTCCTCGTCGCGCACCTCGACCAGCGCGTCGAACACCTGCGTCAACACGTCCAGCGACTCGCTGTTTCTGGTGGTGGTATCGAGCGTGAACGCGCCCGCGAATCCGGAGGAGTCGATACGGCCGGTCAGGACGTGGACGAACTGGTAAACGCGCCGGAGATCCGCGTACATCAGCATGGTCGACAGCGAGTGTAACCCGATACGGGCCGCGCGGTCGGCGTGGTAGAACTCCCGCATGAACCCCGAGGCGGCGATCCCGACGCCGGTGAGATCGCCAGCGCTGGAGACGTGTTTGATCTCGGCAGTATCCCGGACCTGCCGCATGCTCCGGCTGCGGGCGACACAGTCGATGCTCCGGACGGCCCAGTCGTCGCTCTTCCGCTCGCTCAGAAACCCCTCACGAAACCGCTCGGCGTCGCTTTTGGTCGAGATCAGGATGGCGGCCCGGTCCCGACTGGCACCCACCAGATCGAACAACAGCCGACGCTTGCCCGTCATCGCCGGCCCCGCGATCAGCACGCTCTCCCCGGTCGGGAGCCCCCCCGGATCTAGCGGCGTCTCTGTCCCGTCGCTCACACGTCTGCTCGGTGCTCCCTCCATATCAACCCTCTCACCGCGGTGCGGCGGGACTGACAGCGCCGCCCACCGTCCCCGGGATCCGTGCGACCGTATCCCACGCGAGGCGCGCGCTCGCGTTCGGTTTCCGGCCCGGGCCGATGAAGAAAGGGTTATGGCCGCAGGCTGGAATGAACCGATCATGAAGGTACTCGTCACGGACCCGATCGCGGATGCGGGGATCCAGCGCCTGCGCGCGGCGGGCCACGACGTGGAGACGGCCTACGACGTGGAGGGACAGGAGTTACTCGACGCCGTCGCGGACGCGAACGCACTGATCGTTCGGTCCGGCACCGAGGTCACCGACGAGGTGCTCGAGGCCGCGACCGACCTGATCATCGTCGGCCGCGCCGGCATCGGCGTGGACAACATCGACATCGACGCCGCGACCGAACACGGCGTCATCGTCGCCAACGCCCCCGAGGGCAACGTCCGCGCGGCCGCCGAACACACGGTCGCGATGACCTTTGCCACCGCCCGCTCGATCCCGCAGGCTCACGCCCGCCTCCGGGGCGGCGAGTGGGCCAAGGGTGAGTTCCTCGGCACCGAACTCAACGGCAAGACCCTCGGTATCGTCGGCCTCGGCCGCGTCGGTCAGGAGGTCGCAAAGCGCCTCGGGAGTCTGGGCATGAACCTCGTCGCCTTCGACCCCTACATCTCCGAGGAACGGGCCGACCAGCTCGGTGCCGACCTCGCGGACGACCTGGAGGACTGCCTCGACAGCGCGGACCTCATCACGATCCACACGCCGCTGACGCCGGAGACCGAGAACATGATCGGCGAGGACGAACTCGCCAGACTCGACGACGGCTACGTGATCAACTGCGCCCGCGGTGGCATCATCGACGAGCCCGCGCTGGCCGACGCCGTCGAGAACGGCCAGCTGAAGGGGGCCGCCATCGACGTGTTCGCCGAGGAGCCGGTCGACCCGGACAACCCGCTGCTCGACGTGGACGACGTGATCGTCACGCCCCACCTCGGCGCGAGCACGGAGGCCGCACAGGAGAACGTCGCGACCGCCACCGCCGACCAGGTGCTCGCGGCCTTCCGCGGCGAACCCGTCATGAACGCGCTGAACGCCCCCTCGATGGACGAGTCGGCGTTCCCCCGCGTCCGCCCGTACCTCGACCTCGCCGAGACGGCCGGCAAGATCGCCGTCCAGCTGTTCGACGACCGCCTCGAGGACGTCGAAATCTCCTACGAAGGCGACATCGCCGAGGAAGAACTCGACCTGGTGACGGCCAGCGCCCTGAAGGGCTGTTTCGAGCCGCTGGAGTGGCAGGTCAACGCCGTCAACGCGCCCCGGATCGCCGAGGAGCGCGGCATCGACGTGACCGAGACCAAGAGCCGCTCCTCCGAGGACTTCCAGAGTCTCGTGACGGTGACCGTCCGCAACGGCGAGGACGAGGTCAGCGTCTGTGGCACCCAGTTCGCCGGCGAGGACTCCCGGATCGTCCGGATCGACGGCTACCGGGTCGACGCCATCCCGCACGGCCACATGCTCGTCGCGCGCAACGACGACGTGCCCGGGGTCATCGGCTTCATCGGCTCGACGCTCGGCGACCACGACGTCAACATCGCGGCGATGTTCAACGGCCGTGAGACCATCGGCGGCGAGGCGCTGTCGGTGTACAACCTCGACGACCAGCCCAGCGACGAGGTGCTCGAGGCCATCCTCGCCGACGAGCGGATCATCGACGTGAGCTACATCAGCCTCAACGGCCAGGCCGAAGACGACGACTAGAAGAGACGCGACAGTTTCTCGCGGATTCTCGCACCGATACCCGGCTCCGGTTCTTCGCTCTCGAACTCGATCTCGACAGCCCCGTCGTCGACCACCGTCTGTGGATTCTCGGCGGCCAGCAGTTCCTCGTAGCGGTCGATCACCGCGTCCAGTTCGCGCTCCCGCTGGGCGACGCGCCGTTCCAGCAGGGCGACCCGTGCCCTGAGAATCTCGCGTTCGGTCGCCCGCAGACGTGCGGTCTCGGCGCGCGAGAACCGACCCGTCGCGGGGCGCGCGTCGGGCGGTGGCGCGGCCACGGTCACGTCGTCGGCCCGTTCGTCGGCCGATCCCCCCGGGGCGGCGTGTGTCGTGTCGGAAGTCATCTCGCGGGCGTATATCTGTGTCACCGAGTCACGTAAAGACCAGTCAGACGCTCGGCACACGAGCGGCCGACGCGGCGCTCTCGGGTGGTTCGCCGTGACCACCACACGGGGTCCTACCGTCACGGAGCGAACTGTCTGGGACAGGAGTCACACGACAGAGTGGCCTTCCAGATGACTAGCAACCATCAGTAACACAGGGCGCGTATGCCGCGTGACTGCGGTTCCAACGCAGAGACAGACTGGTAGATGCGCTTATCGGTGTAGACGTGGATAGTGACTGTATGCCCGAAGAAGTCCTGTTCAAATCCGAGAGCACGCAGAGTCGAGAGGAGATTGCAGCACTGCTTCAGCGAGTTGTCGACAACCTCGAAAGCGGGGACGCGATCGACCTGAAATCCGGCAGTGAATCCGTGACGCTGACTCCGCCAGCACGACCGACGTTCGAAGTGAAAGCCGAACGGGAAGGGCCTGCGAACTCCCCCGGCGATCTGAGCGTCGAGTTCGAACTCGAATGGCCCGAGGACGGCGGCGAGGAAAGCGGTGAGAGCGGCGAACTAGAAATCGAGTGACCGCTCCGCGGAGCTACCACGGGCGAGACGACAGCACCGACATCGCTTCCCGACACACGGAGACGACGCGGGAGACACACGTCTCGTCCCGCACGCCGTCGGTTTCCCCTCGGTCCCAGCAGGCGCGGGTGTTTTGCCAACACGGGAACACAAACGCTATGTGATCAGTCGAATAACCGCCAGAAAAGGGCGAATCAATGGGTCCTCTCCTTTCTCTGCTGTCGTGGAGCAACGGGGTACCGCTGCAGCAACTCCCCGTGCAGCTTCCGGTCTCGGTCGACGTGGTGGTCGTCCTCGCCATCGTCGCCGCCGTGTTCGTCCTCTTTTTCACTCAGCCGGTCCCGATCGACGCCACCGCCGTCGCGCTCGTCGTCGCGCTCGTCATTCTGGGCGAGTGGACCGGCGTGTCACCGGCGGAGGGGGTCTCGGGCTTCTCGAACCCGGCGACGCTGACGGTGCTGGCGATGTTCGTCCTGAGCGAGGGCGTCCGACGGACCGGCGTCATCCAGATACTGACGCGGAAACTGGTCGCCTTCGCCGGGGACGACGAGTTCCGACAGTTGCTCGCCACGGTCACGCTCTCCGGGCCGACGGCCGGGGTCGTGAGCAACGTCTCCATCGTGGCCGTGTTGATCCCTGCGGTGATGAACCTCGCACGGCAGACGAAGCGGTCGCCCTCGAAACTCCTGATCCCGCTGTCCTTCGCGTCGATGCTCGGCGGGATGCTCACCGTCATCGGGACGATAACGAACCTCCTGGCGAGCGAGGTGTGGGTTCAGGTGGGCGGTCCCGACGCGCAGCCGTTCACGCTGCTCGAGTTCACCCAGCTGGGGGCCGTCGTCCTGCTCGTCGGGATCGCGTACCTCCTCACCGTCGGCCGATATCTCACCCCGGCGCGGATCCAGCCGGCCGACTCTCCGAGCGACACGTTCGGCATGACCGACTACCTCACCGACGTCGTCGTCATGGAGGACTCGCCGCTCGCCGGATCCACGGTCCGGGACCTGAGCGACCGGGACCTCGACCTCGACGTGTTCCAGATCGTCCGCGGCCACCGGACGCTCACCCGGGGGCTCGGCTCGGAACGGATCCGGGCCGGCGACGTCCTCTCCGTCAGGGCCGACCAGGAGACCCTCCAGGAGGTCATCGAGCAGGAGCACCTCCAGCTCCTCCCGGAGGTCATGGAGGCGGCCGCGGAGGACGAACAGCCCCTCCCGCCCGGCTTCTCGCCGCGACGTCACGACTGGTCGTCGCTCGACGCGGAGGGCAGTGGCGACGCCACCGGGGAGGAAGCGTCGGGCGACGTGGACGAGGCGTCCGGCGAGGACACGGGGGCGGACGGCGACGGGACGGACGAGGAGGTCTCCGACGACGAGATCGAACTCACCGAAGTCGTGTTGTTGCCCGGGCCCTGGTCGAGTCGTCGCAGCGGCGTCACGGACTTCGAGCGTGACTACGACGTGACGGTCCTGGCGATCCGCCGGGGGGACGAGGTGATCCGTCAGCGCCTCCGTGAAGTACGACTGCAGGCCGGCGACGTCGTCCTGATCCAGGCGGCCGACCAGGTGGTCGACCGCATCGCGAGGGACACGGACGTGGCCGTCTCCAGTGACGACCGCTGGGAGGATTTCGACCGATCGAAGATCCCCGTGGCGCTCGGGATCCTCGCCGGCGTCCTCGGCCTCGCGGCGTTCGAGGTCCTCACCCTCATGGTCAGTGCGCTGACGGGGGTCGCCGCGATGTTTTTCACCGGCATCCTCACGCCGGAGGAGGCCTACGAGGCCGTCGACTGGGAAGTGATCTTCATGGTGGCGGGCGTCATCCCGCTCGGCATCGCGGTCGAGGCGTCCGGTACGGCGGACGTCATCGCCGACCTCGTCGTCTCCGCGGGCGTCCTCCTCCCGGTGATCGCGGTCCTCGGACTGTTCTACCTCGGGACCGCCGTGATCACCGAGATGATCAGCAACTCCGCGAGCGTCGTCCTTATGTTGCCCATCGGGGTCGAGGTCGCCGGCCAGCTCGGCGCGAACCCCTTCGCGTTCGCCATGGCCGTGACCTTCGCCGCCAGCACACCCCTCCTGACCCCTGTCGGCTACCAGACGAACCTGATGGTCTACGGACCGGGCGGGTACAGGTTCACCGACTTCGCACGCGTCGGTGCGCCGTTACAACTGATCCTGACTGCCGTCACGACGCTCGGTATCGTCTTCTTCTGGGGCCTCTGAGCGGCGGCGGAACCAAGTGGTCGCGATGTCGGACGTCGAGGCGGCGACCGGCAGGCGGGTCCCGACCACCGACGGTCCGCGATCGGATCCTGTCGAGTCCGAACGGGGCCGGTGACCGAACCGTCCGACGGGAATCCTCGCTCGACGTGAGGCGAGGCGAACGATTAATGCTATGTCCCCGATATGACACAGGGGAGGACTGCCACCGAACGATGGACCCACGACCCGTCTTCTACGAGCATCCCTATGCCTCCATGGTCACGGCGGTGTTTCTGTACTCCCTCCTGGTAACGGCGTTGTACGTTCTCGACCTGTTCCCCGGCCTGCGGGAAACCTACTTGGGCGTGACCGAACTGACACTGATTACGGCGCTCCTTCTGGTCGCAACGGTTGCGAGCTGGATCACTGCGATGATCATGAGCAGGGGCGCTCCGTGACCCGGGGTTCGGCCTGACACGACCGTTCCGGCATCACCCCGCGTCCCGCAGCGCACGGCCCCCACTCTCGGATCCCCTCAGAAACCCACGCGAGCCGGTTACCGGATCGCACCCAGCACCTTCCCGAGCAGGCCGTCGCCGCCGACGCCGACGCGTTAGCCGGCGAGGTGATCGAGCACTTTGTCCGTGTCGTTGGGGACGGGTTCGGGGTCCGCGCCGGCCTCGGCGGCGGCGTCGGGGTCCTTGAGCAGGTGGCCGGTCGTCAGACAGACCACGTCCTCGCCCGCGTCGATCTCGCCCTGTTCGCGGAGTTTCCGCAGGCCCGCGACGCTCGCGGCGGAGGCGGGTTCGACGCCCACGCCCTGCTCGGCGAGGTCGCGCTGGGCCTCGGTGATCCGCTCGTCGGAGACGGCGACGGCGGTTCCGTCCGTGTTGCGGATGCCGGGCAGGGCCTTCGGCGCGTTGACGGGGTTGCCGATGCGGATGGCGGTCGCGCGGGTCTCGACCTCGTCCCAGCGCTCGGTGTCTTCCCAGCCGTTCTCGATGGCCTCGACCATCGGTGCCGCGCCCTCGGCCTGCACACCCGTCAGCTTGGGCACGTCGCCCGGCGCGAGGTCGCCGCTGCGGACGAGCTCGCGGAAGGCCTTGTACAGCGCCGCGGTGTTGCCCGCGTTCCCGACGGGGAGGACGATCCGGTCGGGGAAGCGACCCTCGTCCTCGTAGAAGCGTTCGAGGATCTCGAACCCGATCGTCTTCTGGCCTTCGAGGCGGAAGGGATTGAGGGAGTTCAGGAGGTAGGCCTCGCCCCGACTCGCCAGGTCCTGCACGATGTCGAGACAGGAGTCGAAGTTCCCGTCGACTTCGAGGATGCGCGCGCCGTGGAGGCTGGCCTGGGCGACCTTCCCGGCGGCGACCTTGCCGGCGGGGAGGAGCACGAGGGTTTCGAGGTTAGCGCGAGCGCCGTAGGCGGCCAGCGCGGCGCTGGTGTTGCCCGTCGAGGCACAGGCGAGACGGTCGACACCGACCTCCTGGGCGACCCGGACGCCGACGGTCATCCCGCGGTCTTTGAACGACCCCGTCGGGTTCATCCCCTCGTGTTTGATCCGGAGGTTGCGCACGCCGATGTCGTCCTCCAGGTCGGGGACGTAGTGCAGCGGCGTGTCACCCTCGGGGAGGGTGACCCCCGAGTCGAACGGCAGCGCCTCACTGTAGCGCCAGACGCCACGGCCCTCGAAGTCGTCGAGGGTTGGCGCGTCGGCGTAGCGGGCCTCCAGCAGGCCGTCGCAGTCGTCGCAGGTGTAGCGTACGTCGTCGAAGGGGGCGAACGTCTCGCCGCACTCGATGCAGGTCAGCCAGACGCCGTCGTCGGCCGCCTCGGGTACGGTCCGCGGGCCGTCGAGTTCGAGATCGAGGGTTGCCATTTCCTGACAGGACGGCTCGGCGGCGCAAAAGTGGGGTGGTTTCCGTTCGCTAGCCCTCGCCGAACTCGTCGATGCGCTCGTGGACGTAGGCGGCCCACTCGTCGAGGGTCTCGTGCATCGACTCCCGGGCCTCTGCCACTGGGGTCGCGGTGTACTGGTAGACGTGGCCGCCGTCGTCAAGCAGTCGCCGGGTTCGGCCGGCCAGCCCCTTCTCCCGGAGCGTCGACAGCGACCGGTTGACGTTGCTGCGGTCCCGGTCGAGTACGTCCGCCAGTTCCGCGACGGTGCTCTCGGGCCGGTCGAGTAGCTCCAGATACGTCCGGGCCTCGTGGCGCTGGATCCCGAACACGCAGGTCAGGACCTCCTCGAACCCCGGTTCGTCGTCGAGCATCAGATCGCGAAACCGGTCCGGTTGCGGGTCGACCGTTGGCATCACCCCCAGTTGGGTCGCCTGGCGAATAAAACGAGGCGTTACCTCGAACTCATCGGCTGCCGGAACCCGCATCGACCAACCCGTCCGACTGCAACCGAACTCGATCACTCTCCTCCGTCACCGCCACGTCACAGCCAAAGGCCGCGAGCAGGTCGAGGCCCGACTCGACGTGCGCAGTCACCTCGGGCACCGTCACCGTCCCGCCCGCAACCGCGAGGAAGGGCAACAGCTGATCTGCCAGGTGTCGATCGATCGCGGCACCGGTGCCCTCGAAGGCCTCGAGTGCCTCGACCGGTTCGCGACCGACGTCCTCGGCCGGTTTGCCCTGCTCGCCGAGCGCGTCCAGACCAGCGACGCCGGTCCCGTAGTCGGCTCGGACGGTGCAGACCGAGCCCGGCGACTCGCTGTCGACGTAGCTCACGACTCGCTCGCGAACCCGGCGATCAGCGGCGTCGAGCGCTTCGACGGCCGCGTCGGCCTGCCGCTCGGCCACGTCGGCGTCGGCGAGCCCCTCGCTCGCCAGCGAGTAGACCCGGACGCCCTCGGGGTGGCCTCGCTCTCCGAGGTCGAGCGATGACGGATTCGCGGGGGCGAGCGTGAGCGTCGCCGCACCGCCGCCGACGGGGTAGAACCCGCGCCGGCTGGCGTCGACGGCCACCGGTACGCCCAGCCGTCGCAGGAGCGGGAGTTTCACCCGCCGGTAGGTCGTCAGCGGCGGCGACCACGCCACGTCCGTTCCACCGGTCGCACGCAGGCGGATCGGCGCGTCGGCGGCCATCGCGAGCGGCACCACGGTGTCGAAGACGAGCGTCACGCTCCCGGCGGTTCCGACGTCGACCGACGCTACACCGCCCGGCGCGCCCCCGGGTTCGAAGGTGACCGTCGTCGCCCCGTGCTCCGTCCCCGTGACGGTCGCGTCACAGACTTCCGCCACAGCTTCGACGGCCGCGGCGTGCTGTGGTTTCAGCCCTGGCTCCGGTCGGTCGCCGCGGACGTTCGCGACGCGGACGGGTCGGTCGGTCAGGACCGACAGCGCCAGGGCGGTCCGGAGATATCCCCCGCCGGCGTCCCCGCCGTCCAGTTCCAGCATGGAATTCGGTAGCGCACCACGGGAGAAAAACACCCCGCTCCCCGGGCCGACGGACTGACCGAACGTTCACTTTGAGAGAGAGGAGATGCCCCACTCGAAGCGGTCGGGTGGATCGGACCCGGCGGTACACTCTCTGAAATCCACGGTAGTTTCAAATGATAGTATCCGAAAACAACGTGTGAAGATGTCTCAGGGGGCTGACGATGCGGGGGAGTGGCAGAGTCTGCTGGAGGACCTGCCGGTGATGTACGTCCACACCCGAACCGAGGACGGGCAGGCGGTGATCGACGTGTGCAACGAGCGGTTCGTGGAGACGCTTGGCTACGACAGGGAGTCGCTAAAGGGGCGACCGCTCGCGGACGTGTACACGCCTTCGTCGGCGGCGGAACTGGAGGCCGGCGACACACACCCGGAGGTCGGGGACGAGCCCGTCACTGAGCGACGGAAACTGGTCTGTGCCGACGGCACCGTCGTCCACACGCTCGTGCGCGCGGTCCCGCGAACGGACTGCGACGACGACGTGATCGGCACCCGCTTTCTGTTCGTCGACATTACGATGCGCGAGCAGCGTCGCCGCCAGGCGACGGTCCTCAACAGATTACTCCGGCACAACCTCCGCAACGACATGACCGTCGTCCTGAGTCACGCCCGCCTGCTCGCCGACGCGCTGGACGAGACCGAGCAGGACTCCGCACGGAAGGTCCGGAACATCGCCGAGCGCTGGGACCGCCTCGTCGAGAAGGTCCAGCGCATCCGGCAGGTCCTCTCCCCCGAGGACAACTGGCGACCAACCGACCTCACGACCGTGCTCGAACGCGTCGAGGAGGACCTCAACGACCGCCACCCCGACGCCAACGTCCACATGCTGCGTCCCTCCGAGGGAGCCGCCACCATCCGCCCGGAGGTCGAACTCGCCCTGACGGAACTCTGTGAGAACGCCATCCAGCACGCCGAGGCCGAGGACCCCGAGGTCGTCGTCACCGTCGGCGTCCCACCGAACGAACCCTGGGTCAAACTCACCGTCACCGACGACGGCCCGCCGATCCCCGAGAGCGAACTGCTCGCCCTCCGCGACGACGAGACCACCCCGCTCGTCCACGGCACCGGACTCGGCCTCTGGATGGTCCGTCTGGCCGTCGAACGCGTCGGCGGCCACGTCTCCGTCGTCGAGAACGACGAAAACGGCACCGCCGTCACGATCCGCTATCCGTCGCAGTGAACGAGCCGCGAAAACCCTCCAATTCGCAACGAACGCGCCCTACTCGTCGTCTTCGGTCGTGGTCTTGTCCACGTCCAGTTCGCCGAAGTAGATGTCAGCGCCGTCCTGTGCGACCTTCTCGGCCAGCACGGCGCATTTGATTCGCATCGGGGAGATGTCGACGCCGAGCATGTCGACCACGTCGTCGCGGTCCATCTCCTGAAGCTCCTCGATCGTCATCCCCTGGAGCTTCTCCGAGAGCATGGACGCCGAGGCCTGCGAGATGGCACAGCCGTCCCCCTGAAAGGCGACGTACTCGATCTCTTCCTCGTCGTCGTCGAGTCGTACCTGCATCTCGATGGTGTCGCCACACATCGGGTTCTCGCCGACGTGCGTGAACGTGGGATCCTCCATCTCCCCGTAGTTGCGGGGACTCTTGTAGTGATCGAGGATCTGCTGTCGGTACATATCGGAGCCGCCGACCATTGTTGGCTCCCGATAGGCGAGTCCGGCGGATAAGCGTTCCGCGTCACGTGTTTCCGCGCGCGGACGCCGCTACCGGGCGAATCGTTTTGGTCCGGGACCGCGAACGGGTACACCATGGCACTCCGCCTCCCGCTGGCCCTGTTCGGTCTCGTCGAACTGCTCGCCCCGCGCAAAGTCGTCGACTTCTGGATGGACCTCGCCGTCAGCGAGGACAGCGAGGTCGAACTCCGCCCCTGGGTCTACACCGCCGCTCGCGTCGAGGGTATCCTCATCCTCCTGTGGGTGTTCACCCGGGCTCGCGGCGACGAGTCCGACGAGTAGGCGGGTCACCATCGACCGCGAATAGTCACGCGTAAACGGCCGCCGGTCGATCCGTCGCTATGGACCGCGACGACTTTCTCCGTGGCGTCCGTGACGTGTCGCCGCTCCTGCTCGGTATCCTCCCCTTCGGCCTCGTCGCGGGCATCGCCGCGGCGAACGCCGGTCTCGACCTCTCGCAGGCGCTCGGGATGTCCGTGCTGGTGTTCGCGGGGGCGTCACAGCTCGCCGCCCTCGATCTCATCGGCCGCGACGCGCCGCTCACGGTCGTCTTCGTCACCGCCGTCGTCATCAACCTCCGGATGTTGATGTACTCGGCTTCCATCGCACCGCACTTCCGGCGGTTCGCGGGCCGCGTGAAGGCCGGGCTGGCCTACCTCCTGACCGATCAGGCCTACGCCCTCTCCATCGCCAGCTATCGCTCCGAGGAGTCGGTCGACCGCGTGGCTTACTACCTCGGCGCTGCCGCGACGCTGTGGGTCGTCTGGCAGATCGCCACCGTCGCCGGCGTCCTGCTCGGCACCGGCGTCCCCGACGCCTGGGGGCTGGAGTTCGCCGTCCCGCTGGTCTTTCTGGCCCTGCTCGTCCCCGCGATGGAGGACGGCCCGACGACCGTCGCCGGCGTGGTCGGCGGCACCGTCGCCGTCGTCGGTGCCGGCCTCCCGCTCAACCTCGGCCTGCTCGTCGGCGCGAGCGTCGGCATCGCGGCCGGACTGGCCTCCGAGCGCGTCCTCGACGTGGAGGTGAGCCGTGGCCACTAGCTACGGCGACCCCGCCATCTGGGGGGTCATCCTCGCCATCGGCGTCGCGACCTACGCGATCCGGTTCTCGTTCATCGCCCTCTTTGGCTACCTCGACGAGATCCCGCCGCGGGTCCGGCAGCCGCTGCGGTACGTCCCCGCTGCCGTCCTCGCCGCCCTCGTCCTCCCGGCGTTCGTCACGCTCGACGCCGGCGGGCTCGCCACCGACAAACTGGTCGCCGGTACCGTCGCCGTCGTCGTCGCCTGGCGCACCGAGAGCGTCTTCGCGACGATGGCTGCCGGGATGGGGGCGCTCTGGACGCTGCGATTCCTGATTCTGCCGGCGCTGTGACGGCGTGAGACTGTGAGCGAAAACGGCGAACCGGATACCTACGCGAACAGCTCCCGCGCGTCTTCCAGCCCCTCGATCAGCGTGTCGACCTCTTCTTCGGTGTTGTAGATGTAGAACGAGGCTCGCGCCGAGGCAGGGACGCCGAGTTTGTCGTGCAGCGGCTGGGTGCAGTGGTCGCCGGCCCGGACCGCCACGCCGTGGGCGTTGAGGATCTCCGACACGTCGTGGGCGTGGACGCTCTCCAGGTTGAACGAGACCAGCGCCGCCCGGTCGTCGGCCGGCGGGCCGAGGATCTCGATGTCGCCGAACTCCGAGAGCCGGTCGTGGGCGTACTCGGCCAGCGCCTCGCCGTGGCGCTTTACGTTGTCCATCCCGATCTCGTCGAGGTAGTCACAGGCTTCGGCCAGCGCGATGCCCTGCGCGATGACGGGCGTGCCGGCCTCGAACTTCCAGGGGAGGTCGTGCCACGTCGAGTCCTCGAAGGTGACCTTCTCGATCATCATGCCGCCGTAGAGGTACGGCTGCATCTCCTCCAGCAGGTGCTGCTTGCCGTAGAGGACGCCGATCCCTGTGGGACCACACATCTTGTGGCCCGAGAAGGCGAAGAAGTCGGCGTCGATCTCCTCGACGTCGACGGGCATGTGCGGGACCGACTGCGCGCCGTCGACGAAGATCAGGGCGTCCTGTTCGTGGGCCAGATCCGCCAGTTCCGAGACGGGATTGATCGTGCCGAGGGTGTTGGATACGTGGACGGCGCTGACCATCGCGGTGTCGGGGCCGATCAGCTCCCGGGCGTGGTCCATGTCGAGGTAGCCCTCGTCGTCGACCTCGATGAATCGGACCGTGGCACCGGTCTTCTTGGCGATCTGTTGCCACGTCACCAGCGCGGCGTGGTGTTCCATCTCCGTGAGGACGATCTCGTCGCCCGGCCCGAGTTCTTCGAGGCCCCAGGCGTAGGCGACGGTGTTCATCGCCTCGGTGGCGTTTTTGGTGAAGACGACCTCCTCGCGGCCGCCCGAGGCACCGACGAACTCGGCCACGCGGTCGTGGGCCTCCTCGTAGGCGATCGAGGCCTCCTGTGAGAGCTGGTGGAGCCCGCGGTGGACGTTGGCGTTGTACCGGTGGTAGTAGTCGACGATGGCGTCGACCACCGGCTCTGGCGTCTGGCTCGTCGCCGCGTTGTCGAGATAGACCAGTGGCGTCCCGTCGAACTCGCGTTCGAGGATCGGGAAATCCGCCCGGATGCGTTCGACGGAAAGCGGTGCTGACTCGGATGTCTCCATTGTGTGAACAGAGGCGTTCCGGACTCAACACTCCTTCGGTCCGGGCGAGAACTCCACGTCGCCGATCAGTCGAGTGCGGGCTCGAACGCCCGGATCGACTCCCGCCACTCCCCGGGCAAGGGCGTCGGCGTCCCGTCCTCGCCCATGTGGACCTGCGTCGTTTCACCAGTGGCCGAGACGACTCCGTCGCTCCGCCGGACCTCGTAGGAGAGCGTCAGACTCGACGACCCGAGGTCACCAGTTCGGACGGCGATCTCGACCCCGTCGCTGTCGTAGGTGATCGGCGCGCGGTAGTCCAGTTCGAGGTTGGCCAGCACGAAGTCGCGTGCCTCCATCGGCGTCTCGAAGACGGTGTCGAGGTACTCCGTCCGGGCTTCCTCCAGATACGTCGCGTAGACGGCGTTGTTGACGTGATCCCAGGGGTCCAGATCGCGATAGCGGATCGGGATCGCCGTCGTGAACTCGAATTCGCTCATCGGGCGACCGGAAGCCACCGATCCCCCTTCCCCTTACGATCCGGATCGTCCGTGCGATGCGCTGACGCCCCTCGAACGGCGCGCTCAGGAAAGCAGCGACTCGTCGATCTCGACCCCGAGGCCGGGACCGTCCGGCGGCGTGACCGTGCCCTCTTCGTGGTCGACGGTCGATTCGAGCAGGAAGTCCCGCACGTCGGGCGTCCACGGCGGTTCCATCGGGAACTCACACCACGGCGCGTCGTTGGCCGCCATCACGTGGAGGTTGGCGACGAAGCCGACTCCGTTGGTCCAGGTGTGAGGCACGTACTCCAGTCCGTGCTGGCGGGCCATCGCGGCCACCTCGTCGGCGCGTTTGATCCCCGTCGCCAGCGCGGCGTCGGGTTGCAGGATATCGAGCGACCCCTGCTTCACGAACTCCCGGAAGTGGTGGATACCGTCGTTGAACTCCCCGCCCGCGATGGGCACGTCCACGGCCTCCCGCAGTCGAGCATATTGTTCGTAGTCGTGGCGTGGCAGCGGTTCTTCGAGCCAGCGGACGTTCCCCACGTCCTCCAGCCCGCGGGCGAACTCTAGGGCCTCACGGAACGACCACTGCTGTTCGTCTTCCATCACCCGCACCGCCCACCCCTTGTTCGCGTCGACCATCAGCGGCAGCTCGGGGTAGGCCTCCCTGACCGCCCGGACGATATCGATGTGGTCGGGGTCGGTAACCCGGAGTTTGACCGCCCCGACGCCCGCGTCGAGTACGTCTTCGAGGTAGCCGATTCGCTCCTCGGCCGGCATCACCTCGCCCGTCGAGGCGTAGACCGGAATCTCACTCCCTGAGCCCCCGAGCAGTTCGTAGATCGGTTTGCCCGCGTCCTTGCCGATGAGGTCCCACATGGCGATCTCGACGCCCCACGGGCGCGGGCCGACGAGGTTGATGCTGTCGAGTTTTCGCAGGATCCCCTCCACGTCGTGGGGGTCCTCGCCGAGCAGGAAGTACGACAGGGGCTCGGAGAAATCCATCCCGCCGGCGAAACTCGGCATCGCGCCGTAGCCCGTCAGTCCCGTGTCGGTCTCGATCTCGAACAGTTCGACTTCGTGGGTCCCCTGCGGGTAGCCGGGGATCCACGTCGGCTCGAAACTCCCCTCCACCTGGTGTTCCAGGTGATACTGGTCGACGCCGGTGATCTGCATGCGAATGGGGCCTCCCGGCCAATACAAAAGCGTTCAGCCGGAGCGGTGGGGGACGGGAAGTGGGTGGAATGGCGGGCGCTCACATCCGCAGCATCTGGGCGTGGCGCGTCTCGCCCAGATCGAGGACGTTGCCCTCCTCGACGAAGCCGTGTTCGATAGCGACCTCGACGGAGCGGGTGCCGACGATGTTGGCGACCGCACAGCGGGCGAGGCTGTCGACGACGGCCTCCTCGTCGACCTCCTCGCCGTCGTAGAAGTCCGCCTCGACCGTGAGCGAGACTTCGCCGTTCTCGAAGGTCTCCCCGAGCACGTCGGGGTCACAGACCGACACGAGCAGTCCCTCCTCCGTGTCGCGCTCGTTGAGGATCATTCCAGTTGCTGTTGTTGCTGCTCTTCGACCAGATCGGCTTCGGCCTCTTCGCGCATCTCTTCTGCCTCCTGGGCGACCTCCTCGGCTCTATCGAACTCGCCCATCTCTTCGAGTGCGCGGGCCTTCTCCTCCAGGATTCGGGTGTTGCGGTGGCCCAGTCGGATCGCGTTGTCGAAGGCGTTCAGCGCGTCCTCGGCGAGGCCACGCTCCAGCAGGAAGAAGCCGCGGTTGTACCAGGCTTCGGCGAAGCGCTCGTCGATCTCGACGGCGCGCTCGGCGTGTTCCAGCGCCTCCTCGGTGCGGCCGAACTCCCAGAGGGAGTAGGCGAGGTTGGTCTCGGCGGTGGCCGCGTGCTCGCTGTCCCCGTCGATGTCGATGGCCTCCTTGTACGCGCCGATGGCCATGTCGTACTCTTCGAGTTCGGCGTGAGCTGCACCCTTGTTGGTCCAGGCCTCCTGTGCGATACGGTCGTCGTCGGCGTAGCGGGCGACCCGCTCGAAGGCGTCGGCGGCCTGCTCGAAGCGGTTGATCTGCATGTAGGAGAGGGCCACGTCGAGCAACTGCTCGGCGTCGACCTCCTCGCTGGCGATGTTGCGCTCGTCGAGCATGTCCGCGAGCGCCCGGGAGTCGACGGGGTCGACCTTGTCCGGATCCACGTCGAGTTCCGGCGGGTCCAGATCGAACTCGTCGTAGGGGTCCTCGAACCCCTGCCCCTCCGAGAACTCGTAGTCGTCGGGCTCTCTGTCTGTCATACCCCGGGATTGGACGGGCAGTCGGTTAAGGGCTACGTCCACGGGACGGCCGCCACAACGGGACGGGCAGACTGGCCGGGACTCGACCGGCGATGGATTCAAGCCCGAACTCCCGAACCACGAAACATGGGCAAGCGACTGTTCGTCAGCGTCGACCTCGACGGCCTCGGCGAGGCCGTCGCGGACGCCTCGGGGCTGAACTTCACCGACCCGGAGCAGGCACACGTCACGCTCTTCTTCCTCGGCGACACCGACCCCGACCGCCTCGACGAGGTCACGGCCGCGCTCGACGACGCCGTCGCCGAGGCGGACGTCGACCCCTTCACCGCCGAGTTCGGTGGTCTCGGTGTGTTTCCCTCCCTCGACTACATCAGCGTCGTCTGGCTCGGCGTCGAGGCGGGCGGCGACCGACTGACCGCGCTTCACGAGGCGGTCGCGCCGCGGTTGGTCGACCTGGGCTTCGAACCGCCGGATCACGAGTTCACGCCTCACGCCACCCTCGCTCGGATGGACCACGCCGGCGGGAAAGAACTGGTCCAGGAGGCCGTCCGCGAGCGGGACCCGACCGCGGGCCGGCTCCGCGTCGAGGAGATCAGGCTCACCGAGAGCGTCCTCACCGACGCGGGACCCGAGTACCAGACGGTCGAGCGGTTCGACCTCTGAGCGACGCACCACTCGGCCACGAGGGACTGGCCCCGTCCCGCTAGGGCGGCCGCGGTCGCCCCTTTAGGCCAACCAAAACCGATCAGGTTAGTGATAATTCTTAAGCCGCGGACGTTCGAAGTCCGGGTATGGGAACGTTGGCGAATCTGACGCTGGTGTTCGTCGCGGGATTCATGACGGCTCTGGCGACCGGGATCGGCGCGCTTCCGTTCTTTTTCATCTCGGAAGTGAGCGACCGGTTGCAGGTCGGGCTCTGGGGGCTGGCCTCGGGGATCATGATTTCGGCGTCGACGTTCGGCCTCGTGCTGGAAGGGATGGCCGAGGCCGACGGGCGGGGCGATTACTTGCTGATGGTCGCCGGTCTCGCGGCGGGCGTAGTACTGGTGATCGTCGCCAACCGGGTCATCTCCGATCACCACTTCGACCCCCGGGAGTACGAGGAGGCCGACTTCCAGAAACTCGTCTTGATCCTGGGCATCCTGACGGTCCACAGCTTTCCGGAGGGGGTCGCAGTCGGCGTCTCCTTCGCGGAGTTGAATCTGGCGGGTGGCCTCTCCTTCGGTCCCTTCGTCGTGCCGCTTCTGGCGATCTTCATGACCGTCGCGATCTCGATCCACAACGTCCCGGAGGGGCTGGCCATCTCCATTCCGCTGCGGTCGATGGGCGTCTCCAACTGGAAGATGGTCTGGTGGGCCGTGTTCTCCAGCCTGCCCCAGCCCATCGGGGCGGTGCTGGCGTTCTACTTCGTGCGGATCGCCAAGGAGTTCCTGCCGGCCGGGTTCGGGTTCGCCGCCGGTGCGATGATCTATCTCGTGCTCTCGGAGTTCGTCCCCGAGGCGCTGGAGAAGGGGAGCGGGCTTCCGGGACGTGGGCACCGAGAGCTGGTGACCGGGCTGGTCGTCGGCTTCGCGGTGATGGTGCCGCTGGCGTTTCTGTAGGCGATTTTGCGGTGCGGTCGCTGCGCGGTCGCTGTGCGGTCGACAGTCACGTTCGTCGTACCGGACGCGAGCGGAGCGAGCGTCCGGCTTTTTCGCCCACGTTTTTGCGCGGGGGGTCGCGGACGACCCCCCGCGGAAAAAGGTGGGGACGAAAGAACACAAATTTAAGCGCCGACAGGGTAGAAGCGGGCACTATGGGTAAGAAGTCGAAGGCCAAGAAAAAGCGTCTCGCCAAGAAGGACCGCCAGAACAGCCGAATTCCGGCGTGGGTCATGCTGAAGACGGACCGCGAAGTCCAGCGCAACCCCCAGCGTCGTAGCTGGCGTAACAGCGACACCGACGAATAATGAGCGCGAGTGACTTCGAGGAGCGGGTCATCACGGTCCCGCTCCGTGACGTGAACGCGGAACCGAAACACGAACGCGCCGGCAAGGCCATGACGCTGATCCGCGAGCACCTCGCCAAGCACTTCAGCGTCGACGGCGACGCCGTCCGGCTGGACCCCTCGATCAACGAGGCCATCTGGGAGCGCGGCCAGAAAAAGCCCCCGAGCAAGCTTCGCGTGCGGGCCGCCCGCTTCGACGAAGAGGGCGAGGCCGTCGTCGAAGCAGAGACGGCATAGCTTTGCTCCGCGCGGCCTTCGCCGGTTCGGCGTACGTCGGTGTCTTCGCCCGGGCGACCGACGACTGTCTGCTCGTCCGCCCCGACGTCGACGACGACCTCCGTGAGGATCTGGCCGACGAACTCGACGTGCCGGCGATTCCGACGACGGTCGGCGGCTCCGGCACCGTCGGCGCGCTGGCGACCGGCAACGAGAACGGCCTGCTGGTCAGCGGCCGCGCTACCGACCGCGAACGCGAACGGATCGAAGACGCCGTCTCCCTCCCCGTCACCGACCTCCCGGGTCGGATCACCGCCGCCGGCAACGTCGTCCTGGCCAACGACACCGGCGCGTACCTCCACCCGGATCTCTCCCGCGACGCCGTCCAGACTGTCAAGGACGCACTGGACGTACCCGTCGAACGCGGCACGCTGGCCGGCGTCCGTACAGTGGGCACCGCCGCCGTCGCGACCAATCGGGGCGTCCTCTGCCACCCCAAGACGACCGACGAGGAACTGGACTTCCTCGAAGACCTGCTGGACGTGCCCGCCGACATCGGGACCATCAACTACGGTGGGCCGCTGGTCGGGTCGGGCCTGCTCGCCAACGAGAACGGCTACGTCGTCGGTGAGGATACCACGGGGCCGGAACTGGGTCGGATCGAGGACGCGCTCGGGTATATATAGATCCGGCTCTGGTGCCGTGGCCTTCTGCATCGTCTTCGCTCAACCGTCTCACACAGAGATGACTGGCTTTGTGGGAGGGGCGACAGAACAGCTCGAACGGCAGATTTAGGCCCTAGCCAGATGAATCAGTCGTTTGATGGCTGTCTCTCCGGTCACGTGGTTTCGCCTGTTCGGTGGCGTCGTTCTTCTGCTGGGAAACGGCTTTTTCGTCACGACCGAGTTCGCGATGACTCGCGTCAGACAGTTCGAGGAAGCGGAGTTCCGCGGCAACGGACGAGGGCTCGAACGCGCGTGGAACATGACCGAGCGCCTGGAGATCTTCCTCACGGGCTGTCAGGTCGGGATCACTATCTGTAGCGTGGGGCTGGGGGTCGTCGCCGAACCGGCTGTCACGGCGGTGATGGGACCACTGCTGAGTGCAGTCGGCATCACGGGAGGTGGTCACACGACGCTGTCAGTGCTCCTCGCACTGGCGGTGGTCAACCTCCTGCACGTCATCGTTGGCGAGCAGGCACCGACGTATCTGGGAATCGAGCGTGCCAAGTTCGTCGCCGGTTACGGCTCGGGGCTGCTGTACGCCTGGACGAAGCTGATGTACCCGGTGATCATCGCGGCCGACTGGGTGGCCAAAGCGTTGCTGGGCCTGTTCGGCGTCGAAATCTCCCGCTCGTGGACTGAAGCGGAAGCCGAGGACGGTGTCGCGACCACTCGGGCAGAACTGCGACGCACGATGGGCGAGTCGCTCAACCAGCTCGGCGTCCCCGAAGAACGCCGGACCGAAGTGATCAACGCGCTGGACATCGGCCAGATGTCGGTCAGCGAGACCATGGTCGATCGCAGTGACATCGTGGCGCTCTCGACGACCGACGACTTCGAGACCAACATGGACCGGATCGACGGGACGCCACACGTCCGATTCCCACTGCTGGAGGGCTCGCTGGACGCGTTCGTGGGCGTCGTCTACGCACCGACGGTCCTGCACAACTACGAGGCGCTCGACGCCGGGACCACCTCGCTCGAAGACCTGGCGACCCCGCCGCTGACCGTCCCCGCCGACACGACCGTCAGCGACTTCATCGACCGGTGCCAGGCCGAAAATCAGGAACTCGCACTGGTGACCGAGGACGACACTGTCGTCGGTCTCCTCACCGCTACGGACGCCTTCGAGGAGATCACCGGCCAACTCGAAGACCCGATGGATCTCGCTGTCGAGTGATCGGTCGGCTCTGCCTACCTATCCGGACGTAAGTGAACGGGCACGGTGGGATTTGAACCCACGACCGTCGGATGGCTTCCACCGGCAGTTGACTGCGGGTGATAGAAGTCCGACGCTCTTTCCGGACTGAGCTACGTGCCCTCGCTTTCGACTGTGCTGTGAGAGACAAAAAGAACCCCGGTTTCGGGGATCGGTTTCGACCGCCACGGCCAGTCACAGCCCTTAAGCGCGCTCTGCATCTACGAGTGCGCAATGACCGTTATCGGGACAGTCGGCCTCCCGGGCAGTGGAAAAGGCGAGGCCGCGGAAGTGGCACGTGAGATGGGCGTGCCGGTCGTGACGATGGGGGACGTGATCCGCCGGGAGTGCCGGGATCGGGGGCTGGATCCGGCCAGTCACCACGGCGAGATCGCCCAGGCGCTCCGCGAGGAGAACGGGCCGGCGGCCATCGCCGAGCGGTCGCTCCCGCTGATCGAGGAGCGACTGGCCGACGACGACACCGACACCGTTCTCGTCGACGGCCTGCGCTCGGACGTGGAACTGGAGGCCTTCCGCGACCGGTTCGGCGAGGACTTCTATCTGGTGAGCATCGAAGCGCCGTTCGAGGTCCGCCGCGAGCGGATCACCGACCGCGGGCGCGACGACACCGACGGCGGCGAGAGCCTGCGGGAACGCGACGAGCGGGAACTCGGGTTCGGCATGGGCGCGGCCATGGAGCGGGCCGACGTGACCATCGAGAACACCGACACGCTCGAACGGTTCCGGAGGCAGGTCCGGACGGTCTTCGAGGACGGGCCGGAGGCGGTACGATGATCTACAGCGTCGACGTCCAGATCACCGCGCCGGTCAACGACACGGAGGTCACCGACCGGGTGGCCGACGCCATTCACAACCTCTTCCCGGACGCCGAGATCGAGGAGCGGCCGGGCGAACTGCTGGCGGAGACCCACAGCATGGAACAGCTCTCGGAGTGTCTCCACAGACAGGAGATCCTCGACGCCGCGCGGAAGCGGTTGTTCGAGAACCGGCAGGGCGACTCCTTCAGCTTCGACCTGAAGAAACAGCCGGCCTTCGAGGGTGTGGTCACCTTCGCCGTGGGCAATCCGAGCGAACTGGGCGACCTCCACGTCCGGGTACGGGTCGAGGAACCGTCGGTCGAGGAGTACATCGACCACGTCGCGCCGCCGACCGAAGAGGGGCGGCCGGTCGACACCGACGACCGATGACGAGCGCGATCTTCTTCGCCGTGGACGGCACCCTGTGCTCCCACACCGCCGACCGCGAGACCGTCGTCGAGCGCGGACTCGAATCGGTCCTCGGGCCGGCCGACCCCGAACTCGTCGAGATCTACCTCGACACGCTCGACGAGCGGCGGACGGCGCTCGATCCGGAGGCCGAATGGGCGGGGGCGGACGCGGTCGCGGCGGCCACGGACGCGGACGTCGACCCGGAGGAACTCGTCGACGCGCTCCGGGAAGCCGAGATCGAGACGACGACCGTGCCAGAGGCCGCGCGGTCGGCGCTGTCTGCACTCGCCGAGACAGATCACCTCGGCATCCTCACGAACGGATCGCGGGGGCGACAGGCGGCCAAACTGGCGGCCCACGACCTCGCCGACTACTTCGAGACGATCGTGACCGCGCCCGAGGCCGGCGTGGCGAAGCCCGACCCGGAGATCTACGAGTACGCCCGCGAGCAGGTCGACGCCGACGAGTACGTGATGGTCGGCGACGACTACGAGGGCGACGTGGTGGCCCCGCGCGAGGCGGGGTTCGTCCCGGTCCGGTACGAGGACGAGGGGCCGAGTTTCTGGCGGGCGCTGGACGCGATCGTCTGAGGGGGTGACGACGAGTTCGACGTAGCAGGCGCAGACCGTTTCGATTGTCAGATTCATCAAAATATTAATCATCGTCGGTGTTCGATCGAGTGACATGACCGACGAACTGACGAGCAGGCGGGGGTTCCTGCGGGCGAGTGTCGCCGCGGGGACGCTGGCGGTCGCAGGGTGTTCGGAAAGCGGCGACTCGCGGGCGGGGGATGCGAGCCCGAACGGATCGACTGGAACGCCGTCGCAGTCGGGGACCGAAGCCGGGTCGGAATCGGGGGCGAGCATCGAGCGGACGGTCGGACCGCCGACGAGGCTCGTCGCCGACGATCCCTCGACGGGCGAGCGGTTTGGCTCCGGGGTGGCCGTCGGCGATGGGGTCGCACTGGTCGGCAGACGCGGTGATTACAGAGACGGACGGCGGGCCGGGTCGCTGACCGTCTTCGAGCGGGCGGACGGAGAGTGGGTTGAGGGGACGACGATCGGGGCCTCGGATCCAGCCGACGGGGCCGGGTTCGGCGGTGTAGTCGACGTCGACGGGGACGTCGCGGTGGTCGGGGCGAAAGACGACGACGAGCAGGGGCGACACGCCGGCGCGGCCTACGTCTTCCGCCGGCGTGACGGGGACTGGTCCCAAGCGGCGAAACTCACGGCCGATGCGACGACGACCTGGTTCGGTGGGGCGGTCTCGGTCTCCGGATCGACCGCGATAGTCGGGGCCACGAGCTACGGGGGGAACCAGAGCAGTCCCGGCGCGGCCACCGTCTTCGAGCGGGGTGACGACGGCTGGACGCGACAGGCGACACTCACCGTCGACGACGTGGCGGGGTTCGACGGGTTCGGAAGCACAGTCGACGTCGATGGTGACGTAGCAGTCGTCGGTGCACCCGATCACGACGCCGCCGGCGAGGGAAGCGGCGCTGCGTACGTGTTCGAGCGCTCCAGCGGACAGTGGTCCGACGGCAGGGAGATCGGGCCCGACAGCGGGCAGGCGGGCGAGTCGTTCGGGAAGGGCGTCGCCATCGACGGGGAACGGATCCTGGTCGCCGCCCCCTCGCGTGACAGAGGCGGGACCGAGCAGGCCGGCGCGGTGTTCGAGTTCGAGCGGGTCGACGGCGAGTGGAGCCAGCGCGGCACGCTCGCGCCCGCCGAGCCGACCGAACAGGAGAAAGTCGGGAACGTCGGAACGGTCGCGGTCGACGGGTCACTGGCGCTTGCGGGTGCCAACTCCGTTCCGATGGGCGACGCCGATACCGCCTGGGGCTACGTCTTCGAGCGATCCGCGGGCCAGTGGCACGTGGTAGAGCGGATCGACACCGCCGACCTCGACGGGGACGACTGGTATCCGGGAGCCGTCGCGATCCACGGGGAACTCGGCCTGTTCGGCGCTCCACAGGACGACGAACCCGCCGGCAACGACTCCGGATCGGCCTATCTCTACGAGCTCTGAGACACCCCGCAGCTTCCCTACGAATACGGGTGCCGCACCATCACGGTCCCGTTGGCCGCGCGCACGGTCACCGTATCGCCGTCGTTGTTCCAGACGGGACTTCCCTCCCCCCAGTAGCGGTCCGTCTCCGTGTCCGTGCCGCTTCCGGTCCGGAGGGTGACCTGCTTACCCGGGTCGAGGGTGGTTCCGTCGGGGAAGTAGTAGGTGTGGTCGACCGCGTCGCTGACGGTCCACCCCGAGATGTCGAGGGTCCCGTTCCCGCGGTTTTCGAAGACGACGTACTCGTCGCTCAGGTTCTCGCTGTCCGGCTGGCTACCGGCGGCGTCTTCGTGGACCTCGACGATGGCGAGCGGGCCCGAGACCGTTCCACCGTCGGCGACTACCTCCTCGGTCGGTGTCGGCGGGTCGTCGGTCGCACAGGTCCACAGGCCGGTGCCGTTCGCCCGGGCGCGCTGTTCGGCGGCGTCGAAACGCTCGCGCTCGGTGAACTGGCTGTCGTAGACGCGGGCGTGGCCTTCGGTGAGCAGCCAGTAGTTGACGTTCGCGCCGTCCTGGTAGACGTAGCCCAGCAGGCGACCGTAGTAGCCCCGGCGGTCGCTCTCGGCGTCGACGCCGAGCGTGACGGTCTCGCCGAGCAGGCGGTCGGTCATCGCGCGGGTGGCGTCGCGACCGGCCTCGCCGAGACAGGAGCGTCCGGCCGCAGTCTCCGGGACCCCCTCGAACTCCGCGGGGTCGTTCTCGCTGCTGGTCTCGGGCGTGTCGACGCCGAGCAGGCGGACGGTCTCCTGCGTCCCGTTCCGGTAGCGGACTTCGATCGTGTCGCCGTCGATCACACTCGTGACGGTCACGGCGTAACTGTTCGCGAGATCGGCGTCCGCGGGCGGTGCGGGCGTTCCTGGTGCGTGCGACCCGGACGGTCCGAGGCCGAGACAGCCGCTGGCGGCGACGACGAGGACGACCAGTACGACGGCGACGCGGTCCATACCCCGTCTGTGAGGGCCAGCCACTTGAGCGGCGAGGCCGACCGTCGTGTCGACCCCAAGGCATAGGGAGAGTGGCCCCGGAGGTGTCGACAGATGCTCGTGCCCGTTACCGTCCGCGAAGTGATGAACTCGACAGTCGAGACGATCGATCCCGACCTCGACGCCACTGCGGTCGCTCAACTGCTCCACGGTGAGGATATCGGCTCGGCCGTCGTCGTCGAAGCCGGCGACCCCGTCGGTATCGTCACCGAATCGGACGTGGTCGCCCTCGTGGCCGGGGGCCACGACACTGGTACCGTGACTGCCGCCGACTGCATGTCCACGCCGGTCGTCACCGTCGACGCCGACGAGCCGATCGAGGCGGCCGTCGACCTCTTCCGCGAGCACACGATCAAGAAACTCCCCGTGACCGACGACAGCGAGGCGCGAAGCGCCTCTGGCAGCCGGACGCAGTCCGGCGACGGCGAGCTCGTCGGCATCGTCACGACGACCGACCTCTCCTACTACTTGCCTCACTTCAGCCGCCGGGCGACGGCCAGTGTGGAACCGTCCGGGGACCGCCACCACCGCGAACGCGTCGACACCGCCTACGAGCGCGACGAGTGGGAGTTCGAGAGCCTCGGCCCCCACGACGACCGCATCGAGGTCGGCGACGTGGTGCAGTTCACGAAGACGCTCTCACAGGAGGACGTGGAGGCCTTCGCCGAGGCCAGCGGCGACACCAACCGCCTCCACCTCGACGCCGACTACGCCGAGGGGACCCGCTTCGGCCGCCCCATCGCCCACGGGACGCTCGTGGTCGGCGTCGTCAGCGCCGCCTTAGCCCGACTGCCGGGCCTCATCGTCTACCTCTCGCAGGACACTTCCTTCCTCGGCCCCGTCGACATCGGCAGCGAGGTCACCGCCGAGTGCGAGGTCGTCGAGGACCTCGGGAACGACCGCTACCGCCTGACGACTACCGCCCGCACCGACGGCGACGAGGTGATCGACGGCGAAGCCGTCGTCATCGCAGACCCCATCCCCGACAGCGCCTGAGCGACCGGACTTCTTCTCGCCGTTTTCCGACGATACAGTCTCGACAGGCCGAAACCCCTGACTCGTTTCGCCGACCCTGTCATTCCGTACCGTGAGACGGTTCACCAGACCTATCAGATGCAAAGGATTAAGGTCAATGGCATCCCTTATACAATCATAATGTATTGCCCACAGTGCGGGACACGGATGGCTCTGAACGACGAGACGACGAAGTTGAACGAGTACACCTGCAACGCCTGTCACAACACGGAGATCGAGACCAAGAAGCCGGTCGCCGGTCACGCGCTCTGAGGGCACTTCTTCGCTGTTTTCGGGCCTCCCGAGCGGCTGCGCCGCTTCTTCGTTCTCACACCGCCGACGGCGCGAGCAGGACGACCAGTGCCACGGCGATAAAGAGGACCTTCAGTACCGTGTTGACGACGATCACCTTGCTGCCGAACTCCCGGCCCCAGATCCCGTACTGGAAGGGGATCGACCGCTTGAACGTCGAGACGGCGAAGGAGACGATCCCGCCCACGAGCATCGTCGCCACGGCCGCCCGCGCGGTGAAGGTCCCGTTCTCGACCAGCGGGGCGATGAAGATCGCGCCGTTGGTCGTGTCCACCGCGAACACCGCGATGGTCGGGATCGCAGCGCTCGGGAGGCCCAGCGCACCCGTGACCGGAGCGACCGCGCTCGCGACCCCGAGCGCGTCCGGACTGCCGAACAGAACGGTGACGATCTCATCGTAGTAGGCCACGAGCGTCGCGACGATCAGGTAGACCACGAGCAGTCTCGGAACGATGTCGCGAATCTTCTCGACGGTGCTCGCGGCGGCGGCCCGGAGTCTGGCGCGGCGGTCGCGTGGCTCGCCGCCGTCAGCCTCCGCACCCGCCGCCGGTTCGTCCACGTCGGCCTCAACTGTCGTATCGACGTTTCGCTCCGAGAGCAGAAGGGCCCCGGCTAGCACGCCGGTCGCGGTGATCGCGAGCGAGATCAGCGCCCGCGCGCCGACGTACATGAGACCGACCTTCAGACCGAGGATGGGGATCAACACGGGCGCGTAGAAGGTGAAGATGTGCTGGGCGAATCCGAAGAAGGTGTTCATGGTGACGGCGACGAGCGTCGCGCGGTCGTCGAGCAGGCCGGCCTCCCGGTACTCCGCGAGCATGCCGTACCCGGCGGTGGGGGAGGCCGTCGTCGCCAGAATCGCCGTCCCGACCTCCGGCGGGAGGTTCGCGGGCTGGGTCAGGGGGCGGGCAAAACCCGCGATGTACTCGACCGCGCCGAACTCGACGGCGACGCTGGCCAGCCCGACTCCCAGCGCGATGAAGACGGTGATCGACGCGACGCGGACCAGCACGTCGACCAGCAACGCCGTCGGCAACGGTGCCATCGGCGGTCCTTGGGTCCTGCGAGCCAAAGCCCTGACTATTCAGATCACCAGCCGAACCACGGCGAACAGGACTACGACGCCCAGCACGTCACAGACGTTGGTGACGACCGGGATCACCACGTCGTCGGGATCCAGCCCGAACCGATACGCGGCGTAGGTCGTCACCAGCGTCACGACGATCGCCAGCAGCGCCAGCACCGCGCCGCTGGCGAACGCCACCAGCACGACGGTCCCGATCCCGAGTGCGGTCCCGCCCACGAGCAGCTGGGCCAGCCACGCGCCGCCCCCGACCAGCGGGAAGAGCGTGACCGCAAGCGCCAGTGTCGCGACGGCGTTGCCCAGCAGGTACTCGTCGTCCGGCTCGAAGGAGAGCAGGCCGAGGTGGACCACCGTCGAGAGCCGCGCCGCGAGGACGCTCCCGAGGTTGCCCGCCATCCCGATGGTGACGGGCACCAGCACGAGCAGTGAGGGGTACCGGAGCAGGGTGCCCTCGAAGGTATCGAGGACGAACCCGCTGGCGAGTTCGATGCAAGTCAGGACCAGCAGGATGGGAAGCATCGTCCGCATGATCGCGCCGGGGGACCAGCGCGTCTCCATCAGAGCCCACCCAGCCCGAGGACGATTCGCGTGGCGAGCAGGAGTGTGGCGACCCCGACCACGTCGCCCGTGGTCGTGACGACCGGCCCCGCGAGCGTGTCGGGGTTGTAGCCGCGGCGATACCCGACGAAGACGACGCCGACGACCGCCGCCGTCAGCAGGAGGCCGGAGATCAGACCGGCGATGCCGGCGATGCCGACCAGCGTCGGCAAGGGGGCCACGGACCGACCCAGTACGGCGAGGACGACGAACGCGAGGACGGCCGCGAACAGGCTGACGAGGACGCCGTTGGCCAGCGCCGCCGCGATCGCGCCCCGCAACCGCTCGTCGTCGAGCGTCAGACGGGGTTCGATCAGCCCCTGGTGGAGTGCGGAGGCGAGTCGCGCCCCGAGCGACCCGTAGACGTTCCCGCGGGTCGCGAGCAGGGCTGGGACGAGCATCAACAGGCCGGGAACCGCTTCGAGTTCCGCCTCCATCCCGCCGAGGACGACGCCGGCGAACAGGCCTCCGACCGCGCTCACGGCGAGCACCGGGAGCGCCTCGCGGTAGGCCTCGGCGGCGACCTCGCGGACCGTCATTGGCGGGCCAACGAACCCGCAGGGTAAAAACCCCGGTAGCCCGGTCGATCTCTGTGTGGCGTGTGATCGGAGGACACGGGAGCCCGAAAGACTGACGCGTCGGCACGCCAACGCCTCACTGTGACTACCCTCCACGTGCTGTTGACGAACGACGACGGCATCGACGCCCCCGGGCTGGCGGCGCTGTACGAGGAACTGACGGGGGTCGCCGACGTGACCGTCGTCGCACCGACGGACAACCGGAGCGGTACGGGCCGGACCCGCACCCACCGCACCACCCGCGAGGAGCATCCCTGGGGCTACGCCATCGAGGGGACGCCCGCCGACTGCGTGGCCTACGGAGTCGGCGGCCTCGACGCCGACTTCGATTTCGTCGTCGCGGGCTGTAACCACGGTCCCAACGCCGGCAACTACGTCGTCGGCCGCTCGGGTACCGTCGGCGCGTGTATCGAGGCCGCCTTCCTCGATATGCCCGGGATGGCAATCTCGGCCTACCACGCGCAGGACTTCTTCGTCCACCCGCCCGAGGAGTACGACTTCGGCCGGCCGGCGAAGGTGGCCCGGGAATTGCTGGTCCGCAGCCAGAGTACAGGCGTGTTCGAGCAGGCCGACGTGTTGAACGTCAACGCGCCCGTCGACGTGTCCGAATCCCCGATGCGGCTGACCGAACCCCACCACGACTACGCCGTCGACGTGGAACACGAAGCCACCGAGCGCGACGAGGTCGATCTCGGCAAACCACGGGAGGGCGATATCGCCATTCGCGACGTGGTCTGGCCCAACACCGTCGGCTGGGAGAGCCCCTTCCCCGCCGACGAGGACCTCCGGGAGCGCTACCCCGTCGGCTCGGACCGCCGCGCCTTGGTCGAGGGCGAGGTCAGCGTCTCTCCCCTGACCGCGCCCGCGCTGTCGGTCGAGACCGGTGCGCTCCAGCAGGTGGTCGACGGCTACAACGACGGCGAGCGCGCCCGCGAGCGAAGTCGCAAAGAGGGCCTCGACGGTCGAAATTAAGTTCCCCGCGACCCAACTGGGGGACATGGTCGAGAAGAACGTCGGCGGTGTCGATCGGACGGGGCGCGCACTGCTCGCGGTCGTCCTGACGGTCGTCGCCGTCGTCACGTTGCGGAAGGGGAACCGGACCACGGGACTGCTCGCGGGGATCGGCGCGCTCGCGTTCGGGTTCAACGCCACGACCTGTTTCTGTGGCCTGAACGCGGCGCTGGGTATCGATACGACGGGGGAGGAGTAACTACGTGGGAAAGTAGAGGTCGGTACATTCTTCCGCGTCGGTCCCGCACGTCCCGAACATGACCGAGTTTACTGTAAGTGGTCGATGGCAGGCCCGCGACGGGTGGGAGAACTTCGAGAAGACGCTCGAAGCCGAAAACGAGGACGTGGCTGTCGAGCACACCTACGCCGAGTTCGGCTCCAAGCACGGCCTGAAGCGCACACAGGTCGAAATCAGTGAGGTGGCCCAATGAGCCTCGGTGGCGGCGGTGGCGGCGGCCAGCTTCAGCAGCTCGCAGAGGAGATCCAGGCCCTCGAAGAGGAAAAAGAGACCCTCGAAGCCGAGATCGAGGACCTGCAGGCCGAACAGGGTGAGATCGACGAGGCCATCGAGGCCATCCAGACGCTCGACACGGGCGAGACGGTCCAGGTCCCGCTGGGCGGCGACGCGTACGTCCGCGCCGAGATCCAGGACATCGACGAGATCATCGTCTCGCTGGGCGGCGGGTACGCGGCCGAGCGCGACCAGACCGACGCCGTCACGACCCTCGAAAACAAGAAGGACACCCTCGACGACCGGATCGAGGACGTTCGCGACGAGATCAGCGAGATCGAGGACGAGAGTGACGAACTCGAGGAGAAGGCCCAGCAGATGCAACAGCAGCAGATGCAACAGCAGATGGCCCAGATGCAGGAGCAGGGCGGCGACGACGAGTAAGGGGCCATGTTCGACGGACTGAAAGACAAGCTCAACAGCTTCAAGGAGAACGTCGAGGAGGAGGCCGAGAGCGACGAGGCCGCCCCCGACGACGCGGTCGACGCCGCCGACGAGCCCGAACCCACGGCATCCGATCCGGAAGCCAATGCGGACACAGCACAGGCCGACGCCGAGCCGGCACCGGAATCGGAGTCCGACCGGGAGGCCGAGCCGGAACCGGAGCCCGAACCGGAGTCCGAGGACGACGGCGGGAGCGACCGCGGCCTGATGGAGCGGGCGAAACTCGCGGCCACGGGCAAGGAGGTCATCGAGGAGGAGGACCTCGAAGGCCCGCTCGACGAACTGGAGATGGCGCTGCTCTCCTCGGACGTGGAGCTGAGCGTCGCCCAGGAGATCCTGCGCGGGATCCGAGAGAACCTGATCGGTGAGACGCGCTCGAAGGTCAAGACCACAGGGTTAGTCGTCGAGGAGGCGCTGCGCGACGCCCTGATCGACGTGATCAGCGTCGGGCAGTTCGACTTCGAGCAGCGGATCGACGAGGCGGACAAGCCCGTCTCGATCATCTTCACGGGCGTCAACGGCGTCGGGAAGACGACGACGATCGCCAAGCTCTCCCAGTGGTTCGACGAGCGGGGCTACTCGACGGTGCTGGCAAACGGCGACACGTACCGGGCCGGCGCGAACGAACAGCTCCAGCAACACGCAGACGCGTTGGACGAGCGGCTGATCTCCCACGAGCAGGGATCGGACCCGGCGGCGGTCATCTACGACGCCGTCGAGTACGCCGAGGCAAACGACGTGGACGTGGTGCTCGGGGACACGGCCGGCCGACTCCACACCAGCAACGACCTGATGGATCAGCTCCAGAAGATCGATCGCGTGATCGAGCCCGACATGACGATCTTCGTCGACGAGGCGGTGGCGGGACAGGACGCGGTCAACCGCGCCCGGGAGTTCGACGACGCCGCCGCGATCGACGGCGCGGTCCTGACGAAGGCCGACGCCGATCCACAGGGCGGCGCGGCCATCTCCATCGCCCAGGTCACGGGCAAACCCATCCTCTTTCTGGGGACCGGGCAGGACTACGACGACCTCGAACCGTTCGACCCCGAGGTCATCGTCGACCGCCTGCTCGGCCACGACGACGAGGAACCGGGCGCGGACGAGGCGGCGGCGTAGGTCCGGCCTCGCCTCCCCGACAGAAAAAGGCTTTACCGCTTGGCCGGCGTACCTCGGGTAACTAACCATGGTGCTCGACGATCTGGGGAGTTCGCTCCGGGGGACGCTCGACGACCTCCGGGGGAAGTCCCGCATCGACGAAGACGACGTGGAAGACGTCGTCAAGGAGATCCAGCGCTCGCTGCTGCAGGCCGACGTGGACACGAGCCTGGTGATGGAGCTGTCGGACAACATCGAACAGCGGGCCCTCGAAGAGGAACCGCCCAGCAGCACCTCCGCCCGTGACTGGGTGCTCCGCGTGGTCTACGAGGAGATGGTCGAACTGGTGGGCGAGTCGACCGACCTGCCCCTGGAGAACCAGACCATCCTGCTCGCCGGTCTCTACGGGTCCGGGAAGACCACCACCGCGGCCAAGATGGCGTGGTGGTTCTCGAAGAAGGGGCTGCGTCCCGCGGTCATCCAGACCGACACCGACCGCCCCGGCGCGTACGATCAGGCAAAGCAGATGGCCGACAACGCCGAGGTGGACTTCTACGGGGACCCCGACGCCGAGGACCCCGTCGAGATCGCCGAGGCCGGCCTCGAAGCGACCGAGGAAGCCGACGTGCGTATCGTCGACACCGCCGGTCGTGACGGTCTGAACCAGGAACTTATCGACCAGATCGAGCGCATCGACGACGCCGTCGACCCCGACCGGAACCTGCTCGTCATCGACGCCGCGATGGGCCAGTCCGCCAAGGATCAGGCCCGCGAGTTCGAGGAGGCCATCGGCATCGACGGCGTCGCCATCACGAAACTCGACGGGACGGCGAAAGGTGGCGGCGCACTCGCGGCCGTCAACGAGACCGGCTCGTCGATCGCCTTCCTCGGGACCGGCGAGACGGTACAAGATATCGAGCGGTTCGAGCCGTCGGGGTTCATCTCCCGGCTGCTCGGGATGGGCGACCTCAAACAGCTCACCGAGCGCGTCGAGCGCGCGATGGAGGAGACCCAGGACGAGGAGGACTGGGACCCCGAGGACCTGATGGAGGGGGAGTTCACCCTCCGGGACATGCGCCACCAGATGAAGGCCATGGACAACATGGGGCCGCTCGACCAGGTGATGGACATGATCCCCGGCATGGGCGGCGGGCTGATGGACCAGTTGCCCGACAACGCCATGGACGTGACCAAGGATCGGATGCGGAGCTTCGAGGTCATCATGGACTCGATGACCGACGACGAACTCGAACACCCCCGCTCGATCGGCCAGAGCCAGGTCAAGCGCATCGCAAAGGGGTCGGGCACGAGCGAGGACCGCGTGCGCGAGTTGCTCGAACAGCACAAGATGATGGCCAAGACCCTCAACCAGTTCCAGGGCATGGGTGACGCCGACATGGAGCGGATGATGAAGCAGATGCAACAGGGCGGTGGCGGACCCGGCGGCCCCGGCGGCGGCATGGGCGGTATGGGCGGCGGTGGCGGCCCGTTCGGCGACTAGATCAGACCGCGTCGAGTCGCGTGTCGAGGGTCGTGTCCAGATCCAGCCGATCCGCGAGATCCCACATCGTCGCGCTATTGCTCGATATCACCGGCACACCGAGGGCATCCTCCAGTTCGGACAGGGCCGGGACGGTGCGGTAGTTCGTACAGGAGATAAAGACCGCATCGACCGAGAGGTCGTCGGGAACGGCCGCTTCGACCTGGTCTCTCGCGTCCGCGGCGGTCAACTCGCCGATCTCGGTGTTGGCGACGAGCCCCCGGCCGTCGAGGGTGGCGACCTCGAACCCCGCCTCGGTCAGGTACTCCCGTTCTCGGTCGTTTAGCTCCGACGCGTAGGGCGTGACGACGGCGATCGTCTCGGCGTCGAGCGCGGCGAGGGCGCGTTTCACCGACAGGGCCGTCGCGACGGCCGGTGCGCCGGCCGCTTCGGACAGTCGATCCTCCAATTCTTCGTCGAAGCCCGGGCCGTGCAGGAGACTTCCCGTGGTGCAGGCGTAGGCGACCCCGTCGACGGCGGCGTGGGCGAGCAATTCCGCGGCGCGTTCGGCACCGTCGGCCATCTCGTCGAGACCGTCGACGGTCACGTCCTCGAGCGGCATCCGGGCGACGTGGACGGTGCTCGCTTCGGGCGCCATCGCCCGGAACTCCGGTTCGGCCGTCGTGTTCGAGGAGGGGACGACGATGCCGAGACGCGTCATTCCTCCACCTTTCCGTCCCGGCGGTCGTCCTCCCGTGCATCCTCCGACCGGTCGGCCGGGTCGCCGTGGCCGCCGCCGCCGGGCGTGCGGATCGTCACGGTCGCGCCGGCGCTCACGTCTACCGATGCCTTCGAGGGCACCGATTCGCCGTCGACGAGATTCTCGCCCATGGCGCCGTCCGCGCCGCCGTCGACGCCGGCCGGCGCGGTGCGGCGGCGCTCGGTGAGCAGGGAGACGGTCGCGTCGGTCTCGACCGTGACCGAGCGTTCGAGTCCGAGTCCGCCCCGGTGTTCGCCGTCGCCCCCGCTTCCAGCGCGGAGGGCGTACCGCTCGACGCGGAGCGGGTACTCGGTCTCCATCGACTCGACCGGCGTGTTCAGCGTGTTGGTCATGCCGACCTGCACGCCGTCCATGCCGTCCTTGTCGGGGCGGGCGCCGAAGCCGCCGCCGATGGTCTCGTAGTAGGTGAACTCGCCCTCGCGGTCGCCGATGATGAGGTTGTTCATCGTCCCCTGGCCGCCCGCCGGGACCCGCTCCGGGATGGCCTCGGCCAGCGCCGCGAGCGTCACGTCGGTCACGCGCTGACTGGTCTCGACGTTCCCGCCGACGACCGCGGCCGGGGGCCGAGGGTTGAGAACCGTGCCCTCGGGTGCCGAGACGGTCACCGGTTCGTAACAGCCGTGATTCGACGGGATCTCCGGGTCGGTGACCGCCCGGACGACGAAGTAGACCGCGCTCTTGGCGACCGAGAGCGGCGCGTTGAGGTTGCCGGCCACCTGCGGGGCGGTGCCCGCGAAGTCGACGTCGATCTCGGAGCCGTCGACGGTGACCGTCACCTCGATGGGGATGTCCTCGTCGGTCACGCCGTCGCCTTCGAGGATATCGTGGGCGCGGAACTGGCCGTCAGGGAGCGCTTCGATCTCGGATTCGACGCGGGCCCGCGAGTAGTCGACGACGGCGTCGAACGCGTCCAGCAACAGCGAGCCGTGGTCGTCGAGCAGTTCGCCGATCCGCTCCTCGGCCCGCTCGTTGGCGGCGCGCTGGGCCCGCAGGTCCGCCCGGCGCTCGTCGGGCGTCCTGACGTTCGCCAGCAACACGTCCATCACTGCCTCGTTCAACTCGCCGCCGTCGACGAGGCGGACGGCCGGCAGGCGGAGGCCCTCCTCGTAGATCTCCCGGGCGCCCGGGGGCATGCTGCCGGGCGCGCTGCCGCCCACGTCGGCGTGGTGGGCGCGCGAGACGGCGAAGCCGATCACCTCGTCCTCGGGCGCGATCGTCGAGACGAGGGTGATGTCGGGAAGGTGGGTGCCGCCCGCGAAGGGGTCGTTGACGATGAACACGTCGCCCGGTTTCGGGTCGTCGTCGATGATCGCGTCGACGGCGTCGGGCATCGCGCCGAGGTGGACCGGGATGTGTTCGGCCTGTGCGACCATCTTCCCGTCGGCGTCGAACAGGGCGGTCGAGCAGTCCTGTCGCTCCTTGATGTTCGGCGAGTACGAGCCGGTGATGAGGACGTGCCCCATCTCCTCGGCGATGCTCTCCAGTTGATTCCGCAGGATCTCTAGGGTTACGGGGTCGATGTCGTCGGTCATGAGTCGGTCACCTCGGAGACGAGCGCGCCGTCGTCACGGACCCGCACGTCCCAGTGCGGGGGGACGACGACCGTGCTCTCGTCCTGTTCGATTATCGCGGGCCCGCCCAGGGTTCGCCCGGGCTGGAGGTGCGGTCGGTCGTACACCGGCGTCTCGTAGACGCCGTCCTCGAAGGTCGCGTCCCGGGTCCCCTTCAGGGGGTCGCCGGTCGCGGTGTAGTCGATCGCCGGTACGTCGCGGTCGACCGTCGCCGTCACGCGGCAGTTGACCAGGTGGACCGGCTCGTCCATCCGGTAGCCGTAGGCGACCTCGTGGGACTCCTCGAACCGGTCCCGTGCGGCCACGGGATCGAACGAGTCGCCGACCTCGACGGCGAGCTCGAAGCTCTGCCCGGCGTATCGCAGATCGGCCGTGTGCGTCACCGTCGCCTGCTCGGGGTCGCTGATCTCGGCGAGCACCTCCTCGGCCAAGTCGTCGTAGATGCCCTCGACGGCATCGGGGTCGACGGCGTCCAGCGGGCGCTGGTAGGTCCGGACCGCGTCCTGTTTCTCGTCGGCGGCCAGCAGGCCGTACGCGGAGAGGACGCCCGAGGCCCGCGGCACGACCACTCGCTCCATGTCGAGGTTGCTGGCGATCGAGACGGCGTGCATCGGGCCGGCACCGCCGAAGGCCACGAGGCCGAACTTCCGGGGGTCGAAGCCGCGCTCGACCGTGACCGACCGGATCGCACGCGTCATGTTGGCGTTGGCGACGCGGTAGACGCCCCGGGCGGCCTCGACCGGATCGTCCATCCCCGCCCGCTCGGCGAGGTCGGCCATCGCGTCGTGGGCCGCGTCCTCGTCGAGGGACAGCTCCCCGCCGAGGCTGGTGCTCGATCCGATGTACCCGAGGACGAGGTTGGCGTCCGTGACGGTCGGCTCGGACCCGCCGCGACCGTAACAGGCCGGTCCCGGCTCCGCGCCGGCCGACTGGGGGCCGATGCGGAGGGCCCCGCCGGAGTCGACCCACGCGATCGAGCCGCCGCCGGCACCGACGGTCTCGATGTCGACCAGCGGCGTCCTGATCGGGCGGTCGTTGATCTCGCCGTCGGTCGTCCGCTCGACCTCGCCGTCGCGGACGAGGCTCACGTCGCTCGAGGTGCCGCCCATGTCGAACGTGACGAGGCGGGCCGGATCGTCGTCGTCGGTCGAGGCCATCGCGTTCGCGCCGACGACGCCCGCGGCCGGGCCCGACAGCGTCGTCAGGACTGCGTTCTGCCGGACCGTCTCGGCGTCGGTGATGCCGCCGTTTGCCTGCATGATCCGTGGCTCGGGCAGGCCGGCGTCGGTGGCTCGCTCCGAGAGGTGCCCGACGTACCGGTCGATCGCGGGTCGCAGGTACGCGTCGACGACGGTCGTCGAGGTCCGCTCGTACTCCCGGAACTCCGCCAGCACCTCGTGGGAGGCCGAGACGGGCACGTCCAGTTCCTCGCGGAGGACGCGAGCGACCGCCCGCTCGTTCTCGGGATGGGCGTAGGCGTGCAGCAGCGAGACGGCGACGGCCTCGGCGTCGTCCGCACGGATCGCGTCAGCGACTTCGCGAACTTCCTCCTCGTCGACGGACTGCTCGACGCCGTCGGTCGTCGTCCGCTCGTCGATCTCGTACCGCCGACGCCGGGGGACCAGCGGGGCGGGTTTCTCCGCGTCGAGATCGTAGAGGGCGGGCCGGTCCTGTCGTCCGATCTCCAGCACGTCCCTGAATCCGGCGGTCGTCACGAGGGCGGTTCTGGCCCCCGACTCTTCGAGGAGTGCGTTCAGCGAGACCGTCATCGCGTGTGAGAACCCCTCGACCGCTCCCGGGTCGATCCCCGCCTCGGCACAGGCCTTCTCGATGCCGGCCATGACGCCGTCGCTCTGATCCGCCGTGCTCGGCACCTTGGCCGTGACGAGGTCCCCGTCGACCAGCAGCGTCACGTCGGTGAAGGTCCCGCCGACGTCGACGCCGACGACTCTGTCGCTCATCTACAGCACCCCGGCGACACTCAGGAGCGTTCGAAGACCGAGCCACACGACGATGAGCGTCACGATGGCCCCGAGCGCGTTCGCGACCGGGCCGTTCGTGTACTCGCCGAGGAGGTCGCGCTGGTTCATCGCGTAGATGAGGAAGATCGCGACGATGGGGAGCAGGATGCCGTTGACGACCTGCGCGAAGACGATGATCTGGACCGGACTGCCGCCCAGCAGGACCGACCCCACGCCGACCGTCAGGATCGTCCCCCAGACCGCGCGGAACTTCGGACTCTTGAGGTCCGAATCCCAGCCGAGGGCGCCCGTCGTCGCCCACGCGCCGGCCAGCGGCGCGGTCGTCGCGCTCGTGAAACCGGCGGCGAACAGCCCGATGCTGAAGAAGATCTTCGCGTAGGTGCCCGCCAGCGGTTCGAGTTGCTGGGCCATCTGCCCGACGTCACTGATCTCGGTGCCGAGCGGGAACGCGGCCGCCGCGGTGACCATGATCGTGATCGTGATGAACCCGCCCACTGCGATGGAGAGGATGGTGTCGGTCCGTGATGCAGGGAGGTCACCCGGCCCGGACCACCGCTCCTGGACGTTGCTCGCGTGCAGGAAGAGGTTGTAGCCGACGACCGTCGTCCCGATCAGGCCGGTGATGAGGTAGAGTGACCCCTCGGGGATACTCGGGACGAACCCGCCGGCGACGGCCCCCAGATCGGGACCGATCAGGATCGCCGACGCGACGAAGGAAAACGCCATGACGGCGACGAGACCCACCAGCGCCCGCTCGATCAGCTTGTACTTCCCGGTGAACAGCAAGATCCCCGCGACCAGCCCCATCGCGACGCCCCATATCTCCGAACTCACGCCGGTGATCGTCGCCAGTCCCGCGGCACCGCCGAGGATGTTCCCGGACTCGTAGGCCGCGGTGCCGACGCCGATCGCACCGACGACGAGGAAGATCGCGACGTACTCGACGGCCGGGTTGTCGAACCGATTCCGGAGCGCTTCACCGAGCCCCTCGCCCGAGACCAGCCCCAGCCGGGCCGACATCTCCTGGAGGACGATCGTCGCGATGATCGAGAACGCGATCGTCCACAGCAGTGCGTACCCGAGCCGGGCACCAGTCACACTCGCCGCCGTTACCGTCCCTGGCCCGATGAACGCCGCCGCCACCATCGCCCCGGGTCCGATCGCCTTGAGTCGCTGAACAATGTCCATGGTTACGTATTGAGACCTGTTGCCACGATATCTATCACCAATCAAAAGGATTGTTGAGATGTGTGTGCATCCGGGTCATCAGTTGTATGAACACATAAGAAGGCGGCGTCAGGGCTCACACTCTTTCAGTAACACTTTGGAGACGCTCTCTTCGATCTCGACCTCGAAGGGCAGGTCGGCGATGCTCCCCTGGATGAACCGCGTCATGAACCAGCGAACCGACTCGGAGGGGAAGACGACCTGATAGCTGTCCCCCTGGGTCTCCCGGACCGTCAGGAACCCACAGAAGGAGAGCCACTCCAGGATCTCCCCGAGCGAGTCGAACCGCTGTGCGTACTCCTGTGTGTGGTAGTCGGCGACCCTGTCGACGGTCTCCAGAAACTCCGGGTCCGGTCCGTCCTCGCCCTCGACGTTGTCCAGAAAGGCGTGGAGCAGGTCGACGTCGAGCAACACGTGTTCGCCGGTCGTCAGCATCCGGTAGTACGTCTGGAGGTCGTCGCTGTCGCTCGTCCGCGCCGACTCGAAGTTCGCCGCGTAGAAGGAGATCGCCTCGCGGATGACCTCGCTGCGGTTCTCGTCGGTCCGTTCGGTGAGATCTTCCAGCGCCGACTGTGCCTCCTCCGTGAGTGATACCGTGACACGATCGCCAGTCATGCTGGTACTCAGTGCCGAGAGCGGCATAAGCGTTGCAGACCGGCGACGGCCGTGATGTCGGCCAACGGACTGGTTCCGACGATGAGCGAACCCGAGCCAGGAATCAGTCGTCGGCGGTCGCTTCGGTGGACGCCTCGGCGGTCGGGTTCTGGGTCGCCGTCGCCACCGCTTCCTCGTGACCGGTCCAGGTCAACTCGCCGTCGTAGTGGAACGCGCGGTGGTCCTGTTCGGGGTCGACGACGGTCAGCGAGAGCCAGCCGTTGTCGAGCAGTTCGGTCACCTCATCGTGGTCGGCGAGGACCTCGGTGACGCGCTCGACCGGCGCGTGGATCACGGTCGAGAGCCGCAGGGGCTGGTGGTACGGTTCGTCGTCGGCGGCCTTCAGCGACTGGAGCGGGAGGCCGGTCAGCAGGTCACCGCCGTTGCCCTGGTAGACGCCGACGTTGCCGACGGGGTTGTGCGTGACCTTCGAGCCGCTACCGTAGACGCCGGTGTCGACGGTGGCGAAGTAGTACTGCGTGTTGATCCACTGCGTGACGACCAGCGGGCCGGTCACGATGGCTTCGAGCGCGTCGCCGTCGTCGTCGGTCCGCCAGTCGTAGGAGTGGAGGAACGACCGACCGTCCAGATCCAGATCCTCGGTGAGGTCGCGCGGGCCGACGACGAAGCCGGCGTTGCCGGCCAGCCCCCACTCGGGGCGGGTCTCGGCCCAGTCGGCGGCGCGGCGCTCGACCTCGCGGACGCCGGCGTCCTCGCCTGCGCCCATGTCCCCGGCGCGTTCGGCGGCCGCGCCGGCGCGGGCGGTCTCCAGATCGGCGCGCAACTGCGCAATGTCCTCGGTGTGACTTTCGGGGACCGCGTCGTCGAACAGTTCGGCCTCGTCGGTGGTGGTGTTGTGTTCGCCGGCGACGAAGACGGTGTCCTCGGGGATCTCGATCCCGCGCTCGCGGAGTTCGGCTCTGACGTCCTCGTCGTTGCAGATTGTCGCGAGGACGCGGGCGTTGGGGCCGCCGGGGTTGCCGGCGCAGGCCCCGCAGTCGAGGCTGGAGTCGAACGGATTGTTCGCGGTCTGGCTGGCGTGGCCGGCGAAGACGACGACGCGGGCGAACTCCTCCCAGCCCATCGTCTCGAAGGCCGCCGCGGCGTACTCGACCTTTTCGTCCAGCGTCAGCCCCTCGCGGAGTTCGGTCACGGCGTCGGGGTTGTAGTCGACCGAGGGCTCACAGACTTCGTGGTCGGCGGGGACGCGCTCGTCGGCGGCGTCGTGGGCGTCGTAGACGCGTCCGGGCAGCAGCGTCCGGGCGGCCAGTGCCAGCCCGTAGCCGGCTCCCGCGCTCTCGACGTAGCTGAACGCCGTCGCGGCGTTGGATCTGAGCGACTTCACCAGTTTGCCGCCCGCGTCGCGAACGTTCGACCAGCGATCGTAGGCCTGCTGGTCGCCCTCGGCGTCGCCGGTCGGACGGTCCGTGATGCGGTGCTCGGCGTCGACGATTGGCGGGCACGCGTCGACCGACACGTCGGTGTCGTATCCCTCGTACCGCATCGGGATGCCGAAGAAGCCGGCGTAGCCGTGGGTCTCGTAGTCGCCCGTGGCCTCGACGTGGCGGCGGATGATCTCCGAGCGCGTGTCGATGCAGAACACGAACTGGGCGGCGGGCCGGCCGTCGGCCTCTGGCTCGTCGACCGACGGGCTGGCGTCGGAGACGGCTTCGACCAGTTCCGAGCGGTAACTGGCCTCCCACGCCGAGAGCCAGACCTCTTCGAGCGGGACGGAATCGCTGGGCTTGTCGTCGGTCGCCGGCTCGGATGGCCTTATCGGCGCGTCGAACAGGTCGGCGAGCGTGAGCCGCACTGCGAGGTACTCGATCAGCGTGATCGGGTACGTCGACTGCCACTCGCCACCCTCGGCGGCGCGTTGCTTGATGTACCCGGCCCAGCCCGGGAGCGCGGTCAGGTGATGCTCGAAGATGGTCGGCCACTCGTCCCTCGGATGCTCGTCGAGGACGCGTTCGATGGCCTCGCCGGGCTCGGTTGGCCACGTATCGTCAGCGGACCCGTCCGGAATATCTCCGTCGTGGCGGGCCACGGCACGGACCGCGGCGTAGAAGCCCTGCTCGCGGTCGGGCATCGACCAGGTGGCCGTCCCCTGATCCATGAAGGCCGCGAGCCACTTCGTCAGGACGGCGTCGACGCGATCCGCGGGCGTCTCGGCCGTGTCGACATCCGGGTCCGGATCGGCGTCTTCTTCCATCCGATCGAGCAGCGCTTCGGGATCGGCGTCGTAGCCGTGGGCGTCGAGTTTCTCTGTGAGAACGTCGGGGTCGATCCGGCCGGCCTCCCACGCCCGACGGAACACGTGGGTGCTCGGGTAGCCATCGCCGCCGAGCAGGTCCTCGGCCCGCTCGACGGCCTCGTGGAACGGGCGGTCCTCGAATCCGGCGAGGGGGTTGGCCGTCACGAACGAGTGGAGCGGCCAGACGGACCCGACGCTGTCTGCGGCCTGTTCGACGCTCGCTTCGATCGCGGATTCAGTATTCATTGTACTCCTCCGTGGCGGTCAGCAGGGTGTCGGTCGCGGGCTGTGCGGCGTTGATCAGCGCCACGTACAGGCGACGGCTCCGGCGGTAGACGCCCGTCTCGATGCCGACGTAGGCGGCCAGGAATGCCGCCGATACGACGACGTGGACGACCGTCAGGTCGGCCGGTGCGGTCACGAGCGGGACGCCGGCCAGCACGGCGGTGACAGCGGTGTAGACGCCCGCGTAGACCGCGATGGCGGGCAGGAAGAACAGCGGGACGACGCCGTACCGGAGGGTCGCCGGGAGATCCGTCTGCTGGACCGCGGTCCAGGTGGCGTGCAGCGTCGTCAGCGAGATCAGCCCGGTCAGCAGGAGACCGCTGTCGAGGTGGGTCCCCTTCCCGGTGAGCAGCGCGAACAGGACACCGCCGGCGATCGCCGAGCAGACGGCCACGGCACCGCCGACGAGGGTCGTCGACCCGGTCGTCGATTTCGTCGGGCTGGTGGCTTCGACCTGACTCCCCGCGGAGAGGAACAGGTAGGCCTTGTAGAACCCGTGGAGGATCAGGTGGGTGATGGCGGCCCCGAAGAAGCCGAGGCCGGCCTGTGCGATCATGAAGCCCATCTGCCCGGTCGTCGAACAGCCGAGTTTGCGCTTCACGTCCGACTGGACGGTCTTCAGCAGCTTTCCGAGCAGTGCGCTGGTCGCGCCGACGACCGTGATCAGGAGCATGAACGCCGGGTCGACGGTGACCACGGGGGCGAAGCGAAGCAGGAGGATGCCGCCCGCGTTGACGAAGCCGGCGTGCATCAGCGCCGAGGCCGGCGTCGGCGCGGTCATCGAGGAGAGCAACCAGGTGTGGAAGGGGACCAGCGCCGACTGGACCATCGCCGCCAGCAGGAGCAGGCCGGCCGCCACGAGCAGGATCGAGTGCGGGACCGTGTCGACGGCCGCCAGAATCCCCGAGATACTCGTCGCACTCGTCGTCCAGGCGAGGGTCGCGAGAGCACCGCCCAGCAACGCGCTGCTGGCGAGGAAGTACCGGCGTGCGAGCCCGGCGGCGGCCTGTGCCTGCGGCCAGCCCTTCACCGTGCCGATCAGGTCGGCCATCACCAGCCCCATCGCCAGCCACGCGGCCCCGAACAGGGCGACGTGATCGGCGGCGGCGAGCACCATCACGGAGAGCGTGAACGCGAACAGCCGCGTGAAAAAGCGCGTGAGGTGTTCGCTGCCGGCCATGTAGCGCCGTGAGTAGCTGTGGACGATGCCGCTGAAGAAGGTCACGACGACCCACAGCAGGACGGTCAACCCGTCGACGGCGACCAGTCCGGGGACTTCCCAGTTCCCACCAGTCAGCTGTCGCGCGGCGAGCGCACCGACGCTCGCGACCAGCAGTGCCCACACCAGTCGCGTGAACACCGCCGGCGCGAGCGGCGTCGAAGTCGACGTGTTCGGGAGCTGTCCCACGGTTTCCGTCTCGGTCTGTCCGGTCATCGTTTGGTTCGTGTTCGACCAGCCCCCGCCACCGGACACACCGCGACCGTGCCCGATACCAGGTTCCGGTCGTATCTACCCAGTTCTACGAACAGATTGTGCCTTAAGTCTACCTATATTACCAAAACGTTCCAGAGAAGGGGATTATAGAACATTATGTTTCTGAATCTGACGGAGTGGTGCCGGGAAGCCGCTCCGATCCGTTCGACCCGCCCTGACCCCGAACACGACAGGTTCCGTCGGTGGCGTCGTGGGGCGATCGACAGGCGACCGGCTCGGAGGTGAGATACCGGACCGTTCGAGAAATCCTGCCACAGCGACCGGATCGTTATCGACGTCGGCGCGCGAGGTACCGCGACGGATCGGCTTACGACTCCTCGTCCGGGTCGAAGCCACCGAACGGTGTTGTCTCGTGGCTCCGGACGAGGACTTCGTCGGCGACGGTCAGCCCCATGTCCAGCAGTTCCTGTGCGATCGGCGTGATGTCGTCGTCGTCCTCACAGACGGCGGTCACGAGCAGGTTCTGCTCGCCGGTGACCAGTTCCTGGACCGAGACGACGCCGTCGATATCGAGGATCTCGGGGATGTGGTCGCCGCGTTCGGGGATCGAGGCGGTACAGAAGAGGAGCACCCGGAGTGGGTAGCCGGACTTGCCGTAGTCGACGTCGGCGCTGTAGCCCTTGATGACGCCCTCGGACTCCAGGCGCTGGATCCGCTTGCGAACCGTGCTGTCCGAGGTCCCGGTTCGCTCCGCGATTTCGCCCGAGGACCTGTTCCGTGCGTCCTCCTGGAGCGCGTGGAGGATCGCCCTGTCCACGTCATCGATATCCTCGCTGGCCATGCCACGGATTTGGCCCGTCCCCGACAAAGTAACTTCGCCACACCGCGCGAACTCGCCCGAACGCACAAGTCGCGGCGACCGGTAGGGAGGGTAGATCCGGAGCCGTCCGGTCACGACCCATGAACTCCGACCTGGACTTCGAGGAGGTGTTCGAACTCGAACGGGAGTTGCGGACCGTCGAGCGAGAGCTCAACGACCAGCGGACGGAGCTTCGGACCGAGTTGACGGCCGCGTTCCGGCGGGCCAACGCCGACACGCTCCACGACGCCGCCGAGCGGGAGTACCCCCTCAGCAGGCCGGAGAAACGCGCGGTCAGGCGGGAGACGACGGGGCCGGTCAGACTCTTCCCGGAGTGGGAGGACGCCTACCGCGAACTGGCGGCCGACCAGCGGACGGCGCGGGAGCGACTGGCCGCCTTCCACCGCGACGCCATCACCGACCTGGCCGAGAGCGAGCCCTACACCGTGACCGTCGAGAGCGGCGGAACGAGCCTGGACCAGCCCTATCTCGATGTACGGGCGCGGGACGGGGACGCCGTTGTCGCGCTGGCGGTAGACAACCCCGAGACCGAGGGCTACGCCTACCGGTCGACCGGCGAGTACACCGAACAGGACGTGGAGAACGCGCTCCGGCTAGCGGAGAGCCTGCCGGACATCGACGTCGAGCGGTTCGGCTTTTTGACCCACGACACCGCCCTGGTCGACGGCGTCGGCGTCGACACGACCGATCCCGAGCGGATCCGCGCCCACGTACGCGCCGAGATACTGGACGGGCTCGAAAGCCTCGATTACGAGTACGTCGAGACCCGAGAGAGCCCGATTCTGACCTTCCTCGAAGCGATCGACGAGCGGGGACTGAACGGCTGAGCGCCGGGGTCGAGTCGACGGACACCGGGACGGTTGCGGACGGGACCGATAGTCTTGTTACAGAGTAGCGCGGAACTATTACTCAGAATAGATGTCCGGGAACGACTGTCCGGTCTGTGACGGGGGGTTCGATTCCGCCGGGGCAGTGCGGGACCACGCCTGGGAGGCACACGGTGTCTGCCACTACTGTGGGGATCGGGTCGACGGGGACGAGAAAGCGGCGCTGTATCGCCACTGGCTGGTCGCCCATCCAGACGACCTGTCGCGCCGGGATCGCAGCCAGGCCGAGAACGAGGTCGACTCGATCACGTTCGGCGACCGACTCTCCAACGGCGGGGTCGGGGCGGCCGTCCGCGGACTCCCACGGCGGGCGTTTCTGGTCGGCGGCGGCGTCCTCGCGATCGGCGGGGTCGCGGCCGGCGGGGTCGCGCTGCGCAACGCGCTGGGTGGGACCGAGGAGATCCAGACGGAGGAGGCCGGCCCGGTCGGCACCGCACCGATCCCCGTCTCGCCCGGTGAGTACGACTACGCCGTGATGGGGAGCGCCGACGCGGCCGCGACCGTCACCTACTTCGGGAGCTGGAAGTGTCCGGCCTGTGCGCAGTTCGACGAGGGGTTCTTCCCGACGCTGGTCTCCGACTACGTCGCGCCCGGCGACCTCCGGATCGAGTTCCGGCACATCGCCACCTTCGACGGCGAGCCGTTCCTCGGCCCGGACGCGCCGAATGCGGGCCACGCCGGGCTGGCCGTCTGGAACACCGACCCGGGCGCGTACTGGCGCTTCCACGAGGTCGTCTTCCGGAACCAGCCGCCGGAGGCGAAACGCTGGGCCACCCCGCGGAAACTCGAAGCGTTCGCAGAGGCCGCCGGGGTCTCCGATCCGGGCGCGGTGCGGACGGCCGTCGAGAACGACGAGTACGCGGACGAATTGCAGGCGACGGACCGGCGGGCGACGCAGGTGGGCGTCAGCGGGACGCCGACGCTCCGGATCGGCAACAGTCTCGTCTCACCGTCGAACCAGCAGCAGACGCGAAACCGCATCGAGGACGCGATCTCGAATGCCTGACCGTCCCGGCCCGGCGACGTGGCTCATCGCCGGGACGCTGGTCGCCGCGGTCGCGACCGCCGGGAGCCTCTTTTTCAGCCTCGGGCTCGGGCTCGTCCCCTGTGACCTGTGCTGGTACCAGCGGATCCTGATGTACCCGCTGGTGGTCGTGCTGGGCGTCGCCACGGTCGAGTTACGGCCGGCGGTCTGGAAGACCGCGCTCCCCCTCTCCCTGGGCGGCCTCGCGCTGGCGAGCTATCACTCCGTGTTGCAGGTCACGTCGAGTAGCTGTGCGTTCGGCGGTGCCTGTGCCGCGATCCAGTGGCGACTGCCCGTCCTCGGGCTGACGATCCCGAACCTCTCGGTACTCGGATTCGCACTGGTGGCGATCACCGTCGTCGCCGCGTCGGGACTGGTCGGTGGCGGTGCCGGCGACTGAGCGACTACCGCCGGAATCGCTCACGCCACGTCGGGCGCGCGCTCGTCGGTGCGACCCGGCAGTTCCAGTTCGATCTCCAGTTCGGGATCGTCGACCCCCTCGAAGTCGACCTCCAGTCCGACGGGTTCGCCGAACGCGAAGGGGAGTTCCCACTCGTCGGTGCTGATCGTCAGTTCGTCGCCGTCCCGCAACTGTTCGCCGAGAGCGATCAGGAACCGCCCGGCCTCGTCGGCGTCGAGTCGGTACTCCCGCTCGAAGTCGCGACCCGTGCGGATGCGCGTGCGGTCGTCCTCGGATTCAGTTCCGTTGGCCATCGTCGATCGAATCTGTTTAGGCTGGCCTAAAAACATAAACCCTCCGTTCCGGGCGAGGGTTTTTCACTCCTGTCGACGAAGTAACTGGTATGTTCGGACGCATCCGTGCGCTCCTGGGTCTGAGCCGGGACGAAGAAACGGCCGGCGACGGACGGGTGTCGGACGGCGAGGCGACCGAAACGGAACCGTCCGACGAGGGTGACGGGTCGGTCTGGGATTTCATTCCCGGCCGCCAGTACAGCGGCCGGCACGCCGAGTCCGGCGGGATTGCCCGCGGCGAGCAGGAGCGGGCGCTGCAGGATATCGAGCGGAAAGCGGAGATCATCGAGAACGAGGGCGATCACGCGGACCCGGCGGTCGACCGGGAGCGGCGGTAGCGACACCCCGGGTCGACGGCGAACTCGACCCAGCGAGGAACTTACGGCGCTGGGACCCCTACCGCGGGTGATGACCGATACCGAACGAGCGACGCTGGCGGGCGGGTGTTTCTGGTGTATCGAGGCGGCGTTCAAGCAACTCGACGGCGTCGAGTCGGCCGTCTCCGGCTACGCGGGCGGGCACGTCGACGACCCCACCTACGAGGCGGTCTGTCGGGGCGAGACCGGCCACGCCGAGGCGGTGCAGGTGACCTACGACCCCGAGGAACTGGCCTACGAGGACCTACTCGAAGTCTTCTTCAGCGTCCACAACCCGACGACGAAGGACCGCGAGGGACCGGACGTGGGGAGCCAGTACCGTTCGGCCGTCTACTACCACGACGAGGGCCAGCGCGAGACCGTCGAGCGGTTCGTCGAGGAACTCGACGCCGAGGGGGTCTACGACGACCCCATCGTGACCGAGATCGAACCGCTGGAGCGGTTCTGGGAAGCCGAGGAGTATCACCAGGACTACTTCGAGAAGAACCCGAACAAGCCCTACTGCGCGGCCAACGTCCGGCCGAAGGTCCAGAAGGTCCGCGAGAAGTTCGCGGGGCAGACCGCCGACTAGTTCCGGCCGTCCTGGCTACTCACGCCGGGCGAGCGCCGCGGTGACGAGTGCGAGCGCCGCGAGCGCGGCGGCGGGAGCGAATCCGTCGCCGCTGGCGTCGGTGATCCGAACGCGCGTCTGTGGCCCCGTCCCGCTCGCGGCCGGTGACGAGGACGCGGTCGTCGGCGTCTCGGCCGACGTGGGCGGTGCGGTCGTCACCGTGTCGGTCGCCGGAGCCGGCGTCGACGCGTCGAGGTCGACGACCGTCGAGACGGGGTCGCCGTCTCGGCGGAAGGGGCGGTCGGGCCCGCTACGTTCGAGGATGCGGTCCCCGTCGGCATCGACGTAGGCGGTCACGGTCACCGAATCGGTCGTGAGTTCCCGCCGATACTGGACGGTGAGCGACTCGTACTCACCGGCCTCGACGTACCGGTTGGCGACGAGCGGGCCGTCCTCGCCGTCCCTGACCACGAGGAAGCCGTCCGCGGAGAACGAGACGTTCCGGAGTCGGAGGCGGTTTCGCGGGGCGTCGGACTGACTCGTCGCGAACGAGGCGGCAAGCTCGCCGATCCGGCCGGTCGTCTGACCGAGTCGGCCGCCGTCGAACCGGGCCGTGACCGTGAGCGACTCACCTCCCGAAACGTCGGCCAGATCGAGCGAGAGGTTGGCGAACGACTGCCGCCGGCCGGTGGTGATGACGCCGCGCTCGGTCGCGACGGATCCGCTCTCGGTCTCGACCGAGATGGACACCGCCGTCCCCGGAGCCAGCGGCGTCTGCCCGACGATCCGCTGATCCGGGAGCGGGTACACCACCACGCCGTCGGACTGGGGCGTCGAGAACACGATCGACGGCGAGAAGACGCCCAGCGAGGTCTTCTCGGTGGTTCCTTCGAAGGAAAAGCTCAGTCGGAACACTCTCGTGGGGGAGATCGTCGACCGGACGCCGTCGTCGGCGCGGCCGTTGCGGTTTCGGTCGGGCGTCGTCTGCAGTTCGCCGGTGTCGTAGATCAACTCGACGGTGTTCTCGCCGGTGCGCCGGACGACGAGGTCCTCGCCCGTCAGGTCGAGGGCGCGTGGCGGGCCACCGCCGGAGGAGATCTCGACGCCGGTCAGAGACGCGTCGGGACCGGACAGCAGTTCCCGGACGCGAGTGGTCGTAGTGTTCCCGGGCTGGGCGTCGACCGCCGCGCCCAGTCCGGGGGCAGACAGGCGTACGACGAGCGCGTCGGCGACGGTCACGCGCTGTCGAGGCGTGAGCGGTTCGGTCCTCGACCCCGTCCGGAGCGCGTCGAGCGCGTCACCCGGGGCGATGAACGTGGTCACGTTTGCGTCGCCTGCCTGTGCGGCGTCGGCGGTGGGCGACGCGTTCGCGACGCCAACGCTCGCGGCGAGCGCGAGCAGGACCAGCAGCGTCGACACGAGCGTCCGACGAAGCGACATCTACCGGGTCAGTTCCACGAGCGGGCATATCAGCTTGGTGGACGGCTCACTGGCCGGATCGGGCCGAGTTTGTGCAACGGTATCGGCCGTACCAGTCAGAGGTTCTCACGCTGGTAGGAGCCGTCGTAGGTCCCCTCGTGATCGGCCGCTGCGAGCGTCAACTGGGCGATGCGAGCGCCCTGCTGGAGTTCGATCTCGTGGTGGACTTCCAGCAGGCCCTCGCCGCGGCCCTCGTAGCCGGCGTCCCAGACCGCCGTGTCGAGCATACAGGAGTTGCGAAGCAGCGAGGAGCGGGGGTAGAGGAAGCCGACGTGTTCCTCGGGGATCCGGATCCGCTCGGCGTAGCGGACGATGTAGCCGCCCGGTTCGAGGTGGTAGACCTCGTCGTCGTCGGGCTCCAGTTCCCGGCGGTCGCCGACGGTCTTGCCGCCGCGTTCGATCCGGCCCGGACTCTCCTGCTCGAAGACGGCTCCGAGCGTGAGGTCGACGCCGTTTGGCTGGATCTGGGAGTCGCGCAAGTCGTCGAGGTGATCGGCGAGGAACGCGCCGCTTCTGAACATGGGCGAGTGGGCGGCGAGCGCGCGCAAAACGCTGACGGTCCGCGACGACGGCCCGCTACACCGCTCACGAAAGTGATCGGGGACAGCCCCGCAAACACGTGATCGTGTGTGGCACTGGATGGCATCCAAGGGGTACTAGGGATGCGGTAAACCTGAAATCGGGAACTCGCATGATTTATGTCTACGGACAGTCGACGGACAGACGTTATGGGACAGACGCTTACGGAAAAAATTCTCGACGATCACCTCGTCGAAGGCGAACTGGAGACAGGCGAGGAGATCGGTATCGAGATCGATCAGGTCCTGACACAGGACACGACTGGCACGCTGGTGTGGCTGCAGTTCGAGGCGCTCGGCCTCGACGAAGTCCAGACGGAACTGGCCGCGCAGTACTGTGACCACCAGACCTACCAGTTCGACTTCAAGAACACGGACGACCACCGCTTCCTGCGTTCGGCCGCAGGCACGTTCGGCGCGTACTTCTCGCGTCCGGGCAACGGTATCTGTCACAACGTCCACAAGGAGAACTTCGCCGCGCCCGGCAAGACGCTCCTGGGCAGTGACTCGCACACGCCGACCCCCGGCGGCCTCGGTCAGCTGGCCATCGGTTCCGGTGGGCTCGACGTGGCCGTCGCGATGGGCGGCGGCGCGTACTACATCGACATGCCCGAGGTCGTCAACGTCCGACTCGAAGGCGAACTGCCCGAGTGGGCGACCGCCAAGGACGTCATCCTCGAGATGCTGCGCCGCCTCAGCGTGAAGGGCGGGGTCAACAAGATCTTCGAGTACACCGGACCCGGTGTCGAGAGCCTCAGCGTCCCCGAGCGGACGACCATCACCAACATGGGGACGGAACTGGGCGCGACCTCCTCGATCTTCCCGACCGACGAGAAGACCGAGGATTACCTCGCGCGCCAGGGCCGCGAAGACGAGTACGTCGAGCTCCAGCCCGACGAGGACGCCGAGTACGACGACCAGCTCACCATCGACCTCTCGGATCTCGAACCGCTCATCGCCGAGCCGTCGATGCCGGACAACGTCGTCCCGGTCAGCGAGGTCGAGGGCGTCGACGTCGACCAGGTCATGATCGGTTCCTGTACGAACGGTGGCTACGAGGACATCCTCCCGGCCGCGAAGATGCTGGAAGGCCGTTCGATCCAGCCGGACACCGAGATGATCGTCGCCCCCGGTTCCAAGAAGGCAAGCGAGATGCTCGCCCGTGAGGGCTGGACCGCCGAGATGATGGCGGCCGGCGTCAACTACTCCGAGGCGACGTGTGGTGCCTGTATCGGCATCGGCCACGTCCCCGGTAGTGACTCCGTCTCGCTGCGGACCTTCAACCGCAACTTCGAGGGCCGCTCGGGCATCGAGGACGACAACGTCTACCTCTGCTCGCCGGAAGTCGCCACCGCGGCGGCCATCAAGGGCGAGATCGTCGATCCGCGCAACCTCGCCGACGAACTCGGCGACATGGAAGCGCCCGGCTTCGAGCTCCCCGACCAGTACGAGGGTGCCGAGAACGACATCATCACGCCCGACGACCCCGTCGACGACGACCTCGTCAAGGGGCCGAACATCGGCGACGTCCCGCTGAAGGACGAACTCGACGCCGAGCTCGAAGGGGAAGCCCTCCTGAAGATGGAGGACAACATCACGACCGACCACATCATCCCTGCCACGCAGGACATCCTGATGTACCGGTCGAACATCCCCAAGCTGAGCGAGTTCACGCTCTCGCGTGTCGACGACACGTTCGCCCAGCGCGCACTCGACAGCGACGGCGGCTTCCTCGTCGCCGGCGAGAACTACGGCCAGGGCTCCTCGCGTGAACACGCGGCCCTCTGTCCGATGTACCTCGGCATCGAGGGCGTCCTCGCCCAGAGCTTCGCCCGCATCCACAAGGCGAACCTCTTCAACTTCGGTCTCCTGCCGCTGGAGATCGACGAGGCCGACTACGCGAACATCGAGCAGGGCGACGACATCGAGATCGTCGACGACGTCGCCGAGGCCGTCCGCTCGGGCCAGGAAGAGTTCACCGTCCGCGTCAACGACGACTGGGAACTCACCGCCACGCTGGACGCCTCCGAACGTGAACGCGAGATCCTCGCCGACGGCGGGAAGCTCTCGCACACGAAGAAGCAGGCCGACAGCGGTAGTGGTGCGACGCCGGCGGACGACTAAAGCGAGGTCGACCTTCGGGAGACCTCGATAGGCCGAGCGGCGTACCGGCGCCCCTCGACGAATCACACACGTTTTTTCGCGGTCGCAGACCTCGATAGCCACGGCGTTCCACTCGGGAATCGAGCGTGCCCAAGACCTGTCGCAACTGAACATTTATATTTCAGCCAGTCAGAAATTAACGTTATGACGGGCGCTGGGGATCAGGGATGGCTGGAGGCCGAGCGGGAGTACACCGACGAAGTGATCGGGGAGGACACGCTCCCCGAACTGTTCGAGGCGAGCGTCGAACGCCACGGCGACGGCGAGGCACAGCTGTACAAGGGGGGAATCTATCCGCGGTCGCTGACGCCGGAAGTCGTCGACGCGCCCGAACCGGGGGAGTACGCGTCGATCACCTACGAGAAGATGGGGGAGATCGTCCGCCGGCTGGCCGCCGGGTTCCGCGAGATGGGCGTCTCGTCGGGGGATCGCGTCGGGATCATGTCCGACTCGCGCATGGAGTGGGCGCTGTCGGACTTCGGGCTCCTGTCCGCCGGGGGTGTGGTCACGACGATCTACACGGAGTCCTCGCCCAAACAGATCAAGTACCTGCTCAACGATCCCGAGGCGACCGGTGTCGTCGTCGAGAACGAGTATCTGCTCGACCGCCTCGTCAGGGTGCAGGACGATCTCAGCCTGGAGTTCGTCGTCGTCATCGACGAACTCGACAAGTACGACCACGTCGACCAGATCCACACGCTGAAAGACGTCTACGACCGGGGGACCGTCGAGTACGACGAGGCGGCCTACGAGGCGTGGCTCGACGAACTGGACCCCTACGATCTGGCGAGTCTCGTCTACACCTCCGGGACGACGGGCAAGCCGAAGGGGGTGAAGCTGACCCACCACAACGTCCGGTCGAACGTCAACCAGCTCTGGAAGCGCGTCGGGCCGCGACCCGACAAGGACGACGACCTCCCGGTGCTGGATTCGGACAAGCGGGCCATCTCGATTCTCCCGCTGGCCCACGTCTTCGAGCGGACGGTCGGGCACTTCCTGATGTTCGCCGCTGGCGCGACCGTGGGCTACGCCCAGAGCACGGACACGGTCGACGAGGACATCACGAAGATCGAGCCCCACGGCGGCGCGAGCGTCCCGCGGGTGTACGAGCGCATCTTCGCCCAGGCCCGCGAGCAGGCCAGCGGCTCGGATTTCAAGGAGCGCGTCTTCGAGTGGGCCATCGACGTGGCCCGCCAGTACAGCCGCGCCGACGACCCCGGATTCGGTCTCCGGGCCAAGCGGGGGATCGCCGAGCGGCTGGTCTACAGCAAAGTCAAGGAGGAACTCGGCGGGAACGTGATCCTGATGGTCAGCGGTGGCGGGAGCCTGAGTGATCGGCTGGCCGAGCTGTTCGACGGCATGGGTATCCCCATCTTCGAGGGGTACGGCCTGACCGAGGCCGCGCCGGTCGTGACGGCGAACCCGCCCGAGGACCACCGGACGGGGACGCTCGGCCCGCCGCTGCCCGGCGTCGACATCCGGATCGACCCGTCGAAAGTGTCCGACGAGCAGTTCGCTGACGCCGAGGGGTTCGTCGGCGAACTCCTCGTGAAGGGGCCGAACGTCACGGAGGGCTACTGGGAGATGCCCGAGGAGACCGATGACGCGTTCACCAACGACGGCTGGTTCAAGACCGGCGACATCGTCGAGCGGACCGACGACGACTACCTGATCTACCACGACCGGCTGAAGAACCTGCTGGTGCTTGACACGGGGAAAAACGTCGCCCCGGAACCCATCGAAGACGAGTTCTCGACCTCTTCGCGGGTCGAGCAGATCATGGTCATGGGCGACGACGAGAAGTTCGTCTCCGCCCTGATCGTCCCGAACTTCGACGCCATCCGGCGGTGGGCGTCGAATCGCAACATCGACCTCCCGACCGGGCGAAACGCCATCTGCGAGGACGACAGGGTCCGCGAGTGGGTCGTCGAGGACGTGAACCTCGTCAACCGCAACCTCGAGAAACACGAGACCATCAAGGAGATCGAACTCGTTCCCGAGGAGTGGACGCCGGAAAACGACATGCTCACCCCCTCGCTGAAGAAGAAACGCCGGAATATCCTCGACGAACACGCCGGGAAAGTCGAGCGGATCTACGGGGACAGAGAGAAAGCGACTGCGGACTAGTTCGTCCTCTCTCCGTAGTCGGTCGGGTAAAAAACGAGAACGCTGGAATCTGAGACCGTCTAGGGCAGCTCGAACTCGATCGCCGCGCCCTGTCCGAAGCCGACACACTCGGTCGCGAGGCCGAGTTCGGCGTCGCGCTTGTTCATCTCGTGGATGAGCGTGACGGGCAGGCGGGCACCGGAGGCACCGAGCGGGTGGCCGATGGCGATTGCGCCGCCGTTGACGTTGTAGATGTCGTCGTCGAAGCCGAGTTCCTGCTGGCAGTAGTAACACTGGGAGGCGAAGGCCTCGTTGAGTTCGACCAGATCGTAGTCCTCGGGGTCGCGGCCGGTGCGCTCACAGAGGCCCCGGACGGCGGGGATCGGGCCGATGCCCATCACGGTGGGGTCGACGCCGGCGACGTTGTTGCCGCCGATCTCGGCGAGGATCTCCAGGCCCTGCTCCTCGGCGAACTCCTTGCTGGTGATCATCGTGGCGGACGCGCCGTCCGAGATCTGGCTGGAGTTGCCGGGGGTGACGGTCCCGTCGGCCTTGAAGACGGTCGGGAGGCCTTCGAGTTTCTCGGCGGTCGTGCCCGGGCGGATTCCCTCGTCTTTCTCGACGGTGATCTCGTTGCCCTCGTCGTCGGTCCCCTCGATCGGGACGATCTCGTCGTCGAAGCGGCCGCTCTCGGTGGCCTCGACGGCGCGCTGCTGGGAGCGAGCGGCGTACTCGTCCTGTTCCTGCCGGGAGATGTCGTACTCCTCGGCGACCTTCTCCGCGGTCATCCCCATCTGGAGGTTCATGACGTTGTAGTCGTCGTTGAGTGCGGGATGGACGTTAGCGGTGTTCTCGCCCATCTCGACGCGGGACATGCTCTCGACACCGCCGGCGATGAGCACGTCGCGCTGGCCGGCGCGGATGGCGTCGGCCGCGGAGATGATCGCCTGGGCCGAGGAGGCACACCAGCGGTTGACGGTCGTCGCGGGGACGCTCTCGCCCAGATCCGACAGGAGCGCGATGACGCGAGCCATGTTGTTGCCCTGCTCGCCGCGCTGCTGGGCACAGCCCCAGATGAGGTCGTCGACGTCCTCGCCCGTGAGGCCCGTCTCGTCGAGCATCTTGTTGATCAGCGGGATCGAGAGGTCCTCGCTACGGACCTCCGAGAAGACACCGTCCTCCTTCCCCTGCGGTGTACGGTACGCTTTGACGACGACTGGTGTATTGTCAGCCATGTGTAGCCCATCAGGGTCGTTCGTGTTAAATCCCGTCGAACTGCACGCACCGGCACTACCAGTTGTCGACGGGAAAACGGGTCTCCCGTTCCGTTGTTAACGACCTCACATAGGTGGCTTACAGTTGAAATGTGAGGGGGGACGCCGATGAACAGATGACACAGTAGCGGGGACAGTTTCGGGCGGTGGCGGCTGTGGAACGGGGCGAGAGCGGGTTCGCGGGCGGATTCCGGGGGGCTTATGACCGTCGCGGTCCAATCTGGGTGGGAATGAGTGATCCGGAGCTGGACGTCGTCGAGTTCCTGTTGACAGCGACAGCGTACAACGACGACCGCGATTTGGAGCCGGACGATCTTCCGCCGGCTTACAGAAGCGTGTTCTGGACCGACGGCCGCATCGAGCGCCCGCTCTCTGTGACTGCGACGACGGCAACCGACGCGACCGGCGTCGAGCGGCCGTGGGACGCCGTCTCTGGCCTGATGTTCACGGATAAGGACGACTTCTCGGGCGACATCGAGTTCACCGACCACGGGATGGCCGAGGAGTGGTTCCTCGACCGCGCGGACGACGACCGGATCCGCGAGAACCCGACGCTCGCCGCGACCTACAGCGACGAGTTCGACGTGGACTACGAGCAGGCCCGCGAACTGAACCGGCCAGCCCGCGCCGACCGCGCCTGGATCGACAGCCTGCTCGACGAGTACTTCGACGACGAGGAAGAAGAGGAGATGCTCGACCTCGTCGACATCCGCGCGCCAGAGGAGGTCGAGATGACGATGGACGATCTGGTGCTCACCGAGGACCAGGAAGGCGAGATCCACAAGCTCGTCAAGGCCATCGAACACCGCGACTACCTCGCCCAGATCGGCCTGCGCGAGATCGGCAAACTCCTGTTCGTCGGCCCGCCGGGCACCGGGAAGACCTCCGTGGCCCGGGCGCTGGCCCGCGAACTCGACCTCCCCTTCGTCGAGGTGAAGCTGTCGATGATCACCAGCCAGTACCTCGGGGAGACGGCCAAGAACGTCGAGAAGTCCTTCGAGGTGGCCCGTCGGCTCTCGCCGTGTATCTTCTTCATGGACGAGTTCGACTTCGTGGCCAAGACCCGCTCCTCGGACGAACACGCCGCGATCAAACGCGCCGTCAACACCCTCCTGAAGAGCATCGACGACATCAGCCTCATCGACGACGACGTCCTGCTCATCGGCGCGACCAACCACCCCGACCAGCTCGACGCCGCGGCCTGGCGACGTTTCGACGAGATCGTCAACTTCCCCAAGCCCGACCGCACCATGCGCTCGGACATCCTCCGGGTCGTCACCCGCGAGATGGAGATCGCCGACTTCGACCCCGAGACGCTGGCTGAGATGACCGAGGGCCTCACCGGCAGCGACCTCCGACTCGTCCTCCGCGAGGCGGTGTTGAGCGCCCTCACCGAGGAACGGACCACCCTGACCCAGCAGGACCTCGAAGACGCCGTCGCGGACTTCGAGGAGCGGGACAACCTGAAGAATCTCGACATGATCGACGGCGACGCCGACGCCCTGGTGGCCGGCGGCGACATCTCCAACGGCGAGGAGGAAGAGGCCGCCGCCGACGGGCACGGCCACGATCACGACCACGCCGACGACTAGCCGATTTTCCGGGATTCGGGGCCGAAAAACGACTCTCAGTCGCAGTCCCTCACCGACGACCCGCGGTCAGCGCTTCCTGTTCTTCTTGGATCCGGCCGTCGCGAGCGTGTCGGTCTCCGTTGCGGTGTTGCCGGCGGCGTCGGTGACACGCACCGTCACGGAGTAGTCCGCGCCGCTCCCGTGTTTGATCCGCTCGCCGAGCGATCCGGCCGCCGAGGACCCCGACACCGACCGCGTGTCGGCGACGACCCGTCCGCTCCCGTCCCGTACCGTGATCCGAACCGTCGCCAGATCGCTGTCGGGGTCGGTGACGCGCCAGTCGACGGCCAGGTCGACGTGCGGGTTGGGCCCGCTCGTGTCCCGGATCGAGAGGCGTTCGACCGCCGGGGGCCGGCTCGCGGTGTCGGTCGTGAACGACCCGCGGTCGCCGAGAGCGCGGTCACCGTCGGCGTCGAGGACCACGCGGAACTCGTAGGCTGTGTCCGCATCGAGCCCGGTCAGGGTGGCCGTGACCGCCCCGGTCTCGGTGACCGACTGGCCGTCGGTTTCGGTCCAGTCGGTCGCGTCCGCCCGGCGGTACTGGAATCGGACGATTCCCTCGGACGCGCCGCCGAGGTCGGTCACGGTCGCCGAGACCGTGGCCGCAGACGCGTTCACGTCCGTCGCGGTCCCGGTCTCGACGGCGGGGAAGGCCTCGGTATGGAACGTCCTGACCTCACCGGTCGCTCGGTCTTCGTCGCTGGCGGTCGCGACGGCCCGGAACTCGTAGGTCGTGTCCGCGCGAAGCCCGACGACTGACGCCGCGAACGAGCCGTCGGAGGCGAGGCGGGCCCCGGCGGTCGACCAGTCGGTCGCCCCCTCCGGCCGATACTCGACGGCGGGTTTCACCCCGTCGGCACCGCCGAAGTCGGTGACCGCGCCGGACAGCGTCGCGGTCGTCTCGTTGACGCCAGTCGCCTCGCCCGTGGTCACGGCGAGTGGCGCCTCCTCGGTCGTGAACGAGCGGCGCTGTCCCTCGGCCTGGTCGCCGTCCGAGGTCGCGACGAACGCCGAGTACTCGTAGGTCTGGTTCGCGGTGAGGCCGGTGACTCGCTCGCTGAACTGTCCGGGTTCGGTGACGTGGCGCTGGGGCGTCAGTTCGACGCCGTCCGGGCCGTCGACGGTGAACCGGACGGTCGCGTTCTCGGCACCGCCCAGATCGGTGATGTTGCCCCGGAGCGTCGCGGCGCTCTCTGTCACGTTGCTCGCCGAAAGCGTCGTCACGGCGGGACGGCTATCGGTCGTGAACGAGACCGTGGCCGCAGTGTCCACGTCACCGTCGCTCGCCCGCCCGACCGCGCGGAACTCGTAGGTCGTGTCCGGTTCGAGGCCGTCGACCGACCCGCTGAAACTCGCGTCAGAGGCGAGCGTCGCGTCTACGTCGGTCCAGCCGATTAGGCCGGTCCCCGGTTCCCGGTACTCGAAGGAGACGTTCGCGTTCGCGGCGTCGCCGAACTCGGCGACGACGCCCCCGAGGGTGGCCGAGGTGGCCGTCACGTTCGTTGCCGGGCGCGTGTCGAGGTCGAACGCGGGGTCGGTGGTGACCGTGCGATATGAACCGCTCGCCCACTCGCCGTTTCCGTCCGAGGCCTGGGCCGTGTACTCGTAGGTGGTGTTCGGTTCGAGCCAGACGGTCTCCGAGAAGTTACCCGGCGACGAGACCGTCTGATCCTCGGTGAAGCCGTAGTCGAGGCCGTCGAGCGCCGACCAGTAGAAACTGACGTTGGCGGTGTCGGTCCCGCCGAGGTCGAGCAGTTCACCGCGCAGGGTGACCTCGTGCTCGCCGACGTTCGCCGCGGGCCGGGTCTCGACGACCGGCGGGTTCCCCTGGGTCGTGAAGTTCCGGGTCGTGCCCGTATCTCGCCCGTCGACCGTGGTCGCGACGGCCCGGTACCGGTAGGTCGTGTCGTTCGCGAGGCCGGGCAGCTCGAACTGTACCGCGCCAGTCCGGTTGACCGTCCGGTTCGCCGTCCGCGACCACTGGGTCGTTCCGGCCGGGCGGTACTCGATTCGAACCGACGCCTCGTCGGCACCGCCGAGGCCCGTCAGGTTCGCCTCGACGAGGTAGTGGGTGTCCCCGAGCGCGTCCGCCCAGGCCGTCTGGACTGTGGGCCCGTCCGACGCGTTCGTACTCTCCACTGTACTCCCAGCGGCGACGCCGGTCGCGAGCGCGCCGACCGTCGCCAGGATCACGACGACGGCGACGATCCGACTCGCGGACCGCCACCGCTCGTTCCGTTCGGTAACCATCAGCCACACCGACACGAGGTCGTATTAAATATCTGTCTCTTTCTGCGTGGAACGATCGGCGCTGGCCGTCGGATCCGCGAGGTTTAGGCCGCCGGAGTTCCTTGCGACGGGCGAATGGAGGTCACCCTGCTCGGCACCGGCGACACGACGGGCACGCCGACGCCCGGCTGTTCCTGTGACACCTGTGAGCGGGCCCGCGAGCGCGGCGTCGAGCGGACCCGGTACTCGATCCACGTCCGCAACGAGCGCACCGGCGAGGCGCTGCTCGTCGACGCCAGCCCGGACTTTCGCCACCAGTTCCTCGAACGCGACGTGGACCTGCCCGACGCCGCGGTGATCAGCCACATCCACTTCGACCACCTCGACGGACTGGGCAACGCCTACCGTCTGTTCTCCGATCTGCCGGTCTACGCCGCCGACGAGACCGACCCCGAGACCGGCGAGAGCGTCGCCGGCACAGTTCGGAGCGACTACGATTACCTCGACGCCGTAACGGTCTCGGCGGAGTCGCCGTTCGAGCCCTTCGAGACCTGCGGGTTCGAGGTGACGCTGGTTCCGGTCGATCACCCCCCACTGGTCTGCTACGGCCTCGCCATCGAAGACCCCGAGACGGGCGCGAAACTCTCGTTATCGGGCGACACCAGTTTCGGGATCCCCGAGGAGTCCCGCCGAGTCCTCGACGACCCCGACCTGCTGCTGGCCGACGGCATCGTCCCCGCGGATCTCTGTGAACACCACCCGCTCGGCGGGAAACACGAGGACGACGCGGGCGTCCCCCGGACGTTCGGAACCAAACACATGACCATCGAGGGCGCGCGGGCGCTGGGCGAGGAACTGGACGCCGACGAGACCCGGATCGTCCACCTCTCGCATTTCATTCCCGCCGAGGAGGCCTTCGGCGAGGACCTGGCGGTCGACGGCGAGCGATACGAGCTGTAATCAGCCCCACCGATCCAGCCCGGACTGTCTGCGCTGTTTCCCCGCCGGATCTGGGTCCCACGGCTGGCCGGCTGCGCGTTCGCCCTCCTGATCCACGTCGGGCGCGTCGGCGTGATCGTACCCGCCGCAGTCGGGGCCACACTCCCGCGCGGGGTCGACGATCCGGCCCTTCCACGCGCAGTAAGGCAGGCCGCCGCGGTCGAACCGCTCGGCGGCCTCGATCTCGGCGCAGTCTGGGAAGTCGTAGGTCCGCCACCCCTTCCCGTAGGCGCGTTCGGCCACGCGGCGGCGCTGACGGCGCTTCTCGGCGGCGGTGGTGACCGCCACGTCTGCCCGCGCAGTGCGGCGTTCCAGCACGTCGATCCCCGGCTCCTCGGCTGGGAGCGGCTCGGCCTCCCGGATCACCTCGCGCTCGCCGGTCTCCGGATGGAACCGCCAGACGCCGACCGCCTCCGGGATGCGGTTGAGGTGCGCGCCGGTGACGTGGGACTCGGTCGCGAGGACGACCCGATCCAGCAGGCCGAGACTCACGTCCTTGCGGAGTTGCGTTTCGAGGTCACCCGGCCGTCCGAGGTCGGGCTTGTTCTCGATGCCTACGAGGGAACCGAACCAGTGCTCGGGGTAGCGGGCGGTCTGGCGGACGTAGGTGCGGCCGTTGCGGCGCTCGCGCTCGAAGAAGCCCAACTCGACCGCGCGCTCGACCACAGACTCGGCGCGGTCGGGGTGGATATCGAAGGCGTCCTTCCAGTAGCGCGCCCGGCCCGGACCGACCGCGCTCTCGATCGCCGGGGCCGGCACCCGCTCGGGCGTGATGGCCGCCCGCGCCGCGAAGTCGGCCCCGGGTTCGACGACCACCACGTCCATGACGCGGTTGCCGTGGCAGGAGGTCCCGAGCTGGCGGGCGAGGATTGCCTCGCGCTCGCGCTCCAGGTGGGCACACAGCGCGATTTCGAACGCGAACTCGGACACAGAGGGAAGAGGGGCGCGGCGAGCAAAAGGGTCGCGCTCGGCGTCGACTCAGGCGTCCAGTTCGTCCGCGAGGTCGTGGAAGTCCGTTACTGTGAGATCGGGCTCGCCGTCGAAGGTCACCCACGGGTCGTCCTTGCGGTCGACCCAGACGCCCTGCATGCCGGCGTGGCGCGCGCCCTGCACGTCGAACCAGCCCGCGGTGGCGTGGGCGATCTCGTCGACGGGCGTCCCGGTCCGGGCGGCGGCGTGGCGGTAGATCGCCGCATCGGGTTTGAACGTCTCGACCTCGTCGGCGCTGATCGTGTCCGCGAGCAGATCGCCGATGCCGGCGTGAGCGACCATGGAGTCGAGCATCTCGGGGTTGCCGTTCGAGACGATATAGCAGTCGTAGCCGGCCTCGGAGAGGCGTTCCATCCCGTCGCGCACGTCGTCGAACACGTCGAGTTCGTGGTAGACGGCGAGGATCTCGTCGCGCTCGGCGGGGGTGTAGTCGACGCCGAAGACGTCCAGCGCGTGGGTGAGCGCGTCGCGGTTCATCTCGTAGAAGGGCTGGTAGGCGTCGACGTGGTTGGCGACCATCGTGTACATCAGCGAGTGCGCGCGCCAGAGGTTCGAGACGGGTTCCGGGTCGGGAACGACCTCGGCCAGCGCGACTTCGGCGGCCTCGACGTCGACGACGGTGCTGTAGGAGTCGAACGTGACGGTGCTGACACTGTCGGGATCGAAGGCCATAGGCCCTAGAAAGGTAGCGAACGGGAAAACCGCTGGGCTGGTCTGGAGCCGGAAGATCGGGCCGATATCGCCGTCGGCGGGCGAGAACAGCAACTTTATCAGGTGCAGGCGGCGAAGGGACGGTAAGATTACTCTCGAAATGACAGACGAACACCGACAACCGGAGGTGAACATCGGGCTCGTCGGCCACGTCGATCACGGGAAGACGACGCTGGTCCAGGCGCTGAGTGGGGAGTGGACCGACCAGCACTCAGAGGAGATGAAACGCGGCATCTCCATCCGCCTCGGGTACGCCGACGCGACGTTCCGGCAGTGCCCCGACGCAGACGAACCCGAGAAGTACACCGTCGACGAGGAGTGTCCGGACGGCTCGCCGAGCGAGCCCCTGCGGACCGTATCCTTCGTCGACGCCCCCGGTCACGAGACGCTGATGGCGACGATGCTCTCGGGGGCGTCGATCATGGACGGCGCGGTGCTCGTCGTGAGCGCTTCCGAGCCCGTCCCGCAGGCCCAGACCGAAGAACACCTGATGGCGCTGGACATCATCGGCATCGACAACATCGTCATCGCCCAGAACAAGGTCGACCTCGTCGACCGCCAGCAGGCCGCCGAGAACTACGAACAGATCCAGGAGTTCGTCTCGGGAACGGTGGCCGAGGGCGCACCGATCGTCCCCGTCTCCGCCCAGCAGGGCGTCAACATGGACGTGTTGATCCAGGCCATCGAGGAGGAGATCCCCACGCCTGACCGTGACCCCGAACAGGACGCTCAGATGCTCGTCGCGCGCAGTTTCGACATCAATCGTCCGGGCACGACCTGGGACTCGCTGATGGGCGGCGTCCTCGGTGGCAGTCTCGTCGAGGGCCAACTCCACGCCGACGAGGACATCGAACTCCGGCCCGGCCGCGAGGTCGAGGAGGGCGGCCAGACCGAGTGGCGGCCCGTCGAGACCACGATCAGATCGCTCCAGGCCGGCGGCGAGGACGTCGAGGAAGCCACGCCCGGTGGCCTGCTCGGCGTCGGGACCGGGCTGGACCCGTCGCTGACGAAAGGCGACGCGCTGGCGGGGCAGGTCGCTGGCCCGCCGGGGACGCTCCCGCCGACCTTCGAGCAGTTCGAGATGGACGTGGATCTCCTGGAACGGATCGTCGGCGAGACGGACGAGGTCGAGGAGATCTCCACGGGCGAACCGCTGATGCTCACCGTCGGGACGGCGACCACGGTCGGTTCGGTCACGAGCGCTCGCGGCGGCGAGTGTGAGGTCGCGCTGAAACGGCCGGTGTGTGCCGAACCGGGCTCGAAGATCGCCATCAACCGCCGGGTCGGCGCGCGGTGGCGGCTGATCGGCGTCGGGACGCTCCGGGAATGACGGTGTGTCTGGACACGAGCGCGCTGATGATGCCGGTCGAATGCGACGTGCGGCTGTTCGAGGAACTCGACCGTGTCGTGGACGACCACGACCTCGCCGTGCCGGCGGCCGTGGTCACCGAACTGGACTCGCTGGCCGAAGGCAACGGCGAGGAAGGGACGGCCGCAAGCGTCGGCCGGGATCTGGCCGACCGCGCTCGCGTCCTCGACCACGAGGAATCGTACGCAGACGACGCCATCGTCGAACTCGCCGCCGAGGGCGAGTGCGACTGTGTCGTCACGAACGACCGGCCCCTGCGGGACCGCGTGCTGGACCGTGGCGTTCCAGTAATTGGTTTAAGGGGCCAGAACAAACTCGCCATCACTCAACCATAACATGTACAAACGGGTTCGACTTCGCGACACGGTAGAGGTGCCCCCGGAACACCTCGCAGACGTGACTCCGGGACGGATCAAGCGACTGCTGCAGGACAAACTCGAAGGCCGGATGGACGAGGACGTGGGCAGCGTCGTCTCCGTCGTCGAGGTCCACGACATCGGCGAGGGAGCGGTCATCCCGAACGAGCCGGGCGTCTACTACGAGGCGGAGTTCGACGCCTTGACCTTCGACCCGCAGATGCAGGAGGTCGTCGACGGGGAGATCGTCGAGGTCGTCAACTTCGGCGCGTTCGTCGGTATCGGGCCGGTCGACGGCCTGCTCCACGTCTCCCAGATCTCCGACGAGTATCTGGCATACGACGAGGAGAACCAGCAACTGGCCTCCCGGGACTCCAACGACACGCTGACGGTCGGGGACGCGGTGCGGGCCCGGATCGTCACCAAGAGCATCGACGAGCGCAACCCGCGTGACTCGAAGATCGGCCTCACCGCGAAGCAGGTCGGCCTCGGGAAACACGGCTGGCTCGAAGCCGAGCGTCAGGAACGCAAAAGCGAGGCGGCCACGGGTGAGTAGTCATGGCTGACAGACTCGTCTGCCGTGAGTGTCACCGCGTCCAGCAGTCCGGCGAGGAGGAGGCCTGTGTCTCCTGTGGCTCCAGCTCGCTGACCGAGGACTGGGCCGGCTACGTGATCATCGCCCACCCCGAGGAGAGCGAGGTGGCCGAGGAGATGCAGGTCGACGAGCCCGGCAAGTACGCGCTGAAGGTACGTTGACGTGACCGACGACACAGACACCGACACCGAGGTCGTCGTCAGCCTGCAGGAGGCACTGCGGGGCGAACTCAAAGAGCCGATGGGCGAGGTCTACACCGAGGCCGACGCCCTGCTGTCGGCGGCCGACCCCCCGATCGTCGCGGTCGGAGACATCGTCACCTACCACCTCATCGAGGCCGACCGCCGGCCGGACGTGGCGCTGATCGACGGCCAGACCAAGCGCTCGGAAATCGAGGACCACGTCCGGGAAGCGATCGACGCGGGCGTCTTCGACCGTGAAGTCGAGGTCGTCAACGCCGCGGCGGGGCTGAGCGCGGCCCTGCTGTCGGCGACCGTGTCGGCCGTCGACGCTGCGGCCGACGGCGAGTCGACCGTAATCGTCGTCGACGGCGAGGAGGACCTGGCGACGTTGCCGGCCATCGCCGCCGTGCCGACGGGCGCGAGCGTCGTCTACGGCCAGCCCGACGAGGGGATGGTCCTCGTCGAGTGTGACGACGCGATCAAATCGACGGTTTCGGACCTGTTCGACCGGATGGACGGGGATACCGAGCGGCTCCGGGACCTGCTCGCGGGCTGACCGGGGCGGGGCGACGGCGGTACGGGCTTCGAAATCCTTTTACTCGTTTCGCGGGGAGTACCACCAAGAACCATGGATATCGACATCATCGAGGAGACGGAGAATCCGATGTTACACCGGACCGACGTCCGGTTCGAGATGGTCCACGAGGACGCGACCCCCTCGCGGCTCTCGGTTCGTGACAGCCTCGCCGCCAAACTCAACAAGGACGCCGAGGAGGTCGTCGTCCACGAACTCGACACGAAATACGGCATGCGCACGACCGTGGGCTACGCCAAGGTGTACGACAGCCCCGAGTTCGCCGCCGACGTCGAGCAGGACCACATGCTCGAACGCAACAAGATCACGGCCGACGAGGAGGCCGAAGAGGAGGCCGAGGAGGCATAGATGCCCCGCCACGAACTCTACAACGACGACGGCACGACCGACAAGGAAACGTGCCCGCGCTGTGGCGACGCCTTCCTCGCGGACCACGGCGACCGTCTCCACTGCGGCCGCTGTAGCTACACCGAGTGGCAGTAGGGCTCCGTTCAGTTTTCGTCCTGCCGATTCCGCCGGAACAGAGCGGCGGCACTACCGACACCCGCGAGTGCGCTCGCGACGCCCAGTCCCGGTCCCGAACCGGTCGTGGTGGTTCCGGGTTCCTCGGCCTGCTCCGCCGTCGTCGTCCGGTCCTCCTGGGCCGTCTCGCCACTGGCACCCATCGTCCGGGCCGTCCGCTCCGTGCCGTCGGCAGTCGACGTGGACGTCTCGGTCGGAGTGGCCGTCACCGGCGTCGATTGGGGCCCCGATTCGGCCGACGGGTCGTACAGGCCAAGCAGCGCGGCTCCACCGCTACTGCCAGCGACGATGACTCCATCGTCGGTTCCCAGCAGATCGTTGAACCGGCTCCAGCCGTCGGTGTCGTAGATCTGATCCCAACGCTTCTCGCCGGCCGCGTCGACGGACACGAGCCACGCATCACCGGTCGAACCGGTACCGGACCACCCACCGAGCAACGCCCCGTCCTCGGTCGCTGCGAGCGAGAACAGGATGTCTCGCTGGTTCCGGTCGTAGCGGCGTTCCCAGCCCAGCTCCCCGGGTGACCCGATCTTGGCCATCCAGCCGTCGGTGGCCTCGGTCTCACCGTCGGTCGAGTAGCCGACGAGGTACGCGCCGTCGTCGGCGGGAACCACCTGGTTCGGGACGGCGTTCGTCTCGTAGGTCTGGTCCCAGCGCATCCGGTTGGTCCCGGCCAGTGACGCGACCCAGGGGGTGGGGGCGCCCTCGGCGGTGTACTGCACGCCACAGAGCAGGAACGTTCCGTCGCCAGCCGGCCGAATCGTGAACGCGAGGCTGTCGTTGCTGGTCCGGTCGCTGTCGACCGACCCATCCCCGTCGACGGCGGCCGTCCAGATACCGGGCGATCGCCTCCCGAGGAGGAGATAACCGTCCCCGGTCCGGGCGGCCGAGAGGATTTTCGCCGCGTCGTCGTAGCGGCGTTCCCACTGGATGTCGCCACTGCTCGATACCGTCGCCACCCAGCCGCCGGTGGTCTCGCCCTCGGCTCGCCCGCCCGCCACGAGGTAGGTTCCGTCACCGTTGGTGACGACCGTCTCGACGCTCCCGCGGACGCCGCCCTCGTATCGGCGGTCCCACTGGAGTTGCCCGTCGGCGTCGGCCCGTCCGAGCCACGCGCTCGTCTCGTCGCTATCGGACACCTGCCGGCCGCCGACGAGATATCCCCCACCCTGGGCCGGAACGACCGACGATATCACGGTGTACCGTGAACCGCCGTAGCCGTTGGCCCAGGCCAGCGGTTTATCCAGCCCCTCGTCGTCTGTGCCGTCCTGTGCGGCCGCAGGCACCGAGCCGGCCGTCGCGAGCACCGTTCCACCGACGGCGGTGCCGCCGAGTGTCGCGAGTACCTGTCGCCGTCCGATCGCTCGTCGCATTGTCTCGTGACGGAGTGCTCCCGTTCTGGTATTTGAACCTTCGGGCGGCGATGGATCGCTGGAGGCAGCGGATGGCAACCCATTTGCCCGCCCGTAACCACCCAGTCGATAAGAGTGACGCCGGACACGCGCGTGCTGGGCATCGAGGGGACCGCCTGGGCCGCCAGCGCGGCCGTCTACGACAGTGCGACCGATGCCGTGGAGATCGAGACCGACGCCTACCAGCCCGACAGCGGCGGTATCCACCCGCGCGAGGCCGCCGAGCACATGGGCGACAATATTCCCGAGGTCGTCGAGCGTGCACTCGACCACGCCCGCGACCTGGCGGCCGAGGCTCCCGACAGCGACGCCGACGACCCACCCGTCGACTGCGTGGCTTTCTCCCGCGGGCCGGGACTGGGTCCCTGCCTGCGAATCGTCGCGACGGCGGCCCGCGCGGTCGCCCAGCGACTGGACGTGCCCCTCGTGGGCGTCAACCACATGGTCGCGCACCTGGAGATCGGTCGCCATCGCTCCGGGTTCGACTCGCCGGTCTGTCTGAACGCCAGCGGCGCGAACGCGCATGTCCTGGCCTACCGGAACGGCCGCTACCGCGTGCTGGGCGAGACGATGGACACCGGCGTCGGCAACGCCATCGACAAGTTCACCCGCCACCTCGACTGGTCCCACCCCGGCGGCCCGAAGGTCGAAGAAGCCGCGAAAGAGGGCCAGTATCACGAACTCCCCTACGTCGTCAAGGGGATGGACTTCTCCTTCTCGGGCGTGATGAGCGCCGCCAAGCAGGCTGTGGACGATGGGGTCCCCGTCGAGAACGTCTGTCACGGCCTGCAGGAGAGCGTCTTCGCCATGCTGACGGAAGTCAGCGAGCGCGCCCTCTCGCTGACCGGCAGCGACGAACTCGTCCTCGGTGGCGGGGTCGGACAGAACGCTCGCCTGCGGGAGATGCTGGGCGAGATGTGCGAGCAACGCGGCGCGGACTTCTTCGCCCCCGAGCCGCGCTTCCTGCGGGACAACGCCGGCATGATCGCGGTGCTGGGCGCGAAGATGTACGCCGCGGGCGACACCATCGAGGTCGCCGAGTCGGGCATCGACGCGGACTTCCGGCCGGATCAGGTCGCGGTGTCATGGCGGGAAGACGAGTCGCCACACTACCGGACCGACGACGCTGACGAACTGCAGGGCGCGGAGGCGACCGTCGAGATCGACGGCGATCGGGTGGTCAAACACCGGAAGCCCCGAAGCTATCGCCATCCGGAACTGGACGAGCGGTTGCGGGTCGAGCGCACCCGGGAGGAGGCCCGACTGACTGCCGATGCGCGCCGCCACGGCGTCCCGACGCCGGTCGTGCTGGACGTGGACCCGTGGGAGACCCGGATCGTCTTCGAGCGCGTCGGCGACGCGGACCTGCGCGAGTACCTGACCGAACCGAACGTCCGGGACGTGGGCCGACACCTGGCGACGATCCACGATGCCGGGTTCGTCCACGGCGATCCGACGACGCGGAACGTCCGTGTTTCCTTCGAAGGCGACGGTGATCGGACCTACCTCATCGACTTCGGACTGGGCTATTACACCGACGACCGCGAGGACTACGCGATGGATCTGCACGTGCTGGCGCAGTCGCTGGCGGGGACGACCGACGACGCCGAGGACCTGCTCGCGGCCGCCGAGGCGGCCTATCGAGCGGTGGGCGACGAGCGCGTCCTCGACCACCTGCGGGAGATCGAGGGGCGCGGACGGTATCAGTAGTTACTCGGGGGTCACGTCGGCGGCGTGGCGGTCGTAGTAGTCGGCCACGAAGGCGACGAACAGGAATTTCAGCGCCATCGCGCCGCCGGTCGCGAGGGCGGTCCTGAGGGGCTGGCGGTGGACGGCAGCGCGGACGGCGTAGATCGTACAGGCTGCGTTGGCAACGTTCAGCAACTGGATCGGGTGCCGGCGGTTCCCGTGTTCGAGCCACAGGCGCTCGCCGTAGACGACGCGGGACATCCACGCGTCGTCGTCCTCGGGGGGCGGGAACAGGACGGGGTTGACGGCGACGAACAGGACTGTGCCGACCAGCAGGCGCTCGTCCCGGCGGTAGATCGCCAGCATGAGCAGGGGGAGACTGAGCACGCGCGACCAGCCACTCGCCGGGTTGGCGTGGCGTTCCCAGACGGCCTCGCGTAGTGTGGCGAGCCGTGACGGTTGTGACATATGCCAACGACTACCTCGAAGGGAGATAAAGCCACGTCCCGGACCGATCCGTCAGGACAAACGTCTTAACGCGTCCAGACGAAACACGGTGTATGGCTGACAAGCCGGAGTCCGGTGAGATCTTCGGGGTACCGTACAACTTCGAACGGCCGAGCATCAAGCGCCTGCTCTCGTCGTACTGGCGACCCGACGAGGGGATGCTCGTCGAGAAGCCCTTCGGCATCGGCTACACGCTGAACCTCGCCAACTGGCGATCGTGGGTCGTGCTGGCCGTCGCCGGTGTCCTCTTCTACCAGAGCCAGTCGTCGAGCGACGAGGAAAGCGACGCCGGCGACGAGGACGAACCGGTCGAAGTCATCGTCGACTGAGGACCGACGCGCCTTTTTTCCGGCGGCCCGGATCGGCGGGCATGCTCCGGTTCGTGACGACCAATCAGGGGAAGGTGCGGGAAGCCCGCGAGTATCTCGGGGAGACGGTCGAACAACTCGATTTCGACTACACGGAGATTCAGGCCGACGATCTGGCGACCGTGGCGGCACACGGCGCACGCGAGGCCTACCGCCACGCGGGCGAACCCGTGCTGGTCGACGACGCCGGCCTGTTCGTCGACGCCTTCGACGGGTTTCCGGGTCCCTACTCCTCCTACGTCGAGGACACGGTCGGCGTCGAGCGCGTCTGGCGGCTGACCCGCGAGGAGGACGACCGGTCGGCGTCGTTCCGGACGGTGCTGGCCTACTGCGACGGCGAGCCCTTCGACGCGTCGCCGGAGCCGGTTTCGCGGGAACGGCGCGGCCAGGACCAGGCCGACGACGAGCGCGCGACGGCGACGACCGACGACCAGATCGCCGAGGGTGACCTGCCGGTGAAAATCTTCGAGGGGTACGTCCCGGGCGAGATCGTCGCGCCGCGGGGCGACGGCGGATTCGGCTACGATCCGATCTTCGAGCACGACGGGACGACCTTCGCGGAGATGACGCCGGAGGAGAAGAACGCGGTCTCCCACCGCGGGCGGGCGCTGGCGAAATTTTCCGAGTGGTATCAGGGGCGATAGCGACGCGAACCGGCCCGGGTCCCCTACGCCCGTGGGTCCCGGTCCGGGCCCGGGTACTCGCCACCGACGACGACCTCGTACATCGACTCGGGGTCGAACAGCGCGACGAACGCCCGCGGTTCGCGGACGCTCACGTCGACGTGGGCGTTCAACGCTGCTCCAGCCCGTGCCGACTGGAGGCCCTCGTCGAACGTCAGCAGGTGTGGAGCGTCGCCGTTGTAGGCGGAGGCGAGCGCCGGATGATCGCCGGCGGGGTGGGAGACGGGTTCGCGCAGGGCCTCGATCTTCTCGCGCCAGTCCGTGGCGAGAGCGTCGTCTGCGCAGTCGGCGATCACGGCCCCGGCGTCGTCGAGAAGCGGGTCGCTGGCGACCAGATCGATCCAGTCGTGCGCACGGGCGAGGTCGATGGCCTCGCGGGCGGGGCCGCCCACCAGCAGGTCCGCGGCCAGCACGTCCGCATCGGCGACGAACCGGGCGGGGTTGGGGTCGTCACTCATCCGCGCTCTCCTCCCGCCGCGTCGCCAGTCGCTCGCGGACGGTCTCGACGGTCACGTCGTACTCGTCGGCGCGCTCGAACAGGGCCGCCCAGGTCATACCTGAAGTGGGTGGGCACGCGCCGAAAACCCACCGCTTACGCGAGCCAGCGTTCTCGGGCGAGCCAGTAGCCGAGTCCGAAAAGGAAGGCGACGCCGACGTTGGTCGCGACGGCGAGCAGGCCGATCGCACCCACCAGCGGCAGGTGGTCGGTGTCCAGCGCGACCCGGGCGAGCGACACGGCGACGACGGCGAGCAGGGTTCCGAGAAGTGCCATCGGGAAGGACAGGAAGAGGCCAGCCACCAGCGCGCCGGCGAGATAGAGAACACCGAGGACGACGTTGGCGGTCCCGGAGCGTGCGCCGAAGGCGTACTTCCCGGCGAGGCCGCCGCTGCCGTGACACATCGGCAGGCCGCCGAGGGGTACGGCGGCCAGCGACATCCCGCCCATGCTCCGGGCGAGGCGGTCGGGCGAGACATCGCGGTCGAAGAGGTCGGCACAGAGCAGCGAGGTCGCGACCGCGGCGTTGCCGACGGTCATCGCCAGTTGCGCGAGCGTCCCCTCGACCGCCCCGACGGTGAGTGCGGGGCCGCCGGTCGGGAAGATGGCGAGGGAGGGAAGTACTGGTGTTGGTACGCCGGCGACGACCGCGGTCCAGACGGTGCCGGCGGCGAGGACGACCAGCGCGGCGGCCCGGCGGTAGCCGGCGAGAGCGACCAGCCCCGCGAGGGCGGCACCGACGACCGCCACACCCGGATCGCCCAGCGCGAGGTCGAGGCCGGCCTGGGCGAGCAGGAGGGCGACGGCGAACTGCACGCCGCGGATCACCGGACGGCCCACGACTGTCTGGAGTCGGGAGAGCGTCCCCGTCGCGCCGACGACGAGCAGGACACCTCCCGCAAGCAGGCCCGCGGCGACGAGTTCGCCGTAGGTCAGCGCGCCGGCGATGGCCAGCCCCGCCAACGCCTTCATGGGCTCGACCGAGAGCGGGAGCCCATAGCGCACCCCCCAGACGATCTGAAAGACGCCGAACCCGACGAGTACGTGGGGCAGCGAGGCGGGGGTCAGTGCCCCCAGCGCGACCACGAGGGGCAACACCGTAACCGAATCCCCTAGCGCGCCCGTCAGCTCTCCGACGGCGACGGGCAACCGTTCACTGACGCGTTCGACGGTCGAAACGGCCACGACACGCCTTCGGAACTGCCGGTATATCAGCGTTGCCAGCAACTGTCCGGGGTTTCGCGGGTGGCCTCGCGTACCCGATACCGGCTAGATCGCTCGGCGTATCGGACGCTGTTCCGGCGAGGTGACGCCGTCGCCTGCCTGCGGTCCTGCGGTCGTGTGACGGATGTCTGACGCGAATTTAAGTAATACCCGGGCCTGCTGAAAATTAGGGCGCGCACAGGCGGCCTCAGTCTCCCATCCTATCGCGCGCCCGGACACCGTTGACCCCACCCCACTTCCTTTCCCAACGTTTCGATAGCTCAGGCGCTCTCGCCGCGCAGTTGTTCGCGAGCGGCCGCCAGCGAGTCGGGATGTGAGATCAGGGCGACGCTGTCGCCCGCCTGGATCGCGGTCTGGGGGAGCGGGATCGTCATGGGTTCGTTCGCGCGACCGTGGGCGTAGACGCGGGCGTCTGCGGGGAGGTCGATCTCCACGACGCGTTTGCCGATCATCGGCGAGCCCTCCGGGATCTGCACGCTGGCCGCCGAGAGTTGCTCGGTGATGTCCGCGAGGACGTTGAAGTCCCCGCCCAGCAGAGCGGTCTTGGCCCCGGCGGCCCCGAGCCGTTCGGGGTAGATGATCTCGTCGACGTCCTCGGCGTACTTCTCGTAGATCTCCTCGCGGTAGTCCTCGTCGATGCGCAAGACCGTGCGACAGCCGTTGTGTTTCCCGACCATACAGGCCGCGAAGTTCGTGTTGAGGTCACCCGTGAGCGCGGCGATGGCGTCGGCGTCGGCGACTTCGGCCGCGTCCAGCACGTCCTCCTCGGCGCCGTCGCCCTCGACGACCGCGAACCCCTCGGACTCGGCGCGGGCGATCTTGTCGTGGTCGCGCTCGACGATGATGACCTCGTGGCCCTCGGACTGGAGGGTCCGTGCAGTGCGCATCCCGACCCGGCCGTAGCCGACGATGACGAACTTCATGGGTGTGTGATGTGCCACCACGGGTAAAAACACTAGCCCTACCTGCGGGTAGACCGGTGATCTACGCGCCAAAAAACGAGTGTGGCTGTTGCGTCAGTTGCCGACGTCCATCGCGCGCTCGACGACGTCCTCGCTGTACAGGTCCGCGAGGTCGTCGTGCTGGTCCGGACGGTTCTCGTAGACGTCCTGGAACAGCTTGACCGGCGTCATCAGCGCCTGGTAGGTCGCTTCGTCCCACATGCGGTCGCTGGAGACGTCGACCTGGATCCCGTCGATCTCGACGGTGGCCGCGCGGGTCATCGCGATCGCGCCCTTGCCGGCCTCCTTGGCCGCCTCGAACTCCTCCATGGAGTCGACGATGTCGTCCATGCTCGGGACGTAGTCCACGAGGTCGAGCAGTTCGTCGGCGAGTTCCTCCTCGGACTCGACGAAGATCTCGTCGCTGCCGACTTCGAGTTCGTAGCCGCCGTCCTCTTCCTCGAGTTCGATCCGGTCGCCGCTGTAGACCTCGACGCCGTCCTGGCTGTCGAGTTCCACTTCGCGACCGTCGGCGTCGATGACCCAGTAGCCCTCTTCCGGCGGGAGCGGGCTCTTGTTGGCTTCGACGACCTGTCCGGGCGTCAGCGACCAGATGCCGAGCATGCCCATCGCGTTGTTGGCGGTGATGCGCTCGTGGTAGCCGTCGACGTCGCGGATGTCGTCGTAGGGACCGTCCACGGAGATGCAGCCGGCGGCGCTGGCCGCGCGGGAGGTGTTGTGGCGGAGTTCCTTCCACTCGGGGAGGCCGCCGGTCGGCGTGATGGCGCGCATGTCCTTGGTGTAGTCGACCTCACCGTCGACCAGCAGGAACAGGCGTTCGAGGTTGTTGTCGGCCTTGCCCATCTCCTCGCGGAGCTTGCCCATCGCGAGTTCGGCGGAGCCGGACTCGATGATGACGGACATGGCGAGGCTGCCCTCTTCGAGACCGTACTCGTTCTCGACGATCGTGATGAACTCGTCGGCCTTCTTCCAGTCGTCGATGTCGCCGACTTCCGGGATGACGAACCCGTCGATGTTCTCGACGGCACCGTTCTCGGGGTCGGCGATCTCGAGCATGTGCTGGAAGCCCTTGTAGCGCGTGCTGGGGCTGTCGCGGTGCCAGACGACGCGGGGGTGGATCTCGCCGGGGAACTCCTCGCCCTCCTCGGCGACGACCTCGGCGATGTTCTCGGCACCCTCATCGCGCATGTTGGGCGCGGTGGCGTCCTCGTTGTCCGGGACCCACACGTCCGGGGCCTGCATGCCGCGCAGGCCGATGGCGCTTCGGAGCTTCTTCGCCGAGTCGTCGACCCCCTTCTCCGCCGTCGGTGTCGTGAAGAACGTCCGCACGAACTTTCGGTCGTGGAGACGCGTGTCGATTGCAGTCATTGTAGTCACTCGCAGAGATTACTCCGCGGCTCTTAAAGCTGGCCGAATCGAGTCGAGAGCCGGCCGTTCGGGTGGCTACTGTCCGGCGGGGGTCAGTCGGCTGCCGCGTCCTGGACGGCGCGCAGACACCGTTCGAGTCCGTCGTGGCCTCGGTAGGTCACCAGTGACTCCTCGGGGTCGTACTCGATAATATCCTCGCGACTGAGCTTCGGCAGGTGGACGTGGTGGAGGTCGATCAGGACCGCCTCCGGGTTCACGTCGTCCCCCCGTTCGCGGGCCACCTCGTCGCTCAGGACGCTGACAGGGATCCTCTCGTCGCCGTTCTCGGCGAGCGTCGAGAGTACCAGGCGGCGATCCCTGTGTGCGAGCAGTTCGAGCCACCTGTCGAACGACGGGTCGGCTGTACTATCCAGTCCACGACCGTCGCTCTCGTATTCCCTGGGAGTCATTCGTGTGCAATCGACTATCGACCCAGAACCGGTTGTAACCGGCGCATGGTCGACCATGCACCCGGTGGAGGCCGCCACCGTACCGGCGCGGACGGATCTCAGTCGCCATCGTCCCCGGACACCAGCAGCGAGTGGTCGACGAGGTTGACGATGGCCCGGCGAAGCCGTTCGGTCACGGCCTGATCGGAGATGTCCAGTTTCTCGGCCAGTTCCACGGTGGTGCAGGTCCGGGGGATGTCGTAGTAGCCGGACTCGACGGCGAGCACCAGCGCCTCCCGCTGGGTCGGCGTCAGGCCGAACCACGGCCCGGCGTCGGGTCGGGTAGGGTTGTACACCCGGATCACCTCGAAGCTGATTCGGGCGTCGTCCAGTGACTCCCGGAACGTCGACAGGCTATCGTGGCCGGGAAACCGGAGCTCGAACTGCCAGGCGTCACTGTGGCCCGTCGCGGCCAGGACGTGCCCGTCGTTCTCGACGATCGCGCCGAAGAAGTGGTCGAACTCGACGTTCCAGTCGATGGCGTACAGCGTGCGATCCTCGAACACGTCGATCTCTGTGACCGCGTCGACGGCCGGGTGGTCCTGGACGCGGGACTCGAAGGAGTTCTGGTCACCGTCGTAGACCCAGAACAGCGGCACCGCTCGCTCTCCGGCGGGTACCATCGTTTCCACCTCGATCCGCACACCGGGGACGATATCGAGGATGCGACCCAGCTCGAAATCACTCGCGACGACTTCCATCTCCACGATGACACTCATGAACCGTTCAGTGTCTGCTGGTTCTTGTTCCGGGGTCAAATGTGGCTGCCTTGGTATACGAGGCTACACGGCCCAGCCATAAGCAATCCCTGATTTTTTTAATATTCTCTACACGAAATCGGGGATAGCGCCCGGGTTGGTGGGGTGACCATGGTATACCAAGTTTATCCCGGGGTTATTAAGTCGGGGCCCCATATGATCGGGTACGGCGATTGTACACTGCTACGGACCTCGCGCCGGGCGACACGGGGCACCGGTTCTGCCGAAGTCACTGCATACCCCGTGAGGACATCATGGAGGACCCACAACTGAACGTCACCGACGAGACGACGTTCGAGACGTTGCTCACCGAGTTACTGCGGACGGCACACGAGAACGGCATCGCGGTCGAGGGCGGCTGGGACGTCGACGGCGACGACGGCCACCCCGACTGGGACGTGGTCGTGACCGTCGTCGAACGGGCCGCCGACGACTGACGGACCCGGCGGGTCGGGGTCGGCGCGTCACTTCCCCACTCGCGACTGCGAGCCGCTGATTTTTCGAACCAGGGTCGACCGGGGAGCCGCGGCTATCGCGCCGTGTCGACCGAGACGCGGCGCTGGGCGTCGCTGTAGCCAGGCGGTCCTGCCATGGCGGCGCTGTCGCTACGCGGCAGGCGTCGAAAGAAAAGCGGTGCGTAGCCGATCAGTCCTGGTCGGAGCTGATGACCGCGTCTTCCTCGTCGTCGCTGAAGCCGGCGGACTCTTCCTGGCGCTTCTTGGCCTCGGGGTCGAACTTGGCTTCGATGTTCTGGAAGCGCGGGACGAAGGAGAGCTCGTGGTGGCTCTCGGTCTCGTGGCCCAGGTAGCGGTCCTCGAGGTCCCACTGGGCTTCTTCGTCGTTCTCGGCGATGTTGACCATGTCCTCGTAGACCGCGTGTGCGCCCGAGTGCAGGGCGTACAGGGTGATGAACTGGTACTTGTAGCCGAGGTCGCCCAGTTCCTGGAACGTGAGCGGGTCCTCTTCCTCGGACCAGGCGAAGGAGCTGGAGTAGTTGAAGGCCAGCTTCAGGTCGGGGTGGGTCTCGTGGATGGTCTCGGCGTAGTTGACGGCGTCCTCGCGGGACGGGTCGGGCATCTCGGGCCAGACCAGGTCGACGCCGGCGTCGGCGTACATCCGACCGCGCTCGAGGTGTTCCTCCCAGTCACCGTTGGAGGAACCGTAGGCGTCGGTCCGGGCGATGATGATCGTGTCCTCGTCCTGCTTCGCGTCGACGGCGGCCTCGAAGCGGGCCTTGGCGTCTTCGCGGGAGACGATCTTCTTGCCGGCGATGTGACCGCAGCGCTTGGGCGTCGTCTGGTCCTCGATGTGGACCGCAGCGACGCCGACCTTCTCGTATTCTCGGACCGCGCGGCGGACGTTGTGGATGCCACCGTAGCCGGTGTCACAGTCCGCGATGACGGGCAGGTCCGTCGCCTCGACGATGCGCTTTGCGTTCTCGACCATCTCGCGCATGTCGACCATCTCGAGGTCCGGGAAGCCGAACTGGCCCAGGACCGTCGAGTAGCCCGACATGTACGCGGCGTCCAGACCGGCCATCTCGGCCAGTCGGGCGTCGAGCGCGTGGTAGATACCGGGTGCGAAGACGAAGTCTTCGTTGTTCAGCTGCTCGCGCAGTTCGCGTGCCTTCTTGTTGTCGACGTCGCGAAGGAACGGTTCTGTCGTGTTGACGTTGCTCGCAACGGGGTCGTCCCCATCTGAATCGTGTGCCATGGTTATTGCGTGTAGGTCCTCCAGTAGAATCGGTTTATCTCTGTCGAAACGGCTCGCGGACGGCGGGACCCAGGAACCGCCCGAGAACCGCGCGAGGGAGTTCCAGTACCGTCGACGACCCGGCGCAGGGCCAGTCGGTCGACCCCACTCCGAGGACCAGCGACGGCGCGAACCACCCGCTGGACCCACGTGCCGACAGCGGCTGACGACTGGTATCTACGAGGGATCGTGTCCGGTAGCATTGAACTCCGCCCGCGTTTCGCGGTGTCTGTTCGTACGCATCCGTCACGAGCATACATCAGCAGAAAAATGTTATGGTCTATAATGTTAAAACTCTTTAATCGCATTCCGGATCCTAGAGCGAACTAACGAATATAATGGACTGTGGTTCTCTAGCACGGGAACTCGGCGGGATCGTCGATCCGGGCGGATCAGCGCACACAGCTATCGCTCGGGGGTGTAGCGTCGAAGTAGAAAGGGGTGGGGGATCGGTGGGGGTGGGGGGTGGGGGTGGCACCGTGTTGGTGCCTACTACCGGATAGGCGCGGATGGGTAAAATATCTTGCGCCCGATTATCAGGGATGAAAAGTTGGGTGGGTGAGAGGAGTCTGGAACTCACGCCCCGGTCCGGTACGGGGCCGCGTCGTGACACAGACGCGCCTCGAACTGTGCGGGATAGTCGTCCGCACGAGGGTGGTGCCGCGGCGGCTCAAGTCGGTAGCACCGTGGTCTATCTGGGGGACGGAAGACTCCTCGGGTGGTTGATATCGCGGAAGAGTCTAGGCCGGAATATCAACTGCCACAGTTCCGCCCGCCGGTTCCCATCAGACCGGATCTGATGGTGGCGCGGTAGCATACTGGGGCTTGTCCGTGAACTCGGCCTCGAACCCGTCGGGGTAGGCGGTAAATCCGCCGTTCGGTGTCACCGTTCCGGACTTCAGGGCGAGTTGACCATCGCCCGTCCGCCGGGACGACTGTTGGCCCCGACGGACGTACCGCATTCCAACGGTTTTCGCCGCGTTGTAATCCGCGTTCGCTTCCGTTCCACACGACTGGCACTCGAAGTGCTCACGAGTCGGACGGTTCTCGTCGGACGTGAACCCACATTCGGCACACCGTTTCGACGTATAGGCCGACCCAACCTGTGTGACCTCGATACCGTGACGTTCAGCCTTGTACTCGACGAACTGGTAGAGCTGTCGGAACGCCCACCTGTGCCCCCACGCACCCTCCGTTCGTTTTCGGATGTGTGTGAGGTCCTCGAAGACGATGCGATCACAGTCGTATCGGACGGCTTCGGTGACGATTCCTTTCGAGACGCGATGCATCTCGTCACGAACGCGTCGGAGTTGGCGACCGCTCGCCTGTTCGATCGTTCGGTGAGCACTTCGGGTCCCGGTTCGCTGCAGTCCAGCACGTGCCTCCTCGAATTCACTGAGCGTATGGTTCAACTCCCCACCTGGAAAGAACCGCGCGGTGCTAGTGACAGCGATGTTTTCGACACCGAGGTCGACCCCGAGAACCGTTCCGTTCTCGGCGGTGGTCCGTTGTGCGTCCGTTTTCGGGCGTCGAAAACCGAGGTGCAGGAAGTAGTCGTCCCCGTCGGCAGTGAGCGTGCTTTCGGTCACTTCCCAGCGTTCCGAATCGAGGAATTGCCACTGGAACCCGTCGTCGTCTTCCGGAAGGACGAGCGGACAGCGAATCCGACTCTCGGTCGTACTGAGTGACACTGTCTCGTCGTCGAACAGTGTCAGCGTCCGAGAATCGTATTTCACTGTCGGCGCAGTGAATCGCGGCTTGCTCGTTTGCTCCCCTCTCGACCTACGCTCGATACAGCCAGTTATCGCCTGTGCGGCCTGGTGTGTGGCGAGAATCGCGTGTTGACTCCCGAGGTCGGTTCGTTCTCGCAGCGTATCGTAGGCGAGTGACTGAACGTCTGATTTCTCGTGGCACCGGTTCCACGCGAGATTCGTCGCAATTTGACAGCCGCGCTTCCACTCGGCTATCGTCTCTTCGAGCCGCACACGCTGCTCGTCGGAGACCTCGAGACGAGTGATCGCCGTCCGATACACGTAGTCGTCCGCCACGTATCCAGTGGCGCTCGGCGATTATTTATAACTTGACGGTGAGGCTACAGTATCTGGGACGCCACGCCTGTCCCCGATTCGAATCTCGAGTATCGAAGGTCTCCGACGGTTACAGGCGAACTGGAACTCAGTGGAACTGTGAGAAGAGCCTGAGGCGGGAATTGAACCCGCGGTCTCGTCCTTACCAAGGACGCGCTTTACCGCTAAGCTACCCAGGCACCTCGGACGGCAGCGTCCGTCCGCTGTGCCCGGTTCTACTGGGCTACCGTATAAATATGTGATGAAAGCCGGTCGGCGTGGCGTACCGTGACGTACCGCTCCAAGGTTCAGGGATTTCCGAACGCCAATCGGATTCAGTGGTCCGCGGAGGTTCGCGCACCGCCGGCCGGCGAGGGGTCGGTTCCGACGAGTCCGGCGAGGCGGTCCCGGACATCGTCGGTGAGGACGGCCACGGCCTGTGGCAGGTCGCCCTCGACCGTCGCGAGATCGGTGACGAACTCCCGGAGGCCGACGGGGGCGCTGCCGCCGGCGGCGGTGGTTCCGGCGACGACGGCCAGCTCGAACACGTCGGCTTCGAGGTTGCCGTCGAGTGCGGGGTCGTCGGTCTCCCGGCGCACGGTTTGATCCTGGCCGAACGAGCGGACGACGCCGACGGCGGCCTCGGCGGCCTCCGTGCGTGCGAGGAGGTAGAAGCCGCGTGCGACGAGGATGTCGGCGACGAGGACGTCCAGATCGGCCGCTGCGGCCGCGCGGGCCTTCCCGTCGTCGGATCGGGTCGCGGCCGCGTCCGTCGTCGTCCAGTCGTCGAGGTGGCCGTGGCCGGCCCACGGCTCGGCGTGGGCCAGCGAGCGGGTGAGCCGGAGCCCCTCGTAGATCAACTGGACGCCGGCGGCGCGGTCGGCGATGCCGTCGGTGCCGGTCGCTTCCTCGACGGCCGCCGCACTGCACAGCGTCAGCGCCCCCGGTGCCATCGACCCCTCTTCGATGCGCTGTTCGATGCGCTCGAAGAGACGGTCCGGATCGACGTCGTCGACGGCCTCCAGCGCCGCTCGCCGAACCGCAGCGGCTTCCTCCATTACGCCGACCTAGCGGGGGGAAAGGCAAAGACCTTTGGAAACGACCGACCACGGACCCCGCATGATAACGACCGAACGGGCCGAGGACGTGCTGATCGTCACGCTCGACCGGCCCGAGCGACGCAACGCCCTCACCCCGTCGGGGCTGGACGCGCTGGAAGCGGCCGTCACCGACACCGACGCCCCCGTCGTCTACCTGCGGGGAGCCGGCGACGCCTTCTGTGCCGGGGCCGACCTCGACGTGGTCGCCGACCTCGAGGATCCACGGGCGTTCGCCGCTCGCGGGCAGGTGGTCGCGCGCGCCATCGCGGACAGCGAGAGCGTGGTCGTCGCTGGGATCGACGGGGCCGCCCGGGGCGGTGGCGTCGAACTCGCACTCGCCTGTGACCTCCGGGTCGGGACTCCCGAGGCGACCTTCGCCGAGACCGGCGTGAAACTCGGCCTGTTCGGGGCCTGGGGTGGCACGGCGCGGCTCCCCCGCGTCGTCGGGGAGGGCGAGGCGATGGACATCGCGCTCTCGGGGCGGATCGTCGACGCCGAGGCGGCCCTGCGGATGGGGCTGATCTCCCGGATCACCGACGATCCGCGGGCGGTTGCGGACGAACTCGCGGCGAACGACCACGGTGCGCTCGGCGTTCTGAAACGGCGGTTGCGCGACGACGACGGGCGGACCGAGCAGGAGCGTCGGGAAGCGGACGCCTTCGCCGATCTGCACGCCGCCGCTGAGTTCGACCGGACCTGATCGGGCCGAGGTGAGTGTCGGACCGAAAAGGTTGAACCGTCGAATCTCCAAGCGTGTCAGTACGACACGGGGAGTGCCATGCCGGAATGTAACTACTGCGACGCGTCGTTCGAGGAGGAGGGGGCGTATCTCGAACACCTGCACGCGGACCACGAGGAGTCCGAGTTGAGCCGCATCGACCGCCGCCGGGTCGCCGACCACGTCGGCGACGAGGAGGAGGAGGAGTTCCCGACGGGACCGGCCATCATCGGCGGCACCCTCCTGTTGACGGTGGGGGTGCTCGTCTACGTGATCTTCTTCCTCAACACGGGTGGTGGTGGTTCGGCGGCCGCCAGTGGGGACGTCGGTGACGTGGAACAGACGCCCTACGGTCTCCAGACCGTCCACGAACACGGACCGATCGACGTGGTCATCGAGGGCACCTCGATCGACTTCAGCCAGCAGCAGTACCAGAGACAGGCCAGAGAGTTCCACTTCGAGAACGGCAACGGCCAGCGCTGGCACAAACACGCCCAGGGCGTAACGCTCGAGTACGGAATGTCGACGCTCGGTATCGGCGTCAACGACTCGTCGGTCACCTACGACGGCACGACCTACACCGACGACGACGCGAACACGAACGTCACCGTCGCCGTGAACGGGAACGACATCGACCCGTCGTCGTACGTCCTGCAGGACGGTGACGCCATCCGGATCGTCGTCGAGACGAACTAGGCCAGCGGCTCCGGCCCCGGCGGCAGCCGTCGTTTGTGTGCGCTCCGTTCGTAGAGCCCGCGAACCCGATCGATGACCGACGGGTCGACGTCGATCTCCCGTGCGGTCGCGGACTTCGAGAGCGGGCCGTCGACGTGCAGCGCGAGCACCGAGTCGAGCGTCTCGTAGGTCACGCCGAGCTCCTGCTCGTCGGTCTGCCCGGACCACATCTCGGCGCTGGCGGTCTTCTCCGCGAGGTCGTCCTCGACGCCGAGATGTTTGGCCAGCTGGCGCACCTGTCCCTTGTAGAGGTTGGCGATTGGGTGGCAGTCGACCGCACCGTCGCCGTACTTGGTGAAGTAGCCGACCAGCGCCTCGCTGCGGTTGCCCGTCCCCAGCACCAGCGCGTCCTCGCGGTTCGCGTAGAAGTAGCTCAGGACCGCACGCGCCCGGACCCGGAGGTTCCCGACGGCGGTCCGGAGAGACTCCGATTCCGCGTCGACCGTGGGATCGATCCCCGGCACCACGTCGAGGATGGTGTCGACGATGGGTTCGACCGCCACCACGTCGTACTCGATGCCGAGCGTCTCCGCCACCCGCTCGGCGTCGCTCATGTTCTCCTCGCGGTTGACCTCGCTCGGCATCACGAGCCCGTAGACGTGCTCAGGACCCAGCGCCTCGACGGCGAGATACGCGGTCAGCGTGCTGTCGATCCCCCCCGAGAGCCCGATGATGGCGTCCTCGACCCCCGCCGCGTCGAGCTGGTCGGTGATGAACGCCGTGATGTGATCCCGGTGTGCGTCGAGTTCCGCCGTCGACAGCGAGAGGTCGAGCGGCTCCCCGGCGCGGGCGATTTCGTCCGTGGCTGTCATGTGGTCCCGTTCGACCCCGACCGACTAATACGTCCCGCCGTGGCCCGATTCCCGGACACGCGTCCGGTTCGATCGGCGAAAAAAGAACGGCCCCGCCGGACTACCGGCGGGTGAGTCCCACGCGGATCACTCGTCGGCGGTCGGCGTCTCGTCGTCTTCGTCCGCGGCGTCGGTCGGCGTCTCGGCGACGGTTTCGACGGTGATCTCGGGCGTCATGCCCGACTCGTTCTCCACGGTCGGTTCGGCGAGCTGATCGGATTCGAGGATCACGTCGAAGGGCTCCTCGCCGGCAGCGTCGTCGGGTTCGAGGTAGCCTACGGCGAAGGCGGTGTAAGCGGTCCCGTTGTCGAGGGTGACGTCCACGGTGGCGACGGGTTCGGAGTCGTCCTCCGCATCGGCTGGTCGCACTTCGAGCGTGTAGTCACCGCCGGGCACGGTCTGGTAGTCGGAGCTGTTCGCGAAGCTGACGTTCTCGAACAGCGTCTCGTTGGAGTCGGCGACGGACACGTCGACGGCCGGTGCGTCGGGCGCGAGGTGGGCGAGTCGGACCATGGCCTCGTCGTCGGCGGGTTGCTCACCCTCGTCCAGGAGGACGACGGGCGTGAACGGTTCCTCGGCGTCCTCGCCTGCCTCACCCGCGGCGGCGACGGTGTAGGTGCCTTCCTGGATCGGCAGTGTCTCGTCGTAGAGCACTTCCTCGGAGTCGTTCGCGGCCGTGACGGTCACCTGTCGCGCGCCGGCGTCGACCGACAGGTAATCACTCGCCGTCCCGAACGTGACGTTTTCGAGAACGGTCTCACCGTCGACCGCTACGTCGACGGCCGGCGCGTCCGGGACCGCGTGGACGATCCGGACGTCCGCCGTTCCGTCGTCGGTTTCGGTCTCTGGCGTCTCCGTCGGTTCCTCCTGTGCGAGGCCGGCTGTCGCCCCGGCGACGAGGAGCGTCCCGAGGAGTGCGGCCACCAGAACGACACCGGCGGCGCGGCGTAGATAGTTGGCTGGCATGCACCATTTCAAAGGACGACGGCGGCTTGGTTATATACGGAATAGCAACGGCCTGCAACGGTTTCACGACGATCGGCGTGCCGACGGTCTGGTTTGCCCCGGCTTACCGACGTGCAACGATCACCGGGAGTTGTCGGGCGAAGCGCTACGTTCAAGTGCCGGGACGAGGTACCTCGAACCGAGTGCCGGTGTGCCACCGAGTGAAACGAGGTGGCGCTCGGGACGCGAACGAAGTGAGCGAAGTGCGCCGGTGTCCTGCGGAGCGAAGCGACGCAGGGCTCGGCGCGAGTGAGGAACGAACGAGTGCCGGTGTCTCGCTGAACGCAGTGAAGCGAGGCTCGGCGCGAACGGATGTGAGCGCCGGTGGTCTAGTGGTAGGACATGAGCTTCCCAAGCTCATAGCCCGGGTTCAATTCCCGGCCGGCGCAGTACCGACGCGAACTCCAGTGAGCGTCGCGTACGAGCAGGCCAGGGATTGAACCCTGGGAGTCGCAGCCCGGAATGGCCGAGCAGAGCGAGGCCACAGGCCCGGAACGTCTCCATCCGGTTCAATTTCCGACCGACGTAGTCGGTCGGCGTTCACCTCGCGGTGCTCGGTGAACTCCCGGCCGGCGCATTGCGAGGCGCGAACGGAGTGAGCGCCTCGGTGGGCGAACGGGGAACGCAGTGACCCGTGAGCGAAACGAGCAATCGGCGCAGTTCTACGGAGAACGATTCGCCAGTCCTCAGTCCCGCTCGAACCGCGAGAACAGGCCGACGGCGACGACGAGACCCGTTGCGATTCCGGCACCGGCGACGGGGCCGGTGGCGGACGGGAGCGTCAGTCCGGCGTTCGCGTCGACGGGGTCGGCCGCGCCGGGGTCGTCGGCGGCTGGAGCCGGCGTCAGGGGCGACGGGGTCGCCGTGCCGTCGGCGGCCGCCGCGCCCGAGACGGCGAGTCCCAGAACTGTGAGGCCCAGAACTAGCCACGTCGCTCGGTCGAATGCACTGTACTGGTCTGTCGCGCTGTCGCGTGTCTGTCCCATCCGTCGATCCCCGGAAGCGGTCACGCGTCGTCCCCACGACGCCCCACTCGGTGCTTCCGTGGCTACTGTCTCGGCAGCGTTCGGGTAAAAGGTTCGTCCTCACATCCGAGGGGGCCTGACGCGTCCGATAGCCGTCTGGCACTTCGACACACATAAGACGGCGAGTCGGGCAGGGGGAAGCAGGGGATATGGACTGGGCGGATGTCGACGAGTGGGTTCTCGACACCTTCTTCGAGTGGATCGTTCCCGTCGTGAGTCTGGTGTTGCTCGGGTTGTTCGTCGGGCTGGTCCGGATGCGCGTCGGGGAACCGTTCTTCCGGGCGCTGGATCTGGTCTTGCCGGCGCTGTTCGTGACGCTGATCGTCTGGCAGGGGCTGAAACTCCACGAGCAGGAGCTGACGACCGATGGACGCCGGACGGTCGCGGTCTGGTACGCGCTAGGGATCTACACGATGGTGGGGCTGGCCGGGTGGTCGGTCCTGCTGGGACTGCTCGGGCAGGACGTGCCGATGAGCGTCGAGTCGATGACCGAGATCGTCGCCGGCGGGTTCTTCGGTCTGCTGGTCGGGGTCGCACAGGTCAGGGCCAAACAGAACGCGGAGGCAGCGACTCAGGCCAAACTCGAACAGGAGTTCCTCGAGCGCCAGCAGGAGACAAACGAAGTGCTCAACCGGATCCTCCGCCACCACCTGCTGAACGGGCTGACGGTCATCCGGGGGCAGGCGCAGGTTCTCGAAGCGCGCGTCGACGAGGAGGCGGTCGATCACGCCGAGACGGTGATCGACCGGGCCGACGAGATGACGGCGACGATCGAGGAGATCAGGGACATCACGCGGACGCTCACCGAGGAGCCGACCCTGTTGTCGGTCGATTTCGGGACTGTCCTGACCGAGGAACTGGCCGACGCGCGGGAGCGGTTCCCCGACGGGACGTTCGTGGTCGAGGGGTCGATCCCGTCGGACTGTACCGTCCAGGCCAACGACCTGCTCGGGCGGGCCATCGCGAACGTCCTGGCCAACGCCGTGGAACACAACGACAGCGCGGAACCGAGAGTGGAACTGTCGGTCGAGGTGGACGAGGACGCAGTGGTCCTCTCGGTCGCGGACAACGGTCCCGGGATTCCCGAGGAGGTGCGGGCGGACGTGTTCGAGCCCAGCGAGCGCGGAATCGACAGCGACGGGGAGGGCCTCGGACTCTTCCTGACGGCCTCGGTCGTCGAACAGTACGGTGGGCGTGTCTGGATCGGCGACGGGACGGCGGGGACCGTGGTGAACCTCGAACTCCCGCGCTAGTTACTCCAGAAAGTCAGGGAACTCCGTCTGTTCGGGGTCTCGATCCGGTCGCTCGGTCATCTCCGGGGGGTCCGAGACGGCGGAGGGGAGGTCGGTGGCCCGGTCGGCCGGTTCGTCCTCGGCGGGTCGGGCGTCGTCGAGTTCCGCGCTGATGACGGTCTCCCAGATCTCCTCGGCGTCGGTCGCGCTGTCGACGGCGCGTTTGCGCTTCCGTCCCTTCTGTTTGCCCTCCTCGTAGGCGAGTTCGACGATGCTGGCGTCGTAGTTCGACCCCATCGCCTGGTGGATGGCCTCGTACTCGTCTTCGTTGCGTTCACCGAGCGAGGCGGCGACGCCGAGCGCGAAGGCACGCTCCATGGCCTCGTCGCGGTCGAGGTGGTCCCAGTCGGTGTCGAAGCGGTCCTCGTAGAGACTCATCGTTGTATCTTCTCGTCCGGATAGACGCGCAGGCCCGCGTCCGAGAACCCGATCTTGTGGATGTCACAGTCGATGGCGGTCCCGCGCATCTTGATCGTCTGGACGCCGCGTGTCATCCCGCCGGCCTCCATGTAGTTGTGGAAGAAGACGACCCCGTGGGCGAGGTAGTGTTCGTCGGAGTAGGAGGTGGGATCGGTCATCTCCGAGATGAGGAGGATCGTCGCGTCGGTCTGTTTCAGCGAGGAGAGAAAGCCGGTGATCTCCTCGGACATATCTGCGAAGAAGTGCTGGAGGAGCATCGTCGAGTCGATGACCGCGCGGTCGATGTCGTTGGACTCGATGAACGCTTTCAGCCGGTTGGTCAGGCCGCCGTCGGTCCCGAACTGGGTGATAGTCCGCTTGCCGGCCTCGGTCACGAGGTTGAGAAACTGCACCCGATCGGAGCGCATCACCTTCTCGAAGCCGAAGTCGAAGTTCGACATGTCGTTGACGAGTTCGTCTTTGGACTCGTGCATCGTCACGTACAGACAGTTCTCGCCGTTGCGGGCGCCCTCCGTGATGAACTGCGAGGAGAAGGTCGTCTTCCCGCTACCCGGTGGTCCGCTGACCACGTACAGCCGATTCGCCGGGAGGCCGCCCTCGACGATCTCGTCGAAACCGGGGACACCGCTCGAAACGCGCATACCCGGAACAGACCCATCTCGGAATATAGGTGTTCCTGCTGTGTTCTCACGATTGAGAACGGTGCGGGACACGCGCCCCGGGAGCGTGCCGTCTCACCGGTCCGACAGCCGGGCGGCGTCGGCGGGATCGAGGGCCAACAGCCGTTCGGTCGCGTCGGGATCGAACCGGAGCGGTCGCCGCCACCACGGCCCCTTCCCGGAGTCGGTCGAAAGGTCGGTCACGACGTGGTTCGCCTCGCTGCCGCTCTCTGGGGTACTCAGTGGGACGGCGGTATCGTACAGCCCCGACGCGTCGGGGTCGCCGTGGACGAGCACGCGGGCGTCGAACGGGTCGCGCTTGACGTGGGCGTTGTCGGCGAAGATTCGGCGGGCCTCGGCGTCGGCGGACAGGTCGCGGTAGGCCTCGCCAGTCAGTGGGTCGCGCGCCAGTCGGAACGCTCCGATCAGGAACGCACCCCACTCGGGCGGGGCCCAGTCGGGGCGGTCCGCGTCGGTGGCGAGTGTGGCGTAGAACAAGAGGTAGTCGCCGGCCGATAGCTCCGAGATGGGCCGGGCCTTCACGCCGTTGTTGTCACCGTAGGTGTACCGATCGCAGTGTGGATACTCGGCGAACTCCGGGTCGAGGTGCACAGGGTGGGACCGGTAGTCGGCGGGTACGTCGGTGGTCAGATCGAGGTCGGCGTAGGTCGGGGCGGTCGCGTCGGCGCGGACGGGTTCGGATTCGGGGATCGGGACGTACTCGAAGGAGCCGTCGGAGAACAGTGGGCCGCGGACGCCGGGCTGGTTGGTGTTGGCGGCGACGTTGATCGCGACGCTTCGCATACCGATCGGTCGACGCTGGCGGGGAAAACCCCGTCGCTACCGGAGCGGCGAGACGCAGTGTTTGCAGTATCGATACGTCGCTTCGTGTTCGTTGAACGTACCACAGTGCTGGCACACTGTCCCGTCGTCTTGACGCGTCCGGCGACTCGTCTGGTCTCGCTCCAGTCCGTCGGCCGCGGCCGAGTACTGCTCGCCCGTGCCCGGCGAGGTGCCCTCGACCGACGGATCGCTGTCCCGGAAGTACCGGTAGACCAGCAACTGGAGCAGACTGAACCCGACGATGTACGCCACGATCCAGGTCCAGACCTCCATACCATGTGATTGGGTATCACGGTACTTGGCTCTTCCGTCGGTTGCACTGGATGAGGGGGAGCCGGTCGGGCGGGAAGCCGTGAATCAGGACCCGAGGTAGTAGCCCCGGACGTGGAACAGATAGGCCAGCAGGAGGACGGTGAGCAGGATCGTGGCCAGTTCGGGCACGCTCCAGGGGGGGATCAGCCAGAGCAACGTCCCCGCGGTGTAGAGCACGACCACCAGATACCAGGCCCACGTCTCGAGCGTCCACAGTCCGTAGACGACCACGCCCATCAACAGGACCAGTCCGATCCCGAACGCCACGAGTATCAGCCCGATCAGCCCAGTCGTGTACTGCCCGACCGAGAGCACGAGTCCGACGACCATGAACAGGCCGACGATGACGCTTAGACCGCACAGAACCTTGATACCGAGCGGTGCCGACCCCGTCGTCGATCCCCGTGACGGATACGATCGCTGTGCCATACCGGCCGTTCAGATGCCCGTCGAATAAAAATTAATATTCTTACAGGTAAATACAATTACAGGGCCGCTCAGGCGTCGGGTGGCGAGAGGTCGCGCTGGAACTCGTCGAACACGTCCACGTCGGGCACGTCGTACTCGACGACGCGCTCCTCGCTGCGGTCGACGTTTGCGTCCTCCAGGGGATCGGCGACGCTCTCCCAGCCCTCCTTGACGGCGATGGATTTCGCGGGCTGGCCGGCGGCGATGTGGTGGGCCGGCACGTCCTTGCCGGCGACCGACTTCGCTGCGAGAATCGAGTTCTCCCCCATGCGCACGCCCGCCTGCACCATCGAGTCGTAGGTGACGCGCACGTCGTCCTCGATGATCGTGTGGTAGTTGGTGACCTCGGTCTGGTCGACGACATCGTGGTCGTGGGTGTAGACGTGGGCGTTGTCGGAGATGGACACGCGGTCGCCGATCGTGAGTATCCCGCGGTCGTCGAGGTGCACGTCGTCGTGGATCACGACGTTGTCGCCCAGTTCGATGTTGTGGCCGTAGGTGAAGGAGATGCCCTTGAACAGCCGGAGGTCCTCGCCCGCCTCGGCGAAGAGGTGGTCGGCCAGCATCTGCCGGAAGCGGAGGGCGAAGGCGATGTTGTCGGCCATCGGGGTGGCGTCGAACTGCCGCCAGAGCCACTGGAGGTGCTTCGAGCGCTCGTACTCGCCCTCGTCCATCCCTTCGATCTCTGCGTAGTACTCGCTCTCGAGGGTCGCGTTACAGGGGTCGTACCCCTGGAGACGGACACGCTCGGCTGGCGAGACCGACTCGCCGGACTGCCAGCGGTCGTAGGCCTGCCGGTCGCCGTGGAGGTCGACGAGCACGTCCTCGACCACGTCGCAGGTGTTCTCGTCGCTGCTGAGACGCTCGTCGACCTCGTCGATAAACGCCCGGAGCCCCTCCTCCGCCAGCGGCGGCAAAGAGACGTGACGCTTCGTCATACCACCTCATCGGAACCCGCGTTCATAGGGGTTTTCGTTACTCTCTGCCCCATTACCACGAGGTAACCGCGACCAGTCAGGCAGTCAACCGACCCGGGCGACCACGTGTCCTCGGGGGCGATGGCCACTCCCGAGGCCGGGTACTCGACCCCGCCGGGCTCGTTTTAGTCCACGGAAGATTGAATGCATATTACCGACTGAATTTGTGTACTGTGCAGCGAAAGACCAAACTCGGTATCGCGATCGTCGGAATCCTGCTGCTATCGGGGTTACTCGTCACCACGTCGACCGCGTCGGCGCAGTTCGTCACGCCGACGGAACTCGACGAGGGGTCACACGAGGGCCAGCGCGTCAACCTCGAAGGCGTCGTGACCGACCTGCACACGGCCGACGGCCGTCTCGAGTTCGCCGTGACAGACGGGAACGCCTCGGTCCCGGTCGTCTACGAGAAGACACAGCCCGAGACGATGAACGAGGGCCGCGTCGTCGTCGCGAAGGGCGTCTACGAGGACGGCAGGCTCGAGGCACGCCAGCTCTCCGTGCGGGCCCACGAAGGATCCGAGCGTCCCGAGGACACGTGACGCGTCTCGTCGTCGACGGACTCACGAAACGGTTCGGTCGGTTCACCGCCCTTCGAGGGATCGACCTCGAGATCACCGACGGGGAGTTCCTCGGCCTGTTCGGGCCCAACGGTGCCGGCAAGTCGACGCTCATCCGCGTGCTGGCCACGCTCTCGACCCCGACCGAGGGGAGTGTCCGACTCGACGGTGCGCACCTCGGATCGGCGCCCGACGCTGTCCGCGGCCGACTGGGCGTGCTCACGCACGACACGATGCTCTACGACGAGTTGACGGCCCGGGAGAACGTCCGGCTCCACGCCCGCCTGCACGGCGTCGACGCCGCGCGATGTGAGGCGTTGCTCGACCGGGTCGGGCTCGCACACCGGGCGAGCGAGCGCCCAGTCGCGTTCTCACACGGGATGTGCAAGCGACTGTCGTTGGCGCGCGCACTCGTTCACGACCCCGACGTGCTGTTGCTCGACGAGCCGTACGCGGGGCTGGACCGGCGCGCGGCCGGCACGCTCGGGGCCGTCCTCGACGGGTTCGACGACCGACTGGTCGTCATGGCCACCCACGACTTCGAGCGCGGGTTCGAACACTGCGACCGGGCCGTCGTCCTCGGCCGCGGGCAGGTCCGGTTCGACGACGCGGTGGCCGAGTACCCCGACACCGACGCCTTCGAGCGGGCCTACCGCGACGCAGTCGGGCTGGAGGTGTCGTCGTGACCGTACGGACGTATCTGCGGGTGGTCTGGACCGTCGTCCGGAAGGACCTGCTCGTCGAGGCCCGCTCCAAGCGGGTGCTCGCCACTGCGCTCGTGTTCGCACTTCTGGTCGTCGTCGCGTTCGCCTTCGCGTTCGCGACGGCGGTGTCGAATCTGGCGGTGCTGGGGCGCGGCGCGCTCTGGATCGCGTTCGTGTTCGCGGGCACCGTCTCGGTCACGCAGGCGGTCACCGCCGAATACCGCGACGGCGCCATCGACGGGCTGTTGCTCGCCCCCGTCGACCGCACCGCCATCTACTTCGGAAAGGTCGCGAGCAACGCCGTCTTCGTCGCGATCATCTCGCTCTCGACGCTCGCGGGGACCGTCGTCTTCCTGAACTACCGGCCGCCGGTGGCGATGCTGGCGGCGCTCGCGGGCGTCGTCGGCGTGGCCGCGATCGGCTTCTCGGCCGTCGGCGTCGTCCTCTCGCTTCTGGCGGCCCGCTCGAACCTGCGTGAATCGCTGGTTCCGATCCTGCTGGTCCCGCTGGTCGTTCCCCTCCTGCTGACAGGGGTCGAACTCACGCGCCTCCTCGGCGTCGGGGGTGCCCTCGGCTCGTGGCTGCGACTGCTCGTCGCGTACACCGGCATCCTCCTCCTGGCCGGGATGGTCGTCTTCGAGTCCATCGTCGCCGACTAGACGACGCGGTACACCGCGATGCCGCCACCGACGACGGCCAGCAGCGCGACCGCGAACACCGTGGCCGGGAACCGCGGCATCGGTCCGCCCTCTTCGCCCCCGCCGGAGGTACCGCCCGGGAGCGTGACCGCGATCCGGTCGCCGGCCGAGAGTCCGGCGGTCGTCGTCAGCATCGGGATCGGCATCCCGCTTCTGTTGACGAGCCGGAGCTCGTCGGCGTACTCGACCCGGTCTGCGTCGTACCCCTGCAACACGACGACCAGCGAGTCGGTATCGTGGAGGACAGGCTTCGCGAGCCGGCCGTCGGGGAGTTCGTACCGGACGGTCACGCGGATCTGCGAACCAGGGGCCAGAGAGGCGTTCACCGCGACGCCGTCGGCCGTGCGCCGATGCCGTAGTTGCTGGTCCTGGATGGCGACCGAGCGTACCGTCGCGTTCGGCGGCAGGCCGACCGCGACCGGCCCGACGAACGGCCGGTCGGCCGCGTTCTCGAACTGGATGCGCTCGACAACCGTCGTCGCGCCGTTGCGCTCGACGGGCTGGACGACGTGGCTGGCCGGGTCGCCGCCGGTCACCCGTAACGCCGCCCCGTCGCTCGTCGGGGGCCGCACCCGGAGTTCTGCCCCGGTGGCGTTGGTCCCCGTCCGGAGCACGTACCGATACGGGGCTCCGTTCCGGTTCGTGCGGAGGGTGTAGCTCCGATTCAGCTGGAGCGGACCCAGTTCGATCCTGCCCTCCGGTCCGGCCTCGAGTCTCGCGACGGGCGGGCCGGCCCGGGACAGGACCGTGAGCTGTGCGTCGGTTACCGGCGTCCCGTCCGGAGTCACAAGCCGTGCCGACAGCGTGGCGGAGAGCGTGAAATTCGCCCGTGGTTCGGAGACGACGCGGTAGTGGCTGGCGTTCCCGTGCTGGAGGCGCACGGCGTACATGGTCGCGTTGGGGAGGCCCGACGCCCGGTAGCGGCCGTTCCGCACGGTCGTCGAGACCGGCTCGCCCACTCGCTTGAACCCGCCGTCCATCGGCGTGACGGTGACGGTGTCGCCTTCGGCGGTACCGTTCTCGACGTCGACGGTTCCGGTCACCGGATCGGCCGCGGCGACGCCGGTGACGGTGGCGAGGCAGGCGAACGCGACCAGGAGTGTAAGAGTCGTGCGTGCCATGTCAGTCGGAGGTTGCGGGGTCGGTCTCGAGCGACGGACTGCGCAGGCGCGTCCAGACGCCGTGGGCCGGATCGAACAGGAAGACGAGCAGCATGCCGAACAGCAACGCGGCCACACTCAGTCGGAGCGGCGTCATCAGGGGGATGCGTTTGACCGTCAGTGAGGCCGTGTCGCCCTGGATCGCCGCGATGACGTACGTGTCCGAGACCAGTCCGCGGTCGACGATGACCTCCCGCGTCTGCATCCCGCCCTGTCGCGGATACCGTTTCTGTGCGGCCCGTCCCACGGTGACCTGCTGGCCGTCTTCGTACACCGCGAGGTCGACCGTCTGTCCCGCCACGCGGGTCAGCCCCAGCGACGCCGGCGGGTCGGACACCGGGCCGACGTTCCCCGGGGACGTCAGGACCACGACGGCAGCCTGTGGCACGTAGTCCCAGAGGACGGCACCCCGTGCGACGACCTCGTCGCCGCGAGCGAACTGGGTTGTAGTGGTGCCGTTGGCTGCCGTGACGCCGAGCCAGACGCCCGAGTCGTCGAGCTGGTAGACCGTCGCGCTGGGGCCACGCCTGATGTCGGTGACCGTACCGTGGACCGTCTGGGTCGTCCCGTTGGTCGCCGTCCCTCGCCGGTTGATGTCCCGGGTCGACAGCGCGACCCGGTCGACGTCCGGATTTTCGGGCACCGAGTACGACCCGAACGACAGCGCCTGCACCGAGTACGGCGAATCGGGGACGTCGACCCGCTCGCCGGTCTCACTGTTGCCTTCGACGATGACCGACGCCTGCCCGGTGAACAGGTAGGTGAAGGCCAGGGAGAACACCAGAAGGGCGACGCCGATGTGGACGAACACGATTCCCGTCTGCTTCAGTTTGGTCTGGCGGGGCGCGCCCGGGATGCGCGTGAGGCCGCGTTTGAGCACCGCCAGCACGACGTAGGCGACCGGCGGGAACACCGAGAGCGCGCTCACCTGCCCGACGACGGCGTACAGGCCCGTCGCCTGCTGGTCGGCGCCGCCGAGTTGCCACGTCGTCGTCGGGGCGTACAGCGCCGCGACCACCGTCGCCGCCCCGAACACGCCCAGTCCGACGAGCGCCCGGCGCTTCCCCTCGACGTCGAAGTCCATGTAGAAGCCGAGCAGGAGCAGCGTGACGAGCACGAACGGGTAGCTCCAGCGATTGTAGTAGCGGGCGGTGACCTCCACCTCGATCCCCGTCGCGAGGTCGCGCAGGACGGGGAACGTCAACCCCCACAGGGAGACGAACGCGAGCAGGCCCAGCGCGAGGACGGCCCCGTGGAGCAGCGTCGAGCGCGTCACCCACTCCCCGCCGCTGCCCTCGTGGTCGTCCTCGCGCACCAGCCAGTACCCAAGCGGGAGCCCGACACCCAGGAGCGCGACGAGCCCCACGAGGACGACGATTCCCAGGCCGGCCCCGTTGTCGGCGAACGAGTGGACGCTGCGGAAGACGCCACTGCGAACGACCGTCGTGGTGTAGAGCACGAGCGCGAACGTCGAGGCAGTCATCGCGGGCGCCAGCAGGGCGTAGCGGTCCCTGGGCCGGTAGTTGACGACGGCGTGTAGCGTCGCCGTCAGGAACAGCCACGGCACGAGGATGGCCGTCTCGACGGGGTCCCACGCCCAGATACCGCCCCACCCGAGTACCGTGTACGACCAGAGTGCCCCGAGCGCCAGCGCCGTCGTCAGCAACAGCCACGCGGCCCGCAGCCAGCGGGTCACGGCGCCGCGCCAGGCGGCGAACAGTCCGTCGTCGCGACGGGCCAGACCGACGAAGTGCGCCGCCCCGATGGCGAACGGCATCGTCAGCAGCGCGTAGGCGGCGAACATGAGCGGCGGATGGATGGCCATGTACGGATCGATCAACAGCGGGTTGAGACCGCTCCCGGTGGTCGGGACGCCGCCCGAGACGGCAGTCGAAACGTGCCGGAACGGGCTATCGAGGACGAGTACCGTCCCGAAGTACGCGACGACGCCCATCGTGAGCGCGCCGACGAGTCGGCCCTCGGCGTCCCCGGGACCGCGCTGCCAGATGGCCCACGCGGCCACGACGGCGGCGAGCGTCGCCCAGAGGAGCAGCGAGCCGGCGTTGCTGGCGTAGACGCCCGTGACACGGTACAGGAGCGGGAGATAGTCCGCGGAGTTCTGCCAGACGTACGCGTTGCTGTAGTCGGTGACGACGAACTGGTAGGTGAGGTAGACGAGCGAGACGACGAGCAGGCCGGCAGCACCCGCGACGACTCGTGGGACGAGCGCGTCGAACCGGTCGTCCCGGCGGGCGTAGCCGACGCCGAGCAGCGTCGTCGCGACCGCCGCCAGCAGGGTCCCGGCCCCCAGCAGGAGCGTGCCGAGTGTCGTCATCGGTCCATCCTCCGCTCGGCGCGGTCGAGGTGCGAGAGGAAGCGATCACGCTCGACGTAGCCGTTTATCTTCACGAGCCGGGTGCCGTTCGGGTGGGTCGCCACGAGCTGTGGCGGGTAGTTCGCGTCGTAGCGGTTGACGAGTTCGGACGTTCGCGACCCGTCGTTGTCGAGATTGACGGCGACGAGGACGAACTCGTCGAGTCGGTCTCGCACCGTCGGGTCGGAGTAGACGTTCTCGTCGTAGTCCTCGCAGTAGGTACACCACGTCGTCCAGAAGTAGACGAGCATGGGCCTGTTCTGCTCGTCGGCGATGGTCGCGGCCCGCTCGTAGTCGGTGTGCCACTTCGTATCGCCGTGATAGGAGTACGCGTCGTCACGGAGTACCGGTGCCGTACTCATCGACGTATATCCGACCCCGAGCGCGACGACCAGAACGACGGCGGTCAAGGACTTCCGCGCGTTCATCGAACCTGCCCGCTACTCCACGCCCCGCGATAAATATTGTTTGGATAGCACAAACAACATCTACCTCAGCATTCATACTGCTGACCGGGTCGACAGACCATTTTCGTCGAGTGTGGGCTGTCTTGGCGTTTATATAAACACAGTGTGGATAATAGTTATCACGGCCGGCGGTGTAATTTGCGTGCCAGTATTGTAGATATCTCACCATGCTGTCGACGATACAACACGACCCTGCCGATTCGTTCGCGGTGGTGAGCGGTTCGTGAACCTCCCACTCGATCGGCGGGCGCTGGCGACACTGCTCACACTCGTGGTACTTACGCTGGCTGGCTGTGGATTCAATCCCCCGATTGCGAACGATACGTCGCCGGCCGGTGGCGGCGACGGGGGTGCCGCCCCGGGCGGGGAGGGCGGGCCGGGTGCGCTCCCAACCCAGTGGAACGACACGCACGTCTACGACGAGGGGTTGCGGTCGGGCGAGAACAAGACGAACTTCCGCTACCGGAACGCGACGGCCGGTGACGCGGTCGAGTTCGTCCCCAAGGAGATGAACGAGTCCACGCTCCCGGCGAACCCCTACCGGCGCGACCTCGTCCGTTACGGGCGGGAGATCATGGCCAATACGTCAGAGGTGATGCCCGACCACGTCGGGAACAACCTCTCCTGTGCGAACTGTCACGGCGGCGGTGACCTGCCGACGACTCAGGGGATGGTCGGCCAGGACATCGACTTGATCCCGTTGGTCGGGACCGCTGCGGGCTACCCAGAGTGGACCAACCGGACCAGCCGGATGCGCGACATGCGACAGCGCATCACGGGGTGTTTCCTGCGGAGCATGGACGCACCCAGCTCACCCGAGGGCGTCCCCAACTACACGAGCCGCGAGGTGCAGGCGATGGAGGCCTACATAGAGTGGCTCGGACAGGGCCAGCCCATCGGTAGCGCTCCCTACTGGCGCCGCCTGGCCAAGCCGACCGGCGACGAGCAGGTTCCGATCCCCGAGATCAACCCGGTCCGGGGCGCCGAGCTGTACCTCGAGAGTTGCGCGTCCTGCCACGGCGCTGATGGCCAGGGCATCGAGGGCCAGTATCCGCCGCTGTGGGGGAACGGCTCGTACGGCGACGGTGCCGGGATGGGCCGCGTCTACACCGCGGCGGCGTTCATCCGCGAGGCGATGCCGTACGGCACCCCCCACACGGTGTCGGACTGGCGTGACGTCCAGGACATCGCTGGCTACATGAACGCCCACGACCGGCCGAACCTCCAGCGCCAGTCACAGGACTGGCCCGAGACGGGCCCGCCCGACGAGGCCGTCTACTACGAACGCACCCAGGAGCGGTTCGGCTACGACCGCAACCCGATGGCGCACAAGCTCGAGCTGGCGGGCATCCCGACCGACGACACGCCCCTCGAGGAGGACATGATTCCAGACGACGTGAGCCGGTACGACCAGCCGCTACGTAACGAATCCGCGAACACCCAGAACAGCATCTCGAACGCGATGAGCGACGGGGACTGAGCGCAGTCTCCCCCAACCATTCCGTCTATGGTCGACCTCCCGAGCGTGACGGCGGTGTTCCTGGCTGGGCTACTGACGATTCTGACGCCCTGCTGTCTGCCGATGCTCCCGCCACTGCTGGCCGGCGGCGTGGGCCATCGCCTCCGGCCGCTCGGCATCGTCACCGGGAGCGTCGTCTCCTTCACGGCGGCCGGGGTCGCGACCGGGGCAGTCGCCGGCCTCGGTCCGGACACGTTCCGACTGCCGTTCACCGTGCTGGTCGTCGGGTTCGGGGTGGTCCTGCTCGACGACGGTATCAACGCCGCCTACGAACGCCGTGCCTCTCGACTCGCCGGGTGGGCGACCGACCTGTCGTCTGGACTCGAACGGGACGCCCATCCTGTCGCCAGCGGCGTCGCACTGGGGCTGTTGCTCGGCGTCATCTGGCTGCCGTGCGTCGGCCCGGTCCTCGGCGCCGTGCTCGCCGCCGTCGGGCAGACCGGCGACCTGGTCAGGTCCGGCACGCTGCTGTTCGTCTACGGCTGGGGATTCGGCGTCCCCTTGCTGGCAGTCGCCTACGGGGGCAACCGGACCGTTCAGTGGTTCGAGTCACGACTGCTCGCGGGCGACCGGCCAGCTGTCCTGCGGCGCGTGACTGGCGCAGTCCTCGTCGGGACCGGCGTGTCGCTTCTGTTCGAACTCGACAAACTCGCGATGACATTCGCTAACGGAACAGTATGACTACTGGACGACCGCGGTGGAACCCGCCGTCGGCGGCGTTTCACTACGACAGGAGGAGAGACCGATGAGTACACTGACCTCGACGCTCTCGCGGCTGATCCGCGTCGCGGACTGGCTCATGTGGAGCCGCGTGGTCCGGTGGGGTACGCTCGTCACCGGCCTGCTCTCGATGGGGCTGGTCTTCGGGTACGCCTCGGACACGATGTACGGAATCGAACACGGCGCGAACCTCATCGCCTACTGGCACGTCCCGATGGCCTGGGTGGCCGCGCTCGCGCTGTCGGTGACGTTCCTCGGGAGTGGGCTGTACCTCCGGTACGGCGGTCGGTTCTGGAACCGGCTCGCCCACAGCGCCGGCGAGATCGGGTTCCTGTTCGCGACGCTCACGCTGCTCACTGGAAGTATCTGGGGCCGCGTCGTCTGGAACTCCTGGTGGGAGTGGACCGATGTCCGCCTCGTCACGTTCCTGATCGTCTGGTTCATCTACGCCGGCTACCTCCTCGTCTACGGCGCGACCGATCGCACCAGCGACGAGCGGTACGCGGCCGTCTACGGCGTGCTGGGGTTCATCACCGTTCCGATCTCGTATCTGTCCACGCGGCTGTGGACGCCCACGTTCCACGAGACGACGCTGGCGAACCCCGAGGTGAGCGCCAACATCGACCCCCTGACGCTGGGGGTCTCTTTCGTCGCCGCGACGCTGCTGTACGGCTACCTGATGGCACTGCGAATGGAACTACACGAACTGACCGACCGCGTCCGCACCCAGCCACACGGAGGTGACCATTGATGGAACCGCTCTTGCTCGTCGGATACACGAGCCTGTTCGTCCTGCTGTTCGGCTACATGCTGCGCCTGCAGCGGCGACTGGCCCGCCTCGAACGACGGCTCACCGACCGCCAGCAGTAACCGCGACCGTACCGGCCCCCGAGCGAGCCACGTTGTGGCCCGTTCCCCGTCTGCTGACCCCCTCGTTTCATTCCGCCGGCGCTCCACGGCCCCGACATGAGCGACGAGCACGGGGGCGCGGACGGTGGGTCAGAGAGCGACGAAGTCGAGGCGACCGGGGCCCGGTCGGAAGCGGGAAGCGCCGGGAGTCGCGGCGTCGCAGGGCTATTCGTCGGACTCTTCTGGAACCGGCGGGAGCGCCGGCTCCGGTTCCCGTGGCGACTGGCCGTCGCAGTGGGGGTCGTCGGCCTCCTGGTCCTCGCGCTGGGCTCGGTGGCGGTGATCGCGCTCGGCGACGCCTGGATCGACGGCGCCGGCGGGCAGCTCCTGTCGACCGTCGCGGTCGTCGTCGCCCTCCCCGCTACGAGCTACATCGTCGGCCGGCGCCCGATCCGGGCACTCGGCCTCGACCTCGACCGCCAGTGGTGGCGCGACGCGGGATTCGGCCTGGCGCTCGGCGCCCTGCTCCCGACGCTGTTGTTCGGCGTCGGCGTCGCTGCCGGCTGGGTAACCGTCACCGGAACCTTCGTGACAACGTCCGACGCCTACCTCGCGTTCGGCGACGCGTCCGTGCCAGTCGCACTGCTCTCGGTTCTGGTCTTCTTCCTCGGCGTCGCCGTCTCCGAGGAACTGTTCGTCCGGGGCTACCTCCTGACGAACCTGGCGGAGGCGCTGGCCGGATTCGAGCGAGTTGCGGGCCGGCACGCCATCACCGTCGCGACGCTCGCGACCGCCGGGCTGTTCGGCGTCCTGCACGCCGGCAACCCCAACGCGACCCTGCTCTCGATCACGAACATCACGCTGTTCGGCGTCCTGCTCGGGTTCTGTTACGTCTGGACCAGTCGGCTGGGAATCGCCGTCGGCGTCCACCTGACCTGGAACGCGGTCGTCGGCGCAGTGTACGGGTTCCCCGTCAGCGGGCTCACCGTCGGTGTCACCGTGCTGGAGACGGAGACGACCGGCCCCCCGCTCCTGACCGGCGGCGCGTTCGGCCCCGAGGGCGGGCTGCTCGTGTTGCTCGCGCTCGTCGCTGGCTTCGGCCTGACGGCCTGGTGGGTCCGGCGGGAGTACGGCGATCTCGCGCTCAGGGAGTCCGTCGCGGTGGCGACCCTTCGGGAGTAGACTGCAATCGTACGCGCTAAGTGGACCGCGTCCCAACGAAGGGACATGAACCAGCGCGAACTCGGTAACTCGGGCGTCGAGGTCAGCGAAGTCGGCTTCGGTGCCTGGGTCGTCGGCACGGACTGGTGGGGCGACCGCTCCCGCGAGCAGGCCGTCGACATGCTCGAACACGCCATCGACTGCGGCGTCACGTTCTTCGACACCGGCGACGTGTACGGCCACGGCGATTCGGAGGAACTCGTCGGCGACGCCCTCGCCGAGTACCGCGACGAGGTGACCGTCTCCACGAAGGTCGGCTACGACTTCTACAACAACCCGCAGGCCGGCCACGGCGAACTCCCCAAGCGGATGGACGGCGAGTGGATCCACACGGCGCTGGACCGCTCGCTCGACAGGCTCGACATGGACTACGTCGACGTCCTCATGCTGCACAACGCAAACGTCGACGAGGTCACGCCCGACGTGCTGGAGGCACTCGACGAACTCCGCGAGGAGGGCAAGGTCGAGGCCGTCGGCTGGGCGCTGGGCCCCTCCATCGGCTGGCTCGCGGAGGCCACCGAAGCGGTGGAACAGGAGTTCGACGCGCTCCAGCTCGTCTTCAACGTCTTCGAGCAGACGCCGGGTCGACACGCCATAGAGGAGGTCCGCCGACTCGACGCCGACACCTCCATTCTCCCGCGGGTCCCCCACTCGTCGGGCCTCCTGAACGAACAGGTCACGCCCGACACGGAACTCGGCGAGGACGACCACCGCGCCTACCGCCCCGACGAGTGGTACGAGACGGGGTGGGAGAAGGTGGACAACCTGCGGTTCTTAGAGCGGGACGGCGAGCGCACGATGGGACAGGCCGCGATCCAGTGGTTGCTCTCCTTCGACGAGGTGGCCTCGGTCACCCCGACCTTCCGCACCACCGACGACATCGACGAGTGGGCCGGCGCGGCCGACACGCCCCCGCTCTCCGACGAGGAGTTCGAGCGCGTCGAGGAGCTCTACGAGGACAACTTCGGCATCGACCGCGACGACGGGATGGACGCCCTGCGCTCCTCGGTCGGCGGTGCGGATCTGGAAGACGTGGACAAGCAAGCGGCGGGCGATTGACGGGAGGACGAGCGCAGCGAGTCCTCCGAACGCGCGAGCGGGCGGAGCCCGCGAGCGACGGTCAGCTTGGATCCATCGAGTAAACCTCGTCGGGGCGGATACGGAGGACGATCCGCTCGCTCTCGATGGGCTGTTGATACTCGTCTTCGCCCGTGTAGCGCATCGCGAGGTCGTCGATGTGCTCCCGTGCGCCCTCCGTCGTCACGTCTTCGACCTCGCCGGTGACCGAGAGGAACCGGTAGGGGTTGTCGGGGTCGGTCATGCTGGCCGAGACGGTCGGATCTTTCTCGACGTTTTTCGCCTTGCGGCGGTGGCGTTCGGTGTTCACGAGGAGGCGGTCGGCGTCGGCGTCGTAGTCGACCCAGACCGGCGTGGTGTGCGGGCGGCCGTCGGGCAGCATAGTCGTGACGTGGGCGAACGTGGCCTTCTCGAACAGGTCGAGGTACGCCTCGGGGATCTCGGGCATGGTCTTCAGGACGGCCTCTCGGCAGTTATAAACTGGGGCGAAAAATCAGAGGAAATCCCGCACGTCGCTGTACCACATGTCGTGGTGGTCCACCTCGTCGATGGCCTCGGCGATGCGGACGGCCAGCGCGTGCCAGCAGAGTTCGGTCGGGTCGTCGGGGTCTAAGTTGTACTCCGAGTCGGCGCAGGTGCAGTTTCCCTCCTCGACGATGTACTCGTCCTCGTAGCCGACGACGACGGTGAAATCGCGGTACTCCTTGACGCGGTGTTCGCCGACGGCCTCGATGGCGCGCTGGCCGCGTTCGCCGTGGACGGAGACGATACGGTCGACGCTCTCCGGGGTGAGTTCGCCGGCGGTGGCCAGTGCGGCCACCCAGTCGTCGACCGCTGTCACGACCGCGAAATAGTGGCGGACCGTCAAAACAGGTTCGATGCGGGAGACGCGAGGCGAGGAGCGGCTCCCAACGCGCGAGCGGGCGGAGCCCGTGAGCGGCGAAGCGCTGCGTCGGAGTGGATCCGATCCGGCGCGGAGCGCATCCCTTTTCGTGCTGGCCCGGCGACCCCCGGTATGCGAATCGAGGAGGGCGGCGTCGACGTCGAGGTTCCCGGGGAAGCCACCGACGGGAAGGAGGGCGAGGTGTTCTACAACCCGGAGATGGAGCTCAACCGTGACCTCACGGTGGCGACGCTGCGGGCCTACCGGGAGCGCGAGGATTCGGAGCCGACCACCTATCTCGACGCGACGGCCGCCAGCGGCATCCGGGGCGTGCGGGCCGCGGCCGACGGCTGGACGGCCACGACCTGCGACGTGGACCCCGAGGCCGTCGACCTCGCGGCGGCGAACTTCGAGCGCAACGGGCTGGCGGGGGAGACGATCCACGAGGACGCGAACGTCCTGATGCACCAGCGGCGCTTCGACGTGGTGGACGTGGACCCGTTCGGGACGCCGATCCCCTTCGCCGACGCCGCCGCCCGGAGTGCGCAGGGGCTGCTCTGTGTCACCGCGACCGACACCGCGCCGCTGTGTGGCGCACACTTCGAGAGCGGCGTCCGAAAGTACGGCGCGGTCCCGCGCAACACCGAGTACCACGCCGAGATGGGACTCCGGGTACTGCTCTCGGCGCTGGTCCGCACCGCCGCGAAGTTCGACGTGGCCGCCCGCCCCGTCTTCAGCCACGTCACCGACCACTACGCCCGGACGTACCTCGACGTCGAGCAGGGCGCTCGGGCCGCGAACGCCCTGCTTGAGGAACTCGGTCACGTCGATCACTGCCAGCACTGTCTCTACCGCGAGCACGAACGTGGACTGCTGGCCGACCCGCGCGAGGACTGCCCGAACTGCGGTCACCACCTCCAGACCGCCGGTCCGATCTGGCTCGGCGACGCCCACGACCCCGAGTTCGTCGCCGCCGTCCGCGAGGCGGTCACCGACGAGTTCGGGACCGCCGACCGGGCACGCGACCTCCTCTCGACCATCGAGGGGGAGCTATCGACGCCGACCCACTACGACCAGCATCGGCTCTACAAACGGTGGAACGAGTCGGCGGTGGGGATGGACGACTTTCTCGCGGCACTGCGGGACGCGGGGTACGAGGCATCCAGAACTCACTACGGGGGAACGACGTTCAAGACGACGGCGGACGTGGCCGAGGTCGAGGCGGCGCTGGCCTAGGAGGAGCGTTCTTCCTGGATCTCGCGGCCGATCTGGAGCGCGCCGGCGACGACGTAGTGGACGGCCCGGTAGACGGGGCGGAGGATGAGATTGAACACGCCCACGATTCCGACGATGCCGCCCAGCGCCTGGAGTTCGCCGGGCGTGGCGCCGATGAGGAAGCCAGCGATCGCCACGACGGCGGCGAGGACGGGCCCGAGCCAGAGTCCAGAGAGGTAGGCCCCGTACTCGTCGCTGCGCTGCCAGGCGACGTAGAGTCCGGCGGCCAGAACCGCGAAGCCGACGGGCAGAATAGGTGACGCTCCGATCCCGGCGTAGCCCACCGGGATGAGAAGTACGGCCGCCAGCAGGAACACGACCGAGATGCGGAGGATCCCCCGTTCGTATTTCTCGTCCATACCAGTTGTGCAGGCCCGGGCCTAAATGGGTTTTCGGTCACACGAGCGGACCTGTCGTGAAACGGTAGCTATTCCGATGCGATATTGGGACAGGCGGTCGAAGTGAGTGTCGTGTCACGGAACGCAGACGCGACGGGTGTGGCGCGAGCCGTCGTCGCCGCCGCCCGATCAGAGCAGATCACGTTTCTGGCCGCCAGCCTCGCCTACTACACGTTCGTCTCGCTGATGCCGCTCCTCTTGCTGGCGATCGTGATCGCCACGGCGCTCGGTGGGGACGCCCTGGCCGCGAGCGTGGTCGGTCAGCTAGGCACGATCCTCTCGCCGTCGGGCGAACAGATCCTGCTGGAGTCGCTGACGGGCGCGAGCGGGCGCGCCGGTGCGACCGTCGCCGGGGTGGTGGTACTGGTGTGGGGGGCACTGAAGCTGTTTCGCGGCCTCAACGTGGCCTTCGGGCAGGTGTACGGCACCGCCGAGTCGAGTACGCTCGTCGATCAGGTCGTCGACGCCACCGTCGCACTGGTGGCGGTCGGCGTCGGTGTCGGCGTGGCGGCGGGCGTCAACGTCGCCGTCGGCTACCTCCCGAATCGGCTCGTGGCCGCGCTCGGGATCCCGATTCTGGCGCTGGCTCTGACGATCACGTTCCTCCCGCTGTACGTGATCCTCCCGGACGTGCCGGTCGGGATCCGGGAGGCGGTTCCCGGGGCCGTCCTCGCGGGGGGTGGCTGGGCACTCCTGAGCTCCGGCTTCCGGATCTACGCCCAGAACGCGGGCGGATTTCAGCTGTACGGCGTCATCGGTGGCGTCCTCTTGCTGGTGACGTGGTTCTACGTCGGCGGGCTCGTCTTGCTTTCGGGTGCCGTGTTGAACGCCGTGCTGGCCGACCGGGACGATGGCAACCGGCAACTACAACAGGAACCGCAACGAGGTATCGGTCAACGAGCGAGTATGTCCGACGAACACGGGGACGCGCCGGACGACGGCGACGACGGTGCCGACGTGAACGCGACAGCGACAGGTCCGGACGAGGAATCCGACGTGGAGGCCGAACTGGCCGAACTCCGCTCGAAACTCGACGAGTTCGAGGAGGACATCGACGACCGGACCGTCCACCGCGAGGAGATCGAACACGACCTCGAACGGTACGTCCGCCGCCGCGTGCGCCGCGGTCACGCGACCGGGTGGGGCCCGTACCTGGTCTTGCTGTACGGCACCGCCATGACCATCGGCGCGTTCTACTTCCTCGACGGCGGCTGGGCCATCCTCGCGATGCTCGTGATCTGGCTGTCGACGCTCGGCCTGTACACGCTGATGGTGCTTGTCGGCCTCGGCATCACGGTGGCCGGCCTGCCCGGCCGCCTGCGCGCCGCCGTCGAATCGTTCCGAAGCTGAGATGTCGCTCCGCGACGCCGGTGCCGTCGAGGCCTTTGGCGCGCTGCCCGACCCGCTCGTCGCCGCCTTCGCACTGGTGACACTGCTGGGCGACGTGGCCACCTACTTCCTGCTGTTCTCCGTCCTCTACTGGCTGGGCGACCGGACCCCCGTCATCGGCGACCGGCTGGACCGACCCCTGATCGTCCAGGTCGTCGCCCTCGGATTCACGGCGCTGGCGCTCGTCACAGTTCTGAAACACGTCTTCGCGCTCCCGCGTCCGCCCGGGGCCGGCACGCCGGTCGCGGTCGCGGGCGTCCCCGACGCGCTCCGACCGCTGGTACGAGGGGCGACCGTCGATGACGGCTACGGGTTCCCGAGCGGGCACGCCATCGGTAGCACCGCCGTCTACGGCGGCCTCGGCTGGCTGGTCGCAGACGAGAGCGATCGGCGACCGCTGTACGCCGGCGCGACGATCGCAGTCCTCGTCTCGCTGTCCAGAGTCGTCGTCGGCGTCCACTACCTCGGTGACGTCCTCGTCGGGGTCGCGCTGGGCGTGGCGCTGCTTCTCGTCGTCACTCGATACTTCCCGACGCCGGCCCGGTCGTTCCCGGCGGCGGGCGTGCTGGCCGCGATCGGACTGGTCGCCGTCGGTCCGACCGAGTACCTGCTGTTCGGACTGGGTGCCTCGCTCGGCGCGACCGCCGCGTGGTGGACCCTCGGCGATCGGATTCCGGACAGGGCTCGCTCGGGTCGCGAGGCGCTGGTGACGGTCGTGCTAGGGATACTGGTCGTCGGTGGCCTCCTGGCGGTCGTCGCGGCGCTTGACCTCCCGGCGCTGGGGACCGTGGTCGCGGTTGCGGTCGTCATCGGGGCGCTGGTGGCGGTCCCGGTGGCTGGCGCGCGCGTCGATGCCGCTCTCGGATGAGTAAAGCGTCGCCCTACCGCCGACCGAAAACGAAAGTGAGCCGCAGTTAGAACGTCTCGAGGTAGCGGTCGAGTTCCCACTCGGAGACGTCGACGAGGTACTCCTTGTACTCCTGCTCTTTGGCCTCGACGAACTTCTCGCCGATGTGATCGCCAAGGGCGTTCATGACGGTCTCGTCTTCCTGGAGTTCGTCGACGGCTTCGCCGAGGTTCTCGGGGAGGGTCTCGATGCCGTACTCCTCGCGTTTCTCCGCGTCGAAGTCGTAGATGTTCTCCCGGACGGGGTCGGGGCACTCCAGCCCGCGCTCGATGCCGTCGAGACCGGCGTGGATGAGCGCCGCGAAGGCGAGGTAGGGGTTACACGACGGGTCGGGGAAGCGCGCCTCGATCCGACTGGCGGCCGGGATGCGGGCGGCCGGCTTGCGGATCAGCGCCGAGCGGTTGCGGTCCGACCAGGCGACGTAGACGGGTGCCTCGTAGCCGGGCACCAGGCGCTTGTAGGAGTTTACGGTCGGGTTCGTGATGGCCGCCAGCGCGGGCGCGTGTTCGAGGATGCCGGCGGTGAACTGCTTTGCCTCCTCGCTCAGGTCGAACTCGTCGTCGCCGTCGTGGAAGGCGTTCTCGCCGTCCTCGGTGAAAAGCGAGATGTGGGTGTGCATCCCCGAGCCGTTGATCTTCGGGATCGGCTTGGGCATGAAGGTGGCGTGGAGGTCGTGTTCGGCCGCGATGGCCCGCACGACCGTCCGGAAGGTCCCCACGTTGTCGGCCGTCGTCAGGGCGTCGTCGTACTCGAAGTTGATCTCGTGTTGCCCTTCGGCGACCTCGTGGTGGCTGGCCTCGATCTCGAAGCCCATCTCCTCGAGGCCGTAGATGATGTCACGGCGCACGTCGGAAGCGAGGTCCTTGGGTGCGAGGTCGAAGTAGCCGCCGGCGTCGTTGGTCTTGGTCGTCGCGCGGCCGTCCTCGTCCTCCTCGAACAGGAAGAACTCGGGTTCCGGTGCGGCGTTGACCGTGTAGCCCAGTTCCTCGGCGCGTTCGAGGGCCTGCTTCAGAACGTACCGGGGGTCGCCCTCGAAGGGCTCGCCGGTCGAGGTGTTGATGACGTCACAGATGAGTCGGGCGCTGGCGTGTTCCTCGGAGTTACGCCACGGCAGAACGGAGAAGGTGTCCGGGTCCGGCACGAGCCGCATGTCCGACTCCTGGATCCGGACGAACCCCTCGATCGAAGAGCCGTCGAAGTAGATCCCCTCGCTGAAGGCCTTCTCGGCCTGCTCGGCCGGTACGCTCACGTTCTTCACGGTCCCCAGAATGTCCGTGAACTGGAGCCGGAGGAAGTCGACGTTTTTCTCCTCGATCTCGTCTACCACTGCCTGTGCGTCCTCTGTCAACCCGCCGTCAGCCTTGATGTTCGGGTTTGTCATCTTTCTCGTCATCGGATCGGTAGACCCGAGATACAAAAACCCTGCTGCTTTGCGCAAGTCTTCCGTCAGATCGAGGGGAATTGCATATTCGTAAAATTCTAAAGGGAGGGGCGTCTGTTCAGACATAATGACGTACGAAAATCTGGACCGAAAGTTGGTGAATTCCCTACTGGGCGACGGCCGTGCGAGTTTGCGAAGCCTCGCCGAGGAACTGGACGTGTCCGTCACGACCATCTCGAATCACCTCAAAGACCTCGAAGAAGACGGGATCATCACCGGGTACACGCCCAAAGTCGACTACGACGCGCTGGGCTACGACGTGACCGCCGTCGTCCAGCTGAAAGTCGAGGGGTCGGCCCTGCCAGACGTGACCGACCGCCTGCAGGAACACAAACAGATGATCTCGGTCTACGAGGTCACCGGCGACTACGACATCATCGCCATCGGCAAGTTCACCGACACAGACGGCATGAACGACCAGATCAAGGAGATGCTGGTCGATCCCGAGATCAAGGAGTCCAACACCAGCGTCGTGCTCAACGCCGCCAGCGAACACGAGCAGTTCACGCTGGACGTGGAGTAACGCAGGCGATCAGTCGTCGTTTCTGCGAGCCGCGAGCATCGAGAGCGCCGCCAGTGCCAGTGCCGCTATGACAGGACCGAACCCGGGGCCGGAGCCGTCGGTCGTCGCAGCGGTCGTCCCGAACGGTTCGGTACCGGCGGGCCGGTGTGCGTTGCCCTCGGCGGTGCGGTTCGAGGACGAGGGTTCGGTCACGGTTCGGTCGCCCGTGGTTTGATCGGGTGTCGACGTGTCGGTCGCCGGCGGCGGCACGATGGTGTTGGGTGTCGAGGGCGGTGTTTCGGGCGGATCAGGCATCGGTCCCGACGGCGACTGCTCGCTCGACTGGTTCGTCACGGAGAGGGTCGCGGTATCCAGCTCGTATCTGCCGTACGTGAGCTGGAGCCGGTAGGTCCCGGGCGCGAGCGCGCCGTCCGAGAAGTTCGTCGTCGCGTTGCGAGTCACGGTCCCGACTGCGGATCGGAACAGCCCGCTCGCGTTCCCGGCCCCGGCCGTGTCGAGCCAGAGCGTCTCGTTGCGTTCGATAGGTGCGTCGTCAGCGAGCCCTATCGACGCGGACGCGTTCGATCCGACCCGGGTGAGTTCGAGCGTCAGTTCGTTGCAGTCCCGCGTGAGCGTGATCGGCAGGACGCTACCGGACGCGACGGTGTAGTTCTCTCGGTGGATCACGCCCGTGACCGAGGAGTGGTATGTCGTTGCGATCTCGGCCGTCGCCGTCTGACCAGTGTCGAGACGCTGGACCTCGATCGAGAGGTCCGCGCCCAGACACCGGATCGCGGGGATGGCTGACAGTTCGATCGTCCCGTTCTCGTAGGGGATCGTCCGGATGTCGTCACCGACCTGCTCGCCGCGGAGCATCGCCCCGAGCGTCGCCTGCGAGTAACCGGTCGGTGGGTTATTGAGGGCGGCGGTGACGGGGACACCGTCGGGAACGCCATCGACCCGGACGAACGCCCAGTTCCCCGGATCGTTCGTCGAGAACTCGTCCGAGAGTGCCTCGGCCGAAATCTGCCCCTCGTCCGCCGTCGGCCGCGCCCGTCCGTCTGACGAGATGGTCAGGTTCGCCGCGTTGCTCCGGTTCCCGTAGACCCGTGGATCGAGTCGGAGTCTGTACGTCCCGTTCAGTTCCGGCAGGTACCCGGTCCGCTTGCGGTCGGTCGCCTCGGCGTCGAGTTCCGTGGTGAATAGTTCGCTCGCGTTGGTCGGCGCGCTCGTGTCGATCCAGACCGTGTGGGTCCGGTCTTCGTCGTCGACGGTCACCGACGCACGGTAGTCGGAGTTCGGGTCGACGAGCTGGAGCGTCGCGCGGTCGTAGTTCGTCGTGATATCGACGGGGACGACGCTCTCGGGCGTGCCCGTGTACGTGTCTCGGGCGAAGTCCGCGGTAAACCCGCCCTCGTGGGTCACCGTAATCGAAGCCCTCGTCGTCGTACCGGTGTCGAGGCGCTGGACCGTGAACTCGTAGTCACCGGATCCCAGTATCGGCGGATTCGCCACCGGGATCGTGCCGTTTGCCGGTACGGTCGTCCGGACGCCGTTTGCGGTCGGGTCGCCGTCGATCATCGATCCCAGCGTCGGCGATCCGATCCCAGTCGCCGTGATCTCGATCGGGGTCCCCACCGGCAGGCCTGAAACGTACAACTCCGTCCCGTTCCCGCCCAGCGGGATCTCGTCGCTGGCCGCGCGCACCTCGAACGCGGTTCCGTTGTCGGTCTGCTGTGGGATCGCGGCCGCAGGCTGAACGGCCACCCCGACACCCAAGACTACCACCACCCCCGCGAGGACCAGTCGGCGGAACATATCGGTACCAGTCCTGTCAACGGAATAAGTCTCGTGTCTCGGATCACATCGGCATGCAGCTCCCGAACCGGCTGCTGTGAGGTGTGAAACCCTCACACAGCGCGTTCCCAACGCTTTTGACTGAACAGTCAGTAAGACGGCGTAGATGAGCGACGCGCGCGACGATATTATGGAGGCGACCTACCGTGCGCTCTGCACCCACGGATACGCCGATCTGACGATGCAGGACATCGCGGACGAGGCCGAGTTGAGCAAGGCGGCGTTGCACTACCACTACGACAGCAAACGGGAACTGCTGGAGTCGTTTCTGGAGTTCCTCTACGACAGGTTCACCGAGCGCGTGAGCGACCCGGCGGGCGAGACCGCACCAGAGCGCCTGCGGGCGCTGGTCGACGCGGTCCTCTACCCGCCGGTCGAGGACGACGACGAGCGAGTGGCGTTCAAGACCGCCCTGCTCGAACTGAAGGCGCAGGGCCCCTACGACGATGGGATCCGCGACCGCCTCCAGCAGTTCGGCGAGTTCCTCCGCGGGGAGGTCCGGGCTGTCATCGACGACGGGATCGAGGCGGGAACGATCGATTCCGGGATCGATCCCGACGACGCCGCCCGGTTTCTGGTGACGGCGCTGGACGGCGCGAGCACGAAACAGGTCGCGGTCGGGCAGGACCCCGACTGTGCCCGCCGGATGCTCACCGCCTACATCGAGGGGACGCTGACGGTCGACGGCCCAGACCGGGAACCACAGGAGGTCGGTCCCGAATGAGCATCCGCGAGCGCCTGAGCGGTCTGTTCGTGGGCCAGGAGGAACTGGAACTGACGAGCGGCCCCATCGCCAAGCCGCTGTTCTATCTCTCCCTGCCGATCGTCATCACCAATCTGTTGCAGGTCACCTACAACCTCGCGGACACGTTCTGGCTCGGCCAGTACAGTACCGTGGCGCTGGCGGCGATCACCTTCGGCTTTCCGCTCGTCTTCCTGCTGATCTCGCTGGGGATGGGGCTCTCGGTCGCGGGGAGCGTGCTGGTCGCCCAGTACACCGGGGCCGACGAGACCGCCGAGGCCGAGTACGCAGCCTCCCAGACGGTGACCTTCGCCCTGCTGTTCTCGGCGACGCTCGGGCTGGCCGGCTTCTTCGTCGTCGGGGACTTCCTGTCGCTGATCGGGGCCTCCGGACCGGTCTTGCCCCCGGCGACCGACTACATGGAGGTCGTCACCCTCGGGCTGCCCTTCATGTTCGGGTTCATCGTGTTCATCGCGCTGATGCGGGGCTCGGGCGACACGATCACACCCATGCTCGTCATGCTCGGGACCGTGGTCCTGAACGTCGCGCTGGACCCGTTCCTGATCTTCGGCTGGGGCCCCTTCCCCGAACTCGGCGTGCAGGGGGCGGCTATCGCGACCGTCTTCTCGCGCGGGCTGGCGATGGCCGTCGGCGTCGCGATCATGATCGGCGGGCGGCGCGGCATCCAGATCAACGTCCGCGATATGGTCCCCGACCTGGCCTACGCTCGCCGTCTCCTGCGGATCGGGGTGCCGGCCTCCGTCGAGGGGACCAGCCGTGCGGTGTCGGTCAACCTGTTGCTGGTGATCGTCGCGACGTTCTCCGTCACCGTGGAGGCGGCCTTCGGCGTGGGTGTCCGGGTATTCTCGACGATCTTCATGCCCGCTATCGCGGTCGACCGGGGCGTCGAGACCATGACTGGGCAGAACATCGGCGCGGGCAAGCCCGACCGCGCCGCGACCGCCAACCACTTCGCCGCGAAGGCCTCCTTCGTGATCCTCGCGGCGCTGGGCGTCGTGACCTTCGCGGTCGCACCGGCGGTGATGAGTATCTTCTCGGACGACCCGGCGGTGATCTCGGAGGGCGCGAACTTCCTCCGGATTGTCGCACCCACGTTCGGCTGTATCGGCGCTGTGCGGGCATACAGCGGTGGGTTCCGCGGAGCCGGAAAGGTGCTGACTGCCGCCGGTATCTCCATCCTCATGCTGGGGCTCATTCGCCTGCCGATCGCCTGGTTCGGGGCGCAGATATACGGCCCGAACGGCGTCTGGGCCTCCTTTGCCATCTCGAACGTCCTCGCCGCGACCATCGCGTACCTCTGGTTCAAGCGAGGCACCTGGCGCGAGGCCGACCTCACCGACGACGAGGGCGAGGGCGGTGAGGAGACGGAGATGGGCAGTCCCACGGCCGCGACCGACGACTAGAGGATCACTCCCGTCTGCAAGAACACGATCAGGCCGGTCAGCGTCACCAGACTCGCCAGCGTGGTGACGAGGATCGTCGTGCTCACGTAGTCCGCGGCCGAAATCCCCGCGGTGGTATCGCTGGATCCGAATTCGATCGTCAGCATCAGCGGCGTCACCGCCGCCGGCATCGCGCATTCGAGGACGAACACCCGGCCGACCGTCCCCGTCAGCCCGACGGCGAGGGCGACGCCGGCGGCGAGGACGGGCGCGACCAGTAGCTTGAGCGCGCTCGCCGGGGCCGTCCGTGCGACGGAACTCCCGCCGCTCGAGTTCGCCAGCTGGATGCCGAGCATGAGCAACATGACGGGGATCGCGGCGTCACCGGTGAGCCGGATCGTCTCCATCACGGCGGTGTCGGTCGGCGGCGCGAGGTCACCCACCCGGACGACGGCCGCGGCGGCAAGCGCGTAGACGAGCGGGAGCCGGAAGACCCGCGTGACTGCGCCCAGTGCCGACCCGGCGTCGCCGCGGGCGGCGACGTAGACTCCGACCGTGTACATCAGCACGGACTGGGCGACGATGTAGAGGACGGCCGTACTCCGCCCCAGGGCCCCGAAGGCAAAGGCCGACAGCGGGATACCGTAGTTGCCCGCGTTCGAGAACGTGCTCGTCAGGACGAGCGCTCCGAGGACGGGTTCGTCCTCGCCGAGCGCACGCCCGACCACCTCCGCGAGCGCCACCATCCCGACGGTGAACAGCGCCACGCCGGCGAACAGCCGTGCGACCGTTGGCCCCGAAATGGGGGTCGTCACCAGACTGTAGAAGACGAGTGCCGGCGCGAGGACGTACAGCGTGATATCGGAGAGCGGTTCGACGGCGACGTCCTTGGTCCAGCCGAGCGCGTACCCGATCGCGGCGACGGCCACGACCGGCAATACCGCCGATCCCAGTACCGATACCAGCGACACGCTCGGTGTGAGCCACGGCGACGGCTCAACGGTTTCGATCCGACCCAGGCAAAAACGAGCGTCGGGGGTCAGCGCCGCCGGCGCACCAGCAGCGCCACGGTCAGCAGGGCCACGAGTGTGACGACCCCGCCGAAGCCGGGACCGGCGGTCCCGGTCGGAGAGGTGGAGTCTCCCGAACCGGGGTCGTCGGCCGGATCGCCGGCGGTATCGCCGATCGAGCCGCCACCGTCGGCCCCGCCACTGCCGTCCGAGCCGGCACCGCCGTCGCTGGCCAGCGGTTCCACGGCGACCCATCCGGGATCGGAGGCCGGTGCGACCCGGCTTCCGTTGTCGGCGTCGACCTGTGCGTCGGTGACGCGGACGGCGGTGGTCCCGCCGCCGGTGCCCGCGACCTCGACGGTCGCCAGCGTGACGTTCGTCGCGCCGGGGGGCGTGTCGGTCACGGCGGCTTCGAGGGTCACGCGCTGGCCGTCGCCGGAGACGGACGGATCGGTCGTCAGCCGGAACGCGTCCGGATAGCTGGCGTTGCGGACTTCGGCGACGCCGTCCTCGGCGAGTTCGAGGGTCACCTCGTAGCCCGACAGCCCGGCCGGGGCACGGGAGAGTGCGAGCCGGAGCGTGCGCGTCTCGTCTTCCTCGACCGTTGCGTTCGTGACGGTCAGCTGTGCGCCGTCGTCGGCCGTCGCCGTCCCGGCCCCGCCGACCAGCAGCAGGCCGGCGAGGAGGGTGAAGGCCGCGACCGTTCGGATAGGGGTTCGTGACATGGTCTGTCGGGCGTGAGAGGGGGACTGGAATCGGGTCCGGACCGTTACTGCTCTTCGTACAGTTCGACCACGTCGTCGTAGTCGATCTGGCCGTTCTCGTTGAAGTCGTAGGCTTCGACGTTCATCGTCACGGACTCGTCGTCGAGGTTCTCGAACAGGAGTTCGATGTCGGCGTAGTCCATGCGACCGTTGCCGTTGACGTCCTCGTAGCGGCCGTCGCCGTCGGGGTCGGTCGGGGCCGTGCCGCCCGGACCGCTGCCGATGGCGGGTGGGCCGGTGACGACGACGCCCGTGCGTTCCTGCACGTCGATCTCGCTGCCGACTTCGTCGTCCATGTCGCGGACGGACACTTCGAGATCGGTGGTGCCGGTACCGGTCGCTTCGAGTACGAGCGTGCCGAGCGTGACGTTCTGTGCGCCGGGCTGGACCTCGCCGTCGAGGTCCGCGACGCGGAGTTCGACCGACTGGCCGTCCCCGGCTACCTCGGGTTCGGCGGTCATCCCGAGCGCGTCGTCGTAGCTCGCGCCCGTGATCTCGGCGACGCCGTCGTCGCTGGTCGAGACGGTGAGCCGTGCGCCCGAGAAGCCGTTCGGGAGCGAGGACACAGTGAGATCGGTCTCGCCGGAGCCGCCGCTGGCGATGGCGAGGGATTCGACGTCGACGTCGACAGGCGGCTGATAGACGTAGAGCCCGTCGTTGGGGAAGTTCGCGGGACCCGACTTGAAGCCGTCCTCACAGCAGAGGACGCGACCGTCGTCCATCACGTAGACGTTGTCGATGTTGGCCACACCGTCGTCGCCGTCCGCCTGCCGATCGCTCGCGACGAAGTCGGGGCCGACGACGACGGGTTCGAGCCGGGAGACGTTGTAATCCTGCTCCAGTTCGCCGCGGTAGATGATGCCGCCGTCGATGCGGTCGAGCTGAACGTCGCCCTCCTCGTCGGCCAGGGCGTCGTTGAACTCCGAGATGCCGAAGTAGACGAACTCACCGGGGCCGGCACCGTCCCGGCTGTCGACGCCTTCGGCCTTGTTGAACTCGATGGACGCTCCGATCTCCTTGGCGGCCGCTCGGGTCTCCAGAAACGGCACTCTCCGGAGGTCCTCGTCGACGCCGTCGTAGCCGTGTTCCTCGTACTGTTCGGCCCACTCGACGATCTCCTCGTTGGTGATGTAGTTCCGGTTCCCGTTCTCGACGACGTACTGGTCGGCTTCGGCCAGCACCTCGTCGGTGACCTCGTCGCCCTCGCTCCAGCGTTCGGTGTGGGCTTCGAGATAGTCGACCTGGGTCACGTCGTCGTACTCGGCGATCCACTGCTCGCACTCGCGCTGGCTGGCGTGCCCGAGCGGGAGCCAGTCGATCAGGAGGTCGGTTTCGGCAGGGTTGTTGCGAACGCCTGCGTCCTCGGCTGAGGCCGCGTCGTTCGTGATCTTCGGCGCGTACAGCGTACCCTCGACGTCCATCGGGTCGTCGTAGCCGTCGATCTCCGCGTCGGCGACGAACTTGTAGATGCCCTTGCTGTCGCCGTCGGAGAGCCCGTAGGCGGTCTTCCGGTCGGCCTGGATGTTCGGGGCTTCCCAGGCGGCCCGGCCCATGACGTAGTACTTGACCGGCTGGGGCGGGTCGGCGGTCGGCTCGCGGACGTCGACGTGGTAGCCGTACCGGTATGGGTTCGGGTAGACGTCCGAAATCGGTTCGGTCGTGTTGGAGTCGCTGCCCTGGTCGACACGCTCGGCACCGAGGTAGTACGCCAGGAACTCGACGCCGCTGAGCGCCCAGTATCCCTGTGGGGAGAAGTCGAGGTGCTCCGTGCAGTCGCTTGGGTTCGGTCGGTTCCAGAACTGGCAGCCGCCGATCATGCCCTCGCCGGAGCCGGCGTCGACGATGTCGCCGACCGTGTTGGTACGAGAGACGCGCGGGTGTGCGTAGTTCTCCTCGGAGGAGAGCATCGTGTCCCAGGGGCTGAGATCGCCGTAACAGTTGATCCGGGTCCCGCCGAGTTCTCGGAGGGGCTCCGTGTTGGCGAGGTTGATCGCGTTCTCCAGGTCGGCCTCCCACTCGCCGTCCTCGGTCATGCTGATCGGGATGCGGCTGACGTTCCCCGGGCTGTTCTCCCAGTTGGTGAACAGATACCCCTCGGTGCCCGCGTCGTTCGTGGGGACGAACTGGTTACAGTCCGGGTTGGTCGCGGCACCACCGTACTGGGTGCCTTCGAAGGTATCGAGCGAGATATCGGTGCCGTCGGGCGTCTGGGCGACGCCGAGCCGTTCGCTCCCGCCGTCGATCGGTTCGCGGCCCTGAGCGAGCAACACGTACTCGTGGTTGGCCGCGCGAACGCGGCCCTGCTCCGCGTCAGTGGTCGGGACCGGGACTTCCGCGAAGTCGTCGTTGTCCCCGTCCAGCTCGAAGGTGAAGTCGCTGAAGTAGCCGACACCGGCCCGGTCGAACGGTTCCGGATTGTCACCGCTCGGGTGCTGGAGGCTGTACAGCAGGCCGCCGTTCTCGAAGACGAACGGGCCCGTGACCTCCGCACCGTAGGCCGTCGTGGAGAAGCGCTTGATATCGCCGACGACGCTCGGTGCACCGGACGTATCGCTCTCCGGGATTTCGGTCTCCGAACCGCCGGCAATTCCCACCACACTGGCCCCCAGTGCGGCAGCGACTGACGATTTCATCAGGTTTCGCCGATTGAGATCCACCATGCAGGCGGAGAGCGGGATGCACGTACAAAGCCGCTTTATATTACCAGTACGTTGGGGGAAGAAAAATACGCCCGCGTACATACGACCGCTGTCGCTTCGTACCGCTATGCGTGGGTACGTTTGACAGCCTCCCGTGACACGGAGGAACTGCGAGCAGTTGCTGGAGGCGGTCGGAAGCCGGACGAAAAACAGCGGGATTGCGACGGGGCGCGGTTACCTCTCGACGTTGCGACGCGAGTCGTGTCGGTCGGCTACGCCCTGTTCGACGGCTCCCTCGCGAACCTTCTCGGCCCGTGCCCGGACGTTCCTGATGAGCCGCTGGATCTTGTCGGGTCGCTCGGCGAAGTAACAGCTCACCCAGTCTTCGCTGGCGCCCGGGAGCGTCCGCATGTACGCCACCATCGTGTCCCGGCCCGCCGGGATGATCTTCGGCGGCACACCTCGTTCGCCCGTCTCCGACTCGACGAAGCCGTTCACGTCGAAGTACACGTCGGCGTACAGCGTCGCCATCTCCGGGTCCTCGAACGTCTTGCCGCAGTGATCGGGTGCCTCGAAGTGGTAACGCCGCCCGTCCTCGTCCTCAATCTCGACGATCCGGACGTTCAGGACGTACTCCTCGTAGATGCTCTCCTGTGCGTCAACGGACCGGTCCGCTGTGTGGGACATGTGCGGGCCTGCGCGCGGCCATCGCTTTAGATTAAGTAATTTTGATATGTATTCCTCAGAGCGGGACTGAGCCCTCTATAGAGTACAAAGGAAGCGGAAAATTAGTCGAAATGCGGTGCGGGTGCGGTGCGGCGGGCAGCCAGCGGCAGGACCGCACGCGAACGGCGCGAAGCGCCGTGAGCGCGCGGACCGCGGCGAGCGACGAACGGGAGCGAGCCGCGATTTTTGGCCGAGCTTTTTGCCGCGAGTCGCGCGCGGAGCGCGCGACGAAGCGTGTAAAAAGTGGGGTTGCCTCGCGGGTCACTTCGTTCCCCGCTCGCAGTTCGGAGAGACTTGCTACGCTCGCCTCTCCTACATCATGCCGCCCATACCGCCGCCCATGCCGCCCATGCCGCCCATACCGCCGGGCGCGCCGCCGGGGCCGCCTTCCTCGCCGTCGCCCTCGGTCGAGAGGTCGCCGGCGGAGATGATGTCGTCGATCTTCAGCACGAGGTTCGCGGCCTCGGTGGCCGACGAGAGGGCCTGTTCCTTGGCGTGGGCCGGTTCGACGACGCCGGCCTCGTAGGTGTCTTCGACGTCGCCGGTGAAGACGTTCAGGCCGGCCCGTTCCTCGCCGTCGTCGTGGGCGGCCCGCAGGTCGACCAGCGTGTCGATGGGGTCGAGCCCGGAGTTCTCGGCCAGGACGCGGGGGACGAGTTCCAGCGCGTCGGCGAAGGCCTCGACGGCCAGCTGTTCGCGGCCCTCGACGGAGTCGGCGTGGTCGCGGACGCGGCGGGCGAGTTCGACCTCGACGGCACCGCCGCCGGCCAGCACGCGGCCGTCCGAAACGGTAGCGGCGACGACGTCGAGCGCGTCACTGATGCCGCGTTCGAGTTCGTCGACGACGTGTTCGGTGGAGCCACGCAGCAGGAGCGTTACGCCGTGGCTGTCCGACCCCTCGACGTAGAACAGTTCGGCGTCGTCGTCGCGGGTCAGATCGCCGGTGCCGAGGTCGTCGGCCTCGACGGTGTCGAGGTCGGAGACGATGCTCGCGCCGAGCACTTCCGCGAGGAACTGCATGTCCGTCTTCTTGACGCGGCGCAGGGCCAGGATACCTTCTTTGGCGAGGTAGTGCTGGGCCATGTCGTCGATGCCCTTCTGACAGAAGACCACGTCGGCCCCGCTGTCGACGATGGCGTCGACCTTGGCGCGGAGCTGCTCTTCTTCCTGCTCGATGAAGGACTGGAGCTGGTCGGGGCTGTCGACCGAGAGGGAGGCGTCGGCCTCGGCCTCCTCGATCTCGATGGGCTGGTCGAGTAGCATGACGGAGGCGTCCTCGAGGTCGGTCGGCATGTCCTCGTGGACGGGGTCCTTGTCGATGACTGCGCCCTCGAGCAGTTCGGAGTTGCCCGCGGAGCTGCCTTCCTGGGTCTCGATGTTGAGGAACTCCAGGTCGACGACGCTGGAGCCGTCGTCGGCCTCGACGGTGACGGCCTGCACGGCGTCGTAGATGAGCTGGCTGAGGTGTTCCTTGTTGAGTTCCGCGCCCTTGCCGGTCATGGAGGTCTCCGCGACTTTGCGGATGGTCTCCTCGTCGTCGGGGTCGACGGACTCGGCGATGTCGTCGATCTCGGCCTGGGCGTGCTTGCTGGCGATGTCGAAGCCCTTGATCATCGCCGTCGGGTGGATGTCCTGATCGAGCAGGTCCTGGGCCTGCTTGAGGAGTTCGCCCGCCGTGGCGACCGCCGTCGTCGTGCCGTCGCCGGCCTCGTCCTCCTGGGTCTCGGCGACTTCGACGATCATCTCGGCGGTCGGGTTGTCGATGTCCATCTCCTGGAGGATGGTCACGCCGTCGTTCGTGACGGTGACCGACCCCATCGAGGAGACGAGCATCTTGTCCATGCCCTTCGGGCCGAGTGTCGACTGTACCGATTCGGCGACCGCGCGGGCAGCCGCGATGTTGTGTTCCTGAGCGTCCTTGTCTTTCATGCGCTGGGCGTCCTCGCCCATGATGATCATCGGCTGACCGCGCATTCGCTGCTGCTGGCTCATAATCAAGCGAATGATTGAAAGTGCTTCTATAAAAACCTGTCGTCCCTGCGCCGATAGCGGATCCGGCGAGAGAACGGCATCGAACCGGAGAACCGGCCGCTTGCGACGGGTTTCGTCGGCCTATGTGCAGGAGTAACATACTACTGGCCAGCGATAGATGTCGGGAATCCAGACGCGTTTAAGTAATCAGTCGGCAAACGAGAGGATCCGGTCGGCGACGGCGTCGGGCCGTTCGGCGTGCAGGAAGTGACCGGCGTTGTTCAGGATCTCCAGGTCGGCGCGGGCGTCGAAGCAGTCGGTGACGCCCTCGAAGAGGTCGGCCCCGATACAGCCGTCGTGCGCGCCCGCGAGTACGAGCGTGGGGGCGTCGATGCCGGCGATCTCCTGTTCGGACCGACGGCGGGGCAGGAACATGTCGAAGAAATCGCGGTAGTACCGCAGGGCGGCCTCGACGGTCTCGCCGGCCCGGAAGGTGTCCTTCACCGCGTCGAGGTGGGCCGCGTCGTAGTCCCAGTCGGGGCTCCAGAGTTGCCAGAGTCGTTCGATCAGCGCGAAGTCGTTCGCGCGGACGATCTCCTCGCCGTGGCCGGGGACCTGGAACTGGTTCATGTACCAGCTCCGCATCGCTTGCGTGGCGTAGTCGTCGAACTGCGACCAGAAGTTCGGCGGGATCGCCATCGAGACACAGGTCCCGAGCCCCTGCCCGCCGGTGACCGCTGCCGTCGTGACCGCCATCCCGCCCCAGTCGTGGCCCACCACGAGCGGGTCGGGGTCGTCGAGTTCGCCGGTCAGCGCGAACACGTCCGAGGCGAGCATCATGGGCGAGTAGTTGCCCGGCTCGGTCGGCGGTCGCTCGGTCTCGCCGTACCCGCGCATGTACGGGGCGTAACAGGTGTAGCCGGCGTCGGCGAGTCGTTCCATCAGCGGGACGAAGGTGCGGGGAGAGTCCGGGAACCCGTGCAACAGCAGGGCGTCGCGATCCCCGTCCCCACAGGTCAGCGCGGCGAACTCCAGCCCGGTCGTGTCGAGCGTCGTCTCTTCGACTGCTGGCGTGGACATGTGTGCCACCACACCCCCAGCCCGGATTCCACTGTTCCCCGAGAGGTGAGGCCGTTTAAACCGGCTCTCGCCAGTTCACCGTGACGGTCCCGATCACGAACTCGTCGTGCGTGTCCGGATCGCGGCGGATCCGGAGCGTGTTCTCACCCTCGCGGAGGTCGGGCACCTGAATCGTCGTCATCCAGTACTGCCAGCCGTCGCCGGGCGGCACGTCGAACCCCGAGAGCGCCCGGTCGTTGACGATCACCTCGTGGCCGTACGCGTCGACGCCGTAGGCCTGGAGTTCGAGGTACGCGTCCGTGGCCGCGTCGGTGGGCACGCGAAACCGCTGCTCGGAGGAGCGGTCGCCGACGAACTCCGCCCACGGCACGTCGAGGGCATTCGGGTTCTCACCGAGGTGTTCCCGCACCTCCAGCAGCCGGTAGTCGGCGCGATACTGCTCGGTCATACGCAGACGTGACGCTGACCCAACAAGAAAACAGGTGATTCGTCAGCGCGCGCCGCGGTCGAAGTCGACGTTGTCGAACTCCGGTGGGCGCTTGCCCTCGGTCGCGTACACGTACAGTGCGGTCTTGGCGATGGCACCCAGCGCCGTCGACAGGAGCGCGGCCCCGAGGATGACGACTGCGGCGATGACGGCGGCGACGACGAAGCCCGCGCCGCCACCGAAGCCGCCGAGCGCGAAGAACACCACGGCGGCGACGGCCAGTCCGACGAGGACGAACAGAATCGAGACCAGTCCGACGCCGAAGTTGGCACCGGCGGTCTCACCCCAGGTGTTCTTGAACGTCTCGCCGCTACGCTTGAACATCTCCAGCGGGCCGACGTCCTCGAAGACGATCACCGGGATGATGAAGTAGGTGATGATCGACCAGGCGACGCTCACCACGAGCGCGACGATGCTGCTGACGATGCTGTCGTCGCTCTCGATGGCCCGGAGGAGCATCCCGACGGTCGCCGAGATGACCGCCCAGACGAACAGCGGCGTCTTGTGTCGCCAGGCCGCGGCCAACCCGGATTTGACGGAGGGCTCACGCCCCTCGAAGCTCTCGCGAGCGCTGTACACCAGCCCCGCGTTGAAGAACGAGGCGATGAACGACGTGCCCAGGTACAGCGCGAAGAGGACGACGTAGGCCGTCGCCCCCTCGAACAGGTTCAGGACGTACGATCCACCGAACAGCAGGGCGATGAACAGCAACCCTGCGATACCGCTGATCACCGGGAAGAGGGTCAGTTCCGGCTGCTTGCGGAGGACGCGAAGGCTGTCCATCGACAGGTTCCAGCCCATCTTCAGGCGGCTAAATATCCCCATGCCTCTCCTTTCACGCAGATATCACATATCCCTTTTGGGTTTGAGTCTGGCGGTTGCTGGAGTGTGCATCTGGTGTCTAGCATCCGCGCGACCGAAGGGAGCGCGGTTCACCGCTCGCGCGAAGCGCGAGCGGGCTTTTTTCGCCCACGTTTTTTGGCCTCGAGGGAGCGGAGCTCCCTCGGCCCGTGCGAACGGGCGGCTTTGCCGCCCGTGAGCAGACGGGGGTCGAGCCGCGAGCCTTCGGCTCGCGGCGAGGCCCCGTGAAAAAAGGTGGTACGCCAGGACTGGGAGTGAGCGAACGCGGAGCGTTCGCGAACGCCGATAGACGAGCTCTGCTCGTCTATCGGAATTTGAACCCAGAGGAAGACGTTCCGGGGTGCTCGCTCACTCCGTTCGCTGTGCTCCCGGGGCTGCGTCTTCCAGGGCTTCAAATCCACTGTCGGTCGTGACTCGCGGGGAGTGAGCGACGCCTCGCCGACGGTCGGCGTCGCTCACGGGTTGCTCGTCACAGACACGCCAGGACTGGGATTTGAACCCAGAATCCCGGAAGGGAACACGCTTTCCAGGCGTGCGCCTTACCGTTCGGCCATCCTGGCTCACGTGAGCCTATCGCCGTTCTGCGTTTAACGTTTACCCTTTGGGGTCCGTCGTCAGCCCGAACTGATAGACGTAGCTCACCCCACTCGCCCCGGCCACGACGAGGGCAGCGACGGCGAACTTCACGAGCCAGTCCACCCGTTCCGTACTCACGAGTTCGTACCCCTGCAACAGCACCAGAAAGCCAAGCCCGCCGACGAAACCCCACAGCAGGCTCGACTTGATGCGTGGGTCCATCAGGTCGTGACGACGGCCTCGATCTCGACGCCGACGCCTTTCGGGAGGGCACCTACCTCGACGGCGCTGCGGGCCGGTGGCTCGTCCTCGAAGTAGGTGGCGTAGGTCTCGTTCATCGCCTCGAAGTCGTCGATGTCGGCCATGTAGACGGTGACTTTCAGCACGTCGTCCATGGTCGCGCCGGCCTCCTCGACGATGGCACGGAGGTTGTCGAGTGCCTGCTCGGTCTGGTCGGCGATGGGGGCGTCGTCGAGCAACTCCCCGTCCGGGGTGAGGGGAATCTGGCCGGCGGTGAACACGAGCGAGTCGGTCGCGGTGGCCTGACTGTAGGCCCCGACCGCCGCGGGCGCGTCGTCGGTGCTGACGGTGCGTTTCATGGACGAACACGGGGTCGGCGCGGACTTAAACACCGGCGGTGCGTCGCCGAGTCGCTGGTATGTACACGCCCATCTTTTTGCACGGTCGGGGAGTCAGATGCAATCATGACAGACGGAGTCGAACCCCCGGAACTCACGGCCGACCGCATTCTGACCCTGGACGACGACCGCTTCACGACCGACAGCGTGGCGCTGGTGACCGGCGCCGGCTCGGGCATCGGCCGCGCGACCGCGGTCGCGCTGGCGGAGAACGGCCTCGCCGTCGCGGCGACCGACGTGGACGAGGAAGGACTGGCCGGGACGACCGAGAAGGCCGAGGGAATGAGTGTGAGCGGCGAAATTCACGAGATCGTCGGCGACCTGACGAACGACGAGGACGTGCGTCGGATCGTCGACGGGGCCGCCGAGGAAGGCGACCTGCGCTACGTCGCCAACATCGCGGGCCTCCAGCACATCTCGCCGCTTCCGGAGTTTCCGATGGAGAAGTACGACCTGCTGCACGACGTGATGGTCCGCGCCCCGTTCCTGATCGCCAAGCTCGTGATGCCCCACATCCGCGACACCGACGACGGCGTGGGTGCGATCGGGAACATGTGCTCGATCCACGGCCACACGGCGACCCAGGACAAGGCGGGCTACATCACCTCGAAGTTCGGCCTGCGGGGGCTGACGAAATCCATCGCTGCGGAGGGCGACGGCCCCCTGCGCGCGTTCACCGTCTCGACGGGGTACGTGAAGACGCCGCTGGTGACAGACCAGATCCCCGACACCGCCGAGGAGCGCGGCATCACCGAAGAGGAGGTCGTCGAGGACGTGATGCTCGGGGAGTCCCAGGTCACGGAGATGATGGAGCCGGTCGACGTGGCGAACCTCTTCACCCTCGGGTTCTCGGAGTACGGCAAACACCTCGACGGCGGCGACCTCACCTGGGACGGGGGCCACCTGTCGACGTACGAGTGAGTTTAGGTGACTCGGGGCCGGAGACGGGATCATGAGCGACGAGACGAACGTCGCGATCGCGTGCCAGGGTGGGGGTAGCCACACCGCGTTCACCGCCGGTGCCCTCGGGGAACTCCTGCCGGCCATCGACCGCCGAGGCGACCGGCTGGTGGGACTCAGCGGTACCTCCGGCGGCGCGTTCGCGGCTGTCGCCGGCTGGTACGGCTCCCTCGCCGACGACACGACTGCGCCGTCGGTGCTCGAGGACCTCTGGACCGAACTTGCGGCGTCGGGCCCACTCGACAGGACGAGCAACGACGCGCTGGTCTGGACCACCTATCTGGAGAACATGGGCGTCCCTTTCCCGGAGATCAGTCCCTACCAGTACCCCTTCGCCGCCTGGGGGCAGGACCAGCTCCGCGAGACGCTGACGGAAGTCGTCGACTTCGACGCGCTGCCAGCGCTGGCGACGGCCGACACACCCGAACTCGTCGTCGGGGCCGTCGACATCGAGGCCGGGACCTTCGAGACGTTCACCGGCGGCGACGTGACGCCGACGGCGGTGCTCGCCTCCGCGGCCGTCCCGCACCTGTTCCCGGCGGTCGAGATCGACGGCGACAGCCACTGGGACGGCCTGTTCTCCCAGAACCCGCCGATCCGGGACCTGTTCCACGTTCCGTACGAGCGCAAACCCGAGGAGCTGTGGGTCGTCCGGATCAACCCCCAGACACGGTCGGGCAACCCGACTTCGATGCGTGAGATCGTCGACCGGCGCAACGAACTCGCGGGCAACCTCTCGCTCAATCAGGAGCTGCACCACGTCGAGCGGATCAACGAGTTCGTCCGCGACGGGTACCTCCCGGACGACGAGTTCAGAGAGACAGCCGTCCACCAGCTCGGCCTCCCGGACGAGTTCTCCTACGCCTCGAAACTCGATCGCAGCCCCGAGTTCGTCGAGGAGATGATCGAGCTGGGCCGCGAGCGGGCCGAGGCGTTCCTCGACGACCGCTAGAGCAGGACCTCGGTCTCGTAGCCCGCCTCCTCCAGAGCCTCGAGCACGATCGCGACGTGGTCGTGGCCCCGCGTTTCGAGGTCGAGTTCGACCTCGGCGTCGTTCATCGCCACGTCGCGGGACGTGCGGTCGTGGCGGATGGCGTAGATGTTCGCCCGGTGTTCCGAGAGGATGTTCGTCAACTCCTCCAGCGTCCCGGGCCGGTCTTTGAGGACCGTCCGCAGCCGCAGGTAGCGACCGGTCTTCACCAGCCCTCGCAGGATCACCGTGGTGAGCTGGTTGAGGTCGATGTTGCCCCCACAGAGCGCCGGGACGATAACCTCGCCCTCCTCGTAGTCGAACCGCTCTTCGAGGACGGCCGCCAGCGGGACCGCGCCCGCACCTTCGACGAGGGTCTTCGAGCGCTCCAGCAGTTTCGTCAGCGCGACGGCGATCTCCTCGTCAGATACCGTGACCACCTCGTCGACGCGCTCCTGGATGATCGGAAACGTCTCGTCGCCGATCCGCCGGGTCGCGATGCCGTCGGCGATGGTCTCGACGCTGTCGCGCTCGACGATTTCCCCCTTCGCCAGCGACGCGGCCGCGCTGGAGGCTCCTTCGGCCTGAACGCCGATCACGCGCACGTCGGGGTTTCGGCCCTTGATCGCCGTGGCGATGCCGCTGATGAGGCCGCCGCCGCCGATGGGGACGACGACGGTCTCGACCTCGGGGCAGTCCTCGAGGATTTCCAGGCCGATGGTGCCCTGCCCGGCCATCACCATCGGGTCGTCGAAGGCGTGGACGTAGGTGCGGTTCTCCTCGCGTTCGATCTCGTGGGCGCGTTCGGTGGCTTCGCTGTAGTCCTCGCCGTGGAGGACGACCTCGGCCCCGTAGGCCCGGGTGGCCTGCACCTTCGAGACCGGCGCGGGTTCGGGCATGACGATCTTCGAGTCGACGCCGATCCGTGTGGCCGCCAGCGCGACCCCCTGGGCGTGGTTGCCGGCACTGGCCGTCACGACGCCGGCCTCACGTTCCGTCTCGGAGAGCGTCGCGATCCGGTTTGTCGCGCCTCGGATCTTGAACGCGCCCGTGCGCTGGAACGTCTCCAGTTTCAGGTGGACCGCCGCGTCGGTCATCGACGAGAAACTGTGGGAGTACTCCAGTGGCGTGTGTCTGGCCGTCTCCGCGACCCGCTCGCGCGCCGCCTCCACGTCCGCGAGTTCGAGCATGCTCGGATTTCCCACTACGCGGAGTTAGGGGTTTCCCGGACGCGTCGCGACCGCACCGCTCACGGTCCCCTGTGGTCACCCCTCGCTCTGTCCGCGGCCTCCCGATGGTCGGCCGCGCGGCTCGCGGTCCGTGCCACGGGCCGGCAAAAACGGAATGGAGCGTGTGACTGCGTTTCGACTGCCACCTCCGAGATACTTAAACCCCGTGGACATTCTGCCATCCCGAAACCGCCATACTGCGGCCGGATATGACCTGTGTCAGACGGATAGCTGACGGGCGTCTGGATATATAAATGGTTAGAGCAGCGACCGGAGTGACCGGGTGCGGACCCCACACTGCTCGCGGAACTCGCAGGGGGAACACTTCGCGTCGTCGTCGATGCGCCCCGGTGGTCCGTCGACGGCCTCGGCGGTCCGAACGGCGCTGCGATAGGTCCCCTTCCGGCGCGTGGTCAGCGGCACCTCCCTGATGACGCCGTAGGCCGGATACTCCGCGAACGCGCGCTCGACCGGTGTCTCCCGCTCCCAGGACAGCGCCTTGGCGGCCGCGACCAGCCGCGCGGTCTGGGGCTCCCAGACCCCTACGTCGGGCGGACTGCCGGCGAACACGAGCGAGGGAGCCAGCGGGTCTTCGAGTACCTTGTGTGCGACGCCGCGACACTCCCTGCCCTCCAGCATTCGCTCACGGATCGGCGGATCGACCAGTCCGTCCCAGGCGTCGAGTCTGGCCTTCGCCTGGCCCAGTCGGGAGCGAAACGTGGTGGGTGAGACCTCGATGGGGGCGGCCAGCAGGTCGGCGTCGCTGTCGAGCAGGCGCTCGTACTCGAAGGCGAGGTTTCGGCAGGCGGCGACCTCGTCGGGTACGTCCGGCGGCCCGGCGCGGCGGCGGTAGTAGAGCTTTCGCGGGCAGTACGCGGCCGTCTCCACGTCCCGGAACGTGTGCATAGCCGGGGCTGGTTCCGGATTCGTACTTGAACTTTCGTCCCTCTATCCCACGGTACGAGCGGAGAACAGTCGAACTCCGATGACGAACCCGACCGCGAGGAAGATGCCGCTCGCGGCGCTCGATAGGCGTTTCGGGGGTAGCCCGGCGAACTCGTACCCCATCCAGACCACGACCGCGAAGGCGATGATGACTAGGGCGCGGCCGGCGACGCCGATGTCACGGAACCATGTGTCCACCTGCGACCCGACGGGGGAGGCCGCGACCGGACCTAGCGCGAGCACACAGGCGACGAACCCGCCGACGAACCAGGACCAGACGACTGGCTCCCCGGTGTAGAAGTCGTAGGCCACGTCGAACAGGAGGACGACGGCGATGGCGACTTCGATTTTGTCGGGGGCTCCGTCGGGGAACCAGTCGCGGGCGGTGACTGAGGGCATCGTGGAGCAGCTGTTTCGCGCGGACTGCGAAGAACTCTGTGCCGGGCGGTGCGGTCGCGGTGCGGATCCTGCCACCGTCCGGCGGCCTCCGGCCGCCGGTTCACCGGGAGCGCGCTCTCGGCCTTTTTCGCCCACGTTTTTGCCGCGAGTAGTGCGGGAGCAAAGTCGTTCGAGGGACCAAGTCCCTCGTGATGACGAGAGAGCTTCGCTCTCTCGAACCACTCCCGCATACCATGCGAACGGGCGCTTCGCGCCCGTGAGCAGATGGTGGCCGCAGGCCATCCGAGCGGGAAAAACGTGGGTTTCAGAACTTGGTATCCGTCTCGATGTCCTCGGCGGCCTCTTCGAGGCCGTCCTCCTGGGCGGACTCGGTCAGCCGGATCGAGAGGGCGGCGTCGGGGATGGCGTCTTCGAATTCGCTCTGGAAGCGGCCACTGACGCGGCGAATCTCGGCCTGTGCGTCGATCACGGCGAGCGCACGCTCGACGGTTTCGGAGTCGGCGTCGAGTTCGTCGGCGAGGGCGGCGGGATCGGGGTCGTCGCCCTCGCTGCGGGCGTCACGGATGATAGACAGGTCGAACGGGAAGTCGGTGTCGGCGTCGTCGAGCAGGTGGAGGTCCATGCGGGCGCGAAAGACGGTATCGGGGTCGAGATCGACCTCGTCGGCCAGTCGCTCGTCGTCGTCGCCGTCGTAGAACCCGCGGACGATCGCCACGAGGGCGTCGGTGTCGAGGGCGGTCGAGAAGTCGTAGCGGTCGGCCATGCGCTCGACGACGGCCTCGATGCGGGCCGTGACCGCCTCGTCGTCGGCGTCGGTGAGCGACCCCGGCCCCTCCGCCTGGGACTCCGTGACGGTCTCCTCGTCGGTCACGTCGACGAAGATGTCCCGGAGTTCCTCGGTCTTGTCGTCCATCGTGCCCCGTACCGATCGACGCGCGTACAAAAAGGTGTTGCCGGCGATAGCCGGTCGGGTGGGGTGATAGGGGCGGGGAACCGACCACTCGGTCGAAAAATCGCGTGCCAGTTGTGTAGCGTGGGTATGCTGGCGCTTGGCAAGACTTAAGCGCGTAACTTCCACACACCCACAACATGGTACTACCGTTGCAGGCGGGTGACACCGTCACGCGGCCGACGATGTGGCAGATCGGCCACCTTGGCGAGGTCGTCTTCTACTACCTCGCCGCTATCACTGTCGCAGTGCTGATCTGGGGTGTGTACCGGCGGTTCGACCGGTACACACAGGGCGACGAGGACTGGTTCGAACGCCTCGACGACCTCGGCAGTCGGATCACCGAGGCGACAAAGATCGTGTTCACGAACGAGAAACAGTTCGATCGTGACCTCTACGGCGGACTGATGCACTCGTTCATCCTGTGGGGCTTTCTGACCCTGCTCATCGGGACGACGATCCTGGCTATCGACATGGACTTCCTCGAGAAGGGCGGGAAACTCCTGACGGGCCAGAGCTACTCCATCTTCAACGGGGACTTCTACCTCTCGTACTCGCTCGTGATGGACTTCATGGGCCTGCTCTTTGTCGTCGGGATCGGCATGGCGCTGTATCGGCGCTACGTCGTCCGGAACGAGCGCCTCTGGGGCCCGAACTCCAGTCTGGAGGACCACCTGTTCATCTGGTCGCTGTTCCTGCTCGGCGTCGGCGGGTTCGTCGCCGAGGCCATCCGAATTCTGGGCACCAGCGCGGTCCGTGACGTCTCGTTCGAGACCGTCAGTTTCGTCGGCTGGTTCCTCAAGGACGTGTTCGCGGCCGCCGGGATGACCCCGGAGACGGCCACGGCGCTGTATCCGATCATCTGGTGGGGCCACGCCATCAACGCCTTCATCTTCATCGCGGCGATCCCCTACGCGAAACCGTTCCACATGATCTCGTCGTTCGCCAACGTCGTCACGCGCGACGAGAAAGCCGGCAAGCGTCTGCCCGGCATCCCCGCGGATCTGGACGCCGACACCGGCGCGGAGTCGATGGACTCCTTTTCGTGGAAGGAGATCCTCGATCAGGACGCCTGTACGAAGTGTGGCCGGTGTACCTCGGTCTGCCCGGCCAACGGCTCCGGCCGTCCCCTCTCGCCGCGGGACGTGATCCTCGACCTGAAGAACTACCGCGAACACGTCGACAACGGCGGCGACGAGAAGACCATCGTCGGCGACTCCGACGACGCGGTGATCCAGGCCGAGACGATGGAGTCCTGCATGGCCTGCATGGCCTGCATGGACGCCTGCCCGGTCGAGATCGAGCACCTCAAGACCTTCACCCGGCTCAACCGCCAGCTCACCGACGAGGGCGAGATCCAGCCCAGCCTGCAGGACGTGTTCCAGAACGTCATGCAGAAGGGCAACACCTTCGGCAACTCCCAGCGCAACCGCGGCGACTGGGCCGAGGACCTCGAATTCGACGTGGCCGACGCCCGCGAGGAGGACGTCGAGTTCCTCTGGTACGTCGGCGACTACCCGTCCTACGACGACCGCAACAAGCAGGTCGCCCGGTCGCTGGCCAAACTGTTCCAGGAGGCCGACGTGGAGTTCGGTATCCTCTACGAGGACGAGGTCTACGACGCCAACGACATCCGGCGGGTCGGCGAGGAGTTCCTGTTCGTCGAGCAGGCCGCGACGATGGTCGAGAACTTCCAGGACGTGAACTTCGAGAAGATCGTCTGTACCGACCCCCATTCGTTCAACACGTTCAAGAACGAGTATCCGGAGGTCGACTTCGAGGAGTTCGCCGACGACCCGATGATGGACTTCGACATCGAGGACGACGAGTGGAACCCCGACGCCGGCATCTACCACTGGACCCAGGCCGTCGAGGAACTCGTCGACCGCGGGAAACTCGGCCTCACCGGCACCGAACTCGACTACACCGTCACGTACCACGACCCCTGTCACCTCGGCCGGTACAACGACGAGTACGAGGCCCCGCGCGAGTTGATCCGCGCCACGGGCTGTGACCTCCACGAGATGCCGCGCAACCGCGACGACTCCTACTGTTGCGGTGGCGGTGGCGGCGGCCTCTGGATGGAACTCGAAGAAGAAGAGAAACCGAGCGAGGAACGCCTCCGGGAAGCCCTGGAGGACACCGAGGCCGGCAACGCCGTCGAGAAATTCGTCGTCGCCTGCCCGATGTGCATGACGATGTACGAGGACGGCCGCAAGACCGGCAACTTCGAGGACGACATCGAGGTCGTCGACGTGGCCGAACTGCTCGTCGAAGCCATCGAGTCCGGCGGCGTCAGGGCCGGCGCGGCCGCCGGCGGCGAGTCCGCACCCGCCGACGACTAACGGCACCCACTTTTTCCATCGGGGGGTGCGCAGAGCGCACCTCCCGTCTGCTCACGGGCGCGGAGCGCCCGTTCGCATGGTATGAGGGACATTCGGTCCCTCACTAAGCAAAAACTTGGGGAAAAAGCCGAACTCGCGGCTCCGCCGCGGGTTCGGTACCACGACGTGGCACTCGACAACATCCTGTGGGCCTTTCACGGCTGTTCAAACGCCCGCGAATCACCGGGAGACGGCTCACTGTCCGAAATGACCGCTGGTACTTTACGGGTTTGCTGTCATTTTCGGCTCGGATGTCAGGGCAGAACGACGACCCCGGGCAGGGGACGCAGTACACGGAACAGACACAGCAGGGCCACGGTGGCAACGGCACGCAGAGCGGTACCGGGTCGGCCGGCGGCGGACCGTCACGACCCACGCAGGCGTCGATGCCGCTGATGGACGGCGAGGAGGTGTTGATCGATGCGCGACCGGCGTGGTCGGCGTACAGCCTCCAGTTACTGGTCGCGATCTTGGCCTTCGTCGGCGGACTCGCGGCCGGTGACGAAGCGGTGATCGTTGGCTTCCTCATCGCGGCGGCCATATCTGGGTACGTCCTGTACCAGCGGCGGAAAGTCAGGTACGTCGTTACCGACCGCCGAATGATGAAGCTCACGGGCATCTCCTCGAAGTCGACCAACGAGGCGTGGATGCTCGACGTGCGCGGGCTCAAGACCGGCGCGTCGCTGATCGAGCGGCTACTGGGCCACGGTCACATCGTCGTCTCGACGGACATCATGGCGTCGGGCTTCGGCCGGTTCCGCGTCAGCGGGATGACTTTCGGTGGCATCAGCAACTACGAGGAGGTCGCCGCCGTCATCCGCGAGCGTCAGAACGACCAGAAGATGTAAGCACCGCGGCTCGCCCCCCGGATCGAGCCGAGCGGTTCGACCACCGTCGGCCGTCGCGTGACCGCCAGTTGATTTCGCTCGGAAGTTCCGTGAGCGTCGCGAACGATACGTCAGCGTGACCGCGACTGCTGGAACCAAATGACGGAGAGACTGACTCGCCGGGAACGAATTACGGGCTGTCGAAAAAGCATCCGTCGAACGGAGTGAGGCGGTTCACCGAAAGACACAGTGCGTCTTTCGACCCCTCGTTCGTTCCCTGCGGTCACTCACGAGGACACCGGACGCGAGCGGAGCGAGCGTCCGGCCTTTTTCACCCACGTTTTTCGAGGTAGTGGTCGCGCGAAGCGCGACCCGACGAAGAAAAAGGTGGCTGGGAAAACATAAGTGACCCCGCACGCTGGTATTATCGAACACCTGTGGTTACCCGTCGTCACCTGCTTCTCGTCGGACTGGTCGCGCTCTCGGCAGCCTATCTTCTGGTGGGCGGGCTCGGCACGATCGCCGACACGCCGAGCGAGGGGGACGCGATCAACCGGAGCAAACTGGTCCAGCCGACCGACAACGGAACGTATCTCTGGCCGTACACCTCCCGTAAACGGGCCAGTTCCGGTCGCACGCTCGCGATCAACCTCGTGATCCACGGCGAAGACGACCGCGTCAGGCGGGCGCTGACCGAACAGACCAGTCTCGACTGGCGAGCGCCGATCGACGAACGGCGAAACGACTCCGCCGACAACGAGACGGGAGTCGGGAACGACACCGTCACCGGGACGCCCGAGGACGCGCCCGGAACCGTTTCGATGGCGAACATCACCGGGAACGAGACGGCTAACGGCACGGAGACGCCAACCAGAAACGAGACGGGCAACGGCACGGCGAATGTGACCGATAACGGGACGGCTAACGGTACGGCGAACGCGACCGAGGCGCCGGGTCCCGGCCCCCGACAGGCCCTCCAGAAGCGGATCTTCGAGTGGGCGGACGCACACGGATCGACGCGGTACACGTACTTTGATGGGACGCCGCGCGGCGGATCGGGACAGTGGGTCGACGAGAGTTACCAGATCCACGCGGGGGCGTACCTCGGGAGCCGCCACCACATCCGGGCCTACGCCGCCCCGCGGGACGACTGGACGGCGATCCAGGTCCACCAGGAGTACTGGGACTGGTTCCGACTGCGACACACCGTCACCGACATCCGGAACGCCAGGAACCAGCTGGAGGCGGAGTTCATCGGGCAACCGTACGTCACCGACGTCACCCGGACGTACTACGGGATCAATCGCGGCTGGAACGACGGCTGGCTGTCCGAGATCCACCTCGGGCCGGCCATGCTCGCCGTCGTCGGCCTGATCGGCCTGATATCGTCGGGAACCCGTCGCGCGCTCGGGCGCGACGCGGCCGCCGCCCTGCGGTGGACCGGTCGGAACGTCCGCGGCCTGGTGACGATGGCGGTGCTCGCCGGGCTGTATCTGGGTGTCCGGAGCGCGGGCATCTACCTTGAGTCGCTGTCGTCGGTCGACCCGCGCGCGTTCGTCGCCGTCCTCTACCCGATCATCGCGCTGGGCCTGCCGGTCGTGGCCTTCGTGTTCGCCCAGCCGTTCGGCGCGACGTCGCGATTCGAGCGACTACAACGGATCGCGCGGCTGCTGGGCCCGCGGATCGACCCGACCGCGGCCTTCGGGTTCAGTTTCGTCGGCCTCTGTGCCGCGTTCGTCCTCGACTTCGGTGGTATCGGCATCAGGTCGGTCCCGATCGAACTCGCGATCCACCGGGTGGGGCTGGCCGTCGCCTTGGGGCTGATCGCCGCCGGGGCGACCCGGATCGACGAGCGCGGTGGGAGCCTGCTCCTCGTGGGTGCCCTCGGCTGGCTGGTCGGGCTGGCGATGCCGCTGTTTGGCTATCTCTGAACAGTGGGTTTTTGCGCACACCGGCGGTAGCACGGGTATGAACATCACGCAGCGGCCCCGCCGGCTCCGTCGCGACGGGATCCGCTCGCTCGTCAGCGAGGTCGACCTCTCGGCCAGCGACCTGATCGCGCCCGTGTTCGTCGACGCGACGACCGACGACCGCCAGCCCATCCCCTCGATGCCCGGCCACGAGCGCGTGCCCGTCGACGAGGCCGTCGCCCGGGTCGAGGAGGTCCGCGAGACCGGCGTCGACGCCGTCATGGTCTTCGGCATCCCCGAGTCCAAAGACCCCCGGGGAACGCGTGCCTGGGCCGAGGACGGCGTCGTCCAGCGGGCGGTCCGGCGGATCACCGACGAGACCGACGCCTACGTCGTCACCGACGTGTGCATGTGCGAGTACACGGACCACGGGCACTGCGGCGTGGTCGAGGAGCGCGCGGCCGAGGACCCCACGCTGACGGTGAAAAACGACGAGACCCTCGATCTGCTGACGGAGACGGCCGTCTCCCACGCCGAGGCGGGCGCGGACATGGTCGCGCCCTCTTCGATGACCGACGGGATGGTCGGCGCGATCCGGGAGGGACTCGACGGCGCGGGCTACTCGGACGTGCCGATCATGAGCTATGCGGCCAAATACGAGAGCGCCTTCTACGGCCCGTTCCGGGACGCCGCGGACGGCGCGCCCGCCTTCGGCGACCGCCGGCACTATCAGATGGATCCCGCGAACGCCCGCGAGGCGATGCGGGAGGTCCGACTGGACGTGGAACAGGGCGCGGACGTGCTGATGGTCAAGCCCGCCCTGCCCTACCTCGACGTGGTGAGTGCGGTCCGCCGGGAGTTCGACTACCCCGTCGCGGCCTACAACGTCTCCGGGGAGTACGCAATGTTGCACGCCGCCGCCGAGAAGGGGTGGCTCGATCTGGAGGCCGTCGCGTACGAGTCGCTGCTGTCGATCAAGCGGGCGGGTGCGGACCTGATTCTGACGTACTTCGCTGAGGACGTGGCCGCGCAGTTGTGACGGGTCGGCGAGGCCCGCCGGTTTCGGTCGGTTTCTGACCGCGAAAAGGCCGGTCGAGCTTCAAGTTCCGTGCAGTCGAACGGACAGGCGTGCAGAGACGACCGCTGTTCGTCGCCCTGGTCGCCCTCTCGGCCGCGCTGGCCTTCGGCGTCGGTGCCACCGCCGTCGCCGACCTCGACTCTCCGAGTGTCACGAGTGGCCCGGTGAATACGACCAACGAGAGCGCGAACGCGAGCGCAGGCGGCGGTGCCGGCGGTGGGGGCCCCGGTGGCGTCGATCCCTTCGGATCCGTCGGCGGGATCTACGGCCTCGTCGCGGGACTGCTCCCGACAGTGCCGCCGGCGCTCTTGTTGATACTCACCGCGCTGGTCGTAGCCGCTCTCGCGCTCGCCGGACTCCGACACCGCCGGGACGGGACCGACCGCCCCCCGGAACCGGAGGTGTCGGTCGATCCCGAGAGGGGGCGTGACGACGCGACCGGAGCGAGCGCGGCCATTTCCGACGCGCCCCCGACCGATAACGACGTGTACCGCGCCTGGCGGGCGATGGTTTCGGAACTCGACGTGACCTACGGCGAGACGACCACACCGCGGGAGTTCGCCCGCGAGGCGGTCGAGGCTGGCGCTGACAGCGCCGCAGTCGAGCGGTTGACCGACCTGTTCGACCGCGTTCGATACGGAGCGGTGGAACCGACCGAAGAGCGCGAGCGGGCGGCTCGGGACGCACTGGCCGCCGTCGAGGACGGTGATGCGGAGTGATCCGGCGCGTCCTGCTCGCCGTCGGGTTCGCGTCGATAGCCGCCGGGGCTGCGCTCGTCTTCACGCCGCTGTCGGTCGGTGGGGGCGGGCTGGCAGCGGTCGTCCTCGTCGGATCGGCACTGCTGGCCGGCGGCGTCGGCGGGTTGGCTGCGCTCGACCGCTCCTCGACGACGGTCGCCGACGGGAGTTTGCCCGACCCGAGCGACCGGGAGCGGCCGGTGCCCGGCGACGAAATCGACCGGCAACTGGCCGCCCTCTCGACCCGGGACGAGGACACACGGGAGACGCTGCGGGCACGGATCGAGGCGGTCGCCGTCGCGGTGCTGGCCGAACGACTGGACTGCTCGCGAGCCGAGGCGCGTGAGCGGTTGGCCGCGGGCGAGTGGACCGACGACGCCGCCGCGCGGGCGTTCTTCGAGGAGCGGCCCCCCTCGCGCCGGGACCGATTGCGGACGTTATTGCGCGGCGAACCGACGTTCTCGCGGCGTGCTCGCGCCGCGCTCGCGGCGCTGCGGGAGGTGGAGGGGTGACCGGGACCGTCCAGCGAACGAGGCGCTGGCGCGGACTCGGGGCCGCTGCGTTGCTCGCCGGCGCGTTCGGACTGGTCACCTGGACGCCGGCGCTGTTCCCCGTCGCCGCCGTCGCGGTCGCGTTGCTCGCGTACGGGCGGGTCGTCGCGCCCCCGTCCGCGACGCTCGCGCTCACCCGGTCGGTCAGTGAGTCGGACCCGGACCCCGGCGACGACGTGCGGGTCCAGCTCACGGTCGAGAACGTCGGTGATCGGACGCTTCCGGAACTGCGACTGGTCGACGGCGTGCCACCCGCGCTCCGGGTCGTCGAGGGCGCGCCGAGTCTCGGGACGAGCCTGCGCCCCGGCGGGACGGCCACGCTGTCCTACACCGTCGAAGCCGCCTCGGGCGTCCACGAGTTCCGACCGGCGACCGCCGTCTTCCGGGACGCCGCGGGCGTGATCGAGCGACGGGTCGAGATCGAGGCCGACGACGCGACGGAACTGGGGGAGTCGCTCCGGTTGGCCGACGGTCGACCGCTCCCGTTGCGGGCCGCGACCGCCCAGTTCGCCGGCCGCAGAACCGTCGACGGCTCCGGTGACGGGTTGACGTTCCGGACGATCCGGGAGTACCGGCGGGGCGACCCGCTGAGTCGCGTCGACTGGCGACGTCGTGCCAGAACAGGTGAACTGGCGACCGTCGAGTTCCACCCCGAGCGGTCGCTTCCGGTCGTCCTCGTGATCGACACCCGGCCGGTGGCGGCGGTGGCACCGACGCCGGACGGCGAGACCGCGATCGAACGGTCGCTGTCGGCGGCAGCGACGCTGTTCGGCGGGCTCGTAACCGCCGATCACCGGGTCGGCATCGCGACGCTCGGCCCGGAGCGGGCGTGGCTCGCGCCTGGCCGCGGGCGTACACACGAGCGGCGTGCACGTGAACTGCTCTCCCGGTCGGTGGAGCGCGGGGCGAGCGACGGCGACGAGGAGACGGCGGGCGAGGGCAGCGAAGAAACGGACGCGCCCGACGCCGGTCGTGCGTGGCTTCGTGAGCGCCTTCCCGGAACTGCCGAGGTGATCGTGGTGACGCCGGCGGTCGACGACGCCGTCGCGGGTTTGATCGAGGGACTCGCCGCGCTCGGACGGCCGGTCAGCGTCGTCAGCCCGGATCCCACGGCCGAGACCACGGCAGGACGGACGCTCGCGCGACTCGAACGCCGAGCACGACTCGCCGACGTTCGCGCGGGCGGTGTCCCCGTCGTCGAGTTCGGGCCGGCCGAGGACGTCGAACGCGCCATCGCGACGACGAGGTGGTCGCGGTGAGACCCGGCCGGGTCGCCGCCGGCTACGCGACGGGCGCGGCCGTCGTGGCGTTCGTCCTCGCCGGCGTCGGCGCGCTCGCAACGGTGCTGGGCGTGCTCGGGCTAGTCGGGATCGCTATCGGGTCGTTCCGCGGCCGGGCGACCATCGTCACGGTCGGTGCCGTGGGGCTGTTCGGCGCGATCGTGGTCGGTGGCGTGGCTGGTGCGGGGACCGCACAGCTGGTGGGTGCCGGCGCGGCCGTCGCCGTCGCCTGGACCGTCGGACGGACGGCGACCGAACTCCGGGCGGCGCTCGACGAGGCGGCCGACGCCCATCGATTGGAAGCGACTCACGCCGCCGGAACTACCGCCGTCGCACTGGGCGCGGCCGGCGTCGCCGTCGCACCCACGGTCCTGTCTGTCTCGGCGTCGCCATCCGGCGTCGGACTCCTGCTGGTGGGCGGAGTCTGCCTGACGGCCGCGCTCGCGCTCCCGGAGTAACGGGTCCGGTACTCCCGCGACACCGTCGATCGCGGCTGGATAACTGCCCGAACGGTCGAACGGCCGAGCGAATTCGAAAAGAGACGGTGTTTTCGGCTAGTTTCGTGACGAATCGGTACGTGATCGTCGCGTTTGCGGACGAGACAGCCAGACGACGCGCGCAGGGGCTACGAACGGGTAATCGCCCCGAACTCCGGTCGACAAACGTCCGGAAATGCATCGAACAAATGCCCAGATACTGGACGAAATACAACCTTATACAGATAATAGTCTACTGCAATTCCAACGTTCGTCTACCCAACAGTTGGAAACTGTGCGATTCTCAAGCTAATGCTTATGTGGTGGGATTCCATGACCTTCTCTCGTGAAATACCAAACGAGCATAGCGCGTTGCGGTGAAAAGTTAGACAAACACTCGGGTACTCACAGCATCCGTGGAACGGGGGTGCCGGCCTGATGGATCCGATCTTCCTGCAGGTCACGGTCGGTGACGTCGCGAGTGCGGTGAACTTCACCTGGATCCTGGTCGTATCGTTCCTGATCTTCTTCATGCACGCCGGGTTCGCCATGCTGGAGGCGGGGCAGGTGCGCTCGAAGAACGTCGCCAACCAGTTGACCAAGAACCTGCTGACCTGGTCGATCGGGGTGATGGCCTTCTTCCTGATCGGTGCCGGGGTCAGTAGTCTCGTCGGCGGGTCGGGCTTCGCCTGGACGCCGGGGAGCGATCCGTCGTCCTGGGCCAGTAGCTGGCTCTACGGGGCCGTCTTCGCCATGACGGCGGCGACCATCGTCTCCGGGGCGGTGGCCGGCCGTGCGAAGCTCCGTGCGTACGTGACCTACACGTTCCTGCTGGCGGCGGTCATCTACCCCGTCGTCACCGGGATCACGTGGTCCGGGACCTACTTCGCCGAGTTCCTGGGGACCGGCTTCCAGGACTTCGCCGGCGGGATGATCGTCCACGGGATGGGCGGCATCGCCGGGCTGACGGCCGCGTGGGTGCTCGGCCCCCGCATCGACCGCTACAACAGCGACGGCAGCGTCAACGTCATCCCCGGGCACTCGCTGACCTTCGCCGTGCTGGGAACGCTGATCCTGGCCTTCGGCTGGTACGGGTTCAACGTGGGCACGGCCGCGATCTTCACGACCGCGGCGGACGGCTCCATCGCCGGCTTCAACGGAGCGATCCTCGGCCGCGTCGCGCTGACGACGACCCTGGCGATGGCGATGGGCGCGATCGGGGCCGCGGCCGTCGCGCTGGCCAAGACCGGCAAGGTCGACACGCTGTACGTCGCAAACGGTCTGCTGGCCGGTCTCGTCGGGATCACCGGGATCACCAACGCCGTCACCTGGTGGGGTGCGGTCCTCGTCGGCGGCCTCGCCGGCGCACAGCTCCCCATCGTGTTCAGCTTCGTCGAGAAACGGCTGAAGATCGACGACGTCTGTGCGGTCTTCCCGGTCCACGGGAGCGCCGGCGTCCTCGGATCACTCGCCTTCCCCTTCGTCGCGGTCGGCGGCTTCTCGGTGGACGCCCTGATCTCGCAGGTCGCGGGCGTCGCCGTGATCGGCGTCTGGACGGTCGTGGCGACCGCGCTCGTCTTCGGCGTGTTGAAGGCGCTGGGTCAGGCCCGCGTCTCCGAGAGCCACGAGCGCGAGGGCCTCGACATCGCCGAACACGGCGTCGAGAGCTACCCCGAGTTCTCGCTCGGTGACGACGCGACGATGACGGACGGCGGTACTGCACCGGCTTACAAGACCGACGGCGGTATCGTGAGCAGAGCGAACGATTCCTCGTCTGACCTTCGGTCAGAAGGCGACTACGACAACGACGGTGAGAACTGAATGAGCGACACGCAACCCAACGACGGCGGTATCAAGATGGTGATCGCGTTCATCCGGCCCGGCAAACTGTCGGATGTCAAGAAGGGCCTCGCCGAGGTCGGCGCGCCCTCCCTGACGGTGACGAACGTCCGCGGTCGCGGCAGCCAGCCGGTCAAGAAAGGGCAGTGGCGCGGCGAGGAGTACGTGGTCGACCTCCACGAGAAGGTCAAACTGGAGACGGTCGTCGCCGACGTGCCCGCCGGGGACGTCGTCGACGCGATCAAGGACGCCGCCCACACCGGCGAACCCGGCGACGGCAAGGTGTTCGTGGTCGACGTCGAGGACGCCGTCCAGATCCGGACCGGCAAGACCGGTCCCGACGCTGTCTGACGGATGGCAGTCGACGACACCGACCGTCGCATCGTGAACGCGCTGCTCTCCGACGGTCGGGCCAGCGCCCGCGACATCGCCAGCGAGACCGGACTCGCGGCGACGACGGTCTCGAAACGGCTGTCGGCCCTCGAAGAGGACGGCGTCATCGAGAGCTACCGACCGGTGATCGACTACGATCGGCTGGGCTACGACGTGACTGCCGTCTTCCACCTCAGCGTGGACGGCAACGGACTCAAACCCGTCGTCGACCGCCTGCGCGACCACGAGCGAATGGTCAGCGTCTACGAGGTGACCGGCGGTCACGACGTGGTCGCGGTCGGGAAGTTCGAGGACACCGACGAGATGAACCGCAAGATCAAGGACCTGCTGACCGACCCCGACGTGGAGGCGGCGAACACGAGCGTCGTCCTCGAGGTTGTCCGGGAGAACGCGCAGTTCCCCGTCGACGTGGAAGGCTGACGACGGGCCGCTTTTTTCGCCTCCGGTCGCCGGTATCTCACTCGTCCGATCCCGACGCGGTCGCCCGATCCGTCACTGTGAGTTCCCCCGAGAGTAACTGCGCGGCAGGCGGGGCGAGTGTGATCCCCTCCTCGTCGAACTGGCGTTTCACCGCACGGCGGAAATCCGAGCGAAGGGTCGCGATGTCACTGTTTCCGGGGTCTTCGATCCAGAGCTCCGCCTGCACCGTGATCGCGTTTTCCCCCAGATCGATCACCCGTGCGTTCGGCGCTGGATCGTCGAGAACCGACTCGAAATTCGCGGCGATCTGCTGAAGTTCCATGAGGGCGCGCTCGGTGTCTTCGTAGTAGGCCAGAAACACCTGTTCGGTGACTCGATACGTGTCCCGGCCGTAGGGTCGAGTCAGTGCGTTGTTCGTGAGTTCGGTGTTCGGTACCGAGATGGTCTCGTTGTCGGGTGTCCGGACTCGCGTGACGCGAAAGTCGACTGCTTCGATGGTCCCTTCCCCACCCTGCCAGGAGATCCAGTCGCCGACGTTGAAGTCGGGATCGGTGACGAGGAACAGCCCGCTGATGAGCGAGCCGAAGACCTGCTGACCCGCGATGCCCAGGCCGAAGGTGATGGCCGCGATGATGACAGCCGACTCCGAGAAGACGAACCCGTAGCCGGCGGCGATGATGCCCGTGACCGTCGCGAACCCGATCAGGAACACCTGCAGGTACGTCTCCGTCGCGGACTCGATCGTCGGGTTGTTGCGATTGCGCGACCGGACGACACGGACGGCGACCGGGACGAGAACGAACTGACCCACGAGATAGACCACCAGAAAGCCCACGAGAAACCAGAACAGCTCGGAGAGTATCCGATCGTACGCCAGCAGAAATCCTGTCATCCACTCCGGGAGTTGGCCGACCATGCGCCGACTGTCGGTGCGCCCCGGTAAAATCCCAACTGCTTGCTACGTCGGCGAACTGTGGCCGTCGTTACTCCCGGGCGTCTACCGGGAGCAGTTCCGGCGCGGCGTCCGCAGGCGCCGGGGCGGTCGTCCGTCCGTCTTCGTGGTCGGCCTCAGTCATCGGCCGAGAGGGGCGTCCCGTCGGGGGCGGTCGGCGCGGGACTCTCGCCGTCGTCGAAGGGGTACCAGGACTGCTTGGCGTCGTGCATCCAGGGGTCCTCGTAGCTGGTCTCCTCGGGTTCCGCGAGCGAGATCAGGTTCTCCTGACCGGTGGCGTCGACCCACTCGCGGAAGGTCTGGCCACCGACGGCTTCGCCGTCTTCGTTTCGGTGCCCGGAACGGGCACCGCTCTCCTCCCGGAGCGCTGCGTAGGCCTCGACGAGATTCTTGATGAGTCCAGGGACCTCGTCGGCGGGGACGCGCTGGCGCACCCAGTCGACGAAGCTGGGGTCCTCGCCGACGCCGCCGCCGACGCCCACGTCCATGGCCTCGACCATCTCGCCGTCCTTGCGGGCGCGCATCCCCTGGAGCCCGATGTCGGCGGTCATGGCCTGCCCGCAGTCGGCCGTACAGCCCGAGTAGTGGATCTTGATCCGATCCACGTCGTCGGGCAGTTCGACGTTGCGCTGGAGCCAGCGTAGCATCCGCGCGGTCCGGGCCTTCGTCTCGGTCAGTGCGATCGAACAGAACTCCGTCCCGGTACAGGCCATCGCGCCCTGCTCGAAGGGACTGGGCTCCGGGGTGTAGGTCTCCAGCAGGTCGTGCGCGAGCAGGTCGTCCAGCTTCTCGTCGGGGACGTCCATGACGAGCGGGTTCTGCCGGCGGGTGAGCCGGATCTCGCCGCTGCCGTACTCGTCGGCCAGGTCGGCCAGTTCGATGGCGTCCTCGGCGGGCAATCGCCCGACGGGGACCGAGAGTCCGACGTAGTTCGTGCCGTCTCTCTGGTCGTAGACGCCGACGTGATCGTGTGCGCCGCGCTCGGCCGGCTTCCCGGCGTTGTAGGTGTACTCGCCGCGGAAGTCCGTGCCGGCGCGTTCGAGTTCGAAGTCGAGTCGCTCGTCCATCGCCTCACGGATCTCGTCGGTCCCCCACTCGTCGACGAAGAACCGGGCACGGTTCTTCTGGCGGTTCTCGCGGTTGCCCTCCTCGAAGTAGAGTTCGACGAACGCCCGGACGGTCGCTTTCGCTTGGTCCGGACGGACGAAGATGTCCAGCGGACGGGCCGGGCGCGGCTCGCGCCCGCCGAGGCCGCCGCCGACGCGGACGTTGAAGCCCCTGACTTCTTCGCCGTCGATCAGTTTGTGGGCCGGCTCCAGCCCCACGTCGTTGATCGAGTCCTGGGCGCACCCCTGCCGACAGCCGGACACGGAGATGTTGAACTTCCGGGGCATGTTCGCGAGGTCGTCGTCGCCGCGGATGTCTTCCTCTATCTCGTCCAGGAGTTCGCGGCTCTCGACGTACTCCTCGGCCTTGCCGGCGACCGGACAGCCCGAGATGTTGCGCATGGTGTCGCCTCCAGAGGAACGACTGGAGACGCCCACCGATTCCAGTTTCTCCCAGATTTCGGGGACGTCCTCCAGCTTGATCCAGTGGAGCTGGATCGACTGGCGGGTCGTCAGGTCGATCCACCCGTTGCCGAACTCCGGGTTGTCGACCGGCCCCTTCGCGTAGTCGCGAGCGACCTCGCCGATCGCCCGGAGCTGCCCCGGTTCGAGGACCCCGCCGCAGTTGGTCAGCCGCAGCATGAAGTAGCTCTCCTGGCCCGACCGCTGGTGGAAGATCCCCCAGAACTTGAAGCGCGTGAACCACTCCTCGCGCTCGTCCTCGGGAATGGACTCCCACCCCGTCTCGGCGAACTCAAGGAGCTTCTCCCTGACCTCGTCACCGTACAGTTCGTCTTTGACTCCTTCCTTCTTGTGTGGCATAGTCGATCACTGAATTAGGTGTCTGTCACGATTTTTCTGGAATACTGCAACGATTTTCCAGCTATTCACGTTACAACAATCCAGTCTCGTCCGTATAACAGTAATCGTTGAACAAGTACAGAAATAAGGGTGCTCGCATGGCGTTCGTCTACTTTATCAGGAGCGTTAGTGTGTTTAAGGACGTAAATCGTCCACCGTCTGGACGAATATATGGACGAACGGGCGGTTCGTTCGGGGGTGACTGATCGACCGATCCGCGAATCGAGGGTCGCGACCGCGCGCGAGCGCGGGCCGGTTCGGTTGGAGAGCGTTTTTGCCACGGGGACGCGAGGCCACGGCCATGACGGACGACCGGGACCCCGAGAAGACGCTGGAGGACTGGAAGGCGGAGATGCAGGCCGAACACGAGACCGCGATCGCCGACCCCGATCCCGACGAGGACCACCGCATCGAGGGCGTGACGCAGGTCAGCTACCGGGTGTACTTCGAGTACGACCAGGCGGCGGACGAACTGGAGCGGGACCGGCGGGAACAGGTGGACGACCTCGCGGACCCCGAACTCCTCTCCTGTTCCTGTGGCGTCCGGGGGATGACCCGTGAGGAGGCCCGCCAGCACGTGGCGGCGCTCCGGGAGGCCGAGTAGTCTCAGTCGTCGGCGGCGACGCTACCGGCGTCGGTCTCGGTGCCGACGAAGCCGTCAGTCGTCGCGCGGGTGGCGACGTGGGGCTGGAACACCCAGGCCGCAAGCAGGACGATGGGGAGCATCGAGACGGCGACGATGGAATAGCCCAGGTGGAGGTTCGCCAGGAACGGCGCGGCGTAGACCAGCGGGTAGACGATCCCACCGACGGTGCCGACGCCGCCGACGACGCCCGCGACGGCCCCGGAGCTGTCGGGGAACATCGCTGGCACCTGCGCGAAGATCGCCCCCTCGGCGAACGCACAGCCCATCCCGACGAGGAAGCCAGCCCCGACCGCCAGCAGGACCTGGCCACTGAGACCCGCGAGCGTCATCCCGAACATCGTGAGGACGACGAAACACAGCGAGACGAACGTCCACTGCTCGCGGTACCGGCCGGTGAAGATCGGGAGGATGTTCTTCTCCTTGCGCGCGAGCAGGTCGCTGACGTAGCCCCCGATGGGCCGGAGCAGGCCGGCCGCGACCGAGAACGTCGCCGCGAACGTACTCGCCAGCACGAGGTTCTGCGTGTCGAACCCTTCCCGGTAGTAGGTCGCCAGCCAGCCGTTCATCGACAGTTCGAGCCCGAAGGTCATCACGTACGCTAACGCGAGCACGACCGTCCCGTAGCGGGTCGCGGTGTAGAACCACCCCTCGAAGCTCGCGCTCTCCTTGGTCGCCTGGCGCTTCTGCTCGCTCTTTGCCGCCTCACCGAGCGTGTAGTAGGCGATCGCCAGCAGTATCGAGACGACGCCGGTGTAGAAGAAGGCGGCCCGCCAGTTCGTCTGGAAGAGCGGGCCGCTCCAGTCGGTCGGGAACACGCGCGGGAGGATCAACGCCCCGCCGGCCGCGCCGGCGTTCCCGACCCCGGCGTAGACTCCCTCGGCGGTCCCCAGGGTCTCCTCGTCGAACCACTCGGAGACGTGCTGGATCCCGATGACGAACGTGATCCCCGCGGTCGCGACGATCAGCCGTTCGACGAAGAAGACGGTGTAACTCTGGGCGAAGGCGCTGGCCATCGAGAACACCCCGACGTAGCCCAGCACGATCGCGAACACCGTGGGCGCGCCGAACCTGTCGGAGAGCCACCCCGTCAGGATCCGGCCGAAGGGCGCGAGCCAGATGGCCGCGCTCGCGAGGATCCCGATCTCGGCCAGCGACAGCCCGAACTCCTCGGCCATCGGCCCCGTGAAGGGGGCAAACGAGAACCAGATCAGGAACGAGAAGTTGAACCCGATCGTGGCGAGCAGGAGCGTCCGCCACTTGGTCATCCCGATCAGTCCCATCGCAGGTCACCCCGGCCCAGACCGCTGTGGCCACCGTCCGATCCTATTTCCGAATGAACATCCACCTTTTTCCCGAACATAGATTCGAATTTGATGTTTTTCTCCAGTCGAGTGTGTGTCTGATATCGTAATAAGCGCTACTGTGCTGGATTTCAACATTCACTGGCGCATAGTCGACGTACACTCGAAATGAGGAAGAATACAAGGAGTATAATCACGTTCTTCGGCCGAAATTCGGGACGAAAGTGAACGATCGTTGTCCGGAAAATCCAGGGTATCCGATCCGGCCCGACCGCGTGAGTCTGTGGCCGCTCACCCGGGGAACTGGAAGGAGTCGCTGGCGGCGTACTCGAAGACCGTGGCCTCGCCGACGACGCCGGTGTAGAAGAGAGCCGCGCGCCAGCCGGCGGCGAACAGCGGGCCCTGCCAGTCGGCGAAGACGCGGGGAAGCGCCAGCGTCCGCCACTTCGTCGTCCTCATCAGTCCGAGGCCTCGACCGGATCGGGGTCGACCGTCGCCTCGCCGCTGGCGGGTTCCGCCGCGGGAGCCGCGAGCGCCACGGCGCACTGCTTGAGGTTCGGTTCGTCCGAGCGCGGATCGGTCGCCGGGACCGTGAGTTCGTTCGTCGCGGGGTGGTGGATCGGCAACCAGACCAGCCCCGCCGGGACCGCAGGGTCCGGATCGAGCCGGGCGGTGATCGCCCCCCGTCTGGTCTCCAGCCGAATCTCGTGTTCGTCGTCGGACTCGACATCGTCCACCGCGTCCCCGTCCAGGTAGGCGGCGACCGTCTCGGGATTGACCCGGGCCGTCACCGGTCCGGGGTCGTCGACCGGGCGCGACCGGACGCCAGTGTTGTAGCCGTCGACCTCGCGCGCAGTAGTCAGCGTGAGCGGGTACGCCTCTTCGGTCGGTTCCGGGAGTGGGTCGGGTTCGGGGGGGGTCGAGAAGTTGGCCGTCCCGTCGGGGGTGGCGAACTGCCAGCGCTCGCCCTCGCCCTCGGCGGCATGGTAGCGGTAGCCGCCTTCGGTGTCGGGTTCCGGGGCGGGCCACCGGACGGCGAGTTCGTGGTCCAGTCGTTCGTAGGCGATGCCCGAGCAGTCGGCCTTCGTGCCCGCGGTCAGTTCGGTGAACTCGTCGAACACGGCGGCGGGGTCGACCGGCGGTTCCGGCAGCAGGCCGGGGACGATCTCGTTGGCCACCGCCGCGATGATGTCGATGTCCTGCTGGACCGTCGGCGGCGTCTCCGAGGCCGCCCGGACCCGCGAGACGCGGCGTTCCATGTTCATGACGGTGCCCTCGGACTCGCCCCAGGTCGCCGCCGGCAGGACCACGTCCGCGAGTTCCGTCGTCTCGGTCCGGAAGCTGTCCTGTACGACGAGGAAGGCGTCCTCCAGCTTCTCCGCGACGGCGTTGGCGTCCGGCATCCCGGCCACGGGGTTGGTCGCGACGGCGTAGACCGCCTCGACCGGCCCGTCATCCACCGTGTCGATCGTCCCCACCGGGCCTGGGCCGGTGTCGTCGGGCAACCGGCCGACGGGGACGCCCCACTCGTCGGCGATCTCGGCTCTGTGGATCGGATCGTCGAAGGGCCGCTGGCCGGGCCAGGATCCCTTCGAGGAGACGACGCGGGTCCCCATCGAGTTGGCCTGCCCGGTCAGCGAGAACGGGCCGCTCCCGGGCCGGAGGTTCCCGGTCGCGAGACAGAGGTCGATCAGCGCCCGTGCGGCGTCGGTGCCCCGGACGCTCTGATTGATCCCCATCCCCCAGTAGATCAGGGTTGGGTCCTCGAAAGCTGCGGCGAGATCCTCGACCGCCGCGAGATCGACGCCCGCCTCGTCGGCGGCCGCTGCCGGATCGGGGAGGTCCGCGACCAGGTCCTCGAACCCATCGGTCGCCTCGTCGACGAACTCGCGGTCGACCGCGCCGCGGTCGACGATCTCGGCGAGGACGGCCCGGGCCAGTGCGAGGTCCGCGCCGGGGTCGAGCTGTACGTGGTCGTCGGCCGTCGTCGCGGTGTCGGTCTCGACGGGATCGACGACGAGCATCCGGCTGTCCGCCGCACTCGCGCTCTCGCGGATCCACCGGAACATCACGGGGTGGGCGATGGCCGGGTTGGCCCCCCAGACGACGTGGGTCTCGGCCTCGGGGATGTCGTCGTATGTCGTCGGTGGCGCGTCGCTCCCGAACGCCTCGTAGTAGGCCGTCACCGCGCTGGCCATGCAGAGCGTGGTGTTGGCGTCGTAGTACCGCGTCCCGAAGCCGCCGCGGGCGAGTTTCCCCAGCGCGTAGGCGGCTTCGTTGGTCTGCTGGCCGCTGCCCAGGACGGCCACGGCGTCTCGATCCCGGGAGAGGGCCGCGTCGAACCGCTGGGCGACCCGGTCCAGCGCGTCGGGCCACGAGGTCTCGACGAGTTCGCCCCCCTTGCGGACGAGCGGCTTCGAGAGCCACTCGCCGTCGGGATCGGCGCTCTCCTCGATGCCGCGCTGGCAGGCCAGCCCCCGGTTGACGGGGTGTTGCCCGTCGCCCCGCACCACGTCGACGCCGTACCCCTCGTCGACCCCCAGGTGCTTGTGACCACAGCCCACCGCACACCGCATACACGTGGTCGGAACCCACTCGGTCATGAGTCCCAGTCGACGGCGGTGCGTTCGGCCGTGAGAAGTGAACAGTCGTTTGATACACCACCGATTCTCTGATAGCACGACGCCATTCCTGATCGTTTCGTTCCACTATCTCCGGTGGTAAAACACTTCCCAAAACAAACGCGGTATTTTCCGATCGGTCGGTGGACGGACGGCTGGTTTGCACTGGAATATGGTCTCTTTACGGACGTAAATCGACGGATCGCCGGACGGTCACCGACCGCGGGCGGTGGGGCGGTCCCGGACCTCGCGCGGACCCGCGACGCGGGCGAGTGAGTCAGGTCTTTGGTGTGGGCGGGCCAAGGCCGGAGTATGACCCACGAGCAGTCACGCGATCTGTACGACCGGGCGCTGTCGGTGTTGCCCGGCGGCGTCAACTCCGCGGTGCGGGCGGCCATCGAACCCTACCCGCCCTTCGTCGAACGGGGCGACGGCGGCCACGTCATCGACGCCGACGGCAACCGCTACATCGACTGGGTGATGGGCCTCGGCCCCCTGTTGTACGGCCACGACACGCCCCAACCCGTCGAGTCGTCCATCCAGTCCCACGCCAGCGAGGGCCCGATGTACGGGATGCCGACCGAGATCGAGGTCGAACACGCCGAGTTCGTCGCCCGACACGTCCCCAGCGTCGAGATGCTGCGGTTCGTCAACTCCGGGACGGAGGCGACCGTCTCGGCCTGCCGCCTCGCCCGCGCCCACACCGGCCGCGACAAGATCGTCGTCATGCAGGGCGGCTACCACGGCGCACAGGAGACCACGCTCGTCGAGGGCGAGTACGACGACGTCCGCCCCTCCAGCCCCGGAATCCCCCAGTCCTTCGCCGACGAGACGCTGGCGATCCCCTTCAACGACGAGGAGGCCGCCCACCGGGTCTTCGAGGACTACGGCGACGAGATCGCGGCCGTCCTCGTCGAGCCGATCCTCGCCAACTACGGCATCGTCCGCCCCGTCGACGGCTACCACGAGACCCTCCGGGACCTCACCGAGGAGCACGACTCCCTCTTGATCTTCGACGAAGTGATCACCGGCTTCCGGGTCGGCGGCCTCCAGTGTGCCCAGGGGAAGTTCGGTATCGAACCCGACCTGACGACGTTCGGCAAGCTGATCGGCGGCGGCTTCCCCGTTGGGGCGATCGGCGGTCCCGCCCGGCTGATGGAGCAGTTCACCCCCTCGGGCGACGTGTTCCAGGCGGGCACCTTCTCGGGCCACCCGGTCACGATGGCCGCCGGCCTCGAATCGCTGCGCTACGCCGCCGAACACGACGTGCACGACCACATCCACGACCTCGGCGAGCAGCTGCGCACCGGGCTGGCCGAGATCGTCCGGGAGCAGGCCCCCGAGTACACGGTTACCGGCGTCGACGGGATGTTCAAGCTCGTGTTCTCCCGCGAGGCTCCCGACACGTTCGAGGGCCACTGCGAGGGCGCGTGCAAGCAGCGCGAGGACTGTCCTCGGTTCGAGCTCTGCCCGAAAAACGGCGCGGACGTGGCCGCCGGCGAGACCGACCGCTGGCGGCGCGTCTTCTGGCCGAAGATGAAAGACGAGGGCGTGTTCCTCAGCCAGAATCAGTTCGAGTCCCAGTTCGTCACGTACGCTCACACCGAGGAGGACGTCGCGGACACGCTGGAGGCGTACAAAGAAGCGCTCTGACCGCTCCGGGAAGGGACCTGTCACGACGGAGCGCACAGACGCTTTTGGCCGAATCCGTCGTTATCGGTCACGTGTCCGCGGCGCCAGACCCCGCCGAGATATTCGACCGGGCCGCCGAGGAGGGCGAGCGCCGCCTCGACCAGTCGCTGATCGAGTTGCTCGCGACGAGTTTCATCGCCGGGTTCACGGTCGTCTTCGGGACCGTCGCGCTCGGCATCGTCCACGCCGCCGTGCCGGCCGGAACGGGCCGTCTCGACGCCGTCGCCGGCGCGCTCGCGTTCGGGCTCGGCGTCGTGTTCCTGGTCGTCGGCCGCGCCGAACTGTTCAACGAGAACTTCTTCGACCCGATCGCCGCCGCCATCGAGCGCGACGGGTTCCCCACCGGGGAACTGCTCCGTCTGTGGGGCGTGACGTTCGCGCTGAACCTCGTCGGCGGCGGCCTGATGGTCGTCGTCTTCTGGGTCGAGGGGACGCTCCCGGCGGGGACCGAGGTCGCCTTGCGCTCGTTCGCCGAACACACCGCCGGCCGCTCGACGGTCGCGAACTTCACCAGCGCCATCGTCGGCGGGGCGCTCGTCGCCCTGCTCTCCCATTTCCTCGCCGCGGTCGACAGCGGCGGGAGCCGGATCTGGATGGCCTACGCCGTCGGGTTCCTGCTGGCGCTTGGTCCCTTCGAACACGTCGTCGTGACGATGCTGCACGCCTTCTTCGGCGTCCTCTACGGGGCCGAGATCGGCCTCGCCGAGTTCGCGGCACTGACAGGGATCATCACCGCGGGCAACGTCGTCGGCGGGATCGGCCTCGTCACCATCACCCACGTCGCACAGGCCAAGGGGGCCCGGGAGTAGGCCGCGCATCGGTACGCTTTCGCCGGTGCCCGCCCGAGCGGAAGTATGAGCGACGCGGACATCAGTCTCGACGAGAAGCGGGTCTACGGCGAGAAGACCGGGACCACAGAATTATACGTCGCGGCCGAACTGGGTGTGGCCGTCGTCGCCGTCTCGGCCGACATCGTCGGCGAGTTCTCGCTGGCCCACCGCTGTACCGCCCGCGACGTGGCCGCCGGCCCCGACTTTCTGGCCGTCGCCACCGACGAGAACGTACTGGTCAGCGCCGACGGGGGCTACGAGCCGACCGACTTCGGCCCCGCCGTCGCGGTCGGCTTCGACGACGGCGACCTGCTGGCGGCTGGCCCGGACGGTCGAGTCGCCCGCCGTGCGGGCGAGGACTGGACGACGCTCGGCACGGTCGAGGACGTGCGGGCCATCGACGGCGATCTCGTCGGAGCGGCCGACGGCGTCTACCGCGTCGGCGACGGCCTCGACCACGTCGGCCTCACCGAGGCGTGGGACGTGGCGACCGGCGGGACGCCGCTGGCCGCCACGGGCGAGGGACTCTACTACCTCGGGCCGGGCTGGGCGAAGGCGATGGACGGCGAGTTCACGGCCGTCGCCAGCGATCCCGATGGCGGTCTCGCCGCGACCGCCGACGCGCTCTACGCTGGTGAGGGCGAGGACTGGTGCGAGTGCGAGATCCCGACCGAGGAGTCGGTCGTGGCGCTGGCACAGGGGACCGGAAACTACGCCGTCTCCGAACGGGGGACGGTGCTGGTCGACGCCGGCGACGGCTGGCGCTCCCGGGCGCTGGGGCTGCCCGGCGTGAGCGGGGTCGCCGTCGCGCCCGAGGCGTAGGGGTGCGACCGGGCGGTCAGTGCGCGGACATCCCGCTGACGACGTTGAGCAGGACGACGCCGAGGACGATGCAAGCGATGCCGGCGAGTCCCGCGAGATCGACCGTCTCGCCGAAGGCGACGACGCCGACGGCCGCGATGCCGACGATACCGAGGGCGGCCCACGTCGCGTAGACCAGTCCGACGGGGAGTTCCTCCAGTACCAGCGCGAGCAGGTAGAAAGCCGCGCCGTAGCCGACGACGACGCCGACGCTCGGGAGCGGGTTCGAGAACCCCTCCGAGAGTTTGAGCGAGGTCGTGGCCAGCAGTTCCGAGAGGATCGCCGCACCGAGGAGGGCATACGGGTTCACGCGAGAGGAGTCGAACGAGTGACACTAATCGCTTCCGTTTCCCGTCGGAAGCGAAAAGGGGTTTAGCCGCCGCGGCGAGGGGCCGACTATGATCGTCAGTGGGTCCAGTTCCCAGTCGCTGGCCGCCGCGCTGGCCGCGGCGACCGACGCGGACCTCGCGCCCGTCTCCTTCGAGCGGTTCCCCGACGGGGAACTCATGGCACAGGTCCCGTACTTCGATTCCGAGTCGGCCGTGATCGTCGCCTCGACCGACACGAGCGACGCACACGTCGAGTTGCTCCAGCTGCAGGACGCCGTCCGCGAGGCCGGCGCGTCCGATATCACCACCGTGATCCCCTACATGGGCTACGCGCGGCAGGACGCGGCCTTCGAGCCGGGTCAGCCCGTCTCCGCCCGCGCGATGGCGAAGGCGCTGAGTACGGGGACCGACCGCGTGCTGACCGTCAACCCCCACGAGCCCGCCATCGTCGACCACTTCGACGTGCCGGCCGAGACCGTCGACGCCGCCGCCTGCCTGGCCGACCCGCTCCCCGAGGACCTGGCCGAACCCGTCTTCCTCTCGCCCGACGAGGGGGCGATCGACATCGCCGACACAGTCAAGACCGCCTACGGCCGCGGCGAGACGGACTACTTCGAGAAGACGCGGCTCTCCGGGTCGGAGGTCGAGATCGAGCCCCGCGACGCCGACGTGGACGGCCGCGACGTGGTGCTGACCGACGACATCGTCGCCACCGGCTCCACGATGTCCGAGGCCGTCGGTGCGCTGGACGACATGGGTGCCGCCAGAATCTTCGTCACCTGCGTCCACCCGATGCTCGCCGCCGACGCCCGGACGAAACTCGCCCGCGCCGGCGTCGAAGCCATCTACGGGACCGACACGCTGGAGCGGTCGGTCAGCGCCGTCAGCGCCGCGCCGGCGATCGCCGAAAAACTGTAAGTTTCAGTCCGACGCCTCCACCCCACCTTTTTCTCGTTGGGTTCGCTCCCGTTGGTCGCGAACCGCGCTCTGCTCACGGGCCGCGAAGCGGCCCGTTCGCATGGTATGAGGGATCTTCGATCCCTCACTACTCGAAAAATGTGGGCGAAAAAGCCGGTCGCTCACTTCGTTCGCGACCGGTACGATTCGCTAGTCCGACGCCTCGGCCGCCGCGACCGCTTCCACCGCGATCTCCATCGCGACGCCTTCGACCTCCCACTCCTTCCGGAGGCCGTCCTCGACGGCTCCGAACTCGTCGGCGCGGACCTCGTCGGCGATCAGGTCCTCGTGCTCGCGGACGAGGTCGGCCACGCGGTCGTCGCCGATGTCGAGGTCGACGCGGATGCGCGCTTCGAGGTCGAGATCGAGGTCTTTCCGCATCTCCTGAACCCGACGGATCACCTCGCGGGCGTACCCCTCGCTCTCGATGTCCTCGGTGAGTGAGGCGTCGATGTAGACCACACCCATTTCGTCGCCGTCCACGTCGAAGGCCACGCCCGTCACGTCGTCGGGCGTCTGCGTGACGAACTCGACCATCTCCTCCGTGAGGTCCACGGACTCGCCCAGCGCGTCCTCGACGGCGGCTTCGAGCGCCTCGACGGTCGGCTCGTCGACGCTGGCCTCGTTCAGCGCGTTCATGACGCGGCCGGCGTCGTCGCCGAACTCCGGTCCGAGCAGGCTCATGTCCGCTTCGGCGGAGTAGGCGAGTTCGCCCCAGCTCTCGCCGGGTTCGATCAGGTCGAGGTCGCGGGCGTTGAGCCGCTCGGTCAGCAGGTCGCGCTGGCTCTCGACCGCGGCGGCCGTCTCCTCGTCGTCGGCCGCGACGACGACCCGCGTGATCGGCCAGCGGAGGCTGCGTTCGGCCTGCTGGCGCGCGTTCGAGCCGGCTTCCTCGACGGCGCGGGCGACCTTCACTTCGTCCTCGAGTTCCTCGTCCTGCCAGAACGCGTCGGGTTCGGGCCAGTCGCACATGTGGACGGTCTCGTGGCCGGCGTCACCGGTGAGGTTGCCGTAGATCTCCTCGGCGACGAAGGGCGCGAAGGGCGCGATCAGCGCGACCGTCTCCTCCAGCACGCGATAGAGCGTGGCGTAGGCCGCTTCCTTGGAGTCGCTGTCGTCTTCCTCCCACATCCGCTCGCGGACGACCTGCACGTAGAAGCGGGAGACGTCCTCGACGACGAACTCGAGCAGGGCGTGGAGAGCCTTGTCCTGCTCGAACTCCTCGAAGTGCTCGGTCATCGTCTCCTCGACGGTCTGGAGTCGCGAGAGGACCCACTCGTCGACGAGTTCCGTCTCGGCGTGTTCGAGGTCCACAGTACCTGGATCGAACTCGTCCATCCGCATGTAGGGGAGCGGGAACCGGAAGACGTTCCAGAGGATGTTGAGCCGGCGCTGCATCTCGGCCATCTCCTCCCAGGAGAACTTCATGTCGTCGGCCTGGCCGGTCACCGAGAGCAGGAACAGGCGCATCGGGTCCCGGCCGTGGCGCTCGATGGCCTCGCCGGGTTCGACGATGTTCCCGATCGACTTGGACATCTTTCGTCCATCCGAGTCCAGCGCCCAGCCGTGCATCAGCACCTGATCGTAGGGCACCTCGCCCAGCGCGGCGGTACCCATGCCGAGCTGGCTCCAGAACCAGCCCCGCGTCTGGTCGTGGGCCTCGATGATGAGATCGGCGGGCCACAGTTCGTCGAACGCCTCGTCCTGCTCGGGGAAGTTCAGCGTGCCCCACGTCGCGACCGAGGAGTCGAGCCACACGTCGAACACGTCGCCGACGCGGGTGTAGGTGGTGCCGTCCTCGGTAATCGTCAGGTCGTCGACGGTGCCCTTGTGGATGTCGACGCTCTCGGGGTCGATCTCCTGGTCGACGCGCTCTGCGAGTTCCTCGCGCGTGCCGATCACGATGGCGTCGTCCATCCCGCCGTTCCAGTCTTCGGGGGTCCAAATGGGAATGGGAATCCCCCAGTAACGCTGGCGGGAGACGTTCCAGTCGGGCGAGTCCTCGACGAAGTCCCGGAAGCGGTTGTCCCGGGCCTCCTGGGGGTACCACTCGCTGTCCTCGATGTTGTCGAGGAGTTCCTCTTTGATGTCGGTGACCGTGATGAACCACTGGTCGGTGACCATCTGGATGATGCCGGTGTCACAGCGCCAGCAGTGGCCGTAGTCGTGGTGGACGGTGTCCCGCGAGAGCAGCAGGCCCTTCGAATCGAGGTCGTCCATGATCGCCTCGTCGGCGTCCTTGACGAACGCACCCGCATAGGCGCCGGCCGCGTCCTCGTAGACTCCGTCGGGGCCGACCGGACAGAAGATGTCCAGCCCGAGTTCCTGGCCGCGCTCGAAGTCGACCTCCCCGTGGCCCGGTGCGGAGTGGACCAGTCCTGTCCGATCCGCCTCGACGTAGTCGGCGGTGTAGACCTGCAGCGAACCCTCGAAGTCCGGGGCCTCCGGAACCTCCTCCCGGAGCGGGTGGTCGTAGCTCCAGCCGACCATCTCCTCTCCGGTGACCTCCTCGCGGATCTCGTAGTCGTCGTAGCGGCCCTTCGAGAGGACGTCCTCGACGGTCTCCTCGTGGAGATAGAGGACCTCGGTCTCGCCGTTCTTCGTGGTTTCCACGGCCTGGTAGGTGGCGTCGCCGTCGACCGCGACGAAGGTGTTCGCCGGAACGGTCCAGGGGGTCGTCGTCCAGATGACGAGATACGCGTCGCTGCTCGCGGGTCCTTCGTCCCCGCTCGCACGTTCCGAGGCCTCGCTCCGCTCGGCCTCGCGAAGCGGGAATTTGACGTAGATAGACGGGTCGTCGACGTGTTCGTACTCGACCTCGTTGTTGGCGATGGCGGTCTCACACCGCGGACACTGCGAGATGGAGCGCTGGCCCTGCTCGACCAGCCCGCGCTCGTGGGCCTTCTCGAAGCCCCACCAGGCCGCTTCCATGTACTCCGGGCGCACAGTTTTGTAGGGGTCGTCCCAGTCCATCCAGACGCCGAAGGATTTGAAATCCTCCTGCAGGCCCTCCAGTTGCTCCTCGGCGAAGTCCTTGCACTCCTCGATGAATTTCTGCTCGCCGAACTCCTCGATGTCCTTCTTGTTCTCGAAGCCGAGTTTCTCCTCGACTTTCGTCTCGATGGGGAGCCCGTGCATGTCGTAGCCGGGGCGGTCGGTCACGTCGTACCCCTGCATGCGGAGATAGCGGATGTAGCAGTCCTTCAGCGTCTTGTTCCAGGTCGTCCCCATGTGGGCCGCCCCGGAGGTGTAGGGCGGACCGTCGACGAAGAAGTAGGTCTCGCCGTCGGCCCGGTGTTGTTTGGTCTGTTCGTAGGCGTCGACCGCGTCCCAGTACTCGAAGACCCCGTCTTCGAGGTCGTGGGGCTCGTACTGGTCCTCGACCGGCTCGAACCTGCTCATGTGCATCCAATTCGGTGCCGGGACTAAAGGCAAATCGGTCCCGCCGTACCGGGAGCGTCAAGTCGCCGGCGCGCAACGGGCCCACCGATGCCGGAGTTTCCCGACGCCGACGAGCGCAACCCCCTCGCCGAGGACTGCCAGCGATGTCCCGCTCTCGTCGACGGCCGGGAGTGCATCTCCTGGGGCAACGGACCACGATCGGCCGACCTCGTCGTCGTGGGCGAGGCACCGGGCTACGGCGACCCCGACGCCGACCGCTGGCAGGGGGGCAACTGGACCGGCATGGCCTACACCTCTCGCCACTCCGGGCGGCGGATCCGGGGGTTGCTGGCCGAGGCCGGCTACGGTCACGAGGACTGTTACGTCACGAACGCCGTCAAGTGCTTCCCGCCGGATCCCGACGACCCGACGACCAACCGGGAGCCCACGGCCGAGGAACGGGTCAACTGCCGGCCCTACCTGCGCGAGGAGATCGAGACGGTCGCGCCCCGGGCTGTGGTCACGACCGGGAAACACGCCACGCAGTCGGTGCTGTCGATGGTCGACCGCGAGGTCGACGGGTTCCTCGACACGGTCCTCGACCCCGTTCCGTGTCCGGCGCTGTCGACGACCGTGTTGCCATTGCTCCACCCCTCCTATCAGGAGGTGTGGCGCTCGCGGCTGGGGTACACCCGCGAGGAGTACGTGGATGCCATCGGGCACGCGATCGGGGAACTGTGATTCACGAGCGCGGAAGGAAACTCCCAACTGAATTTATCCCGCTCGCAGAGAAAATAACAGTACGATGTCGGACGAACCGGCGGGAACAGAGGCTCCCGTATCGGGGTGGGCGGTCGACGATACGCTAGTCGGTACGCTGGCACGGACGGTCGATGCGGCCTGTTTCAGACTCGACGACGACCGACGATTGCGGGCCGTCACCGACGAGGTGCTCGACCTGACCGGGCGGTCGCGCGAGGAACTCCTGGGCGAACACGTCTCCGTCCTCTTCGAGTCGGCGGACGCGGCCAGAGCGGAGATCGGCCTCCGGCGGCTGGGGACCGACGGCGAGGCGGTCGAATCGGTCGCCGTGGCAGTGACCGACGGCGAGGTGACGACGCCATGCACGCTCCGGCTGGGGCGGGGCGACGACGGGGTCCTCGGCGTGTTGCGACCACGGGCGGACGAGGATGCGGGCGACGGCAGCCACCGGGAGTTCGAGGAGATGATCGACGCCGTGACGGACTACGCCATCTTCACGCTCGACACCGACGGGACCGTCGTCAGCTGGAACACCGGTGCCGAGCGGATCAAGGGGTACACGGCCGAGGAGATCGTCGGCGAGCGGTTCGACGTGTTCTACACGGCCGAGGACCGGGAGGCGGGTGTCCCGTCCCGGAACCTCGCGAGGGCGGTGGAGAACGGGCGCGTCGAGGACGAGGGCTGGCGCGTCCGGGCCGACGGGAGCCGGTTCTGGGCGAACGTCGTCATCACACCGGTTCACGACGACGGCGATCTCGACGGGTTCGTCAAGGTCACGCGGGACATGACCGAGCACCGCGAGCGGGCCCGACAGCTGAAACGCCAACACGACGAGTTGCAGACCGAACTCGGCGACGTGTTCGCTCGCATCAGTGACGGGTTATACGGACTCGATTCGGAGTTGCGGTTCTCGTACGTCAACGAACGCGCGGCCGAGTTACTCGGGCTAGCCGAACACGAGGTGCTGGGGAAGGACATCCACGACGAACTCGACCCCACCGACCGATTCGAGGCCGCGCTGCAGGAGGCTCTCCACGAACAGTCGTCGGTCACGATCGAAGATTACTACCCACCACTCGACGCCTGGTTCGAGAACACGATCTACCCCACCGAGACAGGTCTCTCCGTGTACTTCCGGGACGTGACCGAGCGCAAGGAGCGCGAGCAGGCACTCGCCCAGTCGCGCCGCCGCTACCGGACGCTGATCGAGGAGTTCCCCAACGGCGTCGTGACGCTGTTCGACGAGGAGTTGCGATATCTCGTCGCGGGCGGTGAGGGGTTCGAGAACTACCCGTTCGACGCCGCCGATCTCGAAAATCACCTCCTCGAAGACTGCCTGCCGCCGGAACTCGTCGACCAGATCCGCCCCCACTACGAGGCCGTCTTCGACGGCGCGGAACGGGATTTCGAGGTGTCGTTCGGCGGCCAGACGCTGCAGTTCCACGCCGTCCCGGTCCGGGACGAGGACGGGCGGGTCGTCGCTGGCATGGGGATGTCACAGGACGTCACCGACCAGCGGCAGCGACAGGCGGCGATCGAGACGCGGGTTCGTCAACAGACCGTCGTCACGGAACTGGGGCAACGCGCCCTCGCGGCCGAGAACCTCGACGCGCTGTTCGCCACGACCGTGCAGGTCGTCGCGGAGACTCTCGACAGCGACTACTGCAAGGTGCTCGACCTCGACGAGGACGGTGACGCCCTGTCGCTCCGGGCCGGCGTCGGCTGGCGTGAGGGTCTCGTCGGCGAGGCGTCCGTCCCGGCCGACCGGGACTCACAGGCCGGATACACGCTCCTCTCGGAGGAACCCGTCGCCGTCGAGGACCTCCGGACCGAAGACCGCTTCTCCGGGCCGGAACTCCTCACCTCTCACGGCGTACGCAGCGGGATCAGCGTCGTCGTCGGGACGACCGAGGACCCGTGGGGCGTGCTCGGCGTCCACGACACGGAGCCCAGGGAGTTCACCCAGCAGGACGCCAACTTCGTGCAGGCGGTCGCGAACATCCTCGCGACGGCCATCGAGCGGGTCGAACACGAGCGGACGCTTCGCCACCAGCGCGAACAGCTCGCGGCGCTGAACAACCTCAACGCGATCAGCCGGGGGATCATCCGCGCACTCCTCCGGCAGTCGACTCGCGAGGAGGTGGAGCAACTGGTCTGTGACCGACTGGCCGACTCGAACTCGTATACCTTCGCCTGGGTCGGGACGGTCGACGAGCAAAGCGACGAAGTCGTCCCCCGAGCCGAGGCCGGCGTGACCGACTATCTCGACGACGTGACCATCCGTGTCGACGACAGCGACGACGCCCAGGGCCCGACCGGACGGGCGTTCAGGACCAACGAACTGCAGGTCTCACGGAACGTCCAGACCGATGCCGCCTACGAGCAGTGGCGCGACCACGCCGAGGAGTACGGCTACCGTACGTCGGCGGCGGTCCCGATCAGCTCCGAGAACACCGTCTACGGTGTGTTGAACGTCTACACCCAACGGCCCGACGCGTTCGACACCGAGGAGCTGGCGGTGTTGGGCGGGCTGGGCGACGTGATGGGTCACGCGATGAACGCCATCGAGCACCAGCGCCTGCTGATGAGCGACGAGATCACCGAGGTCGAGTTCCGTATCCGCGATCTCTTCGGACACCTCGACCTCGACGACGGGTCGGGGACCGTCACCGTCGCGGAGACGATCCCGACCGGCGAGGGCCAGTACCTGGCATACGGGACCGCCAGCGAGGAGGGTCAGGAGTGGCTGGACGCGCTCGTCGAGGCGGTCCCGCACTGGGAAGAGCTGAACTACGTCGGGATGGCCGGGGACGGCTACCGGTTCGAACTCCGTCTGGACGATCCGCCATTGCTGTCGCTACTGAGTGCCCACGGTGGCCGCGTCAGGACCGCCCGGATCAAAGACGGGGACTACCACATGACCGTCGAACTCCCGCCGGACGCACCAGTCCGGGCCGTCGTCGACGGCGTCCAGGAGACCTACCCCGAGGCCGAGATGCTCGTCCAGCGCCGAACGACACTGGACAGCCGCGACGTTGGCTATCTCGGGATCGACCTCGACGAGATCCTGACCGAACGCCAGCTAGCCGCCGTCGAAGCGGCCTACTACGCCGGGTTCTTCGACTGGCCCCGCGGGAGCACCGGCGAGGAGGTCGCCGAGGCGCTGGGAATCTCGCCGCCGACCTTCCACCAGCACCTCCGGGCGGCCGAACAGCACGTTCTGCGTGCGCTCCTCGACCCCGACGACAGCGCCGACGGGCGCTAATTCGCCACACGGCGGCGGGGAACGGGGGCGATCTCCAAACCGTTTAGGCAGGCGGCTTTTGCCCCACAACGGTATGTTCTGCACTGTGATGTACGACGAAACCGCCGCGCGATCCGGCACGGAGGTCGGCACCGCTGATGCGTTCTCCGACCGCGAGGGACACGTCCGCGCTGCGGTCGAAGCGCGTGGCGAGACCACCGTCGGCGAACTCGCTGAGACACTGGCAACCCGGCTGGACGGCGACCGCGACGCCGCCACGCGCCACGAGGTCGCACTGGTACACGTCCACCTCCCGAAACTCGACGCCGCCGGCCTGATCGAGTACGACAGCGAGTCCGGGACGGTCAGGGCCAAGCCGGGGACCCCCGACCCCGTCGCCCGGTGGCGACGCGAACCCCGAGACGGCGACCGTTCGTTCGACGGTCGGGCCACCTCGGGCGAGGCCCCCACGCCCGGGCGCTACCGGGACCGCCGCCGGACGGTCCGGTCGGTACTGACGGCCTGTGCACCGGGCGAGCGAACGACCCTGTCGGTCCTCGCGGTCGCCGTCACCGTCAGCGAGCGGGGCGGCGAGGCCGTCGATTACGGGAGCGTCCGCGCGATGCTCCACCACGTCCACCTGCCGAAACTCGACGCCGCCGGGGTCGTCGACTACGATCCGACGACGCGAACCGTCCGCTACCGTGGGGACGATTTCGGTGACCACGGCCGGGACGGAGCGGCGACACGCGGCGGCGATGGCGACCGCCGACAGGGGGGCGGCGACGGCTCGGTCTGGACCGTCAGCGGCCGCGCCGACGCCCGGGAGCGCCAGCGGGCGCTGTTCGACCACGCCGACGAGTCGCTCGTCTATCTGGCGGCGACGCCGGAGATGGTGACCGACGACTGTCTCGATCACCTGCAGGCGGCGGTCGACCGGGGCGTGGCCGTGACCCTCGCCGCGACCACGGAGTGGGGCACAGAGCGCATCGAGACCGCAGTGCCCGACCTCTCGGTCCGGTCCGTCGACGGCGAGCGACTCGCCCCGCTCCCGGGCGACCACGGCCGGTTCGGGAGGCTGGTGCTCGCCGACCAGCGAGCGGCCCTCGTGGGGTCCCGGGGCGGCGACGAGCGGGCGGTCACGGTCGAGGGCGCGGACCACGACCTCGTCGCGGCCATCGCGGAGCTTGTCGAGGCGACCGACGGGGTCGACTTTCCTGCGGCAGATTCGTCACCGCCGCTCCCCTGATCGGCGGGGGACGTGGCCGCCGGTCGGCCGGCGGGGGAGCCTATATACCAGTGCTGGCCGAACGGACGGGCAATGACGGCAGTCGTGGAGGTGTTCCGGGGCGTCGTCGGGACGAATCCGGTCGTGATGGGGCTCGTCGGCGGGCTCGTCATAGCCGGCCTGAACCTCTTCGGGGCGTCGCTCGTGTTTCTCTGGCGGGACCCCAGCGAGCGAGGCCTCGACGGCGCGCTCGGCTTCGCCGCGGGCGTGATGCTCGCGGCCGCGTTCACGAGCCTCATCGTCCCCGGCATCGAGGAGTACGCCGGCGGCGACCCCATCCCGGTCCTCGTCGGTCTCGCGCTCGGCGTGCTCTTTCTCGACCAGGCCGACCGGCTGGTTCCCCACGCTCACTATCTGCTGACCGGCGAGCGCCGGACCGACGCCGCCGATCCCGGGGAGTCCGTCCCCGGCCTCGACGACGACCGCCTCGCGCCGGTCGTCCTCTTCATCCTCGCCATCACGCTGCACAACATGCCCGAGGGACTGGCCGTCGGGGTCGGATTCGGGGCGGTCGCACAGGCCACCGACCCCGCGGCGGCGGAGGCGGCACTGGGCCAGGCCATTTCGCTCATGCTCGCCATCGGCATCCAGAACGTGCCCGAGGGGCTGGCGGTGTCGGTCGCGGCGATCAACGCCGGCCTCGACCGGCGCTTCTACGCCGTCGTCGCCGGCCTCCGCTCGGGCATCGTCGAACTCCCCCTGGTCCTGCTGGGCGTCCTCGCTGTGACGCTCGTCGAACCCCTGCTCCCCTACGCGATGGGCTTTGCCGCCGGTGCGATGCTGTTCGTCATCTCCGACGAGATCGTCCCCGAGACCCACGTCCGGGGCAACGAGCGGGTCGCCACCCTCGGGACGATGCTCGGCGTCATCGTCATGCTCTATCTGGACGTGTCACTGGGGTGACCGCCCGCCGTCGCGACCGAACTCGACGCTCGATTTGGCCGACGAAACTATACCTCGATTTTCCATAGTTTATCGAAATGGTGTCACGTGAAGTCGCGCTGAAGGCCGGCGCTGTCGTCGCGGTCGTGCTCGTTCTCGGAGTCGTGACGGTCAGCGCGCTGGCCGTGACCGGTGCGTTCGCCGCGCCGACGGTCGAATCGACCAGCTACGAGTGGGGGGCCGTCACCGACGAGACCACCGAAATCCGGACGAGCGTCACGGTGGACAACCCCAACCCCGTCGGGGTGCCGGGCGTCGTGAACGTCGCGTACACGGCCCGGCTGAACGACGTGACGCTGGCCCGCGGGGAGCGCTCCGGCGTCGGGTTCGGCACCGGAACGAACACGATCACCCTCACCGCGGCGATGGAGAACTCGAAGATCGCCGACTGGTGGGTGACCCACGTCAACGGGGACGAGCGGTCGGAACTCACCGTCGACGCGACCGTGACCGCCCCCGGGTTCTCCCGTGAGATTCCCGCCCGCTCCTCGGCCGTCGAGACCGACATCCTCGGCGGGTTCACGACAGCGGAACCACGACAGGTCCAGTTCCAGGGTGACCCCTTCCTGAACCTCCGGAACCAGCGAGCCAGCTGGGGTGAGGCGACCGCGGAGACGACGCCCCTCTCCTTTGCCGCCGACGTGGAGAACGTCCACGACTACCCCGTCACGCTTTCCGGCGTCGAGTACGTCGTCGAGATGAACGGCGTCGAACTCGGGACCGGCCACCGGGAAGCTGGGCTGAACGTCGCGCCCGGCGAATCGGGCTCCATCGACGTGACCGTCGGGCTCGACACGCCGAAGATGGCCGACTGGTGGCGCGAGCACGTCACCGACGACGAGGTGAGCGACCTCTCGGTCCGGATGTACGGCTACGTCGTCCGGGACGGCGAGCGCCAGCGCGTCCCCATGCGCGTGTTCGACCGGACGCTGCGACTGGAGACCGACATGCTCGGCGGCGGGGGAACGAGCGTCTCGCCGGTCGAAACCCCCGAGAACGAGAGCGACTACGAGTCCCCGACGGTCACCGAGACCGACCAGCGGTGGGGCGCCGTCACCGACGACACGACGGCGATCGTGACCGACGCGACTCTCGACACGCCCGACGATCCGGGACTGGCCGCCCTCCTCTCGCTGGACGTGCGCCAGTCGACGACGATCAACGGCATCACGGTCGCCGAGGGCTCGACCGCCGTAGACAGCGTCGAACCCGGCTCCGACACGCTCTCGCTGACCAGCCTGAAGGACAACGGCGCGGTGCCGGAGTGGTGGGCCCGGCACCTCAACGACGGCGAGCGCTCCCGGGTGGTGACGACCCCGACCGCGACCGCCGACGTGGGTGCGACCAAGTTCGACGCCGACCTCGGGACCCGTGAGAGCGTCTTCGAGACCGACCTGCTCGCCGGCATGAACGGTGACCGGAACGAGGAGGTCCAGGTGCAGGGCCGGACCGCGATGGTCGTCACGGGCGTCGACTCGGCGTGGGGGCGAGCGACCCCGGAGACGGCCCCCATCCAGACACGCACGTCGGTCCGGAACGAACTCGCCACGCCCGTGACCGTCGAGTCGATCCACTACTCCGTGGCGACCAACGGCGTGACGCTGGCCGACCGGAGTGTGCAGGTCGGCGAGGTGATCGACCCCCGGTCGAGCGACACCGTCGAGGCCCGGATGGTACTCGACAACTCGAAGATGGATCGCTGGTGGGTGCGCCACGTCCGCAACGGCGAGCGGTCGACCTTCGACGTGGACGTGGAGGCCACCGTCTCCGTCCTCGGCCAGCGCGACCGCGTCGCGCTCGACTCGCTGGGTGCGGAGTCTGCCATCGAGACCGACGTGTTGAACGGCAGCGAGGGGTGAGGAGGTCGGCGGAACGGTCACTCGTTCTGGTCAACCGTGAAGAAGGTATTTGTACGAGCGACCCGACGGATCGGGTATGGTCCTCGATACGACTTCGGTCCGTCGGCGAGTGCAGTTCACGATCACGGACGTCGCCTTCGCCCTCGCACTGTTGGTCGGCACGGCGTCGGTGTGGGCGATGGCCACGGGTGAACCCGAACTGCTGGCGTTCGTAGCGGTCACCGGCCTCGCCGTCGCCCTCGTCGGGTCGACCGTCGCGCGACTGGCCGAGGCGGACACGGCGCCGACGCTGGACTGAGCGACTCGCTCGTGGTCTCCGTCGCTACGAGACACAAACCCGAGACGGGAGAAGGCCGTTGCCCGCGGCCAGAAACGGGCACGAGGTGCCCGTCAAGTGGGAGTAGCGGAACGAACCTTCCGGTCCGACCGCAGTTGCCGACTCGCCGCTCGCACGGAGATGGCTTTCCCCTGAATCCTCTGGTCGTTTTTGAGTGGCTGGCCGCATGATCCGTCACGCCGGCCCAGTAGCGCGCGTACGGAGGGCGTCAGACCCGCTCGATTATGGTCGCGACGCCCTGTCCGAAGCCGATGCACATGGTCGAGAGTGCGTAGTCCTGCCCGGTCCGCTGGAGTTCGTGGGCGAGCTTCGTCAGCAGCGCGCCGCCGGTCGCGCCCAGCGGGTGGCCGTGGGCGATGGCCCCGCCGTTGACGTTCGTGTCCTCCCACGAGGCCCCGGTCTCTTCGAGCCACGCCGCGACGACGGCGGCGAACGCCTCGTTGACCTCGAAGAGGTCGATGTCCTCGATGTCCATGTCGGCTTTCTCTAGCACCTGCTCGGTCGCCGGGATCGGCCCCTTCAGCATCGTGATCGGGTCGACGCCGACGACTTCCGTGGCGACGATGCGTGCCATCGGGTCCCAGCCGTGTTCCTCGACGGCGTCCTCGCTGGCGACGAGCAGGCCCGCCGACCCGTCGACGATACCCGAGGAGTTGCCGGCGTGGTGGACGCCGTTACCCTCCTGCCGGAAGGAGAGGGGGAGTCCGGAGAGGGTCTCCACGTCGGTCTCGGGGCGAGGGTGTTCGTCCTGCTCGACGGTGACGGTCTCGCCGTCGAGTTCCGTCTCGACGGGCGTGATCTGGTCGTCGTAGCGGCCGGCCTCCCAGGCCTCGCCCCACCGTGTCTGGGAGTCGGCGGCGAGTTCGTCGAGTTCCTGCCGGCTGAAATCGTACTCCTCGGCGATCCGCTCTGCGCCCTCACCCTGCGTGGTCACCTCGTCGAAGTGCTCGAAGTAGGTCTCGGTGACGCTGTTGCCGTCCGACCCCATCGGGACCCGGGACATGTGTTCGACGCCGCCGGCGACGAGGGCGTCGTGCTGGCCGGCCATGACGTTCGTCGCGGCGAAGTTGACCGCCTGCTGGCCCGACCCGCACATCCGGTTCAACTGGACGCCGGGTACCTGATCGCCCCATCCGGCCACCATCGGCGCGAGGCGGGCGATGTTGAGCCCCTGCTCGTCGACCGGCGTGACACAGCCGTAGATCACGTCTTCGACCGTCTCCGCCCCGTCGAAGTCGTTACGGTCGGCCAGCGCCGTCAGCGGTTCCGCCGCCAGGTCCTGCGGGTGTGTGTCCCGGAACGAGCCGTTCTGCTTACCGAAGGGCGTCCGCACCGCGTCGACGATGAGTGCGTCTCTCATGTGGCACACGGTACCGGATCGAGACCGATAGGTGTTTCTCCCGTGTCGTGAGGTTACGGGACGGTGACCGTCCCGTCTTCGTCGAGTCGGACCTCGTGACCTTCGATCGAGAAGGAGAGTGAGGTGCGGTTGGGATCCTCGGCGAGCGCGACGATCTCGTCGGCGGAGACGTACGACGACAGGCGGTCCATGTCGCCGGGGTCGATGTCCGTCTCGGCGACGACCGCGTCGACGATCAACTGGCCGACCGGGACGGGGCCCTCCCCGCGCTCGCCCGTGACGGTGACGTAGATGGTGGCGAAGGAGCCCTCGACCACGTCGATCGGGGAGGGATCGGTCGCCGCCTCGGTCTCGGCCGCCACGTCGTCGCCCCAGATGTTCGTGACCACCTCCTCGGCGTCGTCCTCGGCGGCCGCGACGGCGTCGTCCACCTCCGCGGCTGTCGCTTCCTCGTCTCCCGACTCGTCCACCGCCAGTACGGTGTCGGTCGCCGTCTCCTCGTCGGCCGACGGCCCGCCGAGCGTCTCGGGAAGTGTGAGGTCCTCGTACTCGCTGGCCACGTCGGTGAGTCTGGTGCGGGCGGACTCGCCCATCACGTCGGTGTAGGCCAGAACCAGCTCGTCCAGGACCGTGCGGTCGTCGTCGACGACGGTCTCGACTGCGCCGTCGTCGGTGACCGAGAGTCCCTCGACCGAGCGGGCGATGTCGACCGCGCGCTTGCCGATCATGGTCCGCTGGGTCTCGATCAACCGCTCGGCGAGGCGTTCGTAGCTGGTCATCCTATGCCGGACTGTGTTCGCTCATCGTCTCCCAGAGCATGTAGAACCCGGCCAGCAGTAGCGCCGTCGTCACGAGATACACCGTGCTCTCGATGCTCTCGCCGGGGGTCTGGAGGTCCATGATCTTGACCGCGCCGTCCAGCAGGCGCCAGACGGCGAAGACGATGACGCCCCCGCCGGCCACGTACAGCGCCTTACCGATCTCGCCGCCGTAGGCCCGCGCGGCCTGGACGACGAACCCGACCGCACCGATCGAGAGCATCACCTGCGCGATGAGACTCGTCGCGTACCAGAAGCCGGGGCCGCCCGACCCCCCGGCCCCGCTCTGTGCCAGTGCAGGCGTCGTGAACGCGAGGCTTGCGACCCAGAGCACCCCGAGACCGAGGGCGGCGGTCCGTGTCCGACGGCCAACAGTGCGAGTCATTCTCGTGCAGTTTTCAGACGAATTGCTATTAACTGTTTGCCCGACTACATTGAACGAGGCCGGCGGCCGGAACCATCGATTCCGGGCCGGTGTGGCGGATCGAAAGCTTATTTCTCGAAGAACGAGATGTAACGAACGCGGAATCCGACGCCGGGGCCGCACTGGTGGGGCGGCTCGGGCGGGTGGGTGAGGTCACGGATATGGCAATAGACGCGTCCGATACGGGTGGGGTACCCGACGAACGGCGGGCGTACAGGCAGTTGATCGACCGGACGGTTACGGTTGCCAGTCGCCACGAGCGGTGGCTGTGGGTGCTGGTCACCCTCTCGTTGCTGGGCGATATCGCCCTGACGGAACTGGGTCTCCAGCAGGGCCTGACCGAGGGCAATCCCGTGGTCCGCGCGGCCGTGGCCGACGCCGGTATCGGCATGCTGGGCGTGCTGAAAGTCGCTGCCGTCGCCGTCGGGCTGACGGCCTGGGTCGCCATGTCGGACCGCGAGCGCGCCGTCGTTCCCCTGGGACTCGCACTACCGTGGCTCGGCGCCACGGCGATCAACGCGACCCTGCTGTTCGGCTAGAGCGTCGCTCCGCGGACCCGCACACACTTTTTGAGGGCGGCGGTCGAACACCCGGGCGATGCCAGACGACTGTATCTTCTGTCAGATCGTCGCGGGGGAGATCCCGAGCCATACGGTCTACGAGGACGACGAGGTGTTCGCCTTCCTCGACGCGAACCCGCTCGCGCCGGGGCACACCCTGGTCATTCCGAAAGGCCACCACGAGCGGCTGAACGACATGCCAGACGACACCGCGGAAGCGCTGTACGCCGCCATCCACGAACTCGTGCCAGCTGCCGAGGCCGCCGTGGACGCCCCGGCGAGCAACGTCGGCTTCAACAACGGCGAGGAGAGCGGCCAGGAAGTGCCCCACGTCCACGGGCACGTCGTCCCGCGCTTCCCCGACGACGGCGGCAGCCCGATCCACGCCGTCGGCGGCGCGGCCCCGGATCTCGACGACGACGAACTGGCCGACATCGCCGACGACATCGCAGCCCACCAGTAGTCCACCCGTAGGTTTTTATCGGAACACGCGGCCAGCAGGGGGTGTGACCAGCGGATCGACGCTCGCGCTCGCCGGGGCGGTCGGCGGCGCGGGCACGACGCGGACGACCGTGGAGTTCGGCGCGACCCTCGCGCGGGCGGGCCGGGACGTGGCACTGCTCGACGCCGCCTTCGCCACGCAGGGACTGGCGGCCCACGTCCCCGGCCGCATCGACCCGGACGTGACCGCCCTCTGTACCGGCGAGGGCGGGTTACGGGACGGCCTCGTCGCCCTCGGTCTCGACACCCCGGGCCGGCTGGCGGCCTGTCCCGCTCGCGCCCCGTTCGAGCGGCTGGCACGGGCGAAGACCCCCGACGCAGCCCGTCGGTTCGAGGAGGTACTCGACTCGGCAGCCGACCGGTTCGACCACGTACTCGTGGACACGCCGCCGGTCGCGGCCAACCAGGCCGTCGCGGCGGTCACCAGCGCCGACCGCGTGGCGCTCGTCGCCCCCGCCACCGAGCGCGGACTGGACCGACTGCCGACGATGCGCGACCGACTCCACGATCTGGATGCGCCGGTCGACGCCGTGATCGGGACACGAGCCGACCCGGGTGGGACCGTCGAACCGGCCGACGCCACGATCCCGGAGAGCGACCAGCGGTCGGTCGCGGACCTGCCGGTCTCGGCCGATCCCGACACCGAGTTCGCACCGGCGGTCGCGGCGGCCGTCGAGACGGTTCTCGACACCGAGCTGAGCCTCGACTTCCCGGAGGAAGGGATACTGTAGTCCGGAACCGCCAAGCCGCGGGCGGCCAAACGGTGGGTATGGCACACGAGCCCTGCGACGGCTGTGGGGAACGCGTCGAGGTCGCCGGCGGGATCGCCGACATCTGGTCGTTCGGCGGCGACCGCGCCGCGGGGCTGGCGCTGGAACTCGCCGACGGCTCGGAGTGGCTGCTCTGTTCGGCGTGCATCGAGCGCTTGCCCGACGACCGCGACGCGACCGCCGAGGACGTGGAGCGCCTCTAGGCGTCCGGACCGGTGTCCTCGGACAGCGTGGCAGAGGTGTCGCCGTCTTCGGGTTCCCAGACGAGCACGATCTCGAAATCGCTGGCGACGCCGATCCGGACCCGGTCGCCCGCGGCGACGGCCGGATTGCCACCGCTCTCGGTCGCCGTGTTCGTCGCCGGCCACTGACTATCGGCAGTCACCACGTCCAGTTCACCGGCGTCGGTGTCCGGGATCGAGTCGGCACCGACGAAGCCGACTCCGCGGACGAACAGTTCGCTCGCCTCGACCGCGTCCCCGCCGTGGTGGCTGACGGTCACGACGCCGACGCCGTCGCCACGAGCCTCGTACTCCCAGGTGAACGACACCTGGGGGACGTCCCGCTGTCGATCCCCGGAGACGGACGGTGGGAGCACGGCCGTCACGTCGGCCGTGGCGAACGTGGCCTCGACGGTCGCGACCCGTCCGGTCGCGGTGACGCCCGTCGACCGTGCGTTCTCGTAGAACCCGCGATCCGCGACCGCCCTTCTGACCGCTTCGACCGGGACGGCGTCGCCGCTCTCGAAGACCAGCGGGGCGGCGAGCGTGGCACGGTCCCCGTCGATCGACCAGTTCGCGCCCGCGGCGACGAGGCCCTCGGAGCCGGAGCCGCCGGACTTCGTCCGCCCGATGGCGAGCGGGGCCGCCCCCAGTTCGGCGACGAGCGTCCGGCAGTCCTCGCTGGCGTCGGTGTAGCGGTCGATCGCGCCGCGTTTCGCGTCGATCGCCGCTTTCGGGCCGTCCATGTCGCCCATCTCCGCATTCAAGGGGAGAACCGCCGTCCCGTCCGTGACGGCGGCCGAGTGGTCGTAGATCGTGTATCCGTGGTAGGTCTCGGTCACCTCGGCCTGTTCGGAGAGCGACGAGCGGAAGTCCGACACGTCACCGACCAGCACCTGGGCGTGCCCGACATTGATCGCCATCGACAGGTCGGCGAAGGAGATCCGTCCGTACTGGGCCGCGACGTCGAACACGCCCTCGAACCTGGTTCCGGCGAGGCCGTCCCGCTGCCCCGCGAGTGAGGCGGCGTCGACGACCACGAACCGATAGTGATCTTCACCCAGTTCGGCCGGCGCGGGCAGCCAGTCGGCGTAGCCGGGGATCGAACCGGCGTCGGTATCGTCACTGTCGTCGCCGTCGTCGTCGGTCGGTGTGCCGGGTCCGTCGGTCTGTAGACAGCCGCCGAGGCCGACGGTGAGGCCGCCGGCGAGGAGGGTGCCGCCGGTCCGGAGGACCGAGCGTCGTGGGGACTCGTCCATGGCCGACGTGACGCACAGCCGTCACTTAACTCTCGCGGGTAGTTCGAGCCGAACGACTTTAGCCGGGGAGGCGCGCATCACCGGACGTGAACCCCGCCCGGATCGAGTCGGAGTTCCCCGCGCCCTCCTACCGCGGGAACCAGGAGCAGGCGCTTGCGGACATCCGCACCGCGTTCGAGGCCGGCAACGACGTGGTGCTGGTGCGTGCCCCCACCGGGAGCGGCAAGTCCCTGCTCGCCCGATCCATCGCGGGCGCGGCCCGCACCGCCGGCGAGGCCGAGGCCAACGAACCCATCGGCGCGTACTACACGACGCCGCAGGTCTCCCAGCTCGACGACGTGGCCTCGGACGACCTGCTCGAAGATTTAGAGATCATCCGCGGGAAGAACAACTACTCCTGTATCCTGCCGGGCGAGACCGACACGCCAGTGGATCAGGCACCCTGCAACCGCGAGCGGATGTTCGACTGCCAGGTCAAACACCGCTGTCCGTACTTCTCGGACCGCTCCATCGCCGCCAACCGCCCCATCGCCGCGATGACGCTGGCCTACTTCATGCAGACCGCCGGCTCGGACGTGTTCGGCCAGCGCGACGTGGTCGTGATCGACGAGGCCCACGGCCTCGCCGAGTGGGCCGAGATGTACGCGACCATCGACCTCTCGCCCCGGCGGGTGCCGGTCTGGGGTGACGTGAAACCGCCCGATATCGACGGCCCCGACGACGCCGAGGGGTACGCAGAACGTGTCATACGGATCGCCTCGCGCCGCCAGGAGGAACTGCGTGGCAACGCCGAACTCGACCCCGACGAGGTGGCCGAACGTGATCGGCTCACCGAACTCATCTCGGAACTCCAGTGGTTCCTCGAAGATTACCGGGATCCCGACAGCGCGACGACGTGGGTGGTCGACCAGCCCGACGGCGCGGGGTCGGCGGTGACGATCAAACCGATGAACCCCGAGCGCTACCTCAAGCACACGGTCTGGGACCGGGGCCAGAAGTTCGCCCTGCTGTCGGCCACGATTTTGAGCAAGGACGCCTTCTGTGCCGGCGCGGGACTGGACCCCTCGCGGGTGGCGCTCGTCGAGGTCGACCACACCTTCCCCGTCGAGAACCGGCCGCTGTACGACGTGACACAGGGGAAGATGACCTACGAAGAGCGCGACCGGACGCTCCCCCGCATGGCGGAGGTGCTGGTGCGGATCATGCAGGCCCATCCCGAGGAGAAGGGGCTGGTCCACTGCCACTCCTACGGGATTCAGGAGCGACTGGTCGACCTGTTGAGCGAGTACGGCGTCGACGAGCGCGTGCGCGTCCACGACCGCGAGAACCGCGATGCCGTCCTCTCGACGTGGAAGCGCAGCGACGGCAACGAGGTCTTCCTCTCCGTGAAGATGGAGGAAGCGCTGGATCTGGAGGGCGATCTGGCGCGCTGGCAACTGCTATGCAAGGCTCCCTACCCCAACACGCGGGACTCCAGAGTCGCACAGCGGCTCGAGGACGGGCAGTGGGGCTGGTACTACCGCGCCGCGCTCCGGACGGTGATCCAGGCCTGTGGCCGGGTCGTGCGAGCGCCGGACGACTACGGCGCGACGTATCTCGGGGACTCCTCCCTGCTGGACCTCTTCGAGCGCGCTCGCACGGACATGCCCGACTGGTTCGCCGAGCAGGTCGACCGGATGACGAGGCCGGACCTGCCGGCACTCGATTCGGGCGCGGCTATCGGCGAGACGGGTTCGAGAAGCCGGTCGCGCTCACGGTCGCGTAGCTCGACGACCCGGGACTCCGACGGTTCCCACCCCCTGTCGGACGTCTGGGACAGCTAGAAGAACGACACCGTCGCGTACGCGATGGGCGATCCGATCATCAGGATCGTGAAGATGATCGCGATGAGCTGCTTGCGGTCCATACCACCAGTTCGTGACCGCGGGAATTAGAGTTTTCGCACTCACAGATCACTCGACCCGCGCGTCCACGACCACGTGGGCGACCCCTTCGCTGTACCCCTTGACTTTGCGACGGTCCAGAATGTCGACCGCTCGGCCGCGCTCGTCGGCGGCCGTCTCCAGTCGCTCGACGGGTCGGTCGTACACCAGTGCCTCGGGCGTGGCCTCGTGCATGTGGACGATTCCACCGGATTCGAGGGCGGAAAGTGCCGCGTCGAGGTACTCGTGTGCCTCGTAGTAGCCCATCACGACGCGGTCCGCCTCGACGCCCTCGGCCACGTCCCGACAGTCGGCGCGGTAGAGGTCCACGCGGTCGTGTACGTCGTTGAGCTTGGCGTTCTCCAGCAGGTAGCGAAAGGAGTCGGGGTTGATCTCGGCCGCCGTAACGTGTGCACCGGCCCGGGCCATCGGGAGCGTGAAGTAGCCGACGCCGGCGAACATGTCGAAGATGCGGTCGCCGGCTTCGACTGCGTCACCCATCAGTTTGCGCTCGGCTTTGTTCCCCGGCGAGAACATCACCTTGGCCAGATCCAGGGCGTACTTCGTCCCGTGTTCGGTGTGGACCGTCTCGGTGTCGCCCGCGCCCGCGATCACCTCCACTTCGGGTTCCCGTTGCTCGCCGTCGATCCCGTGCCGTGCCAGCACGGTGTCGGCGTTGGCGTGCAGATCCAGCAGCGCCGCGCCCACCTCGTCGGGTCGGGGGGCGTCGCCGATGTCGACGAGGACGACCGTTCCGATGACCGCCCACGACCCGGGAGCGCGATCCAGTTCGTCCTCGGTCCAGCCCCGCTCGCGGAGGTGATCGTCCAGATTCCGGAGTCGGGGCTCGGCTTCCTGTCGGACGACCTCCCGGACTGCGGTCGCCTCGGGCGGGGCCGTCACCGGGAGCGCGACGGCGTCCTCACCGAACGGCCGGACGCTGCGGTCGTCGTCGTAGACGCCCTCCGCCCGGAGCGCGTCGGCCGCGGTCTCGGCGCGGCCGCGGGCGACGACCGCGGCGAGGGGGGCGGCGTCGTCGGTTCCGCCGGTCATGCGTCGCCACCCTCGCCGTTCACGTCCCCCGCGCCATCGTCCTCGGGCAGCACGTGCAGGCCGGCGCGGCTCTTGAGCACGGGCACGGTGTCGGCGTCGGGGTCGAGGTAGTCCGGGCGGGCGACGGTCTTGGCCTCGTAGGTCTCGGGATCGAGCACCTGCACGGCGTTCTCGTCCTCGACGGCGACGAGCGTCGTCTCCTCGGCGTCCTCGCGGGTGCCCAGCCGCCGCGCATCGGGCGCGTTCTCGTCCTCGAAACTGGCCTCGAAGGGCTCGCCGGTCGTGACACGGCGGCCTTTCAGGTTGCCCCGGACGCTGCGGACGAGGACCGGTCCCTCGTCGTCTTCGGGGTCGATGACCTCGCCGGGGCGATAGCGGGGGAGGCGGACGGCGTAGGTCACCCGGTAGACCTCGTTGCCGTCGCTGTCCTCGGTGACGAGCGTCTCGTAGCTCTCGTAACTGCCGCCCAGCTGGCGGACGATCCGGTCGGCGACGGCCTTCCCGAGTTTCGTCGTCGAGAGCTGCACGTTCAGGCCGCCTTCGGTCCGTTTGGCCTCGGTGACGAACGCCTCGCGGTCGCCGTCGGCCTCGCGGTCGGCGACGTACTCGCGGGCGATCTGCTCGGCCTCGTCCAGTTCGCCGTCGCTGGGGTCGCGCTCGTCGGCCCGGACCTGCACGATGGCGGCGTAGGACCCGCCTGCGATGCGGCCACAGCGCTTGCAGGTCTCCCGCGAGATCTTCACGGGCACGAGCACCTCTTCGACGACGGGCGTGTCCCGGACGATTCCGGAGAAGCGACAGTGCATCTTGATCGTCGTCGCGTCGACCTGTTCCGGGGCGACCTCCCAGTCGACGGCCTCGGCGTCGAGGTGGACCGCCAGGGCCTCGCTGACCTCCTCGACGGCCACGTCGACGTAGTCGTCGGCCCCCACGTCGACCCAGCGGTTCCCGCGGTGGACCGCGCCGCACTGGGCACAGACCCGGATCTCGATGCGATCCGGGGCGTCCACGAGGTCGAACTCCTCGAAGTAACAGTCGTCACAGAGCACGCGATCGGGATCTTTCGGTTCGCCCGGGCGAGGTTCCGGCCGCTCCGGGATAGCCTCCCCACACCGCGGACAGAACTCGCGTGACTCACTCATTGCCCCCTCGTACTCGATTCGGTCGGTTAAGCGTCGCGTTCCCGGTCCGCCGGGAGCCGCGATAGCCAGTCGCGCACGGTGCTTAATTGCGCTCGGCCCGTATTCCCCCCATGGAGTGGGAGACCGACTGGGGCCTCCGGGCCCGGATGGCGCTGACCATGCTGTTGCTCGGCGGCCTCTACGTCCTCTTCATCGGAGCCCTCTCGCTGTACTTCCAGGGGGTCCTGCCGATCCTGCTGGTGATGGGGCTTTTCATGGGTGCACAGTTTTTCTTCAGCGACAAACTCGCACTGAAGAGCATGGGTGCGAACGAGGTCGACGAGTCCGAGTATCCCGACCTCTACCGGTCGGTTCGGCGGCTCTCCCAGCAGGCGGATCTGCCGATGCCGACGGTTGCCGTCGCCGACTCGGAGGTGCCCAACGCCTTCGCGACCGGGCGGTCCCGGAAGACCGCTACCGTCTGTGTGACCACGGGGCTGCTCTCGGCGCTCGACGAGGACGAACTCGACGGCGTGCTGGCCCACGAACTCGCCCACGTCAAGAACCGCGACGTGGCGGTGATGACGATCGCCTCCTTCCTCTCGACCATCGCCTTCCTGATCGTCCGGTGGGGGTGGCTGTTCGGTGGCCGCAACCGCCGCGGCGGCGGTGTCGTCGTCGCCATCGTCGTCTCGCTTCTCGTGTGGGTCCTCTCTTTCCTGCTGATCCGTGCGCTCTCCAGATATCGGGAGTTCGCGGCCGACCGCGGCGGGGCCTTGATCACGGGCAACCCCGCCGCGCTGGCCTCGGCGCTCGCGACCATCGACGGCCGGATGGATCGCGTGCCGAAAGAGGACCTGCGCGAGCAGGCCGAGATGAACGCCTTCTTCGTGATCCCCATCACGCGCGGGTTCGTCGGGCGACTCGCCCGGACCCACCCGCCGACCGAGCGCCGGATCGAGCGGTTACAGGCACTGGAACGCGAACTGGCTGGCGTGTAGGTTCGGGCGCGTGGGTCGGCCGTCGGTCGCGAGTCCCGTCGCGTGGCACGTGCCGGCAGAACACGGAGTGGGCCGGGGACCGACACCCGTGGCATGGCCGACGACGATTCGACCGACGTGGGCGAGCGGGTAAGTACCGACGTGGAGACGACGACCGACCTGCTGGGCAACTACTACCGGGGCGAACTCGACCGGATGACGACCGAGCAGAACCGCGTCGACCTGACGACCAACTGGGCGATTACGCTGCTAGCGGCGCTGCTCGCGTACGTGTTCTCGAGCGGGGACCGCCCCCACTACGTCCTGCTCGTGGGCATCCTCGCCCTCGGGCTGTTTCACGTCGTCGAGACTCGACGGTACAGAGCCTACGACACGTGGCGTGCACGCGTTCGTCTCCTCGAGGAGAACCTGATCGCCCCGGCGCTGGATCCCGAAGCGGGGATCGAACACGGTGCCTGGCGGTCCGAACTCGCCGTCGACCTGCAACAGCCGACGCTCAAGACCCCGACGGGGGAAGCGTACGCGCGTCGACTCAGGCGGGTCTACCTCCCGCTGTATCTGGTGCTGGTCGCGTCCTGGACGGTCCAGATCCTCCTGCTCGGGACGGGAGATCCGGTCGCGACGGCCGCAGCACCCGGGGTTCCGGGGTGGCTCGTCCTCGGCGGTGTCGCCACGTTTACCGTCGTGTTGCTGGCGATCGCGTTCTGGCCCCGGGACCGACAGGCGAAAGGGGAACTCCGCGATCAGGAACGATCCAGCGACTGGAAGGAGAAGTGACGCGTTCGGGACCCGGCGGCGGGACACCTGCAGCGCGACCACCGGCCCGTGGAGGACAGAGCCAAGAGCGTCCGACCCGACGGGGCGGGTATGGGACTGCTCGACGGCCTCCGGCGCGTGCTCGGACTCGAAGCCGAGGCCGCCGCCACCCGGCCGGCCGATCCCGAGGACCTGTTCGGCATGAGCACCGCCTACGTGACGATGGCGGCCGAGCTGGGGTTCGAGCCGGCCGGGACCGCCGCGCTCTGCTTTTCGAGCGTCGACAGCGCCGACTTCGCCGACGCGGTCGACGAGGTGGCGGCTATCCTCGAAGCCGGCGAAGCCGAGACCGGAACCCGTGCCGAGTTCCGCGCGGATCGGCACGGCTACGACTGGGTCGTCCTCGAAGACGACGACGTGGAGGACCTCGTGACGAGCGTCCACTTCGCCGCCGACACGCTCGTCGAACGGGGCTACGGCTCCCGACTCCTCGCTGCACTCTTTGCCTTCCGCCGGGCCGAGACCACGCTCGACGGCGACGCGGGCGACCGCCCGCTCTACTGGGTATACTCGTTCCGGCGCGGCGCGTACTACCCGTTCGCGCCGACGGGCGAGCACGAGCGCGACGACACGGTGGAGTTCAAACTCGCGAGCGTACTGGACGGCGAACTCGACGTCGAGGACGACGAAGGGTACTGGTATCCGCTCTGGCCCGAATCACGCCGGGGCCACCCCTGGGACTAGAGGTAGAACATCGCGGCCATGATGCACAGCCCCGAGATCAGGAACGCGAAGGGACCGTAGTCGATGGTCGTTCCGCCGATGACGTAGAGGGCGGTACCGGCCGTCGGCAGTATCGTGGCGACCAGGAACGCGCTGGTGGTGTTGATCCACGACTCCTCGCTTCGCTCCAGCACGGCCTGGACGAACATGCCGATCGCGGCCACCGCGATGGCGAGCGAGTAGTACGCGTAGAGGTAGTACCACAGCCCGAACTGGTGTGTCAACGGCCAGACCTTACCTGGCCGCATGAAGTGCTGGACCACCCACAGATTGTGCCCCGTGATGATCAACACGGCCGTAATGAACGGGACGACCGCCAGCGCCGCGATGTACTTCGGCCGGATCAGATCGTCCCGACCCGTGAACCGAAGGGCGATGACGAAGATCGCCGTCGGGACGATCGCACTCCCGAGGAAGTGGATCTGGTACCAGAAGATCTTCATCTGCGATTCCGCCGCGGAGAACTCCATGGCGTATCCGCCGGCCCAGAATACGGCCCCGATGAACAGGGCGAACAACTCGTACGCGCCCTTCTGTTCGTGGTAGTACGCTGTCAGCGCCGCCAGGCCGGTCCCGACGACTGCGACGATCCACAGCGGTATCGTGTATACTGTAAATTCCACACCTGATCCCCCGTTGGAGAGTATCAACAGACACTCATATATAAAGATTGCAATTGCTATGGGAACCCTTCTCGAAGTGCGGGATCGACCCTAAATCCTCGGCCGGAGTCACAACGACCCCGCCGCTTGCTGGCAGTTTCACTTTCACTACGGTGTTAACGAGGGTTTATGTGGGAGGGGGCAGAAGACCGGTGTATGGCAACGAGCGAAGACCTCGAAGAGCTGCCGGGCGTGGGACCGGCGACAGCGGAGAAGCTGAAAGAGAACGGATTCGACGGCTACCAGGGCATCGCGGTCGCCAGCCCGGGTGAACTGTCCAACACCGCCGACATCGGCGAGTCCAGCGCGGCCGACATCATCCAGGCCGCCCGTGAAGCCGCCGACATCGGCGGGTTCGAGTCCGGTGCCGCAGTGCTGGAGCGGCGCGAACAGATCGGGAAGCTCACCTGGGGCGTCGAGGAGGTCGACGACCTGCTCGGCGGCGGCGTCGAGACCCAGTCGATCACCGAAGTGTACGGCGAGTTCGGGGCCGGCAAGTCCCAGGTCACCCACCAGCTCGCGGTCAACGTCCAGCTCCCCAAGGAACACGGCGGCCTCGAAGGCAGCGCCATCTTCGTCGACAGCGAGGACACCTTCCGCCCCGAGCGGATCGACCAGATGGTTCGGGGCCACGACGACGAGGTCCTGCAGGACACGATGGAACTGTTCGGCATGGAGGAGGGAAGCGTCGACAACGAGGCCGACCTGGAGGAACTGGTCGAGAAGTTCCTCGACAACATCCACGTCGCGAAGGCGTTCAACTCCAACCACCAGATCCTGCTCGCGGAGAAAGCGAAGGAGATCGCCAGCGAGAGTCAGGACGACGAGTTCCCCGTCCGCCTGCTGGCGGTCGACTCCCTGACCGCTCACTTCCGCGCCGAGTACGTCGGCCGTGGCGAACTCGCCGAGCGCCAGCAGAAACTCAACAAGCACCTCCACGACCTGATGCGCGTCGGCGACCTCAACAACACCGCGGTCGTCGTCACCAATCAGGTCGCCTCCAATCCCGATTCCTTCTTCGGCGACCCCACCCAGCCCATCGGCGGCAACATCCTCGGCCACACCTCCACGTTCCGCATCTACCTCCGCAAATCCAAGGGCGACAAGCGGATCGTCAAGCTCGTCGACGCCCCCAACCTCCCCGACGGCGAGGGCGTCATGCGCGTCGAGGAAGGCGGCCTGATGGACGAATAAGAACCCACTTTTTCCGTCGGGGGGTCGCCGGGGGCGACCCCCCGAGCAAAAACTTGGGGAAAAAGCCGAACTCGCTGCGGAGCCGCGAGTTCGGTACAACGAGGTTGTGGTGACCGCACAGCACCGCCACCGCACCTCACACCGTCTCCCCTACTCGCCGGAATCGTGTTCGAGGGCCGCCTCACGCAGTCGCTCGCCGCGATCGGTTTCTGTGGTGAGGTCCGGGACTGGCGTCGGGTCGCCCGCCTCGTCGACCGCGACGAAGACGAAGTAGGAGTCGGTAGTCCGCTCGCGCTCCCCGGTTCGGGGGTCCTCGTGGAACGCCTGCAACCGGACCCGGACGCTCGTTCGCCCGGTCGCGTAGGCGTAGCCGGTGACGACGCAGGTGTCACCCTGCGGGACCGGCCGCTCGAAGTTGAGATCGCTGACGTGGGCGGTGACACACGCTTCGCCGGCGTGGCGCATCGCGCTCATCGCACCGACCTCGTCCATCCACCGCATGACGTTGCCGCCGTGTGCCGCCCCGTAGTTGTTGGTGTCGTTGGGCTGGATCCGCTCCCTGTTCTCGATGTGCGTCTCCGTGATCGACGCCATGGTAGTGCGTCGGTACCCGGATGCAAAAGCGAGACGCCGATAGAGGTGGCCCGCGAGCAGCACCGCGTCGGACGAGTCGCCGAGAATCGACCCACAGGCCGACCGTACCGCCAGTCGAACAATTGTAGCAACCGGGCGTAAAACTTATTTTACTACGTCAAAGACGTTTTACTGTAAAACGCTCTTTACGACAAGAGCGTTTGACGAGGTGGCAGGCATGGAACGAGCACAGCGAACCCGCGACGCGAACGCACAGATCGGCGCTGGCCTCCTGTTCGGCGCTGTACCGATTCGGATTCGAGAGTCGAGCCGAGGTGTGGAGCCATGACGGCACTGCTCGACCGCGCGGGACGGATTCGCTCGGCGGTCGCTGGACTGGCAGCCGTCTCGGGGCTCGGTCTCGCGGCGTTCACGATCTTGAACCGACCATTCGTCGCCGTGGGTGTCTACGCCGTCGCGATGGCCGGCGCGATCGGCCTGCAGGCCACCGCCGATGTCCCTGTCTTCGACGAACGGGACGCGAATATCTCCCGCGAGGCCGCGAACTGGACGCTCACCATCTTCGGCTGGGCCTCCGCGGGCGTCTTCCCCGCACTGACGGTCGCGTGGGGGCTCGATCTGTTCGAGTGGCGGCCCTGGAGCACCGCCATCGCGCTGTTCGTCGCGGTACTGTACCTGACCTACGGCGCGCTCGCGTTCGCGCTGGGACGGAAACGGTCAGCATGAAGAACTCACTGCAGGAGTACCGCGAGCAGTACGGATTGAGCCAGCGCGAACTGGCCGAACACGTCGGCGTCACGCGCCAGACCATAAATGCCGTCGAGGGCAACCGATACGACCCCTCCGTCGAACTCGTGTTCAAACTCGCCGCCTTCTTCGAGTGTCCGGTCGAGGACATCTTCCACCCCGACGTCGACGTCGAGACGACTGCAAGCGATCACGAGTGACGAACGACCGGAAAACGGAGGTTGTACCCCCGAACTCCTCCATGAGAGACGGGGTGAGAGGGCAGCGGGGCGAACACGGGCGGTAGCGGGCAGGGTGCGGGTGGTGAGCCACCCGTTCGTCGCTTGACACGGGGGGATAACAGCGGTACCGGAGAGTCAAACGGTCGTTTGAGTCTCGGCTTCGATCTGCGTCCACGGCTGGGGGACACCAGATTGATAGTCGAGCCAATAGGAGCTGGGGACATGGTCCCGCGGCTATCCGATCTCCCCGCACCGGGTCCCGTCCCCGTCGCGCTATTCGTTCTTGCAGCAACGGGTGCGTTCGCCTGGCTGAGTGCGACCGGTCAGATCGAACTCGTGTCGCTGGCCGCCCTCCAGCTAATCGGCATGCTCCTGTTCATCTCCTGGGTGGGCGTCTTCCGGCCGCTCCGGGATGTGTTGCCGGGTGAGCAATATGAGTGAGAAGACCATCGTGGATTTCATCGAAGAGTGGCAGACTGGAGCGGCGCTCCTCCTCGCTTCGGCGTTCGTCGGACTCCTGGTTGGATCGACCGTCGGGAATCGAAGCTCGGCCATCGCTGGATTCGTCAGCTTCTTCGTCGGGTCGATCCTCGCCTTCTTGGCGTTCTCGTACCTGCTCTACGGTCGATAGTGTAGTCCCCTACTGCGCACTCGCGGCACAGTGGGCGAAAAAGCGGCCACAAACTCCGTTCGTGGCCGGTACTACTGCTCGGCCAGCCACACCAACAGCCCGTTCTGGGCGTGCATCCGGTTCTCCGCCTCCACCTTTTTCTCCTCGGGTGACTCGCTCCGCTCGTCACCCCTCGTCGAAAAACGTGGGCGAAAAAGCGGCTCGCTCCCGGCGGTTCGCGGCGATGCCGCTCACCTCACCGAGGGCTCCCAACGGTCGCCCTCGCACCGCTCGCCGTAACTACTGCTCGGCCAGCCACACCAACAGCCCGTTCTGGGCGTGCATCCGGTTCTCCGCCTGATCCCAGACGATCGAATTCTCGCTCTCCAAGGCTTCGTCGGTCACTTCCTCGCCGCGGTGGGCCGGAAGGCAGTGCATCAGCGGCCGGTCGCCGAGCAGGTCGGTGGTGACCTGAAACCCATCGAAGTCGGCGAGCTTCTGCTCGCGCTGGTCCTCCTGCCCCATGCTGACCCACACGTCGGTGTAGACCACGTCGGCGTCTTCGACGGCCGCCTCGGGATCGTGGGTGGTCTCGGGTTCGCCGCCGAGTCCCGCGGCGCGCTTGAGAACGTCGTCGTCGATGCCGTACCCTTCGGGCGTGGCGACGGTCAGGTCGATGCCGGCCATCGCCGCGCCGAGGACGAACGACTGGGCGACGTTGTTGCCGTCGCCGACCCAGGCCACGTCCACGTCGAACCCGCCGAACCGCTCGCGGATCGTCAGCAGGTCCGCCAGCGTCTGGCAGGGGTGGGCGTCGTCGGTCAGCCCGTTGATTACCGGGACGGTGGCGTACTCGCCCAGTTCCACCACGTCCGCGTGGTCGAACACGCGAGCCATGATGAAATCGACGTACCGCGAGACCGCGCGGGCGGTGTCCTTGATCGGCTCGCCGTGGCCGAGGTGGATGTCGTCCGGCCCGAGGAAGATGGCGTGGCCCCCGAGCTGGGTCATCCCCGTCTCGAAGGAGACTCGGGTTCGGGTCGATGGTTTCTCGAAGATCATCCCCAGCGTCCGATCGACCAGCGGTTGCCGGCCGTCGTCGGCCGCCTTCAGGTCGGCGGCGCGGTCGAGGACGGTAGTCAACTCTTCGGCGGTCAGGTCGTCGACGTCGAGCAGTGCGCGTGCCATGTCTACTCCTCCAGAAGCCGGGTTGCGACCGTTTCGAGTACCTCGACCGAGCGGTCGTATTCGGACAGCGCGAGGTGTTCGTTGGGCGCGTGATCGAGGTCCGAATCGCCGGGGCCGTAGGTGACCATGGGACAGTCCCACTCCTGTGCGTACACGTTCATATCGCTTGTGCCGGTCTTCCGGAGCAGGCGTGGGTCGCCGCCGGCCTGCCGGATGGACGCGCGAAACGCCCGCGCCACGTCGGTCCGGGGCGACATCATCACCGGTTCGACCCTGTCCTTCCAGTGGACGCGGTCGGCCACGTCCAGATGACCCTCGGTGATCTCGATGATCTCCGCGGTGTTCATACTCGGGGGCACCCGCAACTGGACCTCCATCGTCGCCTCGACGGAGAGGCCGTCCTCGGTGAGCCCACCGTCGATCTTGGTGGGTTTGGGCGTCACCCGCTCGAACACCGCCTCCCACTCGTCGGTGGCGAACTCCGCTTCCACGTTCGACCACCAGGCGATGGCGTCCTGGATAGCGTTGTTCTCCGGGCGGGAGGTGTGGCCCGACTCGCTGGTCGCGACGTAGGTGCCGGCCACCAGGCCGCGGTAGCCCAGCGTGATCCCCTCCCAGCCGGAGGGTTCGCCGTTGATCACGGCGTCGGGCGCGGCCTCGCGATCCTCGACCAGATAGCGGCCGCCACGGGAGTCGACTTCCTCGCCGACGACGCCGACGAACGAGGCTCCCGTTCGAACCGCGGCGACGGCCATCGCCGCCAGCGGCCCCTTCGCGTCGACGCTTCCGCGGCCCCAGAGGGCCTCGGCGTCGCCGTCTTCGGCCTCGCGGATCTCGACGGGGATGTCCCCGGGGACGGTGTCGATGTGGGAGGTCAGGAGGACGCCGTCGTCGGCGGGCGCGCGGACGTTGCCGATCTCGTCGATCCAGACCTCGCGGTCGTGTTCCTCGAAGTACGAGACCAGCACCTCGGCACAGCGACGCTCCTCGCCCGAGACCGAGGGCGTCGAGACCAGATCGACGAGCAACTGGCGGGCCTCCCCGTCCACGTCGATCGTGCTCTGACTGGTGAACTGGGTCCCGCTCATCCCTCGTCCTCCGTGATCGTTGCTGTGAGCGCGTCGACGACCTCGTCGGCGTGGTCCTCGGTGATCGAAAGCGGCGGGAGCAGGCGCACGACCGTCCGGCCCGCCGGCAGCGCCAGCACGCCGTGGTTCAAGGCGAGTTCCTTGAGCACGCGGTTGGCCCCGCGACCGACCTCGACGCCGATCATCAGGCCTTCGCCGCGGACCTCACGCACGTCGTCGCCGAGTTCGTCGTCGAGTCGCTCCTGGATGTACGAGCCGATACGGGCCGCGTTCTCGGTGATTCCTTCCTCCGTGATCGTCTCGACGGTCGCCTCGGCGGCCGCCGAGATGACGGGCCCACCCGAGAACGTCGAGGCGTGGGAGCCGTAGTTCTCGGCGATCCACTCCCGGCACAGCGTCGCGCCGATGGGCAGGCCGTTGCCTAGCCCCTTCGCGCTCGTGATCATGTCGGGCACCACGCCGGACTCGTCGGCGGCCCACAGGCTTCCGGTCCGGCCCATCCCGGTCTGGACCTCGTCGAAGATCAGCGCCGCGCCCGCGTTCTCGGTGACCTCACGGGTCCGCTGGAGGAACTCCTGACTCGCGGGGTTGATCCCGCCCTCGCCCTGGACGGGTTCCACGATGACTGCGGCGGTGTCGTCGTCCACAGTCTGTTCCATCGCCTCGGGGTCGTCGTAGGGGACGAACTCCACGTCGCCGATCAGGGGCTCGTAGGGCTTCTTGTACTTGTCCTTCCACGTGGTCGCCAGCGCGCCCATCGTCCGGCCGTGGAAGCCCTGCATCGTGGCGACGATCTTGGAGTTCCCCGTGGCCGAGCGGGCGAACTTCAGCGCTGCCTCGTTGGCTTCCGTGCCCGAGTTACAGAGCCACGTGTAGTCGATGTCGCCGGGCGCGGTGTCGGCCAGCAGGTCGTACAGCCGCGTCCGGGTCTCGACGGGGTAGGACGCCTGCACGTAGGTGAGGTCGTCCAGCTGCTCGCGGACGGCCGCCTGCACCGCGGGGTGGTCGTGCCCCAGCGGGACGCAGGCGTAACTGGCCCCCATGTCGAGGTACTCGGTGCCGTCCGATCCGTAGAGGTACGCTCCCTCGCCGCGTTCGATCTGGATGGGTTTCTCGTTGAAGACGAATCCGCTCATTGTAGTGCCTCCTGATACAGGTGTGTGCCGCCGCCGTCGAGCGCCGAGAGGATCGGCTCGTCGGCGTTGGCGTCCGCGATGACGACCTCGTCGGCCCCCGATTCGAGGGCCTCCTCGGCCGCCATGATCTTCCGGCTCATGAATCCCTCGGCGGCCGCTTCGAGGGCCTCCCACTCCGCGCTCGTCTCGACCGTCTCGATCAGCGTGTCGGGATCGTCGGGGTCCTCGTAGACGCCTTCCACGTCCGTCAGCAGGACGAGCGTCCCGCCGAGTTCGCCCGAGATCGCCGCCGCCGAGCGGTCGGCGTCGGTGTTGACGGGGATCACGTCGCCGTCATCTGCACCGGCCATCGGCGGCGCGGCGACAGGGACGTATCCATCACTCAGCAGCGACTCCAGCAGGTCACCGTTGACCTGCTTGATCGTCCCGGAGTGATCACCGCGCTTGATCTTCTTCTTGCCGTCCTCGACGACCCGGACCGCCGACTTCCGGGGACCGTGCAGGAGCTTTCCGTCGACGCCGTTGAGTCCGACCGCGTCGACGTCGAGGCTCTGCAGGCCAGCGACCAGCTGGGTGTTCAGGTGGCCGAAGACCATCTCGAACACCTCCATCGTCTCCGCGTCGGTGAACCGACCGACCACGCCGCTCGGCGTCTCGACGTACTCCGGTTCGATGCCGAGTCGCTCCAGCGTGTCGTCGACGGCCGTGGAGCCGCCGTGGACGACCGCCACGTCCTCGCCGTCCTCGTACAATGCTGCGATATCCGAAAGGGCACCCGCGGGATCGACCGCGCGAGCGCCACCGACTTTGATAACTGTTGTCATTACGAAAATACCTCTCCGGTTGCTACGGCGAGCCCACGGGATGCAGGCCACGGATGTCGAGGCCCGCTGTCTCGTCGAGGCCCAGGGCGACGTTGGCTGCGTGGACGGCCTGGCCGGCCGAGCCCTTCATCATGTTGTCGATGGCCGAGAACACGACCAGCCGTTTGTTGCCGGGGTCGAGTTCGAAGCCGACTTCGGCCTTGTTCGTCCCTGCGACGGACTTGGGTTCGGGGTAGCGGTAGACGCCACCGCCGCCCGAAACGAGTTCGACGAACGGTTCGTCCTCGTACTGCCCGCGGTAGGCCGACCAGAGGTCACCTTTCGAGACGGGCTCTTCAGGAAAGACGTGACAGGTCGCGCTCGCGCCGCGGATCATCTCCACCGCGTGGACGGTGAAGGACACGTCGACGCCGAGGAACTGCTGGATCTCGGCCTCGTGGCGGTGCCCGGTGGGCGCGTAGGGCCGGACGACGCCGGAGCGCTCGGGGTGGCTGGAGGCCTCCCCGCCGCCGGCACCGCCCTCCGAGGAGCCGACCTTCACGTCGACGACGATCTGCTCGTCGCCGGAGAGCACGCCCTCCTCGAACAGGGGCAGCAGTCCCATGATCGTCGCAGTGGCGTTACAGCCGCCGGAGGCGACGATCTCGGCCCCTTCGAGGTTCTCACGGTTCAGCTCGGGTAGTGCATACTCGGCCTTTTCGAGGAGTTCGGGCCGACTGTGACCGTCGTACCACTCGTCGTACTGCTGTTCGGTGTCCAGCCGGAAGTCCGCCGACAGGTCGACGACGGTGCCCGCGGCCTCGCGGAACTCGTCGATCTGCTCCATCGTGACGCCGTGGGGCGTCGCGGCGAACAGCACGTCGACCGATTCGAGGTCGTCCGGACTCGAAAAGCGCAGGTCCAGATCCCGCAGGTTGGGGTGCTGGTGGCCGACCGTCTTGTTGGCCTTCGAGCGACTCGTCGCCTGGACGATCTCGAAGTCGGGGTGCCCAGCCAGCAGGCGCAGGAGTTCCCCGCCGGTGAAGCCGGTGCCACCGACGACCGAGGCAGTGAGCGAGGGTTCGCCGTCCGCGGACATCAGGCGCTCACCCCCTGTTCCTGCTCGGCCTTGGTTTCGAGCCAGTCGACCACGCGGGCGGGCACGTCCACGTCGGTCGCTTCGTTCAGCGCCTTGAACTCGACGTTGTGGTTGACCTCGTGGACGGTGTAGCCGTAGTCTCGCGGCTCGTCGCCGCTCGACCCTTCCGAGGAGCTTTGCGCCTCGCCTGTCCCCATGAGGTCGACGCCCAGCAGGCCGCCGCCGACTGCCTCGGAGGCCCGCTCCACGAGGTCGAGGGCCTCGTCGTCGAGCCCGAACGCGTCGGTCTCGGCTCCCTTCGCGGCGTTGGTGATCCAGTGGTCCGAGGACCGGACCATCGCGGCGACTGGTTCGCCGTCGGTCGCGAGCACGCGGATGTCCTCGCCGCCCTTGTCGACGTACTCCTGGACGTAGAACACCTTGTGCTCGTAGTGGCCCAGGGTCTCTTTGTGTTCGAGGATGGCCTCGGCGGCCGTCCGGCTGTCGATCTTGGCCATCAGGCGACCCCACGAGCCCACGACGGGCTTGAGGACGCAGGGGTAGCCGAAGTCCTCGATGGCTTCCATGGCCGCGTCCTTGGTGAACGCGACTTTGGTGTCCGGCGTCGGGACCGCATCCTCGACCAGCGCGAGGCTGTTTTTGGCCTTGTCGGCACAGACGTCGGCGGTGTCGGGGTGGTTGACGACCGGGATGTCGTAGGCGTCGATGAAGCGCGTGGCGTAGACGCTGCGACTGGTCGCGAGACACCGGTCGACCACGAGGTCGACGCCCTCGAAGTCAGCAGGCGGCTCGGACAGTCCGAACTGCTGTTTGCGGACGTCGATCTTCGTGACCTCGTGCCCCCGGTCACGAAGCTCCGAGAGGAGGAGCTTCTCGTCTTTGCGAATGCGCGAGTAGAGTATGCCGAAATTCATGGTATCACCGGCCGGCAGCAGCCGTACCGCGCGGCCGAACGCACGCTCACTCGCCCCAGTCCTCTTCGAGCTCGGGCGCCGTGTCCAGCTCGACGGGGTCGGTGTCGACGACTTCCAGCTCCGCACCGCAGGTCGAACAGTCGACGATCTCTCCCACTTCCAGGTCGTCGTGCAGGGTAACCTCCGCCCCACACTCGATGCATTCCGTCATTGGTACCTGCAAGTCACGCTCGTTACTACTTAAACCCTTCGGACCTGTCGGGGAGAATTAACAACGCAAACTACCGTCTAACCGTAGCAAAAGCGACCGTGGCGGCATTTCACGATTTCGTTATCATGATTCTGGTAATTCGTCCCCTCGCGGGGATCGCGGTCGCGGTGCGGGGGCCGCTGCGCCCCGGCCTCGCGGGAGTTCACGTCGCTGCCGAACGGGTCGGGACTCAGACATAGGCGGCCACCACCTCGCGGAGACGGTTCTCGGCATCGGCCAGCGCGGTCCGTTTGTCCGCCAGCGTCTCGCGGTCGGCGTCGAGGTCGGCCCGGGCCGCCGACAGCTGATCGGCCACCGCATCGGGAGCCGGCCCACCGGCCGAGTCCCGACTCGCCACGCTTTCGGCGGGGTCCAGCGCGTCCTCGACGGCCCCACGGTCAGTGTATGCAGACAGCGACTCGCCCAGCACCTCCTCGGCCGCCGCCTCCAGCGTCTCGTAGTCGGGATCGGCCGACCGCTCGGCCGCCACCGCGACCAGTTCGTGGGCCGTCCGGAAGGGCAACCCTTCCATCGCGAGCAGGTCCGCGACACCCGTCGCCGTCGAGAAGCCCGCGCCGGCCTCCTCGGCCAGTAGCTCCTCGTTCCACTCGGCCGTGGCGACCGCACCGGCCGCGACCTCCGTGGCCTCGATCACGGCGTCGATCGAGTCCCAGCCGTACTGGCCAGCGCGCTGGAGATCACGGTTGTACGCCCGGGGCAGTCCCTTCAGCGTGGTCAGGAGTCCGGACACCGCGCTGTGGGCGTCGCCCGCCCGGGCCCGCACCAGTTCCAGCGTGTCCGGGTTCTTCTTCTGGGGCATGATCGACGAGGTCGACGAGTAGTCGTCGCTGAGGTCCACGTACCCGTCGTTCGCGAAGATCACGATGTCCTCGGCGAGTCCCGACAGCGTCGTCGCCAGATTGGCGAGTGCGGTCGTCGCCTCCAGCAGGAAGTCGCGTGCGGACGCGCCGTCCATCGAGTTCCCGAGTACCGAATCGAATCCGAGCAGGTCGGCTGTCCGCTCGCGGTCGATGTCGAAGGGCGTGCCCGCGAAGGCCGCCCCGCCCAGCGGCGAGCGGTTCGTCCGCGCGTAGGCGGCCAGCAACCGCTCGGTGTCGCGGGCCAGCGCCCGCTCGTAGGAGAGCAGGTAGTGGCCCACCGTCGTCGGCTGGGCGTACTGGAGGTGGGTGAACCCCGGCATCAGCGTCTCGGCGTGGTCCTCGGCCGCGTCGACCAACTGCTCGCGTGCGCCCACGACCGTCTCGACGGCGTCGAGCAGATCCGAACGCAGGCGGTAGCGGATACAGGCCGCCACTTCGTCGTTGCGCGAGCGCGCGGTGTGCATCCGGCCGCCCTCGGGGCCGACGGCGTCGATCACCGCCGTCTCTATTGCGGCGTGCACGTCCTCACCGTCGGGCAGTTCGGCGTGGCCCGCGTCCTCGATCTCGTCGAGCGCCGCGAGGATTTCGCCCGCGTCCTCGTCGTCGACGATGCCCTGTTCGGCGAGCATCACGACGTGGGCGCGGTCCACGGCGAGGTCTGCGGCGAAGATGCGCTCGTCTGCCGCGAGCGAGGAGAGGAACCCGCGGGCGGGGCCGCCGCTGAAGCGGTCCCGGCGGACGACATCCCCGGGAGCGTCAGCGACCGGGGGCTCGTCGGAGCTTGCTCCGACGGTGTCGCCGCCGGCGTCGGCGTCCTCGCCGTCGGTGGGTTCCTCGCTCATCGTTCAGTTCTCGTCGCCGTCGTTTCCGCCGTCCGTCACGGCCTCCGCGGCCGCGCTGTCGACGGCCTCGCTGACCTTGTTCGCCAGGCGCTCCTGGAAGCCGTGGTACTTGGCGACGCCGGTGGCGTCGGCCTGTTCGATGTCGTCCGTGACCGCTTCCGTGTTGAAGGAAGCCTGCCCCTCCGCGTAGCAGGCGTACTCGCTCTCGCGGGCGACCGGACGGGCCTGCCCGCCTTCGAGTTTGACAGTGACGGTGCCGGTGACGCGCGTCTGGGTCTCCTCGATGAACCCTTCGAGCGCGCGGAAGAGTGGCGCCTTGACGAGGCCCTGGTAGCCCTTCTCTGCCCACTCCTGGTCGATGCCCTGTTTGAAACTGCGCTCTTCCTTGGTGAGGACGAGGCCTTCGAGGGCCTCGTGGGCGGCCAGCAACACGGTGGCCGCGGGGTGCTCGTAGTTCTCGCGCACCTTGAGGCCGAGCATCCGGTCTTCCATCGTGTCCGTGCGGCCGATGCCGTGTGCGCCGGCCTGTTCGTTCAGCTGTTCGATGATCTCGACGGGCTCCATCTGCTCGCCGTCGACGGCGACGACTTCGCCCTGCTCGAACTCGATGTCGACCAGTTCGGCGTCCTTGCCGCTGGGACTCTCCGTCCAGTCGTAGATCTCCTCGCTGGGCACGTGCGCGGGGTCTTCGAGTTCCGAGCCCTCGACCGAGCGACTCCAGAGGTTCGTGTCGATGCTCCAGCGGCCGCCGTCGCCGCCTTCCACGGGCAGGTCCTTCTCCTCGGCGTACTCCTGTTCCCACTCGCGGGTGAGGCCGAGTTCACGCACGGGCGCGTGGACGTTCAGATCCGAGTCGCGCCAGACCGTCTCGAAGCGGAGCTGGTCGTTGCCCTTGCCGGTACAGCCGTGGGCGAGGGCGGTACAGCCCTGCTCCTCGGCGACTTCGAGGATCGCCGTGGCGATGACGGGCCGGGCCAGCGCGGTCCCGAGCGGGTAGCCCTGGTAGGTTGCGTTGGCCTTGACGGCGTCCATACAGAGGTCGGCGAACTCGGCTTTCGCGTCGACCACGTAGTGATCGAGGCCCAGCGCCTCGGCGGTCTCCTCGGCCTCGTCGAACTCCTCTGCGGGCTGGCCCACGTCGACGGTGACGCCGATCACGTCGTCGTAGCCGTATTCTTCTTTCAGCAGCGGTACGCAGACTGTCGTGTCGAGCCCGCCGGAAAAGGCGAGCGCGACCGTTCCTTCGGTGTCGTCGGGTTCTGGCATGTGTGTTGTGTGAATCGTGGTGTGATGCGGACCGCCCGGCACCAGTCAGTGGGCGGTTCGAGACGAAACGACCGTGGAGTGAAGTGGGAATGAGGTGGGCCTAACGGCCCCGTCGTCGGAACTCTCGCGGTCGCGGAAAACGGTGAACGGACCCGCCGGTCTCGCTCGGGAGCGAACCGGTTCCGCAGGTCCGTGTCATGTACCCCGACCTACCGGAGATTCGTATTAAAACCTTCCGAGATGCCGTTCCCGTGCCGCGCGGTGGCACATCTCGTGACCGGGCTCAGCGGCCGTTCCGGGCCGCGACACTGCAGGACGGCCACAACCCCTATGTCGTCGTCGGTCGCAGAATCCAACATGAACCTCCGCGCCGCACTCGATACGGACGACCTGCTGAAGATCGTACTGGTCCTGGTGATCGTCCTGCTCGCGGTCGAACTCGTCGAAGAAGTCGTCGGCGCACTGTTTAGCTTCCTCGGCCCCGTCCTCGCGCTGGTGATCCTCGCCCTCATCGTTCTCTACTTCCTCGACAGAATCTGAGTCGGGTGTCGACTGTCAGACCATGGGATTTAAGCTGAAACCGGTAGATTTCACCCCTATGGGAGAGGGGCAAGTCACAGCGGCCAGTGAGGGCCGCGTCACAGCGACGAAGGTCAGAAACCTGTTTATCTTCCTGGGGCTGGGGTTACTCCAGTTGATGGTCATCTTCCAGGGACTGGCCGCCTACTGGGATATCACGATTCCGATGTTTCCGCTGCTGTTGATCCTGCTGGGATTCGTGGCGGCGGGCCTCCTGTTCATCGCGAACTTCTAGGCGGTCGCGACCAGCAGTCCTTTGATCGCCAAGCCCCTCGAGAGACGCGTGTACAGTCTGAACGTTCCGGTCCCGTCGTCGGTCGCGGCCCTCGCGAGTCGGCTGGCGACGGACCTCCCGACCGCACACACCCGCGACCGCGGTCGCCACACGCTGGGTGTCAAGCGACTCGGCGGCGACGGCCCCGGTGAGTACGCCCGCCTCGAAGCACGCACCCGGGAAGCGCTCGCCGGCACGGCACCGTTCGACGCCCGGATAACCGGTATCGAGGTGTTCGAGGAGGCACCCGTCGGCAGTTCCCCCGTCGTCTATCTGGCCGTCGAGAGCCCCGGCCTCCGGGCGCTCCACGAGGACCTCTGTACGGTATTCGACCCCGTCGACGACATCGAGGGCGAGGGGTACTCACCGCACGTCACCATCGCCCGGGGCGGTGACCCGGCGGCCGCCCAGCAGCTACAGGCGCGTGAGATCGATCCCATCGAGTGGACCGTCGACGAACTGATCTTCTGGGACTCCGAACGTATCGAACCGGTCAGCGGCGTCTCGCTGCCGGCGTGACCTACGGTTTCGGCGGCGCTCCGTCCCAGGCGTCCATGTCGCCGTAGAAGTTCAGCATCGCGAACTTCAGTTTCTCCGGGTCGATGTCGATCATCTCCGCGCGCTCCTCCGGCGGGAACGTCTCCCGCACGGTATAGTTACCCAGTTCCCGCTCGCCGAGTTCCGTGTAGCGTTTGTCGACCAGCACGCGCGCCCCGAAGTCCTCGGGCGAGCGGACGACCCGCCCCAGCGCCTGCCGGGTCTTGCGGACCGTGGGAATCTCGACGGCGTAGGCCCAGCCCGCGTCCTCGGTCCCCATCCACTCGCCGCCGCCGTCGCCGAAGGCCTGGTCGTAAGCCTCCTGCACCGCCTCCATCCGGTCGTCCAGATGGGGATAGGGGACGCCGACGACGACGACGGTCCGAGCGTCGCCGTCGTCGAAGCTCACGCCCTCCGCGAGGGTACCCCACAGCGACGTAAAGAGGACGCCGTTCTGGCTATCCGTGAACTCCTCGCGGAGTTCTCTGGCGCTCGTCGCGGGTTTATCGAGGTACCGGTCGCCGGCGGTCTGCACCCGGTCGTGATAGCGCTCGGCTTCGCTGTAACTCGGGAAGAAGGCGAGCGTGTTGCCCGGCGTGAACCTGATGGCGTCTTCGAGGACGCCGGTCACGGTGTCCTGGACCGCGCGATCGTCGCGCTCGCTGGCGAAGAGCGCCGGCGCTTCGACGGCGTAGGTCCGTCGCCGTTCCTCGGGGAACTGCGCGCCGTAGGCCATCGTCTCGGGGTCGTCGAGGCCGAGTACGTCCTCGGTGACCGGGAAGGGACGCAGTGTCGCGCTCATCAGCACGCTGGCGTGGAGTTCCTCGAACAGCGACCGGGTGACCTCCTGTGGGATACACCGGTAGAGTTCGGCCCGGCCGTAGACGTCGCCGCTCGCGTCGTCACGGCGGACGCTCACCACCGGGTAGTGGCCCTGGGCGTCGCCCTCGTCCATCCACATCCTGACGAACTGGATAGTCTGAAGGGTCTGACACTCCTGTCGGGTGCTGGTCTCGCCGTTCTTGTACGCCTCCTCGTACTTCTCGTCCAGCGCGCGGGCGAACTTCAGCGCCTCCCGGAGGTCCACGTCGTAGCCCGGCCCGGTGTAGGCCTGCAGGAAGGCGATGGTCAGGTCGTCGCGGCCACCTTCGTTGGTGATCGTGAGATCCTCCCAGTTCTCCTCGATTCGCTCGCGCTCGCCGAATCCGAGGGCGTCGTCGTAGGTCTCGACCAGCGCCGAGCGGAAGGCCTGGACGACGTTCCGTGCGGCCTCGGCTCGCGGATCGTCCTGTTCGGCGAGTTCGTCCAGCGCGCTGTCGAGGGTGTTCTCCGTGAGGGTGCGGGTCGCGTGGTCCCGGGCCGCATCCTCCACGTTGTGGGCCTCGTCGAAGACGGTGATCACGTCCTCGGGGTCCCGCCCGAGCCACCGGAAGAAGTGCTCGCGGATCCCCGGATCGAGCAGGTGGTGGTAGTTACAGACGACGAGGTCGACGCCTTCCATCCCCTCTTTGAGGAGTTCGTAGCCGCAGAACCCCTCCATCTCGGCGTACTCGTAGATGTCGTCGGGGTCGCGCACGTCCGCGAACAGCCACTCGTAGAAGGCGTCCGTGTTCCCCGTCAGATTCTGGTAGTAGTAGTCACAGGTGTTGCCGGTCTCCCGCAGGTCCTCGAGGTCCTCCTCGACGGCCTCCAGTTCCTCGACGACCGCGCCGCGGGCCTCGGCGGCCTCCTCGCTGCCGGCCTGGCTCTCCTCCAGCAGCGTCTCTTCGCGCTCGTTCAGTTCCGCGAGGTCCTGCTCTTTCTCGACGATCTCGCGGGTGGTGTCCCGCAGGGCCTGACACTCCTCGTAGCCCACGTCGACGTGGCACATCGACCCTTTCCCGCGAAAGACGACCGCGCGGATCGGCTCCTGTTCGGTGATGGCACGGGCCTCCCGGACGAACTGACGCATCTGCTGGTGGACGTTCGTCGTGATGACGACCGTCTTGTCTTCCTCGCGGGCGTACTCCAGTGCTGGCACCAGTGCGGCCAGGGTCTTGCCGGTCCCGGTCGCGCCCTCGAACAGCACGTCCGACCCGTCGCCGAGCGCGTCGTAGATGCGGTCCATCGCGTCGCGCTGGTGGTCGTAGGGCTCGTCGTACGGGAAGAATCGAACGTAGCCGGCGTCGTCTCCGTCGCTCGACACACTCGGTCCTTGTTCGCTCCCGGACAAAAAGTCTCGCGTCCGGCCGGCCGGGGCCGGGCGTCTCAATCCACCGGTTCGACGTAGATCCGGTCGGCGAAGGGTTCGACCTCTCGGATGGCGGCTTCGATATCCGCGATGGTCTCCTCCCGTGCCTCGGCAGTGAGGTCGGCAGCGAAAGCCACGTCGGTCGTGATCAACACCTGTCCCGCCCCGAAGTACACAGTACGAAGGTCGACGACCTCGTCGACGCCGTCCCAGCCCGCCACGAGCTCCCGGATCTTCCCTTCCTCGTCTCTGGGCAAACTCTCACCCATCAGGAGGCGCTTGTTCTCCCAGGCGAGCGCGATGGCAAAGCCCATCAGCATGAGTCCGATGATCAGCGCCGCGGCCGCGTCGTACACGGAGTTCCCCGTGACGTTCGAGAGGTAGACGCCGAACAGCGCGATGCCCGCGCCCGCGAGCGCGATGAAGTCCTCGGTGAACGCCGTCAGCGTCGTCACGTCGGAGGTCTTCCGGAACGCTTCTTTGTACCCGCTCCAGTCGTGGACGTCGATCTGGCGTTTGAGTTCCTTCCGGGCCTTCCAGAAGGCGTAGGTCTCGAAGACGATGGCCCCGATCAGGACGGCGTAGTTGACGTAGACGGGCGGGAACGACAGCGTGATATCGGTGAGCGGAATCGTCGGCTGGCGGGCCGCGTGGTCGACACCGTGCACCAGCGCCTCGTAGCCGTGTCTGGCCGACTCCCAGCCGGCGATGCCAAAGAGCATCACGGAGACGAGGAACGCGAAGAAGAACTGCGCTTTCCCGTAGCCGAAGGGGTGGCGACGGTCGGCGTCGCGGGCCCCGTAGCGGATGCCGATCAGCAGGAACACCTGGTTGCCCGTGTCGGAGATCGAGTGATACGTCTCCGAGAGCATCGCCGGGCTGAGCGTCAGCAGATACCCCACGAACTTCATGATCGCGATCGCCCCGTTGGCGATCAGCGCCGCGATGACCACCCCCTTGCTGTTGCCTGCCATTACCGATGGGTCCACAGGGAGCCTCAAAGTCGTTCTGGACCGACGATTCGACCGCAACGCCAGCCGCGATCCGTCGGAGGTTTACCTGCCCTCCTCGTACCCGCGACCATGCTCACCGTCGTCTCCGACACACACGGCACCGGAGGCCACCGGCTGGAAGGCCGGACCCTCGACGCCGTCCGCGAGGCCGACGCCGTCGTCCACGCCGGCGACTTCACGACCGAACCGGTACTCGACGCCGTCCAGTCCGAGGCCGCACGGCTGTACGGCGTCGTCGGCAACAACGACCGGCCGGGCGTCAGGGACCGACTCCCCGACCAGCGCGTCGTCGAACACGAGGGCCTGCGCCTGGTCGTCGTCCACGGTCACGAACACACCGAGACCGCCCTCTCACTGCTGGGCCGGCAGGAGGCCGCCGACCTCGTGGTCTTCGGTCACTCCCACCGCCCCGGCGTCCACGAGGGCGACGGTGTGACGCTCTTGAACCCCGGCAGCTACGCCCAGCCCCGGCGATACCGGCCGGCACACGCAGAACTGGAGTCCGGCGGCGACGGTGACGGCGTCGAGGGACGACTGGTCGATCCGGACGGCACTGTCTTCGAGCGGTTCCGGGTCTGAGAAGGCGGCGCGCCCGGGACGGATTCGGCGGTTCGAAACGAGTCGGAGACGAGTCGGGTCTCGGGAGGGCCGAAGCGTGCGGGCGCACCTGTCGCTACAGACCCTACTTAAATGTAGCCAGCGAAAGCTCAAACGACCGTTTTAGTCATCGGGAACCCGCGCGAAGACGGCCACTCGCCCGCCGAACCAGTCCGCTCGCCGGATCAGTCCGTGAAGTACCAGACGCCTGCGACGATGGCCAGCGCGGTCACGCCGCCGAGGAAGAAGAGCAATCCCGGCGGGAGCGAGAGCGCCCCGGCGACGGCGTCGCCGGCCCCAGACGCGGCTGTCTCGGTCGCCGCCCGTGCGGTCTCGGTGGCGGCATCGACGGTCTCGCTGTCGAGTGCCTCGGGTGTACTCGGCCCGGGCGCGTCGGTGCCGTTGGCCGAGGTCGGCTCCGTTTGAGCGATCCCGATGTCGCCGCCGTCCCCGGTTCCGTTCCCGGACCCGCCGGACGGTGTGGGACTGTCGGTGGCGTTGCCCGCGGCCGGCCCGGCGGCCGGATCGGAGTCGGTCGGTGACTGGCTCCCGGTCGGGTTCAGGAACCCGCCGTTTCCGATGGCGGCCTGGATGGCGAGGCTGGCGATTCCGACGATTCCGAGGCTGCCGAGAAAGCGCGAAAGGGCGGTCCGGAGGCTCGATCTGTCGTCGTCGTTCCCGCCGGCCATGATGACCAGCGGGCGGTCGGCGGGGGCGTAGACGTTCATCTCGCGGCCCTTCTCGGAGTAGATCTGGTCGATCACCTCGATCGCGCCGGCGTCCTCCAGTTTCTCGAGGTGGTACTGGACGTTCTGGAGGGAGGTGTCGACCCGTTCGGAGAGGGCGGCGGGCGGAGCGGGGTCGTCGTGGAGTTCCGACAGGACCTGCCGGGCCGTCTCGGAGGTCAGCGCGGACAGCACGTCGTCGGCGTCCTCTGAGTCGACGCCGATGACGCGCGGCTCGGCCTCCTCGGCCGCGGACGTGTCGGGTTCGGAGGGCAACAGCGACATCGTTCGCCGGCTACGATAGCATCGGGCATCAACTTTGTTACGTCTTCCCGGATCCGAGCCGGGCCGAGGAAAAGGACTTTGCCGTCGCGGGAGCAACCTCGCGACATGGCCGATCTCGTACTCTGGGGGATGGTCGCCGTCATGCTCGGCTTCGTCTTCCTCGTCTACCTGTTTTTCCGCCGCACCGCCAAGGCGATGAAAGAGGGGATGAACGAAGGGCGACGGAACGGGTAGGCGGCCGTCCCTCGCCGCGTACGGCTCCCGTTGGTCGCCGTTCACTCGTATCGAGGACTCGCGTCGCCCGTCCTCGTTGCTGGCGGGTCGGCGCGTTCTCGCGGGCGGAGCTCGCGAGAATCGAGGTCGACGACCTCGTCTTCCCCGCTCGCAATCGACGAGCCGCTCGCTTCGATCGCGCCTCGCTACCTTCCGAAAACGATTACCGCAAACCGACCATCTGCCGTGACATGGACCCACGTATCCGCGAACACGCGCAGGTGCTCGCAGACGCCGTCGATCTGAGCGCCGGCGACAACCTCGTTATCAAGGCCGAACCGGCCGCAGACGACCTGATCGTCGCGCTGTACGAACTCGCGGGCGACCGCGGTGCCCACCCCGTCACCCTCCGGACGAACCGGAGCGGCCGGGCCATCCGGGGCTACCTCCGCTCGGCCGATCAGGCCGACGTCGAGTTCGAGACGCCCGGCCACGAGCAGGCGCTGGTCGAGGAAGCCGACTGCCACGTCGTCATCCGGGCCAACGCCAACGTCACCGAGATGGACGACGTGGACAGCGACACGACCGCCGAGTACCAGCAGGCCCACAGCCCCATCCTGAACGAACGGCTCACCGACCGCTGGACGCTCACCCAGCACCCTACGCCCGCGAACGCCCAGCTCGCCGAGATGAGCACCGAGGCCTACGAGAACTTCGTCTACGACGCCATCCTGAAAGACTGGGACGAACAGGAACAGTTCCAGGAGCACATGGTCGAGATCCTCGAAGACGGCGAGGAAGTGCGGATCGTCTCGGGCGAGACGACCGACGTGACCATGTCCATCGCGGGCAACCACGCCCTCAACGACACGAACACGCACAACCTCCCCGGCGGTGAGGTGTTCACCGCGCCCGTCCCCGACTCCGTCGAGGGCGAAGTGCTGTTCGACAAACCGGTCTACCAGAACGGCCGCGAGGTCCTCGGTGCGCGACTGGTCTTCGAGGACGGCGAGGTCGTGGAGTACGACGCCGAAAAGAACGAGGCGGTCCTGGAGTCGATTCTGGAAACCGACCCCGGCGCGAAACGGCTCGGGGAGCTGGGGATCGGGATGAACCGCGACATCGACCGGTTCACCTACAACATGCTGTTCGACGAGAAGATGGGCGACACCGTCCACATGGCCGTCGGCCGGGCCTACGAGGAGACCGTCGGCGAGGACAACACCCAGAACCAGAGCGCCCAGCACGTGGACATGATCGTCGACATGAGCGAGGACTCCCGCATCGAAGTCGACGGCAACGTGGTGCAGCAGGACGGCGTCTTCAGGTTCGAGGACGGGTTCGAAGCGTAATACTCTGCCCCACTCTCGGTTGCGTCGAGATAATTCGATTGGAGGCGCTAAACGTCGTCACAAACTCTATTGGGCCCTGGCGGTTTGAACCTCGCCGACTTCGCTCGTTCCACTCGCTCGTCGTCTGCTTCAAACCGCCAGGGACACGATTCGCTGCTCGCGGAGCGCTCGCAGCGAAGTCGATGGGCCCTGGCGGATTTGAACCACCGACCGCCCGGTTACCCACAATCCCTGACCGCTGTCAGTGATTGGTATGAGCCGGGTGCTCTAACCAGACTAAGCTAAGGGCCCTCTGTCCGCGGATTCTGCGCGCCCGGCCTTTAGCCTTCGGGATCACCGTTCCCGGTGCGTGTGCCGGGCCGTTCGCAGGTGGCCGGTGTCGACGAGTGAACCCGTGGCTCATGAAGTGAGATTGGGAGAAGCGCCACCGCCAGGGTTCGAACCTGGGACAACCTCGTCTCTGCGGTGAACAGGCGAGACCTCCTCACCGTAACAGCGAGGTGCTCTACCAGCTGAGCTACGGCGGCACGTTCGCAGGCATCACAGAGTAGCCGGAGTTATTTGATAGGGCTTTCGCTTTCGGGCGGCATCGACACGCTTTCACGGGGTCACGGGATACGGCATCCCATGAGCGAGGAGTTCGACGCCGTCGTCGCGGCCGTCCGCGAGCGGGTCACGCCCGACGACGAGGAACGCGAGCGGCTCAGGGCCGTTACCGAGCGCCTCACCGAGCGCACCGAGGCCGCCGCCGACGAGTTACCCGTCGAGACCGACACGGTACTCGTCGGCTCTACCGCCCGGGGAACCTGGCTGGCCGGCGACCGCGACGTAGATCTGTTCGTCCAGTTCCCTGCCGATCTGGAACGCGACCGACTGGAGGAGTACGGCCTGCAGGTCGGCCGCGAGGTCCTCCCCGACGGCCGCGAGGAGTACGCCGAACACCCCTACACCGTCGGCGAGTTCGAGGGGTTCTCCGTCGATCTGGTGCCCTGCTACGACGTGGCCGACGCGACCGCCATCCAGTCGGCCGTCGACCGCACCCCCTTCCACACCGCCTATCTCGACGAGCGACTGGACGACGACCTCGCCGCCGAGGTCCGGGTCGCCAAGGCCTTCCTGAAGGGGATCGGCGTCTACGGCGCGGACCTGAAGACCCGCGGCGTCTCCGGCTACCTCACGGAGCTACTGGTCCTCGAGTACGGCGGGTTCCGTGCGCTCGTCGAGGCCGCTACCGACTGGCATCCGCCGGTCGAACTCGACCCAGCGGACCACGCCGAGGCGACCTTCGAGGATCCGCTCGTCGTCATCGACCCCACCGACCCCGAGCGTAACGTCGCCGCCGCGCTCTCCCCCGCGAACGTCGCCCGCCTCCAGCACTACGCCCGCGAGTTACTGGCCGACCCCCGCGAGGCCCTGTTCGAGCCCGACGAGCCGGACCCCCTCGACGCCGACGGCGTCCGCGAGGCCCTCACCGCCCGTGGAACCACGCCGGTCGCCGTCGTCTTCGACGCGCCGGATCTCGTCGACGATCAGCTCTGGCCCCAGCTCCGCAAGTCACGGCACGGTGTCGCCGACGAACTCGACCGCCGCGGGTTCGACGTGTTCCGCAGTGCTGCGTTCGCCGACGACCGGGCCGTCCTCTTTCTCGAACTCGCTGTCGCCGAGCGCCCCGCTATCGAGCGCCACGACGGCCCGCCCGTCCACGTCCGCGAGCACGCTCGCGGATTCTACGAGAAGTACGCCGACGACTCCCGAACCGAATCCACTGACCCGCCCTACGGCCCGTTTATCGCCGAGGACCGCTACGTCGTCGAGCGGGAACGCGAGTATACCAGCGCGCACGAGTTCCTGACGAGCGACGCGCTCTTCGAAGTGGCGCTCGGCGCTCACGTCGAGAGCGCGCTCGAAGACGGCTACGACGTGCTGGTCGGTGACGACGTCGCGGAACTGGCAGCCCCGTTCGGTACGGCACTCGCTCGCTACTTCTCGCCGAAGCCCTGATCCCGGAGGTCGGCGAAGATCGATTTCGCGCGGTCTTTGACCTCGTCCTCGGGCTCGACCGGCTCGCGACCGTCGAACACCTCGTGGACCATCGTGACGCTCTCGGCGAGCGTGTCGAGTCCGTAGCCGCCTTCCAGCACGAACCCGAGGCCGGCGTCGGCCGCCTCGGCAACGTCTCGCATCCGTGTCGTGAGCGCGCCGTACCCCTCCGTCGAGACGCGCATCCGGGAGATCGGATCGTGGCGGTGGGCGTCGAACCCGGCGCTGACGAGGATCAGGTCGGGGTCGAACGTGACGAACTCGGGACCGACGAAGTCGTCGATGGCGGCACAGTAGTCGGGGTCGCCACAGCCGGGCAGCAGCGGAACGTTCATCGTCGTTCCCTCGCCGTCACCTTCGCCGGTCTCGTCCACGTCGCCACTCCCGGGGTAGAGGCCGTCCTCGTGGATGGAGCAGTAGAACACGTCGTCGGCGTCGTAGAAGATGTCGTGGATGCCGTTACCGTGGTGGACGTCCCAGTCGAGGATGGCGACGCGGTCGGCGTCGCCGTCGTCGATGACCGCCTGCGCGGCGACGGCGGCGTTGTTGACGAAACAGAAGCCCATGGCGTCGTCTTCGACGGCGTGGTGGCCGGGTGGGCGGCCCAGCGCGAAGGGCGTGTCACGACCGTCGTCGCCGGCCAGTGCGCGCTCTGCGGCCCACATCGCCTGGCCGGCCGCAGCCAGTGCGGCGTCCCAGGTCGCCTCGACGGCGACGGTGTCGTCGTCCCAGTCACCGCCCCCGTCCGCGCAAAAATCCTTGATCGCGTCGACGTAGCCGGCGTCGTGGACGGCGGTGACGGCAGACTCTGGCGCGTGGTCGGCGGCGACGTACTTGACACCGTGCTGTCGCGAGAGGGCGCGCCGGATCGCCCGGAGGCGGTCGGGACTCTCCGGGTGGCGGTAGCCGGTCTGGTGTTCGAGACAATCCTCGTGGTAGCCGAAGTTCATCCGAAGTACTGGGCCAGTTCGAAGTACGCTTCCACGTCCTCGGCCTTGACGGTTCGGCGGTCGGCGTGGCGCGCCAGTTCCGTCGCGGCCGCGGCCACGTCGTCGGCGAAGGTTTCGAGTTGATCGGCGAGCGCGATCCGGGCGTCCATCGACACCCGATAGGAGTCGTCGATGTCGAGCCGTGCGATCCGGTCGACCGGTGCGACCGGCAGTTCGAGCGTGTCCTTGTCGGGCACGGACGAGACGCCGAAATCGGACGCCATCAACGTCTTCCGCCCGTCGGCGGTCGCCCGCTCGGCGGCGTCGACGGCGAGGCGTGCGCCCCGTCGCTGGATCCGCCGCGCCAGTTCCTCGGCCGCTTCGGCGCTGACCCGAAGCGTCCCTGCGTTCCGTCGAATGACCGTGTCGACCGGCGCGAACGGAAGCTCGACGCTCATACCGCATACCGGGACTGTCGCAGTCTTAAGGCTTTCCGTGAGTCTCTCTGGCAACCGCCCCGTCCTCAGAACACATCCTCGGCGTCCAGCCGACCGTCCGACAACCGCCCGCGTGCGGTGACCTCCTGGCCGAGCTGAAGCGTCGCGCCCGTCTCGACGCTCATCGTCTCCTCGCCGTCGTCAAGCACGACCGGCTCGCCCGTCTGGACGACCGTCCCCGTGAACTCGACCACCTCGCCGTCCTCGCCGGCATCGCTGCCGGCACCGTCCGCGTCACCCGACGTTTCGACTGCGGCCGCCGTCCCGCCGTCGCTCTCGGCGGATTCGCCGTCGGCGAACGCGTCCAGCCCCGTCTCTGCTGCGTCCTGCTCTCCCGCCCCCGTCTCGCTTCCAGCGCCGCCTGTCGGCTGGGTCGTCGCCCCGTCGTCGAGGACGACGACCGTCGACCGCCAGTTCGCCGACGCTTCGAGGTCGTCCTGCCAGCCGTCGTCGATCTCCACGTCGGCGAAGAATACCTCGTCGCCGGGCCGGATCTCCTTGTCCGCCTTGTCGCCCCACAGCGCCACGCGGATGTCGTCCGTCTCGTCCTGTACCCGGACGTTGCGGACCTGCCCCTCCGAGCCGTCGTCGCGGTCGAAGGTGCGTTTCGGGTCGGCGCTTCGGATCACACCACCGATATCGACGGTCTGGCCGATCTCGATGTTGCCGATGGGTGCGGTCTCGGGCGTGAACTCGACGGTCTCCTCGACTGCCTCGACGGCCCCGTGTTCGCCGACGTGGAGTTCGAGGTCGCCGTCGCGTTCGCGGACGTAGCCGTCGACGACCTCGACGGCCGTCCCGGCCGACAACTCCTCGGCGCGATCGGCCCGCTCGTCCCACATCGTCACCCGGATTCGGCCGGTCTCGTCGCCGATCGAGAGGTTCGCCACGCGGCCCTCGGAGCCGTCGTCGCGGTCGAAGGTGCGGACCGACTCCGTATCGAGGACCAGCCCGCGGACGTTCACGTCCGACTGACCCAGCGTCAGCGCGTCGATGCCCGTCGTCCCGCCGGGTTGCACGTCGATCTCCTCGTCTTCGTCGGGTTCGGCCTTGTCGACGCTCACTTCGAGGCCGTTGTAGCCGTCCTTGGGTCGGCCCTTGATCCGGAGGACGTCGCCGACTTCGAGCTGGCCCTCGTCGATGGAAACGGCCTGCTCGTCCCAGAAGGAGAGGGTGACGGCACCGGTCTCGTCGGCGACTTCGACGTTGATGACGCGGCCGTCCTCGTCCTCGCCGTCGCGCTCGAAGGTCCGCAGGTCGCCGACGGCCATCACCTTCGCGATGAACTTCACCTCGTCCATCCCGGGTTCGATGTCGGCAATCCCGTTGACCTCCCCGTCTTTGAGTTCGTGGGCGATGAGCATGGCCGCGGTCTCCTCGTCCGCGAGGCCACCCATCTGCTCGATCTTCTGCTCGACGGCCTCCCGGAACTCCTCCTCGGAGACCTCGTCGGTCTCCAGATCCGCATAGATATCTTCTATCGCGCCCATCTGTCTGTCCAATTGCAGGGCTGGACTCCGTTTAAGCGTTGCCGTCGCCCGCTCACCCCGCTGCTGTCGTGCGTTCTCCGCCGAATCCACGATCTCACCTCTCCGTCCATACCCGGGGCTGGGTCGGTCTCGTATTTAAGGCTACGTCGAGTCCGTGGTCGGAGGTGCCGCGGCGGTCTCGCTGGCATAGGACGCACTCGCAACCGACCGCCCCTCGTGGGTGACCTGTATCTCCGAGGGAAGCTCGCCGTCGACCTCGAAGGTCCCCTCGTAGTCGATGCCGACGAGTGCCTGTGCGGCCATCTCACAGCCCTCGATGTTCGTGGTTTCGACGTCCACGGTCAGCGTCCCCGCCCCCTCGTCGTACTCGACGGAGCCGAGCATGGCGCGCTTGCAGCTGTTGTTCCCGCTGATCGTCCCGTCGACGATCACCTCACCCGCGTCGTCGTCGCGCGTGATGTCGGCCACGTCTCGGTTCTCGCCGGTCTCAGGCCCCTGTGAGGTGAAGGAGAACGTGACGCCGTTCATGCGGCCGCTGCTGCCCCAGGCCTGCGCGCTGCTGCCGTGCCCGTCGGTCGGCGTCTCCTCCTCGGCTCCCGTTCCCTCGTCGGTCGGCGTATCGGAGTCCGGCATCGCCGTTTCGCTCGGATCCTCCGTCCCGTTGCTCGGGTTCTCGGTCCCCTCGGGCTGGCTCCCGGGGCCGTCCTGCGCGCTGGTTTCGGGGTTCGCGTCCGTGCTGTTCTCGCGGTCGCCGGGCTCCTGGACGCAGCCGGCGAGACCGAGTGCGGTCGCGGATGCGGTCACTGTCAGGAAACTGCGTCGTCGCATACCCGTCCCGTCGACCCCCACTAAAAAGGCGATTGCGGAGACTCAAACGGCCGTTTGTCTCACCGGGTGGTGACCGTCCACTCGCCGTCCGCGTCGACCTCGACGACGGCGTCGAACAGCCCGCGAATCGTCGCCAGCGTCTGCTCGTCGTGTGCCTCGGGATCGAGGTGGTAGTGGCCGACGGCACCGGCGGAACTCACCCGCCCGGTGACGACGTGGAGGAACTGGAAGGCCTGCCGCACCTCGACGAACTGCAGGAGGGCGGTCAGCGAGTCGAAACAGAGCCGCTGGCCGCCCGGTCGGTCGGCCGTGAGGTGGTCGCTGAGCGTGACCCCCAGCGCCGTCAGGTCGCCGGCGTGCTCGACGCCCTCCAGCGTCCACTGGCTCGCCTCCGTCTCGACCTCGGACCCCCAGCTACCGACGCTGATCACCGTCCCGTCGGCCGGTGGGGTACCAGTCTCCCGCTCGTAGTCGGCGGCCCACTTCCCCGGCGACTGCGTGTAGGTCACCCCGAGCACTGCCGTCGACGCCGGATCGTCACCGCCCAGCAGGTCCACGCAGACGCCGGCGGCGCCGTCCGGGAACGACGGCGCTAACACCAGAATGTTCGAGGCGTCGGCCACCCGTTCCGAGACCGACACCGCGTCCCGTCCCGCGACCTGTTTGGCCATACCACAATCCCGACTCCCGCTCGCATAAGAATGCTGATTTCCACAAGAAACGGACCTCCGTCCGGCAATCGAGCGAAGGCGATCCGCAACTAAGTGGAGGCGGCCGAATCGTAACCCCTTTATCTGGCACCCCGAAAGAAGAGAGTGAGTCCTGATAGGGTAGTGGACTATCCTCTTGGCTTGCGGAGCCAGGGACCGGAGTTCAAATCTCCGTCAGGACGTTTTCATCGACGCAATAACGGTGAGCGTAGCGAACCGTCCGCGTCGATGAAACGGACGCGCGGAGATTTGAGCAGCGAACGAGCGAAGCGAAGTGAGTGAGTTCAAATCTCCGTCAGAGCGCGTCCGCGCTCTGACGGGCCCCCGCTCGCTGCGTCGCCGGCGCGAAGCGCCGGCTGCTCGAGGGACCGTTGGTCCCTCGGCGCTCGCGGGGACTCCGTCAGGACTCTACTGGCCCTCAGTCACGCGAAATCCCCGATCACGCGGTCGAGACAGCCGCCGTCTTCTTGGAGGTAGGTGTAGTGGTTCCGGACCTTTTCGGTTACGTCGTGGTCGGCGTAGGTGCCGGGGGTCGGACCGCACGCACCGTCGACGCCGAGGGCTGCAGTGCCGAACTCCGCTGGCCGGTAGAGTACAGTTAGCGTACTGTCACCGGCTGTGTGGTAGTTGTAGACGCACTCGGCTCCATCCCGGACTCCGTCTTCCCACCGGCCGCCGTCGGTGACGCTGTCACAGTTGACGGCAGCGCCGAGCAAGGAACACGACTGCACCGTCGCCTCCCGGTCCGCGAGTTCGTCGAGACAGGCGAGCGCGGGTCGGGCACCGAGCGAGTGCGCGACCAGCCGAACGGGGGCGTCCGGGCATTCCGCGCTGAAGGCCTGTACCCAGGCGGCGAGTTCCCGCCCTTTCCGCGCGGCGATCGTCTTGCTCGGGTACCACAGCGGCAGGTTCGCCGGGTACGTGAACCCGACCACCGTGGCGTCGTACCCCAGCGCCTCGACGGCCCCGGCCACGGCGTTGGCCTGTGCGGCCGCGTCGCCGGTCATCCCTTCGAGCCAGCCGTGGACGTACACCACCAGCTCCGACGGGTCCGGCGGGAAGGAGCCGCGAAGCTCCCCGTCGCGTATCATCGGGAACTCCTGCGGTGCGTCCGTCCCCATCGACAGCGCATCGAGCGGTAGCCACGACATGGTCGATCCCCGGGCCGGCGGCCGGAAGCCGCCGTTGTGATACCGTGGGCGACTCGACGTATAGCCCTGTCGCCGCAGAAAAAAGGCTGTCTGAATGCCGGTCAGAACCAGTCGTCGAACTTGTCACCGGGGTCGCCGCCGCCCTGGAACCCCTCCGGGAAGTTCTCGACGACGGTGTCGATACAGCCCCGGTCGGGGTCGTAGTAGAGGCAGTGGCCCCTGACGATTCCGGTCACGTCGATGTCGTTGTAGTTGTCTGGCGTCTCGGCGTCCTCCGGCGCGCCCTTCGCACCGACGGCTTCCGTGCCGAACTCGCCGATCTGGAAGATCTCGTCTAAGATGTTGTCGCCGCTGCTCCAGTAGTTGTTGACCTCCTCGGCCCCGTTGGCCAGCGCATCGCCGAACTCGCCGTCGACGGTCACGGCCTCGCGGGAGATCGCACCCCCGAGGATCTCCAGCGACCGAACCGGCTCCCCACCCATCTCGTTGACGAGTTCGTCCAGCAGTCCGGCACCGGCGCGGGCACCCAGCGAGTGGACGATCAGTCGAACATCGGTGTCCGGGTTCTCCTCCCGATAGCTCTGCAACCACGACGCGAACTCGCGGCCGGACGTCTCCGCGCCGTCCTTCTGGCCCCACCAGTTGGGGCTACTGCTCGGGTAGTTGTACGCGAGCGTCGCGATGTCGGACCCGGCGTCCCGGAGCGCCCGCTGGAGCGTGTACCCCTGATCGGCCGCGCCGCCGGTGAACAACTCCAGCCAGCCGTGGATGTAGACGACGACTTCGTCTTCCCCCTCCGGAACGTCCCCGGTCTCGGACAGGCCGCCGGCACCGATCCCGAGGAATCCCGGATCCCGCTCGACGACCGGGTACTCGTCCGGTGCCTCTTCGAGGTTGAGACCGAACGCACACTGCTCTTCGGCCGCCGACGCGGTTCCGCTCATCGCACCGACACCGACCGCCGCCGTACCGCCCGCGGCGATCCCCCGCAGCACGCTCCGTCTGTCGATCCGTGAACTGCTCCCCCTCTCTCTGTCTGAATGGTCAGACATCACTCCACCCCAGCCACTATCCCCGATTAGTTATTTCCACGTTCATATACGGCAGTTTTTAAGTCTGACTGACGTATTTATAAGCAGGATTCGGTATAAACTGTCCCCCTAACACCTCGGGTATATAAGTAATAGTCACGCCGCGGTCGCCGAGACGACACCGACGCCGATCTCCGCGGGCACCGACCGCCCGAACTGGATCACGAGGGAGACCGGTAGAAGCCCGGTATATTAATTTCGGGCTCTATCTGAGTGTATTTTTACAACCAGCCGTGAATTGTTATAAAAACACGCGTATATCTCACGGCGATTTATATGTGGTGTGCGGGTCACAAACCCTTTCCCCGGAACGGCCCGAGGACCGGGTATGGAGACGGCGCTCCGTGTGGGGATCGCCATCTACAACGCGGGGGACTACCACGAGGCCCACGACGCCTGGGAGGATCACTGGCTCGCGCTCGACACCGGGACCGACGACGAGCGGTTCCTCCACGGCCTCATCCAGTTCACCGCGGCGGTCCACCACGCCACGGAGCGTAACTGGGCGGGCGCGACGGGGCTGGCCGAGAGCGCCGGCGAGTACCTCGCCGACCTCCCGGCCGACTACCGCGGCGTCGACGTGGCCGCCGTCCGGGAGTATCTGCCCGCACTCCGTGCGGATCCCGAACGGATCGAGCGAGGATCCCCGCTCGAACTCACACACGAGGGCGAGGTGGTTCTGCCCGACGATCTGGACTTTCAGGAGAGCGCCACTGCCGCCACGGTCTACGCCGAGGACGGTCCGTTCGACGAGTCGGTCCTCGAACGGGGAATCGAGTACGCTCGAACCGATCTGGACGCGGGCGAGGGCACCAGCCCCTTCGTCACCTTCGTCATGGACTTCGCCCGGGACGGGACGAATCGCGGAATCGTCTACCAGCGGCTCTCGGAACGCGTCGAACGGCGACAGCGGCGAGAAACGGACGTGGACGGGCTCTTCTAGCGCTCGTAGTCGGCGACGTGTTCGTCGCCGTCCCACTCCGCACTGTTGTCCTGTGGGTCGTAGCCCAGCGCTTCCTTCGCTCGCTCCAGCGAGTAGTACTTGCGGTCGTTGTCCGAAATCCCGTAGACGATCTCGAACTCGTAGTCGGCTTCCAGCGTGCGCTCGTGGAGGTGGGCGCAGTCGGGGTAAGAGAGCCACATGGCCTGGCCACGCTCGTAGTCGATCGGCGGGTGGCCCTCGGTGAGGTTGCCGATCCGGACGTTACAGACTTTGATCCCGTGTTCGTCGTGGTAGTACCGGCCGAGGACCTCGCCGGTGGCTTTCGAGACGCCGTAGAGGTTGCCGGGCCGGGGGAGTTCGGTCCCGTCGAGTCGGTAGTCGTCGTGGGGGCGGTACATCTCGGGGGTGCGCTCGTCGGTCTCGAACGCGCCGACGGCGTGGTTCGAGGAGGCGTAGACGAACCGTTCGACGCCGGCCTCGACCGCTGCCTCGTACATCTTCTGGGTCCCGTCGATGTTGTTCGACAGGACGCTCTTCCAGGGTGCGGATGGCCGCGGGTCGCCGGCGAGGTGGATGATCGCCCCCACGCCGTCGACGGCCTCCCGGACCGTCTCCTCGTCGATCACGTCACCGACGAGATACTCGTGGTCGGGCTCTTCGTCCGGCGGATTGTGATAGAGGAGCCGCCAGTCGTAGGCCTCGCCGAGGCCCTGCAGAATCGCCTCGCCGACGCGCCCGCCAGCACCCGTGAGTAAAACCGGGTCGTCCATTCGAGTAAACCTCAGCGACGGCGCGAGTAAGTAAGATGCGGTTCGTTACCTCTCAATACAGTAACTTTTTGTGGCTACTGCTGAAATCTGGATTCGAACTCGTGCCCCGACGAATCGCGCTTCTCGCCGTCGTCGGTTGTGTCCTGCTGGCCGGTTGTGGTGGGGCCGGGAATTCGACGCCGACCGAGCTGACCGACGAGTCGGAACGGGAGCTGGCCATCGATGCGCCGGCGATCACACCGGGCGAGACGGGGACGCTCACGATCGACGTGACGAACGCGAGCACGCTCCGCGTCGAGCCGATCGCCTCTGACTCGGTTAGCATCGACTACGGAAACGCGTCCCACTCGCCGCCACCCGAAACCACGTGGACGACGTACCCCCCGTCCTGGTCGTGGAACGGCACGACCGTCACGACGACACTCCCGGTCGTCGCGAACGCGGACGCTGATCGGGGTACCTACGATATCACGATCCACGCCAGAATCGACGGCGAGCAGCGAAACCGGACGGTGGCCGTAACCGTCGAATAGGTTACTGCACCGGGCGGGCGAAGGCCAGCGTCCCGCTGATGTTGTCGATGTAGACCTGCACCACGTCGCCCTCGCTCGTGCCGGGGACGAAGATGCGGTACTTGCCTTTCTCGGCGACGCCGTCGCCTTTGCGCCCCATCCCGGTGATCTTTACCTGGTAGGTCTCGCCCTCTTCGAGGGTGGCGGTGTTGCTCTGACTCGACGATTTCGTCGAGCGCTTGTCGACCGGGCGGAAGGCACCGCAGGCCTCACACCGGAGCATCTGCGTCCGGTCCTCGGTGGTGAGTTTGGTGTCGGGCAGGCCACACTCCGAACAGATCACGTACTCCTCGGCGTAGGCGTCGAGCACGGCCTCGAAGTCGGCGGCGGAGAAGGTGCCGTTGTAGCGGCTCCGGTCGCCGTCGAAGTCGCCGTTGGTCCCGAACTCCCGCTGGACGTAGCGGTGGACGTGTTCCGGGTCGCGGGACAGTTCGTCCGCGATGGCTTTGAGGTTCGTCAGCCGGGTGAACGCACCGTCCTCCTGGGCGGCGGGGTCGGGGATCTGGAGTCGCTGCTGGGTCGCTGTTCGCTCGGGCAGCGCCTCGTAGGCGCGGTCGAGCGCGACGTCGTAGTCCATACACTCCGGAGTCGGTCGACACCTAAAGGCGTTCCGTGGTGAACCGTAGCGCGCTCCGCGGGGGCGAGCCAGCAGCCCACGCCCCGGAACACACTTGCCCGTGCCGGTCCCGTGGCCGGTATGGATCCGACCGACGCCCAGACCGCCTGTTTCGAGGCGGGCATCAAGTTCGGCTCGCTGTACCACCAGTTCGCGGGCACGCCGCTGAGTCCGGACAGCGCCGACTCACTCGCCCGCGCCATGGAGGAGGCCATCGAGAACCAGCCCCACTGCGAGGCGGTGACCGTCGAGGTACTGACCGAGGAACTCGACCGGGCTCTCGCGGACGATCCCGCCGACTACACCGAACTCACCGGCCGCTTTCTCGACGTGGAGATCGTGATCGACTACGAGGGGACGGTAGTCCGTACCCGGATGGAGATGGAAGACGGGTATCCCCTGATGCGACTCGTCGAGGTCGAGGGCTGAGCGGCCACAGCCGTGGGGCCGACCCGTCGATCCAACACAAAACCGATGTAGCTGGTGGCTGAAATCCCCGGTATGGCCCTCTATGCAGTCGACGATGTCGGTGACGCGCTCGATGCGACCCGTGCATTCCTCTTCCCCGTCGACCGATCCCGGTGGCTCAGGCTCGCGGTCGTCGCCTTTTTCGTCGCTGGCGGGTTCGGCCTGAACGGCCCGGTCAACGGCGGTTCCTCGATGTCGAGTTCCGGCGGTGAGATCTCGGAACTTCCCGAGCCAATTCCGGAGGACGTGCTGGTCCTGCTCGCGCTGGTCGCCGTCGTCGTCGCCGCGTTCGTCCTCGTTCTCGGGGTGATCGGCTCGATCATGGAGTTCGTCTTCGTCGAATCGCTCCGCAGCGATGCGGTCCACGTCAGGCGGTACGCCCGGCGGTACCTGAGCGCTGGCCTCCGGCTGTTCGCCTTCCGGCTCGTGGTCTTCCTGCTCGCCGCGGGAGCGGTCGTCGGCGTGGTCGCCGTCGCCGGCCCGGCCGGTCCCGTCCTATCGTGGTCCGACGCACAGATCCTCTCGGCCGTCCTGCTGGCGCTGCCGCTGATCCTCGTTCTGTTCCCCCTCGTCGCCCTGATCGACGGGTTCACCGTCGACTTCGTCGTCCCCGTCGTCGTCCTGCAGGACCGGTCGATCATCGGCGGCTGGCGGCGCTTCTGGTCGACGCTCCGGACCAACCTCTGGCAGTACGCCACCTACGTTCTCGTGGCCTTCCTGCTCAACATCGTCATCGGACTGGCCGCGGCGACCGTGATCGGCATCGCCGCTGTCGCGCTGGCTATCCCCTTCCTCGTGGTCGGCGTCGCCGCCTTCTTCGTCGGTGGCGGCACGTTCACGACGGCCGTGATTGCCGTGCTGGCCGTCCTCCTGATCGTCTACGTCTCCCTCGTGCTGGCCGCGGTCGCCCTCGTGCAGGTCCCGCTCCAGACGTTCCTGCGCTACTACACGCTGCTGGTGCTCGGCGACACCGACGACGACCTCGACCTGATCCCCGACCAGCGAACTGCCGTCCGGGAGTGATCGTCGTCCGCTTCGATCCGCTCTAACCCGGGCCCTCGCCGTCCTGCGATTACACTTTCACTTTCGGGCGGGTTTTTATACCCTCTCCCGTCGAATTAGACGATATGGGTCAGACGACTCTGGACGACGACGATCTGTTCGACGAGGCGGCTTCCGAGATGCGCGAGGACGTCGAGGAATCGCTCGGGAAGGCCCGCGAGGCGCTGCCCGAGGGCGACGCCATCTGGGACGTCGACGCCGACAACACGCTGGGCGTCCTCAACGGCCTGCGGTCGGCGCTCGACCCCGGCGAGGCCGAGGACCACCTCACCGACGCCAAAAAGTGGTACACGATGGGCGAACGCGCCGACGCCTTCGAGGACGCCGACGACCTCGCCGAGGAGATCGAGACGCTCGACGAGGTCTTCGCCGACATCGAGGACGCCCACGAGCAAGTCAGCGACCTCGCTAGCACCGTCCCGGAACTGCGCGGCGCGCTCGACGACGCCCACGCCGCTGCCGAGGACGACGCGGAGGGAGACGCCGAGGCCGAGGCGGACGCCGAAGCCGAGGAAGCCGAAGCCGCCGATTAGCGGTGGTCCGGCAGTTCGAGATCGCGGTCCGCCACTCGCTCCAGTAGCGCCGACAGCGCCGTCGCCGCGTCGTCGACCAGTCGCTCGCCGAGTTCTGGGTCCCCCTCGCGGGGGTCCCCGACCGTCCCGTTCTCGCTGAACTCCGCGCTGTCGTAGGCCAGATTGACACCACTGTGCCACTCGCCCCAGCCGTCGGCACCGCCCGCGGCAGCCTCGTCCAGTCGATCCTCCCGGACCAGTTCCGGATGAAGATAGGCCAGCGCGCTCGTTTCGAGGGGGCCGCCGTGGCCCATCGTCACCTCGTCGGGATCGACGGCATCGAACCAGGTGAAGGCGGTCGCGTACCCGTCGGTGTGGCGGGTGACGCGAGCGCAGGTCTCCCGGAGCGCGGCGACGTTGCCGCCGTGGCCGTTGACGACGACGACTCGTTGCCAGCCGTGGGACTGCAGGCTCTCGACGGTCTCGCGCACGTAGTCCCGGAAGGTGTCCTCGCTCACCCACAGCGTCCCGGTGAACTGGCGGTGTTCCTCGGCGACGCCCACCGGGATCGGGGGTGCCACCACGACGGACTCGTCGGTCTCGCTCTCGTAGCGGTCCGCGCCACGCTCGGCGACGGCTTCGGCGGTGAGAACGTCCGTCCCAAGCGGTGCGTGGGGGCCGTGCTGTTCGGTGCTGCCGACCGGGAGGACGGCGAGGTCGGCGTCGGCGGCGTCGGCGTCGGTCCAGGTGGCCTCGGCGAGGTGCATTACCGGTGTCCTCGGACGGCGGGCACGTAAGCGCCCCGGCGCGGGCGGGCGCACCGTCGCGAGCCACAAACCTATACCCGCCGGCGCTCGCAGGGGCGCGTATGCAACCACTCTGGATCGGGGGCGGCGTCGCGGCCGTGGTCGTTCTCCTGCTGGTGATCGTCCTCCTCCGGCGGTGGCGCTCGTCCTCGGGCGCACGCGAGTCGAAACGAGCACACGAGGCCGCACAGGAACGGGACCCGCCGGTCGAACTGGGCGAGACCTACGAGTTCGGAATCACCGAGTTCACCGACCACCACTCCGGCGACCGGGTCGCCGTCGGCAAGGTCGAAGGGTTCGTCCTGTTCACCGAGGACGTGCCCGACTCGACCTCGGAGGGTGACGTGATCCGCGCGAAAGTCCTCTCGTTCAACAAGGGGAAGACGTCCGCCGACGCGACGTTCGTCGAGCGAGTCTAGAGGGCCGTTAGTCGTCGTCGGCATCCGTCTTCGCCCGTCGTTCGGTCGCCCGCTCGACGAACTCTTCTGGAAGCTCCTCGATCTCGCCGGCCTGCACCGCCCAGAGGTTGGCGTACAGTCCGTTCTCGCCCAGCAGTTCCTCGTGCGTCCCGCGTTCGACGATCCGGCCGTCCTCGACCACGACGATCCGGTCGGCGTCCTTGATCGTCGAGAGCCGGTGGGCGATGGCGAAGGTCGTGCGATCCTCGGCGAGGCGGTCCAGCGAGCGCTGGATCAACATCTCGGTCTCGGTGTCCACGTCGCTGGTCGCCTCGTCCAGCACGAGTATCTCGGGGTCTTTGAGGATCGCCCGCGCGATGGCGATGCGCTGGCGCTGCCCGCCCGAGAGCTTCACGCCGCGCTCGCCCACCTCGGTGTCGTAGCCCTCCGGCAGGTTCGTGATGAACTCGTGGGCTTCGGCGCGTTTGGCGGCCTCGATCACGTCCTCCCGTTCGGCGTCGAAGGTGCCGTACTGGATGTTCTCGGCGACGGTGCCGTAGAAGAGGAACGTCTCCTGGCTGACGTACCCGATATTCTCCCGAAGGCTCCTGATCGTCACGTCCCGCACGTCCTGGCCGTCGACGCGGATGGTCCCCTCGTCCACGTCGTACATCCGCATCAGGAGCTTGAGGACCGTGGATTTGCCCGCGCCTGTCGGCCCGACCAGCGCGAACGTCTCGCCGCCGTCGACCTCGAAGGACACGTCTTCCAGCACCGGTTTGTCCTCGCTCTCGTAGGCGAAACTCACGTCCTCGTACTCGACGCGGCCCTCGCCGAGTTGGAGGTCCTTGGCGTCGGGTTCCTCGGCGATGCGGGCGGGGGTGTCCATCAGGCCGAAGATGCGCTCGGCGGAGGCGCGGGCCCGCTGGTACATGTTGATGATCTGCCCGAACTGGGCCATCGGCCAGATGAACCGCTGGTTGAGCAGGATGAAGGTGACGAACTCGCCGACGTACAGCGGCCCGGTGAAAAACCAGGGGGCCTGCCCGGTCTGCTCGAACACGAGGACCCAGTAGCCGCCGACGGCGAAGGTCAGGATGAAGCCGATCCCGGAGATGATCCGCAGGCCGGGGAAGAACTTGATCCGGGTGTCGATGGCGTCCCAGTTGGCGTCGAAGTAGTCCCGCGAGACATCCTCGACCCGATCCGACTCGTAGGGCTCGGTGTTTGCGCTCTTGATCACCTGGATCCCGCCGAGGTTGTTCTCGAGGCGGGAGTTGACCTGCCCCACCGAGGAGCGGACCTCGGCGTACTTGGGCTGGATCGTCTTGATGAACCGGTAGGTGAAGAAGGCGATCAGGGGGACGGGGACCAGCGCGATGACGGCGAGTTGCCAGTTGATCCAGAAGAGGATGGCGGCGATGCCGAGGACCATCACCCCGAGCCGGAACGCGGAGTTCATCCCGTCGTTGAGGAAGTTCTCTAACCGATTCACGTCGTTCGAGAGGATCGACATCATCTCGCCGGTCTGCTTGTCGGCGAAGAAATCCATGTCCAGCCGCTGCATCTTGTCGTACGTGTCGGTGCGGATGTCGTGCTGGATCTGCTGGGCGAAGCCGTTCCAGCCCCAGTTGCGCACCCAGTGGAAGGTCGCGCCGATGAAGAACGCGCCGGCGATGAGGCCCACCGTCAGGAGGAGCTGGCCGTCGCGTGTCGCCGGGATCCAGGCGTCGGGGACCAGCAGCAGGGTGAAGGACTTGTCGCCGCGGAAGACCGCGTCGACCGCCAGTCCCAACAACACCGGCGGGAGGAGGTCGAGGACGCGGGCGACGACGCTGCCGAACAGCCCGACGGCGAACCACAGCCGGTTCTCGCGGCCGTACTCGGCGAACAGCCGTCGCATCGGGTTCTCGGCTCGCTCCCGGGCCTCCTCGAACGGGTCGTCCTCGGTCTCGGCAGCACCGATATCCATCACCAGCGTAACGTGCCGGCTCCGCAAAAGCCCCTCGCTTGGCGGCGGCCTGCTCCGGCTCTCAGTCCTCGCTGCCGGGATTCGGCGTCGCGTCCGACGTGGCGATCTCGGCCGGTATCGCGACCGTGTCGCCCACGGTGAGACCGGTGCGGTTGGTGTACCCGCGGTTCACCTCCAGCACGTACTGCCCGTCGCCCGGGTAGTGCGTGAGGTTCTCCTCGGCCACGCCCGGCTCGGTGGCGGCGTGGTGGATGGTCGTGATCGTGCCGTTCGGGGCGACGAAGACGATGTCCAGCGGGAAGTCCATGTCCCGCATGACGTACGCCGCGTTCCGCTGGGGCGAGTCGTAGACGAACAGCATCCCCTCGCTCTCGTTCAACCGCTCGGTCTCGCTGAGACCTGTCCACCGCTCGCTCCCGTTGTCCGCGATGGCGACCGATACGGTCCCCAGCACCGTCCCGTTCGCGTCCCGGAGTTCGACCTGTGGTTCCGTCCCATTTGCCTCGTTGTTCGGGTTCGTCGTCGTGTCGGTCACGTCGGTCGTCTCGGTCGGCGTCGCTCCGCTCGGGCCGCCGGTACAGCCCGCGAGGGCGAGCGTTCCCACCACCGCCACGATCAGCAGGGCGTTCCGGACCACGGCGGACTCTCCACGCGAACCGGAATAAATCGTGCGCTCGTCGGGGTCACTCGATCTCATCGGGAATCTCGACGGTGTCGCCCTCGTCGATCCCGGTCTCGTTCGTGTAGCCGCGCGGGACTTCCAGGACGTACTTCCCGCGGCCCTCGTACTTCGTGAGCTCGTCGCCGCTCTCGCCGGGTTCGGTGGCTGCGTGGTGGATCGTCGTGATCGTGCCGTTCGGGGCGAGAAAGAGGATGTCGAGCGGGACGGACATGTTCCGCATGACGTAGGCGCGGGTGTCGACGCCGTCGTGGACGAACAGCATGCCCTCGCCGGGGTCGAGGCTGGCGGTTTCGCTGAGGCCGACGTAGCGTTTGCGGTCGGTGTCGGCGACGCGGACGTCGACGGTGGCGAGCGTCGTGCCGTTGTCGTCCCGGACGGTGAGCGTGGCGTTCTCGTAGTCGCTCGGGTCCAGCGGTGGCGTGAGGAACCCGAACTGGACGACGAGGGCGACGGCGAGGATCAGGAGCAACCCCGCCGTGATCGCGTTGACGGCCCGGGACGGCATGGTCGAGAGGTGTGGGGTCGACGGGGTAAGGCTGTCGACCGAGAGAGTAAGTGTTATTCTTCGGCGTGGGCTTGGGTCGAGTACGGGTTCGTGGTCTAGTCGGTTATGACGCGGCCTTTACAAGGCCGAGGTCGGTGGTTCGAATCCGCCCGAACCCACTTGCTGCTGCGAACGAACCGTGAGCAGCAGCAAGCGTGAGGGCGGTTCGAACCCTGCCAGTCGCGCGCAACGGATTGAGCAACGGGCTCCGGTTCGAATCCGCTCGAATTCCCGGATTATCACCTCCTCTCGTCTTTGTTCTCCGGGCTCTCACAGTCGGCGCTGATCGGACAGACCAAGCAATTCGGTGACCGAGCGGTACACACCGCGGCGGCGAAGTCGAGCATGGCGTGGAGGAAGTCGCTACTGCGTCCCGGCGGCGTGAGGTCGTCTGCGAGGCCTTGGACGCCGCTTTCGTCGGGATCGATGCCGTAGAACCTGGACAGCAACCGCTCGACGTTCGTGTCCACGGCCGCGACGGGTTCGCCGTGAGAATGGACCGAAACCGACCTCGCGGTGTACTCCCCCACCCCGTGGAGCCGCGATAGATCCGAGCGGACTCGCGGTACCCGACCGGAGTGGCGATCGAGCAGCTGCCCCGATATCCGTTCCAAATAGGCCGCGCGCTTCGAGAGGCCCAGCGGAGCGATGCGGTCGCGTATCTCCCCGGATGGCGCGGCGACCATCGCCTCGGGCGACGGGTACCGGGAAACGACGGGAACGTACGCGCCGGCGACCGCGGTCGCCGTCGTGCGCTGGAGCAGGACTTCCGCGATCAAAACCTCGAACACCGACCGCCCTTCCTCGCGCCACGGGAGGTCGTGACGGCCGTTTTCGTCGTACCACTCGAGTAACCGCTCCTGTAACCCCTTTCGACGACTCGTCGGCATAGGTAGTCTCGCGCGTTATGCTTCAAATACGTGTGGCAGGTGGAGGTGTCGGTGGTACGGACTCTTCCGCGGGCGGGAAAACCCGGAACCGCTCGGTCGGGTGGTATCCGCTGCCGGGGTTCCCCGATTCCCCTTCCAGCGCCGCCATCCGACGTCACTCGGCCATGAGTTCACCTGGTGACGGGATCTCTTCGACGTCCCGATTCAGGACGTCGAGGACGTCCGTGGCCCGGAACTCTCGGTATCGCTCTTTGCCGGTCCGTTCCTCGAGCAGTCCGTCCGCCTCGAGACGGTCGACCGCCTTGTTGGCCGCCGGGTACGACATGTCGATCAGTTCCGCCGCCCGAGAGGCGGTGAAAATCGGTTCGACGAAGGCGACGTCGGCGAGTTCTCGGACGGACGGCGCGGCGTCGCTGTACCGCTCTCGGTACTCCGTCCGCAGCCGGAGGAGGAGCTTCGCGCGGCTGAACGCTTCGTCGGCCTGCTCTCGGATTCCGTCGAGGAAGAATTCGAGCCAGGCGTTCCACTCGCCCTCCTCGTTGACTGCCAACAGGAGGTCGGTGTACTCGTCGCGGTTGCGGCGGATGTAGGAGCTGAGATAGAAGAGCGGGTGGACGAGGATATCCGACGCGATCAGCAGCAAGACGATGAGGAGACGCCCCACGCGTCCGTTCCCGTCGACGAACGGGTGGATGGTCTCGAGCTGATAGTGGAGGAGCCCGATATCGACCAGATCGGGGTACTCACCGTCCGACTGCATGTACTCCTCGAAGTTCTCCATCTTCGACTCCGCGGCGCTCGGCTTCGGCGGGACGAACCGGACGTTGGTTCCGTAGCCGTTCTGATTTTCCTCTTCGATCCAGACGTACCTTGAGCGGAACTCCCCTGGACGGGGATCCTCGTCGTCCGTTCGGCCGGACTCCATGAGCGACTCGTGAAGCGACGTAACGAGGTCGAGGGAGAGGTTCCGACGGCTTCGTCCCTCTCGGAGCAGTTCCCTCGTCGCGGCCCGTAACGCCTCGGCGTAGTTCCGGGCTTCCCGGACGTCCTTCGAGTCGGTTCCCTTCCGCAACATGTCCGAGACGGTCACCTGCGTCCCCTCCACCTGCGACGACTGCTCGGCCTCCTTGTAGACGAACAGCCCGAACGCCGCGTCGGGGTCTTCGATCTCGCTCCAGAACCCGTCGAGCCGACCGAGCGAGTGCATCGCCCGGCCGTTCGCCTCGATGACCGCCGGTGACAGCTCTATCGACGGCGGCAGGTTGTTCGGCAGGTAGAACTTCGACGCGGGAAGCGAAGCGCCGGAATCGGCGGACAGGTACTTTCCCGGCGCCGGTGAATCGACGAGGTACCCGTCTTTCATTAGCTCCGCTTCGCACCGTGTTAGTAAATGCTTTTCGCAGATCGTTTAGTTAGATGGCCGTGTCCGAGGCTGAGTAAACGGAGGGTCGGAGAACCTAGACGACTTTGCGTTAAGTGACGGGTCTCCGAAAACCGTTACTGAACGGTGGCGTAAGCGGTCTGCTGAAACGCTGAGGCAGAGAGCTTGAATACCGTATACGACCGACGACGGGCGTCTCGACAGCGAGTGGATCGGGTAACGGCTACGGGGCTCGAATCTGACGGAACCGCCGCTCAGGGCTTGATCCACCAGAGCAGATCGCGCACCATCTGGCGGGCGGTGTCGACGTGAGAGTCGGCGTCGGGGTCGCCGGTGGTGTCGGCGCGCTGGAGCAGGTCGTCGACCTGCTGGGTGCGGTTGCGCGCGGTCGCCTTCGACGGCGTGCCGGTCGAGAGGTCTCTGGAGATGCTCCGCGCTTCCCGGATCCGGTGATCCTGATTCTCCGGATCCTGCTGTTCGACCATGTCGAGGTGCCAGCTCACGTCCGCCATCGCTCGCTCGGTCCGATCGTCACCGGCCGGGCCGTCGGCCGGTCCCGCGCTCGGACCGACGCCAGCGTCGGCGTCCGGCCCGCGGCGGACGCCGCGGCCCTCGACGGATCGCTCGTGGCGCTTGGCGTTCCTGATCGACCGGTCTCCCCCCGGAGCGTCCCTCCGATCCCTCATTACGGATCACTGTCGTGTCCATCGGCAAAGATCCTTCGCTCGGACTGATTTCGGCCGCTCGCGGTGGTAGTCCGTGGTTGGCTGACCCGAACGTCTCTGACCGGACTTTCGAAATCCTTTTTTCTACCACCCGCAACTGTCGGGATGCGCACGACGGCGCGCCGCCTTAGCTCAGACTGGGAGAGCACTCGACTGAAGATCGAGCTGTCCCCCGTTCAAATCGGGGAGGCGGCATTTTCCCGCGAACTACCGAGGGAGCACCGCGACCGAGTCGTGAGCGGTGAAAATGCTCCCGAATCGATTCGAGCCTGGAAGTCACAGCCCCGGAACGGCGAGCGAAGCGAGCCGCACGCCCGGAACGTCTTCCTCTGTTCAAATCGGGGTGCTGGCACGTTTCTGGGGCTGTGTCACTGCTGAGCCGAGGGCTCGAAAGCGGTCCGAGCCCGGTCAACAGACTCGAAGGCAGGTCAAGTGTTATATCATCGCGCTCGCATGTGGGGCGTACAGATGAAGGCGGGAGTGTTAGGCGTCGTCGACGGGTCGTTCGATGCGGTCGATTCGGTCACCGAGACCGTCAGCGACGGTGACCACGAGCTAGAACGGTGTCTCGAGATCGATCGTGTGTTCTCACTGGACGGGGGTGAGATGGCGTTCGCGGGCCGGGCGGCCGCGGAATCGGTGGTCGACGGGACCACGACGGCGATCGAAGACGACGGGATCACCGTCACCGATCGGGAACGGGTCGAAACCCGATACACGGAGTTCGTCGGGGTGCCCGGCGAGTTCGTCGTCGTCGGGAGCGGCGACGGGACCTTCGCGTTCGACCTCATCGGCGACCAGACCGGGACGGACGTGACGCGCGCCACGGTCGATCTCGACGCGTTCTTCGACGCCCGTGACGGGGCGACCCCCTGGAAGGCCGGGTTCTACGGTACCGGCGAGGATGCGGTCAACGGGACCATCCACGGCGCGGATCTCAGAACGGACCACGATCTCGATGCGCTCCTCGAGGATTCGAACCTGAACCAGCTCGGGCTGTCGTACGCACACGGTGACCGCGAACTGAAGATGTGGGCCGCTCGAAGCGGGTACGTGGAGGTCTATCGACCCTCGGAGTTCGAGTCGGCGCAGTATCTGTCCTACCTCAACGACGAGATCCTACCGCACGTCTGAGTCGGGCCTGTCCGTCAGCCGTCGTCGCCTCGCGCGACCAGTTCACGGGCGACCGCCAGCGCGGCGTCGACGCGTCCGGCGGCCTCGGCGTTGTCGAGGTCGCCAGCGCTCTCCAGCAGACGCACGACCTGTGACGCGCGTTTCGTGACGACGGGGTCGGGGGCGGTGCCGTCGGCCACGTCGGCGGCCGCGGCCTGGGCCTCGCCGAGCCAGCGGTTCGCCGTCGGGTCGATGGGCAACCCCTCGGTCGCCGCGAGGTGGGCGTGGAGCGCGGCAGCGAGTTCGGCGCGGTTCATCTCGGCGGGGTCACCCACGTCGAGTTCGTCGGACACATCTCGCCTCCGGTCGCCAGCTCCGTAGTCCCTCGTGAATCGCGGGCCGGGAGTATCTGGGACGGACCCCTCGTTGACCGCTGCGCCGAGTCCGTCGATGCAGTTTGCTGAAAACTCTCTGTATCGGGTGTCTGAGACGCTACTGATGGAACATTCCCTCGAAGGAGTGTGTCACTTCGCGTCTCACAAGGGTTATATGCACTCCGCGCCTCCGGACAAAGGCAATGGCAAACGGTACGGTTGATTTCTTCAACGACACAGGCGGTTACGGTTTCATCGACACAGAGGATGCGGACGAGGACGTGTTCTTCCACATGGAAGACGTCGGCGGCCCGGACCTCGAAGAAGGACAGGAAGTCGAATTCGACATCGAACAGGCCGACAAGGGTCCGCGGGCGACCAACGTCACCCGCCTGTAATCGGTCGAGTTGCGTTCTTTCATTTATTAGTCTGGTAGCGGCCGCGCTCTCGGTCGCCAGAGCCTACTCTGCTTCCAGTGGCGTCTCCGCCCGGTAGAGCAGTCTCATCGGGAGTCCGGTCGGATCGGTCGGCGGGTCGGCGGGGAGCGTGTGGATCGAACCGGGACCCGGGCGGGCGGTGTAGCCCAGCGCCACGGCGTCGAGTACGTCGGCGACGGTGACGGCGTGGCCGCTCGTGGCCTCGGCCGCGCGCTGGACCACCGGCGGGGCGTCCCGGTCGAAGGTCGCGAGCGCGCGCATCCGCTCGGCGTAGCCCGCGGCCGTGGCGGGATCCTCTTCGAGCGTCGTTCCGGCGAACGCCCGGAAACAGACCTCGGGGTGGGCCTCGGCGATCACGGGTCGGGCCTCCGAGACCTCCTGCAGGAGGTCGTCGAGGGCGACGATGGCGTCGCTGCGTTCGAAGGCTGTCCGGGAGAGGTCCCGTCCGGTCTTGCGTTCGGTGACACGGGCCGCCGCCGGGTATCGTCGCTTCCGCGCGGCTTCCCGAATCGGGGGGTCGGTGATCGCCTCGGCACGGGAACCGAGTACCTCGCGGGCTGCTCGCTCCGGTGGTCGCGGCTCCTCGCCCTCCTCGCGGAGCCCCACGGGCACGTCGACGAGAATCGACTCGGCGACGCCCTCGTACTCGGCCCAGACGTTCCCGACTTCGGGGAACACGTCGGCGTGGTCGAACCCGTCGGCGGCGAACGCGACCGCCAACCACTCGCCGGTGCTGTAGGCGACGCCGACGTACAGGGGCTCGTCGCTCATCACGCGAATCGAGGGACTGCGCGGTCAAAAATTGCGGGGGGTGTCTGACACTCGTCGGTTCGGCCATCGGTCGCCTGCGATCCGGAACCGAAGGCTACTCCGCCCGGGACGCCGACGCCTCGCGCATGGAACGCGTGGACTTCGACGCGGCCGAGACGTACGAACCGGACGAGGGCTGGCGACGGGTCGCGCTCGCGGGGAGCGAGGACGCCAGTCTGGAGTGGTTCGAGAAACCGCCGGGCCACTCCTCGCCGATGCACGACCACGAGAACGGCCAGGTCTGTCTGGTCCTCGCCGGCGAACTCACCGTCTACACCGAGGACGACGAAGCCACACTCGGCCAGTACGACTCCGTCTGGCTCGACCCCTGGGAGTCCCACCGGGTCGAGAACACCGGCGACGAGACCGCCGTGGGACTGGATATCTTCACGCCCGGCCGATCCTTCGACTTCTGGACCGACCGGGAGTGAGTCAGTCGCCTTTCGTCAACTCCGTCAGCGGGACCAGCCGGTGGGTCATCCCGGGTTTCGTGTAGCCCGTCGACTCGCCGTGATCGCCGCCGTACACCTCGACTCTCTGCTGGAGGACGTGGGGCTCGCCCTCCCGATTTTTGATGACGTCGATGGACTGCCATGCCTCCTCCGGCATACTCGGTTCGATACTGTACAGGAACGTTAGCGTTACCCACTGTCCGACGGCTGGCTGACGATCGCCGATCGGCGCTACTCGCTCAGGCGCGCGATCTCGTCGCTGGTCAACTCGATCCCGGACGCGGCGACGTTCTCTTCGAGATGGTCGAGGCTGGACGTGCCGGGGATCGGGAGCGTCACCGGCGAGTGCTGGAGGAGCCACGCCAGCGCGATCTGCATCCGGGAGGCGTCGTAGTCGGCGGCGATATCGTCGATCACGTCGGCTTTCTCGCCGAGGTCGCCGGCACCCAGCGGGAAGTACGGGATGAAGCCGATGCCGTACTCCTCGCAGGCGTCGAGGACGCGGTCGGAGCCGTAATCGCCCTCCGGGTCGGCGAGGTTGTAGCTGTTCTGGACGGTCGCCACGTCGACGATGTCGCGGGCGGTCTCCAGTTGCTCGACGGTGACGTTGCTCAGTCCGACGTGGTCGACCAGTCCCTCGTCTTGCAGTTCGGCGAAGGCCTCGACCGACTCCTCGAAGGGCGTGTCCGGGTCGGGCCGGTGGAACTGGTAGAGGTCGATGGTCTCGACCCCGAGCCGGTCGCGGCTCGCGAGCACCTGGTTGCGGATGTAGTCGGGGTCACCGTGGGGCAGCCAGTCGCCCTCGCGGTTGCGGAGCAGGCCCGCCTTGGTGGCGACGACGGTTTCGTCGGCTACGCCGGCCTCGCGGATGAGCCGCTCGCTCACGCCCGGGCCGTACGAGTCCGCGGTGTCGACGAAGTCGACGCCCAGTTCGACCGCGCGCCGCAGGACATCGCGTGCGGATTCCTCGTCCTCGGGTGGGCCGATTATCTCCTCACCGCAGAGCCGCATCGCGCCGAACCCCAGTCGGTGGACGGTCAACTCGCCGCCGATGTCGAAGGTGTCGCTCTGGTTGTCGACCATACTCCCACTGCGGGCGCGACCTGCAAAGGCCTTGGCCGTCGTCCCCACGAGCCACCCGCCTCGAACGGATAGATACGTTTATATGAAATGAACGACCGTGAAAGAATACGGCGACAGCGGGGTGTGGGGAACACCTGTCCGTCGCCGGGGACGAACATGACACGACGCTACACCGACGCCGAGAACACGGGTGCACCGGTCGTTCCGCTGCTGGCGGAGCGACGTGAGATCATCGGCGACGACCACGACGAGCAGGTGCGCAGCCACCGCACACAGCGCGTATAACGGCGGTCTTCGACAGGGGAGGTGACCGCCACCGCGCCCGCCGGAGCCGGTGGTGCCTATTTGGTTCTGGAGCACGACTACTGGTGACATGCCCGACCCGCTACCGGCGGAACTCGGGGGGCTGTTGGCTTCCGTCGCCGAGGCCGCGGGCGACCGGTCACGGCCAGACTGGCTGGCAACGGCCACCGACGACGCGACGGTTCGGGAGCGCCTCGCGACCGTCGCCGAGGCTGCGGCGGGAGACGATGCCGACGCCTACCAGCGGTCGCTCTCGCCGGATCGCCGCCGGGCCGACGGCCACTTCGTCACCGATCCTGCGGTCGCGACGGCGCTCTGTCGCTGGGCGATCCAGCCCCGACCGGACGACCGGCTGCCACGCGTCCTCGACCCGGCCGTCGGGAGCGGCGTCTTCCCCGTCGCGGCTACGCGACGGCTCGAAACCCTCCATCCGGACTCGGCGCCCGCCGACCGCCTCGCCCGCGTCGTCGGCGTCGACACCGATCCGGTCGCGCTCGCGCTGGCCGCGCACCGGCTACTCGACGCCACCCACCCGGACCCCGACGCCCGGTGTCGCCTCTACGAGTCCGACTTCTTCACCGTCGAGCCCGGACCCGACCGCGACTGTACCGTGGCCGACGCCGGCCTCGTCGCCGGTCGGTTCGACGCCGTCGTCGGCAACCCGCCCTACGTACGCCAGGAGACGACCGACATCGACCGCGCTCGCGCCCACCTCGCCGCGTTCGGTCCCGACGGCGAGCGACCGTATCTGGACGGTGACCGCGCCCTGAGTCGCCGTAGCGACGCCTACGTCTACTTCGTCACGCAGGCGACCCGCTTTCTCCGGGAGGGCGGCCGTCTCGCCGTCGTCGTCCCGAACAAGTGGCTCACCACGCGCTACGGCGAATCGTTCCGGCGATTCCTCTTCGACCACTACCGGCTCGCGGCCGTCGTCGGGTTCGGTGCGCAGGTGTTCGACGACGCCGTCGTCGACGCCGTCTTACTCCTGGCCGAGCGGTGTACCGACCCCGACCGCCGCCGGTCGACGCCCGTCCGATTCTGCCGACTGGACGAACAGGTGTCGGTCGCCCGCCTGCTCGATCTGGTCGACACCGACCGCGCACCGCCGGGGGGTGGCCTCCGGGCTCGCAGCACCGACGCCTGTCGTCGCGTCACGGTCCGGCAGGGCCGACTGGCCGACCGCGACGCCGACAAACTCGCGCCGTACCTCGACGCTCCCGAGCCACTGATCCGCCTGCTCGCGAACCCGTCGCTCGTCACGCTCGGCGAACGCTGTACCGTCTCTCGGGGCGTGATGACCGGCGCGAACGGGTTCTTCTTCCTCGACGCCGACGGCCGGGCCACCGACATCGACGACCGCTTCCTCGCGCCCGCGATCAAGAGCGTCCGTGACGTGGACGGCCGCCTCGTCACCACCGCCGACACCGACCGCTACCTGCTCGACGTGCACGAGTACGTTCGGGAGGTCCAGACCGAACGGGACGCCGACGGCGACCTCGAAGCCGCGGTCCGTCGCGCGCTCGCCTCCGACGGCTACGACGGACTGGTCGAGTACGTCGCGTGGGGCGAACGGCAGGGATTCGACGACCGCCGATCGTGTGCCAGCCGCCGGGTCTGGTTCGACCTCGGGCCGCTGTCGGCTCCGGCGGTGTTCGTCCCGAAGTTCTTCGACCGCGATGTCTCCGTGATCGCCAATCCCGACGGCCTGCTGGCGAGCAACGCCGTCGACTGTCTCTGGATCGACGCCCCCGAGCAGACCCCCGAACCCGCGAACCCGCTCCTCCAGCGGGCCACGCTCGGCGTCCTCAACGCGACGGTGACCGCGGCGATTCTGGAGTGTTGGGGCCGCAGCGAGGGCGGCGGGGCGCTCCAGGTGATGACCTACGAACTCGAATCGCTACCCGTCCCGGACCCGCTGGCGATGTCTCCCGACACTCGTCGCGCGGTCGCCGCGGCCGCCGACGACCTGCTGGCCGGCGACCCGACGGCACGCGACCGACTGGATCGGCTCGTCCTCGGCGCCATCGACGTGGGTCTCGGGGTCGAGGAGTGTCGGCAACTCAGAACGGAGATGGTCGAACGTCGCGTCGGGTCGGGCGACCGCGGGACCGCGCCGCTGTCTCTACGCGAGCGGTAGCAGGTCCTCGGGCGGGCTCCCGGGCAACTCGTCGCGGTCGTGGTCGCCGTCGAAATCCAGCTCTGGCCCGGTCGCGACGATTCCCGAGGGGTTCACGTCCGGGTGGGTCGTGTAGTAGTGTTCCTTGATGTGGTCCATGTTCACCGTCTTCGCCACACCTGGAGTCTGGTACAGGTCCTGCAGGTACGGCCAGAGGTTGTCGTACTCGTGGATGTGCTGGCGGTTGCACATGAAGTGGGTGTGGTACACCTGATCGAACCGGACGAGGGTCGTGAACATGCAGATGTCGGCCTCGGTCAACCGGTCGCCGGCGAGGTACCGCTGGTCGCCGAGCACCTCGTCCCAGTGATCGAGCGCCTCGAACAGTTCCCCGACCGCGTCGTCGTAGGCCGCCTGACTGCTCGCGAAGCCGGCCCGGTAGACGCCGTTGTTGATCGGGTCGTAGATCTCGTCGATGATCCGGTCGACCTCGTCCCGATATCCCTCGGGATAGAGGTCCACGTCTCGCTCGGCCACGTCCTCCATCTCGGTGTCGAGCATCCTGAGGATCTCCTCGGACTCGTTGTTGACGATGGTCTCCTCCTCCTCCTTGTCCCACAGCACGGGCACCGTCACGCGACAGGTCGCGTCGGGGTCGGCCTCGACGTAGGCCTCCCGGAGGTAGTCGAACCCGTTGACCGTGTCCGGGGTGCAGCCCTCCTTCTCGGGGGTGAACTGCCAGCCGCCCTCGTCGCGGTAGGGATCGACCACGTCGACGGTGATCGCGTCCTCGAGGCCCTTCAGCGCCCGCACCAGCAGCGTCCGGTGGGCCCACGGGCAGGCGTAGGAGACGTAGAGGTGGTACCGGCCGGCCTCGGCGGGGAACTGCGCGTCGGGATCGTTTTCGATCTCGTCCCGGAACGTCGTGGTCTGGCGTTCGAACTCGCCGTCCTCGTTGGTCGTCTCGTACGTGTCCGTGCGCCACTCGCCGTCGACGAGTTGATTCATACCTCCGATTGGGTCTCCGGGCGTAAAAACAGGGTAGTGTAGTCGGTGTAACCGGAACTCGCCACCCGACGCACACCGTTATTTGGTGGTCGGCGTGTGACAGTTGGGGTTTTTCTCGGCGACCACGTCGGCCCCGTTCTCACAGCCCGGCACGGGCTGGCCCGCCGGGTTGTGCGCGACGGCTTCCCCTGCCGCTCCGACCGTCAGGAGCACGACGAGCGTGGCCGCGAGCAGGATCGTCCGTGAGTGCTGTGCGACGACGTCGAACGTCACGTCTCTCAGTGTCATACACCTGTCCGGTCTCGCCTTCATTTCTTAAACGAACCGTTCGAACAGAACGTCCGCGAGCGACGACCGTCGTGGCCGTGGCCGGGAGAGCGCCCATCGAGTCCCGGCTCCTGGCCGTAATCGCGGGACCGGTCGTGTTCGCCCTGCTCACGGGAACATCGCGCCCGGTCGCGACGCGGGAGACTCTCCCTGTCGGCCGAATCTCCCGTCGTCGACGGTGGGGGACGGCTCGGCCGCTACTCCAGTTCGACGGGTTTTTGTACGCGCTTGGCTTCGATTCCGCCAAGAGATACCTATGTCGGACAAGCCTGCCTCGATGTACCGGAAAATCGACAAGCCGTCGTACACCCGACGCGAGTACATCACCGGAATCCCCGGCTCGAAGGTCGCACAGCACAAGATGGGGGACAAGACGACCGACGCAGAGGACTACCCCGTCCAGATCAGCCTCATCCTCGAGGAAGAGGTCCAGATCCGCCACGGCTCGCTGGAGGCCTCCCGCCTGTCGGCCAACCGCTACCTGATCCAGGAACTCGGCGAGAACAACTACAAGATGATCCTCCGGAAGTTCCCCCACCAGGTCATCCGGGAGAACAAACAGGCGACCGGGGCCGGTGCGGACCGTGTCTCCGACGGGATGCGCCAGGCCTTCGGGAAGATCGTCGGCACCGCCGCCCGCATCGACAAGGGCGAGCGCCTGTTCACCGCCTACTGCGACGTGGACCAGGCCGAAGAGGTCAAGGAAGCGTTCCGCCGCGCCTACAACAAGATCTCGCCGCCCTGCCGGATCAAGGTCGAACGCGGCGAAGAACTGCTCATCGCCTGATTCCCGGCGGTATTCGCCGCCGCTTTTCACTATCGCTGAGCCGCTGGACCGGTAACAGGGAAGTGTCGGCTCTTGCAGGCTGTCCGCGTCACTGCCCTCACTCCTCGTCGGCGACTCTGACGGTCAGCACGGGCACGTCCGACGACCGAACGATTTTCTCCGTGACGCTGCCCAGCAGGTACCGGTCCAGTCCGCGCCGGCCGTGGGTGCCCATGACGATCATGTCGGCGGCCACCTCGTCGGCGTAGTCGAGAATCTCGCTGTAGGGGTCGCCGTCGCGGACCTCTCCCTCCGCGGCGATACCGGCGTCGACGACGCGGTCGACTGCGTCGTCGACGGCCTGTCGCCCGGTCGACCGGAGCGACTCGATGGCCGTCCCCTCGACTGCACCGCCGCCGGCGTACGTCGTGTTGGCCACGAACAGGACGTGGATCCCTGCCCCGTGTGCCTCGGCCTGCTCGATCGCGTGTTCCAGTGCGACTGCCGCCCCCTCGCTCCCGTCCGTCGGGAAGAGTATCTCGTCGTACACGTTCTACAATCCCGCCGCCGTCCACTTAATGTTGCGCCGACCTCCCGGGTACCGAGAACCGGAGAACTGCCGGTCTACTCGTGGGCTCGCAGTATCGCCTCGTAGTAGGGGACCATCACCGATTTCCCCTGTTCGATGCGCTCTTCCGAGCGGTAATCGTGCAGTTCGACCGCGAGCGCGTACCGGGTCGGCTCCGGGCCGAATCCTGACTGGCCGTACCGGGGCTTGGCTGGATACGCCGCGTCACCCATCGCGACCCGGAGTTCCAGCAACTGGGCGCGCATGATCGGCGTCCAGTAGTCCCCGCCGGTCTTGTGCCGTCGCCAGGCGGTCGTCGACAGGTCTGCGTAGTCTTCGTCGATGCCGAGCAACCGCGCGCGCTCGGCGAAGTTCTCCCGGACCGGACTCCAGTCGGCCGCGTCGAGGGCCTCGCGGTCGAACTCGCCGTCCGTCTCGTGGGCGGCTTCGACCTCGTCTTTCTTCCAGAGGGCGTTGACGAAGGCCACCGCGGCCCGTCGCGCCGTCGCGTCGTCGACGTGCTGGAACTGGGCGCTGTCGACCGCCGCGAACGCCTTCACCGCCGCCATCCGGTCGCGCTCGTCGTGCGCGACGAACCCGTCCCAGACCCGCTCGGCGAGGAACTCGGCGCGTTCGGTCACCGACTCCCGACTTCCCGTCTGCCCCCGCATCGCTAGCGTCGACCCCCACTGTCGCCACACGTCCCTGCCTCCCATTCCCCGCTCGCGCTCTGCCGGCCCCACCGGCACGATATGGTCGAATATCCGATCATACAGGATTGGATACATTCCAATAATATTTAAAAATTCACTACAGGCACATATATCGCGACGCGGGTCACGGTCGTCCCTCGGTCCGCACGCGGTGAACGGCGGCTTTTAGTCCGGTCGGGCCGAGAGCGTGGGTATGCTCCGGCTGGCGGTCGCGACCGAGGCGGAAACCTACGAGCGGATCCGGGATCCCCTCGAAGAGCGGGGGATCGCGGTCCACGCTGTCGCCACGTCCGAACGCACACTGGCGCTGACCGACGCCGACGCGACCGCCGAGTTCGACGACTTCGACGCCGGGTTCGTCTATCCGCCCCGGATCATGGAGGGCGGGGTCGCCGACGCCATGCTCGACGTGCCGTGGGTCAACGACCGCGAGGCGATCCTCACGTCCAGAAACAAGGCCGACGTGATCGCCCGACTCGACCGGGCCGGCGTCCCGGTGCCCGAGACCGTCGCCGTCTCGAACCCGGTCGACCGCGCAGACCTCGTGGCGGCTTTCGAGCGGTTCGATCCCCCGGTCGTGGTCAAACCCAACTCCGCGACCCGCGGCGTCGGCGTCGCGAAGGCCGCCGATCTCGATTCCTTCCTCGGCATCGCCGACTACCTCGATCTGGTCCACGACTACCGCGCGACGGGCGATCAGTCCTTTCTGCTTCAGGAGTACCTCCCGGACGCACGGGACTACCGGGTCATGCTCGTCGACGGCGAGTACGTCGGCGCGGTCGAGCGTCGCCTCCCCGAAGACGCCCTCGAATCCGGCCAGTGGAAACACAACGTCCACCGCGGGGCCGAAGCCACCGGCGTCGACCTCCCCGTGGAACTCCGAGAACTGGCCGAACGCGTCGCCGAGACGCTCGACATCCCGTGGCTCGGCGTCGACCTGCTGGTCACCGACGACCGCGCCGTCGTCACCGAGACCAACGCTCGCCCGACCGTCGACAGCGCGACGAAGTACGAACCCGGATTCTTCGACGATCTGGCCGCGCTGATCCGCGAAACCGTCTGACGCAGGGCACACGACCGTTCGACACGACACCAACGTATATTACCCCGGACATGTAATCACCGGGAAACATGGCCAAAGCCCAGCGGAACGACCTGAGCCGTCCGTTTCTGGCACTCGGGCTCGTCCTCGCCGGTGGCGTGGCGGCCGGGACGGTCTGGTACGCGACGTCGTCGCTCCAGCAGGCGGAGACGCTCGCCTTCGGGTGGTTACTCGTCGCCTTTACCCTGACCTACAGCTACCGGCCGCTCCGGGAGTCGGTGTACGGTCGGCTGGTGAGTTCGCTGTTCGTCATGCTGTTCGCGACGTTTTTCTACCTTCGCGGGAGCCGCGGCCCCCTGCTCCCCTTCGGCCTGTTCGCGCTGGCGCTTGCGGCCTTTTCCTACCAGCTCTACCGCCTCGGTGACGACGATCCGCGGCGGAGCCAGATCTCTTAAAGGTCGATGTCCGCGGAATCGTCGGCGCGGTCGAAGGTGACCTCGAGGACGCCGTTGTTGTAGGTGGCGCTGGCGGAGTGTTCGTCGACGGTGGCGGGGAGGCGGATCCGTTCCTCGTAGTCCCGGCGGTCGGAGGCGGCGGCGACCGTCAACACCTCGCCGTCGCACTTGAGGTCGATGGCGTCTTTCTCGACGCCGGGGAGGTCCGCGACGACGCGCAACTGATCGTCTTCCTCGAACACGTCCAGGTGGAGGTCCGATCCGAAGCCCGCGTTCCCGCCGCGATCGATGTGAACGTCGTCGCCCATCATCTCGTTCATCACCCGCTCGATCTCCCGGAGAATATCGTCGATGGGATCGTGGTCGTCGCGGTCGTCGTTCATACCTGCCGGTAAGAGGTGGTCCCGGGAAAAGGTTTCTGCCCCTGTTACTCCTCGATTCCCGAGGGGTTCGGCTCAGCGACCGAGGCCCATCCCGAGCGCCTCGTTCGTCCGTTCGATGCTCTCGCGGCGGTCGGCGGTCCCCAGCACCGCACGGATGGCGTCGACGTTCTCCGGCACCACGTCGGACTCCTGATGGATCGCCTGGAAGAGGTAGAGTTCGTCGCCGCCTTCGACGGTGATCGACTCGCCCCAGATGGCGTTCTCCCACACGTCGCCGCGGGGCCGCCCCGAATCGAGCGCGAACTCCTTGAGTTTGCCCGAGCCGTCGATACCCATGTGGTCGGGGATGACGAACAGTCGCGACTCGCCCTCCAGAAGCTCCCGAACTTCCTCGGTGTCGGTGTCGTAGGTCAACTCGACGTTGACGCTGTGAGTGTGGGTCAGCGTCGCCGGCACCTTCATCCCGAGCGTGTCGATGTCCAGGTCCGGGAAGATGGTGTTCACGTCCGGGCCGTGGTGGGAGGGGATCGTCACCGGGTCCGGCAGCGTGTCGTTGATCGGGCCGCGCGAGGACTGGGCGGGGTCGCCACCGCGACGGACCAGCGTCGCGCGCACCTTCTCGACGCCGTACTCGTCTTCCAGCGCCGCGATGAGTCGGGAGAGACCGGTCGTGTTACAGGAGACGACGCGGGTGTGATCGGCCCCTTCGGCCTCCGCGAAGTTCGCGCGGGCGTTGAAGCTCACGTCGACCAGGTCGGCGTCCTCCCCGCCCTGGTAGAGCGCGGGCGTGTCGTACTCCTCGTACATCGCCTTGTTCTCCGCGCCGATGCCCGACGGCGTCGTGTCGACGACGATGTCGCTCGCCTGGACCAGTTCCTCGACCTCGCCGGCCAGTTCGATGCCGGCCTCGTCGAACTGGTCGACCCGCTCGGGGACGGCGGCGTACAGCGGGTAGTCGTTGGCGACGGCCTGCTCGGCCTCGAAGTTCGGCCGCGTCTTGGCGACGCCGACGACCGCCATGTCCGGCTGGGCCCGGACGGCGTCCGCGACCCGCTTCCCGATGGTCCCGTATCCGTTGATGCCGACTTCGATTGTCATATACGGGGATGCCGTAGCGACGCGGATAACCGTTTCGAGGTTCCACGGTGGGAATTCACTCGGGAGCGAGTCACCGTTCGCCCGCGGTGGAGGCACAACGACTAATCCGGCGGGCCACCCAGACTCGGGTATGAAACACGAGCGGCTCCGGAATCCGGCCGAGACGGCCGTCCGGAAGTGCATGCGCCTCCAGTCGACCGAGTCCTGTCTGATCGTCACCGACCACGAGCGCCAGCCCATCGGCGAAGCCCTCTACGAGGTGGCCAACGAGCGCACCGACGACGCGAGCATCGTCCGCTACCCGCCCGGCGACCAGCACGGCGAGGAACCGCCCGCGGCCGTCGCCGCCGCCATGCGCAACGCCGACGTGGTGCTCGCGCCGACCAAGAAGAGCCTCACCCACACCAAGGCCCGCTCGGACGCCACCGCGGCCGGCGCTCGCGTCGCCACCCTCCCCGGGATCACCGAGGAGGTGTTCGTCACCGGTCTCGACGCCGATTACGCCGACATCAAGCAACACTGCAAGGAGCTGTACGCCGAAGTCTCCGGGGCCGAGACCGTCCGCGTCACGACCGAACGCGGCACCGACATCGTGTTCCGCCCCGGCGACCGGGAGTGGCGACAGGACACCGGCATCGTCCACGACCCCGGTGCGATGTCCAACCTCCCGGCCGGCGAGGTGTTCATGAGTCCCGAGACTGCCGACGGCACCTTCGTCGTCGACGGGACGATGATGCCCCACGGCCTGCTGGAAGACGGCCACGTCCTCGAGTTCGAGGTCGAGGACGGGTACGTCACCGAGGTCTCAGACGACGGCGTGCGCGAGGAACTGGAGGCCGCTGCCGAGGAGGTAGGCGAGGACGCCTACAACCTCGCGGAACTCGGAATCGGCACCAACGTCGGCGTCACCGAGTTGATCGGCTCCGTCCTCCTGGACGAGAAGGCCGCCGGTACCGTCCACATCGCCATCGGCGACGACCACGCCATCGGCGGCGACGTGGAGGCGCCGATCCACCTGGACGGGATCGTTCGGGAGCCGAAAGTGTACATTGACGGCGACGAGATCGACCTGCCGTCGGGCGTGTAACTGGCATCCCTGGTCCCATCAGAGCAGGGTGTTGGCGAGCCCATATCCCCCAAGCGCCGTCAACAGTACCCCCATACCCAGTAGTGCGTACCCGAGCCCAGTGAAAAATCCACTCGACGCCGGTTCGTTCACCCCGTCCAGTTTGCCGGCCAGCGACTGCCACGCCAGGATACCGAAGCAGACGAGCAACACGCCGTCGAGCCCCATCGAGAGCAAATCGGTGCTCGACAGGGCCGCCTCGGCGACCTGCAGTCCGGAACCGAACGCCATGAGTCCGAATCCGGCTCCGTAGACGTAGCGGAGGTCCATACCGAACCTACCGGTCACCGAAATGAATTGTTCGGGGTCGGGGCAACACTGACCGCCGGATACGCCGGTCAGCGACCTTTTACGTGCGCACCGAGTACGGCCGGGTATGACTACGGAAGCCGGGGACAGGGTCGGTATCGCCTGTCCGGCCTGTTCGCCGCAGTTCGAGACGGTCCACGAGGTCCTGTCGACGGGCGGCGGCGACGCGACGTTGCGATGTACCGAGTGCGAACACGTCCACAAGGAGAGCCTGCCCGAGGAGCAGACCGCCCAGCTCGACGTGGTGATCTCCCAGGACGGGGAATCCTTCTCCGCGCAGGTCGAAGCGCCTGCCGACGCCGACCTCGCCACCGGCGAGGAGTTCGTCGCCGAGACCGATGCTGCGGTGATGACCGTCCGGATCACGAGTCTGGAGATCGACGGCGGCCGGGTCGAGTCGGCACCGGTCACCGACGTCGATACCGTCTGGACCCGCGCGGTCGGGAACGTCTCCGTCAACGTGACCAAACACCCAAAGGACGGCCGCCGGGAGGCCACCGAGTCCACGAAGGTGCAGGTGCCCGGCGACCACGAGTTCGTCGTCGGCGAGACCGAGGAGTTCGGCGACCTCGAATTCACGGTCGAAAGCATCCTCGTCCGCGACGACGCCGCAGGCTACGAGTTCGACAAACTGGACTACGACGGCGACACGGTCGCGGCAAAGGACATCAAACGGCTGTACGCGCGCGACGAAACGTCGACCGCCTGGTCGGCCTGGTAGCATGGACTGGGCGGCCCGACGCGAGTCGATGGTCGACCGGCTCGAATCCGAGGGCCGCGTCGACGATCCGGCCACGCTCGACGCGATGCGGGCGGTCCCGCGCCACGAGTTCGTCCCCGAGCACAAGCGCGACTCGGCCTACGCCGACACGCCGCTGCCCATCGGCGACGGCCAGACCATCAGCGCGCCACACATGGTCGCGATCATGACCGACCTGCTGGATCTGTCGCCGGGCGACGAAGTACTGGAAATCGGGACGGGCTGTGGCTACCACGCCGCCGTCACCGCCGAGATCGTCGGCCCCGAGCACGTCTTCTCCGTCGAATACCACGACTCGCTGGCCGAGCAGGCCCGCGAGCGACTCGATCGACTGGGTTACGGCGCGGTCTCGATCCGGGCCGGCGACGGCAAACGGGGCTGGTCCGAGTACGCTCCCTACAACCGGGCGTATCTCACCTGTGCCGCCCCCGACTTCCCCGAGGCCGTCGTTGACCAGGTCCGTCCGGGCGGGGTGCTGCTCGCGCCGCTCGGGACCGCCCGGCAGACGCTCGTTCGCGCTCGCAAGCGCGAGGACGGGTCGCTCGACCGCGGGGACCACGGCGGCGTGCGGTTCGTCGAGATGCAGTGACTCGACTGGTTGGCGAACCTACCTGCCGTCCGTTCGACAGGCGCGTCATTCAAGAGCCTCCACGCGAACCTCCCTACAATGGACCCCGCGGTACTGCGCGACGACATGGTCGACAGCCTCGAACACGAGAGCAAGGGCTGTGTCCACAGCGACGCCGTCAGCGTCGCCATGCGGGCGGTTCCCCGCCACGAGTTCGTCGCCGACGAGCGCGGTGCCTACGCCGACCGCCCCTTCGAGCGGTTCGGCACCCGCGTGCTCGCCCCCAGCACCGCCGCACGACTGCTCGAAGCCCTCGCACCCGACCCCGACGACTCCGTGCTCGTCGTCGGCGCTGGCGTCGGCTACACCGCCGCCGTGATCGCCGAGATCGTCGGCGATCGAAATGTCCACGCTATCGACATCACTCGCCGGGTCGTCTACGAGGCCCGCGAGAACCTCGCCAGCGCCGGCTACGGCGGCGTCCTCGTCGACTGCCGGGACGGGGCCGACGGCCTCCCCGAGTACGCGCCATACGACCGCATCCTGCTGGAGGCCGCCGCCGTCTCGCCGCCGCGGGCGCTGGTCGACCAGCTCGCCGAGGACGGCCGACTCGTCATGCCGCTGGGGGCCCACGAACAGCATCTCGCCGTCGTCGAGGGCGGCGAGGTCGCCGAACGGCTCGGCGGCGTCGCCTTCGCCCCCATGCTCGTCGAGGGCGAGCAGGCCGACACACCCGAGCGCAACCGGATGCGCCGAGAGGACCGCGAGTACGAGCGCCGGGACGCCCGCCGTCGCCGCGGCTGGGAGCAGTCCTGGATCGACTGGGGCGAGGGCACCGACGCCACCCGCTCCTACGAGGACTGATCCGCGACCACGAGCACCTTCGTGTTCTCCCGGTCGTCGGTGTACCCCCCACCCGCGGGCGGTTTCACGTCCAGCGTGACCGTTCCCTCCTTCTGGTTCGGGCCGAGACTCGGCGAGAGCTGCAGCGTCGCCGTCCCGTTCGGGCCGGTCTTCGCGGGGCGGATCTCCGACAGCGTCGCGGTGCCGTCCTTCGCGACGACGGTGGCGTTCGATACCGCCTCGCCCTCCGGTGTGACCACTGTGACCGTCACCTCGCCGTCGCCCTCGGGGATCACCTCCGGCTGTGGTTTCACGTCGAGTTCGGTGACGCCCAGCGCGGTGAGGCCCCCGATCGTGTTCATCATGACGCTGAGGCTCGCGATCCCAACTACGAGGGCGATGACGAGTCGCACCGGCAGTCCTTCGATCGCCCGTTCGTCGCTCGTGAAGCGCTCGAACATGGGTCAGGCTGGTCCCGGTCTGGGATATAAACGCTCGGCAGAAGTGGGCCCGACGGTGTGGGACGTGTTCGCCCGAAACTTATCGGGATCCGCCGCGATGGGCGCGTATGCGCTTCCAGTTGACCGAGTCACAGCGCACGCTGCGCGACGAGATTCGGGAGCTCGCAGCGACCGAGATCGAACCCGTCGCCGCAGACCTCGACCGAACCGAGACGTATCCCGAGGAGATCCTCGCCGCCCTCGGCGAGCGCGGTATCACCGGCCTGACCCTGCCCGAGAAACGGGGCGGTCGCGGTGAGGGGCTCGTCGAACTCGTCGTCGTGATCGAGGAACTGGCGGCGAACCAGATGGCGCTCGCGAGCGCGGTGGGGCTCAACCTCGGCGTCGCGACCGTGATCGAGCGGTTCGGCTCCGACCGCCAGCGCGAGCGATGGGTCCCGGAGATGGCGCGGTTCGAGACCGTCGGCGCGCTCGGACTCAGCGAGGCCGACGCCGGAAGCGACAAGCTGGCGATGGAGACGACCGCCGAGCGCGAGGGCGAGGAGTGGGTCCTGAACGGCCACAAGCAGTGGGTGACGAACTTCCCCAACGCCGACGTGGTGCTCACCTACGCGAAGACCGGCCCCGAGGCAGACGCGCCCCACAACATCAGTGCGTTCCTCGTCCCGGCCGAGGCGTTCGAGGTCGACCGCGACTGGGACACGCTGGGTGCCAACAGCGTGAAGTCGCCGCGCGTGACGCTCTCGGACGTGCGTGTGCCCGACGACGCGATGGTCGGCGAGCGGGGCGAGGCGTACGTCCAGCGCGGGACCGTCCACACCGGCGTGAACGTCCCGGCGCGAGCGGTCGGCATCGCCCGCGCTGCACTGGAGGACGCAGTGGCCTACACCACTGAACGCGAACAGTTCGACCGCGCCATCGGCGACTTTCAAGGTGTTCGCTGGCGACTGGGCGAGATGGCCGAGCGGGTCGACACGAGTCGTCTGCTCACCCTCCGGGCGGCCGACCGCGCCGACCGCGGACTGTCCGTCGACCGCGCGTTCCCGATGGCGAAGGTCCACGCCACGGAGGCCGCCGTCGAGAACGCCAACGAAGCGATGCAGCTCCACGGCGGTGTCGGGTACACGCGCGAACACGACGTGGAACGGTACCTCCGGGACGCGCGGCTCCTGACCATCGCCGGCGGCCCCAACGAGGGCCACCGGGACGCGCTGGCCGACGCCGTCGTCGACCGCGAAACCGAAACCACCGAGTAGCCGCTCCGAGTCGCTCCGGCTGATGAGCGACGGGACGGCCGCCGACGCCGACGGGTCGACACACGCGCTGGCCCGCCTCGAACCGCTGGCCCTGATCGCCGTCGGGGGGTTCGTCGGGGCGGTCCTCCGTCACGCCGTCGCGCTCGCACTCCCCGCGGGCCCGCTGCCGTGGGGGACGCTCGCCGCCAACGTCGCGGGGAGTTTCGCACTGGGCGTCCTGCTGTACGAGGCCCACCTCGCGGACGCGCTGAGCGCCGAGACGCGACTGGTGCTGGGGACGGGATTTCTCTCCTCCTTCACGACCTACAGCACCTTCGCCGTCGAGACCGCGGGGCTGGACCCCCTGCTTCTGGTCGCAAACGTCGCGGCCAACTACGCCCTCGGCTTTCTGGCCGTCATCGGCGGGCGTTCCGTCGCCCGGGTGATCTCCAGATGACCGACCCGACCCTGCTCGTTGGCGTCGGGGGCGTCCTCGGCGCACTGGCGCGGTACCTGCTGGGCGAGCGCATCGACACCCGGACTGCCGACACGCTCGCGGTGAACGTTCTGGGGAGTTTCGTGCTGGGCCTGCTCGTGGCCGTACCGGTCGACGATTCCCTCCTCCTGGTGTTCGGGACGGGGTTCTGTGGCGCGTTCACCACCTTCTCGACGTTCGCCTTCGAGACGGTGCGGCTGTTCGAGACCGGCGAGCGCCGGCGAGCGGTGGCGACGGCGGTACTGAATCTCGTCGGGGCGCTGGCCGCGGTCGCGTTCGGGGCCGTCGTCGCGGGCCTTCTCTGAGAGGCCAAAGCTATACCTGACCGCCGCACCCGGATGCGAGTATGCGACTCGCCAGTTTCGCGGTCGAGACGCCGGTCGGCCCCGTTCGACGGGTCGGTGTCGACCACGAGGGGGAACTGCTCGACGTGACCGCCGGCTACGCGTACGTCCTCGCGATGGACGGCGAGGCCTCGCCGGTCGACCTCGCCGAGAGCATCGCGCCCGCGGACATGATTTCGTTCCTCCGGCGCGGTCAGCGCGCGTTCGACGCCGTCGAAGAGGTGCTGGAGTGGGTCCCCGACGCCGACGCCGACACCGGCCCCGGCGGCGCGCGTCTCCGGTACGACCCGGCAGAGGTCGATCTGCTGGCTCCCGTGCCGCGCCCGAACTCCCTGCGGGACTACATGGCCTTCGAGGAACACGTCGCGAACACGATGGGCGATATCCCGGACGTGTGGTACGACCGACCGGTGTGCTACAAGGGCAACGCCGATCAGGTGGTCGGTGACGGCGACGTGGTGGAGTGGCCGCCCTACTCGAACCTCTGGGATCTGGAACTGGAGATCGGTGCGGTGATCGGGAAACGGGGGTCCGCGATCGACGCCGACGAGACCGAGGAGTACGTCGCCGGCTACACCCTCTTCAACGACTTCTCGGCCCGCGACGAGCAGGGCGAGGAGATGGACGCCCGACTCGGCCCCGCCCGCGGGAAGGACTTCGCCAACGCCTTCGGCCCCTATCTGGTGACGCCCGACGAACTGGACCTCCCGAACGCCGACTTTTCCGTCGAGGTCACCGACGACGAGGGCGACACGGAAACCTGGTCGGAGGGGACCGTCGGCGAGATGGAACACTCCTGGGGCGAGATCCTCGAACACACCTCGGAAGCCGAGACCCTCTATCCCGGCGACGTGCTCGGGAGCGGCACGGTCGGCACCGGCTGTGGCCTCGAACTCGGGAAATTCCTGAACGACGGCGACACCGTCGCCATCTCGATCGAGGGGCTGGGCACGCTGACCAACACCGTGGTCGAGTCTTGACTACCCGTCGACCGCCATCTGAGGATTCAAACGGCTGGCATCCGAACGGCCGCCATGGACCCGGAGGACCTCCGCGACGAGATTCCCGCCGTCGACGACACCGTCTACCTGAACACCGGTGCGAGCGGTCCGAGCCCGCGCCCGGTGGTCGAAGCCGCGACCGACTTTCTTGAGCGCCACGAGTACGAGGCCCACGCTGCCGGCGACCCCTACTCGATGGCCTACGACGAACTCGGGGCGGCCCGCGAGCATATCGCCGCGTTCGTCGGAGCCGATCCCGACGACCTCGCACTGACCAACAGCACGGCCGACGGCATCTCCCGGATCGCCGCCGCCGTCGACTGGGAACCCGGTGACACGGTGGTCTACACCGACCTCGAACACCCCGCGGGGATCCTCCCGTGGGAGCGGGCCGCCGACGTGGCCGACATCGACACGCGCGTCCTCGATACCGAGCGCGGCCGCGTCGAGATGGACGCGGTGAAGGAGGTCGTCGACGACGCTCGCCTGCTCTGTCTGAGTTCGCTCTCCTGGAACTACGGGACCCGTCTGCCGGTCGCCGAGATCGTCGACGTGGCCCACGACGCCGGGACACGAGTGGTCGTCGACGCGGTCCAGTCGCCCGGCCAGCACCCCGTCGACGTGGCCGAGTGGGGGGCCGACGCGGTCGCGGCCGCCGGCCACAAGTGGCTACTCGGGCTCTGGGGCGCGGGCTTCCTGCACGTCGATCCCGACTTCGCCGCCGAACTGGAGCCGCGACGGGCCAGCTACCGGAGCGTCGACGACCCGAGCGCGGCCGGCTGTGACCTCTCGGCCGGCGCGCACAAACTGGAGATCGGGACCGTCTCGCCCGCGCCACACGTCGCGGCGGCGACCGCAATCGACCGGATCCTGGCTGTGGGTCTCGACACCGTACAGAAGCGGATCGAGCGGCTCACCGACCGGCTCAAATCCGGGCTGGGCGACCGGCTCCTCTCACCACGTGAGTACGAGTCCGGCCTCGTGACCTTCCGCGCCGACGACCCCGAGGAACTGGTCGACCAACTTGGCGAGGACGGGGTCGTTATCCGGTCGTTACCCGACGGGACCGTCCGGGCGTCGATCCACGTCTTCAACACGGCCGACGACGTGGATCGGCTTCTCCGGGCGCTCTGACCGCTCGATCGGAACTGATAATTCGTACCGAATGTTTAATTCCCTCCTGACGCTGGACTAGGTAGAGCTTACCGGCGAGCGACTCGCGGGGGTGTACTCGCCGGGACCGACATTCACTATGGCAACCGATGCGGGGACGGATTCACGCGAGCGGGCACGCACTGCGGTCGCGCTCCTTGCGATCGCCGGATTCGTTCTGGTAGCCGTCGTCCTGCCGGCGGTGGGGGCCGACGCGCCCGGGCGGTCGTTACTGCCCGGTAACGGGTCGAGCGACGGGGCGTCGACCGACGGGAGCGGCGCACTCGGCGAGGTCCTCTCGGGCCGGTCGGGAGACGGAGCCAGTGCCGGCGAGGGCAGCGCCGGCCAGTCGTCGCTGGTCGACGGCCTGATGGGCTCGCTCTCGGGATCCGGCGCGTCGTCCGGGTCGGGGACACAGGGGGCGCAAGGGACCGGAACGGGCGATGGAAGTGGCTTCGGTGCGCTCGACCCCGGCCAGCGAACCGGCGTCGGCTCACAGGGGTCGCCGCTTTCGGAGAGCCTCCGGAGCCAGTCCGCGGAACCGCACTTCGTCGTCCGGAGTTCGGCCGCGACCTACTGGCGGACCGGCGCGTACGCGGACTACACCGGGAGCGGCTGGACTGGACAGGGCGAGACACGTCAGCGCGGCTGGCCACGGAATCCGGGTGTCGCCGGCGGGGACCGCCGGACGATCACCCAGGAGTACCGGCTGCTCCAGCCCGCCTCGGCGCTGCCTGCGGCCTGGAAACCGATCGACGTGAACGGCCCGCAGGCGGAGAACGTGCAGGTGACCGGCGAGGGCGGCCTGCGGTACGGTGAGGGGCGACTTCCGGCGAACGCCACGTACACGGTGACCAGCGCAGCACCGCCCCGGGATCCAGCCCGATTACGCGGGGCCGGGACCGACTACCCAGACGGAATCGAGGAGCGATACACCGCGCTCCCCGACTCGACGTCCGACCGTCTCACCTCCTTCACCGACGACCTGACGAGCGATTCGGAGACGCCATACGATACGGCCGTCGCCATCGAGTCCTGGCTGGAGTCGAACAAGGGCTACTCCCTGAACGCCAGCCACGAGGGCGGGACCGTGGCCGACGAGTTCGTCTTCGAGATGGAGCAGGGCTACTGTGAGTACTTCGCCAGCACGATGGCAGTCATGCTCCGGACTCAGGACATCCCTGCACGCTACGCCGTCGGCTATTCGACGGGCGAACCGCGCGCCAACGGGACGTACCTCGTGCGCGCGATGAACGCCCACGCGTGGGTCGAGGTGTACGTCCCCGACACGGGCTGGGTGCGCTTCGATCCGACGCCCGGTCAGAGCCGACTCGACAGCGAGTTCCGCGCCTACCAGCGCGCCGCCGAGAACGGCAACGCCGAGGCCGCCGCCCGCCGCTTCCTCGAATCCGCCAGCCGCGAGGACGGCGGCAACCCCTTCCAGCCGAACGAGGGCGGTGAATCGACCGGCGACCAGTCCTCGTCAGACGGGCAGTCAGGCGACGGATCCGGCGACGGAGGCAACGGAACCGACGGCAACGCCTCCGAGATCGCCGAGCGATACAACCACACCGAGTCGGGCAGCCCCGGCGAGACCTTCGACGTGGACGGCGAGGGGAGCGCCGAGGTGTCGCTCGTGTCCGATCCCGTCCCGGGCCAGCCCGTCACCGTCCGCGTCGAGCGTGGCGGCGACCCGCTCGCCGGCGCGGTGGTCGCGTTCGACGGCCGGCGGATCGGGACCACGAACGCCTCCGGGAAGGTCACCGGCGAAGTTCCCTTCTCGGCCACACTCGACGTGACCGTCACGGTCCCCGACGGCTCCGACGCGCCCGCGGGCAGCGCGGCGCTCGCACTCCCGAGTATGACGGGGTCGGGTCTCCCACGGGCCGCAGCCAACGGGACCAACACCACCAGATCGTTCGACGTGCCGACGAACGTCGCGGTCGGGATCGAGGACGAACCCGCCCCCGGCGGAACAGTGACGGTCAACGCGACCATCGCCGGCCGACCCGTCCCCGGGGCCAACGTCTCGGTCAACGGGACCGCGGCGGGGAGCACCGACGCCGACGGCCGCCTCGACGTGTCGCTCCCCGCCAGCGAACACGCGGTGGTTCGGGTCGAACGCGGCGAGGCCGTGGGCAACCGGACGCTCGAACTCGCAAATCTCAGCGTCGACGTGTCCGGTTTCGCCCTCCCCGGGCTGTCGGTCACTGTCTCGGTCACCGACGACGGTGAACCGGTCGAGGGCGCGACGGTCGGGGTCGGCGACGCGACGGCGACCACCGGCTCGGACGGGACGGCCACCGTCCCGCTCCCGCTCGCGGCCGGGGCCACGGTCACCGTCGAGACGGCCGCCGGCCTCACCGAGACCGAGCCGGTACAGATGCAGTTCCTGACGGCCGGCGTCCTCGCCGGCCTCGCGCTGGCCGTCCTCGCCGGGGCGTACCTGCTCCGCCGGCGAGCGGTCCAGGCCGGCCGGTCGCTACGCGAACAGGTCCGGGTCGCCCTCCACTGGCTCTCGGGCGCGTTCGTCGCGACGCTGGTCGCACTGGCCGTCCGCGGCGAGGCGGTGCTCGCCGCATTGCCCGAGCACCTGCGACGGGTGCGCGCGGCTCTGGTCTCGCTGGCGCGGGAACTCGCCGCCGCCGTCCGCGCCCGGCAGCTCGACCTCGACAGACTTCCCGGGCCGCGAGCCCTCCTCGCCCGACTGCTGAGCGCACTCGCGGGGCTGTTCGCCGGTGTTCGCGACTCGTTCCCCGGCAGCGATGGAGTGGCCGAGCCCGACGGTTCGATGGCGACGACTGCGGACACGACACCAGACACGCCGGACGCGCGCGAACGGGTCCGGCGCGCCTGGCGGGAGTTCCGCGCGCAGGTGCCCGTCGCCGACCACCGGACGAAAACGCCCGGCGAACTCGCTCGCGAGGGCGTCGACGCCGGCTTCCCTCGATCGGCCGTCCGGACGCTCCGGGACGCCATCCGGGACGTGGAGTACGGCCGGCGCGACCCTGCCGAGTACGTCGACGACGTGGACGACGCCCGGCGAGAACTCACACCCGGCACCGACGGCGGTGAGGAGACAGCAGACGCCCCCGATTCGACCCCACACGCGACCGACGGCGGGGATGCGACCGCGGCGGGTGACCCCGACGGAGGTGACCGGTCGTGACCTCCCGGACGCGGCTGCTGGTGGGCGTCGCGGGAGTCACGTTGCTCACCGCTGCCGGGCTGGCCCTCGCGCCCGGGCTCGTACCCATCCCGCGCTCGCAACTGATGGCCGCGATGGACGCGCTGACCGGGACGGTCGGACTGGCCGGCCTCGCGGTTATCGCCGGACTGACCGCCGTCGTGCAGGGGCTCTGGTCCTCGACGACGCCCTCGCGGCCCCCGCCCCTTCCCGTGGACGGCGACCCCACGGAGCGTGACGTAACGGGGCCCGTCGTCGGCGGGACGTTCGACGAGCGACTGGCGGCGGTCCAGCGGGTCGACAGCCGATCGCCGGAGGGCGAGGCGGTCGTCCGCGAGGACCTCCGGCGGCTGGCGACCGACACCTACCAGCGCACCCACCGGTGTGACTGGGAGACGGCCGCCCGCGCCGTCGAGACGGGGGCCTGGACCGACGATCCGGCCGCCGCGGCTTTCGTCGGCGGCGCAGACGCCCCGGACGTACCGCTCCGGCTCTGGTTCGAGGACATGCTCAGCGAACACGGGGCCTTCCACCGCCAGACGATCCGCACGCTCCGGGCCATCTACGCGCTCGAAGCCGGCGACGACGCCGAGCGGGCGACCGAACGGACCTGGACGGCCGACGGGGAACGGTCCCGCGAGTCCGCCACTCCCGCTGCCCCCGACGGCTCTGACGGCCCGAACGAGGAGGTGACCGACGCGTGATGCGAGTCGCCCGCTGGCACGGTGCGCTGGTCGGCGCGCTGTTCGCCAGCGCCCTCGGGCTGTACGTCGGCGATCACGTCTTCTTCCTGGTGGCGACGATCCCGCTGGCGTACGTCGTCTACGGCCACGTCACCGGGCTCGGACCGCCCTCGCTTTCCGTCGAGCGGACGTTCGAGGACGACCGCGTGGACCCCGGCGAGAGGGTGACGGTGACGCTGACCGTCGAGAACACCGGCGACCGCCCGATTCCCGACCTCCGGCTGGTCGACGGCGTCCCCGAGGCGGTGACGGTCGCCGACGGCTCGCCCGCCGGTGCGGTCGCGCTTCGGCCCGAGGAGTCCGCGACCGTCACGTACGAGGTGTTCCCGCCACGCGGGGCCCACGAGTTCGGGACCGTCGCGGTCCGTGGGCGCAGTCTCGCCGGCACCGTCACGGGCACGACGACGATCGATCCGGCCGGGGACGACACGTTGCGCTGTACGACGCTACTCGACGAGTTCCCGTTGCAGGACCTGACGACCCCCTTCGCCGGTCAGGCACCGACCGACACCGGCGGCGACGGGATCGAGTTCCACTCCGTCCGGGAGTACCGGCGCGGCGACCCGCTCTCACACGTCGACTGGCGGCGCCTGGCCCGCACGGGTGACCTCGCGACCGTCACCTACCGCCAGGAGCGGGCCGCCGCGGTCGTGTTCGTTATCGACGACCGCCCTGCAGCCCGCTTTCAGCCGCCTTCGGGCGGCCCGTCGTCGCTGGATTACGTCGTCTACGCGGCCTCGCGTGGGCTGGTGACCCTCACCGACGCCGGCCACCGGGTCGGCGTCACGACCCTCTCGACCGGGACGGATCGCGACTGGGTCTCGCCGGGCCGGGGTAGCACCACCGAGTCGGCCGCCTCCGACCTCTTCGACCGGGTACAGGGCGACGATGCCGACCCGGCGGCGACCGCGCCCGCCGCGACCGACCCCGCGATCACCCCCGTCGCGACCGACGGTGCCGGGTCGGACGGGAGCGACGAGGGGATCGGGGCCGCCGTAGGGACCGCGGACGGGTCCGACCCCGACGGGACTGCGCTGGGCTTGCGCCTCGCCGGGTGGTTGCCCGCGCACGCGCAGGTGGTCTTCTGTACCCCGCTCGTCGACGACGTGCCGGTCGACGTCGTCGAGACGCTGCTGTCGAATCGCCACACCGTGACCGTTCTCAGCCCGAACGTCACCGGGGCCGGTGACGGCACTCACCCCACGCCGGGCCAGGCGGTGGCCGACGTGCAGCGTCGGCTCAGGCTGACCGACCTCGAACGGCTGGGCGTTTCCGCGACCGACTGGCAACCCGGAACGCCGCTGCAGGTCGCGCTCGCGGACGTGCTCACGACCAAACGAGGGTGGGACCGATGACGGACGACGGTGCGACCGACGGGGGCTCGCACGCCCGCGACGAACCGGTAGTGCCCCGACTCGGATCCGGCGACGGTGTGGTCGCGACCCTCGTGGAGACCGCCGCGGACGTACAGCTCTCGGCGCTGTCCGGCGGCCTCGTCGCCCTCGTGGCCGCCTCGCTCGTCGGCTGGCAGTTGCTCGGCGTTCGGCTCACACTGGTGTCGTCGGTGTCCGGCGTCCTGCTGGCGGCCGGCCTGTACGCGCTCCGGAGCGACCGCGTGGCGGTGCTGTTCGCCGCCGGCGCACTCCTGACTCCGGCGTCGATCGGGCTGGCCATCGCGCTCGGCGTCGGCGTCGCGTTCGGACTCGACGTCGGGCAGGCCACGGGCCACCTCGCGAGCGTGACCGTCTGCCTGCTCGTCGGGAGCGGGTTCGGTGCGGTGCTGACCGCCGTCCCGCTCGACGAGGGCGAGGTCCTGGCCGGCTCGTTCATGCGGTTCGTCGGTATGCTCGTCCCGCTGACCGTGGCACAGGCGATCGTCGTCGCCATCGCCGCCTGGGACTCGCTGGTCGTCTCGTTGGCCCGACTGGTCGTCGACAGCCCCGATCCGTTGCTCGCGCTGGGGCGCTCGCTTCTGGCCCCGACCGGCAGCGCGGCACTGCTTTCCTTCCTGCTGTACGTCCTCCTCCTGCTCTTTCTGTTCCGGTTGGTCCTTCGGGCGATCCCGCTGGTGAAACTGTTCCCGCCACGCCAGCGTCCCATGGTGACGGCCCGACTCGACCGACTCGTGGGCCGTCTCGGACGAGTCTTGTTCCTGGCCGTCGGGGGTGCTATCGTCCTGTTCATCGCTGCCCTCGTCGCCGGTCTGAGCACGCCCGCAGCCCTGTCGGCTCGCTTCGGGGTCGTCGCCGCGCCCGTCGTCTGGGTGCTGACGACCCTCTGGGTCCGTATCCTGTTCGTGCTCGCGATCGGCACGATGGCGGCCATCCTCGCCAGCGAACGGCTCCGGCGGCGCGTGCGCCGCCTCTCCGAAGCCGACCTGCTGCGGCAGGGAACCCCGCCGCTGGGCGCGTTCGCGACCGCACTCCTGTTCGGCGTCATTGCCGACCTGCTGATCGGGAGCGACGAACTCCTCGCACGCGTCCCGGCCACCGTCCGCCCCACCGTCGAGTCGCTGCTGGGCGGGGGCGTCGTCACGGCCGTGCTGGTGGTCGCGTTCGGCGCGCTCATCCTCGCCGGTATCGCCTTCGTCTCCCTCTCCGTGCTGGTGAGCTCGCCGATCCTCCCCGAGCAAGCGCTCGGCCCTACGCTCGCCAGCGCCGCCGTGTTCGCACTCGCCCTCCTGCTCGTCCTCTTCGGCGGGTCGTCGCTCGTGGCCTTCCTCGCCGTCGCGGCCGCACTGGTCGTCTGGGACACCGGCGAGTACGCGACCGGCCTCCGCGAGGAACTGCCCGACGGCGCGGTGACGACGCGGGCCGAACTCGTCCACGTCGGCGCGAGTCTGGCCGTCGGCCTGCTGGCAGTCGTCGGGGCCGTCCTGCTGGCACTGCTGATCGCCAGCGATTTGCTCGTCCCGTCGGTCCCGGACACGACGCTCGCGGCCGGTGCGGTCGTACTCGCGTTCGGAACGACGATGGTACTGCTGTCCTCGCTCCGGGAGTAATCTACTCGTCGACGGTCGGCACTTCCACCCTGTCGAGCACGTCCTCCAGTACTCTCCGCTTCGAGACGGACCGAACGCTCGACTCGGCCGTCAGGACGAGCCGGTGGGCAAAGACCGCGTCGGCCACCTGCTTCACGTCGTCGGGAACGACGTAGTCACGGCCGGCGATGGCCGCGTACGCGCGACCGGCCTCGAACAACCGCTGGATACCCCGCGGTGAGACGCCGACCTCGACGCGCTCGTCCCGCCGCGTCGCTCGCCCGAGGTCGACGACGTACTCGCGGACCTTGCGCTCGACGGTCACCGACTCGGGCACCGCCTGCAGGTCCCGCACCGTCTCCGGATCGACGACCGACCCGACACTGGGAGCCTGCGCGGTGCGACTCGCCCGCCGCTCCAGCAGCTCGAGTTCGCCGTCCCGTTCGGGGTAGCCCATCGAACTCTTGATCATGAACCGGTCGCGCTGGGCCTCCGGCAGCGCGAACGTCCCCTCCTGCTCGACGGGGTTCTGGGTCGCCATCACGAAAAAGGGCTCCGGAAGCTGGTGGGTCACGCCGTCGACGGTGACCTGTCGCTCTTCCATAGCCTCCAGCAGCGCGGCCTGGGTCTTCGGCGGCGCGCGGTTGATCTCGTCGGCCAGCACGACGTTCGCGAAGATCGGTCCCTCGGCGAACTCGAAGCTGCCATCGCCCTCGTCGTAGACGTTCGTGCCCGTCACGTCCGAGGGGAGGAGATCGGGGGTGAACTGGACCCGGGAGAACTCCAGCCCCAGCGCCGTCGCCAGACTGCGCGCGGTGAGCGTCTTTCCCACGCCCGGCACGTCCTCGAACAGGACGTGTCCGCGCGCCAGAATCCCCGTCAACACCCGCTCCAGAAAGCGCCGGTCCGTGATGACCGCCGACTGTACCTCGTCGAGTACCGCCGTGCACTCCTCGGCCGCGTCCGTCACGTCCATGCCTATACGTGTAACCTCCCTCCCATGAAAGTTCGTGCTCGGTCCGTCCCCGTGGGTCAGGGCATCTCGACGTCGTCGTCACGGACCCGTTCCAGTCGACCGATCAGGTCGTCGATCCCCTCGTTGACCTGCGCCAGTCGCTCCCCGATGTCGTCGGCCGGCACCGCCCCCTCCGGCGTCGGCTCGATGAATTCGTCGTTTTCCAGCATCCGCAACGAGTACCGCACCTTGTGTTCCGGCACGTCCGTCCGATCCGATAGCTTGACGATCCCGATGGGCCCCTCCGCGATGACCGCCCGCAGAATCGTTAGATCCCGGCGCTCCTTCTCCACTTGGTTCCTGAGTCGCTCGTCCATACTGGGGTGTCTCCACAGTGGTACCCACCCGCGACATATAACTCTTGTATCTCCCTCGACTCCGGACCGTGGCCGCCTGATACGACGCCGGTCGACCCCGACGCTCACGGCTCACTTCGTACCGCTCACGGACTCCGTCCGTTCGCGTTTCGAGACTCTCCTTCCAGTCGAGTCTCGCTCTCGCCGTTCGCTCGTTCGGAGATTCTCCCTTCGGTCGAATCTCCCTGCTCACGGCTCACTTCGTACCGCTCACGGACTCCGTCCGTTCGCGTTTCGAGGACTCCCTTCGGTCGTCCTCGCTTCGCTCGACCGCCCGCTGCTCACGGGCGCGGAGCGCCCGTTCGCACGTCCGGAGATTCGTCGCTCCGCTCGAATCTCCCTACTCGCGGCTCCATTCGTCACCGCTCGCTCAGTCGGCGATCCTCACTCCGTTCGGATCGCCCGCTACTCGTCCACCGGCGTCCGCCGTAACTCGTCGATCTGATCCCTGAGTGCCCCCAGCTCCGACTCCAACTCCTCACGGCGGTCGATCAGCGCACTCAACTCCTCGGTGTTCACGGGTTGATCGTTCTCCAGCGCCACGTCCAGCGCGTCGGTCGTCGCCCGCACCATGAAGTGAGCGACCTGCAAAATCTCCTCCGGCGACTCCCGGCCCTCGTACAGTTCCATCTCCCCCGACAGCGGCGTGTACTCGACCAGCGGCACCTCCTCGTCGCTCTGGTAGGTCGTCGCGGTGCTCAGGCTCGTCACCGGGTTGTGTCGGTCCTTGGTCTGCTCCGAGCGGACGATGCTGAACTCGTCGGCCAGGTTCCCGTAGGTCTCCTTCAGATCCCGGAGCTTCCCACCTGTCTCGACGTCCATCTGGGCCTCCACGTCCGCGAAGAACTGCGCCGACCCACCCAGGCTCAACGCGACGGCGAAGAAGGCTCCCTGGGAGTGCTCGGCGAACTCCCGCAACCGATCGCGGACCGTCGCCCGTCGCCCCTCGGCGGCCAGTTTCTGCAGATCGTCGAGAAACGCACGCGTCCCCGCCTCCTGTTCGAGGTAGTCCTCGACCAGCGCCTTGGGCATCTCCCGGGGCGCGTCGTCTCGGCTGCTCATACCCGCAGTAGCAGCCCCCGCCACAATACCCTTTGGCCCGCGTTCTCAGTCGTGGGAACCGTGGTAGGTGCTCGACGACGGCTGCCTTCTCTCCGTCACGGGAGCGCGGACTCGAACCTGAACGACGCGGCATCGTTGACGCTCGGATGATCGATATCCGCTTCCTCGACTCTGAGATAGGTGTTCTTTCGCCCCGCTTTCGATTCCGGTACCCAGTACAGCTGGTTGGTGTCCTTACATCGGACGGCGAACGCGTCGACGGAATCGCCGTAGTCCCTCGCCACAGTGTCACCGTCGACGGTCGTCTTGCTGGCCGTTTTGAACCGAACGCGGCCGTCTTCGCGCCACCCCGTTTTGCACTGGACTCGGTAGAGCGTCGACTCCGCATCTACGATCAGGTCGTAGCTGTCGTTGTCCCCGAACGGGATCGAGACGCTGTATCCCCGAGCGATCAGCGCGTGGATGATTCTCGCCTCTGTCGTGTCTCCCGTGTCTTTCGTGTTCCCCATCCGGTAGCGGTTGCTTCGGTCTCCGATTTCAATTCTCGTACCGCTGCGCGGTTCTCGGCGAGTTGTTCGCAGTAGAAGCGCCCGGAGCGGGATTTGAACCCCGGTCACAGCAAAGCTGTTCCCTGCTTCAAATCTCGTTGGACCTTTCGCCGACGCCGATGTTCGGACCGCTAACGCGGTCGCTCACGAATTGGCGTCGGCAGAAAGCGCCCGGAGCGGGATTTGAACCCGCGTCACGACCGTGACAGGGTCGTATGATGGGCCACTACACCATCCGGGCGAACGCATCTCATCGTATCCGGGTGGCAGTATTAAGACTTTCCAATGCGACCCGCGTCGTCACCCGTTCCCACGACCCACTGTCCCCCGCCGATTTCGACCCGCCGACGCGACCGTCGGGCGTGTCAATGGGACCCAGTAACCCAAACTCCTATGTGCGCAGTTCTCGTACTGTCTGGTGAACACGCCTGTCTCGTCCCCGGCAACGGGGGTCGCGTAGCGCCGCTCGGCGGGTTTTGACAAGTCTTAAATGGCCTGCGGCGCAAGGACGCTGTAGTATCTCGTGACAGCAACCTTCTCCAGCCAGCCAGGCCACACATGGTAGACGTAAGCGAACACGAACTCGTACCGGAACACAACGTTCTCGACGACGAGGACCTCGAGGACGTGCTTCAGGAGTACAACATCGATCGAACAGACCTGCCGAAGATCAAGCGTGCGGATCCGGCCCTCCCCGACGAGGCCGACGTGGGCGACGTCATCGAGATCGTCCGCGACTCCCGCACGACGGATCAGGCGGTCGTATACCGGCTCGTGGTGGAATAAATGAGGATGGACGACAGACGCGCGATTTCGCGCGAGTACTTTTCGAGGGAACGGCTCGCAGAACACCACTTCCGCTCGTTCAACGCGTTCCTCGACCGGGGAATGCAGGAAGTGGTCGACGAGAAAGAGACGATCGAGACCGACATCGGCGACAAGGAGGGCGAAGAGCCCGTCTACGTCGAACTCGGCGACGTGCGCGTCGTCACGCCCCGCGTTCGGGAGGCCGACGGCTCCGAGGAACTGCTCTACCCGCAGGAAGCCCGCCTCCGGAACATCACCTACGCTGCGCCGGTGTTCATGGAGATGCGGATCATCAAGGGCGGGAAGGAAGAAGAGGAACACGTCGTCGACCAGACCGAGACCAAGATCGGCCGCATGCCGATCATGGTCGGGTCGAACAAGTGTAACATCTCCGGGTTCACCGACAACGAACTGATCGACATCGGCGAGGACCCCGCCGACCCCGGTGGCTACTTCTGTGTCAACGGGTCCGAGCGAGTCCTGATGACCAGCGAGGACCTCGCACCCAACAAGATCCTCGCGGAGTACGACACCAAGTACGGCGACGAGATCCAGGTCGCCAAGACCTTCTCCCAGCGCCGTGGCTACCGCGCCCTCGTGCTCTGTGAGCGGACCCGCGACGGCATCCTCGAAGTCTCGTTCCCGTCGGTCTCGGGGAGCATCAACTTCGTCACGCTCGTGCGCGCGCTCGGCCTGGAGTCTGACGAGGAGATCGTCCACCGGGTCAGCGACGACCCCGAGATCGTGAAGTTCATGCTCGAAAATCTGGAGGCCGCCGAGGTCCAGACGACCGAGGAGGCAATCGAGACGCTCGGGAAACGCGTCGCCTCCGGCCAGGGCAAGAACTACCAGCTCAAGCGCGCGAACTACGTCATCGACCGGTACCTGCTCCCGCACCTCCACGAGGACGGGGTCGACGAGGAGGAGGTCCGGATCAACAAGGCGTACTACCTCTGCCGGATGGCCGAGGCCTGCTTCGAGCTTGCGCTGGGCCGCCGTGAATCCGACGACAAGGACCACTACGCCAACAAGCGCCTCAAGGTCAGCGGCGACCTGATGAAGGACCTGTTCCGGACGGCGCTGAACAAGCTGGCACGGGACGTGAAGTACCAGCTCGAACGCGCGAACATGCGCAACCGGCAGCTGTCGGTGTCGACGGTCGTGCGCTCGGACGTGCTGACCGAGCGGCTGGAACACCCGATCGCGACGGGCAACTGGGTGGGCGGCCGCTCCGGTGTGTCCCAGCTCGTGGACCGGACGGACTACATGGGGGTTCTCTCCCACCTGCGCCGTCTCCGCTCGCCGCTCTCGCGCAGTCAGCCCCACTTCGAGGCGCGTGACCTGCACGCGACCCAGTGGGGGCGGATCTGTCCCTCCGAGACGCCGGAGGGCCCCAACTGTGGGCTGGTGAAGAACTTCGCGCAGGCGATGGAGCTGTCACAGAACATCGAGGACGAACAGGAACTGAAACACGAACTCGCGTCGATGGGCGTCTCCGGAATCCCGGGCATCGAGTCCATCGATCAGCAGCAGCCAGCGGACGACTAACACATGAGTCAGGGAAGAGACGCCAAAGTATACGTCAACGGCAGTCTGGTCGGGACACATCCCGAACCGGAGAAGCTCGCAGAAGACATCCGACAGGCCCGACGACGGGGCGACGTCAGCGAGATGGTCAACGTCTCGGTGAAGGATCGCACCGACGAGGTCATCGTCAACGCCGACGCCGGCCGGGCGCGCCGCCCGCTGATCGTCGTCGAGGACGGTGAGCCCCTCATCTCCGAGGAGGAGGTCGCCGCGGTCAAGGCCGGCGAACTGGAGTTCGACGAACTGGTCGACCGGGGCTACGTCGAGTTCATCGACGCCGAGGAGGAAGAGGACATCCTCGTCGCCGTCGACGAGGACGACGTGACCGAGGACCACACGCACCTCGAAGTCGACCCGCAGCTGATCTTCGGGATCGGTGCGGGGATGATCCCGTACCCGGAACACAACGCCAGTCCCCGGATTACGATGGGGTCGGGGATGATCAAGCAGTCGCTGGGACTGCCGAGCGCGAACTACCGGATTCGCCCGGACACGCGCCAGCACCTCCTGCACTACCCGCAGCTCTCGATGGTCAAGACCCAGACCACCGAGCAGATCGGGTACGACGACCGACCGGCGGCCCAGAACTTCGTCGTCGCCGTGATGAGCTACGAGGGGTTCAACATCGAGGACGCACTCGTGCTCAACGGTGGCTCGGTCGATCGGGCGCTCGCGCGCTCCCATTTCTTCCGGACCTACGAGGGCGAGGAACGCCGCTACCCCGGCGGCCAGGAGGACCGCTTCGAGGTCCCCGACGACGACGTGCGCGGGGCCCGCGGCGAGGAAGCGTACACCCACCTCGACGAGGACGGTCTCGTCAACCCCGAGACCGAGGTCGGCGAGAACGACGTCCTGCTGGGGAAGACCTCCCCACCCCGATTTTTGGAAGAACCGGACGACATGGGCGGCCTCTCACCCCAGAAACGCCGGGAGACCTCTGTCACGATGCGCTCCGGCGAAAGTGGTGTGGTCGACACCGTCACGCTCATGGAAGGTGAGGACGGCTCGAAGCTCTCGAAGGTCAAGGTGCGCGACGAGCGGATCCCCGAACTCGGGGACAAGTTCGCCAGCCGCCACGGCCAGAAGGGTGTGGTGGGCCACATCGCACCCCAGGAGGACATGCCCTTCACCGAGGAGGGCGTCGTGCCGGACCTGATCCTCAACCCGCACGCCCTGCCCTCGCGGATGACGGTGGGCCACGTGCTGGAGATGCTGGGCGGCAAGGTCGGCTCCCTCGAAGGACGCCGCGTCGACGGGACGCCCTTCACCGGCGAGGACGAGGAGGAACTCCGCGACTCGCTGGAGGAGCACGGCTTCCAGTCCAGCGGCAAGGAGATCATGTATTCGGGCGTCACCGGGGAACAGATCGAGGCCGACATCTTCGTCGGGACGATCTTCTACCAGAAGCTCTACCACATGGTCTCGAACAAGCTGCACGCCCGTTCGCGCGGGCCGGTGCAGGTGCTGACCCGCCAGCCCACCGAAGGGCGTGCCCGCGAGGGTGGCCTGCGTATCGGTGAGATGGAACGGGACGTGTTCATCGGGCACGGCGCGGCCATGACGCTGAAGGAGCGCCTGCTCGACGAGTCCGACCGCGAGTGGATCTACGTCTGTGCCGAGTGTGGCATGGCCGCGGTCGAGAACGTCGAGCAACGCCGCGTCTACTGTCCCAACTGTGAGGAGGAGACGGACATCCACGAGATCGAGATGTCCTACGCGTTCAAGCTCCTGCTCGACGAGATGAAAGCGCTCGGGATCGCACCCCGGATCGAACTGGAGGACGCAGTCTAATGAGCCAGCACGCACCCAAAGAGATCGGCGAACTCAGCTTCGGGCTGATGGACCCCGAGGAGTATCGGGACATGAGCGCCACGAAGGTCATCACGGCCGACACCTACGACGACGACGGGTTCCCCATCGACATGGGCCTGATGGACCCGCGACTCGGCGTGATCGACCCCGGACTGGAGTGTAAGACCTGCGGGAAACACTCCGGGTCCTGTAACGGCCACTTCGGCCACATCGAACTCGCGGCCCCCGTCATCCACGTGGGCTTCGCGAAGCTCATCCGGCGGCTCCTGCGCGGGACCTGTCGTGAGTGTTCGCGGCTCTGTCTCAACGACGAGGAACGCGAGGAGTTCACGAGCCGACTCCGCCGCACTCGCGAACTCGGAAACGACCTCAACGACGTGACCAAGGCCGCCATCCGGCAGGCCCGCAAGAAGGACCACTGCCCGTTCTGCGGCGAACAGCAGTACGACATCAACCACGAGAAGCCGACGACCTACTACGAGGTCCAGCAGGTCCTCTCCGCCGAGTACCCGGACCTGATCGCGGAAGCGATGGAACCGGATCCCGACGACGAGGACGACCGCGGGACCTCCCCGGTCGAACTCGCCGACGACACCGGGATCGACCAGAGCCGGATCCAGGAGATCCTCTCCGGCGAGTTCCGCCCGCGCGAGGAGGACCGCAAGGCAATCGAGCGCGCGCTGGACGTGGACCTCACCGAGGAGGACATGAACAAGCTGATGCCCTCCGACATCCGGGACTGGTTCGAGGCCATCCCGGACGAGGACATCGAGGTGCTCGGCATCAACGCCGAGCGCTCCCGGCCCGAGTGGATGATCCTCACCGTGTTGCCGGTACCGCCGGTCACGGCCCGGCCCTCGATCACGCTGGACAACGGCCAGCGCTCCGAGGACGACCTCACGCACAAGCTGGTCGACATCATCCGGATCAACCAGCGGTTCATGGAGAACCGCGAGGCCGGTGCCCCCCAGCTGATCATCGAGGACCTCTGGGAACTGCTCCAGTACCACGTCACCACCTTCATGGACAACGAGATCAGCGGGACGCCGCCGGCCCGACACCGTTCCGGCCGGCCGCTCAAGACCCTCTCCCAGCGGCTGAAGGGCAAGGAGGGTCGCTTCCGCGGCTCGCTGTCCGGGAAGCGGGTCAACTTCTCGGCTCGTACGGTGATCTCGCCGGACCCGACCCTCTCACTGAACGAGGTCGGTGTGCCCGACCGGGTCGCGACCGAGATGACCCAGACGATGAACGTCAACGAGCGCAACCTGGAGGAGGCACGGCGCTACGTCTCCAACGGACCGGAAGCCCATCCGGGCGCGAACTACGTCAAACGGCCGGACGGCCGTCGCCTCAAGGTGACCGAGAAGAACTGCGAGGAACTGGCGGAGAAGGTCGAACCCGAGTGGGAAGTCTCCCGACACCTGGTCGACGGGGACATCATCATCTTCAACCGGCAGCCGTCGCTGCACCGGATGTCGATCATGGCACACGAGGTCGTCGTGATGCCGTACAAGACGTTCCGGCTGAACACGACGGTGTGCCCGCCGTACAACGCGGACTTCGACGGCGACGAGATGAACATGCACGCCCTCCAGAACGAGGAGGCCCGTGCGGAGGCCCGCGTCCTGATGCGCGTGCAGGAACAGATGCTCTCGCCGCGGTTCGGTGAGAACATCATCGGGGCGATCCAGGACCACATCAGCGGGACCTACCTGCTGACCAACCAGAACCCGCAGTTCAACGAGACCCAGGCGCTGGACCTGCTCCGGGCGACCCGGATCGACGAACTGCCCGAACCCGACGGTACCGACGAGGCCGGCAACGAGTACTGGACCGGCCGGACGGTGTTCTCGGAGCTGCTGCCCGACGAACTCAATCTGGAGTTCGTCTCCTCGGCCGGCGACGACGTCGTCATCGAGGAGGGCCAGCTCGTCGAGGGGACGATCGACGAGGACGCGGTCGGCGCGTTCGGCGGGGAGATCGTCGACACCATCGCCAAGGTGTACTCGAAGACCCGCGCACGGATCTTCGTCAACGAGGTCGCCTCCCTGGCGATGCGCTCGATCATGCACTTCGGGTTCTCGATCGGGATCGACGACGAATCGATCTCGCCGGCGGCCGAAGAGCAGATCGACGAGGCGATCGAGAACGCCTACGCCCGCGTCCAGGAACTCATCGACACCTACGATCGGGGCGAACTCGAATCGCTGCCCGGCCGCACCGTCGACGAGACCCTGGAGATGAAGATCATGCAGACGCTGGGGAAGGCCCGTGACAGTGCGGGTGACATCGCCGAAGAGCACTTCGACGACGACAACCCCGCCGTGGTCATGGCCGAGTCCGGTGCGCGTGGGTCGATGCTGAACCTGACCCAGATGGCCGGCTGTGTCGGCCAGCAGGCGGTCCGTGGCGAGCGGATCAACCGTGGCTACGAGGACCGCACCCTCAGCCACTACAAGCCCGACGACCTCTCGGCGGAGGCCCACGGCTTCGTGGAACACTCTTACCGGGGCGGCCTGAACCCGCGGGAGTTCTTCTTCCACGCGATGGGTGGCCGCGAGGGGCTGGTCGACACGGCCGTTCGTACCTCGAAGTCCGGTTACCTCCAGCGTCGGCTCATCAACGCCCTCTCCGAGCTAGAGACCCAGTACGACGGCACCGTCCGGGACACCTCGGATACCATCGTCCAGTTCGAGTTCGGCGAGGACGGCACGAGTCCGGTGAAGGTGTCCTCCTCCGAGGACAACGACATCGACGTCGACCGGATCGCAGACCGCGTGCTCGACACCGAATTCGACAGCGACGAGGCCAAACAGGAGTTCCTCGGCAAGGAGCGCTCGCCGACGAACCTCTCGGAACACGCCGACGACTGGTGGATGGCCCAGAGTGACGACTAAACCATGAGTGAAAACTACGACCCACAGCAGAAGTTCGACGGCGTCGACGACGACATCGAGGCCGTCGTCGAGGACACGGAACTGCCCCGACGGCTGAAGACGAAGGTCTACGAGACGGTCGACGAACGCGGTGACGTCACCGTCGAGGCGGCCGACCAGATCGCCAAGGCCGTCGAGAGCCGCTACATGGACACGCGCGTCGACCCGCTCGATCCCGTCGGGACCGTCTCGGCCCAGTCCATCGGTGAGCCCGGGACGCAGATGACGATGAACACGTTCCACTACGCGGGCGTCGCGGAGATCGACGTGACACAGGGCCTGCCCCGGCTCATCGAGCTGGTGGACGCCCGGAAGGAACCGGACACGCCGATGATGACGGTCCACCTCGAAGACGAGTTCGCGGAGAACCGCGAGCGCGCCCACGAGGTCGTCTGGAAGATCGAGGCCACGCGCATCCTCGCGCTGGGTGACATCTCGACGGACGTGGCCGACATGCTCGTCCGCGTCGACCTCAACCCGGACACGCTCCAGGAGCGCTGGCCGACGGTGGACAACCTCGCGGAGATCGTCGGCGAGATCTCCGAGACCATCGAGTCCAAACTGGGCGTCGACGTGGTCCAGCTCGACGAGACGGTCATCGAGTTCGGTCCCGACGAGCCCAGCTATCGGGAGCTCCTCCAGCTGGTGGAGGACCTGCGGGAAATCGTCTTCAAGGGGATCGAGGACATCGACCGCGTCGTCATCCGCCGTGAAGAGACCGAGGAGAGCGAGGACGGCGAGTTCGTCCTCTACACGGAGGGCTCGGAACTGGGCAACGTCCTCGGGATCGAGGGCGTCGACGCCAGCCGGACGACCTGTAACAACATCCACGAGATCCACCGGAACCTCGGGATCGAGGCCGCCCGGGAGTCGATCATCGAGGAGACGATGAACACGCTCGAAGAGCAGGGGCTCGACGACGTGAACATCCGCCACCTCATGCTGGTCGCGGACATCATGACCAACGACGGCACGATCGAGTCCATCGGCCGCCACGGCATCTCCGGCTCGAAGGACTCCGTGCTCGCGCGGGCGGCGTTCGAGGTGACGGTCAACCACCTGCTCGACGCGGCGATCCACGGCGAGGTCGACGACCTCAACGGCGTCACGGAGAACGTCATCGTCGGCAAGCCGATCAAGCTCGGGACGGGCGACGTGAACCTCCGGATGGGGTCGGAACCGGCCCGCGACGGCGAAGGAGCCGACTGACCCCCGATGACCATCTCGCTCTCGGACCGTGAACGCCAGTTTCTCGCCCGTTTCGAGGACGAGATCGGCGTCACCGTCCGGGACTGCGTGGTCGACGAGGACTACGACCGCGTCCTCTTCGTCGTCGAAGCCGGGGAGATGGCCGAGGCCATCGGTCCGGGTGGGCACAACGTCGAGCGCATCGAGGAGGATCTGGGCTGGAGCGTCGAGTTGATCGAGGACGCCGACACCGCCGAGACGTTCGTGGCCAACGCGCTCGCGCCGGCGGCGGTGTACAACGTCACGATCAGCGAGAACGACGATACCGTGGCCTACGCCGAAGTCGACCACGACGACACCGGCGTCGCCATCGGCAGGGACGGGAAAAACATCGAGGCCGCCCGGCGGCTGGCGAAACGCCACTTCGACGTGGACGACATCCAGCTGACCTAGTCGTCCGGCCACCGGTGTCAGGCGGGTGTCCGTATCTCCGTCCGGTCGAACAGTTCGTCGAACACTTTTCGTTCTGCTGCCCGGAGATGCTGGTGGAACGTCGACTGGTTGATATCCATCGTCGCGGCTACGTCCTCGCCGCTGCTGTCACGCGGCCACGCGAAGAAGCCGCTGTCGTAAGCCGTCCGGAGCGCCTCTTGCTGGCGGTCCGTGAGTGACGCAGTGATCGACTCGCGGAGTGTCTCCCCGGGGTCCTGTGGCTGCTCGCGTTCCCGGCGTGCGGTCAGGTCGATCCCCGGGTGGTGGCGCTGGAGTGCGTCGACGAGGGCGCGTGGGTCCGCGTGGCTGGGCAGTTCGACACGGAGTCGGCAGTCGTCGGCCGAGAGCGAGAACGAGCGGATGGCGGCACCGCCGTGATCGGTGAGCGTCGAGACGATGGCGGTCTCGTCGACGACGAAGCGGACGACACAGCCGTCGTCGTGGGCTCGCAGCACCTCACCGTCGGTGATCCGGTCGGTCGACGCGACGTGGGCCGTCACGTCGTCGGCGGTCGCACCGGTGATGCTGAAGTACTCGACGAGTTCGTCCCCGTCGGGCGAGACACGCTGGAGTTCCAGATCACAGGCCAGCGACCGCGCCAGTTCGACCAGCGGATCGTCGGTGTCGCTGACCCGGAACTCGAGTTCGGTCACGTCGTCGCTCACCAGTGCCTGCCTGCTCGCGGTCGCGTTGAGTGCGTAGCCGATCGTCCTGCCGAGTTCCGCCAGCACGTCCGTGTCGACGGCTTCCAGGGTATCCGCGTCCGTGGCGTGGACGACGAGGACGCCGTACGAGACGCCCCGGTGGACGAGCGGGATGGCGGCCAGTGCCGTTCGCTCGCAGTCGGGACACCAGTCGGCGTCGCTCCCTGCCGTCGTGACGGCGGTCCCCTCGTGGTGTGCCCGGTCGATCGGGGTCGCGTCCGGGGTTTCGGTGAACGCGTCGGCGAGGGCTCTGACGCGGGTGGCGTCGGCGCCCTCCCAGTCCCGGACTTCGAGGCTGTCGTTGACCATGTTCACCGAGCCGATCCAGGCGAACGAGAACGGCGGTGAGGCGAACGTCTCACAGACTGCGCGTTCGATCTCCTCGCGGGTGGTCGCCTCCACGAGGCGGCGGGTAACGTCGCGTAACACCTCGTTCGTGTTGTTCAGGAGGACCAACTCGGCGTTTTGCTCACAGATCTGGAGTTCGCGACGCTTGCGGTCGGTCACGTCGGTGTCGACGGCGACGTAGCGCTCGATGTCGCCCTCGTCGTCGCTGATCGGCGCGATGGTCATGTCGACCCAGCACTGTTCGCCGTCCTTTCGCTCGTTGACGATCTCGCCGTCCCAGACGTTGCCCGCGGTGATCTCGCCCCACATCTCCGCGTAGAAGTCCGCGTCGTGTTCGCCGGACTTCCAGAGCCGCGGGTTCTCGCCGACGACCTCCGCGGGAGTGTACCCGGTCACGTCCTCGATGGCCGGGTTGGCGTAGGTGATCGTCCCGTCGGGGTCGGTCAGGAAGATCGCGTGCCCGGCGTGTTCGACGGCCTTCCGGAAACTGCGCAATCGCTCGTTGGCCCGCTGGAGGGAGGTCGTGACCCGGTCTTCCTCTTCGACGTACTGCGAGAGGTAAAACACCGTCAGCACGGCGAGGCCGCTCACGACCAGGCCCGGCAGCTCTTCGAGTCCGGTCCGGGTCGTCTGGGCCGTCCAGAGCTGTCGGGTCGTCATCAACGCGAGCATCGCCGTCAGGAAGGCGAAGCGACGGTCCCGGCTCCGGTAGAGCAAGACCAGCGAGTAAGAGGTCCCGAACAGCCGCAGGAGGATCGAGACCGCGAGAACGGCGTTCACCGCGACTCACCCCCATCAGTGGGATCGGCGCGTGTCGTCGCGACGTGGAACATATTCGGGGATAGGTCGATCCGACACAAAAACCACGCTCGTATTCCGAGTGCGTGGGATTCGGCCGGTTCGGGGGCCCAGACCCGGGACCAAACTATATTGGTGTCCCCGTTACCCGGGGAATCGCGTCCGCGGACACCACCAAACAGTATGGGTTGCATCCTCTCCCGGCTACCCCGTGTAGGTCACACTGTATGACGCCGAACCAGCCCAGCCACGACGCGTGGCCGCGACGGAGGTGGTGTCGATGAGTTCCAACGACGCGATGCCGGGCGTCCCGGACACGCCCGACCGGGCCCAGCTCGACGCCATGGTCGACGACGAGCAGGCCGACCCCCGCGCAGAACTCGAGGAGGTCGACTTCTCGACGGAGCTGGGCGTGGCGATGGCCGAAGACGCCAAGGCGGTCTCGCGCGGCGAGATATCGAGCGAGGAGTACTGGCAGCGCTACGACGACCTCGCGGCCGAGGAGTTCGGTGAAGTCTACCGCGAGACGCCGAATCCCGCCGTCGATCATGGTGCCGACCAGACCATCGAGGACGACGTGGCCGAGTCGCTCTCCTGTACCGTCGGCTCGATGGCCTCGATCGCCGAGAGCCTCGAGGAACCGACCGACGGAGACGACGAGGGCGACGGTGACGACGAGGACGATCACCGCTGGGGCATGGTGATCGACCTCCAGAAGTGCGTCGGCTGTGACTCCTGTTCGGTCGCGTGCAAGGCCGAGAACCGCACGCCACCGGGCGTCTCCTACAACGTCGTCATGGAGGAAGAACACGGGGAGTTCCCGAACGTCCAGCGGACGAACGTGCCCCGGCCCTGCATGCAGTGTGAGAACCCGCCCTGCGTGCAGGTCTGTCCGGTGAGCGCGACCTACAAGATGGACAACGGGGTCGTCAACATCGACTACGATCGCTGTATCGGCTGCCGGTACTGCATGATCGCGTGTCCCTACGGCGCACGCTACTTCGACTTCGGCGAGAACTACGACGACGAGGTCGATGAAGCCGGCGAGATTACCAGCCCCGAGTACGGCGTCGACCGCGGCGAGCGCGAACCGAAGAAGTCGCCGGTCGGCAACGTCCGGAAGTGTCACTTCTGTCATCACCGGCTGAACCGCGGCGAGGAACCGGCCTGCGTCGAGACCTGCGTGGGCGACGCCCGCAACATGGGCGATCTGGACGACCCCGACAGCGAGGTCGCTCAGATGGCCGAGTCCACGCGTGCGATGCAGTTGAAAGAAGACGAGGGCACCGACCCGAACGTCTACTACCTGGAGTGATCACCATGGCAACTGATAGCAAACAATTCGACTTCGGATTCCGGAACGGCCGGCTCCGCGTGGCCTGGTACGCCCTGCTCGCCGTCTTGCTGCTGATCGGCGGGTACGCGATGTGGCTGCGCCTCCAGGGCGGTATGCGGAGTACCAACCTCACGAGCATCACGCCGTGGGGCGCGTGGGTCGCCTTCTACATCTACTTCGTCGGCCTCTCGGCGGGGGCCTTCCTCGTGAGCACGCTGGCGAACGTCTTCGGCATCGAGCGACTGCACCGCGTCGACCGCGACGCGCTGTTCGCGGCGATCATCAGCATGGCCGTCGCCCTGCTGTTCGTCTGGACCGACCTCGGCCGGATGGACCGGATGTGGCACCCCTTCGCCTGGCGACAGGTCACGTCCGCGCTCTCCTGGGAGGTCCACGCCTACGTGGCCTACATCTTCGTATTGATGACCGAACTGTACTTCTCGATGCGGTACGACCTCGCCCGCGTCGCCGAGCGCGGGTCGGGCCTGCGGGCGCGACTCGCCGGACTGCTCACGCTGGGCCGCCGACAGCTCACCGAGGAGTCCAGAACGAGAGACCGCACGTGGCTGAAGCGGGCCGGCATCCTCGGCATCCCGCTGGCCATCTTCATGGTCCACGGCGGGACCGGCGTCCTCTTCGCCGTCTCGAAGGCCCGCCCGTACTGGAACAGCGGACTCTTCCCGGTGATCTTCATCGTCTCGGCGGTCCTCTCGGGGACGGCGCTGGTGATGCTGCTGTACGTCCTGCGGACGCGACTGTTCGACGGCGAGCGGGTCGACCGGGACATCCTCGAACGCCTCGCGACCCTACTGGCCGCGTTCGTCATCGTCGACGTGGCGCTGACTGCCATCGAGGCGTTGATCGCGATCGTCAGCCTCCATCCCCACGAGGTCGAGACCTGGCGTCTCATCCTCTTCGGGGAGATGTCGTGGTCGTTCTGGTGGTTCATGGTCGGCATGGGCTGGGTGTTCCCGCTGGTCATGCTCTCGAAACGCGACTGGCGGCGCACCCCGTGGCTGATGGCGGTGGCCGGCCTCAGCGTCGTGATCGGGATCATCGCCGTCCGGTTCAACATCGTCGTCCCACCCCAGATCCGTCCCGTCATGGAGGGACTGCCCCACGGCTCGTACTTCCCCTCGGCCGTGGAGTGGGGGACCAGCATCGGGATGATCGCGGTCGGCCTGCTGCTGTACACGATCGGCGCGGAACTGCTGCCACTGACGCCACTCGACGGAGGTGATCACTGATGTCCACCGAACCTGACGACGACGAGCGTACCGACTCCGGCGGCGCATCGCTCACCAGACGCGACCTCGTGAAAGCGGTCGGGAGCGTCGGCCTCGTGGCCGGCGCGAGCGCCGCGACCGTGAACGTCGACCTCGACGACCTCTGGAGTGACGACCCCCACTACGTGGGCGAGGACTACGGCGAGTACGGCGCGAGCGACGTGATCCACACCACCTGCGGGCAGTGTAATACCTTCTGCCCGATCAAGGTCCGTATCGCCGACGACGGGGCCGACAGCGGCCAGTACAGTTCGCTCGTCCGCAAACTCGCCGGCAACCCGTACTCCTTTCTCAACACCCAGCCGTTCTCGCAGGTCCCCTACGGGAGCGACCCCGCGGACGTGGCGACGGGCGACCTCGAGGGCACCGGCGACGTCGACACCGACCGCTGGTCGCTGTCGGGCGGGCGGATCTGCCTGAAGGGCCAGGCCGGCATCCAGACGGCCTTCGACAGCTACCGGGTCCGCAAGCCGATGAAACGGGTCGGCCCCCGGGGCTCCGGCGAGTGGAAGACCGTCTCCTGGGAGCAGGCCATCACGGACATCGTCGAAGGCGACGAGGAACTCGGCCACCCCGGACTTCGCGACCTGTGGGGGTACGCTCCCCAGGAGGCGGTGATGGCCGACTGGGAGGCGGTCCAGAACGACGAGATGGACAAGGCGACTTTCGACGAGAAGTGGGGCGACGACCTGATCGACACCGACCACCCCGATCTGGGACCGAAGGCCAACCAGATCGTCGACGTGGGCGGATTCCGCCGCAACTTCATCCGGACCCGGCTCTGGCACCAGGGGCTGGGCTCGATCAACAGCGTCCACCACGCCGGGACCTGCGGGTTCTCCAGCGTCCTCGGGAACGTCCGCTCCCACGACGCCCCGAAGAAACGCCAGTACCCCGACATCGAGAACTGCGAGTACCTCCTCGTGTGGGGGACCAACCCGATGGTCGCCAACAAGGGGCCGACCTGGCTCGCCCCGAAACTGACCAACGCCATCGCGGACGGGATGCGGATGGACGTGGTCGACCCGCGGCTCTCGAAGACCGCCGAGAAGGCGGACACGTGGGTCCCGGTCGAACCCGGCGCGGACGGCGCGCTCGCGCTCGGGATGGCCCGCTGGATCATCGACCACGACCGCCACGACCGCGAGTACCTCCGCAATCCCTCGGAGAGTGCCGCCGAGACCGACGGCGAACCGACCTGGAGCGACGCGACCCACCTCGTCCTCGTCGACGAGGACGCCGGTCCGAAAGCCCGCGCGTCGGAGCTTGGGCTGGTCGCCGAGGACCACGATTTGGCCGAGGACTTCGTCGCTGTCGACGCCGACACCGGCGAGTTGGGGCCGGTCAGCGAGATCGAGACCGCCGTCCTCGACGTGTCGATGACCGTCGACGGGGCCGCCGTCGAGAGCGTCTGGAGCCAGTACCGCGACCGCGTCTTCGAGCACACCGTCGCCGAGTACGCCGAGATGGCTGGCGTCTCGGTCGACCGACTCACCGAGATCGCCGACGAGTTCACCAGTCACGGCAAGCAGGCGGCGATCATGGCCTACCGCGGCCCGGCCAAACACACCAACGGGTTCTACAACACCCGCGCCATCGCCACCCTCCAGCACCTCATCGGGAACTACGACTGGAAAGGGGGCCAGATCACGCCCTACGCCGGCTACGACACGATGTCGGGCCGCTACCAGCTCGGGCAGGTCCCCGACGGCCACTCGCCGTGGGGCATCCCGCTCCTGCGTGGCGGTGTCAACTACGAGGACACCTCACTCTTCGAGCGCGACGACGGCTACCCGGCGAAGCGGCCGTGGTTCCCCGTCGCGCCGCCACAGGCCACCCAGGAACTGTACGGGAGCGCCGCCGACGAGTACCCCTACGGCATCGAGGCGCTGTTCATCCGGCCGTACTCGAACAACCACGTGATGGCGATCGCTGGCGGCGACCAGATCCCGGACATTCTGGGCGACCCCGACACCATCCCGCTGGTCGTCGCCTCGGACACGGTGATCGGGGAGACCAGCAAGTACGCCGACTACATCCTGCCGGAGCCGACCTACCTCGAACGCTGGGAGAACTTCGGCACCTACCCGAACAAGCGACTGGCCGACGAGAAGATCAGCCAGCCCGCGGTCAGCGTCGTCCCGGACGCGCGTCCGTTCGAGGAGGTGTTGATCGACCTCTGGAAGGAACTCGACCTCCCCGGCGTCGGCGAGGGTGCGATCCCCGACAGCGACGGGGAGCTGTGGCCGCTCCACCAGGCGGAGGACTTCTACCTGAAACTCGCCGCGAACATCGCCTACTCCCGGGAGCCGGTTCCCGACGCCGGCGAAGACGAGTTGCGGGTCTTCCGCGAGAGCCACGAGAAGGGACTTGGCGACGCCTTCGACCTCGACCGCTGGAAACAGGCCGTCACGGCCGCGGAGTGGCCGAAGGTCGTCACCGTGCTCAACCGCGGCGGGCGCTTCGAGGAACCGGTCGAGGACTACGGCGACCGCTTCGCCGAGTACGGCCACGAGTACGACTACGCCGAGCGCTTCCCGGATTCGAACGCCTACGACGGCGAGAAGATGCGCTACAAACTCGGCTCGCGTGTGGACTTCTACAGCGAGGTCGTCCCGAACGGCAAACACGCCTACACCGGCGAGCGCTTCGACCCGCTCCCGCGCGTCGACGACGTGGAACACTACAGCGGCGAGGTGCAGGCGTCGGTCACGGGCGACGGCGACCCCGACCGGCCCCTGCGGCTCATCAACTGGAAGCCTCGGACCCAGGGGATGCACCGGACCACCAACAGCCCGTGGCTGCGGGAGACCCGCCCGGAGAACCCGGTGTGGATCAATCCCCGCGACGCCGAGGAACGCGGGATCGAGAACGGCGACGAGATCAGTATCGACGCCGGCCGCCGCGAGGTCGAAGGGATCGCGATGGTCACTGGCGGTATCCGTCCGGGCGTGGTCGGCGCGATGTGGGGCTGGGGCCGGAGCGGCGACGGCGCGACCGCGGAGACGATCGACGGTGCCACCCGCGGCCCGGTCGAGGCCGACGGGCACACCCCCTACCGGTTCGACGAACCGATGACCGAGGAGGCGGGGCTGGCGAAGGGCCGGGACGCCGGGTTCGCCATCAACCACCTCCAACCCCTCGACGCGGAACTGGGTGACACCGGCCTGTCGGATCTCGTCGGCGGGAGCAACGCACAGTACGACGCCTTCGTCGAGATCGAACGGCGGTGATTCCGATGGGAGGACACACCCAGGGCCGGGACGAACGGCCCGACGACACCGCGCCCCCGACGCCCGCCGCGGACGGCTCGGTCGCCCGGGCGAGAGCGAGCGTCTACGGACTGTTGGCGGCGGCCTTCGACGGCGAGGCCGAGACGCTGGCGACCGCACTCGAAGACGGGACGTTCGCCCGACTCGGGGCCGAACTCCCGGCCGAGATACCGACCGATGCGCTCACCCGCGCCGACCTCGACGCCGAGGCGCTCCGGGTCGGCTACGACAACCTGTTCGTCGTTCCGGGGCCCCACTACGTCCCGCCGTTCGCGTCGGCTCACGCCGACGACCCCAGCGAGTCCTTCGAATCGGACTCGCCGTACCACGACGAGGGTGCCGCCGGCGAGTTGCTCGGCGACCCCGCGGCGACGATGGCTCGGCTGTACGCCCAGGTCGGCTTCGAACCCGACCGAGGTGACGGGATCCCGGACCACGTCGCCGCCGAACTGGAGTTCATGTCTGCCCTCTGTTCCCGAGAGGCGACGCTTCGAGAGCGCGACGGCGACGGAAGCGAGATCGAGACACTCCGTGACCTCCAGCGGACGGTGGTGACCGAACTCGGCTGGCTCGACGCGTTCGACGATGCCGTCGCCGAGGAAGACACCGTCGAGGGGACCTTCGCCGCGCTGACTCGCCTCGCACGCACGTTCGTCGCCTGGGACGCCCGCGACGGCATCCCCTGCGACGGTGACTGACTCGTCGGCGACACCACATTCTCCGGGGTCTGTCGCACGACTGTCGCCTGTTGGGGCCAGCGTCGCGAACGGTTGGTACGGCGTCCCATCCCGTGAGACGCGGCGGGGTCGTCGCTGGTTCGAAAGAGGACGCTTAAGTAGCTCGGTTGGGTACGGACGGGTACTATGGCGAACGGCAAATACGCCGCGCGCAAGCTCCGGAAGGACCGCCAGAAGCATCGGTGGTCCGACTCGAAGTACGCGCGCCGAGAGCGGGGACTTCGGGAGAAGTCCGACCCCCTCGAGGGTGCACCTCAGGGTCGCGGTATCGTGCTCGAAAAGACAGCTGTCGAGGCCAAACAGCCCAACTCCGCGGTCCGGAAGTGTGTCCGCGTCCAGCTGATCAAGAACGGCAAACAGGTGACTGCCTTCTGTCCGGGTGACGGTGCTATCTCCTTTATCGACGAACACGACGAGGTCACCATCGCCGGGATCGGCGGCGCGAAGGGTCGCGCGATGGGCGACCTCTCCGGTGTCAACTACAAGGTCGAGAAGGTCAACGGCGTCTCGCTGATCGAACTCGTCCGCGGGAACGCCGAGAAGCCGGTCCGCTAATCATGAGCAGCGACGCACCCGAGCCGGAGTCCCCTGCCGGCACCGACGAGGAGGAGAGCGCGCCCGCGAAGCTGTTCGGGCAGTGGGAGGTCACGGACATCGAGTACTACGACCCCTCCACCGAACGTTACATCACGGTCACACCCATCGCGCACACGATGGGTCGCCACGCCGGCAAGCAGTTCAAGAAAAGCGAGATCTCCATCGTGGAGCGGCTGATCAACCGGCTGATGCAGACCGAGGAGAACACGGGCAAGAAACAGCAGGCGACCCGGATCGCCCGGGAAGCCTTCGAGATCGTCAACGAGCGGACCGACGAGAACCCGGTCCAGGTCCTCGTCCAGGCCGTCGAGAACAGCGCCCCCCGGGAGGAGACCGTCCGCCTGAAGTACGGTGGCATCTCGGTCCCGAAGGCCGTCGACGTCGCGCCCCAGCGCCGGGTCGACCAGGCGCTGAAGTTCCTCGCCGAGGGCGTCTACCAGGACTCGTTCAAGACGCCGACGGACGTCGAGGAAGCGCTGGCCAGCCAGCTCGTCGGCGCGGCTAACGACGACGTGAGCACCTACGCCGTCAACCAGAAAGAAGAGAAAGAACGCGTCGCGGCAGCCGCTCGCTAATTCTCACGCTGCGTTTTCGATTTATCTCGCATCCACTTCGATAGCCAAGGCTGTGTGTTCCCGCACGCAAATTCTATCACCTCGAACCTGTTGGTAATAAATAACCGTCCATATCCGGGGCAATCCTAAGCATGATGTCCCTGTCCAGTATCCCCGTAGTGGCAACGACGCCAGGACGACATGTGGTGTGTCACGCGCACGCGTTCGAGCGTGCAACGAGGGAACGAGAGACGACCCGCAGGTAGTGGGGCCTGCGGACGGGACGCCTCCAGTCCCGGTGTTGGGGGGTCGTGCCACGGCGCTGACAGCGGTCAGCGTGTATCAGATGGAGCAAACTATGGGATTCGACAAGGGAACGATAACTAACGGAACGGTCGTAACGATCTCCCTGCTCGCCATCGTCGGGTTACTGCTAGTGGGTGCCACACCGGCAGCCGCACTGGCTAACGAGACCACCGACGACGGGCCACCCGAGTTCGACTTCAACATCGACGACGGAGCGAACTTCGGGTTCGACGGGGACAACAGTTCAGCGGACGAACCGACCTTCGACTTCGGCGACGTCAGTGACGAATCGTCGTTCGACTTCGGCGGCATCGGCGACAACGGCGATGCGCCGGACTTCAGCGGTATCGGTGACAACGGCGATGCGCCGGACTTCGGCGGTATCGGTGACAACGGAGAAGCACCGGACTTCAGCGGTATCGGCGACAACGGCGATGCACCGGACTTCGGCGGCATCGGTGACAACGGAGAAGCACCGGACTTCGGCGGCATCGGTGGCGATGACGGCGACGACGGTGACGACGGACAGAACGGCGGTGACGGTAACGAAACCGCCCCGGCCAATTTCCAGGTCTCGGTTGACAGCACCAACTCGCCGGTGACGGAAGGCGAGACGCTGACCGTCGACGCGACGGTCGAGAACACCGGTGACGAGTCCGGGACCCAGACTGTCCAGCTCCTCATCGACGGCAGTGAAGCAGACAGTCAGGATGTCAACCTGAACGCCGGCGAGACCGGATCGGTCTCCCTCTCCTGGGCGACCACGTCCGGTGACGCCGGCGACCACACCGCCACCGTCAGTACGGAAGACGGCGACGCGTCTACCTCGGTGACGGTGAACGCACCGGACACGACGGGGACGGTCGAAGGGACCGTCTCCGACGCCAGTGGCAGTGCGATCGACGGCGCGACGGTCTCTGCTGGCAGCCAGTCTACGACCACGTCGGCCGACGGGAGTTACACCCTGACGCTCGACGCGGGCGACTACACGGTCGAGGCCAGCGCCCAGGGCTACAACACGTCCTCGCAGGATGTCACTGTGACCGCCGGCGAGACGACGACCGCCGACTTCACGCTGAGTGAGAGCGTCACGACGGGGACGGTCGAAGGGACCGTCGTCAACGTTAGCAGCGGAAACGGAATCGACGGGGCGACTGTCTCGGCTGGCAGTCAGTCCACGACCACGTCGGCCGACGGGAGCTACACCCTGACGCTCGACGCGGGCGACTACACGGTCGAGGCCACTGCCGAGGGCTACAACACGTCCTCGCAGGATGTCACTGTGACCGCCGGCGAGACGACGACGGCCAACTTCAATTTGGAATCGACCGACTCGGGAACGCCGCAGTACCAGTCGTTCACGGCCTACACCGAGAGCGGCTACCTGCAGGTCGGGACGAACGACCTGCGTTCGGAACTGCCCGACTGTCCGAACGGTGAGCCCGAGAACGAGTCCAAGGGCTGTGTGAAGTTCACGGCAGACCTGGACCCCGATACGGGCGACTACACGGTCCAACCGGAGAACTTCCACTTCCCGCCGATTCCGTTCGACGATACCACGCTGGGGACCGTCATGGCGAACAACACTGCAGCGGACACTATCACCGGGAACATCGACATCGAAAGCGGTACTGGGTCGTTCAGCGCGCCGATCAAGTCGTACCTCGAAGACCCATTGTTCGCTGACACTTGCGCTCTCGACGTCAACGTCCAGGGGACGACCGGGACGAGCGGCGACCTCACCGGTGATCCGGGTGCGCTTCAGCCGAATGGCACGGCCCGCGCGACGGTGGTCGACGGGACCTTCAGTATCCCCAAGACGACCTCGGAGGTCTGTGGCTCGTGGAACAGCACCATTAACAGCGACGTCGGCCTGCCTGCCGGATCCGGCGAGAACGAGATCGTCCAGAACCTCTACATCGTGTTCCACGAGGAACCGGTTAGCGAGGTCACGAGCGGCAACTGATCGAACCGACGGGGTTCGATCGACCAGCGATTCGTGTTCTTTTTTCGCAACTGGGCGAGCGATAGCTGTGCTCGACCGGGCGGAACGAACTGTGAACGGTACCACTCGGTAACAGAACCGATTCGTTCCGCCGACGATCGGTCCGAATACCCACGGAGTCGTGCAGTTTCAGATACGGTATCTCGGAGCGAAAGCCGCCATTTAGTATATTGGTTATAAATGACCGTCTATGTCCGGGGTAACACTCAGGGATGAGTCAGTATGTGTGTTTCAATGACGTGGTAAGCGGACGAGACGATTGGAACTCTCCCGTAACGGCGACCGTGCTCTCGTGGGGAGAATCACGGTCACCGTACTCCCGTGGTGTTGGGGCCTGACACCGGTCTGGTGTCGGGCGAGAGGGGGAGATCGACGGAACGTCGCATGCCACGCGTGCATAGCGCACGAACGAGAGTGAGAAATCAATGTACGACAAAAGCATACTCGCAAAAAGTACGGGTGCATCGCTTGGGGTGGTCGCGATCGTCGGCCTGCTCTTCGTGAGCACGGGCACGGCGTTCGCGATGCCTGTCGCAGGTATCGGTGGCTTCACGATTTCGGCTGATACGATCGAGGGCGAGGGCATGATCCTCTACCCCGGTTCGTCTGATGCCGAGAATTCCACGGACGTTTCCAGTGGAAGTAACGCCGACGTCAACAACCAGTACCCGGTTGGTGTCGTCGAGCTCGATAGCACCGAGATCGAAGGCATGCAACTGAAGAAGGTGTTCGACCTTCAGAATTACAGTGGCGGTGTCATGCCTGGGAAGGCTCGGATCGTGATCGCGGCTAGCGGCAACGTGTCGTCTGGCACGCTCATGATGAAGACGCCGCAGCTGTCCGCCGACGAAGCGGTGTTCTCCGGCATGGAGATCGACGAGAACCGGGTCGACAGTGCCCGCGACATCTCCAGCTGGCTCGAACTCCGCACCAACCAGGATCCGGAGAACCCGATCGGTGGTGTTCCGGATACCATCGCTGGTGAGCGGAACAAGAACTACACCGGTGGCGCTAACCAGACTGGCATGGTCATGAAGGACCCGTACATCCGTGCGACCTACCTGGCCACCGACACCATCACGATCCCCGGCATGCAGCTCGAGGTGCAGTACGACAACGACAACGACGGCACCTACGAGTGGGCCAGCTAACGACAGCCAGCTAACCGACCAACCGTTTTTTATACAGGGTAGCCGCGAGATTTTAGTGCGACAACGCGAAAAAGAGAGAAACAATGTCCGTTCGAGCAAAACTCTGGCATACTGTTCCGGGGCCGATCCGCCGACGCGTCGACGACCGGCGTAGCCGGTTCGATGAGTGGAAACAGGGGCGTCCGTTCCTCGGTGCACTCCTGTTGATGATCGGCGGTGCTGTGATCGGCTGGGTGCCGATCCAGTTCGCGACCGAACTCGCCATCATCGGTGGCTCGTTCACCGTCATCGGACTGGTGTTCGCCGCGATGGTCTTTCTGACCGGCGCGTTCGTCATGGCCAGACCGGAGCTATCGACGATCTTCGGCGTCATCGGGATCGCGCTCTCGATCCTCTCGCTCATCGGTGCACTCGGGGGGCTCTTCGTCGGAATGTTGATCGGTATCATCGGCGGGAACCTCTGTGTTGCCTGGCGACACCCCGATCCGGACCCGAGTACCAGTGCCGGTACCACTGGCAGTCCGGACACCGGTGCCAACGAAGACGTACAGTTCAGCTGGCAGGGCGACCAGTAAATCGAACGCGCCGACCAGACTCCGGATCCACCACTGGGGTTATTATTAATGACCGTCCATATCCGGGGTAAGGTTCAGCATGGAATCTCGTATTGATTGCATCAACACGTTGAGCGGGCGAGGGGGATGGGGACTGCCCGTGGGACGGCACACAACGAGCGATTGTTAACTATGTACAACCGGACACGCATTGCGCGGGGGGCTGGAACCGCCGTTGCGATATGGGCACTGATCGGGCTGTTAGTAATGTCGACCGGCGTCGCGTACGCGCTACCGCTGGCCGGCGTCGGCGGGTTCAACATAACGGCGTCGGAGATCACCGCGGACGATATGGTGTTGTATCCGGGCGTCGGGAACACGGACTCCGAGGAGAACTTCCCGCAGACGGTCGTGCAGCTCTCGAACACCGACATTCAGCAGTTCGGGCTGACCAAGGACCTCGATTTGGGGTCGTTTTCGGCGTTCCCGATGTCGGGGACGGTACGGGTCAAGTTCATGTCACCGGCCGGGACCGACGGCGGGGACGTGCTGGTGCGTTCCTCCGCGCTCGGTGCCGATCAGGCGGAGTTCAACGAGTTTCTGACCAACGACACGAACGCCTCGGACGCTCGCGGCCGCTGGCGGATCCGGTCGGACGGACCGGTCACGCTCCAGGGATCCGACCGTGACGGCGTCCGGATCCGGGCACATTACCTCTATGCCGACAGCATCTCCATCACGGACCTCAGATTCTTCGCCTGTTACGACAGTGATAACGACGATACGTTCGAGTGGGGGCCGTGTAGTGCCGATACGAGTTCCGGCGGGAGCGCCAATACTGCACCGACGGCCGACGCCGATGCCAGTTCGACGACGGTCAGTGCCGGCGATACGGTCACCTTCAACGGGTCGGGATCGATCGATCCGGACGGGTCGATCGAATCTTACGAGTGGGACTTCGGTGACGGCTCGACCGCCACGGGCCAGCAGGTCACCCACACGTACGACGACTCGGGAGCCTACACGGCGCGGCTGACGGTGACTGACAACAACGGCACGTCGACGATCGATTCGGTGACGATCGTCGTCGAGGGCAACGATCCACCGATGTCGAGTCCGACTGCGTCCTCGACGACGGTCGAGCCGGGGCAGTCGGTCACGTTCGACGGATCGGGTTCGAGCGACCCGGACGGGACGATCGAATCCTACGAGTGGGACTTCGGGGACGGCTCGACCGCCACGGGCCAGCAGGTCACCCACACCTACAGTGAGGACGGAAATTACGCGGCGACGCTTTCGGTGACCGACGACGACGGCGCGACGTCCTCGAACTCGGTCACCGTCACCGTCCAGGGCAGCGACTCGCTGATCGCCAGTGCGTCGGGGAGTCCGAGCGAGGTGATGGCCGGTGATACCGTCACGTTCGACGGCTCGAACTCGGTCGCCAGTAACGGTACGATCACGTCCTACGAGTGGGACTTCGGTGACGGGACGAACGCCACGGGCCAGCAGGTCTCTCACACGTACGACACGGCCGGCGAGTACACGGCGACGCTAACGGTGACCGCCGACGACGGCGACACCGCGACCGACACCGTGACGACGACGGTCGTCGACAACGAGCCGCCGACTGCCGACGCCGCAGTCGAGTCGACACTCGTCGAGGTCGGCGAGTCGATCTCGTTCGACGGATCGGGCTCGACCGATCCGGACGGGTCGATCGAGTCGATCGAGTGGGAGTTCGGGGACGGCGCGACCGCAACCGGGGCGTTCACCACGCACGCGTACAGTTCGCCCGGCGAGTATACGGTGACGCTGACGGTGACCGACGACGACGGCGTGACCGACTCGACGAACGTCACGATCTCGGTCGATACGAACGACGCACCGACCGCGAGCGCGTCGGTCAGTAACACGTCACCCGAGCCCGGCGAGTCCGTCACCTTCGACGGGTCTGGATCGAGCGATCCGGACGGGTCGATCGCGTCCTACGAGTGGGACTTCGACGGTGACGGGTCGGTGGAAGCGACCGGTCAGCAGGTCGATCACGCCTTCGATTCGGAGGGCGAGTACACGGTGACGCTGACGGTGACTGACGACGACGGTGCGACCGCGACCGACACCGTCACCGTCTCCGCCTCCTGTCCGTGGTACAACCCGCTCTGTAACACGCTCTGATAGCTGTCTTCGTTTTCGTGTGTGAACTTGCCGAAAGACAAAAGCGGGTCCAGGGTACAGTTCCGCTGGAATGGTAACGTCGACGGGGGGCGGATCGTCGGTTCGGGACTGGCTGGCTGATCCTCGAGGGGAGTTTCGCCGCTGGCGACAGCCACGGCCCATACTCGGGAGCTCCCTGCTGTTACTGGGGGGCGCGATCATCGGCTGGGTGCCGATCCAGATCGCCCCTCATCTTCTGTTCATCGGGGGGACGTTCACCGTCATCGGGCTGTTCTTCGCGTCGCTCGTGGCCTTCTGTGGGCTCGCGGCGCTGGCCAGGCCAGAATTCACCTCGGTGTTCGGCGTGTTCGGCATCGCCTTCGCCACACTGTCGCTGATCGGCGCGCTCGGTGGCTTCTTCCTCGGCATGATCGTCGCCACTGCCGGTGGCGTCCTCTGTTACGCCTGGGAACCGCCGGCCGAGTCCGATGTCGACGTCAAGACGGTCGCCGAGGCGTCGGAGTTCATCTGGGGCGGGACCTCCGATTTCATCTGGGGCGGCTCTTCGGGCTTCATCTGGGGCAAAACCTCGGAGTTCATCTGGCAGCGAGACGACGAGGACGGTGACGAGGAAGAGAGTGAGGACGGCGTCGACGACCTCGGTCTCGGACTGCAGGACCTGAACGAGGATGCAGACGCGGGCGACGACGACATCGAGACCGGCGATCTGGACGAGGAATTCAAATTCTGACCGATGGACGACGCGGACCGCGGCCGACGCACGACGGCCCGAAAGCGGTGGGCGACCTTCGACGACTGGCGTCGCCAGCGACCGTTCTGGGGTGGGACGCTGTTGCTCGTCGCCGGCCTCCTGACGGCGTACCTGCCGGCGGCGTACGACGAGTTCGTCCTCTTCGCTGCTGGCTCCTTTACCGGCCCGGCGCTTCTGTTCGGCGGCTCGCTCGTCGTCTGTGGCCTGCTCGTGTTCGCCGTGCCGTCGCTGTCGTCGGTGTTCGGCGGGCTGGGCATCCTCGTGGCGACGGTCTCGCTGTTCGGCGCGCTCGGCGGGTTCGTCGTCGGGTCGGTACTCGGTGGACTCGGCGGGATCCTCGCGTTCGCCTGGACGGGCCCCGACGCGGATGCGGCCGGTGACGGCCGGTAGCGCCGGTCAGTCGGCCGCTCGTGGCTCGTCGATGGCGTACTCCCGGGTCACGTCGACGAGGGCTTTCCGGTACTCGCTCTCGCCGGGGTCGTCGGCGAGCGAGCGGAACCGTTCTTTGAACCGCTCGAAGCGGATGCCCGGGGCGTCGTTCGCCGCGGCGTCTGCCAGGTCGTACAGTCGATGGTCGGGGGAGACGAGACCGTGGCGCTCGACCAGTGCCAGGGCGAAGGCGGCGTTGACGGCCGTGATCTCCGGGTCGGCCGCCGGGGTCAGCCGGGTCCAGTTCGCACTCGTCGGGCCGGGGTGGTCGGCCAGTGCCGTCGCCAGACTCGACTCGAGGAAGGCGATCAGCTTGTCCGCCGGGGCGACCGATAGCGTCAGGTCGTCGGCGTAGATATCTTTCATGTGGTTGGCGATCTGATAGCAGTGGGTGAGTTTCCGACGTTCCACGCTCCGGCCCGAGAGGGCGAGATAGAGCGCTTCCTCGGTCGACTGGGTGTGTGAGGGGTGGGCCTGCTCGTTGCGGTGCATGTGGGCGAACTCGTGGAGGGCGAGTTCGCGGGCCATGGCGCTGTTTGCCGCCTGTCGGGAGATCGAGAGGGTGTGGCCGTCGGGGTCGTGGCTCGTCCAGGTGCGCTCGTCGGGATCCTCGCGGATGTAGACCGAGACCGGACGGTCGAGGTCGTACTCCGTCTCGAAGAGGTCACGTGCGCCAAGAAACGGCTCCGTCGACCCAGTACCCTGCACGCGAACGTCCATGTCTGCATCAGATACGGGAGCGAAGCGTATCACTTTTGCGGGCCGACGGGCGTTCACGGGCGATTTCCGGATCATGCGGCCGCTGGGGCAAACCACTTCACTTTTGACCCTGCTTCCGATATGCCTGAGTATAATGGGCCGACGCAAAAAGATCGTACAGGAGTGCGAACGGCTGATGGACGAGCCGGAGAACATCCGGAACATCGCCATCGCCGCCCACGTCGATCACGGCAAGACGACACTGACGGACAACCTGCTGGCCGGTGCGGGGATGATCTCCGACGAGACCGCCGGTGAACAGCTCGCGATGGACACCGAGGAGGACGAGCAGGAACGCGGGATCACCATCGACGCGGCGAACGTCTCGATGACCCACGAGTACGAGGACACCAACCACCTCATCAACCTCATCGACACGCCCGGCCACGTCGACTTCGGGGGCGACGTGACCCGTGCGATGCGCGCCGTCGACGGGGCCTTGGTGGTCGTCGACGCCGTCGAGGGTGCCATGCCCCAGACCGAGACGGTCCTCCGGCAGGCACTGCGCGAAGGCGTCAAGCCCGCCCTCTTCATCAACAAGGTCGACCGCCTCATCTCCGAACTCGAAGAAGGTCCCCAGGAGATGCAGGAACGGCTGACCGCGGTCATCCGCGACGTGAACGACCTCATCCGCGGCATGACCGAGGAGATGGACGACATCGAGGACTGGACCGTCTCCGTCGAGGACGGCACTGTTGGCTTCGGTTCTGCGCTCTACAAGTGGGGGGTCTCCATGCCGTCGATGCAGCGTACCGGCATGGACTTCGGCGACATCATCGACCTCGAACGGGCCGACAAGCGCCAGGAACTCCACGAGCGGACGCCCCTGGCCGACGTTGTGCTCGACATGGTCTGTGAGCACTTCCCCAACCCCATCGACGCCCAGCCGATGCGGATCCCGCGCATCTGGCGCGGCGACGCAGACTCCGAACTGGCCGAACAGATGGAACTCGTCGACGAGAACGGCGATGTCGTCCTGATGGTCACCGACATCGGCGTCGACCCCCACGCGGGCGAGATCGCCGCCGGTCGTGTCTTCTCCGGCACGCTTGAGAAGGGTCAGGAACTCTACGTCTCCGGCACCGCCGGCAAGAACCGCATCCAGAGCGTCGGCATCTACATGGGCGGCGAGCGCGAGGAGGTCGACCGCGTTCCCGCCGGGAACATCGCCGCCGTCACCGGCCTCAAGGACGCCATCGCCGGCTCCACGGTCTCCTCGGCCGAGATGACGCCGTTCGAGTCCATCGAACACATCTCCGAGCCGGTGATCACGAAGTCCGTCGAGGCACAGAACATGGACGACCTGCCCAAGCTCATCGAGACGCTCCAGCAGGTCTCCAAGGAGGACCCGACGATCCAGATCGAGATCAACGAGGACACCGGCGAACACCTGATCTCCGGGCAGGGTGAACTCCACCTCGAAGTCATCACCCAGCGCATCGAGCGCAACCAGGGGATCCCGGTCCACACCGGTGAACCGATCGTCGTCTTCCGCGAAGCGCCCCAGCAGGAGTCCCGGGAGGTCGAGGGCATCTCCCCGAACCGCCACAACCGGTTCTACATCTCCATCGAACCCCTCGAGGAGGATGTCGTCGAGACGATCAAGATGGGCGAGGCCTCGATGGACATGCCCGAACTCGAACGGCGTGAGGCCCTGATGGAGGCCGGTCTCGACAAGGACGCCGCCCAGGAAGTCGAGACGATCCACAACACCAACATCCTCATCGACGACACGAAGGGGATCCAGCACCTCAACGAGACGATGGAACTCGTCATCGAGGGCCTCGAAGAGGCACTCGACGACGGGCCGCTGGCCGCCGAACCCGTGCAGGGCGCACTCATCCGCCTGCACGACGCTCGCCTCCACGAGGACGCCATCCACCGCGGTCCGGCACAGGTCATCCCGGCCGTTCGCCAGGCCGTCCACAACGCCCTGATCGACGCCGAGATCCGCCTGCTGGAGCCGATCCAGGAAGTCCGGATCGACGTGCCAAACGACCACATGGGTGCCGCCTCCGGCGAGATCCAGGGCCGCCGTGGCCGCGTCGACGACATGTACCAGGAAGGCGACCTGATGGTCGTCGAGGGCGTCGCGCCCGTCGAGGAGATGATCGGCTTCTCCTCCGACATCCGCTCGGCTACCGAGGGCCGTGCCTCCTGGAACACCGAGAACGCCGGCTTCCAGGTCATGGCCGACAACCTCCAGCCCGACCAGATCACCGAAATTCGGGAGCGGAAGGGCATGAAGACTGAGCTTCCGGAAGCGATCAACTACTTCTAACCCACTTTTTACAAGAGGGGGTGCGCGAGGCGCACCCCCTCTTCCAAAAACTTGGGGAAAACTGCCGCGAGCGCGGCACTGCCGCGCTCGCGGGTGCTGCGCTCGTCGCTTTACCGCGCCGCGACCATACCGCTCCGCCCCGCGACCGCTCCGTTTGACCAACTTTACCCCGTAGCGGTCCCTACACCGTCGTATGTCGTTCCTTCACCAGGTGCTCGACATCCTCATCGGCGGACTGATCGCCGGCCTCTCACACTTCATGCTGAGTTTCGCCATCGCCGACCCGAACCTCCCAGTGACGATCGGCGTCATCCTCGCGAGCATGTACTACTTCTCTCGGAACCCGTGGGGTGGGAGCCGCGAGCAGGGACGGCGGTGGAACCGGCGCATCGACAAGATGTACGACAAAGTGTTGCCGTGAGCCGAGTGGCTTCGATGAATCCCGCCGTAGTGCTTTCAGCGAACTGTCTTCGGACTATCTGGTAAGCAGGGAGTGCGTGCTGAACGAAGGGGTACCCGATAGACCAAACACTCTTTTGGAACTCAGGTTGATGTTGGTGTAATGGCACAATCCATTGAACAATCCCAAGAAGCTAGCCCTGCCTCCGAAGGGAAGCCCTCTTTTGGCCATTTACTTCTGGTTTGGTTTCTTGTCGGATCGTCGTTCTGGACTCTCGGATTGGCATTGTTCGATGCAGTTCCGGCTGTTATCCCCCTCTCAAGACTGGGTGCTGGACTGTTGTTTGGTACGGCTGTGATTGTCCTGCTCTGGTCACTCGGGTGGCACCCTTCACTTCCAGCCAGTGCGGGGTACTTCGTCTCTGAAGCAGCCTTCAGTGTGCTACTACTCTCCGGGATCACCCTCGTGTTCAGTCTTGAGCTGACGCCTTGGGGAGAAGTGGGCCTCCATACCACAGCCATTGTTTTGGCTGCAGCTCTCATATTCACGGATTGCGGACGACAGATACGCAACTGGATCCGCCAACACATCTGGACGCTACTCAAACTGCCATCTGAAGACTCCACCCACAGCCATGAGTAGGGGAACCTACATCGGAAATCAGTCAGCAGGCAGTAGGTAAATCTCCTGTACTGAGCGCGCCAGCATCCGCGTTCGCTCCGCGAGCGCGGTTCACCGAGTCCGAACGAAGTGAGGCTTCAGCCTCTTTCGCCCACGTTCGCGAGAGCAAGGCTCTCGCGAGCCCGCCAGAAATCTCTGATTTCTGGAGACGTTTTTCAAGGCGTGGTTGCGCGCCGCTTGGCGCGCAACCCGACGTCGCCCGAAAGAGCACAGCGCGCTCTTTCGCGATCTCGGAAGAGTTTCGCTCTCTCGAACGACAGTAAAAAGGTGGTTCTTATGTCGGTCCGTGTGTCAGATGGTGGTATGACCAGTGACGGGACCGGAGACCGGTCGCGGCGGTATCTGCCAGACGACGGCCGTTGCGGAGCGGGGGTGACTCGGGAATGAACGACGGACACACCGAGGAGGTCCACGCCTACACCATCCGGCTGGAACTCGTCGACGAACCGGGCGAACTGCTGCGGGCGCTCGGTCCGATCGCCAACAACGGCGGGAACCTCCTCTCGATCTTCCACGAGCGGGGGAACCTGACGCCGCGGGGGCACATCCCGGTCGAGGTCGATCTGGAGGCGAGGCCCGAACGGTTCGACGACATCGTCGAGGCGCTGCGGGATGCCGGCGTCAACGTCATTCAGGCCGGTGCGGAACAGTACAGCGAGGAACTCACGGTGATAATCGTCGGTCCGCTCGTCCAGACGGATCTCTCGGACACGCTCTCGGCGATTCAGGATGGGACGGACGCCTCGGTAACCGACGTGTCCCTGTCCGCGCCAGAGGGAACGGAGAACGGCGCGAGCGCGCGGCTCCGGCTGGCGACACAGAGCGGCGAGACCGAGACCGTCCTCTCGTCGGTCCGGTCGGTGGCGAGCGAGAAGGACCTCCGCGTCATCGAGCCGCTCACGGGAGGTGATGCAGCGTGAGACTCGCCATCGTCGGCGCGGGTGCCGTGGGGCGCTCGGTCGCGGAACTCGCGGGTGGGTACGGCCACACCGTCAGCGCGCTGGCGGACTCCTCGAGTGCCGCCGTCGACGCTGACGGGATCGACGTGGCGGCCGCGCTGGAGCGCAAACGCGACGAGGGGACCGTCGGGACCGCCGATCCCGAGGACGCCCTGGAGGGCGAGTACGACGCGCTGGTGGAAGCGACGCCGACGACGCTGGGCGACGCCCAGCCCGGGTTCGGCCACGTGCGGACGGCGCTCGAACGCGATCGCCACGTCGTGCTGGCCAACAAGGGGCCGCTCGCCGAGCGGTACGACGAGCTTCGCGACCTCGAAGCCGACAGTGCGGGTTCGATCCGGTTCGAGGCGGCCGTCGGCGGTGCGATTCCCGTGCTCTCGACGGTCGAGGACTTCGGGCCGGACAACATCGTCGCCGCGCGCGGGGTCCTCAACGGGACCGCCAACTTCGTCCTCACCCGGATGGCCGCCGAGGGGCTGGACTACGAACACGTCCTCGCGGAGGCTCAGGACATGGGTGTCGCCGAGGCCGACCCCTCCTTCGACGTGGAGGGGACCGACGCGGCGCTGAAGTGCGTGATCCTCGCGAACGTGCTCGCACAGGGCGAGCGGACCTACCGGCTGGAAGACGCCGAGGTCGAGGGAATCACGGACGTGCCCGGGAGCGCGCTGGAACTGGCTCACGAGGACGGCCGGACCGTCCGGCTCGTCGGCGAGGTCAGCGACGAGGGCGTGCGCGTCGGCCCGCGACTCGTCCCCGAACACGGCGATCTCGCGGTCGGCGGGACGACCAACATCGTCCAGCTGGAGACCGACCACGCGGGCCGGCTCAACCTCAGCGGCCGGGGCGCGGGCGGACCGGAGACCGCGACCGCCGTCCTCTCGGACGTGGGCCGACTGCCGGACCTGTGAGCGCTCGGCGGGCGTCCCAGGGGGCACGATTCCCCTCCAGTCGTGTGACAGTCTCCCAAAACGCAAGACGGCGACGGGACGGCGCCCGTCACCTATCGAAATCGTTTTAACTGCCACCACCAAAAGAGTCCGATATAGCGCCTCTGCGCGTGAGATAATCAATGAGCGAAGAACGCCACCAGAACCTGGCCATCATCGGCCACGTTGACCACGGAAAGAGTACGCTGGTCGGACGCCTCCTCTACGAGACGGGGAGCGTACCCGAGCACGTCATCGAACAGCACAAGGAAGAAGCAGAAGAGAAGGGCAAGGGCGGCTTCGAGTTCGCCTACGTCATGGACAACCTCGCCGAGGAGCGTGAGCGCGGGGTCACCATCGACATCGCCCACCAGGAGTTCAGCACGGACGAGTACGAGTTCACCATCGTCGACTGTCCGGGCCACCGTGACTTCGTGAAGAACATGATCACGGGCGCGAGCCAGGCCGACAACGCTGTGCTCGTCGTCGCGGCGGACGACGGCGTCCAGCCCCAGACACGCGAGCACGTCTTCCTGGCGCGCACCCTGGGTATCGACGAGCTCATCATCGGCGTCAACAAGATGGACCTCGTCGACTACGAGGAGAGTCGCTACCGAGAGGCCGTCGACGAAGTCACGGAACTGCTCAAGCAGGTCCAGTTCAACCCCGACGACGCCAAGTTCATCCCGATCTCGGCGTTCGAGGGCGACAACGTCGCCGACGACTCGGACAACACGCCGTGGTACGACGGCCCGAACCTGCTCGAGGCACTCAACGACCTGCCCGAGCCGTCGCCGCCGACGGACGCCGACCTCCGGCTCCCGATTCAGGACGTCTACACGATCTCCGGGATCGGTACCGTGCCGGTCGGCCGCGTCGAGACGGGGATGCTCAACACGGGCGACAACGTCAGCTTCCAGCCCTCCGACGTGAGCGGCGAGGTCAAGACCATCGAGATGCACCACGAAGAGGTGCCCCAGGCTGGCCCCGGTGACAACGTCGGGTTCAACGTCCGCGGCATCGGCAAGGACGACATCCGCCGTGGCGACGTCTGTGGCCCGGCCTCGGACCCGCCGAGCGTCGCCGAGACGTTCCAGGCACAGATCGTCGTGATGCAGCACCCGAGCGTGATCACCGCGGGCTACACCCCGGTCTTCCACGCTCACACGGCACAGGTCGCCTGTACCATCGAGTCCATCGACAAGAAGATCGACCCCTCGACCGGCGAGACGGCCGAGGAAGAGCCGGACTTCATCCAGTCGGGCGACGCGGCGGTCGTCACCGTCCGACCCCAGAAGCCCCTCAGCATCGAGCCCTCCTCGGAGATCGAGGAGCTCGGTTCCTTCGCCATCCGCGACATGGGCCAGACCATCGCGGCAGGCAAGGTCCTGAGTGTCGAAGAACCGAACTAACGCATGCAACAGGCACGCGTTAGGCTCGCAGGCACGAGTCCCGAGGATCTGGACGACATCTGCGACGACGTTCGCGAGATCGCGGACAAGACCGGCGTCAAGCTCAGCGGTCCGGTGCCGCTGCCGACCAAGACGCTGGAAGTGCCCTCGCGGAAGTCCCCCGACGGTGAGGGGACCGCCACGTGGGAACACTGGGAGATGCGCGTCCACAAGCGGCTGATCGACATCGACGCCGACGAACGCGCGCTGCGGCAGCTGATGCGGATTCAGGTGCCCAACGACGTGTCCATCGAGATCGTCCTCGAGGACTGAACCGGCTCGCCCGGTTTTGTTCCGGTGGATCGCCCACCCTCTCACGCGCGAGGCACTCGCGCTTTCGAGGATCGGAAGGTATTACGGCGTCGATACACAACCCACGACTGCGGGCTCGTAGATCAGCGGTAGATCGCTTCCTTCGCAAGGAAGAGGCCCTGGGTTCAAATCCCAGCGAGTCCATCCCACTTTTTACTTCGTCGGGTTCCCTCGCGAGCCTTCGGCTCGCTTCGGGAACCACTCCTCGCAAAAACGTGGGGAAAAACTACCTCCGCGCTCACTCCGTTCGCGCGGAGTGAACCGCGGCGCTTCGCGCCGCGGATGCTGGTGCGACCGCACCGCCCGATGTGGTATCGAACCGTCCCGGTTCGAGAGTCGAACGTCGGGTTTTGAGCGAGCGTGCCACTGCCCGTTCTCGACGCCGCGGAGGTGTGGATTCCTGCCCAGGTTCAGAGGGGCTCCCGCAACGACGACACTCCGAGCGTGGTGACCGTCGAGCTGGACGAGAGCGGTGACCTTCGGACGCTCCGGGCGTCCCTCTCGGCTCGCAACGACGGCAGTTCTGCGTTGGTTCTCTCGGGGAAGGCCGACCGGATGACTGGGAAGGGCATCAACGACGTGGGCAAGCGGCTGACAGAGCGCGCGGGCGTCGAACCCTACGCCTACGGGGCGTGGCGTGCCCAACGACGTAAGCGCCCACACGCTCCGGCACTCGGTCGCGTGGCGGATGCTTCGAGCCGAAGAGGGAAACAGTCTCTACGACGTACGGAATCGGCTACGGCACGCGACGATTCTCACGACAGAACGGAAGTACGACCACTTTGAGATGATATGAAGAAATAAATCCCAAAAGCATATTTATACTGATTATACATAGTGTGATAGGTATATTGATAAATGGTTGACAGCGTTGGGGAAACTTATAAGGAATTAGCAAATTCGCACTGGGTATGGATACTAATATCTCTATTCATACTGGGTGCCACTACTGTATTTAGTATTTCTGTCGGCCCAGAACTATCGAATAATATAATAATTCAATTACTAACTACACTCACTACCGCTGTCGCTTCCGTCCTTGCAATTGTATTCTCTGTATTATTCATTTCTACCCAGATTGCAAGTGAACGGTATTCTCCCAAGTTCACCAGTACATTCGTTAATGATCCTGTGGTGCAGTTGAGTTTTGGTCTCGGAATTTTCTGTGTTATATCGAATATCGCAATCCTATCTGCGGCCACTCAAATTTACGCGGCACTCAATATCTCTTCCGGAACTCTTGGACATATGATTTTCTGGACAATCGGTGGTATTTTAGCTGGACTCAGTATTGTATTCTTCAGTCTTCTTTATCCCTTTATCCGCCTGATATTGATACAAACTTCGCCGGAAAATATGCTATCTCAATACCGACGTCAATATAATGTGAATCAGTATCTGAGTGAATCGAGGCAGGCTGAGAAGATATCGGATCACCCAATGCAACCCGTCTATGACTTTGCTCGAAATTCTATTCGAAGAGAGGATTTTGGAGCAGCAGTTGCTGCAACGAATGCTCTATTTGGAATTCCGAAAGATTTGATTTCAGAATTAGACGCTGGACAAGATCTAGATCTGGAAAAGACCTACCAGCCCGTTTTTTATGATTTTGGCCAGGCAATCATTAATCGAGCTGATAGCAAAGGATTCGATGATGCTGTGGTCTCTGTTTGTGATGGAATTACGGGAATAGGGACTGAGTCATTAAAATCCGATAACAGAGAGTTGTATCAAGAGGCATACTTAACGGCGTTCTCATTCTTTGAGGAAGCAGATGGATACTCCGACAAAACTCAACAATCAATAATCCAGTGTTGTAGCGATTTGTTCTCAAAATCAACACAAGATAAAGATCTGTTCGTGAATATCGCACCAATGTTCTCTAATATGGTTTTAGACATCTCTGGTAACAATCTCTCTGAGAAGTATAAGATATGTCTTCAGGGTATGGTAGATACACATAATGACTTGGTTTTAGAGGAAGAAAAATGTGAAAAAGAAGAGGACAAAGAGAGAGCGATTATTGGCCAAAAAGAAAAAGAGCCGTCTTGGAAGTCTACTGATGATGGAGTTTTCATGCTATTGGATTGTACCTATTTATTAATGCAGATTACGGGGGAAATCATGAATTCTCTAGAGGTTGAAGAAAGTCCTCCGGGTCACATCTATGAGTGTTGGGAATCGGCTATCGGGAGTACAGATTCAAACGAATTAGAAGCACACCGGTACCACCTTTTGAGGAGGTACATGGAATTGGTCGTGTATACCGAGATAAATCACGACATCGGATTATCCGCTTCAAGCCGAATCTCAGGCATAGTAGAGGAACACGGGTTGGATGGACTGGCAATGGAGGTTTGTGATCTGATCGTCGAGGATGATAGGGATATTTCGGAATTTGATGATTTCAGATTCTTGGAGGACAGGATTGTTGATATCTGGAAACCATTACCCGTAGGTGACTATTCCGACGACTTCGTTGAAAAGGTCGAGGAAATAAAAGAGAGCCTATAAGAAGATTATATATCTAAATAAGTGTCAAACATATCTCCGGCTTTCTTGCCCAAGTGAAGCTCTGCAGTCCAATTATCGACAGAAGCTCTGAGGCAAATATTGTTATTGTCACTAACTAGCATCTCAACCTCAGAAGCGTCAGTCATTGTACTGACAAACTCTTTCAGCGGACCAACCATATAGAGCTGTGACATCTTGGAAATGTCTGTCGTACACCCCTCTTTTTTCAATTCTGCATTTCCTGTGACCTTATTATCCATAGATATGGAAAAGTTGCCATCCTCCGTCACTGAGATATTTACAAATTCTCCGATCACATCCATCGTTCCCAGTGCGCTTTTCAATTCAGTTCGAGACACAGTCTCAATTGAATATAACTCTCCCAAGTCTGTAGGCTGTTCCTTAAATGAAGTGTCTGTGTGGCGAGGGAGTTCAAAATTCACTGGAGAAAGTGAATCACCTCCCGGTGTCTGAATAAGATATTGTTCATCAGTAAACACTATCTCTAAACTGCCCTCTTCTGAGTTCTTTACAATATCATACAGTGTATCGGTATTAAATGCGATCTTCCCTTCTGATTCCACATCTACCGAAATTTCAGTCCCATCTTTCACTTTGTGAGAAATGAATACTGGGTTCAGAAAGGAGTAGAGTTTGATATATTCGTCATTGACTATTAGATTGACGTCTGAATGAGTGTCTTCATCGGGAACTCCTATTACCCTATCAATGCATCTTAGAAGTTGTAATAAATGCGAACGACTGATTTTTAACGTCGCCTTCATGCTTCCTCTCCAAGATCCAGTCCGGACCTGATCTCCTCGATCAAACTTGATCGAGCTGAGTTATCATAGAGGAAGCGTTGCTTCTCCCACTCGAAAACGTTGACACCTTCTTGGCTCTGTTTGATTTCATTGAGAGTATTTCGAAGTGTGAGCATACATTGCTGCCAATATTTATCTCTCTCATCTTCTGAAAGGTGGCCCAATATTGGACGTTCCGCATTTAGCATGATATCGTCAATATCCTCATACGGAATGAGGGTAGTTTGTTCCCCATGAGCATACGTGATTAGCCTACACGCAAAACGGAACTTGATTAGGCTCATATCACTGTTGCGTACAACGGGAGACAAACTACTATCAATATCACATAGTTGAATGCCATCCTGGGTCCCCCTACCTGATATCAGTTCATCAACCTCTGGCAAGTTGTGCTTTCCCGCGATCTTTTTCACCTTGTTTCTACCGTTTAACTCGACTTTCCATGCTTGTATGTCGTTCTCTTCACAGAAATTGTCGACTTTTGACTTATATTCTTCATATGCAGTAGAAGGTAGTAGTGCCACGACTTCCTGGACATCTGGGCTCACAGAAGTGCCTTTTTTCTTCAGGAAATTATTAACCATGTCTGAAGATATATCTTTTAAATCAAGTATATCCTCAAGATCTGATTCGATTTCGCTTATATTGGATACAATATTATCTATTCTTCCGGCGTTAGATGTCGCACCTACAGTCTTGAAGTGTTGCACATCTTTCCTTCCTACACTGAGAAAGTCCGCTTCAATAGAACTAGATTCAGTCTCATATTTAGGGTCGATGTACCAGTCATATCCCTTGTCGTGGAGGCTTAATCCCTTACACGCCTTCGGAACATATGCACCCACCAACCTGTTTACGCAGGCAGTGTGCATATCCGTAAGTTTGCTTTCAGCCGACATTATTCCTCCTCAGAGAATGATTCCGGCATTTCATCAACTTTCTCGACCTCTATATTCGGATTGAATTTTTGCTGAAGTTTGTGATAGAAGTAAACAAGACCAGCCTTACTGCCCTCTGTTGGTCTAACATAAACTGCAGTCTTCTCCTCATCTTCAGCCCCGGTGATGGATATGTCATATTCGTCCTCATTGAACGGAATGTGGGTTTCGGCAGTGAACTCTTTCCCTGTTCTATTACCAATGACACCAAAGAGATCCACATCTTTCTGACCAACTGTGAGGAAGTTAGATAATTTTATACTAATCTCTCTGGAGAACGCAACAGGGATCTCGAATAAGATTATTTGGGGTGGCTTGTAACCAGTCAAAGACAAACTTCCATCATCATTGTCTTTGTATTCATACGAGGCCGCTACTTCATCAAACAATTCATAGACCCACTGGGAACGCTCAGCCGTCTCGTCGACTAACTTAAATGTTGCACCGATATCTCCGGACTGGTGGGTGACTGACCCACTTTCCTTTACCTTGACAGATGATTGGGTCGCAGAAACACTACCGCCATCGCTGCTAACACCCATTTCCGGAGTCGTCTGCATCGTAAACTCAGAACTCTCCGTTTCAGACTTATCTTCCAAGAATGGGGTCATAGCGTTATCTAACGTCTCTTCGAGCCGCCATTTTGGGGTCGTGATCTCGACCTCTACATTCTGTTGCGAGAACTCTCTCTGGTGCTCGGAGTAATATTTCTGATATTCTTCGGGGACCTTCGATTCTCTTTTATAAAGATAATATGGGTCCCAGCTCCTTGTCAGGTTCACATTCTCGCCATCCGGGGAATAGTCTTCATAGATCTCGTCCAGAGTGTCTCCAGGGATCCATGCTTCTACAAGCCATCCCTTGGTACTTGATAGATCACCAAGCTTTCTACGTGTAGAGTCATCCTCTATGCGACTTGAATGGACAACTATCCAGGCTTCGTCACGATGAGCAATGAACAGAACTGGCTCTTCGTTCACTTTAATCAGTTGTGCATCTTTCAGATCTATCTGAGCCTGTTCAATTGTCTCTTCCTTCAACTCTCCTTTAAATTCCTCTGCTAAGGATACCTCAGTAATGTTCCTACCCGTGTGATACTTATTGAAGTACAAGCGCTTTCTCTTCTCGCTCAAAGCCTGCTCAAATATGCGCGAGATATGGCGCTTGACGGTATTAGAGAGCATGCGTTGGATGTCCTTGGTATAAAGTCTTGTGTCCTTCTTTAAAGAATTATGCCATCCTCAGTGGAACTGAAACCGGTTATAAATTATCTCAGGAAGGACTACCAACGAGGAAGTGCTTTCTGGGGAGATGGAGTAGATAGATTCGTAGCGTCAAGATCACCTTCTAAGTACCGCTGTCCTTTTCCCGTGATCTCGTAGTGCTCTTTCTCTTCCGTCAGTGGTTCAACTAGCTCCACGTCTGCGAGCATCTGACAGCGCTCACGGACCCGTCCAATGGAGGCGAACAGGGAGACTTTCTGGGCGATATAGCCAGGTGCGGACCAGCCTTCAGACCGGAGGATTTCGAGGATTCGTTCATCGAGCGGGACCATCCACTTCGCAGGGCTGCGTGTCATCTATCAATCGACCTGTTAACCGTTGATTCCGACTACCTCAGGGGTATCAGCGAACTCGCCATTGTCGGCAGAATTCCCTTTGTTGATGTCCCGCGCTCTTTCGGCGTCGTATTTGCTGTCAAGGGGCTTATATGAACCGCGGACCAGCGAACCCCGAACTTAACTCCCCAGCCGTTCACAGTTGGGGGCATGGCATCCGATGCCGATCAGGGGGAGCGGCCGGCCGGTGGAACCGACGGCGCGACGACACCGGAGCAGGGGGCCGACGGGTCCCTGCCGCCGTATCCGCCCAACTGCGGGCCGCCGAAGTTGCACTTCGTCCACCAGATGCGGAGTCCGCTGGCGTTCGCCGAGCAGGCGCTGGCGACCCGAGACGTGGTTCGACTCAACGAACTGGGTGGCGGTGACATCTTCGGGCTCGGACACCCGGACCACGCCAAGCGAGTTCTGCTCACCGAGCGCGAGAAGTTTCGCAAGACCGAGGACTTCCGGATCGCCTTCGGCGAGGGCCTCCTGACCGTCGAGGGCGAGGAGTGGGGTCGCCAGCGGGACGTGTTACAGCCGCTGTTCACGCGCGATAGCGTGATGGGTTACGCCGACGGGATGGTCGAGACGATCCGGCGGCGGATCGACCGCTGGGCAGACGGCGACCGACTGGAGCTGCAGGCGGAGTTCACGGACCTGGCGCTGGACGTGCTGTTCGCGACGGTGCTGGGTCGGGAACTCGCCCTCGACGGGGACGAGGTGATCCGCCGGAGCGCCGAGGACCTCCACGGCTGGTTCGAGCCGACCTCCTACTTCTTGCCGGAGTGGGTACCCACACCCGCCCGGCGACGGTTCCGGGCGGCCAAGGAGACCATTCGTGCGGAAGCGGACCGGTTGCTCGACGCGAAGCGAGGGAACGCACCGACCGACCCCGCCGAGGCCGAGGACCTGCTCTCGCTGCTGGTGGGGTTGCGCGAGGCGGGGGTCGCCGATTCGGCGATGCTGACCGACGAACGGCTGCGCGACCAGATGGTGACGATGATCTTCGCCGGCCACGACACGACGACCACGACGCTCACCTTCAGTTTCTGGGCGCTGGCGAACAACCCCGAGATCCGCGAGCGGTTCCACGCGGAGGTCGACGCGCTCGACGGCCCGCCCACACTCGACGACCTGGACGCCCTCGAGGTGACCGAGCGCGTCGTCACGGAGACGCTCCGGCTCTATCCGCCGGTCCACTCGTTGCCCCGCGAGACGACGACCGACGTGACGTTCGATGGGTACCGGATCCCGGCCGACGAGATGGTGTTGCTCGCCCTGCGGCACATCCATCGGGACTCGCGCTTTTTCGACGACCCGGAGACGTTCCGCCCCTCGCGGTGGGACGGCGACCTCCGGTCGGAGCTCCACGACTTCGCGTACGCGCCGTTCGGCGGCGGGCCGCGCATCTGCATCGGCCGGCAGTTCGCCCTGCTGGAGGCGCAACTGGCGCTGGCGACTATCGGCAGGCAGTACGACCTCCACTGGCTCGGCGAGAACGACGCCCACGGTGAACCCCCGGTCTCGCCGGAGATGACCCTCCGGATGGAACCGGGACAGGAGTTCCTCGTGACCGAGCGCTGATTACTGCCGCTCGAATCGGTGCATGACGATCGCCGAGTCGTCGTCCCATTCGAAGTCGTCGTGGACGCGTTCGAGAATCTGTTTGTACTGCTCGAGATCGCGTGCTCCTTCGGCCTGTGCGTCCGCGTCGGTCATGTCGCCGAGCGTCCGGTCCTCGACGGCGACGACCTCGAAGGTCGTGCCCTCGATCTCGAAGGTGTCGCCCGTTTCGGCGTACTGTTGGCCGCGGTGGATCTGGGTGACCTCGCCGTCGAGGGCCTGGCTCTGCATCCGGTCGCTGGGGAGCAGCGTGTCGGGTTCGAGTTCGGACACACAGGAGAGAGGGGCCGGTGAGTCAAAACGGTTCAGCTTCCGGGACCGGGCCGTTCAGTCGACCAGGCCGTAGCCACGCCGGAACAGTTCCACGTCGAGGGCGACGACCGCGAGGGTCAGCGCCGAGAGGACGGCAAGCGACTCGTTGGGCGGGAGTTCGGCCGCCCCGAAGAAGCCGTAGCGCACGCCGTTGACCATGTACACCATCGGGTTGAACAGCGAGACGGTGTAGGCGATCCCCTCCAGCGCGTCCAGCGAGTAGAAGACGCCGCCGAAGAAGACCAGCGGGCGGAGGATGAACTGGTTCAGTACCGTGAGGTAGTCGAAGTCCCGCGCCCACAGCCCGCCGACGACGCCGAAACTCGCGAACAGCAAACAGATCACGAGCATGAACGCCACCAGATACAGCGGGCGCGCGACCGGCACGCTGGTAAAGAGCAGGCCGATCAGTCCGATGATGATTCCGACGACGAGCCCGCGGAGCGCCGACGAGAGGATGTAGGCGAGCACCATCGAGTGGTAGGGCAGCGGCGAAGTCAGCACCTCGTGGATGTACTCGTTCCAGCGGCCGTGGAAGATGGAAAAGGAGGAGTTCTCGAAGGCGTTCGAGATGGCTCCCAGCACGATCAGGCCGGGGAGGATGAAGGCGATGTACTCGATCTCCCGGCCATCGAGGACGAACGAGTCGATCCGGCCCCCGAGGATGACGCCGAACACCGAGAAGTAGAGCACGTTCGTGATCGCCGGCGGGAGGAAGGTGTTCCGCGGGCGGCGGACGAACCGCAACACCTCGCGGTGGAACAGCGTCCGGAAGCCGGTGGGGAGCAGGCGGTCGAGCACGCTCCCGCCGCCCGTCTCAGCGGACTGATCTCCCGCGTAGCCGCCGTCGCTCGCCACGCCGACGCCGTCGTCCCCGTTCATGCTTCGACCTCGCTCTCCGTGCGGGTCACGTCGACGAACACCTCTTCCAGCGAGGCCCGCTCGATGTCGACCTCGGTGACGGTGTACCCCGCCGCCTCCAGCCGGCGGAGCAGGTCGGGGACGACAGAACTCCCACGGGCGGCCGTGACCACGAGGTCGCCGTCCTCGATCCGGGCGTCGTGCACGTCAGGCACGTCGAGTTCGGGTGCGGTCGCCGGGACCGAACGGAGCCCGATCTCGATGCGGTCGGTCCCCCGGTCCATCAGTTCGCCCGGTGTGGCCTCCTCGACTTTCCGCCCCTCGTCCATGATAGCCACGCGGTCACAGAGGCGCTCGGCCTCCTCGATGTAATGGGTGGTCAGCAGGATGGTGGTCCCGCTGTCGTTCATGCGGTTGATGACCTCCCAGAGGTCACGACGCAACTGCACGTCGACCCCGGCGGTCGGTTCGTCGAGGATGAGGAGATCGGGATCGGAGACCAGCGCTCGCGCGAGCATGAACCGGCGCTTCATCCCGCCCGACAGCCAGTCGAAGCGCGTGTCGCGTTTCTCGTAGATGCCGACGGTCTTGAGTGCCTCCTCGGCCCGGCGGGTGGCCTCGCCCGGCGGGACGCCGTGGTAGCCGGCCTTGTGCTCCAGCACTTCCTGTATGGGGAAGAACCGATCCACGTTGTACTCCTGGGGGGCCAGTCCGATGGCGTCGCGGGCCTGCTGGTACTCCTCGGCCACGTCGTGGCCGAACACGGCCGCCTCGCCGTCGGTCCGGTTGGCCAGGCCGACGAGGATGTTGATGAACGTGGTCTTGCCCGCGCCGTTGGGGCCGAGCAGACCGAAAAACTCCCCGGACTCGACCGAGAGGTCGAGGCCGTCCAGTGCCCGAACGTTCTCGTACTCCTTTCGGAGATTTCGGGCGCGAATAGCGAGCGTCATTGTCCACTGTCAGCGGGGCTGGCCGGGTAAGCCCCACGTTTTCCGGTCGTCGTCCGGACCGTCCGCTCGCTGGCGATCGGCAACCACTTCGCAGGGAAATTCACCTGTGCGGCCGGAACATTGATATGACTCGGTAGACATTGGGTGACCAAGAGACCGAACCGAGTCAGCACCGGCCACACTGCTGGGCCGTCGCGTTGCTGGCCACCAGGGGGGACGGCACCAGATCGGCAGCGCGCACAGCCTGTGTGCTGGCGGACGCGACGACGGATGATCCCGTCGACGACCAGGGGATGGTCGGGGGGCTCGTTCGGTCCGGACGGTTGAACAATGTACGATACCAAACGGCTAGCCAGCGGCGTTGGCGTGTTGCTTACGTTGTGGGCCTTGGTCGGGCTGTTGATATTCAGTACGGGGGTGGGCGTCTCGGTGCCGCTGAGTAGCTCCGGGGGGTTCAACGTATCGGCCGACTACCTGACGGCATCCGAGGCGACCGTCGTTCCCGCGAAGACGAGCATCGTCACGCCGTCGGTCCTGTTCGAGGTAGAGCGTAGCTACATCCGCGATATGAACTTACAGAAGACGTTGAACGTAAGCGACGTCCCGGGACTCTCGGGACGGTTACAGGTCCAGATCCGGAGCGAGGAGGCGACGGCACGCGGCGTCGCGTTCAAGACCGACCGGATCACCGCCCAGACTGCGACCTGGCGCGGGTTCGTCCTCGACGAACGGACGGGACCGGAGATCTACGACCGCTTCTACGCCTACGCCGGTCCCAACCCGAACCAGGCACCGAACACGGACGATACGCTCCAGATCGAGGGCAGCGACGCAGGTGCGACCAGACCGGGCGACGGCGACCAGGCCTTCGAGTTGCGCGGGGCGAAGATAACGACCTCGACGCTCTCGGCGGATCAGATCCAGCTCTCGGATATGTCCCTGCGAGTGCGGTACGACTACAACAACGACGGTGAGTTCGAATATGGTGCGTGAGGATACGACCGGCGGTCAGGGAGAAGCGACCGACAGTGACCCGCCGTCCGGAGACTCGGGCGGGCTTCGGGCCCGGTTCGATCGGTGGACTGCGGGCAGACCGACGCTCGGTGCGACGTTGCTGGCGCTCGGGAGCGCCGTCCTCGCATGGCGCGTCCTGGCCCAGTTGTCGTCGGTGCCGCTCGGCCGCATCACGCCGGTGGGATTCGCCGGCGGGACCGCGCCCTTCGTCGCCGTCGTCATCGGGTTGTTCGCCCTCGCCCGACCGGATAGAGCCCGGACCGCCGCCGGTCTCGGGTTCGGGCTGGTCGCGTTCACGTTCGCCGGCCTCCTGCTCTCGGGCGTCCCCTTCAGCCACCCGGAACTGGTGTTTCTGGGGTTCGTGATCGGTGGCGTCGGCGCGGTGATCTGTCTCGCCTGGGACCGCGACAGCACCGTTCGCATCGAGCGCGGTCCGGTGTTCCGTACCGGCCGTGCCGCGCTGGTCTGTGGGCTCGTCCTGGCGCTCGCCTTCACGGCCGCGCCGGCCGTCTCGGGTGACACGTTCCCGGAGCAGTCCGACGAGATCGACGGGTTCATCGTCAGTCAGGCGACGCTCGACGCCGGCATGTACAGCTACCAGACCGACTGTGACACCGATCCCAGCTTCGCCATCGGCGGCGAGGACTGTCTCAACATCACCGTCGACAGCACGAGTCAGGAACACATCGACCGGGCCGCGCGACAGCAACTCGACAGCACGAGCGTCGCCGACGTCGAGATCAACGACTTCCTGATCTACGAGAACCTCTACACCGACCTGCGTGGCGGCAAGAACGTCTACTTCGAGCTGACTGCCTCACAGGCCGTCGCGTCGAGTGAGACCGACAACGGCCGCGCAATCGACGTGTACATCTCGGAGTTCCGTTCGGAACACCTGGAGGCCCGACTGGACCTGATCGAGTTCCCCGGGACGCCAGGAATCAAGGCCGACACCATCGACTACTGGAGCTGTACGCCGCACAACGACAGCGGATTCGGGACGATCAACGACATCCGCCTCGGGCTGGACACCAACCCGCGACTGACCAACGGTCGGGACGTGTCGCTGCTGGCCCACCAGCTCGGCAGCTCCGAGACGGTACTGACCGACTTCAAGCTCAAGATCGGGGCCGAACTGGGTAACAACAGCGGCGTCCGCGAGCCGATCCCGGCCGACGCGGACCCGACCACCGCGCCCGACAACTGCCTGTGATGCCCGACGGCTCGGAACTCGATGGCTCCGACGGCGTTTTCACCGCCGCGGACGAGGACACCGACGTGGAGACGATCACGTTCGCCGAGTGGCGTCGTGCCCGGCCGTTCGGTGGCGCGCTCTTGCTCGTCGTCGGCGGGTTGCTCGTCGCCTGGCCGTCGCTCCAGGTCGTGTTGAGTACGCGACCGTTCGATTCGTATCCGACGGCCAGCCTCGGGACCGTCGTCGGCGCAGGCATCGTCTTCGTCGGCGTGGCGGTGCTGTTGCGACCCGAGCGAGCACGGATACTCGGCGTCGCGGGACTCGTCCTCGCGTCGCTGTCCTTCCTGATCGCCTTCGGCGGCTACCTGATCGGGATGCTCGTCGCGAGCGCCGGCGGCATTCTCTGTTTCGCCTGGCGACCGACGCCGGAGTACGAACGCCTGATTCTGGACGACGAGAGCGAAGAAGAGACGTAGCTCAGCGACCGAGTTTCTCGCGGCTGATCTTCACGCCGCGGGGCGTGATGATGATCTGATCCTCGTCTTTCTGGACGATGTCGCCGCCGACGCCGCGGGCGACCTGCTGGAGTTCGTCGGTGATCTGCTCCATCGTGCGGTCCTGGGTCGTGTGCCGCGTGATGTCGGCGACGACGATATCCCCGGCGTACACCGCGTCCTTGATGTCGATGACGTCCTGCTTCTCGCTGATCTTGGCGATGTGCATCTGCGTGTCGGCCTGTGCCTCCGGCGCCTGGACGCCGTCGAGTTCGACGTAGTCGTCGGTACGACGCGTCGACCCCGACTCACCCAGGAGTTTGTTCATGAAGCCCATACCCTCGAAAGTGACTCCCAAAAGTATAGGGTTTTCGTCAGACACATCTACGCGAGCTTGCATTTCCGGCCGTCTGGGCCGTTAAACCGTGGAAACAGTGGTTCCGTGCGTCGGTCGCGTGTCAGACGGAGCGGGGCCCGCAACTCAGACTGAGAACTCGTACAGGTCGTCCCCGACGTGGTGGATGCTGTCGACAACTTTGCCCTCGTCGCCGGCCATGTCGTCGCCGTCGGTTCGGGCGCGGCCGACCGCCAGCACCTTCCCGTGGTTCTCCTCGGCGATGGCGATCAGGTCGCCGGCCTCGATACTGGAATCGGCCTCGGTGATCCCCGGGCGCATCACGTCCGCGCCGTCGCTGACGAACGAGATGGCGCCCGCGTCGACGGTGACGACGTTGCGTTCGGGCGGATACTCGTTCGCGCCCCGCACAGTCAGGAACGGTTCCTGCTCGCCGCTCTCGTCCTCGATGTAGACGACTGCGGGTTCGTCGTCGACCAGTACGAGGTCGTAGTCGGTCCCCTCGAGTTCGACCTTCTCGTGGGTGTCGGCGTCCATCGTGACGCCGAGTTTCGCCGCCAGCGCCGACTCCAGATCGTCCACCGCGTCGGCGCGGAGGTGGTGCCGTGATTTCACCTGCATACCCGACACGTCGCCCGCTCACGGCATAAATCGCCCGCTCTCCACCCCACTGTTATCACGTGTGATATTGGATCACAAAGCCTTTTATTTGTATTCGAATTAGATGAAACTGGATGGCACGCTGGTCGCAACCGAGTGATGTCGAGCGAGGGCGGATCGAGCGGGGCGGAGCGTCGGCCAGTTGCCGTATCATCGAGGTGAGCCAGGAATGAGCGTCGTAGACAGAGCCGCCGAGACCGAGGAGGGCCAGTTCGACCAGCTACCGGAGTTCGAGTTGGAGTGTATGTACGACGACTGGGACGACCCGACGGAAGTGACGATCTTCTCGACCGCCGACGGGGACAGCCTCTATTCGGCCTGGCTCACAGCGGATCGGGACCTCGCCGTATCGCTCGCCGACCTCCGGTGACGGCGATCCGGGATCTATCTCGCCGTCTCGAAAAGGGCTAAGTACGCACCGACCGAACCCAAGTTCATGTGGGGTTCCCGGCGGAACCGGGACGGCGCACAGGTCACCTGCATCGCCTGTGGGGAGTCGGTCGCCCGTAGCGACGCGCGCGAGTACGACAAACACGGCGACCGCTGGAACCGCGAGGACAAGGAATTCGAGTACCTCTGTAAACACTGTTATCGGGACCTCTGTCACCAGCCCCGGGACGGGCTGGAGTCGCTGCTCGTCGAGAGTCGGGCCGGCCACACCGACCGCGAGGAGTTCGTCGCGACGTTCTACGACCTGCTGGCCGAGGGCGGGGACTCCCCGGAGGGACGGGAGTCGTAGCCGGGTGGCGACACGACTAACTACCGGGTCCACTTACCGGACGCCATGAGCGACCAGGCAGAGGCCGGGACCGCGGAAGGCCAGGGCCCCGTCGAGATCGACGAGGAGATGGCCCGCCACCTCGCCAACAAGCGCGAGGAACTGTTCGAGAAGTTCGACATCCGCGACGACTTCCCGCCTGCCGTCCGCCAGGAGGCGGACGAACTGACCGACGACGTACAGAGCGAGGTCGAGTCGGAACTCGACGACCGCGAGGACCTCCGGGAGCTAACCACCTGGACGACCGACCCCGTCGACGCACAGGACTTCGACGACGCCATCTCCATCGACGTGCGCGAGGACGAGATCGTCCTCTGGGTCCACATCGCCGACGTGACCCACTACGTCAACCCCGAGACCGAGATGTGGTCGGAGGCTCTCAAACGAGCCAACACCGTCTACCTGCCTGCCTACACGGTCCACATGCTCCCGCCGATCCTCGCCGAGACCGTCTGCTCGCTGGTCCCCCACGAGGACCGCCTGGCCCACACCGTCGAGATGCATCTGGATCCCGAGACGCTCTCCTACGAGACCATCGACATCTACAAGTCCGTCATCCGCAGCGACGCCCGGCTCACCTACGCCCAGGCCGAGTCACTGCTGGACGACCCCGAGAGCGCAGACGACCTGCTGGAAGACCCCGAGGTCGACCTCGCGACCAAGTGCGAACAGGTCTGGGACCTCGCCGACCGCCTCCACGAACAGCGCAAGGAAGACGGATCGCTGGTGCTCAACCCCCGCCGGGACCGGGCCCACACCATCATCGAGGAGTGCATGCTGAAGGCCAACAAGGCCGTCACGCACACCCTCCAGTGGGACCGGGGTCTGGAAGCGATGTACCGCGTCCACCCACAGCCCACGCCCGACCAGTGGAACGAGGCCCTCCAGGAGATTCAGGATCTGGACGGCGTCTCCGTGTCGGCCAGCCACGAGGACCCCCGCAAAGCCGTCAACGAGACGCTGGAGGAAGCGCCCGAGCGCCAGCTCAACCAGATTCAACGGGCCGTGATGAAGGTCATGCCCCGCGCGAAGTACATGAGCGACCCCTTCGGCGGCCACCACGCCCTGAACTTCGAGATCTACGGCCACTTCACCAGCCCCATCCGGCGGCTCTCGGACCTCGTCAACCACTGGATCGTCTACACCGACGAGGTGCCCGCCGACCTCGGCGACCTCTGTTCGCACGCCTCCGACAAGCAGAAAGACGGCGAGCAGGCCGAACGCGAGTACCGCAAGTTCCTCGAAGAAGTGGGACTGGACCCCGCCGCGGTCAACAATCGTGGGGTCGAAGTGGTCGACGAAGACGACTAACCGAGCCACCCGACGGCGTCCAGTACGACCACGAGTGCGGCGAGGAAGACGTGCTCGCCGTCGATCACGAATCCGTAGAACAGCGGCCCGCGGTCGGGCGTCGCCAGCGGCACGTAACAGCCGACGTAGGCGTTGAACGCGAGGAGGACGAGGAACCGGGCCGGGAGCAGACCGGACCAGACCAGGGCGACGACCGCCCCCGCGGCCCCGAGGTTCGTCAGCTGGGCGACCCGTCGGGTCGTCGCCGGGCCGAACAGGACTGGAACGGTCCGAATCCCCTCGCGCCGGTCGCCCGCGACGTCCTTGACGTCGAAGACGACCGCGGCGGTCGTCAGCATGACCGCCACGTAGCCCGCGAAGGCGACGAGCGGGGGCCGTATCGTCCCGAAGTAGACGCCGACGCCCAGCGGGACGATCCCCCACGAGACGCCGACGAGCAGGTTCTTCACGAGGAAGATCCGCTTCAGCCGGCCCAGCGAGTACAGCCCCGCGACCGCTGCCGGGAGCCAGAGGAAGGACGCGCCCGGCAGGTCGCGGGCGAACGCCAGCCCGACGGTCCCGAGATACAGGACTGTGCCGACGGCGGCCAGCGGGCGACCGTACCGGCGGGTGAACGCCGCCCGGCCCGGGAGGTTTCGCTCGTCCTCCGCGAGGTCGGTGAGCCGGTTGCAGCCGTAGACGAACAGCGTCGCCGCGAAGACGATGCCGACCGGCAGGGGTGCGATGGGGTAGTCACAGAGCAGGCTGGCGGTCACGGCGACGCTCGCGGCCGCGACCGCGATGAGGACGTTGCTGTGGACCGCGACGGTAATGGCGCGGCTGACCGCCATCCGCACCCGACCGGTGGTGAGGGTGTCGTGCGTCATCGTCGCCGAGCGAACGGCGTCGCCTGCACTCGCGGACGTAGGTCCGTCGCGCCCAAACCCTTGCAGCCGAACTCGTTCGGCACGCTTTCGGAGCGACCGTCTGGTTGACGACCGGTAATTTACTGAATTGTCGGGTCGAAAATTAGTTATCCGGGGACCAGAGTGGACAGTTTGCATGGGGACGAGCCACAGGGGGGTGACGCGGATCGAGGAGTACTACACGGAGAGCCGGTTCGACTACAGGTTGCTCTGGGCGCTGGAGGACAGCCACGGGCTCCACGCGGGGTATCACGACGGGAGCGACCGGTCACACGCCGAGGCGGTCGAGCACATGAATCGGGAACTGGCCGAGCGGGCGGGGATCGGGCCGGACGATCACGTCCTCGACTGCGGCTGTGGCGTCGGCGGGAGCAGCGTCTGGCTGGCGGCCGAGCGGGGCGCGACGGTCACGGGCGTCGACCTCGTCCCCCTCCAGCTCCGGGCGGCCCGGAACCTGGCCGCCGAGCAGGGGGTCGAAGACCGCGCCACGTTCGCGCGGGCCGACTTCACGGACATGCCAGTGCCCGACGACTCGGTCGACGTGGTCTGGGGGATCGAGGCGATCTGTCACGCCGAGGACAAAGCCGAGTTCGTCGCGGAGGCCGCGCGCGTCCTCCGTCCGGGCGGGCGGCTGATCGTCGCCGACGGGTTCCGCGCGGTCGAGTCGATGACGCCCGACGAGCGCGAGTCGATGCGCGCCTGGCTCGACGGCTGGGCGGTACCGAATCTGGCGACTCTCGACGGGTTCGGTGCGGAACTCGCCGATGCCGGATTCACGGCCGTCGAGACCGCCGACGAGACCGAGCAGGTGTTACCGTCCTCGCGGCGACTCTACTGGGCCAGCCGCCTCCTCCGGCCGTTCGGCCGCGTCGCGCGGGCGGTCGGCCTGCGCAGCGAGACCCAGGCGGACAATCGCCGTGCTGCGCGCTACCAGCACGAGACGCTCACGGACGGACTGTGGCGGTACGGTATCGTCTCTGCGAAACGATAGAACCAGTCAGACGTTGTCGGGGGTTTCGGCGTCGTCTTCGACCGAGCGTTTCATCGAGTCACGGCGGCTCTTGGCGTCTCGACCCGTACACTCCTCGAGGAAGTCGTTTTTCGCGTCGACGGCGTCGGCCGCGGCGTCGGCCTTGCCCTCCGCGATGACGTCCTCGGCGGGGCGTTCCACGAAGTCGACGCCCAGTTTGTCCTTCTTCCCGTCGTACTCGACGGTGCCGGCGGTGATACGGTCGAAGACCGGGTTGTCCGGGTCCTCGACGACGTATAGGTCACTGCCCTTGTACTCCTCGGTGCCGGACACGTCGCCGAAGAAGTCCTCGATCTTGGCCTTCATATCCGGTACTCGCTCTTCGAGGTGTTCGCCCCGACGCATCTTGTACTCCCGCATGGGGCAACGTTTGGACAGGGGTTGGTTTACTCTTTTCGCGTCGCGTCTTCCGCCCGATGTTCGAGAGTCCCCCGGCGACAGGACGGACAGAAGTCACCGGCCCGCAGTGAGGACTCCTCGACCAGCGTCGTGAACTCACACTCCGTGCAGTGGAACTCGCCCTCCGGCACGGTGACCGTCGCGCTCCCGGCCGGCTCGGCGTTGTCGTCGATCCGCTGGGTCAGGCTCTCGCCCGGCTCCCACTCCTCGCCGTCGCCCGCGTCTTCCTCGGGCCAGTCCACTTCCGGGGCTTTCGCCGACTCCTCCTCGTAGCCGTACTCGTCGGGCCACTCCTCGGTCGTTCCCGTCGCACTCTCCTCGATGACCTCCGCGCCCGTGTCGTCGCTCGGGTCGGCACCGTCGTCGACGGGCTCCGCGCCCGACGGTTCGACCGCCGGTTCGGGTTCGTCGTCGGGTGCGGGCCCACCCTCGTCGGCCTCGTCGGGCCACTCGCCGGGTTCCCGGTCGGGTTCCTCGTCGTCGTCGAGGATGACCGCGCCGTCGTCTTCGGCGGCCGGCTCGTCCTCCACCGCCGTCTCGCCCGCGGTCGCGATATCGGGCACGGGTTCGGGATCCGGGTCGGCGGCCGGCTCGTCCTCGGAGCCGCCGGCGTCGAGCAACTCCGCGTCGTCCTCGGCCGCGCTCATGTCCGGCCCGGGGGACGGCTCGCTACCGGCGCCGGCGGGCGCGTCCGCGACGTCCGGGCCGGGCTCGGACGCCGCGTCTGCGTCCGCTGCCGATTCGGTGTCGGACTCGGCGTCGCCCGAGGCCGCCAGCGAGGTGACCTCTTTGTTCTCCGAGACGACACGGCGCGTTCCACACCGGTCACAGATCTCGACCTCCTCGATCGTGATGACGACTTCGCTACCCTGTTCCTCGCGCTCCTCCTCGACCTCCGTCCCGCTGAACTTGTGCCCGAGTAGCGAACACTTGATAGCCATTGACACGATACTGGTCGCCCGCCAATCTTAAGCCTACTGCCTGGGCGTCCGACTCATGTCACTGCTGGCGAATCCTCGGTCGGGGGCGGGATGGGCGAGCACGACCGGCGGCCGTCGCTGACGGGCGCCGTGGCGTCTCGAAGCCTTAAGACCCACCCGGCCGAACGGTCCCATATGAGAGCCAAGCGGGAGTACCGCGACCGTGACGAGACCCAAGTCGCGGTGCTCGACGCTCTCGCGGATCGCCGCGACGACGGGATGACGGTGTTCGAACTTCGGTCGCGGGTGGACGCGGACATCGACGAACTGGAGAGCGCCCTCGCCGACCTCAAAGCAGACGGGCTGATCGAGGCCACCGAGGAGGACGAACGCACCGTCATCCTCCCCGAGGACCACGTCATCGGGCAGTACGACCCGGACGAGGAGCGCTCCCTGCTCGACCGGATCCGCTCCTGGCTCGGCCGCTGACGAATCCGGCAGTTTAACGCCGCCGAACGCCCACGACCGGGTATGACCGTTCTCGAAGCCGTCCACGAGGCCCACGGTGCGACTTTCAGAGAGCAGGGCGGCCGCCGCGTCGTCGATCACTACGGCCGGCCCGAGCGAACCCACGCCGCCGTCCGGCGCGTCGTCGGCGTCTGTGAGTTCGGCTACGGCGTCGTCACCGTCACCGGCGACGACCGGATCGAGTTCGTCGACAACGCCGTCTCCAACCGCGTCCCGACCGCCGACGGCGAGGGCGTCTACGCCCTCCTGCTCGACCCCCAGGGGAAGGTGACGACCGACATGTACGTCTACAACGCCGGCGAGCGCCTGCTCGTGTTCACGCCGCCGGCCCGCGCCGAACCCATCGCCGAGGACTGGGCCGGGAAGACCTTCGTGCAGGACGTCGAGATCGACCTCGCCACCGACGAGTTCGCCACCTTCGGCGTCCACGGCCCGAAAGCCACCGAGAAGATCGCCAGCGTCCTCAACGGCGCGGCCTCGCCCGACCAGCCCCTCGCATTCGTCCGCGGGTCGATGGGCGACTACGGCGTCACCGTCGTCCGTGACGACGGCCTCGCCGGCGAGGAAGGCTACACCGTCGTCTGCACCGCCGACGCCGCCCGCGACGTGTTCGATACCCTCGAAAACCGCGGGATGAACGCCGCCCCCTTCGGCTACCGTACCTGGGAGTCGTTGACGCTGGAGGCAGGGACACCCCTTTTCGACACCGAACTCGAAGGCGAAATTCCAAACGTCGTCGGCGTGCGCAACGCGCTCGACTTCGAGAAGGGCTGTTACGTCGGCCAGGAAGTCGTCTCCCGCGTCGAGAACCGCGGCCAGCCCAGCCGCCGCCTCGTCGGCCTCACCGTCGAGGCCGTCCCCGAGGCCGGCGCGGCGGTCTTCGCCGGCGACAGCGCGGTCGGCGAGGTCACTCGCGCCGTCGACAGCCCCACCCGCGAGGAACCCCTCGCGCTGGCGCTGGTCGACTACGACACGAGCGGTCCCCTCACCGTTAGAGTCGACGGGGAGGAGCGAGACGCAACGGTGGCCGACCTCCCGTTCGTCGAGGGATCCGACCTCTCGGCACGGCTGCCGACCTACCCCGACGCGTGACTAACTGAACAGCTTCCTGAGTTGCTCGGTCGAAAACAGCGTCGTCGGCCGGTCCATGTGGACGCCGATCTCGCCCGAGAACGCCCAGAGCCCGGCGCGCTGGATCGGTTCGGGCACCGAGTAGCCCGCACGAATCAGCTTCCCGAGCCGAATCTCCGTCCGCAGGTCGGCCCGCCAGGCGTCCTCGTAGTCCCCCAGCGTCCCCGGATCGACGGGGTCGATTTCCCGGGCGGCGTGGTCTGCGGCCGTCATCCCGTAGAGGATGCCGCCACCGGTGAACGGTTTGGTCTGAGCGGCCGCGTCACCGAGCAGGAAACTCCGCCGGCCAGTCACTCTGGGCGGCGGTCCGACGGGGATCAGTCCGGAACACCGCCGATCGGTCTCGACGCCGTACGCGTCGGTGAACTCCTCGAAGCGCGCCCGCACGTCGTCGCCCGGCGGCACGGCCAGTCCGTACTCGACGCCGGCCTCGCCGCGGGGGATGCGCCACGCGAAGAACTCGGGAACCGTGAGGTGCACGTCGACGAAGTCGTCGTGATCCGGTTCGTCGGTGAACCCGAGGACGCCGTGGAGCATCTCCGTGGGGTCGGGGAGGTCCAGTTCCGAGCGCACGCGGGACTTCGGGCCGTCCGCGCCGGCCACCATGCGCGCCTCGTAGGTGTCGGTCCCGTTCGGCCCGCGCGCCCGGACCCGCACCGCGTCCCGTCCCTCGGTCACGTCGACGACCGTGTGTTCCTCCCGGAGGTCCGCGCCGGCGTCACGCGCGGCCGCGGCCAGCGTCCGATCCAGCCCCACTCGGTCGATGACGTTCGAGATGACTTCCTCCTTGTAGAAGGGATACGCCTCGCTGTCCGGGCCGCCCGTGTGAAAGCGCGCGCCGGACACCTCGTTCTGGAGGAGGTCCTCGCGGGCACCGGGTGGGGTGTACTCCCAGACGTCCGTGCTGACGTGGCCGGAACAGGCCAGCGGCTCGCCGACCTGCCCCTGCTCGAAGACGAGCACGTCGAACCCGTCGTCGGCGGCCCGGCGCGCGAACCGCGAGCCCGCCGGCCCGGCCCCCACCACCACGAAGTCGTACATACCCGTTTGATCCCCGCCGACACCCATATACCTTCTCGGTCGCGTCCAAGCGTTCAAATACCGGACCGGGACCAGCCCCGTCCGTGCACTGACAGCCACCGTGGCACGGTCCGCCGTCGCGCGACCACCCGTGTCACGCCACGCCGCCGGTCGCCTGTTCGCTATTCCGCCGAAGTCACGTCGTGACTGACCTGAATCTCCACCGGAAAACGGGGTACGTGGCCCCGGCGTCCGACGTGCGTCTGACGTGCGGCCGACGCGCGTCGTGTCCATCCGAAACCGGGGGGTTGGGAACAGCTCACAAGGTCGGCGTTACGGCCAGTCTGCGCACTCCCGATGGTCGTCTGGCCGCTACTCACGGCTCACGCCGTTCGCCGTTCGTAATCGGAGATTCTCCCAACTCGCGGTTCCACCGCTCGACTGTTCGAGGACTCCCTCCGGTCGTCCTCGCCCCGCTCGAATCTCCCTGCTCGCGGCTTCTATCGTCGCTCGCTATATCGGAGACGCTCGCTTCACTCGCGTCTCCCCGCTCACGGCTCACTCCGTTCGCCGTTCGCGATCGGAGATTCTCCCTGGCGGTCGAATCTCCCTAGTCGTCCCCAGTACCCGTCGCTTGATCCCCCTCACCCTCGGTGGCGGCCGGCTCACGGTCGCTCCGTGGGCCCTCCAGTTCCACCGCGGGCAACAGGTCACGCAGGTACCGTCCGGTGTAGGACGCCTCGGTCCGAGCGACCTCTTCCGGTGTGCCCGCTGCCACGACCTCGCCGCCGTTCTCGCCGCCCTCGGGCCCGAGGTCGACGATGTGGTCGGCGTTCTTCACGAGATCGAGTTCGTGTTCGATCACGACCACGGTGTTGCCGTCGTCGGTCAGCCGGTGAAGCACGTCGATCAGCTTGCGCTCGTCCTCTGGGTGGAGCCCGGTCGTCGGCTCGTCCAGCAGGTACAGCGTCTCGCCACTGTCTTTCTTCCCCAGTTCCTCGGCGAGTTTCACCCGCTGGGCCTCGCCACCCGAGAGCGTCGTCGAGGGCTGGCCGAGCTTCATGTAGCCCAGCCCCACGTCCTGCAGGAGCTTCAGCCGCCGGCGGATCTGCGGGTGGCTCTCGAAGAACTCGTAGGCCTCGGACACCGTCATCTCCAGTACGTCCGCGATGGTCTCGCCCTTGTAGGTCACGTCCAGCGTCTCGTCGTTGTAGCGCGCGCCGCCACACTCCTCGCAGGGCACCTGCACGTCGCTGAGGAAGTTCATGTCGATCTTGACGGTGCCCTGCCCGCCACACTCCTCACACCGGCCGCCCTTGACGTTGAACGAGAAGCGCCCCTTCTCGTAGCCGCGCTGTTTGGCCAGCTTGGTGTCGGCGAACAGCTCCCGGATGTGGTCGAAGACGTTGGTGTAGGTAGCGGGGTTCGACCGCGGGGTGCGGCCGATGGGCGACTGGTCGATCAGCCGGACGGTCTCGACCTGGTCCAGTCCCGAGATGTCGTCGTGCTCGCCGGGATCCACAGATGTATTGTCGTTCATCCGGCGGGCCAGCCCCTTGTAGAGCACGTCGTGCATGAGCGTGGACTTCCCGGAGCCGGAGACGCCCGTGATCGCGGTGAACGAGCCCAGCGGCAGGCCCACGTCCAGATCCTTGAGGTTGTGCTGGCGTGCGCCCTCGATGGTAACCTGCCCCTCCGGCTCGCGGCGTTCCGTCGGCACGTCGATGAACCGATCGCCGGCGAGATAGTCGCCGGTAATGGATTGCTCGCAGTCCTTGACTTCCTCGACGGAGCCGTTGACGACGATCTCGCCGCCCCGCTTGCCCGGACCGGGCCCCATGTCGATGATGTTGTCGGCCCGCCGCATGGTCTCCGTGTCGTGCTCGACGACGAGCAGGGTGTTCCCGAGGTCTCGGAGCTCTTCCAGCGTGTTCAGCAGGCGGTCGTTGTCCCGCTGGTGGAGCCCGATGGAGGGTTCGTCGAGGACGTAGAGGACGCCGACCAGCCCGGACCCGATCTGGGTGGCCAGCCGGATGCGCTGGCTCTCCCCGCCCGAGAGGGTCGAGGCTTCCCGGTCCAGCGTCAGGTACTCCAGCCCGACCTCGGTCATGAACCCGAGCCGTGCCCGGATCTCCTTGAGGATCTCCTCTGCGATCTTGGTGTCGCGCTCGTCCAACCCCGCTTCCATCCCCTCGAAGTGTGCGAGCGCGTCGCCGATGGACATCTCGTTGACCTCGGTGATCGACGTGTCGTCCACCAGCACCGCCCGGGACTCGGCTTTCAGCCGGGTCCCCTCACAGGCCGGACAGGTGGTGACGGCCATGTACTCCTCGATGTGCTCGCGGGCGCGGTCACTGTCGGTCTCGACGTGGCGACGCTCCAGATTGGGAATGACGCCCTCGAACCGCTCGGTCTTCTCGCGGGTACCGTTCTTGGTGGTCCACTCGAAGTGGACCACGTCGTCGGTGCCGTAGAGGAACTGCCGCTGGATCTCGGGGTCGACCGCCTCCCAGGGCGTGTTCAGGTCGACGCCGAAGTGCTCGGCCACGTTGTCCAGCTGCCGGGAGTAGTAGGTCCGGTTGTAACTCCAGGGTTCGAAGACGTTCTTGAGCGGCTTCGAGGGATCCTGAATCACCAGGTCCTCGCTGACCTCCTTGGTCGAGCCGATCCCCTCACACTCGGGACAGGCCCCGTGCGGGGAGTTGAACGAGAACGAGCGGGTCTCGATCTCGGAGATGTCGATGCCACAGTGCGTACAGGCCAGATCCTCCGAGAACTCGACGACGAGTCGGTCGTCGGCCGCCTCCTCGCCGTCTTCGTCCTCGGCGTCGGCGAGGTCACCCGTCGACCGGGCGCTCGCCCCGCCGAGTTCGGCGTTCTCGGGCGGGTCGGGGAGGATCACCTTGAGGATGCCCTCGCCTTTCTCCAGAGCGGTCTCGACGGAGTCGGTGATCCGCGAGCGAGCCTCCTCGTTGACCTTCACGCGGTCGACGACCACGTCGATCGTGTGGTCGTAGTTCTCGTCCAGGTCGGGTCTGTCCATCGTCAGATCGAAGGACTCGCCGTCGACCTCGACGCGGGCGTACCCCTCGCTCACGAGGTCGTCGAACAGGTCCTCGAAGGCGCCCTTCTGGTCCCGGACGACGGGTGCGGCGACCTTCGCGCGGGTGTCTTCCGGAAGTTCGAGGATCCGGGAGACCATGTTCTGGGCGCTCTGCTCGCCGACCTCTCGGCCACACTCGGGACAGTGCGGGGTGCCGACGCGGGCGTAGAGAAGTCGCAGATAGTCGTGGAGTTCGGTGACGGTGCCGACCGTCGAGCGCGGGTTGTTGGCGGCGTTTTTCTGGTCGATGCTGATCGCGGGCGAGAGCCCCTCGACGTTCTCGACCTGGGGCTTGTCCATCTGGCCCAGGAAGTTGCGGGCGTAGGCGCTGAGCGATTCGATGTAGCGCCGCTGGCCCTCGGCGTAGACCGTGTCGAACGCCAGCGAGGACTTCCCCGACCCCGACAGCCCCGTCACGACTGTCAACTCCTCGCGCGGAATGGTCACGTCGACGTCCTCGAGGTTGTGTTCCTCGGCCCCACGGACCTCGATGTGCTCTCTGGTCATCTACGCACGAACAGGGGCGCGGACAGTGAAACGCTGTCGGTTCCGGACGATCCTCGACCCCCGATCCCACTCGTTTCTGCGTTTCATCTTCGAAAATCGAGAACGCGACTGAGGGCCGCTCCTTCCATCGATATCATCGCTGAAATCTCGATATCGGACGTTATCATCGGGTTCTCCGCGCGTGGTCGCCCGCGAACGGTAGCCGCACTTTATTGCCTCCGAGTCTGTTCTCAGTGATAATGCCAGCGACAGTCTATGCAGTTGCCGGCGGCAAGGGCGGTGTCGGCAAGACGACGACGGCGGCGAACCTCGCGGCGACGCTGCGGGCGACGGGTCGTGCGGTCGCCCTCGTGGACGCCGATCTGGCGATGTCGAACCTGCAGGGGATCATCGGCATCGACCACGATCCGACGATCCACGACGTACTCGCCGGGGACGCCGACCTCGAGGACGCCATCGTCGGCGAGTCGGCCGACGCCCTCGATGCGGCCGGTCGCCTCGACGTGTTGCCCGGGACCAGCGAACTCGCCGCCTTCGCCGACGCCGACCCCAGCGGGATCACGGAGGTCGTCGACGTGCTCGCCGGGCGCTACGACGCCATCGTCCTCGATACGGCTTCCGGCGTCTCCCGGGAGAGCGCCATCCCGATCGAGGCCGCCGACGAGACCGTCGTGATGACGACGCCCGACCGCGCCGCCGTGCTGGACGCGAAAAAGACCGCGGAGTTCGTCCGCGGCCTCGACGGCTCCGTCGCCGGTCTCGTCGTCTCCCGGACCTGTCAGGGACTGACCGACGACGAGATCGTCGAGACCGTCGGCGTCGACCACCTCGCGACGATCCCCGATCTGGACGTGCCCGGCGTCGATCCGCTGGTGCCCTACCGCACGCTGGTCGTCCGCCTCCTCATCGGCCAGGACGTGGCGACCGACCCCGCGGCGGTCCTGGACATCGAACCCGGCCAGACCCCCCGGATCACCAGCACGCTCGAACCCACCCCGGAGCAATCCGCCACGAGCGTCGAAGTGAGTACGCCGGCCGCGACGTCCGGGGGAGCCGACGTAGCGGAAGAACCGGCGGTAACCGACGGCGACGAGTCGGCTGCCGGGGAATCGGCAGACGAGACCGAAGAGGTGGAGAGCGACGGCCGCCTGGGCCGGTTCGTCGACGCTATCGGCCGGTAACCGTTCTTCCGTCGCTCCAGTCGACTACCGCCTGCCCGCACAGGCTTCCACCGACGCCACACATCAGCCCGTAGCCGAGGACGTACAGCAACGTCCCCACGCGGGAGGGCTGGTAGAGGACGTTGCTGACCTGGAGCGAGAACGCGAACGTCCCGACCAGCGCGAGCAGCACGTACCCCGTCCCGACACCCGCGCCGGTCGCGAGCGCGGTCCCGAGATGCTTCCGCTCGGGGAACCGAACGGCGGTGAACAGGGCGCTCGCGGCCGAGACGACGACGGCCGGATAGAGTCTGTAGAGCAGCGGTATTTCGGCCAGCGGGAGGTAGTTCGTCGTCGGCGTGATGGCGTCGGGCAGCGCCGTCGACAACCCGGTCACGACGACGTTGTGTGCGTTGTAGAACAGGAACCCCACCCGGACCGGCAGGTTCCCGTCGGGCAGTGCCAGCGGTGCCACGAACACCACCGCGAACAGCCCGACGTACCCGACCAGGAACGCCCCCATGCCGACGCCGATGGCCGATGCCCACGGGAACCGTTCGAGCCAGAGCTCCGCGCGAACGTCGGCCGGGAGCTCCTCCCGTTCGACGGCAGTCCCCCGGATCGGGTCCCCGATCCGCTCCTCGTCGCCCGCCCTCGGTTCTTTGACCGTCACATTCTCTCACATACTCACAATCCGAAAAAAGCGTTCCGGCGTCAGACCCGTTCTGGCAACCACCCGCCCGACACCTCGACGTTCGCGCCACTGAGGTAGTCGCTGTCCGGGGCGAGGAAAAAGAGGGTGGGCTGGATCAGGTCCTCGAACGCGGCGGGGCGGTCCCGCGGGAGGTCCTCGGGGAACTCGTCGGAGTTCTCGACGACGTACGGCGAGACGGCGTTGACCGTGATCCCGTCGTCGGCCGTGTCGGCCGCCAGCATCCGCGTGAACATCAACACGCCCGTCTTCGCGACGAAGTAGGGGAAGTTCTTCGGGCTGACCAGCGCCCGCTCGGCGCTCGCGTACCCGATGTTGACGATCCGACCGTCCCCCGCCGCACGCATCCCGGGTAGCGCCCGCTTCGAACAGAGGTAGGTCCCGTTGAGGTTGGTCTCTAGCACCGTCTGCCAGGTGTCGAAATCCATCTCCTCCCAGTGGACGGGCGCGAACGCGCCCACGTTGTTGACGAGCACGTCCACGGTGTCGAGGTCGGCTTCGACCGTCGAGAAGAGCGCGTCCACGTCGTCTGGATCGGTCACGTCCCCCTGCACCGTCGTCGTCTCGACGCCGTCCTCGCGAGCGCGTTCGGCCACCTCGGCCGCGGCCGCGTCGCTCGTCCGGTAGTGGACCGCCACGTCGGCCCCACAGGCTGCGATTCCGAGGAGGAGTTCCCGTCCCACGCCTCTGGCACTCCCCGTCACCAGCGCCGTCCGCTCCGAGAGGTCCGGTGTGAGCATACCCCCGATACGACCGCCGGGCGCTTAATCCGCCCGACCGTCTCGCCCTCGGATCAGTCCTCGGCGGTCGAGTCCGCGTCGGCGGTGGGTTCGGTTTCCTCGTCGTCGGTCGCCGGTTCGCCACCGCTGTCGGCTGTCGACTCTCCGTCGACTGGGGGACCAGCGTCGCCGCCTGCACCCGCCGTCGGGCCGCCGTTGGTCGTGCCGTCGGTCCCCGAGTCCGGGAGGCCCGGAACCGCCTCGGCGAGCGACGCGTTCTCGGCCGAGGGGGCCGTGTCGGGGTTGGGCGTCCCCGTCGCGGACCCCGGGCTGAGGTCGGGCGAGGGGCCGCCACCGCCGCCGGTCGTCACCGCACCGGGACCGTAGCCGACGAAGCGGTCCCACAGCACCAGCGCCGACGGGAGGACGAAGATCGAGGTGGTGAAGGCGTAGACGATGCTCAGGGCAGTGAGCGTCCCGAACTGGCCGATCGCGGGGAACAGCGCCAGCGCGAGCACGCCGATGCCGAAGACGGTCGTGAACATACTGCCCAGCAGCGCGCCGCCGGTCCCCCGGACGGTCCGGTCGAGCGCCGTCACGAGGTCGTATTCCCGGCGTTCGTCGGCGAAGCGGTGCGTGACGTGGACCGAGTAGTCGATCCCCAGCCCGATCGTAATCGCCAGGATCGTCGCCGTGATGGCGTTGAACGGGATATCGAGGAACCGCATCGACCCCGCGACCAGCGTCACCGTCACCACGATGGGGACGACGTTCGCGATGCCCAGCGTCGCGCTGTCCTCGAAGACCCGGTAGACGACGATCAGGAACAGCGTCGCCCCGATCAGCGCCACGACGAGGCTCTCCAGCGCGGACTCGAAGATCACGTCCGAGACCGCCTGGAAGACGACGGTCTGGCCGGTCGCGACCGCGTCGAGCCGGTAGTCGTCGGCCATCTCCCGGGCGTCGGCGGTGATCTCGCTTTGCTCCGCGTCGGCCTCGACCGTGTAGACGACGCGCGTGCTCCGGCGGTTCTCGGTCATGTAGCTGAGCGCCTGATCACGCGCCGGCGAGTCGAGCAGGGCGTCGTAGACAGTCCCGAGATTCTGGTCGGGGATGCCGTCGTCGTCCACGTCGTTCCGGGCGACGAGCGCGCCGAACTCCTCGTCGCGTTCTGCCTGATCCTGGATCACCGTGACGATGCTCGTCGACTCGGCCTGCCTGTCATCGCCGGTGATGATGGTGTCCGGCGGGTCGCGACCGGCACGGTGGATGCTATCCAGGGTCGTCGATTTCTCCAAGGGCCCCTGGACGTACATCGTCACCGAGTCGGACTGGGTGGAGTCGAACTTGTCCTCGAGGTAGTTGGTCGTCTCCGTGACGGTGTACTCGTGGGGCCGGAACGGCTCGGGCAGCTCCATCACCCAGTCGGGGTTCTCCTCCGGCGGGAGGAAGTCCTCCTGTGCGAAGGAGGTGTCGACGCCGGTCGCGTAGTAGCCCGCGCCGGCGGTCCCGAGCAGGATCAAGATCAGGAAGATCGCCGGCGCGCGGTCGGCGACGATGACGCCACCCCGGAGAACCTTCCCCAGGGCCGACCCCTCCGACCCCAGCGGCGTCTGGCTGAAGGTCGGGATCGGGTACCGTTCGCGCTTCCGGTCGATCCAGACCTTCGCCGCCGGGAGGAAGATCCCGAAGATGAGGAACGTGAAGGTGATCCCGATACCGGCGACCAGTCCGAAGTCCTTGATCGGGCCGAGGTCGCTGATGAGGTTCGCCGCGAACCCGATGACGGTCGTCCCCGTGACGATGAAGAAGGCGACGATCAGCTGATCGGTCGTGATCCGCATCGACTCACCGATGCCGCGGTCCAGGACCCGCTCCTCGCGGTAGCGGTTGATCGCGTGGATCCCGAAGTCGATCCCGACCGCGAGCAACAGCGGCGGCACCGCGATCAGCATCTGGCTGAACGGGATCCCAGCCAGCCCCATGAACCCGAACGTCCAGACGATGGTCAACAGCAAGGCGACCACGCCCAGCAGCAGGTCGACGAGATCGCGGTAGGCGATGGTCAGGAAGAGGGTGATGAAGATCACCGCGGCCGGCACGACGATCAGAAGCGAGTCGGTGATGACGTTCGCGAACTCGCCGGCGAGGATGCCCGCACCGAACACCTGGATGTTGCCGTCGACGCTCTCGACGGCGAACTCGACCTCTTCCTGGATGGGCGTCAGGGGACTCGTCCCGCCCTGTCCGGAGCCAGTGGACAGCCCCGCGGGAACCTCGTGGCTCACCGAACCGATCGTGGCCGTCGCCGTCGCGGAGCGCCGGTTGAAGTCGTTGCTCAACAGGCCAGCGAACTGCGGGCTCCGCTCGGCCGCCTGCTGGACCGCCTGATCGATCTGGGAGTCGGACGCGTCCTCGACGGCGTCGATCTGCTCTTCCAGCGTCGTCGCCTGGGGATCGAGCTGCCGGGCGACGATCTGGGCAGCGCCGCCGGTGGAACTCACGCGCATGGCGTCCCTGTCCTTGATTCGCTCCTGTGCGCGCAGCATCGCCAGCATCGACTGCTTCGAGAGGACGTTGCCTTCGCGCTGGATGAGCGACGTGCTGCCGGTGTCGGTCGCGAAGCTCGGCGAGAACTCCTCGTTGACCTGCGTGAACGCCTCCTCTGCCGGCAGGCCGGTGGTGAACTGGGACGTTCCCGCGGAGGTACTGATGTTCCCCAGTCCCACGGCGAAGACGGCCGTCACGAGCAGGAAGGCGAGTATGATCCGGCCGGGTCGTTCGACGATGGTCTCGTCGATCCGGTCGATGACGCGCTGGTAGTCCATGTTAGCGGAAGCGCATGTAGCCGCCCACGGCGACGACGATCACGACGCCGACGCCCACGAGCGACAGCGGGAAGCTGCTGCCGTCGTCGCTCGACTCGGTGACGTCGACCGAGATCCGATAGCGATCCGACAGCAGCGTGTCACCGTCCTCGTCGTCGTACTCGAAGTCCAGCGACAGCGGGTACTCCTTGGGCAAGGCGCCGCTGGCACTGGTGCTGAACGTCATCGTCGCCGACTCTCCGGGTTCGAGTTCGTCGATGTACGCCTCCGAGTCGGAGACGCTGATCGGGCTGTCGGCGAACAGCTTCGCCGAGATGGAGGAGAGCGTCTCGTTTGCCGTGTTGGTCACCTCGACCTCCAGGTTCGTCGAGCCGCCGTTCTCTAAGCTCCCGTTGGCGACGGTGACCGCGAACGCGTCAGAGCCGGGGGTCACGTCCTGCCGGGTGGGGAGGTCGTCGCTCGTCCGCGAGTCGCCGTTGTCGTCGCGGTAGTCGGCGACGAAGGTGAACTGCTTGGGGCCGCTCTCGGCGCTGTCACTGATGTCGACACTGATCTCGAAGTCGGCGCTCGCGCCCGGTTCGAGCGTCCCGACGGAGTACTCGCGGTCGGTGACGTCGAGGTTGGCGTGCTCGCTGGCGAGGCGAACGACCACGTCGCGAGCGGTCCGGTCGCCGTCGTTGGTGATCGTCCCGGAGATGGTCCCGTCTTCACCCACTCGCAGCGAGGAACTGGCGTCGAGGGAGAAGGCCATCTCGGGCAGGGGCCGCACGCCCATCGAGAGGGCCTTCGACTCCTGAGGGACGCCGTCGGCGTCCTCGTAACTCGTCGTCGCACGGAAGGCGTATCGCTGCTGTTCGGCGTCGTCCGATGCGGTGACCGTGTACTCGACGGTCTTTCGCTCGCCGGGCTCCCACTCGCCGGCGTAGCGGGTCCCCGAACTCGACTTGCCGAAGGTGAGATCGGAGTTCAGCGATTCGAGTTTGACGTTCGTGTCACTGGCCGTCTGGGTCCCCGTGTTCTCCATGGTCACCGCGACCGTCCCCGAGGAGCCGATCTGTACGTCGGATTCGGTGTCGACGATCTCGAACTCGGCGTTGTCCTCGACGCGGAGCGTGACCTCGTAGGTGTCGCTCGTGGTCCGCTCGTTGTACACCCGCCGACCCGAGTCTGTCTGAGTGATCTGTGAGTAGTAGCTGTACTCCACGTCGACCTCCATCGTGTAGGTGCCCGGTTCGGCACCGTCGTCGACAGAGATCTCGTAGGGGAGATCCGCCGACTGTTCGCCGGGGAGTTGCCCCACGGTCTGCTCGGCGGTCTCGACGGTCACGGGTGCGTCACCCGCCTGCAGGTCGACCGTCATCCCACGGGCCTTGGTGACCTGCGATTCCAGACCGGAAGCCGAACCCTGATCTATCTCCCCTCGATTGTTGATCTGGAGGGTGAGCTGGGTGTCTTCTCCGGGTGTGACTCTGTTGTCTCCGATGGCGGCCGAAAGCTCGGGGTTACCGGACACGACGAATCCGCCGAGGACCGTCATCGGGACCAGGACCAGTGCGACGACGCCGAGAGCTGCGAGTAGTGACCGTCTCATGCTTGATTGAACGTTCAGTCAGTTAGCGTACTTGATTGAACGTTCATTCAGCACAAGTATCTTTCCATTCAGTAGCGCAACGGTTGCTCAGTTCCGGCGAGCCGAAAGGCTATTCACGGGTGATTGAATATTCAGTCAACAATGGCGAAGCGGACGGATCTGTTCGAGGCGGACCCCGACGACACGCGAGAGGCCATCATGAAGGCGACCTACGAGGCGCTCTCGAAACACGGGTACGCCGACCTGACGATCCAGCGGATCGGCGACGAGTTCGACAAGAGCAAGTCGCTGCTGTATCACCACTACGACAGCAAGGACGCGCTGCTGGTCGACTTTCTCGGATTCATGCTCGAACGAACGGAGGGTGCGATCCCCCTGGAGGAAGCCGACGCCGTGGACGAACGGTTACGGATCGGACTGGATCACGTGTTCACCGAGATCATCGGGGGCAACCGTGAGGAGTTCAACCGGGCCATAACGGAACTGCGCGCCCAGTCCGCACACGACGATTCCTTCTGTGAGCAGTTCACGAAAAACGACCGGTACTTCAAACAGCGAGTCCAGGGCATCCTCGAAGCGGGTATCGAACAGGGTGTCTTTCGCGAGGTCGACACCGAACAGGTCGCGGCGATGATCGTCACCATCATCCAGGGTGCGACCTTTCAGTCGACGACGAGTACCGAACCGGATCTCGAGGCGGTCCGTGCGGAACTGGACGCCTACTTCCAGGCGCGACTCCTCGCCGAGGAGTGAGCCGTCCGATTCGCCGACACCGGTTCACCCCCGTCGCTCCCGCTCTCGTTCGGCCCGCTCTTTCCAGGTCCGTTCCTGTGCCCGCTCGGCGGCGTGGCGCTGTCCGTCCGCCACGACCTCGCGGACCTCGGTCTCGAAGTCCTCGATCTCTTCGAGAAACCCCTCCTGAAAGCTCTCCAGCACGTCGTAGGACCAGCGGTCGTCGTCGATGACGCCGTGGGGGAGATACCGATCCCGAACCGCGTCGGCCAACTCGTCGTACCCACACTCCCGCAACAGCGGTTCGGCCTCCGCCAGGTGGTCCATCGCGTGGCCGGTGTTGTGGTGGAACTCCACGAGGTGTCCATGTGCCCGGTGGAGCCACTCCAGCCCGAGTTCGACCTGGTGTAACGCCGCCCGCTCGTCCTCGCTCAGGTCGGCCCCTGACGGTTCGTCCGTGGTCATGCGTATTGCTACCGTGCCACCATTGTTGAACCTGTCGCGGCTGGCGGACCACAATCCATAGATGCGAGAGGCCCGAGAAACGGGTATGCGCCGCCGCCAGTTCCTCGCAGCGACGGCCGGAGTCGGCCTGCACCCGGTCGCCGTCGCCAGCCCCCGCACGCAGTCCGCGTCGTTCGCCCCGCTTGGCACCCTCGACGTCGAGGGCATCGCGGAGGCCGTCGTCGGTGACGACGATTCCACCGTCTACGCGGCCGTCTCCGACGGGTTCGCCACCCTCGATATCTCCGACCCGACCGCGCCCGCCCTGCTGGCCGAGCGCCGCGACGTGCTCGCCGACCGCGACGGTGGCCCACTCAGTCAGATCTGGGACGTGAAGGTCGACGGCGACCGCCTGCTCGTCGTCGGGCCAGCGAACGGCACGGGGGGCGATCAACTCCGGGCTGCCGTCGTCTACGACGTGAGCGACCCCGCCGCCCCCGAGCTGCTGGGCGTCCACGAGACCGAGTATCCGATCCACAACAGCGACCTCCGGGACGGCGTGGCCTACCTCACCGCCATCGGGACGGACGGAGCCGAACTCGCGACGGTCTCGGCCGATCCCGACCCGGAACGCCTCGGCGGCTGGTCGCTCACCGACCGCGACGAGCGGTGGGCCGACGTGTCATTCGCGCTCGCGAACCTCCACGACGTGTACGTGCAGGACGACCGGGCCTACCTCGCCTTCTGGGACGCCGGCACCTGGATTCTGGACGTGAGCGACCCCGCGAACCCGACGTTCGTCTCGCGAGTGCGGGGCCGATCGGTCGAGAAACTTCGACAATTCGGTGCAAATGGCGCGCAACGCGACGGGCTCCGGCTTCCCGGCAACGATCACTACGTCGCCGTCGACGACAGCGGCGACCTGCTCGGCATCGGCGTCGAGGCCTGGTTCGAGTCCGGTCCGGGCGGGATCGAACTCTACGACGTATCCGACGAGGCGAACCCCGAGCACCTCGCCCGGATCGACCCGCCGCCGATCCCCGAGGACGAGAACGCGAGCTACAGCGAGGGCGTCTGGACGACCGCCCACAACTTCGAGTTCGACGGCGACCGGCTGTACACCTCCTGGTATCAGGGCGGCGTGAAGGTCTTCGACGTGAGCGACCCCGCGAACCCGACCGAGATCGCCGCCTGGCGCGATACCGACGACGCCTGTTTCTGGACCGCCCGGACCGCCGGCGACGTGGTCGTCGCCTCCAGTAGCAGTCAACCACCGAACCTGGACATCGAAGAGCGCCTCTACACGTTCCCGGATCCCGGTGCCGAGGTGACGACACCGACAAGCGAGCGACCAACCACGACCGACGCGAGCGGCCCCGGCTTCGGCGTTCTCGCGGGGCTGGCTGGCCTCGGCGTGGGTGCGTGGCGGTACGGACGGGACTGCTGACGGCGACGGCTACAGCGCGTTCTCCACCGCGCTCGCCACACTCCGGGCCTTCTCGGCCAGTTTCTCGGGCACGTTCCCGGCCTCGACGGCATCGTCGAGTTCGTCGTCGTCGACGCGCTCGACCCGGCCGTCGCCGTGTTTCACCACGTCGACGTGGAGGTCGACGTAGCGGACGGTGTCGGGGAACACCTCCACGGGGGTACAGACGTTGACGTAGGTCCCCTTCCGCCGGTCCTCGGCGTCCCGGTAGACCGTCGCGTACCACCACCGGCCCTCCTTGAACTTCGTGACCGCCACGTCGCCGGCTTCGATGGGTTCGCCGATGGCGTCCAGCGTCCCGCCCGGCGAGAGCTCGCGAGAGACCGTTACGGTCCCGTCGGGATCGTACTCGGCGACCTCGCCCCGGCCGAGGCTGATGTAGCGGCCGTCGGGTTTGCCGTGGCCGATCTCGACCCGATCCCCTTCGCGGGGGCCGAACTGCCGGGTCACCACGTCGAAGGGGAAGTCCGCGTCGTCGCTGGCCGCGGGGCCGCAGACGGCCTCGGCGAAGTCGACGGCGGCGCTGGCGCGGTCGTCGCCGGCCTTGATGCGGTGGTGGCCGGCCATCGTCGGCGCGGCCTCGCGGCGGCGCTCGTCCAGAGCGAAGCGTGACTCCCGGCCGAACCAGAGCCACCTGGTCGCGGTCCCGGCCCAGCGTCGCGCCAGTTTCCCCTCGCCGGGGTCAGGGGCGTCTTCGAGGGACGCATCCAGCGATTCGGCCTGTTCGTTGTAGGTCGCGAGCACGTCGTCGAGCGTGTCGAAGTCGGCGTCGTCGGCGCGGCGACCCCAGCGGACGCCCCACCCCTCGCGGGGATCCGTGGGGATGAGGTCGACCACGTCCGCCGGGCCGCCGCCGCGGGTCGTCTTGCCGCCGCGGACCAGCCGCACCAGTTCGCCCGGGAACCTGATCTCGGTGTCGAGCACCGGCCGATCGGACCCCCAGGGCGGGGTCGGCTCGCGCACCTGGACGCGCAGACGGTCGCCTGTCTCGATCCGGTCCTCGGCCCTGTCGTAGGGGAGAAACCCCTCCCGGTCGCGCGGGCTCCCGTGCTCGGGCCCGCTCCCGAGGTCGACGACCGCGCCGCTGCCCAGCGTCTCGCTCACGCGCCCGTCGAACACCGCGTCCCGCGGCATCGAGTCCCGCCAGCACAACGCGTCCCGACCGGTGTCGGCGAGCAGTCCCGCGAGCGTCTCGACGGCATCGGGGTCGCCGACCACGCCGACGCCCTGTCGGTCGCCGGTCGTCTCGACGCTGGCGTCCGCAGGCGCGAGCGGGAACGACCCCTCGAAGCGGTCACCGATGGCCTCGGAGGCCTGGACGACCGAGATGTCCTCGTGGTCCGCGAAAGCGGCGGTCAGGGCCGTGCTGTAGATGCCGCGAACGCGGACGTTCATAGGGAGTCGGGGTCGGTCGTGAACCGCACCCGGTCGTGGACGGTCGGCCCCAGCGTCAGTTCGACGGTGTCGTCGGTGAGGACGCGGCCCCCCTCGACGTAGACGCCCCAGCCGTCGAACTTCAGATAGCCCCGGAGGTCGTCGGCGTGGGTGTAGAGGTCGACGTACTCGACGTCGTGTTCGACGATCTCGCTGGCGCTGTGGGCGATATCCATGTCCGAGTGGACGGTGTCGAGGCCGTCGAAGAACTCCTCGATGGCGTCGGCCGCGTCGGCCGTCGCGTCGACGACGCGCTCGGAGGCCGCGTCGATCTCGTCGGTCGACAGGCCGGCCTCGCGGAGTGCTCGCTGTGTCCGCTGGTCGAAGTGCATGTCCGGCCGTTGGCGGGCCGGGGTCCTAAAGAATCAGGTTCAGGATCTGTACGAAGATCCCGAAGAACGCACCGAAGGCGACGATCGTCTTCGGATCGATCCGGATGGCGTTGTTGTCCTCGGCGTCGAAGTACCGGACCAGCCCGGCACTCGACATCAGCCCCCCGCCGTCGTTGCTGCTCATACTCGAACGTGGCCGGCCACCCGGCGTAAGTGTTTCGCCTCGCCACTCCCACCTAAACGACCCCGATTATCCGGTAACTTAAATTAGTTCAGATGCGGCAGACAATCCTGACACTCGATAACACGATAGTACGTGACACTGGGGGAAGCGATGACAGACGAGACCACTCACCAGGACGAACGGGACGGGGTACAGGGACTGAACAGGCGGAGTGTGCTGAAAGCGACGTCCGCGGTGGCGGTCGGGACGGTCGGACTCGCCGCGGCGACCGGGACCGCCACGGCCGAGGAGGCCGAAGAGGAGTTCCTCGGGAACTGTCTGGGCGACCTGCCACAGGCACCCGAAGACGCCGCCATCGTCGACCTGACGGGCGAGGGGCTGGCGACCCGCGGCGACCTGCCGTCGGGCGAGGACGAGGTGCTGTTCTACATCCACGGCTGGCTCGAAGACGCCTCCGGCGGCGGCGAGAATCAGGGACAGGCGCTCGCGAACGCGCTCGAAGCCAACGGCTACGACGCGCCGGTCGTCTCGGTCCTCTGGGACTCGAACACGCTCAACTGGTGGGGCGGCAAGGACGCCGCCGAGTCGGCCGGCGAGGAGTTCGCCGACTGGCTCGACGGCTACATGAGTGACAACCCCGACACGACGATCCGCGTCGTCGGCCACTCGCTGGGCGGCCGGGCGTCCTACGCGATGCTCGACGCTCTCGACGGGTCGATCGCGTCGGTGTCGGCCATCGGGGCGGCAAACGACCCCGACACCGTCTGTGAAAACGGTCGGTTCGGCGACGGCATCGCGAGTTCGGCCGACGCGGTGTACAACTTCCACTCGAAGAACGACGACATCGTCTGTAGCGCCTACAAACTCCTCGAATTCACGGAGGGCGTCGGCTGTGTCGGCGCGGAGTGTGACGGCGGCTGGTTCGACGAGGGATCGACGCCGGACACCTACACCGACGTGGACGTCTCCGAGGCCGTGCTGAACCACTGCGACTACTTCCGGCTCGACAGGGGCTGTGTCCCGGAGATCGTCGCCCGGTTCGACGACGGGAGTAGCGGTGACGGGAGTAGCGACGACGAAACGGACGACGGCTGGTGATGAGCGGGTTCCGGCCGGCCTGATCCGGGCCTGTGCCGGCTACTGGATCTCGGCGAGCGTGTCGTGAAACTCCCGCATCGCCCGGTCGGAGACGGTCGACTCGACGAGTTCGATCTCGATGCGCCGGAGGTGTTTGCCGACGGCGCTGGCCGAACAGTCCAGATCGGCCGCGATGTCGTCGTAGGTCGCTCTGCGGGGCGACTCGTAGTAGCCCTTCTCGACGGCGACCAGCAACACTTCGCGCTGGCGCTCGGTGAGCGCGGCGAAGCGGCGGTCGGTCCCCGGGTCGTAGTCGCCGATCCGTTCGATGGTCACGTCGATCTCCTCGCGCGTCGCCGCGATCTGTGCCTGGAGTTGCTCTTTCGCGCCGATCACCGACACCCGCAGGCTGGACGTGGCGGGGTCGACGAACTCCAGGGGAAAGTCCAGATGGGTCGCGTACGATCTGTGGAGTTCGATCAGGTTCCTGATGAGGTCGCTGGGGTGGTAGTGGACCTGGAGCATGACGTGATCGCCGGCGTCGGCGACCCGGTAGTCGATCACCTTGCCGGCGTTCGCGAGGCTCTCGTCGATCCGGTCGCGAGTCGCCTCCGCCTCGTACAGCATCACCGCCGAGCCGTCCGTCAGCAGATCGAGATCCTGTATCGACCTGAGGACGACCCCACACTCCCGGAAGATCACCTCCCCGGGATCGAAGTACCCCCGCTCGGGCGTCAGCGCGTACGTGACGTATCTCACAGTTCGTGTAGTGCGAACCGTTCAATAGTGATTGTCTCCGTTTCGAGGCTCAATACGTCGCCCCGGCCGCCGAGCTTTCGGCAGTGGAAACTCTTATCGGGAACCGAGGGTAACATCCGTCGTAGATCTATGACAGTCACGCTCAAGGACTTCTACGCGGACTGGTGCGGTCCGTGCAAGACCCAGGACCCCATCCTGGAGGAACTGGAGACGGAGTGGGAATCGGTCGAGTTCGAGAAAGTGAACGTCGACGAGGAACAGGACGTGGCCAACGAGTACCAGGTCCGCTCGCTGCCCACCCTCATCGTCGAGAACGACGACGGCATCGTCGACCGGTTCGTGGGCGTCACACAGGCCGGCGACATCGAGGACGCACTCGAGAAAGCCGGCGCATAACTCCGATCCCGCTGTTTTCGGGTCCCCGTTTCAGAGAACCTGCCGCTGGCAGGTGCCACAGAGGTTCTCCTCTTTCACGTCCACCTCGCGGACGGTCGGCGAGAAGTTCATCACGCAGCGTTTGTTGTCGCAGTGTTCCAGTCCGAGCGTGTGGCCGATCTCGTGTACTACCTCCTTGCGCACGCGGTCGGAGAAGATGTTCTCGGCCGAGCGGTTCGAGAAGCCGCCGTCAGAGGAGGTCTGGAGGCGGTAGGTGGAGATGACGCTACCGTTGCCGTCCAGATAGGCGAGTCCGAAGACGTAGTTGCGGCGGCGATAGAAGAGGTCTTTCGGAGTGATGGCGATGTTTTTCTCCCCGGAGCCGACGTGACTCGCGAGTTCGATGAACTCCTCGGCTCGGAACTGGTCCCGGTTGGCGTCGTAGGACCCGTCGGGGACCGACTGGGCGTCGTGGACCGTGACTTCGCAGTCGTAGACGGTCCGCAATCCGGCGGAGGCCTCCCGTTTGACCGGGGCGTCTACCTCGCCGACCGGCACGATGTCGACGTGCATGCCAACGCATATGACCGGCCCACCCATAAACATCCCGCCGTGTCCGACGTTCGTCACGCCGCCCTCGCCGACAGGTTGGCCACCTACGACCGGCTGGTCGAGGTGGGAGTCGGCAACCGCCCCGCCGTCGCCGCCGCCCTCGCGAATCGGGGCTGTGCCGTCACCGCCACCGACGTGCACGACCGCGAGATCCCCGCGAGCGTCGACTTCGTCCGTGACGACGTGACCGACCCCGACCCCACCGTCTACGCCGACGCCGACGCCGTCTACGCCCTGAACCTCCCCCCCGAACTCCACCGACCCACCCGCTCGGTTGCCCGCGACGCCGACGCCGACTTCCTCTTTACCACCCTCGGTGGCGACCCGCCGCTGATCCCGGTGGCCCGTGAGACCCTGCCCGGGACGACGCTGTTCGTGGCCGCGGACGGCCCCGGGTAATGTGGGCCCTGTTCACGGGTGACACGCTTCGTGGCTCGACAGGTCAGAAGCGGTTTTCAACTCGGACCCGTATTGGATCAGTATGCAGGTAGATGCGGTCGTGCTCGACATCGACGGCGTGCTCGTCGACGTCGCCGACTCCTACCGCCGGGCCATCGTCGAGTCTATCGAACACGTCTACGGGGACACGGTCGACCGGGCCGCGATCCAGCAGTTCAAGGACGCCGGTGGGTTCAACAACGACTGGGAACTCACCTACGCCGCGGCGCTGTACGTGCTGGCCACCCAGTACGGACTCGACCGCGATCTGGAGTCGTTCACCGACATGATCGCCGCGACCGGCGGCGGCCTCGACGCCGCCGAGACCGTCGTCGTCAACGCCGTCGGTCCGGCCGAGCGCGAACGCATCTACGAGGCCTGGGACCGCGAGCGCCTGCGCGAGGTCTTCCAGCAACTCTACCTCGGCGGCGATCTCTACCGCGACCTCGAGGACGCGGATCCCGACGCCGACCTCGACACAGAGGGGTTCATCAACGACGAACCGAAACTCGCCGACCCCGAGGCACTCTCCCGGCTCGAGCGCGGTTTCGACGTGGGCGTCCTCACCGGCCGCCCCGCCGCCGAGGCCGATATCGCCCTCGATCGGGTCGGTCTCGAAATCCCGGACGAGCACCGCTTCACGATGGACGACTGGGAAGAGGGGAAACCACACCCGCGCGCGCTGACGACGCTGGCCGAGCGGTTCGGGGCCGAATCCGTCGCCTTCGCCGGCGATACCCTCGACGACGTGCGTACGGCCGTCAACGCCGCCGAGGCCGACCCCGACCGAACCTACTACGGCGTGGGCGTCCTCACTGGCGGCCTCACCGGCGAGTCCGGGCGGGAGAAGTACGAACGCGCGGGCGCGGATCTGGTGATCGACTCGATCAACGATCTGCCCGGTCGGCTGGACTGACGCCGGCAACGTCGGCCGCTCGCACAACGCTTTTCGGAGTCTCGCCGTACCTACGAGTATGCAAATCGCACTGCTGGGCGGCACCGGCGACATCGGCGAGGGACTGGCGCTTCGGTTCGCCTACGACACCGATCACGACGTGGTGATCGGGTCCCGCGAGGCGACCCGCGCCGAGACCAAGGCCCGGGAGTACGAGACGGAACTCGACAGTCGCGGCGTCGAGGTCGAGGTCACAGGCCAGGACAACGCCGAGGCCGCACGCGAGGCCGACGTGGTCGTCCTCGCGGTGCCGGCCTACCACCTCGCCGACACCGTCGACGCCATCGCGGACGAACTGGGCGAGCACACCGTCCTCGTCACCCCCGCCGTCGGGATGAAACGCGACGAGGACGGCTTCCACTACAACCGGCCCGGCGCTGGCAGCGTCACCGCGCTGGCCGCCGAGGCCGCCCCCGAGGACGTGCCCGTCGTCGGCGCGTTCCACAACCTCCCCGCGGGCCGCCTGGCCAACCTGGACGCCGACCTGGGCATCGACACCGCCATCGTCGGCGACGACGCCGACGCCGTCGACACCGTCACCCGCCTGACCGAGGAGATCGAGGGCCTGCGCCCCGTCGACGCCGGCCCGCTCGCCAACGCGGCCGAGATCGAAGCGATCACGCCCCTCCTGATCAACGTCGCCAAGAACAACGAGAAGATGCACGATCTGGGCGTGCGGTTCCAGTGACCGTCGCTGGCTGACTCCTCTTACAGCGACAACTCCACCGGCTCGATCCCCCGCGCGTCGAGATACCGCTCCAGGTGGGGGACGCGCTCGCCGATCTCCTCGGGCCGGTGGGCGTCGGTCCCGACGGTGACCGGCACGTCGTACTCGGCCAGCACGTCCAGGAACGTCGGTGCGGGGTGGAACTCGCCGTACTCGTCGAGGGCGCGGCCGGCGTTGAGTTCGGGGATCGTCGGGGAGTCGGCGAAGGCCTCGGCGACCCGGCGGTAATGATCCTCGGTCGCGATGTCGCGGAGCGCGGGGTTGCGCTCCACGAGGTCGACGTGGGCGGCCACGTCGAACAGTTCGGAGTCGATCAGGGCGACGAGGTGGTCGAAGTAGCGGTCGACGGCGGCCGCGCGGTCGCACTCGGACTGGTCGGCGAAGTAGGGTTCGACGTGGACGTTGACGCCGTCGAGGTAGTGGACGCTCCCGATGGCGTACTGGAAATTGGCTTCGGCCAGAAACTCGCGGATGGCGGCTTCCTCCTCGGGGTGGTAGTCCATCTCGACGCCGTCGTAGATGGCGATGTCGCTCTCCTCGCGGAGCCGGTCGATGGCGTTCCGACGGCGCTCGTAGGTCTCGTCGAGGTTGAACCCGAGCAGGTGTTTCTGCTCTCGGATCTCCTCGCGGGCTGAGACGGTGCAGTGGTCGGCGATCCCCACGCCCGCCAGGCCGGCCTCGGTGGCCGCCCGGACCATCTGGAACAGGAAGCGTCCGTCGGAGTACGTCGAGTGGACGTGATAGTCCCGGTCCATCTAACGTGTGTGCTACCGTCTCGCGCTCTATAACCCCCGGTTGCGTTTCGGCGTTCGATGTCGGCCAGGCCCCTGCCGGCTGACTTTGCGTGTCGAATGGGCGATACCACCACGCATTTTTGACCGGTCCGCGAAGGGACGCCTGTGAACGCGCTCGAACTGTGGATTCGACTGGGGGCGGGCCTCGGGTTGATCCTCGCGAACGGCTTTTTCGTCGCCATCGAGTTCGCCCTGACTCGCGTCCGCCAGTACCCCAAAGCGGAGTTCGACAAATCCGGGTTGCGCCGCGCCTGGGAGATGACCGACGACCTGGAGATCTACCTGACCAGCTGTCAGGTGGGGATCACCGCCTCCTCCATCGCGGTCGGGATCGTCGCCGAACCGGCGCTGGCGGCCATCTTCGAGCCGTACCTCGAAAACACCGCGCTGGCATCCATCGGTGCCGGCGGGATCATCGCCTTCCTGATCATCAACCTCCTGCACCTGACCCACGGCGAACAGACGCCGACCTATCTGGGCGTCGAGCGCACGAAGTTCGTCACCCGCTGGGGTGCGACGCCTCTGTACTGGTTCGCCTGGCTCATCTCGCCGATCATCAAGGTCGGTGACGGCATCGCCAAGTGGACCCTCAAACTCTTCGGCGTCGAGATGACCGGCGCGTGGCTCGAAACCGAAGAGGAGATCATCGAGTCCCGCGCGGACCTGCGCAACCGGCTCGATTACCTGCTCGAACGGGGCGACGTCTCCGAGGAACGCCGCGAGGAGATCAACAACGCCCTTCGGGTCGGCGAAGAACCCATCAGCGACGTCATGACGCCTGTCGAGGACGTGGTCTTCCTCTCGACCGACCTGTCCGTCGCGGAAAATCTGGAGCGCATCGGCTCCAGCCCCCACACCCGCTTCCCGCTGGTCGGCGAGGACCCCGAGGATTTCCTGGGTATCGTCTACGTCCCCTCGGTCATCGACCGGGTCGACGACCTCCGGAACGGCGACGCGGCCTTCGAGGAGATCGCCGCCCCGCCGACGACGATGACCCCCGAGACGATCATCAGCGACGCCGTCGACCAGTTCCAGGCCGAGAGCCAGGAACTCGCGCTGGTCCTCTCGGAGGGCGAGGTCGTCGGCCTGCTCACCGCCACCGACGCGCTGGAAGCCGTGATGGGCGACATCGAGGACCCACTCGACGAGGACGCGGACCTCTCGGCGGAAGGCCGGCGGCAGGACTAGTTCAGTCGAGCCCCGTCACGGGGACAGAACTCGTACTCGTCGGCAGTCGTCTGGAATCCACACTGCGGGCACTCCCGGACGCGACGCTCTGTCTCACCGTTACTACGGTCCCGAAACAGGAAGGGGACGAACGGCAGAAACAGGAAGAACACGAACGTCTCGAAGTACCACCACAGCGCGACGCTGACGAGGAGACTCACGACCAGCCCGGCCGTGGCGGTCACCGTCCGCGAACTCACCATGCCCGTCGAAGGGCCGGCGCGGCGAAAAGGGCCGCGGTCCCGGTCCGCTCGGTCAGTGACGGCGCCCCCTCAATCGCTCGGATTCGACGCCGTGCTCTGTCGGTTGCGTGCACGAAGGCTCGCGATGCTGGCCCAGACGATCGCGCCGCTGACCAGCAGCGCCGCCCCGAAGATGAGGACCATGCTGACCGTGTTCAGGAGGTCGATCCCGAGGGCGTTCCCGAGGTTCTTGCTCGCGACCGCGGCCGACCCCGCCAGGAGCATGGCCGCGAAGTAGGTCGTGATCTCCGATTCGTCGACCAGCGCCGTCGCGCCCGCGCCGATGCGGGCGCCCATCGCGCTCCCGGCCAGCAGCGGCAAGACGATGGAGAGATCGACCGCGCCGGACATGCCGTAGGTGAACGCACCGAAGGCCCCGGAGGCGGTGATCTGGAATACGTCGGTCCCGACGGCGACGGCCGCGGGGACGCCCAGGCCGTACATCATCGCGGGCATGAGCAGGAAGCCACCGCCGACGCCGAGGAACCCGGAGAGGACGCCGATGGCAAGCGCCATGGCGAGGGTCAACCACAGCGACACTTCGGTCCCGCCCTTGAGCGACACCATCGGCGGGAGTTCGATCGCCTGGAGTTTCCGTGCGATCGCGGGTTCCTCGTCGCTCTCGCTTGCGTCGTCCGTGAGCGAGTCACGGAGCATGAGCAGGCCGACCGTCGCCAGCAGGCCGATATACGAGATGCTGACGATCAGGTCGGCGATGCCCAGCGACTTGAGGTGAAAGACCAGTTCCTTCCCGACCTCGATCCCGGCGGTCATCCCCACGATGAACAGCAGGCCGAGTTTGTAGTCGACCTGTCCGTGGTCGCGGTGTCTGAGCGCCGCGATGACGGAGGTCCCGAACACGAACGCCAGGCCGCTCCCGACCGCCGTCGTCGAGTCATAGCCCATGACCAGCAGCGCCGGCGTCACGAGGAAGGAGCCGCCCATGCCGAAGAAACCGAACAGGATGCCGATGAGCAGGCCGAACCCGACGAACGCGGCCAGCTGGGTCGCTGCGATGCCGAACAGTTCCATCGCCACGACTACTCGCCCCCGACGACGCGTTCGAGTCTGTCACTGACCGCCGTCGTGAGTGCCCCGTAGGCCACGTACAGGACCATCGCTTCGGCCAGGACGGCCCCGATGTCGACGAGACCCTGTCCTGCCGCACCGAGGGACTCCAGTCCGATCATGCGTCGATCACCGCCGTCCAGTCACGCGCGTCGTTCATTGACGGTCGCTTCTCACTAACCGATCTATAAGAGTATTGTGGGTCCCGTACAAGATAGAATACGCGTAGGATTGGAATCACGTCGTCGATAATGGGCATAACTTATCGGATATCGAACAGAGGTGGACTGGCGGGTGGCTTCGGTGGATCTATCCGAGGGGGCTTAAACCCACGTCAGTGTCACTACTACACACGTTCGATCGCGCGCACTCACCACCCGGGACGCGGTGAGATGGCCCAGCGGTGACTGGCCTCGGCTCGGAACGGTCGGCGGAACGGTGCCGACTCGAACCGGGTGTAGCGCTGTCGCTGGCGAGTCGTCGTGTCGCGGTCACCGACCGAACAAGGGCTCGTCAGTCGGTGTAGTAGTACTCGCCGTCCTTCTTCTGCTGGCGATCGAGTTGCGAGCCGGGTTTGTTGACCCGCGGACGGCTGGTCCGTTCGTCACGGCGGAAGGTCACGTCGAGGTTGGCGAGGAACTCGTTCATGCCCTCGCGCATCCCCTTGGGCGCGGAGGCGTGGCCGTGCTGGGCGGGTTCGCCGTCGAAGACGAGCAGGCGGTCGGCCAGCAGATCGATCATGTAGATGTCGTGGTCGATGACCAGCGCGGTGGCGTCGTGGATCTCGGTGTAGCGCCGGATCGCGTCGGTCGCCAGCACGCGCTGTTCGACGTCGAGGTGGGCCGACGGCTCGTCGAGCAGGTAGAGGTCGGCGTCCTTCGACAGACAGGCCGCGATGGCGACCCGCTGGCGCTCCCCGCCCGAGAGGTCGGTGAGGTTCTGCTCCATCACCCGGTTCAGCTGGAGCGGTTCGGCGATCTCGGTCTTCCAGTAGGAGGACCCGAAGTCGTCGGTGATCGACCGGAGGAAGGCGTCCACCCGCATGTGCTGGTCGATCTCGATGTACTGGGGCTTATAAGAGATGTCCAGTTCCGCGTCGACCGCACCCGTGTCGGGTTCGAGGCGACCGGCGAGCAACTGGGCGAACGTCGACTTCCCGATCCCGTTGGGGCCGACCACACCGAGGACTTCGCCCTCGTGGATCTGGCCGCTCTCGGCGTCGAGGCTGAACTCCCCGTCGCCGTAGGACTTGGTGAGCTCGGGGTACTCGGCGACGACCTGCCCGCTCGTCACGGTGCGCGGGGCGTGTTCCTCGAACTCGATGGCGTCCTGACGGATCCGCATGTTCTCGTTCTCCAGGTAGCCCGAGAGGTACTCGTTGATCCCGTTACGCACCGACTTCGGCGGCGTGATGATCCCGAACGCGCCCGGGCTCCCGTATGCGAGGTGGATGTTGTCCGCGAGCAGATCGAGGATCGCGAGGTCGTGTTCGACGACGAGCATCGAGCGATCTTCTTCCTCGGCGAGTTCCCGGACGATCCGGGCCGCCGTCACCCGTTGGCCGATGTCGAGGTAGGGCGTGATCTCGTCGAGGAAGTAGAAGTCGGCGTCGCGGGCCAGCGTGGCCGTCATCGCGACGCGCTGGAGTTCACCGCCGGAGATGGAGTCGATGTCCTGATCGAGGACGGCCTCGATGCCGAACCGCTCGACGAGGTCGTCGAGTGCGCCGCGTTCGTCGGTCCGTTCGAGCAGCTCGCGGGTCTTCCCGTCGAACTGGTCGGGGATCTGGTCGACGTACTGGGGCTTGCGCGCGACGGTCACGTCGCCGTCGCGCAGGTCCTCGAGGTAGTCCTGGAGTTCGGTGCCCCGGTACTCCTCCAGAATCCGCTCCCAGTCCGGCTCCTGATTGAACAGCCCGAGGTTGGGGCGCATCTCGTCGGCGAGGATGTGGACGGCGGTGGTCTTCCCGATCCCGTTCGGGCCGAGGATGCCGGTGACCTGCCCCTCTTCGGGCGCGGGGAGGCCGTAGAGGGAGAACGCGTTCTCGCCGTAGCGGTGGACGGGTTCCTCGTCGAGTTCCTGCGGGAGGTTGATGATCTCGATGGCGTCGAAGGGGCACTTCTCGACGCAGATGCCACAGGACTCGCCCAGACAGAGCTCTTCGCTGATCGAGATCTGGTCGGGGCCGCCCTCGTAGAGGTCGGGGTCGTCGTAGCGTTCCTCGCGAGTGACGATGCACTCTTCGCCCGTCCGGTTGGGGGGACAGAAGTTCGCGCACTCGTAGTTACACCGGTCGGGCTGGCATCTATCGAGGTCGACGACGGCGATGCTGTCTTCGGCCATGTTAGAAGGGGAGCGAGGTGTTCGCGGTCAGCAGGACGCCCCAGGAGACGAACCAGAGCGAGAAGGTCATGAAGCCGACGTAGAGGTAGTCCTTCGCTCCGAAGTCGTCGACGTCGACGCCCAGTCCCTTCAGGAGCGGGAACTGGACGAGGATCGCCCCGAGGACGACCAGTAGCGCGGTGTCGTTGGTCGCGGCCGCGTCGACGGACATCCCGGCAGTTACTGCCGAGGACGCGACGGCCGCCCCGATCCCGGCGATCGCGGACAGCGTCGTCACTTTCAGCCCACGGAGGTGGGCTGCCCGCCGTTCGGCCGTGTCCGTTGCCATACCAGTCCCTCCGCCATCGGGCCTCAAAAACCGTTCGTTGTCGGGTCGAGGCGGCCCACCGTCGCCGACCGAGTGTGTCGCGTTCGTCACGGACTGACACACGCCGAGCGGCCGCTACGAGGCGAGATTCGGCCAGTTGCGCCAGTCTGTGCATCAATCTTTATGGCCCCGGCGCGCCACCATCTACGCGATGGCAGAATCCGATGGGGAGACTATCGCGGACCTTCCGCCGAGCGCCAAGCTCGTGTACAAGGTACTCGAGTACAACGGGCCGCTCACCCAGAAGGGGATCGTCGAGGAGTCCATGTTGTCCGCACGTACCGTCCGGTACGCCCTGGAACGGCTCGAAGAGGTGGGGGCCGTCGACGAGGACGTCTACTTCGCCGACGCCCGCCAGAACCTCTACGAGATCGTCGACGACACCGAGGAACAGCCCTCCGAACAGACCGAATCCGCCGTCTCTGACTGACTCGCCGGCCCCGGTCTCCCGACGGTCCTCGCCGTCTGCATCTCTGGGGGTGTGCCGTCGGTTCCGGTCCCGCCGTCGAGCCACTGCTCTACTCCATCGTCGCGCGCGCCACGTCGTTGTCCTTCGACAGAGACCGATCTGTACCGGGCGCACTCACCGCGACAGTGCCGGTCCAGCAGGTAGCGACCCCCCTGGCCCGGTCTCGCCGTCGCGGACTACTCTGTGCTGACTTTCGCCTTCTCGCCCGTCTCTTTGACTCGCTCGACGACCGCGTCGACGTCCTCGCGTTTCTCGCCGGCCGCCGCGCCGAGCAGGGCTCCCACTGCGGCCCCCGTACTCGCCGCGTTGCGACTGAACAACCCACCCACTGCACCGCCGACGGCACCGCCGATAGCTGCGTAGCGAGCACGACCGAGTGCACGTTTGATGCGTCCCATATCGTTACAGACGAGACTCCGTCGGATAAACTTCGCGCCACCACCTTTTTCCCGCTCGGGTGGCCTGCGGCCACCATCTGCTCACGGGCGCATCGCGCCCGTTCGCATGGTATGCGGGAGTGGTTCGAGAGAGCGAAGCTCTCTCGTCATCACGAGGGACTTCGTCCCTCGAACGACTTTCCTCCCGCACTACTCGCAGCAACAACGTGGGCGAAAAAGACCCGCGGCGTCACTTCGTTCCGCCGCGGTGAACCGGTTCCCTCCGGTCACCGGATGCTTGCTTACGACGGGACGACCTGAATCGTCTTCCCGCGGTCGATGGCCTGCTCCAGTTCCTCGGCGATGGCGCTGCCACGCGAGACCTGGATCTCGCCGCCACGGGAGACCGTAGCCGTGAACAGGTACTTCCCGTCGGCCTGGACCTCGACGGTCTCGCCCGAATGCCCCTCCATCGGGACGATGACGTGCCGGGAGGTCACTTCGGGCGTGACGATCTGGCCGGGTTGGCCACCGCCACCGCCGCCACCGCCGCTTCCACCAGCGCCGCCGGATCGCCCGCCGGGTTTCTCCGAGAGCGTGCGCACGTCGATGTCGATGCCCAGCCGATTCTCCACGTCGGAGATGCGGCCGCCGCCCTTCCCGATGACCTGCGAGATGTCGTCGTCCTCGACCCAGACGACCGCGGTGTTGGAGTCCTGCAACTCGACCTCGACGTGGCCGTGGGCGATCGACCGGATCTCGCGTTCGACTTCCTGTTTGGCGATGCGGTCCACGCCCGTCTCGCGGCCGCCGCCGTCACCCTCCTCGCCGATGGGGACGGTGACGACCTGCCGGTTGAAGGTGTAGATCTCGTACTCGGGCTGGTCGGTCTCGAAGTCCCGGATCATGATGACCGGCCGGGCCAGGTCCTCCTCCATCAGCCCCTCGGGCACCTTGACCTCCGTCGTCACGTCGTAGACCTTCTCGACGCGTCCCTCCTCGATGTAGACCACGGTGTCGACGACCTGCGGGATCATCCCCAGCTCGACACGCCCGACCAACCGCTGTAGCGAGTCGATCGCGCGGGTGGCGTGAACGACGCCGATCATCCCGACGCCCGCGAGGCGCATGTCCGCGAAGACCTCGAAGTCGTCCGTTTTGCGGACCTCGTCGTAGATGGTGTAGTCGGGCCGGACCATCAACAGCGAGTCGGCGGTCTTGGCCATCTCGCCGCCCAGCTCCGTGTACTGGGTAATCGACGGCCCCACCTGCAGGTCCCGCGGTTTCTCCATCGTCTTGACGGCGAAGTCGGCGTCGGCGAGGAACTCCGCGACCGCCTGCGCGAAGGTGGACTTCCCGGCCCCGGGCGCACCGGAGATCAGGACGCCGCGCTGGTGGTCGGTGAGCCGCTCGCGGAGTTCGTCGGCGAACTCGTAGTCGTCCAGATCTGTCTTCACGATCGGTCGGACGGCGGTGATCTCGTGGCCGTCGGCGAACGGCGGGCTGGCGATGGCGATCCGCATGTCCCGGAACTGGACGATGGTCATGCCGGGCTCGGAGAGTTCGATGAACCCGTCCGGGCTGGCCCGGGCGCTGTTCTCGATCTCCTGGGCCCACTCCTTGAGTTGGGCTTCGGTCGAGGGCTCGTCGCGGATCTCCTCGTAGTGCATCTCGCCGAGTTCGCCGCGCTTGGCCATCGGCGGGACGCCCGTCTTCAGGTGGAGGCTCATCGTCGTCTCGTCGAGGAACTGCTCGATCGAGAGGTTCTCGACGGCGGTCTCCTCGACGATGGGTTCGACGTACTCCACGTCGATGCCCTTGGCCGTGGCGACCTCGCTCTGGACGATGTCGGAGGTAAAGAGGGTCGCGTCGTGCTCGGCGGCGGTGTCGCGGATGAGGGCGTCGATCTCGCCCTCGCCGGCGTCGCCGATCTCGCCCGCGTCGGGGCGGCGGCCGACGTATTCGATGTCGATCTCCCCCGCGTCGGCCAGGTCCGCGAGCGCCTGGAGTTCGGTCAGTCCGTCCCAGCCGCTGTCGCGGCCCTCGTTGGCCTGTGACTCCAGTTCGCCGACGACGGCCTCGGGTACGTGGATCGTCGCGCCGGCGAATTCGCCGGACTCGACGTGGTCGGACACGCGGCCGTCGATGACGACGCTGGTGTCCGGTACAACGTTCATACCTGCAATAGGAACCGGTTGCCTGATAAGGGTCGTGATGCTGTCGGCGGTCTGGACGGCAGGTCGCCCGACCCAACCGACCGGACACCATCTCGCAGATACACTCACTCCCGCGCGGACCGAACCGTCACTGTGTCAGATCCCGGTCCCGACCCCGACGCCGACCTCGAAAGCCTCCGGACGACCCTCCAGCACGCCCGCGACGACGCACCGCGGGATATCGCGACGACACTCGACGACCTCACCGACGCCCTCGGGCGGCTCGACGCCGACGGGGACGCGCCCACACAGGACGACCTCGAATCCGTGCGCGGGGAACTCGCCCGCCTCGAAGAGTCGACCGAGGGCGACACGCGAAAACAACTCGAACGGGCGAGGGACGAACTCCGAACGGTCCTGAAAGAACGGCTGGCGGGCGAGGGGTCCGGCGAGTCCCGCTAGATCTCCTCGATCTCGAAGTCGGCGGCGTAGTAGTCCAGCGCGAGGACGACGACCGCGCCGACGATCGAGACGCCGAGGAAGGTGATCAGCACGTCCGGCGAGAACCCCACCTCCGCCCGGACCGTCGCGACGGGAGCCCGGAGTGCCCCGACGACCAGCGCGACGAGGAAGGCGAGCGTCACCTCGCGGTTGCGGTTCAGGGCGTACCGGACCGCCCGTGAGATCGTGAACAGGCCGATCAGTCCGCCGCCGATGAAGGTCACGACGATCGTTCCGGGCTCGACGAGCGTGTCCACCGAGCCGCCCGTGACCAGCCCGGCGAGCCCGTTGACGAAGTCCGAGAGCGTCTCGGACAGCCGTGCGTGCTGACCGAGGATCACGAGGATCAGCGACCCGGAGAGCCCGGGGAGGATCATCGCGCTCACGGCGAGCGTCCCGGCGACGAAGACCAGCCCGAGTCCACCCCCGAACAGTTCCTCGGCCTGCCCGGACATCACGAAGGCCAGCAGGAAGCCCGCGACGGCGGCGACGCCGGCACTCACCGTTCGAATCGAGATCGCCCTGAGGAGCACGACCGCCGAGGCTGCGATCAGCCCGAAGAAGAAGCCATAGAGGACGACCGGCGCGCTCTCGTTCAGGACCGTGATGATCCGGGTCACGACGATCACGGCCGTGAGGATCCCCAGCAACAGCGTGAGCAGGAACCAGCCGTCCACGTCGTCGAAGATGGCCTCGGCCCGGCGGACCGAAACCCCACCATCGAGAGGGGTGAGCGCCTTCAGGAAGCCGAGCACTGCCTGCGGCGTGACGGCGGTGATTGCGGTGATGAGTCGCTCGTAGATCCCGACGATCAGTGCGATGGTTCCGCCCGAGACTCCCGGGACGGCGTCGGCGCTCCCCATGAACATCCCGATCAGGTACGTCGACGCCCACTCCCTGAGCGGTGGCACCGACGCCCCGAGTGTCGGCGTCTCGTCGGTCGCGTGGTCCGGCGATGAGGGCATTCACTCGCAGTTTCACGAACAGCGTCAAGTCTCTTGGGAAACCGAGCGGCGGGGGTTTCAAGCGCCCGCTCCTCCTGTCCCCGGGCATGGACGCCATCGCGTTGACCCGGGATCTGGTCGCCATCCCGAGCCACGACTCGGAAGCCGCCGCCGGCGACTACGTCGAGGACTGGCTCCGCGAGCACACCGACGCCGACGTGCGCCGGGACGAGGCCGGAACCGACGAGGGCCGAGGGGGGAACGTGTTCGCCCGCAAGGGATCCGGCGAGACGACGCTCGCGCTGGTCGGCCACCACGACGTGGTGCCGCCGGACGAGTCGCAGGTCGAGGGCGGGGAGAGCGGTGGGACGGAGTCCCACCGAGACGGAGGCGGTGCAACCGCCGGAGCGTACGTGATCGAAGAACGGGAGGGCCGCATCTACGGCCGCGGTACCGCCGACATGAAGGGCGCGCTGGCCGCGGCGATGGTGGCCTTCCGTGATGCTGATCCAGCTTGCGAACTCGTCTTCGCCTCCTTCGTCGGCGAGGAGGTCGGCGGCGTCGGGGCACGCCACGCCATCGACGACGGCTTCGCGCCGGACTACGCCGTCGTCACGGAGGGCTCGACCGGGTATTCGGGCCCCCAGACCACCGACGTGGCCGTCGCCCACAAGGGCCGCCGTGGGAGTACGATCACCGCCAGCGGCGAGGCCGCTCACGCCAGCGAGACCGAGGAGGGCGAGAACGCCATCTACCGCGCGACCGACGCCGTCGGGATCGTCAGGAACCTCGATTTCCCGTCGACCGAGGTACTGGGTCACGACATGCGTGGATCGGTCGCCGTCACCGAGATCGAAGGTGGGTCGGCGATGAACGTACTCCCCGAGCGCTGTGAGCTCACCGTGGACGAGCGCACGGTCCCCGGCGAGCGCGCGCCGCTTTCGCGTGTCGAGGAGGTCACGGGCGTCGAGTGGACCGTCGATCAGGACCTCCCACCGATGGCCTGCGGCGATCCGGACTTCGCCGACGCCGTCCTCGAGGCGGCCGACAGCGCACAGGAGAGCACGCCAGCACACGTCGTCAAGCCCCACGCGACCGACGCCGGGTGGCTGTCCGAGGCGGGGACCGACTGCGTGATCTGTGGCATCGCCGAACCAGGGGAGGCCCATACCGCCGACGAGAGCGCGTCGCTCGCGGTGATCGAGCGCTGTGAACGGATCTATCGGGGGCTGGCCGAATCGCTCTAGAACAGGTCGCTCGGGTCTGCGTCGGTCTGGTCCTTTCGTTCGACCGCGAGCGCCTCCAGGGCCGCGCCGAGGTCGGCCTCGTCGGGGAGGGCGTGGATCTCGCAGGTGAACGCGACGTCCTCGGTCTGGAGCGTCGACTCGATGGTGAACGCGTGGGTCTGGAACGGCCCGAGTTGCTCCGTGATGATCTCGACGAAGGCCATGTTCATGTCGCCGACGTACTCGGGCGGGCTGTGTTCGACGCCGGTCTCGAGGACGTTCGCCCAGCCGTCGATGAACCCGCTTGTCATGACGTTGCCCAGTTCCTCGATGGCGCTCTCGTGCATGCCGGTGAGCCCGTCCTCGTCGGGATCGACGGGCAGCATCTCCTCGGCGATGTTCTCGGCGGAGTCCTCGTCGAAGAGGATGACCAGCGAGCCGCTGGGCGTCCCCTCGAACTCGACGGTCGTCCCGACGTAGTCGCCGTCTTCCAGTTGCGCGGCGATGTCGTCGATGGGCGTGAAGGTGATCCCGGCGGTCTCCGTGCTGGTCTGGATGCCGGTCATCCGGGTCACGCGCTGGGCCGCCGCCTCGGTGCCCTCCTTCGTCAGGTCGCTGAACACCGACAGCTTCTCCAGCGGGATCGACTCGGCTCCCTCGGCACCGTCGTCGAAGCCGAAGAGGTCGTCGTCGGCGGCGGGATCGAACGATCCGGTGTCGTCACCCGTCGAGTCGTCGGCTCCGAAGCCGCCGGCGTCGCCGCTCGCACCGAACGCACCCTCGGCGTCACCGCCGAAGGGATCGTCCGCCGTCGCGTCGGCGTCTTCGCTCCCATCGTCGGCCGCCGGGTCCGCGGTCGCCGGTTCCGCGATCCGCTCTGCGGTCGCGTCCGCTTCGGTCGATTCGTCGCCGGGTTCGACCAGTCCGTCGAGTTCGGCTTCGTCGGTCCCTTCGGCTCCCTCGCGCTCGGTCTCGGCGAAGACGGGGTCGAGCGCCGCACGGTCGGGCGCGAGGTAGATGTCGATGCGGCCCTCGCCCGACCGCCAGGTGATCGAACTCTGGAAGACGAGCGTGCTGTCGGTCTCGGGGCCCGTGGGATCGAGCTGGAGGGTGTCCGCGTCCGGGTCGTCGAGGTACGTCGGCGCGGTCATCGAGAGCCCGGTACGCAGGTGGTCGCCCCAGTCGGTGGTGAACGCGCCCATCATGATGTTGGCCATCTCCTGCAGTCCCGCCGAGGCCATCGCGTCGTCGGCCTCGCCGGGGACCAGCGCGTCGACGACGGCTTCGGTCGCCGGCCGGTCGAACAGGAGGAGGGCGGTCCCGGAGAGCTTCCCCTCGATGTCGAACCGCACGACCTCGTAGCCGCCGCTGTCGATGCGTTCGATGACGTCCTCGTGGTTCACCAGCAGAATCTTGGTCGTCCCGATGGCGGTGCTGGCGGCGGTCATCTCCGTGAGTGCGCCGTTGGCTCGCTCCGTCCCGTCGCGGGTGAGCAGATTCAGTTCCTCCAAGGCGTCGATGTCGATTTTCATCGTTCAGTCCCCGTCCGCGTGAGTCCCGCCGACACTGCCATCGACCGGGTCTGTCAGTGTATCTCGCGAACCACCCCGAATAGCTGTTACGCCGCGATTATCAATGCTTGAACTGGTGTGGGGGTGTCTGCCGGGGAACCAACCCTTTTGCCGCGTCGGCCGAAGGTCCGCGCATGGCAACGGATCAGGCCGAGCATCCGGACGCGTACGAGTCTCTCACAGAGCACGTCCGCCGGATGACCAACGTCGGCAACGCCGCCGGGATCCTCAACTGGGACCAGCAGGTGACGATGCCCGAGGGCGGCACGCCCGCCCGCTCCCAGCAGACCGCCGCGCTGTCGGCGTTGCACCACGAACTGCTCACCGACGACGACCTCGCCGCCTATCTGGACGCGCTGGACGACCAGGAACTGGACGGCGAGCAGGCCGCCGTCGTCCGCGAGGTCCGCCGGGAACACGAGCGCGCGACCCGCGTCGACGGCGATCTGATCGAGGAGATCTCCGAAACCACCTCGAACGCTCTCCCGGTCTGGGAACAGGCCAAGGCAGAGGACGACTGGAGCGAGTTCGCTCCGACCCTCGAACGAATCGTCGAGTTGAAACGCGAACACGCCGCCCAGATCGACCCCGACCGGGACCCCTACGAGGTCCTCTTCGAGGAGTACGAACCCTATCTCGGGATCGACACCGCCGAGCGCATCCTCGAACGCCTCCGTGAGGAACTGGTGCCCCTGATCGAGGATATCGAAGCGAGCGACGCCGATCTCGCCGATCCCTTCGAAGGCACCTTCGACGACGAGACCCAGGAGGAACTCGTCCGGGACGCGCTGGACACGCTCGGCTACGACTGGGATCGGGGCCGACTGGACACAGCTGCCCACCCGTTCTCGATGGGGACGCAGTTCGACGCGCGCGTGACGACGCGGTTCAAGCCCGACGATCCGCTCGATGCACTCGGTTCGACCATCCACGAGTTCGGCCACGCCACCTACACGCTCGGACTCCCGCAGGACGAGTACGGGACGCCGCTGGGTCAGTCCCGCGACCTCTCGGTCCACGAGTCCCAGTCCCGGCTCTGGGAGAACCACGTCGGGCGTTCCCGGCCGTTCTGGGACCTGTTCGGGGAACCGGTGAACGACCACCTCGGGACGGACGTGCGTCCCAGCGAACTGTACGAGGCCGCGAATCGGATCTACCCGGACAACCTCATTCGAGTCGAGGCGGACGAACTCACCTACCACCTCCACATCATCCTCCGGTTCGAGATCGAGCGCGACCTCGTGCGCGGGGATCTGGAGGTCGACGAGATCCCGCAGGTCTGGAACGACAAGATGGAGGAGTATCTCGGGATCCGACCCGACACCGACGCCGAGGGCTGTCTGCAGGACATCCACTGGACCCACGGCAACTTCGGCTACTTCCCGACCTACTCGCTGGGGAGCGTGCTGGCCGCCCAGCTCTTCGCCGCAGCCGAGGACGACCTCGGAACCCTCGACGAGGACATCCGCGCCGGCGAGTTCGACCGGCTCCACGACTGGCTCACCGAGAACGTCCACCGGCACGGCTGTCGGTACACGACCGACGACCTGATCGAGGAGGCCACCGGCCAGGCCTTCACCGCGGACTACTTCGTCGACTACGCCCGCGGGAAGTTCGGCGATCTCTACGATCTGTAGTTCGCCGCAACGTCGGTTCGACCGCACGCTTAACCGCCCCGCCCGCCAAACCCGGATATGAGCGACCTCAATCTCGACCCCACGCAACTGGACCGGTACTCCCGGCACATCATCATGGACGACATCGGGCCGGCCGGACAGAAGGCCCTGCTCGACGCCGACGTGCTGGTGCTCGGGGCCGGCGGGCTGGGCTCGCCGATCATCCAGTACCTCGCGGCCGCGGGCGTCGGCCGCCTCGGCATCGCCGACGACGACGTGGTCGAGCGTTCCAATCTCCAGCGCCAGATCGTCCACGCCGACGCCGACGTGGGACGGTCCAAGGCCGAGAGCGCCGCCGAGTTCGTCGCCGACCTCAACCCGGACGTGACCGTCGACACCCACGAGCTCCGAGTCAGCGCCGAAAACGTCGACGAGTTGATCGCCGACTACGACTTCGTCGTCGACGGCAGCGACAACTTCGAGACGCGCTTCCTGGTCAACGACGCCTGCACGCTCGCCGGCGTCCCCTTCTCCCACGGCGCGATCTACCGCTTCGAGGGCCAGATCACCTCCTTCACCGAGGGTCGGCCCTGCTACCGGTGTCTGTTCCCCGAAGCGCCGCCGGCCGGCGAGATCCCGGACTGCTCGGAGGCCGGCGTCCTCGGCGTGCTCCCCGGCACCGTCGGCTGCATCCAGGCCACCGAGACCGTGAAGTGGATATTGCAGGACGCCGGCCTCGTCCCCGAAGCCGACACGCTGGACGGCCGGATGGTGTTCTACGACGCGATGGACATGACCTTCGAGGAGATCCCCGTCCAGCCCGACCCGGACTGCCCGGTCTGTGGCGACGATCCGGCCATCTCCTCGGTCGCCGACGTGGAGTACGTCGAGACCTGCGCGATCGGCGCGGACTGACCTCCAGATTTCATCTTCTATAATTGGGCGCGTATATTTATGGTGTATTTTCGACAACCTGTAGCCAGTCAGGTGGCCTCCCTTCGATGTCGATCTCATCACCCGAAACTGGACTGCCGGCGTTCGGACTCGCAAAGCCCGGCTACGTCGAGTCGGTGTTCGCGCTGGTGTTCGTCTGGGGTTTCGGCGACGCCGTGTCGACGCTGATCGCGCTCGCCTTCACCGGCGACGTGGGGATGGAGGCCAACCCCTTCGTCCGGCAGTTGCTCGTCGCCCACCCGCTGTTCATGCTCGCGATGAAAGCCGCCGTGGCCGTGATCGTCGGCGTCACGCTGCTGACCTACCGCGACACCATCGAGCAGGTGCCGCTGTGGCGCTCCTGGATCCTCTCCGTTACGGGGCTCGGGACGTTGATCGTCGTTACCAACGTCTACGTCGGACTCGCCGCGCTCTGAATCGCGACCGCTTCCTGCTGGAATCCCACACTCGTCCAGCGCCAGGACCCCACGAACGGTTCTGCCCCACCGAGCGTGACGATCACGTAGGGGTAGTCCGTCCACGTCGCCTGCCGCTCGTCCGTCCGACTCGGTGCCGGCGGCCCCGCCGGGTGTGAGTGGACGAACCCGACGACCTCCCGCCCCGAATCTTCGATGGCCTGCATGTGCGCGAGTTGCTCCTCCGGGTCGATTTCGTAGGCCCGTCTGGGATCGCTCGCGACGTTTTCCGCCCGGCGGTAGCGGTCGGCGTTGCTGGTCTCACTCTCCCCGTTGCCACCCTTTTCGCCCCCCAGAACACCACAGCACTCCTCGGGCGCGCTCTCGCGAGCGTGGGCGATCATCTCGTCGTACACTTCCCGAGTCAGTTCGAGCATCTCAGGCCAGCGCGCCCGGGAACGGCCGGACGACCGAACTCGGCGGCACGTCGAACAGATCGGGGTGGAGACAGGCCGCGAGGTGTTCGAGCGTGTCGACCAGCCGCGGCCCGGGTCGGTTCACGTAGTGGTGGCCGTCCATCGCGAAGACCTGTCCCTCACGGACCGCAGTCAGGTCCTCCCATACCTCGCGGTCGGTCAGGTCCTCACGGTTGCGCTCGGTCTGGTCCAGCCCGAACCCGCAGGGGGCGGCCACCAGCACCTCGGGGTCGTACTCCCGCACCTCGGTGAACTCCCGGGGTTCGGACCGCGCGCCGGGCTCGGCCATGCCGTACTCCCCGCCGGCCATCTCGACCATCTCGGGGATCCAGTGGCCAGCGACCATGACGGGGTCGAGCCAGTCCAGTACCGCCACGCGCGGACGCTCCTCGGCGGCGGCCGTCGTTCGCTCGATCGCCTCGACCCGCTCGCGGAGGTCCGCGACGAGTTCCGTGGCGCGCTCGCTCGTCCCCGTTGCGTCCCCGATCCGTCGGATGTCTGTGAACACGTCGTCGAGACTGTGGGGATCGGTCGTCAGGACGGCGGCGTCGAGGTCGAGCCGTTCGACCGCGTCCCGGACCAGCACCTCGTCGACGGCGCAGACGTCACAGATGCCCTGCGAGACGATCAGGTCGGGGTCCAGTCGCTCCAGCGTGTCGTCGTCGATCGCGTAGACGCCGTCGCCGCTCCCCTCGGCGTCGGCGACCTGTTCGTTGATCTCCCGGCTGCTCGCCTCGGGATCGACCCGCGAGCGGTTGACGGCCGGTTGCTCCGTGGCCGCCGGCGGGTAGTCACACTCGTGGGAGACGCCGATGGGCTCCAGTCCCAGGGCGTAGACGATCTCCGTCGCCGAGGGGAGCAAGGAGACGATGCGCATGGGCCGGCTACGGACGCCACCCTCAAAAATCAGAGGTCCCGGGGGTTGTCGATCGGTTCGTCGACCGCCTCGACGTGGCCGACCACCCACTCCAGCGGGACGAGTTTGGTCCGCTCGCCCACGTCGAGGCGGATCTTGTCCGGTTCGTTCTCGCGATGCTGGTGTTCGATCGGCGGCGCTTCGGCGACGATTCCCTCCGTCGTGTAGCCGTAGACCGTGCTGTCCGGGCCGCCCTCGTAGTAGACCAGATGGTCGCCCTCGACGTACCGGGAGGACCGGCCCACCGCTTCCGCTGTCGCCTGCCCCGACGCGGCGTCCTGTTCGTCGGGATCGACCAGTACCGCCTCCTCTCCCGCGTCCGGTGTCTCGCCGCCGCGGCGCGCGAGTTGTTCTTCGACGACGGCGAACCCCGTCACCTCGGCCACGTCGCGGCCATCGGCCCACTCGGTCAGTGCCGCCGACACTGCGTCGGTCGTCAGGTCCGAGCGCGAGTCGACAGCGAGCGTCGATCGCTCGACGGATCGGTCCCCGCCGGCGGTCTCGTACTCGACGACGAGTCGGAAGGTGACCTGTTCGCCGCGCGAAACGACGTCGATCTCGAACTCACTCCCGGCGATTGAAACCTTGCCCATGCGCGTTCACTCTGCCTCTCCGCAAGGTTCCGCGTTCCGGGTAATAGGGTTCCGGGTCGTATCACATCCGCGAACCTAAATGCTCGGGCGGGCAAGTATCGACGATGACGGCGACCGAGTCCGGGACCTATCGCGTCTACGGGAGCGACCGCGACGAGGGGGAGTTGAGCTTCGTCGAGCGTGGGACTGAACAGCCGACCTACGTCCGGACCGACGGGTACGACGAGCCCCTGGCAGAGGCCGTCGCCGACCTCCGGCCGGGACACCTCGTGGAGGCCACGCTCGACTGGAGCGGGGAACCGGCCGCGATCACCGACCTGACCGTCCTCTCTCGCACCCGCTTGTTCGTCGCCGACGGCACGCCCGACATCTTCGAGCGCGCGAAAGAAACCTTCCGGCAGGCCCGCACCGAGGAGATGCCGATCTATCCGACGGAGACCCACGATACCGACGGCGAGCCCAACGGCGTCCTCTACGTCGTGGCCAAACAGCCCGGCGAGCGGGACCTGTTCGCCGAGTTCTGCGACGGCCGCAAGACCATCGAACCGATGCTCGGGAAGGTCGAAGAGGGCGGCGTCGACCCGCCCTACGAGGTGTTCTGTATCCGTCCCGCGACCGAACCGTTCTTCGTGATCTACATCGCGCTGGACGCTGGCGGCCTGCTCGCCGAGACGCTCCACGACGAGTACGACCCCGAGCAGCCCTGACCGCCCCAAGACCCAAGCCCGTCTCCCGCCTACCCGGTGGCATGTCCGCCCCCGAGGATGTCTACGAACGCATCGAGAACCGCCTCGTGAGCCACGGGCTCTACGTGACCGACCTCGACCGGGGCGATCCCCTGACGATCACCTACGAGACCGTCCACGCGGACGCGGATGCGGACGCGCCCGGCGTCCCCGACCGGGACATCGGCCGCCTCTGTAACGTCCTCCGGGACTTCCGCGAGGAGGGGTGGGACCCGGTCGACCTCCGGGCGGTCGTCACCGACCTCGACGGCGACCGACTCGGTTCGTGGGAGGCCGAGGCCGCGTGGTTCCGGGAACTCGGCCGCGACGAGATCACCGAGACGGAGTTCTCCCAGCGGGTGCTGGAGACCGTCGAGACGGCCTGACTGCGCTCACCGGCAGGGTTAACTGCCGGGCGCTCGCGGACTGTCGGCATGGACGTACCCGTCGTCTGGGAGAACCGCGTGCGCTTCGAGGAGACCGACATGCAGGGCGTCGTCTTCTACGCCAACTACGTCACCTTTCAGGACGAGACCTTCTCCGCCTTCCTCCGGGCGGTCGGCTACAGCTACGAGGACGTCGAGGACGCCGGCTGGGACATGCACGTCGTCAACGTCGACATGGACTACCGCGGGCAGGCCTCCTTCGCCGACGAACTCGTCCACGGCTACCGGATCGAGCGCATCGGCGAGTCGAGCATGACCGGCGAGTACGTCGCCCGCCGCGCCGACGACGGCGAACTCCTCGCCGAGGGGACCGTCACCCACGTCGCCGTCGACGGCGAGACCGACGATCCGACCCGGATCCCCGACGAGTTCCGCGAGGCCGTCGCCGACTTCCAGGAGACACCGCCCGAGAGCTAGCACACCGGTTTCGGGTCGATTCCCAGCCGGTCCAGCCGCTCGACGTACTCCTCGTAGGCCGCCGCGATGGCCTCCTCGGCCGCCGTCGCTGCTCGCTCACACTCGTCGTCGGTCTCGCAGATGTCGTCCAGCAGCGCCAGCCCCGCGTCCCGCCGGTCGTCGACCCCGCTCCGGACCTCCCTGATCAGATCGGCCCGGCGCGCGTCGGCCTCGTTGACGAAGAAGCTGACCGCCTGCAACAGCGTCCGATCCAGCACCAGCGACGCCCCGACCAGCCCGGCCGCCGCCCGCTCGACGTCGCCGTCTTGCCCGCCGACCCCCGTTTCGACGCCGCTCCCGTCGGGGACTTCGTCAAGGTCCGCCGCGAGGCGGTCGGCGTGATCGCTCGCGGTCTCGGCGGCGGACCCGAAGGCGTCGACGGCCCGGTCGTCGTCGGTCGCCTCGGCCCACCGCTGGACGGTGTCGGCGTGGAACAGTTCGGTCGCGGCCAGCACCCCCAGTACGGTGTCGGTGTCGAGTTCGGCACCGGTCGCGGCCAGCAGCGCCTTGTCCGAGCCGAGTCGTTCGAGGGCCGTCCGTTCGTTCTCGCGGACCCGGTCGAGAAACCCCTGTTCGTCCATGCCCTCGAATTGGTGAGCCGGCGGCTTAGCTTCCCGGGCCGGTCAGGACTGCTCGTCGCGTCGTTTATTCCGACTGCCGACTTACCCACGGACATGAGCGACTACCCCGAACCCGAGGTGGCCGTCGAGTCGCGGTCGCCCGCGTGGCTGGCCGACCGCCTGGCCGCGGACGATCCCGTCCGCCTGCTCGACGTGCGCAACCGCGACGAGTTCGAGGACTGGCAGATCGAGGGCCCGTCGGTCGAGGCCACCCTGCTCCCGTACATGCGGTGGCTACAGGCCGACGCACAGGACACCGTCGCCGACCGCGCCGCCGAGATCGACGGGGAGGGCCCGATCACCGTCGTCTGTGGCAAAGGCGAGGCCAGCGCCTACGTCGCCGGCCTGCTCACCGAAGCCGGGATCGACGCGCACAACCTCGCCGAGGGGATGGAGGGCTGGGCACGTGTCCACCGCGCGCTCGAACTCCCATGTGACGCCGCCACCGTCGTCCAGATCCAGCGGCCCGCGAGCGGGTGTTGCTCCTACCTCGTCGTCGTCGACGACGAGGCGGCCGTGATCGACCCGCTCAGAGCGTTCACCGACCGCTACGTCGAGGCGGCCGCCGAACGCGACGCCGCAATCACGACCGTCGTCGACACCCACGTCCACGCCGATCACGTCAGCGGCCTCCGGGAGCTGGCCGCCGAGACCGATGCGACGCCCGTGCTGCCACGCATGAGCGACCAGCGCGGGGTCGAATTCGACACCGAGACGATCATCGACGGCGAGACGCTGACCGTCCGCGACGCGACGCTCCGGGCGGTCCACCTGCCGGGTCACACGACGGGGATGACCGCTTTCACCGTCGGCGACGTGTTGCTCTCGGGGGACAGCCTCTTCGTCGAGTCGGTCGCTCGCCCGGACCTCCAGCGCGGGGAGGGTGGCGCGGAGGCTCTGGCCGCCCAACTGTACGAGTCGCTGACCGAACGGCTGGCCGACTTCCCCGACGACACGCTGGTCGCGCCGGGCCACTACAGCGACGACGCGACGCCTGCCGACGACGGCACCTACGCCGCGAGGCTGGGCGAGTTGCGCGACTGCCTGCCGGTCTTCGGGATGGACAGGGTGGAGTTCACCGCGCGGATCATGCGGGACATGCCGCCCCAGCCGGACAACTTCGAGCGCATCGTCGCCGCCAACCTCGGACTCGAACGGCTGGACGACGACGCGGCCTTCGAGGTCGAACTCGGCCCGAACAACTGCGCGGCCAACCCGTCGCTGGGCGAGTGACGGCACAGAAGATATTTAGGACGAGCGACAGCTTCTTCGGCAACCGGTGATCGACGACGACAGTCGGTCACGGCCCTCCACGGATGTCTCTGGAACGAACCACGCACCTGTTCGTCGGCGTACTGCTCGCTCTCACCCTGTTCTCGGCGTCGGCCGTCACAGCCGCTGGCGCGCCCACACAACCCGCGGGACAGACGACGAATGTGACTGCGGCCAACGGAACGACCACCGACTCGACCATGAACGAGACGGTCGGGAATCTGACCGTCTGGACCGCGCCAGGGGACGACTTTGGGAATTTGACCTCACCGGCGGCCGTGGAGATGGCGAAACGCGAGGACTGGCTGGTCCGGACTCGGACGGTCGCGGAGGGGGATACGCTCCCGTCCGCGCCGGGTGACGCTGTCGTGTTCGGACTGCCCGCACCGGGACTGGTCGAGGCTGTCGGTGCGATGAACGAGAGTGAATCCGACGCGGCGGCGTTCGTCGAGGTCCTCACTCGGTCGGACACCTACGACTTCCGGATGGAACAGACGCCAGACTCGACGACGCCCGAAATGGCACCCAAGGAGCTGAACCTCTCGGCGACGCTGGCCGCCGACGGACTCCGCGTCGTGCCGGACCAACAGAACGGGACGCTGTCGGTCGTATTCCGGACGGATCGGACTGTCGTCGATTACGGGGGTGACCGCGATTTCTCGCCCTCCGACGGCGAGGACTACCGCGTGAACCTCACCGTCACCGACGGAAACGTCACCACCAGCTCGTCGGTCGAGTGGGAGCTGGTCGAGCGTTCAATCGATTTCGACGATCATGGCAGCGAGGGTCCGGTCCCGGTTCGGCTCGGCCAACGATGTACGGTCGTTTCTGGCGAGACTGCGGTCGCACCCGGCACGGAAATCCAGTTGCGCCTGCGTTCGAACGAGACCGGTCCAGTCCGGGCGACGGCGTGGACCACCGTGGACACGGCCCGCCAGTTCGCCACCTGTGTCGACACGACCGGATTCGACCGGAACGCGACGCTGTTCCTTGGGGCCGCCGAGTTCGACCCCGACTACGACCACCCGGTCGTCGACAGGCAGTTCCAGCCAGCCGCGCTCTCGGCCGACATTCGGGGTGTCTGGACCGCCCCGACCGAGCGGTTCGGGGACCTCACGTCGCCGGCTGCGGTTCAAACTGGCAGACGTGATGGTTGGTTGACCCGGAACCGGTCGGTCGCGGTGAACGACACCGTGATGGTCGCCATCAACGCTCCGGACCTGGCGACCCGGATCGAACTGACACGCGGGAACGACTCGGCCACCGAGACGTTCGTCCGGCTGGTGAACCGTTCCTCGGCCTACCACTTCGGGATGGAGCAGACCGAAGATACGACCCTCACCGAGTACGACGAGAAGGAGTTGAACCTCTCGGAGACATTCGCCAAGGGCGCGATCCGTGTCCTGCCCGACCAGCGCAACGGGACACTGTACGTCGCACTCAGGACGGACACCGTCGCTATCAGGTACGGGTCCCGTACCGATCAACCGACCGCTGGCGGCGAGGACTACCACGTGAACTACACGGTCGGAACGGGCTCGAATGCGAACACGTCCACCGTCAGATGGAGCGCCGTCGAGCGGAGGGTGACCTTCGACGACGAGCAGTCCCACGGGATCGTCGTCGACGACCTCGGACAGGAGTGTACGCGTCTCTCTGGGACGACGACCGCAGCGCCCACGACGACGCTCCGGGTCACGCTTCGCTCGCAAGACGGTGTCGTCCAGAGGACCAACCGCACGGCGGTCGATCAGTCCCGCCGATTTGCCGTCTGTGCCGACACGACCGATATTCCGGCCGACGCGGTGCTCTCCCTGTCCGTCGATTCGGTGCCCGACTTCCGGGGTGTTCTCGTCGAGAATCGGACCGGGCCACTACTCGTGTCGGTCGAGAAGGTCACCGACGACCGGGTCGGAATCACGAGCGCTTCCCGCAACACCTCTGGTTTCGTCGTGCTGTACGCCGCGCCCGAGGACGCCTGGGCGCTCACCGATCCGAGTCGACCACCCGACTGTACGCCCACCGAGATCGACCGAACGGTCGCGAACTGGACCCGACTCGCCGAGAGCTACGACCTCTCGCCAGGCTACTATACCGAGTATTTCGACCGTCCCACTATCGAGGACGATCAGGTACTGATCGCCGTTGTTCATCCCAACGAGGACGGGGAGTTCGACCTCGACTTCCCGCCGAACGATCGACCGGTCTGTCACGACGGGGCGCTCGTCGGTACCGCCGTCAACCACTCGACCCCACCGTTCGCGAACGATTCCAAAGGACCGACCAGAACCACCCTGGGGTCGACGACCGGAAGCACCGACACGACCGAAACCGGACAGTCCACCGCGACCGCTCCGACGACCTCTCAAGTGGACGGTCCCGGCTTCGGTGCGCTCGGCACCGTCCTCGCCGTGTTCACGGTCGTGCTGATCGCACGCCGACGGAACTGATCACCACCGATGCAACTGAAACCACTACTTTCAGGACTCGCGCTCGTGGCACTGCTGGCGGCCGTCCTGGCTGGGTCGTCGGTCGCTGCGGCGGCCGGGTCCTCCACGATCGACGTAACACAGTCGACGAACGAGACGGTGACTAACGACACGGCGAACGGGACGACCGCGAACGCGACCGTCGGGAGCCTGACCGTCTGGTCCGCATCGACCGACCGGTTCGCGGAGCTCTCAGCGGTCGCTGCGATTCAGGATGGAATACAGGCGGGGTGGCTGACCCGGGATCGTACGGTCGCGAAGGACGATACGGTCGTGTTCGCGTTGTCGGCACCCGACCTGACAGCGACAGTTGGGGCGGCGAACGCGATCGATCGGGAAAGGGCGTTCGTACAGGCGGTGACCGACTCCGAACGGTACAGCTTCCGCGTAGAGCAGACCGTCGAGTCAACACTGGCCGAGAAGCGGCCGAAGATGTTGAACCTGTCGGCGACGCGGCTCGGCGGCGCGCTACAGGTCACACCGGACGAGCGCAACGGCACGCTGTACGTTGCTCTCCGGACCGACCGGGCCAATTTCGAGACGGAGTACCGGGACGTGGTCTCGGCCCGGACCGGTGACGCATACGTCGTGACCGTCACTGCCGGAAACGTGTCCTCGACAACCAACATAGAGATCGTCGACCCACCGATTTCGTTCGATACCGACGCCGGTTCTGTCGTCCGGTTCGGTATCGAGCGCTGCGGACTCGTGACTGGACATGCCTATCCCGGTGCGGACGTGGAGATCGACGCCAACGTGGTGTCTCCAGAGTCAGGTACGTTTGTGGTGGAAACGACTACCAGGACGACCGAAAACGGTCGATTTGCGGCCTGTGTCAACACGACCGACCTCCCCTCGAACGCGACGCTCCGGCTGACGGCTGACGGGTTCCGTGGTGCGGTGACGGGGGTCATCGGTTCGAGTGAACCGCCGTCCATCTCTCTGGAAGATCAGAACGCGACGAACGGGACCGTAACGGCCGACGTCACCCTCTTCGACCCGGGATTCGTCGCGCTCTATCGTGCGTCGTCGATCGACGCACTCTCCCCCGCGAACGACACAGGAAGGTGCACCTTCCCGCCGTACCTCGACCGTCGCGCCGCCGAGTCGCGGCTCGTCGGCGTGAGCGACCACCTCGGTCCCGGGCAGGATACCGTCTCGGTCGAACTCACGGGAGATCTAAACCGGTCGACTCGACTGCTCGCCCTCGTTCACTACGACCGGGACGACGACGGCCAGTTCGACTATCCGGGTGTCGACTACCCCGAGTGTGTCAGTGGTGGTGACCCGGTCTCCGATACCGCGACGATCTCGCCAGCCGGGCAGTCTCCGTCGGACTCTGGGTCCGCGAACGGGACAGCGTCCGACGCGTCACCGTCGACCGTGACGACCGCCTCGAACACGACCACCGCCGACGGCCCCGGCTTCGGCCCCGCGGTCGCCGTCCTCGCGTTGCTCGCGGCCACGCTGCTGGCACGCCGTCGGTTCTGACCGCAGTCCCTCTCGGCAGTTTCGTTTCCAGCCAGTGCTGAAAAACCACTTCGAGCTAACTCTGGAAACCCGAAGCCCCTCACTGCTAATTCTGGTAGATTTATGCCGGAGGAGCGAATCGTTGGTGCCATGCGACTGCAAGACAAGACGGTGTTCATCACCGGTGCCGGGTCGGGCATCGGGCAGGCCACCTCCCTGCGGTGTGCGGAAGAGGGTGCCTACGTGATCGCGACGGACATCGACGAGGAGAGCGCCGAGGAGACAGCCGAGAAGGTCCAGGACCTCGACACGGGCGGGGCCGAGGCTCACCGCGTCGACGTGACCCAGGCCGACGAGTTTCAGGCGGCCGTCGAGGCCGTCCACGAGGAACACGGACTCGACGTGATGGTCAACAACGCCGGGACGGGCCACCCGCCCGCGGTGATGGAGGACATCAACGAGTCGATGCGTGACTTCGTCATCGACGTGAACCTCAAGGGGGTCTGGAACGGCTGTCACGCCGCGCTCCCGCTCATGAAAGAGCAGGGCCACGGCGCGATCGTCAACGTCGGCTCGCTGGCTTCCGTGTTCGGCCTGCCGCGCAACGCCGCCTACTCGATGACCAAGGGCGCGGTCCTGAACTTCACACGCGCCGTCGCCGCCGAGGCCGGCCGCGACGGCGTCCGGGCAAATACCGTGTGTCCGGGCTTCACCGACACGCCGCTGGTCGAGCAGATGCTCGCCACCTCCGACGATCCCGAGGCCGCCCGCGAGAAGATGGAGGACGGCTACCCGCTCGGCCGACTCGGCGAACCCGAGGAGATCGCCGACGCCATCCTCTTTTTGGCCTCCGAGGAGGCCTCCTGGATCACCGGCGAAGGCCTGCTCGTCGACGGCGGGTACCGCGCCTCCGGCGGCGGATAACGCTGTTCGATCACTCCGGACGCGTGCCGTTCGGATCGAACTCTTTCCCGAAGACGAGGAACACGCCAGTGCCGACCAGTCCGATGGCCGTCGCCACGCCGAAGGCCAGTTCCGGCGAGACGGCGTCGTAGAGGTACCCGCCCACCAGCGCGCTCGGGATGACGAGCGTGTTGCGCAGGAGATAGTACGCACCGGTCACCCGCCCACCGGCGTCCTGTTCTGCTGGTCCGACGATCAGCGCCTTGTGGGCCGGTAGGCCGGCGAATCTGAGCCCCGAGAACGCAAAGAGGAGGCCGAAGACCAGCGGATCGGCGGGTGCGTTGATCAGCAGGACCGGGAATATCGCGTAGACGGAAAAGCCGAGCGCGACGACGGGTTTCAGTCCCACGCGATCGGCCAGCCGTGACATCGGAACCATCGAGAGCAGCGCGACGACCATCTCGACCGCCAGCAGGACGCCGAAGAGCGCGTCGGGCGAGAGGTAGCCGACCACTGGCAGGGTCACGTCGACCGCCCGGAACTCCGTGACGACGATGACGAAGAAGACGTACACCATGCCGTTGGCGAACCGCACGAGCGTATCGCCCGCCAGCAGCGGTGGGAGCGCGGGCGGCATCGACCGCAGATCCTCGGCGACGGCCGAAATTCCCTCGAAGGATTTTCCGACGGTGTCCTCGCTCGCGTCGTAGAGGACGTGCTGGGCGAGCGTCGCGAGCAGTCCGAACGCGGCGGCGACGAGGAGGACGGCTCGAAACCCGAGATCGAACCCGAAGACGGCGATCAGCGTGGCGGCGAGCAGCGGGCCGAGGAGGAAGGCCAGTCGGCGAACAGTTTCGGTACTCGCGAAGCCGGTCGCCAGTCGCTCGGGCGGAACGGCCTGTTTGACCACCGCGAAGGTCGCACCCAGCCCGAAGGACTTCCAGGCCTGCGCGAGGAAGAGGCCGAGGAAGATTCCGACCGGGAGGACGACCCCCTCCACGTCGACGAGTGGCAGTGCGGTCAGGTCGACCGTCACGGTGCCGAACAGGGGTGCGGCCAGCCACACCAGAAACCCGACCGTCGAGGCGAGGCCGAACGCCGTCAGCGCCACCCGCGACCCGATCCGGTCCGAGAGCGCGCCGCCGGGGTAGGGATAGACCGCGCTGATGAGGTTGCCCACCGTCCCGTACAGCCCGATGGCCAGCCCGCCGGCCCCCAGCAGGCTCATGTAGCGGGGGACGTACCGCCCGGTCATCTGGAACCCCAGACTGAACGCGAACATGGCCACCGAGAGGACCAGCACGTCCCGTTCCAGCGCGAAGAACGCCCGGAGCGTCCCCAGGGCGCTCGTGCCCTCGTCGTCGACCCGGCCCTCTCCGGTGGCGTCGGCCATAGACTCGCTTGGAGCGTGCCCGAGTTAAATCCGGATACCGAACGCTACCCTGGGGTACGTTGCCACCCGAAAACAGGTCGGCAGTCGATCGCGGTGTCGGTCGCGGTCCGCCGCCGGGGATTCAGGCTCGCCGGCGGAGAACGAGGGCGGCGACCAGTGCGGCGACGACGGCGGCGACGGGCGTGAACCCGGGGCCGATGCCGCTAGAGGTCGTCGTCTCGTCGGCCGTCTCGGCGTCGGAGGCCGTCTCCGTGGGCGTCGGGCCGCCCGGGCGGATGACCTCGACGGTCGCGCTGTCGGCGAGGTCCTCGGACTCGGCGCGGATCGTGTGTTCGCCGGGGTTCGCGATCCGGATTTCGAGTTCACCGCTGCCGTCGGTCTCGCCGACCTGCTCGCCGTCGAGCGTGACCGGAACCCCCTCCTGTGCCGTTCCGTACTCGTTGGTGAGCGTGACCCGGATGCTGCCGTTCACGAGGATCTGTGCGTCCGAGATGGCCATGTTGAGCGCCTCGGTCTTCCGGATAGTGGCCTCGAGTGACGTGTCCCGTTCGTCCACTTCGAGGGTATCGTTCACCGTCTCGTAGCCTTCTTTGGTGATCTGTACTTCGAGATCGGAGTTGACGGGGACGCTGGCCGTCGCCTCACCGTCCGCCAGCGTCGTGGACTGGTCGGGGATTGCGGGAATCGAGACCGTCGCACCCTGAACCGCCCGCGGCGGATCGTAGTGGCCGTCTCGAACGGTGAACGTCGCCAGCACCGACCCCGTCTGGATGCGGGTCGTGATGCTCACGTCACCGTCCACGTCGAACGTGGTGCTGTTACTGTAGTAGCTCGATTTGAGCGCGCGGAGCCTGTACTCGCCCTGTTCGATGGTGTCGCTCTGGTAGAACCCGTTGGAGTCCGTCCGGGAGTTCACGACGATCTCGCCGTCGTGGAACAGCTGGACGGCGGCCCTGTTGACGGGCACGCCGTTCCCGTCACGCACCTGGATTTCGGCGGTCCCCTTCTCAGCGACGGTGATGGTCACCGACTCCTGGCTGGCGTCACTGATCTCGTAGGGCGTGTTGCGGACGTAATCGTCGCTCTGTACCTCGATGTCGACATCGGCGCCGCGGGGCACGTCCATCAGCGCCTGTCCGTTCGAGGCGGTCGTCGCGGTTCGGTTCCCGCCGTCCCAGTTCGCGGTCAGCGTCGCGCCGCCGACCGCCTGTCCGTCCTCGTTCTCGACCGTCACGGTGACCGTGACGAGATCACTCTGTGTCCGCTCTGCGCTCGCTGTTGTCGGAACAACTGATAACACGACGACAGTCACGAGAAGCAGGGTCGCTATCCGGTTCATGTTCAGTGTGTCGGAACACTTCCATATACGTTTATCGGCTGTTACCGATCGACGCCACCTCGGAGCAGCCGCTGTCCGGGGCGGAACCGCCCTCTCGACCCGCTTCGGGCTATCTCAGCGGGCCGCCGCTGGCACCCGGCGAGCCGTCGTCGAGGTCGGCGATGACGGACTCGACTTCCGCGGTGTCGATGGTCGGGACCGGCCCGTGGATCGTGCGGGTCAGCGCCGCCGCCGCGATCCCGTGGGCCAGCGCGTCGCCCACGTCGTCGCCGGCCAGTCGGCGGCCCAGAAACGCGCCGACGAAGGCGTCGTGTTGTCCGGTCACGTCGACGGCCTCGGTCTCGACGGCGTCGCGCTCGTGGATCGTCGCGTCGTGCCAGACCAGCGCCCCGTGCTCCCCCCGAGTCATCACGACGGTCTCGAAGTCACCCTCGTTTGCCAGCTGGTGGGCCATCTCGGGCGGCTTCCCGGTCTGTTTCAGCACGCGGTTCGCGTCGTCTGTGCTGGTCACGAACACGTCGACGGCCGGGAACAGCCCCGTGATCGTCTCCCGGGCCTCCTCGGTCGACCACAGATCGGACCGGTAGTCCAGCCCCAGCACCGACTTCCCGCCGGCGGCCCGCAACACCGCCTGTGTCGTCTCGACCACGGCTCCGGAGTGGGCCAGCGACTCACCGCTGGCGAACACTGCGCCGGCATCCTGCACCGTATCCATCGGCAACCCGCCCGGCTCGACCGTCTCGATGGACGTCCGCTCGCGGTCGTCGACGGTCGTACTCCCCCGCGGCGTCGACCCGTGTTCGTAGAACGTCAGCCCCTGTCGGCCCTCGTCGCCGTCGACCCAGGTCACGTCGGTCGTGAGTCCGTGGCCGCGCAGCGCCGCGACGGCTCGCCGTCCAAGCGGTGTGTCAGCGAGCTTCGAGATCCACGCCGTGTCGGTCCCCAGTCGACTCGCCGCGACCGCGACGTTGCTCGCTGCACCGGTCGTCCACACGTCGAACTGATCCGCCGTCTCCAGTCGCGCCGTCGGCGGCGGCGACAGCCGCAGAATCGCCTCCCCGAACGTCACCAGCTGTGTCATATCCCCAACATCGGAGTCGGGGGGTTTAATTCGTGTGGTGGGTTCGCACGCCGACACCCCCCGACCGCCCGCCGTCGCGGTCGCCGACAGCGTTCCCGGCCGTCACTCCCGGCCGCCGTGCCCCGGGTAGTCCCGTTCGAACCGGTCTTCGATCTCCCCGTGCTCGAACTCGATGACGACCGGCCGGCCGTGCGGGCAGGCCCAGGGGTTCTCGCAGTCGTCAAGCGCCGAGAGCAGGGACACTACCGACCCCTCCGTCAGCGACGTGTTGCCCGTGATCGAGGGGTAGCAGGCCAGATCCGAGAGCAGGTCGTCGGCGGCCGCGTCGACGGTCTCGGCGGCCGCCGACTCGCCCGTCACGAACGCCGACAGCACCTCCCGGATCAGTTCCGGGCCGGCCGCCTGCGCGACCAGTTCGGGCACGGTCCGAACTTCTACCGTCCTGTCGCCGGTCCGTTCAGCCCTGAACCCCAGCCGTCGCAACGCCGGCTCGTACTCCGTGAACAGTTCGGCCTCGCGGGCGGTGAGCGACAGCTCGACGGGATCGGCCAGCGCCTGACTCGTCGCCCCCTCGGCGAAGCGCTCGCGCAACCGCTCGTAGTTCACCCGCTCGTCGGCCGCGTGCTGGTCGATCAACACCAGCCCGTCGTCGGTCTCGGCCACGAGGTAGGTGTCCCGGTACTGGCCCAGCACGCGCATCGACGGCAGCCGGTCGAACGACTCACGTTCGTCGGTCGCCGCTTCCCCGTCGCCGAGGCGGACCTGGTCGGTCCCCGGTCGGAATCGGCCGTCGCTGGCGTGGCGGTCGGACCGGGCGTCTCCGTCGTCCGCCGACTCCGGATCGACTCGGTGGCCGGGAGTCGGTTCCGCACTCGTTTCGTCGGTTCGCTGCTCGACACCACTGGTTCGGGTCCGCTCGGTGTCGTGGCTCTCGACCGCACCGTCGTCGACTGCTGTGTCGGGCGCAGTCCCGACGTCACCGGCGCGTGACTCCCCGGTCGGTCGCTCCGGGTCCGCGTCCCGCACGTCGTCGGGCCCGATGGGCGAACGGGTCGTGGTCTCCGGTTCTGCGGGGGTGTCGCTGTCGGATTCGCTTCCGTCTCGCCCCGCTGCCCCGTCCGATGCGGACGCTTCGCCCCCTCCATCATCGCGGTCGGGCGCGATCTCGGTCTGTTCGGGCGCGCTCCGGCCGCGGGGGGCCGACGAGCGGATCAGCCCTTCCCGGAGCAGGGCGTTTTCGACGGCGGTGCGGACCTGCTCGGCGACCCCCTCGGCGTCGGCGAAGCGGACCTCCATCTTCCGGGGGTGGACGTTCACGTCCACGGTGTCGGCCGGCAGGGAGAGATCGAGGACGGCGAAGGGGTAGCGGTCGGGCGCGAGCTGGTTGCCGTAGGCCTCGACGACCGCGTCCCTGACCGTCGACGAGCGGACGTACCGGCCGTTGACGTAGGTCGTGACGTACTCGCGGCTGGCCCGATTGGTCTCAGGGTGACTCACCAGCCCCGAGACGCCGTCGAGGGGGCCCTCGGGGAAGTCGTCGGCCGCGTCGTCTCCGTCCTCGTCGTCTCCCTCGCCCGTTTCGCCCCGGTCGACTGCAACCATCCCTTTGGCCACGTCGCGGCCGTAGACCGACAGCACGGCGCTCTGGAGGTTCCCGTCGCCGGTCGTGGCGAACGTCTCGCGGCCGTCGTGTTCGAGCGAGACGGCCACGTCCGGGTTCGCCAGCGCGTAGCTCGTGACGATCGTGTTGACGTGGGCGAACTCCGTCCCGTCCTGTTTGAGGTACTTCCGCCGGGCCGGGACGTTGTAGAACAGGTCCTCTACCTCGATGGTCGTCCCTTCGGGACAGCCCGTGGGTTCGACGCTCGTCACCTCGCCGCCCTCGACGCGGAGTTCGGTTCCCGTCCCGCCCCCACGCGGTCGGGTCTCGATGGTCAGCCGCGAGACCGCGCCGATGGCGTGCAGCGCCTCGCCGCGGAAGCCCAGCGTCGCCACACCGCTCTCGAGGTCCTCGATGTCCCGGATCTTGGAGGTGGTGTGTTCCTCGACGGCTTTCCGGACCTCGTTTTCGGTCATGCCGACGCCGTCGTCGCTGATCCGGATGCCGTCCTTGCCGCCGGACTCCACGGTCACGGACACGCGGGACGCGTCAGCGTCGAGGCTGTTCTCGACGAGTTCCTTCACTACCGAGGCCGGGCGCTCGACGACTTCGCCCGCCGCGATTCGCTCGACGGTCTTCCCGTCGAGTTCCCTGATCGACCCGTCCTCGCTCATTGCACTGGGCTGGTCGTCTCAGCCACTTGAGTATGCCGACAGCGAGGACGACCGAGCACCGCGAGGGAGTCCTCGGAACGAGCGAGCGGGGAACGGCGTGACCCGCGAGCATGCGAAGCGAGGGGGGGTCCGGGACCCTACACGTCTCCCAGCGCTGCGCCGACGACGACCGCGACGGCGCCACCGCCGAGCAGGAGACCGAGGCCAGGAATGTACGACCCCGTCAGGTCGTGGAGTGTCCCGACCAGTACGGGCCCGAGGAAGCCGCCGATCTCGCCGACGGCGAAGACGAGGCCCACGGCGACGCCGGTCAACTCCGGCCCGATCCCCTCCAGGTTCGGCGGGATCGCACGGATCAGCGGCGACAGCCCACCGACGCCGAGGCCGGCGATCACGATGCCAAGCGCCGCGACGGCGGTCGCGCCGCCCGCGATGACGCCCGCGACGCCGACGGCCGCGAGCCCGCCACAGCCGATCACCGCCCCGCGCCGCCTGTCGACCCGATCGGCCAGCGTCGGGATGGCGAGGACGCCGACGACCTTCGCGCCGACCAAAAGCGTCGTCGTCTGGCCCGCCCGGTCGGCCGACAGCCCGCGCGCCTCCAGCACCGTCGGGAGCCAGCCCTGCAACCCGTGGACCAGCGCGAGGTAGACGACGCCGAGGACGACCATCAATCGGAGATCTCGGTGGCCGAGCACCCGCCGGAGGTCCCGACGGACGGAGGCCGACGGAGAGTCGGTGTCATCCGTCCCGTTCCCGCCACCGATCGGCACGACCCGAACGACCGCGAGCCAGACGACCGCATAGATGATGGCGGCGACCCCGCTCCAGAGGAAGAGCGGCCGCCATCCGCCGAGGAGGGGACCGACGACCGGTCGACCGAGGCCGAACGCGCTCGCCGTCCCGACGGCCGCGCCGACCATGTACAGCGAGGAGGGGAGTCCAGTCTCCGAGGGTGGAAAGAGCACGGAGACGAGTTTCGGGAGGCCGAAGGTGATCGCCGTCGCGCCGACGCCAAGGAGCAGGGTGGCCGCCAGCAGGGTGGGAAAGCCGCCGGCGACGCTGCGAGCGATCTGGGCGATTCCGGTCACGACGAGACCAACCGCGAGGCTCCGGGCCGGCCCGATCCGGTCGACCGCGAGGCCCGAGAAGAGGGCGATGGGGATGTAGGTCAGCGGTACCGCGCCGGCGAGCAGGCCTGCCTCGGTGCCCGAGAGGCCGACCTCGGCGATGATCGTCGACAGGTAGGCCGGCAGGCTGAACCACGTGAAGGTGAGCCAGGTGTAACAGAGTGCCCCGGCGACGACGAGGCCGTAGCGACGCGACGTGACCGACGTGGACATTCGACGGATGCTCGGGCCGGCGGGACAAAAGGCCGTCCTATTCGCCGCTTCGGAGTCGGTCCGCCAACAGGTCGAGCAGTTCCCACAGCGCGGCCGTCGGCGATCCGGCGTCGATGGTCGCCGGTTCGTAGTCGTACTCGGCGTCCGAATCCGCCCGCTCCTGAAAGTGAAACCACCCGTCGACGTGCGAGCTCGGTTCGTTGTGGAACCCGCAGTCGTAGCCGCCGTCTTCGCTGTAGTGGATCTTGAACATGGCGTCGAAAGTCGTGCGCGGGCCGGCGACGGACGGATCGGTGGGGTCCGGACGCCGGTCATCGTCGGGCACGTCCGGGTTCGGATGCCAGACGAGCCGAAGCGTCGCCGAATCCGCGGTGCGACCGAAGTGATCGGGATCGAGACGAGTCGTGACCTCGGCGTAGGCTCCTTCGGGCTGTCCCCGTGCGTGGTCGACTGCCGGGTGCTGTTCGAGTTGGCGTCGGAGTTGTCGGAGAATTCGATGTCGCTCGGCACCGGAACCCGACGGCTCGCCGGGCGTCATGCCGACGCCGAACGGGGTGTGGTGTACGTGTCGTAGTGATCCAGGGCGTCCCGGAGAAGCGAGAGCCGATAGCGGGCGTACTCCCAGTCGGACGCGGCTTCGAGTCGCTCACGCGCCGCGTCGGGCGAGCAATCGGCGTCGGCTACGGACACTCGGAGCGCCTCGGGCGAATCGGAGTCGTAGGTCTCTCTGTACTCCTGTAACTCCTCCTGTACGTCGGCCGCCGTCGCGGCGAGTTCCTTCTCGCTTCTCCCGTCGACGAGTTCGCGGATGTCCTGCGATCGGGTGTAGATGGGATCCGGTGCGTATCCCGTACCTTGCTCCGTGGTCGTCGTCGTGAGGACGCCGAGGTCGGCCAGTCGCGTGAGGTGGCTTCGGGCTGTGTTCTCCGAGACCTGTGCCTCCGACGCGATCCAGCCCGCCGTCCGTGGCTCGGAGAGCGTCAGGGCGACGCTTTTCACCCTGTCGAACGCCGACGTGTTTTCGACCCACGTATCGCTCATACCTGTGCTTCGATCTTTAACGCAATAATACTACCCAAGGCGCAAAATAGCAAATTCACGGTGCGGGAAGGGGGCTGGGATTTTCGGCTGGTTCGTTCTCCGACCTGCCCCCGCCGCTTAAGTCCCATCCGCGACAGGCAGGGGTATGCGACTCGAAGGCAAGACGGCGTTCGTCACTGGTGCAGGCTCCGGTCTCGGTCGGGCCGCCGCGGACCGATTCGCGAAAGAGGGCGCGACCATCGTCGCCGCGGACGTAGACACCGAGGGCCTCGACGAGACCGCCGAGCGCGTCGAGGACCTGGGCGGCGAGGTCGCGACACACGAACTCGACGTGCGGGACGGCGACGCCTTCCGGGCGGCCGTCGACGCAGCCGCCGAGGAGTTCGGCCTCGACATTCTCCTGAACAACGCGGGCGTCTCCCACGACCGGATGGACTTCGAGGACATCGACGACGACGAACGCGACCGCGTCCTCGACGTGAACGTCAAGGGCGTCTGGAACGGCTGTCAGGCCGTCCTCCCCCACTTCAGGGAACAGGGCTCGGGAGCCATCGTCAACACGGCCTCGCTGGCGGGGGTCATCGGCGCGCCCCAGTTGACGGGCTACTCGCTGTCGAAGGGCGCGGTCGTGAACTTCACGCGGGCCATCGCCGCGGAGGTCGGCCCCGCCGGCGTCCGGGTCAACGCGGTCTGTCCCGGCGTGACCGACACGCCGATGCCCCGGAAGGGCCAGACCGACGAGGAGTGGGAAGCCCGGAAAGAGGAGATGTCGCGTCACTACCCGCTGAAGCGACTGGGTGAACCGGAAGACGTCGCCAACGCGATGCTGTTTCTCGCGTCGGACGAAGCCGACTGGATCACCGGGCAGGCGCTGGTGATCGACGGCGGCTTCTCCTGCGCCTAGAATTCGGCTTCGAGTTCCGCTTCGCGCTCACCTGCTGCGATCTCGACCTCGAACTCCTCGGCGTCGGCCGGTACGGCCACAGTGAACCGTCCGTCCGCGTCGGTGGTGCCGATCCGTTCGTCGTCGACCGTCACCGTGGCGTTCGCGACGGCCGACCCGTTGGCCGTCACCGAGATCGTCGCGTTCTCACCCGGCGTGACCTCTCCCTCGAACGTCGCGTTCAGGACCGACTCGTCTCCGTCGTCGACCTCGTCATCGTCGTCGGATTCCGTCTCGTTCACCTCGCGCTCGTCGTCGTCCGCGTCCGTCTCGTTCTCGTCGTCTTCCCGTTCGTCGTCACGCTCTGACTCGTCCTCGTCTTCTCGTTCGTCCGCACCCTCCTCGGCTTCGACTTCGCTCTCGTCGCCCTCCTGCTCGAAGGTCACGCGGAGATCGGCCACGTCGTCGCCGGCTTTCACCACGAGCTTGAACTTCTGCTCATCGGGGATGTCGACGGTGACGCGGCCGTCAGCGTCGGTGGTGCCGACCTGCTCGCCGTCGATTTCGACCGTGGCGTTGGCGACGGGGTCGTCGTCACGCGTCACGGCGAGGGTCGCGTTCCCGCCGCGGGTGACATCGTCGTCGTCTTCGAGTTCGACTTCCAGTTCCTCGTCGACGGACTCGATGGGCACGTCCGTGCCGGACTGGCTGACGACCGGTCGGAGGATGTACTTCCCGCTCTTGCCGGCCTTGTGAACCGCGATGTCGAACACGAAGTCCGTCGAGGTGTTCGCGCCGACGGTGAACTCGGAGTTCAACTGCAGCTTCTCGCTGGGCAGTTTCACACGGACCTGTTCCCCGCTGGTCAGCGTCGCGTTCACGTCACTGACGTGCGCGAACACCTTGGTGTACGTGCCGTTGGGGGGCTGGACCGTGGTCAACCGCGTCGCGTTCGCGCCCTGCAGCTGCGTCAGGTCCACCGTTCTGTCGTCGACGGTGTGTTCGGACCACCCGCCTTCGGCCTGCTGGAAGCCGATCTCCGAGATGGTGACGTTCAGGTGCTCGAAGTCACCGATCGCGTTCTCCTCGTCGCTGACGTAGAAGTTCACGCCGCTCTGTACTGCTTGCGTGATCACGACACTACTCGTCCCGCTCGCGGTCGGCGTCCCGTCCGCGGTGTTCGGTTCGCCGTCCGTGGCAGACGGTGTCCCGTTGCCGATGCCGCCGGAACAGCCCGCCAGCACGAGCATGCCGGCGAGCGCCAGCGCTGTGAGTGCTTTCGTTCGCATACCCGTTACTTACCGATAGCGCGAATATCTCTTGTGGCCGTCACGAGAACCAGTGACGTGGTTCCGGGCGGTGGGTGCCGTTGCGACTCGACCCGAATTCCTTCGAGCGGTTCGCACCGCGGAACCCACCGGAAGCGTCTTTTCGCTCGCGCTCGCCCATCCGCCGATGCACGAAGCAGACTTCGGCGTGGCCGGCGAGACGGCCATCGTCACCGGTGCGAGTCAGGGAATCGGCCGATCGATCGCGGAGACGCTCGCGGCGGGCGGTGCCGACGTAGGCATCTGTTCGCGGGAGATGGACCGGGTCGGCCCCGTCGCCGAGGCGATCAACGAGAGCGACGCCGACGGCGAGGCCCTCGCGGTGGAGTGTAACGTCCGCGAGCGCGAGCAGGTCGAGGCGTTCGTCGACGAGGTGGTCGAGGAGTTCGGCGGCCTCGACATCGTGGTCAACAACGCCGGCGGCGAGTTCGTCGCCCCCTTCGAGGACATCTCGCCCAACGGCTTCGACTCCATCCTCGATCTGAACGTGATGGGTACCGTCCACGGGATGCAGGTCGCCGGCGAGGTCATGCGGGAAGAGGGCGGCGGCAAGATCGTCAACATGGCGAGCGTCAACGGCCAGCACCCCGCGCCCAACGAGAGCCACTACGCGACGGCGAAGGCGGGGATCATCCAGCTAACCGAGACCGTCGCGACCGAGTGGGCCGACGACGGCATCCGCGTCAACTGCGTCGCGCCCGGCCTGATCCAGACGCCGGGGGTCGCCGAAACCCTCGGAATCGACAGCGAGGACATGCCGCCCCGGGAGCAGGTCGACCGCCGCATCGGCCACGGCGAGGACATCGCCGACGTGGTGCAGTTCCTGGTCTCGCCGGCCGCCGCGTTCATGACTGGCGAGACGGTCACAGTCAAGGGCGTCCCTCGCCCCGGCAACTCGATGCAACACGATCTGGGCCTGCAATAGACGCTCGCGGCCGACGCCTGCCTCAGGGCGCACTATTATGTTCAATGCCGATCAAGTCTGCCCCGAGTAGCAAACCGTCGGCTCCGCCCGCCGTCTCGCGGATCGACAGGGACAATCGATGGACTGGTACACCGAACCGAGCGACGACGTTACCGAGCGACTGGACACGACGCCGGAGGGGCTCTCCGAGGCCGAGGCCGCCGACCGCCTCGACCGCGAGGGGCGCAACGAACTCGCCGCCGAACAGCGCCGGAGCCCGCTGTGGATCTTCCTCGCGCAGTTTTCGAGCGCGCTCATCTGGGTGCTGATCGGTGCGGTGATCCTCTCGCTGGCCGTCGGCCACGTCGTCGACGCGGTGTTGATCGCCGTCATCCTGCTGGCAAACGGGATCTTCGGTTTCGTCCAGGAGTACCGCGCCGAGCAGAGCCTCGCGGCGCTTTCGGAACTGGCTGCGCCCGAGGTGACCGTCCGCCGGGACGGCACCGAGGGAACCGTCGACGCGACGACGCTGGTGCCCGGCGACGTGGTGGTCTTCTCCCAGGGCGACGTGGTGCCCGCGGACTGTCGCCTCCTCGATACCGACTCGCTGGAGGTCGACGAGGCGGCCCTGACCGGGGAGAGCGTCCCCGTGGCGAAAGACCCTGACCCCGTCGAGGCCGGGACACCCATGGCCGAACGGACCAGTATGGTCTACAAGGGGACGAACGTCACTCGCGGTCGGGGTGTCGCGGTCGTCGTCGAGACCGGCATGGAGACGGCGATGGGCGAGATCGCCACCTCGCTCTTGGCGGCCAAGGACGAGGGGACGCCGCTCCAGCGGGACCTGGACTCGCTGGGCCGGAAACTCGGCGCGGGCGTCGCCGTGCTGTCGGTGCTCGTCGTCGGCCTCCTGCTCGTCGGTGGGACCGAACCGATCCAGGCCGCGCTGACCGCCATTTCACTGGCGGTCGCGGCGGTCCCGGAGGGGCTGCCCGCGGTCGTCACGCTCACGCTGGCGCTGGGCGTCCGCCGGATGGCCGACGAGAACGCACTCGTCAGAACACTGCCAGCCGTCGAGGGGCTCGGCTCGGTCGACGTGGTCTGTACCGACAAGACCGGGACGCTCACCGAGGGCGAGATGCACGCCCGCCGGGCCTGGATCCACGACGAGACCGTCGACCTGGACGACGATGCAGTGGACGAGCGCGTCGCCGACCTCCTCGAAATCGGCGCGCTCTGTAACGACGCGACGCCAGAGGACGGCGACCCCACTGAGGTGGCGCTGGTCAGGGCCGCCGAGGACGCCGGACTCGACGTGGACGAACTGCGCGAGAGCAGACCGCGGACCGACGAACGCCCGTTCTCGGCGGAACGCAAGCGGATGGCGACCGTCCACGACGACGTGGTGTACGTCAAGGGCGCACCGGAGGTCATCCTGGAGCGGGCCGAGCGTATCCAGACCGCAGACGGCCCAGAACCGCTGGACGAGGCCGGTCGCGAGCGGATCCGGGAGCGCATCGAGTCGTTCGCCGGCGACGCGCTCCGGGTGCTGGCCTTCGCCCGCAAGGACGAGACCGAGGGCGACCTCGAGGACGACCTGACCTTCGTCGGTCTGGTGGGGATGATCGACCCCGCCCGCGAGGAGGTCGCCGAGGCCATCGCCGACACCCACCGGGCCGGCATCGACGTGACGATGATCACCGGCGACAACGCCCTCACCGCGGGAGCTATCGCCGAGCGCATCGGCATCGACTCCCCGGTCCTGACCGGGAGCGAGGTCGAGGCGATGGACGACGCCACGCTCCGGGAGCGCGTCGAGGAGGTCAGCGTCTTCGCCCGCGCCGAACCGTCCCACAAGGTGCGGATCCTGAACGCCCTGCAGGCGGCCGGGCACACGGTCGCGATGACCGGCGACGGCGTCAACGACGCGCCCGCGCTGAAACACGCCGACATCGGCATCGCGATGGGGATCCGGGGGACCGACGTTGCCAAGCAGGCCAGCGACGTAATCTTGCTGGACGACAACTACGCGACGATCCGCTCGGCCATCCGGCGCGGGCGGGTGATCTTCGACAACGTCTGGAAGTTCGTCGCCTACCTCCTGAGCGCCAACGCCGCCGAGGTGGCGATTGTATTGCTGGCCTCGCTCTTTGGTTATCTCATCCTCCCGCCGGTCCAGTTGCTCTGGATCAACCTGCTGACCGACGGCCTGCCGGCGCTGGCGCTGGGCACCGATCCGGGCGGGGACGTGATGGCCCGTGACCCGCGGGACAAAGACGCCGGCATCGTCGACCGCTCGATGCTCACCTTCGTCGGCGGTGCCGGGTTGACCATGACGGCGCTGATGCTCGGGCTGATGTTCTACACGCTGGGCGGGGAGCCGAGTCGGACGCCCTACGCCATGACGATGGTCTTCACCGGATTCGTCGTCTTCGAGTTCGCCAAACTGTACGTGGTGCGGTGGACGCGGGACACGCCCCTGCTCTCGAACGGGTGGCTGGCACTGGCGGTCGGGGCCTCGCTCGCGCTCCATCTGGCGGTGCTGTACTCGCCCCTCTCACAGTACTTCGGGACGGTCCCGCTCTCGCTCGCGGACTGGGGCCTGCTCGCCGGCGTCGTCGCCGTCGGCACGCCGATCCTGCTCGCCGTCGGCTGGCTGTCGAAACGGATGGTCGGCGCGGCGGCGACCGAGACGGATCCCACGTCCCGCTGACTACCCCTCCACGACGGTGAGGTTCACCTGGTGGACGCCTTCGAGCGGCCGCAGGCGTCGCACCAGTCGTTCGATCTCGTCGCCGTCCCCGTCGACCGCGACCGATTCGAGACAGAGGTGGTCGCTCAGGTGGACGTGCTGGACCGCGACGATGGTCTCGCCGAACTCGTGCTGGAGCGCAGTCGTATCGTCGGCGGTCCCGGATTCGTGGGATCGTAGAGGACGACGACCGTCCCACTCAGCGTCCCCCGAGGTCCGTCTGTCGGTTGAACTCGGTCACGAACGCCCGGAGCGCGTCTCTGGTCGCCTCGGACCGGCTGTCGTACTCGCCGGCCTCCTCGCACTCGTCGCGCTCGCGCCGGTCTTCGGCTGGGCGGCGGCCCAGACGGGCTACGCGCTTCCGGGACTGGGCCAGCACGCCGGCACGCTCGCCGGGGCGCTACTGGGCACCGCACTTACCCTCTGTCTGGCGCTCGGGGTCGGTCGTCTTCTCGCCACCGGGAATTGACGCCTCGGGTCTGCCCCCTGTCGGCAGTACCCGTCGAGTCGCTCTGTCTGCGTTCGCACCCGTCGACGAGCTAGCAGATCCGGTCTTTGATTACCGTCTCTGTGGTACCGACACGCATGGCAACCAGAGGGCTGATACTGACCGGGATCACGATCGTATTCCTGCTCGTGGTGACGTTCGCCCTCGCACGCGTCGTGGACTGGCGTTCCTACACGCCGTCACCGATGGGGGCTGACGGCGACGGGTACGGCGAAGCCGACCAGGCCCACGAGGAAAAGCCCGGTGGGATCGTTCGGTGGCTCACCACGGTCGATCACAAGGATATCGGCATACTGTACGGCGTCTACGCCGTCGCCGTCTTCGCCGTCGGTGGTCTCATGGCCGTCGTGATGCGCGCTCAGCTTTTCCTGCCTGCGGGCGCGTTGCTCGACGCGACTCTCTACAACGCCTTCCTGACCAGTCACGGGATCTCGATGTTGCTGCTGTTCGGGACGCCCATGCTCGCCGCCTTCGGCAACTACTTCATCCCACTCCTGATCGGGGCCGACGATATGGCGTTCCCGCGGATCAACGCCATCGCGTTCTGGCTGCTCCCGCCCGGCGCACTGCTGGTCTGGGGCGGCTTTCTCATTCCCTCGATCGGCCCCGCCCAGACCTCCTGGGTGATGTACCCACCGCTGTCGGCCGAGCAGCCACAGGCGGGTGCCGACCTGATGATGCTCGGCCTGCACCTCGTCGGGGTTTCCGGGACCATCGGCGCGATCAACTTCATCGCGACCATCTTCACCGAGCGCAGTGAGGACGTCAACTGGGCGAACCTCGACATCTTCTCCTGGACGATGCTCACCCAGTCGGCGCTGATTCTCTTTGCCTTCCCGCTGCTGGGCAGTGCCCTCATCATGCTGCTTCTGGACCGGAACTTCGCCACGACCTTCTTCGCCGTCGATGGCGGTGGGACGATGCTGTGGCAACACCTGTTCTGGTTCTTCGGCCACCCCGAAGTGTACATCCTCGTACTCCCGCCGATGGGACTGGTCAGTTTCATCCTGCCTCGCTTCGCGGGCCGGAAGCTGTTCGGGTTCAAGTTCGTCGTCTACTCCACGCTGGCCATCGGCGTCCTCTCCTTCGGCGTGTGGGCTCACCACATGTTCACGACCGGGATGGACCCGCGGCTCCGGGCCTCGTTCATGGCCGTCTCACTCGCCATCGCGATACCGAGCGCCGTGAAGGTGTTCAACTGGATCACGACGATGTGGAACGGGAAGCTTCGGCTGACGGCTCCGATGCTGTTCTGCATCGGGTTCGTCTCGAACTTCATCCTGGGCGGCGTCACCGGCGTGTTCCTCGCGTCGATCCCCGTCGACATGATCCTCCACGATACCTACTACATCGTGGGGCACTTCCACTACATCGTCATGGGTGCCATCGCCTTCGGTGCCTTCGCCGGCATCTACTACTGGTTCCCGATCTACACGGGCCGGATGTACCAGCGCACGCTGGCGAAGTGGCACTTCTGGCTGTCGATGATCGGCACCAACGTCACGTTCTTCGCCATGCTGGCACTGGGTTATCTCGGCATGCCTCGCCGGTACGCCACCTACGAGCTGGATTCGGCTATCGCGCCGCTTTCCAGTATCACGACGCTCCACCAGGTGGCCACGCTCGGTGCGTTCCTGCTCTTGATCGGCCAGTTGATCTTCGTCTGGAACGTCGTCCAGTCGTGGCTCGAAGGGCCGAAGATCCGTGACGACGATCCGTGGAATCTCCGACAGGACGGTCTGTTCACCCGCGAATTCGACTGGCTCGGAACGAAAATCGATCGACTGCCCGTGACCGACGGCGGAGACGAGGAGTCGGAGACGTCACCACGGAGTGGGCAGGACGGTTAGCCCGGCAAGACGAGGTTCAACAGCGCCACGACCAGTCCGGCCAGTCCCATCCGGGCCGCGGAGACGTACCACCGCTGGCCCGAGATCGAACCCATGTACGCGCCGAAGACGCTCAACACACCGATGCCGAGGACCACGGCAACGGCGGCCGCCTCGACCATCGTCAGGAGATTCTCCGTTCCCGCGACGACGAACGGCGAGAGGGGGACGAGGACACCGATCAGGGGACCGAGGCCGCTCGCGGTGGCGTGGAGCAGGCGCACGCCTCGCTGCTGGCTCTCGATCCGCGTGTCGTCGAGATCGGTGAGCATCGCCCGTTCCATCCGGAGGATCTCGGCGCGGGTCTCGGCGCGTTCGATCTCCCAGACGCTCCAGACCGCGGAGGTGCCGAGGCCGACCGCAGCGCCCAGCCCGATCTTGACGACCGTCAGTCCCTCCGTGACCCCCGAGAGGACCGCGCCGACGACGACGCCGATGCAGGTCAGGGTACCGTCGAACCCGTTGGAGACGAAGTAGCGTCGCGAGATCGACAGCACCTCCTCCTTCCCGAGCAGGCGACGCACGCGCTGGCCGAGTCCCACTGCGATCACCCGTCCTGCTGGGTCGGCCGCTCCTCGACGACTACGTCGCCGCAGGCCACCTCGTCGACGGAGTGGACGGTCCCGCCGAGGTCCTCGACGGTCGACTCGACGGTGTCGTAGTCAAGATCCGCTCCCTCGAGGCTGAGTTTGACGTTCTGGACCTCCCGATCGAGTTCGAGCAGCGAGCCCGTTGCGCCCTCGACGCCGTCGACGGCGGCGATCTCCTCGGTAAACTCGAGCAGCGGCGGTTCGTGCGGTTTCAACACGTCGATGACGAGTCTGCGAACGGCGACCATACCCGACCTGTGGCCCGGACGCACCTAAAGCCCCGAGCCGTCACCCGGGGACGGGCCGCCCTTCGATCCGGGGCACACCTATAGGGCTCCCGGCTCAAAGATCGGGACGATGTTCGATCGGATTCTGGTGCCGACCGACCGCAGCGACCCGGCGCGACGGGCGCTCGCACAGGCCGCCGACCTCGCGGACCGGTACGACGCGACCGTCACCGTCCTCCACGTCGTCGACACGCGGGAACTCGACAGCGACGACGAGGTCGACGAACACACGGAGACGGCCCGCACGGAACTGGTGGCGGCTCTCGACGACCTCGATATCGACCCGACGCCCGAAGCGGCCGTCCGAGCAGGTATCCCGAGCGAGACGATCCTCGACTACGCCGACGAGGTCGGGATCGACCTGATCGTAATGGGGACCCACGGTCGAACCGGCGTGCGCCGGTATCTGCTCGGCAGTGTCACCGAGAAAGTCGTTCGCCTGTCGGATATCCCCGTCCTCAGCGTCCACCCCGCCGAGGTCGACGTGGGGAGTATCCCCTACGAGCGGATTCTGGTACCGACCGACGGCAGCCCCGGGGCCGATCCGGCCGTCGACTGCGCGACCGACATCGCGACGACGTACGACGCGGCGTTGCACGCGGTGTCGGTCGTCGATACGGGTGCGATGGCCGGCGACGTACAGATCGGCGTCATAATCGACCAGCTCCGGGAACACGCCACCGATGCGGTCGAGTCCGTCGCCGACGCCGCACGCGACGCCGGCGTCGCCGAGACGGAGACCGACGTGCTGGAGGGGCGACCGTTCGACGCGATCCGGACCTACGTCGACGAGGCCGATATCGATCTGATCGTGATGGGGACCCACGGCCGGAGCGGGCTGGACCGGTACCTGCTGGGCAGCGTCGCCGAAAAGACCGTCCGGACCGCTCCGGTCCCGGTGCTGACGGTCCGGATGCCCGCCTCGTCAGAGTGAGGTCGGTAGTCCCGACGGCCGCGGCTCAAGCGTCCCCCTCGTGGACCTTCTCCAGCACCGCCGACTCGGCGAGCGAGACCACGCCGGCTTCTTCGAGTGTCTCGGCGAACTCGTCGCTGTCGTAGTAGGCCAGCGCCTCGTCCAATCGGTCGTCGGCGACCTCCTGCAGAACGATCACCGTGTCCTCGCCGTCGGCGGGGCGAAAGGCCTGCGACCCGAGCGAACCGTGGGCTGCCCGCCGATCGGCGTTGTCCTCGTGGTGGCGCTCCCAGGTGTCGTAGTCCTCGATCTCGTGTTTCGCGTGAACCGCCTCGGGGTCAAGCCCCGAGGCTTCTCGTGGTTTAATCGGACACCCCCACGATACCATCGGTCTGATAACCTCGAACGGCGTCGTGGGTCACGGTCGGGGCGTCCACGGCCCCCGATGCCTGCCGTCGCACCTTCCGAACAACGGGAAGGCTGTTGAGAGCAGGCACATTCCAGTCCTGATGCTTCTCGATGCCTTTCACGGCGATATTGACGCTTGCACCACGGTCGCTGTGGTCTTGATGCCCGCACGACCGACACTTGAACCGCTTCTTGTTGCGGTTCGCTCGCTCGGCGTGCCCGCACAGCGGACACCGTTGACTCGTCTTGTACGGGTCAATCCAGCCAGTCGGAATCCCCTCGAACGACGTCTTGTACGACGTATAGAACTGAAGGGCGCGGAACGGGAGGTGGTGCAAGCGTCGGTTCATCCGCGTGCCGTAGTCGATACTGTCGCGCATCTCTTTGAGGTCTTCAAAGACGATACACGGTTTCTCGAACTGACGGCTCCACTCCACGATGTGACGACTCACCTTGTGGAGTCGGTCACGGACGAACCGTTCCTCACGTCCTTCCAACGTGTCGTGCATACTCTGCTTCCCCGCGTTCTGCACGCGCTTCCGCATCGTGAAGTAGCGATGACGCTCGAACTTGATTTCGGGGAAGTCGATGACCAACGTGTCTTCGACGCCAGTCTCGGAGAGCGCGGTGAGAGCCACGTTGTCCTCGTTCACGTCCACGCCGACGACCGTTCGTGAGTCCTGCTTGTCTCGAACGGTCTGCTCGGTGTTGGTAACGTTGACGTGCAACTCGGGGTTGTCGTTGTGGAACAGGGCTTCCGCCGTCCCAATCTTCCACTCGTCGCTTTCGAGTGCGGTTTTGAGAACGTCGAGGTGGGTGTCGTCGCCGTCGAGAACGCCCTTGACGTGCTTGTACGGCTTCGCGCTGATTCGGAACGCCACGTCACCGTCGTCGGTGAGCGACAGGTTGTACCCTTCCTCGTAGTTTGCTCGGAGCGGGTACGCGCCGTCCTTTGTGTGACTGGGCTGGCCGAAGTCGTCGTACTCGTAGTAGTTCTCCATCGTGCCGAGTGCTTTGGCGACGACACGCTGAGTCGTGTTTTTCACGAGGTCGGTGTCGTCGGCCACGCGGTCGGGGATTGCGTCCCAGTCCAAGCCTTGCTTGGCGAGTCGGATGGTTTCGTTGTACACCGAGCGTGCTTCGAGTGTGGCGTCGTATAGCAGACTCTCGTTGTCACTCTGGATGTCGAGTTGGAAGTCCAGCGTCTTAACGAGAGCCTGTGCGTCGGTCATTCTTCGTCTTGTTGGGCGGGTTCTGAGGTTCGGACGACCTTCACGTCGGCCCCACGCCAGCGTTTGGGGACGGTGACGTGGGCACTATTCCCGAACGGTTTGACCTCGCCGTCGAGAACTTCCTCGCCTTCTATTTCGAAACTGTCCGCCATACCTGCGTATATCCTTCGGATATACTTAATTGTGTTGTTGGTGTGGATTCTGTATGATCGAGAAGCGGTCGAACCATACGGTGTACAACGTCAACTACTACTCGGTGTGGTGTCCGAAGTACCGCCACCCGATTCTCGAACCAATCGAGGAATCACTGGAAGTGAGTTTCCGCGACGTGTGTGAGGAGTACGGCTACGAGATACTGTCGTCGTCCGAAAATCTCGATTTTCGGGATCACGAGAGACGGAGTCTTTCGAACGACTCCACATCTCTCCTGACCACGTACACCTGTTCCTTTCCGCCCACCCGAAGCACGCCCCGGGCAAGATTGTGCGAACAGTCAAGAGCATCACGGCGCGGGAGATGTGGGAATAGCACGAACCGTTCTTGGAGGAGTATCTGTGGGGTGGCGGATTTTGGGAGGAATCGTACTACGTTGGGACCGCAGGCGATGTTTCGACCGACACGATTGAGCAGTATATTGAGCGTACGGAACACGTTTAACGGGGCTTACCGCCTTCACCCTCGGGGTCAAGCCCCGAGGCACTCAGCCTGTTCCGCCTGTAGATATAGGCCATACCGACCATCCGGACGGGAGGCCGAAAGAATCGAGGGTCCGAATCGATGACACTCCTGACGTGATGACGGACAAACGCTTATGACAGCCGATACAGTATTGACGACTATGCCAATCGACATCGAGCGGTTCGACGAGGCCAGCGAGGCGGACCTCGACGAACCCACGAACGCCGAGCGAGTGATTCGGTTCCTCCTTCGGAACGACGACAAGGCGTTCACTCCCTCGGAGATCGCGGACGGGACCGGTGTCAAGCGGTCCTCGATGGGAACCGTGTTGCGCCGCCTCGAAGATCGCGATCTCCTCCAGCACAAGGGTGACTACTGGGCGATTGGTGACGAATCTCGGGTCCGCGAGGCGTTCGACTTTCACCGTACACTCGACGATCTGGACGACCGCTTCGGCGCGGAAGACATCGAGGAGTGGCGTGAGTACGCCGCCGATCCGGAATGAGCTACGAGCGCGGCGACGTGGTCGTGGCCGGCGACCCGTTCAAGGACGACGACGCAGCGGGTCGCCCGTTTCTCCTCGTCGATCACGCTGACACACCGTTTCACGGCGAACAATACGTCGCGCTCTCGCTGACGACACGGACGTGGCACGACGAGCGAATCCCGATCGACGACGCCGACTGGATCGCCGGTGGCGCACCCGAATCCAGTTCGATCATGCCGTGGTCGGTGAACTCGATCAAGACCGAGTGGATCGAGTTCCACCAGGGCCGACTGCCCTCGGACCTCGTCGACCGGGCCGTCGACCAACTGATCTCGTACGTGCAGTGACTGGCCCCGCTCACTTCGCGACCGGTGTTTCGTCAAATCCCCCGGACTGACGGCGCGTCCTCACTCTGCCTGGGCTGCTACCCGCCCCAACTCGAACCCGTCGTAATCGTCGCGGGCGATCCGGGCACAGATCTCCCGGTAGTTGTCGAGGCCGCCGGGGAAGGGCGTGAACACCTGCGTCTTCCCGGGGACGTTCGCACCGCGGTACCAGGATTTGGCCTCGGAGAACAGCATGTTCTCGGCCAGCATGTTGGTGTTCTGGACCCACTGCTCCTCCGAGTCCTCACTGGCCTCGATCCGGTCGTAACCCTCGTCGTCCACGTACGCGATGCAGTCGGCGATCCACTCGACGTGCTGTTCGATGGAGAGTGGCATGTTCGTGAGCACGGAAGGACTCTGCGGGCCGGTGATGGTGAACAGGTTCGGGAACCCGTGGGTCATCAGGCCGAGGTAGGTCCGGGGGCCGGCTTCCCACTTCTCTTCGAGGCGCTGATTTCGCCCCTCGATGTCGATCGCGAGGAGCGCGCCCGTCATCGCGTCGAATCCCGTCGCGAAGACGAGCACGTCCAGCTCGTAGTGGTCGTCCGTGGTCCGGATCCCGTCGGTCGTGACCCGATCGATGGGATTCTCGTCCACGTCGACCAGCGATACGTCGTCGCGGTTGTAGGTGCCGTAGTAGTCGTCGTAGTCCATCGGCGGTCGCTTCGCGCCGTAGGGATGGTCGGTCGGGACGAGTGTCTCGGCCGTCTCGGGGTCGTCGACTCGCTCGCGGATCTTCTCGCGGATGAACGCCGAGACCTTCTCGTTGAGCTCTGGATCCGACAGGATCGCTCCGGGCTCGAAGGTGTGGAGGAAGCGAAAGCCGCCCTGCTGCCAGCGCTCTTCGAGAACGTCTTCGATATCCTCGTCGGAGAGGCCGTAGTCGGTCTCGTGTTCGTGGTCGAACGGCATCCCGAGCCGGGAGTCTCTGGCCCGCTCCCAGATGTCGTCGTAGTTCTCGCGGATCTCCGCGTACTCCTCCTCCGATAGCGGGCGGTTCTGGGCCGGCACCGCGTAGTTGGGCGTCCGCTGGAACACCGTCAGATGATCTGCCCGGCCGCCGACCTCGGAGATGAACTGGATGCCCGTCGAGCCGGTGCCGATCACGCCGACGTGCTCGTCTTCGAGGTCGACGCCGTCCTCGGGCCAGCGGGCCGTGTGGTACCACTCGCCCTCGAACTCCTCCAGCCCGTCGAAATCGGGTCGGTAGGGTTTGGAGAGGCAGCCGACCGCCGTGACGAAGTACCGCGTCGTGACCCGCTCGCCGTCGGCCATCTCGACGGTCCACGTTGCCGACTCGTCGTCGTAGGTCGCCGACGTGACCTCCCGCTCGAATTCGATGTTTCGGTGCAGGTCCAGCCGGTCGGCCACCCACTGGAGATACTCCAGAATCTCGGGCTGTTCGGGGTAGCGCTCGCTCCAGGTCCACTCCCGGTGCAGGTCCTCGTCGAAGGAGAAACAGTAGATGTGGCTCTCGCTGTCACAGCGGGCTCCCGGATACGTGTTCCAGTACCAGGTCCCTCCGACCTCGTCGCCTTTCTCGTAGACGCGTACGTCGAGGCCCTGCTCGCGCAGTTTGTGGAGCATGTACAGCCCCGAGAATCCCGCGCCGATCACGACGGCGTCGACGTCGACGTCCCCATCCCCGTTCGTGTCCGCGGCCGCGTCAGACACTGTGTCTCACTGGCCGAACACTACGGTCGACCGCAATTAAAGGCACTCCACCAGAACATCGGCCGTATATGAGTGCTGGCGGACCCCGCGATCGGCCCGGGACTCGATCTCAGCCGTCGTCGCCGTCGAGTTCCGCCTGCCACTCCTGAACTTTCGCCATCAACTCGACCGGCGGCGTCTCGTTCACGTCGAGGTCGGCCAGTTCGTCGAGGATGGTCTCTGCCTCCGGGTCGAGCGCCGCGTCGCTCCCCTCGGTGGCCGCCGCACCGCCGTCGGCCGTCGCCCGCTCGTCGGCCCCCGACGCGCGCTCGAAACTCCCCGAGGAGAGGTCGAAGACGGTCTGGACCGGTTCGCCGCTCCCGCCGCCTTTCGCCTCGATGGCCTCCTCCTCGCGGAGTCGCTCGAGCACGTCCCGCGAGCGGTCGACCACTGGATCCGGGACGCCCGCCAGATCCGCGACGTGGATCCCGTAGGAGCGATCCGTCGGCCCGTCCCGAACAGTGCGAAGGAAGGTCACGTCGCCGTCGCTCTCGTCGGCGGCGACGTGGACGTTCTCGACACGCTCCAGGTGATCCGCCAGCCCGGTCAGTTCGTGGTAGTGCGTGGCAAAGAGGGTCTTCGCCCGGACCTGATTGTGGATGTACTCGGTCGCGGCCCACGCGATGGAGATGCCGTCGTAGGTAGCCGTCCCGCGACCGACCTCGTCCAGAATTACGAGCGACTCGTCGGTCGCCGAGTGCAGGATGTTCGAGAGTTCCTGCATCTCGACCATGAACGTCGACCGGCCCTGCGCCAGCTCGTCGAGCGCGCCCACGCGTGTGAATATCCCGTCGACGAGGCCCACCCGGGCCGATTCCGCGGGGACGAAACTCCCGACCTGCGCCAGCAGCGTGATCAGTGCCGCCTGTCGCATGTAGGTGGACTTCCCGCTCATGTTGGGGCCCGTGACGATCAGGAAGCGCCGGTCGTCGTCCATCGCGAGGTCGTTGGGGACGAACGAGGTGGTCTGCTCGACGACTGGGTGGCGGCCCTGCCGGATCTCTAGCTCTCGGCCCTCGACCAGTTCCGGCCGGGTCCAGTCGTTGCGGACGGCGTGGGTCGCCAGACTCCCGAGGGCGTCGAGTTCCGCGAGCGCCCGCCCCACGTCCTGCAGGAGTTCGGCGCGGTCGGCCACCCGCTCCCGGAGGACCCGAAACAGTTCGTACTCGAGGTCTCCGCGTTGTTCTTCCAGTCGGAGGATCTCGCGTTCTTTCTCCTCCAGTTCGGGGATGGTGAACCGCTCTGAGTTTTTGAGCGTCTTGATGTTCTCGTAGGCCTCGGGCACGTCGTCGGCCTCGCTCTTGCCGACCTGGATGTAGTAGCCGTCGGTCTTGTTCCGGTCGACCTGCAGGTGGGTGATTCCATGCCGCCCCTTCTCCCGCTCGTCCAGGGTCTCGATCCACTCTTTGGCTGACTCGTGGCGCTCGATGATCTCGTCCAGTTCGTCGTCGTAGCCCCGCTGGAACAGCCCGCCCTGTGTGACTGTTCCGGGCGGCTCCTCGGCCAGTGCCGCGTCCAGTTCGGCGGCGAGGTCGGCGGCGGCCTCGCGGTCGGCGTCGGTGACGATTCTCTGTAGCGGCGAGTCTGCCAGCCGACTCGTTTCGTCGATCACGTCGGCCGCCCGGGGCAGGAGGGCGAGCGTCTCGGCCACTCGCAGGAGGTCGGTCGCGTCGGCGCTGCCCGAAGCTGCTCGACTCGCGAGCCGTTCGAGGTCGTACGCGCCGTCTAGCACTTCCCGGAGTTCCTCGCGAGCCATCGCGGCCTCGGCGAGTGCGGCGACCGCCGACTGCCGGCGCTCTAACTCCCGGCGGGACTGCCGCGGCCGGACGAGCCACTGCTGGAGGAGTCGCCCGCCCGCGCTGGTGACGGTGTGGTCGATGGTCGCAAAGAGCGACCCCGACCGGTCGCCCTGCATCGTCTCGGTGAGTTCGAGGTTGCGCTGGGTGGTCGCGTCCAGTTCGACGTGGTCGCTCCCGCTGTAGGTCTGCAGGCGCGTCATCGAGGCCAGCGCGCCCTGCCCGGTCTCCTCGACGTAGGCCAGTACCGCACCGGCCGCCCGGATCGCCCCCTCGTCGTCGGCGATGCCGACGCTCGCCAGTGTATCCTCCCCGAACTGCTCGCGGACGGTGTGGCGGGCCCGCCCCGGTGCGAACGCGTCGGCGGCGTGCAACGTCAGCGTTGCCGTCGTCCGCTCGCGGATCCGATCCAGCAGCGCCTCGTCGGCCCGCACGTCGGGGCCGGGCAACACCTCCGCGGGGTCGAACTTGTACAACTCGGTCGACAGGGCCCCCTCGCGGTCGTCGCCGTCGACGCTGGTCACGAAGAACTGGCCGGTCGTCACGTCCGCGGCGGCGACGCCGTAGCCCTCGCCCTCTCGGACGACGGCCGCGAGATACTGGGCGTCGTCGTCGGGCGTCTCGATCAGCGTCCCCGGTGTCACGATCCGGGCGATCTCCCGTTCGTGGCCGTCGTCGGTCTCGTGCTGGTCGGCGACGGCCACCCGATAGCCCCGCTCGACCAGCGCCGTCAGATAGGGTGTGAGATCGTCGACCGGCACGCCCGCCATCGGATAGGACGAGCCGTGCGAGGACTTCTGGGACACCTTCAGATCGAGTTCGTCGGCGACCGTCTCGGCGTCCTCGTCGAAGAACTCGTAGAAGTCACCGCACTGCATCGCCAGCAGATCCGCCTCCGTCTCCTCCTTGAGGGCGAGAAACTCCCCGACGATACCCGTCGCCTCGGTCATACTCCTCCCTGGGAGCGACACCGGGTAAAACGCTGTGGGTCCGACCGCGACCGGATGGACGATCCGATTCCCGCCAGAAAATTACGAACGCTTTGATATTAAATACCGCAAATAACAGGCAGATATAAACAGTTAACTCATCTCGTTCGTGATGGTTGTTGGAGGGTATCATGGGAGCGGATCGCAATGCGGACGAACGGGGTACAGATGTGGGACGGGTGAACCGGCGACGATTCCTCGGGGCCTCGGGAGCGGCCCTGACGGCGCTCGCTACGGGGGTTGGAACGGCGACGGCGTCGTTCGGATCGGGCGTCACCTCGGAGGATTACACCATCGAGTCCTGGGACGGCACGAAGCTCGAAGCGACGTTTTACACGCCCGATGCCAGCGAGCCACAGCCGGCGGTCCTGATGACGCACGGCTGGGGCGCGTTCCGTGAGTCGCCGCTGACGCTGCCGAAAGCGAAACACCACGCGAAGCAGGGGTACAACGTCCTGACCTACGACTCGCGCGGGTTCGGGGGGTCCGAGGGGACCGTCGGCCTCGACGGCCCCAACGAGGTCAAGGACGCCCAGCGGATGGTCGACTGGCTGGCCAACCGGCCGGAGGTGGCGCTGGACGCCACCGACGACCCGAAGGTCGGGATGGACGGCGTCTCCTACGCCGGGGGCATCCAGCTGTCGGCGGCGGCGGCCGACGACCGGATCGACGCGGTCGTCCCGCGGATCACCTGGAACGACCTGCAGTACTCGCTTGCGCCCAACGGCGTCATCAAGATCGGCTGGTTGTCGGTCCTGCTCGGCCTCGGGGGTATCAGTTCGAGCCTGATCGGCCCGGATACGAACATCGACCCACGGCTGTACGACTGGTACGAGGAGGCCCTGGAGACCAACGAGATTCCGGAGGCGATGCTGGAACTCAACGAACGGCGCTCGTTCCCGTACTTCGACGACTACGACACGCCGACCTTCCTCGTGCAGGGCTGGGACGACTCGCTGTTCAAGCCCATCGAGACCGTCCGGACCTACCGGTCGCTACAGGACAGCGGCGTCGAGTCGCGGCTGGCCTTCTACGAGGGTGGCCACGCCCCCGAGGAGATCACCGTGCCGCTGGACCAGCGCGGGCACATGAACGGGCTGGCGACGACGTGGTTCGACCGCCATCTCAGGGACGAGAGCGCCGACGTGCCCCAATCCTCGACCTACCTCAAACAGCGCGGGGAGTTCCGCACCGAGGACCAGTTCCCGCCCGAGGACACCGAGTTCGTCAGCTACAATCTCGGGGACGCCGCGGTCGACGGGGACGACCGCATCGAGCGATGGAGCTGGTGGTACGACTCGGAGGTCACCTACACCTGGGACGTGCGCGAGAGCGCCGAGTGGTACGGCACGCCACAGGTCGACCTCTCGCTCGACGTACACGGCCCGGAGGCCCGGATCTTCGTGTTCATGCTCCGGAACGGCAACCCGATCAACGGCAACGGCGAAGCCTACCGGGTCGAGGGCTCGGGCGTCTCCCGGGTTTCCTTCGAGTTCCCGACCTTCCAGCGGTTCGTCTCGCCCAGCGACACGTTCGGGCTCGAAATCGGGGTATCCAGTCCCTGGTATCTCGACTCCCGCGAGTCAGAGGGCGTCACGATCCGCCCCGGCGAGTCCAGCGTTCGCCTGCCCCAGCGCCAGCAGTAGGGTACACTGGCGTCGGGACACCAGTTTCGACGATTACGATCTGGCGACCTCCTCGCCGAGAGCGTCCAGTACCGTGAGCGTCCGGTCCACCAGCGCTTCGGTGTCGTCGGCCAGCAGGACCACCGTCGGCTCCGTTCGGTCGTCCCCGTGGTCGACGACCGCGACCGGCGACCCGTCGGCCCGCTCGATGGCTCGCTCGGCCGTCCACTGCTGGATCGTTCCGTCCCCGACCGCTGCGTCGGGGTCTCCCCCCCGATCGACCGTGACGATCTCGCCGTCCAGCGCAGCGAGCGCGGCCTCCACGTCCTCGTCGAATCGCCAACTCACGGCGAACTGCCGGTCGGCGTCGAACTCCCGGCAGGCGAGCAGGACGGCCGCGACACGGCTCGACGCGCCGAACCGAATATCCTGGTTCGACCAGTCGTCCGAACCCGTCTCCGTCATATTGCCTTCGACGGCAGCCACTTCGTCGGGGCGTTCGGCGTAGGGCGTCGCGCCGGCGACGGTCAGTCCGGACTCGGGGACCAGCGGTGAGACGTCGCGATCGACGAGCTCCTCGACGATCGTGGCCACCTCCTCAGCGGTCGGGTCGCGGGCGGCACGGTCACGCAACGCGACCGCGTGGTGGACGCTTCCCGGCCCCTCGCCAACGTCCAGCGGGTAGCGCACGGCCCGCGCGAGCAGGTCGATGCCCGCCTCGACGGCCGTCGTGAGATCCTCCCCGCGAGCGAGGTTGGCCGCGATGGCGCTGGAGAGGGTACACCCCGAGCCGTGGGTCGCGTCGGTCGCGACCCGTGGATGGCGGACCGTCTCGACGGTCTCCTCGGTCACCAGCACGTCCGCGACTCCGTCCCCGTCTGCGCGGTCGACGTGGCCGCCCTTGACCAGCGCGGCGGTCGCCCCGAGATCCAGGAGTGCCTCGCCGACCGCCCGCATGTCTGTCTCGGTCTCGGGTTCGATCCCGGTCAGCACCGCCGCCTCGTCGGCGTTGGGCGTCACGAGCGTCGCCTCGGCGATCAGGTCCTCGTAGGCCGACTCGGCGTCGGGTTCGAGCAACCGGTCGCCCGAGGCCGCGACCATCACCGGATCGACCACGAGGTTCGGGAGGCGGTCGGCATAGCCCGCGACCGTCTCGATCACGTCCGCGGTCGCGAGCATCCCCGTCTTGGCCGCTCCGACCGCGAAGTCGTCGAGGACGGCCGCGATCTGGGCCGCGATCTCCTCGGTCGGCAGCAGGTGGGTCCCCTCGACGCCGCGGGTGTTCTGTGCCGTGACGCTCGTGATCGCGCTCGTCCCGAAGGCGCCACAGGCCTCCATCGTCTTCAGGTCCGCCTGAATGCCCGCACCGCCGCCGGAATCACTGCCCGCAACTGTCAGCACGACCGGCCGGGACTCCGGTGCCGCTCGTCGGTTCATACTCCGAACTCGGCCTGCCACGCACTAATATTACTGTGTTGTACTACCAGCTATATCGCTTTGAGTGTCCGGACCGTTCCCCTTTCCCGTTTCCGGACCCTGGAACGTCTATGTCCGATCAGTCCACACCCGAGCGGATCACCGTCTACTCCGACTACGTCTGCCCGTTCTGTTATCTCGGCCGGCACTCGCTGGGCCAGTACCAGGACGAGCGCGACGACGACCTCGTAATCGACTGGCACCCCTTCGACCTCCGGGCGGGCAAGCGCAACCCCGACGGGAGCATCGACCACGACGTCGACGACGGGAAAGACGAGGACTACTACGAGCAGGCCAAAGAGAACGTCCGCCGGCTCCAGGACGAGTACGACGTGGAGATGGATCTGGAACTCTCCCGTGACATCGACTCGCTGCCCGCCCAGATCGCGTCGGTCCGCGTGCGTGACGAGTACGACTACGACACGTGGCTGGAGTTCGACCGGGCCATCTTCGAGGCGCTCTGGACCGAGAGCCGGGACATCGGCGACCCCGACGTGCTGGCCGACCTCGCCGAGGACGCCGGTGTCGACCCCGAGGAAGTCCGCGCCGCCATCGACGACGAGGACCTCCGCGAGCGCGTCCGCACGCTGTTCGACGACGCGAAGCGACAGGGCGTCTCCGGCGTCCCGACGTTCGCCTACGATAGCCACGCGGCCCGCGGCGCAGTACCACCGGAACAGTTGCGACGGCTGGTCGAAGGAACGTAGCGACGGACTGGTCGTTGCCGGAGAGGGTGAGCGCACGCTCCTTTGACCGTTCCGTTTCTGCCATCGTCTACCGAGAACAGATCGCCCAGCTCTCAGGGTGATGGTTTCGACCCCATACTTCATACTGATGGGAGGAATACCATAGCATACGATGGGCCGCGAGGTCATCGAGGATGTCGAGGACCGCGATGGAACCGGGTCATCCGGCGGAAGATCTACCGCACGGACGACCCTAAGTACCCGAGTGGCTACCGCTACGCGCTCCATTACGGGTACACCGACGGTCGTGGCACCATCCTCCGGTACGACAACGAGAACCAAACGACTGGCCGCCACGAGCGGCACACGCCCGACGGCGTCGAAGCAATCGAGTTCCCGGGGATGCTGGATCTCCGGGACCGTTTCATGACCGAAATCGAGGACTTACCATGACCACGGACACGCTGAAAATCACGTTCGGACAGGCCGACGAACACGACGACGCGGCGCGCGAGCGGCTCCAGCGAGCAGAAGCCGGCGAGCGCGGCGAGGCGATCGAACAGGACGCACGCTTCGTCCTGAATTTCGAGGACTTCGGGGAGGTCGAACGCCTCATGCGAACGTCGAGTCTGACGCTGCTGGAAGCGATCGTGAACGAGCAGCCCGAGAGCATCCGGCAGACTGCCGAGGCTGTCGACCGCGACTACAAGGAAGTCCACCGGAACCTGGAAGAACTGGAAGCGCTCGGCGTTATCGAGTTCGAGGAGGACGGCGCGAGCAAGAAGCCAGTTCTCAGGGGCGGTGCACGAACCCTTGACATCTCGTTCAGCATCGGACACGACGCCGTCGGTCGGCACTCCGGTGCCTCCGCGTGACCGGAGAACTGCTCTCGATTCGCTGATTCCGGGCGCGGTTAGAGATCCCCGTCCTCTGAACTGAGCGGTTCGTCGAGCCGCTGTTCGGTCTCCTCTTCGAGCTTGTACCGCTGGACCTTCTGGGTGGCGCTGCGCGGGAGTTCGTCCACGAAGAAGATCCGGCGTGGGTGGGCGTAGGTCGGGACGTAATCCAGCGTGAACTCCCGGAGATCCTGTTCACTGACGCCCGCACCCTCCGAGAGGACGACGTACGCGACGGGTGCTTCGCCTTTCACCTCGTGTGATGCGCCGACGACGGCGGCTTCCTCCACGTCGGGGTGTTCGTAGAGGGCGTCCTCGACTTCGGCGGGGTAGATGTTCTCCCCGCCGGCGATGATCATGTCGTCGGCGCGGTCGACGATCCAGAAGTAGCCGTCCTCGTCGACGCGGGCGATGTCCTTCGTGTAGAAGTACCCCTCGTCGTCGAACACCTGATCGGTCTTCTCGGGGCGGTTGTAGTACCCCTCGAAGACGTTGGGCCCCCGGATCGCGATCTCGCCCGTGACGCTCTCCTCGTCCTCGAAGTCGATATCGTCGTCGGGGACCGGCTCTAGCTGGTCGGTCGAGACCTTCGTCTCACGGGTCCCGGGATCGACGAGTTTGATCTCCACGTCGTCCAGCACGGGGCCGACACAGCCAGCGGCCTTCCGGACGCCCCGACTCGGCTCGACGGTGCCCGCGGGGGCCGTCTCGGTCATCCCCCAGCCCTCGACCATCGGCACGTCCCACTCCTCCATGATCTCCCGCCGGGTCGCGTCGGCCAGCGGCGCGGCCGCGCAGGTGACCGACTCCAAACTGGAGAGGTCGTACTTCTCGGGGTTCTCGCGGTACTCACGGAACATCATCGTGTACATCGCGGGCACACCCGCGAAGTTGGTCACGTCGTTGTTCCCGATGGCGTCGAGCATCGGTTCCGGTTCCGGCTGGGCGACCAGCACCATCGTCGACCCGCTGTACAGGCCCGACCCGAGCAGGGCGTTCAGCCCGTAGATGTGGAACAGTGGCAGGACGAGCAGGAACGTGTCGTCGGGATCCAGCGGGAGCCCGCCGTTGTCGTAGGCCTCGATGGTCGACAGCAGGTTCTCGTGTGTCAACTGCACACCCTTGGGTTTGCCCGTCGTCCCGCTCGTGTAGGGCTGGACGGCAACGTCCTCGAAGTCCCGATCCACGCCCTCTGCCTCCCGATCGAACGTCTCGTCGTGGTCGGCAATTGCGTGGGAGTAGTTGACGACACCCTCGTCGGTGACGCCCGGCAGGAACAGCGTCCCGACCTCGGCGGCCGCCGCCAGCTCCTGGACCTCGTCGGCCAGAAACGGGGAGCCGAACAGGACGTCGATGCCCGCGTCCTGGATGACGAACGCGAGCGTCTCGGGGTCCATCCGGAGGTTCAGCGGGACCGGAATCGCGCCGGCCTTGAGCGTCCCGAAGTAGCTCTTCGGGAATCGCGGCGTGTTCGGGACGAACAGCCCGACGCGCTCGCCCGGCTCGACGCCGTGCTCGACGAGCATGTTCGCGACCTGGTTTGCTTCGGCCTCTAGCTCGGCGAAACTCGTCTCCAGCCCCTGAAAGACGAACGCGGTTTGCTCCCCGTACCGGGACGCCGCCATCGCCGGCAGGTCCCCCATGTGTGCCAGCTGGTCACCATTGTAATGCTCCATGCCTGTCAACATCTATCTCACACAATATAAACGAGGGGGGACACTCACATGGCTGAGACTGCGACCCTCGCTGTACGGGCGCTGGCCGTCGCAGTCAGAACTCCGCTATCGCTTTCCGCAGATCCTCGCGGGTGTTGACGTTCCGGAGCGAGTCGAGCGTGGCGTGAGTCTCGATCTCGGCTTCGGGGACCGCGACCCAGTCCAGTTCGGCGAGCGCGGCGAACACCGCCCGCTGGTCTCGTGCGAGTGCGGCCTCGCAGGCCGCCACGGTCGCGTCGGTCCGGTAGACCGCCTGCAGGGGTTGATCCCGGCCGTCGACTCGCGGAACTGCGGCGTCGTGTGGGCGGGCCTGCTCGAAGAGGTGGTCGACCAGCCCGGGAGCCACGAAGGGCATATCGCAGGCCACGACGACGGCGAACTCGGATTCGACCGCGCGCAGCCCGGTCAACATCCCCGTCATGGGTCCTCGGTCCGACTCCTCGTCCTCGGCGACGGTTCGCGGGTGGTCGTACCCCGACAGCGCCTCCGCGATGGCCTCGCGTTGCTCGGGGCGGCAGTTGACGACCAGCCGGTCGATTACGGGCGCGAGGCGGTCGGCGACCCGCCGGATCATCGGGGTGCCCGCGAGGTCGGCGACGGCCTTGTCTCCCTCTCCGAACCGGGTGGCGTACCCGCCGGCGACGATCACGCCCGTTCGCATGGCCGGCGGTACGGACCCTCCTCACAAGAAGCCCGCCCCGAACGGGGCACCGCCAGACGGTGGCCATCCGGAGGACATTTCCCGCCCGCAGTGTTGCGGTCGTCCATGGACGCGGCGCTTGGCCCACCCGAGACGATGCAGGACCGGGCCGACGAGCTGACGCCGATGATGTCCCAGTACTTCGAGCTGTGCTCGGCGTACGAGGACTCCCTCGTCCTCTTTCAGGTCGGGGACTTCTACGAGGCCTTCTGCGACGCCGCCGAACGCGTCTCGCGGCTCTGTGAGATCACGCTCACCAAACGCGAGGACTCGACCGGGGAGTACCCGATGGCCGGTATCCCCATCGACAACGCAGAGAGTTACATCGAGACGCTGCTGGACGCGGGCTACCGCGTGGCCGTCGCCGATCAGGTACAGGAGCCCGAGGAGACCACCGGGGTCGTCGACCGCGCGGTCACCCGGATCGTCACGCCCGGGACGCTCACCGAGGACGAACTGCTGCGGACCGACGACAACAACTTCGTCGCCTGCCTCGCTCGCGTCGACGACACCGACGGCCTCGCCCTCCTCGACGTGTCGACGGGCGACTTCTACGTCACCAGCACGACCGACGAGTCAGCGGTCGCCGACGAACTCGGCCGGTTCAGCCCCTCGGAGGCCGTCGTCGGCCCCGACGCTCCCACCGACCCCTTCGATTCGGACTGCATGGTCACCCCGCACGACAGGGCTGCCTTCGAGGGCGATAACCCGAACGAGCTGGTCGCGTCGTACTTCGGTGACCCGGAGACGGTCCTCTCGAACTCCGCGGAGATCCGGGCCTGTGGCGCGTTGCTGGATTACGCTGAATATACGAGAGGCGCAGAGGGGGACGACACCGACGGCGAGCGCGACAGGCTAGACTACCTCAACCACGTCACCCGATACGACCCGCGGGAGTACATGCTGCTGGACCGGGTGGCTCTGGAGAGTCTGGAACTGTTCGAGCGCCGGGCGGTCCACGGCCGTGCGGGGGCGACGCTCGTGGAAGTGCTGGACGAGACTGCCTGTGCGCTGGGAAGTCGCGAACTGAAGGACTGGCTCCGGCGACCGCTGATCGAGCGCGCGGCCATCGAGGCGCGTCACGACGCCGTCGGCGAACTCGCCGGCGACGTACGCACTCGCGAACGCCTCCACGACCTCCTTCGGGACGTATACGACGTGGAGCGGCTGATATCCCGAGTCTCCCGGGCCCGCGCCAACGCCCGCGATCTGCGCTCGCTGAAGGACACCCTCGACGTGGTGCCCGAGATCGAGGCCACACTCGACGACGCCGACTGCGATACCCTCCGGGAGATCCGCGCCGACCTCGATGCCCTCGACGAGATCCGGGATCTGATCGGGCGGGCGATTCGCGAGGAACCACCAATCGAGATCACCGAAGGCGGTGTCATCGCAGAGGGGTACGACGACCGACTGGACGACCTGCGAGAGACCGAACGCTCCGGCAAGGAGTGGATCGACTCGCTGGAAGCTCAGGAGCGTGAACGCACCGGCATCGACTCGCTGAAGGTCGGCCAGAACTCCGTCCACGGCTACTACATCGAAGTCACGAACGCCAACCTCGATTCGGTGCCCGAGGACTACACGCGCCGGCAAACCCTCAAGAACTCAGAGCGGTTCTACACACCGGAACTCAAGGCCCGTGAGGACGAGATCATCCAGGCCGAACAGCGCGCCGACGACCTCGAATACGACCTCTTTCGGGAAGTCCGCGATACAGTGGCCGCCGAATCCGAGCGCGTCCAGGCGCTGGCTGACACGCTCGCCCGTCTGGACGTGCTGGTCTCCTTCGGCACCGTCGCCGCCGAGTACGACTACGCTCGCCCGACGTTCGTCGACGACCCCAGGCAGACGGCGATCGAGGGCGGTCGCCACCCCGTCGTCGAGCGCACCCAGTCGTCGTTCGTCCCCAACGACACCCGCCTCGATGCAGACGAGTTCTTCGCCGTCATCACTGGCCCCAACATGAGCGGGAAGTCGACGTACATGCGCCAGGTGGCGCTGATCCAGTTGCTCGCGCAGGCGGGTTGCTTCGTCCCCGCGGCCGACGCTCGCCTCTCGCTGGTCGATCGGGTGTTCACCCGCGTGGGGGCCAGCGACGACATCGCCGGTGGCAAGTCGACGTTCATGGTCGAGATGACCGAACTCGCCGCGATCCTGGAAAACGCCACGGATAGCTCGCTGATCCTGCTGGACGAGGTCGGGCGGGGCACCAGCACTACCGACGGCCTCGCCATCGCCCGCGCGGTGACCGAACACATCCACGACGAGATCGGCGCGCGAACGCTGTTCGCCACTCACCACCACGAACTCACCGACGCCGCCGACGCGCTCGACGGGGTGTTCAATCTGCACTTCGCTGTCTCCGAGGTTTCCTCGGAGGCCAGTCGGACTGCATCGCAGTCCGACGCTGCGGAGCAGGACGGCCAGGACGTGGTCTTCGACCACGAGATCCGCCAGGGGCCGGCCGCCGCCTCCTACGGCGTGGAAGTCGCCCGCGAGGCCGGCGTGCCCGATAGCGTGGTCGACCGCTCCCGGGAACTGCTCGATGCCGACGAATCGGAGGATTCCCACGACGGAAAGAAGGAAACGAACGGCCACCGACCGGACGCACGGACGAACGGTGCGGCGGCCGAGGCCGGGTCGGGTGCGGACGACCCGGACGCCGCTCTTGCCGAGACCGTCCGCGAGCAGAACCTCGCGACGACGACGCCGATGGAGGCGCTGGCGCTGTTACAGGAGCTACAGAAGCAGGTCGAGGAGTGAGTCAACAGCGCTCCTGCTCGAAGGTGAAGTAGAGGCCGGACCGGGCGTGTTCCTCGACGTAGGGGCGACAGACGACAGTGAGCACGTCCCCGTCGTCGCACTGCCGCGGGTAGTAGTGGTACTCGGTCGTGGCCTCCTGTGCCAGCGGATCGTGGTCGATCTCGGCTCGGGCGACGTAGCGTCGACTCGGCACAACGTCCTCGTAGGTCACGGGATCGGTGGCGTCGTCCATCGACGGCACGTCGACCGTGTCGTAGAATGCTTCGGCGTCCTGGTACGCCGTCCGGTCGTCCCGGAACAGGTGTAGCACGACCAGACGGTGCTCGTCGGTGTAGTTCAGAAACCGGATCGTCAACGCCGGCGGGTCCTCGCCACCGAGCGCCGAACAGCCAGCAGTTCCGACGCCGAGCCCGACGCCGACGAGCCCGCGCCGCAGGATCGCTCGTCTGGAGGGCATACGCTCGCCGTCGGGTGCCGGCGAAAAAATCCTGCCGACTCTACGAGTTCGGATCGGGCTCAAGCGCCACGAACTCCATGCCCTGCTCGGCCAGTAACTCCCGCGCCCGGTCGGTCACCGAGGGCGCGACCAGAATCCCCCGCACGTCGGCGTCGGCGTGGAGATCGCGCTCCAGGGCCTCCACGTACCGGCTGAGTTGGCCCACCGCGTCCGGGCCGACCCGCCTCCGCTTCAACTCCACGACGACCCGCCGCCCCTGCTCGTCCTCGCCGAAGATGTCCACCGCGCCCGCCGGCGTCTCGCGTTCGGTCGCCAGCGGGGAGAACCCAGATTCGACGAGATCCGGATCGTCGAGGATGCGCTCCCGGAGATCCTCCTCGGTGCCTTCGAGAGCGAGATCACTCTCGTCGGTCAGGTCGTAGGCGGTAACCTGCAGGATCTCCTCGAACCGCACGAGCAACTCCTCCTCGGGCGTCGAGCGCAGGCTCTGGAGTTCGAGGCGGCCCTCGGTCAGCCGCGCCGCCTGGGAACAGCCCGGCGGTTGCCAGTTCACTGGCTGGTGGCCCTCGTCGGTGTGGACCAGCGTCGTCCCGTCGGGTTTGCAGACGACGAGCCGGTCGCCCGGGCCGAGGTGGCTCGACGCTCGCCCGTCGTACTCCACAGTACAGGTTCCGAACACCGAGACCACGTCCTCGCGCTCGATGGCCGCGGCGACGGCCGTCTGTGCGCGTGCGGGCGTCGGACTCGCGAGTGCGGTGACGCCGTCCGATCGGCGATCTGACGGGTCCACGTTCGCGTCGCTCCCGGCGGCCGCGTCGTCGGCTGTCGCACTTCCCTCTCCGTGTTCCGTCACTGTCCGGCCGTAGTCGTGGACGGCGGATAAGCGCGTCGGGAGCGATCACGACCGCCAGCCGTCCGGATCCGCGTCCGGGCCGAGGTGGACCGTGCGGTCTTCGAGGTGCCAGGACCGGACTTCGCTGGCCAGGAAGGATCGGGCGGCCGCGGGTGTGAGGCGATCGTCGCGGACCATCGCGAGTGTGGCGGCTTTCAGCCCGGCGACGCGGCCGCGCAGGAACTCCCCGTCCGGTTCGGCGCGGGCGGGATCGACCGAGACGAGTGCGCCGTCACGTGGGCGGACCGTGTCGTGGCCCGGCAGGCCGAACCAGGCCGCGAGGTAGGGCTGGACCGTCCCGTCGCTCGCGACGACGTAGCAGGCGTCGTAGGTCTGCCAGTCGACGTGGGTTTCCAGCAAGTCCGCGAACGACCGGTCGGTAGCCAGCGGTTCCGGTTCGACGGCGGCGGGGTGACCGGTTTCTTCGGTCGGGTCGATCGGTCCGCCCGGCCGGATCGCGGCGAGTGCGGTCGCCAGATGCCACTCGTGGGCTCCCCAGTGGGCGTAGTGGAGGTCGTACCGGCCGTTCGTCCGTTCGTAGGCGACGAGTGCGCGCTGTCCCACAGTGGTCACGGGCCACGATGGCCGCGCTTTCGGACAAAAGGGTCAGGGCTCGACCAGTTCGAGGTCGGCGACGGCGTCGCGAGCGCGCTCGCGGAGGTCGTCGGGTTCGAGGTCGCGCAGGCGATCCAGTCGCGCGTTGGTCTCGGCCTGGGCGGGAGCGAAGCGGTTACAGCCCGCCGGAATGGTCGAGTCGGTGAAGGTCCCGATCTCCTTGGCGCGCTCGGTGATGACGTTCTTGTCCTCGGTCAGGAGCGGCCGGAACACGGGGAGGTCGGTGATCGGATCGGTGACGCTGAGATTCTGGGCGGTCTGGCTCGACTTCTGGCCGACGGCCTCCCCCGTGACGATCCCGGCCGCGCCTTCCTCGAAGGCGACCTCCTCGGCGACCGCGAGACAGAACCGTCGGAAGGCGAGCATCCGCCCCTGTTCGAGATTCTTGGCAAGCAGTTCGACCGTCTCGCCACCTGGGACCACGCGGAGCGGTTCCCGGAAGTTCGGCGCGTACTCCCCGAGCGTCCGGACGGTCTCGACGGCGCGGGCGCGGTGGTCCGGCCCGCCGTACTCCCCGAGATCGACGTACACGGGGAGGACGGGACACCCCTTCCGCATGATCTCGTAGGCCGCCACGGGTGAGTCGATGCCGCCGCTGACCAGCGCGACGACCGGCCGCTGGGTTCCCAGGGGCAGCCCACCCGGCCCCGAGATCTGATCGAGATAGAGGAAGGCGGTGTCCTCGCGGACCTCGACGTTGACCGTGAAATCGGGGTCGTCCAGGTCCACCTCGGGCTCGAACTCGTCCTCGACGGCCTCCCAGATCGCCTGTCCGCCCTCGCGGCCGAGGTCCTCGCTGTCCATCGGGAAGGAGTCGCCCGCGCGACGGGCGTTGACGGCGAAACTGCCCCCGTCGTAGTGGGCGGTCGCGGTTTCGACCATGGCGTCGAGGATCGAGTCGGGGTCGGCGGGCAGCGTGCGGGCCGTGCTGGTCGAGACGACGCCGCAGGCGTCGGCGGCGGCCTCGGCTGCTGCGGTGGGCTCGTCGGTCCACACGAGCGGTCGGGTCGGGCGGCGCTCCACGTCGCCGTCGATCCCGCGGTCGGCGAGCAGCGCCTCGATGTTCTCGACCAGTCGCTTCTCCATCCCGCGACGGACCCGACTGCTCTTGGTGCTCATGTCCCCGTAGCGGACGACGACTGTGTCTGCGCCCGGCGGCTCCATACCGTGGTGGAGACGACTGGGAGGTAAATCCCCTTCGGGGTGGGTCTCCCGGACCGACCGCCGACTTCGGCCCGCCGATCCACGGGGGTGGCACGCGCTCTATCTCGTCATCGTCGACGTGCTGACGCTCCCCCACACCACTGTCGTGACGCTCGTGGACCGCGAGCAGGGCATGTGGCGATTCACTCCCCCGTGATCGCTCGTAACTGCGTCCTGGCGATTCGCTTCGAGGCGTTCAGTGGGACGTTGCCGGTCACCTGGACGTAGACGTTCGACTGCTGGGCGTCGACCGCCGAAATCGTACTGTTCGGCCCGGTCAACTCCGGAACTCCGAACGCCCGGTCGCCGATATCCACGTCCGTCGTGTTGGTTCCCTCAGATCGGTAGGTCTCGCGCTGGGCGTCGAGAAACGTCCGTGCGTCTTCGGGCGACTCGAACACCAGCACGGCGATCTGGAGGTCCGCGCTCCCGTTTTTCAGTTCGAGTACCTGCCCGGACTCCAGTCCCGGCGGTTCCGCGCTCGCGTTCGGGGCACGCGTCCCGTTCTCCTCCCAGCCGACGACCTTGTCCGCCGACAGCAGGTATTCACTCGCCGGTTCGTGGTACTCCGTCCCGTTCTGCGTCGGCGTCTCCTCGCCCGACAGCCCGCTACAGCCCGCGAGCAACAGGAGTATCGCCACCGCACCGACGACAGCGATCGACCGACTTCGACTCTCCATAGGCCACCCTGTCCCGCGGATCGTAAAAACGTGGTCGCCGTATCGCCCGTCGTTGGCCCGTCCGGGATTCAGTCCCGCCACAGTCGGCCGCCGATCCCACCGGCGAGTCCGGCGAGCGCCGCCAGAACGCCCAGCCCCGGCCCCGTTCGCACCGTCGTCTTCGGTGTGGCTCCGGTCGCGGTCGTCGTGGTCCGTTCCACCGCCGGCGTGGATTCGGTTTCGCTCTCCGTCGCCGTCTCGATCGACCCGGTCGCCTCGACCGCGAACGTCGCGGCGACGCCCGCGTGGTCCGAGGGCCACACCTGTACCGTCTCCCCCTCGACCTGGTAGCTGACGCGGTCGTCGGGCTGGTGACCGACGCGACTCGCGGCCGTCGCCGACACGTCGCCGCGGTAGAGGAGGCCGTCGATCCTGCTATCGAGCCGTGAGTCCGTGTTCCGGAGATCCGGCCCTTGACAGCAGGTGAACCCGTCGCGGTCGGGATTCGCCGTCGCGTAGGCGTCCGAGAGCGTCGCCGTCAACTGGTCGTAGGCGGCGGTCTCACCACCGGGCCCGCTGTTGAAGTCGCCGCCGACGATCACTGGCTGATCTGTCGGAAGTCGGTCGAGCAGTTCCTCTGCCTGTCCGGTCCGGAGATCTCCGCTCGTCGACGACAGGTGCGTCGAGACGACCGTGACCGTCTCGTCAGCTACCGTCAGGTCCGCCGCGCAGAACCCGCGCTGGACCGAGAGCCCGCCGATCACCGGAATCCATTCCGGGACGCCGAAGGCCGCATCGTAGGTCCCGTTCGCGCTCGCCGTCGCGTCGAGGTCGCTTCGGACCAGCACGGCGTCCCGGTCGGTGAGGCGCACGTCGACGGTCCCGTCGTCGGTGTCGGCCGGCAGTTCCACGTCGGTCGTGACAGTCGAGGCGACCACCTCGTAGTCCGGTCCCCGCTCGGCCAGTGCCGACTGGACGGCGTCGAGCAGATCGACGACGACCGTCTCCGCAGGGTCCGGGGAGTCCGTCCCGGAATCGCTGGGACGCTGGACGCGCAACGCGGAGGCTTCCTGCAGGGCGACGGCGTCCGGTTGCGTGGCCTCGATCTCCGCCGCAATGGCATCGGCCCGCCTCGTGGCACGGCCGGGATCGAACTCCTCGAGCAGGGTCCCGGTGATCTGCAGCACGTCGTCGCGCGAGCGCGCATCGAACAGTCTGAAGAGGTCGACGCCGAGGTAGAGGTTGCGCGTCAGGACCGTCAGTTCGGCCGCCGACTGAGCCGCGATCCGGGCCGACACGCCGGTGGTTGTGACCGCGCCAGCGCCCAGTCCGGCGATTCCGCCGAGGACGGTCCGTCGGCTGACCGACCTGTCGTCCGCTGGAGGTTCCATATCCGACACGTTCCACACCGACGCTACCTGAAAGTAGGGGCCGAACTGTCGCCAATGAATTCGTCACCGAACCTGAACTGTCGGTACAGCTGTTACTGTGCCGATTGTATCGTGAGCGATCGATCGCTATCGGCGCACCGAAAAATGTGCTGTCGAACTCTTACTTCGCGCGGCCGCGGCCGCTGTTGTTGCTCGGGCGGTTGTGCTCGGTGCCCTTGCCCTTCTGGTCGAGGCCGCGGTTGGACTGCCCGGCGTTGGTCAGGCCGCGGTAGGCCCGGCCACGCTGGGAGTCGTCGCAGATCCAGTTGAGGTCGTCGTCGTTCTCGATCGCGGGGTGGTGGGGATCGACGAGGATGACCTCGAACCACTTCTGGCGGCCGTCCTGGCCGACCGAGTAGGAGTTGAGGACGCGCAGGTTCCGGTACTTCCGGGTGGCGCGCTCCTCGGCGACCCGCTGGAGGTTCTTCCGGCGGGTGATCCGGGTCACGCCCTGGCGCTTCGAGCGCCGGCCGGCCGTGAACCGCTGTTTGCGCGCGCCGCCCTTGCGGATGCTGGCGCGCACGACAACGATGCCCTGCTTGGCCTTGTAGCCGAGCGAGCGGGCCTTGTCCAGTCGAGTGGGGCGCTCGACGCGTTCGAGCGCACCCTGGTCACGCCACTCCTGCTGGCGCTGCCACTGTAGTTCCGCGAGCTGTCCGTCGTCGGGGTCTTCCCACGCCTCTCGGATGTGGGAGTAGAAGCTCCGTGTCATGGGCTATCACCACGGGCGTCGAGTGGTTCAATCCTCCGGCGGCCGGACGGCCCGGCCGCCTGCCCGGGGTCAGAGACCCCGCCGATCACATCCCGTCCTGTGAGCCGGGAGACCATCGGTCTCCACACGGCCGGCAGGTGCCCGCTGGTGCCCGTCGACCAGCGAGTTACCCCTTCTTTCCCGCTCCCGGGGTTAAACACTTCGAACTTCGCCACACGTCCACCGCTGTTCGCATCGTCGACCACCCGAGTCCCGAATCGAGCCGTCGAGGTGGCCCGCCCCGGGCACGAGTTGGGAATGTGGCCGATAATTCGCAAACTGGCGCGAATCTTCTACTGCCGTTCACGTCGAAAACAACGGCCTGCCGTGACTCACGAGTCTGTCAAGTGGACCAACCTTAGCTGCTTTCTCACTCATGGCTTACCATCGACATTTCGTGCGGATGGTTGAAGAATACAGGGGGATGTAGCAGTCGAGCCGAACCCTCGAAGACAGGATTCAGTCTTCTGTCTCGCGATCCATCCGATCGACGTACTTCTCGATTTGGTACGTCCGATCCGTTCGGGGAACTATTGCGACGATTGTCATGATACCGTCGCTTATCTCGTAGATAATCCGGTGGCCGCTGTTCCCGACCTTCTGCCGGTAGAAGTTGTAGCCCCCGGGCGAATCAGTGAGGTACGTCAGATGTTTTTGTGGGACACGTCCAAATTCAAGCCACTGCTCCCATTGCTCGATCTTGTCCCGGATTCTGTCACCTGCTTCACGGTCAGACTCAGCAATCGAAAACAGGTCGTCTTTGACTGAAGGCAGCGTCCGGAACTCGTCTGGCGGTTCCACGGATCAGTCGTCAAACCGCTCGTCGTACTCTTCGAGCATTTCCGACACTGGTTCAGACTCGCCACTCTCCAGTTCGTCAAGCCGGTCGGCAACGGCTTGACCCTCGTCGAATTTCATCGTGTCCTCGCCGTCCTCGGGCGCAGGTTCAGACGAGTCAGTTGCCATCTTATCGGTTCTAACGCTGCGAGCGTAATAAGCGTCTAGTACACTGATCTCAGACCTGTCTTCAATCCTATCTATGGATATTAATAAATAATAATATATACTCAAACTGCTGGTGGATCAAGAACCGATCCAACGAATTGAGCCGGACCTACCCGACTTGTGCTCCGGGTTTGATATAGCGACATACGATTTCGAACCGACTGGGGATCCGATCACTGGGTCCCGCCCTCGACGCCGACAGTGTCGCTGAACTCGTCCAGCGACTCTCAACTGCTCGGTTCCGGTGCGCTCGTCACGTTGGACTCGCCCTCGTTGCTCGCCAGCCAGTCCTCGTAGGCCGACGGCGAGACCACGACCACGTCGGTCCGCATCCGTGAGTGGCCCGTCCCGCACAGTTCGGCGCAGTATCCCCGGTAGGTACCCCGCTCGTGCACGCGCGTGCGAACCGTCGTGTACTGGCCGGGGAAGGCGTCCTTCTTGATCCCCAGTTGTGGGATGTACAGCGAGTGGAGCACGTTGGCCGCCGAGAGTCGGAGCCGTACGGGGCGGTCGGCGGGCATCACGAGCACGCCGCGGGTCGTCACGTTCGCGTCGGGATACCGGAACTGCCAGTCGTACTGGTAGCCCAGCCCGTGGACTGTCTCCATGTCTTCACCACTTTCGTTGGCCGCGGCTGGATCGCCGACCGCGTCCGGCGAGAAGTAGGGTGTGGTGAGGACGACGTACGCGGAGACGCCGACGAACAGCAGGATGATGGCCGTCGCGAGCGTCCAGGTGACCTCCAGATTGGGCGAGTCGATGGTCGGCCGCGGGTCCGGGTTGTCCCGGAAGCGGACGACGGCGTAGATCAGGATCACCTCGACGAACACCGCGAGCGGGAGCGCGACGTACAGCAACTGGGTGTTCAGCTCCCGGATCAGGTTCCGGTTGACCGACTGGGCGGCCGCTGGCGTCGCACAGACGACCGCGAGCGCGGCGACGCCGAGGACCAGCCCTGCGGCCCACCGGGCGTGTCGAGACCCCATCGCGTTCCCTCTCCACGTCGAGTCCCAAAAGCGTCCCTCGACCTCTCGAAATCCACAGAGGTCAGCCCGACGACCGGTCTGTAGCTTTTTGGCCGTGTCCGTGGACGGGTCGCTCATGCCAGCCCGCACAGCCGCCCCCGCCAGCCCCCTTCGACAATGAACCGGGCTCTCGTCGAGTTCGGCGTGCTCTGTGCGCTCGCCATCCTCGTCTGTGGGTTCGTCGGCTACGCCCGCCGGTGTGGTGGCCCACGCGCCGACGGCGGATATCGGGAGCGCTCGCTCCTGAATCCGACCGTCATCCGCGAGGGAGTGGTCCGCTGGACGACGACGACCGATCACAAGGATATCGGGCTGCTCTACATCGCCTTCGGGACGCTGGCCGCGCTCTGGGGCGGCGTCGACGCGATGATGTTGCGGACGGAACTGCTCACGCCCGCCGCCGACGTCTGGTCGGAGGCCACCTACAACGCTCTCTTCACCACCCACGGGGTGACGATGCTGTTTTTCTTCGTCACGCCGGTGTTCTTCGGCATCGGGAACTACTTCATCCCACTCCTGATCGGGGCCGACGACATGGCCTTCCCCCGGATCAACGCCATCGGCTTCTGGCTGCTCCCGCCCTCCCTCCTCATCGCACGGGCTGGGCTCCCCTCGCAGGTCACTGCACAGATCCTGGGGGCGCTCACGTCGGGGCCCCTCGTCGACTTCTTCGGCGTGCTCGAAGAGCCCGGGATCGGCTGGACGCTCTACCCGCCGCTGTCGACGACGGTCGCCAATCCCCAGATCGACCTGTTATTGCTCGGGCTGCACCTCTCGGGTATCGCGTCGACACTCGGGGCGATCAACTTCATCGTCACCATCTTCTACGAACGCGAGACGTCCTGGGCGACCCTCGATATCTTCTCCTGGAGCATGCTCACGACCAGCGGCATCGTCCTCTTTGCCTTCCCCTTGCTTGGAAGCGCCTTGCTCATGCTGCTGGCCGACCGGAATCTGGGGACGACCTTCTACGCCATCTCCGGCGGTGGCCCGATCCTCTGGCAACACCTGTTCTGGTTTTTCGGCCACCCCGAGGTGTACATCCTCTTTTTGCCCGCCACGGGCCTGATGAGCCAGATCCTCCCGAAGTTCGTCGGCCGGAAACTGTTCGGCTTTCGCTTCATCGTCTACTCGACGCTGGCCATCGGCGTCCTCTCCTTCGGGGTCTGGGCCCACCACATGTTCGTGACGAGCATGAACCCGAGATTGTCCGCCTCCTTCATGGCCGTCTCGGTCGCCATCGCCGTCCCCTCTGCGATCAAGGTGTTCAACTGGATCACGACGATCTGGGACGGGAACATCCGGCTGGCCGCGCCGGGACTGCTCTGTATCGGCTCGATCGGCACCTTCGTCGTCGGCGGCGTCACCGGCGTCTTCCTCGCGGCCGTCCCCGTCGACGTGTTCTTCCACGGCACCTACTACGTCGTCGGCCACTTCCACCTCATCACCGTCGGCATCATCCCGATGATGATGATCGCGGCCTCCTACTACTGGTACCCGCTCATCACGGGCCGGTGGTACGACCGGCGACTCGCACGATTTCAGGTCGGCCTGCTGATCGTCGGGTCTGTCGTCACGTTCGGTATCCTGCTCGTGCTGGGCTTTCAGGCGTTGCCGCGGCGGTACGCCAACTACCCGGCCGAGTTCGCGTCGCTCCAGCAGATCGCGACCGTCGGCGGGTACCTGATCGGACTCTCGGCGATCCTGTGGCTCTACAACATGATCTGGTCGTACTGGAACGGGGACCGGGTGGACGACGCCGACGTGTGGGACCTCAAGGCGACCGACCAGTTCTCCCGCGAGTGGCAGTGGCTCGAGGACCGCCTCGACCGGAAGTACGACCTGCCCCCGTCGGAACCCGAGACGGTTCGACCCGCCTACACGACCGAGCCCGAAAAGGGGAGCCCGCACGTCCTGAGCGACCCCCGCGGTCTCGTCCGGTCGGTGCTCGACGACACGCTCTATGGAGCCATCGGCGGGTTGCTCGGGACGCTCGCGATGTCGGGCGTGCTGTTCACCGGCGCGTTCATCGGCGTGTTCGACGTGGCCGCCTTCGCCGAACTCGGCGGGCTGGTCGGGTTCGGCGACGACGCACTCGTCGGCTACCTGACCTTCCTGCTCGGCGGGGTCACGACGTGGGCGATCCTCTTCCGGGCCATCGCGGAGTTCCTCCCTGGCCGGGTCCTCGTCGTCACGGGCCTGTCCTACGCGACGATCATGTCGACCGGGTTCGCCGTCGCGTTCTACACCGGCCAGACCGGGCTGGAACTGGTCGGCTACCTCGGCTTCGTCCTCGTGGCCCACTGGCTCTACGGCCTCGGACTCGCAGGGACGATCCGCTACGCCGAATACCGCCGCACGGTGGGGGACTGAGATGGTCCGGGAGTGGCTGTTGACCTACGGCGTCCCGTTCGTGGGGTCGGTGTTGCTCGCGATCGGTATCGTCGGTGGTGTCATGGGTGGCTACGCGCTCGTCCAGCCCGCCATCGGGTTCTGTGGCGACCCACAGATCACGGTCTACAGCGCCGAGGACACCGAACGGCTCCGCGAGGGGCACACGCCGGCGGGCGGCCCGGAACTCGACCGTCTCCGGATCGCGGAGCTATCGCCGGCCGAACGCCGCGCGGTCCGGGCCGGCATCGAAGCGCCCGGCGAGTCCATCTCCGTCGAAGGCGCGACACCCCACCGGGCGGCGTTCCGTCGGGGCGTCCTCGTGGTCGCCGACGGGCAGGCCCACTACGTGACGCTCGCGACCGAGAACGACTGTACGCAGGTGAGTCCGCTCCTCCTGCCACTGGGGATTGCCGCCGGTCTGCTCGGGATCGTCGGTGTCCTCACGCCGCCGATCTATCGCCGGTATCTGGCCTTCGAGCGCAGCCAGCACGGAGACGGGGAGAGTGAGGGCGGCTAGTCACACCCCCACCGCCGCCCCGACGTACAACACGACCACCAGAAAGAGCCAGACGGCGTCGACGAAGTGCCAGTACAGCGACGCCGTCGCCACAGAGGTGTCCCGTCCAGCGCCGTACGCGCCCCGGAGGGCTCGGCCGAACACCACTGCCAGAACGACGACGCCGAGGAAGACGTGAAATCCGTGGAGTCCGGTCAGGCCGTAGAACGCGCTGCCGAATACACCAGTTTGGAGGCCAAAGCCCTCCACGACGAGCAGTTCGTAGTACTCGTAGGCCTGGCCGGCCAGAAAGACCGCACCGAGCGCGACCGTGACGCCGAGCAGGGCGCGAAACCGGCGCTGGTGCCCCGCCGATAGCGCGTGGTGGGCGTAGTGCAGCGTGACGCTGCTGGCCAGCAGGATGGCGGTGTTCACCAGCACGAGCGATCCCAGTAGATCGGGGAGGTGGGTCGGCGGCCACGCGCCGGCCCGGACGAAGAAGTAGTAGACGAACCCCGCGCCGAACGTCGCCACGTCCGTCCCGAGAAAGCAGACCGTCGCCAGCCGGTAGATCCGGCCGTGGCCGCGGCCGACCCGCTCTCCGAGAAAGGCCTCGACGACCCAGCCGGCCAGTCCCACGCAGAGCCCGACTATGCCCAGGAGTGCAACGGCGGCGGCGACCACCGTCGGGAAGACGTCGGCCGCCGTCGCGAGGACGGCGAGTCCCAGCCCAGCGTACAGCGCGCCCGCGCCGATGGCCGCCACGAACGGCCACCGACTCCGGTGTTCGCCCTCGTGATGCGTCGCGTGCGCAGTCTCGCCCATGGCCCGCCTTCCACGTCGTGCCTGAAAACCGTCGCGTCCGTCGCCGAGCTTGTATATTCTGTCTGAGGGTCGTGGTCGTCGCGGGGATCACTCGGCCACCCACGAGAGCAGTCGATCACGGTTCAAAATGCCCCACACCGAGCCCGCGAACAGGACCAGTAGCGTCACGGCGGTCAGGCGCACGTTCTCCTCGGCCAGCCCCGAACCGGAGACGTTGACCAGGACGTACGCCGGCAGGCGACCGAGAAAGGAGATCGTGACGAGTTTCCAGAGATCGATGTCGGTCAGGCCGCCGACGAAACAGAGGACGTCGTCGGGCAGACCCGGGACGAGGAAGATCAGGAACAGGCTCACTGTCCCGGCTTCGTCGACGAAGCCGTCGAACCGCGCCAGCAGGTCGTCCCGGACGACGCTCGCTACGAAGGGGCGGCCGTACCGGCGCGACAGCCAGAACGCGATGGCACTCCCGATCGTCACGCCGACCATGCTGTAGACGGTTCCGAGGACGCTCCCGAACAGGTAGCCGCTGGCGAAGGCCGTCACCTGCCCCGGGATCGGCGCGACGACGACCTGGATCGCCTGGACGGCGACGAACACGACTGGCGCGAAGACGCCCCACTCCTCGACGAACCGACGGAGCGCTCCGCTGTCCGTGAGGATCGGCAGATACTCCCGAACGAACAGCCAGAGGCCGGCGACCGCGAGGACGAGGAGCGCCGCCGCCGCGACGAAGCGCCGGCGTGCCGCTCGTGACTCGAACACGCTGGTCGATTGCCTCTCGGCCATACGGACACGTCGGATCCATGGCAATTAATTTCGCCGGTTACTACCGACCGCCGGGAATCGCAACCGCGTTTAACTGCGACCCCGCCGTCCCCCGAACCGTCGTATGTCTCCGTCGAGACTCCCGGATCGCCGACGCCTCGCACACTTGGGGACTCGGCTCCTGCAAGCCGGTATGCTGGCGATCCTGGCGGTCGGTCTCTACACCCGCAACGTCGGGATCGTGGTCAACGCCGCCATCGCGTTCGCGACGACGCTGGTCCCTGCGATCATCGAGCGTGACCTCCGGATCGAACTGGACGCGCGGTTCACGCTCTGGATCACGCTCGCGCTCTTTTTGCACACGCTGGGGCTGCTCGGCTTCTACGGCGAGGTCTGGTGGTACGACCGGCTCACGCACACCCTCTCGGCCGCGGTGGTCGCGACCGTCGGCTACGTCGTGGCACGGGCCATCGACGACCACAGCACGGCCGTCGTTCTCACCGACCGGTTCCTGTTCGTCTACGTCCTCGTGTTTACCCTCGGGCTCGGGGTTCTCTGGGAGATTCTCGAGTTCGGGACGGCGCTGGGGGCCCGGCTCCTCGGCTTCGAACCGATCCTCACGCAGTACGGCCTGACGGACACGCTGGGCGACCTGCTCTTCGACACGGTCGGGGCCGTCGTCGCCGCGACGGTCGCGACCGAGCGTGTCTCGTCGGTCGTCGCGTCCCTCCGCCGGGGCCTCGACCGCCACGACGCGGACGACGATACCCCGCTCCGTTCGATCGCACACGAACGCCCGGACGTGGACAGTCTCGACGCGGTGGTGCGGTACGAACGGGCGAACGCGCGCCGTTCGTGGGTGGTGGTCGGCTTCCTCGCACTCGTGACCGTCGGCGCGGTCGCGGCCGGTGCGATCCTGTTCGCCGCTCCCGTCGCGGTGGTGGTCGCGCTCGCGCTCGTTCCCACGGTCGCCTACCGTGACCGGCGGGCGACGCTCCCCTGGCAACTCCTCGTTCTCCCCGCGCTCCCCGTGTTCGGGGGCGTGGCTGCCCAGCCGTGGCTCGCCGCGACACCGCTGATCTACGTCGCGGTCGCCGCGGTCGCGCTCACCGTCGCGGTCGAACTCCACCTCTTCACGGCCGTCCGTATGACGCCCACCTTCGCCGTGCTGTTCGTCGTCGTCGCGACGATGGCGGCCGCCGGCCTCTGGGCCGTGGGTCGCTGGCTCGTCGACCTGACGCTGGGCACGCACCTGTTGCTCGATCCCACCCTGACGAGCGACGAGATCGAGACCCGGCTCATGTGGGAGTTCGTCTACGCCGCCGCCGCGGGCCTGTTCGCCGGCGCCCTGTTCGAGTGGCGGTTCCGGCGAAGCTGACGGCGCACGAACGCGCTCCCGGCCAGTCAGTATCCGCCCGACCAACGTCCGATCGACGAATTCTATATAGCGATATATGATTCATAAGATGGGTTTGCGTCACGCACCAACTGTACTCGAAACTGTCGAACTCGGGCTGGAACGGGCAAAAAGCGGCAGAATCGGACGGTCGGGCTACTCGCGGTGGTCGTCGACGGTCTCGAACCGGCTCTCGGCGACGGCAGCCGCGACCGCGTCGGTATCGACGGTGTCGACGTGGCTGGGGTACTTCCGCTGGAAGTAGCCGACGATGTTCTCCACGTCGCGCGCGAGGAGCTCGCGGCTGTTCTCGTGGTCGGTCGGGACGGCCTGAGGCCAGTCGAAGACGGTCACGCCGTCACCGCCGACGAAGACGTTGTACTCGCTCATATCGGCGTGGACGTATCCCTCGTCGTAGGCAGTCGCCAGTTCCGCGAGGATCAGATCCAGGATGGGGACGACCTGCTCGGGTTCGAGTTTCGTCCGGGAGAGCTCGGTGGCGTCGATCTTCTCCATCACGATGGCGTGGCGGTTCTGATCGATCGGCCGCGGGACGCTCACGTCGGGATAGAGGCTTTCGAGGGCGTCGTACTCCCGTTCTGCGGCCTTGCGCGCGGTGTACTGCCAGGAGACGTGATCCCGGTCGGAGGTGTAGTCGCGCTCTTTCATCACTTCCCGGAAGTTGGTGTACCCTTCGCGGTGGTACTTCAGGGCCAGCGGTTTGTAGGAGCGGACCTCGTACACGTCGCTCTCCTTGCCCACGCCGAGGGGCGAACCGAACTCCTCGACGGTCTCGCGTTCGATGAAGCTGTGCAGCGCGAGCGCGTCGTACCCCTCGAAGGTGAGCTTGAACCCCTGATACTGGATCGTCTTTCGCTCGACCAGTCCCCGGTCCTCACACCGGTCGAGCCGGTAGTCGACGTTCTCCGGCGAGAGCCGCGAGAACTCCGGGAGCTTCCCCCGGGCCACCCACTCCGAGAAGCGCATCCCCTGCTCGATGCCCGAGAGCAGGTGGAAGTCCTCGGGTTCGAGCTCTCGCATTAGCGGAGCGACGTTTTCGACCATTAGGCGTCCGTAGCGGCCCGGTCCGTAAAAGCCCGACGCGTCCGCCCGCTGGCAGTGGTAAATCACATAGTGCTATATCGAATCGTGCGAACTCGCCCGACACAACCGCTTTCCCGACCCGGTGACAAGGGCGGCCATGACCGACCTCGCCGACCGAGAGTGGCGGCTGATCCGCGAGGAGGCCCGCGAGGGGCCGATGAACATGGCGCTGGACGAGATCGCGGCCGAGACCGCCGCCGCGGGTGGCCCGCGCACGGTCAGAGTCTACCAGTGGGAACCCAGCACCCTCTCGCTGGGGTACAACCAGGACTCCGATACTATCGACTGGGAGTACTGCGAGCGCGAGGGAATCACCGTCACCCGGCGACCGACCGGTGGCGGGGGAATTTACCACGACTATCATGGGGACATCTCCTACTCGATCGTCGCGCCGGCCACGGAACTCCCGGGCGATCTGATGGACTGTTACGGACTGCTCTGTGAGCCGATCATGGACGCCTTCGAGGCCATGGGCGTGCCGGCGATCTTCGCCGAGGAGGAGCGCCCGGCCGTCTATCAGCCGGCGTGTTACCTCCGGGAACTCCACCCGGCCCACGACGTGGTGTCGGCCACAGATAGGCGCAAACTCAGCGGCAACGCCCAGTACCGGCGCAAGGACAGCGTCATCCAGCACGGGTCGCTCACCTACGCCGGGCGACCCGAGCGCCACCTCGCCGTCTTCGCGGGCCACGACGTGACCGTCGACGAGTTCGAGGACCGTGTCGGCGCTATCGAGGACTACGCCGATCGCTCTCGCGAGGCGGCCGTCGAGACGCTGACGGACGCGCTCGCGACGTGGGCCGACGCCGAGGCGGGGGCGTGGACCGACGACGAACTCGCCAGGGCGCGGGAACGTGCCGAGACGAAGTATCGATCGGAGGAGTGGGTCAGAGACGGGACGGACCCGATCTGATCGGCGGGGGACTCACTCCGCCGTCAGGGCGTACAGCGGTCCGTTCGGCTCGTTGAAGTAGACGGTCTCGTCCGCGATGGCTACCGACGCGCGGACGCTGCTCCCGACGTCTCTGTTCCAGGCTCTGTCCCCTGTCTCGGTGTCCAGCGCGAGTAGCGAGCCGTCTTCGTCGTTGAACACGACGATGCCGTCGGACGCGGACGGCGGGCCGAGGACGGCCCCGGTCCCGTCGGCCATCCACTTCGTCCGGCCGTCGGTGACGTCGAACGCGACCGGCCGGTACGAGCGCGAGCGCTGGGCGTACACCGCGTCGTTCCCGACCGCGATCCGCTCCGCCTGGAACGGTCCCGGTGCGAACCACCGCGTGCGTCCCTCGGCCAGGTCGAGCGCTACCAGATGGGACTCGCTGAGAGCGAACACGGTGTCGTGGGCGACGGCCGCTGCCGCGACGGGTTCGCCGCCGGAGGCCGCCCACAGGAGCGAGCCGTCGGCAGCGTCGAACGCCTGGAGTGGATTCCGGCCCGCGACGACGACCCCGTCGGCGACTGCGGGTGCCCCGAGCAACGGTTCGCCCACGTCCTCGGACCACAGCACGTCGCCGGATGCGGCGTCGATGGCGTACAATTTGTCGTCGGTCACGTACACCGTGCCCTCGGCGACGGTGCCGCTGCCCTGCCAGATGTTCCCGGAGACGGGGACCGTCCACAGGACGTCGCCGCTCGCCGCGTCGACGCCGCGGAAGTCCTCGGGCGTTCCGAAGGCCACGATGCCGTCCCCGACAGCGGGCCGCGTCGTCCGGGCAGGTTCTCCGTGGACCCACTGCTCGGTGCCGTCGTCGACGGACAGCGCCCTGAGGGAGCGGCCGGCGTAGACGGTGCCGTTCGCGACGACCGGTTGGGTATCGCGGTGGGCGAACTCGACCGCAGACTCGGTCCACGCCGCCGTCGGACTGGATCCGGGGGCGGTGGTCCCGGGATTGTGCGCGCTTCCGCCCGGGTCGTACGCCGCGGCGGGCCAGGACGCGCCGCCGTCGATGGCCGACCGTGCCGTCGGCGAGACCAGTCCGGGGTAGTCCTCGACCACCTCGTCGCCTTCGAAGGTCGTCTCGAAGCGGAACTCCCCCTCCTCGGGCCGGCCGGCTTCCTCGCCGCCGAAGAACTGCGGCTGGAAGGCGAGACTGACGGTCCGTTCCTGCCCGGACGCGAGCAGCAGGGGTCGCCGGCGGTCGATGGACCCCTCCGCCTCGGTGTGGGACAGGGCCACGACGAGCATCGCCTGCCTGGCGCGCTTGCCGGTGTTCTCGACCGTGGCCTCGGTCCGGACCACGATGCCGTCGCCGTCTACCCGTTCGATGCCGTTCACCTGTAACGGGCCGTCGTACTCGGCCAGATTCCCGGTCGGTGACTTCTCGGTGGGTTCCCCACCGTCCGACCCGTCCGAACTGAGCAGCCCCAGACAGCCAGTCAGTCCGGCGAGTGAGACGGCCGTTCCGGCCGCGAGACACCGACGGCGAGTCACTGATTGTCGCTCGTCTTTCACGATTTCGACTCGTCGTATTGGTAATAAAAGATTTCGCTGATATTGAAACGTCGAGTCACCGATAGGGGTCGGCCAGTAGCCGTGGAATCGCGAACCGTTATTGATCTACTCCGCCCGACGATTTCGAGTTCGCTAACAGTATCGAACACCCGAGCGACATGGATCGACACGGACTCAGCCACGCCCGCTGGTGCAGACTCGTCTCGATACACCCGGCGCAGACGGCTCTGTGGATACCGTGCTCGAATCCCGTCGAGACGCCAGTACGTCCACACAGCGATTGGCGGCTCCAGCGGCCATCTCTGTCCTGTTTCGAGGCGCACAGGTGGTCTTCGAATATCCACACAGCCTGTTTTCGGCCGCAAGATACCACTAAGCAGTTCGAATCACCCAATCGTGGTGACCGGCCAGTCCCACGCCAAACTGGCCACGCCACAGGCGCGAAAAGCCAGAAACCACACCGTTGACGTGCGCACAACGCGGTCTGGAGGATCGAAATGTCGATACGAACTTCTCACTCCCGATCGCAGAACCGACGGTGGAATTGCCCACACAGCGGTGCCGTCTTGTGGTTTCCAGAATCCCAGTCGATCCCATCACCGCGGACATGGCTGGGCGCCCAGCGCACCATTGCTATTCCTGCCGGAGCGTCGCTCGTAGGGCTGTGTGGGGGAACCCTGCCTGGCCGGCTGGCCCCGGACTGGGTCGCTCCCTGAGTTCACCACAGCTGTTTCACGACTCGAAATTCCTGTACTTGCGGTCCTGAACCGGCTCTGTGCCGGTGCGAACAGCGGCTGTTTTTCAGGGGGTACAGAGACTGCCACTTGCCGACGATTTCACATCCGAAATAGAGCTCGACGTCGTGTCCTCGCCGGTAAACGATCGGGTATTCACTAACCAGAAAACACTTGATCGACTGACAAGCATGCAGCATGTGCACTATTTCGATCAGCATCCGCGTCTATCGCTGGTCGTTCTCGGCGCCAGTACCATCCTGATCGGATACCTTCTCGACGGTGAACTGTTCCACGGATACTCACTGTCGATCACTGCCGTCCTCCTACATGGTGGGGTATTTGCACTGCTTCTGGCAGGGACCATGACGCTGTGTGGACGGACAGCACTGCCTCCTGATCTCTGTGGTGTCGTGTCTGCACTCCTCGCGTTCGCTGTCCTATATCCACTCGCGGTGGGATTCATCTGGTATAATCTCGTAGTCATGCCCCCGCCGTCCTATGGCGGCGATCCAACACTCGTGAGCATGGCCTGCAACCGACTAGCGTTTCTGCTTGGACTTGCCCCGATCACAGCAGGCGTTGTCGCCGGAGCCTACTTGGCAACACCTCGTGACAAGCGGTTACTAAGAGTCCCACTACTTGCCGTCTTACTCGTCATCGGCGGCCCCACGATGGGCTATTGGGTGGCCGTTCAGGATGGGGCACACAGCGGCTTCGCGATTCTGGTGTACCTTCTGCTCGCAGTGGGTGCCGGCCTTGGAACACTCCCACTCGCGCTCTTCGCAAAGCTCGAATATGACACTTTCAACGATGAACAGGAATCGTAATTGAACAGGGGCTCTTGCTTGGCTCTGTCCCAGTTGTGGTTTCTTAGTCCGAACACAGACCTCTTCCAGTTTGTAGCGTGTCAGCGGAAAGCTGCCTACGAAATTCGTGCATAGAAGGACAGACTCTGTCCTGACCGACTCTCAGCCAGGAACCAGACGCGATCTCTCCCTGCTCAGTGTAGATGCATATTGAGTATGGTTGAGGAGGGAGGGTTAGAGTGCGAGCGGGTTGACCAGATGGTCTGAACCAAGCCCATTTCAGTAAGAACTCCGAGTGGATGAGTATGTCGCACGAAACAAGCTCAGATTTTGGAAGCACTGTTATAGTACTCGTACTTCTTGGAACAATCGGGTATTTGGGTTTGCGAGTGATATCTCCAGTCATCAGGATTAGTGATATCGGAGCAGGAGACCCACTCAGCAGCGGACAGAACTCATTGATTGCAGCCGTATCTCAGATACCCACAATTTATCTCGCTGCTGGATTCTTTGGAGTTGTCCTCTCTGGTCTGTGGTTATTCGCCTACATTTCTGGAGACCGCTAGATGTAACCGAAGTAGAACAGTCCACCTACGACAATCACAAGTAGGACAGCCGCCCAGACTAACCACGACGGTCGCGATGAACGGTGCTGCACAAGTACTGTATTCCCGCAGTTGGAACACTCGCTTGGGTTAGAGCGGTGGACCTTCCCGCACGAACTGCATTCCCATTTCATTGTTTGAATAGATTCTTCGCTCTCTCAGACAAGGGTTTGTACTGCCAGCCGCATCGATGACACGTTAGGTAATCGTCCCCCTCCTGCCGCTTGACGTACGACTGGCAATTTGGGCACGTTCCTTCCTCTGTAGTGGTTTCGTAGTAGTCGCTCTTGAGGGCGCGATAGACCAAAGCTTTGCCCGAGCCGTTAGATATCAGCCAATAAACACAGTTGTCGCCGTCTATCTTTGAATACTCACCACGGCTGCCGCTCAAACTGAACCGTTCCGGAACCTCAATCCAGGCGGGAACATCCTCGGTATATTCTGGTTCTGGGTCCTTCCAGTCCTCCATATGTGTCCAGCCAAGACACTCCATTCCACGGCTCTCAGCTTCTTCTATTGTTCCATCCATCTCCTTGGGGACGGTCCCGCCCATCACTTCGCTCGGACTCATACTTCATCTATGTCAGTTGTAATAGTTAAATGTCCGTACAAACCGCTTCAGGGAGAACGAATGAGCGTCACCATTACTGTTTCAGATGACGGCCACGTCGAAGCGATGCACAACAGCGGTCGCGTCCTGTACGACTTTACGATTGACACAGACAGCGACTCCGTGACCCTAGCCGACGACCTCCTTTGCGGAGACCTCGCGACTATCGGACGCCACGATCTTCCCGACCGTGGCGACGCAGGTGGTTCGCGATGGTTCCTGATGCGAATTTATCTGATTTGGATCCCCGCGAAGCACGTATGGAGATAGTGGGCGTATTGGTGTTGAGAGTAGCAGTCATAGATGATTACACTGAGTCGAACAGTTCGTGATTCGGTTGTGTTTTAGTCCGCAAAGTTCGTTATCAGATACGATGGAAGAGGTTGAGTTAGAGGAGACGATTAAGACGGGAATTGCCCTTCTTTTGATACCGCTCTCCGCGCTGGTTCTCCTCACAAACGAAATCCTGTTTCACCTTAGCGTCCTATCTCGCGTCGATACGGGAATCGTCGGTGAAATCACGTTTGTTCTTGGCTGGTTGCTACTCATCACATCGACGACGTATCTCGCGGTATCACGCTTCATTTGAGGGGCACACGCGGGTGTAGAAATTGAGCCGAAGGTTCACTGTATTGCACACGGCAGTCCTGACTGTTCTCGATCAGGACGAGATCCCGTGGGTGCCACTGGTAGTACTTTCTGAAGTAGGCGATCCACACAGCCGTTCGTGAGTCTCCACATAGCCATTCCGTCCGGTGGTTTTCGGTGGTTGGCCACGTGGTCTCGGTTGTCGGTTGGTCGTGGTGTGTGACGGCGGTAGTGCCCGCCCCCGCGGGCTGGGGTCCCGCGGCTCGCTGCGCGCCGTGGGTGCTTGCGTCGCCGGGGTCACCGACAGACTCGCGGTGCTCGTCTGTCGTGCTCCCGTTCGCTCCCTGCGGTCGCTCACGGGACTCCCCCAGCCCGCGGCCCCGGGCGGTCCCACCCGGCGTGGACTGGTCGGGCAGTCGACGCCACTCCTCTATCGATGTGTCGTGACGGCCCGCACCGCTCGCCGCGTGCCGCCCTCCGCTAACTCACGGCTCACTTCGTTCGCCGTTCGCGTCCCGAGACGTTCGCTTCGCTCACGTCTCGCGTCGCTCGCGACCGACCATTCCGGGCATGCGGCGAGCAAGCTCGCCGTTCCGGGCTAAAATGAATCTGGTCTCGGCGCCAGCATTAAGCGCGTTTTCGGTTGCGCCCCTCGCGGGCGTTTCGCGTTCCAGCGCTTGGTGCCGCCTGCGCTGTCGCGCGCCACAGGGCGGCGCGCGTTCTCGGCGACAGTCGCGCTGGACACGGACCCGCAGTCCGGGCCGGACACGAGAAACGGCTTAAAGCTGGCCGCTCGCTCCGGGCGGACGGCGCGCGGTGCTGGATGGGGGCTCCTGTGCAGGCGCGCTCTCGCTCGCGCCCATAGGGCGCTCGCGAAGGCGCGAGCGAGAGCGCGCAGATGGGTCTGTCGGACGTGACGTCGAGGAAAGCCGCGATGTAGTAGCATCGCGGTGGCGGCGCGTGAGCGCCTTCGGAGCGTACTAACTCCAATGACTTCTAGAAAGACAGTCGTAGATAAGGATTCGGTCGATGCACAGAACGCGAAGTACCCGGACGAGACGCGGTACGCGGTCGAGGACGAGCCCGAGCTCCGGGCGACGGTGGAACTGGAGTCCCAGGCGAAGGTGGACACCAACCATCCCGATGCACGCCCGGAAGGCATGACGCTCGAAGGGGAGGAGACGCACCTGGCGCGGACGATGGAGAAGAAACGGACGCGCCAGCGGTTGGACGACCGGCAACAGTCCAGCCGGGAGCGCCGATCTCGCGAGGTGGCCAGTCGGGGGAGTCACGAGCGACGACAGGCGTTCCAAGAGCGCGCGGCGAGCGTGGCTCCATCACAGGGGTCGACGGATCCCCGGGAGCTGTGTTCCCGGGCGGAACTGGCGAAAATCAACGAGCAGGCGGCCCGGCTGGTCGAGGAGTGCGACGGGTGGTCACGAGCAGCCATCGCGCGGCGGTTGGCGGCGCGGGTCGTCGATGGAGCGGACATCTCACGGGCGGTGCTGGACGTGGTCGAGGGCTGTCAGCGCGAACCCGGGACGGTGGTGCCGATCGCGGCCGTGCCGGAGGTCGACCGAGCGACGGTCAGCCTGGACGGTGAGATCGTCCAGTTGTGGGCGACCGACCACCCGGCCATCGCCCAGTCGGGGTTGATCGCGGACGAGACGGACACGATCAAGTTCACGGTCTGGGAGAAAAGTCGCAAGCGCCCAGTCACAGAGGGTGATCAGGTCGTGCTGCGTGGGGCACAGAAGAGCTGGTACCAGGGCCGGTGCTCGGTCGCAGTCACCGGGTCGACGCTCGTGACGGTCCAGGAGTAGGGCTGGGAGACACCTCCTTTTTTGGACGACCCTTCCACGCCAACCCCACCGCCCCACCCTCCGCTCCCGGCCGCAAGCGGCCGGCAGCCACGACCGACAGTCCCCGTGGACTCAGTGCCCACCATCAACGGTGAGTTTCTCGTAGAGTTCGGTCATCTCCTGGGTCGAGCCTCGGGGGATGTTCAACAATCGCCGATAGTCGGCCATCTCGTCGTCCAACTGCGGCGGAAAGTAGTAGATGGCGAACGCCCGACCCGATTCCGGGAGCTGAACGATGACATCCGTGGCAGGTTCGTCGACGCCGGGAATGGCTGCCAATCGATCTTCGAGCGGGCGTTTTCCGAGCAAGATATCCAGCCACAGTTCCTCCTGGGCGCCGAACATCGGATAGAGCTCGAGGTATACTTGTGGACCGTCCGCCTGGCTGCCTGGAGTGAAATATCCTCGTCGGGGAAACTCCCTCTCAGTGACCTGGGTCGCATACGGTTGGAGTTCCTCCGGGAGTGATCGAAGGACGCAGTAGTCGATGTAGACGCTCTCGTCCTCGAGTACCTCTATCTCCCCATCGAACACTGCTGGTCCCGGTGACTCACAGTCCCGGATCGTCGCCCGAATCTTCGCCCCGCGCGAGAGTCCATCGACCGTCTCCTGCCGGTCACTCAGATATGCATCGGATGCAACCGCCCAACTCCGGTGGTTTGCAACTCTCTCCGCAGCCCCCTCGGGATTCAACTGGATAAGGTTGTGATGCTCTCTCTCCTCGGGGAGAGGATAGACGCGAAATTCGTCCGTGATTGCGTCCATATTGTAGCTCAGAAAGACAGACCAGTTAGTTCCCATGGAACCGAGTGGCAGCGGTCGATTCGCTGTGTTGGTGTGCGGGACTGGCATCACGCTGTGGCGTGTGACCGGTTCCAACAATCGGTATCAGCTGGAAGGGAGCTGCTGGGCTGTGTTCTGCCGGTCGGTGGCGAATCTGCGAACTGCATAGTGGTGATCGCCCCCGTGGGGTGCGGGGCGATCACCCGTCCCGTGTGATCGAAATGGGACATCGTGCACTCGTTGCCTACGAACGACCTGATGGATCGTACAACCTGCACTACAGCCACTGGGGCGCTTGCAACCTCAGACTGAAACACGACATCACGCCCGAGACACCCTTCGGCGGTGACCGAGCGGAGGAGACCCACCAGTTGCTCTGCCGGACGCTCAGAACCAGCACCGACGAGCAGGCAGTCTCGCGGTACGTTCGCGAGGCCAATCTTCTGGCCTCCGAGGTCAACCACAACCCGATGGCCATCGGGCTCACGAAAGACGAGATCGTCACCGAGTACCTCGACTTTCTGCACCACGAGGCGTTCTTCGAAGTCGCCCAGGACTTCGACGTCACGGCCTACCGCACGCACTGGTTCGGGCTGACGTACGACTGCAAGACGGTTACTGACGCACCAACGGTCGGGAACGGCGCGCTCCGGACGGTGCGGTGGGTCGATGGTGAGCCGGTGGGTGACGGTGCTGCTCAGGGTGAGTTCCGGGCGCTGAAAGCCGTCGTCGGCGACATGGTGGATCGCGGCATCTTCACGCCCGACGAGGCGATGGAGTACATGCAGACGATGCTGGAATCATGGGCCGGCCATCGGCATGAACTCCTCGTTCGGACACACTCGCATCGAACACCCACGAACGTGTAGACATCCGTCTCTCTCAACTGACTGTGGTCGGAGACTAACCGATTCCTCAGCAGAAATTCTGCGTCACGTAGACACGCGTCCCCTCCTCGGTTTCGGTGACGTAGACACCGACCCCCTCTCGGTTCCAGCGTGATCGAAGGATGTTCTCCCGATGGCCTGGCGAGTTCATCCACTGGGTGACCACACCCTCGGCCAGTTCGTCGGGTGAGGAGTGATAGACTTCGCCTTGCTTCGTGTCGATTCGCTCCTCGTAATAGGTGTAGAGGATGTTTTCACCCGACCCACGACAGGAATAGTCGAACTTGGCATACCGATCTTCCACCGTCTCACCATTGGGCGCCTCGTGGGCAAAGTACTCGTTGTCGGCCATGTCCTTGGAGTGATAGCGGGCGATCTTCCGGAGGTCGGTATCGAATGAGATCGGCGGCAATCCGTGGTCGTCACGCACGCTATTGATTTCGGCATGAATTCTCTGCTCGAGGTTCGCTCGATCCAGGCCACCCTGCATCTCAGTGTCGTCAGATCCACCAGTGGTGGTGTCATCCGACTCTTGCTGTGGCGTGATGCCACCGATGTCGTCGTGGACCTGTGACGCAGTCGTTGTGTCGTCGTTGACAAGGTTGTACGCGGCGGCATCGAGTGGTGCGACACCGGTCCCGAAAGCGTTCGCGATAAGCACCACAACAATCGCAAAGCCAAGCACGACCATCCCGGTCTGGCTCAGCCATCGTCCCAGGGTCTCAATGCCTGTGTGGAGATGTCGGGACCGTCGGACCAGTCGTAATCCAGGGATTCCAATTGTCCAGCCACAGCTGTGGCACGTGAGGACGGAATCTCCACCCTGTCTCCGGATGTATTGACCACACGATGGACAGGATCGTGGTGAGGCGGGGCCGGGGGCCAGCGTGGTCAGAAGCCATCGCCAGACACGGCTGCACACATCTCGGAGGGGCCGGAGCAGGTAGTGGAGAATATAGCCTCCGATCGCAACGGCTGCGGCAGTGATGACGATCATAGTTACGGCGTTGGTGGTAATCGGTGCGGACCCGGCGACGCGGAGCCCCAGAATGCCGAGCGAAAAGAGTACGGTCAGCGTTGTGACGACCTCCCAGGGCGAGTAGTGATGCCTGCGTCGATGCCGATTACCCATCTTGTCACCACCTTATCGTGTTGAGAAATAAGTTTGCGGGCGTCCATACGAGATTTTCACCGCTCCTGGGCAAACGACGCTGTTTGTAGCTATTATTGGCCCCCGAGGGGTGCGGGGCCACACGCGGTGGTCGCGCTGATTCGAGATGGCGACTAGTGACAACACGACATTCGACGACCGCGAGACGCGTGACGAACAGATGCGAGCGACCATCGACGAGTGGGTCGAGGACCTCACCGACCTCGTCGACGACGCACAGGCCAGCGCGGAGTTCCAGGCGTGGCTGGATGTCCAGAGTCGGTTCCACGACTACTCGCATCGGAATACGCTCTTGATCAAACAGCAGTGTCCGGAGGCGACGAAGGTCGCGGGCTACCGGACTTGGCAGGAAGAGTTCGACAGACACGTCACAGAGGGCGAGTCGGCCATCTGGGTCTGGGCACCGATCATCACGACGCGTTGCCCGGAGTGTGAGAACTCGCCGAGCTACCACGACCAGTCAGACTGTGAGTACGACGAGACACCACCGGAGGAGTGGGACGAGGGGCTGGTCGGGTTCAAGCCCGCACCAGTGTTCGACGTCTCCCAGACCGAAGGTGAGCCGCTCCCGGAGCTCGACACTGAGACGTACGGCGATGGAGCCGACCTGGTCGACGCACTACAGTCGGCTGCGTCCGCTCTCGATGTCGAGGTTCAGATCGTGGCTGAGTCCGACTGGTCCCAGCCGGGTGCCAAGGGTGTCTGTAGTCAGTCAGGACGGGACGAGTGGCCAGTCGTGAAGGCAAAGAATAGAGCGAACGACGCGGATCTGGCGACGACACTGATCCACGAGTACGCACACGCGCTGTTGCACTTTCAGGTCAACGACGACAGCGAACGGGCGAAACGAGAGGTCGAGGCCGAAGCAGTGGCGTACGTCGTCGGTCGGTACTTCGGACTCGATACCCGTAACGCCGCGTTCTACCTGGCGGCGTGGGCTGACGAAGAGACAGACACCATAACTGACCGACTGCAGCGGATCAGTACGACGGCAACGGCGGTTATCGACGCAGTCAACGACCAACTGGGGGACAGCACAACGTAGCGGCGATCACACGCCTCATCGACTTCTGAACCCTGAACAGTATTCACAGGCTGTCATAGAACAATTCCCAGGGTGATTGATTTCGAGAGGTCCGGGAATGAATCGCCTGCTCAGTGTGTCTGAAAACCGACTGTTAGAAACACGCCGTCGTTCAGCACATACTTATAATTAGAGTTTTATTATTAGGTTGTGTCTGACATATCAAATTGGAGAGATAGGAGCATTCTCAAGGAATATTATATAGAGAAGGGCTGGTCAACCAAGGAGATCGCTGAAGCTGCCGATACATCACCTGCCCTAGTTGCAGATTATTTATCACGTAGGAATCTTCTACGAGACGTGGAGACAGTACACCAGACAAGAGACACAGAAAACACAGAAGATACGCATTTTTGTCCGGAATGTGACGAAGAATTCGACAATATGGAGAATTGGTCAGATCACCATCTAGAGGCCCATTTTCTCGGATAATCATATTTGGTCAATTTTTAAGCTGCCAGAAACTCGATTTATTCTCTGTTTACGATTTTCTAAGACCCTGTACTAATCAAATTGAGGGGCGAAGGATCTGTATGTGAACCGTTGTATGTCGCCCTAAGCATACAGCTACGTGTCCATTCTGATCTACTCCAAGCGTCCATGTTTTTGTCTCCCCTCCATGGGCGGAGGGAGCAATGCCCTCAAGAAACGATGAGTTCGGAGGTACCCGAATCCACGACCGATACCACACACGCACAGACAACACCAGACACATCGGTGCCGGAACTGACAGTCGTTGCGTCCGGACCCGCGACGTTCACCCGGCAGGTGAGCGACGACGAGGCGGCGAGTATCCTCGCGGAGCACGACAGTGTTAGCCTGCACATCGAACGGGAGATCCGGTCGGCTGACGCGTTCGAGACAGTCGTCGATCCAATGTTCGACGGGAACGGCCCAACTGTTTGCAAGCCCGTGATCGTCGACGATCTCCTCGCCGATCACGCGATGGACGGCTACCAGCGTGACGGAGCTATCGACGACTGGTCGTTAGAACTCACTGGAACAGCCACTGACTGGAAGCAACTGAGTCTCGATCTCGTTCCCGATCTCCATCGGTGCGACACGGACGAAGCGGCCGCAGTCACCCGACTCTGGAAACTCGCAGCGGATGGGATCACGAACGATGGGGCCGTTCTCGCCGCACTCGATATCGCCGACCAGCACGATCTTGATACTAGACGCGACAGGCTGACTGAGTTACTGACAGAGGCTGAGGACGAAGCGGACTAAGTAGTTCATCAAGCGGGGAGTGATGTGCAAGATACAGAGGCTGGATGCAGCAGGAAACGCAACTCAGCACTCAGTAGGTCTGGATGTGGGCGACGGTGTCCTCGTACTCACTCCCATCTAGATCCTGCAAGAGATTTCCATCGGCGGTGTAGGCTGTCGCATCTCGTTCGACGGCGAGTGCGACGTAGGCAGCGTCGTAGGCCGTGATGTCAACGGCATTCGTAATCTCCGCGATGGGGCCGACCGACCCGAACGAGACGAGTTCGATACCGTAGTTGTCGAGTGAGTTTGCGGCCTCGCGGAGTCGTTCACCATCGTAGTGGCCGCTGTAGTTGAGTGCATTGACCGCCTCGAAGGGCATGAGCGCCGGTGCGCACAGGTCGTGCTTTCCGTTGAGGAAATCGTCGCGGAGTGTGCGGGCCTGTTCGTGATGCTGTTCGGGAATGTACCACTTCACGACAGTGCTGGTGTCGACGACGATGTCCGCCATCAGGTCCGTTCCTCTCCGTATCGGGTGTCGCGGAACTCCCGGATCGTTTCCGCTGTGTTGGTCGTCGCCACCTCGTCGGCGTCGATGGCACTGCTCAATCGCTCGCTGGTCGCAACCGCGTGGGCGATATTCCGCGATTCCAGACTGTGTAGTTCCTCCTCGATGTGGTCACGGAGCACTGCACTCCAGTTTACCTCGTCGTGTTCTTCCATCCGTGCTTTCACCTCGTCGGGGACACGGAAACTGACGCTTCCCATGGTGTATTACATGTACTACTGTAGTATAAGTCCTACGCGGTGCCCAGAGACTGGCTCTAACATTACCATGGCCGGTTTTCGACATCAACAGATGCAGTCGTGTTTCCGGCCAGCAAGCTTCGGGATATGGTCGTGCATACACTCGGCGTATACCAGCATCGCTTCGGCCTGCTCCGCGGTCGCACGCTCCTGCTGGTAGTATGTTCCGTTGCGGTAGTTTTGCCAGAGTTCAACCAGTTCGTCTTTCGTCGACTCTGAGAACACGCCAGCCTGCACACCGTACTCGAAGGTGTCCTCGTGGTTTATCAGATCGGTTGTTTCTGCGAGTTCGCTGTCGACCACATAGAACTGTACCGTCCGCTCGAGCGCGGCGAACGATCCCTCAACCACCAGCGTATGGTGACGGTCGATGTCCCGTAGCGCTCGAATTCCGTCTAAGATGCGACATCCTTTCCGCAACTGCAGAAGCGCTTCGCCCTCGACGTCCAGTCCTGGTTCAATGCTGCCGCGCCGGCTGAACGCCGCCACGGCGGCGCTCAACGCGTCGCTGCAAGGATCCGCATCACTCATCGCCGACCACCTCTTCGGCAGTGGCATCGCCCAACACGACGTCTTTCACGCGTCCCAAAGCGCTGGAATTCTCGATCACTACGCCCTCGGCCAGCACCTCGTCGATCCCATCGTCCGCTTCGCCGTGACTCGCTGCCGACGCCACGGATTCGACCAACACCTCGAACTCGTACCGGTGCCCTTCGTCACCGAATCGCTGCTCACCAAGATCGACGGCGATGTCGGTGGCTGTGCGCCGCGCCTGTAGGAGATCGTCGTCGTTGTCAATCAGTATCCAGACGTCGATGTCGCTGCGACGGTCGGCATCACCGCGTGCGACACTTCCGAACACGACCAGTGCCGAAAACGACGGCACCTCTGTGCGAACCCGTTCGGCAAACGCTCGTACCGGTTCGCGGAATTCATCCTGAGGGAGCGTGAACAGTGGCTCGTCCGGGATCATAACCCGTTCGCGGTTCACGCGCACACGCTTACTGCGTCCACTTTCGTCGACGCGCACGAGTGCCAGCTGCTGGAGCAGGTCGACCGCACGCGACGTCGTCTTCGAGCCGTTATCCGTGATGTCGCGCAGTTGACGCACAGAGAACTCCCTGAATGGATTGCGAATGAGAAGCTCGAGCACGTCCTCCATTGCCTCGTACCGGAACACCTGCTCCTCACCAAACGGGAAGGAGAGGTGCAATCCAACAGACTGGTCACCTCCAGTGCCCATATACACTAAGAGTGTCCGATAACTTGAAAACCATTACGATCTCTGGAATGACGTGGTTCGTGTAGCGTCTCGGGGTCAAGTCGTTCGAGAATCTCCGATCCTCGCGATCCCGAAGACGCCGATTTTCGGACGGCCCAGTGGCACTCGCCCTGTCGGTCACGTCGTTTCGGCAGGTGTTGCTACAATCTGCCCGCTCGTGAGATGCCACCCTCGTAGGAGGCGGTTTGCAGCACCACTGAGACCGCAGTGCGAGCGTGTTGGGTTGTGGCCCCAGAAGGGGTGCGGGGCCACACACAGTGGTCGCGCTGATTCGAGATGGCAACGAGAGACATCTACGCAGATGGCTTCGACGAGGTAACGGCCGGACAGTGTCCGACCGAGGACTGTCCGGAGTGCAATGGACAGATCATCACCGACGCTGGCGAAACACGGTGTGAGCACTGTGGGTTACTCATCGAACGCGCCCGCCTCGATCGACGTGGGCCACGATCCGACGACGAGCAGTATCCGACTGTGCGGACGGGACGGCCGTTGACGAACACGCGCCACGACCGTGGGCTCTCGACGGAGATCGGCCACGAACGTGACGCGCGAGGCAACACGCTCTCGGCGCGGAAACGACGGCAACTGGCGCGGTTGCGACGCGAGCATCGGCGCGGGAAGTGGCAGTCGAAAGCCGAGCGGAATCTGGGCCATGGCTGTACCGAAATCGCGCGCATGGTCGCGGCGCTGGGTCTGGACCGGAGCATCCGTGAGCAGGCGTCGACGCTGTTCCGGACGGCACAGGATGCGGGCCTCCTCCCCGGGCGGGCCATCGAGTCGGTGGCGACGGCCTGTGTGTACACAGCCTGTCGGTGTGCACGCCAGACCCGGACGATCGATGAGTTCGTGGCCGTTTCCCGTGTCGGCCAATCACGAGTGCGGAACGCGTACCTGGTCCTGCAGCGCGAACTCGGGTTGCAGATTCCCCCACAGCAGCCGGCGGCGTTCGTCCCGAAGCTGGCGTCCGCGCTGGATATCTCACCGGAAACGCAGTGTGTCGCGACAGACATCGCCGAGCAGGCCCAGGGGCGTGGTCTTGTGTCGGGCCGACATCCGGCCGGGTTCGCAGCGGGCTGTCTGGCAGTCGCGGCACGTCAACGTGGGATCGACGTCCGGCAGGCTGATCTGGCTGATGCAGCCGACGTCTGTGCAGCCACAGTTCGGGGGCACCGCAATGTGATTTGTGAGCGATTGTTGCAGACGAAATGAGGGGGTTCTGGTCGCGCGTTTTGCTCGGCACGGCAGGCCGTTCAGTCATCTTCGAGTGTCGGCGGTGTGGAACCCCAGTCGACGGGGAGGCCGAGTCGTGTCAGCAGTGTGGGTCGTCGGAGATCGCTCGCTACGAGATCCCCTGACTCGGACAGCGGTGTGCTATTTCTGGGACATCTGGCAGCTATTCGTGGGGTTGTGGCGCGCCCCGATGGGTGGGCGCTCTCGCGAGTGCCCTGATTCGATGAATCCTCTGGAACAGTTGGAGTTCACGACCCGAGTAGCGAAGCGAGCCCAGTACGAAGCCTTCGAGTTCGCGATCAGTGACGACGGCGTCGTGGTACAGAACTGTAGTCACGAAAACCCGGCCGACCACGAGTACCTGGTGACGATCGAGGACGGACTGCCAGCCGCGTGTGAGTGTCCGGCCGATGCTCACCTCGATGGAGCGTGCAAGCATCGGGTTGCGGTGGCCATCCGGGAGCCGGTGTTAGATGCGGCAGTCGCTGGGACGGTTGCAGCGGATGGTGGGACGGCAGTCGAGGATGGGCGTGAGTCGGAGGTGTCCGACGACGACAACGACTGTGACTGTGAGGAGCTCAGAGACGACTTCCCCTGCTGGGAGTGTGTCCGGACAGGGCGGCGGGACCTCCCGGACTAATGTTTGCAGTGGCGGTGGCTCTTCTTTTTGATGTAGACCAGACCACCCACGGCCCACCGCCCCACCCTCCGCTCCGTGCTCGCTTCGCTGCGCGCGCAGCCACGACCGAATTGACAGACCTGGATTTTCCGCTATTGACTCCGGACTAAACTCAATCACTCTTCCTCAAGCAACCGTCGCAGATAGCTGACTGGGTAGATCTCCGTCGCCCCTGGCGTGTCGATCTTGATGTCCCGGGCCGGTGTGTTCTTACTGTAGGTTTTCTCGGCCCGCGGGTCCCCGTCAGCGGGATCATTGAGGGTCTCCAGCACCTCGTGGGCGTCCTTCCGCGTCAGCGTCGCCCAGATCGCCTCTTCGGGGTCGCAGGCAGCCATCTTGTCGTAGTCGGCTGGAATCGCCTCGTGGCTGTCGTTGTTCAACCGCTCGGCCTCACCGACGACCACCACGTTCCCATCAGCATCGAGACCGGCGACGTCTAGCCGACGCCGTTCGACCGATTCGACCTCCGACGCGTCGTCGTCATCACCCATGAACGATGCGGCAGGGGCCTCTCCCTCCTGCAGTTCGTAGTAGGGGACGACCTGCTCGACGGCCGACTCAGGGTCGTCCTCGAACGCGTCGACGAGATACCGCCGGAGCAACTCCACCAGCAGGACGTGCTGGGCGGACTCCTCCAGATCGCCAGCCCCGTGCCCGAACTCGACGCCGCGACTGTAACTCTCGCCGATGACGGTGCGACCCTCGGGCGCCACTGAGTACAGCTTGTGGGGTTCTTTCCCGTGGTCCCGGAGGATGCCCGCATCGACCAGCTCCAGGACGGCGTCGTACTCGATGCCGACGTACTCCCTAAGCCGGAGCATGCTATCGCGGACGAGGTCGTATTCGAGCTCGTCGAAGCGAAGCTGCTGGGCGTTGTACACTGCCTGCAGGAACAGTAGCTGTGTCACCGACCACTCGGAGGTCTCGATCTCCGCGGGCGAGAGCTTCAAACTGATCTCACAGACAGGGACGTCATCGCGGTCGATATCGACGAGTGAGTGACAGCACTCGATGGCATCCCGCATCCCGTCGATCGTCGGATCGTAACGGTTGTCACAGGCCGTACACCGGAGGCTGTGGGCGTCGGCATCGTACGCGACACATTTCGGGAGCCGCTTGGTGTGTGGCAGGAGCGAGTCGATCCGGACGTCCGGATCGGTGATCTCTGCGACCGTCGCGTCCGGGTCGGTCGTCGGGTCCGTGGGTGTCTCGTCGTCCCCATCTTCCTCCGGGGCTGGCACGGAGGCAGCGTCGGCATGCGCCAAGCCAGCCGTCTCTCGCGTCCGGTCACACACTGTCTCGAATGCATCCTCGAAGGCACTGGCTTCGCTGTCGGCTAACGGCTGGTCACCTGCCGGGTGGCCGGCTGGTGGGGACAGCGATTTCCCGAGGAAGGGACGGGGCCGTGGCTCACCAAAGGGTGCGGCGGGCTGGACGAACCACTCCCCGCGCTGGAGTGCGCTGAGCCGCCGAGCCACAGCCTGGGGATCCATGTCCTCGGTGGCGAGTACCTCGGCGAGATCCTCGGTGACCGAGACGTTGCCGACGACGGTCGTAGCCACGTCGTTGAGGGCCTCCAGATAGGTATCGGTCGTCGGATCGGACGATTTCAACTGCTCGGGGAACTGCACACCCAACAGGACGGAGAGCCCGAACGACCGGCCCTGCGACAGCAGTGTATCCATGAGTTCGGTTTCGGCGACGTCGGCGCCTTCCTCTAGGTAGAGGTTGACCAGTGGCAGATGCGCATCCGCGTCGGCAGCTTCGGTCCGGGCTTTCAGCGCCGTCCAGAGATTCGACAGCAACACCAGTGTCAGCGTCCGCTTCATCCGATCCTCCATGCCACCGAAGTCGAAGATGACGACGCGGTCCTCGTTGAGCAGCTCCCCGAAATCGAACGTCGACTCGCCCGCGTCTGGTGTGTGGTTGAACACCGACGCGAGGCGCTCGTCGGTGGCGATCGTGTCGACGCGACCGACGGCCCCACCCAGTACCTTCTGGAAGACCTCGCGGTCGCGCTCGACCAGGTTGCCGAAGTACTCCTCCAGCCCGTCGTTCGTGACGGTTGGTGGGGCTTCCATCTCCATCGTCCGGCGCAGGGATGCATAGAGGTCGTCGTGTCCGTACGTCTCCTCGCCGTGGACGGGGTCGAACAGGGCCTTGACGTGGTTGCGAATGACCTTCGGTGCGTCGACGGCCCGGGTGTACCGGTCGGCGCCCATCAGTCCCTTGAGAATCTCCTCGTACTGCCCGGCTACCCGAGCTGTCGCCTCGTCGTGGGCGATCCCGGCCTCGCGCAGCGCCCGAATATCGAAAAACGACAGGGCCGGCAACACCTCCGTACAGTCGAAGTAGCGGACGTCGTCCAGGTCACCGTGTCGCGCGTAGTGGGCTCGCAGGTACTCTTCGGCAGTGCCCCCACCCTTCGAATCGATGAGGATGTCCAGGCCAGCGGTGGCGTCGACGTTCGTGAGCATCGCCCGCTCGACGAGAATGGACTTGCCCGACCCGGTCTTCCCGCCGACGACGATATGGCGATCTTGCTCCGCTGGCGGGAGCGAGAGTGGCTGTCCGTATGGGTCACGGTCGTGGGTCAGCGGCATACACAACGACATGCCTGGGCCCATGTAGTGGGCCAACAGGTCCGGTGCGGGCAACGACACCCCAGTCCGCTCCCGTGCCCGGGTCCCGAGGGCCCGTTTGCCGTCCGGTGTGAGTCCGTCCCCGCCGAGGAGCGAGAAGTTCGGCAGTTCCGGTGGGCCCACGACGAGCCCACGGCTGGTGGCCGGAACAGTCGGCAGCCGTGTCTGGGGATCCGTGTACGTCGCCGGGTAGACCGTGCGATCGACGAGGTCCTGGAAGATCTGTGAGCCCGGTGGCTGGCGGTTCGCGGGATGGAGTTCGTCGTCCGTCCGGAGATGGCCTCGAACCTCGTGAAACCGAGTGCCGACGTGGCCGAAGACGCTGGTCAGCTCACGCGCTATGCTGTTGGCGACGGCCGGCTCAGTTCGGGTGAGGACGACTGCCCGTGCCGAGAGCAGCAGTGACCGCGTCGGATCGCGGTCCGAGATCGCGTCGATGCGTGCTTGTTCCTCTGGGGATGGCTCGTACGCCCGTTTCTCTTCGCGAGTGCGAGGAAAGATGGCATCGAGGAGCCACTGATTTCCCTCCTGCAGGTCCTGGAGGTAGGAGTGTTGATCGCCCGTCCAGTCGGCGCAGGACCGACAGACAGCCTGGTAGATGACGGGTTCGTCGGCCTCGCGCATCGTTTCGATCAGGGTCGCCAGCGGGACGCGCCGGGATTCACGCCGGTCCTGGTCGCGGTGCTGGCGTGTGGACTGACTGTCGTCGACGATCTCCTCGAAGGGGACCAGCGGTGCCTGCCAGTCGGACCGACGCTTCGCGCGGCCACGATATTCGACGCCTGCAACGTACGGGCGAGCCGGTGTGATTGCCGGATGGGGATGGCAGTCCTGGGGTGTGGTCGCGACCGGCAGTTGTTCGTAGATCTGGCGTGGGTGCCATGCGACCTCCCGCAGTTCGTAGGAGTCCGGGAGCGCCGTTCGGAGCACGTGTTTGACGTCCGGGAGAAAATCCTGGTCGTCCGTCCCGACGAAATACCGGATCTGTGCATCCGAACGGCCGTCACTGACGAGCAGCCACTCGACGTGGGGCCGTTGCACGGAGCGTGTTAGGGTGTGCCAGAGCCCGTCCTGGCTCGCCTCCTGCAACGCCGTGACGAGAATATCGACGCCCTGCGCGACGGTCCGGGGATCCAGCGGCGTATCGGTCGGCCGAATCTCGATATACGGCCGTGTCTGTGGCTCGTCTCGGACTGCTGGCAGCGGCCGGTCAGTTGACCCTGGCCCTGTGGCGGAGTGCTCACTGGTGGTCGAAGCGCCTGCCTGTGCTGTCGTCTGGAGGGATGGGAGGTCCAGTCGCGGGAACACGTACTACCGACCTCGTGGGTTGGTTTCTCTCCTCACCGACTGGATTAAATTGTTTTGGCACTCGTTCAAACTTGGTCGCGAGAAATGTTCCCTGCCCCGCCGTGTGCGAGTCAGGTGAGTACCGTCTTACTCAATCCCGTTCGATCAAGCCGTAGTCGAGAAGTGTCGACCGGAACTCCGATTTATCTGTGAATTCGGACTCTGGCCCTGCCTCGAGGATATGGGCTTCTGAATGCAGCGGGATTGTGGTTGCACTGACGATCGACTTCGACGCCAGATCTGACCCGATCGCCTCGATCAGGATGTCTGTGATATTTTCTGGCGGTTCTTCGATATCGAAGATATACGTGTGGTCCTGAAAGGACGGTTCGGCCGCGAACGTGTCCTTTAGCTGGTCAATGTCGTCTCGCAGTGCGGGTTTAAAGTGATCCTCGACCCGGTACCGCCATACCTCGAACTCTCCCCACGTGGCCGACCAGGAGTGCGCATACGTGTCTTCGATCCTCCAATATGTCGTCAAAGTGGACATCATCAGCTTTGGCTCTTGAGAGGACTTGAACATCCCACATACGAGTTCTTGTTTTTCAGGTTGTTAGTTGCACCGAACCAACTGGTAAATTCCTCTATTGCGTCAGAAATCAGCATCAGGGTCTACCACGCTCCCCAACCTCTGGACAGACGCCATTCTCGTTTTGTTTAGGGCCGTCCCGTCTGATGACCGGACCTTTAACTCGGTCGGACCGGGACTGATTCGTAATGACGACGCCGAGGCGGGTACAGTTCGTCCAGGGACAGGTGGCCTGGATGGTGACGGGACTGTGCCTCCTCGTGATACTCGGTGCGTTGACGCTCGAACTCTTCTTCGTCGTCTCGCTGATCGGCTTTCTCGTCGTCGTCGAACTCACCGCACCGTTCAACGTGACGCCGCGCTGGCGGTCGCGGCTGAAATGGATCGTCGCCGTCGGCCTGCTGGTGTTCGCAGCGGTCGTCGTCAGACGCATCCTCGAGATCCTCCCGCCGGGGGTGGTCGGATGAGCACACCCTGGTACCGACTGGGCTTGGCCGTCTTCGCCGTCGTCGTCGCGACGGCCGTCGTGTTCGCCGGGTCGACTTCGACGGCGGCGTACGCCCCGCACAACCCGTCGTGGGATGGCACGTCGGAACTACGTGCCCAGACCGAATCGGCCGGTGCCGAGTGGGACCTCGCGAGGGCGACTGCAGCCTACGGGTCCGTGGATCCGGACGGGACCGTCGCCGTCGTCCTCTCCCCGGACCGTGAGTACGGGACCGACGAGGCCGCCGCGGTCCGGTCGTTCGTCCGGGACGGGGGAACGCTCGTCGTGGCCGAGGACTACGGTTCCAACGGAAACGAACTCCTCGACGCCGTGAACGCCTCGGCGCGCGTCGACGGCCGGTCGTTGCGCGACGAGCGCAACTACTACCGGTCGCCGGCGCTGGTGGACGCGACCAACGTGTCCGACGAGCTGGCAGCGGACGGCGTCGAGTCGCTCACGCTCAACCACGGCACGGCCGTGCATCCCAACGGGTCGACCGTCCTCGTCGCAACGTCGCCGTACGGCTATCTGGACGGGAACCAAAATGGCGAACTCGACGACAGCGAGTCGCTCCGGTCGCACCCGGTCGCCACGAGCGAATCCGTTGGCGAGGGCCGGGTCGTCGTCGTCGGCGACCCGAGCGTCTTCATCAACGCGATGCAGGAACGGGAGGGGAACAGTGCGTTCGTCCGAACGCTGGTCGACGAGGACGACCGCGTGCTCGTAGACATTTCACACGGTGAGCCGGTGCCGCCGCTGGCGATGGCCGTGCTGGTGCTCCGGGAGACACCGCTCGCGCAACTGCTGGTCGGCACGAGTGCGATCTTCGCCCTCGCGGTGTGGACGACCCGGCCGTCGCTGCTCGAAAGGGGCCGGACGCGTCTCGCCCGACTGCGCGGCCACCGACCGGCATTCGAGGACGACGGTGTCGTCTCCCGCGAGGCGGTGCTGGAACACGTCGCGGCCCGTCACCCGGAGTGGGACCGCGACCGGGTCGAACGGCTGGTCGACACCGATCTCGACGCGTCCCCGGGCGACCGGGACGACTGACGGGAGGCGACTGCGGGGCGACGACCGGGTGACGGGACGGCGACCGCGACGTCCGTTCGAGCAGATACGTTTTTACGTCGCGTCCGAAATGTACCTGTAATGGTCCACCCCGAGGAGTTATACGCGACGCTCGAGTCGGAGGTCGGGAACGTGCTCGTCGGGAACGAGACGATCGTCGAGGGGCTGACGGTGGCGTTACTGACCCGGGGACACGTGCTTCTCGAAGGCGTTCCCGGCGTGGCGAAGACGACGGTCGCGAACCTCTTCGCGACTGCGACGGGACTGGAGTACACGCGCATCCAGATGACGCCCGACGTCTTGCCCGCGGACGTGACGGGAACCCACATCTACCGCGAGGGGACCGGTGAATTCGACCTCCAGCGGGGGCCGGTGTTCGCGAACATCGTCGTCGCCGACGAGATCAATCGGGCGACGCCCAAGACCCAGAGCGCGCTGCTCGAAGCCATGGAAGAGGAGACGGTCACCATCGACGGCGACACGTTCGCGCTGCCGTCGCCCTTCATGGTCGTCGCGACGCAGAACCCCCTGGAGTTCGAGGGGGTCTACGAGCTGCCCGAAGCCCAGCGCGACCGATTCATGTTCAAGCTCCGGGTAGACCTGCCGGACGAGAGCGACGAACTGGCGATGCTCGACCGGTTCGACGACGACCCGGAACTGGGGCCGTCGTCGGTCTCGACCGTCGCGTCGGCGTCGGCCATCGAATCGGCGCGTGAGATCGTGGCCGAGATCTACGTCCACGATTCCATCAAACAGTACATCCGGGACATGGTGGCGGCCACGCGCGAACATCCGGATCTGGAGTTCGGTGGCTCGCCGCGGGCGACGCTGGCGTTGCTCGACGGCTCGAAGGCCCGGGCGGCGATCCACGGCCGCGAGTACGTCATCCCCGACGACGTGAAAGCGCTCACCGACAACGTCCTCGGCCACCGGGTCATTCTGCAGGCCGAAGCGGAGTTGAGTAACCGATCGACGACCACCGTCGTCACGGACGCCGTCGAGTCGGTGTCACCGCCGGGCACGGAGGACCTCGAAGGACCGCGTGCGACCGCGGTCACGGACGGGGACGGGTAGCTCTCAGCGGGTACGCGGTCCCGCCGGTCACGCTGTCTCCGTGTCCGCGACTCCGGATTCGTCGTCGACGTCGACCGCCTCGGGATCCCACGAGCAGACGACCAGCGACTCCTCTTCGTCTCGGTCGCCCGTTTCCTCCTCGATTTCCACGGGCACGTCGAGCGTTCGCGCCAGGCCGCAGGCCGCAAAGGACGCGACGGGGTGGTCGATTCCGTCGACCGGCCCGTAGGCGCTCCCGGTCACTTCGAGCGCGAGCCGTCCCGCCTCGCGGTCGACGTCGGTCGTCGCGCTATCGACCAGTTCGTGGACCTCGACGAGTGCGTCCGCGATCTGGGCCGCCAGGTCGACGGGATCGGTGGCCGGGTCGGCGGCGCTCGCTCGCTCGAACTCCTCGTAGAGGCCGTCGCCGGTGGGCGAGAGGCAGACGCCGCGACGCCGGTCGTCGGCGGCGACGACGACGGTGCGTTCGAGGTCGGCCCCCTCGGGGACTGCGTACGCGCCGTGCTGGGGGAGGAAGAGCCTGACCCGGTCGGCGTCCGTCGGGACGTAGACGCCGGTCTCCTGCAGGTCCAGGTCCGCGACGAGGCCGGCCATCGAGTCGGCGAAGGCGTCGTAGACGCGCTGGCCGACGGAGGCGGCGATGAACCGCTCGGGGGTCAGGAAGTAGATCAGGACGGCGACGAAGAGCCCGGTGCCCGCGAGCGCGAAGAGGACGTCCCGGGTGCCGGGGAACAGGAGAGCGCCGACGAGGGCGAGCAGTCCGAGGCCGGCGAAGCCGAGCCCGGTCCGGTGATACTCCTGCTTGCGCGCACGGCGGTACTCCTCGCGCAGTCGCCGGTTCTCCTCGGCGAGGTAGGCGGCCCGCGCCGCGAGCGCCTCGTCATCGTCCCCGGCCGCTGTCGGCTCGTCGGCGGCGCCCTCGTAGCCGTCGGACTCGGTGCTCACGATCGAACCCTCCCGAGGCCGACGAGTTCGTAGCGGTGGCCGAGATACGCCGCCGTGGCGATGGCGCCGAGGACCACGGCCGCCGTCAGTCCCGTGCGGTTCCAGGTCGTCTGCGTCCACCAGGCGAGGCCGCCGAACGCGAGTGCGGCGACCGGTGTCGCGGCGACAATCGGCCAGTCGGTCCGCGAGCGGTGCGGAGGCGTGACCAGGACGGCGAACAGGGCGACTTCCACGAGGACGAACTGGGGGTCGCCGATGCGTCCGGCGCTCGCGACGAGGGCGACCTGCCCCATCGCGAAGGCGAACTGTGGGGTCGTCGCGACCCAGACGGCGAGGAGCGCGACGCCACCTGCGGCCCCCAGCGGGCCGCCGACCCAGTACAGCGCCCACGCGGCCACGACGGCGACGAAGAACCCGGCGACCAGCGAGTACGCGCCGGGACGGCCGAGTCGGTCGGTGACGTCGGCAGGCACGACGCCGTTCATCGCTTGGCCCTCCGTCTACTCGCCGTGTTCGACAGCGTCTCGACGCGCTCGCGCGGGCCGACCTCGTAGACTCGTGTCCCCCGACGACTGCCGCCGCTCAGGCTGCGACGGAACTCCTCGAAGCGAACGTAGCGGTGGTAGGCGTCGTCGAGGTCCTCGATTCCGGTGGTCTCGAACAGCACGGACGGCGTGAGGAAGACGACGGCCTGCTCCCCGTTGTGCTGGGCGGCCTCGACCGTCTCCCGCAACTCGTCCCGGCGGGTGTCGTCGGTCAGCACTATCGTGACGACGGTGCCCCGCAGTCGCGCGAGCTCCTGCGTGAGCGTCTCGTGGAGGGACGTCTCCCTGCCGGTCTCCTCCGTCGGTCCCGGCTCGTCGAAGAACGGGCCGAGCGCGCTCGCGAAGGGGGAGTCGTCAGATTCCAGACGGGCGGCCGCGGTGCGGGCGTCGATCCGGGCGCGCTGGGGCGTCCGACGTGTCTTCCCGGTCGATGACGCGCTCGCGTCGGTGACGGGGTCGAGGCTGCGGACGAGCGAGTGGAGCCAGGCGTAGTGGGTCGAATCCGCGCTGGGTCGCTCACGGTGGGTCAGGCCCTCGGAGCCGACGGCGACGAGGCCGACCGGGTCGTTCGTCTTCTGGGCTGCGTGGAGCGTCCCGAGCGCCACCTGTCGGGCGTAGTCGAGTTTCGTCTCGCCCGGGGGACCGTCGGCCATCGAGGGCCGGCGGTCGACCACCAGGAGCCATCGGATGTCGACTTTCGACTCGTACTCGACGACGTGGGGCTCGCCGAGTCGCGCGGTCGCGTTCCAGTCGATCCGGTCGGCGTCGTCGCCCGACACGTACTGCCTGACGTTCGAGAGTTCGAGGCCGCTCCCCCACTGGCCGGCCGCGTGTTTCCCAAAGGGAGCCGCGAAGCGGTCGCCACCCTCGCCGACGTGGACGTCGGTCGGGCCGCGGGGGCCGACTGTCGCCGAGACTGCTCCGCCCGTCGTGAACTCCGAGCTGAACAGCGGGGAGGTGACGGTCACCGTGGGCGACCCAAACTGGGTCTCGCCGACGACCTGCGGCGTGACGGTGAACGCGGTAGCGGCGTCGGACTCGTCCGCGTCGAGGACGGTCGTCCGGTCGCTCCGTTCGGGGCCGGCCACCCCCGCAGGTGCGGCGGCGGTGACCGAGACGGACCGCCTGGTCGGACCCGTCCGTTCGACGGTGAGCGAGAGCGTCAGGTCGTCGCCGACGGCGAGTCGCACGGGCGCGACGGTCTGGTCGACGGCCAGCGTCTCCTGAAGCGCGTGGACGTCGCGGACGAAACTCGCCTGTGCGGCGACGAGCCACGCGCCGAGGCCGACGGTACCGACGAGTAACTGCGGGCGGTCGAGGACGGCCGCACCGGCTGCGAGGAGGGCCGCCAGGGCGACGGTCCCCCACCAGCGGCGCGTGGGTTCCATGTCCGCCGGATGAATGGGCGCGCAATTGAAGGTTCTGGATGCGACAGGGGGCGATCCGGCGATCATATCACAGTAAACTGGTAAGAAATAATAGTCCCGTCCGCTAACGGCCGGTAACAGTGAGACGCTTCGGAGTTGCGGTCGCGGCGGTGCTGCTCGTCGCCACCTGCTGGTGGGTCCCCGGCGCCCTCACGGCGTCGGAATCCCAGGGTGGGACGGCCATCGCCGAGGTGGGGGCCGCGGGGGACACGACGGTCGGTGCGGCGGCGGACGGCTGGCGCGCGCCGGTCGGCGTCGCCGCGGCGCAGGAATCGGACGGTGACGACAACGAGTCGACGAGACACGAGGACCCGGACGAGGCGGGGTCGGAGGGCGACCTCGAGGCGGTGTCGCGCTGGTTGCAGGGCGAACTCGCCGACCGGCTCGGGGGCAGTGCGATCAACCTGAGCCAGGGGCAGTACGAGCAGGCGTCGGAGATTCTGGGCGACGGGTACGACGAGCGACTCGACCAGTTCGTCGACGTGGCCGGCGAGACCGACGGCGACGAGGACGACGAGCAGGCCGAGACGTACGGCCAAGCACAGGAGAACCAGTCGTCGTTTGTCGACGCAGTCGAACGGTATCGCGAGGGGTTCGAACGATACCGCGAGGCGAGGGAGCAGGGGAACGCCACACGCGCGCGGATGGTGGCCCGGACTCTCAGGGAGCCGGCACAGCGCATCCGGGACAACGGCTCCTCGCTGCGGCGGCTCTACGGCCGACTCTCGGAGTCGCCGAACGCGGATCTGTCCGAGGCGACCACGACCATCGAGCGACTCCAGGAGAACGTCAGCAGCCAGCAGTCGGCGATCGAGGCGGCCGTGTTCGTCGGCACGTCGCTGACGGTCGAGGCCGGCAACGGGACCGCCTCGTTCGACGATCCGCTGACGATCACGGGACGGCTCGCGACCGAGAACGGGACGGCGGTCGCCGACCACCGGACGCGGTTCACCGTGGCCGGCCGGTCCGTGACGACGACGACCGACGCCGACGGCCGGTTCTCCTTCGAGTTTCGCCCGACGACGCAACCGGTCGGGTCACAGTCGCTTGACGTGGCGTTCGCGCCCGCCGACGCGTCGCGCTACCTGCGCTCGACCGACACCGTCGACGCGACGATCGAACCGGTCGAACCGTCGGTGACGGTCACCCCGGAACCGACGACGGTGAGTTTCGCGGACGATCTCACCGTCACCGGGCGGGTCGGTGCCGATGGGGTCGGCGCGCCCGACGTGCCCGTCGAAGTGACGCTCGGCGACGAGCGCCTGGGCGTCGTGAGGACCGACGCGGACGGCGGGTTTCGGCTGAACGCGACGGTGCCGGCGACCGTGCTCGACGGCTCCCGGACGGTGGCGGCCCGCGTCGCGCAGGACGACCGGGCGCTGACCGCGGCGGGCGAGGCCGCGACGGTGACGGTCGAGTCCACGCCGACGTCGCTCTCGCTCGACGCCGAGTCGAACGGCACCGAGTCGGTGGACGTGGACGGGACGCTCCGGACGGCCGAGGGCAGGGCCGTCCCCGAACAGCGGCTCAGGGTGCTCGTGGACGGGAGCGTCGCGACGACGGTACGGACCGACGGGGACGGGCGGTTCGCGGCGACGGCGTCGGTCCCCGGCACCCCGACGGCGGCGAACGGGACCGCGTCGGTGTCGGTCGTCTACCAGGCTGACGGGACGAACCTCGAGGCCTCACGGGCGAACGCGACCGTGACGCTCGGACCGGCCGAGCAGGACGGGGGCGGGGTCGGTGGCGACGGTGCTGGTGGCGACGGCGGCGACGACGGGACGGGGTCACTCCTTTCCGGCTGGCTTCTCCCGATCGTCGCCGTGGTCCTGCTGGTCCTGGTAGCGCTCGGTGGAGCGGCCGCGTACCTCTGGCGAGAACGGGAAGCAGGGGACGGGTCGGACGACGACCCGATCGTCGTCGCGAACGCGGTGGACACCGAGGAACCCAGCGAGAACGGGGCGGACACCGAGTCGACCGGGGACGCGTCACCGCTGGCCGCGGCACGGGAGCGGTTCGACGAGGGTGAGACGGACGCGGCCGTGATGGCTGCGTACGCGGCCGTGCGGGACGCGCTCGCAGCCGAGCACGACGTCCCCGCGGACGGCACGCACCGTGAGGTGTACGCGGCCGTGACGGATGCGCTGGACGAGAGCGACCGCACGGAACTGGAGCAGGTGATCGACAGCTACGAGCGGGCGGCGTTCGCGCAGTCGCCGGTCCCGACCGACCGGGCCGAGCGGACGCTCGACCGGGCGGCCACCATCCTCGAAGACCGCGAGGCGGCCGGCAACTGAGGGGGTCCTGTCGCCCTCGTAACCGGTCGCTTTTTCAGTTCGTCCGAGCAACAGTCACGCCAATGTCGCGTTCCGGGACCTGGTGGCTCATGCTCCCGCGGCCAGTACGGCGGCTACCGGCCGACCTGGCGGCCGTCGTCGCGCTGGTGGTCCTGACACTGCTCTCGGTCACCGTCCCGGGCGTTCGCGAGACGCCGCTGCGGGTGGTGGTCGGGCTCCCCTTCGTGCTCTTCTGTCCGGGCTACGCGCTGCTGGCAGCGCTCTTCCCCGAGGCGTCGACGCCGGTCGACGACGAGGACGCCCGGGAGAGCGGCATCGACGGCCTCGAGCGTGTGGCACTCTCCTTCGGCCTGAGTATCGCCGTCGTCCCACTGCTCGGACTGGCGCTGAACTTCACGCCGTGGGGCATCCGCCTCCTGCCCGTCGCGCTGGCCGTGGGGGCCGTGACCACGGGCTCGGTCGTGCTCGCCGCCGTGCGTCGGTGGGCGCTGCCCCCCGAGGAGCGGTTCAGCGTGCCCTACCGGTCGTGGGTGGCGGCGGGGCGTCGGGAGCTGTTCGAGCCCGCTTCGCGGGCGGACGCGGCGCTGAACGTCCTGCTGGTGGTGGCTCTTCTGCTGGCCGTCTCGACCGTCGGGTACGCCGTGCTGGTCCCCTCGGACGGCGAGCGGTTCACCGAGTTCTACCTCCTGACCGAGAACGAAGACGGCGATCGGGTCGCAGACGGCTACCCGCAGAACTTCACGGTGGGTGAGAGCCAGTCGGTGATCGTCGGCGTCGGCAACCACGAACACGAGCCGACGCGTTATGCGGTGGTGGTCCAGCTCCAGCGGGTCGAGACGGTGAACAACTCGACACGGGTGCTGGACCGCGAGGAGATCGACCGGTTCACCACGCCCGAAATCGCGGCGAACGAGAGCTGGCAACAGCGCCGGTCGATCGACCCGACGATGACCGGCGAGCGGTTGCGCCTGCAGTACCTGCTGTACAGGGGCTCAGCCCCCGAGGACGCCTCCGAGGCCACGGCCTACCGGGACCTGCATCTCTGGGTGAACGTGACTCGGTGAGGGGCGGTGGGGGCCGTCGTCGGGCGGTCGTTACGCAGAGTCGACGGCGCGGCGGTAAACGGATTCGGCCTGCTCCGCGACGGCGTCCCAGTCGAATAGCTCGGCTCGTTCCGTCGGGTCGGTTGCCGGGCGTTCGCCCGAGAGGGCCGATCGGAGCGCGCTGGCGACGCCGTCGACCGTCGGCTCGGCCAGCAGGCCGGCGTCGCCGATGACCTCGTCGGCGGCCGAGTCCGGGTGGTCGGCACCGACGACGAGACAGTCCGCGGCCATCGCCTCCGCGTAGGTGATGCCGAACCCCTCTCGCGTGGAGGGCGAGGCGAACACGTCTGCGACGCGCATGTGTCCGAGGACGTCTTCGTACTCCTCGAGGAAGCCGAGGAACGTGATCCGATCCGCGGTGTCGAGGTCGTCCGCGAGGTGCTGCAGGCGCTCGCGCTCCGGGCCGTCGCCGACGATGCCCAGCGTGGCGTCGTGGTCGGTCGCGACCGCGTCGAAGGCTTCCAGGAGGACGTCCACGCGCTTGTCCTCGATCAACCGGCCGGCGAAGAGGACGTCGAACCCGGGCTCGCCGTCCGCTCGCCAGGAATCCTCGGGGAGGGGTGCGCCCCGGATCTGCTCGACGTCGATGCCGTTCGGGACGACATCGATCTCGCTGCGGGCCGGCCCCATCGTCGCGAGGCTGTCGGCGGTGACGCCCGAGACGGCGATCGGGTGCTGGGGGACCCGGGCCGTGACGCGCTCGACGAGTTTCCCGCCGGGGGCCAGCCGGCCGAGGTAGTCGTCCCAGTAGTCGCCCCAGACCTCGTGCCAGGTCGTGACCAGCGGCGTGTCACCGGGGAGCGTCGCGAGTTCTGCGGATAGGACCGGAAAGTAGGGGAAGACAGAGGCCACGACGAGGTCGTGCTCGTCGATATGCCGCCGGAGCGTCGGGAGCAGGCGGACCGAGAAGTCGATCGCCTCTGTGATCGAGCGCCGTCCCTCGTCCTCGTAGAGTTCGGCCTCTGGCGCTGCGGCGCGGAGGGTCATCCCTTCGTGGGTCATCTCCTTCGGCCCATCCCAGAAGTGCCGGCCGTAGACGGTGACGTCGTGGCCCTCTTCGGCGAGGCGTGTCCCGATCTCGTGGACGCGCTTCTGTGCGCCGCCAGTGACGAAGGGATATACCACATTACTTACAAAACATACGTTCATCGACAGATGTCTGTATACTCTCCCGACAACTCCTTGAACGCTCTGCTTTCGTAATGGGAAGGACGTGACCGTATCTCAGTCCGTGATCTTCTCCGGGAGGGAAACCATGAACTTCCGGTCATACTCCGGTGGTGTTCAACCGCCGAACGTCGTCGAGGAATACGTCAATGGTTCTGTAGAGGCTGTTGTCGCTGATGAAACTGGTAACATGACGACGATCAGTTAGCGACAGACTCTCTTGCTCTCCGATATGCGCTGGCTGACCCCGTCTTCAGGTGGTTGCTTAGAAAAACTAAAAGGGTCCAACATGTACATCTAACACGTGGATCAGCGATTCAAAATAGGGGCCATTTGCGCTTCTCTGACTTTCGGAACGGGGGTTTTCTATACCCATATCTCCGGGACACTCTTTCCAGGGCTGCCGCTCGGACTTGCTGTAGCTGTGTGTGCGCTGGTGGCCGGCAGTTTCGGGTCGCGGGCATCAGCGGTCGCAGGGGTCGTAGCGATTGCAATCCTAGCCGCCGCTGCGCGGGTATTTGGATATCTCTTCCCTCCAAGCATGATGTTTTTTGACCCAGATGCGTACGCGGTCCGCAGCCAGATCATCGCCATCACTGGAGACCTAAGTGCGATCGCTCCAGACTTTTACGGAGCAGCAGCTGCGTTTCATGTTTTCGGTGCGGAGGTGATGCTCATTACAGGATTGCCCGTTGATCTGGCATATGCTGTCTTTCCATTCCTCGTGGGCCTCGTATTCGTTCTGTTCGCAGCAATTCTGTCTCGCCGCCTGACGTCCGATTCGGACGCTCCGATTATCGCCGCAAGTGTGGCCGCTGTCGGTGCATCTTCACTATTCTTTGGGATGGCTCCAACCCCTCTGGCGGTGGCGGCAATTTATCTCACTGGTTCTGTGGTGATACTGATGACAAATATCAATCGTCAGTTAGATTTGCAGTATATTCTCCCACTGGGGCTTTTCCTGCTGGCCGGCGCAGTTACGCACAAAATCCCGGTGATGTTGTTCGCTGGCATTGGTGCTGTCCTTGTCGGATATTCGGCCGTACTTCATTGGATAGGTATCCACCGCTCCCCTGGCACGATGTGGATTGTTGCAGCACTTGGAATTGCCGCATTAGCCCTTCAGTGGATCTATCTCCTGGGATACTCTGAAAGGGCAGTTCTAAAGATATTCTCGATAGTTGGCCTCTCTGAACTACCGATATCGTTCGAGGTAGTCCAACCTGCAGCGGCGACGGTGGTTGAATCTCCCCTTATTGTCTCATTGCTTCGCCAACTCTATCTACCGGCCACTGTTGGGGCTGGCGGGATCGTCGGACTGGTTTTATTCCGGCGGTATGACGACAGTCGCGTCCGGCTTCTCCAGGCGGCCGCAGGAGTGACTGTTTCCGCTGCACTTCTGGGCTTAGTCGGATCGGGACTTGGATACCAGAGAGTCTACATGTATGGGGCTGTCTTCGTTGCAACGCTCATCGGTGTTGGATTGGCGCGGCTTTTACACTCCGGCCGGGTCAGCACTCGTACTGTTGCAGCTGGATTCCTGCTGGTGATTCTGTTAGCGAATCCCCTCAGCTCGACGGCTATGCCGGATTATCCGGACACACCGCGTCTATACCTCTCCGCAGAAGAGGTCGAGGGAAAGCAGTTCGCCAACCACAGAATTGATCAAACTGGTTATATGGACTTGTATTACGGCGACGAGGCAGTCGACTTTAAACAGGCTGCTCGTGGCGGGATACATCACCAGAAGACCGTTCCCAATCCTCTCTGGCATCCGGGATTGTTGAACAACGAGCTGATAAATGGAACGTTGCTCAACTACGAGTACCAGTATATTGCATATAGAACCGATGTCGAGGTTTGGCGTCTCAGAGGCAATTGGTATCGGCTGAGGTGGGAACCAGAACAGACCCTCAACGCGAATACCTCTTACCAGAGGGTCTACGATAATGGCGGGGTCACGATCCATGCCAGAAAGTAATCCAAGTCGACAACTCGAACGTTGATCGCGAGTTCTCTGGCCGGTGGGCTTTTCTTTACCTAGACAATTGCCCGCATCCTCACCATTGATCAAGTTTTTGTCTGGACAGGCGAGGACATGGTCGTCTTGTCAGACGTCCTTCTCGTAGCACAGGCGTTACTTCTGGGCTTACCTCTCCTCGGTGCGGGATTGGCCGTTATTCTCGAACCCCGGCTCAGATTCTGGTACCACGACCGATCCTAATAAGTTCGCGCAAATCACGTAACACATATACTGCATGGTCTATTCTGTGAATATAATGCATGGGGACTGGGAGAATGTCGCCCTCCTCTCCTTCGACGCCCTCCGGGCGGACCACCTCGGCTGTTACGGCTACGAGCGTGACACGTCCCCCGTGCTCGACGAACTCGCCGAGGAGTGTCTCCGGTTCGAGAACGCCTACAGTGCGAGTTCCCACACTCGCGAAGCTGTGCCGGCCATCCTCACCGGCGAGTATCCCGACACGGCGATCGACGCGAAGTACCACCTCGTGACGGAAACGATCGCCTCGGACCTGTCGAACGAGGGCTTCGCGACTGGCGGCTTCCACTCGAACCCGTTCGTGTCGCGGGCCTACGGTTTCGACCGGGGATTCGCTGAGTTCGACGACGACCTCCACTTCGGGAGCAACAAACTGGTGGCGCTGGCCCAGCGGCTGCTGGACAAACTGCGGAACCGCCACTACGCCCGCGCCGACGAGATCAATAAGCGGTCGATTTCCTGGGTGGAATCGCTGGACGACGAACCGTTCTTCCTGTGGAATCACTACATGGACACCCACGGCCCGTACGAACCGCCGGGTGAGTACCGCGAGCGGTACGGTCGCGGTGGGGTGTCCGACAAACGCGCGCAGTCGCTGTACCAGCGGGCCATCGACGATCCCGAGTCGATCACCGACGAGGAACGGCAGCTGTTGATCGACTGCTACGACGCCGAGATCGCGTACAACGACGCGCAAGTCGGCGAGTTTCTGGACGAATTGGAATCCCGTGGCGTGCTGGAGGAGTCACTGTTGATCGTGACTGCCGACCACGGAGACGCCTTTGGGGAACACGACTACTACGAACACCCGCGCTACCTCCACGACGAAATCACGAAGGTGCCGCTGTTCGTTCGCCCGCCAGGGGGCGCGGATGGGGACGTGGTCTCGACGCCGGTCAGTACGCTCGACGTCGCGGCGACGATCGGTGACGCCGTGGGTGTGGACCGAGAGTACGTCGGCGCGTCGCTGTTCGACGTATCTGGTAATCGGTCCGTGTTCCAGCAGGCTCGCGGTGAGGACGAGCACGCGCACGTTCGCCGGTACGCGGTGCGTTCCGAGAGTGGTGTGTGTTTCTGCAAACGGGACACTGAAACCGGGTCCCTGGAGTTCGGCGACTGTTCGGACCGGTCGTTACGTGAGGAGCTAGAGGCACACGTCGACGAGCGGATTCGTGCGGAGAACGGAGGGGCCAGTGGTGACGACTCCGAGGTTGACGAAGAGATCGACCGGCGGCTGAGTGCGCTGGGGTACAAGGAATGATACGAGTAGGGGTGAATGCAAGAACATTCTCTGTCTCAGAGCCAGGGGGGGCAGTTCAAACTGCTATAAATCAAACAAAAGAACTCGAAAAGAACGATGAGATTGACCTTGCTATTTTAGGTCACGACTCAGTAGCTGAATTATTTCCTGAAGAAGAACTCATATCTGACTATTTTTTCAGAGACAGTCAGGTCTTTGGCATTCTGTGGGAGCGAATTTTTCTCCCGAGGTTAATAGAGAAGTACGATATCGATCTCTTGTACTGTCCCAATGGAAACGCCCCACTTACAGAAATTGATGCGTCTGTTGTAGTGTGCACCCATGACATGAATGCACTGAGAGGCATGTCAAGTCCGACTCACCGGTTATATCGAACCATTACCTTACCTCGAGGACTACAATTAGCGGATGCTATAGTGACGGTTTCAGAGTTCTCGAAATCCGAGATAGAACGGATAATTTCTGTTGACAGGAGCAAAATCTCGGTCGTACCAAATGGAGTCTCTGATGACTATCTGTATTCGTCATTAGAATCTCCGGTAGATCTCCCAGATGATTACATATTATATGTAGGGTCACTCAACCCCCGGAAGAATATTAGTGGTATACTGGAGAGTTATCGCATACTCCGGGAAAACTACGGCGTTCCACATAAACTTGTGATAATTGGCCCTGGAAACAAGTCGATATTTCAAGACTTCACTATTGGAGAGTCCTCCCAAATTGTGACTCCGGGGTATCTTACCCAGCCTGAACTTAAATATGCCTATAAGAATGCAGATATCTTCCTCTATCCGTCGAAATATGAGGGGTTTGGCCTTCCTCCGCTAGAGGCAATGACCCAAATGACACCCGTTGTTGCTTCTAGTGCTGCGGCCCTACCGGAGGTTCTGGGTGATTGTGCACTATTTCCGGATCCAGATCGTCCCGAACAAATCGCAGAGGGAGTCTGGAAGGTACTGAACGATCATGAACTCAAGACTGAATTGACGGAATGTGGTGAGGAATTAGTAGAAAAGTACAGCTGGGAACGGGCTGGTAATCGCCTTGTGAACGTATTTACTAATGTTGAGGGAAGGTAAATTACTTCTATCAGAACCGTAATAACTATAAAAATAAAGGCGGATATTGAACCAAAATGTCGAGAATCCTGATACACTCGCCAATATATCCTCCTCAATCAGGTGGGGCAGCCTCATATTTCTCCAACTTGGTTGAGAAGATAGATGACAATCACACTATCTTTGTACTTACGGCTAGGGGGGAAGACCATGATGAAATAAATGATAATCCAGCGGTTACCGTCCTTAGGGTGATTCCGGAACTTCACCACCCTCCTCTATTCATCCGGACCGCAATTCCCTCTCTCGTATCTCTCATTATAAGCCTCTATCTGATACTCTTTGAGGATATTGATCTCGTTCATTCTCATTCAACCTCCAATGCCGTCCCGGGGCTCGCGGTTGCTACAGTCCTTTTAGATGTCCCCCTCGTCTACGACTGTCGCGATGAGGACTTCCCGTTATGGATGGTTACATTAGGTAATGTTGAGCATTGGCTTAGCTGTAGCAGTAATATTGATGCCCGTCTTGAGAAGGCGGGTGTCGACGCCAACAAAATTACAAGAATCCCGGTTGTAAATCCAGATTACGTTTCTGATTGTGCTATTGAATCAGAAAACGACGAATTCACGATTATCTTCGTTGGGACGGTAATCCAACACAAGGGCATATTCCTCTTACTTGATGCCTTTGAGGAGTTCTATACAAAGCACAGATCTGGAAAGTTGGTAATTATAGGCGATGGACCGGATTTCAATGAAGTAAAAGACCATATTGAGGGTATCGAATATGGTGATAAAATTGAATTGAAGGGGAGTGTCTCTCACAGAACGGCATTGACCGAAATCTCACAAGCGGATACACTCGTTCTGCCCTCTGAACGGGAAGGGATGCCTCGCGTCATAGTCGAAGCATTTGAGCTAGGTGTACCAGTGATTTCGACGCCAGTAGGTGGAATCCCAGATATAATTAAAGATGAGAAAACTGGATTGCTTGTTGATCATAATGCATCCAAAATTGCCGATGCTCTGGAGAAACTCTATTCCTCAGAAGGATTCCGGGAAAAATTGTCAACCAATGCGGAAAACCAAATTGCAGACTGGGATTGGGATACGGTTACAGGTAGAATTTATGACCAGTATCAATCTGCAGTGAGCTGAGATACTTCCTTCGACCCACCGTTTTCATAAAACATCCGGTAAGGAGAATAGGTGGACGGGTCTGGTGAAACATTTGGGAAAACCACAATCTATTGCTTTGAGTTATTCGATATAACCGAGTTCTTCCAGAAGATCGAGTGGTACATCTTTATCCTCTCTTTCTGATTGAGAGAGATTGATTTCCCTTGCTTCCTCAATCCACGTCTTTGCTTTCTCCGGACCAAAAAACCAATAGCGGACTTTACAAGATAGAATATGATCTATGGACCTAATTATTTAATTACGGATATGGTATGGCGAGAAGACGAAATTTACTAATATTTAACTTCTAATGAACTAATGTGCAGTCGGCAAATGAATCACTCGGGGATCTGGCTGAGAGCGCACTACTAATTCTTTGTGGCACTATTTTAGGCCGTGCTCTTGGATTTTTTGGAGAGATAATTATCATTCGGTCTCTCAACCCAAATATGTTTGGTGAAATTGCCTTTACGTATACGATTGTATCATCTGTGGCGACAATTGTACTTCTGGGGGTACATGATGGAGTTACAAGAAAAATGTCCGGTGAACGGGGCAGTCTTTCTAAAGAAGAAATCGTTCAAAGTGGTCTTATAATTGTCTTGTTTAGTGCTTCGATCTCCTCTATAGTTCTCTATCTACTTCGAAATTGGATAGCTCAGATAGCGGGAATTATGGCTGTCTCCACATTTTTGGTCCTATTCATTCCTTACATATTTCTTTACCCGTTAGGTCGAATTTCGCTAGGAATACTAAGAGCACAGAAACAATCTTTTCCCGCTGTTATTTCACAGGACTTCATCTCACGACTCGGCTCTATCGGTATCCTTTTAGCCTTAACCTTAACGGGCGAAAATGTACTGGGGGCTATCGTATACTGGCTCTCCGTTCCACTTCTTTTAGTTCTGGGAGCGAGTATCTTCATAAGGAAGAATCTTGATCTGACAAATATATCCCACCACACTCCAAGTGTTACCTCAGTCCGCGAACTCTGGCGGTTCTCATGGCCGTTAGCTGGAGGACTAGCAATCTTCCTATTTCTCCGAAATCTAGATATATTGATGATTGGATACTTCATGGATGAAACGTCAGTCGGCTACTACCGTTCAATCCAGCCACTCCAACAAATTTCAACCTTCATTCTTGGCTCATTCACGTTTATTTTCCTACCTCTGGCGACAAAATACTATGATAGGGGAATGAAGGAGGAATTGAACCATTTATATAATGCATCTACTAAATGGATACTACTCGCTACCACACCGCCAGTTCTTCTCTTTTCATTCTTCTCTTCTGATATAATACGAATTGTGTACGGTGAGGCGTATTTATCCGCAGCCACGGCATTGAGCGTATTGGTTGGAGGTCTTCTCATACGTGCTGTTACTGGGTTAAATGGGGACGTAGTACAGGCTATTGATCAACCTCGAATTGAGTTATATTCCGCAGCTGTTGGTCTGTGTTTTAACTTTATATTCAATATACTTCTCATCCCCGTGTTTGGAATCGTAGGGGCAGCATTTTCTACTGTGATGGGTTACGCAGTATACAATATAGTTGAAACAGGTGCTATTTATAGAGAAACTGGGATTACTCCGTTTGCTTTATCCAATATCAAACCAATTATTCCAACAGCAGGGTTTGCAGCGTCTCTGGCGTTACTCACTCAGAACCAACTGAGCATCCCTGAAATGGTATTAGTTGGACTTTCCCTCGGAATAATTCAAATACTTTCACTATTCCTCACGCGTAGTGTTGAAGAGGATGACTTGATTTTATTTGATATGTTTGAGGATAAGATAGGATTCGAGATGGAAAGGACAAGAGAGTTTCTTAGAAAGCAGATATAGTACCAACAAAGCTTGATGGATTTGGTCCTGGATTCAAGGAGGTCTGAATAGCAATGGAATAGTTCAAATACAAATATTATTGGCTGAGCCAATATCAAATATCGTCTTCTACCACCGACCCACGCCCAACACCCCACCCAGCAACCATCCCACTAACCAAACTCGTAACTCCACCAATCCAGGCCCCGACCAATACAGCAGTCCCGGACAACTGAATCACATCCCCGAAGCCGACCAGCGTTTCGGCGACCCACTCCAGACCAATAGCCAGAGGCACGGAAAGCCCCAGGCCCACCACAACCCCAACCAACCCAACCACCAACGCCTGCGCCACGATCGTCCCGCCAAGCGTCCACCGGGAACAGCCGAGCGCCTGCAGCGCGGCGAACTGTCGGCGTTGCTGGGCCACAAACGACAACAACAGATTCAGCGTGATCGCGAACCCGACGACCACGGCCAACCCGGCCAAACTGACTCCAGCGGCCAGCACCACCAGCCGTTCCTGCAGGAGCGACTGCAGTTGTTCCTCGTTGGTCCGGACGTCGTAGTTCGGGTACTCCCGCTCCAGTTCCCCGGCCACCTGATCGGGGTCGGCGCCGTCCTCTAAGTTCACGGCGACGTAGGTGGCCTCGTCGGTGCCGGTCGTCCCGGTGACTTCCTGCAGTTCGCTCAGCTGGAGCGTCACGGTGGAGGTCCCGAGGAACTGCGAGAAGGTGGAGGTGAAGCCGACGATCTCGAACTCGTGCTCGCGGGCGGTACTGGTCGTCCCGCCGACGTAGAGGGTGTCGCCGATGCCGACGTCGAACAGGCTCGCGGTCCGCTGGTCGATCAGGACCTCGTGGTTCATCGGGCCGTCGTAGGTCCCGTTGGCGTAGTGGGTGCCTGATTTCGAGAAGGTCGACCCGCGGTCGATGCCGATGCGACTCTCCTTGACGAACGGCACCCCCACCGCGGCGATTGGCTCCAGCTCGCTCCGATTCCGGCCGACGTAGACGGTCTGGAAGGCCAGCGGTGCGGCGATCTTGACGTCCTCGTGGCGACTGATCCGATCGGAGAGTTCGTGCGAGCCGGTCAGGGAGTTGTCGACGCCGCCCACCGTCCCCGGCGCAAGTTCCACGGGGCCGCCGGTCACCCAGAGCTCCTGGTCGGACTGGGCGAAGCGCTCCTCGCCGAAGGCGACGACGCCGATGCCGAGGCCGAGCAACAGCGTCGTCGAGACGACGGCCAGCGCGACGCCGAGCACGGCCAGCGCCGTCCGCGTGCGGTCGTACCGCAACTGCGCGATGGCGAGTCCGACCGACGCACGGAGTCGCGTGAGCACTCTCATCGTCGGATGTCCTCCGTGACGCGACCTCGATGGCTCAACCAGACCGGATAGGGCGCGGCGAGCAGGCCGATGACGACCGCGACCCCGAGCCCGTAGGCGGCGAGGGCCAGGTGGAACTGTGCGATCTGGGTCCCCAGATACTCCCGGGTGGCGAGGTTCGTCGCGGCGATGCCGGCCCGGCCGACGACCACTCCCAGAATCCCGCCGAGCACGGAGACGGTGACCGTCTCGGCGAGGACGATGAGCGAGCGGCTCCGACCGCCGAAGCCGACGGCGCCCATCGTCGCGAGCAGGCGGCGGTCGGCCGTCACCGCAAGGGCCATCGTCGTCCCGATGAAGAGCACGCCGACGACCAGCGCCGTCAGGAACGCGACCACGGCCATCGCGAGCGGGAGGTCGGAGTTCCCCAGCTGGTAGGTCGAGAGCCCGCGCTGCTCGACGACCTCGGTGTTGGGGTACAGACCGGCGAGCCGGTCCCGGACGCCCGGTGCGTTCGTGTCCACCAGCAGGTGGGTGGCCACGTCCCCGCGGTCGGCGCCCGTCACCGCCTGCAGTTCGCTCAACTGCGCGGCCGCGACGGGGACCGACCCGCCCGGCCCGCTCCGCTCGGCGTCGGCCACCGCGACGACCGAGAAGTTGCGCTCGGGTGCGGTCGCGAACTGCAACCCGGAGCCAGCCGAGGCGTTCAGCACCGACGCGGCCGCCTCGTTCAGCACGACCTCGCCGGTCCAGGACCCGTTGCGGCTTCCGTTCGCGTAGTGGGGGTCGCCGGGGGTGAGGGCCGACACGTTGACGCCGGCGACCAGATCCAGATTTTCCCCGCCGACGACGCCGACCACCGCGACGTACTCCTGGGTCGAGCCACCGTCGACGGAGACCTGGAGCACCTGGCGCAAGACGGGCGTGGCGTGGGAGATCCGCTCGTCCTCGCGGAGGCCCGCAGCGGTGGCGTGGACGTCGCCGAGCCGGGGGTCGCCGGTCGCGACGACCGCGGAGCTGGCCGTCCCGCGCTCGGGGACGACCACGTAGTCGACGCCCTCGCCGTGGACGGTCGCGTCGGCGGTCACGCCGAAGGCGATGCCGGTCACGACCGTCAGCAGTGCGACGGCGATGGCGACGCCGAGCACGCTGTAGCCCACGCGTCGAGTGCCGCCGTGGACGAGCGAGCCGACGACCCGGGTCACCCCGAGGCCGACGAGCCCGTACCAGCGGCGCAGGCGGGCGAGGCTACGGGGCACGGTCCTCCCCGGTGACGGCCCCGTCGCGGAGGCGGACCAGTCGGTCGCCCGCGGCCAGCGCCTGGTCGTCGTGCGATGCGAGCACGACCGCGCGGTCGGTCGCGAGGTCGGTCAGCACGTCCAGCACTCGCGCGCTCGTCTCGGTGTCGAGTTCGCCGGTCGGCTCGTCGGCGACGACGAGGTCCGGTTCGGTGATGAGCGCTCGCGCGATGGCGACCCGCTGGCGTTCCCCGCCACTGAGCTGGCCGGGGCGGTGATCGGCCCGGTCTTCGAGGCCCACGGATTCGAGCGCCTCGCGGGCCCGTTCCCGGCGCGTTCGCTTGCCCACGCCCCGTTCGACCAGCGGGAGCGCGACGTTCGAGGTGGCGGTCAGCGACGGCAGCAGGTGAAAGCGCTGGAAGACGATGCCGACGTGGTCGAGGCGGTGGCGCGCCCGCCCGCGCTCGGAGAGCGACCCCACGTCGGTGCCGGCGAGCGTGACCGTCCCCGCACTCGGCGTGTCCAGGCCGGCGAGCAGGTGCAAGAGTGTGGTCTTGCCGCTCCCGCTCGGGCCGGCGATGCCGACGACCTCGCCGGCGTCGATCGACAGCGTCACGCCGTCGACGGCGCGGATCGCCGTCCCGTCGCCCCCGAAGAAGCCACCCCCGCCCCGTCGGTACTCCCTGACGACGTCCGCGCAGTGGACGACCGATCCCTCGTCGCCGTCCGTTCCCGCGACCTCCTTCGACATGATCTTCGTTGGTCCGACGCAGACGGCCGACGAATAAAACATCTTCTACCTGAACAATCTCCCCTGACGATGGATTCGCCCGATACGTGATCCGGGGACGGCCGCGTCACCGCCGACGCCGAAGGGCCGTCACCAGCCCGTACCCGAGCAGGGCGACCGTCAGCAGGGCCACGGCCGTCGACCGTCCGGTCCCTGCAGTCGTCGATGGTCCGTCGTTCCCGTTCGGGGTCAGCACGTCGGCGGAGGAACCCGACCCGTCCGTGGTTTCGATCGTCTTGGAATTACCCGGTTGTGAGGTCGGCGGTGGCGTGTCGCCGACCGTCAGGGTCGCGCCGTCGCTGATCCCCAGGGACTGATCGCGCGCGTCTGGACGGCGTTCGATCACGGACGCGTACGCGCGGTAGGTCCCCGCGGGCAAGCGCGAGACATCGACGTTGGCGACGTACTCGCCGTCTTCGACTCGCGTCGCGGTCGTCCTGACGCTGCGGTTCCGGTCGCCGACGACGACCTCGACCGCGTCGGGCGCACTGCGGTCGCCCGTCGACGTGACCGTCACCGGAACCCTGGCGGTCCGGTCGGTCACCGTCTCGGCGGGCGTCGAGACGGTCACGTCGTAGCCGGCGACGACCACGGGGAACACGTCGAGGAACTCCCCCTGTCTGTAGACGGCGACGACGTACGTTCCGACTTCGAGCCCCTCGGTGTCGAAGGCCGCCTCTGCGGGTCCTCGCTGGCGGGACGTGTCCCGGATATTGCGGTCGGCGTCGTAGAGATAGAGGTCGTAGCCCGCATCGGGCGCCGCGACCGTGACGTCGATCCGTTCGCCCGGGCGACGCTGGGCAACCGCGGAGACATCGAACTCCTCGCCCTCCAGGGAGACGGTCCGGGTCGGCGTCTCGACCGCGTCCGCGACGGTCACGTTGTAGTCGTCGGCACCAGCGTCTTGTCCGACGTCACCGGTCGCGGCCCCGAGTCCGGGGACGGCGAACAACACCGCGACGAGAACCACGCACCGAACCCCCGATCCTGTGTCCATGGCGATATCTGCGTCACTGAGGGCAAAACTATTTCCGGTCAAGTGGGGTTCGTTCGACGAGCGCTTTCGGGCAACCCGTAAACGAGACAGCATTCAGAGGAATCTAAACGGTTAAGAAAGCGCGCGTAAAACCATTGCGTATGACACTTAGGGTGGGTAGAGTGTGTCTGCTGGTAGCCGGCCTGTTGGCCCTCACGGTCGTAGGTGTCCAGACCGGAATGGCACAGCCCGATAACCGAGCGAACGCCGCACTGGGCGTCGAGAACGAGAGCGTCGTCGAGGTCACCGACGAGGTGGACGTCTGGGAACGCGCCGCGTTGCCGTTCCGCGCGAAGACGCCCGGGGCGACACGCGTCACGAGCGTGAACTCGTTCGTCAACGTCGACGAGTTCGACACGGGCGACGTGCCGCTGAACAAACGGCATCTGAACGTCTACGACACCGGCGACAAAATCGAGCTGTCGCTGGATCCCGACACGACTGGTGCGGGGACCGGCGACTTCGCCGGGAAGGAGGCCCAGGTGCTGGTCGCGAACGTCCAGGACACGGAAACGGCCAGATCCGTGGTGAGTCAGGGTGGAATCGATGGTAATCTAGCCGACCTGCTGGCCGGGACGAACGAGAACGTCACGTACGACCTGCTCGACGACGGCGAGGGCGTCGGCGAGTTCGACGACGAGGGTGGTCTGGAAGCGAAGTACGAACCGAGCGAGAGTGGCGTCCACGTGTTCGCCGTCGCCATCGTCGAGGACGGTGACGGATTCTCCGTTGCGGACGGTGACGCGAGCGTCGACGGCGACGTGACGATCGTCGGCGTCGACTCGGTCCCGGTCCAGCACGCGGCGGCCGACGTCTCGCCCGAGGACTCCCGGATCAACCCCGGCGACGAGGCCACGTTCGACGTGGACGCGAACCTGGGCGACGACGACGTGACGCACTCGCTGGTTCTCTACCGGCGCCCGACGCTGGTCGGACAGCAGTTCACGCTGAACGTCGACGAGGTCAGTCGCGACGTCCGGCCCGAGGACGTGACGATCGAGCACTCGCTCGACGAGGTCAACGGCGTCGCCGAGATCGAGAACGACCTCTCGGTGATGGGCGTCGACATCTCGGATCGACGCGTCTCGCCGACGGTCGAACTCCCCGGCCTCGTGGACTTCGTCGCGACCAGCATCGGAACCGAACCGCCGGGCACCGTCTCGACGGGTGACGCGACGCTCGACGCCTCGGCGGTCGCGGTCGAGAAGGACGGCTCCGATGTGGAGCTCACCGTGGAGACGTTCGGCAACTGGTCGACCGGTCCCTACCAGTACGTCTACGTCGCCGAGGGTGACGGTCCCGACGAGACCGCGACGTCGACGGGCCGCATCCAGATCAACCCCGGCGGTGGCAATGGACCGGCCAACCCCGGTGGTGGAAACGACGACGATGACGACGATGGCGACACCGGAGGCCACACCGACGATGACGACGGTGACACCGACTCCGACGACGATACCGACGACAAAGAGGAAACTGACGGGGACGACACCGACGAAACCGATACCGAAGACGAGGACGACGAGCGAGAGACCGAGACGGGCGACGGCGAGCAGGAGACCGACGACGACACGCCGACCCCCGGATCGGACGGTCAGGCGGCGGCAGACCCGGGGACGGACGCACCGAACACGACGACCGGCTTCGGCCCCGGATTCGGAATCGTGATCGCCACGCTGTCGCTGATCGCGGTTGCGTTGCTCTCCCGTCGGCGGTCGTAACTACCCGGCGACGAATTTTCTGCGAACAACGGATCGCTACTCACTTTTCTCGCCACAGTGACCGACTGCGCTGAACAGCAGGACGTGCGTCTCGAAGAAGCCTCTCTGGAGATTCTCGTCGCAGGGTTAGAAGCAGTAGAACATCCGAACGAGCAGTAGTGCGTGGCCTGCCACGCTGGGCTGTCGCTTCTACTCACTCTGAAGATGTGAGCTTTCGCTGGCTGTATCAGGACGACCGCGGTCGCGACGCCCGGAAGACGTGTCCGCCCGCGGCACGGATCCGATCCAGCGCGCGTTTGCCCGTGGCCAACATCGTCAGTCCGGACAGCGCGACGACGTACACCGCGAGCAACACGAGGATCTTTCCGACGTTGTAGCTGTATCGGAGCACACTTGACGAACTCATTGGAAATAACTTCGACAGGGTCACCATAAATCGTCCCCCGCAATTATCAAACGCTGAGTTGGCGGCCTCAGGCCGAATCGCCCGAGGTCGCCAGCATGCTCAGGAAGAAAGAACAGAAGATGGTCTGGACGCCAAGCAGTGTCACTGTCGAGGCCAGCAGGTTGACGGTCGCCGACGGGACGGCGGCGTACCCCTCGATGGTCCACCCGACGACGGCGTAGCTCAGCGCGAGCGCGCCGAGCAGGAAGAGGCCGACGCCGATCGACGCGCCGTGTTCGAGCTTGAAGTTCTCGCGGATCCGGCTGGTGATCGGATCGCGGGGCTCGCGGATCGGGTCGGTCGCGATGGAGCTGAACATCGCGAGGGTCCCGACCTGATAGCCGACGATCGTGATGAGACTGCCACCGATCATCGTCTGGAGGCCGAAGGTCACGCTTCCCATCTGGGTCCCGAACAGTGACAGGCCCATGACCGCGATGCCGGCAAGCGTGAGCAACGCGGCGGGCAGTGAGAACAGGTAACCCGGCGCGTTCACGAGCATGAACTTGACGTGTCGCCACCCGTCCCGGAAGCTGTCGAGGGTAGCCTCACCCTCGCGCTCGTGGTAGGTGATCGGCTCCTCGGCGATGGTCATGTCCTTGGCGGCCGCGTCCATGATCATCTCGCTGGCGAACTCCATGCCGGTCGTCTCGAGATCCAGGCGGTCCAGCGCGTCGGCGTCGAGCACGCGGAGCCCGCTGTGTGCGTCACTCACGCCGGCGTCGTAGAAGGTGTTGAGGAACGCGGTCAACAACGGGTTCCCGACGTACTGGTGGAGGGCTGGCATCGCCCCGGGTTTGATCTCGCCCTCGAGGCGACTCCCCATCGCGATGTCGACGTCGTCCCGGGTCGCCAGTTTGACGAGTTTGGGCAACTCCTCGAAGTCGTAGGTCGTGTCGGCGTCACCGATGGCGACGAACTCACCGCGAGCGCGCTCGAAGGCGTACTTGTAGGCGTTACCGTAGCCGCCCTCGTCGGGTTCGACCACGATCGCACCCAGATCGCGGGCGATCTCCGGAGTCCGGTCGGTCGAACTGTCGCTGACGATGATCTCTGCGAACACGCCGAGTTCCTCGATCGCCGTCTTGGCCCGGTCCATACACTCCGTGATGCCCTCCTCCTCGTTGAGGGTCGGCATCACGATGGTCAGGCTCGGTTCCTGATCACTGTCGCGCTGGACCAACAGATCGTCGCCGGAGAGGTCTGTCTGGGACGCACCGACCGACGACACGCCGATGGATCCGTCCACCTCAGGTGTGGAACCGGATTCCTCGATTCCGCTGTCCGAGTCCGTCGACATCACTCCGATGCCTCGCCTCCGTCAGCCCCGACGCGCGCTCGGATCGGTGATTCCCCGCACTCGGCACAGACGTACGAGCGGTCCACCGTCTCGACCACCGGCGCGTTACAATCGATACACTTGATACTGGCTGCCCGGGCTGCTTTCGGATATCTTCCCACCGTTGTCACCCTGCTATCTTCTTGTTTGCCATTGTCCCATATAGTAATTTCTCATTGCGTGATAGTTGTATGAATAGCAGACATGATAGACGTCTCACCGGTCATCACGCATCGAAGCCGCTTTGGCCCCCACGAACCCAGTCCGACTATGCTCAGAGTCGGTGCACACACCTCTATCGCCGGTGGCGTCCACAACGCCGTCGACGAACAACTGGAGTACGACGGTAACTGCGGGCAGATCTTCTCACACTCCCCGCAGGTCTGGCAGGACCCCGATATCGACCCCGACAACGCCGCACAGTTCCGCGACAACTCCGCCGACGCTGACGTGGGGCCGTGGGTCATCCACTCCTCGTATCTGGTCAACCTCTGTACGCCCAAAGACGACCTCCGCGAGAAGTCGATCGACTCGATGCAGGCGGAACTCGACGCCGCCGACCGACTGGGAATCGAGTACGTCAACGTCCACCTGGGGGCCCACACGGGTGCCGGCGTCGATCAGGGCCTCTCCAACGCCGCGAGCGCGCTGGACGAACTCGACGTGCCCGACGGCGTCACCATTCTGATCGAGAGCGACGCGGGCAGCGGCACGAAACTCGGCGGGCAGTTCGACCATCTCGCGACCGTCCGGGAGCGCACCGAACAGGAGATCGAGTTCTGTCTGGACACGGCCCACGCCTTCGCGGCGGGCTACGACCTCTCGACGCCCGAGGGAGTCGACGACACGCTCGCGGAGTTCGACGACGTGGTCGGCCTCGACGATCTGGCCTGCGTCCACCTCAACGACTCCAAACACGAGTGTGGCACCAACAAGGACGAACACGCCCACGTGGGAGACGGCCTGATCGGCGAGGACGGTATGGACGCGTTCGTCAACCACGAAGCCATCCGGGACGTCCCCCTCGTGCTGGAGACGCCCACGGAGGACGGCCGCGGCTTCGCCTGGAACGTCGAGAAGGTCAAGGAGCTCCGGGACGGCGACTAAAATCACACGAGGGAATCGAAGGGAGTTTCGGGAATACGAACCGGGCGAACCTGTTTGTACGGGGCGGTTCAGAGACCGGCTATGCACTTCTTCGACGGATCGACGCTCGTGGATCGCTTCCCGGAGGTGGCCGGGTCGTGAGATACGTGTTGTGGTCGCTGGGTGCGATGGTGAGTTACTCAAGCGTCTTCTTGCTGGTGAAACTGGCCCAGCGGGAACTGCCGGCTTTCACCGTCATGACCATCGCCGTGCCGGTACTGCTGGTGACGACGACGCTCGTGACGATCCTGACCGGCGAGTGGGAGCCAACGTCGGTCACGGGCATCCACACGCTGTACGCGGTCGCTGCGGGGCTGGGGCTCGCCGGTGCCGTCGTCGGGTACTTCCGTGCGCTGGCGACCGGGCCGGTCAGCGTCGTCGTCCCTATCTACGGGCTGTTCATCGTCGGCGGCGCAACACTCGGGATCGTCGTGTTGAACGAACCCCTCACCGCCCGGAAGGGACTCGGGATCGGGTTCGCCGTGCTCAGCATCGTTCTCATCGCGACGTAGGTCCCGACCGTTTTTGTCGGCCAGTGACCAACGAGCGAGTGTGCGCGAGTTCAGTGCCGAGTACCTGGAGACGACGCGGGTCGGGATGTGGGAGGACTCCCGAGACGCGCTCGCCGACCTCGACCTCCCGGGTCGGAAGCGCGTCCTCGACGTGGGCTGTGGGACGGGCGAGTTGACGCGCGTCCTCCGGGAGGAGACGCCCGGCGAGGTGGTCGGCCTCGACGCCGACCGCGGGTTGCTCGCCAGTGTCGACCCACCTCGACTCCAGGGCGACGCGCTCTCCCTGCCGGTGGCCGACGACAGCTTCGATCTGGTGGTCTGTCAGGCGCTGCTCGTGAACCTGCCCGACCCGGCCGCGGCGGTCGCGGAGTTCGCCCGCGTCTCGACCGATCTGGTCGCGGTGATCGAACCGAACAACGCCGCGGTGTCGGTGACCTCCTCGGCCGACCCGGAGGCCACCCTCGCGAGACGCGCGCGCGAGCTATATCTGCAAGGCATCTCGACCGACGCCGCGCTGGGGGCGGACGCCGCAGCCCTCTTCGAGGACGAGGGTCTGACCGATGTATCCACGACCCGGTACGATCACGAGCGCCGGATCGAACCTCCCTACTCCGAACACGCCGTCGAGGCGGCCCGCCGGAAGGCGAGCGGTGAGGGACTGGAGGCCGACCGCGAGACGATGCTCGCCGGTGACGCCACGCCAGAGGACGTCGACGACCTCCGGACGGCCTGGCGCGCGATGGGCCGGGACGTGATCGCCCAGATGCAGTCCGAGGAGTACCACCGTCGCGAGGTCGTCCCCTTCTTCGTCACGGTCGGTTCGGTCACGCCGGAGTCAGCTACCCACCGCTGAAGCGGTGGGCTTGCCGGTGGACTCCCGTTCTGCCGACACGGGGGTGTCGGACGCCACGTCAGTCGCGTTCACGGTCATCGCCCCCGACTTCAGGGCGTACTGACAGAACGCCCCTCCAGCGGGGGACTTCTGCCCCCGCTGGAGTTTCAACGCCAGTTTTCGGGCTACGTTCTTCGCTGCGTTGTAATCTGCGTTCGCAGTATAAGAACAGTGCAAGCAAGCGAAGCGTTGCCCGTCGCGGTTTTCGTCGAGCGTACAGCCACATTTCGAGCATTGTTGGCTCGTATAGGACGGTTCGACCGTCTCGACCACGATACCGTGTTCGTCGGCTTTGTATGCCACCTGCTCTTGCAGTTCGCGGAACGCCCACTGCTGGAATTTCTTGCCATCGCTGATGCGCTCTCGAATCTGCGCCAGGTCCTCGAACGCGATGTGCGTACAGCCGTGGCGTTCGGCCTCTGCAACGAGTTCTTTCGAGCACCGATGCAGGTAGTCACGGCTCCAGCGACCGAACCTGTCACCGATGCGCTGGTAGGTCAAGTGGGCGCTTCGCGTCCCGGTCTGTTGCAGGCTGGCACGCCGTTTCTCGAACTCGCGGCGCTGGTGGTTAAGATAGTCGGCGTTGCCGACGAACCGACCTGTGCTGGTCACGGCAATATGGTCGGCAACGTTGCAGTCCACGCCGAGGACTCTCGAATCCTCAGCTTTCTCAGGACTGCTCGCGTCAAGTTCTTGCTCCATCGCCGCGTGGAGGTAGAATTCGTCGGCGTCGCTGTCGTAGTGGACGGTGCTGGTCGAAAACGAGTATTTCTCGTTCAGCAGGTACTCGCCGTGGGGTGTGCCTTCGGGGTTGTCGGGCAGGTCGTACTCGCATTCGACTCTGCCGTTGACGGTAGCGAGACTTACCTTATCGCGGTAGAAGGAGGCCGCTCGCTTGACGTAGACGATGCTGAACGTGTCGTATTCGGGCTTGCTGGTGTTCTCGCCCTCGGCCAGCCTGTCTACGCAGTTGTCGATGTCGTCGGTGGCGCGTTTGATGGCTTTCTGCACGAGGTTCGCGTGCAGGTAGTCTGTTTCTTCCCGAAGGTCGTCGTAGATTGCGTTTTCAGCTTCGCTTTTGCTGGTTACGCAGTCTTCATCGGGATAGCGCCACGCCCAGTCTGCGGTGCGGTTGACACAATACTGGAACTTGTTGTTGGTGGCGTGGAGGTCGCTCTTGCGGTTGTCGGGCACATCAAGGCGAACGCGTACCGTTCGAGTTACCTCCCATGCCATATCTCACAGTAGTTGCTACTTTTTATTAGTAGTTTTGACTATGTTGGGGAGTCGGCAATGCCGATACTAGTGAGTGGTTACACGGAGTTTACGCGCTTCCTCCCACGGCTAAAGCCGGTGGGCTTCCGCGCTGTTACCGCTGTGACGGACCGGCTGAGAACACTGGACGTCCGGGAAGCGTCGATTCGTTCCCCGGATAGCGACAGCACGATTTCCTCCTCGTGTGAAAAGTGGGTGCCGTTAATCGTCGGCGAGCACCTGATCGGGTTCGTTCTCGATGAGGCGGTCGATGGCTTCGACCATGGCCTCGACCGAGGCCCGCGTGATGTCGGCGTCGGAGACGGCGACGGTGACGGTGTTGTCGCCGCGGGACATCTCCACTTCGACGGTGACGACGGCGTCGGTGCCGCCGGTGATGGCGTCGACGTGGTAGGAGTCGAGCGAGGCGTCGGCGGCGTGGCCGAGCGCCCCCTGGACGGCGGAGACGGCGGCGTCGACCGGACCGGACCCGGTGCCGGAGGCGACGCGTTCCTCGCCGTCGACCTCGACCCGGACGCTCGCGGTCGGGGTACCGGAGCCGCTCGCGGCGGTCATCTCGAGGAGCTCGACGCGGCGGTCCCGATCCTGGCCGACGACCTCCTCGGCGATCGTCAGGAGGTCGGCATCGGTGACGCGCTTGCCCCGGTCGCCGATTGCCTTGACGCGCTCGACGACCTCGTCGATCTCGTCGTCGTCGGCGTCGATGCCGTGCTCTTCGAGGGCGGCCGCGACGCCGGCGCGGCCGGCGTGCTTGCCGAGGACGAGTCGGCGCTCCCGACCCACCTTCTCGGGCGGGTAGGGCTCGTACATCGAGTCGTCCTTGAGGGTGCCGTCGGTGTGGATGCCGCTCTCGTGAGTGAAGGCGTTCTCGCCGATGACGGCCTTGTTCGGGGCCAGCGGGACGCCCGTCGACCGGGAGATCAGCTGTGCGAGGTCGTACACCTCGGTGAGGTCCATCGGCTCGACGCCGTAGCCGTGGTCCAAGGCGATGGCGACCTCTTCGAGGGCGACGTTGCCGGCCCGTTCGCCGATGCCGTTGATCGTGCCGTGGACGAGGTCAGCGCCCGCGGCGACGCTCACCAGGGCGTTCGTGACGGCCAGTCCGAGGTCGTCGTGGGTGTGGGTACTCGTCGGGCCGAGTTCGGTCATCGGCTGGATCCGTTCGAGCGTGTCGTCGGGCGTCGCGTGGCCGACCGTGTCGGCGTAACAGATCCGGTCGGCACCGGCGTCCATCGACGCGCTCATCAGCTCTTCGAGGTACTCGACCCGGGCCCGGGAGCCGTCCTCGGCGATGACTTCGACCCAGAGGTCGTGGTCCTTTGCGTAGGCGACCAGTTCCTCCGTGTTCGCGACGTTGTCCTCGTGGGTGGTCCCGACTTTCGTCTCGATGTGCTTGTCGCTGCCGGGGACCACGATGGTCACGCCGTCGACGTCGCAGTCCAGTGCGAGGTCGATGTCGTTCTTGATGCCACGGCAGAAACTCGTGATCGTGGCGTCGAGATCGAGGTCGGTCACGCGCTGGATCGTCTCGCGCTCGCCCGGCCCGGTGCAGGCGCTGCCGGCCTCGATGAAGTCGATCTCTGCTCGATCGAGTCCGCGGGCGATGCGCGCTTTCTCCCCGGGTGTCAGCGACACACCCGGCGCTTGCTCGCCGTCGCGAAGCGTCGTGTCGAGAAACTGTACGTCGTCGACGTCACTCGGGTCCCGAAGCTGTGGGTGATTCCCGAAGAAGCTACTCTCTGTCACGGTGTGTCCACCATCAGGCAGAACCGAGAATTTCGCATCCAGCCGCCTTGCGGCGACTTCCTCTATCCTCCGTCGGGGTATGGTCCGACATTGTACCCCACAGTTAGCCAGAGGCTCGCATTAATCTATTGGATTCGAGACAGCGAGTCTCTAGCTCTGCTCGTCGGCGGCCGGTTCGTCCTCAGCCGTCGCGGCATCACCGGTTCCGTCGGCCGGAGCCGCCGTCCCGTCGCCAGTCGCGGCCGACTCGTCGGTATCGGCAGTGCCAGTGTCGTCGGTGTCGGGTTCGGCGGCGGCGTCGGTGTCAGCAGGGTCGTCCGGAGACTCCTCACGTTCGACGACGACCGTGTCGCCGACGTCGACGCCGTCGGCGCTGCCGGCGGGGAGTTCGACGATGGTGTCGGCCTTGGCGACGCCGATTCCGGTCCACGGCGAGAGCGTCGCGACTTTCACGACCTCGTCGTCACGGAGCCAGAGCACGTCCAGCGGCAGCCGGACGAACAGCATGTGGATCACGCGCCGCGGGACGGTCTCCCGCAGCCGATAGAGGAAGCCGGGGTCGCCGAACTCGAAGACGAGTGCGTAGTCGTCGGCCAGCGTGGACTGCCCCATCAACCCGACGGTCTGGGAGATAAAGGAGTCGGCGAGGTCGACGGTCGTCGCAAGCGCTCGCCGCTCGCCCTCGGTCTCGTGGACGACGCGCATACCCGTCGCTCTCCCGGTGCCGACAAAACGTTTTGGTCGAGAACGGCTCTCGACGACAGCCACTCACGCCGCGTCTCCGTTTCAAGCTCTGAGAACTGGGGGGGTTAGTTAAAAACGCGGCCGTAAGTATAGCGAGTATGGCCAGTAGTCTCTCGGCCGTCGAGTTGGCGTACTACGCGCTGCCGGCGGTTACGGTGTTGTTGCACGCGGGCCTGAGCTACTGGATCTATCGCCGTCACTGGGATCAGGCGGGGGCGAAGTGGTTCGTGATCACGCTGATCACCGGGGGGATCTCGGCGTTTTTCTTCTGGATCTATCTGTTCGTCCCGCCGTCGGGGGGCAAGCGGGCGCTGTTCTTCCCGATCGCGTTGCTCGCGTTCTGTTCGTACCTCTCCTTTACCGTGTTCGCCGGCCGGTACACGGGGACGGATTTCCACCGTCACTGGTTGACCCGTGCGACGATGACGGCGATCCTCGGCGGGTTCGTCGTCCTCTCGCTGACCAGACCGGACGGTCTCTATACCACGAACGTCCGACTGATACAGGAGCCGATCACCTACTACGCCTACGAGGTCGAGGCGGGACTGGGTGTCGTCTATCTGCTCACCTACGCGCTCGGGGGGTACACGCTCTACAAGCTGTACGTGTACCTGCTCTCGACCTCGGCGCGCGCGACGAAACAGCTCGCCCTGCTGATCGCCGCCGTGCTCTCGGTCGTGGTCATCACCGCCGCGAGTCAGGCGGGCCTGTTCCCCGCCGACCACCTCAACCACGCCACCTACTCGACGATCCCGTTCAACGTGTTCGTGACCCTCGCACTCTTCCGGTTCGACCTGCTGAACGTCCAGCCGGTCGCGCGCAACGCCGTCGTGGAGAACCTCCGTGATCCAGTCCTCGTCCTCGACGACGAACGCCGCGTCGTCGACTACAACGAGGCCAGTACGCACGTCTGGTCCGATCTCGAGGGCCGCGTCGGGGACCCGTTCGAGGACGTCTGCCCGATGCTCGCCGACGTCGTCGACCTGCGTGAGGACGGTGAGGAGGCGGACCGGATCACGATGCCGGCCGACGGTCAGGACCGCCACTACTCCGTCACCGTCTCGCGGGTCGCACGGGGCGACCGGGACGGGGAGTGGCTGTCGATCCTGCTACGGGATGTGACCGCGCTCGAACAGTCCCGCTGGCAACTCGAAAAACAGAACGAACGCCTCGATCAGGTCGCCTCGACGATCTCACACGACCTCCGCAACCCCATCAACGTCGCCGACGGCTACGCGGAGATCCTGACGGGGATGCTCGACGAGGACGGAATCGACGCCGACGAGGCCGACACCGCAGCCGGGCATCTCGACGAGATCCGGACCAGCCACGAGCGGATGGAGTCGATCATCGAGGATATCCTCACCATCGCTCGCGAGGGCAAGACCGTCGAGGAGACCGAGTCGGTCTCGCTGGCCACGGCCGCCCGCGACGCCTGGGCCAACGTCGACACCGGCGACGCGACGCTAACCGTCGCCGACGACCGACAGATCCAGGCCGACCGCTCGAAACTCCTCTCGATCCTGGAGAACTGCTTCCGGAACGCTGTCGAACACGGTTCGACGGGCAATCAGAACGCGAAGCGTTCTGAAGACGCTGTCGAACACGGTTCCACGGGCAATCGGACTTCGTCCGATGACGCTGTCGCCCACGGCCCGGCCGACGTGGCCGTCGAGGTCGGCGGGACGTCCGGCGGGTTCTACGTCGAAGACGACGGTCCCGGCATCCCCGCGGAACACGCCGACGACATCTTCGAGTACGGCTACACCACCACCGAGGAGGGGACCGGACTCGGCCTCTCCATCGTCCGGACGATGGCCGAGTCCCACGGCTGGACCGTCGAACACGACTCCGACTACGATCAGGGTGCGCGGTTCGTCTTCACCGAGGGGAGCAAGGAATCCGTCGCGGAGACGCCGACGGCCGTTCCGGAGTGAGACGGCTGGTCGGGCACCCCTTCACCCAAAGTCGCAGGAATCGAGGTCAGTCATCTGCGGGCCGGGTCGCGCCGGGTTCGACGGCCGAACCGGGCTGGACGGACGCGCCCGGGAGCCGGAACCGATCCAGAAGGTCGGTCAGATCGGCCGCTTCGGCCGACAGGGACTCGGTCTGGTCGGCGACGGTCGAAACCGAGTCGGTCTGCTGTTGGGCGGCCGCGGCGACGGTGTCGGCCTCGGCGGCGGTCTCCTCGCTGATCGAGGCCACCTCGTCGACCATCTCGACGACCTCCTGTGTGGTCCCGGCCTGATCGTCGGTCGCCGTCGAAATCTCCGTGACGCTCGTGTGCAACTCGCCGACGACCTCGACGATGTCGTCGAAGTTCGACAGCGTACCCTCGACGGTCGCGATGCTGTCGGTCACCTGCTCGTTCATCTCGCGAGCGGTCGCGGCGGTCTCGTCGGCCTCGCGCTGGATCTCGGCGATGAGGTCAGACATCTCGTCGGCGGAGGTGCGGGCCTCGTCGGCCAGCGCTTTCACCTCGTCGGCGACGACGGCGAAGCCCTCGCTGTCCTGTCCGGCGCGGGCGGCCTCGATGGAGGCGTTCAGCGCGAGCAGATTCGTCTCCGCGGCGATCTCCTCGACGTCCGCGACGATCTCGTCGATCCGGCCGATCTTGGTCGCGAGGCCGGCCACGTCCTCGGCGGTGCGGTCGATGCGGTCCTCGACGGCGTCGAGTTCCTCGATGGCGTCGGCGGCGGCCTCCCGGCCCGAGCGCCCCCGTTCGGCGGCTTCTTCGGCGGTGTCTGCGACCTCGTCGGCCGAGGCTGCGATCTGCTGGACCGTCGCCGAGAGCGTGTTCATCTCGCTGGCGACCAGCTGGAGCCGGTCGCTCTGGGTGGCCGCCCCCTCCGAGATCTCCCCCGTCGAGCCGGCGATCTCGTCGCTGGCGCGGTCGATCTCGGCGACCGAGGACTGGAGGTCGTCGCTCGTCTCCGCAACCGTGCTGGCGAAGGCGGCCACGTCGCCGACGGTGTCGGCCAGCGTCCCCAGCAACTCGTTGTAGTTGTCGACGACGGACGCGTACTCGTCCTCGCTAGCGTCGTACTCGACCGTCGCGGTCAGGTCGCCCTCGCGGGCCCGCTCGGTCGCCTCGGCGAAGGCAGCCGCCATCTCCTCCAAGTTCGCCGAGCGTTCCTGAAGTTCGGCGGTCATCTCCTCCAGTTCCGTCGTGTAGCCTTCGAGTTCCGCGGCCATCGTCGACAGCGACTCGCCGAACTCGCCGGGGACGTCCTCCTCCAGCGCGGGCGCGTCGAACTCCTGGCGGGCCAGCGCGTCGGCCTGCCGAGAGACGGTCGTCAGGTACTCGCTCATGTCGGCGACGGCGTTGGTGAGTGACCCGACCTCGTCGGGCTGGTCGGATCTGGCGGCGGTCACGTCGAGGTCGCCGACCGCCACCGACGCGACCGTCGCTTCGAGGTCCTGGATCGGGTCGACCAGATCCTCGCGCGTGATGAGGAGAGTGTTCAGGAACGCGACGAGGGCCGCGACGACGAGCGTGCCGACCAGCGCGACGCGGACGAGCCCGGTGGCCAGAAACGGGACGACGGCCTGGGCCAGCGAGATAGCGAACTGGATCGCCACCGCCGCGACCACCTTCCGCTCGACCGACCCAGTCACGCCGAGTCGATCCATCGATCCCCACAGCAGGGCGCGATACCTGTCGAGAACGTTGCTCATGTCTCTCGAACACCGCCGGGAGCAGTTTAATGCCAGTCAAAATTCTCACTAACTGAAACCAGCTTTCGACCCGTATTCGACATCCGGCTCCCTTTTCGTCGGCCGGGGTTCACTACAGAATCAGATGTGGCTCTCGATCGTCCGCCGGCGGCGGTCGTCGGACGTTTGAAGGGTGGCGACGGCACAGAGGTGGTATGGAGAAGACGCCGACCGGGACCGGCGTCGGGGTCGACGACCCATACGCACACGTCGACCGGTGTGATCACCTCACCGACGCCGGGAAGTGTCGCTTCGCCGTCGAGCAGGGCGACCGCGATCCGGCCTTCGCCGACGCCCGCAGCGCCGAGGACTTCCAGTGTCCGGTCGCCGGCGACCTCGACGAAGAGGGGCTGACCGGGCCGTGGGAGTGGGCCGACTGTCCGCACTTCCGCTGTCGAGACCAGCGAGGCGCGAGCGCAGCGAGTGCCTCGGACGGAGCGAGCGGTGTAACCGCGAGCCGCGAGTGCGCTCGCTGCGGACTGCAAGCCCGACGGCTGGCCCACTCCGACGAGCGACCGCTGCTGGAGGAACACCACCTCTCCTATGCGGACGCGTCCGACGGCCGCGCCGAGGACGGCGACCCGAGCCACGAGATCACCGTCGTCCTCTGTCGCTGGTGTCACTCGAAGGTCCACGACTCGTGGGCGCGCATCGACGACGACGTGAATCCCGACGCGGAAGCCATCGCCGAGGCCGAGTCTCGGCGCGCCCGCGAGCAGGACGAGCTGGACTTCGCCTCGGCGGCCGAGCGGTTCGACCGCGAGGAGTGAGTTTCGGGCGACTTATCCGTCCCCTGAATCTGTGTTCTCCCAATGACGCGTATCGACGTGGTCGACAACCACGGCCAGTTCACCCACCTGGAACACCGCGCGCTCCGCGATCTGGGCGTGGACGTGGAACTGATCGACAACACTACCCCGCCCGAGGAGATCGACGCCGACGGGCTCGTCCTCTCGGGCGGCCCGGACATCGACGACATCGGCAACTGCCCGGACTACCTCGATCTGGACGTCCCGGTCTTCGGGATCTGCCTCGGGATGCAGCTCATCGCCGACGAGCTCGGCGGTCGGATCGGCGAAGGCGACTACGGCGGCTACGCCGACGTGACCGTCGAGATCACCGACGACACCGACCCGCTGATCGGGTCGCTCGCACCCGAAACGCGGGTGTGGGCCAGTCACGCCGACGAAGTCAAGGAGGTCCCCGACGGGTTCACCCGGACCGCCACCAGCGACGTCTGCGGCGTCGAGGCCATGAGCGACCGCGATCGAGACCTCTACGGCGTCCAGTGGCACCCGGAGGTCTCCCACACCGAGGAAGGCGAAGCGGTCTTCGAGAACTTCCTCTCGGTCTGTGAGTGAGCGGTCCCGGCGATCGCCGCGGCCGTTCCGATAGGGTCCTCGATCATCAAAGATGCATCAAGAACTATAGCCGAGGGGAATCGAACCGAAGACGATGACCCAGACGCAGGGCGATCTCGCCGGGCTGTCGCGGTTCATCTTTCGCGCGCCCAACTGGTATTCGAGCCTGACGTTCGCCCTCGTGATCGCCGCTATCACGGGCGTCGCCGTCTTCGACGGCCGGTACGTCCTCGGCGACGCGTGGGAAGGGATCTTCTTCGTCGGCCTGCCGACCGTCGCCGCGAGCGTGCTCACGCCGTACGTCGACGGCCGACTCGGCGGCCAGTTGACCCGTAATCGCGCCTCGCTGCTCGCGCTGACCTGCGAGCTCGTCACCATCACCGTGTTGATGGCTGCCGGCGTGCTGGTGGTGGCCTCACACCCCCTCCACGGTGTGATGCCGGCGACGCTCCTCACCGAGCCGCTCGGCCAGCAGTTCGTCTTCGACGCGCTCTTGCTGGCGCTGGCCTCCATCTTCGCGATCCGGCTGTTCGTGATCGTCGCCGTCTCCAGACACTCCCTGCCGGTCGCGGCGATCCCCGCCAGCATCCAGACCGTCGCGGCCGCCGTCTTGCTGTTCATCTACAGCGGGACGCTCCGGTTCCTGGAGGTCGGCGGGCCGTTCCTGAACTCCTATCTCTCGCGATCGGAGGCGGCACCGCCCGAACTGAACGTCGTCGGCCCGCAGGACTTCGTGGTGCTCGCCGCGGTGTGTCTCGTCTACACCGGCGGCGTCTGGCTGTTCCTCTGGGCGATCGACTCCCCGTGGCGACGCAGCCTCGACGTCTCAGTATTAGACTTCATCCGCGGGTTCATCGGCCACATCGCCGAGGGCACCCGCGAACTGGAGGACTTCTTCGAGGAGATCGGCGAGGAGGCGATGGTGCCCGTGACGGTACTGGTCTTCCGGACCGAGGACGGCGCGGAGAAAGCCCGCTTCGTCCTGCCGATGATCCACCCCGGGCCGATGGGCGAGATCGGCGGCGGTAACCTGCCCGAGCGGGTCGCTCACCGGGCCGAAGGGCTCGCCTTCCCGCCGCACGCGACCGCTGGCCACGACTTCAACCTCGTGACCGAACGCGAGGTCGACACCATCCTCGACGCCGCCGACGCCGCCGTCGGGGAGATCGAGTTTACCGACGAGGCGACCGTCTCCGTCCGGGCCAGCAAGGGGGACGCGAAACTCGTCGGACAGGCCTTCGGCGACGACGCGCTGGCCGTGGCGACCTACGCCCCGGAGTTCGCCGACGACGTGGAGTACGCGGTCGGCCTCTCGGCGGCCGCGGAGGCTCGGTCGGCCGGCCTCGACGACGTGATGCTCGTCGACGCCCACAACAGTAACAACGGGCTCGACGGGGCCGATCTGGGCCACGTCACGCCCGGCAGCGAGCGGTCGTTCGACATGATCACCGGCGCGGGCGAGGTCGGGAAGCGACTCCTCGACGCCGAGAGCGGCCAGCCGAGACTGGGCGTCGCCTGGGACGAGACGCCGTGGGATCCCGAAGACGGAATCGGCCCGCTCGGGATCAGAGTCTCCGTCCTCGAAGTCGGCGACCACCGCACCGCCTACGTCCTGATCGACGGGAACAACATGGAACCGGGCCTGCGCGGGCAACTCCTCGACGCCATCGACGGCGTCGACCACGCCGAGGTGATGACGACCGACACTCACATCGTCAACACCGTCGAGGCCGACAACCAGGTCGGTGCAGCCATCGACGACGAGAAACTCGTCGCTCTCGTGACGGAACTGGTCGAGCAGGCGACCGACGACCTCGAACCGGTCGAGGCAGGCATGGCCGAACAGCGCGCCAGGGTCACCGTCTTCGGCAACGACCGCACCGAGACGCTCGCCTCCCACGCCAACGCGATGATCTCCATGGGCGCAACCCTCGCCGCAGCCGTCATCGTCGCCGTCCTCGCCATCTCCGCCTTCCTGTTCGCCATCGCGTAGTTACCGAATCTGATAACCCGACGGGACGTTTTAAGCCGCGGCCGGTCCGAGCGTCGGGAAACGGCGGCGTCCGCCGGGAACCCGACGATGCACCCTCCAGAACCGGATCACGCGAGGCCCACGGCCAGCCGACCGTCGCGCTGGCTCCTCGGCGGTGTCCTCGCGTGCGTGTGCCTGCTCGCGGTCGCCGGCCCGGCCGCGGGAGCCACCGGACCGGGGACGGCCGTCGCGGCTCCCGTCGACGCCGAACTGTCGGCGGTCGCCCAGCAGGAGGACTGTTTCGGCCCGGACACGTTCGAGGGCGTGGCCGGCGATACGGTCGAGATATCGACCAGTTGCGGCGGCTACCTCCTCGTGGGCGGTGACAGGACGGTCGATTCCCCCTCGAACCGAAACTTCCTCGACCTGCTCTACGTGCCCGGCGGGGGCACGACCTTCACCGTCAACACGCGACTGCTCGGCACTGACCGGTCGGCCTACTCCGGTGGTGTCGTGAGTTACGCCCAGAAGTACGGTCCCGACACCGCGCCAGAGGACACCTCGGAGTTCTCCGGATTCCGGTTCGTCGACGAGGACGGCGACGAAATCGCCGGGACGCTCGCCGAGTTCGAAGGCGAAGTCGGCATTACGCGACTCCCGCGACCAGTCCAGCCCGCCCGCTACCGGTTGCTGGCGGGCGCGAACGAGTCGCTCGTCCTCGGCGACGACGGCGTCCCCTACCTGGAGAACCCCCTCGACCGCTCGAACCTCAGACTGACGACGCCGAGTTTCGAGGGCGACCTCGAACGGAGCGTCGCGCCCAAGGGAGCGGCCGACGGGGAGTTCACGCCCGCGACCGACCGGAACCGGGTCGCGGTCGGCGACCGCGTGCGGATCAGCGGCTTCTCGACCGCCGGATTCCGCGGCACCCTCGCGACCATCGACGGCGACGGCCTCGACAAACTCCGGACGCTGCTCGACTACCCCGAAGGCGTCAACGTCACCGTCGAACACCTGAACCCCGGCGTGAACCAGGAGACCGAGCAGGTTACGTTCGACGAGGCGAACGCACAGGATCTGTTCGTCGACGTGTCCGACGACGAGGAGTCGTTCTCGATGGTCATCGACACCTCTGGGGGCACCTGGTTCGGGCAGCGATCGGCCCCCGGCGACCGGTTCAGGGTGACCTTCGAGTTCGAGGGCAGCGCAAACCGGGAGTACCGCTTCCCGTCCGGGAGCGGGTTGCCGGGTCCGTTCACCGCCCGCTCGGAGGTCGAGGACCGGAGCGAACAGTACCCCTACTTCGACAGCGACGAGACGACCGTCGAGTCGACGACGACGTTCACCGTCGTCGAGCCACGCATCGAGTACAGCCAGGATCAGCTGACCGACGACGGGGAGTTGATCGTCGGCGAGAACGGGCGGTACCGGCTCACTGGTACGACCACCTACGCGCCCGGGACAGACGTCGAGATCCAGCTCATCTCCCGTGACGGGCCGCCGCCGACCAAGATCACCATCGACGACGTGTCCATCGACGCCGACGGCACCTTCCGGACCCCGCCCGTCAGCTTCGCCGAACTCGACCCCCAGTACCCGGTGGAGGCCGAACTGTTCCTGCGCAACCGGCTGGTCGACCGTCGACCCGTCGTCATCGCCGCCGACCCCGACAACCCGGCGGAACTCCGGTTGCTCGACGCCACGCGGAACCTGACGATCACGGAGGGCGAGCGGCTGGGAGGGCTGTCCGCGACCGTCGGGAACGACGGCGTCGCCGACGGGACGGGCCGCGTCCTGCTCACCGTCGACGGCGATCGCTGGGGCAACCGCTCGGTCTCCGTCACCCCCGAACGGAACCGGTCGGTCGCCTTCGACGGCGCACGCCCCTCGCTGCCCCCGGGCGAGTACCCCTACACCGTCCGCCTCGCCGGGAGCGACCAGTCGCTGTCGGGATCACTCGTAATCGAACCCCGCGCGACCCCGGAGCCGACGGCCACCCCCGAGCCGGACACGGCACAGCCGCCGACCGCGACGCCCGAGGACACGCCCCAGTCACCGCCCACGGCGACGGCGACCGACACACCCGGGACGACGAATACCACGGCGGCGAACGGTTCCGCACCCAGCGAGGCCGAAAGCGGGTCACTGATCGGCGGGCTGGTGAGCTACGTCACGTCGGTGGCCCCATACACGCTTGGCTCGATGGTGTTCGTCGTCGTCGCGTACGTGGTCGCGCGTGCCGCGGTCGCCAGACGCGGCGGGAGCGACGCGTCCTGAAAAATTAGTCCTCGAACAGGTCGTCGACGGCGGACCGTGCCGCGAGGGCCGCGTCGTCGGCGATCCGTTCGGGATCGCGGGTGTCCGAAGGTGCGTTGAGGTAGACGTCCACTTCGAGTACCCCGTCCTCGAACGTGACGGTCACGTCGAGGTCGGTGACTTCGGACTGTTTGTAGCGGGAGAAGACGAGCCCCTCCGCGGCGTCGGCGGCCGTCTCCACGACGTCCTCGTCGGTGGGTTCGCCCATTCTACGCGCCGCCGGCACCGGGACCCATCGGGCCGCCACCGCCGCCCGCGCCGCCGAGCAGCTGCTGGAGCTCCTGCTGGAGTTCCTCGAACTGCTCCTGAACGCGCTCTTCCTGCTTTTCGAGCGTGTCGACGCGGACTTCGAGGCTCTCGACGGACTCCTCGAGGTCGTCTTTGGCTTCGCCGTATTCGGTCTTGACGAGCAGTTCGCCGACCTCGCGGTACATGGTGGTGTCCTCGTCCACGTCGTCGAGCTCTTCGAGCGCGGTCTGGGACTCGGTCAGCTGTGTCTCGGCCTGCTGTTTCTGGGCGGCGACCTGCTGGGCTGTCTCCTGCAGATCCTGTAGCTCCTCGATTTTCTCCTGTGCTTCCGGCGGCAGATTACCCTGCATACCCGGACCCTCGGCATCCGGAGTGAAAAACCCACGCATCTCACCACTCCAGCGCCGGCGTCGACGGTTCCGTCGGTCCCCGGGAGACGGCGTCAGCGAAGACCGGAGGGCGGCGGGGACCGGGCGGAAAAGCGGACCGACCGACCGCTCAGGATTCGGCCTGTGGCTCCTCGTCGACGGCCTCGACGTGTTCGGCCCACTTCTCGACTGTCGGCTGGCCCCAGTAGCGTGCGGTGTTGCTCCGCGGATCGTACTCGACGATACCTGCATCGTCGAGTTTCGGCAGGTGCCGATGGTGGAGGTTGATGGCGAGCCGGTCGCGTTCTTCCTCCGAGGCCTCGGACGCGAGCGCCTCGACCAGATCGGACAGCGTCGCGACTTCGACCGCTGACTGCCGGAGGAACAGACAGACACGACGGCGACAGTCGTTCGAGAGGAGGTCGAAGACGTCGTCGATGGAGGGCGTCACAACCGCGCGGTTCGTCCCGAGCGGGTTCGTCGAACTCGGGGACCTCACCGATCGGTCGGACTGATTGTCGTCTCTCATGGAGGCTTCACACAATGCTCGTACACCATCCCGCATGATATGCGTACCTAGCTGTCTAGGTCCGCCCGTCGTCGAAGTACGTCGAGAGCAGTTTCCGCTCGGCGTGTCGGAGGTGCTGGTGGAAAGTCGGCGAGGCGATACCCAGCGCGTCCGCGACTTCCTCGGCGGTGCTGTCGCGCGGCCAGTCGAAGTAGCCACCGAAGTACGCCGCCGACAGCGCCGAGCGCTGCCGGTCGGTGAGTTTGTCGTCGACGCCCTCACAGGGATCGGTCGACGACTCGGGCCAGCCGTCACCTTCGCGTTTGGCCGCGAGCGTGGCGTCGCCGAACCGCTCGTCGAGCCGTTCGGTCAGCTCCCGGATGTCGAATCCGCGAGGGGCGGCCGCCTCGACCGTCACCTCGCCGCCCTCGGCCTCGACCGCGGCGGGTTCGACGCCGGACTCGAACAGGACCGACGTTATCGACGGTTCGACCTGCGCCTCGAAGACGGCGTGGTCGTCGTTCTCCGTGACCAGTCGGAGTGACGCGGGAGTCGGGGTTTCCGGGTCGTCGGCCAGCGCCTGCACGTCCGCGGGCGGCGCGGTGACGGCGACGTAGTGGAGCCGGTCGCCACCGGATGATTTCGTCGAGCCGAGGAGGCGGCAGGTACAGTCCAGTTCCGTCGAGACGGTTCCGAAGAACGTGTCCGGTTCCTCCAGTTCGAGCGTCATCTCGACGGGCACGTCGGACTCGATGAGCTGGCGGTTCTGCGTGGCGGAGATCGCGAACCCGACCATCTCGCCCAGCACCTCGAAGGCCTTGATCTCGCGGTCGCTGAACGCTCCCGGCCGGTCGGCGTACACCACCAGCACACCGTGTGTCACCGTCCGGTGGGTGAAGGGGATGGCCGCGACCGACCGGAAGCCATGATCTAGCGCCGGTTCGCGGAACGACTCGAACAGCGGGTCCGACTCCACGTCGTGGACGACAGTCACCTCGCCGGAGCCGAAGGTCTCGGCGACGGGACCGGACCGCTCGTGCTCTGAATCGACTGGAATCTCGACGCGATCCAGGTATCCCTCTCCGTCGCCGGCCCGGGCTTTCGGTTCGACGAACGCCTCGCTCGGACGGCGCACACCCGTGAAGGCAAAGCGGTAGAGCGAGGAGCCACCCAGTCGCTCACAGACGGTCTCCTCGATCTCCTCGGCCGTCGCGGCCGTGGCGAGCGCGCCGATCGTCTCCTGGACGAGTTCGTTGATCCGGTTCAGCGTCTCCAGTTCGTCGCGCTGGGTCCGGAGTCGGCGCTCGCTCTCCTTGCGCTCCGTGATGTCGCGGACGACGCCGACGGTGCCCGCGAACTCGCCGTCGTCCAGTGGGAGCAACGAAAACCGGTTCTCGACTGGCGTCTCCTCGCCGTAGACCGATCGGAGCGTCCCCTCGACCGTTCCCACCGAGCGCTCGCCGGCGAGCATCTCCTCGCGGTGCTGTCTGGCCTTCGTGACGACGTTCTCGTCACCAAACATCCGTATGTCCATGCCGTCGACCTCCGCGGGATCGAACCCGAGTTTCTCCCGGGCCGCCCCGTTGACCATCCGCAGCTCGTGGTTCTCGTCGGTCATGTAGACGCCGTCGCTCATCGTCTCGACCAGCGTCTCGTAGCGCTGGAGTTCCTCCGTGCGCTCCCGTAACTCCTCCTCGCGGTCGGCCCGCCGGAACGCTGACTCCACGTCCGCCGCGAACAGCCGCCCGAGTTCGCGGTGTGTCTCGTCGAAGGCCGCCGGCTCGGTCGCCCCGATGTTGAGCATCCCGTACCCCTCGATGGGGAGCAGGAGCGCGCTCCGACCCGGTCCGTAGTCGTACTCGGTGTCGATGTCGCGCAAGTCGTCGACGACGACCGGCTCGCCGCGTTCGTAGGCCTCACCGACGACTCCCTCACCCACGTCGTAGGTCGGGAACGTCTCGTCGAACCGGTCGTCGTCGGTCTCGACCACGACGGATTCGAGCCGACCGTCGTCGGTCAACAGCCGGACGCTCGTCGTCGCGAACTGGAAGTGTCGCTGTGAGACGTCCGCGGCCGTCTCGGCGACTTCACAGTGAGTTTCGGCGGCCATCAGTTCCCGGGTGCCACGGTGGAGCTGTTCGAGCAGTTCCGCACGTTCCCTGCGGTCGCTGATGTCCCGGATCAGCCCCAGCGCAGCGAGGTCGCCTTCGAGCGGCATGAACCGGACTTCGATGGGGAACTCCTCGCCGTCGCCGTCGAGGGCAGTCCCCTGAATCGTCGCGACCGCCTTCTCGTCCCGTTCGGCCAGTTCCCGGCGGGCTCTGACTCCCTTCTGGGCCGTCTCCTCGGTGACGAACTCCGAGAGGTGTGCGCCCAGAATCGCGTCGGGATCGCGTCCGAACAGCTCTGCGAGCGTGTCGTTGGCCTCCTTCAGCCGCAGATCGTCACCCATGACGTAGACGGCGTCGCCCACCGTCTCGAGGATCGTCTCGTAGCGTTCGAGTTCGCGCTCGCGCTCGATGCGCTCGGTCACGTCCCGGATCAGGCCGATGGTCGAGTACTCACCGTCGTCGACCAGCCCGAACCGCCCCTCGACCGGAATTTGCCTCCCGTCCGGGCAGTGGAGGTCGAACTCCATGGTCGTGGGCACGTCTTCGCCAGCCTTGAGCGCGTCCGACCGCTTGCGGGCGATTTCGTTCGTCTCCGCGTCGAGGTATTCCGAGACGTGTCGTCCCAGCACGTCCTCGCGGTCGACACCGACCATCTCCAGCATCGCGTCGTTGACCTTCCGGACGTAGCGGTCGTCGTCGGCGACGTAGACCCCGTCGCCGATGGTCTCCAGGAGCGACTTGTACCGCCTGAGGTCCCGCTCGCGCTCCTTGCGGTCGCTGATATCGCGGACGAGGCCGATCGTCGCGTACCCCTCGTCGGAGAGCAACGAGAACCGCCCCTCGACGGGGAGGCGACTCCCATCTCTCCGGACGAGGTCGTACTCGATGGTCTCGACCGTCCGGTCTGCCTCTCGCATGGCGCTGGCCAGACGCCTGCTTCGGTCGACGGTCTCGGCGTCCATGAACTCGGAGAAGTGCATCCCCAGCATCTCCTCGCGGTCGTAGCCGGCCAGTTCGGTCATGGCGTCGTTGACTTTCGCGACCCGCAGGTCCTCGTCGAGGGCGTAGACGCCGTCGCCGAGCGTCTCCAGCAGCGACTTGTACTGCGAGAGGTCCCGCTCGCGTTCCCTCCGCTCTCTCACGTCCCGGGCCGTCCCGACGAGCGCCCACACCTCGCCGTCGTCGTACAGCGGTGCGGCGGTGAGTTCGTGTGGAATCTCACGCCCGTCCGCGGTTTCGAGGTGGACCTCGATCGTCGTCTCCTCGCCGTCGGCGACGCGATCGAGCGCGGCCGCCACCCGGTCGCGGTCGCGTTCTGCGATTACCGTCAGCGGATCGATCTCCGCGAGTTCGGCGTCGCTGTACCCCAGCACCTCGCGACACTGCGCGTTCCAGTCGACGAGCCGGCCCGAGCGGTCGAACACGTACAGCAGGTCCGTCAGCGTGTCCAGAATAGCGTCCGAGATGTCCTCGGGTTCGGGCCATTCGCCCCGATGGTCCGGATCGACCCACCAGTCCCCCTCGTGTCGCATCGCCCGACTCATCGGTGTCCCCCTCTGACGAACGTCGCCGACACCGCGGACGACGGATTCGCGAACATACCGGGGTCTAGACGAAGCGTCAAATAAGGGTATCGGCGATGTCAGTATCGGCCAGTCGCGACCGCGTCGGCCCGCTCGCCGACCGAGACCAGCGTCGACCAGGTGTTGATCCCGGCCCGGAGCGCGACCAGATCGTCGGCCGAGACGGTCACCGTCACGGTCTCCCCCTCGCGGTCGAGGGACGCCGTTGTCCGGTCACCGGCGATCTGTCCGACCTCGGGGCGGACGCTTCGCTCGACGATGCGGGCACGACGCTCGTCTTCGAAGGAGAACGAAAGAACGGCGTCGTGGGCGCGAGCCACGCTAGTTGACGTCGACTTCCTTCACGTCGCGGCTGCGCTCTTTCAACAGGACGCGGTGGCCGCAGTACGGACAGCGGACGCCGCCGTACTCGTCCAGTTCCACGTCGCGCTTACAGCGGGAACACTTGTAGCTCATTCGTCGTCGTCTTCGGCGAGTGCCGCGCGGATGGAGCGCGTCACCGTCTTGCCACCGGGGGTCTCCGGACGGTACGTGCCGCCGGCGAACTTGTAGCCGCAGTAGCCACACTCCCAGATGCCGGTGCCCTGGCGCTCGACGGCGTCTTTACCGCAGTCGGGGCACTCGTGGTCGTCGTTCATGTCGTCCTCGATGTCCGCGACGCGGCGGCGTGCGACGCGGCCGTAGCGAGCGCCGAACCGGCCGGCGCTCCCCGTCCGTGCCTTGTCTTTGGCCATAGTACCGTTCTATCGGTCCAGCCCGCTCATAAACCCTGCGTGTTCGAACGACCCACCGCGGCCAGAATCACTCCCGCAGTCCGGTTTCGGAGAGCGCATCGTTGAGGTCCGCACGGACCTGTTCGCCGAGTTCGCGGTCGCCGGCCGTGGTGACCACCCGATTTTCCTGCACGCTGGAACCGTCCCGGATCAACAGGCGGACGTTCCCGTTGGCGTCGGCCCGCGTGGCCTTCGCCCGGACGCCGCCCCGCGACCCCGACCCGCTGGCGTCGATGGGCCCCGGGATGATCTTCTTGACGTGGGGGTGACCCGCGACCGTCTCGATGGCCTGTTTCCCCGCCCGCTCACCGATCAGCGTGGTGTGAGAGCCGCCGAGGATGTCGGCCGTCGACGCCTCGACCACTTCGAGCGCCGGCCGCCCCTTCCGTTCGATCACGGCCGTCACGGGATCGTCGCCGGTCACGCGGTAGAACTCGTAGTGGACCTGCCCGCGGACCGCTCTCAGAACTGTGCGATCGCCCGTCGCGTACACTTCCTCGGGTCGCTTGCGCCTGATCTCGTCGGCGATCAGGCCGGCGAAGTTGCGCAACTCGATCACGTCGCTCTCCCCGTCGGGATCCTCCGGCGTGGTCGTGATCGTCCGCCGGCTGACGACCTCCTCGTCCAGCAGCGTCGTGACGGTCGCGCGGTCCCGCGAGAGATCGAGGACGACGGTGTCGGCGTTGCCCGTCCGACAGACCAGACAGTAATCGCCCGGCCGGTCGAGTTCGCTGGCACACTGCCGACACTCCATGTCACCGTGTCGGTGATTCGACCGGATAAGCGAGACGGTTCGGCGTGACAGTCGGCCGAAAAGCCCTTCGTCGTCGGGTTGGACAGTCGACAGGATGGTCCCGAAGCGCGTTCCCGCCCTCCTCCTCGCGGTCCTCGGGCTCGCCCTCATGTTCAACAGCGTCTGGCTCCTTCCCCAGGAAGGCGACACCCAGTACACGGTCGACCGGACGGAGATAACCGTCGAGAACGGCACGTTCGACTACCGCAACGACGCCGACGGTCCCGGTCACGAGTTCAACGATCTCGTCCCGGTCGCCTGTGACGGCCGGACCGGCGACCGCCTGTGCGCCTTCGACCAGCACCTCGTGACAGACGGCCCGGTGACGGTCGCCGGCGACCCACTCTACGGGTCGGATCAGGAGTTCGTCCAGCTCGACGGTGGCTACTACCGCCGGACGGTCGAGGACACCGAGAACGGCACCGTCTACGACGTGGAGCGGGTCGCGCCCCGCGCACTGCTGGACGAGGTCGCCGTGAACGTCTCCAGCGTCTCGCCGGCGGATGCACGGGATCGGGCGCTCCCGGTTCGCGTGGCCGTCACCGGCGACACCGGGACCACGACCGAGTTCCCCGATGGCGATCGGATCGGACAGGTCTACCTTAGGAACGGGACCTTCTACACCGTCGTCGTGGTGGACGAGGGGGCCGTCGACACACCGCTGTTCGAGGAGTGGATGCACGACGCGCTCGGCATCGCGGGACTGCTGCTGGTCGTCGTCGGGGTGGTCGTCGCCGTCGGCGACCGCCGACCGGAACTGTGACCCCGGCTCACCCCAGTTCCGCCGGGTCGACCTTCAGGTACTCCCGGAGCAGGACCGTCGCGTAACTCCCCTTGGGGAGCGAGAAGGCGAAAGATAGGGGGTCGCGCTCGATATCTAGCTCCGTCCGAACCAGCACCGCCCGCCGGGTCCCCGTCGAGTGGAACTCCCCGGGCAGGTCGAAGTCCGCGGGTTCGATCCCCACCTCGTCCAGCACCTCGCGTTCGATCTCGCCGGGCTCGCCGTCCCCCAGTTCAGTCTCGGTGCCGACCAGCGGCGCGGTGACGAACGCCCGCCCGCGCTCGCAGTGGCGGGTCACGGTGTCGACCCGGTCCTCGTCGACGCGCTGGAGGCGGTCGGTATCGGGCACGGCGAGGTCGGCCGGCGCGTCGCTGTCGGTGAAACAGACCACGTCGCCGGCGACTGGCCGGTCGAAGGGCAGGCCGCGGGCCAGCCGCTCCGAGAGAACCTCGTTGAACACGTACGACTGGGCGGCGTTGACCACGAGTTGCTGGAGATTGCTCGGCATCGTCTCCAGCGCCGCCCGGAAGTCTTCGGGTTCGCTCGCGTCCCGTTCCACCAGTTCGTGCAGCATAGCCCGTTCGTAGTTCAGATAACCCGGTAGCGCGTCCAGTGCCGCCTGCCAGTCCCGCGAGCCGGCTGCGACTTCCTCGACGCGTGCGCGGGCCGTCTGGGTCTCCTCGGGTTCCCGCTCGGAAGGCCTACCTACGTAGGCAAGAACTGCGTCCTCCCAGTTTTCGCGGACCACTTCGAGGCCGACTTCGTGGGTGATCGGCCGATGGCTCCCGAAGCGCTGCTGGCCGAAGTAGTTGGGCACGCCGACGGTGACGGGGCCGTCCGTGTCGCCGTCACCGGCCGGGTCGTCACCCGCGAACGCCCGGAGGTCGGCGGTGATCGCGTCGACCGTCTCCGGACGCTCGGGCTCCCGGACGGTGACCTCGAAGGCGTTGCCCGCAAGATCGCCGAAGAAGATGGGGCGACCGGTCCGTCCGAGGACCTCGATGTCGGCGTCGGAGAGGTCGACGGCGGCGACGGCCTCGGGGTCGGCGTCCGCGACGGAGAACAGTTGGGTCGTGACGGCGTGTTTGTCCTTCGTGCCGGCCCAGGAGATCCGCTCGCGGCTGGATTCGAGGGCGTTCGAGAGGGCGCTCGCGAAGTCGTTGGTGTCCCAGCCGGAAAGCGTCGCGCGCAGGAGGACGTGTGGGTACGCGCCGGGGTCGGCGTCGACCGGTTCGGGGTCGAACGCCTCGATCTCGGTGACCCGGAAGTCTTCGGGCCGGTCGCGCAGGCGGCCCCCGACGCCGGCGGCGTCGCTCGCGTAGTACTCCATCCCGACGGCGCGTTCGACGGGTTCGGCCTCGCGCATCAGCGGCTCACCCGGAACTCGGTGGTCATTGCTCCGGGGTTGGTCTGCGTCCGACAAAAGGGTGGAGATCCGCGGCGGAATCTTCGAACTCGCTCACATCTTCGCTTCGTCCCGATCGAGGTAGGTCAGCGCCTCCTCGTCGGGGACCTGCTCGAAGCTCCGGTAGTACTGGCCCACCGCGCGGAAGTCCGGTGGCGTGTCCAGACAGATCACCCGGTCGGCCTCGGCTCCCAGTTCCGCGACGGTGTCTGACGGCCCGACCGGGACGGCGAAGATCAGCGGGTCGGCCCCGGCCTCCCGGACCTGTCGCAGGCACGCCCGCGCGGTCGACCCGGTCGCGACGCCGTCGTCGACCACGGCCACCGCCTGTCCGTCGAGATCGCCGAGTCGTTTCCCCTGTCGGTACGTCGCCGCCTTCTGCCGTGCGGCGACGGTCTGTTCTTGCCACTCATCGCGGACGTACGCGCCGCTCACGCCGAGTCGGTCGATGGCGTCCTCGTTGTACCAGGTGCTCCCGTCGCTGGCGACGGCTCCGATGGCGAACTCGGGGTTGCGCGGCGCGCCGAGTTTCTTCGCCACCACCACGTCCAGCGGGACGTCGAGCGCGTCCGCGACCGCGCGCCCGAGCGGCAGGCCGCCCCGCGGAATCGCCAGCACGAGATCGACCGAGACGTCCTCGCTCGCGAGTCGCTCGGCGAGGCGCTCGCCCGCGTCACTCCTGTCGGCGAACATCGAGTCGACAGACGAAATCGAGCCGCAAAGGTCTCCGTGCCAACTGTCTGTGGATCCTTGCGAGAGAGTTCCGACCTACCACGGCGCGCCGAGAGCGCCCAGCTCGATGACGCTAGACGAGCTCCACGGCGAGTCCGTCGACCTGAGTGAAATCGCCGTCGTTCGTCACGACTGGCTCGTTGTACTGGAGTCCTGTCGCGGCGACGATGGCGTCGCCGGGGCCGAGTTCGGGTTTCTCGTCACTGGTCACATGTTGTCCCTCCAGCGCGCCGGCCTGCCGCGCGATTTTCCCGTCGATCTCCACGACCGGCTTGTTCGCCACGAGTGCCTCGTACTTCCGGGCATTCTCGAACGATCTGGAGCCCGCGCCGACTCCGACGTAGAGTTCCTGAACCACGAGCGTCGGGACGCGAAGCGGCACGTCCGCCGACTCGAGTTCGGCCGCTTTCTCTATCGCGCTCTGACTCTGGTTGTCGAGTTCGATCAGGAATTCGGTGTCGAGGATCATCCCTCGTCCTCGACGTCCATGCGCTCCAGTCGGTCCCGCGTGTCCCCTATCCCCTGGTTCTCGGACTGGGCCAGTGCATCACGGTGAGTCTCCGCGTCCACGACCGGCGCACCGTCCGCGAAATCGAGCAGCGTCCACTCGCTCGTCAGCCGTTCGATCGCCTCGCTGAACGTCTCGTCGCTCCGTTTCCGACTCTTGATACGCTCGTACACGTCGTCGTCGAGGCGGACCTGATGGCTCATGCTAATACGTCGTTGACAGCGAAAGTTAGGCGTTTCCCCACTCAGAACAGCGAGAGTTCGCCCGTCACGCGGTCGATGGCATCCTCCGGACCCGGCCCGACCGCCAGCGCGGTGACGGTCCCGGGTTCGAGCTGTGTGTGCCCGGCGTCACGGACGACAGCGTGGGGCAGTCCCTCGCGTTCGGCCGCGTCGGCCAGCTCGAACAGTTGCTGTTCGCTCTCGCCTTTCAGCACGACCTTCTTCTGGCCGCCGCCTTTCCACTCGCGGCGGGTCCCGTCCGGTGTGTCCTCGTACGCGGAGAGGGAGGCGTGGGCCACCTGTGCGGCGAGTTTGCCCTGCCCCATCCCCACGTCGGCGCGCGCGACGATTGCCTGTTTCATACCTCGGGGGAGCGGGTCGGTGACAATAGGTCTGACCGTTGGCCGTCGGAGGAAGCCGGATATTTTTAGACGGGTGGTCCCGCTGGTAGGAGTATGATCCTCTCGGACGCGGACATCCTCGACCGGCTCGCCGAGGGCGACCTCGTGATCGAGCCGCTGGAGGACGTCGACCTTCAGGTCCAGCCCGCCAGCGTCGACCTGCGGCTGGGTCGGGAGTTCCTGGAGTTTCAGCACGCCAACATCCCCTGTATCCACCCCAACAGCGAGCAGGAGGTCGCCGAGTACGTCGACGAGACCCACGTCGACGAGGGCGAGGAGTTCATCCTCCACCCCGGCGACTTCGTTCTCGGGACGACCGTCGAGCGCGTCGAGATCCCGGCGGACCTGATCGCCCACGTCGAAGGACGATCCTCGCTGGGTCGGCTGGCGATCGTCGTGCACGCCACCGCCGGCCTGTGCGATCCGGGGTATCAGGGCCAGATCACGCTCGAACTGTCGAATCTGGGAACTGCGCCCGTCGCGCTGACACCGGGGATGCGTATCTCGCAGTTGACCTTCACCGAGTTGAAGACGCCCGCGGACCGCCCGTACGGCGAGGAGCGCGGCTCGAAGTATCAGGACCAGGCGGGGCCCCAAGCGTCGAAGATTCAGGGAGATCACGAGTTCGGAGGCGATCAAGTGTGACGCGACGGACTTCGGTCCGTCGCGTCGAACTCTATCGCCGAGAACGAGCAGAGTGAGGAGGGGATCAAGTGTGACGCGACGGACTTCGGTCCGCTGCGTCGAACCCTATCGCCGAGAACGAGTAGCGTGAGGAGGCGATCAGACCGTCGAGCTACGGCACCCGGCGCGCCAGACCGAGTGCAGCCAGCACGAGCGCGACGAGGGCCACCAGTACCGAGAAGCCGGGGCCGCTGGCGTCCGTTGTGGTGCTCGGCTGATCGTCGGTCACCGTCTCGGACTCGGATGTCTGACTCGAACGAGTGTTCCGGTCCGGGGTGGACGTCGTCGCGGGGCCGGACGGCTCGTGGGTGTCGACAGGGACGGTGACCGTGACCGTACCGGCGGCCACGTCGTCGACCGCGAGCGCGTAGGCCCCGATCTCTGCGAACTCGACGGGGACGGTCACGGTCCGCTGCCCGTCGGCAGGGACTGTCACGGTCTCGTTCGCGACCAGCGTCCCGTTGGCGGTGACGTTCAGCCGCTGCGTCGCGGTCACCGGGCCGTCGTTTGCCAGCGCGGCTGTCACGCCGATCGGTTCGGCCCGGGCAGCGGTCGATCGGTTCACCGTGACGTTGGTCACCGAGAGATCGGCGGCCGCCGGCGTCGCGACGGCGAACACCGAGAACCCCGGACTCTCGGACGCGAACCGATGGGTCCCGTTCTCGGTCCCGCGGTGGGCCGTCGCGAGCTCCGTCCACGACCCGTTCGTCCGGCGGAGCAGGGCGACCGCGCCCGGGCCGGTGCTCCGTTCTGCGAGCGTCGCCGCGTCGACACCGAACCGGAACGTCGCGCCCGAGACGTTCGCGTCGGCGATGGAGTGGTCGACGGTCAGGAAGCCGAGCGCACCGGCCGGTGACGGAACGTTCGCAGGCGCAGTCGTGGCGGCGCTGACTGCCACCTCGTAGTCCGAGTCGGCGGCGGTCACGGACAGCCGATCCAGACTGAGACGGGCGTTCGCGGTGGTGACGCCGACGGGGAGCGAGACGGTCTCGCCCTCGTCGGCCCGCCGGACGGACGCCTCCGCGCTGGTCCCGCCGGTCGGAAGGACCGTCACGTCGGCTCCGGGGGCGGGCGAGGAACCACCAGACGAACTACCCCCGGTGCCACCGCCACCATCACCGCCGCTGGTGCCCCCGCCGCCACTACCTCCGCCGCCGCCACTACCTCCGCCGCCGCTCGACCCCCCGCCGCCACCGCCTCGGCGGTCGGCCGGGTCGACCGAGACCGTGGCGGACTGGCCGCTGGCCCCGTCGTGCCCGGTCTCGTCGGTCGCGGATTCGAGGGTCGCGGTGACCTCGCCGCCGGTCCCGACCGACCTGACCGCGCGGTAGGTGTAGGGCGGCGTCGATCCACTCCGGGTGAACGCGTCGGCCGAGAGCGTGGCGGTCGTCGCGCCGTCGAGGCCCACCCGGAGCGTCCCGAGCGGCTCGGAAGCGCGGACCGTCACCACGATCCGCTGGTCGGTGCGTGTCGCCAGCGAGAACTCTCCAACCTCCGGCGGGGAGTCGACGACGACGGGCTCGGTCGTCGCCCGGCCCTCGTTGCCGGCCCCGTCGGTGGCGGTCACCGCGACGGTCGCCTCGCCGTCCGGGACCCAGCGCTGGCTCGCGACCGGGACGGTCGCGTTGACGGTTCCGTCACCGTCCCCGTCGGTCAGCGCGACCGTCCCCGCACCGAGCGCGGACGCGTCGGCGCGTGCCCCGGCGACGCCCGTCGTGGCGTCGGTCGCGGTCGCGGTGATCTCGACTCGATCCCCGACCTCGACGCCGCCGTCGCCGTCGGGCAGGTCCCGCAGGCCGACCGTCAGGGCGGGCGGGGTCGTATCGAGCTTGACCGGGTCCGTCGCGGCGCGGACCTCGTTGCCGGCCGCGTCCGTCGCCGTGACCTCGACGGTCCGCTCGCCGTCCCCCGCCGCTTCGTCCCCGTCGACGGCGATGCTCGCGTCGTAGGTCCCGTCTCCGTCGTCGTCGGTCAGGGTGATCGTCCCGGCTCCGAGAGCCGAGGCGTCGGCACTGACGGCTCCCACGCCCGTCGTCGCGTCCGAAACGGTCGCGCTCACGACGGGCGTGTCGCCGTCGCGGACGGCAGCACCCGTCGCGGCCGCGAGCGTGGCGTTCGACACCACCGGGGCGGTCGTGTCGATCACGGCCGTGTCCGACTGCCCGCTCGCGCCGTTCTGGTCCGCGTCGTCGACCGCCCCGTCCAGCGTGGCGGAGTAGGTCCCGTCGAGGCCCGCGTTCCACGTGGCGACGTAACGGCCGTCCGTCGCCGAGAAGTCCGTCTCGGTCAGCGTCGCGCTTGCAGGGCCGTCGACGCTGGCCGTGATCGCGTCCAGTTCCTCCGAGGCGTCGAACCCGACCGCGATCCGCTGGCCGGTCGGGTTCCGGACGGTCAGGTTGGCGATCCGGGGCGGCGTATCCAGCCCGAGCGCGCCGGTATCGACCGCGCGACGGTTGCCGGCCTCGTCGGTCGCCACGATCTCGACCGCGTAGTCGCCGTCCCTCGTCGCGTTGGTGCCGTCGACGGCAACGGTCGCCTCGTAGGTCCCCTCCTGGTCACCGTCGGTCAGTCGGACCCGGCCTGCGCCGAAGGCCGACGCGTCGGCCGTGACTTCCGCGACGCCTGCGGTCGCGTCCGACACGTTCGCGACGAGTTCGAGGTCGTCACCCTCGCCAACGGTCCCGTCGCCGTCCGTCCCGTCCGCGAGCGTCGCCCCGGACAGGTCGGGCGCGGTCGTGTCGATCACGACCTGCTCGGACTGGCCGGTCGCGCCGTCCTTGCCCGCGTCGTCGACAGCCGCGTCGAGCGTCGCCGTGTACCTCCCGTCGAGGCTGGCGTTCCACGTGGCCACGTAGCGGCCGTCCGTCGCCGAGAAGTTCGCCGCCGTCAGCGTCACGGACGCTGGGCCGTCGACGGTGGCCGTGATCGCGTCCAGTTCCTCCGAGGCGTCGAAAGCGAACTCCAGGATTGGGCCCGCGAGGTTCCGGACCGAGAGGTTCCGGATGGCGGGCGGGGTGTCCAGCGCGAGCCTCCCGGTGCGTTCCGATCGGTCGTTGCCGGCCCCGTCGGTCGCCACGACCTCGACCGCGTACTCGCCGTCCGTCGCGGCGTCGGTGCCCTCGACGGCAACTGTCGCGTCGTAGGTGCCGTCGCCGTCCCCGTCGGTGAGCGCGACCGTGCCCGCGCCGAAGGCCGAGGCGTCGGCCGCGACCCCGGCGACGCCCGCGTCGTCGTCCGCGACCGATGCGGCCAGCGTGAGTTCGTCGCCGTCACCGACGACGCCGTCGGCGTCCGTCGCGTCCGCAATTTTCACCCCGGTCGCCGTCGGCGGGGTCGTGTCCACCTGCACCGTCCCCGTCGCGTCGACGTCGGTGTTGCCCGCCGCGTCGGTCGCGGTGACCGTCACCGCCCGCTCGCCGCTGGTGGCGTTCGCCCCGACCGTGACGGTCCCGTCGTAGGTCTCGTCCCCGTCGCCGTCGGTCAGTGCGACGGGTCCACCGCCGAGGGTGGAGGCGTTCGCTCGGACCCGGTCGACGGCGAGATCGTCGGTCGCCGTCGCGGTCACCCGTACCTCGTCGCCGACGCCGAGCCAGCCGTCGGTCCGCGGCGTGAGCGTCGCGTTCCCGACGGTGGGGGCGACCCGCTCCACCGCGGCGACCGCGCCGGTGGCGTTTACCAGCCCCCAGCCGGTCGTCACGGTGGGTTCGCCGTCGCGGACGGTCGTCGTGGTTCGGCGCAGGACCGTCCGAACCGCGGCTGGCGAGAGGCTGGCGTTCGCATCCAGCGCGAGCGTCGCGACCCCGGCGGCGTGGGGTGCGGCCGCCGACGTGCCGTAGAAACAACAGCCCGTGTCGGTGCTGACACCGTCCGGCGCGACCACGTCGGGCTTCAGCCGCCCGTCGATTGTCGGCCCCCGGGAGGAGTAATCCGCCAGTTCACCGGAGTCGTAGTTGACCGCGCCCACCGAGATCACGTCGGGACTGGCCGCGGGGATGAGCAGGCTCCGCCGGGCGTCGCTCGGATCGAAACCCGCCCGGCCGAACGTGAACGCGTCGAACTCGGCGTCTCTCGACCCGGAGCGGTGGACGATCCGGAGCCGCGGGTCCGCGTCACTTGCGTCGACGGTGACCCGCTCCCACGGGCCGAACGTGGCCCCGTCCTGCGTATTGGTCGAGCGGTCCAGCACGGTTCCGTCCCCGTCGACCAACAGGACGTCGTAGTCCTCGTCCCGGGTTACCCAGTCGTCCCAGCTGACGAATACGTCCGCGGACCCGCTGCTCGGCGGATCGACCGCGACGGCCCCTCCTCCGTCCACGTCCAGCACGTCGTCGCCGTCCGGGTCCCGCCATGAGCCGTTCCAGTGGCGGCCGTTGGCGTAATTGCCCGCGGAGGTGACCCAGACCCCGCCGTCGGCGACGAACTCGCCGATCTTCCGGTCGATGTCGTCGGTGCCGTCGAGCGGGCCCGCGGTGTTGGGCCACGCCAGCGACATCGAGACCACGTTGGCGACCGTCTCGGTCCGGAGCCAGTCGACCGCGCGCTTCAGATCCGTCGTGGTGCGGATCCGGACCAGCACCACGTCGGCCCCGGGTGCGGTCCGGGCGGCCAGTTCTGCCGTCTTGGTCCCGTGTGAGCCCGCACCGCCCTCGATGCCGTTGCCCGAGAAGTCCCGCGTGGCGACGACCTGATCCCCGAAGGCCGGGTTGTCGAGGTCGTACCCACTCGTGTCGATGATCGCGACGGTCGCGTTCGCGCCCTCGTATCCGAGGTCGTGGACGCGCTCGGCCCGCATCGCGGGTAGCCCCTCGACGCTCGTCGGCTCGATGGGAATCGGGGGTCGGATCACCCGGACCGCCGACGTATTCGCGACCTGGGTCAGTGCCCGCGCGGGGAGTCGGACCTGCAGTTCGTCCTCGTAGCGGGAATCCAGGTGGCCGCCCGCGGCGCGCACGGCCGCCGCAGCCGAGCCGGCGCTGTCAGGCTGTGCCACGACCGTCGCGTCGACGAACTGGTCGCCGCCCTCGCCGCGTCCAGCGGAGTCGGACCCGTTCGCGGGCGACTCGCGTCCGGCACCGAGCAAATCGTCGTGAATACGGGAGTGCCCCGACGAGGTCAGGGACTCGTTGGCGGCCGCGGTCTCGTTGCCGTCCGTAGCAAGCGGTCCCGCGGTCGGTGCGGCGGCCGCCGTACCGGCCACGAGACTCACGAACAGTACGACACCGACTGCGATCGACCACCGGTTTGTTGCGACCATCTCTTCGGAACCGTGTCCGGTGTTCCACAGCTCCCCCAGTTATTGTTTTCTACTCTACTATTTTTGAGATATATAATATCTCTTGGTATTCATTTACTTGCCAGTTTGTTAAAGACAGGCTCTAGAAGCTATTAGAAGGTTGTCTGTGAGCAAATCTACCAGATAGAGTTGTATGATACATTATTGATGGTATCGAATCAGTTGCCGTGTCCCTCCGGCGAGTCGCTCGGCACGGTTTTTATGCCAGTTCGCGCCGGAGTGGGGGCAATGAGATTCATCGAGGAGGTGGTGGTCGAGGAGTTTCTGCCGACCTTCCGGTCGATGCTGGCCGAGGAGTTGCGGGAGCGGGGGCTGACACAGAGCGAGGTGGCCGGCCTCCTGGGGATCAGCCAGAGCGCCGTCTCGAAGTACGTCCACGGAGAGGTGGCGCGCAACGAGCGATTGCTGAGCGACGAGCGGCTGGTCGATCTGGTCGAGCGACTCGGCGAGGGGCTGACCGACGGTGAGATGAGTCCCGTCCAGGCGCTGGTCGAGACCGAGGTCGTCATCCGTCAGCTCGAACAGGGGGACGTGCTCGCCCAGCTCCACCAGGAGGAGGTCCCCGAACTGGCCGACTACGGCGGCGCGTTCGACGTGCACGATCCCGACAGCGACGTGCGGGTGGCCGAGCAGGCCCTGGCCTCGGTCCGGCGGGGGCTGACGGTGATCGAGAACACGGCGGATTTCTCCCGGCACATCCCCGCAGTCGGGACGAATCTGGTGGAGGCGCTACCCGACGCGACCGGCATCGAGGACGTGGTGGCGGTGCCCGGCCGCATCATCGACCTCAAGGGCCGCCCGGAGATTCCGGCCGAACCGGAGTTCGGCGTCAGCGAGTACGTCGCGAGCGTCCTCCTGACCGCCCGCGAACACGGGAGCGACGCCCGCGCTGCGATCAACGTCCGGTACGATCCGGCCCTCCTCGACGCGCTCGAATCGCAGGGTCACACAGTCACCGAGTTCGACGCCGAGACCGGCATCGAGGACGCCATCCCGGACGCGCTGGCGGCGACACCCGACGCGGACGTCCTCTACCAGAGCGGCGGGTTCGGAATCGAGCCCGTGATCTACGTGCTGGGTCCCGACGCGCCGACGGTCGCGGGGCGGCTCCGGGACAGTCTCTGATGGCCGACGTCGACCGCGTCCGTGAGTTCTACGGCCGGTGGACCGGACTGTACGATCGGCTTGCGACCGTCCCGGGCGTGCGGTCCTGGCGACGGCGGGCCGCCGGCGCACTCGATCTCTCACCCGGTGATACCGTCGTCGAGATGGGGTGTGGCACCGGTGCGAACGTTCCCTACCTCCGCGAGCAGGTCGGGTCCGAGGGCCGAGTCGTCGGCGTCGACGTGACCCGGCCGCTCCTCGACCGGGCCCGGGAGCGAGCCGCCGACGACGGCTGGTCGAACGTCGACTTCTGTGAGGGCGACGCGACCCAGCCACCGATCTCGGGACCGGTCGACGCCGTCCTCGGGACGTTCGTCCTCGGCCTGTTCCGCGACCCTGCGGCGGTCGTCGACGACTGGGTGGCCCTGTGTCGGCCGGGCAGCCGCGTCGCCGTCCTGAACTTCCAGCGTAGCGACCACCCGCTCACTTGGCCGCTCAACCTCGCGTTCGCCGCGTTCCTCTGGGCGGGCTCGCCCGGCTGGAGAGTGCCAGAGGAGTCCGTGACCGCGGCCTTCGAGCGCCGGGTCGAGGCCGGCCGGACCGCGCTGGCCACCCGCACCGAGGACCGCCGCTACGAGACGTTCGCCGGCGGCTACCTCGGCCTGCTCTCCGGCCGCGTGTAGGAACGCTTTTTTCGGCTCGTGTCAGTGGGAACTAATATGCTGTCCGCCAAGAAACTCGCACCGCTCGCGGTCGCCCTCCTCCTCGTGCTGGCGGGGTGTGGGGCCGGCCCGAGCGACGGCACGACCACGGAACCGGAAGATACGGACGCACCGACCGCGACCAACCGGACGACCGACTCCCCGGCATCGACCGACACGCCCGACCCCGGCAACACGGACACGCCTGCGGGTACCGCGACGCCTGACGACGAGGGACCGCCGAGTAACGAGACCGACGACCGCGGGGAGACGAGCGGGTACAGTATCCAGGTCCAGAACGGGACGCTGCCGTTCGACGTGAACCGGACGTTCGACCGGACGCAGACGCTCCTGGGGACAGATGTGGAGCCGCGACCGGTCGCGATCCGGAACCTGAGCGAGTGGCGCGGCACGCTCCCGAGTATCGCCGCGAGCCCGCTCAACGCGGCGCTCGGCTTCGAGAACGTCTCGGTGAACTGGAGCGAGCCGACGGGGGTGACACCGTTCACGGGCTACGTCTACGTCCATCCCGGGCAGGGTCCGCCCGGTGTCGTCGAGCGCGTCCTCACACACGAGTTCGCGCACACGATCCAGTATCAGGGGAACATGCTCCCCTGGCTCGACAGGCTCCGAACTGGCGGCATCATGACCGACCAGCGCAAGACCTACCGCGCTCTCCAGGAGGGCGGAGCCGTCTACACGGCCGACGCGTACGCACACCGGCATCTGGACGTGCGGAACAACTCCGCGTTCGTCCGTGAGCGGTACGAGCAGGGCGGTGCGACCACCCGGTCCGCACTCGCCCCGTACCTGTTCGGCAAACAGTACGTGGCTGACGAGATCGACTCACCCGCGAACCTCTCCGCCGTCTACGAGGAGTACCCGCGGACGACCGAGCAGGTGATGCACAACTACACCCGCGAGGAGGAACCGGAGAAAGACCTCTCGGTCACGGTCGAGACCGACTCCGAGTGGGGACTGCTCGGCAACAACACGCTCGGCGAGATGACGACCCGTCACGCGCTCGGGACCGAACTGTCCGTCGAGCGGGCCGCGGCGGCGGCGACCGGGTGGGGGACCGACGAACTGTCGGTGTTCCGGAACCGCTCCGACGCCGACCAGTTCGCCTGGGTCTGGACCCACCGCTGGGACAACAGCAGCGAGGCCGACGAGGCGTTCGACGCCCTCGACGAGTACGAGACCGCCCGCGTGACCGACTCCGGCCGCGGGTTCGAGACGGTCCGGGTCGACGACGGGACGACCGCGTTCGTGTTCGGCCCCGAGTCGTTCGTCGACACCGTCTCGGTCGAGGGCACGACCGCGAACGTCACGGTACAGGTCGGGTCCTGACCTACGCCTCGTACCGCTCGGCGTGCGCCGCACAGAACTCGGGTTCGCGCAACTGTGCCTCGATCACGCCGGGCTGGCGGTGGGGATTGGCCAGCCGGCACTCTTCGTTCTCACAGAAGTCCTCACCGGTCGCGAGGAAGTGGTAGGCCTGCAGGACGTACCCCGCGATCGCCTCGGTCGTCCGCGGGTCGTCCTCGACCAGAAACTCCCCCTCGACCTGTGATTCGAGGACCTCCCGCGGCGGCGCGTCGCCGCTGACCATCGCCGTGCGCTGTTTCTCCTTGTAGTACTGTTCGGGCTTGGCTGGGGCCTCGTAGAGGCCGGGCACCGAGACCAGCGCGGGCTGGCCGAGGACGTTGACGCGCTTGTGCCAGCGGCCGTCGTGGTCGCCCCACGTTCCGAGGACCCGATCCAGAAGCGGGACGTGGAGGTGATCGAGCGAGCGCTCGTCGGCGGGCAGGCGCTCGCGGAGCGCGTCCTGCACCGACAGTCCGTCGTAGATGACGCCGCCGGCGCGCTCGGGGTGTTCCAGCGCGCGCTCCTCGTAGCGGACGATGCCCAGCATCGTGTTGCCCGTCTCCCGCTCGTAGGGGCTGAGGACTCTGGCCTCGGCGAAGGCTTCGGCGAGACCGTCGTCCTCGCGGTCGAGAAAGCGGTCGCGTACCTCGACGGTCGCGGGGACGCGCTCGTCGAGCCAGTCGGCGATGGCGTCGGCGTCCGCTTCGGTGGTCGGGGCGCGGTAGAGCGTGACGCGGTCGGGCATACCCGACAGTCCGTGACCGCCGAAGTTACGGGTTATGGGTCTCGGGCCAGTCGCGCTACGTCCGGCGACGGCGGCCGGCGAGTGCGACGACGATCACCGCGAGAACGACGGCTGGAGCGCCGAACCCGGGACCGTTCGCGGTCGTCCCGGTCGAACCCGTCCCGTCGCGCTCCGTCGGCGGTGCGTCGACGGTCACCGTCGCCGTGGCGTTGCCGAGGCGGAACCGATGGGTGCCGGCCGGCGGTTCGATAGCAAACGTAATCTCCTGCTCGCTGCCGGGTCCGACGACGACCTCGCGCGTCGACACCACCGTGTCGTTCCGGTAGAGCGTGAGCGTCCCGGCGGCCGGAATCGTCGCGTCGTTGCCGAGTCGCGCGGTCAGTTCGACGACGTCGCCGGCCGTCACGCGGGAGGCGTTCGCCTGCAGGTCGACGACGGCCGGCGGTGACGGGCCACGCACCGCGACCTCGACCGTCCGGGTCCCGGCGGTGAGCGTGTAGGTTCCCGGCTCGTCGAACGTGTGCGAGAACGTGAGCCGACGCTGCTCGTCGGGGTCGAGGGATCCCGCCTGTTCGTCGAGTCGCCGCCCGTCGACCGCGAAGGCGGCCTCGAACTCGCCGGCCGCGTCCCCGGTGTTCTCGACGAGCACGTCGAGCGAGAGGGATTCACCGGTCGCCAGTTCGACCGGTTGGCCTGCGTCGAGCGACCCGTTGCGGTATGGGCCGGCCACCCGGAATCGCTCGGACGCCGGCGCGAACGCGTACTCGATCCGTGGAGCCGCCCCCTCGAAGGCCCGCAGGTGTTCGGTGCGAGACCACATCGACGGGGTGGCGTCGGTGGTGGTGTAGCGGTCCGCGAGCCGACCGACTTCCCGGCCGGCGACGTCGGTCACGATGTCCTCGAAGGCCGCCGCCGTCAGTGGTTCCTCGGCCGCGTTCATGCGCCGGAAGACGGTCTGGAGCCGTCGGCCGTCGGCCGCCAGGCGGATCTGTCGGTCGAGTTCGCCCGCCACGAGCGCGCCCTTCAGATAGGGCGTCCGACCGGACCAGGTCGACGGAGCCGCCAGCACCTCGCCGGGGTCCGAGCGAACGTCGCCGGCCCGCAACCGGCTGCGGAAGGCCGAAAAGCCGATCCGATCCTGTTCGAGGGAGAGCAGCGCGGCGTAGTACGTTGCGCTGGCTTCGGTGAACCAGCGGGTCCCGTCGTTGCGGTCGTAGTCCTGTCGCGTGTGGACGTACTCGTGGAGCCAGACGTTGTCCGGGACCTGCAGTCCCTGATCGTCCTGCACCCAGAAGGAGTCGCCCCCGGTCTGGAGTCCCTGGACGGACCACTCGACGCTCGTCGTCGGCGCGGCGATCATGAACACGCTCGCGTCGCGGGCACCAACCTGCAACGTATCCGAGGCCGCCGTCATCGACTCGAAGATCCGGCTCCGGGATTCGGCCAGCGAGGCCGCCGCCGGCACGATCAGCCGGAAGCGCTGGCCGTTGGCTCGCCGGGTGTACTCACTGTGCGGGCCGAGAAACGCCATGGCTTCGCTGGCGACGCCCTCGCCGTCGACGGTCGTCCGCCGGTCGAGCGTAACGTTCCCGCCACGCCAGCTCCAGGAGACGCCGACCTGTGGTGTCCGGACGATCGCCCACTCCCCGGCGTCGACGAAGGTGTAGTCACCCCGCCCAGCGAGCGGCCCCTCGGTCTCGCGCGTCTCGTTGACCGGCAGCCGGTAGGTCAGACTCGGTGCGTCCGTCCGACCGTCCCAGGCGTACCCGCCGCCCGATCCCGAGAACCCGTCGGTATCGATCACCGTCGCCCGGGCGGGCACCTGTGTCTCCAGTTCGACCAGATTGTCGGGGTCGTCGAACCGCGCCGTGACCTCGATCTGGCCGGGGCGGTCGGGTGTCAGGTGGAGGCGTTTCGTGAGTTGCAACGTCTCGCCGTCCTGCGTGGCGCTGGCCGTCGCGTTCGCGGCGGTCGCGTCCCCGGCGTCGGCAGCCGCCGTCCCGGTCAGACAGACACCGAGAGCGAGTACGGCCAGCAGACAGAATACCAGCACGCGTCGTCGTCTCATCAGTAGCGGGGTCGGACAGGGCGAACTTAGTTCCGGTGGCAGCGGTGGCGGTGCGGTGGCGGTCTCGATCCGCGTGACGATCGAACCCCACAGCGTCGACGCACGCGACGACTGGTCGTTTCCGTCGGTTCGGAAAGCTGATACTCTGGACACCTGTCAACGGCGTGTATGGAGACGAACGGGGAGACGACGGGCGTCCTGGGGACAGTAGCCCTCTGTACGGTGACCCTCTGCCTGCTGTGCCTGCTCTGGGGCGTGTTCGCTCTCGGGACGACAGCGGTGGCGGGCCGGGGTGTCGGCGTCGTGGTCGGGACGGTCGTCACACTGGGTTCCAGCGTCGCGAGCGTCAGGTACGGTCACGAGAGCGCCACGAGCCGGCTCTCGGTTGCGGGGCATCTGCTCGTTATCGGTCTCGCCGCGTCGCTGTTCGTGCTGGTCGTGTCACTCGTCGTCGCAGTCTCGCCGTTCACCGACGGGTCTCCCGGCATCGTCGACGCGACCGTGGTCCTGCTGCTGGCGGGTGGGTGTCTCGTGGGGTTCCTCCTCGCGCTCCGGGACATGGCGGAGTACGGCAGTTGGAGCCTCACGGTTCGGCTGTTCGTCACGGTTCTCGTCTTCGGTCTGTGTACGATCTGTCTGTTCGTCGCCGTCTGGGTGGCCGTCTGGGCGTTGTTCGGTCCGGGGTGGTACGCCAGTCAGATCGGGTTCGTCGCCGGAGCGGTGATTCTGACACTGATCGGGGCCGTGGAGTACCGTCAGCTACGCACCGTCACGGACAGTGCGGGTGCGACCGTCGTGTCGACGGCCGACCGGCCGGACCTTCACGCGCGGGTAACCCGGATCGCCGCGCAGTTGGACGTGCCAGCACCGACTCTCGCACTTGCGGACCGACAGACGCCCGAGGCACTGGTCGTCGGGTTCCGCCCGATCGAGACACGCCTCGTCCTCTCGACGGGATTGCTCGACACGCTGACCGGCGACGAACTGGACGCCGTGATCGCCCACGAACTCGCCCACGTCGCCAACCGCGACGCCACAGTGATGACGATCCTCGCAGGCCCTATCGTCGTCGCGAACGGCATGCTCGCCCGCAGTTCGCTGTCTGCCCTCGGTCACAAAGCGCCGGACCGCGGCGGGCGAGAAACCGGTCACTATTTCGCGCATTTCATCCCCCTCGCCCTGTTCGTCCGGGGCATCGGTCGCGCGAACGCCGCCTACCTCTCGCGGGCCCGTGAGATGACCGCCGACCGGGTGGCGGCCGAAGTTACGGGGTCGCCCGCAACACTGGCCAGCGCGCTCCGGAAACTCGACGCGCGGATCGACGCCACCCCCGACCGCGACCTCAGACACGCGGCGGGCGTCTCCGCACTGTCTATCCTCCCGCTCCACCGATCCGGTGGCGTCGTCGACGGCGACGATACGAACGGCGAGTCCGGCAGCGGCTGGTTCCGGACGCACCCGCCGACGGCTAAGCGACTGGAACAGTTGCGACGACTGGAACGAGAGCAGAGCTGACGGGAGTGCTGGCGATGTCGGCGGTCGCTGTGCGGTGACGGTAGGGCACGAGCGTAGCAGCCGCGAGCGCGGCGCGCCGCGCTCGCGGCTTTTTCGCCACCGAAAGACGCCCAGCGTCTTTCGAGCTCCCGTTCGCCTTCGGCTCACGGAAACCACGTTTTTGGCGAGGGGGGTCGCCGCTGGCGACCCCCTCGCGAAAAAGGTGGTTAGTCGTCAGCGGGGCTCGCCCGCGTCGTCATATCCACGTCCTCGGCGTCGACGCCGAGTTCGTCGATGGCGGCCTGTGCGGCGCGCTTGCCCGAGAGGAGCATGGCGCCGAAGGTCGGGCCCATCCGCGGGAGGCCGTAGGTGGTCGCGGTGGCCATGCCGGTGACGACGAGGCCGTCGTGGGCGAGGCCGGTGTGTTCGACGACGGCGTCCTCGCTTTTCCCGACCCACATCGAGTCGTGGCCGGGGGAGTCGTGGCCGGGCGCGCCGTAGGAGTCGTCGCCGGTCTGGTCCATCCCGCTGGCTTCGTCTTCGAGGCCGGGCGCGTTCAGGACGCCGCGCTCGTCGAGTTTCTTGACGGCCATGGCGTCGTGGCCGGTGGCGTCGATGACGAGGTCGGCCTCGACGGCGATGGGGTCGACGCAGGTGATCTCCCGGGGCAGGGCGTGGACGGGTGTCCAGTTCATGACGATGCCGCCGACGCGGTGGTCCTCGCGGATGACGATGTCGGTGAACTCGGTCATGTTCTGCATCTTCGCGCCGGCGTCGCAGGCGGCCTTGATGAGGCCGGAACAGGCCTCCGGCCCGTTGGCGACGAACAGGCCCTCGCTGTCCTGGGACTGCTTGTAGTCCACGTCGAGTTCGTCGAGGACGTGGTGGGCCGGGCCCCGCACGGTGACCTTGTTCATCAGGAAGCCACCGAGCCAGAAGCCACCGCCCAGGTAGTTGTTCTTCTCGACGACCATCGTCTGGACGCCCCGTTCGGACAGTTCCTTGGCGGCCATCAGCCCGGAGGGGCCGCCCCCGACGATGATCACGTCGCTGTCGGAGAAATCCATGAACTCCTCGGTCCACTCCTGACCGATGGCACGGGTCACTTCCGCCTCGCCCACGTCGCTAAACTGCTGGAAGTCGGACATAGTAGCCACTACTACCACCCGGTAATTGAAAGGTGTTCTGGTCGGCAAAACGGAGGGTGATCGGGCCGGAATCGGGCCGCTCGTCGGGTTCGAGTCTTCGCGTCGAAATAGCGAAAAGTCATAAGCCATCGGCCGGCTAACACATCCCAACTCCGAATGACCTGGCAGTACACTCCGTTTCTCACCCTCACGCTCATCGGGGCCGTGCTGGTGGGCGTCGCCGCCCTCTACGTCGTTCGCCAGCAGCGCGCTTACGAGCCGGTAGCGGGGGGATACACGGCAGTGGTGCTGGCGGCGGCGATCTGCTGGGTCCTGCTCGGGTACGCGCTCCAGATGGGGAGCGTCGAACTCCAGCAGAAGCTGTTCTGGTACGAGCTGAGTTTCGCCGGGTTCATGCCCATTCCAGTCCTCCTGTTTTTCTTCACGTTGCGATACACGGGCCGTAACGAGTGGCTTCGGTGGTGGAACGCCGGCCTGCTCTCGTTGATCCCGCTGGTCATGATTGGGCTGATGTTCACCAACGAGAACCACTGGCTGATTTTGAAGCACTCGGAGATCATCGACAACGGCGTATTCGTGGCCCTGCGGCCCGAGTTCGGCGAGGCGATGATCGCGTACGTGGCCGTCAGTATTCTGCTGGCGGGGATCAGCTTCGCACTCCTCTCATGGCGTGCGTACACGACGGCCGGGATCTACCGTCGACAGGCGGTGTTGCTGGTCGCCGGGACTGTCGCGCCGGTCGTCACCGCCGGCATCTACTTCTCCGGCTGGAATCCCCTGCCGGGACTGGAGGTCATGACGCTCTCGCTTGCCGTCACGGCGTGTACGTTCTGCTGGGCGGTCGCCCGCCACGGTCTGTTCACGTTGATCCCAATCGCCAGCCAGGCGGCCGTCGAGCAGATGGACGACGCCGTCGTCGTCATCGATATCCGCGGCCTCGTCGTCAACGTGAACGAGCAGGCAGAGCCGTTCCTGACCGTCGATCACGACGAGGCCATCGGCGGCTCCGTGGGGGAAGTGCTCCGCCCGTTCGCGGTCCCGCCCGCACCTCGGTCGGGCGACCCCGAGAGCGACCGGGAGGTCGTGACCAATCCCGAGAGCGGTCGCTCCTACCAGCGCACCGGGACGCCGCTGACCGACGGCGACGGCGTCGTGATGGGGCAACTGGTCGTCCTGCAGGACATCACCGACCGGGTCCGGCGCGAGCGACGGCTCCGACAGCAGAACGAACAGCTAGAGGAGTTCGCCAGCGTCGTCTCCCACGACTTGCGCAACCCGCTGAACGTCATCAGCGCGCGCTCACAACTGGCCCGCGAGACCGGCGACCCGGAGCATTTCGACGCGCTGGATCGGGCAGCCGACCGGATGGACCGACTGATCGACGACCTGCTCCAGCTCGCCCGGCAGGGCCAGACCGTCAACGAGACCGAGCAGGTGTCGCTGCAGGAGGTCGCCGAGGACGCCTGGTCGCTGGTGAACGCCCCCGAGGCCGAGCTGCGGATCGAGAGCGACATGTACGTCGAGGCCGACCGCGACCGCCTCCAGCAGGCCTTCGAGAACCTCTTTCGTAACGCCATCGACCACGGCAGTTCGGACGTGTCGCTACTCGTCGAACCACTGGAGTACGACGCCGACCGCGGTGTGTTGCCGCGGTCGACCGACGCGAGCGCCGACGAGGAGGACGAATCGGACCGCACTCGCGCCGGGTTCGCCGTCGAGGACGACGGCCCGGGGATTCCGGCCGAGGAGCGCGAACACGTCTTCGACTACGGTCACACCACCGAGGAAGACGGCACCGGCTTCGGACTGGCCATCGTCAAGGAGATCGTCGAGGCCCACGGCTGGGAGATCCGTGCGGTCGACGGCCAGCTCGCCAGCACCCACGACGAGGACGAGTACGGTGGCGCACGCTTCGAGATCACCGGCGTCACCACCGCACAGGGGCTCGCTATCGGCGAGACCGACGTGGGCTTCGAGTTCGAGTGATCGGCGTCACAGCTCGCCGCTCCTGATCGCGTCCTCGGCCGCCCGCAGGGCCGCCTCGCGGTCGAACTTCTCGACGACCCCCTCCAGTTCGGCCCGGGAGGCGTCCGCGAGGTCACGGGCGTGGGCGGTGATCCCCGGCACCGCACGGATGATGTTGTCGACGATCGGGACCGTCGCGGTCTGGGCCGAACGGGAGAGCGGGTTCAGGTCGATCACGAGTTCCGTCTTGCCCATCTCCGCGAGCGCCTCGGCCCGGTCGCCGTCTTCGAGGGGGACGAGCACCACGTCGGCGTCGCCGATGCCGTCGGCGTCGACCTTCGCGCGCTCGTGGTCGAGGCCGGGGATCCGGCCGTCGGCGTCGAGGCCCTTGACCGCCTCGGCCCCGTGCTCGCGGAGGTGGTCGGCGATGCGTTCCATGCGTTCCTCGGTTCGGTTGAACAGGTTGACCTCCAGATCCGCGCCAGTCGCCTCTGCCAGGTCCACCAGTTCGCCGGGCACGAGTGCAGCGGCGTTGCCGTTGACCGAGAGGACAGGGTGGTCGGCCAGAAGCAGATGGGCGGCGGCGGCGCGTTCGGCGCTGTCGGCGCTTTCGAGGGTCCGCTCGCCGAGCAGGTAGTCGTAGGCCTCGCCCCGGCCCTGTGCGATCAGCCCCTGTCGCGAGGTGATCCCCAGGTCGACCCCCTCCTCGATCCGGTGTCGCGTGAGGAGGGACTCGTAGCGGGGGTGACTCTCGGGAACGTCGATCTCGTCCATACTCGGGCAAGTCCTCGCAGGTGTGAAAAATCGACCGATGAGCGCGAGCGCGGCGTCGGCTACTCCGATCAGGCCTGGGTCTCGGTGGCGGCGTCGGGGCCGAACTCCCGGAGACTTCCCAGTGCCTCCCGCGCCTCACGGCGGGTCTGGTAGGTCCGTTTGCTCTCGGCGACGGTCCGTCCGTCCGTATCGACCAGTCGCCAGCGCCACTCGCCCGTCCCGCGGCCCGGTGTGGCGTCGACGGCCTCCTCACCGTCTCCCGCGTCCTCGTGGAGTTCGAAGGCCGGCGATTCGATCTCCAGCAGGCTCGCCGTCGTCAGCATCTCCCGGACGGACGCGAGCGCGCGCTCTGCTGCGCTCCGGGAGTCGAAGGTCGGGCCGCTGACGCCGACGGTGTTCCCCGCGGTGTCGACGAACCGCCAGATCCACCCCGCCTCGCGTTCGGTGACCTCGAACGCGGCGAGGTCGAAATCCAGCAGGCCCGCGCCGCCGGCGAGTTCGCGGGCCCGCGTCAGGTCGACCCGGGCGCTCTCGCGGCTCTCGTGGGTCCGGGCCCCGACCGCCAGCGTCGACCGGTCGGCGTCCACGAGTCGCCAGCGCCAGCGGTCGGCCTCGGCATCCTCGACGGCTTCGACGCGAAACGCCGCCGGGTCGACGGCGAAGACGCTCGCGCCACCCGCGTTGTCCCGGACGAGGCGGGCGGTCGACGCCACGGCGTCGCGGGAGGGGAACTGCTCGGTGCCGACGGCCAGCGGGTCGCGCTCGCGGTCGACGATCTCCCACTCCCATGCCTCGCCCTCCTCGCCCACGGTGACCGAGAAGCGGATCGCCACGTCCCCGACGGTGTGGACGGCCGCGTCGGCGGCGAAGTTGGCGACCGACCCGGCGGACTCGGTCGCGCTCTCCCGGTCGGCGAAGCCCTCGCGGCTGCGGGCGATCGTGCTCCCGTCGGGATGGATCAGCCGCCAGCGCCACTGCCGGCGCTCGCCCTCGTCGACGTACACCTGGAAGACGGCGGCGTCCATCCGGCGCGTGTCGGCCTCGGGAGCGAGAATCGAGAGGGCGTCCATCGCCTCGCGAGCGGATTCGTCGCTCTCGTACCGGCCGGGACTGGTCGCCAGCGTCTCCCCACTGGCGTCGACCAGCCGCCAGTGCCACTCCGAATCCGCTTCGTACAGCTCCAGTGCTGCGCTGCCGATCTCGACGAGGTCGGCGTCGGGTGCGTGTTCTTTCATCGTGTTCATCGCGGCCGCGGCGTCCTCGCGGGAGGCGTGTTCCTGGCCGCTGTCGGAGACGACGCTGCCGTCGGCGTCGACCAGCCGCCAGTTCCAGCTCCCCTCGTCGGCCTCGTAGAGGTGGAAGGCGGCGCTGTCGAACTCGATCCGGTCGGCGTCCGCGATCTCCTCGCGCATCCCCTCGACGGCCGCTTCCGCGGCCGCCGGGTCCTCGAAAGTCGCACTGGCCGGACTGCGCGCGACGATCTCGCGGTCCTCCGTGACGAGCCGCCAGGCCCACCGGTCGCCCTCGGGGTAGATCTCGTACTCCGCGTCGTCGAGTTCGACGACCGGCGCGTCCTCGACCACGTCTTTCACGCGGCTCACGACCGAGCGCCCGCTCTCCTCGGAGGGGACCGCGCCCTCGCTGCGGGCGACGACCACGTCCTCGTCGTCGACCAGCCGCCAGCGCCAGCCGCCCGCCTCGTCCTCGACGATCTCGTAGGCGGGCGAGTTCGCTTCGAGGAAGGGCACGTCGACGGCCCCGTCCATGATCCGGCGAACGGAGTCCTCGACCGCCTCGCGGCTCTCGAACTCGTCGCAGGACTCCGCGATAGTCTCGTCGTCGGCGTCGACCAGCTCCCAGCGCCAGGTACCCTCGTCCTCTATCAACTCGACGCCGACCGATTCCACGTCCATCACCGGCGACTCGCGGGCGACCTCCCGGATCGAGGCGACCGACGCCTCGGCCGCTTCGCGGTCCTCGTAGGCCTGCGGACTCTCGCCCAGCACGCCGCGGTCCTCGTCGACCAGCCGCCAGCGCCACTCCGAGCCGTCACCGTACACCTCGAAGGCACCCTCCTCCACGTCGAGCAGCGAGGCACCGGGACCGTGTTCCTTCAGCAGGTTCACCGCGTTCTCGGCCTTTTCGCGGTCGGCGTAGCGGCCGTCGCTGTCGGCCAGCACGACGCCGTCCTCGTCGACCAGCCGCCAGCGGACGGTCGACTCGCCGTCCTCGTCGTCGTCGCGGTACAGCCTGAACGCGGCGTGGTTGATTTCGAGCAGGCTCGCACCCGCCACCTTCGCCTTGATCCCTTCGAGCGCGGTCTCGGCGTCGGCCCGACTGTCGTAGGCCCGGGTGCCGTCGGCGACGGCCGCCTGCTCGACGAACCACCAGTGCCAGCCCGACTCGCCCGGGAACACCGCGAACACACCGTCGCGGTCGGCCTCGCCGACCAGCACGTCCGAGACGCGGGTTTCGGTCTCGTCCTCGACCACCCACCCTTGCGCGCTCGCCGCCTCGTCGGCCAGGAAGTAACTCCGTCTGCCGGTCACCACCGGCACGAGGGCAGCGACCAGCGCCAGCAGTGCCAGTCCGCCGCCGTAGCCCGCGAGGAAGAGTTGCCCTTCGGTCCGCCCGACGCCCCACTGATTCGGGTATATCTGCAGGAAGTACCCGACGGTGGCGACGGACGCGAGCGCGCCGAGGACGGCGACCGGCACCGCCCGCCTGCGGAGGGGCAACTGGAGGATCGCACCCAGGAGGAAAAGCGGGCCCCCGGCCGCCACGAACACCAGCGCGAGTTCCGTGACGGCCACCGGCCCGAGTCCGAGCAGTCCCGTCCTGCCGGTGGCGAACACCACCACGCCAGCCAGTACCGCGAGCAGTCCGATCACCAGTACCCAGTAGCCGTACACCTCCGGTTTCGTCCGTGCCTCCCCCATGTACTCGTCGTAGAGGCCGTAGAAGACGCTGTCAGGCTGCGATCCCGTTGCCATTGTACAGTTCGTGGTTGGACCACTCGGTACCTTAAACGTGGGGTTGGTTCACACGAAGCTCGGCGACCGAAATCGGACCGCTACTCCAGCAGTCGCGCGCCCGTCGGGTCGATCCGGCAGGTCGCGGGGTCGTAGCCGGCCGCCGAGAGCCCGCCGTCGATGGAGAACACGGTTTGTCCGAGCATCGCCATCGAGGCGTCGCCGCCGGCCTCGTTCACGTCGAGGATCACGTCCCGGACCTCGGGGGTGAGCAGTTCGGCCTCACGGGCGAACTGCCGGGACGCACGCATGAACGACGACAGCGTGGGCTCCTCGACCACGCGGGAGAGCCCGCGCTTGCCGGCCTGATCCAGCAGCTCCGTGTTTCCGGAGATGACTTCCTCGGTCGAGAGTTCCCCCAGCGTGTGGTACTCGATGGGACCGCGTGCGGGGATCGCATCCAGCAGGTTGTCCTGTGGCCCGCCGGGTTCGAGTCTGATCGGGACGCCGCCGTGGGCCTGCGCTACCACGTCGCCCAGTCCCGTACCCGCCTGCACTTCCGCGCCGTGAGCGATGGTGACGAGTTCGTTGACCGAGAGCCGGCGATCGAACGCCTCGTTGACCGCCAGCGCGGTGCCGAGTGCCATCGCGCCCGAGACGCCGAACCCGGAGCCGATGGGCAGTGGCGTCTGCCCGTCCACGCGGGCGGTCGCCTGGAGCGTGTCGAGGACCGTCTCGACGGCGTCCATCTCGACCGGGACGTCGTTACAGCGGACACTCGTCTCCTCGGCCGGGCGGACGGTGACGGTGACGCCGTCGGTGAGTGTCAGCCCCGCGCCCCGCGACCCAGCCTTCGTCGGGTCGTCGTCCCGGTGGATGGTGAAAAAGCCGGTGACGTGGCCCGGGACGAACGCTTCGACTTCAGTCATGCCTCCCGGTCGGTCCCCCGGGCGAATAAAAGGTGGTCGTTGCCGGCGAGTTCCGGACGGTTGCGGCGCGGACTCAGGGTTCGAGCAGTCGTTCAAGATCGGTCCCCATCTTCGCCGCCGGATCGACCGTCGGAACGGTGATCGTGAGGACCGTTCCGGTCGGGTCGTTCTCCCGGAAGGTGACCGTCCCGTCGGCGATCTCGGTTCCCCACTTGATCAGCCAGAGGCCGAGGCCGCTGCTGTGCTGGAGCGAGTTCTCGGTCCCGCGCTCGATGACCGATCGCTCGTAGTCGTCGATACCGGGACCGTCGTCGGCGAACTCGACCGTGACGGTCTCCTCGTCCGTTTCGACGGTCACCCAGACGTGTGGGTTCGAGTCGTCGTTGTGATCGACGGCGTTGTCGAGCACGTTCAGAAACACCGTTTCGAGGACCTCGGAAACGTACACCCCGTCCGGGACGGGGTCGGACTCGATGGTCGCCGTCGGATACCGGGCGGCAGTCAGATCGACACAGCGGGAGAGCAGCATGGAGAGGTCCGCGGCGGTGTCTCGCGTCCGACCCCGTTCGAACACGTCGAGGATCGTGCGGGCCTTCTCGGCCGTGTCCTCGATCCGATAGGCACCCCGTTTGATCGTGGCGGGATCGCCGGTATCGGGATCGGATTCGAGCAGTTCCGCGTGGCTGAGTATCAGGTTCGTCTCCGTCCGGATGTTGTGTCGAAACAGTCGGTTCAGCACCTCGTGGCGCTGCTGGTTCCGGACGTGATCGCCGACGTCGTGGAAGGAGAATATCATCCCGACCCGTCGGTCGTGGCTGTCCGAGATTTCCGTCCGGGTGATGTCGTACAGCGTCTCCGTGTGCGGACTGTAGATCGTCTTTCCACTGCTGTGAACGTCGTCGCGTTCGGCCGTATCACACCGTCGGAAGAGTGTCCGCGCCTGATCGCCGAGGATTCGCTCCTCTCCCACGCCGAAGATCTCCCGTGCGCTGTCGTTGACGTCGACCACGAATCCGTGGTCGTCGATCACGACGACACCTTCCTGCAACTGGTCGATGAACAACCGGCGGGCGTGTTGTCCGGCCGACGGCGTCGTACTGAACAGCTGAAACCGGGTGACGGCGCCGAGATACGCGATCCCGGACACCGAGAACGCGATCGGCGTCGGATCGAACGCGGGAATCGAGATCACGCCGCCGAGAAAGAGCGCGTTGCTCACCCACGGGGCCAGCGTTCCCAGGAGGATCGCCCCGCTCTGTCCGCGGAACATCGTCGATTCACACCTGATGAAATCGAGCAGGGGAATCGAACCGAGGACGCCCAGCAGGTACGTATATCCCATGATGACCCAGATCCAGGGGCCGATAGACCGGTTCAGGAACGTCTGGCCCTGGTACATCACGAGTTCCGACGACGTGTACAGCAGGTCGTGGGATCTGCTGGTCACCGCCAGAACGACAGTGATGGCGGGGACGACCGAGAGGACGAGGATGTACCGTGGCCTGACGAACTGGTCGCGTCCGGTGTATTCGAGCGAGAACAGCAGCCAGCAGACGGGGATGACGACGACACCGATCCAGAGCAGTTCGCTCCAGAGTAGTTTCCCCTCGAAGGTGCCGGACTGCAGGTCGAACAGGGCGAACGTCACCCAGAGACACTGCCCGATAAACATACCCATCAGCGGGAGTGCACCCGGTTCGTCACGCTCACGCCACGCGATGAGCGCCGCGGTGACCCCGACGCCGAGGGTGATCGCATAGACGGCCGAAAGTGTGCTAATATCCCACACTTTCGAAAAGGGATGGGTGAAATCAGTATAAAGGTATCTGTTGTTCTATAAATACAACAATAAACGGAGAGTAGGTGGGATGGTCAGAAAATCAGGAGGGCGGCCCAGAGTATCGCGAGCGTCAGGAAGTGTTCGGACTCGACGGCCTGTGAGAGCCCGGAGAAGTTCTCCCAGCGGCCGATCAGGCCGGTCACGACGACGGAGTACCCGGTCGCGAGCAACAGGACGGCGGCGTGGACGGGCGTGAGGAGTCCGTCCGCGAGCGCGAGCGCGACGAGTCCGGCCGTCAGCAGATTCACCAGATACAGCGCGTAGCGGGTCCCGACGAGTCCGAACACCACCGGGATGGTGTCGACACCGATCGCGTCGTCACCCGTCCGGTCCGGGATGTTCCCGACTTCGGCGAGGACGAACACTCGCAGGAAAAAGTAGACGAAGACGACCGCCGCCGACAACGTGACGGCCCGGTCAGCGAAGGCGATCGGGAGGAACGTGAGCGTCACAGCCCACCCCGACGCGACCATCGCCGTGTTCACCACCAACTGTTCTTTCAGCCGGTAGAACGTCTCGGTGATACCGTCGAACCAGTTGGCAGCGTAAAACACCCAGAACACGCCGGGGAGCAGCGTCAGGGCCAGCGCAGCCGGCCCCCCGAGCACCGCGAGGGTGACGGCCAACCCGTACGCCCCCGCGGCCAGTGGATAGAGGTAGCGTTCGTACTGTCGCACGAACGCCGCCTTCCGACGGTCGGTGAGCGCGTCGGTCTCGACGTCTGCGATCCGGTCCGTCGCGTAGACGGCGAACGTAACCAGTCCGACGACGAACGGTGCCGGGTTGAGCGGCACGTCCAGCAACAACATCGCGACGCCGACCTCCGTCGTCGCGAGAACCGCGACGTACAGCGAACTGTACTGGAAGGCCCGCCACAGCCGACAGAAGCTCCGCCAGAGGTTCGCGATCGCTCGATCGTATCGATTCGATGCCTGTTCGAGTTCGCTCGATCTGTATCGATCCTTTGTCATCTCTTTCTCGGTGCAGGTAACGAGACTCCGATATCCGTCCCTGCCAGTTAGTATTACAATATTTTCATGTTTAAATTAGGGGGTTGAGGACGAATACACGCGAATTGAAGCAGACGTTTTACAAGACTGTCACAGACCTGATGATCGTGTCAGTGGTGCGCTCGTCGAGCTTGTCGGCGTCGCCGTCGGGGTGCCTCCCGTCGGATCTGGCCCCAGCCGCCACCGATTTCACCGTCGCCTGCCAGACCCGAGTCATGGGCGACACGCCGCGGATCGCCGTCGATCCCGTCCGCCCGCTGGTCGACGAGCGGTTCGCGGTCCGACTGGCCGGCTTCCCGCCAAAGCGGTGCGTGACTGTCCGCGCCAGGATGCCGCTCGACGGCGCGCTCTGGGAGGGCCGCGCGACAGTGCGAACCGACGCCGCCGGGACCGCAGACCTCGACGCCCAGCGGCCGCTCACTGGAACCTACGGGCAGGCCGACGCGATGGGGCTGGTCTGGTCGGCCGAACGCGTCGGTGCCCGCCCCGCTCCCCGCGAGCGTACCCGAACCGACGGGAACGTCTCGCTCACAGCGACGGTGGGGGACCGACGAGTCGCCAGCGCGACCGTCGAGCGCCGGTTCCAGCGCGAGGGTGTCACGGTCGAGCGGGTCGAACACCCCGACCACGTCGCGCGGTTGTACGACCCACCCGCCGGGTCCGCGGACGACGGCGGACGCCACCCAGGTGTCCTCCTCCTCGGTGGCTCCAGCGGCGGCTTCCCCTCCCGGCGGGTCGCCTCACTGCTGGCCTCGCGGGGTTACGCCGTGCTGGCGCTGGCGTACTTCGGCCGGAGCGACCTTCCGAGCGAACTCGTCGAGGTCCCACTCGAATACGTCGAGCGGGCGGTGGAGTGGTTCGCCGGTCGCGAGCGGGTTCGACCCGAACCGCTGGGGGTCGTCGGCTGGTCGCGGGGCGGCGAACTGGCCCTGCACGTGGCCAGCCGCTGTGACCGCCTCCGAACCGCCGTCGGCTACGCGCCGAGCACCGTTACCTTCCAGGGCAACGAACTACTGCGCGATCCCGGCTCGGCCTGGACCGTGGACGGCGAGTCCCTGCCGTTCGTCCCGCTCGCGCGACCGCCCGGATTCCGGGGGCGGGCAGTCGCCCGGTGGCTCCGGGGCCGGCCGCTCTCACTGCGCCCCCTCTTCGAGCGTGGGCTGAACCGGGCGAGTGAAGCGCGAGTTCGGGCGGCGACGATCCCCGTCGAGGAGATCGGCGGTCCGATCCTGCTCGTGACCGGCGACGACGACCGGGTCTGGCCCGCCGAGCGACTCGCCACCCGAGCGATGGCCCGGCTGGACGAAAGCGAGTATCCCCACTCCTACGAACACCTTCGAGTCCCGGGGGCCGGCCACGACATCAAGGTCCCCTACCACCCGACGACCGAGCGGGCGACGCGGCCGGTCCCGATTCCCGGCCGTCCCCTCGCGCTCGACATGGGCGGCACCCCGGCGGGGTACGCCCGCGCCGATGCAGCGGCGTGGGAACGGACGCTCGCGACGCTGGATCGGGGCCTGCGGCCCGACTGACTCAGTCTTCGCCGGGTTCGTCTCCGTCGGCGTCGTCCCCGCCGTCACCGTCGTCGGCGAGGCGGTCGAGGAGCGCCGCACGCTGGCTGGCCGAGAGGTCGTCGGCGAGACACTCGACGAACGACGCCACCAGGTCCTCCCGGACCCGGAGGTCGACGTGTTCCATCCGGCCGTCGACGACGACGGCGTCGAGTTCCCACTCGCCTGCCCCTGGGTCGGTCATCCGGATGTCTACCCACTCGTCCGCAGTCGGGTCGGTGGCCGCTAACGTGGACATATCGACCATACTACGACGGAATCCACCTTAGCTGTATCCGACGCGGGCTGCTAGCACTCGACTTCCACCGAACCGTGATGCAGGCGCCGATAGTTCTTTGTATGCATAGTATCACTACGCATACATGCCGACGATCAGCGCGCGGCTCTCGGAGGACGAACTGGCGGAACTGGAACGAGTCGCGGAGTTGCTGGACGACGACCGGAGTACCACGATCAGGAAGGCCCTCGAAGAGGGACTGGCGGAGTTACGGACCCGCGAGGCCGTCGGGCGCTACCAGCAGGGCGACATCGCGGTCACGGAGGCCGCCCGGATCTCGGGACTCTCGGTCGCCGAATGGATGGAGGTCGCCCGGAGGCGCAACCTCACGACGCAGTTGAGCGCGGCCGACCTCCGGCGTGACGCCGACAACGCGAGGGAACTGTGAGCCGGATCTACGTCGACGCCACGGTCCTGACCGCCCTCGGCGCGGTCGGCGAACTCGATCTGCTCGGTGCCTTCGACGGCACCATCGCCCTCCCCGACGCGGTCCGGGCGGAAGTGACGACGGAGCCGGCGCGGACGAACCTCGACCGGTTCGCCGAGGACCACGACGTCGTGACCGGGTCGGTCGAGACCGAGTGGACCGAGGACGCCCGCCGCGTGCTGGACGCGGCGGAGTCGACCAGCGACGTGCGCGTGATCGAAGGGATTCTGGCGGCGACGGAGAACGACGCGACCGCCGATGGGCCGACGGTCGGCCTGCTCTCCGACGACCGGCGGCTCCGAACCGTCGCGGAGGGGTTCGGCGCGACGGTCGCCGGGACCTTCGGCGTCGTCGTCCGGGCGGCAGTCTCGGACAAGTACTTCTCCCAGTCACAGGCCAAACGCGTCGTCCGCCGGATCGACAGCCACGGCCTCCACCTGACCGGCGAGTTGCGCGAACAGGCCGTCGGCGAGACGGAGTGAAGGGAGCAAGGAAAGAATTGATACCGAGTTGATTGTTCTTTGGTATCGATGGCGGACGCAGACGCGATACCGATGTCCATCGACCGACCGAAGTTGTGGATCGCCGGCCTGGTCGGAATCCTCGTCCTGGGTGGGGTGATCGGCCTCGGGTTGAGTACGACGAAGACCGAAGTCGTCACGATCTCGCTGCAGGATACCGACGGGGAGGTGACCGTCACGATCACGAGAGATCGAGACGGGGAGTATCGTCAGGTCTACCGGGGGACACACGACTCGACGGACAGCGGTGGGAACGAGATCTGGACGACGGAGAAGACGGGCCGGTACCGGATCGAACTCAGCGGGGAGAACACGACCTGTACGGTCCGCGTGACCGTCCAGCGGCGATCCGGATCACTGACGACTCACATGCCGTCACCGCCCTCCGAATGTCCGGCCGATCTCCGGGTCGGCGTCCGTTCGAGACCCGCCTAGATCGCGGTGGCAGGCCACCCGCGAGTGGTGGACCCGTCGAGACTCGCTTCGCTCGGCAGAACTCTGGAAGACATTCCTGCTCGGCGGTGCCCGCCTGCGCGGGCTGTGACTTCCGCGCTCCCCCTCGACTGCCAGCGCCCAGTCCTACGGACTCAGTCTCTGGCGATCTCGCGGGAACACTGTCAGAGCAAGCTCTGACAAGCTCCCGCTCGCCAGGGACGGCTTCGCCCTACGGGCTCAGCCGTTGCCTGTCTCGCGGGAACAGAACCGCTTCCCGGATGTTTCCGAGCCCGAGCATCGTCATGATGAGGCGCTCGCCACCGAGGCCCCAGCCGGCGTGGGGCGGCATCCCGTACTTGAACATCTTGGTGTAGTACTCGAAGGCCTCGGGGTCGAGACCCTGCTGTTCGAAGCCTTCGACGAGGCGGTCGTAGCGGTGTTCACGCTGGCCGCCCGAGACCAGTTCCATCGAAGGGTGCATCATGTCGAAGCCCGTCGACACCTCCTCGTCGTCGTCGTGATCCTTGATGTAGAAGGGCTTGATCTCGCTGGGCCAGTCGGTGATGAAGTAGTGCTCGCCGACCTCGTCGCCGAGGACGTGTTCGGCCTCCGTCGAGAGGTCGTCGCCCCAGACGAGCACCTCGTCCAGTTCGCCCGTCGCGTTGATCTTTTCGAGGGCCTCCTCGTAGGTGATCCGCGGGAAGTCACCCTCGGGGACCTCGAACTCCTCGGTCATGTCGAGGGCGTCCAGTTGCTCCTGACAGTTCTCGGCGACGCCCTCGTAGGCGGCCTTGACGATCTCCTCGCAGGCGTCCATCGCCTCGGTGTGGTCGTAGAAGGCCGACTCGAAGTCGATGGAAGTCGCCTCGTTGAGGTGGCGGGGCGTGTTGTGCTCCTCGGCACGGAAGATCGGACCGATCTCGAAGACGCGTTCGAGGCCGGAGCCGACCATCAGCTGTTTGAACAGCTGGGGGCTCTGGTTCATGAACGCCTCCTGCCCGAAGTAGGTGATCGGGAACAGTTCGGTGCCGCCTTCGGTCCCCGTGGCGACGATCTTCGGCGTGTTGATCTCCGTACCCCCGAGATCGCGGAAGGCGTCGCGGACCGCTTCGAGGGCCGCGGCGCGGATCTCGAAGATGGCCTTGACTTCGGGCTTTCGGAGGTCGAGCGTCCGGTTGTCCAGTCGGGTCGGGAGTTCGGCGTCGACCTTGCCCGACGGATCGAGCGGCAGTTCGGGGTCGGCCTCGGCGACCACGTCGAGCGAGTCGGGGACGATCTCGACGCCGGTCGGGGCGCGCTCCTCCTCTTCGACGTCGCCGGTGACGGCGACGACGCTCTCGCGGTGGACGTCGAGCCCTGTCTCGACGAGGTCGTCGTCCATCTCGTCTTTCTCGAACTTGACCTGGATCTTGCCGGTGGTGTCCCGGACGATCAGGAAGGCGATGCCGCCGAGGTCGCGGATCTCGTGGACCCAGCCGGCGACGGTGGCCGTGTCGCCCGGCTCGGCGTCCGCGGTGTAGGTGCGGTCGTCCATGCTGTCGGGTATCGGCGGCCGGGACTTAAGCACCGTCGTTTGCGGTCCGGCAGTGCCGGTCGGTCGGCGACGGTACACTTTTTGTGAGATACCGAGTCCACCCGCTATGAGCGACCGCGACGACATCGTCGAACTCGACGCACTGGATCGGCACATCATCTATCGCCTCCAGCACGACGCGCGCAAGACCTCCGCGAGCACCATCGCCGAGGAGATGGACGTGGCCGCCAGTACCGTCCGCAACCGGATCAACCGACTGGAGGAACGGGGCGTCATCAAGGGGTACAATCTGGACGTGGACTACGAGCGAGCCGGGTTCCAGCTCCACACGCTCATCATCTGTAACGCCGAGATCCCCGAACGCGAGCAACTGGCCAGAGAGGCCCTCGAGATCGACGGCGTCGTCGACGTCCAGGAAGTCATGACCGGCAGCGAGAACATCCACGTGGAGGTCGTCGGCAGCGACGGGGACGACCTCAGCCGCATCGGCCAGGAACTGGACGCACTCGGCCTCCAGGTCGTCGACGAGGACATCATCCGCAACGAGTACGTCCACCCCTACGAGGGATTCGCTCCGGAGAAGTAGGAGTCGTAGATGCTTGACGGTTTGTTTTTTCATACCAGCCTATTTTCCGCTTCGCGCAGAATAATCGGTCTATTTATCCCGATCCAGCAACGACTAGCGACAAGACGGCGGACGAACCCACAGTCTCCGGATGGTTCGGAGCCCAGCGAAGCAGTTCGTCTGTCGACCAGACACACTAAAATGATTGCCGAGAAACGACGGCTGTCCGGCGGATCAGCGGCCGATAGCCGGTCGCTTCTGATCGTTGGCGGTGACGGTGCGATGGGGCTGGCAACTCATCTTGACGAATCCGCAACGGTTCGGTTCGCCAGCAACGACGAGCGACTCGTTCGACAGGCAGACGTCGCCGGACTGGACGCACACCGTGTCGATCTGACCGACGCCAGGAGCCTCTGCCCCGTCGCGTCTGGTGTCGATACGGCCGTCGTGGCCTCCGATCTGGATCGGACAGCGCTGTTGACGGCGCAGTTGCTCAGCGTGAGCTGTGACGTCGACGAGGTGATCGCGTGTGTCGCCGGACGAGCCTACCGTGACGCCTTCGAGAACACGGACATCCTCCTCGTCGATACACCGTCCCTGCTGGCAGGAGCCATCCGCGACCAGCTCTCGACGCCGGAATCCGGCACCTGAGCACACGTCCGTCTATCGTCGCCAATTACACCTCTACACAATGCCAAAAGAACTCGAACGCGATCTCGGACTGCCTGCGGTAATCGCGATCAGCGTCGGTGCGATGGTCGGGAGCGGGATCTTCATCCTGCCCGGACTCGCGCTGAAGACGGCCGGCCCGGCGGTCATCCTGGCGTATCTCCTCGCCGGCGTCCTCGTCTTGCCCGCGGCGCTGAGCAAAGCCGAGATGGCGACCGCGATGCCCGAGGCCGGCGGCACCTACATCTACATCGAGCGCGGGATGGGGCCGTTGCTCGGCACGATCGCCGGCGTCGGAACGTGGTTCTCGCTCGCGTTCAAGGGCGCGTTCGCGCTCATCGGTGGCGTCCCCTACCTGCTGTACCTGTTCGATCTCCCCGTCAAACCGATCGCGCTCGCGCTGGCAGTCCTCCTGATCGTCGTCAACCTCGTCGGCGCGAAACAGACTGGCCGACTCCAGATCGGCATCGTCGTCGTCATGCTCCTGGCGATGGTGTGGTTCGTGATCGGTGGCCTCCCGAGTACGTCCGGGAGCTACTACGGCGGGTTCTTCGAGAAGGGCGCGGGCGGACTGCTCGCCGCGACCGGCCTGGTGTTCGTCTCCTACGCCGGGGTGACCAAGGTCGCGAGCATCGCCGAGGAGATCGAGGACCCCGACCGGAACATCCCCCTCGGAATTCTGGTCTCGCTCGGGTTCACGACGCTGCTGTACGTCCTGATCGTCGTCGTCATGGTCGGCGTGACGCCGCCGGACCTGCTGAGCGATTCGGCGGTGCCGATGATCCACGCTGCCGAGGCGACGCTCGCGTTCCCCGGCGTGGTCGCTGTCATCGTCGCGGCCGTCCTCGCACTGATCAGCACCGCCAACGCGGGCATCCTCTCCTCGTCGCGGTACCCCTTCGCGATGGCCCGGGACAAACTCGCGCCGCCGTCGCTGACGGAGATCCACGAGTCCTGGGGGACCCCCTCGAAGGCGATCACGCTCACGGGTGCGGTCATGCTGGTCCTGATCGCGTTCGTCCCCGTCGAGAACATCGCGAAACTCGCCAGTGCCTTCCAGATCGTCGTCTTCGCCCTGGTCAACGGGGCAGTCGTGGCCTTCCGCGAGGGCGACGTGGGCCAGTACGACCCCAGTTTCGAGTCGCCGCTGTACCCCTGGACCCAGATCGCCGGGATCGTCGGCGGCCTCGCGCTCATCGGCTTCATGGGGACGGTCCCGCTCGTCGGCGCGGTCGTCATCACCGTCGGCTCGATCCTGTGGTATTTCTTCTACGCACGCGGGAAAGTCGAGCGGGAGGGAGCGGCGACGGACGTGCTCCGGCGGGCGATCGGCCAGGAGGCCATCGAGCGCACCAAGTCGACCTTCGAGGAGATCGAGGGATACGAGGTGCTCGTCGCGATCAGGGAGGACACCAGCGCGGCGCGTGAGCGCTCGCTGGTCCGGATCGCAGCCGACATCGCCCGGAAAAACGACGGGAGCGTCACCGTCGTCCAGTTCGACGAGGTGCCAGATCAGGCGCCGCTCGACCACGCGTCGGATACCACGTCGGCGTCCGACGAGGCCTTCGAGCGGCGGACGGCCGAACTCACCGAGGCGTTCGACGTGCCGATCCAGTACGGCGAGGTCGTCAGCCACGACGTCGAGACCGCCGTCGTCAACTTCGCCGAGGACGAAGAGGCCGACTTCCTCCTGCTCGAACGCGAGGACGACCCGCTGTACGCGTCGGTGTTCGGAACCGGCGTCGAGTGGATCACCCGGAAGGCCCCCTGTGACGTGTTGCTGATCGAGGAGCGCGACCTCACGGACATCCACTCGATCACCGTCGTGACGGATCGCGGCCCGTTCGACCCCCAGAAGATCGCCATCGCCAACGCACTGGCGAGCGAGACCGGGTCGCGCATCGATCTGCTCTACCCCGTCGAGGGGAGCGCCACCGAAACCCAGCGCGAGACTATCGACGAGTACCTCGCGGAACTGGAGGAACTCTGTTCGGTGCCGGTCTACCGCTCGGTCGTCGAGAGCGACGACCCCGCGCGGGACTTCGTCTCCGCGACCGACCCGGCCGACGTGTTGATCATCGGGACCGACGGCGGTCGCCTCCGGAGCAACCTGTTCGGCCGCCCGGCCGACTGGATCGTCGACAGCGTCGACTGCACGGCCGTCCAGATCGAACCCGCCCGGTCCGAGCGACCCGGCTTCCTCCGCCGCCTCGTCGAGCGAATCGTCTTCTGAGGCCCGTCGCTCACGGGGAGTGAGGACAGGAGACCGCACTCGCGACGGACGGGGCGATCACCCCAAAATCAGTTCGCGTCTTTGGCACCCTCGACGGTCTCGCGGACGGCGTCGGCTCCGTCGTCGTGGACGAGGTCGCCGACGACCACCACGTCCGACTCCTGAGCCATCTGGTGGGCCGAGTCGTAGTCGTGGATGCCGCCGCCGTAGAACAGCGTGGCGTCCTCGAGGGCGTCGTGAGCCGCCCGAACCTTCGTCGGATCGCCCAGCGTGCCGGAGTACTCGACGTAGACGATCTCCTGGCCGAACATCTGTTCTGCGACCTCGGCGTAGGCGGCCACGTCGTCGGCGTCCTGCTCGCAGTCGGCCCCGGTGTAGGTGGCCACGGACGCCTCGGGGTTGAGGACGATGTAGGCCTCCGTCCAGGTGCGTGACCAGTCGATGTCGTCGTCCAGCCGGACCCACTCCTTGTGTGCGCCGGTGGTCCAGGTTACGTCACCGGCGTTCATCACGATGGGGACGAGATACCCGTCGTGAGCGTCGGTGTGGACGACCGAAGACGGGTTCGAGGGTTCGATGTACATCGGGATGTCGTACTTCCCGCAGGCCTCGACGACCCGGGCCATCTTCTCTTCGGTCATGCCCGTGGTGCCGCCGACTTCGATGGCGTCGGTCCCGGTCGCCGCCACGTCCTCGAACGTCTCGCCGTCGACCAGCGACTTGTCCGGGTCGATCTTCAGCACGTGATCCCACTCCGTCCATGGCCCGCTCATACCCGGAGATTCCGACGGACCGTGAAAACTACTTCGGAAACCCAGTCAGTCAGCCGCCTCCGCCCCGGCCTGCTGTTGCCACTCGCGGATCTGGTCGGCGGAGACGCCCTGCACCGTCGTCGCGACCGCCTCGGGATCGACCGTCTCCAGATCCGACAGCGTCTCGATCTCTGCCTCGGCCAGTTTCTCCGCGGTCCGCTCGCCCAGACCGTCCAGATCCACCAGATCGTCGACCGCCTGCCGGGCCTGGTACTCCCTGTAGTTACAGATCGGACAGCCCAGTTCCCACGGCTCGTCGCCGTTGTGGACGATCAACTCGGGCAGGTCGTGTTCCTCACAGCGCTCGTCGGTCACCTCGATCTCGCCCCGGCGGGGCAGGGGGAGCGAGTAGTCGCAGTCGGGATAGCGCGTACAGCCCACGAGTCTGGAGCCGTTCCGGAGCTGCTTGATCGCGAGTTCGCCCCCTTCCTCGGCGCCACACTCCGGGCAGTCACCGATCACTTCGTCCTCGCTCTCGTCGGCCTCGTCGGCCTTACACTGGGGGCAACCGTGGACGAACGTGTCCCGCCCCGCGAGCATCTTGACGTGGTTGAGGCCGTGTTCCTCACACTCCTCGTCGAGGACCTGCGGTTTGCCGGTACTGGGGAGCGGCAGGGTGTACCGACAGTCCGGGAAGCCGTCACAGCCGACGAAGTGGGAGCCGTGGCGACTCTGCCGGATCAGCAGGTCGTGGTCGCTCTCGGGACAGGGGCCGAGCGTCCGGTCGGCCTTCAGCGACTGCTGGAGGTGATCGCCGACCTCCTCGCGTGACTCGTGGAGTTCCTCGAAGACGCGTTCGAGCATCTCGCGGGACTCCTCGGTCACGTCGTCCAGCGTCGCCTCGCCGCCCGCGATGGCCGCCATGTCGGCCTCGAGCTCGGCCGTCATATCCTCGCTGACGACGTGGTCGGCGAACTCCTCGGCGGCCTCGACGACCGCCTTCGCCAGCGTCGTCGGCCGCGGCGGATCGTTCTCGATGTAGTTGCGGTCGTAGAGCTTCTCGATCACGTTGTGGCGGGTCGCCTTCGTCCCGATGCCCATGTCCTCCATGCGCTCGATCAGCCGCGACTGGCCGTAGCGGCGCGGGGGCTGGGTCTGCTTGGCCTCCAGTTCCACGTTCGAAACCGAGAGTTCCGCGCCTTCCTCCACGTCGGGCACGAAGTTCTCGCTCGCGCTGGAGTAGGGGTAGACCGCGTGGTAGCCCGGTTCGACGAGGCGCTTGCCGTTGGCCTTCAGCTGGCAGCCGTTGGCGTCGGCGACGACGCGCAGGTGTTCCCAGGTGGCGGCCTCGGCGACGGTCGCGAAAAAGCGCCTGACGACGAGTTCGTAGACCTCCCACTCGTCGTCGTCGAGTTCGCTCCGGTTCGGGAGTTCACCCGTCGGGTGGATCGGCGGGTGGTCGGTCGTCTCCTCGTCGCCCCGCGTGGGCTCGATCTCGTCGAGGTTGAGGAGGGCGGCCGCGTCCTCGCCGAAGGCGCTCGTGTCCGTGAAGTCCCCGAGCAGTTCCTCGGGGTCCAGATCCTCGGGGTACACCGTGTTGTCCGTCCGCGGATACGTGACGTAGCCAGCGGTGTACAGCTCCTCGGCGATGCTCATCGCGCGTTGAGCCGAGTAGCCCAGCGATCCCGCGGCGCTGATGAACGCCGTGGTGTTGAACGGCGCGGGCGGGTCGTCCGTTCGAGTGCGCCGCCGGACCTCGGTGACGGTCGCACTGGAGGCCTCCTGCAACCGCTCGTGGGCCTCGTCGGCCGCGTCCTCGTCCCAGACGCGTTCGGCCTCCTTGCCGTCGTCGTCGTAGAAGTACTGGGCCTCGAAGGCCTCGCCCTCCTCGGTGAGGTCCGCGAACAGCTCCCAGTAGTCGTCGGGCTCGAAGGCCTCGATCTCGCGCTCGCGGTCGACGATCAGCTTCAGCGTCGGCGACTGCACCCGACCGACGGAGATGAAGTCGTCGCCCAGCTGGCGGGCCGACAGCGAGAGGAATCGCGTAAGTGCAGCGCCCCAGATCAGGTCGATGATCTGTCGGGCCTCCCCCGCCGCGGCGAGGTCGAAGTCCAGATCGTCGGGGTCGGCGAAGGCGTCTTTCACCTCGCGTTCGGTGATCGAGGAGAACCGAACCCGCTTGATCGGCACGTCCGTCTCGTCGCGGATGATCTCGTAGGCCTCCTTCCCGATCAACTCGCCCTCGCGGTCGTAGTCCGTCGCGATGACTGCCTCGTCGGCCCGGCCAGCGAGCTGTCGGAGCGTCCGGACGATGTTTTCCTTCGTGGGCGATTTCGTGATCTCGGCGTCGATCAACTCGACGGGTTCGACGTCCCGCCAGTCCGAGTACTCGGGCGGGAAGTCGACGCCGACGACGTGGCCCGAGAGCCCGACGACGCGCTTGTCGCCCCAGCGGTAGACGTTGACGCCGTTCCGGCGCTCGGCCTCGGCGCTGTCCTCGCTGAGGATCTCGGCGATGCGCCGCGCGGCGTTGTCCTTCTCGGTGATGATCAACTCCACGACGGCCCACCTCCCGGTGCGTGGGTGGTCATTCGCCAGACTCTATGCGCAGACCGCTTCTAAACCTTTCGCCGGCGAGAGCGCCGAAACCGCCGGACTACGCGGGTCCGCGCGCCCACGCGCCGCGAGCGCACACGCTCAACGCTTATCCGTTCGCGGCCGCCACTGTCCGACGATGCTCCGTCGCTTGCTGTCGTGGCTCCCGGGATCGGACGGGAACGGCGACCGGCCGTCCCCCGAACAGCGGGCCGACCGCATCCGCGAGATCGGTCGCAATCCGCTCCAGCACGGCCACGACGCGACCGAGGAGGTCCTCGGAGCCCTCGACGACGAATCCCCGCTCGTCCGGGCCACCGCCGCCGAGGTCCTGGGCTCGGTCGAGGTCTACCACGAACTCGTCGCCGCCGATCCGCTGGTCGACTGTTTGGACGACCCACATCGGCACGTCCGACTCGCGGCCGCCGAGGCGCTGACCGTCACCACCGACGCGACGGTCGTCGACGACGTCTTCCCGTACGTCCTCGCCGACGACCCCGGCGTCCGCGCCGCCGGTGCGGTGGGCCTGTACCACGCGCTCGCGCGTGTCACCTACGAGTTCACCCCGGCACAGGTCGAGGCCCTGCTCGACGCGTTCGCCGTCGCTGCCGAGCCCGACGAGACGAGCGAGGACGACGAACTGGCCCGGGAGTACCTGCTGTCGGCGATCGACCGCGGCGCAGCGAGCCGGGATCTGGCGACCCTCGACGCGGACCGGACGGCGGCGCTCGTGGACGGGCTCGACGACGGCTCGATCAGCGTCAGCGGACAGGCAGCGGCCCTGCTCGGACAGGTCGACGACGAGACGGCACGCGACGCGCTCCGGGCGGCCAGGGAGAACCACGACGACGAGCGGGTTCGGGCAGCCGCGGACGAGGCGCTGGCCGACGGTGAGCACTGAGGAGCGGCCGCCGAAAATCGCCAGGGTCGATCGGGGTCTTACTCCGCGAGTTCTTCCCGCAGCAGCTGGTTCACGTCGCCAGGATCGGCACTCCCACCGGTCTTCTGCATCACCTGCCCGACGAGGAAGTTGATCGCCCCGTCGTCGCCGTCGTGGTAGTCCTCGACAGCGCCGGGGTTCTCGTCGATGGCCTCGGTGACCGCGGCGGCCACCTCGTCGCCACTGGTCTTGCCCAGATCCTCGTCCTCGACGATCGTGTCCGGGTCATCGCCGTCGTCGAGCATCCCCCGGAGGACCGTCTCGCGGGCGTTCTTCGCGGTGATCTCGTCCTCGGCGACGAGTTCGACAAGCCGCATGACCTCGTCGAGACGGTCGTCGACGTCGGTGATCTCCATGTCGCGGTAGTTCAGTTCACCCAGGAGGTTGTCAGCGACCCACGTCGCCGCCAGGTCGGGGTCGAACTCCGCGGCCACGTCCTCGAAGAAGTCCGCCACCTGTTTCGTACTGGTGAGTTTCGAGGCGGCTTCCTCGCTGAGTCCGTACTCCGCCTCGAAGCGCTCGCGACGGGCGTCGGGCAGTTCCGGGATGGCGATCTCCTCCTTCCAGTCGGCGACCTGCAGCGGCGGGAGGTCGGCCTCGCGGAAGTAGCGGTAATCTTTCTCCTCCTCCTTCGAGCGCATCGAGACGGTGTTGCCGTGGGTCTCGTTGAAGTGTCGGGTCTCCTGCTCGACCGCGCGGCCGGACTGGACGAGTTTCTTCTGGCGGGACTGTTCGAAGGCCAGCGCCTTCTCCGCACCCTTGTGGCTGGAGATGTTCTTGACCTCCGTTCGGTTTGCCTCTTCCAGTACCTCCTCGGGAATCTCGCCGTCGTCGTCGACCGCCTCGGCGGGGACCATCGAGAGGTTGGCGTCGATCCGCAGCGAGCCGTCCCGTGCCGGGTCGAAGACGCCCAGATATTCGAGAACCTCCTCCAGTTTTTCGAGGAACGAGCGGACCTCGCTGGGCTCGCGGAAGTCCGGTTCGGTGACGATCTCCATCAGCGGCGTGCCGGCGCGGTTGTAGTCGATCAGCGTGTAGTCGGCGCGTTCGATGGAGACGGTGCGACTCTCCAGACCCTCCGTGCCCTCCCGGACGTGTTTGATGCTGCCGGGGTCCTCTTCGAGGTGGGCTCGGCGGATGTCGACGCTGCGGCGCGTCCCGTCGACGGCGAACTCCAGCGTTCCGTCCTGACAGATCGGCGCGTCGTACTGGGTGATCTGGAAGTTCTTGGGCAGGTCGGGGTAGTAGTAGTTCTTCCGGTGGAATCGCGTCTCCTCGGGAATCTCGGCGTCGATGGCCTTCCCGACTTTGACGGCGGCCTCGACGGCCCCCTCGTTGAGGACCGGCAGGGCACCGGGGAGGCCGAGACAGACGGGGCAGGTGTGGGTGTTCGGCTCGTCGTCGCCGACGGCGGTCGAACAGCCACAGAAGATCTTCGTGTCCGTCTCCAGCTGGACGTGGACCTCCAGCCCGATGACGGCGACGAGATCCCCCGTTTCGGCAGCCTGTGCTGTCATTACTCGCGAAACGTGTGCCGCCGGCTAAAGGCTAACGACCCGCGCGAGCCTCGCGGTCGGTGGGCCCGACCTCGGCGTCCGCAGACGCACCTTTCTTGTCCGTCCTCGTCGACGGTCCGGTATGGTCACGGACAAACTACGCCGACTGGGGTACGGCTGGCTGGTCGTTCAGGGGTTGCTCGCCGCCGCGACACCGAAGACCAGCATCAAGCTGAACGCCCGCCTGTGGGGACTGGCCTTCGAGAACACGGACGAACTGGAGCCCAAGCCGTGGTACGTCCGCTCGGTGCGGGCGGCCGGGGTCGGCCTGCTCGCGGCCGGCGGCGTCGGCCTCCTGCTGGAAGACCGGGCCGCCGAATCCGACGCCGACGCAGTCGATGACGACGAGGAGCCAACCGATCCGATCACGATCGACACGGGCGACGCCTGAGCCCGGTATACGGGGGTCGGTCAGGCGTCGCTGGCTTTCCCTCTCGGACGGACGACCAGAACCGCGCCGAGCGACGCGTCGGCGACGCGTTCCTCGAAGTCGCCGAAGACCAGTTCCTGCCAGTCGGCCGCTCGCTCCCCGAGGACGGTGGCGTCCGTGCCGGCGGCCAGTTCGGCGATGGTTCGGACCGGCCGGTCGGTCTCGATCCGCTCGGCGTCGATCCGGTCCGGGTCGACGCCGCCGTCCTCCATCGCCCGTCGCGCCCGTTCGAGCAGGTTGAGCGTGTCCTCGTCGTCGCCGTCGATCTCCCGGAGGCGGACGTCGATGTCGCGGCCGGCGACCAGCACTGCGACAATCTCGCCGATCCGCTCGGCGGCGACCGCGCCGTGGAGCGCGACCAGCAGGTCGGTCGCGTCCATCGAGGGGTTCAGGTGGACGACCACGTCCGCGTCCGTCTCGGCCGCGACACGGTCGAAGGTCTGTTCGCTGTCGTGGGTGAAGACGAGTCGCGTGGTGACGTCGGAGCCAGCGATCTCGAATGCCTCCTCGATGTCGTCGAGTTTGTCTCTGGCCCGATCCTCGAAGGAGAGGCGGGCCTGGTCGGGCGAGGTCTGCTCGGGGATGACGTGATACCCGAGCACGGTGACGTTCGCGGGGGCCAGCAGGTCGATCACGCCCTGTGGAACCGTCTCGCTCTCGAGAACTTCGACTGGGACGAGTGCGTGAACCATCAGAGGACACCTCGTAACTGTACGTCCGCGGCGTAGTAATAGTACCACCCGGCCGCGACGGCCATCAGTCCGAGGCCGACGATCTGGGAGAGTGGCTGCATCAACAGCATGAGCGCGAAGCTCGCGAGCGCGCCCAGAATCGGGACGAACGGGTACCCGGGGACGCGGAAGTCGGGGTCGTACCACGCCGGTTCGTCGCGGCGCAGCGCCAGCAGGGCCACACACATCAGCCCGTACATCACGAGGTGGAGGAAGGAGGCGACCTCGGCGAGCAGTTGCACTTCGCCGCTGGCGACGAGGACGACGACCGGCACGCCCGCGAGCAACAGCGCGACGTGGGGCGTCCCGTAGCGGAGGTTGACGACGCCGGCCCGCCGGGGGAAGAGGGCGTCCCGGCTCAGGGCGAAGATGGCCCGCGACGAGCTCAGGATCGACGCGTTGGCCGAGGAGACCGTCGCGAGCAGTCCCGCGATCAGGATCGCGACCGCACCGGGCACGCCGAGGAAGCTCCGGGCCACCTCGACCATCGCCGTCTCGCCGAACCCGGCCAGCGTCTCGCTGCCGAAGGCGCTGGTGGCGACGAACACCGTCACGACGTAGAACACGCCGACGATCACCACCGAACCGACCATCGCCAGCGGGAGATTCCGGCCCGGGTCCTCGATCTCTCCGGCGACGGTCGCGACCTGCGCGAAGCCGAGGTAGGAGGTGAACACGAGCGCCGCGGTCGTGAAGATCGGAAGCGGACCGAACGGCGCGAACGCCTCCGGCGTGCTGGCGCGGCCGAAGACGCCGAGCGCGTCGAGCCCACCGTAGCTCAGAAACAGTGTCAGGATCACGAGGAGAAGTCCGACGACGCCGTTCTGGAGTTTCGCGGCGTTCTCGGTCCCGGTCATCGACAGCGCGGTGAGGAAGACGCCGAAGGCGAGGCCGGACGCGATCACGGGATCGAAGCCGATGGCGACGCCGACCTCCGAGAGGACCGCCGCGACGTAGCTCCCGAAGCCGACCAGGTAGAAGGCCGAGGCGAAGACGAGGCCGAGCCACAGGGAGATGCCGACGACGGTCCCGGCGAGCGTGCCCAGTCCGCGCGAGATGAAGTAGTACCCGCCCCCGCTGCGGGGCATGGCGGTCGCGAGTTCGGCAGTCGGGATCGCGACCAGGAGCGCGACCACCGCGCCGATCCCGAAGGAGAGTGCCGCCGCGGGGCCGGCCTCACCCGCGGCGATCCCCGGGAAGACGAAGATGCCCGCGCCGATCATCGTCCCGATACCGATCGAGAGCGCGCCCGAGAGCGACAACGTCCGTTCGAGTTCGACGCCGTCGGCCTCGTCGACCGTCGGGCCGTCTTCCGTGACCGGTGCGCTGGGCTCCGGGGGCTCGCCGTCGCGATTGTGCCCGCTCGGCGGTTCGGGCTCCGTGGACATGTCACCCATTACACAGTGCGGCCCCTAATGTCTGCGGGACGGCACGGGCGCGACCACCCGCGATCGGCCGGCCTCCGCTCGACGGTCCCGGGAGCGGATAGTCGCCAGTCACGCGCCACGGACGCGTGGCGTCGGTTTTCACCGATCCCATTCCTATCAGAAGATATGTGAATGTCTGACGTAACTTTATGCCGACAGGGGCAGGTTACCCCTGTATGGCGAGCGGCAATCGCGTCGAGGAACTCGAATCGCGCGTGAACGAGCTTGAAGCGACGGTCGACGGGCTGACCGACGAACTCGTCGAGTGCAAGGTTCGCATCCGCGAACTGGAGAACGTCGTCGACGACCAGGTCGGGCTGGACACCATCGACGGCAGCGGCGTCGGGTCGTCGACGCCGCCGACCGAGCGCGAGGCCGACGAACCCGAGTCAGAACCGGAACCCGAGCCGGCGGCAGCGGAAGAGCCGGCCGAAGCGCCTAAATCCGAGGCCGCCGAGGCGGAAGACGAGACGGAGTCCGAGGGCAGCGACATCATCGTCGCCTGACGGGCTCCGGCCACGAGCACCCCCATGCACATCAAAGAGCTCGTCCTCGACAATTTCAAGAGTTTCGGCCGGAAGACACGAATCCCGTTTTACGAGGATTTCACTACAGTTAGCGGCCCGAACGGCTCGGGCAAATCGAACATCATCGACTCCATTTTGTTCGCGCTCGGACTCGCCCGTACCTCGGGCATCCGGGCGGAGAAGCTGACGGACCTCATTTACAACCCCGGCCACCAGGACGGCGAGCGCGAGGGCGACGAGGAACGCGAGGCCAGCGTCGAGGTCATCCTCGACAACGCCGACGGTACTTTAGAGCGCGGGACCGTCGTCAACGCCGCCGGTACCGAAGACGTGGGCGACTGCGACGAGATTTCCATCAAACGCCGCGTCAAGGAGACCGAGGACAACTACTACTCCTATTACTACATCAACGGTCGCTCGGTCAACCTCTCGGACATTCAGGATCTGCTGGCACAGGCCGGCGTCACGCCCGAGGGGTACAACGTCGTCATGCAGGGCGACGTGACCGAGATTATCAACATGACCCCGCACGCGCGCAGGGAGATCATCGACGAGATCGCCGGGGTCGCCCAGTTCGACGCCAAGAAAGAGGACGCCTTCGAGGAACTGGAAGTCGTCGAGGAACGCATCGAGGAGGCCCAGCTCCGAATCGAGGAGAAACAGGATCGCCTCGACCAGCTCGAAGACGAACGTGAGACCGCCCTCGAATATCAGGACCTCCGCGACGAGAAGGAAGAGTACGAATCCTACCGGAAAGCCGCCGAACTGGAGGACAAACGCGCGGAACTCGAATCGGTTCGCGAGGAGATTGACGAACTCGAAGCCGAACTGGAGGACCTCCAGCGCGAACTCGACGAGCGCCAGGGGAAGGTCGTCCGCCTCGAAGAGGACCTCGAGGATCTGAACGCCGAGATCGAGCGGAAAGGCGAGGACGAGCAACTCCGGATCAAACGCGAGATCGAGGAGGTCAAAGGCGAGATCTCACGGCTCGAAGACGCGGTCGACAGCGCCGAGGAGAAGATCGAGGACGCCGAGAACGAGCGCCGGCAGGCGTTCGTCCAGATCGACCGGAAACAGGAGGAGATCGACGGATTGGAGGGCGACATCCGCGAGACGAAGGTCGCGAAATCCGGCGTCAAGGCCGACATCCAGGAGAAAGAAGGGGAACTCGCCGATCTGGAGGAACGCATCGAGGAAGTCGGATCCGAGTTCGAGGAGGTGAAGGCGGAACTCGACGAGAAACGCGGGACGCTCGAGGAGAAAAAGAGCGAGAAAAACGACCTCCAGCGCGAGCAGGATCGACTGCTGGACGAGGCACGCCGGCGCTCGAACCAGCAACGCGAGAAAGAAGAGGAGATCGAGGAGGCCGAGGCACGCCTCCCCGAGATCGACGCCGAGATCTCCGACCTCGAGAACGAACTGGAGAAAGCGGAGGAGAACCGCGGGACCATCTCCGGCGTCGTCGAGGACCTCAAACAGGAGAAACGCGAGTTGCAGTCGGATCTGGACGAGATCGAAGACGAGATCTCGGCCAAACAGCAGGAGTACGCGGAACTGGAAGCCAAGGCGGGGCAGGACGGCGACTCATCCTACGGCCGGGCGGTGACGACGATCCTCAACGGCGGCATCGACGGCGTCCACGGCACGGTCGGGCAACTGGGCGGGGTCGACCCGGAGTTCGCCACCGCGTGTGAGACAGCGGCGGGCGGCCGGCTGGCCCACGTCGTCGTCGACGACGACGGGATCGGCCAACACTGCATCGAGTACCTGAAGTCACGCAACGCTGGCCGGGCGACCTTCCTGCCGATCACGAAGATGCAGCGGCGGTCGCTGCCGAACCTGCCGAGCCACGACGGCGTGGTCGACTTCGCGTACAACCTCGTCGACTTCGATCAGGAGTACGCGGGCGTGTTCTCCTACGTGCTGGGCGATACGCTGATCGTCGACGAGATGGACACGGCCCGGGACCTGATGGGCGATTTCCGGATGGTTACCCTCGAAGGCGACCTCGTCGAGAAGTCCGGTGCGATGACCGGTGGCTCCTCGAAGGGGACACGCTACTCCTTCTCGGGCGGGCAGGGCCAGCTCGAACGGGTCGCCGCGCGGATCAACGACCTCGAGGACGAACGGCAGTCGATCCGGTCGGACCTGCGGGACGTGGAGAACCGGCTGGACGACGCCCGCGACCGCAAATCCGACGCCGCAGACCAGGTCCGGGAGATCGAAAGCGAGATCGAGGCCCTCGAGACCGAACGCGAGGAGATCCAGCAGAAGATCGAGCGGCTGGAGGCCGAACTCGACCAGATCGAGAAAGATCGAGAGGAAGTCTCAGACCGGATGGACGAACTCGAGGGCGAGATCGAGGAGCAGACGGCCGAGATCGAGGCCATCGAGGAGGAGATCGCCGATCTGGAGAGCGAGATCGAGGACTCGGAGATCCCGGAGCTGACGAGTCAGGCCGACGAGGTGCGCGAGGAGATCGCCGACCTCGAGGATCGACGCGACGATCTCGACGCCAACCTGAACGAACTCCAGCTCGAAAAGCAGTACGCCGAGGAGGCCATCGAGGAACTCCACGACGACATCGAGGCGGCCCAGAACCGCAAGGCTGACCAGGAAGAGCGGATCGAGGAGCTCGAAGCCCAGATCGACGAGCAGGAGGATCTGCTCGAAGAGAAAGAGGAAGCGGTTGCGGAGCTGGAGGAAGAGCTCGCGGACCTCAAAGACGAACGCGAGGACCTCAAAGACGAACTCAAGGCGGCAAAGGAGATCCGCGACGAACAGCAGTCGAAGGTCACGAGCGTCGAGGACGACCTCGGGGACCTGCGGGACGAGGAAGAGCGCCTGGACTGGGAGGTCGACGAACTCGAAGGGCAGGTCGGCGACTACGACCCCGAGGACGTGCCCGACCACGACGAGGTCGAACGCGAGATCGACCGCCTCGAGACGGAGATGGAGAAACTCGAACCCGTCAACATGCTCGCCATCGAGGAGTACGACGAGGTGAAGGCGGACCTAGAGGACCTCGAGGAGAAGAAGGCGACCCTCGTCGAGGAAGCGGACGGCATTCGCGACCGGATCGACACCTACGAGGCCAAGAAGAAGGCGACGTTCATGGATGCCTACGAAGGCATCAACGAGCAGTTCGAGGACATCTTCGAGCGGCTCTCGAACGGGACTGGGACGCTCCACCTCGAAAACGAGGAGGACCCCTTCGATGACGGGCTGACGATGAAGGCCCAGCCCAAGGACAAGCCGATCCAGCGGCTGGCGGCGATGTCCGGCGGGGAGAAGTCCCTGACGGCGCTTGCCTTCATCTTCGCGATCCAGCGGTACAACCCCGCGCCGTTCTACGCGCTGGACGAGGTCGACGCCTTCCTCGACGCGGCCAACGCCGAGATGGTCGGCGAGATGGTCGACGAACTCGCGGGTGAGGCACAGTTCGTCGTAGTCTCACACCGCTCGGCCCTGCTGGAGCGTTCGGAGCGAGCCATCGGCGTCACCATGCAGGACGACAACGTCTCCGCCGTGACCGGGATCGACCTGAGCGAAGTCGGTGGCGACGGTGACGAGGAGGTGCCGGCCGATGACTAACGAGGACGACGACATCCCCCTCAATATCGCCGGACACGAAGACCGAGACAAGCCCGATGGAGCGTCGTCGATGCTCGGCGGCGACGACGGGACGGCCGACGACGGCGGCGAAGAGGCCGAAACCGAGGCCGGCGATGCCGCCGTCGACCGACCGAAACCACCGGGCGAGGAGGACGAGGACGACGTCCAGCCCGTCGAGGTGCTGGTCCAGCTGGCCAAAGACGGCGAGATCGAGCCGTGGGACATCGACATCGTGACGGTGACGGACAAGTTCCTCGACCGGCTGGACGAGGCGGACCTCCGCACGTCGGGGCGGGCGCTGTTCTACGCGAGCGTCCTCCTGCGGATGAAGAGTGACGCGATGCTCAACGACGACGAGGACGAGGAGCCCGAACCCGAACCCTGGGAGGCGGCGGCGATGGGCGAAGACACGCCGATCGACCCCGAGGCCGACCCGTTCGCGTCGCTGGAACAGGAGATGGACCGCCGGCTCGAACGGAAGCGGGCCCGCGGGATGCCCCAGACGCTGGACGAACTCGTCCGCGATCTGCGGGAGGCCGAACGGGACACCTGGTGGAAAGAGTCCAGAGAGTACGACACCAGCGACAGTCCCGGCACGTACCAGCGGGGGACACAGGAACTGGACTACCGGAGCGGCGACGAGTTCCGGATGGACGACGAGCCGACGGCCGCGGACGTGACCGGGACCGCCCACGGCGAGGACATCGACACGATCATCGACGACGTGTACGGGGCCTGCCTCGAACAGTGGGAGGCCGGCCGTGAGGAGGTCCTCTACGCAGAGATCGAGGACGCGGGCGGGAGCCGGGTCGAGACCTTCCTCGGACTGCTCTTTCTCTCCCATCGCGGGCAGGTCTACCTCCAGCAGGACGACCTGTTCGGGGACCTCTGGATTCAGGACCCCAACGCGGCCCAGGGATCCGAAGAGGCCATCGCGGACTAATCGCGCGGCATCCAGAGGCCATAGAGGAGACAGAGCAGTCCGACGAGCGTGCTCACGTCGCCCGCGAGCGACAGGGCCACCTCGACCGTCGTCCGCATGCCGGGCGCGAAGGTGGCGAGCTGGTCGAGGGCGACGGTGACGCCGAGCAGGAGGCCCGGGGCCCAGAACGTCAGCAGGAACCCGGTCGCGACGAACAGCATCGGGAGGCTCTCGTTGCGGCGGTAGCCCCGGAAGGCGACGTAGCCGACCAGAAAGCCGAGGATGGCGATGGCGAAGGTGAGTGCCGCCGACACGGTGCCGATCTCTCGAACGGTGAACTGGAGCAGTGGGTCAGTCATCTGAGGTCCTCCACGAACTGGGTGAAGCGGTCGGCCATGCGGTCCCGTCGGGAGAGGCGGATGGTGAGTCCGTCGGCCGAGAGCTCGACGACGACGCGGTCGAGGCTGGCGGTGTAAACCTTGTAGTGGTGACCGTCCTCGTCGGCCCGGGTCTGCTCGGTGACCAGATCGTGTGCCCGGAGATCCGCCAGTCGCCTGTAGATGGTCGGCTCGGAGACGCCACAGCGGTCGCTGAGTTCCTCGGCCGACAGGGCGTCCGCGGCGGTCGCTTCGAGGATCGTCCGCGCGCAGTCGTCGGCCAAAAGCGTCGCGATGGCGTCGACATCGCTGTCTGCATCCACAGTCACACACCTCGGGGACCGATCATCAACCGCGTCGCACGGCTTCAGTCGCTGAAACCGAGGCTTCCGTCTTATATCCACGGGACCCCTCGATACGACCATGGTCGCGATCAACGAAACGACGATCGGACTGACCTTCGCCGTCCTCGGCGTGGTGTTCTCGGTCGCGTGGCTGATCCTCGGGCTGTACGGCATCAACAGTCTCCGGGAGATAAAAGAGAAACTGGACGAGAACGAGACCGACTCGGAGGCGTAGAACGGGTCGCCACGCCGAACGTTCACCGAGCGTTATTCGTCGGTCTCGTCATCTCAGGCCGCCAAGAACGGGTGGTTAAGCGTCTGGCCGTGGAAGTCGACGATGCAATGGCAGACCACTCGTTCGGCCCGCTGGGCTGGTTCTCGGCCGCGGGCTTCGTCATCCTGAGTCTGTTGTACGTCGTCGATATGTACGCCATCGCCTCGTGGCCGGTGTCGCTGGCACTGACCGGAGCGCTCGCACTCCTGGCTGCAATCGGTGCAGTGGCGCTGTGGTACGGCCACGACCCGACCGCATCGGAACGGCGCACTCCGCGGACGGAGTGAGACCATCCCGTTTTTCGGCGCGATGCCACCCACCGAAAGAGCTATGATAGATTGTGGCGTATGGTAACAGTACACATGACGCCATCGAAATTTCAGGAGCGCCTGAGCGAGGCCGAGGGGCGAGTCGACACCGAGCGGTTCATCGAGGCGCTCCAGTACGTCCGGGACGACGGGCGCGCGTAGCCGAACCGCGGTCGTGCCGAACCGCGGTCGTGCCGAACCGCGGGCTGACCGGCTGGAACGGGTGGTGGACCCGACACTTATGCGGCAGGTGGGCGAACGCGGAGACATGGACACGCGACAGGCGCTTCTGGTCGACGCGTTCACCGACGAGCCGCTCGCGGGCAACCCCGCGGGCGTCGTACCCGACGGCGACGGCCTCGACGAGGAACAGATGGGGGCCATCGCGTCGGAACTCGGCGCGAGCGAGACCGTCTTCCTTCGATCCTCCGAGGAAGCAGACCGGGCGGTCCGCTACTTCACGCCCGAGACCGAGGTCGACATGTGCGGCCACGCGACCATCGCCAGCCACGCCTACCTCTACGAGCGCGACGAGATCGACGCCGGCGAGCACACCCTGGAAACGCAGGCCGGCGTGCTCGACATCGAAGTCACCGAGGACGGCGGCGTCTGGATGACCCAGAATCAGCCCGAGATCCGGCGGGTCGATCTGGACTACGACCGGGTGGCCGACGCCATCGGCGTCGACGTGGCGGCACTGGAGGACGTGGGCGCGGACCTGCCGCTCGCGCGCGCCACGACGGGCCTGCCCTTCCTCGTGATCCCGGTGAACTTCCTCGAACACCTCAGTAACCTCGACCCGGACATGGCGGCGATCGCCGAGTTGAGTCGGGAGGTGGACACCGCCGGCGTCTACGCGTTCACCTTCGACACGCTGGAGGAGGAGTCGACGCTCCATGGGCGAATGTTCGCGCCGAAGGCCGGTGTGCCCGAGGACCCGGTGACCGGGACCGCCAGCGGTGCGGTCGGGGCCTACCTGCGGGAGTTCGACGCCTTCGACGACCTGCCCGAGGAGATGGCCTTCGAACAGGGGCATTTCGTCGACCGGCCGGGGACGGTGTACGTCCGGGTCGGCGCGGAGGTCGAGGTCGGCGGGTGGGCAGTGACCGCGATGGACGGTGATCTGGTGGTGCCCGAGACCGAGGACGACGATATCATCGAGGCCTGAATTCGGGTGCTCCGGGCGTCGCTGCGGCCGCTGTAGGGTGTTCTGGTCGGCAAGCCTTGCACGGGACGCTCGGTTCGGAACCTTCTTTATCGGTGTTCTGTACTTCCCAGGTGAGGACATGGCTGTACTCTGGCTGGACGAAATCGGGGCAGACGACCTCGAGTCGGTCGGCGGGAAGGCGGCCTCGCTAGGGGAGCTCACGGCCGCAGGCCTGCCGGTTCCCCCGGGGTTCGTCGTGACAGCGGGAACCTACCGACGATTCATCGAGGAGACAGGTATCGACGAGGAACTGTTCGAGGCGGTCGACGTGGACGCCGAGGACTCGAAGGCGCTGGCCGAAGCCGAGGCCCGCGCAGAGGAACTCATCCTGGAGACGGAGATGCCCGAGGACCTCCGCGAGGAGATCCTGGCCTCCTACGAGGAGATCGGCGAGGACGAGGCGTTCGTCGCGGTCCGGTCGTCGGCGACGGCCGAGGACCTGCCCGACGCCTCCTTCGCCGGCCAGCAGGAGACGTTCCTGAACGTCACCGGTGAGGACCTCCTGGATCGGGTCAAGCGCTGCTGGGCCTCCCTCTTTACCCAGCGGGCGACCTACTATCGCCAGGAGCAGGGCTTCGCCCACGACAAGGTCGACATCGCGGTCGTCGTCCAGCAGATGGTCGCCGCCGAGAAGTCGGGCGTGATGTTCACGTCCCACCCCTCGACCGGCGAGAAGAAAGTCATCATCGAGGCCGCCTGGGGTCTGGGCGAGGGCGTCGTCTCCGGGTCGGTCACGCCGGACAACTACGTGATCGACCGGGCGGACGGCGCGGTGACCGACGTCGAGGTCGCCGACAAGAAGACGATGTACGCCAAGGATCCCGAGACCGGCGAGACCAACGAGCGGCCCGTCCCCGAGGAGCAACGCAACGAGCGCGTCCTCGACGAGGCCGAACTCGACCGGCTCGTGGAACTCGGCGAACGCGTCGAGGACCACTACGACACCCCACAGGACGTGGAGTGGGCCATCTTCGAGGGCGACGTGTACATGCTCCAGTCCCGTCCCATCACGACCATCTCGGAGGACGGGGAGTCGGCCGCGACCGCCGACGGCTCCGGCGCGGCGGCCGCGCAGGAAGAGGAGGACGTCCTTCTCTCGGGCCTCGGTGCGAGCCCGGGCATCGCCTCGGGCGCTGTGCGCATCGTCGACAAGCTCGATCAGCTCGACAAGGTCGGCGAGGGCGACATCATCGTCACCGAGATGACGACGCCGGACATGGTGCCGGCGATGAAACGGGCCGCCGGCATCGTCACCAGCGAGGGCGGGATGACCTCCCACGCCGCCATCGTCGCGCGCGAACTCGGCGCGCCCGCCGTCGTCGGGACCGGTGGGGCGACCGACGCGCTCGAAGACGATCAGCTGGTCACCCTGGACGGTGACAAGGGGACCATCCGCGAGGGCCGGCAGGCCGAAGAGGAGACCGAACCCGTCGAGGAGGTCCGCCCGCAGGCCCCCGTCAAGCCCATGACGGCGACGGAGGTCAAGGTCAACGTCTCGATCCCGGAGGCAGCCGAGCGCGCGGCCGCGACCGGTGCGGACGGCGTCGGCCTACTCCGGATCGAGCACATGATCCTCTCGACGAACAAGACGCCCGAGCGCTACATCGAGGACCACGGCGAGGACGCCTACATCCAGGAGATCGTCGACGGCGTCCGCGGGGTCGCAGACGAGTTCTACCCGCGACCCGTCCGGGTCCGGACGCTCGACGCCCCGACCGACGAGTTCCGCCAGCTCGAAGGCGGCTCCGACGAGCCGGAGGAACACAATCCGATGCTCGGCTACCGGGGCATCCGCCGCAGCCTCGACCGCCCCGACGTGTTCAAACACGAACTCGAGGCGTTCAAACAGCTGTTCGAGATGGGCTACGACAACGTCGAGATCATGTTCCCGCTGGTCAACGACGCCGAGGACGTGCTGCAGGCCAAAGCCCTGCTGGAGGAGGTCGGGATCGACCCCGAGAAACGCTCCTGGGGCGTGATGATCGAGACGCCCGCCGCCGCGCTGGGCGTCGAGGAGATGGCCGACGCGGGCATCGACTTCGCCTCGTTCGGCACGAACGACCTCACCCAGTACACGCTGGCGGTCGACCGCAACAACGGGAACGTCGCCGACCGGTTCGACGAACTCCACCCCGCCGTCCTCGATCTCATCAGCCAGACCATCGAGACCTGCCGTGAACACGACGTGAACACCTCGATCTGTGGCCAGGCCGGCTCGAAGCCCCGGATGGTTCAGCACCTCGTCAACGAGGGTGCGACCTCCATCTCGGCCAACATCGACGCCGTCCGCGACGTCCAGCACGAGGTCAAACGCGTCGAGCAGAAACTCCTGCTCGACTCGGTGCGCTAGAGCCAGCCGTCGTCTTTTTCGCCCGCCGAATTCGGCCGGTGACTACATCGTCCCGAACAGTTCGAACTTGTCCCGCCGGTAGAGGTCGATCTCGCTGGCCATCGAGGGCGAGCGCTCGGCGGCGAAGACGATCGCCGCGGCGATCTCCTCGGGTTCGCTCACCTCGCCCTCGTCGAAGCGCTCGGCGAAGGACTCGCCGTACTCGGAGCCGAACTCGGTCCGCACCTCGGAGGGGTTGATCACCGTGACGGCCACGTCGTCGCCGCCGACCTGCGCGGAGACGCTCTTTGCGAACCCGCGGGTCCAGAACTTCGTCGCGGCGTAGACCGGGTTGAACGGCCGGGGGAACTTGCCCGCGAAACTCCCGAGGTAGACGATGGTCCCGCTTCCCTCCCGGAGGTGCGGCAGCGCGGCCTTCGTCGCGAAGAACATGCCGTCGCAGTTGACGGCCATCATCGTCCGGTACTGGTCGGTCGACATCTCCTCGACTTCGGAGCCCCGCGCGAGCCCGGCGTTGTTCACGAGCAGATCGAGCCCCCCGAACTCCTCGACGGTCGCCTCGATCAGCGCCGCCACGGCGTCCTCGTCGGTCACGTCGGTCGGCACGACCTGTGCCGCGGTGCCGTACTCCTCGCGGACGGTGGTCGCGACCTCGTCGAGCCGGTCCTCCCGTCGGGCCGCGAGGACGACGTTCGCGCCCTCGCGGGCGAGCGCGTGTGCGGTGGCGCGGCCGATGCCCGCGCTCGCGCCGGTGATCACCGCCGTGTCACCGTCGAGTGAGTCTCGTACCATCGCCGTCGGATACGGAGTGACGAGTGTTAATCGTTCCTGCCGGCAGGGTAAACAGCGTACGGACTGGGGTGGCAGGTGGTGAACGGAGCGGAACCCCTAAGCCGGTGCCGTCACTTGTGCAGGATATGCAGCGGGTCGAACCGCAGGACTTCAGCCGCGTGCTCTCCTCGATGTGCACCAAGCCACATCCAGCGGCTCGCGAGGCCGCCGAGGAGTTCCTCGCGACGAACCCGGGCGATCCGGGCACCTACGAGACGGTCTCGGAACTGGAGACGGAGGCCGTCGACACACTCGGGACGATCACCGGCCTCCCGAACCCCGCGGGGTACGTCACCTCCGGCGGGACCGAAGCCAACATCCAGGCGGTTCGGATCGCCCGCAACCGGGCCGAGACCGACCGCCCGAACATGGTCGCGCCCGAGAGCGCCCACTTCTCGTTCAACAAGGCCGCCGACATCCTCAACGTCGAGTTGCGGACGACGCCGACCGACGACGACCACCGGGCCGACCCCGACGCGATGGCACAGGTGATCGACGAGGACACCGTGCTCGTGGCCGGCGTCGCCGGCTCCACCGAGTACGGCCGGGTCGACCCCATCCCAGCCATCGCGGACCTCGCGAACGAGGTCGACGCGCTCTGTCACGTCGACGCCGCCTGGGGCGGGTTCGTCCTCCCCTTCACCGACCACCGGTGGCACTTCGGGCACGCGGACATCGACACGATGACTATCGACCCGCACAAGATGGGGCAGGCCGCGATCCCCTCCGGTGGACTGGTCACCCACTCGAAGTCACTGCTCGACGAACTCGCCGTCGAGACGCCGTATCTGGAGTCGAAATCGCAGGCGACGCTGACCGGCACCCGGAGCGGGGCGGGCGTGGCCAGCGCCGTCGCCGCGATGGATGCGCTGTGGCCCGTCGGCTACCGCGAGCAGTACCACGAGTCGATGGAGAACGCGGAGTGGCTGGCCGACCGACTGGCCGCCCGGGGCCACGACGTGGTCGACCCGGAACTGCCGATCGTCGCCGCCGACATGTCGATGCCCGTCACGGAGGACCTGCGACAGCGGGGCTGGCGGGTCACCAAGACCGGTGCGGGCGAGATGCGCGTGGTCTGTATGCCCCACGTCACCCGCTCGATGTTGCGGTCGTTCGTGGCCGAACTCGACTGGTTCTGAGAGGGGTTACTGACCCGACACGACGGATTTCCGAGGTCTCGGGAGCACAAATATGAAAGCTTACAGCGGCGGCAGAAAAATCGCCGCGTAGTGCCCGCTGTGACGCTTGCGGTCCTGGAGTGGTTCCTCCAGTTCGAGGTCGTCGAGGGAGCGGTCCGGACAGCCACCGGTCCCGCGGGACTGGGAATCATCGCCACCTACTCGTTTCTGATCGCGTTCGTCCTCCCGCTCCCCAGCGAGGTCGTCCTCGCGACGCCGCTCAACCTCGGACTTCCGTACTGGGCCGAACTGGGACTCATCGTCCTCGTCAGCGGCCTCGGGAAAGCGGCCGGGAGCGTCTTCGCCTTCCACATCGGCCAGGAGGCCAAGGAGTCCGGTCCGGTGATCCGGTTCCTGCGCCGGTCGCGGTTCGACGTGGTGGAGTGGTCCGAGAGCAAGACCGTCCAGATCGCCCAGAAGTGGGGGTACGTCGGACTGGGTCTCGCGCTCTGTGTCCCCGGCTTCCCCGATACCATCTCGATCTACGCCTTTACCGTTCTCGAAGAGGATTACGGCAAGTTCGCGCTGGCGACGTTCGCCGGGAGCGTGGGCCGACTGCTCGTGACCATCTCCTTTGGCGTGGCCGCGTTCGCGATCATCTAACATTTGGTTCGCGCTGAAACGACCGAAAGCTATTCGACGGACTGGCGAACATTTGTTAGCAGAACGGGGAATGGAACCGGAGCTCACAGCCCAGTCGGTCCAGAATCATCCGCGAGCGCTCGTACTGGCGTCGACGACCGACGTGGCGGCCGACGACCTCTGTGTGGATCTGCTATCGAGCGACAGCCCCGACGACCAGCACGTGCTGTCGCTGTCGTACACGCGCCGACCGACGCAGATCGTCGACCACTGGCAGGTGGCCCACGATTCGTTGCCGGCGTCGATGGCCATCGTCTGTCCGGAGGCACGCACCGACGGGGAGCCGCCAGACGGCGTCCACACGACCCACGTGCCGACCAGCGACCTCACGGGGGCGAGCATCGCCGTCTCGCGGTATCTGGACCGCTGGGACGGCGACGGCGAGCCGATCACGGTCTGTCTGAACTCGCTGACCGAACTCCTCCGGGACGCCGATCGCGACCGCGTGTTCCGCTTTCTGCACACGATCACCAGCCGGTGTCTGGCGGTCGACGCCACCGTCCACGCCCACCTCGACCCCGCGACACAGGACGAGCAAACCGTGGCGACCGTCGCGACGCTATTCGACGCCGTTCTCCGCCGAGAGGACGATACGGGGTGGACGGTCCGAACCTGAGTCGGCGAGGTCCCGAACGTCGCCATACCGAGTCCTCGGCCGGCGGAAGCAGTCATCGACCGGGAGGCGTATCGCTGCGGACCCGTTCTCGGACTCCGTCGCCATCGGCGGATAGGGCTGGATTACGTGCTATCGAGCGACAGGTTCCCGTCTGCGAAGCGACCGTACGTATTCACGATCGGCCGGCGACCGTACGTATCATCGACAACCGGAGAACCAACGGGCAACAACCGCTCCCCGTCGGAGCGACGGGGTCCGGACACTCGTCCGGCGACTCCCGCTGACCGAGTGGGGTTCCGGAATCGTCGTTGCGTCCGGTCACAAGCGTGCTTCCGGCGGTATCGGTGAACACGGAAAAACTCGAAAGCCGGCGTTACCGAGCGGTGGGACATCGCTCCGTGCAGGCGGACCCGATAAGTACGGAATTACTTTTCGCGAATCTCGGATGGCTATATAGCCATGGGGAGAGCACTGGTGTTGAGCGGCGAAACGCGTCACGGGCTGGTCGCGATCCGCGAACTCGCACGGGCGGACGTCTCCGTGACCGCGGGGAGTTCGTCGTCCATCTCACCGGCACGAGTCTCCTGCTACACCGACCGGTTCGTGCGGTATCCCGATCCACGCGAGGACGCCGCGAGGTTCGTCACGACGCTCACGACCGAACTCGCGGATCGGGACTACGAGCTGTTGTTGCCGATCAGCGGCGAGACCGTCGCCCCGGTCGTCGAACACCGCGAGGTCTTCGAGGAGTACGCGACCGTCCCGTTCCCCCGGTCGGATCGGTTTCGCGTCTGCAACGACAAGTTCCGGACGATGCAGGCCGCGTCCGAAGCGGGCATCACCTGTCCGCGAACGGTCCGCCCGGACGAGGTCGGTATCGACGGTGCGGTAGAGGCGCTCGAATTTCCGGTGATCGTCAAGCCCCAGACGGGGCGGAGCCGCAACGGTGTCAGTCTCTGTGAGTCCCGCGAGGAACTCGAAACGGCCGTCGAGCGGACGCGTGCCGCACACGGACCGGTCGTCGTTCAGTCGTTCGTCCCGAACGGGGGCGAGCGGGGCGTCTACACGATCTACGACACGGACGGCGAACTTCAGGGGGTGACGGTCCAGCAGCGGCTCCGGTCGAACCACCCCGACGGCGGCCCGAGCACGCTCCGGGAGACGGTGGACGACCCCGCCCTCGTCGCGCAGACGGATCGACTGCTGTCCGCGCTGGACTGGGAAGGGGTCGCCATGGCCGAGTATCGGATCGACGCCGAGACGGGCGAGCCCCACCTCATCGAGATCAACCCGCGACTGTGGGGCAGTCTCCGGCTGACCATCGCCGCAGGTGTGAACGTGCCCGTGATGTTGTATCGGATGGCCAGCGGGGAGTCCCCGGAGCCGGCGCTGGACTACGAACGCGGCGTCAGGGCCCACTGGGTGTTCGGCGACGCCTATCAGGTGCTGGCGCGCGAGAATCGGCTGGCCGCCGCGGCGACGTTCTGCCGGACGCTTGCGCGTAGGTACAGGCGGGACATCCTCTCGGTCGACGACCCGTTGCCGGCGGTGGCTTACGGGTTCGGCGGGCTCTGGCGACAGCTTCGAACCTGACCATGCGCGTGTTGAACATCGTCACGAACCACGACTCGCAGTTCTTCCGGACCCAGGTCGATCGGTTGCGGGACCGCGGCGTCGAGGCCGACGTGCTCGCCGTTCCGGGGCACAACGAGGCCAACTCCGTCCACGGGGACGGCGACCGAACCCGGTCGGTGACGGACTACCTCCGTTTTCTCCCCGGCGTTCTCCAGCGCTCGTTCGGGCAGTACGACCTCCTCCACGCGAACTACGGGCTGACGGCCCCGGCGGCGGTCGCCCAGCCGAACCTGCCGACCGTGCTCTCGCTGTGGGGGTCGGATCTCATGGGATCGGCCGGCTGGTTCGTCCGCCCCTTCGCCGCCCGCGTCGACGAGGTCGTCGTCATGTCCGACCGGATGGCGGCCGAACTGGACCGGGACTGCCACGTCGTGCCCCACGGCGTGGATCTGTCACTCTTCCAGCCCGAACCGCAGCAACGCGCCCGCGATCGACTGGGCTGGGCACACGACCCGACGATCGTCCTCTTCCCGTACCCGCCCTCGCGTGACGTGAAGAACTACCCCCGCGCCGAACGGATCGTGGCGGCCACCCGCGACCGGGTCGACGGCGAGGTCGACCTGCGAATCCCGTCGGGCGTTCCCCACAGCGAGATGCCGACCTACATGAACGCCGCCGACGCCCTCCTCGTGACCTCGAAGCGGGAGGGGTCGCCCAACACCGTCAAGGAGGCGCTGGCCTGTAACTGCCCCGTGGTCTCGACCCCGGTGGGGGACGTCCCGGAACGCCTCGACGGCGTCCGCCTCTCGGCGGTGGGCGGGACCGACGAGGAACTGGTCGAGGGCCTCGTCGCCGCACTGGAAGCCGGGGCAAACTCGAACGGGCGCGAGGCCGTTCGCGACCTCGGCCTCGACGCGACGGCCGAACGACTCCACGGCGTGTACGAACGCGTCCTCGACGGACAGTCCTGAACGGGATGGGCCAGCGACGGGCGCCCGCGAACCGGCGGGTTTTAGGCCGTTTGTCGGGACCGTAGACACATGAGTCACGAGGAGTTTCCCACCGACAATCCCGCGGTGGTGACGGTCGGGTTGCCCTACGCCAACGGCGACCTGCACGTCGGCCACCTCCGGGGCTACGTCACCGGCGACACGGTCGCCCGCGCGCTCCGACGCACCGGCCAGCAGACCGCCTTCGTCTGCGGTTCGGACATGCACGGGACGCCCATCGCCGTCAACGCCGCCGAGGAAGGCGTCTCCCCCGAGGAGTTCGCGATGGAGTACCACGAGGAGTACGCCGAGACCTTCCCGCAGTTCAACGTCGAGTTCGACAACTACGGCCACACCCACGACGAGACGAACGTCGAGACGACCCGGGAGTTCGTCCGCTCGTGGATCGACGGCGATCACGTCGTCGAGAAGGAGATCCAGGTCGCCTACGACCCCGACGCCGACCAGTGGCTTCCCGACCGCCTCGTCGAGGGGACCTGTCCCTACTGCGGCGAGCACGCCCGCGGCGACGAGTGCGACGAAGGCTGTCAGCGCCACCTCGAACCCGGCGAGGTCGAGGACCCCGTCTCCACGCTCACCGGCAACCCCGCCGAGTACCGCGAGCGCGAGCACAAGTTCCTGCGCCTCTCGGACTTCCAGGACTACCTGCAGGACTTCATCGACCGCGTCGAGGGCACCGACAACGCGAAGAATCAGCCCCGCGAGTGGATCGAGGGCGAGTTGCAGGACCTCTGTATCACCCGCGATATGGACTGGGGGATCGATTATCCGGGCGAAGATGGGGAAGCCGAAGATCTGGTCCTCTACGTCTGGGTCGACGCACCCATCGAGTACGTCTCCTCGACCAAGCAGTACACCGAACGCGTGGGGAAAGACGAATACGACTGGGAAGACGTCTGGACAGTCGAGGACGAGTCCGAGTTGACCGGCGCGGACAACGGTGAGATCGTCCACGTGATCGGCCGGGACATCATCCAGCACCACGCCGTCTTCTGGCCGGCCATGCTGCGCGGGGCGGGCTACAACGAACCCCGCGCGATCCTGGCGACCGGCTTCGTCGGCATCGACGGGAAGGCCCTCTCGACCTCACGGAATCGCGCCGTCTGGGCCGACGAGTATCTGGAGGAAGGGTTCCACCCCGACCTGTTCCGCTACTACATGATCGACGGGAGCGGGATGGAGACCGACGTGGACTTCTCCTGGGACCGCTTCGCCGAGCGGGTCAACGGCGAGCTCGTGGGGAACCTCGGCAACTTCGCGTACCGATCTCTCCTCTTCGCCCACCGCAACTTCGACGGCACGCCCGAGACCGATGTCAGCGACGACGTGCGCGAGCGGATCGAGACCGCCATCGACGAGTTCGAGGCCGCGCTCAACGACTACCGGATCCGGGACGTGGGCGCGGCCGCCGTCCAGTTGGCCGACTTCGGCAACGAGTACATCCAGCGCAACGAGCCCTGGAAGCTCACCGACGAGGACCCCGAGGAAGCCGCCCAGGTCATCCGGGACTGCGTCCAGCTGGCGAAGGCCTGTGCCGTGCTGATGCAGCCGGTCATGCCCGGCAAGGCCGCCGACCTCTGGGACCAGCTCGGCGAGGACGGGTCGGTCCACGAGACGAGTCTGGACGCGGCTCTCGACGACCCGCCCGCCGAGTTCGGCGAACCCGACGAACTGTTCGTTAAGATCGAAGACGAGCGCATCGAGGAACTGAACGAGAAACTGCAGGAACGCGTCGAGGAAGCCACCGAGGACGGCGACGATGACGACGAAGCCGCCGACGCCGACCTCGAACCGCTGGCCGACGAGCGGATCGGCTTCGAGGACTTCGGCGATCTCGACATGCGCGTCGGGCGGATCGAGGTGGCCGAGCCCATCGAGGGCGCGGACGACCTCGCGCGCCTGGAGGTCGACATCGGGTTCGAGACCAGACAGGTGGTCGCCGGCATCAAGCAACTCCACGACCTCGACGAACTCCCCGGCGAGCGGTGTGTCCTGCTGGCGAACATGGAGAAAGCGGAACTGTTCGGCGTCGAGTCCAACGGAATGATCCTCGCGGCCGGCGACGAGGCGGACCTGCTGACGACCCACGGCGACGCGCCGCTGGGGTCGAAGGTCCAGTAGGGCAGTCGCCTTTTTCGACCGGTACGCGGACCGTGTCCTTTTGGTCGTGAGGCCAGTAGTGACGAGCATGTCCGAGGCGGACGACGAGGACGGTGGCTGGAAGTTCGAACTCGAGGACCTCCCCGGCGAGGACGACCCCGAGGGTGACGCCGACGATGGCGAGGGCGAGGAGGGGAACGTCGCCGGGTCGATGGTGCTGGAGGAGCCGCTGGAACCGGGGTCGCCGTCGCTGGAGAACACGGCGTTCGTCCTGCTCGGAGCACTGTGTACCGTCCTGCTCTTTCTGGTCGTGCTGGGCGTGATCTGACCCCGCCGACCCCCGAAGCTTAACCCCGGGGCGGCCCTACTCGCGGGTATGGTATCCTGGTTGTTCGCACAGGCCTCGGTGCTGGGGTCGGACCTCGCACTGCTCCTCGTGGTCGCGGGGGCGGGGCTGGTCATCGCCGAGGCGCTGGCCCCCGGAGCCCACTTCATCGTCCTCGGCGTCGCCCTCCTGGTCGCCGGCATCGCCGGCCTCCTCTTGCCCACGAGTATCGGCATCTTCGCGCCGCTGGTACTCGCGGCGCTGGTGCTGGTCGTCGGCGGAATCACCCTCTACGGCTACCGCCAGTTCGACTTCTACGGCGGGAAGGGATCGGGCCAGACCAGTTCCTCCGACGACCTGCGGGGCAAGACCGGCCGCGTCACCGAGCGCGTCACCGAGACCGGTGGCGAAGTGAAACTCGACGAGGGCGGCTTCAATCCCCACTACCGGGCCCGCTGTGTCGACGGCGTGATCGCAGAGGGCACCGAAGTGATCGTCATCGACCCCGGCGGGGGCAACGTCGTCACCGTCGAGGCCATCGATGACATCTCCGACGACATCGACCGGGAACTCGCCGAGGAAGCCCGCAAACACGACACCGAGACGGCCGAACCCGACGCGGACCCGGACACGGCCTGACCGCGGACGGACGCCCAGTTTCTCCCCCGCACCGTCTCACCGTTCCGTCGATACCCGAGCGAATCGAGCAGATAATTTTACGATTGTCCTATCCTCGTCGGAATCCTGCACACGACCAAACACTAATATCCGATATTACCTTCCTTATACCCAATCTTTATTAGCCACCCCGGACATACGTGTAGATGTAATGTCCAACCGAAAACGGGCGTACAGGAAACGGAGGCACGCCGCACGTTCGGTCAGTTCCCGTGCGGCGAGAGTGCTCGCCGGCACCGCCGGCGTCGGGAGGTGGTCGCCAGGGTAGATCACGGCACGTGCGCTGTCAGCGACTGCGTGGCTGGTCACCACTGGTGTCAGTGGTTCCGTGTCCACGGAACGGACGGGCCCCCACGTCGGCCCGCCGATGTCCGGTTTCGCTCCCCCAACCCAACCATCACGGAACCACTCTTCGACCGTACCGAACCCTTTTGGCCCCGTCCGGAGACGCCCCGTCCCGCGTAGTTGCCGGACGGGACCGCCGAATCCGGCCCGACCGAACCCTTTTCTGTTGTTCGTCCGAAGGTCGAAGTAATGCTCCCCGCGACAGTACTGCAACTCGGCAGTGGCACCGTCAGCATCGTCCTGATCCTGGTGCTGGTGCTCGCCGTGGTCACGGTCTACCAGATGGTCGAGATCGTCGACGCGACGGAAAAGCGCGCGCTGACGGTCTTCGGCGAGTACCGCAAACTGCTCGAACCCGGGATCAGCTTCGTCCCGCCGTTCGTCTCGCGCACCCACACGTTCGACATGCGGACCCAGACGCTGGACGTGCCCCGGCAGGAAGCGATCACCCGCGACAACTCGCCGGTGACCGCCGACGCCGTCGTCTACATCAAGGTGATGGACGCGAAGAAGGCCTACCTCGAAGTCGACGACTACAAACGCGCCGTCTCCAACCTCGCCCAGACCACCCTCCGCGCCGTGCTGGGCGACATGGAACTCGACGACACGCTGAACAAGCGCCAGGAGATCAACGCCAAGATCCGCAAGGAACTCGACGAACCCACCGACGAGTGGGGGATCCGCGTCGAGTCCGTCGAGGTCCGCGAGGTCAACCCCTCCCAGGACGTCCAGCAGGCCATGGAACAGCAGACCTCCGCCGAGCGTCGCCGCCGTGCGATGATCCTCGAAGCGCAGGGTGAACGCCGCTCCGCCGTCGAGAAGGCCGAAGGTGACAAGCAGTCCAACATCATCCGCGCACAGGGTGAAAAGCAGAGCCAGATCCTCGAAGCCCAGGGTGACGCGATTTCGACCGTGCTGCGCGCGAAATCCGCCGAGTCGATGGGCGAACGCGCCGTCATCGAGAAAGGCATGGAGACGCTGGAGAACATCGGTCAGGGCGAGTCGACGACCTTCGTCCTGCCCCAGGAACTGACGTCGATGGTCGGCCGCTACGGCAAGCACCTCTCCGGCAGCGACGTCCAGACCAACGGCGAGGGCACCCTCGACAGCCTTGAGTTCGACAGCGAGACTCGCGAGATGCTCGGTCTCGACAACATCGAGGAGATACTCGGCCAGATCGACCAGGAGGCCGAGGTCGACGTCGAAGCGATGGAGGAACAGGCCAAGGCCGTCAAACAGGGCGACAACCCCGCCGACATCAAGGACCCCGACGAGGTCATCGACGAGATGGACGACGACTTCGAGACCGGCGGTGGCGGCGGAACGAGCATGGACGACAGCGACACCGACGGCGAGTCCGACAGCAAGTAACCGGACCATCGCCGCAATCGAGGCGCACGGACGGCGCAGCCGTCCGTGAGCGAATCGGCCAAGATGGCTAGTCGAAGCCGTTTTATCTTCGTCTTACCAACGATCAGCTATGCCTGAGGAGGGGGTGGACGAGTCCAAGCGGTCGACGCTACGCCGGTTCGCGGCTATCGGCGCGGCCAGCCCCCTGGCTCGATTTCAGTCCGAGGAGACAAGCGATAGCGACGCACCCGACGCCATCGCAGGCTACGTCGCTGCGACGCCCGGTGCACACTTCTCGAAACTTCGCGACGACCTGCAACTGGGGACCGGCGAGACCCAGCACCACCTCCGTCGACTCGTCCGGGAGGGCGCCATCGAGAGCCGCAAGGACGGCGACTATCGCCGGTACTTCCCGGCCGATCGCTTCTCGGAATTCGAGCAGGTAGCCCTGGGTTACCTGCGCCGGGAGACGCCGCGTGGGATGCTCGTCGCCCTGTTGCGCGACCCGGAGCTGACCGCCGGCGACCTGGCCGATGAGCTTGACGTGTCGACGCCGACGGTCAGCAAATACGCGAGCGAACTCGACGCAGCGGGCCTGCTCTCTCGCACCGAGGGGTACGCCGTCGAGCGTCCGGAGACGATCGCGCTCTTGCTCGTGCGGTACGCCGACTCGTTCGGCCCCGAGGCCGCGGCGCTCGCGGCCGAGGCCGACACGCTACTCACCTACGACGCGTAAAAAGCGGAGATTCGGACGAACGCGGGCGTCTTCTAGGCCGTGACTTTCCAGGTCGTCGAGGAGGAGTACCCCCACTTCTCGACCTCGATGTCGAAATCGCCCTTCTCGATGGCGGGCATGTTGGTGCCGACCTCCTTGGCCGAGAGGTCCAGTGCGTCGCCGATGAGCCGTGATTTGAAGTAGGTCTGGGTGTCCGCGTTCTCTCGGAGGTACTCGAGGATGCGGGACTGTTTCTCGGAGAGACTGGTTCCGGCCTGGGCGGTCGCAGTCGCGGTCGCGCTCATACCAACGTCTACGGTAAGGTCCCCTTTAGCGGGTTTGGTACGGACGGTTAACCGGCTGCCGTCGTGCGATTTCGATCACTCGTTGAAGCGAGAACGGCCGGGGAGGGACGGCGAGGCGAGGGTGTTGGTACAGCCGGGTAACTCAGATATCTTCGTCGATGATCTCGCCGACTGCGAAGTTGGACTTGACCTCGGTAATCTCGACTTTCACGCGCTCCCCGATCTCGGCACCGGGGACGATGATGACGTAGCCGCGTTCGACGCGGGCGATGCCGTCGCCCTGTTTGCCGATGTCCTCGATCTCGACGTAGCGGATCTCGCCGGCCTCGACCGGCGGCTGGGGCTCCGAAGACGGTGTTTCGGGTTCGTCACTCTCGACTGTCTCTTCGCGGTCGCTCTCGATGAGCGCCACCCGGTAGGTGTCGCCGGCCTCGACCGATCCGGTGTCGAGTTCACGCTGTGGTACCTCGATCACGTACCCGTCCTCGCTGGGCTCGACTTCGGCGCTGAACAAACACAGGAGTTTATCAGATATCTCCAAGGTTAGACCTCCACCGGTACGTGTAGGGCCTATAGTAAAGAACTTGCCCGTGACTCGCCCGTGAGGGGCCGCTCTCGGCCCCCTCACTCCAGCCGCGTCCCGTCCGGCCGCTTCTGGCCCTCCGAGTCGTGGACGACGACCTCGCCCGGCCCCGTCTCGACCGGTTCGTACTCGTCTCTGACCCCGATGGCCTCCTCGATCTCCCGGATCGCCCGCTCTTTCAGCGCCGCGGCCAGGTCCTCGGCCTCGGCCCGGGAGATGTCCCGGCCCAGGCCCTCACACTCGTGGGCCCGGACCATGCCCTGCTCGTCGACAGCTTCACCCATCGGCTGACTCGTACCGCCCAGTGCCACGGAGAACGGGTAGGTCCGACAGATCAGCGGTCGGTCCTCGTGGACCGTGCAGGCTCCGGTGCCGTCGTCTCCGTGAGGCGTCTCCGACGCCTCTCGCTCCTCGTAGAAGGTGCAGTCACCACACGCGTCGGTCTGAAGCGCCCACTCGAAGGTCTCGCCCTCCGGGCCCTCGGGTCCGTCTTCGAGGCCGTAGGGCATCGGGCGGGCCACGTCCCTGAAATCGTAATCCCCGGCGTCCTGCAACCGCCGGATCTCGTCGGGGAAGACGGTCGCCGTGTGGGGGTCGGCGTCCGCGGACGTGTCGGCTCCGTCTTCGCTCCCGCCGTGCTCGCGGTTCGCGTCGCTCTCCGCTCGCGTTTTCGAGGACTCACTTCGTTCGTCCTCGCAATTCTCGGCTTTACAGCAGGCCCCACAGCGTGTACACTCGAACCCGATCTCGACGATGGCGTCGGCGAGGTCGGCCACGTCGAGGTCCCGCGCCCGGTCGAGTTCGGCTTCGAGGCTCTCCATACCCCCGATACCCCGTCGGGAGAGAAAAGATGCGTGACTCCGGGTGCGTCGGTGTCGGTCACGACGATTCCCACAGACGTTCAACTTTTATTATCTGTCTATCTGATGGTATGCGTATGAGTTCCGACGATCCATCAGGGACGGACGAGAACGGACGGACAGGGCAGACGGGCGGTCAGACCAGTGGTCAGACTGGCGGACAACCCGGACAGGCACAGGCCGGACAGGTACAGCCCGGTCAGGGCGGTCAGGGCCAGCCGGGTCAGGGACGTGCCCAGCAGGTCCAGACCGGGCCGAGCGCCACCGACGTGTTGAGCCGACCGGCCGGCCAGTCGGTCGTCAAGTACGTCGTCGGAATCTTCGCGGTCGTCGGCGTCGGTATCGGCCTCACGGCCGTGCTCGCGAACTCCCTGCTCGGCGACGCCAGTTCGGGGTTCCTCGGTGGCATCATCGTGCTGATGGCGTTCGGCGTCGCGGTGTTCGGTGGGAGCATCCTGGCGGCAGTGATCGGACTCCAGGACTTCCTCCAGATCGGCGAGGTCGACTCCCAGACGTACGTTCTCGCGTTCGCCAGTAACGCCGCAGGCTTCGTCGTGATGGGTATCATCGTGGCCATCTTCGTCTCCATCGCCATGGGTAGCGGCGGTGGCGCAGGCGGGACGGGCGGTGGCGACCTCGGCAACTACATCGTCAGTGCGATCGTCATGGCGATCCCCGCGGGACTGGTCGGGGCCGGCGTCACCTGGCTGCGCGACTGGCGACGCGGCCTCGCCGGGATCTGAACGGTTTCTATCCCGTGGAGACGGTCCGCTCACCTACCCCTTCGGGGTGTCGTCGTCGAACGGACTGCCGGCGTGTTCCGGTTCGTCGCCGGGTCGGGTGACGAGGTTCTCCCGCCCGATCCGAATCTTCTGGACCTGTTCGTCCTCGGCCATCGCCGAGAGGACGCGGCTCACCTTCGATTTCGACCAGCCGGTCCGCTCGACGATCTCGGACTGGGGAAGTCGCCCACCGTGTTCGTCCAGCAGGCGGCGGACCCGCCAGGCGTCGGGGTGTGCCGGCGCCTCCTCGTCGTCGGTCTCGGTCGGGTCCGTAGCCGACCGCGTCCGGATCGTGGCGAGCGCCAGCGCGCCGGCCAACAGGCCGACCACGAGCAGGCCACCGACGAGCAGTGCCGGACGAGCGGACGCGACCGTGGCCACCGGGACCAGGCCGCCGACGGCGAACGGCCGCCGAACGCGACCCGGGACTGTGCCTGTACCGAGACTCGCGTCTGTGTCCGTTCGAGGGGGAAACCGGAACATCGGGGCCGACTGGTATCACACCGGCCGCGAACATAGGCGTCCTTGCGGGAAGCGCGCCGGACGGGTACGGGTTTCGGCGAGAACGGTGCGGGACGGTTTCCGGAGCAACCGGCGGCCACGTGCCGGACGGGGAGGCCGTCCCGGCTACTCGACGGAGCGGTCGACCTCCTCGGCCTGTCGGAGGGTTTTCAGGTCGGTGACCGTCGAGCGGATCGTCATCCGGGACACGTCCGCGAGGTCGGCTGCCCGGGTCTGAGTCACCTCGACACCGTGGTCGTAGGCCGCCTTGTAGAGACAGGCGGCCGCGACGCCGCTCGGGTTCTTCCCGCCCATGCGGCCGGTCTCGACGAGCAAGACGGCGTACTCCCGCGCCCGACTCTCGACGTCGGCTTCCACTCCGAGTTCGGAGGCGTACCGGGGGAGGTAGTCGGTCGGATCGATCGGGCCCACCGGGAGGCCGAGTTCGCGGTTCAGGGCGTCGTAGGCGGCCTTGAGTTCGTTCCGATCGGCGCGGGCGTCGTCGACGATCTCGTCCATCGTCCGGGCGATCGAGTTGGTTCGGCAGGTCGCGTACACGCCCGCCGCCGCGAACCCTTCCAGCGACCGGCCACAGAGCAGATCCTCGGACTGGGCCGACTCGAACAGCGAACAGGCCTGCTCGCGGATCGTCGTCGGCAACCCCAGTACCGACACGATCCGCCGGATTTCGGTGAAGGCGTACAGCCGGTTGCGTTCCCGTTTCGAGGAGAGCCGCGCCCGGTTGTGCTGGCGGCGCATCCGGACGAGCTGGCGCTGTCGCCGGCCCGAGACCTCCGATCCAGTCCCGTAACCGATCTCGGTCGACAGCCCCTTGTCGTGACGGGCCCGCGTCAGCGGCGCACCCGTTCGCCGTTCGTCACCCTCCCCGTCGAGCGAGCGCCACTCCGGCCCCCGATCGATCGCGTCCTCGTCGACCACCAGTCCGCAGTCGCCACAGACCGTTTCCGTCCCTGTCCGTCGTACCGTTCCTCCACACTCGGTGCAGGCAACACCGTCGTTTACACCACCCATTTGTGATCCACCGAATCGCGACATTCTCGTTTCCGTACATTTGAAGTATAAACGTTACTACTTGTTCTGATAGAATAATATTAACCTCGTTTTAATATATAGCGTATGTCCGGGACCGCAGGCGTAGTTAAGGCGGCTGTTGTGGCCTGTCTCTGCCTAATATAGCCGTCTCCATCCGGCCGGGGTGTATCCGTGATCGGGGTCGCCAGCCCAGCGACTCCATCTCCACACCGTGTCAGATATCGGGAACGCCTGGCCTGCCATCCTGATTGACGACCGGTGGACGTTATCCCGGTGATTTATTTCAACTCGCTATCCAGAATGAAGTATCATGACCGATCGACGACAGTGGAGCCGCCGCCGATGGCTCGCCGCCGCCGGCAGTACCGCCGCAGTCGGCCTCGCCGGCTGTTCCAGCGACGACGGCACTGGAGGCACCGACGACGGAAGCACACCCGGCGGGAACAGTGGCAACGGCGACACGTCCAATCCCGACGGCGGAACGAGCGACCAGTCCTTCGAGGGACCGGTGACTGCCGAGGGTGCGTGGCCAGTCACGCATTACGACGCCGCCAACACACGCTCGACGACTGCCAGCGGTCCACCCGTCGCCGTGCAGGAGCGGTGGTCACAGGAGATTTCCGGCGAGTGGGCCGACGCGCCCCTCGTGGTCGGTGAATCAGTGTACGTTGCGACCGACGAGGGGCGCTGCTACGCCCACGACTTGCTCTCGGGCGAACAACGGTGGGTACACGATCTGAGTCCCGAAACCATCTTCAGTCTCGCAGCGAGCGAAGAGAGGATCTACATCGGCTGGGGTGGCGGGATAACCGCGATCAAACCCGACAACACCGTCAGCTGGGACCAGTCGCTTGGGGAATACGTCCTCGATCTGCTCGTCTCTGACGGAACCGTCTACGCACGGGGCCAGGAGCGACTGTTCGCCCGCGATGTCGAGACCGGCGATGAAGTCTGGACGACGACCGTTCCGGACGGACTCAGTAATCTGGCGGTCGCTGACGGGTCGGTGTTCATGAAGGACCGTGAGCAGTTCAAGGCCTACGATGCCGAAACCGGTGATCGGCAATGGGCCGTCGAACACGCCGGAGCGCTCGGTGACGCTGGCGTCTCCATCGCAGACGGTACCGCCTACTTCATGGCCGACGGCAACATCGAGGCCCGCTCGACCGAGGACGGCTCGCTCGAATGGCGATGGAGCGACGGCACCGCCGAGGAGACCGTCCCGACGGTCGCCGACGGCGTCGTCTACGCCCAGTCACTGGGCCAGAGTGGTCCATATCGGATCGACGCCGAGACAGGCGACAACCTCGGGACGATCGAGGTCGATGGCTACACCGGCCATCCGGTCGTCGCCAGCGGCACCGTCTACTTCTCGATGTTCCCGGACCTCGACGCCGATACACGGTTGTACGCGGTCGACGCCGACTCACTCGACGTTCGCTGGCAAACGACGATGACAGGCGGAACTGGAAGCACACCCATCGTGCTCGACGATCTGCTCGTCTACCCCCGCGGTGCCGGGCTGGCCGTGCTCGACCCAGCCTGAGTGACTGCCCGTCGGCCACACGGCGTCCTGGATGACAGGGGTAGCCGGCGGCGGCCACTCACCACCGGGGCCTCACTCGTCGACGTATTTCTCCCCGACGCCTGCGCCGTAGGTCTGTTCGACGATCTTGCCCGTCTCGGTGTCCAGCCGAAACTCCATCTTCATCCCCATCCGCGGTTCGATCCACAGGCCGAACTTCTCCTCGCCCGCTTCCAGATGCCAGTCCGCCTCCGTTTCCCGCTCCCAGAGTTTCGTCCCGTCCGGCTCGAACCCGTACATCATCGAGTCCGACGTCCGGAAGATGATCTTCCCGTCGTACCACTCGGGTGGCCCCACCTCCGCCGGGGCGAACGAGACGGTCCGATCCGCGAACTGGAACTCCGTTTCGGGCCAGTCCGCGAGTCGCTCGCCAGTCTCGGGATCGATCTCGTAGAAGTGGCCGGTCTTCGATCGCAGGATCACACGTGAACCGAGCAGATACGACCGTCGGTAGTACTGTTCGGTATCCGGATCACGCAGTGACTCGACCGTCCAGGCGTGCGTGCAGTCCGGGGTGATCGCCACGACGTTTCGGTCCTCTGGGACCTCGATGTCCGGATCGGTAATCTCGTTCGACTCCGGATAGACGAGGACGAGGAGCCTATCATCGAACGTCTCCAGCAGTTTACACCGTCGTGGGAGCCGTATAGAGTGTTCGTCCCCGCTGATCTCACCCTCGTTTTCGACCGCCAGCTCCCGCCCTCCTACTGTCACGGTCCACATACTCGAAAGTAACAGCACGCCGCCTTTGGCCTTCCGTTGTATCGGACCCCGAGGTCGGACCGAGAGACCTCAGCCACAGGGGCTTTCCGAAGCGAGGTTGTCACCCTGATCTGCGGCCTCGAACGTGTCTTCCAGTGCCTCGGGGTCGTCGGCGAACGCTTCGATCTTCCCGAGTGGAACCCACTGGTCCGAGTCGATTTCGGCCAGATTCTCCCGAATCTCGAACTGTTTGATCCCACCGTCGAGCCGCGGTTCCCCATCAGGGTTGATCTCACGGACTCGCTCGTTGATCAGAGGCTCGTACAGACGGGCGTCGAAGCCACCGAGCGTACTGACGCGGAGTTCGTACTCTTCAGTCGACGGCACGACGAACTTCGCCAGGCAGTCGTACCGTCCCCAGCCGTATCTGTCTGGGTCGTAGGTATCGATATCGACCGTCCTGTTGTCCCAGAGCCCGAAGCTGTTGATGATTCCGTGTTCGTCTTTCCCGGCGACGGCGTGGTATCTCGCGACCCAGCTACCACTGGCACCGTAGTCTGAGTCATTGTCGTAGACTCGGTAGAACGCATCCGCATTTTCGGTCTCGAAGTCGAACGCGATCCCGGGCTCTTCGTGGGCAGGAACCGCGTAGAAGCCGTCGTCGTCACTACTCGCGCTCCACGGGGCAGTGTGATCGTCGTTGGCCTCGTAGGCCGTCATGAACTCTTGGATGTCGTGCTTTTCGTCGAGTGGTCCACCCTGATCGTCGACGACGTAGCTGAGCGTCTCGATGACGTGGTCGAGCCGGATCGTCTCGGTTTCGATCACGTCTTCCCAACTCTCGTGGACCTGATCGTCGCCACTCCCGAGGAATTCCGCGTACTGTGTTTTGTACGGGTCCAGTCGGAGTCGGCAGTACGTTCGCCAGACCTTCTCGTCGATATCTCCTGCATCGTCGTACCGGTTCTCGGGCTGGTCGTTCAGTTCCTCGTACAGATCCTCGGCGTCACAGCCTGCCTCTTCACCCTCGTAGTCGATGTCACCGTCGGAGTTGAACTCGACCGCTCCGGCCGTCATACTGACGCCGTCGCTGTCGTACTCGAACTCCGCGTCGCTATCGCCCGGCAGCCACCCGCTATCGAGGGTTATCGACCCGCCTCTGGTGCAATCATCGCCCTGATGCGCCTTGCTCGGCCGGAAGCCTGGGCCAGTGTAGTCCCACGACTTCGAGCATTTCTCCTTGACGACGCCGCTCGCTCTGATCCGGTCGCCGACGCCCATATTCCCTTTGCCGGGCATGACCGTCCCACCGGGCACGGGAATGATCACCATCGTGTTACTCTCGAAGGTGATCGGATCGACCGTCCCGGCCCTGCGGTTGCGTCCGGCGATCTCGACCGTGATCGGTTGCGCTTGGCGTACGTACGTCGTCCCGCCAGTGTTGGACGGATCACCCTTGTTCGCACTCACTGCGAACCGTGCGTACTCACCCTGCACGTTGACCTGCCAGGCGTCCACCGACAGGTACCAGAACGTCGGCCACGGGATGATCGGCAGCCCGGGATACGCGATGAGGTCGTGGTTCCGGACCGCCATCGACGAGTGCATCGTGTCCATCGGTTCCGTCACGTTCGCGTACCCGGGCCGCACCGCCGGCACCGTCGCCCGCGTCAGCGGCGACTTCGTGAGGTAGGTCGGCGACCCGTGCACCGAGTACGTGATATCCTCGGTTAGCGGCGTCTCTTCGACAGTTCCACGATTGGCCATCGACAGTGACGTATCACCGCTGAGCGCTTCCTGTGCGAAGCCGAGGCCCTTGTTGAGAACATCGATCCCCCCGGAGAGCCCGTCCATCGCACCGCCGAGTGCGTCGGTGATCTCGTTGTCGGCCTTGTTTCGGGCCTCGTTCCGGGTGCTGTTGATCTCGTCGATCCAGTGGCGCATCCGGTTGACGTAGATCCGTCGTGCCTCGATTTTCGCCTTCCGCCGTGCGCTTGTGTAATCGTTCGTCGGCGTCCGGTCGTGATGGACCAGCGCCCGCTGGTCGATGTTACCCTTGAGTTGCTCGAAGGGGCCTTTCCCCGTCGCCATGCCGAGCCGTGAGAAACTCGCGTTACTGACCTCCGATTTGACGACGCTCCGGAAGTTCTCGATGTCGCTCTCGATCGACCCTTCGAGACCGCTGGGCGCACCGAGGTCGTGTGTCTTCTGTGAGCCATCGAGGCTGACCGCGCCGACCACTTCGTCCTCGACCTCCGATGCCGAGGTACTGGAACCGAGATCGGTCCCGGCGGCACCGCCCACGTCACCTTCGAGCGAACTCTCTCCGTCGTCCGCGATGTGGGCCGAGACAGCCTTGTCCAGCGCCGCTTTGAAGTTACTCTCTGAACCGTAATCGTCGTTGACGCCATTGCGGAGCACACCTGTCCCCGTGCTGTGTTTCCCGTCGATCTCGACGTCGAAGCTGACCGATCCCGAGGACGTGTCGGACCCGGACCCGGAGAACGGTGCATTGCTGTCGTTTTTCTCGTCGTGAGAGCTACAGGAGAAGTCGACCGACGTCTCGACCGTCACGTCGGCGTCGACATCGAACCGAACGATCGGCTTCGTACTGCCGTCGGCGTCGGTGTCCCAGACGTCGTTCCGCGTGGCACTGACGCTGTCGACGCCGTCGATCGAGTAGTCGGTACTGTCGGCGCTACAACCGCTGAGGTCGTCGTCGGTCGGACTGCTCACGCTCGGGATGGAGATACTCGAACTCTCGTCGGTCGTCTCCGCCCACGATTTGACCTCGTAGGTGCGGTCGATCGCGGTCTCGATACGCCCGTCCCCCATGTCCTCGGGCAACTCTTCCTCGATGTCGGGCATCTTGTCTTTGCCCTGCACCTCGTCGATGATGTCGGGTTTTGCCAGCCATCTGTCACCGCTCATCCCACCGCCGGTCATGTCCTCGTAGGCCGCTTCTGCGAAACGGTCGATCGCGATTTCGTGTTCGGTAGAAACGCCTGTTGATGGCCCGAATAGGGCGTTAATCCGGCGGTCGACGAACTCCCCTGGCGTCGGAATTTCGGGGAGGTTCCCGTTGGCGTCACCGAACATCGCCTTGGCACCCTGACAGAACGTGCTGGCCGAGAGTGGTCCGGAAATACCGGACACACTGCCCGAGATTTTGTCGGATGCTCGACCCCCACCCAGATCCTCGACGACCTTCGCACCCATACAGGCCCATTGGCCTTTCATCGTCCGGGCAGCGTAGGGATCGGTCGCATCGAAGGTCCGCTTTTGAATGCCGAAGATGGCGTCGTTGGCCAGCACTTCCGAGTGTTTGTTCTTGTTGATCCGCTCGAACACGTCAGCCCCCGTGGATCCACTGGGAGAGGGGGGCAATGGCGAACCAAACACCCGCTCGTAGTACGCCTTCGCGTAGGCCATCGGATACAGGCGTGCAGCGAATTTCCTCCCAAACCCGTCCATCAGGCTATTAGCCTCGAAGAAACCGCGATTCAGCCGATTCTCGTACTCGGTGACCTTCTCGTCCAGCGCGAACGTCGTCGAACTCACCGTCACGGAGATCGTCCGGGTGTCGGTGGCGACCGCCGAGCCGTTCTCGCGGACGGCCACGTCGATCCCGCTGATCTCGGCGGTGACCTTCCCGGCGTCTAGCGACCCGGACTCGTGGCCCACAGTCAGGTCGACCCGGTCGATGGCGTCCTCGATGCTCGACTCGGTGTACTCCACCGGCGGCAGGGAGAGGTCGGTCCGCATCCCCGTATCCACCCGCTGGCCGGAGGTCCGGAGCGCCTCTGCCGTTTCGAGGTACACCCGCAACTTCACGTACTCCTCGAACGTGTCACCGCCGCTGTCGTCGATGGCGTTCCCGACCGGCGTGTCCGCGGTCGTCGTCAGCGGTTCGGCCGCCGCGTCCTTCATGGCCGTCCTGACGGCGTCTTTGATCGCCGTCTGGGAGGTCGAGACCGCCCGATCCATCGCCAGCGACGGGTCGGTGTCGGGCTGGGGCTCCGGGCGGGTCTGGAGCGTCCCGACGACGGCGACGCTGCTGATCAGCACGACGACGCCGATCAGCGCGAACGGAATCCGTGCTCTGTCGTCCTCTGCGATCGAAACGGTGTGATCTCTGCGTGTCATCTTACCACGTCTTGACGATGATCTCTACCTCGCCGGTCGCCACGTCCGCGCCGAGTTCGTCGGCGGTCGCGTCGTCGTCGTATTTCTCGTCCATGTCCGCGGCGATAATCTGCGTGAGCTGGTCGGTGAGCTGTGCGTTGGCCGCGCGGGCGTCCGCCCCGTTCCGGCTGATGACCGTCGCCTCGCCGAAGTAGACGCCCTGCGCGTTCTCGAAGGAGAAGTCGTCGGTCGCGGCGTCCGAGGCCTCGATGGCCGTCGCCATCCGCTGGTACCGGTACTTCCCCAGCGCCCGGTGGAACCCCTGCCGTTCGAGCAGGAGTTGCATCTCCGTCGGCGGGTACAGCCCCCGGACGACCGCGGCGGCGATCGGTCCCGCCGCCCCCTCGAAGCCGTTCAGTCGATAGCCGCGTTCCACGGCCCCGGAGCCGACCGACGGCACGTCGCTCGTGACCCGGAGGACGGCCGTGTTGACCGACGTGTCACGTGGCGGTCGGTCGCCGGCCGAGGCGATTCCCTCGATGGCGGACTCGGGATACGGCCGCCAGACGGCCTCGACGTAGACGCTCTGGTTCGCCCCGAGGAACGTGTTCAGGACCTTCGCCTCCACGGCGGGCTCGAAGTTCTGGCCTTCCTTCGTCAACCGAGTGCCGTCGACCTCGACGTTGGCCACCGCCGCTTCCGCGAGCAAGCCCGACGCCGAGCCCTGGCTGACCCGTCTGAACGACTCGTCGGCGAAGTCCGTCGCGACGTTTTCGTCGTCCCACTCGTCCTGGGACGTGACCGGTTCGATGGAGTACTCGACCGACATCGTGGTCGCCGCCAGCGTCTCGGCGGTCTGGTCGGCCGCCACCGCGTCCGGCGTCGTCGCCCCGCTCTCCTCGTTCAGCGACGTGGCGATCAACACGACGCTGGCGCTGATCAAGAGCAAGGCCAGCGACACGTCCATCACCGTGCTGATCGCGCGCTCGCGACTGTCGGATCGAGGCTCCGACACGGCGATCACCACCCCACCGGGCCACCGGCAGCGACGCAGTTCGATTCCGGAGAGAGAACGCACTCGAGAGACGTCGATCCGAACATGCCCGCTTTGCTCCGGTTATGTTATTTAAACTTTGACTGCCGTGCGGGCGGTTCAGCTCCAGACTGACACCGTGAGCTGTCCCCCAACGACCTCGCCGGGCGACTCGCGGACGGGTACGGGCCGACTCGCGTTGTCCGCGACGTCGGGCACGCCGTCCGGTGGAGTGTCGCCGGCCGGCGAACTGTCGGACTCGAAGTAGTGGTGGTCCACCACCTCGGTCCGGCCGTCGTCGCCGACCCGCGTCACCGCGACGTAGACGTTGTACCCCTCCGGAAGGTCGGTCGCGTCGCCACTCGTTCCGACCAGCCTGTTCTCGATCCGTGTCGACCCGTCGAACACGCCGTTGGTCTGGATCTCGTTCCAGACACGGTCCTGGGTCGCGCTCTCGACGTGTCGGTCGCTGTTGCCGGGCAACACGTCCGAGAGGTAGCCGCCGTACAGCGCCAGTCCCAGCGCCATGACAGAGACGGCCACCAGCGCCGCGAGCGGCTCGGTCTGGCCCCGGTCACCCGTCGACGAGCGTAACACTGACACCCCTCCAGTTGACCTTCCGCACGCGAAGTTGTCCGTTGGCGGTCCACCAGTCCGGCTCGTCGTTTCTGGCTTCGTCGTTCATCTCGGATTTCGCATGCTCGATGTCGTCCTGAAACGCGTCTCTGGGACCCGGCGAGGCTCCCGAGTACACCTTGGTCGGCGGGGCCCCGTGGAGCACCTCGGTCAGTTTCCCGTCGTCGTCGTGGCGGACGAAGACCATCTGACCGAACGAGATGCTCTCCTCGGCACTGCCGCCGTCCTCGCTTTCCATCCGGATCCGCTTCGTGCCGACCCAGAGCCGATCCGCGTCGTGGTCGTAGCTCGCGCTCGCGTTCTGGGTGCTCGCCGCCACCCGGTCGACGGTGTTGGCCGCCGCGTTCGCGTCCGGCGGCACCGCCGACGGGAGCCCCAGCGCCACGCCGGCCATGGCCACGCTGACCAGCGACACGCCGAGAAACACGTACCAGGCGTCCGCCGGTGCCTCGAAGTCCATACCCCCCTTGGCCCCGTGATCGTACTTAAACCGAAGCGATGGTCAGATGGTTGTCATACTGCCCCTACATGATCGAGCCGACGATCGAGAGCGTGAAGAGATAGATCGGGATGGCGGCCACCAGCGACTGGCCGATCCGGTAGCCGACGAGCGAGCGGTCCAGTCCGTGCCGGAGGCCGATCGAGAGCGCCGTCAGGATGAAACACAGCGTGACGACGTAGATCCCGACGACGATCCCGAGCGGTTCGACCGGCATCGGCTCCACGTCGGCGGCCGCTGCGCCCTCGCCGACCATCCCGGCTGCCAGCCCGACCGTCGCGCCGCCGACCATGGGCGCGAAGAAGGAGGCCGTGTGTTCGAGCGTCCCCGTCACCGTCGCCAGCGAGCGCTTGGTCTCCGCCTCGACCTCCTGGAGTTCTTCGAGGTGGTCGGCCATCGAGACGATCGCACGGCCGGCGGGCTGGCCCTCGTCGGCAGCGATCGAGAGGAGGGAGGCGGTTCCCTCGGCGCGCGGACTCGGGATGTCTTCGAGCGCGCCGTAGTCGCCGAGGAAGGCCTCGTGGACGCTCGTTCGCAGGCGGCGCTGGATGCCAGCGGCGTCTTCGAACACCTCGCCGGTCTCCTCGGGGACGCGGTCGCCGGCGTGGGCGACGGCCGACTCGACGGCCTCGTCCTCGTCGACCTGCCGGCCCACGAGGTAGAGCGCGTCGACGAGGTGCTCCTCCACGTCCCGGACGTAGTCCCGCACGTCCTTGATCGGCCGGTAGGCCGCGAGCAGGAAGGCTCCGAGTCCGAGACCGAACCCGACGATCGGTGCGAGGTAGCTCACCGGTTCGAGGACGGACGCGACGGGCGCGAGCGGCGGGAGTCGGCCCACTAACGCGCCGAATTCGAGCAGGCCGAACGCGAACCCACCGACGAGGAGGCCGATCAGGAGCGGCTTGGTCACCCGGTCGGGGACGTCCGGGTGGGCGCGGGTGACCGCCGGCGGCGGGAAGGCGACGGGCCGCCGGGTGAGCAGCCAGGCGCTGGCCGCCAGCAGGAGCAGCGGCAGGGTGAGGTTGTAGAGGATCACGAACACCCAGATCGAGACGGGATAGCCCGCGAGCGTCGCCGCCGGGATGAGCGCGACGAGCGCCATCGGGAGCATCACGCCGAAGGCGTACAGCGCGGTCGTCGGCCCCTGGATCGCCGATGTGAACTCCGCCATCTGGTTGCGCGTGCCGTCCAGAATCGCGCTGAGCGCCCGATCCAGCGTCCGGCCGCGTTCGCCCTCCGGCGCGTCCTGGGCGGTCACGAGCAGGGCCGCCGACCGCCGGATCGCCGGGAACTCCTCGGCCCACTCGTCGGCGAAGGAGGTCAGCCCCGTTCGCGGCGTCCCGATGGAGCGGTCGATGTGGGCCGAGAGGCTCTCGGCCAGCGGTCCCCGTCCCGTCTCGGCGGCGAACCGGACGGCGTTCTCGGTAGCCGGCTGAATCTGCATCCGCAACACTACCCGGCCGATCAGGTTCGGCGTGTCACCGAGCGCCCGTGTTCGCCGGAAATCCGCGAGCACGTGCGGCGCGGAGTGGACCCCGTGGATGATCCCGAGGGGGAACAGCACCATCAGAACGCCCACCGCCAGCAGCGGGAGCGGCGACAGGAGCAGCGGCACGAGCAGGAACACGGACAGGATTCCCGCGCCGAAGCCCGCGCGGACCACCGTCTCCGGCTGATACTCGGACTGGAGAAAGGAGAGCGAATCCGCGAGTTCGTCGCTCGTCTCCACCTCGTAGGGGTAGAGGCTCGCCAGTCCGTGGACGATGGTCGAGAGTTCGACGATGGGGTCCCGTGACCGCTGGGCGCGCCGTCGCCGTCGGCGTTCGCGCCGGGAGGCGGCACCGGCGGCGTCGGCGGCCGCGGCGTCCTCGTCCGTGATCAGGCGCCGTACCCGTCGGCCGATGCCGTCCGCCCCGCCCTCCTCGGCGTCGCTCGCCGTCGGTGAGCTCATGCGTCCTCACGGCCCGCGTAGGCCGCCGCCACCTCCCGGGGGCTGGTCCGCCCGTCCTCGGCCAGGTCCGCCAGCAACTGACGCCGCCGGTCGATGGCCGCCCTGATGTCGGCGTAGTCCTCGCCCGGCCCGGTGAGGCGGTCGACGAAGCGGCTCTCGCCGCGGTCGATCCGGCCCGTCGACTGGGCCTGCTCCCCCTCGATCTCGTACAGCGGCTCGAACCAGATCTCCTCCCCGCTGACCATCACCTCCTCGATGCGGGCCAGTCGGCGTTTCCGGCCCTCGGGTGTCCTGTAGGCCTGGACCGTCACCACCAGGTCGGTCGCGCCGAACGAGGAGGATGGCACCCCCAGGTCCGAGACGACCCGCTCGTACACCTCGTCGGCCCCGTCACCGTGGATCGTCCCCAGCACCGCGTTGGCGTTGGCACCGACCCGCATCGCCTCGTAGAGGACCTGCGCCTCTTCGCCGCGGATCTCCCCGACGACCAGCGCCCCGTCGCCGAGCCGCAACGCCGTCCGCAGGGCCTCCGTGGCGGTGATCTCCGGCCCATCGCCGGTTCCGGTCCGCAGCGCCTGCACGTCACGGTCGACCGACTGGAGCGGATCGACCGGCAACTCCGGCGTGTCCTCGATGACCACGGTTCTGGTATCCGGCGTCAACTCGTACAGCAGGGTCCCGAGCAGCGTTGTCTTCCCGGCCCCGCGGGTCCCGGCGATCAGCGCCGCGGCGTTGCGCTCGATGGCGACCGAGAGGAAGGCCGCCACCTCGGCGGACATGGTGTCGTTGGCCACGAGCGACGGGAGTGTGAACTGATCGTCGGCCTGCTCGCGGAAGGCGAAGGCGACGCCCTCGGCGACCGGGTCGGTGATCCCGGCGATCCGCAGATCGATCCCGTTGTCCAGCCCCGCGGTCGCGTCGACGGTCGGACTCGCCCGGGAGAACGCCCGGCCGCTGGTCCGCCGGATGCGGGAGGCCAGCGCCTCCGCCCCGCTCTCGGTCATGTGGACGTTGGTCGTCATCGACTGGCCGTCGACGACGACCCGGAGCGGATTGGCCGACACCGGCGAGGTGACGTACACGTCGGTCACGCGGTCGTCGGCGAACAGGTCTTCGAGGATGCCGTAGCCGCTCGTGTGTTTCGCCAGGATCGCGGTCAGGAGGGGATCGACCTGCCCGTCGGTGACGTGCTCGATCGCCCGCGAAGCCGCCCGGTCGCCGTCGACGCGGCCCTCGGCGATGGCCTCGTAGGCGTCCAGCAGGATCTCCCGTTCCGCCGGCGAGAGGGTGAGATCGACCGGATCGAGCGCGTACAGCGGCACGCTGTCGGCCCGCCGGTAGATCCGCGCCTCGCTCCCCGTCGACAGCGACGTGACCCCTTCGAGGCGGGCGTCCTCGCCGACCGACCGGTCGACGTAGTAGTCGGCGATCCGAAGCCCCACGTCCGGAGCCAGCGCGTCGTAGTCCGGAATCGCCGCCGCGGCGTCGAGCAACCCCGACTCGACGCCCACGTCCGCGACGGGGCCGACCCGTGTCTCCAGTTCCGCGGCCACGTCGAGCGGGTCGCTCGCGGCGGCGTCGGCCAGTCGCTCGTCGCGGTCGCCCAGCAGGTCGACGAACCGCCCGGCCGCCGACAGCAGGTCGACGGTGGCGTCGTCGTAGCGGTACTCCCGGCCGTTCGATTCGACGACGATCCCCCCGGCGTCCCGGTCGACGAGTTCCTCGACGACCGCCCGCCGGCAGACGGTCGACGCCGAGAGGTCGCCGTCACAGCCCGTCGCGTCGACCGCCAGCAGTCGGTCGTCGAACGCCATCCGGCAGGAACACGTCTGGTCCGGCTCGTCGGACCCCAGCCCGAACAGCCCACCGAGCCCCGCGTCGGCCAGGAGCGACTCGATGGAGAAACCGGATGCGTTCTGTGACATACCGGGAGTGGCTGCGTGATCCGGTTTAAAATTAGGCACCGGCACCCCCAGCAGTCCGTTCCTCACCGGCGCTTCAGAAAGACCGTCGGCGCACCCGTCTCGTTGCGTTCGTAGGTCAGGACGAACTCCTTCTCGCCCGTCCCGCCGAGTCGGACGTCGTTGCCCGCGGCGTTGACCACCGGCGCGTCGACGACGACCTGCTCGCCGGGTCGCCCCTCGACCCTGTAGTGGACGACACTCATGTTCGTCCGGACACGCTCGATCTCGACGTCCGTGACGGCCTGCGAGAGCAGCCCGTCGTCGGGGAACCGGAGCGTGATCGACCGCCGAGCGCCCGGCTCCCCCTCCGGCGGGAGCTCCTCGTTCTCGACGAGCGAGACCGCCGCCCGCTCGATCTCGGCGACCTGATTGGCCATCTGCTGATCGCTCCGCTTGCCGGCCGTGTCCTCGACGGCCGGCATCGCGAGTCCCAGGATGGCGACCGTCAACAGGACGGTCAGCACGTATCGGATCACGAGAACGTCGAGCGCAGCGAGGCGAGCAACCCGCCCGAGTCGTCGTCAGCGTCAGCAACCGCGTCGGACTGCTGGTCACCCGTGTCGGAAGACTCGTCCGGCCCCCCAGCAGCGTCCGACAGACTGCGCTCGACGCTCTCCTGGTCGGCCGACGCGACCGACTCCGAATCGGCCGCCCTGCCCTTCGATTGGGAGTTCCCTGACTCTATCCTGTCTGTGGTGCCGTTCGAGCCACCGGGCCGTCTGTCGGCGTCGTCGCTCCCGATCACGTCGTCGACCGTCCGCTCGACCTCGTGGGGATCCTCGAACAGGCCCCCGTTACTTCCCGCCGGGTCGTCGGCCGCGGGATGTGGGTCGCCACTCCGGGGTGCATCGACCGCCGCCCCCACGGCCGCGTCGTCGCCAACACCGTGTTCCGCCGGCCCCGTCGCACCGTCGCTGCCAGCGGCCGCCCGCGTCTCCGCGTCGAGTTCGTCGACGCGGCGCTCCAGCCTGTCGACGGCCGCGATGGCGGCGTCGGCCCGCCGCTCGACGTCGTCGTTGACGGCCTCGATGTTCGAGACGTACCCCTCGACCGCCTGGGCCGACCCCTCCAGATCCGCGACCCGGCGTTCGAGCTCTTCGAGCCGCGACTCGATCCGCTCGACGTCCTCGGCCAGCGCGGCCACGTCGGCGAGTTCGTCCAGCTCGAAATCGCCGTCGACGACCGTCCGCTCGACGGCGGCGAGCCGCTGTTCGATCCGCTCGATGTCGGTCATGCCCCGTTTGGTCGCCCCTTCGTACTTAAACCTAGAACGGCCGACCGTGGTGGCCGGCCGCGCTCCTCCGACCGTCAGTCGTCGCCCGCCGCGTCCTCACTCGACCCGCCGACCTCCACGTCGCTGGCGCTGGGACTGTCCCCGCCGTGGGGGGTGTCCCGCCGCCGGATCCGGGCAGCGTGGATCGTCTCCGTCGCGTCGTCGACGATGACGACCTCGCCGGTTTCGGTGGGCATCCGGTCCTCGTCGGCGAGCGAGGTGTTCATGTACGTCGGCTGGGCCGCCTGCAGGGCCTCCAGGTCCGCCTCGGAGGTCAGCCGGTGGGAGACCAGCACGTCCGACTGGGAGATGCCGACCTCCGGCACCGCACTCGGCCGCTGGGTCGCCATGACGAGACTGACACCGGGCGCACGCCCACGCGTGAGGATCGTCTCCAGTGACGACTGGGCGACCCCCTGGAAGAAGGTGTGTGCCTCGTCGATCAGCAGCCACGGCAGGCGGTCGATTGCCTCGGTCTCGCGGGCCCGATACAGCGCCTCGCCGATGCCCCGGGCCACGGCGTTCATCGGGTCGGTGTCCATCCCCGCGACGTCGATCACCGTGATCTCGGGCCCCGCCAGATCGGCGGCCGTCAGCCCGTCGGCGTCGAACACGCCCCATTCGTCGGCCATGTCGACGTGGTTGCTCGCCGCCCGCTTGTCCACGTCCGGCGCGTCCGTGGCCTCGATGTGGGCGTACATTCCGTCGAGCGTGTCGGCCTCGCCTGCGGCCTGCCAGACGAGCCCACCCGCCCCGCTCTCGGGCGGCAGTCCCAGCAACGCACACCACGACCGCGGATCCAGCGCGGAGGGCGCGACTGCGGGCTCGTCGATCACTTCGGCGGGCACCGGCTCCGCGTCGCCCCGCGTCGGCTCGGCGAGCGTGGTGAACACGTCCATCGGGTCGACGATCACCGGCGCGACGCCGTGGGCCCGCGCCAGCGACTCCGCGACGACGCCCAGCGTGTAGGACTTCCCGTACCCGCGCTTGCCGACGACCAGCATGGCGTGGGGGTTGTCCAGATCGAGATACAGCGGTGCCCCCTCGCTCCCGTCGAGTGCCCGATAGGCACCCAGCCGGCCCGACGGCCCAGCGTCGAGGTCCTGCCCGCGCCCGATGACGAACTCCTGGCCTGTCACACTCCGATCTGGCCCGGCCTTCGTATTTCAACCTTGGCTCCAAGGTTTAAGGCAGAAGACGCGTCCAAGCGGGGTGTGACTCGAAAGCAATCGTTCCGCGGGGACGAGCGGGCGATCGAGGGGCTCCCGATCCGCCTCGTGATCGCGCTCGTCGTGGGTGTGGCCAGTCTCGCGATCATGATGAACCTGCTCGGCGGGATCGGAACCGTCGGCGAGACGGAAGTGGACATCGAGACGACCGGTGACGGGATCGAATCGATGACCGACAGCAGTGGCAACGACAAAGACGCCACCTTCACGATTCAGGTTGTCGACAACGAGGGGAAAGCCATCGACGGCGAGTCGACAGTCATCATCAGCGGCAAGAACGTCGAACTGGTGAGTGGCACGATCACGGAAACGGTCGAGGGTGAGACCGACATCACCATCGAACACGATCAGATCGACTTCCGATCCGACCAGGTCAAAGGCACGCTCGAAGTGACCGTCGAACCGCCGGGAGACGGCAACTACAAGGACGACCAGCCGGCCGAACTGACGGTCACCAAGTAACGACCGAGGACGACAATGGCAGCACCGTCACTGCCGGTCGAAGTGCTGCTGGGGATCTCCTTCGGCGTCCTGATCGGGATCGTCGTCTCGTTCGCCGTCGGGGCCTTCAGCTTCACGATCAGCTACTACTGGGAGCAGGAACTCTCCCAGATCGCCGTCGTCCTGCTCATCCTGCCGCTCGTGGCGGTCGACGCGCTGTACGTCGGGATCATCGGTGCCGGCGTCCAGCAGATCCCGCGGTTGTTGATCGGCCTGCTGGTGATCGTCATGCTCGCGCTGTACGCTAACAGTCAGGGCCAGAAGATCGCGGGCGAACTGCCCCGCGAGACGAGTCAGCCGACCGAGCGGAAACGGACGCTGTCGGCCGAGGCCGTCGACTCGGTGGACGGTCTCGGGCAGGTGACGATCCGGACTGCGGGCGAGATCCGGGGGATCGACGGCTATCCGTCGCTGTCGCCCGACGTTCACAGTGCGCTGGCCGAGGGGGCCTGGCGACTCCCGGCCGACCTCCCGCTCCCGGAACTGGAGCGGCGACTCGAAGACCAGTTGCGGACGGATCACGGTCTCGGCGAGGTGTCGGTCTCCATCGACGGGCGCGGGCGGGCGACGATTACCGCCGCGCCGCCGACCGCGGGCGTCGCCAGCCGGGTTCCCGAGGGCTGGCGGGCCGTCACCGTCGCGGCGCTGCTGCCGACCGGACTCTCGCCGGACGACGAGGTGAGCGTCCGGACCGACGAGGGATCGGTCGAGGGCACCGTTCTCGGTATCGACCGGACGGTCGGCGGTGATTCGAAGGGGTTGGTTCCCGATGGCGGGGCGACGGCCGGCGGCGACGGGCGCGTCACGGTGGCCGTCCCGGCGTCGGGGGCCGGGACGCTGCTCGACGCCGACGGGGGCCGTGTGGTCGTCCACCCGCGCGGACGCCGCCACGACTTCGAGGCGTTCTCGCTGCTCGACGACGCCGACCGGACGATCCGGAAGCTGACGCTGACGCCGGCGGTCAGGAAGGCGCTTGCCGACGGAGCGATCGACCCGCTCGCGGTCCGCGACGCTGCCGCCGAGACAGACGGAACGGATGGCGACGGAGACGACTCCAAGGAGACGCCGGACGCCGATCCCGCCGCGGCCGGCGCGCGGCAGGGCTGGACGTTCGGGCCGGAGCAGTCTGCGCTGGAGCGGGCCGACGAGGCGTTCGTCGTGGGCGAGACGGCCGTTCTGCACCGGCTGGACGAGCGAGCGGAGGGCGAGCGATGATCGACGTGGTACTATTGCAGTCGCTGGCCGGGGACTGGACCAAGCGGTCGCTGGTGCACATCCTCGGATTCGGCCTGTACGCCGGCGTCGTCGCGACGGGTGTGGCCTTCGTCTATCGGAAGTACACGACCTATCCGCTGCCCATCGGCGCGAGCGTCGTCGTCGGCACCGTGTTCCCGGCGATCTGGCTGAACCTCGTGGGCCTCCTTCGCGACGTGATCGTCGAGCCCACGCCACTGTTGCACTACGGCACCGGCGCGTACCTGCTCGGAGCCTTCTTCGTCAGCGCCGTCGCGTCGGCCGGGGGCCGCTGGATCGGCGACCACCTCGCCTGCGAGGTGTTCGGAATCACCAGACTGGACGCCCACGGCGAACTCGCTCGACTGGTCCGGTCGGCCGGTCTCGTCATCGCCGTCGAGTTGCCCGAGACCGTCGCCGACGCCGAGGGGTACCCGCCGGTCGACGAGGAGAGCAAGCGGGAACTGGCGGGCCGGCGGATGCTGTTCCCGCGTCGGCTGTCGGTCGCGGAACTGGAGTCGCGGCTGGTCACCCGGATCGAGCGGGACTTCCCGGTCGACCACGTCTCTGTCTCGGTCACCGACGAGGGCGAGGTGACCTACCTCGCGGTCGGGCGTCGGCCGGCGGGCATCGGCCCGTCGCTCCCGCCCGAGACCGTCGCGGTCGCGGTGCGGGGGGACCCGCCGGCCGACGCCAACACGGGCGATCCCGTCGAGGTGTGGACGGCGGTGGACGGCGCTGGCGAGGAAGCCCAGCTGGTCGCCACGGGGACCTTCCGGGCGAGTGTCGGCGACGTGACCACCCTGCAGGTGGCCGCCGCCGACGCCGACGAACTGGACGCGGGCGCACGGTACCGACTGGTGACACAGCCCGCTGACCCGAACGACGTGAACGAACTCGTCTCGGTCGTCCGGGCGGCCGACGAGACGGTGACCTCGGTGACCGTCGCAGACGGCGGTCCGCTCGACGGCGAGTTCGCCGGCTGGCTCCCCGCCGACGTGCTGGTCGTCGACCGCGACGGCGAGACGACGCCGTTCCCAGACGACCGCGACCCGCTCCGGGCCGGCGACACCGTCTACGTCCTCGGGACCCCCGGCCAGCTCCGGGACCTCGCCGAATACGAGCGCGATCGTGATCGAGAGCGGTCGGCCGCGGCCCAGACATCGGTGGCTGCCGATGACGAGGTGGCCGAGGCATCGGCCAGTGACGACTGACTCGAGTCCCAATTCTTTTCGGACGGTGTTGAACTTTATACGCGAACGCGCGGCCAACAGTGGTATGCACGAGGAGTGGATCGACGACACGGACGTGCGACGGCGGGACGGGGTGACGTTCGTGAGCGCGACCGTGACGAACGACCGGTCGACGCCCCAGGTCGTCCGACTCCGGAGTCGCATCGACGGGCCGACCTGGTCACCCGGGCTGGGCGACCGGCCGGCCCCGGAGTGGTCGGGCGACGTGTGGGAAGCGACGGTCGGGCCGGGACGGCGACGCGGGATCGGGTTCGCCAGCCCCGGCGAACCGGTCGACGAGCCACTCGAAGTCGTCTCGGTCACCCGCGCCGAGGACGACCGGGCCGAGACCGAGGAGGTCCTCGCCGACCTGGACGCGTGGTCGCCGCCGAGCGACCTGCTGGCAGAGGACCCATGATCGTCGCCGTCACCGGCGGGAAAGGCGGCGTCGGCAAGTCGACGGTCTCGCTGAACCTCGGGCGGGAACTCGACGCCGTCGTCGTCGACGGGGACCTCGCGACCGCCGACCTCCCACGCGGGACGGGCCCCGACCTCCACGACGTGCTCGCGGGCCGGACCGACCCCGTCGACGCCGTCGCGGAGTTCGGGTCTGTGAAGGTCCTCCCCTGTGGCCGGACGCTGGAGGGCGCCCGCGCCGCTCGTCTCGACGGCATCGTCGAAACCGTCGGGGCCGTCGAACGCCAGTACGGGACGGTCGTGATCGACTGTCCGGCCGGACTGGCCCGCGACGTGGGGATGCAACTCCACAGCGCCGACGTGTCCGTGGTCGTGACGACGCCGAAGAAGCCGGCCCTGCTGAACGCCTACCGGACGCGGGAGCTGTCGCTCAACGTCGAGACGCCACTGGCCAGCGTCGCGCTCAATATGATCCGGGACTCCCCAAGCACGAATGGCGACGACGGGTTCTCCATCGGCGACTATACGCTCGGCGCGGGCGACGGGCGGAGCGACGACGGACGCGATGGGGACGGGACGGAAGCCGTCGCCGACCGGATCGAGGCGGCGTTCGGCGCGCCGACGACGGTCGTCCCCGAACAGCGTGCAGTCGCCGAGGCACAGGCCGATTGGGTGCCGGTTCGGGATCACGCCCCCGACGCCGCCGCGGTCGACAGCTTCGAGCGACTGGCTCGACGGATCGAGATCTGTGGGAGCCGGGCCGGAACGCGGGTCGACGCCTGACTACTCGCTGCGACCCAGCGTCGCCTCGGTCGTAAGGTCGATCCCGATGGGGTCGGTCGGGAGTCCGTCCCGGCGCGATTTGCTGACGCGGAGTTCGTGTCTCAGTCCGCCATCCCCCACCTCGGACTCCAGGTCGACGACCACGTCGGCGAACTGCGCCGTGGCCGAGCGGTTCGCCGGCGCGGAGTCGAGACAGTGCAGGACGGCGATACTGTCCGTGACACGGGTGTGTTCGACCAGTGTGTTCAGGAAGCTCACGTAGTCGCTCCGATCGCCCCGTTCCAGGGCGTCGACGGGGTCGACGATCAGGTTCGCCCCCTCGGGGAGGTTGCCGATCAGCTCTTCGGCTTTGACCAGGGGGTTCCCGGCGTCGAGGTGCCGGACTGTCGGACTGCCGGCGCTGGCCATCGACTCCTCGATGGCGTACCGGACGGTGTCCTCGCTCCGCTCGGTCGAGAGGTAGAGCGTGCCGCGCTCGGTCGTCAACTCGTGGAGCAACAGCTCCGACTGGCTCTCGGGTGCGGCGGTCAGGGCGACGACGGTCCCGGGCTGGAACCCGCCGCCGAAGGCCCGATCGAGGGCGTCGATGCCGGTCGGGAGGCGGTTCTCGGCGTCGGGCGCGGTCGCGACCGGTTCCGGGTCGGTCGCCGCGTCGAGGAGGTGGGCGGCCGCGCGGTCGAAGGCCGTCCGGGCGTCCTCGGCCGCGAGCGGAGGCTCACGCTCGGGGACGGCCCCCAGCACCGGCACGTCGAAGTCGGATTTCACGTCGGCGGGAACCGAGTCACACTGGTTCAACAGCAGGCCTTCGACGGGCACCTCCAGCCGGCGGGCGATGTCGACGGTGGTCTCGGCGGCGGTGAGGCTCCGCTCGGTGGGCGTGGAGACGACGACGACGCCGTCGGCCGCCGACAGCGGTTCGACGATGTCCGGGCCGGCCCCGGAGGGACAGTCGACGAACACCGCTGTCGAGTCCTGTTCGATGGTTCCGAGGGCGGTCCCCAGGTCAACCGTGTCGGAGGGCTTCGGTGCCGGGAGGACGCCGACGCTCGGCGAGCCCGCGGTCTGCTGTGCCAGGGCGGTCACGTCGGTCCCCTCGTCCAGAGCTGCGGCGGTCGGTTCCCGGTCCACGTCGGCGGTGACGTGGAGATTGGGGAGCTGTCGGTCGGCGTCGACGGCGAGCGCCGGCGTGCCGGCCCGGGCGAAGGCCTGGGCCAGCCCCAGCGTCGCCGTCGTCTTGCCGCATCCACCCTTCGCGCCAGCGATGGCGATCATACCCCCTGTGGTCGCGTCTTCCCTCTTGAATGTACACACGCCGGTGGCTCGACTGGAGTGACCGAAGCGCTTCATCCGACGGCGACGACGTGGTGTGACCCGTGGCGACGGGACCCTCGAACTGTAGGGACTCGAACTATGCCCAGCTGTCGCATACCTCCGATAGCGGAGCTGGTCCCGAGACATGTTTGGATCTCCTCACACCCACCCTGACGAACCGACGAGTCACGAGCGCCGGACCCTCACGACGCAGTTCGATCCCGCGAGTGGACGGGCGCTCTCTACCGACGTGGTCGAATCGGTCGCCGCAGTGCTGGACGCCGAGACGACCGCCATTACCCCCCTCTACGAGGTGGTCGACCCGACCGCACTCGACAGCCTGTTCGACTCGACGCCGGCCGAGGCGGACCGGGGACCGATCACCGTCTCCTTTCGATACGAAGCGTGTCGGGTGACGGTCCGATCGGACGGCCGGATCGTCGTCTCGGCACCGGATCGCGATCGGCGGTGATACCCGCGGCTGTCGCTCACTGCCGGCCCGAAGCGCAGTCGAACAGCAACATCAGCAACTTGCGTTCGGCGGCGTGGATGTGCTCCGAGAACGTCGCGGAGGCGATTCCCAGTTCGTCGGCCACGTCGGCCCCTGTACACTCCCGGGGCCACTCGTAGTAGCCGGCCTCGTAGGCCGCCCGGAGGACCTCCCGCTGGCGCTCCGTGAGTCGTTCGTCGAGGACCTGCTGGAACACCGATTCCGAGAAGAGCGGCGAGAACGATTCCTTGCGCCGCTTGGAGACGAGGCTGATCTCGGCCGTCGCGTCCAGAAACGTCTCGACGATGTCGGCCGGGTCGAACCGCGGCGGAACCTCGGCGACGATGCGCCCCTCCCCGTCCGCGGCCGTGACTTCCCGCGGCAGTGCGCCCAGTTCCGCGAGCCTGACCGCCGGACAGAACTCGCTGGTGTTGAACTCGAACAACCCGCCCGTCTCGTAGGTTTCGAGGAGCGATACGTCCGGCGTCTCCGCTCCGGTCGCGAGCGAGAGGATCCGGTCCGGGTCGATTCCTCGCACGTTGAAGAACTCGGCGTAGTCCCCGTCGCCGCGGGGTACCATCTCGGCGAGTTCGAAGACGCAGGGCTCCCGATCCGTCACCGAGACGAACGGATAGTCGTCGTTACGGACCGCAAACTCGACCTCGACGACGGAGTCGGCCTGCTCTATGGAGGGGGTCCCGGACATGGGTAACTGTCGACACTGACTCACGCACTCCTTTTGTGTGTTGTGGCCACACCCATTAATTATACTTTCATGACGTGAAAGGCGGCCGCTACCTTCCGATATCGCTCCAGTCAGTCGCTCTCCCCCATTCGGTCGATGACACAAATTCAGGTTGAAGTTTCCACGAGGCTTATAGTACCGGTCCCACAAGGGGAGCGTGATTGCAGTACCCTCCAACACATGGCGCTCGGTGACGTCTTCGCCGCCCCGCTCGGGCTGGCCGCGCTCGCCGCCCTCGTCCCGCTGCTCGTGCTGTACCTGATCCAGCCGGATCCGCGGGAACTCCCCCTGCCGACCGTCGCGTTCCTCCAGTCCGACCCGGACGAGGGCGGCACGAACCCGATTCTGGAGCGACTGCGCCGGAACCTCCTCCTGCTGTTGCAGGTGCTCGCCATCGTCCTGCTCGCGGTCGGACTCGCCGCGCCGTACGTGACGACGACGCGTGAGGTCAGCGCCCAGCCCACGGTGCTCGTGGTCGACGCTTCCGCGAGCATGGCGACCGAGACGGGCGACGGGACCCGCTTCGCCGAAGCCGTCGCGACCGCGAAGGAGTCCGTCGGCACGCCGACGACGGTCGTCGTCGCCGGGGAATCCGTCCGGACGCCGGTCGCCGAGGCCGACCCCGAGGATGCGCGCTCGGCCCTCGACGGGGTACGTGTCACGCACGCGCCCGGGGACCTCCGCGGAGCCATCGAGCGCGCCCGTGAACTCGCCGGTTCCGAGAGTCGCGTCCTCGTGTTCAGCGACTTCGCCGGCGGCACCGGACAGGGTGCGGCCGGCTGGAAACAGGCCGCCGCGTCGGTCCGTGCCAGCGGCGCGACGCTTTCCCTCCGGCAGTTCGACGCGGGGCCGACCGAGAACGTCGGTATCGTCGGCCGGTCGTTCGAGGACCGGCAGGTCATCTTCCGTGTCGCGAACACCGGGGCGACCGAGGCCGAGCGGACCCTGACGTTCGCCGGCCGCTCCGAGACGGTGTCGCTCCAGCCCGGCGACCGGCGCTCGGTCGCCTTCCCGCTGCCCACCGCGTCGGCGACCGCACGGCTGGACGGGAGCGACGCGTTCCCGGTCGACGACCGCGTGCCCGTCGCCGTGCCCGACGAGCGGGCCGAGGACACCCTGCTCGTGACCAACGGGGACAACCGGAATCTCCGGACGGCACTGGCGGTGATCCCGACGGTGAACGTGACCGTCCGGGAGCCCCCCGTGTCGACGACCGGCGACTACGACGCCGTGGTGTTCGCCGACGTGGTCCCCGATCGAGTGCTCGGGGCGACCGTCGAGACCGCCCGGGAAACCGCCGCGGACGGCGGGGGCGTCCTGATCCAGAGCCAGCGCAACGTCGACGCGGTCGGCTACGGGGACCTGTTGCCGGTCACGCCCGGCGAGGTACGGGAATCCGGCGGCATCGGCAACGTCACCAGCCACCCCGTGACCACCGGCTTCGACTTCCCGGCACCGGACCACCACCTCGGCGCGACGGCGACCGGGACCTCGCTGGTGACCCTGTCCGATGGCTCGCCGCTGCTGGCCGCCGGCGGGTACGAGGGCGGCCGGACGCTGTACTACGGCTACCTGCCCAACCAGACGGCCTTCCGCTACGACTACCGCTATCCCGTGTTCTGGAAGCGGGCGATCCACTGGCTGGCCGGCCGGCCCTCGCTGTCCGATCTGAACCGCGAAACCGGGACGACGCTCCAGCTGGACGAGGAGACGACCGTCGAGACGCCGACCGGCCAGCGGACGACCGCGACGGTGCAGATCGATCGCGTCGGCACCTACCGGACCGCGGATCAGCGGGTCAGCGCGGCCCTGCTCTCCCCCGGCGAGTCGAACGTGAGTGCCGCCGCCGTGGATGCAGGCAGCGACGAGGGAAGCGACGGCGGTCCCACGACCGGCGAACAGGTACGCCAGGACCTCACGCCGCTGGTCCTGCTCGGCCTGCTCGGACTGCTCGGGGCCGAACTGGGCTATCTCCGTCGGCGGGGTGACATCTGATGGCGGTCGAGACGACGCTCGCGGGGCTCCGGATGGGTCTCCAGCGGCCGCTCGTGCTGGTCGCCCTCCCGGTCGCGGCGGCCCTGCTGGTCGTCGTCTTCCGCCGGCGCGAGCGGGCGGTGTTCACGGGGCGGTCGCGGGCGCTGTTTCTCGCCTCGCGGCTCCTGCTGGTGACCCTGCTGGTCGTCGCGGCCGCCGGTCCCTACACGCTGGCGACGACGGACTCGGCGGGGGAGCCGACGGTGACGATGCTCGTGGACCGCTCGGACAGCATGGCGACGACCGACGCCGCGGCGGGCGACCTCGCGGCCGCGATCGAGGACGAGGGCGTCGCGGTCCAGACCCGGACGGTAGGCGGCGAATCGGGCTCGCCGGTCGGCGACGCAGTGACGAGCGCGCTCTCCCCCAACGGGAGCGTCCTCCTGGTCTCGGACGGGCGGGTGACCGACGGCCGCTCGCTCGACGCGGCCGCCGGCGTCGCCGAGCAGGTGAACGCCTCGATCCACGCCGTCGAACTCGACGCGAACCGGACCGAGCGCGTGGTTAGCATCAGCGGGCCGGCCAAGACCAGTACGGGCGTGGCCAACCAGTTCCGCGTGACCGTCGACGGCACCGGTCTCGACGACACCGAGACCACGCTGACCGTCAGCGTCGACGGCCAGCAGGTGCGCGAGGCGACCGTCGAGGGAACGGGGGGCGTCACGTTCACCTACAACTTCAGTTCGACCGGGAGTCACCGTGTGACCGCCCGGATCGAGGGAGGTGACGTGTACGACCGCAACGACGTGTTCCGCAAAACGGTGCGAGTGGTCGAACCCCCGAAGATCCTCTACGTCGCCCGCGGGGAGTACCCCTTCGGCGAGTTCCTGGGGAACGTCTACGACGTGGACCGGCGGGAGTCGATCCCGTCGAACCTCTCTCAGTACTACGCCGTCGTGGTCCAGAACGTGGCCGCCGGCGACCTCGGCAACGTGAGCGCGCTCCAGCGAGCAGTCATCGACGGCACGGGCCTGGTCACTGTCGGCGGACCGAACGCCTTCGAGCGGGGTGGCTACCGCGAGTCACTCGTGACCGACATGCTCCCGGTCACCATCGGGGAGGGCGGCGAGACCTCGCGGGTGGTCGTCGCGGTCGACATCTCCGGCAGCACGAGCGGGTCGATGTCGGCCCAGCAGGCGCTCGCGCTGGACGTGCTCGATCAACTGGGCGACGACAACCGCGTCGGGATCGTGGCGTTCAACAGCCAGACCTACCGCATCGCCGGGCTCACCGGGCTGGGGGGTTCCCGGTCCTTCCTCGAGGATCGGATCCGCCGGCTGGAGAGCTCGGGGAGTACGGACGTGAGCGCCGGGATCGAGGGGGCGACACAGATGCTGGGGTCGAGCGGGACGATCATCCTGCTGACCGACGGGCGCGCACAGGCCGGGAACGCACCGGGCGCGGCGGCCCGAGCTAGCGAGCGCGGCATCGAGGTGATCCCCGTCGGCGTCGGCGAGGGAATCGCCGTCGACTACCTCCGCAAGGTAGCCGAGGCCGGCGGCGGCCCCTTCCTGCGGGCCGACGAGTCCAGCAAACTCCGGATCGAGTTCGGCGGCGAGACGCGCCAGTTCCAGGGCAGCGGTCTCACGGTGCTCGACCGGTCGCACTTCATCACGAGCGGCGTCGAGTTCGCCGCCCAGCCGGGCCGGACCCACTCGGTCTCGGCGGCACAGGGGGCGGACCTGCTGGTCGCCGGATCGGACGGCGCGCCCGCGATCACGGCCTGGCGATACGGGCTGGGGCGTACCGTCGCGATCACAGCCTACGGCGAGAGCGGGGGGCTGGACGGCCTGCTCTCGGCCCCGGACTCGCTGGGGATCACCAAGTCCGTCAACTGGGCCATCGGCGACCCCGAACGGCTGGCGACCGGCATCACGTCCGTCTCGGACGCCCGCGTCGGCAGTCCCGTTACAGTTGCCTACGAGGGCAATAACCGTCCATCGGCCGACGGCTACCGGTTCAGGCAGGTAGATACCGACCAGTACGAGGCCACGTTCGTGCCGGCGGAATCCGGATACCGGTCGCTCCTGTCGGCCGAGTACGCCGTGAACTACCCGCGGGAGTACGCGGCCTTCGGTCAGTCGCGGGCCGTCCGGACCGCCGTCGAGCGCACCGGCGGCGAGGTGTTCGAGTCGGATCGGGCCGCGGCCATCGCCGACCGGGTCCGTCAGCAGGCTACCACTGTGGAAACAGTCACCAGGGAGTGGACGTGGCTCGTCCTCGTCGTCGCCCTCGTGCTGTACCTCCTCGAGGTCGGCACGCGGCGACTCGTTCGCATCAGACAACCATGATCGGAACCAGACTCAACGTCGTCTTGCTCGCCGTGGTCGGACTGACAGTCCTCGGCGTCGCCGGCGTCACCGTCTACTACGAGTACAGCGTCGGCGACGTGACCGACCGCGCGGAACGGCTCGCATCGGAGAACGCGGCCGCCGAGGAGGAACTCGCGACCGTCCGGGCCGACCTGAACGAGACCCGGGACCGGCTCGACTCGATCAACGAGAGCCTCGAAACCCGACAGACGGACCTGCAGGACCTGACGGGCCAGCTGAACGCGGCCGAGCGCAACCTCTCGGACGCCCGCGACCGGATCGACCGGCTCGAATCCGAACGGGAGGACCTCCAGCGCGAGGTCGACGACCTCCTGAACGAGCGGGCGGACCTCCGGGACCGGGTGGACGACCTCGAAGCGCGACGCGACGAACTGATCGCGGAGAACACCGACCTCGAACGACGCAACTCGAACCTCGAGGACCTGACAGACGAGTTGAACAGCACCATCGACGACCGCGAGGACCGGATCGACGATCTGGAGGGGGACAAGGAGGATCTGCAGAACGATCTGGACGACCTCTGTGGCAAGATCGACAACAGTTCGCAGTACCAGGAGTGTAACTGACAATGAACGAGAACCACGAGCCGAGTGATGACGCCGACGAGGTGGCGGCAAGCGGCGAACCCGACGGGACCGAACCGAGCGCGGAGCGCGAAACGATCGAACGGGCGGTCCAGGCGATCAGACGCGAGGGGCAGAAGGCGGCCGCGTTGCACGCGGTGGTCGACGCCACGGCCGTCTTCCTCGTCGCGAACCTGCTGACGCGGGTGTTCGCGGTCCCGCTACCGGCGGTCGGACCGGTCCGTGGGGGCACCGTCGCGGCCGTCGGGGTCGCCCTGCTGGCCGGTGCGGTCGAGTTCGCCCTTCGGGTGCGCTACTACACGGTCGAGCGGTTCGAGGCGGCCAATCCGGTCGTCGCGGACGCGCTCCGGACCGCCCGTGACGCCGCCCGGTCGGGAGCCGAGACGCCGATGGCCCGCCGGCTCTATCGCACGGTGACCGACAGGCTGGAGGCGACGAGCGCCGGTGGCTTCCTCCACACCCGCTGGCTGTCGGTCAGCGCCGTCGTGGTCGTCCTTGCGAGCGCGCTGACCGTTCAGGCGGCCGTCGCCGGCGTCACGTTCGCGCCGACGACGAACACTACCGACACCGAGGGGTCGGAGTCGTTCGGCGGGGAGGACAACGGCGTCTCCGAACTCCAGAACCCCGACGACGTCCTCGGCGAGCCCAAAGAGCCCGCCGACGGCCGGGAGGAACTCGACGTGAACTTCTCGCGGAGCAGTGGCGGCGGGTCCGGGGATCAAGTCGACAGCTACGAGGACAGCGGGCTGTCCTCGGGCGGCGACGCCGTCGCGGCCCGTCAGGCCGGCTTCGCCGCCGAACGGAACCTCGAAGACGCGGATCTGGTCCGGGAGTACAACCTGCGCGTTCAGCGTGATACCGATGACTGACGACACACTCGACGACGACGAGGTGGATAGAATTCAAGATCGACTCGCCGCGGTCCGCTCGGAGGTGCGAAAGCGCCTCGTCGGCCAGGAGGCAGTGCTTGATCAGGTGCTCGCCTGCCTGCTCGCCGACGGGAACGCACTCCTGGAGAGCACGCCCGGGCTGGGCAAGACGATGCTCGTTCGGACCATCGCCGAGGTCACCGACTGCTCGTTCTCGCGGGTCCAGAACACGCCGGACCTGATGCCGAGCGACATCACGGGCACCGAGATCATCCGGGAGACCCGCGACGGCCGGGAGTTCGTCTTCGAACCCGGGCCGATCTTCGCCAACGTCGTGCTGGCCGACGAGATCAACCGTGCGACGCCCAAGACCCAGGCCGCGCTGCTTGAGGCGATGCAGGAGCGACAGGTCACCGCCGGCGGCGAGACCCGGAAGCTCCCGGACCCGTTCTTCGTGCTGGCGACACAGAACCCCGTCGAGCAAGACGGGACCTACCCGCTCCCGGAGGCCCAGAAGGACCGCTTCCTGGCGAAGGTGCTCGTCGATTACCCGGACGACGACGCCGAGCGGGAGATCGTCGACCGGTACACCGGCCGCGTCGACGCCGACATCCCGGTCGAACAGCAGCTGACGACCGGGGACCTCCTTCGTAGCCAGGAACTCGTCCGGCAGGTTCCCATCGCCGAGGACCTGCGTGATCGGGCCGTCGAACTGGTGCGAGCGACCCGCTCGGCCGACCGGCTGGAGTACGGGGCGAGCCCGCGGGCGAGCATGGGACTGGTCGTGCTGGCGAAGGCCCGCGCGTTCATGGCTGGACGCGCACACGTGACCGGCGAGGACGTGGAGGCGATGGCGCGCCCGGTACTGCGACACCGGGTCATCGTGGACTTCCGGGCCGAACGGGACGGCGTGACGGCCGACGACGTGATCGGGGACCTGCTGTGATCGAACCGACCTTCCTCGACGAACTGGCGCGGTTCGACCCCTCCGTCCAGCGCCGGGTCGACGCCGTCCAGCAGGGCGAGCAGCGCTCGACGGAGGTCGGGGAGGGGCTGACCTTCAGCGACCACCGGAAGTACACGCCCGGCGACGACACCAGGCTGGTCGACTGGCGGGTGTACGCCCGCACAGAGGAGCTGTACGTCAAACAGTACGAGGCCGAGCGCAACCTCACCGTCCACGTCCTCGTGGACGCCAGCGAGTCGATGGACTTCGGGGGCCACAGGGACGAGTCGGCGACCCCCCACAAGTTCGAGTACGCGGCCAAACTGGGCCTGGGCTTCGCCGCGCTCGCCGCCGCCGAGGGGAACGACTTTCGATTCTCACTGCTCGGCGAGACCTTCGAGCGGATCGACCGCAACCGTTCGACGCAGGGCGAGGTCCTGCGGTTGATCGAACAGTTGAACGGGACCGAGCCGTCGGGGGAGACGGACTTCCGGACGGCCTGTGCGGACTACGCCGCGACCATCGACTCGAAGTCGCTCGTCCTCGTGGCGAGTGACTTCCTCGGCGACCCCGCCGAGATCGAGGCGGGCCTGGCCGCCCTCCAGCGCAACGACTGCACGCTCGCGCACGTCCTCGCGCCCGAGGAGCGAGACCCACCGGCCCGTGGTGACACGATCTTCCGCGATCCGGAGGCCGACACGAGACTGCGGACCTACTTCGGCGCGACCGTCGAACGCCGGTACCACGACCGCCTCCAGTCCCACCTCGACGATATCGAGGCGGTCGGGGACTGGATGGGGGCGCGCCACGTCGCAGTCGACACCGGCGCGGACTTTTTCGACACCTTCGGTGACGTCTGGGTGGAGTGAACAGGCGGCCGAGCGAGCAAACCGGTTCGTCGACGCCTTCCGGCCGCATACCCGACCCGAACCCACGAGTACGCCGGATCAGTTCGTGATATCCACCGAGGTATTTTATTACACCAACATATCGGGACAGGATACAATGGCGTTTCAGGCGACACCGTACACGATCCCGCTGGCGCTCGCGGCCGTGATCGTCGGCGCGTTGCTCGTGCTCACCCTCATGAAACGACAGCAGAAAGGGGCCTATCTCATGCTCGCGTTGTTCACACCGATCGTGGTGTGGTCGGTCAGTTACGCGCTCCAGCTGGCGAGTACGACCCTCGATCAGGCGTTGCTGTGGAACAGCGTCCGGTTCATCGGACCCGCATTCGCGTCGCTCGCGTTCCTGCTCTTTGCATTCCAGTACACTGACCGCGAGGAGTTGCTGACGCGGCGCAACGTCGCCCTGCTGGCGGCGATTCCCACGCTCACGATCGTCCTCGTGTGGACGGACTTCTTCGGCCTGCACGACCTCGTCCGGGTCGAGGCCGAGATGGTCACGCAGGGCGGTATCGACCGGCTCTCGATCACCTACGGACCGTGGTACTACGTCCACGCGCTGTACTCGCTGGGCGTGTCCTTCGCCGCCGTGGGACTGTTCGCCGCCTACTGGCCGTCGGTCTCGGGCCGGAAACTCCGCCAGACCCAGCTGTTCCTGTTCGGCGGCCTGTTCCCGACCGTCGGCAGCCTGGTGTACGCCGCGGATCTGACCGCCATCGACTGGGGTCCGGTCACCTACATCGTGACCGCGATCACGCTCACTGCGGCGATCTTTTACTACTGACTCGGAACCGATCGTTTTCGTCCGTTCCCATGCCGAGTGTCAACACTTACCGCGACACGAGTGCCTTTGTCGGTGGGGACTGACACGTTCGTATGACCGAGACCGCAGTCGAGGAGATCATGACGACACCAGTGCTCACCGTCGCGCCCGACGAGACGCTGTCGGACGCCGCGTGGGCGATGCGCGACACGGCGATCAAGTCCGTCGCGGTCATCGACGCGGACTGCGAACCAGTGGGTATCCTCACGTCGACGGACTTCGTCCAGCTGGCGGCCGACGACGTGGATCCGTCCGAGACCACCGTCGAGGAGCGGATGACGACGACCGTCGAGACGATCGGGCCGGACGCGACGGTGTCCGAGGCCGCGACCTACCTGCTGGACAGCGGCTTCAACCACATTCCGGTCGTCGACGGCGACGTGGTCGGCATCCTCACGACGACCGACATCCTGCGTCACACCGCCAGTACCGCGCCCGCCTGAACCGGGAGCGAGATTTAAGCAAGTCCAGGTCGTGTGCGTTCGTATGTGTCACGGAATAGCACCCGGATTCGTCCTGCGCGACGAGATCGCCGAGGAACTGCTGAAAGAGGTCAGAGCGGACGACGAGAGCGACGCGACGGCCGACGGGACACCGTCGTTCGCGAGCGAGGGTGAACCGGCCGGCGAGGCCATCACGGGCGGTGCCACGGACCGGTCCGATCGACCCACGGGCGGTCCGAAGTGATCCGTAGGGTCACTCCGGCGAGGGGTCGTAATCGGGGCCGACCCGGAGATTCAGTGTCTGGGGGCGGATCGCCATCGTCACTCGCTCGTGCTCGCTCACCTCGCCGTCCCGGCTGAAGGTGATCGGGCCGTCGTGGCCCGTGACGGTGATCCGCCCGGCCTGGATGTGGGTGACGCCCTCGGTGCCCTGGCCGAGCACGCGGTGGCGAATCGCCTCGGTGACCAGGTCGCCCGCCGGCATGTTCTCGACCACCGCCACGTCGAACAGCCCGTCGGCCATGTCGGCCTGTCCGCCCTCCTCGACGAAGCGGCGCGCGTTCCCCACCAGCAGACAGATCGCCTCGCCGTCCCAGGTCTCGGCCTCGGTTTCGAGACGCACGTCCAGTCCGTCGAACTCCCGAGCCTGCTGGACGCCGGTGAGCAGGAACGCGAGCGTCCCGAACCGTCCCTTCAGTTCGCTGGAGGTGGCGACGCTGGCCTCGGCGGGAAAGCCGGCGATACAGGAGACGACGAAGGGTTCGTCGCCGGCCATCCCCACGTCGACGGTCGCGACCTCGCCCGTGTCCGCGATCTCGACGGCGTCTTCGATCCCCTCGATTCCGACGGTCCGCCCGAGAATGTTGGCCGTCCCGGTCGGGATCACCGAGAGCGTCACGTCGGTGAGGTGGTCGGCGGCGTCCAGCCCCCGGAGGACCTCGTTTATCGTCCCGTCGCCGCCACAGACGGCGAGTTCCGAGACCGCCGCTTCGCCGGCCTCGCGGGCCAGTCGACGGGCGTCGCCCGCGCCCTCGGTGTGATCGACCGCGAACCCCCGACCGCGGAGAAGTCGCGTGACGTACTCGGCGTGATCCCCCGTTCCGCTGACGGGGTTGAGGATGCACCGGCGTGACCCGACCTGCATACGTGCCCGTTCGTCCGTCGTGTATTTAATCCGGGTGAACCGCGCTGGCCTCGACGGATCGACGGTCGAACTGGCCCGAATGTTCAAGCCGTCGGGGAAGCGATCCATCTCCGTTCGATGCGAACCGACTACGACGCGATCATGGACGACTTCGCCACCAGGGCCGGGATGGACAACATGGCCAACGCCGAGCGGGCGGCCATCGAGACGCTGCTCACGCTCGGGGAGTCGCTCCCGACGGCCGAGGCGGACGCGCTCGGGGTCGTCCTCCCGGGGGCGCTGGGCGACGCGATCACCGAACGCCGCGACACCCACGAGGAACGGACCGCCGACGAGTTCGTCGTACAGGTCGCCGATCGCGAGGGCATCGGGTTCAGCCCCGAGGACGCCGTCATCCACGCCCGGTCGCTCGTGGCCACCGTCGCCGCCCACGGCGGGGCCGAGGAACTCCGACGCGCCCGCGAGTCCCTCCCCGAGAGCTTCGACCCGCTGTTCGAGACGGCCGAACTCGCGGGCTGAGACGACCTATCGTGTGAATCCTACACACGATTCACCGACAGGCTCTTAGTATTCTGTCCCATTCTAGCCGACACGATGATGCTCCCGACCCACGCCCTCGCGGGGATGGTGCTGGCCCTCCCGGTCGCGGTCGCGGCTCCCGAGTTCGCGCCCGTCGCCCTCGCTGCGGGCTTGGCGGGTGGCGTCCTCCCGGATCTCGACATGTACGTCGGCCACCGGAAGACGCTGCACTACCCGGTCTACTTCTCCGGGCTCGCGGCCGGGGCGCTCGTGGTCGCGCTGGTCGTCCCCACAGCCCTCACCGTCGGCCTCGCCGTCTTCCTGCTCGGCGCGGCCCTCCACAGCGTCACCGACGTGTTCGGCGGCGGCCTGGAGTTACGCCCCTGGGAGGGAACGTCGGACCGGGCCGTCTACAGCCACTACCACGGGGAGTGGATCGCCCCCCGTCGATACGTCGGCTACGACGGGTCACCCGCCGATTTCCTCCTCTCCGGCGTGCTCGCCGCCCCGCTGCTGGTGACCGTCGATGGCCCCTTCCGCCTGGCCGTCCTCGCTGGGCTGGCCGTCGCCGTCGTCTACACCGCCGTCCGGCGCGTCCTCCCGACGCTGGCCGAGCGACTCGTCGAGGCGTACGGACCGGTTCTGCCCGGCGTCGTCCTGTCTAACCTCCCGGCGCGATACTGTCAGGGAACCGGCGCCGACGAGGGGTAGTTTCTCGTGGCAGGCGATACTTGACCCAGTCAGATGATACGAACGAGCGCCGACGGACCCCGTCGGACGGTGTGCCGACGCTCCGGAGGTGACGAGCGTGGCTGACGTCGTCGCCGGGCTGGCGCTGGCCCTGCAACTCGCCATCCTCGGGACCCTCGGCGAGGCCGCGCGCCGCCGGAACGTCGCCGCGATCGTGAACGCACTGTTCGCGCTGGCCGTGACCCTGCTTCCGGCACTGGCGGCCGTCATCGCGCCGTCGATCACCGTCGATCCGACCGTCCCGCTGTGGATCGCGCTGGCCGGCTTCCTCCACTCGCTGGGGATGCTCGGCCTCTACGAGACGCTCTGGTGGTGGGACCACCTCACCCACACCGTCTCCGCGGCGCTGGTCGCCGCCCTGCTGTACGCCGCGCTGCTGGTCGCGTACCCGCTCTCCGCGGGCGTCCTCGCGGTCGCCACGGTCGGCTTCACCTTCGCCGTCGGCGTCTTCTGGGAACTGATCGAACTCGTCGCCCGCGAGGTCGGCGACCGGTTCGACGTCGAACCGGTGCTGGTCCACTACGGCTGGCGCGACACCGCTTTCGACCTGGTCTTCGACGTGGTCGGCGCCCTGCTGATCGTGGGCTTCGAGGTCGGTGTGTTCGTCCCAATCGTCGATCGGTTCCCACAGGTCGCCGAGACACTCGTGATCGGTGGCGGTGGCGTCGTACTGGTGGGGTCGCTCGTGATGACCGTCGTCGTGTGGCCGGTGGCGGAGTGATCGAGAACAGGCGGGAAACGGGGAAATACGTCCGAGTCGGTCACACCCGACGCTGGGAGCGCCCGCTCTAGAGATCCGTCAGCCGGATCTCGTCGTCGGTGACCGTCTCGACGGCCTCTTCCTGCAGCGGGTAGCCGTCTTCCTCGTCGACCTCTTCCCAGCCGAGTGCCGTCTTGAGCCGCGTGGTGATGTCGGGATCGGGATCGACGTAGGCCGTCCCGTATCTGACTGCGCTCACGATGCCGACTTCGTCGCCGTTCTGGTCCACGACTGTCGTACCGACGTCGTCCTCGGTGATCTGAACTGTTTCCATCGCGACTGTATCTTCCGACGTCGTGATGGTCGGCGTTGTGCTTGCCTTCGCACCCCACTTTTCAGGGCGCGGCGTCCCGGTTCGAAGTGTACGCTGTCGGTAAAAGGTGCTAATATAGGGGTCCGTTCTATGTGCACTCGATGAGTACGATCGTCGAAGCGGCCATCCCAGCCGAGGAGTTCGCCCTGCACCAGACGCTGGAGGAGGGGGAGGGTGTCGAGTTCGAGGTGGTCCGGGTCGTCGAGGACGGGACCGACCGCGCCATGCCGTTCCTGTGGGCGACCGCGGACGACCTCGCCGAGCTGTCCGACCTGCTGCAGGCCGACCCGAGTACGCAAAACGTCGAGACGCTCACCGAACTCGACGACGAACTCCTCGTCCGGATGGAGTGGATCGCGCACATCCGCGTCATCCTCTACATCATCCTCGAAGAGAACGCGTCGATTCTCAGCGCCTACGGGAAAGGCCGCGAGTGGCAGTTCCGCATCCTCTTTCCCGAACACGACTCCGTCTCGACGACGCACGACTTCTGTGAGGAGTACGACATCGACCTCACGTTCGACAGCATCTACGAACTCTCCGAATCCATCCGTCGGGGGAGATACGGCCTCACCGAGGACCAGTACGAGACCCTGCTCGAGGCCTACGAGGCGGGATACTACGACATCCCCCGGAAGACGGACCTCACCGACCTCGCCGAGGACCGGGAGATCTCCCACCAGGCGCTGTCCGAGCGGATTCGGCGCGGCCACAGCGAGTTGATCGAGACGACGCTCCGCCCGGATCCCACGGACCACGACTGACCCCCCGGGTTTCGCTCGCAGGCACAGCCCCCATGAGAAGTGGGCCGTAACCGGCACCGATGACCGGATCCATCTCCCAGACGCAGCTCGATGCGGCCGTCATCGACGCCAACGGGCAGCGGATCGCGACCGTCGTCCGCGTCGAGGACGGCGTGCCCTACGTTCAGCCCGCAGAGACTGTCGACCCAACCGCACGGCGCGCACTCCACTGGGACGGCGACGACCCGCCACACCGACTCATGCTCGCTCACGTCGAGTCGGTCACGAGCGACGAGATCCGTCTCGAGAGCAATCTCTGAGCCGCCATCGCCGTCGTCGGCCCCCACAGACCCCCGACGCGGCTTTCGCGTGCAGGCCGGACACTGAACGACGGGACGGTCGAAGCCGGGGTCACCATGGACTTCCAGACACTCGTGACGCGACACGTGGTCGAAGCCACGCCGGACACCCGACTCGGGACCGTGCGGTCGCGGCTGGAAGACGAGTCGACCGACGCCGTCCTCGTCGTCGACGGTGAGGTGCGCGGCGCGATCCTGCCGCGGGACCTGCTCCGCTCGCGGCTGAGCGACGACGCCGAGGCACAGGCCGTCATGCGTTCGGTCCCGACGGTCGAGTGGGGAACGGACGCTCGTGAGATCGCGCGGCTGCTCGTCGAGAACGAGACGACGATCGTCCCCGTCGTCGACGACGGCGAGACCCCCGGTGCCGTCACCAGGGACAGCTTACTCCGGGAGATCCTCGACGACCTCGACGCCCTCGACGTGGCCGACGTCCACACTCGCGATCCAGTCACGGTCGAGCCTGAGACGACGATGGGCGAAGTGATCAACACGCTCCGGGAGAACAACGTCTCCCGGCTTCCCGTCGTCGACGACGGCGACCTCGTGAGCGTGGCCACCACCGACGACCTCGTCGAGTTCGTCACGCGCGCCACGGACGCGGCCGCACGGGGGGATCGGGGCGGCGACAAACCGTCACTGATCGAGTTGCCGGTCGAGAACGTCACGAGTCGGCCCGCCGAGACGATCACGCCGTCGGCGACCCTGCGGGACGCCGTCGAGAAGATGTTCGACGCCGGGGTGGACGGCCTCGTGGTCGTCGGCGACGAACGCGACGACCCGGGGACCGAGACCGAGGTCCGTGCCGTCCTCACGAAGACGGACGTGCTCGGGGCGCTCACCTACACCGACGAGTCGCACCTCCAGGTGCAGGTGACCAATCCGGGGTATCTCCGCGAGATCGACCGCGCGGAGGTCGCCGCGCACATCGAGTCGATCACCGAGAAGTTCGAGGAACTGGACGTCCTCCACGCTCGGGTGGACTTCCAGCGACACGACGAACAGCATCGCGGAGATCCGTTGGTTCGGTGTCAGGCGCGCCTGTTCACCGACGAGACGCAACTCGCCGGCACCGGCGAGGGATACGGCGGGGAGAACGCCCTCTCGATCGCGCTCGACAAACTGGAGCGCAACCTGCTCGACCTGAAGGAACAGCGAACCGCCGACGAGGGCCAGCGCAGTCAGGTCCGCCGGAAACTGCAGAACCTCTAGCCCTCGACGTGGCGTTCCAGCGCCCGCACGTTCCACTCGTTTGCCTTCCAGACCGCGTCGAACAGCGGTCCGAGTACCGGGACCGACCCGATCAGGGCGTCGACTCCGACGAGCAGGAGCATCCACAGGAGCGTCCGTCGCGGTGCGTCGAGTCGGTAGGCTTCTAGGACGGGATACAGCGAGAGGACCGCGGCGACGCTGTCGCCCGCGACGGGGAGGACGCCGATGATCGGGTCCAGTCCGATCCGGAAGTCCGTCCCGGGGACGCGGAACGCTTCGTCGAGCAGGTCGGCCATCCCCCGGGCGCGCCTGAGCGCCGCCTCCGCGTCCGCCCCGCTTCCGTCGGCGACCGCCGACCCGTCCATCGAATGTGTCTCGTGGCCTGGCATCGTGTTGGATGCAGGTGGGCGAGGCCCTTCCGCCCACCCCTTGCAGGCACAAGTCCGGGGATCGGAACGGCCCGGAGCGGCGTCCGATTGTGATGGGCTTATCCGGCTGACCGCCCAGTAAGTTCGTATCCGAACATGGATCTCTCGATAGTCGACATCGCACCGGTTCGTGCGGGAGAGACGGCGACGGACGCCTACGAGGACACGGTCGCCCTCGCGCAGGCGGCCGAGCGGCTGGGCTACTCGCGGTTCTGGGTGGCCGAACACCACGGCCTCGCCGACGCCATCGCGAGCACGACCCCCGAAGTGTTGATCTCTCACCTCGCCGCCGAGACCGACGAGATCCGCGTGGGTTCGGGGACGGTCCTGCTCAACCACTACAGCCCGTTCAAGGTCGCCGAGACGTTCAGCGCGCTCGACGCGCTCGCGCCCGGCCGGATCGACCTCGGAGTCGGCCGCGCGACGGGGATGCCGGCCGTCGACCGCGCGTTGCAGTCGGGCCCGCCACGCGCCGGCGACGATCACGCCGAGAAGATCGAAGCCGTCGCCAGCCACGTCTACGACGCTTACCCCGACGACCACCCCTACAGCGACATCGTGATGCCCCGCTCGGAAGAGGGGGTCCCCGAGGTGTGGGTCCTCGGGTCCAGCCCGTCGAGCGCCGAGATCGCCGGCGAACTCGGCCTCCCCTACGCCTTCGCCGCGTTCATCAGGCCGACCGTCGCCGAACGGGCACTGGATACCTACCGCGAGTCGTTCCAGTCCTCGCCGTTCGACGGCGGCCTCGACGACCCTCACAGCATGCTCGCCGTCAACGTCGCCTGTGCCGAGACCGACCACGAGGCCGCGCGCCTCCGTGCGTCCTCCGAGGCCGCCTACCAGCGGATGGCCCGCGGCGCGTTCGGCCCGCCGCCGACCGTCGAGGAGGCCGTCGACGAGATCGGTGGCGTTCCGGACCCGACGCCCGAGTCGCTCGACCCGAGCGAGTGGCCCCGGGCCGTCTCCGGTAGTCCCGAGACCATCGGGACGCTGCTGGAGAACATGACCGACCAGGTCGGGGCCGACGAGGTGATCGTCCAGAACCTCATCGAGGACCCCGAGGACCGGATCCGCTCGCACGAACTGACCGCCGAGGGCGTCGGTCTCGCCGAGTGAGGGCCGCGCCGCGTAACCCCAGAGCGGGTACCGGTTTCGCCGCACAGTCCACCATCTGAGACGGCGTATCGAGGGTTTTGACGGCCACCTTCGAGCAGTCTCGGGGAGAAAGTTTATGGCTGACTAATCGGCTAGTTAGGGGTATGAGCGACTCCCTCTCGCGAAAGCGGCCCTGGCTCGCGGCGCTGCTGGCGGTGCTGGCTACCGGGCTCGGCCACCTCTATCTGCGGCGGTGGCGACGTGCGCTCGGGTGGATCGTTGCGCTGGTCGGCGCGAGCGTGCTGTTCGTGGATCCGGGGACGGTGGACGCGCTGCTCGCCGGGAACCCGGTCGATCCGCTGGCGATCGCACCGATCGCCGTCGTCGGCGGGTTCAGCGTCGTCGACGCCTACCTGCTCGCCAGCGCGCAGAACGCTCTCGCACAGCGACGGGTCGCCGTCGAGGACGGACAGCTCACCCACTGTCCCAGCTGCGGCAAGGAACTCGACGACGACCTGGAGTTCTGTCACTGGTGTTCGACCGACCTCGGGGCGTTCGGCGATTCAGCCGACGAGATCGACGGCGACGACGCCTGATCGGACGGTACAGAAGTCACCGGAGCATCGCGTCGACGTACTCAGAGGCGGCTTCTCGGGCGGTTTCGAGTTCGCCCTCGCCCAGTACCACGGAGCGGGTCCGTGCGCCGTCGACGATGGTCATCAGCGCGTGCGTGACGTGTTCGGCGTCCACGTCCTCGAATTCTCCCTCGTCGATCCCGTGGTTGATCACCGCCTTGATCATGTACCGGATGTACTCGTCGTTTTGCTGGAAGCGGTCGCTGAACGCCTCCTTGTAGGGGGCCTGGCTCCGCATCTCCAGGAGGGCGACCGACAGATCCCGGTTCTCCTTCGGTGCGACGAGCAACTCGTCCAGGAGGAGGTTCAGCCGCTCGTCCGGATCGGTCGTCTCGACCTCGTGGATCGAGTCGACGAACCGCTCGAGCAGGTAGTCGAGAAAGGCGACGAGGAGGGCCTCTTTGGTGTCGTAGTGGTAGTGGATCGCCGCGGTGGATTTCCCGTACTCCTCGGCGATCCGTTTGATCGTGAGATCGGCGTACCCGTGCTCCCGGAGCGCCCGATACGTGGCCTGCATGATCTCCTCGTCGGGCCCGGAGAACGAACGGTCCGATCGGTCGGTCATTGTACACAGCCTTCGCCCACGGTCAATTAACGGTTTTGACCACCACCGTGACAGTCGCCGGCGTACCGCCCGGTCACCTCTCGCGTCCACGTTCCGGTATCGACGCTCTGTGAGAACTGGAACCGCACCTCTCCCAAGCTTTTTGACTAACCAGTTAGTAAGTTAGCGTACGAACGATATGGACGACGATTCAGCGACCGAGATTCTGGAGGCGACCTACCGGGCACTCTGTCGCCACGGCTATGCGGACCTGACGACCGGTGATATCGCCGCCGAGACGGATCGGAGCAAAGGCCTGATCCACTACTACTACGACAGCAAGGAGAACCTGTTCGCCGAATTTCTGGAGTTCCTCTACGAGAAATACACCGAGCGGCTCGCGTCGGCGACGGGAAACACCCCACGTGCGGAACTGTTCGCCCTCTTCGAGTCGCTCCTCGTCGGTGAGGAGACACAGGCGGGCCAGGAGTTCCGGACGGCGATGCTGGAAGTGACGGCTCAGGCACCCTACAACGCGGAGATCCAGACGGAACTCGCACGATTCGACGCGGCGCTCTTCGACCGGGTGTCCGACCTCGTCGCGGCCGGTGTCGACGTCGGCGAGTTCGACGACCGGATCGATCCCGAGACCGCCGCCGAGTTCCTCGTGACGACCGTGACGGGCGTCCACACGCGAAGCGTCGCGGCCGGACACTCGACGGAGCATCTCTACGGCATCATCACGGAGTACGTCGAGACGCACCTGCTCGTCGACGACCAAGCGGAGGCGATCCGATAATGGGGATCCGAAGCCGCGTGAGCGCCCTGTTCAAGAGCCCCGAGGAGTTCGATCTCACCTCGGGCGGCATCGGGAAGCCGCTCTTTTTCCTCTCGATGCCGATCGTCGTCACGAACCTCTTCCAGACCGCCTACAACCTCGCGGACACGTTCTGGCTCGGCCAGTACAGCACGGACGCGCTGGCGGCCATCTCCTTTGCCTTCCCGATGGTCTTCCTGCTCATCTCGCTCGGGATGGGCATCTCCGTCGCCGGGAGCGTGCTAGTCGCCCAGTACACCGGTGCCAGCGAGACGCGGGAGGCCGAGTACGCCGCCTCCCAGACCGTGACCTTCGCCGCCGTCGTCTCGCTCGTGCTGGGCGTGATCGGCTACTTCCTCGTCGGCGATTTCCTCGGCCTCCTGGGCGCCTCGGCGGACGTGTTGCCGATGGCGACTAGCTACATGGAGGTCGTCTCGCTCGGCCTCCTCTTCATGTTCGGGTTCATGGTCTTCGTCTCGCTGATGCGGGGCTACGGCGACACGATCACGCCGATGCTCGTCATGTTCGGCTCGGTCGTCCTCAACATCGTCATCGACCCGTTCCTCATCTTCGGATGGTGGCTGTTCCCCGAACTCGGGATCGAGGGCGCGGCCATCGCGACCGTGTTCTCCCGGTCGCTGGCGCTGTTCGTCGGCCTGGCGATCATGCTCCGGGGCGAACGCGGCGTCCAGATCAACCCCCGGGACATGGTCCCCGACCTCTCCTATCTCCGCCGACTCGTCCGCATCGGGCTGCCCGCTTCGATCGAGAACATGGGGCGGGCGCTGTCGATGAACCTGCTGCTGTTCATCGTCGCGCTCTTTCCGGACACCGTCGTCGCCGCCTACGGCATCGGGACGCGCGTGTTCTCGGTCGTCTTCCTGCCGGCCATCGCCGTCGCCCGCGGCGTCGAGACCATGACCGGCCAGAACATGGGCGCGGACGAACCCGAGCGCGCCGAGCGAGCGGCCGGACTCGCGGCGAAGGTCCTCTTCGTCGTGCTCTCGGCCGCCGGCGTGCTGGTCTGGCTCGCCGCGGCCCCCATCGCCGACCTGTTCACGACCGATCCCGCCGTGGTGGAGATCAGCACTCAGTTCCTCCGCTACGTCGCGCTGACCTTCGGGTTCATCGGCATCATGCGAGCCTACACGGGGAGTTTCCGCGGGGCCGGGAAGACGCTCACCGCTGCGGCCATCTCCGTGCTGATGCTCGGCGTCGTCCGCTTCCCGATCGCGTGGTTCGCCGCCCGACCGCTCGGCGAGACCGGCATCTGGCTTGCCTTCGCGGTCTCCAACGTGGTCGGCGCGGTCGTCGCCTACGCCTGGTACCGCCGCGGCACCTGGCGCGAGAGCGACCTCACCGAATCGAGGGTCGACGTAGAGGAGACCGCCGTCGAATCCGCCCCCGGAGGTGACTGAGATGGATCGAGACGACGCGCTCGCGACCCGACGCGCGAAGATCGACGCCCGGATCGAGACGGCCCTCGACGCCACCGACGAGGACGGACTGGCGGTCGCCCGCGAGACCGTCGACGCGGCCGAGGACCGGTGGTACGGCCAACTCGTCCTGGCAACGTACGACGCGACTGTCGAGCGGCGAGACACGTCCGTGATCCTCCCCGCCGCGGCGGCCCTCGAACTCCTTCAGGGGTACTGCCGGCTCCGCGGCGAGTTGCTCGTGCAGCTCACCGAACGGGGCGCACACTCGCTGACGCACGACCCGACCGAGGCGCTCCTGGCCGCGGACTACCTCTACACCGCGGCCTACTCGACGCTCGGATCGGCCGAGCACCCGCGCATCCACGAGGGGTTCGAGACGCTGACGGAGATACTGGAGTCGATCACCGGCGCGTTCGCGACCACCTACGCCGGGTCGTCGCGACCGGTCGAGCCACGGTTCTTCGAGGAGACCGCTGGGAGTCTGGGCGAGGGTGCAGCCGTCGTTGGCGCGACACTCGCCGGCGTGGACGACGCCCGTCGAGAACGTTTCAGGGCGTTCGGCCGTGGAGCCAGCACGGCCCGTCGGATCGACCGCGCGCTCGATCCGGAGCGCAACTGGTCGATCCTCCCAGCCTCGCTCGCCGAGGACACGCTCGAAGACCACGCCACGACGTGTCGTGCAGTCACAGAGCGGTCGCTCGACGAACTCACGTCGACCACTGACCCGACGGCCCTCCAGGCGCTCCTCGATCGGGAGCGAGCGGGCGGCCAGTCCCCGTCCGTCCGGGACTGCTTCGCCGAGTGACCGTCCGCCCGGTTACTCGTCGCCCGCCAGCAGTTTGCCCCCGAGCCACAGCACGACGAGGAACGGGAGGATGGGCAACAGCAGGACGATCAACGGGGCTGCGACCAAGTACCCGATCAGGTTCATCTCTGTGTTCGAGAAGTCGCTTCTCTGGTCCCGAACTGTTCGTACCATATCTGAAGATACTCCGCCCTCGACCAAAAATCTGACTAGTTGGTAAGTCGGTCCGGGCGCGGGTGTGGACGTTCGAGTGGCCGGACGGATCACGTCCCTAAATTTAAGTCGGAAAACGCGACCAAGCCCGGCGTATGAGTCAACGGGTTGGGGAACAGGTGCCAGCGCCGGTCCCGCCGGACAATCCCGACGCCTGGTACGCCCCAGAGGTGTGCGACCAGCGGGAGATTCATCCGGGTGTGGTCGCGACGATCCGCGAACGCCCCGACGGGTTCGCCTACGAGGTCCGCGAGCCGTCGATGACGCCCGGCGAGCGGCGCGACTTCGGTCGCGTGCGCGAGCACTTCGGGGACGCCGGTTTCATCGATGAGCCGGCCCGGTGATTTGCTTTCCCAGCAACCGCGGAAAATGAATGATACCAATACATTAGACATTTGAAGCTCTTATTCTCCAGGTTTTCATACCTTGCAAGCAAATATACAATATCGGTGATAGCAATAGGAGTAGGAATATCCAGACTCCGAATTGGAACGGAGGAGCATGGTTTATAACAGCAATAAATAAAGTTAGCAAATGGAACCCGCCCACCAATGAAGTCACATATACGATTGAAATATGATCTTTGTCTTCGGACTTGATATTAGCTAGTTTGTTGCCGAGTTGGTATACTGGTATAGAACACAAGATACCAACACTCATTACGAAAAGTGTGGAGTAAATATCGCTGGCAGCGTTTAGGATTGGTAACTCTGAGAATGATTTATATAATCTATACCCAATTAACAAATATATTCCAGTAATCAGAGTAGAGGCAACCCAGTGATAGAAGCCTCGATTCGCGATCCCCAGTGAAAATGCCAGTCCAATTCCCCCAGAGATAAGTATCCAAGTTGAACTGCCAATATCCATGGGGTTGACTGCAGTACCAAAATATGGTGTAGCGCTTATCAGTGCTGTAATCAGTGCGATACAGAAAGACATTAACAGAGAAAGTCCGAAAGATGGGCGGTATATACTATGCATAATCATGGCTATGATTGCTACCAGGGATAGAACTACACCTAATTGAATGAGGACACCACCAACAAGGTCCTGATTCGCAACCCCACCATATAGACCGATACCTATCGTTAAAATTACACCGCCCATTAAAAGAATTTTATCCGGCGTTTTTAGGTATTTCATGATATGGATTTATTTCCGCCCGTTCATAAACCTTTTGCCGCCCAATAAATAATACTAAAATGATCAAATGATATATGTTTTACCTACATTTGATTATCAATGTAGTCTCTGATCTTGTTTGTGGCACAACCGCTGAACCTACCTTTTCGAGTTAATTGGAGGTCGTTGTTGTTACAGGTTTGAACATTTGTTTGCGCCATGATCGTAAACTCCCACCATCCCCAATTTTCAGCATCGCCGTGACGAGCATTATGCAGATGGCCGACTTCATGAGCGGTGTGAATTTTCTCGCCATCAGCAGTCATGTATGCAATTGCATCTTCGCCATTCCATGGTCCAGCACATCCGATCTCAGTAACTTCACCACCTACAGCAAATTGATAGTCGCGATCATCAATAACGACTACTGCGTCCCATACCGGGGTTTCATTAATTATATTCTGAACAGTTGAATCGTTTTTCAATTGTTCTAATGCATCATCTGTTCCATCTGGATTATTCAATTCAGCAGTTCTATCATCCCAAGAATTCACTCCAAGGGAATAATTGCGACTTCCATCCTGAATGTCTGTAGCCCACTTATCCAGGACATAGTCAGCATGCGCGCTGGGGTCCCTGTTCGATGAGGCGTGCTCCGTAGTTATGAATCCCACCGTAGTTTGAGCCATTATCGTTCACCCCCTCCGACACTGCCAGTGGCAGATGCTGTTTTGACATTTTTCTCAGTAGAGACCACGTTTGTCATCTCATACTGTTTTTTAGTCTCCTCGATAGCAATGGCCCTAATTTCAGGGATTCTAATCACTGACCGTTCAATTGTGTCCGTTGACAATACCTCACCAACTGAAACCCCTTTTTCATTTGCCCTTTGTTGTACTCTTTTAAACATTTCATCATATTCTCTAATTAATGGGAATAATCTTCGTTGAGAATCACCCCATATTTTCTTTTCACCGAGATTTTTAATGTTCAGTGTGTGGTCAAGGGAAGAGAAAGGAACCTCTTTTTTGGAACCCTTTGGTATCATAGTACGGCCATTGGGAGTCAACAATTCTAGATCTTCGCCTCTTTTCTCGACCGCGACTTCTGGAATACTGTGAGTTGGGGCATTACCTGGTGATTTTGGTATTCTGATTTGGCTGTGTTTCTCGATCGCTGGCACTATTCCCTGATTACCCAGTTGAGATACAGCACCCCCTTCAGAGAACAACATTATGTTCTGATCATCTATATTTACATCCAGATCCCCATAATCAGGAAGATAAACACCCTGTTCAGTAATGATCGGGGGGTGATTAAACAGGTCTGCCTCAGCACTTTCGTCAGTTCTAGAGTGATCTAGGCTAAGTTCGGCGATGATGTTCTTCCCGACATCCACACTTTCTGGAGTGCTAGCTGTAGCTATGCCAGACAGTGCGACCGGGAGCAAAGCTGTTCCACCGGTTGCCTGAATGAAATTCCTTCTTTTCATCTCACTCAAACTCCATTTCTAAATTTACATTACAATTTAATAACTCTTTTGGTCCAATTGTTCTTCTAGCACAACCATTATTAGCACACAGGTTCGTGAGTGTTAGTTATCGTCGAACCCCAAATTGAGGGTTAATTTTACCCAGACAACCAGCGATTGAATCCCCGCCGGTCCTGACAGGGGATAAAACAGCAGAGAAACACTATCCCAAGCTGGTCAGCCTCTTTTTACGCGGTAGTTGATGCGTCTTCGGTACCCTATTCACAAATAAAGAGAACGGTTCACTGAACTACTCGATAGTCGGACCTGTGTGCCCGATGGATTCCTGGTATCTCGCACTATTTTTCTAGCAGCTGTCGGCCAAACTAAGACTCGACATGAGAGTTCATCATCCGGATTGATTGGACAGTGAGAGAAAGAATTATAAAACCGTTATATTCCTTGTTCAGAAACCTGAACTGTCCAAGACATCCGATTCAAAGTCACTCGCCCGCACCCGCAGCGGGAACCACCCTTCCTCGTCGATCCCCAGCAAGGCCTCCGAGAAGCCATCGTCATCGTTCCCGGCCTTCGCTGTCCGAACCCAGTTCACTTCGCGCTCGCTCAGTCCAAACCACTCCGCCAGTTTCTCGGCTTCCTCGTTCACCCGGTGAATCAGCGTCATCGAACAGAGATTCGCGATCGTCTGTGCCTCCGGCGTCAGTGTGAACTCACCGCCGGTCTGGGTGATGAAATGGAGCGAGAGGTCGTAGTGCCGGCTGTGTCTGACCGCCATCTCCAGAAATTCCAGTGACGTCGTGTCGTTCATCAGGTAGTGGGCCTCGTCGACGACGAACAGGACGCGCTTGTCCGTCTGTTTGGCTCGCTCGTAGACGGCATTGAACAACACCGACATCATCAGACTCGTCTCCGTCCGGCCGCGGACGCCCTCCTCCTGATGGAGGTCCAGATAGACGACCTTCGAATCGAGATCGAACTCCGTCTGCTCCGCGAGGTTGGCGAGGTCGCCATCGGGACGGAACGATGGCCGCAGATCCGTCAGTAGCGATTGGACGTCGGCCTGCACGCGCTCCTGTTCGCCCGGTGTTGGATACCCGAACTCCGCGGGCTGATCGAGCATGTCCTCGAGGACTGCGATGACATCCCGAACCGTCGGCGATTCGTTGCCGTGGGTTGCCGGATCGCGCGTGATCCCCTGTCGTTCGTAGGCTTCCTGCACCGCCCGTCGGAGTGTCTGCTTCCGGTTGTCGAGCGGGTTGTTGGCGACGTTCGCAAAGAACGTCTCGAAGAACGTGAGCACCCAGCTGATCTGCTCGGCCCAGGGATCCAGATCCGCGACCTGTTGCCGGACCTCGGATGGGGTCTCCTGGATGTCCAGGGGGTTCAGTCCCCGCGTTCCGCCGACGGTGATCCGCTCGCCGCCGAGCGCCTCGTTGACGCCGGCGAACCCTTCCATCGGGTCGAGCATGATCAACATCGTGTCGGGGTCGAACATCGCCCGTCGGAGCAACTGGAGTTTCGTTGAGAAGGACTTCCCGGCTCCGAGCTGGCCGATAACCATCATACAGTAGCCCGTCTGTCGGTTGAATCGATCCAGGATGAGCGGGCTCTCGTTGATCGCGTAGGTCCCATACTCGATGCCGTGCTCGGCGAACGCACCGGAAACGAAGGGGAACATCGCCCCGAGCGCCCCGGCGAGCATCGGCGTCCGGGTGTCCATCGATTCGTTCAGTTTGTCGACGCCGATCGGGCTGGTCGAGACGAGGGCATCGTCCTGTGACCAGCGGGGTGTCACTGGCGTCAGGTTCGCCGGTGCCTGCCGGGCAGTCTGTCTGACCACCTTGCTGTCGAGGCTCTCCTGTTGATCGCCCCGAGCGGTGAGATACATCGAGACGTCGAAGGCCCGCATTGGCGTGTTCCGAAGGACGTCGTAGAGTTCCCGGTGGTCTTCGAGGTCCTTCTGGACGCCGCGGGCGCTCGCACGCTGTTTCTCCGCGAGGTATTCGTATTCGGCTTCGAGATCTTCGAGTTGGTTCTCCAGCGAGTCGAGCGTCTTCGTCGTGTCCCGGGGATCGAGGTGGAGCGAAATGTCGGTGGTCCGGGTTTCCGACGTCGAGTAGAGTTTCTCGAAGAGTCCGTTCATCGGCGCATCCGGGAACTCACCGACCCAGAAGGTCTGGGTCCAGTCCTGCCCCGTCCTGACGAATCCAGGCTCTTTCTCGAGGGCCGACGGGCCGACGATCGTCCCGTGTTTCGACGCGGGCGTCGACAGAGTGGTGTCGTCCGAGTCGTAGGAGACGGTCGTTCCCGACTCGTCTGTGTTCTCGACCGTATCGTCGGCAGTCGACTCCTGTCCATTCTCGATGGGTGCTTCGGAGTCAGCTCCCACGTCAGTCTCCCCGGTCGCCTCGGAAGTTGCGCTCTCAGCGCTGTCGGCTGGTTCTGAAACGGGTTCCTCTGTCGTCTGTTCGGTATCAGGTTCCTCGTGAGTCGAGTTAGACATCCGTACCACCTCCGAGAAGCGGCTGGTGTGCAACGACGTCGTCCGTCGTTCCGTATGCCACTGCTTCACCGGCCCAGAAGGAGGCCAGCAACTCCACGGCGTCTGTGACCGGGACTTGCCGGGCAGAGCACCCCTCGATCTCCCGAAGGCCGCCCTCGATCTGACGGCGGCGTGTCTCCAGTGCCTCGAACATCGCTTCCCGTTCCTGGTCGCGGCCCGGTGCCAGCCAGACACGAACGAACGTCCCGATGACTGGAATACCCGTCAACTGCTGGGCGATACTCTCCTGCTCGAACTGGACCTCCGAGGGCCTGACAGCGACGACGACGTAGTGGTCACGGATCGTCATCTGTCGTTGTTCGAGATCGCGCTCGTACCACGCGACGTAGTTCTCGATCAGCGCCTGCAGCTGTGGGTTCTCTTTGACGTCCTGATCGCACAGGCGTGACTCGTAGTGAGAGAGGTACTCCTCGGCCGGGAACTCCCGTGTCGTCGAATGGATCTGGATCGGGAATTCGACGACGGTGTTCAGGAAGTCCTGGAAGCTATCGGCGCGCTTTGCCCACTCAGCGTCTGTCGCCAGCGCCATGTTCGGTGGGTCGACCTGCACGAGTCCCACGAGTGCTCCGTCAGTTCGTTCGATGGCACCCCGATCCGGGTGGATGCATTCGACCTGTGTGTAAGAGGCTGCATCCTCGTGCTCCAGATTGCGGGCACTCCGGTAGAACTGGACGAGATTCTCGATCCAGCCGAGACTATCGGTGTATTTCGGTGTCAGCGTCACGAAGATGCCACCGATCAGGATGGCAATACCCGCGATCGGGAGCGTCAGTGTCTGGACCCCGTACCCCCAGACCGAGAGTGACGGCGGCAGGATCACTTGCGTCGTAAGGATGACGAGGACGCCCGGGAAGAGGGCGACCGCGACGTCCTGGAGCGTGTAGCGCCCATAGAGTTTGGTGTCGTTGTTCAGTGATTTCGGAATGCGTTTCGATGGATCGTGATCGGCTGATCGGTCGTGTGTCATGGTCAGTCGATGTAGTAGGGGCGATCGTCGTCCTGGTCTCGCCCTCCGGATCGGTTGCTACCCCGATCCCGGAGCGCGTCGAAGGTCTCGTTTCGATCGGTCTCACTGCTCGATCCACTCCCGGTACGCGATCGATCTGTTCGAGTCTCGGTCGTCGAACTCGCTGTGCTGTCACCGCTGGATCCACTACCGCCTCCCCCACCACCGCCTGTACGGTCGACGGCGGATCGCATCCGCTCGGCCGGCCGACGGACCGCCTTTCCAGCCGCGTGGGCTCGCGAATCGTTCGAGGGTAACAGGGACTGTCCTCCCTGCGTGACCGCTGGCTCACCGCGAACACCGCGAGCGAAATTCCGTCGGCCGTGCTGGACGGTCTGTCCCGCGTCGCGGGTTTTCGTAACCCGTGCCCGTGCTCGGTTTCGAGAGACATGTTGGGACGCACGGTCGGCGACGAAGAACAGCGCCCCAGCCTGCCAGAACAGAACGAGTGGTGCGATCAGAGCGATAATCGGGATGACCAGTGCGATCAGCCACGAGCCGAATCCACCCATAGACGCATCGAAGCTCGACCCGAGGAGGCCTCCGAGCCGGAACAGAATCGCGACCGGAATCGTCATGAACAGGAACGGGAAGTAAAATCCCGCCAGCCGACGGCTGAACTTCGATACCAGCGACAGGGGGCCGACGCCGGGAACCCACAGGACGATCAGGATCGGCATGAGGAGAACGAACAGGTAGAGCACGACTTCCCGCATCAGGTACAGCAACGCGATCAGCACGAAGAGTGTGAAATCAGTCATGAGCGCCATCACCGTGCCGAGGACACCCATCCCCGAGAACGACAGCGTCTCGAAGAGTGTGACCTCCGACAGCTGCGGCACGATGAACTCGGCCAGCGCACTCATGAACCGCAGTGAGAGCGCGGCTATCCACCACCACGAGAGAATGCCCAGCAGTCCAGAGAAGGCCCGCTTTTTCAGTTTGGTCCGGTGATAGCTGCTGAAGAGGTGGCTCGTCGACTCGAAGAAGATAATCAGCCCGATAGCGGCTGCCCAGAGAAACAGCGAGAGCGGAACGACCGAATCCCAGTAGTACTCGTATATCGCTGGCCACGGCCCGTTAGTCGGGGCACTGAATACCTGGTTGGGATGGGGTGTTCCGATGACTACTTTGATTAACTCCGACCCATAGTTCTCGATTATATCTGTAATTGGGTTAAATAAGGTACGTAGAAGTTCTTGCAGTGCTCCTACAATAACGTCTCCTAAGGAAGGCATCTAATCACCCCCTGATGGACCTGCTTGTTGTATTTCAGCCGCTGTACAGGTGAATTCATCAGAGAGGCTCCGTCTAATCTGTTCCCCGCTAGGAGTTGCGATCAGTTGTTGCGAAATCACATCCTGAGTTGCGATGCCGATTTTGACAGTGAATTCAACGGATGTACCTTCACAACCAGAACGAGCAGTTTCTTGAAAGACCAGTGGGGCAGTTGGACTGGTATATGTCTGGGTACTCTTTGGGGGGACGATTAGTTCCTCAATTGAATCTGATCCAAAGGGGATTATCCCGGGATTCTCTTTGATATCACCATCCGCAGCAAAGTTTGGTGAATCGGAGAAAGAGATATCATGAACCCAAGTTGGGGCAGTGCCCGTATTCTCCACAGTGACTTCAATCTGACCTAAATTGCTTCTATCCTTAGATTGGGCCTGTTCTATGCTACTTATCTGAATGTCTGGTGAGAGTTTGATTGGGACGTTCTCAGAGCTATTTCCGTGGTCTAGGTGTAATTCGTATTCACCCGGTGTGTAGTGCTGATACCGCCCAAGTCCAGGATCAACTTCGATGATTTTGATATGGAGTGTAGATACGTCAGAAGACACGGATTCCTCGGCATACAGAGTCCCATCCGGGGCGATAAGATTCACCGTCGAGACATCGTGACCGGCCGTCAGCTCGACGACCAGATCTTGCGCATCGAAGCGGATGTCGTCGATGAGATCGCTCCCCTGGTCGGGACTCTGTGTCGTGTCCGGTGTCTCCTGGGCGTCCGATTGGCTACACCCGGCCAACATCGTTGCGACGGCGATGCCACTAGCTCGTAGTGCTGTGCGTCGTGAGACGTACTTCGCTGCTGTGTATCGTCGATCGTCTGATTGATCCATGTTACATCCCTCTCCAGGGTGGCCACATGCGCCAGCCCGTGATTCGGTCGATCAGGTACACTCCCAGCAGGAACAGGCCCACTGGAACGGCTATCCGATACAACGTCAGTAGAATCTGCAGTATCGTTCCCCGTGCGTACGCCACGTCGGAAGCTGGAACGTAGCTTGGATCCTGCTTCCACCAGTGACCGGGAACGAACCGCGCCGAAACGCTTCCGTCTTCCCGGGGAACTGTCTCGATGACAGTCCCGTTCGTGGAGGTGTTGACTCGTCGCCCATTCAGAACGACGTACCCATCCCGGCCGGTCGTATTGATCGGCTCCCCGGTCCGTGAATCACGCAGGACCGCCTTGACCCGAAGCAACTGCTCACTCCGGTTCAGTACCTCGATCGTCAGATTGCTCTCGCGGATTGAAACCGGGCTGAAGAACTCGGGATCGAGTGTGGCCTTCTCGCCCCGTACCAGACCGTGTACAGTTATGTTCGAGACGTTGTGATCGGACGTCTCTATCCGAGAGGCAATTCCATAGCTCGCGGTGTACGGCTCGGTCAGTACGTCGAGGTTGACCGGATCAGGAAGCGTTGGTGGGTTCGTTTCGGTCCCGTACACCGAGAGGATCGTAGCAGTCTCACGGGTTGCTGTTGGACCGGTCTCGATCGGGTACGCATGGACCTGCAGCGGATGGACCGGTGACTCGATGCTATCGGTGTTGGTCTTCGTTCGTCGAACGAGCGTATCCCAGCCCGTGTCACGGGCCGAATAGAACCGCCAGACGCCATGTACGTCACCGTCCGGGAGGGTGTACCCGAGCCACGGCTGGTTCTTGTAGACGACCAGCCCGAGATCACCATTTGGGTACGCTCCCTGGAACCCGGACACGCCGAGATCGTATCCGACCGCGTTGACGGTGTCATTTACCTTGAGAGTCTCGTTGTGTGTGACCGAGACAGTGATTCGTTTCGTACAGGTTCCGTTCTTGTTGCGAGCGACACACCGCCTGATTCGCTGTTCGACGGACGCAGACACTTTGGCAGTGAGCCTGAACGTTACCGAGTCGCCGAAGGCGATCGACGACTCCTGGTACTCGAGCGTCGGTGTCTGCGTCCGGGCGGTACTCGATTGCTCGCGGCCGTTAACCCGTAATTTGACGGTCTCGATGGTGGAACTCTGCACCGACCAGCTGACGTACGGTAGGGACTCGCTCTCGTTTGGAACGTCGACCCGGTAATCGACGACGCCCTGAACGGTGCCTGCTTTGGGGACGTAGAGTGGCTGTCTGTCCGGTGAGATCAGCGCACGTGTCGATGGCTGAACGCTGAAGGCACTCACCGTTGCATTCTTGATATACTCGCCACTCCGAAGCGTCGCGTTCGGTGGATAGACGACCGTCGAATCGTTCGTCGTCGGAAACTCCTCGGAGTTCCCCGTGTTCCACTGTTCGACGGCTTGGGGTGGAGTGTCGAACGGGATATCCGTCCCACTCGCCAGTTCGATCATCCCAGCCGTCGACGTCGATCCATTCGAGCCATTCACCGGCGTGAAGTCGTCGCGATCGCCGGACCACAGCGCAGCGAACGTATCGGCATCGATACCGTAGGCTTTCTCGTTCGGGATCGATCCGTTTTCGGCTGTGCGATCGATGGGACTCTGCGGACCAGGCGCCCCGTCGACGGGTGTCGATGTCGCGACCCCGGCCCCAGCGGCTGCCAGTAGTATCATTGCGAGACCAGTCTGGAGCGTTCGTTTGTGCAGGTGTGTCAGAACCCGCAACTTGATCCACCCGCTACGACGTTGTTCAGGATGAACTGGAGGATCGCAGTTGCAAGCGGTGCGACGATAACGCCCCAGACCAGGCCCTGCGTCCGGAGTTCCTTGAGTTCCTTCTTCAGATCGGCGCGTCGCACCGCCGGCGTCGCAACGGTCGCGCCGAGAAAGAGCGTGCCACCGACGAGCGGGCCGCCGAACTGGATAACCGTGAAAATGTTGCGGACCGTCTCGGCCATGTTGGTCTCACAGAAATCGGACCCGACGCTTTGAGCGAGCGCCGGGTCGACTGCGATTAGGCTAACGAGGACGACCGAAAGGCCGATCGACCGTGGTGTCAGTCCAAGACGTTCGACGAACGGTGCTTCTGTGTCCGTGTCGGTCGGAACCGAGGGGAGGGTGTCGGTTAGCATAGGTACCTCCGTCTAGCCACCGGAATGCGTTCGAGGGAACCGGGAGTCGGCGGCTGTATTCAATGCGTTATAGTTACTAAAAATAAATCTAACTCTTTCTGTAAACTAATACCCAAATACTGGTTTTAGTTGTCATGACAAGGGATAGCACGCCTCAAGCAGCATCGACAACAGTCTATCATAGAACAGTTCCCGAGGAAATTGATTTTCGAGGTTTCTGGGAGGGAATAACCTGCTCAGTGTAACTGCGTATGTATTACGGTAACTTGTCGAGTGTTATAGCCGAAAACCCATACTTTTCAACACGTTCCCGTCGTTATCTGGGATATGGTCCATGTGACCCGCCGGAAGGCCCTCCAACTAAGCGGGTGCGCGGTCGTCGCTGGCCTCGCAGGGTGTGGTGCTCTTGATAGAGATTCCGCACCCAGCCCCACGCTCGGTGAAATTGGAGTAACGAATCTTGACTTTCGGCCACACACAGTTTCGGTACTCATAACCGACGAAGGGGAACCAGTGTACTCGGCGGAGATGGACGTCGAGGCGGCCAAACCAGAAGTCGACGATTCTACGGACGTCGCAACGGCTGGCAGTGGTTCCTTCGAGGGGTTCCCGACCGAGGTTGAGGGGTCCGTCCTGTATGCGTGGCGGGATCGCCAACCTGTCTCGAAGTGGGAAAAATTCGACTTCCAGGACAAAACCACCTCGTGTCTCGGTCTAAACGTCCACATCGGTGATGTCAGTCAGTCCCGTCCCGGTGATGTGTCAGTACTGTACACGACAAACCCCGATACCTGTAAGGACGCCGCAACCGCGATTTCTGCTGATGCCGATGGCTGAAATAGTTCTCCGAGGATTCGGTGTCCCAACTGACACCCTGCACTAAATCCGACCCGCGGCCAGTTCTTCGTAACCGACACGACCGACAAATACATGCTCTGTACTGGTCGGATTGAGGGACGACGAATCGGTATGAGAACCGTGGTATGACGCCCTATCCGCAATGCTACGTTAGTCTGGAAGCGAGCGACGGCCGGTACGGACACACTCCCAGCAGGGAAAATCGTCGCGGAGATCCGAACAGTCACAGGCATCGTCGGTCGTGTCGGTACCAGTTACACCAGTCTCATCGTCCGATGGAGAGGTGGCTGTCCCACCGTCAGCTGCCATCTGCTGCGCCTGGGCTGCATCGAGGAGTGGCTCACGGATCGCGATCGCAAGTCGATGTTTGCAGGCACCGTCGAACCGAGCATCAGCGGGGCACGTACAGGCTGTCGGAAGGCCCTCGGAAATCGTGACCAGGTATTCGTGGTCCGCGGGGTTCGCGTGGCTACAGTTTCGAACACTGACGCCCGCCGGTGTCAGTTCGAACTCGAAGGCTTCGTATTGGGCACGCTTTGCGACACGGCTCGTGAACTCCAGTTGTTCGAGTGGATTCATCCAATCCGGGCGCTCGCGTGTGTGCGCCCACCCCTCGGGCGCATCACAAACTGTTGGAGGACCGCGATGGCCGTACGGGGATGGTACAGCTCCCTCACCGAACAGGGCAGCCGATCACGGGAGTTCGTAGCGAGCGATGGCCTGCCGGTCGCAGGTCGGACAGACCACCGTCTCCGGATCGACGACCGTGCCACAGTGTCGACACTCGTGGATGGTCTGGCGGCCAGCCGTCCACGGCAGTACCTTAGTGACGAATCCACGGAGACTCATCCTGATCACACCCACTCCTCGGCGAGCAGCGCATCGCGCTGGGTTCTGACCGTTACCGGGCAGACGTCTGCAGCTGCAGCCAGCTCGAATTGCAGCACTTCAGTTCCGTGCTCGGCCGCGGCGACTTCGATGCACGCCGCCGCAAAGCCGGCCGGATTCCGTCCACTCGCCAGCCCTGTCTCGACTGCCTGAGTGGCCAGTTCGCGTGCGGTCCGTTCGACTGCGGGTGCAGCATCGACCGCAGAGGCCAGTTTCGGGATGAACTCCACTGGTTCCTGAGGGGGGACCGGGAGATCGAGTTCCCGGTTCAGCACCAGGTAGGCGTTCCGGATGCGATCCTCCGCAACGCGAGCAACGGTAGTAACCTCGGCGACAGTACAGGGGTGTTCGGAGCACCGACAGGCGGCATACACACAGCCAGCAGCGATCGCCTCGATGGACCGACCCCTGAGGAGGTCCGCGTCCTGGGCCGTCCGGAAGAGGGTCGCTGCCTGTTCGCGAAGGCCTCGATCGAACCCGAGCGCGGAGACCATTCGGGCGATCTCCGTACACCCGTGTCCGAGGTTGCGTTCGGCTTTCGAGCGCCACTTCGCCCGTGTGTGTTCCCGTCGCAGCCGTGCGAGCTGGCGTCGCTTCTGTGAAGACAGGTCGTTACCCTTCCCGTCCTGCCGCTGGCCGATGCACGTCGACAGTCCGCGATCATGGCGCGCGTTCGTCAGTGGACTCCCCGTCCGTTTGCGGTTCGAATCTGTCTCGTCGAACACCCGAGGTCCGCGCCGGTCGAGGCGCGCCGCCTCGATCACCAACCCACAGGATTCACAGCGCGTTTCGCCCCCGTCCGTGACGAGTGTGCCGGGACACTCCGGACAGTCCGTGGTCGATAGTTCGCCAGTCGTTTCCTCGTCGAATCCGTCCGTGGAGATGTCTCTCGTTGCCATCTCGAATCAGCGCGACCACTGCGTGTGGCCCCGCACCCCTCAGGGGCCACAAACAAACCACCACGCGACTGCAATCAATCGAGAACGTACCCGAGACGGTTAGGACTGGAGGTGACTATTCTGAGAATTGGTGGAGCCATGGTATTATGGAACCGAGTCAACCTGAATCCACAATCACTCAGTATGGCAGAATAAGGGGACTCCTCAGACAGATACCTGGTGTCTGTCAAAGATGGTATGCTGAATAGAGGGTGTGAATCTCGTACGCCAAAAGTATCTGAATTATAAATGTTTGAATTTGCTCCGTATCGATAGATAGAGTTCTAGAATGGGTCCTGTAGCGAGATATTGAATAGACCGGCACTGGTGAATCGCAGGACTGCGTCGGATTCGACCGTTAGAACTAGGAAGTTGAAGCGGGAAACCGTCGATGATTCATGTCTAAGATCTCCCGCTTCACAAGCAAAGTCGTTCAGTTAGCTAAAAATGCTGTTGGTGGGCGAGGCGAAGTCGCCGCCCCCGAAGGGGGTGGCGGCTTCGCCGATTATGCCGTCGTATCGCTGCATTGTCTGCGGGTTTACTTGGAGAAGTCCTACCGAGAAGCGTTGGATCTGCTGAGTGAGATGCCACATATTCTCGGGGAGATCGACCTCAAAGCGGCCGATCTCCCGCATCATTCGACGTTAGTGAAGTGGTTTGATAGGATCAAGACAGCACTCTGGCGAGTGCTGCTGCGCCTCTCGGCGCAGCTGCACGACCCATCCGGTCACGCCGCGATCGACGCGACGTTCTTCGACCGCGAAAACGCGAGCAAGCACTACTGCCGTCGGACGAATTACCGTGTTCAAACGCTCAAAACAACTGCTCTCGTCGATACAGAAACTCAAGCAATTCTGGATGTTCACTGTACGACTGAGAAACGCCACGACACACAGCTCGGCTGGCAGGTCGCCCTCCGCAACGCGGGCGACCTTGCCAGCCTCGCTGCCGACAAGGGCTATGACTGGATGGATTTGCGCGAAAAACTCCGCGAAGAAGGCGTAAGACCGCTAATCAAGCATCGTGAGTTCCGGCCCATCGATCACGCGCACAACGCGCGGATCGATGGGCCTCGATACCGTCAACGAGCGATGTGTGAAACCGTCTTCTCGACGATCAAGCGCACGCTCGGCGACGCCGTGCGTGCGCGAACTTGGTACGGTGAATTCCGAGAACTCGTCCTGATGTGTGCGGTTTACAACATCACGCAGGCGGTGAAACAGTGAAATTACGCTACGTCTGGCGATTCACCACAGCCAATAGACCTTACAGAGTGGTCATAGCACTCTTTAGACCATCCATAGATTATTTTCTATGTGGTGTTAGGCACCAATGGGCATACTCAGTTCCGAAACCGGTCAATGTGAACTGTGTGGTGGAAAAGTCTCAGGAAAGAATGGGCAGAAATGTGCAGACTGCGGGGCGTACATCCATGACCAATGTTTGAAGGAACGAGGTTTGGTTGATAGTGGTGGTATTCTCAGTTCCACGAAGGTGAAGTGTCCCCGTTGTCAGAACGTCGGGAAGCCCAGGTAATCCCGTGCACAATTTTTAGATAAATTCTATAATTCTCCAGGGTTAGTTATTCCTCCGCAGCCTCCAAGGCAGTAAGCAATTCAGTAAGCCTGTCCCGATGGGTCTCGATCTCGTATTGATCGACGAGATCGAGCGCGGCCAGAATGGCCCCATCGTTCGTGAGGCCATCCGCTGCGAGTTTCCACAGTCGCGTAACTGCGGCTGCTTCGTCCGTGTCGCACCGATGGAGATCGGGTACGAGGTCGAGACTCAGTTGCTTCCAGTCAGTGGCCGTTCCAGTGAGTTCTATCGACCAGTCGTCGATATCACCGTCACGCTGGTAACCGTCCATCGCGTGTTCCGCGAGGAGACCGTCGATGATTACGGGCTCGCAGACTGTTGGTCCACTACCCCTGAACGTGGGATCGACGACTGTCTCGAACGCGTCAGCCGACCGGATCTCCCGTTCGATGTGCAGGCTAACACTGTCGTGTTCCGCGAGAATGCTCGCTGCCTCATCAGTGCTCACCTGTCGGGTGAACGTCGCAGGACCGGTTGCGACAACCGACAGCGTCGGCACCGATGTGTCTGGTGTTGTCTGTGCGTGTGTGGTATCGGTCGTGGATTCGGGTAGCTCCGAACTCATCGTTTCTTGAGGGTATTGCTCCCTCCGCCCATGGAGGGGAGACAAAAACACAGTCGCTGAGAGCTGATTAGGATGGATATGTAGCTGGATGCTGGAGAAGTCATACAACGGTTCTCATACCGATCCGTCGCCCCTCAATCCGATCAGTACAGAGAGTGTAGTCGGCAGGGATAGATACAAGCGGTAAAAATATCACGAGTTCTATTCATCACGAAAACGGTTCCAATCAGAGGCTGAAAATGGATACACTCAAAATGGCGGTCGCTGCCGGCATTTTTGCGTTGCTCGGGACAGCAGTCACTCAATTAGTACAGCTGACGTTCATCGAATCGACTGTGGCCAATGCAGCAATAGAGGGACTTTTCGTAGGCGCAGTCGTCTATCTCGGTCTCAAAGCGCTCAAACGCTCTGTAGATGCAGGGTAATTCGCATCCAGTTTAAGAGGGCGTGTCTCAGACGGCTGGGGGTATCGGCGGTTTCAGTACTCGGCAGGGGCAATATATGCAGTCACACTGTGCAGGAGATACATTCCCAGACGTCCCGAAATCAATCTCCCAGGGAACGGTTCCATAACATCCTGTGAATGGTGTACTCGAATCTAAGAGACGATAGACAGGTAGCCGATGCTACGTTGTGTAGTCCCCCAGTTGGTCGTTGACTGCGTCGATAACTGTCGTTGCCGTCGTACTGATCCGCTGCAGGCGATCAGTGATCGTCTCAGTATTGTCCTCAGCCCACGCCGCCAGGTAGAACGCCGCGTTACGCGTATCGAGTCCGAAGTACCGACCGACGACGTACGCCACCGCTTCGGCTTCGACCTCGCGTTTCGCCCGTTCGCTGTCGTCGGCCACCTGGAAATGGAGCAACGCGTGGGCGTACTCGTGGATCAGTGTCGTCGCCAGATCCGCATCGTTCGCTCTGTTCTTTGCCTTCACTACCGGGAGCTGGTCCCCTCCTGACTGACTACAGACACCCTTGGCACCCGGATGGGACCAGTCGGACTCAGCCACGATCTGGACCTCCACATCGAGAGTGAGTGCAGCCGACTGTAGTGCGTCGACTAGCTCGCTTCCATCGCCGTACGTCTCAGTATCGAGTTCGGGAAGCGGCTCACCCTCGGTCTGGGAGACGTCGAACACTGGTGCGGGCTTGAACCCGACCAGCCCCTGGTCCCACTCCTCCGGTGGTGTCTCGTCGTACTCACAGTCCGATTCTCCGTGGTAGCTTGGCGCGTTCTCACACTCCGGGCACCGCGTCGTGATGATCGGTGCCCAGATCCAGATCGCCGACTCGCCCTCCTGGACGTGCCTGTCGAACTCCTCTTGCCACGTTCGGTAACCCGCGACCTTGGTCGCCTCTGGACATTGCTGTTTGATGAGCAGTGTATTGCGATGCGAGTAGTCGTGGAAGCGGCTCTTGACATCCAGCCACTCCTGGAACTCCGCGCTGGCCTGTGCTTCGTCGACGAGATCGGTGAGGTCTTCGACCCACTCGTCGATGGTCGCTCGCATCTGCTCGTCACGCGTCTCGCGGTCGTCGAATGTCGTGTTGTCACTAGTCGCCATCTCGAATCAGCGCGACCACTCCGTGTGGCCCCGCACCCTTCCCGGGGCCACAAACAATACTACCACGAACGCACGACAGGAGTCACGCTTCGATCAGTTGGCAGCCTTCGCAGGTGTCTCACTGAGGAGTGAACCGACGTTCTATCAGTGTTGTTCGCGGCCGCAAATCCCTATCCAAGACATGTGCGGTTTAGGGTATGACGCCCCCATCGTTGCAGATCCCAAAAGTCTCGAATCGACCTGGCCTTACATCTCGGCGGTCAGTTCACGAGCCAGGTAGTCTGCATCGTCGGCCGGGATGCCGACGTGTTCGAAGTGGTCAACAAGTGCCTCGCGAGCGGACGTCCGATTGGGTTCGTGATTGCCGATGATCTGGCCGGCCTGCCAGACGATCGAATCGATTCGGAGCAAGGAGACGTGCCGGCCGAGGCGGGCACTGATCGTCTCCATGACGTGGGCCCACCCACCCATTACGGTCTCGGCGTCGTCGCGCTCCGTGAGACCGGCCGTCTGTGCGACGCGTTCGACCTGCAAGTCACAGGGAATCGGGATGTCCGAGGGGAACTCCAGATACTCACCGTGGCGAACGAGGTGAGCAATGTCGTAGACCTTCATCGCGAACACGACGGTCTTGGCCCGCTTGCGCGTCTCCATGTCGGCAGCGAGACGCTCCCAGACCTCGATGGGAGCGGCCGACTCGTGCGTATCGAGGAACCACTCGTCGAACCCGTTCTCGAACAGGCGAATCAGCCGGTCGCGCTTCTGGTCGTTCAACCGCGCGTTCACGTCGGCGGCCATGAAGTCGCCGAGAACGTCCCGGACAGTCTGTGCGGAGTCGAGCGTCTCGTACTCCCGGACCGTCCGGTCGAGCGCCCGCCAGAACGCCTGGGCGTCACCGTTGAGCTGATAGTCCTGGGTTGCCGCACAGAGGGCCAGTAGCTTCACGTGCTCCGCCGAATCGAAGCGGTCGTACAGCGTCTGGAGCGTCTCGTACTCCGGTTCGGCACGATCGAACGCGGCAATGCCATCGTAGCCAAGGGCAACGATGGCCTCGGCGACCGAGTAGATACGTGTCTCGTTCAAGTTAGTGTACGGGACTGTCATGTGTTGTGAGTACGTGATGGTGGCGATGGTTCGCGTGTGAGCAGCGCCGACCGTCGACGCACTGACTGCCTCAGGCCGTGAACTGGGGCCGCTGGGTAGTCTGCGCGAACCACAGGGACAACCCGGGAGAGTGGAGAGGAGAATGTTAGTACGTTACTATCGTTACTATCAAGCTACTCTGGGGCCGACAGTGTCGGCATGGACGTTAGCGAGCGGGTCCACATCGCACCGCTCGGGTTCGAGTACGACCGCATCGTCGAGCCAGCGGTCGAGTACCGGGCCGACCGCGTCGTGCTGCTTGATTTTATCGCCGAGGACATCACTCGGCCAGCATACCACGAGGACGTGCTGGCCGATCTCGAGGCTGCAGGGATCGCCGTCGAGGTGGTCGACTGTGATCTATTCGACCTCTATGAGAGTATGGCAGTCATCGCCGACCAGATCGTCCAGTATGCTGACCAGGACAACCAGGTGTACGTAAACCTCGCCAGCGGGTCGACGATCACGGGTATCGCCGGGATGATCGCCTGCATGGTGACGGGTACTGCCGTACCATATTACGTCCGCGCCGAGGAGTACGCCTCCGGTACAGAGCCGGTCGGCCACGGCATGGAGTTCGCCGCTGAGTTACCCCGGTATCCTATGGAGGGCCCGGACCCCCAGCAGGTCGCCGTGCTGGCGTACCTGACTCGTGAATACCGGCGGTGCGAAGACGGCCCGTACACCTACAACGTCCGGAAAGACGATCTCATCGCGTTCGGCAAAGCAAACGACTTGCCATTCGCCGCGGCGTACACTGGCGAGACAGAGAAAGGGTACTACCGGCGGCTGGACAGTCACATCCTCGATCCGCTTGTGGAGCATGAGTATATCGAGATCGAGTCAGTCGGCCGCACGAAGCGTGTCGTCCCCACCGAGATCGGCCGCCGGACCGCGCGGGCGTTCAGTTACCTGCTTCGGGAGACAGCCGTGGATATCGACCCCGACGACATCGCCACTTCCGACAGGCCAGCCGGCACGCTTGGATCGTGACTACGGCTACAGGTAGTGGTCGGTTTCGGGGACCGTTTCGGATGCCCCCGGTGTGTAGACAAGGAGATCCTGTTCCTCGGTGAGCCAGTCGGCCAGTTTCGCCTGCATGTACTCGGTGGCGATCGCGGGTGTGAACACACCACGGTCGATCATGTCGCCGACAACGTCTTTCAGCGCCCGGAACTCCCCGCGGATGAACCCATCACCGACAGGGTGGCCGTCGAACCAGCGAACCGTCGCCAGCGCTCCGTTGCCGACCGTCGAACTCTGGTCGATGGTCTCGCAGTCGTACTCCAGGCCGAACCAGAACGTGCGGTACGCGGCCACGTCGAAGTCAGTGGGAACCTCGTAGAACGCTTCGTGGTGGAGATAGTCCAGATAGTGATTGCAGATTTCCTCGCGCGTGACCGCGACTGCCAGCGGGTCGCGGTCGACCTGTGCCGTCCCCAGTGAGCCCTCACCGACGTGGTGGCTTGCGCCCTCCTCGTCGTAGGCCTCGGTGAGTGCCTCGAACAGTGCCACCGTCCCGTCCGTGGATGACGCCTCCCCGAACGGTGTCTCGGGTGTGATGGCGTGTTTCAGTCTGAGGTCGCTTGCACCCCAGTGGGAGTAATGCAGGTTGTACAGGCTATCCGGTCGTTCGTATGCGACGAGTGCTCTGTGTCCCATTTCGAATCACGCGGGACGGGTGATCGCCCCGCACCCCTTCGGGGGCGATAAACAGACCGACGCGGTGGGTTCAAGCGGGCGAGGGGTGTACTGAGAGCCAGGATGGTCTCCGAGGCCGAGATCGAGCGCCTCCGGCTGGAAGCCGACACGATCATGACTCGCTATCAAACGGTCGAGGAGGTACTCCAGCAGGCGCGCAACGAATCCGGCGACCACTGGGAGGAAGGCGAACTCACGGTCACACTGGAGACCCCACAGGGTGAGGCCATCGAAGTGGTGCTGGATCTCGACCAGGACCCAGCGGCCAACGCCCAGCAGCGCTACGAGCAGGTGAAAGAGTTGGAAGCCGAACTCGAACAGCAACAGGCCGTCGTCGGCCAGCTCGCACCACTGCCGGCCGATCCGGTGGCCTATCGGATACTATATCACCTCGACACGGTCGAGGGGAACTATCCGCGGTCGATGGCCGGTCACCTCGATGCCGAACGGAAACAGGTCGAAGCGCTGTGTGAGAAAATGGAGACGGCCGGCCTTCTGGAGCGCGTCGAGTCGGGGACCGTCAAGCAACGCCGCGTGAAGGCCAAGCAAGCCGACGAGGTCCGCCAGCACCACACCTACTACCGGCTCTCGCGGGAGGGCGATCATCTCTTGCGGTTTCTGGCAGAACGAGAGGGGAAGAAGAACATCCTCCGGCACCTGCCGGATGGACAGACTATCGCGAAGCGGTTGGCTCGTGGTGGTCCCGACTACCCGCGGATGACCGCTGAGGAACTGGCTATGGACTTCGAGTACGTCCGCCATCTCTACCGTGCGCTTCGGCGTGTGGGACTGGTGACTACCTACGAGGGAAGTACGATCAAAGGCAGCGAGCGTAAGCTGAAGCCCAAAGACGAGACCCACCGCAAGCACACCTACTACGTGACGACATCCGTGGCCGAAGAATTGCTTCGGGAGTTAGGTGAGTAAGTTTGACTGTGTCCAGATTTTCACATCAGCACTGTTCCAACAACTGGATGAAAGGTAGGAGATAGGTGGTTCTTGAGGCTACATCTGGGACTGATCTGTATAACCCTCCACTCACACGAGCGAAAACGTGACAGTTGCTGTAACCGTGACCTGCTCATCAGCGTCTGCAAGAGAGGCTGCCGTATTGTCGAATATCAAATAACGTTGGGAGTATGGCTCTAATTCAGTGGTCCGAGACCCAGTTTGGTCAAGCAGAACATCGGTAAGTGGACTGGATTCAATGTCGCCACCATCGTCATACCTCTTAAACTCACTAGGACCAAGAAGCAAGACATCTATAGTCTCATTGGCCACTGTCTCGAATTCATAGGATAGTTCTGCTCGCTGATTGGCCCGGGCCGAAAAGCCAGCATAATAGCCAGACGGTATCTCGAACGTCTCTGATACTGTCTGGTTCTCAAGGGCTGTCTCAATCCGGTGTTGCCGGACTACTCTCTTCCCCTTGTTGGCGGCGTCATCAATGACGGACCCACTCTCATCGCCACCTCGGGCCACATCATCACCGCTCCTAGAACCAGCCTCAATGATTTCGTCACTACCGCGGGCGAGCATTGTGGCCGCCTCATCTCCGAACCTAGCCCCTGCAGCGACGAGTCCAGTAATCAGGTACAGTATCCCACGTCGTTTACTCGCCATTCTTGTGAGAGACGAATATCAGTGGTATTGAGTAAATAATATTTCGACAAATCTCCCGCAGAGGACAGCCGCATTAAGAGGAGATATCATTTTAGTTCATATACATGTTTGGGTGAATATTGGACGTGGCTGATGTTCGATTAATCGTTCATTCGTAGATTCCAATTGACTGAGGAGCAATTACATTTAACACTATCATCTGTATGTCCGTCTTTGACCACACGAAGACAGGAATCACACTCATTGCACCATAACATCTCATATAGTTCCCTATAGACATTGATTGCGGGCCTCAATTCTCCTGGCGTACAATTAGCGAATTCAGACTCCGTTTCATTCCAGTGGACATTCGGGTTAAGAGCAGCACCATCATGTGAAATACGCTCACTGATTTCAGTCATCTTATTGTCAAGCTCCTCAAAGTGGCTTACCCTCATATCCCGATTCCATGAATCCGCCGAAGCCTTCGCGCTCTTCACCAAGGACTTGTATCTTGATATAACACCCTGCTGGAAGTCACCTAAATTCCACTGACTATTTGCTTTGAATGGTACTTTTCCATCCAAACGATCGCATGCTTCACGCAGGAACCACTCAGCCATGCGTCGTGTCTGATGGGCCGCAATTGAAACGTTCCCATCATTGAGCTCTTCCTCAATCGTCTCCCACTCCATTTCTGGCCGATCAATTATTTTCGGCCCATCCTCGATGTTCCAATCTGAGAATTGAACTACCCCATTGGAGTTGACTACACCAGAAGAACGAAGGTGGCGGTGCCAGAGATCATCATGAGTTGTGATGAACAGTTGGTGATCCTCTGCAATCTCTGAGGCCATTAGCCTGGCTAGAGGCCGCCGATGCTCAGAGTCTATTGACATGACGACGTCGTCAAGCATCATGATCGATATTTCTTCCTGCTCTTGAAGCCAATCATAGAGAGCGAAGTAAAGGCAGATCCCCATACTATCTTGATGACCCTCGCTATGTAGGGCATGGGGCGGATGTTGGCCACGATCGTAGAATTCAACCTCCATTTCAAGTCCAGTCTCAGTAGGATCTAATCCAGCGCCAAAGTCTGTCTCATCGGTATGAATAGTCGTATAGTATCTCTCAAACTTATCTTCGATTTCGTCGTAGATTCGGTTTAGAACGGAATCACGGGCCTCGACGAATTTCTGGTGTGTAGTCCTGACATCTTGAGCGACTCGTCGATACTCAGCGGCGTTTCGACTGTTAGAATGCATCTCGTCATATCGCTGATTTGCCGCCTGAAGGTTTGACCACGCTGACTCCAGCTCATCTAACTCAGGTCCCGATGAAATATGTTGGTCTAACTCTTCAAGCATCGACTGAAGATCATCGGGTCGTAGCAATGCGTCACGATCGTCCTTCGTCATTTCGTCTTTAGGGGGCTTAGAAAGGAGGTCTTGATTATAGGCATCTTCCCAATCCTGAACCAATTCGACGAATTCCTCCAGTGGTTCCCCATCGAATTCGTCCACTCCAGTTAAGGTCTCATGTAGAGATTCGGCAACAACACGTACATCAGTCAATGATTGTTGAGCCGCATCGCGACGTTCTTCTAACTCATCAAGTTTCTTTTGTAGTTCTTCTGCCTCCTCAAGACGTTCAGAAAGATTTTCACGGAGCTCTTCCGGGTCCCACTCATTAAGACATAGAGGACAACGTTCGGCGTCGTCATCGATGGCCTCCTTTCCTAGTTCCACGAGACGTTGTCGTTTCAGATCACGGCGGGCCTCACCCTCTATATCGATCTCATTCCACTGTTCACGATAAGCTTCGTCTGCTTCGAGAAAATCCTCCACATCGGTATCGAACCATTCTTGGAGTTCCTCGATTCGCTGTCGGCCATCTGATCGCAAAAGCGGGGAAGCAATGACGCGTCGTGAGGGCGAATCGATATCCGAATCAAATTGCTCATCTAAATTTGTGAGTTCATTGCCACCGAGGTCCTCACGGAGATCGTTAACAAGTTGAAGAACAGAATCATCACTATCTGATTCTGATTCAAGAGCAGTATAAAGGTCCTCACGGAGACGATCTGCCTCACGTTCTAATCTGTTAGCTTCATTCTCAAAATAGCCAGCTGCATTATCTAAGGCAAGCCTTCTAGATTGAACATTTTGAAGGTCGAGAAGGGATCGAATGCTTTCGGATCGACTTCCAGCCTGAGCGGTAATAAAATCGAGAATTTCATCCCGGGATAACAAATGTAGCCCTCTTTCCGCCGCACGCGTCACTGATTCAAAATCCTCACCAAATTCTTCCTCATCGTCATCATCCCTGCCGATGGATGGATTAGTTCGATCTGAAACACTTCGGCGAACAGTTAGACTGTCTCCATTTAACATAAACTCGCCTTCAACCCAGGCATCGGTTGGATCCGAATCGATGTGGGGCCCGTGACGGGTTTCAGTCAACGATTGAGACCCTTCACCCGATAACTCCCTAATAGAACCAGTAAGAAGAAAATCAATCGCGGCGATCACCGAGCTCTTTCCGGATCCGTTCGGACCAACGATTACAACGTTCTCTGTTTTAGGTTCTAGTTCGAACTCACCATTGATACCTCGGAAGTTTGATATAGTGAGGCTATTAATCTTCATCGTCCAACATTTCCTCCTCAATGCATTCAACAATGAGATCTTCTCCACCGAAATCATCCTTATGGAGAAGCCCATTCATGACATCGGCCATGTCCACATCAACATCAGATTGCATTACCTTGAATATGAATGCGCTAGCAATCTGATCTTCTACGTCCCCATTTTCTTGAGCTGCAAGGTCTATATCTAGCTCATCATCTGATACATCTCCTCCAAGTCTCTGGTCTTCTCCCTGACCTTCTGACATAGAAAAATTGGGTACTGGTGAATTCATTAATGTATCGGAGAGTTAACTATATTGAAGCGCATAGAACCGAGCCCCCTGAATCTAAAATAATTCACTGATGTACGGGGTTTATTCCTCTATTACTGGTCGGACCAGGTCCATTAGATCCTCATGCGTAACCGGCTCGATATCGACGCGCTCGCCCTCAGCAGTGTAGAAGATACTGGTCGTGACGGTTCGGTCCGGATACCAGGCAGACGCCACGTGATAGTAGACACTTAGTTGCTTCCCGTACTCCGCCTGGGCGTGACGGCCACGATCGGTCTTGTAATCGATGATCTCGATACGCCCCGGCAGCACGTGGATGAGGTCAACGACGCCGGAGATCGTCACGCGCTCGTCATCGACGGTAAGCGGGAGAAACGCCACCTCCTCAACCAGTAGCTCGCCATCGAGCGAGTCGATCAGATTCCGGACGTGCGTATAGTCAGCTTCCCTGCCAGCGTCGGCCGAGTCGCCCAGTGCGTACGCTTCAGCGAAATCATGGATCTGTGTCCCGAAGTCCGTCCCTCGGCCCTCAGTGACATCCTCGAAGACATCGCCTTGCATCAGCGTGTGGGGAGTCTCACCGACTGGACCATCTGGTGTAGGAATAGTGGCACCGAGGGTTGTCTGTTCATGTGCAGGCCGAGACGTCTCTGATAATGCTGGTTCGTACTCTCTATTGTGACGTCGAGTTCTTCGAGGAACGTGTTGGGGGAGTCCCGGCCGGCGTAGACGACGTGATTTTTCGCTCGAATCGTCGCCATGTACAGAAGACGGCGTTCCTCGTCGTAGCTATCAGGTAGACACCGCCGCAGGATCTCCAGCCGCCAGTTGTCATAGACTTGGGAATGACCGTGATCCTCGGCGTAGATTTCGTGCTGGCGCAGACCGATCAACTCATCGTAGGTGATCGTCCCATTGGATCGGCTTCGGGGTGGTGGAGATTGGGAGGCCGCAAGTAACCAGAAGATCCACAGAGCTGACTTTCGGCTCCCAGTGAGTTAATTCGTATCCATCCGTGAACCACACCTTCCTTTGTGTAAGTTTATACTGAAACTTAATCCAGATGACTAGTCGTCACTGGTGATGTGTGCCCTGATAGTAAGAGCATCCTCGGGACGAAGTAAATATGACTGTAGATGGTGTTCATCACCAGCTGATGTCAAAGCAATCATGTCTCCTGCCCCCTCCAGATCTTCTGCGCCCGGTTGATCAAGGATCACTCGAGAGTCGGTGTTGGAAGGCAATTCAAAGCTAATTCGACAGTTGAAATTCGTCTTGATATTGCCGGACACAATATTTGCATCCGGCCGTTGGGTCGCGAGCAAAATAGAGTACCCCAGTGCCCGTCCGATCTGTGCAAGTCGCCCGACTGCATCCTCGAACTCCTGCTGAGTATCCGACAGGGCCATAATCAGATCAGCGTATTCGTCAATAATGATAACACGATATGGTATCCGATCGATGTCTCGGGATTCTGCAAGTTGGTTATATTCTTGCACCGATGAAGCGCCCATTTCCTGTAGCAAGTCACGTCGATCCTCCAGCTCAGATTCAAGTAGTCCTTCCAGGTACTCAACACACTGTTCGCCTGTGTCTAGATAGGTATCTACCTGCGGTAGGGGCTCAAATCGACCAAAGTCAATCCCTTTGGGATCGAGTAGACTCATTTTGACTAGGTCTGGAGAGTAGTTGACGGCGAGACTGCAAATCACAGATGCGAGGAAATTCGACTTACCAGAGCCTGTAGCACCACCAACCAGTGCATGATGTTCCTCAAGTAGGTCGATCGTCTTGTGTTCGTTCTCTGTGGTCACTCCAAGTGGAATATGAAGTGGTTCATTGAACGACTCAGCCGATGCCTCCAGTCCCTCACGAAGGTGGATATCTCGCGGTTCCCCATGTGGGATTTCCAAGCGGATTGCTCCTTCCGCGGGATTAGCAACACCAGTGACAGAACCAGATGCTTGGATATGCACACTCACCGAGTTCAGAACATTGATTATACTGTCGACTTTCTGTCCCGACTTCGGTCGAATATTCACGCCGATTTTTCGCGGACCGACTGACACATCGGCAGGGTTCGGTTCGTAGATATCGACCCCTAACGATTCGAATTGCTCCTTTAGATCGGTCGTGAGCCGTGTTACGTCTATGGATAGCTCTTGTTCAGGGCTCGGGTCCAAGGTTTCGATCAATTGCTGTCTGTCACTCGATGTCCACGAGTAGGCTCTTGTGCCACGTGCGTCTGCCGCATGTGTGTCCGAAGCTTCTGACGTATCATCATCTACTTTACTGTCAGAGTCTCCCTCATCATCTTCGGAGTTCTGACTCTGAATAGATGCTGATGCTTCTTCAGTGTCGCTGCTGTCAGTCGACTCTTTTTCCTCTTGCTGTTCGCTCTGTTTCTCAGCTGCAGCAGTGTCAGTCTCAGACTCCTGTCCGCTTGTTGTCCCGGAATCCTCTACTCGCTCCGGTTGTTTTTCGGATTGCTCAGTTTGGGCGTCTGAGCCAGTTGAGCTTGCTGACTCAGTCGTTGCTTCCTCTGTCTCTTCCGAGCCTGAAGAGGTATTTTGAGTCGGTTCTGCACCCTCAGCGATCGTTGACGAAGGCTCAGCAGTTTCTGCCTGTTCAGAATTCTCAGCCTCGGCCACACTTGTCTCTGCCTCTTCCACAGCCGCTGTCTCGGCCTCAGTTGTCTCTGTCTCTTGTGCACTTGCCGGCGTCTCGAATGAGACTTTCTCAGCTTTCAGATCCGGGTGGATCGAATTCTCACTAAGATTTTCGCTATTAATAAGTGATAACACATCCGCCGGTAGTTTGAGAACACGAACACCATCCTGAGTCTCAAGAGCGGGCAGCGCAATGTCTCGTTGAATTCGAATAACTTCTCCAATTCTCCGTTGGCTGTCCTCTAACAGGTTGATAGAGTATTCACCGTCAACTAGAGGGTCTGTATGCTGTTCGATTGTCTGTAGCCGCGTCTCGGAGATTACCCCGTAATGATACAGTCTACGCGCGATCTGCAGGATGATATCGCCAAATTCACTCCGGAGAACCTCGGTGTCAGCATAGTCCTTGTCCGGGTCAAACAGCTCTTTGAGGTTCTCTTTTGCTCCTTTGACCTGCTCGACTCCTTTCGAGATACCCGATGTTCCGCCTTTTGTCTCGACAATCCACAGATAGAGATTGAGATCTCCGGACTCAGCGTCTTTCGGGACACCCACGAAGCACAGGTCATCCGATGCTGCTCCCTCACCGAAGTACTGGAGCAGGCCCTCGTTTCCACCACGATATTTGCGATCGTGGCGAGCAAATTCGTCTAAACTGATTGGGATCCACTCGTACTCTGGCAACTCCCGAGCAAGCAACTCTCCGCTGACTGCCAGTCCCCCAACCAAACCGAGTAGTTCCATGACGGTGTTGTTTTCTGCGCTTTGGAGATCTAAGGCTAGCTCCCCGTCGATAGCAACCAAACGCGTAAGCACGGATTCCGGGTCGAGTTCATCCAGACCCGGAGTTGCCTCTAACTCTCGTTCAAGAGTCTTAATATATGGATCACGCTTGTCCGTTGTCGTGATGATATCGAATCCGGGGGAGGCAGCGTCATATTGATCACTGTAGTGGATCATCAAGGCCTCATCCGAAATGTCCGACGACTGGGAAGTAGAATTGATGTAGAAGCTGAGATCCACTTTCGGCTCGACGTGAAGGACCCAAAGGGATTGGTTCCAAATGTTCGGCAGATTTGATCGCCCACCAGTTGTAACCACTTTGCTGAGTGTCCGACCGTAGTTGAACTCACTGTCACGCATGCTCGCTTCTAATGTATTGATAGCGGCACCGATCTCACCAAGAATACCGCCCTCTTTAGGATCGAACGCAGCCCCTGAGCGAGAGACTATTTCACTCCCTGCAGACTCAACTTGGATTTGGTCTCGGGGTAGAAGTCCATTCAGCCGTGTTGCTCTAGGGAAGCTCGCAGTTTCAACGGCGCCCGGCTGTTCTTCCAGAATGCCGCGGAAAAGGGTGAGATGCGCGGATCGCTGTGTGTCTTCGTTGAATTTAGAATCAGCTCGAACATAGCTCACACGCCGGTCTAGCTTTTCCAGGATCTCATCTGTGTCTGAGGAGCCGCCCAACTGCTCTCGAAGTGGCGAGTCCCCACTATCAGTTGCAAAGAACCGCTCGAGCGTCCGGCCCTCATTTGGACCGCCGTAGATCTGTAGATTGACTTGCGGGAGATTCAGCTCTGGGTGTTCATTGACGTATTTGAAGAAGTCATATAGGCCCTCAATTACCGGCCCAAGGTCCCCCATATTCACCAGATTAATGTTGAGCGTTCGGTCCTCATGCAGTTTGAATAGGAGCGGGAACGCTCTGGCGAATGCTTCCAATTTATCGGAGATTACGTCAGCAATATAGTTCGGAGTGTCCGAACCCGGACCCGCGATTGGGGCATAAGAAGCCCAGAGGTGGTTGTTTTCCATCGTGTGCCCCGAAAGGATATTCCCACCGTCGCTTTGGCTCCACCTGAACGGTGAGAATCCAACAGGGTTGAACAGCGACCGGAACCGGCTAAATCTAAATCCATCAGTCATTCCAGCCTCCAACAGTTCATCGCGCCATCCTGCTACCCGCAGCCCATATGCCAACATCAGGGGATGAAAAGGGGTCAACCAGACGACATTCGCGGACGTCGACTGAATCGTGCCGAGCCGACGATATGGATTGAATTGTGGGGTTGTCCTTCCTGCCTCTATCGCCTGGATCGCCTTCGAATAGTTCTCCAAGACATCTGCAACATGGTCCTGCGTTTCCTGATCCCAGATGTCTGTCGATGGTATTGTATCACGTTGATCGAAGTGCTCGAGCAATGCCGTATATGCACTGATGAGATCTGGAGCGATATTCTCGAGTTCGACATCATCAGGAACGACTCCGAGCCCGACATCGACTTGCGCTGTCTCACGAGGGGCGATCGTCCCCTTCTGCACAATTCCTTGTTCTAAAGCGAGAAGTTTCCGATCAGGGTCAGGGATTTCAATCCGGCCGCGGGTCGGCGAGTGGAATTCGCCTGTGTCAATATTGGTGACGACAGCAGAATCGATTTCTAGGGAATCATCCCCAGCCCAGTCTGTCGGTGACATCAGTGCGGCGAAGGACAGTGGGAACTGGACTTCTTCCTGTGTTGGCTCATCTACCTCAGAAATGAAGTCAATATTGAGCGGTACAGGTGTGCCCGATGGAAGTGTAAGCTTACACCGAACCCGTCTGCCGCCTGGTAGTGGTTTGGGCCGGAGCAAAGCATGCAGATCCGCCTTATGATGAGTTTCTTCAGTAATTTCAACCGTTTCTGGGTTGTCACTCTCATCCGCTTCCGGCGGCGTAAGCTCGATCAATTCCTCGTCAAATGCTGTCAGAGACTCCTCATCAACATCAACACCGAACGTCTTGTCACCAGTCGGCAGCGTGTGGAACAGCGACTCAGGGATGAGTGCAAAATTGAATTGATTCTGCGGTGTTCCGCCCTTCGTCTTGTGTCCGATATATACTTCCAGGCGGTAGAACTGTGGCGCATCCGTATCGAGTCCCGACAATGAGACTTTTAGCTCATTGTTTTGTTGCTCCCAATCATCGCGCTCATTGCCGGCTCCATCAGTCAGCTTCACTGGCTCTCCTGAGATATCGATGTCATACTCAATCGTCGCTGAGAGGGTTCCAGTGTCCATCCCAATGATGACATTCCGGTCACCCTCAGCCTGACTGCCAGCTCCGTAGATTCGAACCAAGTCTTGTTCGACGGTTATATCCTCGAATTCCGGATCTCGACCTGTTCCAGTCTCAGACGTACCTGAGCTACTCGTGGTTTGACCACTTTTTCCAGTGCTTGCCCCCGTAGAACTACCACCACCCGTAGTACTGACCTCTCCGTCAGCTGCGTCAGACCGAGTTATTGTTCGCCAGTTTGACCTGCTGACTACTATTTCGATAAAGTCCTCTGTGTAGTAGGCTTTCAGTTCTGTTTCCTCATCCTTTGTGACACTCTTGGCGTCCGCAATCCGCTCTGCATGCTCTTGATTACGGTCCAAAATCTGTTCAGCCTGGCTTTTGAGTTCAGACTTGCTGTTTGTCTTGTCAAACCATTCTTCATCAAAGGCAGTTTCTGTCAGATATGTTCCGATCTTCGGAATGAGACTGGGCATTGCATCCCCATCAGAACGCATACAGGCATCATAGATGCCACAGTACGTGCGGAGCGGATCCAGGTTGTCTAATGGGTCATCTGGAAGTTCAAGCCGCGATTCAACGATCTCGATAAGCGCCTGCCCGGGGTCAGACAGCTTTTCTTTGCTTCCAAGTATCCGTTCTTGGAAGTCGGTTAGGGGGAGCTGTTCGTTGTGTGCAAAGAGAAGGTGGGTGGTCTCAAGCGTTTCAATGGCCACACCGGACTCATAAATCATGACGAGAGCATTATCGGCGAGGTCATCTTCTCCCTCGGCGATAATGTTCCGTAACGTTGTGGCATACGATCGGGATACCTCAAACTCACGACTCACAGCATCGCCCTCTCTCCGCACAGAAACGACGATTACTGACGTACCATCGACATCAATAACCGGAACATCCTGTTGTTCACCCTCGTACTCTACAGTCTGAAATCTAACCATCCCCTCGGAGTTTTCAAGAATAGACTCGGTGATTTTTTCCGCCGTTTTCGGGTCTGGGAGCTTCCCTGCATACCGGTCTCCCGACTGGGGATCCAGTTCCGGCATCTGTTCATAGAACCATCGAGCGACGTTCTGCTCAAAGGGTCTCGACATACATTGCCTCCCCACTGTCGCTTTGCTTCTGCAGCAGTCCCATTGCCTCTAATTGTGAGATTACCTCTTCTTTTGACCGGCGGTCAAATCTAATTCCTCGCCCTCGCATATACTCCCAGAACTCGTCTATATGACCCCGTTGCTTTCGAGCGTCAAAGAGCCGAGCAAACAGCCGAAGACTGCCTCTGTCCAGTCGGAGAATCGTTCCGACACCCCGACGTCGCTCTATAAATTGTCGTTCTGCACCTGTTCCAAGATCGCGAACCGAGTTCTCGCCTGCCGAATAGGCAGTTTGTGATGACGGTGTCTTACCCATGTTTTCGTAGTATCGGCGAACTGAGTGTGTGAACCTGATCGCTACGTCTCCCAGATCCGAGTCGACGTCAGGTCGTTGATCATCAGGGAATTCATCGAGTAACCGATCGATGACGTCCTGTTGGAGTTCATCTGGGAAGGCTTCAAGTGCTTCCGAGAGTGTGTATGGTTTTGCGTCAATCTGATTTCCGGAGTCCATCGCAACGCTCACTACGTGATTTAGTACCGCAAGCCGCCCCCAGGAGTCGTACAGGGCCCTCGATAGACCATCACCTTTCCAGGCATCCACGAATTCTCTGGATTCGGATGCAGTTTCACTCGCTAACCCAAACGGCACTGGGATGATGTCAAATGAGTATTCATACGGTGGCCCATCTTTGATCGTCTCGTATTCCTCTTGGAGAGTGTAGGCGGTTTGAATGACATACATCATATAGTGGTAGTTGAGGATATCGCGCAGTCCAAGCATCCACCGGGAGGCAGATTCAGATTCTCGGACATTGAGCCAAGCCTTGAGATCCTCGCGAAATGCTTCCGCACACCCCGGTACGAGCGGATCAATCTCAATCGGCGTCTGGTTGGAGAGAATTTCAGTAGCATCTGACGCCAATTCAACACCCTCTAGATTCTCGATCCCGCTAATAACAATTTCCTCTAGAAGGTTTGATATATCCATATCGAAGAGACCCTCAACGAATTCTGAGTGGAGATCCTCAACGACACCATCCCCTGGATCAGTCATCAGTAGCCAATAGAGGCGAGACCAGCGACGTTGGTCGATCTCAATTGCTGACGCTACAGCGTGATTGAATGGCACAAGGTAGTCCGCTTCATCGTTTTTTCGACCAAATCCTTTAGCTGAGACACCATATCCAGAGGTGAAAGCATTCCACAACTCTTCGGCTGTCTCGTCATCGCCGTCCAGTGCTGGCAGGTCTTTGAATGACTTCTCCAAATCAGCAATTTCGTGGCTGGGAGCGGCATCTAAGATTCCGGATAGTGTCTCGGAGAATGTTGCTTCTCGGACTGTCGCGGATATTGATACCGGGAAGTACGCGCGCTGATTTGTTCGGCCAGGTGCAGAATCGAATTCTGGAACGAATCCAAATCCACTATATGTCATTTGCTACCCTCCCGAGATATTCGCAGCGCAAGATTGTCGTCCTCGATAGTCACTTTTGTTTCATTTGACCGTCCCTCTACGACCACCTTTTCTCGTTTGTTCGTGAAGTCTTCCAAGCGTGAGTGGAGCACCCTGATAGCATGCGACTGATTAAGGTCGGTTGCATTGGGGGTATACCCTTCACTCACCTGTGTCAGCAGCTGATAGATATTGAATGAGATCGGGATCGGAATGAGTGGCTCTTCGCTGCTCGACGGCTCAGCCATTAGTTTGAGACGTCCAGGAACGGCTAGCGATTCGGTCTCCTCAGCGCACTTATCGGCATCAAACTCGGGCTGTTCCCAGTCCGAGAGATATCGATATGATGCGGACCGCTTTGCGTCAATGAACTCAACCAGGCCATCGCCTCTCTGCCGGCCGGTCCAGCCACCTAGAGCCTTCTGAACAGTACTGAGTAATTCCTGTGTCCGGCTTACATGTTCTTGCGGCCTACCGTTATTGAAGTACGTCAGTGCGGCAGCAAACTCTTGAAATGTTGGCTTGTCAAGGATAGTCTTCCCGTCACCCATGTTCAGGTATTGCTTTCGCAACACTGTACGAACGCGTTCGACTGACTCGTCAAACTCAACGGCTGGAAGCGAGGGTAGTGCCTCTTCGGTCCCGTTAGCTCCAGTTGCCCACTCCAACGCTTGTTGATCAATGGCAAATGTTGTGTGACTTGCGGGATCAATCTTACTGGCTTCATTCCGATTGTTTGTCCCCAGTGTATCGAATGTCGCATTCCATATGAGGTCCTCTGGGTGAGCAGTTGTGGTCCCATTCTCTAATGCAGCTCCGATAGGACAGACCTCATGATCCCGATCGTGAGGCTGGGATTTTGGGAGGAGGAGCGAGGCGATATTGTCAATGATGGTCCGTGGATTCAGATACGAACCTGTGACCACACTCCAGCCTGCAAACAACCGTGCGAGTTGCCTTTTGACTGATGTGGTCGAGAGTTGCCGGATGTTGTATTGAAGTGGGCAGTCATCGCCGGCAGGACACTCTGACTTTTCTCGTTCATAAGCCTCTGTGAACGGGCTATTTTCGTTCATTGGATCAAACCGATCAATCAGGTCGTAAACTAACCCCTCACCCAACGACTCAGGGGCAGTCTCGTATGTTTCGCGATGGCTCAAATTGAGTACGGAAATATTGTGCTCGGTCGACTCGTAGAAAAGTTCATTCTGTGATTCATCTATTGCACCCCAGATCTCATCAAATGTGTCTGCCATCCCTTTCCGCTGGAAATAGTCGATGGCAAGACCGTAGTTGATAGCAATCGCACTTCTTGGCCCGGACTCGGACTGAATGTCAGATTCGATTGTGTCAAAAAAAGAGGTGAGTCTGTCAGAATAATTCTCGTCCCGTCGTCGTGCCTCTGTCGCGTCCATCTTAACGCGCTCTTCTGGAATGTTTCCTTTAGCCTTCTCATAGCCACGGGCTAGCAAGGCACTCTTGCCGTCACCAGCACTCCCGGTTAGTATCAGCAGTCGCCCATCGTTCTCGTACTCATTATCAAAAAAATCAGCAATGTTTTCATCCTGATCTTGTTCCACGTACAACCCCTCACGGAGGGTATCTTCGTCAGTATGGCCGCCAACGATTGCCACTCGCTGGCCCCGTTGACAGGCATACAATAAGTCATAAAGAGAATCACTTGATTTCGTTAGTGACATTGGCGTCGGTTGACTTGATATGTTGCGTAGCATAAAATAAACCTTTGCCATAGCAGGCACCCCACAACGCAACCGAGCTTCGAATTTGATTCTGGTTCAGACTACGGGTGCTGGATGCTAAGTATCCAATATATTACTACATAGAATGAATTTTGCTTTGATTATCTGTAAGCATCAAATTCTCTTTGTTCCCAGAATTGTGGCGAATTCGTGACAATAATATCAGTAGCTCCAATTTGCGAGCGCTGAGACGAGTCGCTGTTGATTGACCGAGCAGCTTCGAGTTCCATCATTCTGAAGTTTTCCATGAACTCGCCATCGCTGCGGTACAGATCTTCGGCTTCATCAGAGTTCGTAATCATCACATACGCACCCCGATGATGAAGTTTTAGAGCGAGATCTCGGACATCAATTTGTCGATCTCTCCCAAATCCACCGGTGCTGTACTGGTTAAAGTAGCGTGCGTCAGAATTGCTTATGTATGGTGGATCCAGGAAAATTAGGTCCCCTTCTTCGACTTCTTCCTCGATATATTCGAAGTCTTGTGATGTTATCTCCGCATTTTGTAAAACCTTGTGCCCTTCTTTAAGCTTTTCTTCGATTGATTCGGTCAGGATAACCTTCTTTTTCATTGGGACATTGAAGTCACCCTTCTCGTTGGTGCGGTAGAGACCATTGAAACACGTCCGATTCAAGAAGAGAAAGAGAACTGCCTCCCGCAGTTCATCCTCACAACATCCGTTCTGCAACTCGTTGAACTCTCTTCTACGGGTATAATAGAATTCTTTCTTTGCGTCAAGTGTGCTATAGCGATTGAGGGCATCGTCCAGCTTCTTATTTTCTCTAATTATATAGTCTAGATTATTTTTGAACAGCTCATAGAAGTCCATCAGCGTCTCATTGATGTCGTTAATGAACGCGTTGCTCGGCTTCAGTTCAAAGAAGACAGCACCACCACCAAAGAACGGCTCGTAATAGTCATTATAGTCTCTTGAGGGTGGGAGCCTAGTGACTATGTCGTCGATAATCTGGCGTTTCCCGCCAGCCCAACGCAAGATCGGGTCTGCCATTCGTGATATTCAAATGAAGACGGTATCTATAAAGTCGTCCGGTCTTCAGTTCAGCGTATCATTGAGCCGTTGTTTCAATTCTTCCCAGAGGACTTCATCAGATGCTGAATGGTCGATATCAAGTTGACTAATTAGCTCGCGACGCGTAGTGTCCACTACTTTAGACCCCCGTTCATCCTCGCCATCGCCACCTAATACCAAGAAAATCTCGGCGTCCTCACTTGTTTTTGAGTCGTCCTCAAGTTCTTTAGCCGTATAGACGGCAGCGCCATGTTCAGTCGCGGCCTGACTCCTGTCTGCTACAGACAATTCAGCCCGAGAGGCCGGGAGATCTTCGGAAAGTTCATCAACGATTCTCAGATCCTGTTTACCGTGTCGCTCCATGAATGAATTGTAGCGAGCAGCCTCCCAGTCTTCCAACTCATCAGGGTGATAGACCCCATAGTCATAGTGGCGGTTTGCCAGTTCACCAATTTGATTCGCTATTTCGTGTGGGTGTTTGATTGCCTCTTCAGGTGGCTCCGAGGTAACCTGAGTCAGGTTCTCGCGGTTTCGGTCACTCTCATGTTCGAGCTGAATATTGTATGCATCGACCAGGCCGCTGTCAATAGCATTCTCACGGGAGATCAGCAAAGTAGCATCTGACTGCGCCTTTTGCGTCACCAATTTGACTTTCGGTATGTCCGTATCTGGACGGTGTTCATTTGTCACATGCGACCGGCCAGAATAGTCGTGGACTTCTGGCTTTCCCCCGTTTGCTGCCGCGGGATGATCTGCGCCATATGGCTCCAAGAAGGCACGTGGAACTCGATCTGCATCCATATCGAAGTATGCCTGGACCGTTCTCCGGAGCCAGTTGTAGACTCCGCGACAATGATCGGTCCCGCGCATTAGCGGATTGTGCCTGTCGATTGAGGACTTCTGTGTGTCCCATGGCAGTGCTTGGCCGTCGCCCTCAGTTTCTAATTCAACGATCACCTTAAGACGTTGGTGGCGAGGGTTGAAATTGCCAAGTCGATCTTTGCCAGTCCCAAACCCGCCCTGATCATCCCGAAGTCGGCCCGCAACTTTTCGCTCCTGACAATAGATATCCGTGCCGGCCTTCTGGTTGTCTTTCTTCGTCAATAGTCCAACCGTAATATGTAGGTGGACAACCTCATCGAACTCTTCGATATCCAATTCGATGTTCTCATATCGGCGAGCATGAAGTCCATCGAATGGAGGATAGGACCAGTCAGGCATGCCCTCTGGTTCGACCGACTGGCCATCGACAGTAATATTCAGCTCATAGTCTGTACCTCGGATTTTTTGCATCTCTTCGCTCAGAAAGAGGTTATAAGCCCTGCCCAGACGGTCGCGGAGTCCTTCAGCAGTTTCTTCGCTCCAGTTGTAGTTGAGATCCTCAATGTGGATCTCAGTTGTTCCCGGTGGAATGTCCTCTGCATCATGGACCGGCACCGTCCAATCCTCATCATCCTCAAACCACTCTTCGGTAATACGGTAGGTCCAACCGATATCTGCGGACTCGTGTCGTGAGACAATATGAAATGGGAGGCCCAAGTTCACTAAACTCTTTTTTGCCCCCACACCGAACGTACCAATTGCACCAGGGACCTCGTTCTTTGCAGTTTTGCCGAGTCCAAAGAGCATTGCGGCATCTTCTCGAGGAATGCCACCCGCGGTGTCTCGAATGACCAGTTCCGTTTGATCTCTGCCCTCATTGACTTCAATTTCGATTTGTGTAGATGTCGTTCGATTGCTGGAGCGTTTCCATGCATCAAGTGAATTATCACACAATTCTAGGATGGCCGATTCAAGCGTGACATCAGACTTGAGCGCAGTGAGAGTATCCTTTGTGGGGAGGAGTTGAGCATGGTCAGGGGTAGCATCCTGGTAGAACTGGGACATAGTGTTTATCGGGATCGACACTAGTTTAAAAGTTCCGGGTAGCAAGGTGGTGAGGCCGACTCAGTCCTTATGTCAATAATTTATTAAATATCAACGACCTCTATTGAAATAAAAAATCCGGTTCTGTCGAAAGACACTAATTAGCAGAAATGTTTCGATGAATCCTAGTTGGCTTCTTGTCGACATCAATCATAACCATCAGGTGTACGGTGGCGCGCATGGCGGGCGCACCAACAACAAGTAGAAGCTGCTTATCTAGGAGCGATAAACTGCCTCCATGAAACCCCAATTTTTCTAAACTGAACTTCTGAATAAAGAGCCTCCATTCAGTAAGTTCGCCTGTAGAGATGGTAGAGGGGAAACAGCTCTGCACTTAAGAAAGCTATCATGGTAAAAAGGACCATCAGCGGATAGGTGTTTGCCGTAAGATTCGGGAAGGCCGTCAGTGACAGTCCTCGACGGGGCGAAATTCAAACTCGCGACTGTTCGCGGGTGCGTCACCTGGGACTTCGTTGTGATTGAGTAGGTAATCGGGCCACGCCTCGTATGCGAGTCCGACCAGTAGCGGCTCGACTTCTGCGAGGTATGCTGGATAGCCGTACGGCCCTGGATACGTATCCGGGTCCCACGCGCGGATCCACAGGTACGTCTGCTGTTCAAGCTGGCGCGTCCCCTGTTCGAAGAGTTCGCTCGCCCAACTGAGTTTCTTCGACGTCTCGCCGAATACTGTCTCCGACAGCTCACCTACGTGCCAATAATTCCCGTCGCCCCACCGAGCGAAGCTCCGAGTTCCGCTCCGGTCTTTCGCTATCTCCTCGAAGTTTGCACTCAGTTCGTTCTTTTTTCCGTATGCCTCTGCTTTGCCGATGTACCGTGGGACGACATCCGTTGGGGAGGGATTCTCGGAGTTGAGTTGAAACATGACATAGAGTAATCCACTCTCTCCAGATCTCACACCGTCACTGTGCACACATCGTTTGCCCTCTCGACGGATCCGTTCGTCAATGGCGTCGCTTCGCTTGAGCACTGCCGAGGAGCCGAGAGTCTTCGTCTCGACAACGAGGTCGTCGTCAGTCTCGAAGAGCGGTATCGGATCTGTCTCTTCGGAATCGTTGATGTCTCGACAGATGGTTTTTTCGACCCACTCGTACCACAGTTCGGTCTTACTCTCCCCAGTCACCTTCTCATCGGGGAGTTCAGCGAGACGTGCTGGTTCTTCGTTCGATGGTTCGTTTTCGTCGTCGACCCATTCGGGCCCCACTTGGCCCATCTCGTGAGGAACGCGGTTCGGAACGAAGTCGCGATTGGCGAAGACGCGATCGAACCGTGGGAGCGAGTGAACGAGACCGACCATCTTCCCCTCGAGTTCGTGTCGGTACGTCGGGTACCCGTACGGACCTACCTCCAGGTCGTCAACGTTGACCACCCATGCGTATAGCTGTGAAGCCGATCGTTCGTAGACGGTCGCAATGTGATCATACTTCCCGTAACTGCCCCATGACCCATCGTCTTCCCACTCCGAAATGGGGAGGGCGTCCCGGAGCTTTCTGAAGTGGTTCATCAGTCGACTCGCGACGTTGCTCGTTTCACCGATGTACACCGGGATCACATCTTGGGGTCCGTCTGCGGATTCCTCAAGGAGATACAACATGTACAGATAGTCACCACTCCCTCGACCCAGACGGTACGTATCGTACTCGTCGGCCATCGACAATTCCGAGCCGCTGTCGTCGACCATTGGTACCGGGTCCGGGGTTGCAGCCGACTGGATATCTGCGAGAATTGTCCTCCGCACCCACTCCTCCCAGACATCCTCTTTCGATTGTCTATTCGTCATTGCTGGGAGGACACAACAGACGATTAAAAAGTTGATTGCGACGATTCAGAGCAATACTCGAGTACCAGTGGCCTATGAAGGATTCAACAGCTGACTACGCTAGATGGGACACTTCGTCGGGTTCCTCGACGTCGTCGAACTCTCCGCGCTCGACAGGTTCCCAGTCCTCACCCGGCTCCGGACTCCACCAGTCGACCTCGTAGTCGTCCGGTGCGCCGAAGACCTTCACGCGTGCCGACCCATCTGGAAGATCGCGACGAAGCTTCTCGTCGATGTGAAGGTTCCACGTCGTGTCGGTATCGAAGCAGGCGAGCACGGCCTCCTCGTAGCCGCGTGTCTCTCGGGACTCCTGAAGTTCGACCTGCGTGTTGCAGTTCTTGCAGAACACCCCCTCGAAGGGGATGTGGGTGAACACCTCCTGACCGCAGACGGGGCACCAGAGGAAGTCGAACAGTGCCTCACTGTGTCGGTCAAGTATTTCGAGACTCATTGTTTGCCCAACCCGGTCATACCGGGCTACCCCCTCGTGCCCGGACAAAAAACAGCGCCCAGCGCTCACCCTCTCACCGTTCAGTGCCGTAGACGATGCGTGAGGGGGCTTCGTACCCACAGTCCGGACAGTCGTACCACCGCTGGACCTTCGCCCCGTCTGCTGACTTCTCGCCAACGAGGACGTCGTCGCTCGGACACTCGGGGCATGCGAGCTTGGGTGCTGGCCGCTCTCGGAGCTTGTCACGGAACGACTTCTCGTCCTTCGTCTCGTACCCTCGTGACCAGACCGGGTAGCCGTCGACGAGGATTGTCCCACGCCACTTGTACCGGTAGGAGTCCGGCGCTCGATGCAGGATGGCTCGTGCATCGGTCTCGGTGTTCCGATACGCGAGTGCCGGCGAGCGCCTCTCACGTCGCCAGTTAGTGATCCTGGGCATTGGTCAGAAGTGGACGTCAGCGGGCACGATCCAGAGATACTCACTCTCCTCGAGAAGTCGATCCAGCTGCTTACGGTGGCGAATGCCAGTCGCGTGCTCGGTGTACAGGAAGATCGTCGGGCCGTCGTACGCACCGACCTGGTGGAAGGCGTGCCGGGCGAGGCCCTCGTCGCGCATGATCTCCTCGTCGGAGAGCTCGTCGAGGGCTTCCTTCACCCGATCGAGATTGCGCTCGAACTCCTCCTTCGTCGCCTCCCAGCCACGCTCGAGCAGGCCCTGGCCGTCATCGGAGTCGACAGGAACCGCTGCAGGGAGCTCGCCCCATCGCGCCTTGCCTGCGACAGACGTGTCTTCCTGGTCGAAACAGACGTAATAATCGAAGACGGCGCCAGCGTGTGGGTCCGCGCCGACCAGGCGGTCGAATACCGTCTTTCCAGTGGCCAAAGCGTCGTCGTGCGTCGATGCCTCTACGAGTGCGTAAATCACCATATGCATCTTGAACACCTCGAAACGCCGACGCATCGGGTGTCGTTGCTCGCTCCAGCTGCGCCGGCACCCATCGCCGGCGCTCGAAAAACTCTCCTCGTGACAGTGGACTCTCAGGATTCGTCCGTTCGTTCGACAGTGATCGTTAGTCGCCCGATTCGTAGTCGGCCTCGAAGTCGACGGCGAACGCGTCCGCCTCGTAGGCGGCGTGGTAGGCGCGGTGACGTTCGAGCGAGCCTGTGGCCTTGAAGTGGAAGAACGCGGCCGCCATGTAGGGCTTGCTCTGTGTTTCGACCTGCGACTCGTCGGATGCGGGCAGTGCGATCTGGGGCGTCTCCGTGTCGATACTCGCAGCGAACCCCTTCGCTTCCTCGACGGTGGCTTGCGAATGTGCCGGTGTCTTGTCGGTCAACACGTTCAACGGGGATTCCGTCTCGTTGGTGAACAGGGCGTCTTCCGAAGTGTACGTTCCGAGGATCGCCTCGGGGTCCAACTCACAGTCGTGTAACAGGTCGTCCTCTGAGGCCATCGAATCGCGAGCCTATGGCGGGGCTCACCCATTCCGGCCCCAGAAAAACAGCAGCTGCCACGAAGCAGATCGAACTGGGAATGGTCCGGGGTCCCCTTTTCGAAGAGGGATTCCCCGGTCTGAATGAGCACCTCCTGTCGGTCCCCGACTTGCTCGGCCAGCTTCCGTTTCAGGTACTGTCTCGCGGTCGACGGCGTGTAGACGCCCTTGTCGATTTTGTCGCCGACGACGTCTTCTGAGTTAGGCACGACAATGATTAGATCCCCGCCAGTGGTGTTAGCGAAGAAAGTGACCTCAGCCAAGAATTTTTCTTTGTGGCCGTTGTCCCGCGGGTTGAGTTCTCGTTTGAAATCGATTTCTTGCTTCTCCGTGGCTCCGGTTTCCACAAACCGTTGAAGATCCTTGACTTAAATGTCATCTATGCTTGGTTAAAACATGATACTCTGGCGATGCTTAGAGCGTAAAATAACCCGGATTTCACAGGGTTTAGCTATGGATATCGTAGAACACGTCCTCTCCATGCTCTACCATTTGGTAGAGCTCTAAGTCGGTAATGAACCGGACGCCCTGCTTCTTTATGTACGACGGCACCACGTTCGACACCACAAGCATCTCGACATCCAGATCGTTCCAGCTCTCCGGGACCTCTTGCTGCTGATACCCCCCGTCACCACTGACCTGCGAACGGAACTCCTCTCCTGATTCAAGACCCTTCCAACCCTCCACTTTCTCAGGGAATGGCTTACCCTCTGGCTCCCGGCTGGTATTCTCGTTTACCTCGTTGAAGATAAGCCGGTCAAACTTCTCATTCAGTTCTCTGATGCCATCCGGGTCGTTGATTCGGATCGGCGGCATCAGATACTTCACTTCGATAATCTGGAGGCAACCGTCACGGACGCATATCAGGTCCACCTCGTTCTTGTTCTTCTGTGTTTCCGCTCCATGGTAGCATTCGATTCCGTGGTCAGTGAGGAAATCGTAGAGGTTTCGCTCCCGTTCCGTGCCTCTGTCGCCGGCAAGTTCAGACAAGATTTGATGCCCTGACTCAGCGATATCGCCGTTACGTAGCAGCGGAAAAATCTGGAACTGTAGCAACTGGGAGAAATAGCGTGGATAGTAGATCTGCTTCTTAGGAACATAGCTTGGACGACGATTGCCTGGCAGCTCTTTTTTTGCCCTGAAGTCTAGTTCAAAGAGTAGTGGGTGGGCGTCCAAGTTATCCTCACTGAGAATTATCCTATCTCTCACCTGATCCCAGTCATCTCCGAATGCTTTCTGACCGCAGCTTTCAACCCTTCGCTTTCTGAGCGGAGCTACCCATGCTTCTTCTCGGAGTTTCCTCGCTGGTTCCTCACTGAACAGGCTGTCCAACCGGTCCAAGAATTCCTTCAAATCGAAGATGGTGACGTCTTCGGGAAACTTGGTATAGTAGGTCGGACCAACCATATCATCCGATCCAGCCATAAACCGCAGCTGCTCAATCACTTGATACCAGGCGTCCCCGAACTCCCGTGATGTCTGTTCTTCGCCAGCTTCGGTCTTATCGACCGCCCGCAGAACATCGGCTACGTAGCTGAAATCATCGAATGCATCCATGTCGTTGCAGATTACGCTATTCAGACAACGGCTGAAACATAGCCCATACTCTGACTGGAAGCGGTTGTAGTCAGAAGCAAAGTTCTCGAACCGCCTGGTGAACTCGTCTTTACGGATGCAGACTGTGAACTGGTTTCGGGCATGTCGGAGTCGGAAAATCAGTTCTGAATACGCATCTATAACGGTTTCAATCTCTTCGGTGCTCTCGGGGCGATCTTCAACTCGTTCATCGCCGAAGTCTTCCAGTCCATAGATCTGCTTCAGAACGTAAGCCAGGTAGCCGAATTCAGAGACAGGGATACCTTGCTTCAGTTCGTTGTAGAAACCATAGGACATCTGGTTCAGCCGTTTGAAAAGGTTGTAGATGAGGTTGACCTTGCTGTAGTCCTGTAGAACTCTGAGAATAGCCTCGTCGGTGAAGAAGTCCTTGGTCAACCAGTTCACCTTCGCATTCACTACTTTCTGAGATTCTACTGGTAGACCACGGCAGCGAGGACAGAACAGTGATTTGCTGTCTTCTTTTCGTATGAGTAGCTGGCCGCAGTCCTTGCACGGCATCTTGTCTCGTCTTTCATATCCTGCAGATATAAAATCCGCTCTGCTGCCGCGAATGACGCAGTGGGATCACCCGAGGACGTCTTCTGCTTGAATACGAGAAAGAAGACGTTTCACAGAGTACATAGGTCGAATGCCCTGGATGCATAAAAGTAGTTGAACCGCAGTAAACTCAGTTCAGCTACTCCACTTGGAACAGCGAGTCTGTGTCGTGCTGCTTAGAATGTATGCCATCAATCCACTCTAGAACCATCTCTTGGGTCACAATCAGCAGCTCATCCTCGGCCTGATACCGGTGCTGAGTCTCCGGCTCCGTCCCACTCCACTCAGATAAATCAAGTAATTCGGCTACGTCAACGAACTCAGGCCGTGTATACAGCTTTGGGTCAAAGAAATACCTGAACACGTGCCGCGTATCAAATTCTCCTCGGTTAACCGCTGAAAGTGCCAGTGGCGACTGATTCAAATCCACCATTGACCGAAGAGCATCAGCGGTCAGCACCACCATACCCGTCTGATCAGGGTAATGCAGTTTAGCGGTTTCATACCAGTCAAGCACTTTCTCAGCATCAAAGTCGAAGACAACGAAGAGATGGAGCTTCGTGAAGGACTGGTAGAGCTTGTCACCTTTGATTTCGTCAAAGTAGTCCAGCTGCTTTGAGACTGCTTCACCGTCGAAATCCACTTGAGAAGCCGATTTAGCATCTACAACTCCGTGCAGCCGTGAGAGCTCTACCCGGTCCGGGATCTCCATAGGAGGATACCCGATTACTGCATCCGCTACCTCGCTGCCCTCATTGTCGACACCTCCCTGCCCAACCTCCAGTTCGAAGTCTAGATAGGCGAAAGCCGCCTTGCACACCTTCTCAAATTCAGTCCAGACCGTTCGGCCAATCCCGTTCCGCTCGTGCTTACTGTTCTCACGGAGAGTCCGCAGCGTGGAAAGCTTGCTTTTGATGAGAGACGGATGATCCTCTAACTTCCACCGTACGTCGTCTTTCCCAATCTTCTGTTCGTCAAAAAGAGTCTGCTTGTGCTCGTACTCTGATGTCAACGATACTGTGGTTTCTTGGACAAAGTCCTCGTCGGAGAACCTATTCAAGGTCAACGCTTGAATGATACCAACGACCGCGTAGGGTTCAATCAGGTAATGCAATTCCTCAACCGACTGTCTCGGAGTAACGATGAACGCAGGTACCTGATTCTCGAGAATGTAATTAACCGCTGATTGAACCGAGTTATCGTAGTTCTTCGCGGATCCAATTAGACAAACCAAGACGTCTTCCTCAGTTCGTTGAACGGCAAACTCAGGGAATAAATTCGCCACGTCACCAGTAGATGTGAGCCCAGCGGTATCTGCGATGTCCTCGAGTAGTGGAGCAAGTTCGACTTCATACTGTGTCAACTCTTTCTTTGTGACTGTTGTCTCGTGTTCATGGGATTCGAGGCAGACCAGTCTAAACAAGTCATCCGAATCCCCTGAATCGTAGAGAGCCGCTTCACCGCCACACGTAGGGCAGGTATGTGACTCCGGTATTGGTTTCTCAGATACATATTCTGTATCCAGAAGCTGCTCTGGTAAGTCCGCAGAATCAATCCTCTCCGGGTTTGACCGGAGCACCGAACTCAAGTCTTTCAGAACACCACTATTCATCATAGTCATCGAAAAGCCGCTGTAACGTGTCGTAGACGTCTTGACTTACTCCACGGAAGTCATCCCAGTCCCCGTAGCCAGTTGTGAAGAAGTTCGGACGGTCTTCTTCAGGTGAATCCATTCTAAAAGCCAGTCTGATGTTCTCTTTATCGGCTTCGCGGAGAAGCGACCGTGTAGCCTCGTTGAACTCCTCTATCTGCCCCCCGAATTCAGCGAATGGTCCTTCTGACCGGACCCGGAACTGTTCGATACCGGTCGCCTGATCGTTCTCAATGTTGAATCCAACAAAGGTCGGGCTCCCGTTCTCTAGCTGCTGTTTTACGATTTGGTCCTCTTCGTCTTCATCATCAAGCTCGGATTCTGTATCCTCCACGATCTTATCCATTCCGTCTTGCAAATCCCCGGCGACATCCACGTCCTCCTCGTCCTCCTCAACCGCATTTTCGGCTGAGTCAACAAGTGTATCTACCAATTTCTTAGCGTTAGTCGATTGAACTCGATCCCAGCCTTCAAACGCGTCAGGGTCATTGGCCACTGTTTTTAGAAGCTTCTTGAACAGCTTCTTCATACCGCTATGGTTCAGATTGTCAAAGGTATGTATCTCCACCCCATCTTCTATTTCCTTCACTTCGGCTGCAAAGGTCTTCACCGGGTATCTAGATTCGGTGGTTACCTTGGGCACGCTAGGTGGGCCAGAAGGTGACTCTTCAAATTTGTATACGCTCTGCCGGTTACGGCGTCTAAACAGTTTCACCCAGAACCCCGATTCGGTTATTCCACTCCACGCTGGGATGGTCTCACCTTCTTGGTTTTGCCGCTGTAGAAACTGGTTGATTCTGCTCTCTATTTCATCAGACTCGTCGAACGGGAGTGAAGTGTTGAATCGATAGCGGCCGTCAGTCCGTTCATGACGGATCTGTGCCCGTCCAACCATGATATCGAAATCAGTAGAGAGAGTATCGTTGACTGGATCGTAGAAAACGGCCATCGACACCAGAAGAAGCCTTTCGAATGAGTCGAATATGCCGGGTTTGTTCAGCGTATCCCGATCGTAGTGCCTTGGGGACAACGCGTCGATAATACCTGATTTTGCGACTTCGCCGGGTTGGAAATACATGTCGTGTAGTTCGATAAATCGTTGGGCAGCATTCGGATACGTGGAGACAAGGTAGTCGATATCCGAAGGGGAACCTGCTTTTGAGGCTAAACCTACAAAGTATTCTTCAACAGGATTGGCGGAACGGTCGCAGATGTCACGTAGATATTTGATATCGAGGTCATTCAGCCTTCTATTGATCTCCCTCTTCAGTTCCTCTTCTGCGATTCTGTCTCCGTTGTCGCCCCCCGGATCTTCCATCTTATATGTTTGTTTTTTGGCTTATAGCCGCTTAAGCATTGCCTCTGCTACAACGTTAGTGATAGACGCTGTTGACGAATCAGATTCAATCCACATATGAAATGCCGGAGCTATTAACTATCACACCGGTGCTCTTGAATCCGCTCTGGAAGCCTGACCTTCCCACACATGGGACACTCCCGAAGGGCTGTCGGCGGCAGGTCGTTCCAAGCGTCTATCGCAGCGTCTGACTGTGCTTCCACGATTGGCGAGTCGGTTTGTCCGGCGGGCTTCGCGGGGGTGAATGCGAAGCCGTTCACGGGTCGTGAGTGTCGTGTCTTTAGTCAAAGTCGATGGGGGAGCGGGTGTCCCCGCCACCCATCGCCGGGAGCAAGAAATACCACCGGGACCGGTTAGCGGATATCGGGTTGGAGCGGAGCGAACTGCTCCCACAGCATATGATGGCGCCGACAGAGCGTGACCAAGTTCTCAAGTCGATTCGACCGTTCGTAGTCAAGGACACCGTCGGCATCGATGAATGTGTCAAGCGGCGTAATGTGATGGACGTTTAGGTCACGGTCCCAGAGCTCGCGGTGGGTCTCACGGTCGATGGAACAGTCCGGCATCTGGCACTCAAATCCGTCCCGTTCTAGCGCACGTTTGCGCTGCTTGTACCAATTTGGCCCATACGAAATATCCCCGTAGCCACCTTTCCAAGTAGGATGATCAGGTCCGCTTGGATAGCCGCGATATTCCATCCCAGCCGCCTCCACGGCCTGCTTCCATGATCCATACCGCCGGATGTACGGGTAGATAGTGTTCTCTCCATGTTCTCGCATTTCAACAGTTGAGGGTACGTGACCCAAATCATCACAGAGTTGAGTGAGCTCCTTCAGTAACTCCTCTTCAGGTATATTTCGCCGCTTATGAGGGTCAAAGCCTGCCTCCTGAAGTGCAGCGTTCCAACTGCCGAAGCGCTGTTGGGCGACTTTTGTTGCATGCTCTCCTAGGTCATCCATTTCGTAGGCGGTCGGTGGCCGCCCAAGGTCGTCAGCAAGTGCCTGAATTGCTGTGATTACTTCTTGAGGAGTGACCTTGGTCGATTTCGTCGTCGACAGCCTTGCAGCGTCGAGTCCGGTATTCCACGATCCAAATTGCCGTTTTACCGTAGCTGGATATACCTCCCCATGTTTCTTCATTTCCATTGTTGACGGAGAGTGACCGAGCTTCTCGGCTACGCGCCGTAACTCGTCGATTAGCTCCTCTCTCGAGTACGAGTGATCAAGTGGTTCAAGCCCCGCTTCCAGTAGTCCTTCTCTCCAACTTCCGAACGTTGATTGTACCGCACCAGCAGTGAAATCCGTCTCCTCCTCAACTTCGGGTTGCTTTGGTGGTCGGCCTTTCTGCTCGGCGATACGTCTGAGTTCCTCGCTGATATGGTCAGGTGTGATGGATCGCTTGTGACCTGCCATGTGGCTTGCAATCTCGACGTTCGTATCGAACGATTCGCCGCAGATGTCGCACATATAGTCTCCTTCGACTTTCATGCGTAGCTCCGAGTGTGGACACAACCGCACCCCTCGTTGGGTGAGACAAACCCACCCGTTCGACCGCTCATTCCCCCGATTTTAGGAATGAATTTCAGAAAGGCTTCCAAGGTTGTGGCTGCGCGCGCAGCGAAGCGAGCACGGAGCGGTGGGTGGGGCGGCGGGGTAGGTTGAGGTGGCACGAGAAAAGAAAACCGGGGAGCCTGTGGCCTACTGGTCAGTCCATCGGTCGCGATCCGGGAAGTGGATGTGACTCTGCCCTGTCAGAGCCACCGAACATCGACCCTGGTACCAGTTCTTGGCTACATTCCGGAACACGACCCGGTCACCTTCCTGAACGATGGGCATTCTGGACTTTACCCAACTGGTGAACCTCGTACGGCCGCTTTCGTCTTCGATCAACCCGACCTGACTGATCGCCGGACTGTCTGCGTTCCACAACACCTCGATCGTCCCACTGATGCTCACTGTCGCTCGATCCACCTCGGGAACGGCCGCGATCGGAACCACCGTCCCTGGCTCGCGCTGACAGCCCTCGACCACGTCCAACACTGCCCGTGAGATGTCGGCACCGTCGACGACCCGCGCCGCCAGCCGCCGCGCGATGGCTGCTCGTGACCACCCGTCGACCTCTTCGACCAGCCGGGCCGCCTGCTCGTTGATCGTCGCCAGTTCCGTCTGGGAACACAGCTCTCGGGGATCGCTTGACCCCTGTGATGGAGCCACACTCGCCGCGCGTTCCTCGAACTCCTGCCGTCGCTTACGACTCCTCCGACTGGCCACGTCACGAGACCGTCGCTCCCGGTTCGACTGTTGCCGGCGATCCAGCCGCTGGCGTGTCCGTCTCTTTTCCATTTTCCGCGCCAGGTGCGTCTCCTCGCCTTCGAGCGTCATCCCTTCCGGGCGTGCATCGGGGTGGTTGGTGTCCACCTTTGCCTGGGACTCCAGTTCCACCGTCGCCCGGAGCTCAGGCTCGTCTTCGACTGCGTACTGCATCTCGTCCGCGTACTTCGCGTTCTGTGCATCGACCAAATCCTTATCTACGACTGTCTTTCTAGAAGTCATTGGAGTAACTCTCCGAAGGCGCTCACGCGCCGCCACCGCGATGCTCCACCATCGCGGTTTTCCGACGACAACGACCGACAGTACCATCTGCGCGCTCTCGCTCGCGCCTTCGCGAGCGCCCCTTGGGGCGCGAGCGAGAGCGCGCCATAGGGCGGCCACCCAACCAGCACCGCGCGCCGACCCGCCCGGAGCGAGCGGCCAGCTTTAAGCCGTTTCTCGCGTCCGGCCCGGACTGCGGGTCCGTGTCCAGGGCGACGGTCGTGAGCACGGCGAGCCGGGGTGTGGCTCGCCGCGCGGAACGGCCCAAAGCGCTGGAACGCGAAAGCCCGCGAGGGGCGCAACCGAAAACGCGCTTAATGCTGGCGTCGAGACCAGATTTACTTTAGCCCGGAACGGCGAGCTTGCTCGCCGCATGCCCGGAATGGTCGGTCGCGAGCGAAGCGAGGGCGGCACGCGGCGAGCGGTGCGGGCCGTCACGAACCACTGTACAACCGCTTCCATCGCTCGGCGAATCATCCGCCGTCCTGGCGGACTCAGAAAGGGCGAGGCCGCCTCGACCACCGGGAGACGGCGTCTCCCGAGCTCACGGGGCGAAGCGCCGTGAACGTCCCCCGACCCCGCAAGCACCGCAGGCACGAGGCGCACAGCGGGGTTCCCGTGAGCGGAGCGAACGGGAGCAATCGAGACGCAGTCCCGCGTGGTCGCGGGATGTAGAGCGACCGAGGGCTTTCGGGGGTGGTTTCAGACATCGACTATGATCTCGCTACTGGTCCGGTAAAGTCAAGATCGGTCGCGAACGCGACAGCAGTCTTCTGGCCATCAGAGAACGAACTCGGCATCGAGATCAACCACCTGTGTTTCGAGTATCTCTGGACGGTCATGGACCCGAAAACAGGGACCTACTCCTTACTGAACGGTCATCAGGAATCAATAGGATACCTGTGACAGTGAATCTATGACAGTCTGTGACGACTGCGGGAATACGGAACTCCCATCGGCAAAATACTGCTCGAACTGCGGCACACAGTTACAGCGCGACATGAGGGATCTCTCGGAGGGGTTCCTGAGTATCGCTGACCGCGGCCATATACAGGAAGCGATCGACGGGAACCGAAGACCACCGGATGGCTACCATGACCGACTCCATGAAACAGTCCGCCACGCATTCGCCGATTTCTGCCAGCTCAATCGCTGGGACGAGTTCGACAATCGGACGGCTTTACTTGGTGATCTGGCCGATGGGGACTTCCCCGAGGACTTCACAGCAGAGGACGAAGCGTTGAGTCACCTGTATCGACTTACCTGCCCATTCCGGTTTATACACACCGCAGTAGGTATTGACGGGCTTGAAACGCTCCTCGAAATCAGCCTGCTGGTCGAATATCGAACCAAGACTGACCAGGAACCTGATGCGGATACTGTCTCAGTATCGATCGACGTGGACGTCGACAAACCTGCCTAGAACAGCTACCTGACTTAGTCGAACCACGTAGTGCGAAGCCTGTCAAGGAACCCACCCGCCTCGTCCACGTCCCGTTGCAGCCAGCGCTCGAAGGCGTCGACGGACGTAATCCAGATTTCGTTGTGGGTGCGCCGGGCTCGGATGTGCCGAGGGAGGTTCCGGAGGTACGCGTTGTCGATTTCATAGGAGGCGATATCATCGTCAAACAGGGCAACGAGTCTGTCGTTACGGCGCTGGAACACGAGATACTCGTTATCAATCGCTTCGTGCCAGCGCTGTCGACCGACGTCGTGCTCCCATTCAGCTGGTTGTTCAGGGAAATACGCCGGTAGCGAACGGTCGGCATACTCGTACAGGTCCATGACCGTGTCCCGGACGACTGCCAGAATGTCATCACGGTCGGTCTCCTCGTCGACCAGATCCGCCATCTCGATATCGCGTCGCAGATACTGGTGTGTGAACCACTTGTAGAATGGATTATCGGCTTCGACGATTTCTCGCATTCGCATCCGAGCTGTCGATCGCCCAGTAAACATCAGCTTGAAATGGAGCATCTTTGCCCGCTGGAGGAACCACTCGTTGGGCTTGTTCTCGTTGCTCGTAATGATGATCGCCGGGTATGGTTTGCCGTTCCAGTTGTCCCAGTAATTCCGGAGGCGTCCCAACCGACCGAACGTCTGTCGCTCGACGTCGTCGAATGCAACGGGAAATGCCGTCACCGGTTCGCGAACTTTGTTCGGCGTCCGACTTCCGACGGTTGCACCATCGATCGGGCTGACGACAGAATTGTCCGAAATGAGCCGGAGCGCGAACTCCAGGAATGTTCCCTTCCCGGCATTTGGTTCACCATGGATGTAGAGAAACGGCACGCTCTTTTCAACGTCACCGACCTGCCCTGCCCCGAACGCCTTGGCATACTGGTTGACAAACGGGGCCCAGAGAAAGTACAACAACCCCTCGTACATGTGCGCTTTTGCGGCCGCTGCATCGTCAGTTTCCGCCTGGTCGACCGTCTCAAGATAAGCTTCGATGTTAGCGAGACTCGTATCGACCGCCTGTGGATTGGGTGGTGGCTCGGTCAATTCGAGGTGCCGTCCACTCGGAGTAAGCAGGTGCACTCCATCAGCAGTTACCCACAGCTTCGGAATATCGTAGTTGCTCTTGACGGCACGCCCGTATTCACCGATCGATGTCCGGAAAAGGCTATCATTGAGCGTAATATCAAAGGGCTGGAACAGATCCTGCATCTTCGAGTGCGTGCTATCGGAGTACTGCTGCAGCGATTCGTGGATTACCTCATCAGCATTGATCGACGTACCGAACTCGCCGAGTTGGGTAGAAATTGAACCGTGAAACTCCCTGAGTTCGTTGTCCTCTTCTGCATCGCTTACCGTGAGCCAGCGCTCAATGACCTCTTCAGGTGGATCATCGGATGCATCGAGTTCGTCCGTCAGGTCTTCCAGAAACGGGTCCGGATCACAGAGCTCCAGGTATTCATCGTAGAGTTCGAGTGCCTGGTGATGCCATTCGGACTCTGGCGCGCAGTTGAATACGTCGAGGTTGTTGACCTGATACCGATTCGTCCACGCTGAATCGGTGAAGTTCGGTGAGCCGGTCAAGATCGTGATTCCCCCGTCGGATCGCAAAATATAGAGTTTCGCATGGATATCACGGTCGGGTGAAAGATAGATCAACAGGTCCCCACGTCGCTTGTATCGTTCGAGTTCCTGGGCGACGGAGACGGATTTGATTTCCTCACGAAAGTCGGTTTTCTCGCCAACGATCACCTCCAGTTTTTCCAGGTCATGTTCGTTGAAGAGTTCGAGAAGCATCCGCGGAGAGGTACAGTAACTCACGACCTTCATCCGGTTAGCTGACGACAGGTACTTCTCGAAACCCCTGTAGCTGCGAAGAGAGACAAACGGTGACAGCGATCGCATGTCGGCAGATGATTCCTGTGGCTCCATGGTAGGTGGTCCAGAGACCGCAGGATTATTCTTGTTACCATGTACCATTCGATTCCATAGCTGGCGTATCCGCTATACGACTGATAGAGATCCACTACACAGCAGTGACCAACAATCTCGATCAGTTCTCGGTCTCCCCGTCGAGAGGTCCCACTACGCGCCGTGGTACACAAGATCACTCCGTCTCGTGAATCGAGCGTGTTTCACAACAATATTTAGGACCACCCGACGGAATCGAGCATCAATGGCGGGACGGGTCGCGTACCACCACCCGGAGAACAGCCGACTCTCCATCGATTATCTGGCATATGAGTTTGAAGAGGCAGAAAAGAGAGCAGCCCAGTGCGAGGCTGATGAAATAACGCGAATCGAGGAGTGTGAGTTGAATGAGACAGTATACGTGGTGTACAGGGGACGGGAAGTCCCGGACGTGACGGAGGATATTGAATACGAACTCCGACAGGAAGTCGCGGACATGGAGTGGGCGAATCAGATCATCACGACCCGGATATTGCGGTTGTTCGAATCTATCGCTGCGGAGAAATACGAACAGGAAGACGAACGTCTTGCAGCGTACAAAGAGATCGAGATTACGCGGATCCCGGAAGCGCTGGACCGAGTCACGTGGGATGAGTCAGTGGCAATCGCGGGTGGGGAATTGGTCTCGGGTCTGATCTTGCGTCATGCATTGCCAAATGCAAACCACAGAACAGCACTCGGAATGCTGAGTCTCTATTTCGAGGCGATCTCTGGAGGATTCGATATGCCGTCCACTGCGACAGAAGAGTACGACTGGGAAGGGTGGGTCAATGAGTATATCGAAGATTCAAAGCGGCTTTTGACGGTTCGCAGAAACGTTCCCCGGTTCAGGCACCTTTCGAACGCAGGGTGTACCGTGGTCGAACGGAAAGATGGGCTGCGAATACACCTGAACGACTACGATTTGACGATGGATCACTGGGATGCGCTCGCGGAATACGCCCAAATCCATAATCGGCAAAGTATTGAGTTTGCCCAGGAGGTGCTGGATCGGGCGGGGACGCCAGAACTACAGGAGGGAAAACCGGTGACGAAACAGGAGTTCGCAGAACGGGTTCAGAAGATGGAGTAAAAGCGCAAATTAGTCGCGGAGATGTGCAACCGATCGGCCGATCTGCTCGACTCGAGTACTGTCGGTCATATCCAGGTCGCTTTCCAGAGACTGGATGGTTTCTCTGAGGGTCATAGTGTGATTTCTTGTTCGCGACCAGTTTGGGAACAGGTAAACGCTTTTCGGCCTGACTTTGCCCACTGATTTCTGGTCACGCTGCTCGTTCGGACTACTAGATAGAGGATCCACACACATAAGCCTGAGCCAGGAATTACAATGCAAAAGTCACCCCCGCCGTTCCTGTGGCATTCGGTAGGGGAAATTGGACGCGCTGGGCAGTACCGACTGGGAGATACGACCGATTCTCGGATATCCTTACCTTCGAACGATTCACGATGGACGGTGCCACCGGTCAGCGAGAACGTGACCACGACCAGCAGCCATGCCGCTGATGGGGGCTGCGACACTGCACGTTGTGTGCAACGGTTGGGTCCTTACACCGACCACCTACCCATCCCATAGCCTGACAGACTGACCGGGTGAGGGGGACCGTGTAGTGAGCGGAGTGGTCGTGGCTCCCCGCACAACGAAGCGAAAAGCGACACATGGCACGCGCGAACGGGCGAAGACAAACGGAAATAGGCGGATGTGTAGAGCTCCTTGGGCACGGCCGGCTCGTCCCGCTTCGATTTGACGCAACTCACGAGGCCGATCTCACACAGTGACGCTGATTTCATACTACCAGCTTGTCACATCGCTACCGTCAGTTCATCGGCGAGCCGTCGAGCAGGATCGGATTCCAGCCCGACCGTCTCGAAGTGTGACACCAGCTCGGCACGAGCCGCCGCCCGATCGGGTTCGTGGCGGCCGATCACCTGGCCCGCCTGCCAGACGATCGAGTCGATCCGCAGCAACGACACATGCTCGTCGAGGCGATCGCTGACAGCTCGCATGAGCGCGCCCACACGTCGAGCACCTCGTCGGTCTCCGCACTGGAGGTGAGTCCCGACGTTCGAGAGACACGCTCGACCTGCAGATCACAGGGAATGGGGATATCCACTGGATCGTCGACGTTAGGACGAAGGCACTGGTAGCAGACGAAGAGCCGAGCGCGCCTGCGAAAGCTTGCACGAGAAAGGCTAGGTCACCGTACGTTTATCCAGGTTACGAGCGTTCAGCCACTTCGATACACTTGTTCCTCGCCCAGATATACACGAGCGGACCACCGATCGGGACGAGACTAGCGATTGCCCAGTAGAGGTGGTCAGTTGTAGTCACCGTATCCGTGAGGACGCTGTTCAAATCTTGACGAATAGCCAGCGGTGTAAGAACGATCCAGAATACACAAAGCGTCAGGAAAAGCGCGAACGAGAGGATTCTAAACCAGTTAGTGTAGTGGTTTAGGACTACGACACCGGATGTGAGTATCCAGACGACGATGGACAGGAGAATACAGTAGTACCAAACACCCCGTGTAGGGATAACCCTGTCCGGTGAATCAGTATCCAGAAACGGTAAACTGTAGTTCATTGTTCCCAACGAGGAGACGACCGTAATCGCGATTGTGAGTAAGCCGAAAAAGCGGGCAACCAGATTCACTGCTGTGACGAGCAGAACGAACGGCGTGACGTTGCTCGCGAATGCCGGTAGCTGTGTCTGATTCGAGGGGGATTGTCGCTCCGGACTGTGGGTTGGACTCGTCGAAGGACTGTCGCCGCGCGTATCTCGCTCTGGTGATGTCCGCGATTCTGCTGGTGGATGGGTTCCCTGAGGCGGTGGCTGTTCCGGGCGTGTTTGAGCTTGTGTCTGTTCGACAGTCGGTGATTGCTCCGGTGGCCCACCCGTCGCTTCCTCGACTGGCGTCTCGTCTGCTGGCGGTGGTGTGGGTGCCTCAGTCACATCACCCGATAGGAGTCCCGTTGGAACAGTACTGGCAGCGACAGAAACAGCAATAAAAGAGATTGCTAACAACCACCACGCTCCGAGAGTTCGGCGGTTGGTCACATCCACATGAGATTGCGTCCTGAATGAACGTCACTCCTTGGAAATAGTTACCAAGGGCAGAATGTCTGTAACCACGGCGCCGTCGAATCGTCACAAAATTACGCTCAAGTCCAGAGTTCCTCTACTTCGGTATCAGCGACGCTCCGACGTCACACTTCCTCGTCGTCATCTGACGGGGGCCGTTCGGACAGCCGATCAAACCGTGACTGCACACTTTCTTTCCGCTCGTCAGTCTCCGCTTCCTCGTACCACACGTCGTCCAACTCGCCATCCTCGACAACCACGGTCACCACCGCATCGACGTGCTGGCCATCCTCGGGTAGCTCCTCCCGCTCCACCACCAACTCCCCGACCAGATCCTCCTCCCCTTCGACCAGCAACACTGCGAGGTCGTCCTCGAATCGGTCCAGGACCGCCGTATAGGTGCCATCGTCGATCATGGGTACGCCTCCTCGATCACGAGCTCACCTGCATCGTCCCGGACGATAACCGTATCGCCGCCGTTGTTCCAGATCGGACTGCCCGACCCCCAGTAGAGATCCGTTTCAGTGTCCTGTCCACTCCCGGTGTGCACCGTCACCTGGGCACCGGCATCGAGCGTGAACCCGGATGGGAACGTGTAGGTGTGATCGGCCGCATCCCAGACAGTCCACCCCGACAGATCCAGTTCCTCGCCACCACTGTTCTCGAAGACGACGTACTCGTCGTTCAGGTTGTCGTACTCGTCACCGGCAGGCTCCTCGTGAATCGTGGCAATCGCCAGTGCACTGGACTCACCAGGCGTCGACGTGGGTGTCGACGTCGGCGTATCAGAGCCGCCGTCGGTCACGATGGGATCAGCCTCACCACCGACCTCGAACACCGTCCGCTGCTGGACGGCACCGCCAGTTCCCGGTGCAACCGCGTCACCATCACGCAACTCCACTGCCGATGTCGGTGCAGTCTCCTGAGTCGCGACTGCAATCGCCGTCCCGTTGCTCGTCAGGACGATGTCGCCGTGAGTCGCCGTCCAGTAGGTCTGGATCGACCGTGCCGCGAACCGCTCCAGCACGGCCTCGTCGGGATGCCCGTACTGGGAGTCGTAGGCACTGGAGATGACCGCCACCCGCGGCGTGGCCGCATCAAGCAACGCCGCACTCGAACTCGTATCACTGCCGTGGTGACCCGCCTGCAGGACTGACACGTTCAGCGCCGAGTCGTACTCGTCGACGAGATACTCCTCACCCTCGGGGCCGGCGTCACCGGGCAACAGGAAACTCGATCCGCCGTGGGCCACCCGAAGGACGATACTGTTCTCGTTACGATCGCCACTGGCGACGTAGGACTCCGGTGGTGCGAGTACGTCGACCGATGCCCCATCGAAGGAAATCCCATCACCAGCTCGCGTCTCGTACAGTGTCACGTTGTGGGCCTCGACGGCGTCGAGGTAGCGCTCGTAGGTCTGGCTACTCGACGTGATGCCGGGATCGTACACGGCACCGACGCCGTCAGCCTCGGTCTCGAAGTACTCGATCACTGCCGCGTGCCCACCGATGTGGTCGGCGTCGGCGTGGGTCGTAACCAGATGGTCGATCCGGTCGATGTCGTTGGCCCGCAGATACTCGAGGACGTCCTCCCCGTCGTCCCGCCAGTCGCCACTGTCGATGAGTATCGTCTCGTTCGTGGGGCCGACGATCAGCGTACTCGACCCCTGCTCGACGTTGATGAAGTGCACTGACACCGAGCCATTTGCACTGGCCTGTCCAGTCGCAGTGGTCGTTCCGTCGTCAGTTGTCCCGGCTGTCGGTTCGCCATCAGTCGGTGCGGTCGTCGACGCCGGTGTCCCGTCCGTCCCCACGCCGGTCGTGCCCCCACAGCCTGCGAGGACGACCAGAAGGGCGACGAGAACGAGGGGAGCCCATCTTCGCATAGGTTCGAAGGGGAGGGCCAGTTGAATAGGTCTGCCGGGACCGTCGCTGGAAGATCGTGGCCTAACATTCGGTTCACGGGAACACTCGGTACACCTGGATAGATCCGTCATCGCGGTGCAACCGACACCCCAGCGTGTCATAGAACAGTTCTCAAAGTGATTAGTTTCAAAACTTCGGGGTATGGATTACCTGCTCAGTAAGTGTGCGTATTGCTCATTGAAGCTTTGATCAAGCACCGAAATGCTCAACAAGTCGTGTGTGGTATTTATACTGACATGCCCTCCCCAGAATCCGAGACTGAACAATTAGCGTCATCACTTCACCGTGGGCTCTTAGGGCTGCTTCTCGGAATAGTTGGTATATTTGCTATCCAATTAGCAGGGAGACTTCTGGTAGGGGATTACCTGATCGGTATTATCGGTGTGATCGTTACACTTGGAACAGGCTACTGGATACTCTCGCTCTTTTTTGAAGGCCTTCAGGAAAGATAAGCCGGTAGTCTGTTCAACTGTACTGACCGCGTAGGCAGAAGAGTCGATGAGCTATACGTGTGCTTACCGACCGCTAAATGTACCGTCCATTTGCCGCAATCTCACGGAGGAAAGCATATTCCTGAGTAACAAGAACAAACCATTCAATGAACCGGCGAACCTTCCTCCAGGTCGCAGGTACAACTTCGGTCGTGGGGTTCAGCGGCTGTCGTGCTGTGGGGAAAGACGATGAGAACAGCAGAACACGCCGACACATAAAGTCGTCATCGGTGTGGAATGGCGTTCCGACAGCGATTCGGCAGACGGTGTTCATTCCCGATGTTGTAGTGAAGGACGGCCAAGTCGATGTCCTCACCAGCATTGGCATGGATCTCCCAACAGAGTCCCCATACAAGCCTACAGAAGCAACCGTCAGTCTCGTGGTCGATGCGGTTGCCGATGAATGGACCAGGCAGTGGGAGAGCAGGGAGCTGCTATCCGGGACACTATCTGCCCAGCTACAGGGGGGAGACACGATCTCGATCACTTCTGAAACGACGTTTGAATCAGGCGGGTCAGTCCAAACCACTCGCTATGAGGAAGTGCGCTAACGAAGGATCCACCCCAGATTGGACACAGTGACTGACGAGAGGATTACTGAGCCGACCTTCTGTACTGACCGAATCAATAGAGCTGAGACCAGGCATGAGAACCGTTCTCTGAAACCCTGACCAACAACCGGTTCATCCAATTCACTAACATTTATTTCGCAGACACCGAACCGGAAGATACACGCAGTAGGTGATCAAACGCGTGACGACACCGCCACCCAATAGCGATACGCCGTCCGAACAGCTGCCCGTTCCCGCCAGCACTGGCCGTCCCTACCTCCGTATTCAACCGTCCACGGATCCGCTCACCGCCCGGACGGTGACCTCGACGCTACGACAACTCCACGGCCTCGACCTGCAGACCGACGACGGCTGGCTGGACATCTTCCGACCGTCGCCACGACCGACGATCGAGTGGCTGCTGGTCTCGGATGGCCAGACCGCCGCGATCGACTACTACCTCGGGATCGACCCGGCCGAGGCACTCGACCAGGTGACGCCACTCTGTCGAGGGCTGGTCCCCAACAGCTACGAGTTCAAACGCGTGGAGTGGCACCCCGACCACCTCCAGACCGAAGACCGCTCGATGGCCGCGGTCGACTTCCAGGCCGACCTTGACCGCAAGCGTGACTGGCTGACGCGGCTGACGCCGTTTGGCGACTTCAAGGACGCCGACGACGCCCACGTCCCGCTGGCCACGATCGCCGAACTGATGGCGAACAGTTCGGTCCCGATGGTCTACCAGGCACTCGTCCAGCCGCTCCCCGACAAAACTGGTGAGGCCGAAGTTCGCCAGCGCGAGATCGAGACCGGTGAGGATACGCTGAGCGGCACGCTGATCAATGCGCTCGTGGGCCAGCCCGACGAGGACGATATCAAGCTCACGGTCGCCGACGAACAGCGAATCGACGAACTCGCCGAGAAGGATCTCAGACACCCGTTCGTCGTCAACGCACGGGCGGTCGCGTTCGCCGACCAGGAAACCACAGCAGCTCGTACCATCGAACGTCTCTCCAGCGCACTCGGTGACGTGAGCTACACGTCCGCCGACATCACCGGAAGGGTACACACTGGCTCGGATGCACAGGACTGTTTCGACGCCCTGGCCGAGCGCACCGTGGTGCCGGTGAACGACCGATCGCTTCGTTCGTACCTCCCCGGCACGCGGACGACGAGCCGGGGAATCGTCGCCGATCCCACGGAGGTTGGGAACTTCTGCCTGCTCGACGGGAGTGCCCTCCCCACCGGCGCACAGCGGGCACTCGAAACAGTGCCCAAGTCACAGACGTCGATCCCACTCCCGCCGGAATCCGTGCTGGACACCTACAGAACTGATGGTCTGGTACTGGGGCGACCGGTGACCAGTGACGGGACGACAACGGAGCCGATCGCTCTCCCACCCGAGATGCAGACCCGCAACGTCGGCTGGATCGGCCAGACCGGGACCGGCAAATCGACGAGTCTCATCACCGCGGCCCTGGAGAACCACCAGGCGACCGACGGCCCCGAGATCATCTTCGATCCGAAGGGTGGTCGGATGACCCAGGAGTATCTCCGCTGTCACTACGCCAGATTCGGGGACCTGGACGACGTCATCTACTTCGACTGTGCAGAGTGGCTGCCCGCCATCTCGTTTTTCGATATCCAACCCGACCTCGAGGCTGGGGTCCCCCGCAGCGTCGCCGTCCTGGACCGGATCGGCCACTATCAGGAGATCCTCCGCCAGCTCATGGGTGCCGAGCAGTACGACCGTGCCATCGGGTCGACGGATATGATCAGAGACATGCTCCGGGCCCTGTACGATCCGATCCACGGGCGTGACGTCGTCACCAACCGGGGCATACGACAGGCACTCGAACGGTTCAGGAGTCGTAAATCACCGCCCGCAGTTAGCAACCCCGACCTTCGAGACCGTCTCCGGGGGGCGGTCGAGAACGACGATCCAGAGATATTCAGGAAAGTCATGAACGGTGCGGTCAATCGTGTCGATAAGGTAAGCTCGTCGCCCCATCTCAACCGTGTGTTCAATCACCGACCGACCGGCATCGAGGCCGACCAGCCTGCCTTCGATTTCGCCGATTGGCTCGACGACGACGTGGTCATTCTCTTCGACACTGGCCGGCTCCAGTCCGAGGCCAAGCGCGGCCTGACGCTCGTCCTGTTGTCGAACCTCTGGTCTGCGCTTCGTCGCCGTCGTCGACGGAACGTCAATGTCGACCTCCCGCTGGTCACCGTGTATCTGGAGGAGGCCGCCGACGTTGCGAACGGGGATTTGCTCGCCGAACTCCTCGCCCAGAGTCGTTCGTTTGGCTGTGCGCTGGTCCTGGCCATGCAGTTCCCCGGACAGCTCGAAGCGACCGATTCGGACCTGTACCAGGAGCTGTTGAACAACGTCGGGACGTACGTCACTGGCACGGTCGGTGTCGATCACGACCTCGCGCATCGCTTCGCCACCGACGCGATGGGTCGAGAGTCGACGGCGAACCGCCTGCGCGGACTCTCAGCCGGACAGTGGTTCGTCGATCTCCTCGGAGAATTCCAGGGTCGCAATCCGAGGCCATTTATCGCCGAATCACTGCCCCGTCCGGAAGGCCATCCTGACCGTACGGATAGCGGTCCTGGCGCTGGCTTCACCACCGCACACGACGGCCTGCTCGATCGGACGAAACAGGACTACGGCCTGCCGATCGACGATCCCGATTCGAGCCCAGCCGAAGGGGCGACGACAGACGACGATCCGTGGCAGCCGGCGGACGGACCCGTCACTGCTGGAGCCGATAGTGAACGGGCGGGCGGTATTGACGGTGAGTCGTCCCCTGTGGAGGACGGCGAAGTCCCACCGATCCTCTCTTCGACGAGTCGGATGCCATCGTTCGTCCGCTACGACGAGGACAGTGACGCGCTCGTCTGTACGACCTGTGACAGCCGATTCGATTCCACGGCCGACGGGATGCGGACGGCGATCCAGTGCTGTCACGATCTCGCCAGCGTGGACCTGGACGACGTGCCGATCACCAGTTGTAATGTGACGCTGAGTCCCGACGAGATCCGGGCGAGCAAGTGGTCACCGCGACAGCTCACCTTCCTGCAGGCAGTCCACAACGCCCAGCAGCGGCGGTACGATCCGATCGAGTACGATATCGTCCACGACAGCATGATCCGCCTCAAGGAAGACGTCGGGATCGATCAGGACGAAATCGACGACCTCCTCGATGCCGGCTTGCTCCGCCACGACGGGGACCATCCCCAGCGGTACTATTCGGTGACCGCAGCGGGCCGTGACGCGATCGACGAGGAGTTCCAGGCGGGCGTGGATTTCGGCCATGGGAAAGGTGATCTCGACGAGTCCAGCCAGCACGTCGCGATGATCGAGGCGAGTGCCCGGTGGCTCCAACAGGAGCGCGTCGACGATCCCGAGTATCCGGACGCCGAGGTCGTCACCTATTACGAGGTCCGTGAGGGGAGTGCCGACGCTGCCGCCTTCATGGGGAGTGATGCTGACAGCACTGTCGAGAATCTCGAACAGCGACGACTCGACTGTGTGACCCTCGACGAGAACGGTGACGTGGTCGTCGCTGTCGAGGCCGAGCGGATCAATCACGATGTCACTCGTGCTGTCCCGGAGGACTACGACAAGATGGCCGCCTGTGAGCCCGACGATGCCATCTGGGTCGTCCTGAGCCAGTCCGCTGGCCACGATGTCCTCGCAGCACTCAATGAGCCCGCTGATGGTGACGCCCGCGTCGAGAAGACCTACAGTTCGACTACGCCGCCTCAGCAGTTCCGTATCGACCAGCCCGGGCTCACTGCAATCTATCCGATGACGTGGCTCCAGCGACAGGTGCAAACTGATTCTGGATAGGGTCAGTTAGATGTAGAGGGTGTATGCAGCACTCGATCACGGTTGGTCTCAAGCTGTTACCGGTGAATTAGCTGCTCAGTGTATCTGCTTATTCCTCAATAAGTTGTTTTTGCTCTTCGAGCGTTTCCTCGTGGTCTTCAACAGCATCTTCCCGAGCCGCTGCATCACCTCTGAGCCGGTCTGACAATTCTTTGAGACGGTCTCGTTTCCCGTAGAGGACGAGCGTGTCGTCCGGTTTCGTCTCCGTATCTGGTTGTGGCGCACCAATATATGAATCATCTCGACGGATGCCGAGTATCAACACCCCTTCGCGTGGTAAATCCAGTTCAGAAATCGACTCCTCTGCCAGCCAATCACCCTCGCTGATTTCCACTTCCGCTACACGATATTCGCGTTGCAATCCGAGTAACTGGGCATAATCCGAGATCTCTAACTCTGTCGTCTCACTCAGCGCCCACTCGATGAGCGGCGTCACAAGGCGGTTGAACCACCGACTCCGTGCGAACAGAATAATTACACCGGCACCGCCGAGAATATACAGTAAGTTCAATAGGTCGTCGCCACCAGCACGCGTGAACGAAAGGATAAGTGACGAAATTGCACCGAGGAGTCCAATACTGCCGAGCCGAATGAGCGCCTTTACGGTTTTGCGGCGGCCGACGGTGGTGATAGCCTGTTCTGCCTCTTCGGTCGTATATCCGGCTCCAGAGAACGCCGACGTGGCTTGGAAGGAGGACACATCTGGTGAAAGGCCCGTCATTTCCAGTGCAATCGAGCCGGTACGCACAATCAACAACGACAGCGCGAAGATGATCAGTAGTGACAGTATTGAGTACGTGGCAACCATACCTAGTGGAGCAATCCCATCTCTGTAAACTTCATCACTACGCGAAAGTACACGCTCTGTACTGACCGTTCGCCAGGTAGTTATAAAGGAAGTATGCGACCCGTTCTATGACGCCCTCATGTGGATGGAGTTATCCAGCCCGACACATGAACTGAAGTCCGAGTCCTTATTCGTATCAGATGGCGAACACGCAAAACCCAACATCGAGTGATTCAGCCTAATGCCGGCTTATTCAGATAGGCACTGCCGACTTAAGTAAATCGCCACGGTAGCAATACTCACTATGTCCAATTGGGATACCGTCAGTCTCGTAGTGAGTTCCCAATACCGGATTGCAGTCCTCCGGCATCTTGCCGAGGGGCCAGCAACACCGTCACGAATCGCATCCGACGCCGATCTCGGCATTGCTCACATCTCTCGTGCGCTTCAAACACTGAACCAAGAGGGTTGTGTCGAACTCCTTGTTTCGGAGGACCGGCGGAAAGGCCGTGTATACGGCGTAACAGAAACCGGGGAAGAAGTCTGGGACACAATCATGCGAGAAAATATGATTGCCGCTGAAGAAACTCCGTAAATCCGCAATTCGGTCAATATTCCCAGTTGAATATTGATAGCAAAGGATTGTCAGTAGGGAGTGGGCCACAATAATTGCTCAAAGTGTGACCGCGAGACAGACCGGTGTGTCTGCCTTTATTCTCAAACCGAAATGATCTACTCAGACAACTGGAAGGATTCGCCACCAACAACCACCGCTACAAGAGTGATTGTTGAATCTACACCCTGTACTGAGCAATCTATCCCCCGTGCTCGAAAGGCAACTCTATGCGGAATTCACGCGATCCATACGTAACGAATGGTCCCGTATATCAAGCGGCTTTGTGGCTTCCCGGAAGTTCCGGAAATACCCCTGCAAGAGCTAATACTGCACCGCTGCCAGCAAAGGTATGTCCAACTACTGGACAACGATCCGACTCACGAAGATCGACGAGCGATGGACAGCCACCCAACGTGGCGTCGACGCAACTGGAACAGGTGAGACAGCCCAGCAAGCGGCCGCGAATTACTGTGAAAAAGTCGGGGAGAGGGTCAACGGAACAACAGACGGTATGAGTGAGCACTCGGATCGAGTTACTCTCGAAGAAGCCTGACCTGTCCGAAAATCATTACACACCGAATTTCCGGTGAAACGGAGATGTCTTGAGACATCGCAATGCCAGTGCCAGCACAACGCAGATAGGCGTCGTTGGTGGCACTATTCTGAGCAACCGGGCGTCAGACAGTTGGCTGACGAAGAGTTCCGGATCACCGTCCTGTCCGGCGGTTTTCAGTTTCGGTGTGGCTGGCTTGCCTATTTCCCCGTTCTTGCTCATACATCGGTAGCCATGATCAACCGGATAAAACAAGCAGTCACACGACAGCGGGAATCTAGTGTATTCTGCGAGTGTCGTCACTGTGGCTCGAGTGTCAGCGATCTAGCGACGAACTGCTCAGTATGTGGGTCCTCAGAAGTGGCACGGTACGAAGTGGACTAGGAACCAACAACAAAAACCACCGGGGAAGCATGGTCCAATGCCTATGAGCATCGCACGACCAGCCATCGCCCGATGGCGACGGACCCCACAACCACGGTAATCCATCTCCCCCGGGACTGCTCGTGGACTGACTCGAACGACCCAACATGGCCGACACCAGATGATCCCGACCAAATCCTCACCTACACGAATACGACCCGAACGCTCGTCTGCTGTCCCACGTCGGCCATACCGACCATCGAACGAGGGAGTCCACACTTCATGACGAGTACAGTCAGGACAGAGGCATCTCCTGGAGCTATCGCGACCACGCTCGAAGCGATCGAGGCGCACTGGCACCCCACCCAGTCCTGTTACTACGGGGTTCGACACGGCCAGGTCCAGGCCTACGGCCGTGGACCCGACCAGTTCTATGAAACACTGATCGATCCCGTGGACGAGGAGTTCCTCCCGTCACCATCCACCGAGCGGCAACTGAACCCCTACCACGTTGGCAGCTGTTGTTGGCCGACCGAGTTCGGCTGGGCCATCCTCGAGGCTTCGCGCTCTGACTACTCGGACGAGAGTACATTTAACCTCAAAGTCTGCTTGCTCTCGCTAGGCCCACTTATTCGCCCCGGGCCCGTTGAGACAGTGTTCGAGACACTCGGTGAGTCACTCCCGCAGGTCCAGACCATGTGGCCTCTCCGCAAGCTCATCATCAAAGGCGATAGACAGACACTCGACCGGATCGAACCCGTCACGGAAGCAACCTTCGGTACACCCGGTGAGTTCCACCAACTCCGATGCCACGGCACCAATCCACTCTACGGGACCCGTGCCGAGGACCTCCCGACACCACCGACGACACTCAAAGTGCATGTGTATCGTCCACTCTCAAAGGTGAGTACACTCATGTATAATCCGGAACCGGATGGCCCGGACCGCGAATGCGAGCTCGGTTCTCTGATGCTTGTAGATCCACCCCTGCAAAACACTCTGTTTGTTACCGGGACCCTCCGGCGTGCTACCTAACAACTGAGTTCACGCCTAAAGTTGAAGTGACGGTCCACAGATTCGGCTGACGTGTCCGTTGGAATCATAATCAGTACGAACAGCGTGTCGCCACGGAGAACGTCGTTTGGTCTCCCTGAGCTACTCAGTGGGTGTCCATAATCAGGTCATAGCTCCGCAAGATAGAGTGACAATAGCGTATGAAACGGATGGACCCCCGACAGGTGAGACGACGACTGCCCCGTAGTTGCCAGAGCAGGTGGAGCAGCCCACAGGCGACCGTATCCGGGGCACGGGGACCCGAAATATCGACACCCAAACCAAAGTCATAATCGGACCGAACCACCCGACATGAACCGATTATGAAAATCGGGGTCCCAACCATCTCTCATATTTCAGTCATCCCCTGCTGTTTCAGGGCGTTCCCTCGGGTGTACAGCCCTGCTATCGCCTGGTTCGGATCCGCGACGCTGCACTCCAGTCAGTCCTAGTTCTCCTTCTTGGTCTTTCCCTCTTATCTTGCGGGCTGTGAGAACCGGTTATGAGACACATCGACTACCCTAGCTCTTTCCAAACCGCCCAGACACACTTCTCAGCCATTGATCCCGATTATGATTTGCTCGGCTTCTCCAATGGACCGCTATCGATGACTGTCGGCGATTGCGAACTCGGTGAACGGGGGCTAAATGACCGCGTCGTTCTTAACGATCCCACCCGACTAGACGACAATCGATGCTCACTGATACGCCCGGCATTCATCATATCACGGGTATCGTTCGAGATGCCCAGCAGAACGTCGATTTCTATACGGGCGTGCTCGGGCTCCGCCTGATCAAGCAGACGGTGAATTTCAACGAGAAATTCACGCGGCACCTCTTCTACGGTGACGAGACGGGCTCGCCCGGAACGGTCCTGACGTTCTTCCCGTATCCTGCAGAGGATGATGGGCGGCCTGGCAAACCCCAGATCAGCACTGCGGCCCTGGTAATACCTCCAAACTCGGTCTCGTACTGGCATGACAGACTTTCGGACCACGGCATCGACGTCGAGGGGCCGGTTGAGCGATTCGAGGAGCAGGTACTTCGGTTCACAGACCCGGATGGTACCCAACTCGAACTCGTCACCGGCACATCATCTGTAGAACCGTGGGTAGATGGACCAGTCCCGTCAGCACACGCGATCCGGGGTATCCACGGTGTGAGCCTCCTCTCGACGAGTGTGTACGTTACTGCAAGCGTCCTGGAGACACTGGGGTTCGAACTCATCGATCAGGAGGGCGATCGGGTACGGTACCAGGCGCCGGGCGATCGTGCCACCGTCATCGACGTACTCGACCGAGACGTGGAGTTCGGCCGCGAGGGTGCAGGGTCGATCCATCACGTCGCTGTGCGCGTCCCCGAGAAAGAGCAACTCTACGAGTGGCACGATCTCTTCCGGGACCGAGGCTACGATGTCTCGCGGGTGAAGGATCGGCACTTCTTCCACTCGCTGTACGTCCGCGAACCCGGTGGGATCCTGTTCGAACTCGCCACGGAAGAGCCGGGACTCACAGCCGAAAGCGATTTGGATACTCTCGGCGACTCACTGTTCCTCCCACCGTGGCTCGAAGAAGATCGGGAGATGATCGAAGGTCAGCTGCAGCCACTCGAACGTACACAGACCACGGAGAGAGATTGATGGGAGAGGATGCCGACTCAGCCACACCCACGGAGCCACACGCCGGCCAACCAATCGAAACGGCCGGCGCACCGCCACAGGCAGCTGAGGTTGCCGTGGTTCTACTCCACGGTCGGGGATCCTCGGCCCAGTATATGCTCCGGCTCATCGACGAGTTCCTCCATCACGGGGTGATGTATCTCGCGCCGAAGGCGGCCCACAGTTCGTGGTATCCCTATTTAGGGGCCTCGTTCGAGAAGAACGAACCGTGGCTGTCCTCGGCGTTCGATCGCATCAGGAGTGCAATGGAGATAGCTGGCAACGCCGGTATCCCACCTGAGCGCACACTTCTCCTCGGGTTTTCACAAGGTGGGTCCGTCGTGAGCGAATTCGTTGTCCGAAACCCTCGTCGGTACGGTGGCCTCGTCGTGTTGTCGGGTCGTCTCCTCGAGCCAGAACCCGACCGCGAGCCGGATGGCAACCTCGATGGAACGCAGGTCTTCTTCGGCTGCAGTGCGGATGATCCCTACGTTACCGTCGATCAGGTTCGCACTTCCGCGCGGATATTTGAGCAGATCAATGGTGACGTGGAGAATCGGCTCTACGACGATCTCGGTCACGAAATCAACGACGACGAAATTCGTATGATCAATTCGTTCATCGAAGAGCTACTCTGAGCTACAGTACTGCTGGCTGAGTAGACGGTGTCGTCCTCGCGGTCGCGCTGGACGTGACGATGACGACGGAGCGCGGGAAACGAAGAGTGACGTTCGTCGTCGGATCGGGGTAACAAACGACGATCCGCTCACAGTGCCTGCCCAGCACCTCCAGCGTCACGGGCGATGCAATGCAGACAACCATCCAGTGGCCCACCGAGACGGGTTCACTCCTGGCATCAAACCGCGGGCCCTGTGCTGCCCAGTCTGTGGCGACTTCGGCGTTCTAGAGGTACTGAAACAGGCTATCTGTTCAGCCGTCTGTTACCCGAGCCGTGCTTCCCACTCGTCGGCCGCCATCGACTCCCCGGAGATGCCGTCCGGACCCTGAGCAGCCAGCAGTACCGCGGCTTCGTCCATCACGTCAGGGTCGAGGATCTGTTCGCGCTCCTCGTCGGGCAAATGCGCCCAGATGTCCGTGTCGACCCGGCCACCAGGGTCGATAGCGTTGGCGTTGACGCCGCGGTCCGCTCCTTCGAGGGCTGTCACCCGAGTCAAGCCTTCCAGACCCCACTTCGAACTCACGTACGCACCTGCGCCCGGAGCCGCCTGCCGACCGAGCCCCGAGGAGACGTTGATCACGTTGCCTGCACCCTGGTCGTACATGTGGGGAAGGGCTTGCTGGGTGAACAGGAACACACCCTTGAGGTTGACTTCGAGGACGGTATCCCACTCGTCCTCGGTGACATCAACTAATTCCTTTCGGGAGTTTTGCATACCCAAGAGGCTCACGCCGGCGTTGTTGACTAGCGAGTCGACACCGCCGAACGACTCGACTGTCCGCTCGATCACCCGTTCGACGGCGTCAGCGTCACGAACGTTCGCCGGAACGACGCACGTCTCGCCGGGCAGATCGTCGGCGACGGCCTGGAGTCGTTCCGTGTCCCGTGCTGTCAGTGTGACGCGGGCGCCCTCCTCGGAGAATCGTTCGGCCATCGACCGACCGAGACCGCGGCTCGCACCCGTCACGATGATTCGCTCGCCGTCGAGCGTTGTCATACGTCCGCTTTCATGTCGGCGCCCTTCAAGGCTCGCGTCGATAGAATCTCCCTCTTGCAGCCGAATGATCGACACAGTATGTGAACAGTCAACCGGTCGACCGAACTGCGGGTGGGAGTGAATCCGGCACCCGCATCGATATGACTAGTCGTACCAGCTATTGCAGAGGAGATCACTGACTTAAACGGGGTTACTCATACGGCGACGTGGATAAGTCGCCGAGCGAACTGTGGGCCCGTATGGCTCCACTCGACGACGTGTTCGTGGCCGATGCGGTCACACACGCCTACAACCTGCACCCGTCGAACTACGCGATCGAGGAACACGCCCAGAGTGTGATCGACCTGATGCTCGGCGTGGAGAAGGCGATGCCGGAGCGGTACCGGCGGACGGAGGAGACGTTCCTCACCGACTGGGACTCGACGGTGACGAGCAACATGCTGTTCCGCGAGAGCCAGGTGGATTTCGCGGTGTTCCATCCCCAGACGATCACGATCTTCGATGACGGGCTGACCGCCCTCGGGAAGGCCGAGGAGTTCATCGACCGCCACCCGAACCGGGCCGCGTCGCTCGCGAGCGTAGACGTCATCGGGATGGACGACCCGCAGGCCGAGCTCACCCGCCAGGTCGAGCGATTCGACGCCCACGGGATGAAGGTGTACCCCTCGTACTGGGCCGACGACGAGCACGTCGGCTTCGAGATGGACGATCCGAAATCGGCCTTCCCGCTGTGGCAACACGCGGTCGATCTGGGGCTCGACGTTGTCGCCGTCCACAAGGCGGTTCCGTTCGGCAACGTGCCGATCGACTCCTACCTGGTCGACGACGTCGACGAGGCGGCGAGCAGTTTCCCCGAACTCAACTTCGAGATCGTCCACGGCGGCATGGGGCTGGCCAAGGAGACCGGCTATCATCTCGCCAATCACTCGAACGTGTACGTCAACCTTGAGATCACGGCGGGTGACATCGCGACGAATCCCGAGCGGTTCGTCGGGTCGATGGAAGAACTCCTCCACGCCGGCGGTGCGGACGTCCTCGACAAGGTCATCTGGGGAAGTGGCACACCCCAGTACCACCCGCAACTGCTTCTCGAAGCGTTCTGGGAGTACGAGTTCCCCGAGCTGGAGACGGCCAACGGCACTGTCCAGATCACCGACGCCGACAAGCGGGACATCCTCGGCCGGAACCTCGCCGACGCCCACGGGCTGGACGTCGACGAGCTCCAGTCCGACATCGAGGACGACGACCGCGACGACGAACTCGCCGAGCCGTTCTCGACGACGCCGTTCGAGGTGGTGGCGTGACGATCGACGACCAGGTCCGCGAGCGACTCCACGACGTCGTGGATCCGTGTGCAGCGGCGACCGGCTCGAACCTCGACATCGTCGAGATGGGACTCGTCGAGTCGATCGACGTCGACGACGGCCACGTCCAAGTCGACATGCGCCTGACCTCGCCCGTCTGCTATCAGGTACCCTACTTCGTCGAGGAGATCGAGGAACGGGTCCAGCCGCTCCCGGCGGTCGAGTCGGTCACGGTGGAAACCGACGACGGGATGGAGTGGACCCCGGAGATGATCTCTGATGAGGGGCAGGCACGCCGTGAGGCCGTTCTGGACGGCTACGCCGCTCGCGGCAGTCGCGAGGAGGCGACGACCGACTGACCGTCCGATCGATCCTCATCCCGTCGTCCGCGGTCCGAATGCCGTCAAAACCGGTCGCGAGCGGTACCGTACGGCCGCGACGGCGCTCGCTCAGGGGGTGAGCACCGCCCGCCGGTGGATATCGCCGTGATCGAGCCGTTCGAGCACGTCGTTCAGGTCCGAAAAGCCGACCGTCTCGACGCCGACGTCCAGCTTGCCGCGGCGAGCGATCCCGAGTACGTCCCGGAGCTCGGGGAGACTGCCCCAGTAACAGCTCGTCGCCGTGACTTCGCTGCCGATCAACGGATTGAACTGGACGTCGAAGGTGCCGTCTCCCAGTCCGACGACGAACATCTGCCCCTGCGCCGCGAGTGTGTTGCTACACCACTGCAGCGTCTCCTCGTTGGCCACGAAGTCGATGGCGACCCTGACCCCCTGCCGATCGGTCACGGCGCGAATCCGGTCCCGGACGTCTTCGGTCGCGGCGTCGATCGTGACGTCGGCACCCAGGTCCTCGGCGAGGTCGAGTTTCGCCGCGTCGAGATCGACCGCGACGACCTGTGCGCCCGTCATCGCGGCGAACTGGACGGCGTACTGTCCGAGACCACCGATCCCGATGATCGTCAGCGTGTCCGCTGGGGAGAGGTGCTCGCGAGCGCGACTGACCGCCCGGTACGGCGTCAGCGCAGCGTCGGTCAGGGGAGCCGCTTGTACCGGGTCCAGGTCACCGATCGGCAGGACGTATCGTTCGTCGGGAACCAGAACGTACTCTGCGTACGCACCATCCTGGCCGATGCCTTCCCACAGCATCACGTTGCAGAGTTGCGTGTCCCCACGGGCACAGACGTCACAGTGGCCACAGCCCCACGCGCCGTGGACGGCAACGGACTCACCTTCGGTGACGTTGTCGACCCCGGCCCCGACCTCGGCGACGCTGCCGGCCGCTTCGTGACCGAGCGTCCGCGGCGTCGAGATCGGAACGTCGCCCTCCAGAATGTGGAGGTCCGAGTGGCAGATCCCACAGGCCTCGACCTCCACGAGTACCTCACCGGGCCCCGGCGTCGGCCGGTCCACAGTTTCGATTTCCAGCCCCGTCCCCGAACCGTAGAACCGTGCTGCTTGCATGTCAGTCGCTCCGAGAGACATCCAGAAGTAGTGATTGCCGTACCGTTGAGGGAATTTAAACCATGGCTGGTCGCGCTTGCCTGGTCGTCCTCGCGGTCGCGCTGGATGTGACGGTGACCATCGAGCGCGGGGAGCGACGGATGACGCTGGTCGTGGAGCCGAGCTAGCGTCTAGTATCCACTCTCAGGGCTTGACAAGTACTTTCAGTGCCTCGCGGTCTGACATCGCCTGGTACCCCTCCGGCACGCCCTCCAGATCGACCGTCTTCGTGAAGATCGGCGCGGGGTCGAGCGTCCCGCCGAGTACGTCGGCCATCAGGTCCTCGGCGTAGGCTCGCACCGGCGCGACGCCACCCCGGAGCGTGACGTTGTCGCCGAAGAAGTCGTACAGTTCCAGTCCGGCGGCGTCGACGCCGTGCGGGACGCCGACGTAGCCGACCGTTCCACCGGGGCGACAGACCGAGACGGCGGTGTCCATCGCCGATGCCGCGCCGACGCACTCCATGACGTGATCGGCACCGCCGTCGGTAACCTCGCGGACGCGTTCGACCTCGTCGCCCTCGCCGCCAAGCACGGTGTCGGTCGCGCCGAACTCGTCGGCGAGGTCGAGGCGGTCCTCGTGGTGGCCGACGGCGACGATCCGGCGAGCACCCAGTCGCCGGGCGGCGAGGACGCCACAGAGGCCGACCGCGCCGTCGCCGACGACTACGGCGGTACTCCCGGGTTCGACGCCGGCGCTGACGGCGGCGTGGTGACCGGTGCCCATCACGTCCGTCAATGGCATGAGCGATTCGAGCGCGTCTTCGTCGTCGGCGTACCGGTCGGGGACCCGGACGAGCGTCCCGTCGGCGTGCGGTGCGCGGACGTACTCGCCCTGTGCGCCGCCGTTCTCGCCGCTCCAGGAGTCGCCGTTTACACAGGATGTGTGCAGGCCCTTCCGGCAGAACTCACACTCGCCGCAACTGATGACGAACGGTGCGAACACGCGGTCGCCGGGCTCGACGCTTCGGACGTCGTCGCCGACTTCCTCGACGATACCCATCGGTTCGTGACCGACTCGGGAACCCTGCTCGCGGTCGCTGTCGCCGTTGTAGAACCACAGGTCGGAGCCACAGATCGCGGTGTGGGTGACCCGGACGAGCGCGTCCGTCGGCTCGGTCAGTTCGGGTTTCGGTACGTCTTCGATTCGAACGTCGCCCGGCCCGTGGAACACTGCTGCGCGCATACTCCGTCCAAGGGGGGCAGGTCCAAAGAGGTCACGCCGGGACAGTGGCACCCGGGGATGGATCTGTGCCGCCGACTGTCAGTGTGAATCACCGTTGCCGTCGCCCCCATCTTCGTGGTTCGGGTCGAAGACGTCCCGATGCCGACTCGCGCGTCCGTCCTCGAGCCCGAGATCGAGGTCGACTGACACTGCGTCGAGCAACGTCTGCCAGTCCGGTGGCTGCTCTGTGGCTGTGAGACTGTGAGACGATCGCTCGTCGGTCACGATGCGATCGAGATCTCGCTCGATGTCGGCCAGCAATTGCTCGCCCACGTCGCCGCGAATCTCGGCTTGCTGGGTCGCGCGCTTGATCGCCTCGTGTTCGGCCAGCAAGACGCGGCGCTGGCTCCGTCGGCGCTCGTGAGCTTTGAGATCCGGATACGCCCGCAGCAACCGTTCGGTAGCATCGACGAGTGTCGCCCGCTCGTTCCGATAGGCCTCGGTGATCTCGACGTACACGCTCTCGGGCATGTCGTCGTCTTCGAGCAGACTGTCGGCGGTTTCGAGGGCCGCGTCGACACCGTGGAGTCTGCCGACGAGAGCGTCGTAGAGCCGTCGGTGCGGATCGTCCCGGCTCAGATCGAGCCACGCGACGAGGCGGGGCATGGTCGTCCCGTTGACGACGAGCGTGAACGCGGCGACGCCGAACAGCAGCGCGGTGAACTCGTCGGCGAGGGCGGCCGGGAGTTGCTCGCGGGCGTCAAGCGCCAGCGCGACCGAGACCGAGGCGTGAATACCCGACCACGCGAGGACGTGCTGGAAGGTGTGCGGTATCGACTGCGTCTGCCACCAGTTGTACAGTTCGAGCAACGGGTAGACGACCACCGCACGGGCGAGGAACGCGATGACGATGACGGCGGCGATCGCCGGCACGTAGGCGAAGAGGAGGTCGACCGGTGTGATGAGGCCGATCGCCACGAAGACGATGGTGTTTGCCAGCACGGCGACGATATCCCACGCGAATCCGATCGAGAAGTGAATCTCCGGGGCGATGTCGGCGTGTCCGTTCTCCGCCCCGAGGACGAGCCCGGCCGCGAGGGTACCGATGACACCGCTGGCCCCGAACTGGTGGAGCAGGAGATAGACGCCGTAGGCGGTCAGGACCGAGACGATCACGGCCGTGAGCTGGTCGTCGGCGGCAGCGACGACGGCCGCGGCGAGGTACCCCGCAGCAGCCCCGACGACGACACCGCCCACGAACGCGACGGCGATCCCCGCACTCACGTCGAGGAGGAGTTCGACCGGGTCGGAAAGCGGGGCGGGACCGGCTCCGGCGGCTCGGGCTTCGAGGACGCCCAGTACCGTCGAGTACACCACGATCGCGACCCCGTCGTTCAGGAGGCTCTCGCCCTCGACGAGGAGGGTAAGGCGTTCGGGTACGTCGAGTTCTTCGAAGATCGCCACGACGGAGACGGGGTCGGTCGGCATGAGGATCGCACCGAACAGGATCGCGACGGCGAGCGGGAAGCCAAGCAGGGCGTGGCTGGCAACCGCGACCAGTGCGATCGAACAACAGAAGCCGACGACCGCGAGCAACAGGATGGGGGCGAGATTCGCACGGAGTGCGCCGGCGTCGATCGTCACGGCGTCTCTGAAGATCAGTGCCGGGAGCAAGACCAGCAGGATGAACTCGGAAGTGATTGGATCGGGGACCGGTGGACCGACCGCGGCGACGAGCAAGCCGGTGACGACCAGCCCGATGGTGTACTGGATGCGAGCGTCCCGGGCTGCGATGACGCTGACGACGGCGGCGATGCCGAACAGCGCCAGCAACGCCCACAGTTGCCCCTCGATCCCGGTCATACGTCCGGTTCCACGTTGGACCGGAAAAGCGCGGGGCCGACTCGCCGGGGCGATCATTTCGGTTCGGATCGAATCCAACGCTGGCGGTGAACGGCGGATTCACCACGACCGACCAGTCCGAAAATTCAGACACTGTCGATCGTGCTCGCGACGAGAAAAGCCACCACACTCGTCGTCGACCCGAAACTACGCCGCAGAGATGGACTGAGGCCGCCGTGACGTCCGAGTGATCCCTGCGCTGCCGTCCTACTCGGCCTGGAGTTCGTGGTCGACACGTCCCCAGGCGGACATTCCGTCGCGGACGGATTTCGCGTCGAAGCCGTGGGCCCGCAGGAACTCGGCGGCCCGGGCGGAGGTGACACCGGCCTTGCAGACGACCGCGATCTCCTCGTCGCCGGGGAGGTCGTCGAGATGATGTTCGAGTCCCGAGTAGTCGTACCGCAGCAGATCCTCGTAGACCGGGAGGTTCGTACTTCCGGGAATCCGCCGGCGTGCGTAGTCGCGTTCCGTTCGGACGTCCAGAACGAAGAGATCGTTCGTCTGCTCGGTCTCGAGTCGCCGCGCGACCTCCGCAGCCTCGATCTCGGTATTGCTCATATTCATCAATATCACAGATCGAGCCGGTGATAAGCATGCTGGAAACGAGACGAACGGAGACACGCCGTGGCTGGTACGAATAGCGGCCACGCGATCCATCTGCAGACGGGTCCCACCACGGAGTGACCACCCGTGGCAACCGAACAGAGATCGTCGAGATCCAGCAGCTACTTCACGATACATACACAACTACCGACGATGGGACACCACACGTTCGATGCGGGGAAGGCGGCGAAACTCGAAGACGCCGCGGCTCGCTATCAGTCAGTCTCCCGCGAGGAACTCCTCTGGGGACTCGACCTGACGGGCGCGGAGACGGTGGTCGATCTCGGGAGCGGGACAGGCTTCTACACGGACGACATCGCGCCACACGCGGACCGCGTGTACGCGGTCGACATCCAGGAAGAGATGCACGACCACTACCGGGAGAAAGGTGTCCCCGAGAACGTCGAACTCGTCACCTCGGGGATCGAGGACCTCCCGTTCGACGACGACGAACTCGACCGGGCCGTCTCGACGATGACTTATCACGAGTTCGCCACCGACGAAGCGCTCGCCGAACTCGCGCGAGTCCTCGCCTCCGGTGGCCGCCTCGTCGTCGCCGACTGGTCGGCGGACGGGACTGGCGAAGACGGCCCGCCGCTGTCCGAACGGTTCAGCGAGCGTGAGGCAGCTACGGCGCTCGAAGACGCCGGGTTCGAGATCGAGTTCCGGGCGACGCGGCCGGAGACCTTCCTGATCGTCGGGACGAGACGATGAGTTCGATCGGGCCGGGACGACTCGACGACCGACGCGCCGCCGAGGACGTGTTCGTCCTTGACATCAGACCGGCGGACGCCTACCGGGACGGCCACATCGAGGGGAGTCACAACGCGCCGGTGTACGACGACCTCCGGGAGGGGGAGGTCGAGGCTCTCGATCCGCACCTAGACGAACTCCCCGAGGACGGCGAGATCGTCACGGTCTGTAAGGCCGGCGTCGTCGCCCGATCGGCCACTAACCACCTCGAATCGGCGGGGTACGACGCCACCACGCTCACCGGCGGCTACGCCGGGTGGCGACAGTACGAGCGAAACACGGTGCTGTACCGCCTCGCCGCGTTCGCTCGCCGCGTCTTGCCCTGACAAGAGGCGGATCGGTCCTCGACGAGCGGGCCGAGACGCTCAGATCTCGACGACCCAGGACCGGTACTCCTCCTCGCGGCCGTAGACCGTCTGGAACACGCGGTCGAAGAAGTCCCCCAGCCGCTCCGGATCGGCACGGGCTGTGATCCGGACGTTCGTCCCGTGGGCGTCCTCCGGGCTCGTCAGATCGTCGATCCGAAAGGCCGGGTACTCGTCCAGCAGGCTCTTCAGCCGCTCCAGTTCCGTGTCCGTGCAGTCGAGGTTCACGGTGTCCTCGGCGAGTTGGATCCAGGGAATCGTCTGCTCCGGTGCGTCTTCGGGTAGATCGTCGTCCTCAACCGCGGCCGCTTCGGCGGGCGTCGGCTCCGGTTCGATCGTGAGGAAGGGGCTTTCCCGTTCGCGGTGCGCCTCGACGGCCGCGGCGTACAGGTCCCGGCGTTCGTCGGGGGTGTCGGCGTCGAACCGTGTCACGCCCCGGTGTTCGTCCGCCAGCCGGAAAAGAGCGGGCGAAAATCCTCACTCCACTACGTAGGACTGGTGGTCGCCCCGCGTCTGCACGTCGACGAACTGGTGGCGGGTTTCGTCGCCAACCGACCCTGCGAAAGAGGCGTCGGCCTCGCCGGTCTCGTAGACGTCGTTCGCGCCGTAGCAATCGTGTTCCTCGAGGCGCTCGCGGATCTCGGCTGGGACGCTCCCGGTCCGCAGGTCGACGACGAGCAACCGGTCGGTGAAGCTCTTGGCGAGCCAGGCGTCTTCGACCGCGTCGTGCTCGCGGAGGTCGGTCGCGAGTCGACGTAGTTCTGCGGTCCGATCCATCACCGTCCCGTTCGATCCGCCCCGGGAAAGCCACGGTCCCGAACGTCTTCACCCACGCCTGAGAGCGAGATTCACCAGGGGCTCCGTCGGTCTCGGCTGTCCATCCGCAATCAGTCCGGCATCGAGAACTCCGGCTCCTCGTCGATATCGAAGTCGAACTCCGGTTCGTCGTCCACGTCGAAATCGAATTCAGGTTCTCCCTCGTTCACGTCGATGTCGAATTGGGGTTCCCCCTCGTCCACGTCGATGTCGAATCGGGGTTCCCCCTCGTCCACGTCGATGTCGAATCGGGGTTCTCCCTCGTCCACGTCCATGTCGAATTTCGGTTCCTCATCGATATCGAAGTCGAACTCCGGAGGGTCTTCATCTACGTCGAAGTCGAATTCCGGTGGGTCGTCGTCAACATCGAAATCAAAATCGGGTGGGTCGTCGTCCACGTCGAAGTCGAATTCCGGTGGATCCTCCTCGTCGAAGTCGAACTCCGGCGGATCGTCGGAGTGGTCCGCGGGTTCGTCAGCGTCGTCGTCGGCGCAGTCGACGCGGGCCACGCGGTCCCCGTCGTGATACACACAGACACCGGCCGGTTTGTCGTCCAGTCCATCCGCGTGGATCGTGTACCCGATTGTGACGTGGTGGTCCGTGCAGTCGTGACCGTCCTCGACGGTCTCGATCCAGAACTGGAGGTCGCCGTCCTCGCGGCCGTAGTCGACGAGATCCGCTGTGTGACAGGACTTCGTGCCGACGATTCGACCGTCGACGGTCGTTGGTGTTCCGCAGTCGACGTCGACGGACTCGTCGTCACCGGACTCGCGATCGTCGACCTCGAACGACACGTCGACGCAGCCGGCCAGTGCAGTCCCGGTCACGCCGTTCGCGACGCCGGCTGACACCGCGCCGACGCCCGCATACTTGAGCAGGGTTCTCCGTTGCATCGGTCCGGAGTTTCGTTCTGGAACGTCCCGTATGAAACCAGTCCCCACGGGCAAGCGAGGGTGGACACTCCGGTGGCAAACCGGACGTGATCGTAACCAAACGGATGGCAGATATGCCGAGAGCGAACGTGACCGGTGCAGAACGGGAAGCGACCGTACGCAGTCGGAACGGACCGCGCGGACGGACGTGACCGGTCGCCAGCCAGTTCTGATCGAACGGGAGACAGTCGGAGGTACCCCGGCCATCGCGAGCCTGATCCGTACGGAACAGAGACGGAAATATCGAGATACGTATCATTCTCATCGGGGTCCGGTCGTGTCCGGCAGTTTCACTTTCACTCCGCGTGGCTCGGGTACATATCCTTCCAGCCGGTATGGTGATGTAGAGGGCGACCAGCCCTCCCCTGTCACACGCTCCTTTCGATGACCCGAACTACTACCCAGGAGAGCCTCGGAACCTGCCCCCGTTGTGGTATCGCGGTCCCGTCCCACAACCTGTTGATCCGGTACGAGCGGGCCGGGAGCAAAGCCCGGTACGCTACGTGTCCGGACTGTGAGACGCCAGTCCGGCCGGAGTGACCGGTGGACTTCGGCCGTCGGGCGACCGAAACGACGGGGACGTTGATATTCGAGGCCGTCGTAGTCACGGGTAGCCGTGAGTTCACCCGCACATCGGTGTGATGGCTGCGGTGCACTGCTCCAGTCCGTCGACGAACTCGACCGGCAGGACGGGGCTGCCGGCCGGTCGTGGTCCTGTACGTACTGCGGAACCTCCGTCCCCGGCATCGTCGGGGAGAAACTCAGTCACCGACGGGACGGCTCCGCGACTGACCGCCGGTCCTGACCGACTTTCCACGAAGGAAATAAGTGCGCCCGCGGAGAGGTCCCGCACATGCCAGAGGCAGGTCGCGAGACCGAGTACACCGAATCGAACGTGCTCGACGTATTCACGTCGCGCGACGACTACGCGGAACCGCTGACGGCGACGGAAGTCGCCGACCGACTGGACTGTTCGCGCCGGACGGCGCTGAACAAACTCCACGACCTGGCCGAGAAGACCGACGTGACGAGCAAGAAGGTGGGGGGCCGGAGCCGCGTCTGGTGGATCCCGGTGCACATCGACGATTGAAAAAGACGACTCCGCATCGGCGTCCGCGCCCGCGTCAGTGGACCCAGAGTCCGTGCTCACTCCGGGCGTGCTCCAGCAGTTCCTCGGTGGAGTCGAACTGCTCACCACAGCCACACGAGTGGTAGGCCGTCGAGGGTTGGCGTGTCGCCATACGGTATGACAAACGCCACGAAACATCTTAACTGTTTGTGCGGGACTCCGTCACTCACACACGTCGTCGAGATCCCACTCGACGGCACGCTCGCGGGCCTCCTCCCGGGCCTGTTCGCGGATCGCCTCGATCTTGTCCTCGTTTTCGAGGAACGCCTCGACCGCGCTCTCCTGGGCCGGGTCGTCGCCATCTGCGTCCTCCCCCGGCTGTTCCCGGACGCGGTCGTCGGGCGCGTTCGCTCGCGTCCGGGCCGCGAGGTCGGGGTCGCCCGCGAGACGCTCGGCGGGCATTCCGGGCGGCACGCGGAGCACGGGCGTGTCGTGCAGGTCGTCGAGGACGTCGGCCGAGAGCGAGACGAGTTCGAGCCGGTAGGGGCCGGGGACCGCCAGATCGGCGAGTGCGGGCGGACCACCTCGGTCGGTCTCGGTGTGGTACGCGAGGACGGGGACGCCATCGTCGAACGTGAGCACGCCCCGGGCATCGGCGGCCAGCAGCAGCGTCTCCTGTGGCTCCAGCACGGCGTAGCCGGTGAGTTCCCGGTCGAGAGCGGCCGCCAGCGCCGAGCCGGGATCGTCGACCACCCGGGAGTGGACCAGTCGGCCGCTGGGGAGTTTCATCGTCTCTCGGGGATGACGGCGCTCCGGAAGCGGTCCGCCACGTCGTCGGCCGTCCCGGTACGCACGTCGAGTTTGCGGGCAGCCTCGCGGTACGCCTCGGCAGCCTCGGTCGCCGGTGCGTACGCAAGTAATGGTTCGCCCGCACGGCGGGCCTCGCGAGCGGCGTCACTGTCGGGCACCGTCGCCAGCGTCGGCCCGTCGAAGTACCGCCGCGATTTCTCCGCCACCGACTGCACGTCGTCTGGTTCGGTCACCTTGTTGAATATCGTGCCCGCCGTGTCGGTGCCGTAGGAGTGGGCGTACTCCTGGACTTTCAGCCCGTCTGAGAGCGCGGGGATCGTCGGCTGGAGGACGACCACCACCCGGTCGGCCAGCACGATGGGGAGGACGGCCGATTTCGAGCCCAGCGTCGCTGGCGAGTCCAGCAAGATCACGTCGGTATCGACCGCCAGCGTGGCGACGACCTCGCGCAGACGCTCGGGTTCGGCCGCCTCGAAGCCCGCCAGACTCGTCCCGCAGGGGACGACGGACATCCCGAACCGGTCGTAGACGGCGTCCTCGACTCGCGCGCCACCCTCGATCAGCACGTCGTGCAGCGTCGTGTCGACAGAGGACAGCCCGGCGTGAAAGAGCAGGTTCGCCATCCCGGTGTCCGCGTCGATCACCGTCACGTCGTACTCCTCGGCCAGCGCCATCCCCAGCGCGAGCGTACTGGTGGTCTTGCCGGTCCCCCCTTTCCCGCTCGCGACCGCGAACGCCTCGACCATTACCAGATGGTGGCCGCGGTTTCTCACTTAAACTTACGGGCACTCGCCGTCGCCGCGCTGAGGGAACGGGAGTGCGTCCAGATCGACGTGGTCCCGGAGCAGCGCCGCCGCCCGGTCCGCGGCCGCGTCGATCCCGCCGGTGACATTCCCGCCGTTGCCGTCGGCTCTACCGGGACGCTCCCGACCGACGGCCGCGAACACCGCTTCGACGAACGCATCGCGTGCGACCCGATTCTCGAACAGGCCGTGGAGGTAGGTCCCCAGCACGCGGTCGGTCGCAGCACCGTCGGGGTCGCGTTCCCCGTCGCCCGGGAACGGACGCTGTGCGTCGCCCACCAGCCGAGTCTTCCCCATGTGAATCTCGTAGCCGGTGACCGACCCTTCGGCACCCGCGAGCGGCCCGACACCGCGTAGCTCCCGTGTCACCGGTTCGACCCGCTTGTCCGACTCGAACTGCGTCGCGACCGGGAGCAGACCGAACCCCTCGACGGCGTCGAGGTCGTCGGTACTCTCGACGCCCGCGTTGGTGATCCGGTCGCCGAGTAGCTGGTAGCCGCCACAGAGCCCGACGACTGGCCCGTCGAAGGCCGCGATCTCCTCGCCGAACTCCGCCTCCCGGAGCGCGCGCAGGTCGTCGACCGTGTTCTTCGTCCCCGGGAGGACGACGGCGTCCGCGTCGTCGAGCGAGGCCGAGAGCGGCAGGTAGGCCACCCTGACGCCCGGCTCGCGGGCCAGCGGCTCCAGATCGGTCATGTTCGAGGCGCGCGGGAGGCGAGGCACCGCGACCGTCACTGCCCGTTCGTCGGGCACGCCGTCGTCGTCACCGTGAACGGCTCGCTCGCCGACCGGTGGGAGCGACACGCTGTCCTCTTCCGGTAGGCCGGGGTCGTCGTAGGGAACCACGCCGAGGATCGGAATCTCAGTGCGCTCCTCGAATTCCTCGATGCCGGGTTCGAGCAACGAACGGTCGCCGCGGAACTTCGTGATCACCGCGCCGACGACCCGTTCGCGGAGGTCCTCGGGCATCAGTTCGATAGTGCCCACGAGGGAAGCGAACACGCCGCCGCGTTCGATGTCCGCGACCAGCAGGATATCGGTGTCCGCGAGGCGTGCGGTCTCGACGTTCGCCAGGTCGCGCTCGCGGAGGTTCGGCTCGGCGATGGACCCTGCGCCCTCGGCGACGATCGCCTCGTGGTCGGCGGCGAGACGTGCGTGGGACTCGCGGGCGGCAGCGAGCGCGTCCGTCCAGTGGTCCTCGTAGTACTCGCCGGCGCTGTAGTGGGCGACGGCCTCGCCCCGGAGGATCAACTGGGACTCGCCGTCGCCGCGGGGTTTCAGGAGGACGGGATTCATATCCGCGGTCGCCGGGACGCGTGCGGCCCGGGCCTGGACGTACTGGGAGACGCCGATCTCGCCCGTCTCGCCGTCCGGATCGGCCACCGCGCGGGCGTTGTTGCTCATGTTCTGGGCCTTGTAGGGAGCGACATCGACGCCCCGATCCGCCAGCAATCGGCAGAGCCCGGCGGCGACGGTACTCTTCCCGACGTGACTGGCGGTGCCAGCGACGAGCAACGTTCTGGCCTCGCTCACACCCGTCGGTGGGGGGCGAGCGACTAAACCGATTCGACCGAAGGAGCGTGTGACTGTGGGGGGAGCGCGTGTCGCGCCCGTCCGCCACGACGATGGAGGGGAGGGGCCGGGTAATGTGTCTTGTGGTGGTGTTCGCCACGCGTCAGACAGCCGTCCGTCGGTTTTTCAGAACTCCGTCCCCTTCCGGGCACCCTGCCCCGCCTCGATGGGGTGGCTGCCCTTGCCGACTTCGGTGACCAGATCCGCGCGCTCGGTGACGTACTCGGGTCGGTCGTGCCCGCCCGTCAGGACGAGTTCCAGATCCTCGGGTTTGTCCTCGATCAGCCCGATCACGTCGTCGGGATCGATCAATCCCCTGTTGGCGGCGTACAGTACCTCGTCGAGAACGAGCATGTGGACGCCGTCGTCGGGGTCGCCGTCGAGCGGGAACGACGAGGTGAGGTCGGCGTCGGCGGCCCCATCGATCAGTTCTCGTGCTCGCGCGAGCGCGCCGCGTGCGCGAGCCTCGTGTTCGTCGTCCTCACTGCCGTCCACGAAGCCGTGCCAGCCGTAGTGACCCGCGTTCTCGTAGGAGATACCGGGCATCGTGGCCATGGCGTTGTACTCGCCGCGTACGTCCTCGACGCTGCTGGTGCCACCTTTCATGAACTGGAGGACGTGGACGCGGTAGCCGTGGCCCGCGGCCCGGAAGCCCATCCCCAGCGCCGCGGTGGTCTTGCCTTTGCCGTCGCCCCACCAGACCTGCACGAGTCCGAACTCCTCGGGTGCGCTCGGCTCGATCTCGTGTGGGCCGAGCGGGTCGTCGGCATCGTCCGTGGCGTCGGTCATACCTGCCCTCGGAACGCGGGGACCGTATCACTCCCGGTCTGTGAGTTCGAAGACGAGCGCGCGCTCGTCGGTCCGGACGCCGTGGTCGGCCTCGGTTACGCTGTCGGGAATCTCACGGTCGGCGTATCTGGATCGGAGACTCGCCCGGACTGCCTCGCGGACGCAGGCTCGCGTCGCCGCGCCGACGGACGTCCCGCTGCCCGCGAACTCGGCAGACTCGCCGTCGGTGTCACAGCCGACGACCACGGCATCCGACGTGGTTCCAGTAAAGCCCGTCAGGGACTGCAGAGTCGCGGTCTTCGCCTCGACGGCGCTCGCGAGCAAGGTCGCCAGCGCGCCGCGGTCGAGGGCGCGAGTCGTCCCCACGAGCAGGTTGACCGTGCCGATCTCGCGGTCCGGGGATTCCTCGTTCACCGTCGTCACCCCAGCATCGGGATCCATCGGGAGCGTCGCGGGGTTCGAGAGCCCCGCGGTCGCGACGACGGTCACTGATCCCTCGCGGGCACCGCGAGCGTGTACGAGGTCGACGCCGGTCAGGAGGGCAGGACCGTCAGCCTCGAACCCCGCCCGCTCGCGGCGCTCGGCGACGTAGGTGTCGAGGTCGGTCCGGTCGAACCCCTCGGGGACCGAGACGTTGTAGGCTGCTGGTGCAGTCCGAAAGCCCCCGCCCGGTCCCGTGGCGAGCCAGCGGTTCGGATTCGTCACTTTGAGCACGCCGTCGGCGACGACCGTCCTCATACGCCAAGGGCGGCGAGCAGGCGGTCGTTCTCGGCGGACATTCGGACAGCGACCCGGAAGTGCGAGTCCAGCCCGCGGAACGTCCGGGCGTCCCGGATCGCGATATCGTGTTCGCGGGCCTCGGCGACGACGTCCTCGACGGCTTCGCTCGATCCGGCGTCACAGAGCAGGAAGGGTGCGTCCGAGTCGAACACGTCGAAGCGGTCGCCGAGCCGGGAGGCCATCCGGGGGCGCTCGCGGGCGATGCGCTGGCGCGTCTCGGCGACGAACTCCGTCTGTCGCATGCAGTGGGCTCCGACGGCCGCGGCAGGTTCCGACAGCGACCAGGTGAGCCGGGCTGCCGCGAGCCGTTCGCGGAGCTTGCCCGTCGCGACTGCGAAACCGGCCCGGAGGCCGGGCAGGCCGAACATCTTGGTGAGCGAGCGGGCGACGATCACGCCCGGCTCCCCCGCGAGTGAGGGAGCCTCGGTGAAATCGAGGAACGCCTCGTCGACGAGCAAGACGGTGTCGTGTTGGCGACAGCGCTCGGCGTACTCACGGAGGCGGTCGGCGTCGTACAGTTCGCCGGTCGGGTTGTTCGGGTTACAGACCGCGACCATCGCGTGGCCCGCGGGGTCGGCCGCCAGCAGTTCGTCGTGGGGGACGAATTCGGGCTCGCCGCCCTGGAGGCGGACCTCGCGGGCGTACTCGCTGAAGGTCGGCGCGGGTACGAGCACCGAGTCGCCGGAGTGGACGACCGTGCCCATGGCGAGTCGGATCGCGGCGAGTCCACCTGCAGTCGGGATTACGGACTCCGGGTTACAGCCGACGTACTCGCCGGCGGCCACGCGGAACGAGCAGTAGTCGTCCGCGGGGTACTCGCGCGCGGTCGGGAGCGCCGTCTCGAAGATCCGCGGGACGGCCGTGGGGTACTGGGGGTTCGTGTTGGCGCTGAAATCGAGCAGGTGCCGGTCGTCAGACCCCCCGTGGGGTACCCGCGCACCGTCTTCCACCGGGTCGTCCCCGCCGTCCCCGGTCGAGAGCAGGGCATCTACCGCGTCGGGATCCATCGCCAGAACCCAGCGTCTCCGGCCGAAATATACTTTTCATTCCTTCGGCGCGTCGAGCCGTGGGGCCAGCCACGCCGCCACGGCTCCGTCACCGCGCCGGTTGACGTTGACCGCAAGCTCCGGGGCCGACGTGACCCACACAGTTCCATCGTCGCCGCCCACCACGTTCAGCCCCGTGGGCGCGAGTTCTCGGCCCGCCTCCTCGAAGGTCGTGTCGACGCTCACCCCGAGCCGGCGTTTCAGGGCCGCGGGGACGGCGACGGTCAGCGAGTCGGCCGAAGCGTTTCCGAACGCGTCGCGGGCCTCGTCGACCACCGGCGGCGAGAGCAGGGGGAGGTCGGCCACGCAGGTCATCGCGGGGCGGTCGAGTGTGGACAGCGCCGCGTCGAGATCCGAAACGTACCCCTCGCCGGGCGTCTCGACGACCGCGACGCCACGCTCGCGAAGATAGGACGCGGTCTCGGGCGTGTGGGGCGACACCGCGGCGACGACCGACTCGACACCGCTCCCGGCCAGCGCGTCGTGGACGCGGTCGACCATCGGTCGGCCGCCGACCTCGTAGAGGGGCTTCTCGACCGGCGCGTCGAGTCGGGTCCCGCGGCCGCCACACATCAGGAGAGCGTCCACGCGATCACCCCCGCGTGGAGCGCGACGACGCGCGCGAGTTCGTTCGCGGCCCCGAACACGTCGCCGTTGACACCGCCGAGGTGGGTGTCGGCCCACCGCCAGAATACGAGCGTCGTGAGGACGCCCGTGACGAGCGCCGCGGCCGCGGCCGGCGAGGGGATCCCGAGGAACGCGGCCGGCAGGGCGAGCAGCACGGGGACGAGCGGGGCCCGCTCGCTCGAAACGCGGGTCAGCTGTGCACCCAGTCCGTCGGCCGGCGCGGTCCCGAGGCAGGCCAGCAGCGCCATCCCGAGTTTCGCGCTCACCTCCGCGGCGACGACGACGGCGAGTGCTGCGAGCGGCGGGAGTCCCGCGAGCGCGGCCCCGGCGGCGACAAGCCCGGCCACCAGCAACGCGAGTGCGAGTGTCCCGCCGACGCCGAGCGAACTGTCCTTGAGGACGCGTCGGCGGGCCGCGATGGGATCCTCGCCACCGTGGACGACCGCCGCGTCACCCACGTCCGCGATGCCGTCGGCGTGGTTGATCCCCGTGAGCGCGACCAGCGCGAGCGGGAACAGGACGGCCACGGTCGCGGCAGGGAGTGGAAGGACGACGGGGACGGCAGCGAGCGCGCCGACGAGGTAGCCCACGGGGACGAACGCGGCAGGCGTCCGCCGGAAGGCCTCCCAGGCCTGCCGGTCAGTTCCGACCGGTGCCCGTGTGAGAAAGCCGAGCGCCCCGCGGGCGGCGTCGACGATGCCGGCAGGAGGTGATTCGGGCTGCTCGCCGGTCGCGTCCGCCTGCAGGTCGTCGTGTGACGAGTCGGACGCCTCGTCGTCGGACGTGTCCTCGCGCGTCACACTGTCGTCGGACACGGTCAGCGCACCTCCGGGAGCAGTACGACCGCGGCCGTAGTCGCGTAGGCGAGGACGCCCGCGACGGCGACGACCCGGACGGCCGCCCGGGCGTCGTCGACCGTCGGCAGTCCGGCGTCCGGGTTGAGGACGTACACGCCGGGCTTTTCGAGTCTGACGTCGAGCGCGGCCGCGAGCGTCCCCATCGGCCACCCCGAGTTCGGCGAGGGGACCGACCCGACCCAGCGAGTCGCGCGACGGAGCGCCGTCGGCGCGGCAGCCGCGACAGCGAGCAACAGCGCGCTCGCGCGTGCGGGCAACCACATCACCGCGTCGTCGAGCCGTGCCGGACCCCACCCGACGGGTTTCGAGTGGTAGCCGAGCATCGAGTCCATCGTGTTGATCGCCTTCACCCAGACGGCCGCGGCCGCGCCGACCGCGAGGGAGAACTGTGCGCCCAGCGCGAACGCCGCGAGCGGTGCGACCAGCCCGTCGGCGAGGTTCTCGGCGGCGCTCTCGACGGCCGCACTCCGAACCGCTCCGGCCGACAGGTCGGTGGCGTCCCGGCCCGCGAGTGCGCGCAGATCCTCGCGTGCAGTCGCGAGGTCGCGCTCGCTCGCCTCGCTGACGTCCCGGGCCGCCGACAGCAGTCGCCGCAGGCTCGTCGTGACGAACAGCGCCAGCCCCGCGACGGCCGCACCCGCGAGGGGTTCGACGCCCGTCGCGACCGTGACCCCACCCCAGACGACCGCGGCCGCCGTGAGTGGGAGCGCGAGCGCACCGAGGAGGCCGACCAGCCGCGGCGCAGGCCAGTCCCGGTCCAGCGGGCCGACGGTGTGGCCGAACCAGGCGACGGGGTGTACAGTAGTAGGCGGTTCGGCGACCGCGGCGTCGAGGGCGAGCGCCAGCCCGACGGCACCGGCGCTCAACACGGCCCGCACACCCCCGTCAGTCCCACGCCCGACCCTCCATGTACGCCGGGAGTTCGTGGAGGGGCACGTCTTCGAGGAGGACGTGAGTCGGCCCCGCGGTGTCGGGGGCGTCGGCCGTCGATTCACGATCGAGGACCTGGCCGTCCGTCCGCGGATCGTCGCCGACGTGATACAGCGCGTCGATGAGCACGTCGAGGGCCCGGGCGGCCGCCGCGAAGGCCCGTCGATCGGGTTTGCGCCAGCCACAGCCGATGCTCGTGACCGTGGCGTCCAGCAGCTCACGGTCGACGGCCGAGCGCGTGAGCACGCGCGAGGCGAGGTGCGGGACGCTACAGTTCGAGAGGACGCCGACGGGGCCGTGGTCCGCGGCGGCGCGGACGGCTTCGACCGCACCGTCTCGCGTCTCGACGGCTGGGTCGAACGCCGAGACGACGGCCCGTCGGACGGCCGTCCCGGGAGCGTCGACGCCGCGGCTGGCCAGCGCGGCGCTGACGTGAGCCGGGAGCGGTACGGCCGCGCCGTCGGGGGCGTCGATGTGTCGCTCCCGGTAGGCGCTCGCCCAGTCGTCGGGCACGTCGACACCCCTGTCCGACAGCGCCGCGGCGACTGCGGCCGCCGGGTCGGACGAGCGGTCGACGTCGACCAGCGTCCCGAAGAGATCGAACGAAACTGCCACGCGCGAACCCACCCGCGGCACTCACAAAAACGACGCGGTCACGCGACCGCTCGACGTGTGTACGAGCAACCTACCCGCACGAACACCGCCAGATACGCTCTCGGATTCGGCAACTGTAACTGGAATTGCAAACCGGGGATATACCGTTGCAGTCTGCCGGTTGAACGGTAGGGTGTATTCATTAGCGGGAGGGGCGTCACCCTGTGATATGACTGAGGCCCGCGGTCGGTATCCCCCCGTTCACGAGACGATAGTGCACACTCCGACACGCCCCCGGCGGACCCCGAGGTGAGCCGGATGGGGACGCTACTGCGGTTGAAGGAGTACCTGTCGAGCGACCAGCCGGACCGATACGAGTGTCTGGCCTGCAGCGCGACCTTCGAGCGCCAGCCACAGGTCTGTCCGAACTGTGGCGGGTACGATATCAGGTCGAAAGAGTGGCTGGACAGCGGTGGGCGGCCGCCCGAGAAACGACCGTAGCTTACACCTGTTCGCGGAGTTCGATCTCCCCGTCGCTGTGGACGACGACGAGCAACCCCTCGTAGTTGAAGGAGAGCGAGCCGTGGGTCCCCGACTTCTCGGCCGTCGGATCGAACACGTGGTCGAGGGCGTCCGGGTCGACGTACTGGTCGAGGGGGTCGAGTGCTGTCGGCTCCGCATCTCTGACCGCACCCACGGCTTCGAGGACCCGGATGCTCGGGCTCTGCGTCGCTGGGTCGTAGGAGGTCCGGTACGTTCCGGTCTCCGCATCGTACTCGACCTCCCTGTCGTCGGGAACTGTCATATCGATCTGGTGCGACCGGGGCTACCACACGACAACAAAATCCTCTCGTTCCGAGGTTAGCGACGTGACTATTTAACGTGTCGTTCTCCATTAGTCGTCGACACTGCAGGTTGGACCCGGTCGCGAAACACGGGTCTCGAAGCCGAGCGCCACGAAAACCAAGTCCGCCCTCCCCGATTGTGAACACTGTGAGACGTGCTCGCTTCGCTGCGCGCGACTTCCGAGCCCTCGTTCGCTACGCTCACGAGGACGGGGGACACGTCGATCTCCGGTCGACTACGAATCGACTGAAAACCAAATCCGCCCTCCCCGATTTGAACGGGGGGCAGAGCCTCTCTCTGCCTCTCACGGCGTTCTGTGACAAACCATGTCCACGAACGACCTACAACCGCTTACCCCGGAGAAGGCCAAGGAAATGTATCTCCGGGAGCGGAAAGGAGAGGTATCGGATCGAACCCTCCAAGCGCACCATTATCGCTTGGTACACTTCATTCGTTGGAGTGAGAAGAACGGAATAGAGAACATGAACGATCTCACGGGACGGGACATACACGAGTTCCGTCTCTGGCGGAAGGATGACGGCGATCTAAACGCTGTTTCACTCCAAACACAGATACAGACCTTACGGGTGTTCCTACGGTTCTGTGAGTCCATAGACGGCGTGAGAGAGGGCCTTAGCGAGAAAGTGCGTATGCCTACGGTATCATCATCCGAAGAACGTAGCCAGGAAATGCTATCCGCAGAACGGGCGGAGAATCTATTACAGTATCTCCGGCGATTCGAGTATGCGTCCCGGTTTCACGTCGTTGTTGAGCTACTCTGGCACACAGGGATTCGGATGGGTGCGTTACACGCTCTTGATGTGGGTGATTTCTACCCGCAAGACGCCTATCTCGAAGTCGAACACCGACCCGAGACGGATACAGCATTGAAGAATGGGACCGAGGGAGAACGGTATGTCGGGCTATCTCTCGACGTATGCGAGACTGTGAGCGACTGGATAGAACAGACCCGTCCCGACGTAACGGACGAACACGGACGAGAACCATTGATTGCTACACGACACGGACGAATCGCCAAGTCCTCAATCCGTGCAATCGTCTATAACGTCTCCAGACCGTGCTATTACGCCGACGAGTGCCCTCACGGGAGAGAGATAGAAACGTGCGAGGCAACCGAACAGAGCCATCACAGTCGGTGTCCTACGGGCGTGAGTCCCCATGCAATCCGTCGCGGGAGTATCACGCATCATCTCACTAATGACGTTCCCGAGAAGGTTGTGAGTGACCGTATGAACGTGAGTGCCGACGTGATCGACAAGCACTATGACCAACGGAGTGAGGAAGTGAAAGTCGAACAACGGAGGGAGTTTATCGACGGTATCTGAGCGAATCCTAATACATCCTTATATAGAAAGCCAACTGATTTGAGATTCGTTGTCATAATAGGGAACCGGTTATTAGTCTAGAAATCGAGCAATCTGTAACGAGCGCAGTCCCGAGATAACAGGGGTACCCGCTCCCGCAATCCCCGTTCTACAAGAAGAAGACCGCAAGCCCCAGTTGGGGATGAGGAAGCAGGGAAGGAACGAACAAGCGAGTTACAGGAGCGAACGCATCGTCTCGTGATATAACAGGATAACTGTATAGCGTATTGTTTGTTGTGAGAGACGGGTCTGTTGTTCTTGTCTATAGAACGGTGCGGGGTTCTTGATCTGGGGCCAGCTGTTGCGGTGTGACGTTTCGTTTTGATCTGCTGTAGGCGGCACTATGCACAGAACCCCAGTCTACTGTTCGAGTATGTCACGCAACTTCTTGTATTCAGAGTTGTTTCAATACCGCTCTGTTCCGTGCGGATCGACGGACGCAATCGCACATGGATTCACGCGGTTAAACGAGAGACATTACGCACAGACTGGGCGAGAACCTCAGTTGCGCACAGGTCCAGACATCGTTTGAGTAGTGGTGAGAGTCGGCAGATTGTACTATATTAATTAGTAACTGTGCGGTTTCTTTCTTACTTACCTGATTGAGAGGCTATTCGGTTCTATCCTCACCCGGTCCCTGAATGAAACCACAGAGTCGGTTTGATAGGCGTTAGAGAATCTTAGCCCGACGAATTATACTATTTGCTTGAGCGAGTTTGCCCCCGGCATAACCCCATATATTTCATACATACGATACTTTGATATTGGGTGACGGGAAACCTCTTTCTGGAGTTAGTGATAGAAATGAATCAAATCGAACGTGCGAAAACGCTCGCGAAAGCGTTCGTGAGTGACGACAGAGCGCAGACCGGAGCGGATCGGGCGGTAAATGTCGTAGTCGGACTCACGGTTACGGGACTGGTTGCGGCGTTCCTGATCCCAATGGGTATCTCGGAGATCGTGGCGGTAGAAACCTCAAGCTGGAGTAGCGGCGCATCGTCTCTGTGGGGCATCCTCGACGTTATTATCGTGCTGGCGGTGTTCCTGATGATGATTACTCTCGCAACTGAGAGGGCGTGAGAAACGTGAGTATGATCCCCTGCGAGGACTGTGGCGAGCCGTTCCCGGAGTATGTCCTTCGTCTCCTGGGGCAGAAGGGAATTGATGGCTGTCCGGCGTGTGCTGAGTTTACGATTAGTGATGGAGAGTCGCAAATGAGACGGGTAGATCGGGACCGTGAGTCAGTCTGTGAGTAGTATATCGAACGCGATTGTTCCGATTGCTTTCGGAAAGCGGGTTTCTCGCAATCTCTGCCGTTGTTCATAGGACTAAGTGAGTGGACTGTTCGACTCCTGCTAGAACGCCGAAGGCACGGGGTGCGTTATGTTCCCTGTTCAACTCCGGTGTGAATACGCCCGTCGAAGACTGGTAGAGCAGTCGACTGTAGAGCGCGCTAATGGCTCTACTGTGCGTATTCATTCCGACGTAAAGGGAAGTCCGCCCTCCCCGATTTGAACGGGGGGCAAGTCGATCTACAGTCGACTGCTCTACCAGTCTGAGCTAAGGGCGGACGCATCACAACGTAGGACGACTGGCAGACTTAACCGTTATCATTCGAGAATCGACAACGGGTCCAGGGGTCGGCCTCGAAGCGACTGACGACTGTCAGACGGTCGGGAAGATTGAAATACCTTGGTTGAGTACTAAGTGACAGGTCGAATGAGCAAGATAACGTTCCGCGCGGACGACGAACTCATCGAGCAACTCGAGGAGTTCGACGCGTCGAAAAGCGAAGTCATGCGGGAGGCCCTCCGGACGTACCTCGACGGGGAGGCCAGCGGGCCCTCCCAGAACGCGGCGTCGGCCACTGGAGCCACGCCGACCGAGGACAGCCTCGACGACCTCGTGGCGGAACGTGTCGACGCGATCATCGCCGACCGACTGGAGACGGCGTTTACGCCGCGCCAACCACAGGATATCAACGTAAACATCGCTCTCGACGGCGATTCCACCGAGTCCGACGACGTGAGCGTCGACCGACGTAAGACGCCAGTCGAGGAGGACGCGGACACAGGGGACTCGCCCGCGGACGAGCGTACTACGTGCCAGCAATGCGGCGAGAATCTGGGCGCAGATCACGTTTACTGTCCGAACTGCGGAGAGAAGGCGGCCCGTCGAGTGTTCTGTGAGTGTGGCGACGAGCTCCGGTCGGACTGGGCGTTCTGTCCCGGCTGTGGCCGTCGGACCCCGGCCGCCGACGTGTTGGACAAGCCCTAACCCGGCGTAAACGCTAGTAGGCCGGCGTTTACGTCGATACTAACTCCGTGTCTTACGGTAGGGGAAACCTTTATAACCCAACAGTATGATGTAAACTCTGCGTAAGACGGTGCGTCTTACACACCGGATCCGACACACGGCAATCGACTGCCGTGGTGCGGTTTTCGGTGTGTAAAACACATGGGGCGCAGTGGCACACCCCTTTCCGTCTTACCCAACAGGGGAACCAAATATGGAGCGTGTGACACTACGGATTCCGAAACAGCAGATCGAAGAGGTCGAACGAATGGTCGATTCCGGGGAATACCCGAACCGGAGCGAGGCCATACGGTCGGCCGTCCGCGACATGCTAAATGAACAGGAGGATACCCGGGAATCCTCTGAGAAGCGCAAGCGTTCCTGGGCCAAGGTGTAGACGATGCAGGACCTCGTGAAGTCGGCCCTGGAGAACGACGAGAAGGAAAAGGAGAAACAGGAGAACGCCGGTGCGGAAGGCTTCGGTGACCCCCGGATCGTCATCGTCGGCGCAGGCGGTGCCGGGAACAACACGGTCAACCGGCTGTACAACATCGGCGTCGACGGTGCCGAGACCATCGCCATCAACACCGACCGCCAGCACCTCGAGATGATCGAGGCCGACACGAAGATCCTGGTCGGGAAGTCCCTCACCAACGGACTCGGCGCGGGCGGCGACCCCAGCATGGGCGAGCGCGCGACCGAGATGGCCCAGGGCACCATCAAGGAGGTCATCGGTGAAGCGGACCTCGTCTTCGTAACCGCAGGCATGGGTGGCGGCACCGGGACCGGTGCGGCCCCCGTGGTCTCCAAGATCGCCAAGGAGCAGGGTGCGATCGTCGTCGGCATGGTGTCGACGCCGTTCAACGTCGAGCGCGCCCGCACGGTGAAGGCCGAGGAAGGTCTCGAGAAACTGCGCAACGAGGCCGACTCGATCATCGTGCTGGACAACAACCGCCTGCTCGACTACGTCCCGAACCTGCCGATCGGCAAGGCGTTCTCGGTGATGGACCAGATCATCGCCGAGACCGTCAAGGGCATCTCCGAGACGATCACCCAGCCCTCGCTGATCAACCTGGACTACGCCGACATGTCATCCATAATGAACAAGGGTGGCGTGGCAGTCATGCTCGTCGGCGAGACCCAGGACAAGAACAAGACCGAGGAGGTCGTCAAGGACGCGATGAACCATCCCCTCCTCGACGTGGACTACCGCGGCGCCTCCGGTGGGCTGGTCCACATCACCGGTGGCCCCGACCTCACGCTGAAGGAGGCCGAGGGTATCGCCCAGAACATCACCGACCGACTGGAGGCCGACGCCAACGTCATCTGGGGCGCGCGCATCCAGGAGGAGTACAAGGGCAAGGTCCGCGTCATGGCCATCATGACCGGCGTCCAGAGCGCCCAGATCCTCGGTCCGACGGCCCAGAAGCAGGCCAACAAGTCCAAGCAGGCGATGGACGCGGACGAGGCCGAGTTCGAGGGCACCTTCGACGCGAGCGAGAACGTCGAGAACGGGATGGGTAACACCACCGGCGCCCAGAGTGACGGCTGGGCCGACGGCGGCCAGGACGAAACCAGCGAACAGAAAAACGGGCTCGACGTCATCCGGACGAACTGAGCCACGCACTCGCGGAGCCGAACACCAACTTTCCGCTTTTCTCGCGAAAACGTCCGCATAGCCGCTGCTCTATCGTGACTTGCGATACACAGCGCCCTAATCCGCAGCCTGCACCGCGTCGACCAGCGAGCACTTCCGGCAGACGTCGCGGGTCGTCGTCGCGCCGCAGCGCTCGCACTCGCCGTACTCGGGGCCGCCGCCGTCGCGGTAGGCGCGGGCGGCCATCGCGGCCAGGTCCTCGTAGCCAGCCATGATCGAGTGTCGGACGCCCGGATGGTTCTCCTCCATATCGAAGAGGAGTTGCTGGATCTCCCCGCGGTAGGCCTCGCTGGAGTGAGGACACTCGGTGATGTGGGCGGGCAACTCTTTCAGCTGGGCGTAGAGGGCGATCTCCTTCTCTGGCACGTCCCGCAACGGCTTGGCCCGCGGGACGAAGGGGCCGTCGGTGCTGACGCGGGTCGGAGTGCCGTCGCGGTCCGACGGATCGGCCGGATCGTCCCCACTCGGGAACGCGCCGAGGCTCGCGTCGAAGTGTTTGGCCATCTGTTCGACGTCGCCCTCGAAGAAGTTCATCAGGGCGGTCTGGGCCTCGTCGTCGAGGTTGTGGCCGGTCAGCAGCTTGTCGGCATCGTACTCCTCGGCGTACTTCGAGAGCAGATCGCGACGGAATACGCCGCAGTAGGCGCAAGGGGCCATGTCCATCGGGTCGTCGACGGCCACGTCGTCCATCCGGAGGTCGAACTCCTCCTCGTAGGTGACGAGTTCGTGACGGATGTCGAGGTCGTCGGTCAGGTCGAGACAGGCCGACAGCGACTCGTCGCGGTAGCCCTCGATCCCCTCGTGGATGGTCAGGGCGACCAGTTCGACCCGCGGGTCCTGGGCGAAGGTGTCGTGGAGGATCTCCGTGAGGACGACGCTGTCTTTCCCGCCGGAGAGCCCGATCAGCCAGGTCTCGGGGTCCTCGGGGGAGGCGTCGTCGGGCAGGAGGTTGTCCTCGCGGACGCGCCTGCGGGTCCGGGTCTCGACGGACCGACAGAAGTGGTCGGCGCACATGTGGAGCCCGGAGTAGGCGGCGTGCATCACCGCCTCGTCGCCGCACTTGTCACAGTCCATTACCGGCGGGTTGTCGCCGGGCGGGCTTCCCGGTTTCGCTCTCAGAGCGCGTCGGCCCCCGCGTCGACCGCCGCGAGTACCTGTTCGATATGCTCGTCCCGCGAGCGGGAGTTGAACAGTTCGTGCCCGCCTTCGTAGGCAATTCGGTTCTCCCGTGGGGTCTGGACTTCGATAGCGTCGGGACTGACGATGGTGTCGGTCGACGAGTAGAAGACGGCGTCGTCGGTGTCGAACGGGGGCATCCGCTCCTGGGCTCGCTTGGCCTCCCGCAGGAAGGTCGGGGCCGCGCGGTCGGGGGCGTCGGCGTACCACTCGTCGGTCGCCAGTTCGCCGAGTTCCGCGCGGTCGCTCTTGGCCGGCAGGATCGGCGTCGAAACGGGGAGCTTCATCGCCAGCGAGACGACGGGGTTGTCGAGGCTCTCGTGGAACCCCCACCACGGGCTCAGGTAGGTCCGGGTGATCGGTTCGTCGTCGGCGACGTAGCGGGTGATCAGCCCGCCGGTGCTGTGGCTGAGCAGGCGATACTCCGCGAGGTCGTCGAGGTGGGACTGGACGGGGTCGAGATACTCCGACTCGAAGTCCGTGATGGTTCGCGGGATCTCGAGCGTGTCGACGCGGTAGCCGGCCTCGACGAGGTGGTCGACCAGCCAGCGGACCCCGTCGAATCTCGGCCGATTCCCCCAGCCGAGGACGAACACGAGCGGGTCGTCGCCGTCGTCGCCGAACGTCTCCAGTTTCATAGGCGCGGGGTATTCACGGGAGGAACAACTAGCTACTCCCGATTTCACGGTCTCGACACTGGGACCGAGCGGAAACCGTTTTCCACGCGCCCGTCCTACCGGCGGGCGATGACAGAGTTCGAGCGCCAGGATGCCGTCGACCGCGTGGCGGCCCTCGTCGAAACCGTCGCGTCCGAACCGATGCCCGTCCCCGTCCGGGAGGTGTGGGTGTACGGCGACGTGGCGCTCGGCCTCGACCCCGTCGAGCGACTGGACGTCTACGTCACCAAGGACATGCTGTTCGGCCGCGACTCCGACCGCGAGCGCGAGTTCCGCGAGTCCCACGGGATCAAGGGGGTCGGCGAGACCGTCGACGCCGACTGGGCCGCCGAGTACGACGAGTACCTGCGGGCCAACGCGAACGGTCACGCCGCACCGGAGAAGTGCCTGGCCGCTCATCTCGTCGACGACGACGAACCGATCCACCTGGAGGTGTGCAACGCCTCCTTCGAGGACAACGTCAGACAGCGACTGGAGGGTGCGATGGCCCGCGAGAACTACGAACAGATCCTCGATCCCCGCGGGGTTTGCCTGTGGGCCCAAGACCAGCGTAGCGACGAGGCCTTCCGCAAACTCCGGGAGAGCGAGTTCGCGTTCCCACCGCTGTCGGGGGCGCTCGAGATGCTCGGTCTGGACCCGGAGGAAGCGACGGAGGCCGCCGAGGCGGTGAAGGAGTACCGGGCCGAAGCGGAGGGGGCGACGGTCCGGGGCGACGTCGTGTAAACGAAGCGGAGATGGTTTTCCGGCGGTCAGACCGGGTATGCCCGATCGCGGGGTGCTGGTCTACGGCAGCCTCCGTCACGAACCGACGTTCGCGGCAACCTTCTCCGAGGCGACTGTCGCCACTGTGTCCCGGTCAAGGTGGACGGCTATCGCCGCCGGTTCGACAGGGTCTCGGCCTCCCGCGAGGGGGAGGGCGGCGAGACGGCCATCCTGAACGCCACATTCGAACCCGGGAGCTGGCTCACCGCCGTGCTCGGTCAGGACGTCCCCAACGTGAAGTTCGAGGAGTACGAGCGACGATGAAAAAGGGGCTGTACTAATCGAACTGGGGCGAGCGAAAACGGATGTGTAACCCGTCGTGTGACACCACCGTTGGGTTACTCCGGCATCCGCGGCGCGATATCCGTCGAGAGAGCGCTTCGGTCTCTCGAACCACCACCCCAGCGAAAATAGGTGCGCTCTCAGGCTTCCACTGCCAGCCCAGCCTCGCGGGCGGCCTCCTCGGCGCTCGCGTCGTCGTGGAGGACGCTGGCGACACCCTGCGTGATCGCCTCGGGGTCGTCGTGCTGGAAGATCGACCGACCCATCGAGACGCCGGCCGCGCCGGCATCCATCGCACCCCGAACCATCTCGAGGGTCTCCCGGTCAGTGCCTTTCGCGCCGCCCGCGATGACGACCGGCAGGCTCGTGGACTCGACGACGTGCTGGAAACTGTCGGCGTCGCCGGTGTAGCCGGTCTTCACGAGGTCCGCGCCGAGTTCCTCGCCCAGTCGGACCGCGTGCCCGACGGCCTGATTGTACTCCTCGCTCTCGGGGTCGATGTCCGGTCCACGCGCGTAGGTCATCGCGAGGACGGGCATCCCGTAGCGCTCGGCCTCGCTCGTGACCGCCGCGAGTTCCTCGATCTGTTCGCGTTCGTACTGCGAGCCGACGTTGATGTGGAAGGAGACTGCGTCGGCCCCGGCCCGGATAGCGTCCTCTACGGTCCCGGTCGTGCGCTTGTCGTTTTCGTCCGGACCGATGGCCGTCGAACCGTTGAGATGGCAGATGTAGCCCGCGCCGTTCTTGTTCTCGTGGACGCGCCCAGCGATGCCCTTCTGGGTGAGAACTGCGTCCGCGCCGCCCCGCGTGATCGCGTCGATGGTCGATTCGATGTCCTTGAGGCCCGTGACGGCCCCCAGTGTGAGGCCGTGATCCATGGGGACGATGAGGTGGCGTCCCCCTGTCCCGATACGGGCCAGCCGTGCTGTGTTCCCCGTGCTCATGTTATGGGAAGGTGTGGCAAGTACAGACATAAGCGTTGCGAGACGGCGATCCGAACCGCCCCAGCAGGGCCGTCACAGACGGCGGTTTTCCGGCCCAAAGCCCCGGACTGCGACCGTTATCAGCGATCCGAACGGTCGGGTCAGACGTACCAGAAATACCGGTCCCAGATCGCCACGGCTCCCCGCGTCAGCGTGAAGGGTTTCCCGCCACGCATCGCGGCCACGGATCCCAGTACGACCCCGACGGCCAGTCCAACCCCGGCGACGGCGAGTGCAGCTGTCACGCGCGGATACGACGGGACGTAGTAGCCGATCTCGAACGCGAGCGCGGCAGCGATAGCCGACGGGACGAACGCGTCCACCAGCCCGAGCAACGCGTAGCCCACCACCCGTCCGACGCCCATACCGATCACCGGATCCGCCGAGACAAAATAGCTTACCGGTCGTCGCCGGAGACGGTCTCGGTGCGCTGGTCGGCCCCACGCAGGGCCCCCGCTTTCAGCTCGCGGGCCTTCGTTTCCAGCCGATCGGCCACTTCCGAAACGGGATCGTCGTTCTCGTAGCCCTCCGCGACGTTCCCGGACTCCGTCTGGGAGCCCGCTGAGCCGTGGTGCTCAGCGACGATGTCCACCAGCGCGGAGCCGACGATGATCCCGTCGGCCCCGGCGCGGACGATCCGCGCCGCGTGGTCACCTTCCTTGATCCCGAAGCCGACGGCCTTGGGCACGTCCCAGTCGTCGATGCGGGCCAGGCTCTCGTCGGTCTGGTCGCTCACGTCGTCGCGCGCGCCGGTCGTGCCCAGCCGCGCCTGTACGTAGACGTAGCCAGAGACCTGCTCGCGCATCCGGTCGAGGCGGTCGCCCCGCGTCGTCGGCGCGACGATGAACACGAGATCGAGGTCGAACTCGTCGCAGGCCTCACGGAGCGGGTCGGCCTCCTCGGCAGGCAGGTCCGGTACGACGAAGCCCGTCAGTCCGACTTCTGCGGCCTTCTCGACGAAGGGTCGGGGGCCGTCTTCCTCTCCATACTGGTAGATGAGGTTGTAGTAGGTCATACAGACCAGCGGCACGTCCACGTCCAGGTCCTCGACGAACTCGAAGAAGCGGTCGGGGGTCATCCCGCCTTCGAGCGCCCGGACGATGGCGTTCTGGATCGTCTTCCCCTCGGCGATGGGTTCTGAAAATGGCAAGCCGAGTTCGATCACGTCCGCGCCGCCGCGGGCCAGTGCCTCGACGTATTCCAGCGAGGCCTCGTAGCTGGGGTCGCCCGCGGCCAGGTAGGGGACGAAGGCGGGCTCGTCGCGCTCGAAGACCGCTTCGAGGTCGGGGTTGTTGGCCATCTACATCGCACCCCCGGCGGCGTCGAAGACCGACATATCAACGTCCACGTCCAGGTCCCGCTTGTCGGTCTCCTCGATCACGGTTTCGAGGTCCTTGTCGCCCCGGCCGGAGACGTTTATCACCGTGACGTCGCCCACCGCGTCGGGGTTCTCGTGGAGGAAGCCGAAGGCGTGAGCCGTTTCCAGTGCGGGGATGATCCCCTCGTCCTGTGAGAGTCGGTGGAACGCCTCCAGCGCGGCGGCGTCGTCGACGTTCGCGGGCGTGACCCGTCCCTCGTCGACCAGATGGGCGAGCTCCGGGCCGACGCCGGCGTAGTCGAGGCCAGCGGAGACGCTGTGGGACTCCATGATCTGCCCGTCCGAGTCCTGCAGGAGCTTCGTGCGCGCACCGTGGAGGACGCCCTCGTCGCCCGTCGACAGCGTCGCGGAGTTCGGGGCGACGCCCTCCGCCTCGTCCACGGTGAGCGAAGACCCGCCGGCCTCCACAGCGAGGAGGTCCACGTCTCCGTCGTCGACGAACTGGGCGAACGCACCCATCGTGTTCGAGCCACCGCCAGCGCAGGCCACGACCGAATCGGGAAGGCGACCGATTCGTTCCTGCGCTTGCTCGCGGGCCTCCTCGGAGATCACCGACTGGAACTCACGGACCATGTCCGGGAACGGCGCGGGGCCGACGATCGATCCGATGACGTAGTGGGTGGTCTCGACGGTCGTCGCCCAGTCCCGCATCGTCTCGCTGATGGCCTCCTTCAGCGTCCCGCGGCCCACGGTCACGGGGTTGACCTCGGCCCCGTTGAGCCGCATCCGGAACACGTTGGGCCGCTGGCGGTTGATGTCGGTCCGGCCCATGTAGATCTCACAGGGCATGTCCAGGTGGGCGGCGGCCATCGCCGTCGCGGTGCCGTGCTGGCCGGCTCCCGTCTCGGCGATGATCCGTTCTTTGCCCATGTACTTCGCCAGCAGGACCTGTCCGAGCGCGTTGTTCAGCTTGTGTGCGCCGCCGTGGACCAGATCCTCGCGCTTGAGGTACACCTCGGTGTCGTAGCGGGCCGAGAGTTGCTCCGCGTGCTGGAGCGGCGTGGGTCGGCCGCCGAAGTCCCGCAGTCGCTCGCGGAACTCGTCCATGAACCCGTCCTCGTTGTCCAGCACGTAGCGCTCGTAGGCGTCCGTCAGCTCCTCGATGGCCGGCATCAACGCCTCGGGCACGTACTGGCCGCCGTACTCTCCGAATTTGCCTGTATCGCTCATATATCAGTCTCTGTGTGTCTCCCGCTCGGCGTTCGTCAACCGCGCCGTGTTCTCCCCGACCGGACCGTCCATGATCGCGCTGCCGATCAGCAGGCCGTCCGCACCCGCCGTTCGCATCCGGGTCACGTCCTCGGTCGTCCCGATCCCGCTCTCGGCGATCATCGTCACGTCGTCGGGGGCCTCGGGTGCGACCCGTTCGAACGTACCCAGATCGACGTCCAGTTCGGCCAGGTCGCGGTTGTTCACGCCCACGATATCCGCTCCGGCGTCAAGTGCCTGCTGGAGTTCCGCTCCGTCGTGGACCTCGACGAGCACCTGAAACCCGCGCTCCCGGGCCGCCGCCAGCAGGTCCGCCAGGTCGTCGGTGTCGTCCTCCTGCAGGAAGCGGACGATCAGCAGGACCACGTCGGCCGCCACGGTGTCCAGTTGCGCCTCGCGGACGACGAAGTCCTTCCGCAGGACCGGCACGTCGACGGCCTCGCGAACCCGCCGCAAGTTCTCGGGCGACCCGCCGAAGTGCTCGGGTTCGGTCAGCACCGACAGCGCCGCCGCCCCGCCCGCGACCATCTCCTCGGCGAGGGAGACGGGGTCGTCCGTCCGCTCGCCCTCGGTCGTCGGACTCGTCGGCTTGACCTCCGCGATCACGGGCACCCGGTCGTCGGCCTCGGCGGCTGCGAACGCCTCGGGCAGCGACCGCGCGTCGACCGACAGCCGGTCGTCGCCCCCGCCCCGCTCCCGCGCGGCCGCGAGGATCGACTCGACCGCTGGTGCAATCGCTTCACTATCGTCCATTACTGTACATTGACGGACGGAACTGCACATAAGGCTTGCGTCACGGCGACGAACAGGCTCAAGTGACAGTGGGGGAAACTGTCGGACGTAAATGACAGGAAGACGTGGGTTCCTCCGGGGGCTGGGAGTTCTCGGGGTAGTCGGTGCGGCCGGGTGTCTCGGCGAGGACGGCGGTAGCGACGACGAGCGGACGACGCCGACCACCATCGGCCCGGGTGCGGTCGAGAGCCATGGGTCCGAATCGGACGGGTCCGAGGAGGAGGGATCGCTCCCGTCGGCCCTCCGGGTGGTCTCGGCGGTCGGGACCAACGTCGAGTCGCGCCGGATCGGGACGGTGGAGGTGACCGTCGCGAAGGCCGACTGGGTCGAGGAGGTCGATCTGACGGCCGTCACCGCCGACTGGACCGTCCCCGGCGACAGTTACGAACTGGCCGCGGCCGCCGCCGACACGGACGCCGACGGGTACTTCGGGATCCAGCCGGACAGAGGGACGGCGGCGGACGCGACGCTTGCGACGGCCCACGAACGCCACCGACTGGTGTTCGATCTGGGGGACGACGACGTCGAGAGCGACGACTGGCACCGGCGACTGGAGACTGACACCACGCACTTCGGCGATGTCCTGCGGGAGGACGACGTGGTCGGCCTCCGTCTCAGGACGGCCGGTGGATCGACCACGGACGCCCGGCTGCTGGCCCCCGACGACGTGATGAAGATCGAAGGAACCGTCGAGTTGACCGTCGACTGACTGCGGCAAAGGGGCTGGACCCGGCGGCGTCGGCGAGGCTCCGGCAAACGGGGGTCGCCCTGTAGGCAGTTTCAAGGTACTCTCGCCCGTCCCCGGGAGTATGAGCAGTGACGTTGCGGGCATATACGCGCGTGAATCGCCGTATCTCGACCGCTACGTACAGGTCGGGATCGCACAGGGCCGAGTCATCTCCCTTTCCTTCCCCGAGACGCCCGACGAGGGTGCCGAGAGCGAGCACGACATGCTGGACCGGATCGAGTCCTACCTCGACGGCGTCGAGGAGAGTTTCGACGACGTACAGGTCGCGCTGACGGTCCCGACCGATCAGCGGCAGGTGCTCGAAGCCGTTCGCGAGATTCCATACGGACAGGACTCCTCGGTCGCCCAGATCGCCCGAGTGACGCCGGGGCTGGACGACGAGAACGACGACGATCTGCGGGCGATCCGGGAAGCGCTCACCGAGAACCCCGCGCCCATCCTCATCCCGGACCACCGGATCCGGGACGGCCCCGGCTCGACCCCGCCCGCCGTCGTCGACAAACTCCGATCCATCGAGGGGCTCTGAGGGGACGCTCCGTCGCCGCGGTCCGGAGTGACGACTCCCGCACAGATCGCCGACCGGTCTCCGAACGGTATTTTCGACTCCGTACTGCCGGACGCGATCGGTTCAGTTGGTTTTAGGTCCGTCGGGGAGCGAGCACGCGTATGGCACTGCCACTACACGTCGGACTCGAACACCCGAATCTCACCTGGCTCGTGATCGTCGGTATCCTGACGTTCGCGGCCGGGCTCGGCGTGAACCTGTACCGCTCGCTCGGCACCGACACACAGACTGACCCCGCCGACGACACCGACCACTCGGAGTAGCCGCTACCAGTTTTCGCGCAGTCGTTCTGCCCACTCGATTCCCAGCAGTTCGTGGACCACGAACTCCAGGGCGTTGACGAGGTAGTGAGCGACGAACACGACCAGAACACTCTCCGTCAGGACGAACGCCGTCGCGAGGACGAACCCCAGCGTGCCAGTGACGACGACGCCGACCCGGCCCTGTGCGCCGTGGCCCAGCGCGAAGGCGATCGAGGAGACGACCGCCAGCGCCCACGGGGAGGTGCCGAACCCGGCGGCCGTCGCACCGATCACCGCCGCCCGGAAGATGAACTCCTCGACGCCCGCGATGATCGGGAGCACGCCCAGCAAGAGGATCAGCCACCCAGCCGTCGAATCCGGCGAGAGCATCCCGCGGAGTCGCTCGTCGTACTCGACGCCCGCGGCGTCGGCCGTCGCCGCCCCCACCGCGTTCACAGCATAGAGCGCGACGCCCAGCAGAGTACCCACCGCCAGCGCCGGCAGCCCCGTCGAGAGGGGGGCGTCGGTGACGCCGAAGGCCCACGCGGGAATCCCGAAGTACCACGCGCCGGCGAACAGGAGCCCGCCGAACAGTCCCTGCGTGAGCGCGACGTTCGCGAGCAGGGCCCCGGTCGAGAGGTCGTCGGCCGTGGGGTTCGGGTCGCGCCGTCCCGTCCCGGTCGCCGCGAGTTCACCGTTGGCCCGGGGCGGCCGCTCGCCGGGATGAGAGTCGACGTCGGTCGCGTTCGCGCTGGCGTCCGCGTCCGGCGGGACGAACCGCGGAATCTCGTCGGAGTGTCGCCGGTCTGGCGACCGAGAACGTACGTCGTTCGCTGCCCCTCCCGCGTCGTCGCGGACGGCGTGCTGGGAGAGGCGAGCGAGTGCGAGCAAAAGAGTGAGGACCACGCCGGTCAGTCCGACGAACGCGGCCCACTGCGCCACGGCTTACTGGGGGCTGGGGCTGCCGCTCCCGCGACCGACCTCGCGCTGTTCGAGCGCCTTGCCCGTAATGTTCTTCAGGCGGTCGACGAGCCCGTCCTTCTCGGGTTCGCCAGCCAGCGCGACCTCCAGCACCTCGCTGATGTGGGAGACGGGGACGATCTCGATCATCTCCTCGTACTCCTCCTCGATCATCACGTCCTGCTCGTTGGCCTTGGGGATGATGACCGTGTCGAGGCCGGATTTGGCGGCGGCCTCGATCTTGTGCGTGACGCCGCCGACGGGGAGCACGTCGCCCCGGACCGACAGCGAGCCGGTCATGGCGAGGTTCTGCTCGACGGGCACGTCCTCCAGCGCGGAGATGACGGCCGTCGCCACGGTGATGGAGGCGGAGTCGCCGTCGACGCCGCCTTCACCGGCCTGGACGAACTGGATGTGAACGTCCTTCTCGGTGATGTCCTCGTCGCTGAACTTCTTGATGATCGCCGAGACGTTCTGGACTGCCTCCTGAGCCATCTCCTTGAGCTGGCCCGTGGCGATCACTTCGCCGGGACCCTGACTCGGCGTGACCTCGGCCATGACGGGGAGGACGATACCGGAGTCCTCGCCCATGACGGCCAGGCCGTTGACGCGGCCGATCACGTCGCCCTGGTTGACGGTCAGCTCGTAGTCCTTGCGGCGTTCGATGTAGTTGTCCGCGAGCTGTTGCTCGATGGAGCGGCTGCGGCGCTTGGCCTGCAGCACGTCCTCGCGCTCGGTGTACTCCTTGTCCTCGGCGCGGGCGATGTCGCCTGCGACCCGCACCAGCCCACCGAGGTCGCGCAGTTTCAGGGTCAGGTGACCCTTCCGGCCGGCGCGACGGCGGGCTTCGAGGATGACCTCTTCGACGGCCTCCTGATCGAAGTGGGGGAGCCGTCCGTCCTTCTCGACTTCCTGGGCGATGAAGCGGGTGTACTTCCGACGCATCTCGGCGTCGTCCTCGATGGTGTCGTCCATGTACACCTCGTACCCGTAGCCCTTGATCCGCGAGCGCAGGGCGGGGTGCATGTTCTCCATCGCGTCGAGGTTCCCGGCCGCGATCATGATGAAGTCACACGGGACGGGCTCGGTCTGGACCATCGCGCCCGAGGAGCGCTCGGACTGGCCCGTGATCGAGAACTTGCCCTCCTGGATCGCCGTCATCAGCTTCTGCTGGCTGCGGATGTCGAGGGTGTTGATCTCGTCGACGAACAGCACACCTTTGTTGGCCTTGTGGATCGCGCCGGGTTCGACGCGGTCGTGGCTGGGCGTCTCCATGCCGCCGGACTGGAACGGGTCGTGGCGGACGTCGCCCAGCAGCGCGCCGGCGTGGGCACCGGTCGCGTCCTCGAAGGGTGCGGTGTTCTGCTCGGCGTTGTTGACGAGCAGGTTCGGGATCATCGCGTCGTTGCCCCGCGAGCCGTAGCGGAACGCGAGGTAGATGACACCGGCCGCGAGGATGCCCAGCAGCGGTTGCTGGACGATCAACAGCGAGTAGCCGATGACGATGGCGATGATGATCCACATGAGGAAGCTGCGCATCTGGTTGCGCTTGCGGGCTTCCTCCTTGTGGGCGTCGACGATCTGGTCCCCTTTGCCGGCGGGAACGGTCCGAACTTTCGGCTCGTTACCGTCGTCGGGGTTGTGGTAGACGAGGACGTCCTGCAGTTCCTCCTTGGGGAGCAACTGACTCATCGCCTTCGCGAGCATCGACTTCCCGGTCCCGGGCGAACCGATCATCATGACGTGGCGACGCTGCTTGGCCGCCTTCTTCACCACGTCACGAGCGTGGTCCTGCCCGATGACCTGATCGACCAGTCGGTCCGGGACTTCGATGTCGTGGGTCGAGTCGATCTTGAGGCCGCCCAGGATGTCGTCCTCGGCGTTCTCCTCGTCGACCGGGGCATCGATCTCGACTTCGCTGCCGAGGTCGTCGATGCTGCCCTCGTTGCCGTCGGGAACCCCGGGCTCCTCGTCCCCGTCGCGGACGCTCTCGACGTCGTCGATGTCGTCGACCACGTCGTCGAACGCGTCCGGGGACTCCTCTGTGGAGTCGGGCCCCCCGTCTTCGGGGTCGTCGTCGGTGTCCGTATCGTTGCTCATAGAACCGTTGCTGTTGCCCGAACGGAAGGGCTGTCGACTGATATACTTTCTCCCCTATTCCGGTGGGTGAGAACGAAAAAACCGCAGGACGGCGGTCCGTCAGACGTTCCGTCGGGTGATCGAGAACGACTCGCGTGATTTATCAAACTGCTCCCGTACGTACGGGTATGACCCGGGGGTTCTACATCGGCCGTTTCCAGCCGTTCCACGACGGCCACCGAGAGATGACCGACCGCATCGCCGAGGCCGTCGACGAGGTCGTCGTCGGGATCGGCAGCGCCGACGCCTCACACACCGTCCGCAACCCCTTCACCGCGGGCGAACGCATCATGATGGTCTCGCGCGTCCTCGAAGACATCGACACCCGCACCTACGTCGTCCCCATCGAGGACATCGATCGCAACTCCGTCTGGGTGAGCCACATCCGGAGCATGGCACCCGCCTTCGACGTAGCCTACTCGAACAACCCGCTCGTGATCCGCCTGTTCCAGGAGGCCGGCATCGAGGTCCGCCAGTCCGAGATGTACAACCGCGAGGACCTGAAGGGGTCGCGCATCCGATCGCGGATGATCGACGGGAAAGACTGGAACCACCTCGTCCCCGACGCCGTCGTCGACGTGATCGACGAAGTCGACGGGCTAGAGCGACTCAGACAGGTCGCCGGCGACGACGGCGGCGACGCCACCGAGAACGACAACTGACTGGAGCCACGAACCAGCGACGATGATCACCCTCGCCTCCGATTTCGGAACGCCGTACCCCGCGGCGATGAAAGGCGTCATCCTGCAGGAGTCGGACGCCAGACTCGTCGACGTGGCGCACGACTTCCCCCGGCAGGACGTACGAACTGCCGCGTTCTGGCTTCGGGAGGTGCTCCCGTACTTCCCGCCGGCCGTCCACCTGGTCGTCGTCGACCCCGGCGTCGGCACCGACCGCGCCGCCGTCGTCGTCCGCGCCGGCGATCACGCCCTCGTCGGCCCCGACAACGGCGTCCTGCTGCCGGCCGCCCGTCGACTGGCCAGCGAGGACGGCGACATCGAGGTCTTCGAGATCGATCTCGGAGACCCCGCGAGTTCGACCTTCCACGGGCGGGACGTGTTCGCGCCCGCGGCTGCACTCGTCCACGAAGCGGGTATCGAGAGCGTCGAGACCCGCGAGGAGTTCTCGTCGGTCGCGGAGTGGGTCGACCTGACCTTCCCCGAGCCGACGGAGGAGGACGGCCGCGCTGTGGGCGAAATCCTGGTCGTCGACGGCTTCGGCAACGCGATCACGAACGTCCCGGGCAGGGTGCTGGACGGACACTACGGCGGGACGGTGGGAGTGAACGGCGAGTCCGCGCCGGTCGAACCGACCTACGCCGCCGTCGAGACGGGCCAGCGACTCGTGACGGTGGGGAGCCACGGGAGCGTCGAACTCGCGGTCAACAGGGGCCGGGGCGAGGACGCGTTCGGGATTGGCGTCGGCGACGCGGTGTCACTCGATCTCGATTAATCCAGCTCCTCGATCCGGTCGAGCAGATCCGCGAGGGCCTGCCGGGCCACGCGTTCCTTGATCTCGGTCCGGGAGCCGTCGAACTCGTAGCGCTCGACCGTGGTCGTCGACTCGCCGCTGCCCCACGGCGCGGCGTGGGCGACGCCGACGAAGACCGTCCCGACGGGGTGGTCCGCGCGGTCGCGCTCGGGGCCGGCGACGCCCGTCGTCGAGAGCCCCCACGTCGCGTCGGCGGTGTCGCGAGCGGCTTTCGCCATCTCCCGGCCGACCCGTTCCGAGACCGCACCGTCGGTGTCGAGCGCCTCGCGGGAGACGCCCAGTACCTGCTGTTTCGCGTCGTAGCTGTAGGTCACGTACGAGCGGTCGAAGTACTCGCTCGATCCCGGCACGTCGGTCACGAGCGAGGCGACGAGGCCGCCCGAACAGGACTCGGCGGCCGCCAGTGTCTCGCCGCGCTCGGCCAGCGCGTCACCGACCTGCGTCTCGATCAGTGGCTCTTCCCCGAACCCGTGCATGCTCGGAGCAACGTGACCGGGGGAGTTGAATGCCGCGACCGACCCGTCGAGTCAGCCCGACGATTCGCCGACCGGAATCTCGTTTTCGAACCGTTCGACCTCCCGCGCGATGGTCTCGCGCTCGAAGTAGAGCAGTTCCACGGCGACGACGAGCACGGCGATGACGACCACCATGTAGAACGTGTTCGGCTCGCGCCGGGACAGGTTCCACAGCATCAGCGGGAAGAACCCGACGGTCCCGACGACCCCGACGAGCGGTGGGACCGGGTGGATCGACCCCTGATCGCGATGGCGGAATGCGAGGTAGCTCATCGCACCGAAGACGACGATGAAGGAGAGGGAGGCGAAGGAGGTGATCGCGCCGAGGCCCCCGACCGCGGTGAACGCGGCGGTGACCACGCCGAGCAGGACGACCAGTCGCGGCGGCGCGCCGTCGGCGTCGCTCGATCCGATCCGGTCGGGCAGCAGATCGTCGCTCAGCATACCCTTCGCGAAGTGGGCCGCCGAGAACAGCGTGGCGTTGATCGCGCTCCCCGTCGAGAACAGCGCCGACAGCGAAAGTACTGTGCCGCCTAGCGCCGCCAGCCCGTAGGGCCGGGCCATCAGGCTGGCCGCGTCCTTCAGCGCGACGTGGGGGTGAGACTGGAGTGCCTGCGGCACGAGATTCACCGTCACGACCCCGACGAGGAGGTAGACGACGATCGCGACAGGGATCGCGACGTAGACCGCCGTCCGGATCGTCTCGACGGGATCGGCGATCGAATCCTGATCGTAGAAGAGCAACTGCCAGCCCTGGAAGGCGACGAAGGAGATGGCCGCCGCCACGACCGGCCCGAACCCGGTGAGCTGGCTCGCTCCGGACCGGATCCCGCCCCCGGCGCCGAAGGCGTACACCAGCCCGAGCACGCCGAACGCGAGCAGGATCGCCACCTTCGCGGCCACGAGGATGTTCTCGACGGTACCGGTCGTCCGCGCGCCGAGGACGTTGAGCCCGACGAAGCCGGCGACGGCGAGCACCGAGAGCAGGGGACGGGCCGGCACCCCCGCGATGTCGGTCGGAATCGCCCCGAACGCGACCGCGAACTCTCCGAAGGCGAAGGCGTACATCGCCATCGACCCGATGTAGCCAAAGAGGAGCGTCCAGCCAGTCATGCCCGCGAGCGTCGTGTTCCCGGTGAAACACTGGACGAACGTGACCGAGCCACCCGGGCTGTCGCTGAGCCGGTTCAGGGCGTTGTAGGAGTAGCCCGCTGCGAGCGCGACCACGCCCGCGAGGACGAACGCGGCCCAGGTCGCGTACGTCGTGATCCCGGCGACCACGCCCATGACGGCGTAGATTCCGCCACCGATCATCCCGCCCAGCGCCATCGACACGGCTTCCGTGAGCCCGAGCTGTTGCTCACTCATCTCTCGGTGTCAGGATACGACCCGCAAGAAATGTGGGAGTAGTGCTTGCCTGTGAAAGCAGGACGAGCCCGTTACTCCGCCGCGATAACGTCGTCGATGCGGACGATCATCGTCGACGCTTCGGTCGCCGACTCGACGGCTTCCTGCTTGACCGCGGCGGGGTCGAGGACGCCGTACTCGACGGGGTCGCCGATGATGCCCGTCTGGCCCTCGGAGATGATGCCGGCGCGGCCCTCGCTGTCGAACTCCGAGCGGAGGTCGACGAGCGCGTCGATGGGGTCCATGCCGGTGTTGGCCGCGAGCGTGCGCGGGAGCACGTCGACGGCGTCGGCGAAGGCCTCGACGGCCAGCTGCTTGCGGCCCTCGATGCTGGCGGCCTCGTCGCGGATGTGGGCCGCGATGGCGATCTCGGCGGCACCGGCACCGGGGACGACACCGCCCTCGTCGAGCGCGGCGGTCACGACGTCGAGCGCGTCGTTGAGGGCGCGCTCCAGTTCGTCGGTGACGTGTTCGGTGCCACCGCGGGCGAAGACGGTGACGGCGTCGGCGGCCGCGCCGCCCTCGATGAAGACGACGTCGTCGTCGTCGAACTTCTCGACGCGGACTTCCTCGGCCTCGCCGAGGTCGTCGGCTTCCAGATCCTCGACGGAGCCGGCACGGGAGCCGCCCGTCGCGGAGGCGATGGACTTGGCGTCGTCGTCGCCGACGCTCTCGAAGGCGAGGATGCCACGCTTGGCGAGGAAGGCCTTCGCGCGGTCGGCGATGTCGCCGGTGACGAAGACGACCTTCGCGCCCACGTCCTCGATCTGGTCGACGTAGCCTTTGAGCTCCTCTTCCTCGGCCGCGATGGCCTGGTCGAGCTGGTCGACCTCGGTGATGTTGTACTCGGCGTCGATGCTCGACTCCTTCAGGTCGACGTCGTTGTCGACGACGGCGATCGAGGCGTCAGCGACGGAGCGAGGCATGTTCTCGTGGCCCGGCTCCTCGTCGACGAGGACGCCCTCGACCAGTTCGGTCGCGGAGGAGGACGCGCCGGTCTGGGTCCGGACGGTGATGTTGTCACGGACGACACCGGCGTCGGTGTCGACGTGCTGGACGGCCCCGACGACCGTCTCGGCCAGGCTCGCGGCGTTCACGTCGCCGGTGCCCTTGCCGGTCATGGAGGACTCGGCGACGGACAGCAGCGTCTCCTCGTCGACGTCGGCGTCGAGGGTCTCGGCGTCGATGGACTCCTGGGCCAGCTGTGCGGCCTCGTGGTACCCTTCGACGATGGTCGTGGGGTGGACGTCGTCGTCGAGCAGGTCCTCGGCCTGCTTGAGGAGTTCGCCCGCGAGCACGGAGGCGGTCGTCGTGCCGTCGCCGACCTCGTCCTCCTGGGTCTCGGCGACTTCGACGATCATCTGGGCTGCGGGGTGTTCGATCTCCATCTCCTCGAGGATCGTCGCCCCGTCGTTGGTGATGACGACGTCGCCGGAGTCGGAGACGAGCATCTTGTCCATCCCGCGAGGGCCCAGTGTCGTCCGTACCGCCTCGGAGATTGCCTTCCCCGCGGCGATGTTGGATGTCTGTGCGTCTTTCCCCTCCGTCCGCTGGGAATCCTCGTTGAGAATGAACATGGGCTGGCCGCCCATCCGTCGCTGTTGGCTCATAGTCACTAATGAGGTGGTCAGCGGTTCTATATAAAAGTTACTATCGGCGGAAAGCGAGAGACGGCGAGCGGGTGTCTCGGTGCCGGGACAGTCGGACGGACGGTCGGGGTCGGTGAGGGGTAGTCGTGTGGACAGTCAGGTCGGGCGACGGAACTGTTGATCGGACGGCCGGGTCGGGTGACGGGACGCGTCGTCTCGCGGGCAACCGTTATTACAGGGCCGTTCGTTGGCTCGGTGGATGCTGGAGCTGGAACACGAGTTCCGCGTCGTCGACGTTCACGTCTGTCTCGAACCCGACGAGTCGCGACGACCCGACGGTCGGACCGGCGACCCCGAGACCATCGAACGAGAGATGCACCAGGCCGGGGTCGTGCGATCCGTGGTGTTCCCGGGGCCCCGTGACGGGAGCTATCTCAAGATAAACAACGCGGTCGCCCGGATGAGCGTCGGGCGTTCGTTCGCGGCGTTCGCCCGGATCAACGGGGCCAGGGACGCTGGATCGAGTCCGGGCGCGCGCCTGCGCAACCTCGCCAGTTCCCGCGAGGACCACCACACCTCGCCCGAGGACGTCGAGCAGTACGCCTACGACGACCGCTTCGCCGGGTTCAAGCTCCACCCCGCGGCCGACGGGCTCCCCGACGAGGAAGTACTGGAACGGCTCGCCGACGTGGGTCTCCCGGTGCTGGTCCACGGGGGCCGGCAGTTCCCGCCACAGGCCATCGCCGACCACCTGCTCGATTACGAGTTCCCCGTGATCGTCGAGCACTTCGGCGGTTATCCCCTCGACCGCGAGTTGATCGAGGACGGCATCGCCCTGCTGGATCGCTGGGAGTCCTGTTACCTCGATACGAGTTTCGTCCGCATCCGGAACCCGCTGGAGCGGGCGATCATGGAACATCCCGACCGGATCTGTTTCGGCAGCGGCGCGCCGGCAACCCACCCCGACGTGGGCGTCATGGAGATTCTCACGCTGGACGTACCCGAGGACGCCATGCGGAAGGTCTTCTCGAAGAACCCCTCGCGGGTGATCCCGGAACTCGGCCCGTCGGGCGGGGAGTGACCCGCCCCGTCTCGTAGTTTTTATTCCCACCACCTGCAGAGGGGAGGACAGTGAACGGGCGCATCGACTGGCGGAGCCGCTATACGGTCGCCCTCGCCGGGATCGTAGTGCTGGGCGCGGCACTCCGGCTGTACGGCCTCGGCGTCGAGAGCATCTGGGTCGACGAGGCGATCACCCTCCGGTTCGTCGCGAACCACGGCCCCCTCGAACTGCTGTGGGTCATCCCGAGCGAACAGCCCCACCTCCCGCCCTACTACGTCTTTCTGGATCTCTGGGTCGCGGCGTTCGGCACCGGCGCGACCGCCGTTCGCTTCCCCTCCGCGGTCTTCGGGATTCTCTCGCTGCCCCTGCTGTACCTGCTGGGACGTGAGCTGTTCGACCGGAAGACGGGGCTGGTCGCGACGCTCGTGTTTGCAATCGCGCCGTTCCAGCTCTACTACGCCCAGGAGACGCGGATGTACAGCCTCTGGACGCTGCTCACCCTCCTCTCCTTCCTCGCATTCCTGTGGCTCCGCCGGCGGCCGAGCCGTCGACTGGCCGCAGGCTACGCCGTCGCGACGCTCGCGACCGCCGCCGTCCACCCGTTCGGCCTGTTCGTCGTCGTCACGCAGGGGGTGGTCCTCGTGGTCGACCGCCTGCTGGCCGGCGACGGACTCGTGGGCAGCGGGCTGACAACACTCGAGCGTACGCACGCGGCCTGCTGGGCGTTGCTCGCGCCGGTTCTCCTGATCGGTCTGCTGAAACTGGATTCGGCCGTCGCAGGCTTCAACTTCATCTCGCCGCCGGGGCCGGAACGGGTCGCCGGCACCGTGATCGAGTACTTCACGACCGCCGGTGGAACGGCCGAACTCGCGGTGGGCCTCCTCGTCGCCGTCGGCGTGGCCCTCGCGCTACGGTCGTGGCCGCTCGGGCGCGAGCGTCGACTCCTAGTCGTCTGGGCGCTCGTTCCCGTCCTGGGGCTGGTCGCGGTGTCGTATCTCGTGACGCCGCTGTTCTGGGACCGCTACACCATCACCGCCGCGCCGGCGTGGGTCCTGCTGGCGGCCTACGGGTTCACGAGTCTCGACCGCGACCGACTCGGATTGGGTCTCGAACGCCGTCACGTCGGTTACGCGCTGGCCGGGCTGCTCGTCCTCGCGATCCTGCCGGCGACCGTCGGCTACCACACGACCGACGGGAAAGAGCAGTGGGACGAGGCCGTCCCGGACCTCGAAGCGGAGGCCGAACAGGACGATCTGGTCCTCGTGATCGACCGGGCGGGGCTGTCGGCGTTCGAGTACTACCGGACGCGGTCGGATGTCACCGTCCGGCCGATCCACGCCGGATGGCGATCGAACGGGAGTTACGTCACGCCCAACGCCACGCTCCGGAACGTGACCGCCGACCACGATCGGGTGTGGCTCGTCCTGACACACCTCTGGTTCCTGCCGGGCGAGCGCCAGCGGATGCTCGACGTGGTGGGCGACAGGCGTGAAGTGGTCCGCCACCGAGGGTACAACAGCATCGAGGTCTACCTGTTAGCGAACCGGACTCAGCGCCAGTCGTAGACGGAGACGGCGCGGTCGGTGCGGTCGGTCCGGCCGTTGGGGTTGCGCGCCTCGGTCCGGTCGCGCCACCGTGCGCGGATCCCGTCTTTGAGGCCGATTCCCAGCCCCGCGACCACGTCGCGGCCGTTGCCGAACCACTCCGACGGTTCGACTGAGCCGCCTGCGACTGCCCGCAGCCCACCGCCCGCGTCGCGTGCGGCGTGGCCGACGAGACGGCGAACCACGGTCGGCCGAAGGCCGTAGTTCTTCGACAGGCGGTAGGCGAGCGCGCGGTACTTCCAGCGCCAGTCGGTGTCGGTCACGCCGCCGTCGGTGCCGTACTCGCCCCGGACCGACATGTCGCCGCGCCAGGCCACCTCGTAGTCCTGGTCGGCCAACCGGTGGGCCACGTCGCGCGCGCCGCCGGTCCGGAGGTACTCGTCGAACCCGTCGATGGCGTCCAGTACCGGTCGCGAGAACGCGGCGTTGTCGCCGTTGAAGTATGTGACCGTCCGACCTTTGATCGTCGTCGATTCGACGCTCTCGGTCGTCATGCCGGCCTTGAGTTCCTGGTGGGTGGGGCCGGTGACCACGTCGGCGGTCTCGATGCCGGCTTCGAGCGCCGCTCGCCAGTCGGGTTCCACGGCGAGTTCGTGGTTGAGGAAGGCGATCACGTCGCCGCTCGCCCGGTCGAGGCCGGCGTTGCGTGCCACGTTGAGCCGCCGGTCGGCGATCTCGACCAGCAGCGACACGTCGTCGCGGTCCCGGACCATCCCCGTCGTCCCGTCCGAGGACGGGCCGTTGACCACGATTACCTCGGTGTCGGGCACGTGCTCGGCCAGCGCGTCGAGACAACTCGCCAGCCGCTCGCGCCCGTTGAGTGTCGGGACGACCACCGAGAGATCCATACACCCCGTTCCCCGCCGGACCCCTAAAAAACTCGCGCCGTCAGGGGACGCGCGTATGCCAGTACGAGACCGAAGCCAGGCGCTTGCCCAGCGGCGACTTGATCAGTGTGGTGTCGATATCGCGGAACACGCTGGCGAGTTCGTTCGGAATCTCCCGATACAGCCCGTAGGGGAACGCGAAGTCGTGATCCGATTCCACGAGGTGGAGCCCGGCGCTGTCGACCAGCCGGGACACCTCCCACCGGGAGTAGAGCCGCGACCCCATCGGGAGCGCCCAGTTGTACAGCGAACGCGTGGTGAAGCGGTTGAACGTGTCGAAAAAGACCTTGTTGCGCGAGACCCGTCGCATCTCGCTCAGGAAGGACGCAGGCTGGTCGGCAAGATGGAAGAATCGCATGGCGATCACCGAGTCGAAGCTATCGTCGGGGAACGGAAGCCGGCCCGCGTCCCCCCGCATCAGATCCATGTTCTCGGAGACGCCCGCGAGTTCGGCTTTCTCCCGGCCCTGCTGGAGCATCGGTCCCGAGATGTCGAGGCCGACGACGTTCGCGCCGCGCTCGGCCAGCATGACCGTGAACCGACCGGTCCCGCAGGCGATCTCCAGCACGTCCCTGTCCTCGACCGGTCCGATCGCGTCCAGCACGGCCTGTTTCTCCCGCCGGTCGATCAGCCGTCCCCCCCGTGAGAACCGCTTTTCCTCGTACTCCTCGGCGATATCGTCCTCTTGATACCACTCCTGTCCCTTCACGGTTTGTCCCTGATTGCCGCTCCCAGTCCATAAAACGATACTGAAACGAACCGCACGGCCACCCCGAGATCGACGAACGGTAACTCAGATAATACATATGGGGTGAAACGCGGTAGCGACCGGCCGGAACCGACGGACAGAGAGACGATGTCGGTTCCGGCAATTTGTGTCGGTAGACTTTGTATAAGGATGCATAATACGCACTTATTTGTTCCAATTGTTTTGTCATACATATAGCCAAGTTTTACCCGTGGTGTTCGGCCACGTGCAGGTATGAGTACGACGCCGGACGAAAGTGCAGCCACCGAGAACAGTGAGGAGAGTCCGCTGGCGGATCCGGAGTTCCGCGAGCGGCTCCGGGAACTCCCCCCGAGCGCCAAACTCGTCGCCAAGGTGCTGGAGACCGACGCGCCGCTCTCGCAGGGCCAGCTCGCCGAGGAGTCGCTGCTGCCCGATCGCACAGTAAGGTACGCGCTGAACCGGCTCGAGGAATCCGAGCTCGTGGGATCGCGCTACAGCTTCCACGACGCGCGCAAGCAGGTCTACTACCTCAGTAACTGACCGCAGGCTCTTTTGCCCGGCGTACCTCAGGGGTGGGGTATGGACGTTTCCCGGGTTCCCGTCGAGACCGCCACACGCGGCCCCGGCGGCGCGACGAACGCGTACCTGCTCGGTAGCGACAGCGCTCTCCTGATCGATCCGGCGGCTCGAACCGACACCCTCGACGATGCCGTTGCAGCGGCCGATCCATCCCACGTCGCAGTGACACACCACCACCCCGACCACGTCGGTGCAGTCGCCGACTACGCCGACGCCTGCAATGGGACGCTGTGGGCGCACGCCGGCCGCGCCGAGGCCTTCGAGCGGGCCACCGGCGTCGCACCCGACCGCCGGTTCCGCCCCGGCGACCGCATCCAGACGGGTGACGGCCCGATCGAGATCGTCGACACGCCAGGCCACGCGCAGGAACACGTCGCGTTCGCGTGGGGCGAGGGCGCGGTCGTCGGCGACCTCGCGGTCGCGGCCGGCAGCGTCGTCGTCGGCGCACCCGAGGGCGACATGCGCGCGTACCTGACGAGCCTCCGCCGGCTCCGCGGTCGCGGCTTCGAGACGCTGTATCCGGGCCACGGACCGGTGATCGAGGATCCGGAGGCGACGCTGACGCGGCTGCTCGACCACCGCCTCGACCGCGAACGGACGGTCCGGGACGCGGTCGCCGATGGAGCCCGGACGGTCGAGGCGGTCCTCGACGGAGCTTACGAGAAGGATCTCACCGGTGTTCGGGACCTCGCGCGTGCGACCGTCCGCGCGCACCTCGAAAAGCTGGCCGTCGAAGGGGACCTGGACTTCGACGGCGAGCGCGTCGAACGTTAGACCGTGGGCACGGGAATCTCGTCGAGGATCTCCCGGACGATCGACTCCTTCCGTACGTCGTCGACGCGCGCGTCGGGCGTGAGCACCAGTCGATGGGCGAGCGTCGGCTCGGCGACCCACTTCACGTCGTCGGGTGTGACGTACTCCCGGCCCTCGATCACGGCGCGGGCGCGGGCGGTCTCGAAGAACCGCTGGGTTCCGCGGGGTGAGACGCCCACCTCGACACGGCGGTCCTCGCGGGTCGCGCGGGCGATGGCAGCCATGTAATCGAGCAGGTCGTCCTCGACGCGGACGGCCTCGGGCGCTTCCCGGACGGCTTCCACGTCGCCGGGAGCCAGCACGGACTCGACGCTCGGGCTGAGCGCGTCCCGGCCGCGCCGGCGCTTCAGCAGTTCCACCTCGCCGTCCTCGTCGGGGTAGCCGATCCCGGTCTTGACGGCGAAGCGGTCGACCTGTGCTTCGGGGAGTTCGAAGGTCCCCTCCATCTCGACGGGGTTCTGCGTGGCGACGACGAAGAACGGCTCCGGAAGCTGGTAGGTCTCGCCGTCGACGGTGACCTGTCCCTCTTCCATGGCCTCCAGAAGCGCCGACTGGGTCTTCGGCGGCGCACGATTTATCTCGTCGGCCAGTACGACGTTGGCGAAGATCGGACCTTCGGCGAACTCGAAGGTGCGGTCGCGCTCGTTGTAGACGTTCGTCCCGGTCACGTCCGAGGGGAGGAGGTCGGGCGTGAACTGCACGCGGGAGAAAGAGAGGCCGAGCGACGTGGCGACGCTGCGGGCGGTGAGGGTCTTTCCGGTGCCGGGTACGTCCTCCATGAGGACGTGGCCGCGGGCGACGATGCCCAATAGTACTGTGTCGAGGAACTCGTCGTCGGCGACGACGGCCGAGCCGACTTCCTCGCGGACGGATTCCAGGGCGGAACTCGCTTCGGGGACTTCCATGTCCGGTCCATCCACGTCGTCACATTTAGCCGTTGGGTCGTTGAAAGATTCGTCCGTCTTCCGAATCGAAACGGATAAAGACCAACCGGCAGAAGGTTTGGGTGAGCCGAGGTAGCCTAGCCTGGCCAAGGCGGTTGCTTCGAGAGCAACTGTCCTCACGGACTCAGGAGTTCAAATCTCCTCCTCGGCGTCATTTTCGCGGTGCATTACGGTGAGCGAAGCGAACCGTCAGCGCCGCGAATGATCCGCAGGAGATTTGAACGAGAGGAGTCGCAGCCCGCGCAACGAGCGAAGCGAGTGAGCAGGACCGTCTCCGCGTGGTTCAAATCTCCACCTCGGCGCTTCTGCCGACGTAACCCGACGAGCTACGCGAGTCGGTACCGTCGGCAGAACGGTGATTGGAATTTGAATAAGAGGAGTCGCAGCGCGAACGAAGTGAGTGACCGTCTCCGCGTGGTTCAAATCTCCTCCTCGGCGTTTTCCACGAGCCAACACGGCGAGTGGAAACGCAATCGAGAGATTTGAGCAGACGAGTCGCAGCCCCGGACCGGCCGAGCGAAGCGAGTCCGCACGCCCGGAACGTCTCCGCGTAGTTCAAATCTCCTCCTCGGCGTTCTCCACGAACCAATACGGTGAGTGGAGACGCCGTCAGGAATTTGAACGAGAGAACACGCACGCTCGACCGCAGGGAGAGACCGTGTTCGCGTAGTTCAAATCTCCGCCCCGGTGCGGTACGAACGAACCGCCACCACCACCGCTTTTCAAACCCCCGTGAAGGGAGGCGGTGAGACCAAGCGGCGGCGTGTGTATGCGACAGTATGGCAGAGACAGACGCGGGCGGGCCGGAGGGGCCGGACGGCTGGCCGGTCGTCGGCAACACCTTCCAGTTCGCGCGCGATCCGTTCGCGTTCTACGAGCGGTGTACCGACTACGGGGACGTCGTACCCTACGAAGTCGGCGGGATGCCGTTCTACCTCGTCACCCACCCCGAGGACATCGAGCGGGTTCTCTCGACCGAACACCGCAAGTTCGAGAAGGGGGCCTTCCAGCGCGAGCAGCTGAGTGGTGTGCTCGGCGAGGGACTCCTGACGAGCGAGGGCGAGCGGTGGCGCGAGCAGCGCCAGCGCATCCAGCCCACGTTCGGTCCCGAGAAGATCGACTCGTACGTCGAGGTCATGACGGACTGCGCCGAGGAGGTGAGCGACCGGTGGTGGGACGGCCGCCAGGTCGCGGTCGACGACGAGATGCGCCGGATCACCGTCCAGATCCTCGCGCGCTCGCTGTTCGGGACCGACATCAGCGACCACGTCGAGACCATCGCCGACGCGATGGGCGACATCGGTGCACAGGCCGAGGCCCCGGCGGCGACGACTCTCCTTCCGGAGTGGTTGCCGACGCCGTGGGATCGGCGAGCCCAGCGCGGCGTCGACGCCGTCGACGGCGTGATCGACGACCTGATCGAGCGCCGTCGGGGCGACGCCGCAGGCCGGGACGACCTGCTCTCGACGCTGCTCGTGGCCCACGACGAGGGCGAGATCACGCGGGAGACACTCCGCGATCAACTCGTGACTTTCCTGCTGGCGGGCCACGAGACCACGTCGCTTGCGCTGACCTACACCTGGTACCTGCTGGCCGAGAATCCGGACGTTCGCGAGCGGTTACACACCGAAGTCGACGACGTGCTCGGCGATGCGGTGCCGACGATGGCCGATCTCGGGAGTCTGTCCTACACCGAGCAGGTCGTGACGGAGGCGATGCGGTACTACCCGCCGGTCCACCGGGTCGTCCGCGAGACCAGTGAGGACGTGCAGTTGCGCGGCCGTTCCGTCGCAGCGGGGTCCATCCTCACGATGCCCCAGTGGATCGTCCACCGGGATTCGCGGTGGTACGACGCCCCGCTCGAATTCCGCCCCGAGCGGTGGGCCGAGGACCGAGACCGGCCCGACTACGCGTACTTCCCGTTCGGCGGCGGGCCGCGGCGCTGTATCGGGATGCGTTTCGCGAAACTGGAAGCCCAGCTCGTTCTCGCGACGATAGCCAGACGGTTCCGACTCGAACTGGTCGGCGACGGTGGCCCGCTGGACCTCACGTCAGGTGTGACGGCCTCGCCGACCGACCCCGTCGAGATGGTGCCGCGGGTGCGCTGACGACGATCACTTCGTTCGCTCGACATCACCTTTCACATCACCCGTCCGATCCGTCGCGAATCCGGTCCGGAAGGCGATGTACGCGAGGACGCAGATGAACAGGATCGGCGGCAGGATCATGAACCCCCAGAGCCCGTCGAGCCCCCATCCGAGGAGGAGGATCACGTCCGCGACCCCGAGCGCGAGAAAGGGCACGATCCAGAGCGCCGCGCGCTTGCGACTGACTCCGCCCCCATCGCCGGAGAGCAGTTCGTCCATATCCGACCTTGGGCGTTCGAGGTGAAAAGCACCGCGTTGTCCACCCTGATCGATCCAGGCCGAGTTGTTAACAAATCCTCCCTCGATTATTAAGGAAAGGCAGTACGGGGCGGGGTAGTAACAGCGCGATTAATAAGACCTGAGCGGCTACGGTCACGTAATGACCGACGGTATCGTGGACGGCGACGGGGGCGCGGGCGAGGCGGTCCAGCTCCGGCTGGAGGTGCCGGAGATGGACTGTCCGTCGTGTGCCGGGAAAGTCGAGAACGCGCTCGACGGCGTCGAGGGCGTAACCGGATCGGAGTTCAGCCCGGCGACGGGCGTGGTCACGCTGACGGCGGCCTCGGCCGAGGCGCGCGAGGCGGCCGTCGAGGCAGTCGAGGCGGCGGGCTACGAGGTGACCGACGCGTCAGAAGCCGGCACAGAGCGCGCGGGGCCGGCCGCGGCGGAACCGGTCTGGAAGACCACGCGAGCGAAAAAGACCGCTGCCGGCGCAGTGCTGTTGCTGGTCGGGCTCGCCGTCCGGTTCCTGCCGCTGGGGCTGGACGTGGCGGTCGCCCGGCCGTTCGGCCACCCACTGTTCGCCGCCGACGTGGTTCTGCTCGTGGCCATCGCCGCGAGTGGCGAAGTGATCGTCCGGAACGGCTACTACTCGGCGCGGAACCTGAGTCTCGACATCGACTTCCTGATGACCGTCGCGATCCTCGGCGCGACGGCGGTGTCGCTGTTCACGCCCGAGCGGCTGCTGATCGAGGCGGCCTCGCTCGCGGTCCTCTTCAACGTCGCCGAGTTGCTGGAACGCCACGCCGTCGACCGGGCGCGCAACTCCCTGACCGAGTTGCTCGAACTCGCACCCGAACGCGCCCTCGTCCGGCGCGACGGTGAACTGACGGAGGTCCCTGCGGGCGAAGTCGATGTCGGAGAGACGGTCGTCGTCGAACCCGGGGAGAAGGTGCCGCTGGACGGTGAGGTGACCGAGGGCGAGAGCGCGGTCAACGAGGCCCCGATCACCGGCGAGAGCGTCCCGGTCGACAAGACCGTCGGCGACGAGGTGTACGCCGGGTCGATCAACGAGAGCGGCTATCTGGAGTTTTCGGTCACGGCGGGAGCCGACGACACCACGCTCTCGCGGGTGATCGACCTCGTGGAGGGCGCACAGGAGCGCAAGACCGACCGCGAGCAGTTCGTCGACCGCTTCGCCGGCTACTACACGCCCATCGTCGTCGCCGCGGCGATCCTCACCGCGACCGTCCCGCCGCTGGTCCTCGGGTGGCCCGGGATCGAGTGGCTCGTCAACGGCATCACCTTTCTCGTGATCGCCTGTCCCTGCGCGTTCGTCATCTCGACGCCGGTCACGGTGGTCTCGGGCGTGACGAGCGCGGCCCGCAACGGCGTCCTCGTGAAGGGCGGCGACCACCTCGAAGCGATGGGCGAGGTCGACGCCGTCGCGCTGGACAAGACGGGGACACTGACGACTGGCGACCTCGGCGTCACCGACGTGGTGCCGCTCAACGGGAACGACGAGGACGACGTGCTCCGCTGTGCCCGCGGGCTGGAGGCCCGGAGCGAACACCCCATCGCCGCGGCCATCGTCGGTCACGCCAGCGCCGAGGGCGTCGAGGACGGCGACCGCGAGGTCGAGGGTTTCGAGAGCCTGACCGGGCAGGGCGTCCGCGCGGACCTCGGCGGCGCGACCCACTTCGCCGGGAAGCCCGCACTCTTCGAGGACCTGGGTTTCGACCTCGGTCACGTCCACTTCACGACCGACGCGGGCGAGTTGCCAGACGACGCCCGCGACCGGTGTGAGCGGGCGGGCTGTCTCGACCTCGTCGAGGACACCATCCCGCGACTTCAGAGCGAGGGCAAGACCGTGATCCTCGTCGGCACCGAGGCGGAGGTCGAGGGCCTGATCGCCGTCTCCGACACGATCCGGCCGAACGCGGCCCGCACCGTCGACGCCCTGCGTGAGCAGGGACTGACCACTGTGATGCTCACCGGCGACAACGAGGGAACCGCCCGCGCCGTCGCCGAGGACGTCGGCGTCGACGAGTTCCGGGCCGGCCTGCTCCCGGAGGAGAAAGTCGAGGCCGTCGAGAGCCTGCAGGACGAATTCGGCGAGGTCGCGATGGTCGGCGACGGCATCAACGACGCGCCGGCGCTGGCGACCGCGGACGTGGGCGTCGCCATGGGCGCGGCCGGGTCGGACACGGCCATCGAGACCGCCGACGTGGCGCTGCTGGGCGACGACCTCTCCCGATTGCCCTACCTCACGAAACTCGCCAGCCGGGCCAACGGCGTCATCCGGCAGAACATCTGGGGCTCGCTGGGCGTGAAGGCCGTCCTCGCGCTCGGGATTCCCTTCGGCCTCGTCGGCGTCATCCACGCCGTCCTGATCGGAGACGTGGGCATGACCAGCGCAATCACCGGAAACGCGATGCGACTGGCGCGGTTGAAGCCCGAGGATCTGTAGTCACTCCCCCTCGAATTCGGGCTCCCGATCCTCCAGCATCGCCGCGAACCCCTCGCGGTGGTCGTGGCTGTCCCAGACCTCCCGCGATCGGTCGTACTCCATGTCCAGCCCCTCCTCGAGGGACACGTCGAACGCGCTGTTCAGGCACTCCTTGGCGCGCGTCATCCCCATCGGGGCCCGCGTCGCGAGTTCGTCGGCGTACTCGCGGGTGGCCTCGTCGACCGTCCCGGGTTCGACCACCTCGTTGACGAGACCGACCCGCTCGGCCTCCTCGGGGTCGATCTGATCGGACTTCATCACCAGCTCCTTCGCTTTCGCCAGCCCGATCAGCCGGGGGAGGCGCTGGGTGCCGCCGCCGAACGGGAAGATGCCGAGTTTCGTCTCCTTGAGGCCGTAGGCGGCGTCGGCACCGACGATCCGGAAGTCGAAAGGCAGCGTCAGCTCGAAGGCCCCGGCGATGGCGGCCTTCTCGACGCCGACGACGGTCGGGACCGACAGCGCCTCGATGCCGTCGAAGACGCCCCGGAGGCCGGCGTAGATCTCGTCGTGGCCGTCCATGTCGGCCTCGGCCATCAGTTCCAGATCCATCCCGGCCGAGAAGACGGGACCGTTCCCGAGCAGGGTCATCACGCGCACGTCCTCGCGGTCGTCGACGGTCTCGATGGCCGCCCGGAGGTCGTCGACGACCGTCAGGTCCATCGCGTTGCGCTTCTCCGGCCGATCCAGGAGCACGTCCGCGCGGTGGTCCTCGAACGAGACGGCGACGGTGCCCGAGCCGATCGATTGCATGGCCCCACCGACTGCCGAGGGACAGAAAAAGGCTCGGTCGCGCTCCCGCCTGCGGGATATCTTTTCATACCCGCCGGTCGTACTGTGGGTATGAACGAGGCCACCGTCGAAGGCGTCGGTGTCGGCGTCGGCGACGAAGGCTCGGGTGCGCCGGTCGTCGTCCTGCGTGCGCGGGACGAACTCCTGCCGATCTTCGTCAGCAGCGATCAGGCCCAGTCGATGCAACTGGCCATCGAGGGCGAACCGTTCGACCGGCCGCTCACACACGATCTGTTCGTCGAGATGGTCGCCGAGTTCGGCGGTGCCATCGACAAGGTGCGCATCGACGACCTCGCCGACGGCACCTTCTACGCCAAGATCGACGCCGAGCAGTACCACGGCGGCGAGCGCAAGGAACTCGTCTTCGACGCCCGCCCCAGCGACGGCATCGCGCTGGGTCTCCGGGTCGACTGCCCGGTCCTGGTGTCCGACGAGGTGCTCGACGCCGCCGGTCGCCCGCCCGAGGAGTTCGACGTCGAGGGGACCTGACCGGGCGAGTGGACTCTCAGTCACTGGGAGCCGACGACCCTTATTTACGCGATCGAATCGAATCCCGACGTATGACCGAGTACGACACGATTCTGGTGCCGACCGACGGAAGCGAGGGAGCGCTGGCCGCGGCGGATCACGCCGTCGGACTGGCCGAACGCTACGACGCGACCGTCCACGTCCTCGCGGTCGTCGACGTGGACGAGGTGGCACTGACGACGCCGACGGACGTGAACGTCGGCGACCTGAAATCGACCCTGCGAGCCAGCGCACAGTCGAACGTCGACGAGATCGTGAGCCGCGCCGAGCGCGCGGACCGGCCCACCGAGGAGGCGATTCTGGTCGGCGTCCCCCACCGGGCGATCGTCGACTACGTCGAGGACGAGGGGATCGATCTGATCGTGATGGGAACCCACGGGCGGACGGGCGTGCGGCGCGTCCTGCTCGGGAGCGTCGCCGAACGCGTCGTTCGGACCTCGCCGTCCCCGGTGATGACGATCCGTCCCGACGCGGACGCCGCGGAGTGATCAGTCGCGGACGCGCCCGTGTTCGTCGATCTCGCCCCGAACGATCCGGGTCGAGGAGATACGTTCACCGTCCTCGGCCAGAACGTAGGGGGCGACGATCCCCTGGATCGGTTCGAACCCCTTCTCGCGTCGGCCGTCGTTGATCGCCGCCAGTTCCTGCGCCGTCTCCGGCGAGACGACCAGCGCATCGATCTCGGGGTCCTCGCTGACGATGCCGTGCTCGTCGGTTAGCCGTCTGATCTCCACGGGTCTGTCCCACTCGTCGAGGTCCTCGATCGCGGCTTTCAGTGCTGTGCGCCGCTGCTCGAATGGCGGGACTGCACGCGTCCGTGACGCCTGCGCGAACGCGTCGCTGGTCAGTCCGACGATCACCCCGTCGTCCCCGTACTGCAGCGCCGTCCGCAGGAGGTTTCGGTGGCCGTCGTGGAGCGGCCCGAAGGTCCCGGCGACGGCGACGCGAGTTCCGGTCACAGCCGACTTTCACGCGCCAGGTACTTCAACGGCGACGACCGCGTGTCGGTGCACCGATCGGGAGGGGAGCGGGGCCGGCCCCCTTCACAGTCCGACGAGGTCGTCGAGTTCCACGTCGGCGAGGCGACCGCCACAGACCGCACACTCGTCGACGTGGTCGGGAGCCGTCCCGCCCTCCATGTGCAGGTTGCCACAGTCCGTACACACCTCGAACGCTGCCTGAAGCATACGAGCCCGTCCCGTCGTCCCAGGCATGTGTTTTGTGGCTGGTTATCAAAATTCAAATAAGACTGGCGTCGGTCTTATCCGTCGCGGAACCGAACCCCTCGGGTATGAGCTGGGATCTGGAGGCGCGACTCGACGAGACGTTCGACGGGGACCGGAACCTGCCGGACAGCATCGACGAGGCAGCAGTCGACCGGCTCAAAGCCGTCGCCTACGTCATGGACGAGAGCGTCCGGGTCCCGGGCACGGAGTTGCGTGTCGGACTCGATCCGCTGGTGAGCGCTGTACCCGTAGTGGGTGACGTGATCAGCGGGGGACTCTCGCTGTACATCGTCGTCGAATCGGCGTATCTCGGCGTCTCGTACGCGACGCTGGCGCGGATGCTGGTCAACATCGCGATCGACGTGGGTGGCGGTGCGCTCCCGTTCGTCGGCACCGTCTTCGACGCGTTCTGGAAGTCGAACGTGCGCAACGTCGAACTCCTGCTCGACGAACTGAGCGGGACGGACCAGCCGGATTCGGTCACCGGGTCGACCGAGCCCGACCCCGTGGTGATCGAGGTCGAGGAATCGGCGGACTGACGCGGCGTCCTCCCGACACTTATTTTCCCTCGCCGACAGGGACGGCTATGAAACTGCAGGCACGGGAGATCGACATCGGCACGCGGACGCCGACGGTACTCCTCAACGAGGGTGACGCCGCCGAGATCGGGGTCCACCCGCTCGACAGAGTCGAGATCGAACACGACGGCCGGACCGTGATCGGCGTCGTCGAGCTGACCGACGAACTCGTCGACGAGGGTGAACTGGCGGTGACGCGCCCGCTGGGCCACATCGAGGGCGAAGTCCGTGTGTCCATCGCCCCGAATCCCAGTTCGGCCTCGTTCGTCCGGAAGAAACTGGACGACATCGAACTCGAAGCCGACGAGATCGAGGCGATCGTCACGGACATCAAGTACGACCGCCTCACCGACGCCGAACTCTCGGCGTTCGTCACCAGCGTCTACACGAACGGCCTCTCCCGGGCCGAGATCGTCGACCTCACCGAGAGCATGATCGCCGCCGGCGAGACGATGCACTGGGACGGTGACCCCGTGGCCGACAAACACTCCATCGGCGGCGTCGCCGGCAACCGCGTGACGCCCATCGTCGTGTCCATCGTCGCCGCCGCGGGCGTGACCATCCCCAAGACCTCCTCGCGGGCGGTCACTTCCGCGGCCGGCACCGCCGACACGGTCGAGGTGTTCTGTGACGTGGAGTTCGACATCGACGAGATCCGCGAGATCGTCGCCGAGACCGGCGGCTGTATGGTCTGGGGTGGCGGCGTCAATCTCTCGCCGGTCGACGACAAGATCATCCGCGTCGAGACGCCCCTGTCGCTGGACCCACCGGGCCAGATGATCGCCTCCGTCCTCTCGAAGAAGAAAAGCGCGGGGTCGACGCGCGTCGTCATCGACATCCCCTACGGCGAAGGGGCGAAGGTCTCCAGCCTCGACGCCGCCCGGGAGATGGCCGAGGACTTCGACCGGGTCGGCGATGCCCTCGACATGCACGTCGACTGTGCGATCACGCGGGGCAACCAGCCAGTGGGCACCGGGATCGGCTGTGGCCTCGAAGCGCGGGACGTGCTCGCGGTCCTCGAGGGTGAGGGGCCCGAGGACCTCCGGCAGAAAAGCGTCAGCCTCGCCGAGATGGTGCTGTCGGCCTGTGACTGCGAGGACGGTGCCGCCCAGATCCTCGACGACGGCCGCGCGCTCGCGAAGTTCCGCGAGATCGTCGCCGCCCAGGACGGCGACCCCGACGTGACCGCGTCCGACCTCCCACTCGGGGGCCACACGGCGACAGTCGAGGCCCCGCAGGCGGGTCTCGTCGGCCACGCCAACAATCGCCTCGTGAACGAAACCGCCCGCCGCGCCGGCGCGCCCAAGGACAAAGGCGCTGGGGTCGACCTCGCGGCGCGAGTCGGCGACACCGTCGAAGAAGGTGCGCCGCTGTTCACCGTCTACGCCGAAACCGCGGACAAACTCGACGAGGCAGTCCAGTTCGCACGGGAGAACCACCCGCTCCGGGTCAGCGGGCCCGACGAAGCGCTCGTCGAGCGGTACACCTGACCTGCGGTCAGTTCAGACCACCGTTTCCCGCTCTGGTTCGCGCTTCGCGTGGACCACTCGCGACGAAAACGTCTCCAGAGATCGGAGATCTCTGGCAAGTTCTCGGGACGATCGCTCCCGCGAACGTGGGTCAGAAGAGGAATCGCTTGTCCGTCTCCGCGGCGACGTCGACCATCACGAGCTGGGCATCCATGTACTGCAGGGTGTTTTTCATGTCGGCAGTCACCTGGAGCGTGCCGCCCATCACGCCGTCGAGGAGGGACAGATCACCCGAGAGCAGGCGTTTCCACTCCTCGTACTCGCCGGCGATGCGGACGCGGTGCTCGCGCTCGTCGAGTGACTGCATGGTCGCGGTCTCGCGGCAGTCGCCGTCGACCATCTCGAGCCAGGCGAAGACGTGGCCCTCGTCGGTGACGTGGTCGTCGAGTTCGTCGACCAGCGAGTCGAGCACCTCCGGCATGATGTTGCGCAGCCCCGGCCAGACCTTCTCCGGTGACTCGACGAGCGGCGTTTCGAGCAGTTCCGCGGACGCGCGCTCTTGAAGGGTTCCGGTCCGGTTCTCGACGTTCTCCTGGATCTCCTCGGGCGCGGTCTGCATGACGGCTTCGAGCGTGCTGTCGGGGAGCTGTCGGATGGCCTCCCCGAGGTTGCGCCAGAGTTCCTCGGGCAGGTCGTTGACGGCGTTCTCGAAGATCGGCAGGTTCCGGATCTCGAAGACGAAATCGCCGTTCCAGCCGACCCCCCAGCCGTCCATCTCGCGGTCGAGCGCCTCGCTGGCGCACAACCGTTCGGCGTAGGTCTCTAGCCAGGCCGTCGTCGGGAAGTACTCGTCCAGTTCGTAGTAGGTCAGTTCGTCCGCTGGCGTCCCGTGTTGTGTTCCCATGGTCTTCCACCCCGTGATCGTCGCGGGCGGTATCGACCCCCTGATCCGCGATATCGCCCGCCGTTACAGTAGCCAACGCCACGCGCGGCCTAATATGGTTTCGGGTGGCGGTCGCAACCGACTGGCAGCTACACGGCGAGGACGCTTATAGGGCCGAAGCCGCCGGTAGAACGTATGGGGCCCGTACAGGAGGACGAGGGGGACGACCGCGGTTCGGAGCCGGCGGCTCCGCAGTCGGTCCCCGCGCGACTCGAACGCCTGGCGTCCGTCCTGGCCGACTCGGAGTCGCTGGGCATCGTCTGTCACGACAACCCCGACCCCGACTCCATCGCGAGCGCGCTCGCGCTCGAACTGCTCGCCGACGCCTGGGGCGTCCCCGAGATCGAGATCGTCTACGGCGGCTCGATCACCCACCAGCAGAACCGTGCGTTCGTCAACCTGCTCGATCTGGATCTGAAACAGCTCGAGAACACGGATCTCGACGCGTTCGACCGCATCGCCTTCGTCGACCACTCGATCCCCGGCGTCAACAACAGCGTCCCGTCCTCGACGACCGTCGACGTGGTCATCGACCACCACGACTTCCCGGAACCGCCCGATGCCGAGTACGTCGATCTCCGGGACCGCTGTGGCGCGACCGCGTCGATCCTCGTCGGCTATCTCACGGGGAGCGACGTGCCAATCTCCGAGCCGGTCGCGTCGGCGCTGCTCTTCGCCATCCACCGCGAGCGACTGGACTACGTGCGCCACCCGACCGCCGACGAGTACCAGGCCGCGCTCACCGTCTTCCGGCAGGCCGACGTGCCGCTGGTCGAGGAGATGTACGGCTCGTCCTTTACCCCCGCCATGCTCGACGCCATCGGCGAGGCGATCCGGAGCCGCACCATCCGCGGATCGAGTCTGGTCGGGATCGTCGGTCGGACGAACGAGGGCGGTGCGATCCCACAGGCCGCGGACTTCCTCCTCAACCTCGAAGGGATCACGACGGTCCTGGTGTTCGGGCTGGTCGACGGGACCGTCCGGCTCAGCGCCCGTTCGATCGACTCGCGGGTCGACATCGCCGACACGCTCCGGGACGCCTTCGCCGACGTGGGACAGGTCGGCGGCCACGGCGACATGGCCGGCGGGCAGATACCGCTGGGGCTGTTCGCCGACCACGACGAGGACGACCCCGACCTCCTCTCCTTCGCCGCCCGCCGGGTCCGGGGCCGCTTTTTCGACGCGATGCACCTCGACGACGACGGGTGAGCAGTGATTTAGGTGCCGACGCCATACCGGCGGGTATGCTCAGAGACGAATTCGAGGCGGTCGGGGACCGCGACTCCGACGACCTGCTGGCCGCCTACGAGGCGGTCCTCACGGACGTGATCGAGAGCCAGGGTATAGAGACCGTCGCGACCGAGACCGGCATCGACGAGGCGACGCTGTCGGCGCTGGTCGCCGGTGACTCGCCGGACCTGACACTGGAGGAGGCCGCGGCCGTCCTCGCGACCGATCCGGATCGGCCCGACGCGGACTTCCTCGTGGCCGACGCCCGCGATATCCTCATGATGGGGATGAGCACCGCCGTCCTCGACGTGGAGGCGATCCAGTCGGGGATCGACAGCGAACTCGAAGCCAAGGAGATCCAGCAGAAAGTCGAGGGTCGCCACCCGATGACCATCGCCGAGTACGCGCTACTCCACGGATTCATCGAGAGCAAGAAGTGACCATGCGCGTCGTCATCCTCGGATGCGGGTACGTCGGACTGGAACTGGGCCGGCAACTGACCCCGGAGCACGACGTGGTCGGTGTCCGCCGCTCGGATTCGGGCGTCGATGCCATCGAGTCGGCGGGCTTCGAGGCCGTGCAGGCGGACGTGACCGACCCCGCCGACCTGCAGCGGGTCCCCGACGCCGACGCTGTCGTGTTCGCGGCCAGTTCCGGCGGCCGCGGAGCCGAGGCCGCGCGCGAGATCTACGTCGACGGTCTCCGGACGGCGGTCGAGCAGTTCGCCGCCCGCGAGAATCCACCGGAACGGCTGATCTACACCTCCAGCACGGGCGTCTACGGCGACCACGACGGCGACTGGGTGGACGAGGAGACGCCGCTGGAGCCGACGACCGAGAAGACCGAGGTCCTCGCGGAGGCCGAGCGGATCGCCACCGAGGTCGCCGGCGAGAACGGTATCGACGGCACCGTCGCCCGCTTCGCCGGCCTCTACGGCCCGGATCGGTACCGGCTGGAGCGCTACCTCGAGGGGCCGGTGACGGAGGGATACCTGAACATGGTCCACCGGGACGACGCCGCCGGCGCGATCCGGGACCTGCTGGAGACCGACCGCGGCCGCGACGACGCCGTGCTGGTGGTCGACGACGAACCTGTCGCCAAGTGGGAGTTCGCGGACTGGCTGGCCGCCCAGTGTGACCTGCCGGAACCACCCAAACGGACGAAAGCAGAGCGGCTGGCCGACGACTCGCTCTCGGCGGCAGCGCGTCGCCGGATCGAGACGAGCAAACGGTGTTCGAACGACCGACTCCGCGAGTGGGGGTACGAGTTCGCGTTCCCGACCTACCGCGAGGGCTACCAGGCGGCCATCGAAGCCTATCGTACCGCCGAATAGAATCCGAGAAATGGGGGCGTAGCGCCCCTCTATTCGCCCGTATCGGGGTATCGCACAGATGGGGAACATTCATGTTCGTCCAGCGAGACACAACGCGAGTATGCCACTTGCAGCCGCGGGTGGTGTCGGTGTCGATTCGGTCGTCGATACCACCGCGGCGTTCGCCCTGGAAGGCCCACCGCTCGTGGCGGTCGCTGTCGCCACGCTGGTCGCGCTCGCCGTCGTCGCCTGGCTCGTCGTTCGCCTCCGCCGGCCGAAAGGGGCGAAGCTCAAGCGGCTGCTGGCCGCCCGCGACGAGGTGTCGGTGTTGATGCACCCCAACCCGGACCCCGACGCGATGGCCAGCGCCATGGCCGTCCGGACGCTCGCCGAATCCGTCGACACCGACGCGACGATGCAGTACACCGGACAGATCCGCCATCAGGAGAACCGCGCCTTCGAGACCGTCCTCGACCTGAACTTCGAGCGCGTCGAAGACGCCAGCGAACTCACTTCCAAGGAAGTCGTCCTCGTCGATCACAACACACCCAGAGGCTTCTCCGGCGCGGACGGCGTCGACCCCTTCGCCGTCGTCGACCACCACCCCGGTGAGGGCACGGGCTCGGAGTTCACCGACGTGCGCACCGACACCGGCGCCTGCGCCACCATCTGTGCGGAGTACTTCGAGGACCTGGGGTGGGAGACGGTCGACCCCGACGACGAAGTGGGGACCGACCAGCTCCCGACCGACCTCGCCACCGGCCTCATCTACGGCATCCAGGCCGACACCAAACAGCTCACCAAGGGCTGTTCGGCCGCCGAGTTCGGGGCCGCCGCCTACCTCTACGAGGGGATCGACGAGGACATGCTCGACCGCATCGCCAACCCCGAGGTCGACGCCGAAGTGCTGGAGGTCAAGGCCCGCGCCATCACGAACCGCGAGGTCCGCAACGCCTTCGCCTTTGCCAACGTCGGCGAGGTGAACAACGCCGACGCCATCCCGCAGGCCGCCGACGAACTCCTCCGACTGGAGGGCGTCACAGCCGTCGTGGTCGCCGGCGAGAAAGACGGTACCGTCCACCTGTCGGGACGGTCCCGCGACGACCGCGTCCACATGGGCAAGACGCTACGGGCCGCCATCGACGACATCCCGATGGCCGAGGCCGGCGGCCACGCCCGGATGGGCGGCGGCCAGATCTCGCTCGATCACATGGAGGGCCTGGGCCCCTCGACCGGCATCTCGATGCCCGAACTGACGGATCGGCTGTTCGACGCCATGAGCGGCGACATATAGTCGATTTCGGCAATCGTTCCGAGCACTAGTTTTATTCAGCCGAGCCGAAACCCCGAGGTATGCGACGTGACGACGACACGGCAGCGGCCTGGAGGTCCCTGTCGAACGATCGGAGTCGCCGGGAGTACGTACTCGCGCTGGCGGGGCTGGCCAGTGTCGGCCTCGCGGGCTGTTCGTCGGACGACGTAGCTCGGCCCGAGGAGGTGACCGACGGAACCGGCGACGGGACGGACCGCTCCACGGCCGGCGACGGGACCCCGGAGTCCGCCGACCGGACCGGATCGACACCGGGGACAGTCGACGCCGCACTCGGCGAGGTCATCGAGGGCGACCAGCTCGCGCTGGTCGCGTACAGTGTCGAACGGCGAAGACAGGTCGGCCAGTTTACGAGGGCGGACGAGGGCAACGAGTTCGTCGTCGTAGAAATGGCCGCGAAAAACAGGACCAGCGAGGAGTTCATGAACTTCTCGTCGTTCCTGCAGGTGAGTCTGCACGACGACGAGGACTACGAGTACGACCAGACGATAACCGGGAGCGGGGGGTCCCTCGACAGCGGCGAACTCGCGCCCGGTGAGGTCACACGTGGGACCCTCGTGTTCGAGGTTCCCGAGGGAACGAGCGGGCTCGCGCTCCACGTCGACCTCGACCAGTCGATCATCGGATACGACGGGGTAGAGATCGACCTCGCGTCGCGGGGGTCCGGGCGGACACTGACTCAGGACCTGCAGGTCGAGGTGTACGAGACCGGCGACACCCTCGACTACCAGGACACGCGGTTCACGGTCAACAGCGTCCGGACGTCCTCGGGCGAGGGCTTCGCCCAGCCCGACGAGGGCAACGAGTTCGTCCTCGTCGACGTTACCGTCGAGAACACCGGCGACGACGAGTTGACCGTCTCGACACTGCTCCAGATGGAACTGAAAGACGGTCGTGGGCGGACCTACGACATCTCCATCGTGGGAGCGAGCGTGTCCGACCGGGACTTCTCGCAGGGGGACCCGATCCCGCCGGGCGGTCGGCGGCGGGGCGAGGTCGTGTTCGAGGCCCCGGAAGGGATCGACCCGCTGTACCTGGTGATGGACTTCGACGTGTTCGCGGAGGGCGACAAGTCCTTCTTCCAGTTGCGATAGCGCCCGGGACCGCCACACAATAACCGGTGCGGAGCGGCGAAACATCTACCACCCTCTCGTACACAACGTATACGCATGAGTACGATTCGGGTCAGCGAGGAGGTCAAAGAGCGGTTACGGGACCTCAAGCGGGACGACGAGAGTTTCAACGACTTGCTGGAACGGCTCAGCCGGACCGAAAAGGACGTGGAACGGATCGCGGAATCGCTCCCACCCGTCGACGACGAGGAGATCGAACGGATGGACGAGGCACGCGAGCGGTTGAACGAGTCGCTGGAGGAGCGACGGTAGATGATCGCACTCGACAGGGACGTTCTGGTGAAACTCCGAAACTCCGATCCGGCGATTATCCAGCACCTCCAGCAGTACAGCTCCCAGGAGTGGACGATTCCCGCCCACGTCGCCTGGGAGTCGTTTCAGTACCAGACCAATCGGGAGGACATGCAGCAGGAACAACACCGTCTCCAGTCGACGTTCGACCGGATTCTCTCGTTCACCGACGATACGGCCCTCGAAGCGTCCTATCTCGACGAGAAACTCCAGTCCCAGGGCGTCGTCCTCGACGCTGTCGACCTGTTCAACCTCGCAACTGCCTACGCCGAAGGCGGGACCTTCGTCACCCACAACAAGCACGACTTCGACAAAGGGCCGGTTCACTCGCTGGCCGACGTCGACATCGTTCACACGCCGGAGTGACGGTCTCGACTTCGCCCACCCGAGCGGGAGAAAACACTTACCGTGACCACCGCCAGTCGAGTTCGCATGCGTCGCCGTCACGTCCTCGGCCTGCTCGGTGTCGGATTCGGTCTCGGGACCGCCGGATGCTCTTCCGTGAACAGTCCTACAACCCGCACCACAGGTGATCCGACACCGAGCGGACGGTCCTCACCACCCGTATACGACTGCGGCGAGACCAGTCGGCCGACGCTGACCGACGATGTGCGAGAACGCGGCGACTCCGTCGAGCCACTTGAGTATCCCGACGACGGACCGCCGCCGCTGGGTGACGATCAGGCTGTCGTCGGGTACGTCAAACAGTACGAGCATGCCTTAGTGCAGAAGCGAATACGCTCCGAGACCCGCGGACGGGTAACCGGATTCGGGCTGAGCGGCGATGCGCGAACGTTCGACGCACCGCCGGATGCCGCGATCGTCCGGTTCCGGTACAGCTACCATTACGGATTCGAGAACCATGCGGGGAGTACCGTCCACTCCGATTCGCCCACCAACTACGCAACCTACTACGTCGACGAGTCGGTGGTCGTGCGCGCCCACCGGAAGGGGTTTCTGGACGACGAGAAAGAGCAAGCACTGATACCGGACCCATGGGGAAGCGGCGATCCTGTCCAGTGTTTCGACTGAGGAGACGAAAACCGGCCCGCGACCGTCCCGCCTTTACTGCCCGCGCTCCAACCCACGCCCATGGCTACCCGCGAGGCAACCTGGGACTATCGCGACCGCCACCACGAGCGGTTCGCCCGCACCTACTTCCGCTCCTTCGGGAACTGCGTCGTCTCCTCGGTCGGCGTCGGCACCTACCTCGGCGACCCGACCGACGAGGCCGACGAGGACTACCACGAGGCCATCGTCGAAGCCCTCGAATCGGGCGTCAACGTCGTCGACACGGCGATCAACTACCGGTGTCAGCGCTCCGAACGCGTCGTCGGCGAGGGCATCGAGGCCGCCGACGTGGACCGGGAGGCCGTACTGGTCGCGACGAAGGGCGGGTTCGTCCCCTTCGACGGAGAGCGCCCCGCCGACCCGGGCCAGTTCATCCGCGAGGAGTACGTGGAGACGGGACTGGTCGACCCCGACGATCTCGTTCGGGGCCAGCACTGCATCGCGCCCGACTACATCGACGACCAGCTGGATCGGTCGCTGGACAACCTCGGACTCGACACCGTGGATCTCTACTACGTCCACAATCCGGAGACCCAACTCGAAGCGAAGTCCCGGGAGGCGGTCTACGACCAGCTAGAGGACACGTTCACCCGCCTCGAAGAGCGGGCGGCCGACGGGGACCTGCGCCACTACGGGGTGGCGTCCTGGGAGTCGTTCCGGGTGGGACCTGACGACGACAGCTACCTCTCGCTCCCGGAGGTCGTCTCGCGTGCGCGGACGGCGTCGGACCGTGCGGGGACGGACTCGACCCACCTCCGGGCGATCCAGTTGCCCTTCAACGTGTTCATGGCCGACGCGTTCACCGTCGCCGCACACGACGGCGCGGACGGCCCACAGTCGGCGCTGTGGTTCGCCAACGACGCGGGACTGGACGTGTTCACCAGCGCCTCGATCATGCAGGGACGGCTGGCGACGGAGATGCCCGAACAGGTGGAAGCGAGACTCGACGGGGAGACCCGGGCCCAGCGGGCGATCAACTTCGCGCGGAGCGCTCCCGGCGTGACGAGTTCGCTGGTCGGGATGGGATCGCCGGCTCACGTGGCCGAAAACGTCGCGGCGGGTACCTTCCAGCCGCTCGGCGCCGACGCCTTCGACGCGGTCTTCGAGTGACTAGCCGAGTTTCTCCCACTCGCGGTCACAGCTGGGACAGAACCTGACGGTGTTGAGCGCGTCGGGGTCGTTTTTCGTCCCGAGTTGCTCCCCACACTCCGCACAGGTGAGCCGCTCGTAGGTGTCCTTCTCGATGTCGCCCGAGCGTAGCCCCTTGCGGACGGAGTCCATGCCCGACTCTACTGGCGGCCACAGTAAAAAGCCCGTGCTGTCCCGTCTGACGCGCGTTCGACGACGGTGTCTGGACACTGGTCAGGAAGCCGACGCAGGGACGAGAACGGCGGCTTTTTTCGGGGGCAGGCCCAACGACGGGCCGATGGAATACGTTCAGGAGCGGGTGGCGACGCTCCACGCGTTCGAAGACCGGGTTCCCGAGGCCCCCACGGAGAACGCCGCAGTCGTGGTCCCACTGACCGAGCGGGAACACGCCAGCCTCGCGGCCGAGCGCGTGCTGACGACGCTGGATCGGGTCGACCCTGCCCGCGTGATCGTCGCGCTCCGGGCGAGCGAGGAGCGGGTCGACACCGTCGCCCGCTGGCTCGACTCCTTCGAACTCGGCCCCGAGGTCCTCTGGTGTAACGCCCCGGAGGTCCGGGACGCCATCGGCGAGCACGGGTTGAACGGTCCGGCCGGGAAGGGCCGGGACGTGTGGCTGGCGCTCGGGCTCGCAGCCCAGGAGGAGTACGTCGCGGTCCACGACGCCGACGCGACGACCTACTCGCGGGCTCACGTCCCACGCTTGCTCTTCCCGCTCGCCCACGGCTACGACTTCTCGAAGGGCTACTACGCTCGCGTCGAGAACGACCGGCTCTACGGCCGCCTCTTTCGCCTCTTCTACACGCCGCTGGTCCGGGCGCTCGCCGAGACGGACGACGCGCCGGTCGTCGACTACCTGGCGAGTTTCCGCTACGCGCTGGCCGGTGAGTTCGCGGCCACGAGCGACCTCGCCCGCCGCCTCCGGGCCCAGCGGGGCTGGGGGTTGGAGGTCGGGACGCTCGGCGACGCCTTCGCGACGGCCGGCTTCGACGGCACCGCACAGGTCGACCTCGGCCGGCACGAACACGACCACCGGGCGGTCGGCGGCCCGCAGGGTCTGGGCGATATGTGTCGCGAGGTCGCGACCGCCCTGTTCCACGCCGTCGAGGATGCGGGCCTCGACCCCGACTACGACCGACTCCGAGAACGCTACCGGGAGACAGCGGACGAACTGGTCGACCAGTACGGGACCGACGCGGCGTTCAACGGGTTCGCGTTCGACGCTGCCGGCGAGCGCGAGCAGGTCGACACCTACGCCGAGGCCGTCGCGCCGCCCGCCGAGGACACCAGGCTCCCCGCCTGGGACGAGACGGATCTCGACCCCGGCGCGGTCGAACGGGCCGCCCGGCGGGGGCTCGACCGCGCGACCGATCGGTAGCCCTGCGCCAGAGTAAAGAGGGTGCCACTCGCCGGTCGGAGCATGGACGTGACGGGCGACGAACTGGCAGGGATCGTCGACCTGTTCGACGCGCTGACGGCCGACGAACTCCGGCGGGCGCTGGTCGAACTCGCCTACCGGCAGGGCGAGGAACTGGATCCGAGTGCCTTCGACGGCGATATCGCGGCCGCCCTGGAGACGTACCACCTGGTCGCCTTCGAGCCGGCGGACGCGGACGATCCGTGGCTGGTCCCCGGACCGGTGGCGTTCCCGGAACTCCCGGAGAACGCGACGGATCTGCCACACATGCTGGACGTGCCGGCCCGCTCGGTCGACCGCGACCGGATTGGGGCGGCCGCCGAAGAGAAATTCCGGTCGGACACGGCCGAGGCCGTCGCCGACGAGAACGAGGCGCGCATTCGTGAACTGCTGGACGTGAGTTACGAACTCGAAGTGTGGGGTCCGGTGGACCTCGCGTCGGCGCGTGAACGACTCGACGATGCGTTAGCATGACCCACGTGAGCGAGTGACCCCGGGTAAATTAAGAGCGCGCGGGACCACATGGGGGGTATGGACCTGGAGCGGGTCGGGAACTTCCGGGCGACCGGAATAAGCGACGAGGAGCGCGAGGCCGCCGTGCTCGCGCCGATCATCACCCGCGACAGCGGCGAACACTTGCTTTTCACCAAACGGGCGGACCACCTCGGGGAGCACCCGGGCCAGATGAGCTTCCCCGGCGGTGGTCGCGAGCCAAGCGACGCCGATCTGGAAGCGACCGCGCTCCGTGAGGCCAACGAGGAGATCGGCCTGAACCCCGACGAGGCCGACATCGTCGGCCGCATCGACGACATCAGTACCGTAACCAGGTACTCCGTCCGGCCGTTCGTCGGAACGATCCCCGACAGGGAGTACACGCCCGACGAGCGTGAGGTCGCCGAGATTGCCGTCCTCGCGGTCGACGACCTCACCGATCTGGACAACTACGAGTCCGAGCGCCGGGACCACCCCCACTATGGCGACATCCGTCTGCACTTCTTCAACGTCGACGGCTACACAGTCTGGGGCGCGACCGCACGGATTCTGGTGCAGTTGCTGGAACTCACGACCGACTGGGAGATGCCACCGGAAGTGGATCGAGAGGTGGATCCGGACGCGGACCTCCCAATGTAGCGGCCGGCGGACGCGAATCGAGGTACGCGTTCGGAGGATGCGGACCGCCCGATGTAGCGAAACAGGAACGACAGCGTTTTGCGGGCCACTCCCACACTGGCGCACAACGGGCCGCGGGGACGCGGCCGATCGAGAGTATGGTGAGCGAGAGTGTGCTGGCGAGGACGAGCATCGACGCGGTGGCGCTGAAACCCACGGCGGTCGACGTCTCACGAGCAGCGTCGCTCCCGGTCGACGCGATCGGGGACTACGCCGCCCGTCGGGAACCGGTCCTGGTGAGGGGCAGCCTCGACGCGCTCGGACGATGAGTGTCGGTCGGGCCCGCGCGGCCGGTGTCGTCGGCGTCGTCGGCCTCGTCCTGACGGTGGTGGCCGCCGTCCTCGAAACGTCGCCGGGACTGGCCGCCGCGGCCGCCCGGGCGGCCGATCTGTTCGTCTACGTCTCCTTCAGGATCGCCGCCGTCACCGTGTTCTGTCTCGGATTCGCGGTCATCGTCTACTCGGCGTACCACCAGCGCCGGGGGAGTGTCGACGAGGCGGTCGCTCGCCGGATCGCCTACGGCGTCGCGGCCGTCCTCGCGCTGTCGCTTTTCTTCCCCCTCGTCGTGCTGGACGACCTCGTCGTGCTGGCCGGCATCGCGGTGGAATGGGCCGGGATCGACATCCCCGAGCTGCTGCTGCTCTACGCGAGTTTGGCGCTATTCGGCACGTTGACGCTGGTCGGGCTGGTCGACGCCGTCCGCCGACGCCGGTAAGTGCGACCGGGCCGGAGAATCTGTAATGACCGACTCGGTAGCCGTCGTCGGCGGCGGCGCGGTGGGTGTGACCGCCGCCCGCGAACTCGCCGCCCGCGGCGCTGACGTGACGCTGTTCGAGCGCGGCGATATCGCGAGCGAGAGCACTGGCCGCGCGGCCGGGATCTGCTACGACGCCTTCGCCGGCCGGACCGACGCGGCCGTCGCCGCGCGGGCGATGAACCGCTTCCGCGAACTCGCGGCCGAGACCCGATTTTCCTTCCGCGAGCGCCCCTACGTCTGGCTCGCCCGCGACGGCGACGAGCGGAAAGCGGAGGCCATCCGCGAGCAGGTTCCCCGGATGCGCGAGCGTGGCCGGAACGTGGACCTGCTCGACGCCGCCGACCTGCGAGCGGAGTTTCCGACACTGGCGACCGACGACGTGGCCGTGGCGGCCGTGGCGTGGGACGCGGCCTGTGCCGACCCGGCCGAGTACGCCGCAGTCGTTGCAGAGCGTGCCGCGGACGCTGGCGCGACGATCCGGACCGACACCGAGGTCGGTGTGACGAGCGATCCCGCGGTCGTGACCTCCGATGGAACGGTTGATTTCGACGCGGTGCTGGTCGCAGCCGGCGCACACGCCCGACCGTTGCTGGCCGAGGCCGGCGTCGCCGTGCCGATCAAGGCCTACCGGGTGCAGGCGCTGGTGACCGAGCCGATCCCCGGGGGCGAGGGCCTGCCGACGCTGTACGACGCGTCGGGGGAGTTCTACGTCCGACCGCGTGACGGCGGGGTACTCGTCGGCGACGGCGTCGAACGGCGGGACTTCGACCCCGACGACTGGGACCGGACGGCCGACGACGCCTTCGTCGAGGGCGCACTGGAGCGGATCGACGTGTCGCTGGCACCGGATGTGGACCGTCCAGACGGTTTCGACAGAGCCTGGGCCGGACTCTGTACCGCCACGCCGGACCGGGACCCGCTGGTCGGCGAGGTGGAACCTGAACTGTTCGTCGCGGCGGGGTGGCACGGCCACGGGTTCATGCGCGCGCCGGCGCTGGGGCGGACGGTCGCCGGTGAGATTCTGGGCGACGACGGCATCGCCGCGTTCGACCCGACGCGGTTCGACGGAGACGAACAGTTCCCGGTCGTCGAGGGGATGACCGTCGAGTAATCAGGCCTCGGGTGCGTCGGTGTCTTCGGTCGTCTCGGTGGATTCCTCGATGTCTTCGATGTCGGTCGACTCCGCTTCGACGTGCATCTCGCTTTCGTCACCGTCCTTGGGGATACGGACTTCGAGAGTCCCGTTGCGTCGGAGGGTGGCGTCGGCCTCGTCGGGGTCCACGGCGGCGTCCTCGGGGAGGCTGACGCGGCCGTCGAGCGAGAGACCCCGACCGGGGACGAGCATCTCGAACCCCTCGTAGAAGTCCCGGAAGCGGTCGATCCGGACCTCGACGGCGTCGTCGTCGAATCGGACCTGCACGTCGCTGCTGGTCGCGCCGGGCGCGTCGAACACCGCGAGGAAGGCGTCCTCGGATTCGAGCAGGTCGACCGGGAGCGGGCGGCGCTCCTGAACGCGACTGGCCGCGCGGCCGACGGTCTCCATGACCGTGTTGCCGAGCGAGCGACCGAGTTCGCGGATCATAGTTCGATCTCCTCCAGACAGTCCGTCCCGCCGCAGTAGGGACAGGAGAAGTCCGTGACCCCCACGTCGTCGGGCATGTCGTAGGTGTAGTGCATCTCGAACATGTCGAGTTCGCAGTCCCCGCTCGTGCACGTGACTTCGAGCGTTTTGGGCATACCCACCGGTAGGGCCGCCGCGCCTATCAAAGCCCCGGCTTTTTGCACCCGTCGCGCCCATTCCCGGGTATGCTCCACGGCGTCGACTTCAGCGGCGCGGCCCAGGCCGGCCATGGAATCTGGATCGCCGAGGCCGCCGTTGACGGGGACGAACTCCGGATCGAAACCTGCGAGTCGGCCGCCGACCGCTTCGGCGTCGCCGAGCGCACACCCTGTCTCGGCCGCCTGACCGAATTCCTCCGGACGGCCGAGACCGTCGGGCTCGATTTCCCCTTCGGCGTGCCCGCGCCCGTCCACGACCGCGACACCTGGGCCGCCAGCGTCGAGTGGGTCGCCACGGCCGCGACCGACGCCGACGAATTTCAGGCCGAGTGCCGATCACGGGCCCGCGAGGCGACCGACGGCGAGCGGGCCGACCTCCGCCGCGAGACCGACGGCCCCGTCGGGGCGCTCTGCCCCTACGGGAGCCACGTCTGGAAGCAGACCTTCTACGGGATCCGGGACGTGCTCGCGCCCCTTTCCCGCGCCGACGCGGTGGCCGTCCGTCCGATGCAGGACGGCGGCGAGGTGTCCCTCTGTGAGGTCTACCCCGCGGCGACGCTGGCCAGTTGCGACCTGCCCGCCGCCGAGTACAAGGACGGCGGCGAACCCGCTCGCGACCGGCGGCGGACCATCGTCGAGGGACTGGAAGCCGAGACGCCGCTGGTCTTCTCGCAGGGGGTCCGGGCCGAGTTGATCGACGACGCTGGCGGGGACGCACTTGACGCGGTGGTCGCGGCGCTCGCGACCTACCGCGCCCGCGAGGCCGACTTCGAGCCGGATCGGTCGTGGGACTCGACCGAGGGGCACATCTACGTCTGAGTCGGCATCTCGTCGATGAGGATCGTGGCGGTCCCCTGAACGACGATGTCGCCGTCGCCGTTCTCGACCCGGGTCGAGACGCGGTAGCGCCCCTTCGCGAGTTCGTCGACGACGGTACACCGCGCGGTGTAGGTGTCGCCCATCGATGCGGGAGCGACGAACTCCAGATGCTGGTCGAGGTAGATCGTCATCCCGGGGAACGCGGCGAGCGCGGCGCTGATGAGGCCCGCGACGAGCGTCCCGTGGAGGATGCGCCCGCCGAAGCGCGTCCGGGCCGCGAACTCCTCGTTGAGGTGGAGTGCGTTGGTGTCGCTCGTAATCTTCGCGAACTGGTCGGCCTCGTCTTCCCCCAGTTGGCGAGTCAGCGTCACCTCGTCGCCGACACCCAGATCGTGTTCGTCGGCCACCGAGAGGTGGAACTCCCCGGGCGTCCCGCCGTAGGGCATCCGGGTGGTTCGCATCCCCTCGATCTCCTGGAGGAAGGGGAAGTCGGCCTCGACGAACCGCGCCGGATCGGCCTCGAAGTGGTCCTTGCAGCCCTCCGAGCAGAAGTGGTAGCTCTTGCCCTCGTACTCGACGGTGGCGGCGGGATCGTCGGGGTCGACCTCCATCCCGCAGGCGATGTCGATCACCATGACCGAACTAGTGGATCGACCGTCCCGTATGGATGTGTGCGGGTCGTTGGCCGGTCGAATTCGGTCGGTTGCGGGACGCGGTCAGTTATCCCTCCCGAGCGACGGCGAGGAAGATCACGCCGAAAAACCCCATGATCGTCGCGGCCCACCAGCCGACCGGCCCGCCAAGTTGCGTCACGGCGGCCGCGCCGGTCCCGAACAGCAGGACGGCGAAGGCCACGGCGACCGCCCTGACCGCGGGATTCGGGTCCCGGTCCGTTTCGTCCTCGGTCTTTGCGACGATCTCGTCGAGTGCGGCCGTCGCGTCGTCGGCGACGGTCGCGGGGACGAGAATCCACGAGGGAACCGCCCCGAAACTCCCGGGTCCGGACGCCGAGAGGGAGACGACCACGAATGGGCCGATCCACCGTGTGCTGAAGTCGGTGGCCCGCGAGAGGTCCCGCTCGCGATAGTGGTCCGCGTAGGTGGCCGTCTCGGGATCGATCTCACCGCGTGTCGAGCAGACCACGCCGACCACACCGGCGAGGAATCCGGCGGCGAACAGCGCGAGCGCCAGTCGCTCGTCGATCACCATCGCAACCGCGAGCGTCAGGCCGCCAACGATGCCGGTCGCGACCCGTTCCCGGCCGGGAATCCTCGGCTCGCGACCGGTAAACGGGAGTTTACGCTGGGACTCGTCGGTGATCATCGGCAGGAGGTACAACAGCGAGAAGGGGCCGCCGATCAGCGCGAGGAGGAGCACGAACAGACGGACTTCCATGCTACCGACGAAAAACACGAGGACGACGCCGAGCACGCCGAGCGCGAGGATCCCGGCGTAGACGCCGAAGACGGCGGCCATGCCGGCCCGGACGAGCCAGCGGAGCCACGGCTCGGTGCCGTAGTCGTACCGCCACGAGACCGCGGAGGGCATGGCCGAGGGTACGCGGGGCGGTCCCAAGAACGTGGGGGAACGGGCCATGATCGTAAGCTCGGGATCGGGCGAGTCAGACACCGTTATACGCGTCGGCGGGCAAGGAGCGAGCATGACCGACCCGGCCGAGATCGACGTGACCATCGTCGACGGCTACGTCGACGAGCCGGCGCACTTCGGCGTGCCGCCCTACATCTCGACGTATCCGCGCTACACCGCCGGGGCGCTGGTCGACGCCGGCGTCCCCGAGGAGCGGATCACCTACCACACTATCGACGCGCTCCGGGACGACTCCTCGCGATGGCGCGACGTGGAGGACGCGGATCTGCTGATCTACGTCGGCGGGATGACCGTCCCCGGGAAGTACGTCGGGGGGACGCCCGCCGAACCCGACGAAGTGCGCCAGATCGCCTGGACCGCCGAGGGCGTCTCGATGATCGGCGGCCCCGTCCGCTTCGGCGTCGGCGAGGCAAACGAAGGAGCCTCCGAGACCGCCCGTGACGACCTGGACTTCGACTTCCTCGCGATGGCCGACGTGGAGGCGGCGGCCTACGACCTCGTTCACAATGGATTAGAGGGGTTCGAGGACCGCTATCGCGGGGTTCCGGAGGAGACTCGCTGGGCGAAACGGGGCGCGTTCGTCGTCGAGCAACACCCCAACCACCCCGAGTACATCCTCGCGGAACTGGAGACCTCTCGGGGCTGTCCCTACCGGTGTTCGTTCTGTACGGAACCGATGTACGGCGATCCGGACTTCAGACCGCCGGAGAGCGTCGTCGACGAGGTGGCCGCGCTGTCCGACCACGGCGTCTCCGACTTCCGACTCGGCCGGCAGGCCGACATCCTCGCCTACGGCGGCGACGGCGAGAAACCCAACCCCGACGCCCTCCGGGACCTCTACAGCGGCATCAGGGAGGTCGCGCCCGACCTCGATACGCTCCATCTGGACAACATGAACCCGATCACGGTCGTGAAGTGGCCGGAGAAGGCTCGTGAGGGTATCCGGATCATCGCGGAGCACAACACGCCCGGCGACACGGCTGCGTTCGGGCTCGAGTCGGCCGATCCGCTCGTGCAGGAGGAGAACAACCTCAACGTCTCCGCCGAGGAGTGTTTCGAGGCGGTGAAGATCGTCAACGAGGAAGCGGGCTTCAGACCCGGTGGTGACCCGGACTCAGCGCCCAACTTCGGAGACGACGCCTCGCCGCGACTCCCGAAGCTCCTGCCCGGGATCAACCTCGTCCACGGGCTGAAGGGCGAGCGGACGGAGACCTTCGAGCACAACAAGGCGTTCCTCCAGCGGGTGTACGACGAGGGGCTGATGCTCCGGCGGGTCAACATCCGGCAGGTGATGGCCTTCGAGGGGACCGACATGGCCGACACCGGCGCGGAGATCGCCAAGGACCACAAACAGCAGTTCAAACAGTACAAAAGCGAGGTCCGGGAGACCATCGACAACCCGATGCTCCAGCGGGTGGCCCCGCCGGGGACGGTCCTGCCGGACGTGCATCTGGAGTACCACGAGGACGGCTACACCTTCGGCCGGCAACTGGGAACCTACCCGCTGCTGGTGGGGATTCCGGGCGAGCGCGACCTCGGGCGGACCGTCGACGTGGCGGTCACGGGCCACGGTTATCGGTCGGTGTCGGGGGTGCCCTACCCGCTCGACCTGAACGCCGCCTCGATGGACGAGCTGACCGAGATTCCGGGAATCGGGAAACGGACCGCAGGGGACATCGTCGTCGACCGGCCACACGAGTCGGTCGGCGAGGTGAGCGCGGAGATCGATCTCGACAGGTTCCTGACGGTCGGGAGTCGCGAGAGTGCGGACTGAGCGAACCGGTCAGGGGACGCTCAGGCCGTCTGCATCTCCTTGAGGACTTCCAGATCGCGATCGGTGCGCATGAACTCGGCGGTCCGGCGCTCGGTTCCACAGTCCGGACAGGAAAATTCCGCGTCGGCGGCCGGGAGATCGGTCGGCGTCGCTTCCCAGTCTTTCTCACAGTCGGGACACAGGAGTTGAACGAACGCCTCGTTCATGTATAGGGGTGCGTCCCGGGGACGTGAAAAAGTGACGGCGGTTCCCGTTCCGAAAGAACAGACTGGACCGGTTTTTCCGGTGGCAGTCCTGCCCGGGCGGCCCAGGTGCGGTGGCGGTTCGGGCCGGGTCGGGTTGTCGGGATCGGGGGCCGGTCCCGTGGGCTAACAGAAGGTACTTTTGCGCGCTGGTGGAAGGACGGGCAATGAGTCCGAGCCGGGAGGTGAGCGTCGTCCTCCCCGCCTACAACGAGGCGGAGACACTGGAGGACACGGTCGAGATTACCCTCGAGACGCTCGAATCCTTTCTCCCAGCCGAGTCCTTCGAGGTGATCGTCGCCGAGGACGGCTGTGCGGACCGGACGCCCGAGATCGCCGAGCGACTAGCCAGCGACGACGAGCGCGTCCGCCACTTCCACAGCGACGAGCGCCTCGGTCGTGGGAAGGCCCTCGAAGCGGCCTTCCGTGCCAGCGAGGGTGAGACGCTCGTCTACTTCGACACCGACCTCGCGACGGACATGCGCCACCTCGAAGAACTGGTCGAGCGCGTCCGATCCGACGAGTTCGACGTGGCGACCGGGTCGCGGTGGGTCCCCGGGGCCGACGCCGACCGGCCCGCCAAGCGGGGCATCCCTTCGAAGGGGTACAACCGGCTGGTTCGCCTGTTCCTGCGGTCGGATCTGCTCGATCACCAGTGCGGGTTCAAGGCCTTCGACCGCGAGGCCCTGCTTTCCCTGCTGGACGACGTGGAGGACGAACACTGGTTCTGGGACACCGAAGTACTCGTCCGGGCCCAGCGAGCGGGCTACCGCGTCGCGGAGTTTCCCGTCGAGTGGACGCCACAGGGCGACTCGAAGGTCGACCTCGTACGGGACGTGTTCGGAATGGGCAGTCAGATACTCCGGACGTGGTGGCAGGTGTCGGTGAGCCCCCGCCTGACGCGGCGGGTGAGCATGACCGCCGGGTCGGTGCTCGTATTCGTCGCGCTGGCGCTGATGCTGGTCTATCTGGAGCCCGCGGCGGTGCTGGATGCGATCACGGGGGCCGATCCGGCGCTGGTCGCCCTCTCGGGGGTGGTCTATCTCCTCTCGTGGCCGCTCCGCGGCCTGCGCTACCGGGATATCCTGTCGCGGCTGGACTACGACGGTGACACGTGGTTCCTGACGGGGGCGATATTCATCAGTCAGACCGGCAACCTCGTGTTCCCGGCGCGGGCCGGCGACGCGGTGCGGGCTTACGTCGTGAAGGCTCGCCGGTCGATTCCCTACCCCACCGGGTTCGCGTCGCTGGCCGTCGAGCGCGTGTTCGACCTGCTGTCGATCACGGTACTCGGGGGGACCGTCCTCCTCGGCCTCGTGGCGACCGGCGGGACCGACGAGGTGGTCGCGGCCATCGCCGCGGACGTGGGGACGATCACCATCGGCGGCGAGACGCTGAACCCTGCGGCAGCGGCCGAGACCGCGATGGGTGTTGCGGCCGGCGTCGGACTGGTCGCCATCCTCGCGGTGGTAGTCATCGTCGTCAACGCTCGCCGGGACACCAACCTCGTGCGGCGGGGGGTCCGCGCCATCAGCAACGACTCCTACGCCGAGTACGTCGCGGGCGTGATCGAGCGGTTCGTCGGCGACGTCGAACGGGTGATCAGCGACCGCGGGGCCTTCCTCCGGGTCGGTGTCGGGAGCCTCGCCATCTGGACGCTGGACGTGGTGACCGCGCTGATCGTGTTCGCGGCCTTCGGCATCCCGGTGACGCCGTATCTGACCGCGGTCGCGTTCTTCGCCGTCTCCGTCGGGAACCTCGCGAAAATCCTGCCGCTCTCGCCCGGCGGGATCGGACTGTACGAGGGGGCGTTCACCATCATCGTCGTCGGCCTGACCGCGGTCCCCGAACTCACTGCGCTGGTCGCGCTCGGCATCGCTATCGTCGACCACGCGGTCAAGAACCTGATCACCGTCGCCGGCGGACTGGTCTCGATGGCCTGGCTCAACGTCTCGCTGACCACCGCCGTCGCCGAGACCGAGGGTGAGACGGGCGCGAGCGCCGCCGAAACCGGCGACGAAGCCGCCTAGTACCGATCCGTGACGAACGGGCCGGCCGCGCTCGCCACGGCGTGGACCAGCGACGACTCGCGGTCGATCCGTTCGCCGGTGAGCACCCCTGCCGCACCCTGTCGCTCGGCCACGTTCTCGGTGTCGAGCAGGTCGTCCATCACCGGCCCGAGTTCGTCGCCGTCCTCGACGCGGGCCGCGACAGGTGCGGGCAGTCGGAGGCTCGGACCGCCGCCGACACCCCACCGATCTCCGTCGGTGACGGCGGCCCACATGATCAGGAAGAGCCCCTCGGTGGCCTCGACGTGTGCGACGCCGCCCTCGATGCCGACCCCAAGCTCCGCCCCCGTCGCTTCCAGTGCGGCCGCGGCGCGGTTCCGCGCGCCGGTGATCGTCTGGTCGCGCCCGCAGGGCTGTTCGGGGACGCCCGACGCCACGTCGACGGGTTCGGCGGAGGCGTCGGGGAGCGCCCGCTCGGTCGCGGCCACCTTCACCGGATTCTCGCTGCCGACTGCGACGCGCATGCCTCCCGCTCGGGGTGGGGTGACCTAATGAATTGCGTGAGCGGGCGCTCGACCACTCCGCACCCAAAAACCGGGCCGATTGTCGTGAATTTATGTGTAGTCACGAACGTGACTCAGATATGTGGGGTCAGAAACGGGGTGAGAACCGGTGAGCACGACAGTGCCGTTCTCGATGATCGAGGAGTCGGTCCATCACATCGAACACGAGTTCCAGCCCTGGAACATCCAGGCGGAACTGGAGACGACGGTCACGGTGGACGTGGATAGACTCGGCGAGGCCGCGGCGACGGCCTGTGCGGTCCATCCGATCGCCGGGGCGCGAAAGCGGCCGAGCGACCTCTCCGATACCCGCTTCGAGTGGTCGATTCCCGACGACGAGTACGCGGTCGAGGTCGGCGAGATAAACGGCGAAGGCCGGGACTTGGAGGAGATCCAGAACCAGCTCTACTACCGGCGGTTCGACCTCACCGAGCAGCCGCCGTTCCGACTCCTGGTCGTTCGAGGGGCAGGGATCGACGGCGGCGACCGGTTGCTCGTGAGCATGAACCACGTCGCCGCAGACGGGGTCGGAACGCTGCGCATCGCACAGGCCATCTGTGAGGCCTACCGCGGTGACGAGCCGATGCAGGACTCAGTGAGCTTTCAGGAGTCCAGAACGATGCTCGACGACCTGCGGCCCAAGTCGCTGGACGACGGGCTGAACGTGGTCGATTCGGCGACGCGACACCTCCAGAACGTGGTCGACTCGCCGACCCGCATCGCGAAAGTCGGAGGCACCGACGAGGACGGCTGGCGGTTCTCCCGGCGGAAACTCGACGCCGACCTGACGGCGCGGCTGATCGGCGACCGACCCGACGGCGTGTCCGTCAACGACGTGTTGCAGGCGGCCCTGCACATGGCCATCGAGGAGTGGAACGCGGACCACGGCAAATCGGCGCGGAAGATCAGCGTCATGATGCCGGTCAACCTCCGACCCGACGACTGGTTCTACCAGGTGGCGGGGATGTACTCGATGTTCGAGAGCGTCGAGACCCGCTCACGCGACCGGACCGACCACATGACGGCGGCCCGGGAGATCGGCGAGCAGACCGAGGAGCTCACCGAGCGCGACCGGGCGGCCGCACTCTACAAGATGCTGGAGATGTTGCCGCCGGGGACGCCGGTGGAGCTGAAACGCCAGCTTCCCCGTCTGCTCCGTGGCCCCGGTCGCCGCCTGCTCGACACCGCGATGCTGTCGAACCTCGGGCGGATTCCCGCGATGCCCTCGCTGGAACCGGACGCCGAGGAACGGCCGTGGTTCTCTCCCCCGGCCTGGCGGGGGACGCCGGTCGCTATCGGCGTCGCCACATTCCAGGGCGAGGTCAACCTCTCCTTCCGGTACCTGCGCAGCCAGTTCAGCCAGCAGGCCGGCGAGGAGTTCGCCGACTACGTCGTCGACCACGTCGAGCAGGCTATCGAGTGAGCCCCACGGCCGATACAGTTTCTCGCTGTCGTGCCAGGGATGTCACACCGTACCAACGTATTAATACCCTAGGTAACCGGCCGAGATTAGACACGTAGACTGCTTTACCCGGGGGATAGCACACGCCATCGAAATGTTTAAATAAGTTTCGTCGTAATGTATTCGCTACCCACGACTGTCCGGGAATTTTCAGGTCATAACCTGCCCGGATAGCATTCGCCTTCCGACCAATGAGCGAGAACACGAGAGCGCGAACGCGCACGACCGACGAGAAGACAGCAGAGGAGACCGACGAGGAAGAAGAAGTAGACTGCCCGGAGTGCGGTGGGCACCTCGTCATGGACAACGAACACGGTGAGACGGTCTGTGAAGACTGCGGACTGGTCGTCGAAGAAGACGAGATCGACCGCGGGCCGGAGTGGCGCGCGTTCGACGCCAGCGAGAAGGACGAGAAATCCCGTGTCGGAGCCCCGACCACGAACATGATGCACGACAAGGGGCTCTCGACCAACATCGACTGGCGCGACAAGGACGCCTACGGTAACTCGCTGGGCAGCCGCCAGCGCCAGAAGATGCAGCGCCTCCGGAAGTGGAACGAGCGGTTCCGGACCCGGGACTCCAAGGAGCGCAACCTCAAGCAGGCACTCGGCGAGATCGACCGCATGGCCTCCGCGCTCGGCCTCCCCGAGAACGTCCGCGAAACGGCGTCGGTCATCTACCGTCGGGCACTCGACGAGGACCTCCTGCCCGGCCGTTCCATCGAGGGCGTCTCGACGGCCTCGGTCTACGCCGCGGCCCGACAGGCCGGCGTCCCGCGCAGTCTCGACGAGATCACCGACGTTTCGCGGGTCGAGAAGAGCGAGATCGCTCGCACCTACCGCTACGTCGTGCGCGAACTCGGGCTGGAAGTCAAGCCCGCCGACCCCGAGAGCTACGTGCCCCGCTTCGCCTCGTCGCTCGAACTCTCCGACGAGGCCGAACACCGCGCCCGCCAGCTCCTCCAGAACGCCAAGGAACAGGGCGTCCACTCCGGGAAGTCCCCGGTCGGACTCGCCGCCGCAGCCGTCTACGCGGCTGCCCTGCTGACCAACGAGAAGACCACGCAGGCCGCCGTGAGCGAGGTCGCGGACATCTCCGAGGTCACCATCCGTAACCGCTACCACGAACTGCTGGAGGCCGAGCAGGACCTCCCGATGGCCTGACTTCCCGTTCGCACTCGGTACGAAACCCGTACTCAAGGGCCGGTCAGTGGCTGTATCGCTTTATCCTTTGTCGTGCTGTACGGTAGCAGTGGTGACGACGAATGCACGAACCAGCGGCCGACATGCCGACCGTGATGGATACTCCTGCGGCGACCGTCCAGCAGCAACGGGACTTCGGGGACGCGACCGACTTCACCGGGTTCAGTGCGGAGCGAATGCAGTTCTCGGCCGGGACCGACATCGCGCCGCTGCTCGAGGGGCTCCCGGACGACACCTGTCAGGTCCCCCACTGGGGATACGTACTCGACGGGGCGATCGACGTCCGGTACTCGGACGACACGGAGGAAGTAGACCGAGCGGGCGATCTCTTCTACTGGCCGCCAGGTCACAGCGTCTCGGTCGAGGAGGACTCGGAGATAATCCTGTTCAGTCCGCAGGCGGAACACCTAGCGGTCTTCGAGCACATGGCGTCGAAGATGGAGGATTCGGACGCGCCGTCTCCGTGAGCTAGAAAAGGGGGCCGGTCGTGGCCTCCCGCATGGAGACCGAGCACAGGGTCGTCCTCGACGACGCGCGCACGCTGTCTGCCGTCGACGACGACGCTGTCGACCTCGTCGTGACTTCACCTCCCTACCCGCTGGTCGAGCAGTGGGACGACCTCTTTTCGGATCTCGACCCCGCGGTCGGCGAAGCGCTCGCCGCAGGCGACGGCGACCGCGCCTTCCGGTCGATGCACGACGCCCTCGATGCCGTCTGGGCCGAACTCGAACGCGTGCTCGCACCGGGCGGGATCGCCTGCATCAACGTCGGTGACGCCACTCGCACCGTGGACGGCGAGTTTCAGCTCTGGCCCAACCACACCGAGATCGTCGCCCGCATGCGCGACCGGGGCTTCTCCTGTCTGCCGGAGATTCTCTGGCGCAAACCCACCAACAGCCCGAGCAAGTTCATGGGTTCGGGCACCCTCCCCCCCAACGCGTACCCCACGCTGGAACACGAACACCTCCTCCTGTTCCGGAACGGCGACCTCAGGGAGTTTCCCCCCGGCGACGACGACAGGTACGAGAGCGCCTTCTTCTGGGAAGAGCGCAACGAGTGGTTCTCGGATACCTGGGAGATTCTCGGGGAAGACCAGCGGCTCGCCGCCGGAGACGGCGCGCGCGAGCGGTCGGCCGCCTACCCCCTGGAGATTCCGCTCCGCCTGATCCGGATGTTCTCGACCTACGGGGACACCGTTCTCGACCCGTTCCTCGGAACGGGAACCACGACCGTCGCCGCGATGGTCGCCGGCCGGGACTCCGTGGGCTACGAACTCGATCCGGCCTTCGCCGAGGCCATCGGCGAGAGTGTCGAGCGGGTCCCCGACCTCTCGGAGCGACTCGTCGCCGACCGACTCGACGCCCACCGCGAGTTCGTCGAGCGACGCCGCGCCGAGGGTGACCCACCGGGGTACGAGGCAGAGAACTACGAGTTCCCGGTGACGACGAAGAACGAACGCCGAATTCAGCTCTACACCGTCGCCGACGTGGCGCGGACTGGGACGGCCGAAGGCCACCGCTATCGAGCGATGCACGAACCGTACTGACCCGCACCGAGGATGACCCGTCAGCGTTGCCGGGAGGTCGGGGCTTTTCCGGTCGAACGCTGAATTCAGCCTATGGCGAGTCTGTCGGTCGCGCTGGCGATGTTCGTCGGTGGACTTGCGGTACTGCTGTGGTCAGCCGACGTGTTCACGGACGCCGCACAGAAGATCGGTCTGGCGCTCGGGCTCTCGCCGTTCGTCATCGGGATGACCGTCGTGGCAGTCGGGACCTCGCTGCCGGAACTCGTCGCGGCCGTCCTCGCGGTGTTGCGGGACGAACCGGGGATCGTCGTCGGCAACGTCGTCGGGTCGAACGTCTCGAACGTCTTCCTCGTGCTCGGCATCACCGCGGTCGTCGGCCGTGATCTGCGCGTCGAGCGCGACCTGATGCAGGTGGATCTCCCGCTGTTCGCGGCCTCGGCCGCCTTCCTCGTGCTCGCCGTCTGGTCGAGCCCCTTTTCCCGGATCGAGGGCGTCCTCGCGCTCGGGGCGCTCGCGGTGTACATCCACTTCACGATCGCCGAGCGTGACGTCTCCGTCCCCGAGATCGTCGAGGAGGTCGAAGAGGTCGAATCCGACATCGAGGAGTCGCCGATCGGCGTGGTGACCTACGCGGCCTTCGCCGGGAGCCTCGTGCTGGTCGTCGGCTCGGCGTCGGTACTGGTCGATTCCGTCGTCGCCCTGTCGGAAGCGCTGGCGGTCGAACCCGCCGTGATCGCCGTCACCGCACTCTCGATCGGGACGGTCCTGCCGGAACTGACCGTCAGCACGATGGCTGCCCGACGGGGCGACACCGCGGTCGCCGTCGGGGCGATCCTCGGCTCGAACGTCGTCAACGCCTTCGGCGTCACCGGCGTCGCGTCGCTGGTCGGCCCGCTCACGGTCCCGTCCACGATTCGCAGCTACGGGCTGCCGGCGATGGCACTGGCGACCGTGCTGTACCTGTTCGTAACGCAGGATCGACAGGTCACCCGCTGGGAAGGGGCGACGCTGGTGCTGTTGTACCTGCTCTTTCTGGTAAATCTGTTCGCCATCACCTGAGTCGGCGGGCAGCCGAGCGATCACAGAGCGGTTCGATCACCTGCCGGCGATTGGATACCTTTTTGTCCGGACTCGGACTGACCGGAGGTATGGACTTCGAGTCGTTCGTGCTGGCGGCGGCCACGGCGGACCTCGGGGACGAGCCGGCCGCCCGCGATGCCGCCGACGCCGTCGAGTTCCGGATGGATCTGGCCGACGACCCGCTCGCCGCACTCGACGATTACGACGGGGAGTTGCCGCTGATCGCGACCAATCGGGCCGACTTCGAGGGCGGCGAGGCCGACGCCGACGACGCCCGCCTGGACGCGCTCCGGACCGCCGCCGAACACCCGACGGTCGAGGCCGTCGACGTGGAACTGCAGACCGCCTCGGAGGGCGACGGCGAGGGCGTGATCGACCACGCACGCGACCACGGCGCGTCCGCGATCGTCTCCACCCACGACTTCGCCAAGACCCCCGAACCGCCGAAGTTGCGGCAGTTGCTCGACCGGGCCTGCGAGTACGGCGACGTGGGGAAACTGGCAGTGACCGCCCACTCGCCCGACGACGTGCTCGAACTGCTGGCCGCGACCCGCGCATCGGTCGCCGGCGGCGACCGCGTCGCGACGATGGCGATGGGCGAACCCGGCCGTCACTCCCGGGCCGTCGCGCCCCTCTACGGTTCGAAGATCGGCTACGCACCCGTCGACCCGGCCGACGCGACCGCACCCGGGCAGTACGACCTCGCGACGCTGCGCCGACTCGTCTCCGAGTTGCGTTCCGAGTCGACCGAGGAGTGATCGGCCGTAGCGCCGACGAACTGCCGGATACGGTCCGAGCGCACCGTTTTTCGAAGGCGGAAGCTTAACAACCGCCCGTCACAGAAATCCGGAACAGTGGTAGCAAGCGCACGCAAGCGGCCGCTACTCGCCGCCGTGCTGGGACTCGTCTATCCCGGACTCGGGCACGTCTACCTGCGGGAGTGGGCGCGTGCGTTGCTGTGGTTCGGCCTCATCGTTCTGACCGGGTCGCTCATGATCCCCGACAGCGTCTACCCGGCGACGCTGACCGTCGAGTCACTGATGCAGATGTCCCGCGCGATGCCGCTGGACGCGGTGATCGCCCTCTCGGCCGTCACGGGCATGAACATGGTCGACGCCTACGTGCTCGCCTCCCGGAACAACGAGGCCCACGAGCGCGTCGCCGAGGGGACGCAGTGTCCCAACTGCGGACGGGACGTCGACCCCGACCTGGAGTTCTGTCACTGGTGTACGACGGACCTCGACGCCGGGGACGAAAACTGATCGCCGGACGCGGCAACTTTCACATCGGGAACTGGCGCTGCTCGCGCTGGACCGAGATCCACTTCGTCTCGGTCAACTCGCGCATGATCGCGTCGCCGTGGAACCGACCGATGCCGGAGGATTTCATCCCGCCGAAGGGGACGTTTGGCTCCTCGTTGATCGGCTGATCGTTGATGTGGACCATCCCCGCGTCGATGGCGTCGGCCACGTCCTCGGCACGGTTGCGGTCGCCGGACCAGACCGAGGCCGCCAGCCCGTACTCGGTGTCGTTGGCCAGTTCGATGGCCTCTTCGTCGTCCGAGAAGGGGACGATGGGCGCGACCGGACCGAAGTGCTCGTTACAGGCCGCGGTCATGTCGTTCGTCACGTCCGACAGCACCGTCGGCTGGACGACCAGCGAGTCCTCGGTGCCGTCGAGTTCGACCGTCTCGCCGCCCGTTTCGAGGGTCGCGCCCTGCTCGACGGTCTCCTCGACGAACTCGAGGATCTGGTCGCGCTGGCTCTCGTTGATGATCGGGCCGACGATGGTCGATCCGTCGTGGGCGTTGCCCGTCGGGATCATCTCGGCTTTCTCGACCATCCCCGCGACGAACTCGTCGTAGATAGACTCGTGGACGAGGTGGCGGTTGATCGAGATACAGACCTGGCCCTGGTGGGAGAACGTACCGAAGGCGCTGCCAGAGAGCGCGTTGTCCAGATCCGCATCTTCGAGGACCACGTTGGGGCCGTTCCCACCCAGTTCCATCGCGGGGAAGGCAAGCGAGTCGACGGCCTGTTTGGCGACGTGGCGGCCGACCTCGGTGGAGCCGGTGAACGCGACCACGTCCACGTCGGGGTGGCCGGCCACCCGGTCGCCGATCTCCGAGCCCTTCCCGGGGACGCAGTTGACCAGTCCGGGCGGCGCGCCGGCTAGCTCGAACAGCTTCGCGATAGCGAGCCCGCTCGTCACGGGCGTGTCCGAGGCCGGTTTGATCACGACGCCGTTGCCCAGTGCGACCGCGGGTGCGACCGCGCGGATCGACAGGTGGAACGGGAAGTTCCACGGCGGGATGACGGCGACGACGCCCGCCGGCTCACGCTTGACGAGGTTCTCCTTGCCCTGGATGGTCGACTCACGAATGTCGCCGCCGGCCCGCGAGGGGTAGGTCGCCGCTTCCGCGACGTCGCCGGCCGCGGTCTGGAGTTCGACGTTGCTCTTGAGCCCGGCGCTGCCCGATTCGGCGACGAGCAACTCGGTGAGTTCGTCTTCGTACTCGTCGATCAGCGCGTAGACGGTCTGGACGACCTCGGCCCGCTGGTCCGGTCCCTTCTCCGCCCAGCGCTCCTGGGCGCGGGTCGCCGCTGCGTAGGCTTCGTCCACGTCCTCGACGGTCCCGGCCGGTACTTTCGTCCACTCCTCGCGTGTGGAGGGGTCCTCCACCGAGATGGTGTCGCGGTCGCCCGGCCCGTGCCAGGTTCCGTCGACGAACAGGCAGTTCCAGTCCGCATCTGCTGATAGCTCCGGCTCGGATCGCTCGGTCTGGGGTGTCTGTGCCATCAATCACTAGTCGTTACGCGAACCCAAAAACACCGTGGTGGCGGAAACTTTGTTGGTTACGTGCGGCGTGAGGGCGATGCCGGTCGGCGCCGTCACCCCTCGCCCTCGGACTGGTAGGGTTCGCCGACGGCGTGCCGGGGGAGGAGGTTCATCACTTCGTTCGAGAGTTCGTCGGTGGACTCGAAGCGCTCGTCGTCGGAAGCTTCGATCACGCCCCCGAGCGTCTCGGTACCGTCGGCGAGCAGTAAGGTTACGTCCTGCCCCTCGGACACGACGGTTTCGTGGGAAACCGGGTAGTCGAACGCTTCGAGAACCTCGTCGAGGTGGGAGAGCGTCACTTCGCGGTTCATATCTGTTCGTTCGCCGGCACCGGGGAAAGCGATACCTGCACCGCGCCGGCCGGATCGTCACCGGTTGAATGCGTGCGGTCGGACGACGATGGACACTGGACGCCACGAGGCCCCATTCCGTTACTTTTCGATGATGCTCTCGTCGACAGCCTCGCCGAAGTGCCGTGCGGTGTCCTCGTAGAACACCTTCAGTTCGTCGCCGGCTTCGAGGTCCGTGACGGCTTTCCGGCCGTCTTTCGTGGCGACTTTGATCGTCTCTGCGTTCTGGAGGAGCGTCTCGATCCGGTCGCCCTCGGCGGTTTCGGCCTGCACCCGGAACATCGGACGCTTCTCGATCTTCACGCGGCCGACGATGGCCTCGCGGGTGTTGCCGTTCGTGTCGACGACCTGTACCTCGTCGCCGCTTCGCAGTTCCGAGAGGTACTTCGTCCCACCGTCGGGCGTGCGGACGTAAGCGTGGACCGCGCCGGCGTTGACCCGGAAGGGTCGGGACGCCACGTAGGGCGATTCGGCCGTCTCGGCGTGGACGAAGAAGAGACCACGCGACATCGACCCGACGAGCATCCCCTCGTCGTGTTCCATCAGGTTGCCCGTGTCGACACAGACCCGGTCGGCGGAGCCGGTCTGTTCGATGGCCGTGACCTCGGCCCACTGCAGGTCGACGGACTCGCGCTGGCTCTCCTCGCGGACCTCGACCGTTTTCCGGATCTCGTCGGGATCGTCGGTGTCCAGCAGGACGCCGTCCGATCCGAGTTCCAGCGTCTCGAAGGCGGTGCGGGCTTCGTCGGCGGACTGGACGCCGGCGATCAGATCCGTCTCCTCGCCGATGCGGGCGATGAGGTTCTCCAGGGGGATGATCTGCCAGTCCTCGCCCACGACGAGGGTGTACTCCGCCTCCTCCGCCACCGACTGTGCGAAGGCCTCGTAGTCCTCGTTCAGGATGCGGACGTAGCCACCCTGGGGATTCTCGCCGTTGGATCGCAGTGAGGAGAGATCGGCGGAGCCGGAGAAGTCGGTCGGCAAATCGACGGTCCCGTCGCCCTCACCGTCCTTGCCCACGACGACAGCGTCGGCGTTCGTCTCGTCTTCCTCGGCTTCCATGACGTGTACGTCGCCGTTCGAGAAGGCGGCGACGTTCACTTCGCCGAGTTCGCGGACGCGTTCCACGTCGGACTCGTCGACCAGTACCCAGTCGACGCCGGCCTCCAGACCGGCGGTGATACGTCGTTTGCGTGTCTCCCAGTCGCCGACTTCGTCGTCGGCTTTCAGCCAGACGGAGCGTGTCATGTGTTCCCCCTCGAAGCCACCCGGCTTGAACATGGCGAAGTCGGGCACATTCACCGTCCGAACGGCGCGTTAGTGGCGTTCCACGCCGTTTCCGACGGTGTGGGGCCGTTCACCGCCGATCGGGCCAGGTGGCCGGGACTGCCGTCCCGTTCGATCTGGCCGGCCGGACGGGCTGCCAGTCCGTCCAGCTTCCGGAGCGCTCGTCGACGTTCCCGTCCTTGTCGCCGACACCCTGGGGCCCCGGCGGGACGGCGATGACGACGCCGGTCTGGGACTCGAACGAGATCCGGTCGGCGTGTCCCAGCCGCTCGTCCTCCCCGTCGCCGTCGTAGTCGACGGCCGCGACGCCGCCGTCCCTGACGTAGGTGAGCGAGCTACCGGGAGCCCCGGCCGCACCGGTTTTCGCCCGCACCGCGAAGCGGTCGTATCCACCGCGTACGTCGACGAACCACGCGTTCGCCGTGAACCACCACGCTGGACCGACCGGAACGATCGGGAGCCCAGCGGGGACCCGGTTCAGGGACCGTTTCAGCCGGTCGTCGAGTCTGTCGGCGAGCCGGCTCGCCCCTTCGCGGGTTGCGTTCTCGATGCCAGCGGCCAGTCTGGCCGTCACTTTCTGCCGGACCAGCTCCCCGGTCGTGCTGATCTTCGCCTGTGAGACCCGCGTGTCCGTTCCGGTCGCGGTCGCGTGTAACACCAACCTGAGCGTGGCCTGCAGGTTGTCCCGTCTCGTCTCGTCGTGTTCGATCGCTCGATCGGCGACGGCCGATGCCGCCGACCCGTTCGTCAGCGCCAGCGCTTTCGCTCCGGGTCCCTCCCACCGCGCGAGCGCGTCCTCGACGATGCGGCGGCGCTCGGATTCGTCGTCGCCGATCTCCATACTGGCGAGCTGTTTCCTGAGCACTCGCCGTGAGTAACCGACTCTTCGCTGGACGACCCCTTCCAGGGACCTGGATTTCCGGTCGAGTGTCTCGTCGAGCGTCTCGTTTTCGGTCGTCAGTCCGCTGGCGGCCTGCGTCGCGCGGAGGGTGCGGGCGGCCGTCCGGAGATCGACGGTCGAGCCCATGTCGACGCTTTCGAGCAGCGTATCCGCCACGTTGCCGTGAGGCGACGCGAACAGGTTGACGTTTCTCGTCGCGAGCGGACTGATGCGAGCGTCCTCGGGTAACGAGTCGGCGTGGTTCGGGCCGACCTCGGCGACCGTCAGGTACGCCGGCGAGCCCTCGACGGCCGTCACGTCGACCCCGTCGATGCCCGGTTCGCGGGCCGTCAAGCCGTTGCCACTCCGGGTCTCCAGCGCCCGCTCCAGCAGGTTCGGCGAGTCGACCCCGACGCTCCCGAGCGCTTTACCGAGATTCCGTCTCCGCTGGGCTTGCTTTCGGGCCCGTTTTTCGAGGAGTTCCCGGGTCTGCTCGGCGTACATCCCACGGGCGGCGAACCGTGCCTTCTCGGCGACGCTTCCGTACTCGTTCGGCGGAGCGACCAGCCCCCCGAGTTTCCGCTCCAGTTTCTCGGCCGGGTTCGCCTCGAACGCGCCGGCCCGGCCGCGCTTTACAGTGACAGAGACGTTCGCGACTCGGTCGCGGAAGCCGACCAGATCGGCCAGCAGCCACCCTCGAATTCCCTCTGGAACCCGACCGTGGACGGTTCGGACGCCCGAGATGTTCTTTCGCTTCCGCACCGCGTCCCTCGCCAGTTCGTCGGGGCCGCCGCGGCCGTCGATCAGCCGGAGTCGCGCCCGTCGACTGACGTTCGCCAGATTCGGCCCGTCGAACGGTCCCTTTCCAGCTTCGTGGACGGTCTCGATTCCGTTGGCCGGTGCGTACGGAGTGGGCGCGTGCCGGCCGATCAGCGCCACTCCGACGTGGAAGCGGAAGGTGTCGCTCGCCTCCGTGACGGTCGTCTCGTTGCCGTCGACCCAGTGACAGTACTTCGTCCGTTCCTGTTTCACCCGGCGGCCGAACGATTCGAACGCGTGCCAGCCGTCCGGGATCGACTGGTTCACCTCGGTCGTCCCCGTCACGGTTGGATCGTCTCGGCCGACGCGCTCGGAGTCGAGTCGCCACCAGCCGTCGGGCTGGACGGTCCAGCAACTCGGCAGCGACCCGCTGGTCCGATCGGTTTCGCCGATCGTCCGAACCTCGGCGCTGTAGACCGACCGGACGAGCGACCGGAGGCTCACCGGCGCGGTGGCCCTGGCCAGTCCCCGGTCGGCGGTGCCGTTGACGCCGACGGTCATCCGATCCCCGGCGTCGGGAGCCGCGGTGTCCGTCTCCAGCGACGGAATCCCGGCGGGCGCGTTCGGATTCGGTCCGGGTCGGCCGCCCTCGAACAGCGTCTCGACGTACCCACCGGGAACCCCCGCGCCGTGAAGCAAGTCGGTCAGGCCGACACCGACCATCGCGCGGTCCATCGCTCGCCGGCCCGAGGCGTCGCTCCGGCCGAACAGGTGGCGCTGCTCGCGAAGGATCGCGCCGTTGGTCATTATCTCCACGTGGCGGTTGGCGAGCACGTTCTCGATGGCGACGCCGCCGGACCCGTACTGGGCGTACCCACGCGCCCAGACCACGCCGAACAGCCGACCCGTCAGTCGACCTGTCAGGCCTGGCCGGCCGATCCCGGCGTTTAGCCGTCGATCGAACCGCTCCATCCGGTCGTGGACGGCGAGCACCGGCGTCCGGACAGTAACCGTCGGTTTCACCGTCCGGCGAACGACCGTTTCGTTCCCGCGCGTGGCGGTCACGGTGACGTTCTCGACCCGAACCCGGAGGCGCGTCTGGTTGTCGTTGGCCGTTTCGACGTGGACGCGCTCCATCGCCGATTCCAGACCGCTGGCGTTCGGCGTCGCCGGGAGCGAGGCGGTCGCCGTCACGTCGTTGCGCGTGACAGTCACGTCGTCGAGTCGCTCCCGCGCTCGCAGGTAGATCCGGACCCGGAGGGCGTCCCGGAACGGCGTCTCGTCGTCGAGAACGTGTCCGGCCGGCGTGTTCGCCCGTTCGAGGACCGGATCCATAGCCGCGGCGTCGCCGGCCTCGACGACCGCCGTCCGGATCGCGGTGGATGACTCGCCGACGGCCCGTTCGACCGCCACGTCCATCGTCGGCTCCGTGGCCGGGCGATCCGGCTGGAGACCCACGAACAGCGCCACGCTCCCCACCAGGAGGACGACGCCGACCAGCGCGAAGGGGAGCCACCCGCGCTCGTCGCCTCTGAACGATCGGGTCACGGCGACCACGTCCGGACGGTGATTCTGACCTGGCCGACCGACACCGCGTCGGCCGCAGCACTGGGCGATTGGAACCGAGTCCGCATATCCGCGGCCAGTCGATCGCCGAGCGCGGCCGCGAGTGCGTCGTTAGCGCCCGTGGCGTTGTCGGCCTCCGCTCGCGCCGTCACGTTCGCTCCGAGGAATCGGCCCAGCCGCTCGTACCGGTAGGTCACGAGCTGTTCGACTGGGTAGTCCCCGAGGAGGGCGCTCCGGGTCCGATTCGGCGGGAACAGCCCCCGGACGACCCGCTGGGCCACGATTGACCCTAGTCGCTCGAAGGTGGCGTTCGTCGCGTTCTCGCTCGTCACACGCCGCGCCGCCTCTCGGGTCGACGGGAGGCCGCTCGCGACGACCACTGTTTCGGCGTGAACGGTCGCGTCCCGTGGTGGCGCGGGACCGACCGTGTACGTGCCTCGAATCGGCGCGTCGGGGTACGGTTCCCAGCGAGCGCGGATCCGCGCGAGGTGGTCGCGTCCGCGGGTCAGGTTCCGCGTCGCGTTGGCCACCGATCGTTGGTAGTCGACCCGTGCGTGACTGACGCGCTGCCCATCGACGGCGAGACTGCCGAGTGCAGCCGTCGAGAGATGGCTCGCGAGCGTACCGTGAGCGGTCCGTCGGAACGTCGCCCCCTCGGTTATCGGGAACGTGACGACCCGCGACGATGCTCGGCGTGCGCCCGGTGCGAGCGAGTACTGGACGGTCGCCGTACTCGTCGTGAGCGCGTCGGCGACGCCGTCGGCCGCGTCGGCGTTCGCCGACGGCGGCGGACTCGTTCCGAGCGCGAGGGTCCCGACAGCGGCCCCGACGAGCAGGAGGAAGAGCGCGGCGTCCAGTACCGTACTGATCGCCCGCATCACCACACCCTCACCGTGAGCCGACCCGGACGAACCCGTCCCGATCCCAGCCCGACGCTCACTCTGGTACTCGCCCGCTGTGCCGATGCCGGGGCCCGATCACCCCGAGTCCAGCGCCGGTCGCCGGCCGTGAGCGTCACGTTTAGCTGACGACCGGCGGGCGTGACGGCGTTGACCCGCGACAGGCGATCCGTCTGGACGACGCCGGCGGTCTCGATGGCGTCCTCGACGGCCGACAGCGTCGGCTGTGCGACGTTCCGGGGCTCGGTTCCTGGGACCGCGTCCTCGACCGCGCCCGCGTAGATGGTCAGGCCGACGCCGAGGGCGAACACAGCGACGATGGCCGCGACTGGCTCGACCTGCCCCCTACGCGCCGACGAGCGTGACATCGATCCCCTCCCAGGTGACTCGGCGGGCCACGAGTCGCCCGTCCGTCTCTCGCCACGCACGAGTGCGGTTCCGCGCCTCCGCGGCGGCCGTCCGGAACTCGGTCGCGTTCGAGAACACGTCCCCGGGCGGTTCGCCCCGGAGGACCGCCGCCAGATCGGTTCCGCCCCGGACCGGCGTGACGGGCCCGTAGGCGAACGCGGCGTGTGTCGTGCCGCCGTCGTTTCGCAGCCCGATGCGTCGACTGCCGAGTTCGACCGCCGTCGCGTCCAGCGTGTGTTCGCCCGTCGCGTTGTGCGGACTGGTCGCCACCGCGTCGACCGTCGCCGCCGCCCGCTGGGCATCCGGCGGGACCGTCGTCGGGAGCGCGGCCGCGACACCGAACGCGAGCGCGCTCGCCGTCGCGACCCCGACCCAGAGATACCAGGTGTCTGCCGGTGCGTCGAACATGGACGGGGATGGTCTCGTTCCGGTATTTAAGGATTCAGACGAACAGGCCGACCGCGTGGATCGCTGCGAGGTAGGTCGCGGTCGCGACCAGCAGCGCCCAGCCGACGCGGTAGCCGACCAGCGCGCGGTCCAGGCCGTGGGCCAGCCCCGTCGCGAGCGTCGTCAGGATCGCCGCGAGGACGAGCGCGTACGCGCCGACGGCCAGTCCGAGACCGGCGGTTCCGATCCCCGAGGCCATCTCTGTCGCCTCCGTGACCCCCGCAGCTCCTATCGAAATCGATCCGCCCGGGTCCATGCTGGCGGTCAGCGCGACGGTCGCACCGGCGACCAGCGGGCCGAACAGCGCGGCGGTGTTGGCCAGCGTCCCGGTCACGGTCCCGATCTCGTGGCGCGCGTCGCGTTCCACGGCCGCGAGTTCCTCGACGTTGTCGGCCATCGCGACGATGGCCCCGCCGGCCGGCCGACCCTCGCTCGCAGCCATTGCCAGGAGCGTGGCGGTACTCCGCGCCCGGGCGCTCGGAACCGTCGCGAGCGCGCCGTGGTCGCCGAGGAACGCCTCGCGGACGCCGACCTTGAGCCGGCGCTGTCGCTTGGCGGCCTCCTGCAGAACTTCGCCGGTCGCGCCACCTACCTCGTCCGCCGCGGTCGCGATGGCGTGCTCGACAGCCTCGCCTTCTTCCACCCGCCGCCCGATCTGGTAGAGGGCGTCGGCCAGTCCGTCCTCGACGGCCCGGACGTGATCGCGGACGGCCGTGATCGGTCGGTAGTAGACCACGAGCGCCCCACCGCTGGCGAACCCGACGGCCGCGAGCGGCCCCGTCCACGGCGCGACGAGTCTGGTCGCGAGGAGCCATCCTGCTCCGCCGGCGACGGCCCCGGCGGCCGGTGCCGGCCACCGACGACTCGGCACGTCGGGGTGATCGCGTCCGACCGACGGCGGCGGGAACGTGACGGGACGGCGGATCAGTAGCCAGACGCTCGCGGCCACGAGGACGGCCGGCAGGGCGAGGTCGTACAGCGCGACGACGGCCGCGAGCGGGACCGAGGCACCCGTCGTCCGAACGGCAGGTAACATCGCGACCAGCGCGAGCGGGAGCAAGACGCCGAAGGCGTACAGCCCCGTCGCCGGCCCCTGCAGACTCGCGGCGAACTCGGCCATCCGGTCGCGGGTCCCGTCCAGGACGGCCGCCATCCCGCGGTCGAGGGCGCGTTTACGCTCCCCGGCGGGAGCCGTCCCGGCGGACTCGACGAGCAGGAGCGAGCGACGTAAGTCGGGGAACCACTCGTCCCACTCATCGGTGAACGAGGGAAAGCCCGACCCTGCGCTCCCGGCGGCACGGCGCACGTGCTCGCCGAGGCTGTCGGCCAGCGGTCCCTGTCCCGTCTCGGCCGCGAAGGCTGCGGCCGTCTCCGTCGCCGGCGTCACGCGCATCCGGAGGACGGCCCGGCTCACCAGCGCCGGCGCTTCCCCCAGCGCCCGTGTCCGCCGGGCCGTCGCGAGCGCGTGGGGCGCGCTGTGAACCGTGTGGACGACGGCCAGGGCACCCGCCGCCCCACACCCGAGGACGAGCGGTGTCGTCCCTGCGGGTGCGACGAGACCGGCGAGAACCACCACAGGGACACACAGCAACGCCGCGCCGTAGCCCGCCCGGACGACGGTTTCGGGTGACAGGTCGGATCCGATGAACCCGAGCGCCCGGTCCAGGTCGGCGCTCCCCTCGGCCGGCCACGGATAGCACCGCGCGAGCAGCCGGACGGCCCGCTCGACGGCCGGATTCATACTGTCCGCTCCGCCCGTCGCCGGGCGTGGGCTCGACGGACCTTCTCGGGATCGGTGCGATCGCCGTCGGCGAGGTCGGCCAGCCAGTCCGTCCGGTCGTGGAGGCGATCCCTGACGGCAGCGTAGCTCTCGCCGGAGCGAGCCAGTCCGTCGAGCAGGCGGCTGTTCCCACGTTCGATCCGCCCGGTCGAGGTCAGGTCGCCGTCGTCGAGTTCGAACAGTGGCTCGAAGCCGACGGCGTCGGCGGTGACGACCTCCTCGATCCGTTTGACCCGGCGAGCGCGACCGCTCGGCGATTCGTAGGGTTCGAGCGTCACCAGCAGGTCGGTCGCGCCGAAAGAGGATTCCGGCACGCCGAGGTCGGTGACGACGCGCTCGCGAACCGCCGCGCCGCCGTCGCCGTGGATCGTCCCCAGCACCGCGCTCCCGCTCGCACCGACCCGCATCGCCTCGTAGAGGACCCCCGCTTCCTCGCCGCGGACCTCACCGAGGACCAGCGCGCCCTCTCCGAGTCTGAGCGCGGTCCGGAGCGCTTCGGCCGGCGTGAGCTCCCCGCCGTCCCCGTCGCCGGTCCGGAGCGACTGCACGTCCCGGCCGGCGTCCTGTAACTGCCCGACCGGCAACTCCGGCGAGTCCTCGATGACGACGGTTCGGGTCTCGGCGGGCAGTTCCCACAGGAGGGCCCCGAGCAGAGTGGTCTTCCCGGCACCGCGGGTCCCCGCCAGCAGCGTCGCGGCGTCGCGTTCGACCGCCAGCGAGAGGAGCGCGGCGGCCTCTACGGGGAGCGTGCCGTTCGCGACCAGCGCCGGGAGCGTCCACGCCTCCCGCTCGTGCGCGCGGAAGGCGAAGGCGACCCCCTCGCTGACCGGTTCGGTGACGCCGGCGACCCGGACGCGCCGGCCGGCGACCGTCGCCGTCGCGTCGAGCGCCGGACTGGCCCGGGAGAAGGCCCGGCCGCTCTCCCGGCGGAATCGCGACGCCAGCGCCTCGATGCCACCCTCGGTGAGCCGGACGTTCGTCGTCAGCGTCTCGCCGTCGACACGGACACGGATCCGATTGTCCGCCGCCGGCGCGGTCACGAACACGTCCGAGACGCGCTCGTCGGCGAATAGGTCCGCGATCACGCCGTATCCGGTCGTGTGCTTTTTCAGGACCCGCTCGAGGACGCCGACCGTCGCGTCGAACTCGTCATCATTGTCGACGACGCGTCGGACCGCCCGGCCCGGTGCCCGCTCGCCCCCGCTCACCGCACCGCTGGCGAGCCGGTCGTAGGCAGCGACCAGTCGCTCGGTGGCCGCCCCGCCGAACCCGTACTCGACCGGTTCGAGGTGGTAGGTCCGGCGCTCGTGATCCGGTTCGTCGTAGATCCGCACGACTGCACCCGTCTCCAGTTCCCGGCGAGACGCGAATCTGGCCGTCGCGGGCGGCTTGAGTCGCACTCGCGACCGGCCGATGGTCGGCCCCACCGCGGGTGCGAGCAGGTCGTCGTAGCCGTCGGCCCGTGCGGCCACCTCGGCCAGCCCCGTTTCGGCCGCCAGTCTCGCCACCGGTCCCGCTCGTCCCGTGGCGGCCCGGGCGGCACCGAGCGGGTCACGGTGTGCCCGGTCGGCGATGCCCTCGTCGTGGAACGCGGCCGCGTCGGCGAACCGGCCGGCGGCCACGAGCGCGGCCGCGGCCGTCCCCTCGTAGGCCCGTTCGGTCCCCACGGCCCGCGTACAGATGGCGTCGGCGTCTCGCTCCCGGAGCGCGTCGACGACCGTCTCACGGCAGGCCGGTTCGGTCGCGAGCCGTCCCTCGCCAGGACAGTTGTCGGCGTCGACCATCAGCCGGTCGCCGTCGAACGACGGCTCACACCCACAGTCCGTCTCATCGTCGTCGCTGCGGACGCGACTGAGTACTCCCATGGCCGTCGCTCGTCCCGTTTCCGGACTTAAACCTCCGGGAGCAGGCGGACGCCGATCAGCCGCCGCCCGTCGCGTTCGATACGCGTCAGTGCGACCCGGTGTTTGCCCGGCGACTCCAGAACCAGCGGCTCGTCGCGGACGCGGCCGTCCCGGTAGTGAACGACGTGGACGCCGGGCAGTCGACGCGCCGTGACCGCACCGCCGTCTACTCGCCACGCGAGGTCGACGGCGAACTCTCCGTACTGTTCCGTCTGGCCCGGCACACCGCCGAGCGCGAGCGTGGATTCACCGGCGTTCGTCCGGGAGCGGGCCGGGATTTCGACCGTGACGATCCGACGCGCGCCGGCGTTCGATCCGACGGCGCTCTCGCGGTTGCGGAGGTCCGCGATGGCCGTTCGGAGTCGGTCGGCCTCTGCTGTGAGCGCCGCCTCGCTTCGCTCCCGGGCAGCGATCTCTATTCCCGGCACACTGGCTGCCACCAGCGCCGACGCGAGGACGATTGCCACGACCACCCGGAGCATCACAGCGCGTCGCGCAGCCCCGAGAGGAACCCGTCCTCGTCGTCGCTCTTCCCCGAACCGGCAGCGGGACCGCGCCCGTCCCGCGACCGGGGCCGTGTCCGTCTGTTCTCGTCGGCGTGGCGATGTCCGCCGCTGTCACGCCCGCCGGCCCCGTTACGTGATGATCGCCGACCTCGCTCGGGTTCGTCTCTGCCGGTGATCCGTCGCGCGATGTCCCCTGGCGATTCGGTCCGGTCGGTGGCCCTCCCGTCGGCTCGATCCGTGCTCTCCGACTGCTCGGGGGAGTGTCGACCCTCACGGTCCGTGCCGCGGCGCTCCAGTTCCTCGACCTTGGCGAGTGCGGCGTCGGCACGGCGCTCCACGTCCTGGTTGACGGTCCGGACGTTGCCGACGTACCCGCGCACTGCCTGGACGCTGGCGGCCAGGTCCGTCACCTCCGATTCGAGGGCGTCGATCCGGTCGCGCAGTTCGTCGAGTTCCCGCGCCTGCTCGGCGGCCTCGGTTATTTCCGTCAGCTCCGCGTCCCCGTCGGCGAGCGCCCGTTCGACCGCTTCGAGCCGTGCCTCCACGTCGTCTCCGTCCATGATCGCCGCTGCTCCCGTTCCGGTACTTGAACGCTCGGATCTCCGGACCGGGCCAGTCCGTTCACTGACACCCCCATCTTTGATTAGTCGGCCTCGTGTCTATGGCGATATGAAAGTCGTCCTGATTGGTGTCGGGCAAGCAGGAGGGAAGATCGCGCAGGCGCTCGCGGAGTTCGACTACGACCGCGGGTTCGAGGCGGTACAGGGAGCCTTCGCGGTCAATACGGCCCGCGCGGATCTCCAGAATCTCGACATCGACACGATGCTGGTCGGACAGGACCGGGTGAAAGGACACGGCGTCGGCGGCGACAACGAACTCGGGGCCGAAATCATGCAGGCCGAGGCCACCGAGGTCATGGACGAACTCGACGGCCGCGTCACCAGCAAGGCCGACGCCATCTTCGTCGTCGCCGGCCTCGGCGGCGGCACCGGCAGCGGCGGCGCACCCATGCTCACCCGCGAACTCAAGCGCGTCTACACCATGCCGGTGTACGGCCTCGGCGTCCTGCCCGGCCGCGACGAGGGCGCCATCTACCAGGCCAACGCCGGTCGCTCGCTCAAGACCTTCACCAGAGAAGCCGACTCCGTGCTCGTCATCGACAACGACGCCTGGAAGACCTCCGGCGAGAGCGTCGAAGAAGGATTCGCGGCGATCAACGACCGCATCGCCGAACGGGTCGGCCTGTTGCTCGCCGCGGGCGAGATGGTCGAGGGCGTCGGCGAGTCGGTCGTCGACTCCAGCGAGATCATCAACACGCTCGCGAGCGGTGGCATCGCCTCGCTCGGCTACGCCTCCGCGAAGGCCGACGAGGACGCCGGCGAGAACATCAACGCCATCACCTCCACTGCCCGGAAAGCCCTCCTCACCGGCACCTCCCTCCCCCAGGCCGTCGAGGCCGACAAAGCCCTCCTCGTGATCGCCGGCCACCCCGACCGCATCGCCCGCAAAGGCGTCGAACGCGCCCGCAAGTGGCTCGAAGAGGAGACCGGCAGCCTCGAAGTCCGGGGCGGGGACTTCCCCCTCTCCAGCGAACGCATCGCCGCGCTCGTCCTGCTCGGCGGCGTCGAACGCTCACAGCGCGTCCAGGAGTTCATGGACCGCGCTCGCGAGGCCAGCAAACAGCAGGAAGAATCCACCGAGAGCGCGAAAGACGCCTTCCAGAACGACGAACTCGACGACCTGATGTAGGCGGTCGCGGCCATCCTTCGAAACAACTAATCAGCGCCCCCGAGAACCACGAAACATGGCCGACGAGGAATCCGAAGACGAGGAACCCGCCGTCGAACTCGGCGACGGCGAGTCCGTCGAGGGCGTGCCGCTGGCACAGGTGTCCGCGCGACTGATGTGGGGCGCGAAGAAGAGCTACGTCCAGCAACGCGAGGGCGACACGACGATCCGGACGCCCGACGGCCCCCGTGACCTCGCCGACGTACTCGCCGACGTCGACGAGACCTACTTCCAGCGCCGTCAGGAGTTCGAGGAAGCCGTCCGCGACGTGATCGGCACCGGTCCCGTCCAGACCGCGGAGTGACGGCACGCCCATCTGGACCACGTCGTGTCACCCCGTTCGCACGACCGAGGTAGCTTTTTCCGCCGCCGCCGACTGGTTTCGGACGATGACGCTTCCGATAGACCCCAGTCTGATCGAGTCCGACGACATCGGCGAGAAACGCGCGACCCTGGAGATGGACCACGAGGACGCCATCGAACACACGCGTGAGACGTTCTCCGAGGCCGGCTTCGGCGTCGCCGTCGAGTTCTCCGTCTCGGACCTGCTCGCCGAGAAGATCGGTTCGGATCGGGACCCATACTACGTCCTCGGTGCCTGCAACCCCGAGGTCGCCGACCGCGCGCTCGACGAGTGCATCGAACTCGGCGGGCTGATGCCCTGTAACGTGATCGTCCGCGAGGTCGAACCCGGCCGGCAGGAGGTCTATCACCTCTCGATCATGCGCGTCGCCCGCTTGCTCGGACTGGCCGAGGACGACGAGGCGTGGGACGACATCGTCGCGACGACGGGCGAACTCGTCGACGAGGCCTTCGAGAACCTCTAGAACTCCTCGCGCTCACTTCCGGTGGATTCGACACCACCGTCCTCCCGCTCGGCTTCGAGATCGTCGATCCGGGCCTCCAGTTCCTCGATGCTCTCGTCGCGTCGGAGATAGAGATACGCACCAGTGACCAGCACCAGCGGGAGGCCGAACACGAGGATAGCGACCAGGAGGATGACGAACAGTTCCGGCGCGCCAGGAACGCCGGGGACGACGAGCGGCGAGACGACCGCACCGGAGGGCGACGATATCATGTGCGCCGGTACTCCCGGTGAGTGCTTCACTGTGTCGACGCGCGATCAGTCGCCGTCGTCCGCCGTGTCCTCGCCGGCTTCGACCTGTGCCTCCAGCCGCTCGACTTTTCGCTCCAGCAGGGCGACCCGCTTTTGAATCTCCTCGGACTCGGGGTGATCCATGAACCCGAGCGCGATTCGGACACCCAGTGCGACGAGACCCAGCAGGAACACGGCGTAGAACAGGAGCACAGCGAGCGCCACGAACAGTTCCGGTAACCCGGGGACGGGGAGGGCCATGTGGAACCGTCACTCTCGCCGACAAAAACCGCACCGATCCCGCCTCAAAAGTCCGTGATCTGTGCCTGCAGGCCCGAGACCATCTCGGATTTCCGGCGCAACTGGGCCAGCGAGATCGGGAAGTGGGGTGCGAGTTCGGTGAGCGCGTCCCGGAAGCTCTCGGCCTCGCCCACTTCCTGCTCGAAGGCGTGGCGGATCCCCTCGCGGATCTGCCAGACGCCGACGGGAGCCCAATACTCGGGAGAGGCGTGTCGAACCACGAGAACCTTGGCCTGCCGGCCGCGCTCCTTCAAGTGTTCCAGCACTGCGAGCCGGGTGGCGTAGTACGCGCCGGAGGTCTCGTCGACGTAGGCGGTGCGGCCCTCGTATCCCTCGCTGTCGGCGGCCATGTACATGCCCGCGTCGGGGTCGGGGTTCCAGATGCTCCCCGGGGCTTTCAGCTCCACGAGTTCGAACTCCCACTGGCCGGGTGTCATGATGACCCAGTAGGTGTTGCCCATGTACTCGTTGACCCGGACCTCCGTCTTGTCGATGGAGTTCGCGTTGCGAATCGTTCCCCGGAGGTACTGGCCCACGGTGTCGTCGACGGCGGTGATCGACCAGCGGGTGGGGACCAGCCGGCGGTTCGCCCCCTGGCCCAGCGCGCCCGCCGAGAGGATCTTGTTGATCTCGTAGACGTCGAACCCGCGGCGGTAGAGGTAGGTCATCGCGCCGTCGGCCCGCCAGTCGTCGTCTTCCAGCGTCTTCTCGACTTCGAGGGGGACGGAGGGGTTCTCCGCGAGTTCGGCGTCACGGGCGCGGGCGCGCGGTCCGCGGGGTGCACCGATGTCGTCGAGATCCACGTCCAGATCGGGCTGGCCGTCGAGACCGATCTCCACGTCGACGGGTTCGTCCGCGATGGCCACCTCGCGCTGGACGCCGACGAAGCCGTCCCACACGTCCTCGACGTTGACCTTCGCCGCTCGCGTCGAGTTCAGGAGGCCGGTCCGGCGCTGGAACACGTCGTCGATGGAGTAGCCCTGCTGGTACCACTCGCCGCTGGTCACGTAGTCGGTCGGGTCGGTCTCGGGGCCAGCCACGGGCGAGAGCAGGCCCGTCGACACGTCCGGGTAGTTCGACCGGCCGACGAAAATCGACGGGGCCGTCGACCCGAAGAGGGAGTCACCCTGGACGGTCTCGTCGAGCTCCCGCTCCACGTCGTCCAGATACTCGGTGATGGCGTAGGACTTCTCCTCGGCCAGCCGTCGCAGGTCGGCCGCCTCGTCGCGCTGGAAGTCCTCGATGAACTCGTCGAGGCGCATCTACCCGTCCTTGGTGACTCCGGGCTATGAATCTGTCCCGTCCGCGCCTTCGCAGACGAGAACCTAACTGTGGATGCCCATCGCTTCGATCTGTTCCTGATAGCGGTTCCGGATGGTGACCTCGGTGACCTGGGCGACGTCGGCGACCTCGCGCTGGGTCTTCTTCTCGTTACAGAGCAGGGAGGCGGCGTAGATGGCGGCGGCCGCGTAGCCGGTCGGGGACTTGCCCGAGAGCAGGCCCTTCTCGGCGGTTGTCTCGATGATCTCGTTGGCCTTCGACTGGACCTCCTCGCTGAGATCGAGTTCGGAGCAAAATCGGGGGACGTACTTCTTGGGGTCGACCGGTTCCATCTCCAGTCCGAGTTCCTGGCTGATGTAGCGATAGGTACGGCCGATCTCCTTGCGTTCGACGCGTGATACCTCGGAAATCTCTTCGAGACTGCGCGGGATCCCCTCCTTCCGACAGGCCGCATAGAGAGCGCTCGTGGCGACGCCCTCGATGGAGCGCCCCCGGATGAGGTCCTCGCTCAGGGCTCGCCGATAGATGACCGAGGCGACCTCCCGAACCGAGCGGGGCACACCGAGTGCGGAGGCCATGCGGTCGATCTCCGAGAGCGCGAACTGGAGGTTGCGCTCGCCGGCGTCTTTCGTCCGGATGCGCTCCTGCCACTTGCGCAGGCGGTGCATCTGGCTGCGCTTCTTCGAGGAGATGGAGCGCCCGTAGGCGTCCTTGTCCTTCCAGTCGATGGTGGTCGTCAGCCCCTTGTCGTGCATCGTCTTCGTCGTCGGGGCACCGACCCTCGATTTCTCCTGTCGTTCCTGATGGTTGAACGCCCGCCACTCCGGCCCGGGATCGATATTCTCGTCCTCGACGACCAGGCCACAGTCGTCACAGATCAACTCCCCACGGTCGGCATCTTTGACCAGATTGTCCGACTCACACTCCGGACAGGCACGCACCCCCTCTTCATCCGTGGATTCAGTTTCGGTCTCGGCCTCGCGCTCGCGCTCCCGCTGACGGGTGGACCGTGTCATCGCACTTTTATAGTAGTACGACGTGGCAGCTTAAATCCTTGGACAAATACTTTATGGTTCGTGTTGCGTGCGTCAGACGTTCGCTCCGAACCGCTACGGATTGATTTCGGCGGTCTCGTGGCGGAGGAATCGCCGGCCGCGGTCGGTCGCGACCACAAACGGTAAACCCGGTCACCGGCGAGTGAGGGCCAATGCCGGTCATCGAGTGCGACGTGGCCGAGGCCCGCGAGCGGTTGGCCGACGCCGGTGTCGACGTGCAGGAGGGGAACACGGACCACGAACGGTGGCGGGCCACGCACGGCGGTGCGACGGCGGTCGCCTACGACGACAAGGTCGTCGTGCAGGGCGACTCGCCGGAAGCCATCGAAGCGTTGCTCCGTGACGGCGGCGGCCGTGCACACGTTTACTTCGACGGGGCGTGCCGCGGCAATCCCGGCCCGGCGGCCGTCGGCTGGGTGGTCGTCACCGGCGACGGCATCGCCACGGAGGGCGGCGAACGGATCGGCCGAGCCACGAACAATCAGGCCGAGTACGAGGCGTTGACGAAGGCCCTGGAGGTGGCCGGCGATTTCGGCTTCGAGACGGTGGAGATTCGGGGCGACTCCGAGTTGATCGTCAAACAGGTCCGCGGGGAGTACGACGCAAACGACCCCGAGTTGCGCGAACACCGCGTGACGGTCAGGGAGCTGCTCGCCGGGTTCGACGACTGGTCGCTGACCCACGTACCGCGGGAGATAAACGAGCGCGCCGACGAACTGGCGAACGAGGCACTGGACGATGACTGACGAGACACCCGATCCCGAGGCGGTACCGGTGGCCGGACCGGGCGCTGTGGCCAGTGACGAAGGTACCGACGAGTCCGCCGAGGTTCCACAGGACGTGATCGACGACGTGGAGCGGCTGACACGGCTGGCCAGGGACGCCGTCGACGAACAGGAGGCGGCGGCCTACCGAAAGCGCCGGGCGTCGTTGCTCGACGAGTACGACTTCACTGCTCGCGTCCGCGAGGACGACACTCACGAGACGCTGGTGCTCCACCCCGAGGAGTGGCTGGAGGACGGGGTGGTCCAGATGGACGCGATCGAGGACGTCGACCGGGGAATCGAGCGACCGCTGGGCGGACCCGGTGACGGTGCGGAGTGGGACGCAATCGCCGAACGCAACCGTGAGATCGCCGAGGCAGTCGGTGCGGAACACGGCGCGGTCCACGGCGAGAACGCCGCGGCGCTGGCGGAGTTCATGAACAACCACTACGCCAAGCCCATCGACTCGGCGACCGACGACGAAATAGAAGAGTTCGTGGCCGAATACTTCCCGCGGAACGCGTGGCCGAGCGAGAAACAGCGAGACCGGCTAGACCGTTCGGTCGCGCTTACGCTCGAGATTGCCGACTCGTTCTAGCGCTGTTCGTCGACGAGCGCTTCCAGTTCGTCGGCCCGACTCTCGTCGGTGACGAACCGACCGAACATCCAGGAGAGCTGATCGAGCAACACGTCGTGACCGGCCTCGGTCAGCGCGTACTGGTTGGTTCGCTTGTCGAGTTCACTCTTCTCGACCAGGCCCATCTCGACGAGGTCGTCGAGGTTGGGGTAGAGCCGCCCGTGGTTGACTTCCGAGTCGTAGTAGGCCTCGAGTTCCCGCTTGATCGCGAGCCCGTACCGGGGCTCCTCACTCAGAATGACGAGAATGTTACGCTGAAACGCTGTGAGTTCGCGCGCGACCTCCAGGTCAGCCTCTACAGTTTGTGACTCTGACATACTTAACTAAATGTCACCACGCCATTTAACCCTTGTTAACTAGAACGGAGTTCCTGCCGATTCGACGCCAGTGTCGCGTGATTTCTCCTTGCAGGTTCGTCTCGAAATGAATATTGTTGTACGCCGCTGGGGGGTTTCAGCCATTCTCATGTCTGATTTTTTATTCACATGGAATACACGCCAGTGGTGGCGTCGTAGCCACCGCCAGCCCTCGGTTCGCGGACGGGGGCTAGCGGGCCACGATACGGGACCGGATGCTCGTCTCGTGCTCGGTACGGATTACGAAAGTACTTTTTGGCCCGCTGTCGCACGGGCAGGTGATGACGAACCTCTGGGAAGACCTCGAAACTGGGCCGAACCCGCCCGAAGAGATCTACGCGGTCGTCGAGTGTCTCAAAGGCGAGCGCAACAAGTACGAGTACGACAAGGACGTCCCCGGCGTCGTGCTGGACCGGGTGCTCCACAGCAACGTCCACTACCCCTCGGACTACGGGTTCATCCCGCAGTCCTACTACGACGACGAGGACCCCTTCGACGTGCTCGTCCTCGTCGAGGACCAGACGTTCCCCGGCTGTGTCATCGAGGCCCGCCCGGTCGCGCTGATGAAGATGGACGACGACGGTGAACAGGACGACAAGGTCATCGCCGTCCCCACCGAGGACCCGCGCTTCGATCACATCCAGAACCTCTCGGACATCCCCCAGCAACAACTCGACGAGATCGACGAGTTCTTCGCGACCTACAAGAACTTAGAGGAGGGCAAGGAAGTCGAGACGCAGGGCTGGGAGGACAAGCAGGCCGCGATGGACGCCATCGAACACGCGATGGACCTCTACGAAGAGAACTTCTAACCCGGCTCCCCCGCGTTTTTTCGGCCGTCACCCGTCGACGAGCCGCGAGGCTGCGGGTCCTCGCGCTCCGTCGCGTCCGTCCCGGCGACGTCCCGTCCCTCCTCGAAGAGCGTGCCCGGAACCTGTCTCAGTATCCACAGCGTCGGCAGCGGGTCCCGGAGCGAGACGAACGTGTGGTCCGCCCGGAGGAAATCCGCGAGGAACGGCCCCAGCGCCCGGTAGTTGCGGTCGGCGAGCTGGTGACCGAGCCACTCGAGATCCTGTCGGGTCCGGCGCTGGATCACGTCGGTCCGGTAGTCGCCGTCGTGGAAGACCGTCTCGCCGCGGAGCTGGCGGTAGTGCAGCCACGGGAAGTCGACGCCGCAGTTGATGGCGAACGGCAGCGACCCCCAGTAGCGCCCGTTGACCTCGATGAGGACGTACTCGCCGTCCGGGCGCTGCATGAACTCGACCTGTGCCGGGCCGGTCCAGTCGATAGCCGCGATCACACGCTCGGCGTAGCGGGCCATTCGGTCGTCGTCGACGACGCTGAGCAGGGCGGAACTCCCGCCCGACGGCGGGACCGTCCGGAGTCGTCGCTCCTGGAAGTGTGCCCGTACGTCGCCCTCGTCGGCCAGCACCACCGTCGTCGTCGTCTCGCCGGGGACGTACGTCTGGACGATCGGCGGCCAGTCCCGGAGGTCTGGCTCGTCGGCCAGCACCGACCGGTAGGTCTCGACCAGTTCGTCCGGCGACGAGGCGTAGCTGCTGTCGTCGACGAGATACGTCGAACACTGCCCGCTGTCGTCCCAGCGGGTCTTGCTCCGGGGTTTGACGACTACGGGATAGGACAGGTCGGGAGCGATCGCTTCGACGTCCTCGACGGTCTCGGGGGCGCGGGTGTCGGGGGTCGGTACGTCCACGTCGGCAAGGCCGTCGAACAGGCGAGCCTTGTCGAACACCGCCGCGAAAGTGTCCCAGTCCTCGACGGCCGGGCGAGTCCCGGTGTCCACGATCTCGCGCTCGTGTTTCGAGAGTAGCGCGGTCATCCAGTCGGTCGGACCGAACACGTAGTCGTGGTCGGCGGTCTCGAGGTACGAGAGCAGGTGATCGAGGAAGCGCTGCGCCCCCGCTCCCGGTTCCGGATGGACGTACCGACCGTCGCTGAACCGCGAGAGCATCCCGAGCGTCGGCTCCTCGGAACCGCCCGCCACGATCGTCACCCCGCGGCGGCCCAGCGACCGGACGATCGCCAGCCCGCTCTGTTGCTGCGTGGTCAACACGAGGGCGCTGCCAGTGGCCATACCCACTCCGCCACGGCGACGGGGATTAGTATTGGTCCGTTGTTCCCGCGTCGTCGAGGTAGAACGGGACGGCTCGGCGACAGAACGCCAGTACGACGGTTTTACGGCTGACCTGTCATCGGTGTGGTCCCCGCGGAACCGGCCGACGACACGCCGCTGCCTACTCGGCCACCGAAAGCCCAGGGTATCGGCCCACGTCCCGCAACCTACCCGAGCTTTCGGCAAAGGAATCCGGGACCACTCTCTGCCACCCAGCAGCCACGACGCCGCCAGCCCACCTGCGGGGCAGTGATGTCCGCCGCCGATCCGTCGTCGGTCCGCACCGCCGATACCTCACAGTTATTCGCTCTCCGGCCCGCATGTATTATGATTATGGGTAATTATTAGAGGGCGGGGACCGTATCTCGGGACGTGATGGCGACTGAACCACAACCCGTCGGCGTGTCCCACGTGACGGTGGTCCCGGAGAACTTCGAGTCCCGCGAGGAGCGGTCGGTCGACGAGGAGACAGATCGGTAGTACGGACATGTTTTGCCGGTGTCCCGTACGGGCGTCGGTATTCCACCGCGAAAAGAAGCTTCTTGTGCCCGGTCCCGGTAACGACCGGTATGGGTCTGTTCGATCGGCTTCGTGGCGACGACGGTCCCCGTGTTGCCTTCTTCGGCATCGACGGGGTTCCGTACAGCATGCTTTCGGAGCATTTCGACGAGTTCGAGAACCTCGCGGCGCTGGCCGACGAGGGGAGTGCGGGGGCTATCGACAGCATCGTCCCGCCGGAATCGAGCGCCTGTTGGCCGTCGTTGACGACCGGCGTCAACCCCGGTGAGACCGGCGTCTACGGCTTCCAGGATCGGGAAGTGGGGTCCTACGACACGTACGTCCCGATGGGGCGGGACGTACAGGCGACCCGGATCTGGGATCGCGTCCAGGACGCCGACCGGCAGGCGACGGTGATGAACGTTCCCGTCACGTTCCCGCCACAGCGTGACGTCCAGCGGATGGTCTCGGGCTTTCTCTCACCCGGTATCGACAAGGCGGCCTACCCCGACGACCTCCGGGAGTATCTGGAAGACATCGACTACCGCATCGACGTCAACGCCAAACTCGGCCACGACGACGACAAGTCCGAGTTCATCGAGGACGCCCACGAGACCATCGACCGCAACCACGAGGCGTTCAAAAACTACATCGAACAGGACGACTGGGACCTGTTTTTCGGCGTCTACATGACGACCGACCGGGTTAACCACTTCCTGTTCGAGGACTACGAGAAAGACGGCGAGTACAAGGAGGAGTTCCTCGAGTTCTACCGCAAGGTCGACCAGTACCTGGGCGAGATGCGCGAGCTGCTCCCCGACGACGTGACGATGGTCGTCGCCTCCGACCACGGGTTCACCACGCTGAACTACGAGGTCCACTGCAACGAGTGGCTCGCCGAGAACGGCTGGCTCAGCTACGAGGACGACGACCACGACGAACTCGGTGACATCGCCGAGGAAACGAAGGCCTACTCGCTCATCCCCGGCCGCTTCTACATCAACCTCGAAGACCGCGAACCGCGCGGGAGCGTCCCCGAAGCGGAGTACGAGGCGGTCCGTGACGAACTCCAGGCCGAACTCGAGGCACTGGAGGGTCCGGACGGCAACGAGGTCGCCGACCGCGTCGTCACCAAGGAGGACGCCTTCCGTGGCGACCACGCCGACATCGCCCCCGACCTCGTGGTCGTCCCGAACCACGGCTTCGATCTGAAATCCGGGTTCAAGGGCGACGACGACGTGTTCGGGAAGGGGCCCCGCAACGGCATGCACAGCTTCGACAACGCCTGCCTGTTCGTCGACGACCCCGACGCGCGCATCGAGGACGCCGACCTGCTGGACATCGCGCCGACGCTGATGGACCTGCTGGACCTCGACTACGACCGGACGGCCTTCGACGGCTCGACGCTGCTGTCCTGAGTCGTCGACCGCGTTCGGCGATCACCGAACGACGGTCACCGGCACCGGCGCTCGCCGGAACACTTTCTCGGCGACGTTGCCGATCACCAGCTGGTCCGCCATCGATCCGCCGTGGGTGCCGAGGACGATGGTATCGTAGTCGTCGGCGGCGCCGAGGATGGCCCGCGCCGGGTGGCCGGTCCGGACGGTCACGTCGATCTCGGTGTCGTGTTCGGCGGCAATCTCGTCGGCCCGGTCCGCGACCGCCTGCCCGTGTTCCTCGGCCGCTGTTTCCATGTCGTCGGCGAGTGCGATAGACGTCGCCTCGCCCCACCAGAACGAGGGTTCGCCGACGACGGTTAGAACGGTTATCTCGGCGTCGTCGAACACGTCGAGAGCGTATTCGAGAGCGTGTTCGGCCATCTCCGAATCGTCCATCGGAACGAGTACGCGCATACGTCCCCTACGTCGGACGCCGACAAACGTGTTGGGTCACAGAAGGAGGGCGAACAGCAGGTAGGAACCGACGACCGACAGCACGGGCGAGAGGATCCACAGCGTGACGATCCGGGCCGTCGCGGCCGGGTCGAACAGGCTCTCGGCGGTCACTTCCTCGAGTTCCTCTGTCCCGATCCCGGGAACCTCGGCTGTCTCGGGCGGTTCGGTCGGCGCTTCGGCCTCGCCGCTGGCGAGTTCGCCGACGGTCGGGCCCGCTCCCTCTTCGCCGGCCGGTGAGGCAGCCAGCGATCCCGTCGCCAGGTCCGTCTCTGCCTCGCCCAGTGGCGTCGGTTTCGCCAGATCCGTCAGCGTCGCGGTCCGGCTGGCCCGGCCCCAGCCCAGCCCGATGATACAGCAGGTCGTGCTCACCGCCAGGCTTGCCGGGATCCCCAGGTGTGAGAGGACGGTGATGATCGTCGCGCCGACGAGCGAGACGATCAACGCCGCGAGGATCGGCAGGTCGGTGATGTCGTTGCCGACGGTCGCAAGCGTCCGTCGGGCGATGGTGAACCCGCCGAGGCCGATGGCCCCGACCGCCAGCAGGATGCCCTGGTTCATCGAGATCGAGCCGTTGCCGACCAGCGGCGCGACCGCGTTGGCGGCGTTCGAAGCGCCCGCGGAAAAGCCCATGTAGCAGGCGATCACGAGGACGAGGGCAGCGCCGACCAGGTCCCGTCGAGAGGCGTTCTCGTTGAGCCCGGGTCGCGGGACGGCACCGGAGCGATCGATCCGCAAGAGTGGGTCGCGCATCCGCCCGAACGCGAGTCGGGCGTCCAGGTGGGGGTAGAGATAGCGGCCGATGACGGCACCGACGGCGAAGCCGATCAGCGGCGCGACGATCCACGCCGAGACGATGGTGAACATCAGCGCCGCGTCGAGCGTCCCCGTCGCAAGCCCCAGGCCGACGATGGCACCGACGGCAGTCATCGACGTGGATGCGGGGACGCCGTAGATGTTCGAGATCAGCAGTGCCAGTCCGGTGAAAAAGAGGACGCCGACGCTGGCGACGGGCGAGAACTGCGCGGCGGGGACGATCCCGTCGCTCATGGTGTCGATGACGTTGCGCCCGACAGTCCACGCGCCGACGAAGGCGAAGGCCGTGAACAGCGCCGCCGCGGTCGTCTTCCGTACGATCCGACTGCCGACCGCGGGGCCGAACGCCACCCCGGTCGAGGATCCGCCGATGTTGTAGCCGACGAACGCAGCCACCAGCAGTCCGACGGCGACGAGTGTCGAGACCATGTTCGTGAGAATCCCGTTAGGGGTGGATTTAGATACACGACCGTGGCCCTTCGGTCTGTCGCTGCTCACGACGCCTCGAGCGGATCCACGGTGTGCAGAGCACAAAGGGTAAGATATCTGAGCAAATATAGTCGAGGTGGAACGTCCGCTCCTCGGCCCTCTGCATATCGTCTTTTATGGTACTAAAGGGCCTCTACCCTGGATATAAGAAGTATCGGACAGTAGCTTGTGATATCCATTCGGCAACTTATGTCAGACAACAGAGTTAATATGCTCCGAGGCTTCTAGATGGCCGTTATGCTCGAAGAGATACGACGCGTGAACCGGGAGACACGCGTCCAATACGCCCTCATGTTCATCTTCGGGGTGCTCTGTATCGGCGTCGCGTTCGCGCCGCTCGAAGAAACCATCCGCATCACCACCGTCGGGACGCTGTTCGGGTTTACCGCTGGCCTGTGGGTTTCACACCTCGTCCAGGTGCTCCGGCGTGCCGCCGAGGCGAAGAACGCCGACGTCACGGGGGTGTCTGGCCAGTGAGCCAGCGAGAACGATCCGGGGACCGACCCGATTCACCGCCAGACACGGCGGCCGACTCGGCGTTCCTCGACAGCATCGAGTTTCTCACCGGCAGAGACCCCAATCTCGGCTCGTTCCTCCTCGTCGTCGGGATGGTGACCTGCGTGTTCATCGCGCTGTTCCAGTTCACGCTCCCGCCGCCGGTCTCGCACCTGCTCACGGCCGGCGTGATCTTCGTCACCGTCCTCAGTGCCGTCTTCGGGTCGATTCTCGACGGCCTCGGCTACTTCGAGCGGATCGCCGCGTCCGCCCCGCCGGAGGCTGTCGACCGTCGGCCGGCCGCCAGGCCGTGGGTTCCCGAGGCGGGACGTTCTGCACCCCTGCCACCGTTGATAAACTTCGACGCGGAACTCCGGGCCTACGCCGACATGTACGATGGGACCCTCCCGAGTGAGTTCGACGCGTTCGTCAGCGACTACCTCCGTTTGAAGACCAACACGCAGAACCGTGCGACCATCGCCAGCGACCTGCGGGCCGACCTCAATCCGATCGGCACCCTCTTCGAGGACGGCTCCGAAGGGGACAGGATATACGAGGACATCTCGGACCGACTCTTCCGGTACATCAGTTCCAGGAGCGACCATCTCACGCTCGAGCGCGTCACGTTCTACGACGGGGATGGCAACGAGGCCGACGTGAGGGCACTCCAGAGCCAACTCGCACACGTCGAACTCGGCGTAACCAACGAGGGTGAAGCAGCCGAGGTGGAAGCCACTGTCACGTTGCAGGACGCCGACGACGCTCCCATCATTAGTCGGACCTGTGACGTCGGCCTCGTCAGACCTGGCGCCACGAAACCCGTCGACGTCGACATCTTCGTCCCCTCGGACGCCGAGCGCGCCAGCACGACCGTCCGGATCACGGGCTCCGGACGGGCCGTTGCGGGGGCCTGAGACCGCTACGCTGCCGTTCTCCTCCCGGTCGCGATGCCCGACGGCGGCGCACCCGTTCGTCTGCCGCGTGTCTGACGGGTTGTTTTGTGGACCGGTCACGTACCGCCCCGCATGGCAAACCTGACGGACGTCTACGACGGCGGCGTCGGCGGCGTCGCGGGTCGACGCCGGCGATTCCTCGGGCTGTCGCTGTTCGGCCTCGGGGCGGCGATGGTCGTCGCCGCGATCGCCATCGCGACGACGGGGCTAGCCGATCAGTTCGGCCTCACGACCTTCGGCGCGCGGGAACTGGCCGGCGTCCTCGCGGGACTCGGGTTGCCGGCGGCCTTCCTCGGGAGCTTCAGCGTCCTCCCCGCTTCCCGGCGCGCCCGGGCGGCGGCCGTGATCGGCGCGAGTCTCTCGGTGTTCGGCGTCGTCCTCTTCCGCGAGGCCTACCCCTACGAGTGGGTCGGCTCGACGAGCGGCCCGGACCTCACCCTGCCCGTCGTGGTCGTCTACTTCCTCGGGACGATCACGCTGTTCTGGTGTCTGTTCGTCGCCGTCGCCAACTTCAAGACCCGAACCGACCCCGGCGGCACGGTCCGGATGGAGGTGACCGAGGAGGGCACCACGCGCGTCCTCGAAGTCACCGGCTCCGTCCCCGGACTCGGCGGAATCGGCCTGTTCGGGCAGAACCCCGACGGCGAGGTCCAGACCCAGACCAACCGCTCCGAAGACGACGAGGAAGACGTACTCTACACCCGCGACGAGCCCGCCACCCCGACCGGCGGCGCACAGGCGGCCAGCGACGGCGGTGCGGCGGCCCAGACGGGCGGCATGGAAGACGCCGAACCCGTCCCCGACGAGGTCGTCGAGGCCGCCGAGACCCGCGGCCAGCCCGACGCCTACTGCGGCAACTGCGAACACTTCCAGTACGTCCGGGTAGACGGTGAGATCCGGCCCGCCTGCACCCTCCACACGAAGGTCATGTCCGATATGGAAGCCTGCGACGACTGGCAGGCCAACAACTGAGCCCCTCTCGCGTCACTCCGCCCTCTTCGTCCACTTCGCTTGGTTGTCCCGTCCGCGGCGTCCAGATCGGGGCCGATAGTCGTGGCGTCCCGTGTGATCCGAGGGGGTTTTAGGGGGGCATCCTGTAACTGGTAGCTAACATGGAGTTCTGTGACGAGTGCGGTTCGATGATGAAGACGGACGACGGAATGTGGATCTGCGGGAGCTGCGGGTACGAAAAGCCGCGTGACGCCGAGACGGAGGCGGCGATGACCTCCACCCAGTCCCAGGAGGAAAGCGAGGTCATCGACACCTCCGAGGTCGACGCCGAGGACATGGGGCCGACCACCGAAGCCCGCTGTCCCGAGTGCGGTAACGACCGCGCCTTCTGGGAGATGAAGCAGATCCGCGCCGCCGACGAGAGCGAGACGCGGTTCTTCACCTGCACCGAGTGTGAACACAAGTGGCGTGAGGACGACCACTGACGAATGAGCGGTGACGGGACCCCGCGGGTGCCCGACGACCACCTCGACGGCTGGGCCGTCACCGACAGGTCGAGCGAGACGGTGTTCGAGCTCCCGGTCGCCCGCGTCGTCGGCCACACGGCCGTCTACGACGACGACGACCTCCGGTCGACAGTAACGAGTCTCACCGGCGGGGCCGTCGACCGGATGTGGCGCTTCTTCTTCGCGACCCGACTGGAGTTCACCCCCACGCTCCCGCCGACTATCGGTCCGGCAGCCGTCTTCACCACCGTCCGCACGCAGGCCAACTCGGTGTTCAGAGAGCGGCTGCAGGAACGGGGCTTCGACGACATCTCGAAGGCCGGCCACGATCGCATCCGTGTCGACTCCGGCGATCGCGCCTCTCTGCAGGCCTACGACGCCGCCATCGAGACCAGCGTCGTCGACGTACCCGTCGAGGGGTACCTCGCCGTCTGGTCGACGGGTGGCGAGTTCCGACTGGCCGGCGGTGCCTACCCCGCCGCGTCGCTGTCCGATCTCCTCGGTATCTCCATTCCGGGGATCGACATCGATCCCGATTCCTTCCGCAAAGAACTGCTCACGCTGGTCAAGTCCGTCCGCTAGAGGCTCCTGACGGCGGCCGCACAGACCCCGGTCGCCAGCAACTCCGTTCGCCCGTCACCGAGCCACCGGCTCACCCGTCCGGGATCGGCACCGACGCCCAGCAGCGCCACCCGCGTCTCCCCGACGTACACCTCCGCCGTGTACCCGCCGGCCCGCAACGTCGCGTCGAGTTGCCCGAGCGTCTCCCCCTCGTTCCGGACGATCCGGACGGCCTCGCGCAGGTGCTCGATCTCGATGTGTACCGGTCCACCGACCGATGGGAGTCGCAGGCGCGCGTCGTCGAGATCCACCAGCAGGTTGGCGGCGGCCTCCACGGCGGGCGCGGTCGCCATCGTGAGCGCACCGTCGACGACCCCGAGCAGCCCCTGCGGGTTCGGATCGCGTCGATCGACCATTGTCACTCCCGACGGGCGAAGGTCAGGAAGCCGGTGTGACCCACGCCTGCCGTCGACGGCCGGGAGCCCCGGTCGTCGAAGTCCATCTCCCGCTGGATCGTCTCCAGCGTCTCGACCCCCTCCAGCCCCGCGTCGCGAGCGGTCCGGGCGACCTCCCGCGTCCCCTCGACGAACGGCGAGTAGACCGCGAGACACCCGCCGGGTTTCAGCAGGTCCGCGGCGTGTTCGACGACGGCCGGCGCGTCCTCGGTATCGAGGGTCACCACGTCCACCGGTCCCACGTCCAACTCCTCGGTTACGTCGCCCGTCCGCACGTCGACCCGGTCGTCGACGCCGGCCAGTTCCATGTTCTCGCGGGCGACATCGGCGAACTCCGGGTCCTGCTCGTAGGTGACCACGTCGGCTCCCGCTCTCCCCATGTACGCCGCGAGCACGCCTGTCCCCGTACCGGCGTCGAGCACCGTGTCGCCCTCGGAGACGCCGGTGTGGCCCATGATCAGTCCGATATCGCGCGGCATCATCGGCGCGCCCGTGCGCTCGAAGTGGTTGAAACAGTCCGGGCCCCGGAGTTCTCGAACCGTGAACGCCTCCTCGAGGTGCGTGGTGACGACCTCGCCGGCCGCGGCGTCCTCCGGTACCTCGAGGATTCCCAGGTCCGTCTCCAGGCGCTCGCCACGCTCCAGCAGGTACTCCCGGTCGTCCCGGACCAACAGGAGCGCCACGTTACTCCAGGCGCTCGACGGCCGCCGCGAGGTCGCCGTCCTCGGCTTCGAGTGCCTCGCGGGCGTCGTCCTCGCTCACACCGGCGCGGTTGGCGACGATTTCGATGTCGGCGTCCGGAATACCACCGGACCCGCCGTCGTCGTCACCACTCTCGATCGCCGACCCTTCGCCGGCCTCGCGGGTCTCGGGCGTGCCGATGACCTGGTAGGTCTCCTGGCCCTGGGCGTCCATCCGCTGGACTTCGGCGTCGGTGAACACGAGTTCCTCGTCGGCCGTGCGGATGATCACTTCCTCGGCGTCGAGCTCGTCGATGTCGATGCCGAACTGGTCCATCATCTGTTGCATCTTCTGCGGGTCGAAGCCGCCTCCTCCGAACATACCCGGGCAGTTGCGGCGCTGGCGGAAAACCCCTTCGGGACCACCTTTTTCGCGAGGGGGTCGACTCGCGACCCCCTCGCAAAAAACGTGGTTCCCGCGAACGAAGTGAGCGGGTGCTCGGAAGACGAGCGAAGCGAGTCTTCCGGTGGCGAAAAAGCGGATCGCGCGCCGCGGCGCGCGATCCGCTGCTGTGCTGGTGCCCGACCGCACCGCATCCGCCCCGCCTCCGCACCGCGACAGCACCGCCACCGCCCCGCACCGCAACCACCAACTCAGTCCTCCTCGATCGCCTCGTCCCCGTCGGACTCGACCCCGTGCCGGACGAACACGGCCATCCCGGTCCCGAAGTCGAGCATGTCCTCGCCGGCGAGTTCGGCGCGGCCCACCCCGAGCAGGGTATCGTCCTCGCGGACGACGGCCACCTCGTCGCCCGGCCGAACGTCCGGATCGGCCCGCTGCACGAACTTCGCGAACGCGTTGCGACCCTCGCGGACGAACGGATCGCTGTCCTCGCCGACGACGACTCTGTGGGTCGGCGCGTCGAGCGCGTCGAGCAACCGTCGTGCCCCGCCCGGACTCAGCGTGAACCGGCCATCGACACCGTACGTGACCAGTCGACCGGCGTCCGCCACCACCTGCTGTGGCCGGCCCGAACTCGTCCGGTAGACCTCCAGGTCCTCCTCGGGGGGAAAGAGCGCCGCGCCCGCGCCCGCCCCGAACTGGTAATCCGCGACCCGGCGGAGCGTCCGCCCGTCCTCGTCGTTCATCGCCTCGCCGTTCCGGGGCCAGCGACTAAACACCTTCCACCCGCGACGCGATTCATTGTCGGTAGTTACCACACACCAATACGTGCGCCGACTGTCACTGGATATCGTGTCCCACACTGGCGGTTTTGGATGGATTTATACGCGAGAATTACATACCCTCGGATATCATGCTATCAGGAACGGCGAAAATCGCGATCGGTGCGGTCTTGCTGCTGATCGGGTCGGCGCTGATTCTCGGCACCGGGCTCCAGCAGTTCCAGATCCCGGGTGTCGTCGCTGGCGTCGCGGCGCTGGTCATGGCCGCGGGGACGCTCCTTCTGGGTACCTCCGAAGCCGGGCAGCCGGTCTAGAGCAGGAACGTCTCCTCGTCCTCGCTGAGGTCCCGGAACGTGTCGGCCGCCTCGATCAGTTCCTCTGCGGTCGACTCACGAAACGCCATGATCTCGACCTTGCAGCCCTCGTGTTTCAGGTGTCGACAGAGCCGCGAGAAGTCGCCGTCACCGGTACAGAGCACCACGGTGTCGACGTGATCGGCCAGGGTCACGGCGTCTAAGCTCATCCCGACGTCCCAGTCGGCCTTCTTCGAGCCGTCGCCGAACGTCTTGATGTCCTTGATCTTCGTCTCGAAGCCGATGTCGACCAGCGCCTCGAAGAACGTCTCCTCGTCTTCTGCCTCCGCTCGGATCACGTAGGCGATCGCGCGCGTCAACTCGCGGCCGTTGACGCCTTCTTCCAGCAGTGACGCGTAGTCGATGTTGCGCGTATAGAGGCTCCGGGCGGTGTGATAGAGGTTCTGCGCGTCGGCGAGCATCGCCACGCGCTGCCCGGGATGCACGTCAGTCATGATCGACGTTTGGAGACCCCACGGGATAAACCCTGTCGGACGGGCACTCGCGAGACAGGCAGCCGGAGAAGTGTCGCAACGACTAAGTCCTCTCGTCACCGTCGCCCGTGTATGCAACGGGCCACGCTGGAACTCGCTGGGTCACCGACCAGCCACCGGTGTGGCGCGGTCCGTTTTCGGGGCAGTAGCAAACTGAAACGCGCGCGATAGGCTCACGGCGGGCGTAGCGCCCCCGTCGCGGGCCGTGTTCGTCGTCTCGCGCGCAGTATCCGATCACTATATCCCCCACGACCGACATACACCACAGCAATGACACACGATACGTTCACCGGCGTGTTCCCCGCGATGACCACGCCGTTTCACGCAGACGAGAGCATCGACTTCGAGACACTCCGCGAGCACGCCCAGTGGCTGGAACAGCGCGGCGTCGACGGCGTCGTGCCCATGGGCACGACCGGCGAGAGCGCGACCCTCTCGCACGACCAGCACGTCGAAGTCATCGAAGCCGTCACCGACGCCGTCGACGACGTGCCCGTGATCGCCGGGTCGGGCAGCAACAACACCCGCGAGGCGCTCGAACTCTCCGAACGCGCCGCCGACGCCGGGGCCGACGGCCTCCTTTTGATCTCCCCGTACTACAACAAGCCCGAACCCGCCGGCATGGAGAACCACTTCCGGCAGGTCGCCGACGCCGTTTCCCTCCCCCAGATCATCTACAACGTCCCCTCCCGGACCGGTCGCAACATCGCCGTCGAGTCCGCCGTGAATCTCGCCGAACACGAGAACATCGTCGGCTACAAGGCCGCCTCCGGCGACATGAACCGGATCACCGAGGTCATCGAGCGCACGCGCGAGGAGAACTTCGCGATACTCTCCGGTGACGACGCGATGACCCTGCCGATCATCGCGACCGGCGGCAGCGGCTGTATCTCCGTCTCGGCCAACGTCGAACCCGCCCGGACCTGCGCGCTCGTCGGGGCCGCGCTGTCGGGGGACTTCGAGCGCGCCCGTGAGTACCACCACGAACTCGGCGAACTCTTTCGGGTGCTCTTCGCCGAGAGCAACCCCATCCCGATCAAGGAGGCCATGGAGATCCGCGGCCACTACGACTCGGGTCGGATGCGCTCGCCGCTCTCCCGCGCCACCGACGAGACGCTCGACGCGCTCCGTGAGACGCTGGACGACCTCGACGACGGGACCGCCCCCGAACCGGCGGAGGTCCAGCGATGACGCGGGTCGCAGTCAACGGCGCGGCCGGCCGGATGGGTCGGACTGTCATCGAGACCGCGGCCGACCGCGACGACGTGGAGGCCGTCGTCGGCTTCGACGTCGAAGGGCCCGACGAGGTGCAGGGCGTACCCGTCGTCGACGCCGGTGAGGCCGCCGACGCACTCGCGGAATACGACGCCGAGGTGGCCGTCGACTTCACCGTCCCCGAGGCCACCCTGTCGCTCGCCGAGGCCTGTACGAACGCAGGGGTCGGGCTGGTGGTCGGCACGACCGGCTTCGACGAGGACGGCTTCGCCGCGCTCGACGACGCCGCCGAGTCCGTCCCGCTCCTGAAGGCCACCAATTTCGCGCGGGGAATCCACGCCCTGCTCCGGGCGATCGAGGAAGCTCTGCCCGCGGTGCCCGACTACGACCTCGAACTGATGGAGACCCATCATAATGGAAAGATCGACGCGCCCTCCGGGACGGCGAAGACGATGCTCGAAACCGTCCAGGATGAACGCGACGTGGAACCGGTCTACGGTCGCGAGGGCCACGCGCCCCGCGACGAGGACGAGATCGGTGTCTTCGCCCGCCGGGCCGGCGACATCCGCGGCGAACACGAACTGATCGCGGCGGGCAACGACGAGGTGCTCTCCCTCTCACACCACGCCGAGGACCGGAGCGTCTTCGCGGCCGGCGCGCTGGACGCCGCGGTCTGGATCGAAAACCAAGAGCCCGGGCGGTACGACTTCGGGAACGTCATCGACCAATGAGCCTACAATCCGACATCGAAGCCCTGTGGAATCGCTACGACGACGGCCTCACGGCCGACGACGCCACCGCCGAGGACGCCGACACGCTCGACGCGTTCCTCGAAGCCCTCGAAGCCGGCGACGTACGGGCCGCCGAACCCGCCGGTGGGGACTGGCAGGTCAACGAGTGGGTCAAGCAGGGCATCCTGCTCAACTTCGGCCTCCGCGAGATCGAATCCCGCGAGTACGGCGACGTGGCGTACCACGACGTACTCCCGCTTCGTGAGACCGCCGACATCGGCGACCGTGGCTCCCGGAACACGCCGGACGGCACCGTCATCCGACGCGGTGCCTACGTGGGCAGCGACGCGATCCTGATGAGCCCCTCGTTCGTCAACATCGGCGCACACGTCGGGGACGGGACGCTCGTGGACTCCTGTGACACCGTCGGCTCCTGTGCCCAGATCGGCGAGAACGTCAAGCTGGGTGCGAACACGCTGATCGGCGGCGTCCTCGAACCGGTCGAGGACGACCCCGTGATCGTCGAGGACGGCGTCTCGCTTGGGGCGGGCTGTCGCGTCACCTCCGGCTTCCGCGTCGGCGAGAACTCCATCGTGGGCGAGAACACGCTGCTGACCCCGCGGATTCCAGTCTACGATCTCGTCGAGGACCAGGTGCTGTACGGGGAACTCCCGCCCGAGCGGCGGGCCTTCGCGCGCTACGTCGAGTCCTCGGTCAGCGACGAGGACCTGATCCCCGGCGCGGCCTACAAGCCGGCGGTGGTCGCGACCGACATCGAGACCGAAACCCTCGAAGGCACCGAGCGCGAAGACGCACTCCGAGAATGAGCTCGGGGGTCGCGGTCCGCCGGCTGTCCGACTGGGACGCCGAGCGACTGCGCGACCTCGCCGCCGAGTTCGACACGCCGCTGTACGTCCTCGATCCCGACCGGGTGCGCGAGAACGCCGCCCGGCTCCAGAGTGCCTTCGACGCCGAGGAGATCAGCTACGCCGTCAAGGCCAACACCACCCGGCCGGTGCTCGAGACCATCGAGTCCACCGGTGTCGGTGCCGAGTGCGCCTCCGCGGGGGAAGTCGAACGCGCCCTCGCCGCGGGATTCGACGGCGAAGCCGTCCGCTACACGGCGGTGAACCCGCCGGAGGAGGATCTGGACTACGTCGTCGACGCCGCCGCCGACCACGATTTGATCGTGACCGTGGGCGCGGCCGACACCCTCGACCGTCTCGACGAGCGCGGCTTTTCCGGCCGGCTCTGTATCCGGGCGAACCCCGGGGTCGGTGCCGGTCACCACGAGAAGGTGTCGACCGGCGCGGCCCCCAAGTTCGGGGTCCCGATGGACCGGGTGCCCGACCTCGCCAGCGAGGCCGTCGACCGCGGGTTCGACCTCGTGGGCCTGCACGCCCACGCCGGGAGCGGTATCTCCGGCGAGGACCTGCAGGCCCACCGCGAACTCGTCGCGCGGATGGGTGACCTTGCACGGAGGGTAATTTCCGACGTAGGCACTATCGAGTTCGTCAACGTCGGCGGTGGCCTCGGGGTTCCCTATCGGGAGGAGGAGGACCCGCTGGATCTGGACGCGGTTGCGGCGGCGACCCGGGAGGCGTTCGGCGATGTCGACGCCCGACTGGGGATCGAACCCGGCCGGTACTTCGTCGCGGACGCCGGCGTGTTACTGACGCGGGTCAATACGGTCAAGCCGACGCCCGAGACGACCGTCGTGGGCGTCGACGCCGGCATGACGACGCTGGTCCGTCCGGCGATGTACGACTCGTATCACACGATCCGCTCGCTGGCGAGTGACGCCGATCGGCGCGAGACCGTCTCGGTGACCGTCGCCGGCCCGATCTGCGAGACGGCGGACGTGCTGGGCGAGGACCGTCCGCTCCCCGACTCCGAGCGGGGCGACCTGCTCGCGGTCGGGAACGCGGGCGCCTACGGCTACGAGATGAGCAGCAACTACAACTCCCGGCCGCGGCCGGCGGTCGTTGCCCTCGACGGTACCGACGCGCGGCTGGCGGTTCGCCGGGAAGCGGTCGCGGACATTACAGAACTGGAAACATGGTCGAAGTAGAGAAGTATCACGGCACGGGCAACGACTTCATCATCGTCGACGCGACAGAGGACGTACCGGACCGCCGGGCGTTCGCGGCCGACCTCTGTGACCGGGAGACCGGGCTCGATCACCCCAACGCGCGCAAACGCGGGGCCGATGGCGTCCTCTTTCTGGCGCTGGAGGACGAGTACTCCCCGCCCCGGGTCGTGATGACGCTGGTTCAACCGGACGGGAGCGTCGCGGCCATGTGCGGCAACGGCGCCCGCTGTGCGGCGAAGTGGGTCGCCGAACGCACCGGTTCCCCGGAGGTCATGATCGACACGCAGGCCGGTACGCGCCGCGCCGAGATCGGCGAGCAGGGCGTCACCATCGAGATGGGTGCGCCCACGTTCGAACCCGATCGTGTCCCCGTCGTCGGCGACGAACCCATGATCGAACGGGAGGTGGAGGGCCTGACGGTCACGGCGGTCAACACCGGCGTTCCCCACGCCGTCGCGTTCGTCGACGACGTGACGAGCGTCGACGTGGAGGCCGTCGCGCCCGCGGTCCGGGACGCCGACGTGTTTCCCGAGGGCGCGAACGTCAACTTCGCCGCGCCACGGGCGGACGGTCAGGCCGCGGACGGGACGGTTCGTGGGTTCGACCAGCGGACCTTCGAGCGCGGCGTCGAGGCCGAAACCGACTCCTGTGGGACGGGTGCGGTGGCCATCGTCGCTGCTGCCGAGCGCCTCGGCAAGGTCGAGCGGGGCCAGCGCGTCCCGGCCCACCCGCCTGGTGGTCGGCTGGTCGTCCAGTTGACCGATCGGGACGCGCTCCTGCAGGGCCCGGTCGAACGCGAGTACACCGGGACGGTGACCGTCGTCGACCCGACGACCTTCGACGTGGAACTCGACACCGTCCCGGGTGACGACTGATGGCGTTCGACCCCCTCGACTTCCACGAGACCGCCGTCTCGATCCCCTCCCACGAGGACGTGACCGAGATGCGCGAGTACCTGGTCGAGACGCTCGAAGACGCGGGCGTTTCGGTCCGCATCGACGACGCCGGAAATACCCTGGCGACGCGCGAGGGGGAATCCGACGGCCCACACATCGTCCTGAACACGCACATCGATACGGTACCGCCCCACGTCCCTCTCGAACGGGACGGTGAGATCGTCCGAGGCCGGGGGTCCTGCGACGCGAAGGGACCGCTCGCGGCCCTGCTCTCGGCGTTTCTCGATGCCGAGATAGCGTCCGGAACAGTGACGCTGGCGGTCACGCCCGACGAGGAAGTGTACTCGACGGGCGCGGCGGCGCTCGACCTGGATGCGGACGGCTACATCGTGGGCGAACCGACGGGACTGGACATCTGTAACGCCGCGAAGGGCCGCTTCGAGGGGACAGTCGAAATCGAGGGCCTCGCGGCCCACGCGGCGGAACCCGAGAGCGGTGCGAGCGCGATCCGTGCAGCTGCGCCCGTCCTGCAGGCCCTCGAATCCTACGACGAGACGGTCGGTCCGCCCGAGCACGACTCGCTCGGGCGACCGACGCTCGAACCCACCGTGATCGAGGGCGGCGAGGCGACGAACCAGATTCCCGCCGAGTGCAGAATAACGATCGACCGTCGGAGCGTTCCCCCCGAGACCCAGCAGGGCTTCCGCGAGCAACTGTCGGCCCACCTCCAGTCCTGGATTCCCGACTCGATGGACCTCTCCTTCGCGTACACCGAGCGCGAGACACCGTTCCTCGAAGCGTTCGCCACGCCCGCCGACAGCGACGTGGTGACTGCACTCCGGGACGCTGGCGCGGGCGAGGTCCGGCCGTTCGGGGCGGCAACGGAGGCCTCGTACTTCGCGGCCGACGCGCCGACGGTCGTGTTCGGACCGGGGGTGCTGGCTGACGACGAGGGCGCAGTGGCCCACGCCGAGCGCGAGTACGTTCGCCGTTCCGAGGTCGAACGGGCCGGTGAGATCGCGACGGCGGCCGTCGAGTCCCTGCTCGACTGATACGCCAGACGTCCTGTCGGCGACCGGAATTACCAGTCCTGATAGCGCCCGGCAGTCGCCCGGCAGACGCCCGTCAGACGCCGCGTAAACGCTTTTGTCGGCGGATCCGAGAGGTATGGATATGGCAATAGCACGGCGCAGACGGTTCGACGTGGAATCGATCGGACGTGCGGGCGCACTGGTCGCGGTCTGTACGCTCGTGTTGACTGCGAGTTTCGTCGGACTGGTCGCACTGGTCTCGGGCCAGGCGACCGGACTGAGTGACCGGCTCCCGGCGTACGTTCTCGGGATGGCGACGGCGTTCGTCGGCGCCGTTCTGATCGCCGAGACGCAGGGATTCGACGGTCGGACGGTCATCGTCGGAGCGGGCGTGGTGGCACTCGGCACGCTCGTCGTCCTGACGCTCGGCGGAGAAGGCCTCCTGCACGCGGTTCGGAACCCGGGGGCCTTGGTCACCTCGCACCTGCTGTTTTACTTCCTCGCGGCGGGGATGATCGCCACCGGCTTCGGGTACTGGGCGATCAATCACTGGCAGGAACTGTCGATCCGGTCGCAGAAGCCGAGCTTCGGCCGCTGATTACCCGAGAAGTGCGTTCAGCAGTCGGGATTCGACTTTTCTGAGGATCTCGCCGACGGTGCCGGGGGCCACCTCGACCTCCTCGGCGATGTCGTCGTAGGTGACCTGTCGTGGCGTGTCGTAGTAGCCCATGTCGACGGCGATCTCGGCGACCTCGCGCTGGCGGTCGGTGAGTCGCGAGAGGAGTCGTTCGTTCTCGGGGGCGTAGTCGCCGAGTTTCTGGAGTTCGACGGAGATCCCGTCGGGGACGGCGTCCATCGCCTCGCGGATCTGGTCCTCGTCGCCGACGATTGTCAGCTTGATGCCGCCGTTGCTTGCGAACTCGATGGGGAAGTCCGGGACGATCTGGTACGTGTGCGGCAGTTCCAGCAGGCCAGTGAGCATCTCGTTCGATTCGAGGTGGGCGTAGGTGATGATGCGGTCCTGCATCGGCGAGACCTGGTAGGTGATGAGTTCGGGGACGTACTCGGCGGCGAACTCGATGACCTCGCGGTCGCCGCTGAGTTCGTACATCGTCGTCACCGTGCCGTCGTCGAGCAGTTCCATCTGGAGGATCCGTTCGTTCTTGATCCCCGGTGCCTGCTGGATGCGCCGCTCGATGGGGTGAATCCACCCGCGTTCCGGCGTCAACAGGCCCTCGACGTATCGCATTTGCTCAGTGATTGCACCCGATCAGCATATGCGTTTGGTACCGACAGCGAACTCGTCAACCGTCCAACTCCTCGACCAGTCCGTCGGCGACGCCGACGTAACCGGCCGGCGTCAGGTCGGTCAGTTCCTCGCGCACGTCCTCGCTCACGTCCAGATCCGCGAACAGATCGTGGAAGTCCTCGATCGTCACGCGCCGGCCACGGGTGAGTTCCTTCACGCGTTCGTAGGCGTCGGTGTGGCCCTCCCGGCGGAGGATCGTCTGGACGGCCTCGCCGATGATCTCCGGCGTCGCTTCCAGTTCCTCGCGCATGACCTGCTCGTTGGGGACGACCTTCTCGAGGCCGCGCTCGCACTTCCGGTAGCCGATGAGACAGTGGGCGAGCGCCGCGCCGACGTTGCGCTTGACCGTCGAGTCCGAGAGGTCCCGCTGGAGCCGCGAGGTGGTGACGTAGTCGGCGAGGAAGACCAGATCCGAGTTGGCTTTCGAGAGGTTCCCCTCGCTGTTCTCGAAGTCGATCGGGTTGACCTTGTGGGGCATCGTCGACGACCCGGTCTCCCCCGCGGTGGCCTCCTGTCCGAGATAACGGTCAGAGACGTAGAGCCACACGTCCAGGTCCAGGTCGAGCAGAATATTGTTCGCGCCCCGGAGCGCGTCGAACAGCCGTTCGAGGTCGTCACAGGGGTTGACCTGCGTGGCGAGTTCGGTGTGGTCGAGCCCGAGGCCCGTGACGAACGACTCGGCGAACGTGGGCCAGTCCACGTCGGGGTAGGCGGCGTCGTGGGCGGCGTAGGTGCCCGAGGCTCCAGCGAGTTTGCCGGAGAGGTCGGCGGCGGCGCGTTCGATGCGGCCCAGTGCTTTGCCGAGGCGGGCGGCGTAGACGGCCATCTCCTTGCCGAAGGTCGTCGGCGTCGCGGGCTGGCCGTGGGTGCGGGCGAGCATCGGCACGTCGCGGTGCTCGCGGGCCATCTCGGTCAGCGCGTCCCGTACGTCCCGGAGTGCAGGCACGAGCACGTCCTCGACGGCCGGCTTGACCAGCAGGCGGTGGGCGAGGTTGTTCACGTCCTCGCTGGTGAGCCCGAAGTGGATCCACTGGGCGGCGTCGAGGCCGTCGGGCAGGTGCTCACGGACGAAGTACTCGACGGCCTTCACGTCGTGGTTGGTCGCGGAGTAGTCCTTCCAGCCCTCGGTTTCGAGGGCCTTGACGATCTCGGCGTCGCCCTCGTCGAACTCCTCGTACAGCGCCCGGAGGTGGTCGCGCCCCTCGGCGTCGATCTCCAGCGGGGTGGCGTCCAGATCGGCGAGGGCGATCAGATACTCGACCTCGACACGAACGCGGGCGCGGATCAGCGCCTGCTCGCTGGCGTATGGAACGAGCGGTTCGGTGTAGCGGGCGTACCGCCCGTCCAGCGGCGAGACGGCGGCGAGCGAACTGCGGTCTGTCATACCCGTCGGTGCGCTCCACCGGCCCAAAGGGATGTCGAAGCCCGTCGGTTACGCGACCTTCCGGTACACCCGCAACAGCACCGAGACGGCGACCCCGAGGCCGGGAATCCGTGTCGAGAGCGCCGCCGCCCCCAGCAACAGCGCACCCGCCTTCGGTCGACCGCGAGCGAACGCGATTACCGCGTCGACCAGTGTCGAGACGATGCTGAGCCCACGCGCACTCCCTCCAGTGAGTTGTGTCATCGTCGGGTCGAGGACCGACACGGAAAAGGGACTGGTGCCTGCACGTGCAAGCCCCCGCCGCCGGGTACAGTTCGAGTCCTATTACGTGAAAAATAGTTATCTACCATCTAGTGAACGATGGAAGAATTTGTGGCTAGATTAGTAACAATGATAAGCGCCGAACGGCGACGTGACGACGGGGAGATCGTTTACCCCAAGTGTGGTTCACTCCACTCTCACTCTCCCTTGTCCCCCAACACCCCCCACATTCCCCCTCTCCCCCCACACCATTTCGGACCGATACCGCGGAGCCACGGCTGAGCGATTCGCAACGCCTTTGCGCCCGGACCGCCCCCCTCCGCACATGAAGCTAGCGGGCATGGCCAGCAACCGCGGCCGCAACTTGCTGAACGTCCACGACCTGGCACCCGGCGGGGCCGAACTCGCCGTCGTTCTCACCAACAGCGAGGACGCGCCGGTCGTCGAGGAGGCCGAGAAACGGGGGATTCCCACTGAAACAGTCGTCCAGCGCGAGGACGAGAGTCGACGGGACCACGAGGAACGCGTCGTCGAGGCCCTCGACGACTACGAGTTCGACCTCGTCTGTCTCGACGGCTACATGCGGGTCCTCTCGGACACTTTCCTCGATCCGATGCCGACCACGCTGAACGTCCACCCCTCCCTGTTGCCCGCCTTCCCGGGCATGGACGCGTGGGGCGACGCGCTGGAGTACGGCGTCGACGTGGTGGGGTGTACCGTCCACGCGGTCACGAACGCCGTCGCCGAGGACGGCTCGCTGATCGACGAGGAAGTCGACGGCGGGCCCGTCGTCACGCAGGAACCGATCCCCGTCTACGACGGCGACGACGAGGAGTCCCTCAAAGAGCGCGTCCTCTACCAGGGCGAGATGAAGGCCTACCCCCGCGCAGTGAAGTGGTTCGCCGAGGACCGCGTCGAGATCGACTGGGATGCCAATCAGGTTCACGTCGAAGGCGACACCGGCGGCGAGTTCCCCGAGCGCCGGGTCACCAGCGAGGACCGCCACGCCGACCTGCGCTACGGCGAGAACCCCCACCAGGACGCGGCGCTGTACGCCGACCGGACCTGCGAGGAGGCGAGCGTCGTCTCGGCCGACCAGTTGAACGAGGGCGCGAAGGGGATGTCCTACAACAACTTCAACGACACCGACGCCGCCCTCAACATCGTCAAGGAGTTCGACGAACCCGCCGCCGCGGTCATCAAACACACCAACCCCGCGGGCTGTGCGACCGCCGACACGCTCGCCGAGGCCTACGCCGACGCGCTGGCCACAGACCCCAAGAGCGCCTTCGGCGGCATCGTCGCCCTCAACCGCGAGTGCGATCAGGAGACGGCCGCACAGATCGTCGACTCGTTCAAGGAGGTCGTCGTCGCGCCCGGCTACACCGACGACGCCCTCGACACCCTCTTCGAGAAGGAGAACCTCCGGGTGCTGGACGTTTCGGACAACTACGACGTGACCGAACCCGTCACCGAGAAGGACCTCGTCGGGGGGACCTTGGTGCAGGAGCGGGACACGCAGGCTCCGACCCGTGACGACTTGGAGGTCGTCACCGACCGGGAGCCCACCGACGAGCAGATCGACGCGATGCTGTTCGCCTGGCAGACGATCAAACACGTCAAATCCAACGCCATCCTGTTCGCCGACGGCACCGAGACGGTCGGGGTCGGAGCCGGACAGGTCTCCCGGGTCGACGCCGTCGAGATCGCGAAGATGAAAGCCGAGAAAGACGCCGAGGGCAAGTCCGCGGCGGGGGCCGTGATGGCGAGCGACGCCTTCTTCCCGTTCCCTGACGGCATCGAGGCCGCCGCAGAGGCGGGCATCGAAGCGGTCATCCAGCCCGGCGGCTCGGTCAACGACGACGACGTGATCGAGGCCGCAAACGTTCACGACATGGCGATGGTGTTCACTGGCTCTCGGGCGTTCCGGCACGACTGAGCGAATTCATTTTTACTCGACACGACAGCGAGTAATTCAAGTCAGTTCCTCGTCTCTGGGGGGATATGAGCCTGCTCAGCGAACTGAAGGGTCCCATCGTGGGGCTGGCGGTCTCGGCGCTCGTGTTCGTCGCGGTCGGACTGTACGGGATATACGACGTGCTAACCGCAATCGCGACGGCCGACTCGGTCGGCGGGTTCGTCGGACTGGTCCTGCTGTACGTCGTCGCGCTGCTGGTCGTCGGCATCGTCGGCGTCGCCTTCCTCGCGTGGGGTGCCGTTCGCGTGGCGAAGTCCGTCGACACGGACAGCAAACTGTTCCAGAACCGGTACGCTCGCGAACTCGGATCGTTGCTGGGGAGCGACGTGGGATCGTCGAATCGGGGCGGAACGCGCAGTGGTGGCGCCCCCGGACAGGTCGGCGGTGGAAGTCCTGGTCAGACGGGTGGACAGAATCCGGGACAGAACACTGGTCAGTCCTCGGGGCAGCATCGAAGTCCCGGGCAGAATCCGGGACAGAACACTGGTCAGTCCTCGGGGCAGCATCGAAGTCCCGGGCAGAATCCGGGACAGAACACCGGCCGGGACGGGGACCCTGACTCGACGGGTAGTCCCGGCCAGCGATAGCAACTCGAAGTGAAACCGACTGCGCGTGTGTTTTCCGGGTCGATCAGGCGTACGCCGACATGTCGGTCATCTCGTAGCCGACGATGAGCTTCATGATCTCCTCGGTGCCGTCGGGGATGGTCATCGTCTGGGCGTCGCGGTAGTACCGCTCCAGCGGGTAGTCGGTCGAGAGCCCGTTCCCGCCGTACAGTTCGACGCCGTGGCGGGCGGTCTCGACGGACTTGTCACAGGCATAGCCCTTCGCCAGCGAGGAGTACAGCCGGGACTCCTCGTCGGCGTTGGCGAGTTTCTCGACGGCCTCGTGGGTGAGCAGCCGCGAGGTCTCGACGTTGGCTTTCATCTCGTAGAGCCGTTCCTGGACCATCTGGTGCTGGGCGATGGGCTTGCCGAAGGTCTCGCGATCGGTCGCGTAGTCCAGCGCGTCCTCGTAGGCAGCCTGCTGGATACCGACGGCCATCGCGGCCATCCCGGTCCGCATGAACGAGAAGATGGCGTTCAGCGGCTTGTGGCTGAGGAACAGGTCGACCATCTCGTTCGGGAACGGCAGGGCCTCCGCGAGGTCGCCGTGTTCGAGGATCAGGTTGCGGATGGCGTTGCTGAGCTTGTTGTCTTCGGGCACGCGCACGTCGTCGAAGAACATCTGGCCGGTCGGCGAGCCCTTCCAGCCGAGTTTGTCGAGTTTGCGCGTGTCGAACGGGGAGTTCTCCTGATCGACGATGAACATGTCCTGGGCGTCGTTCTCCTCGTCCCAGGCGACGATCATCGTCAGGTCACAGATCTGGGCGTTGCTGACCCAGGTCTTCTCGCCGTTGATGACGTACTCGTCGCCGTCCTTGCGGGCGACGGTGTTGGGCCTGCTGGAGTGGCTACCCGACCCGGGTTCGGTGACGCCGAGCGCGCCGATGGCCTCGCCCTTCTCGAGTTTGTCGCCCAGCGCGTTCTGGGTCTCCTCGCTGGCCCAGTTTGCGAACATGGCCGGGAACGACATGTTGAGCATGACGTTCAGGCTCGGCCAGACGCGGGCGATCTCCTCGGAGCCGATGACGTAGTACTTGAGGTCGCCGAAGTAGTCCTGGGCGGTCTCCTGATCGAAACCGATCCCCAGTTTCCGGAGATCCCGCAGGTAGCCGACGGCCTCCTCCTTGGTCATCTCCTGTTTGTCCAGTTCCTGCACGTCCGGTGCGATCTCGCTTTCGAGATAGTCCCGGAGCGAGTCACGGAACATCTCGTGTGTCTTGTCGAATTGCATGTGTCGTCTCCCCCATGGCGGCGCGAGCGCACTGCGCCCGCGGCCAGGTTAGCGGATCTTACGGTGCGATCGCGTAATGTCTACCCCGTCACATACGAGGCTGCTTTATGGCTGGTATCGGTTGGCACAACGGTTTTGGGCTGGAAACCGTAGTCAGCGGTACATGGATCGACCGAACCTCCAGGGACGCGTTCCCGACACGATCACCGCACGGCTCCCGGGTGGGGAGTCGGATGGCGCGGGAACCGAAACGGGTGGACCGACCGACGACGATCGGGACTCAGACAGCGACGGATCCGACTCCCGGCGGTGGACGACACTGCTCACCCTCGCCGGACTGGGGCTGGCGGCGCTCGGTGTCGTCCTCCGCTACGTTCTCGACAGGCGCGGCGACGACGAGGGCGACGCCGAGAACGAGCGCGACCGACCGGACTTCGACCGGGACCGCGACGGCAGCGTCGAGATCGTCGGTGACGCCGGGGCCATCGACGTCGCCGACGACGCACCGACCGACGAGAGCGAGACGACTGCGGAGGAAGGCGACGACGCGACCGACACCGGGAGTGACGAGTCGGCGGCCGTCGCCGAGACCGAGATGGAGGCCGAGGTAGCCGTCGAGACGTTCGAGGCGGATCGGCCTGCCGACGACGACGGCGTCGTGACCGACGATAGCGATGCCGACGCCGAACGTGAGGGACCGCCACGGATCGCGCCGCTGGTCGGCATGGTCGCGCTGGTCGGGATTCGGCTGTTCACCGAGCGAGTGCGAAAACGGGTCGGGGACGCTCCAGCCGGGACCGCGGACGCCGCAGGTCAGTTGTAGGCCGAACGGCCCGTGATCTCCTTGCCGACGATGAGTTTCTGGATCTCGGTCGTCCCGTCGGGGATCGGCATGACGCGGGCGTCGCGGAAGTACCGTTCCAGCCGGTTCTCGGTCTTGAGCCCCTCACCGCCCATCACCTGGATGGCGTTCGAGGTGGCCTCGTGGGCCTTCTCGGCGGTGTAGCCCTTCGCCATCGACGAGAGCAGGCGCGCGTCACTGTCGCCGTTTTCCAGGGACTCGAGCGCCCGCCGGGAGAGCTGGCGGGACGTTTCGAGGTCGACCCGAATGTCGTAGAGCAGTTCCTGGACGAGCTGGTGTTCGGCGATGGGTTTGCCGAAGGTCTCCCGTTCCTCGACGTAGTCGACGACCTCGTCGAAGGCGGCCTGCATGATGCCGACGGACATGAACGACATCCCGGTGCGCATGAAGGAGAAGGTCGCGTTCAGCGCCTTCTGGTCGAAGAAGAGTTCGGCCACCGAGTCCGGGAACGGCACCACGTCCGTGATCTGGTTCCCGTCGCGGATCGCGTTGCCGATGATCGCCGACAGCTTGTTGTCCTCGGGGACGCGGACGCCGTCGAGGTACATCCGGCCGTTGTTGACTGCCTTCCAGCCGATTTTATTGAGGGTCTCGGCCTCGTAATCGGAGTACTCGCGGTCGATCAGGAACATGTCCTGCGTGTCGGCCTCCTCGTCGTGGGCCACGACCAGCGAGACGTCCGCGATGGGTGCGTTGCCGACCCAGGTCTTCCCCCCTTCGAGGACGTACTCGTCGCCCTCCTTCCGGGCGACGGTTCGGGGCTGGGCCGTGTCCGAGCCACCTTCGGGTTCGGTGACCGCGAGCGAGCCGATACACTCGCCGGTCTCCAGTTTCGAGAGCTGGTTGGCCTGTGTCTCCTCGCTGGCGAAGCGGACGAACTGGGCGGGAAAGCCCATCAGCAGTCCGACGTTGAGGCTCGGCCAGTAGTAGCTGATCTCCTCGGAGACGATGGCGAACCGACGCAGGTCACCGAAGAACTCCCCGACGGTGTCGGGGCTGAACCCGATCCCCAGCTCCTCGAGATCTTTCATGTACTTCACCATCTCGTCGCGGGTGAACGGTTCCTTGTCGGCCTCGTCGACGACCGGCTCGACCTCGCGCTGCAGGTACGAACGCAGTTCCTCGCGGAACGCCGCCTGATCTTCGGTCAATTGCATGATTAATTATGTTGAATTGGTGTGTCGGCTCGGGGTCCTGCCCGATCAGTGTACGACAGGACTCGAATTCGGGACGCCGTCGGATCGAATCGGTGTCGATCGCTCCACGTGCCCAGGACGGCGTCCACGTACCGCGGACCTCGTGTCAGTGTGGCGGGAGCGTCAGTTCGGGACGTTGTCGGTGATCTCGCCCATGACGGAGGCGAGCTGGGTGCCCTTCTGGACGGAGCCGTCCAGTTCGTACTGCTGCTGCATGAAGCCCTGCACCGGGTCGATGCCGCCGGTGATGAGGCCCGTCAGCGTGTCGGCGGGGCCCGAGAGCGTCAGGTCGGCGTCCGAGACCGTCCCGGAGCCGCCCGTGATGGTCTCCTCGTCTGCGTCGACGTCCAGGTGACCCTCCATCGGGCAGTCGTCGGCCTCGAAGTTCGCCGTGATGTTCGCGGCGATCTGGTCTTTGATCTCGGGGTTCTCCTCGACGAGCATGTTGACGCCCGTCCAGAGCAGGTCCTGGAACTGGTCACCGGCTTCGGGCTCGTCCTCGTAGAAGCCCGCGATGTCGATGTCGCCCATGCGACCGATGACCTGCGCGAACAGGTCCGGATTCTCGCTGATGAGCTCCTCTTCCTGGCCCTCGATGTCGTCGAGCAGTTCCGGCAGGTCTTCTTTCAGCTGTTCTTCGTCCTTGTCGAGCGTGTCTTCGACGCGTGTGATGAGTTCGTCTGACATGGTTTCGCCCATTCCCCACCGGCACCCTGTGGCCGATGGCTACTACAACGTCCAAGCGCTATCCCCCTGAGGGTATCCCGTCGTATGTGAGGGGGTTTTATATGGCGACGCCAAACCGGTCAGTTTAGTTGTACAACACGAGGGAAATTTACACACTGATGGCTCTGAAACCACCTGGCGTGGGCGAAGAAAATATTCGATTTGGGACAGTTAGAACAGGAACCGCTTGTCCAGGTCGCTGGCCACGTCGGTCATCGTCAGCGCGGCGTCGGAGTACTGGAGGATCTTCTGCATGTCGCCGTCCAGTTCCAGCTTGCCGGACATGATCGCTTCGACGACGTCCAGATCGCCGTTGACCAGGTCGACCCACTGGTCGAAGTCGCCGGTCAGGACGAATCCGTGGTCGCGTTCGTCGAGACTGTCCATCGTGTCCGTGTTGTAACAGCCACCGTCTTTCAGCCCGATCCAGGCGTACACCGTGCCGTCGTCGGTGACGTTCTCCTCGAGTTGGGTGAGCAGATCGTCCATGATGTCGGGCATGACACGGCGCAGTCCCGGCCAGACCTTCTCGGGTGCCTCGGAGACGTTCGTCTCCAGCAGTTCCTGAGCGGCACGCTCGGGGAGGGGCCCGTCGCGGGACTCGATTCCCTCGCGCACGTCCTCGGGTGCGTCTTCGAGGACGGTCTCGAGCGTGTCCTCGGGGAGCTGGGAGATGCCCTGTTCGAGCGCCTGCCAGACCTCCTCGGGGAGGTCGTTCACCGCCCGCTCTTCGACCGGGAGGTTCTGCATCTCGAAGACGAAGTCGCCGTTCCAGCCGACGCCCCAGCCGTCACCGGTCTCCTCGAGTTCCTCGCTGTCGTCGAGCGCGTGCTGGTACCTGGTAAGCCATGCCGTGGTCGGGAAGTAATCGTCGAGTTCGAACTGTCGTTCCTGTGTACTCATGGGTATCACCCCGTTGCGCGGTCACGCGTCCCCCAACTGAGCGCCCGCCAACGGATCCACACATACGAACACCGGAAACACTGAAAATAGTTCTCCCGGCAATCTGAGGTTGTTTAAATACCGTTCGACGGGGAACGTTAGGGTAATTAAGTAGTCACTGTTCGGTAGTGTGAGCACCCGAAAAAGCGACGAAACGGCGTCTCGACTCTCTAGAGGATGTCCATGTCGCCGCCGAACAGGTCGCTCTGCGTCTCGGTCTCGATGGTGCAGTCGGATTTCGGGTAGCTGATACAGAGGAGCGCGAACCCGTCGTCTTCCTGCATCGGGTCCAGCGCCGCGCCCTCGCTCTGGTCGATCTCACCCGCTTCGACCGTCCCGACACAGGAGGTACACTGTCCCTTCCGGCAGGAGTAGGGCAGGTCCAGCCCCGCGTCCTCGGCCGCGTCGAGGATGTACTCGTCCTCGTCGACGGCCAGACTGATCTCCTCGCCCTCGTGGACGAGGTCGACCTCGTAGGTGCCGCCGTCGGTCGCGGGTTCGTTGGCCGCGTCGTCGGCCGTGTCTGCCCGCCCGCTCATAGTTCCTGGCGGAGTTTGAACATCTCGAGCGCTTCCAGCCGCGGGTCGTCGTTCGTGTCGACGTTGTCGCTGGCGGCCGCGCCGGCGACGCCCTCGTTGTTAGCTCGACCCGTACCGGAGTCGAGGATGTAGGCGACTTCCTCGGAGACCTTCTCGGGCGACATGCCGAGGTCGTCGGCCGCTTCCTCGATCGCCTGTTCGATCTCGTCGTCCGATGCCGTGAAGTCCGCGCCTTCGATCTCCGTGAGTTTCGTCATGGTCAGTCACCTGCCATCTTCTGCGAGTAGATGTGGTCGTACTTCTCGATGACCGCCTCGTAGTCGCTGCCCTGGGCGTTCTCCATCGCGTCCGCGGAGGCCTGCATGAACTCCTGGGCGCTCCCGGCGTCCAGGTCGAGGGTGTCGAACATCATGTCCCCGGCCAGTCGCGCACCGCGGTTGACGAGTTCGGAGAAGTCCACGTCGAGCGGGTCGCCGACGGATTCGGTGATGAAGTAGGCCGTGTCGGTGATGTAGCCGATGTCCTCGATGGCCTGCTCCCAGATGGCGTTCTCGACGCCCTGGTACTCCGGAATCCCTTCGCGTTCCTTCTCGATGAGTTCGTTCAGCACTTCGAGGCCGAACGTAATGTGTCGACCCTCGTCGGTGCTGATGAACTGGAAGCCCTTGTTGAGCAGCTTGAGGGGCGCTTCCTGCATCATCCGGTTCTTGGCGAAGTAGCCACCCCGGGCGAGGATCCCCTCGACGCCGATGTGGTAGTTGGTCGCCGCGCGGGCGATGTCGACGGGTGCACCGCCGTCAGCAGCCTGGGCCTGCAGTGTGCCCTGGCGCTCGAACATCTCGCCCGCCCCGCAGGCCTCGGTCCGGGGGATCTGGATGCCCCCGCGACGCGTGTCGAGTTCGTACTGCGGGAACTTATCGACCATCACGTTCGTCAGGTACAGGTCGAAAAACTGCGTGTGCTTTGCCTCCTCCAGCGCGAGTGCGGAGGCGAACATCTCCTTCTCGATCGACCGGTCGAACCACGGCGAGGACACCGTCTTCATGATGCGACGGGCGTCCTGTGCGACCGCGTGTTCGCCGTCGATGAAGTACGAAATGAGCCGCGACCACTGCTCTTTCTCGTTCTCGTCGAGCCCCTCCCAGACCTCGCGATCCTCCTCGAACCCGACCTTCCGGACCAGTTTCTCCGCGTCCCACGTCCCCAGTTCGACCGACTTCTGGTACAACTCGTAGTACGTGTTGTCGGTGTCGATCCGCCCCGCTTCGATGGTATCTGTGCTGGCGTCCATACCCATGCCACTGTACAACAGACAACTGGATACATATACCCCCGATAATGTGGGGAACTTTTTAAGCAGGGCCGGACGCCGCAGGTAGTCAACGAGACATCGATATGTGTGGCTGACAGATAATACCACGGCTTCCGGGGACGCACAACCGCCCGGGTCTGTCATCATCGAACAGGGAGTTCAGCGGTTGTGGCGACAGTTACTGGGCCCCTCACCTCACATCACTGCCGAACCCCTTTTGTTCCCTTGGCTAGAACTGGAGGACATGCGGGAGTTCAACATCGTCCTCCGGACGGAGGACGGCACGTACAATCCGCTCGACGAGGCCATCGTCGAGCACCCCGAGTTGTCCCGCGAGGCCGCACTCCACTTCGATCTGATGTCCGACGGGACGAGCGTCCTGCTCTATCACCTCATCGGCGACGCCGACGAACTGGAGACGATTCTCGACGAGGAGGAGAGCGCACTCTCCTACGACGTCTTCGACGTCGACGACGACGGCGTGCGCGCACACGTTCGCTTCGCGGCGAACACGGTGCTCTCGGCGATGATCCAGCTCATGGACGAGTACGACCTCATCATCGACCCGCCGATCGACATCGACGAAGATGGCGGCCTGCACATGTCCGTCGCGGGCGATTTCAAGAAGATCCGCGAGGCCGCCCGGATGCGCCCCGGCGACCTGGACATCGAACTGCAGGAGGACGATTCGGGCCCCGTCGACCGCGTCGACGTGACGACACTGCTGACAGACCGCCAGCTCGAAGTGCTGGAGGTCGCGCTGGCGAAGGGGTACTACGAGATTCCCCGACAGGCGACCAACGAGGACATCGCGGGGGAACTGGACTGCTCGACCAGCACCGTCGGTGAACACCTGCGGAAGATCGAGTCGCGGATCATCTCACAGGTCGGCCCGGACTGACCCAATCGGGGGAGTCCGACACGCTAAAGCGCGCCGCTGTGCTCGGTCGCCGTATGGAGTTCCACGACGCGGCGAACTTCCTCTTCGATCTGCGCCGGTACCCGCCGCGGGCGGGCACGACGCCGACGCGGGACTTTCTCGCACATCTCGACGACCCACAGGAGTCCGTTCGAGCGATCCAGATCGCCGGCTCGAACGGGAAGGGCAGCACGGCCCGGATGACCGAACGCGTCCTCCGCGAATCCGGTCTCGACGTCGGTCTCTACACCTCTCCACACCTCGACGACGTGCGCGAGCGCGTCCGGATCAACGGCCACAAACTCACCGAGTCGGCCACGATCGAGTTCGTCGAGGAGGCGGGCCCCTACGTCACCGACCGCGCGGCCGACGGCGAGGCTCCCACCTTCTTCGAGACGCTCACCGTGCTGGCACTCTGGGCCTTCCGTCGTGCCGACGTCGACGTCGCAATTCTGGAGGTCGGCATCGGTGGCCGCCACGACGCCACCAGCGTCGTCGACCCCGTCGCCAGCGCCGTCACGACCGTCACGCTCGAACACACCGACCTGCTGGGCGACACCGTCGCCGAGATCGCCCGCGACAAGGCCCACGTCGCCCCAGCCGACGCGCCCCTCGTGACGGGCGCGACCGGCGACGCCCGCGAGGCCGCCCGTGCGGTCGCCGGCGACCTCTACACCGTCGGCGACGACGGCGCAGCGGACTGTACCGTCACCTACGGCGGCCGCGACGGCCTGGAAGCCGCCGTTTCCCTCGACGGCGACGGCTGGGCCGTCGACACGAAACTCCCGCTGCTCGGTGACCACCAGGCCCGCAACGCCGGCGTCGCGGCGGCGCTCTCCCGACAGGTCGCGGACGTGGACGGCGACGACCTCGCCCGGGGCCTGCGCAACGCCCACTGGCCCGGTCGATTCGAGGTGATGGGTCGGGATCCGCTGGTCGTCCTCGACGGCGCGCACAACCCCGGCGGCTGTGCCGCCCTGGCCGACACGCTCGACTCTTTCGACTACGACGACCTCCACGTCGTGATCGGGGCGATGAGCGACAAGGACCACCGCGGGATCGCCGCGGCGCTGCCCGACCCCGAACGAGTCGTCGCCTGCGAACCGGATCTGGACCGGGCCGAGGCCGACGACGTGCTCGCACGCGCGTTCGAGGCCGAGACCGACGCCACGGTCGAGACCCGCAGCGACCTGGCCGGCGCGTTCGAGATGGCCCGTGAGGCCGCCGGAACCGACGACTGCGTGCTGGTGACTGGCTCGCTGTACTGCGTCTCGGAGGCCCGGGAAGACTGGACCCGACCGATGGTCCCGACACACGTCGACTCGGTGGCCGAATCCCGCGAGACGCTCGAACGCGCCCACGTCACCGATGCTGGCGTCTGGCGGATGGGCGGGAAGGGCGTCCACCGCGTCCTGCGGACCCGCGTCCAGCCCCGACAGGCCCAGTACCTCAAGGAGGAACTGCTCTCGCTGGGCGGGGAGTGTGCCGTCTCCGGGCTGGTCGATCAGGACCGCGAGAACGTCGACGCCGTGCTCATGGGGACGCTCGCGCAGTTCAAGCGACTCTGCGGGAAACTGGACGGCCAGCCCTACGGCCTCTCGCCGCTCGCCGACGACCTCCGTGCCACTCTGGAGATCGAAGGCCACGGCCCCGACGAGCGGGGGTATCCGTGGGAGGACGGGACGGCCGTCATGGGAATCCTGAACGTCACACCGGACAGCTTCCACGACGGCGGGGAGTTCGAGGCCGTCGAGGCCGCCGTCGACCGCGCCGAGGCGATGGTCGATCACGGCGTCGATATCATCGACGTGGGCGGGGAATCGACCCGTCCCGGTGCGGAGCCGGTACCCGTCGAGAACGAGATCGACCGCGTCGTCCCGGTGATCGAACGGATCAGCGACCTCGACGTGTCCATCGCGGTCGACACGCGCAAGGCCGCCGTCGCCCGTGCGGCCCTCGACGCCGGCGCGGACATTCTCAACGACGTGTCGGGCCTCGAAGATCCCGAGATGCGGCTTGTCGCGGCCGACCACGACGTACCCGTCGTCGTGATGCACAGCGAGGAGACGCCGGTCGATCCAGACACCGAACGCGAGTACGACGACGTGGTCACGGATGTCCTCGACGAACTGACCGAACGCGTCCTGCTGGCCGAGAAAGCGGGACTCGACCGCGAACAGATCATCGTCGACCCCGGACTCGGGTTCGCCAAGTCTCCCGCCGAGGACTTCGAACTCCTCGGTCGGATCGACGAGTTCCGGGCGCTCGGCTGCCCGGTACTGGTCGGCCACTCCCACAAGTCGATGTTCGGGCGGATCGACCGCGACCCCGACGAGCGACTGGCCGCGACCGTCGCGGGGACGACCATCGCCGCCGAGCGCGGGGCCGACATCGTCCGCGTCCACGACGTGAAAGAGAACGTCGCCGCGGTCCGGGCGGTCGAGGCCGCGGACGATCCGGCCGACGCCGAGTGAGCCGCGTCGGGCTCACGAAGGGGGTGACTACTCGGTGTGCATATCGAACGCCGACGGCAGGTCGTGGGGCATGTGCCCGCCGTCCTCGGCGGCGCGTTCGCCGTAGCGCCGGAGGTCCGGTCGGAAATCGGGATGGGCACACTCGCCGACGAGTTCCTCGAACCGTTCGTCGGGGGTCAGCCCCCGCAGGTCGGCGACGCCGTGTTCGGTCACGACCACCTCTACGTCGTGATCGGGGTGGTCGACGTGGGAGGCCATCGGGACTATCCGCGAGATCTCGCCGTCCTGTGCCGTCGAAGGTAACACCATCATCGAGAGCAGGCTGTTGCGGGCGAAGTCGCCGGAGCCGCCGATCCCCTGGAGGAGTTGCGACCCGCGCACGTGCGAGGAGTTGGTGTGGCCGTACACGTCGACCTCGACGGCGGTGTTGATCGCGACGACGCCGAACGCCCGGATCAGGCCGGGGTCGTTCGAGACGCTCATCGACCGCGTGAGGACGGTGTCCGCCACGAGTTCCGGGCGGTCGAGCAACTTATCGATGCCGTTCTCGCCCAGGACGAGCGCGGTCGCGCTCGCGGCCGAGAGCGTCCCCGACTCCAGCAGGTCGAGCAGACCGTCCTGTGCGACTTCGCCGAAGTAGACTGCCTCGCGGTCGCTCAGGTCGAGGTCGCCGATCCGTTCGGCGATCTCGTTACCCAGTGACCCGATTCCGACCTCGAAGGCGAATCGCTCGCGAAAGGCCGGGTTCTCGGCCAGTTCGTCGGCCAGAAACTCGACCACGTTGTCCGCGATGGTCCGCTCCACGTCGGAGGGGTCACGGAACGGGTACGCGATCGGATCGTTCTCGGTGCGGACGACGGCCGCCAGTTTGTCGGGGTCGAACCGGACGAACTGGTCGCCGAGGCGCTCGTCCGGCGCCGACAGCGCGATGGGGTCGCGGGGCGGCGTCGACGGTGTCCAGGTGTCGTGCATCTGCTGGAGTTCGAGCGGCAGGGCCTCGTTGACCTCGACGATCACCTCGTCGGCCGCAGCGACGAACCCCGGGACGCCGCCCACTGCGGTCGTCGGGATCAGCCAGTCCTCGCCGACTGCGAGGGCTTCTACGAGGGCCACGTCGGGGTCGCCGAAGTAGCCCTGTGCGACCGACTGCTCGACGACCGAGAGGTGGTCGTCGACGAAGCCGACCCGTCCGTCATTGATGGCGCGCTTGAGGTTCGGCCACGCCGAGAAGGGATAGCGGAGGTCGAGCGCGTCGGCGTTGGGGAGTTCGGTGTCGGCGACGAAGCCCGCGTCGGCGCTCGCGGGGACCGAGAGCGACAGGTCCCGGTCCGAGGCGGCGAGTTCGTGGGCGATATCTTTCGGGCCGGCGCTGAGGCCGCTCGTCGGGACGATGCCGTCGTCGGGGATCAGGTCGGCGGCCGCGGCGGCGTCGGTCGTCGTGACACCGTCGGCGACGCGCTGGGTCGGCTCCTGCATACCGGCCCTTCCAGCGGCGAACGGAAAACCGGGACGGCACAGAAGTGAGCCTGCTCAAAAGAGACCGCGTTCCTCGCGCAGGTCGCGGTAGCAGTCGAGGTACCGGTCGAGGACGTTCTCGTGATCGTACCGGTCCAGATCCGGGTCCCGGTCGAGTCGCTCCATGCCGGCGGCCTCCTCGATGGCAGCGGTGAGTTCCTCGTCGTCGGTGACCCGGAAGCTCCGGGGGTAGGTCTCGATGAGTTCGTGGGCGCTCGACTCGGCCTGGTACTCGACGATGCCGATACAGCCACAGGCCAGCGCCCACAGGAGTTCGGTGGCGAAGTTCTCGCGGAAAGCGGTGTGGACGAAGGTGTGTGCGCCCCGGTAGATCGAGAGCCGTTCCTCACGATCCAGGTCGCCGGCGAACGTGATCCGGTCGTCGATGCGCAGATCCGCGGCCTGCTGTTCGATCTCCTCGCGGCGAGGGCCGTCACCGATGATCGTCGCCGACCAGTCGCGCTGGCGCAGTTCGGCGAGGGCGAGCAACAGCGTCTGGACGTTCGCGTCGGCGTCGAGTTCTCTCGCGTAGACGATGTCGGCGTCCTCGTCGGGGTCGACCTCGTCGATCAGCGACGTGTCGATGCTCTCGGGGACGACCCGGGTGTTGTCGCCGGTCGCGCCGTGTTCGCGGACGGTCGTCCGGACGAGTTCCGAGGGGGCGATCACGGTGTCGGGCAACTTCGCGGCGTACCTCGTCGCCCGCGAGTCGGGGAGGTCCTCGTCGCCGAACCATTCGACGACCAGCGGCGCGCGGGCCGGAATCGCCGCGAGTTTCGCGGCGGTGACGACCCACGGCGGTTCCGGCGTCGCGTGGATCACGTCCGGTCGGTCCAGCGCCACCGTCCAGGGGATCCGGGCGAGGAAGGCGGCCTTCGAGTCGGAGACGGTGATTCCGCGGTAGGTGATGCCCTCGTGGTCGATGGTCTCGGGGTAATCCGGCCACCACTGGGCGCAGTAGACGGTCACGTCGTGGCCGCGAGCGTCGAGGTTCGTCGCGATCCGGTGGAGGCGCTCCCGCCCCTCGGTGGATTCGTGGAACACCGTCCGCTCCGACACGAAGGCGACCCGCATACCCGGGGGGACACGGCGGCCGCTCAAAAATCCCTGTCCTTTGTCCGGGACTGTAGCTCCCGCTTCGCTCGCGTTCACCCTATGGCGCGGCGCTTCCCGGCTCGACCGGACCCTCCGATCGGTGATCGGACACCACACCCACTGGCACCACTCGCGCCGGCACCACTAAACCGCGGCCGCCCGTGGCTCCGACATGCACGACCTGGAGCGGTATCTCAACGTCCGCAGCGCCTACGGCGCGTCGGTCGGCCCCGAGGGCACGGTCGCCTTCCTGATGGACACGACGGGGACACCACAGATCTGGACGCTCGACGAACCCGGCGGCTGGCCCGAGCAACGCACCTTCTACGACGAACGCGTCACCTTCTGTTCGTTCTCGCCCGAGCGCCGCGAACTCGCCTTCGGTATGGACGAGGGCGGCGACGAGTTCACCCAGCTGTTTCGACTGGACCTCGACTCCGGCGAGGTCACGCCGCTGACCGCGACCCCCGACGCCATCCACTACTGGGGTGGGTGGTCCCACGACGGCGACCGCCTCGCCTTCGCCGCCAACCGCCGCGACGAGTCCGTCTTCGACGTGTACGTCCAGGGCCGCGACGAACACGGCGACGAGGCAGAACTGGTCCACGAGGGCGACGGCTGGCTCGCGCTGGCTGGCTGGAGTCCCGACGACGACCGCCTGCTCGTCACCGAACACGCCTCCTCGTTCGACAAGGACCTCTACGTCCTCGATCTGGACTCTGGCGACATCGAACACGTGACTCCCCACGAGGGCGAGGTCAGGTACGACAGCCCCTCGTGGGGCCCCGACGGCGAGGCGATTTACTGCTGTACCGACTGGGACAGCGATACTCTCAGACTCGAACGCCTCGACCTCGACACCGGCGAGTTCGAGGTCGTCGAGGACGGTGGCGAGTGGAACGTCGACGGCATCGCACTCGACGACGAGACCGGGAATCTGGCCTACTCCCGGAACGTCGACGGCTACACCGAGATCACCGTGGGCGAGTTGACGGGCGCGACCACCTACGAGACCCGGCCTGGGCCGGACCTGCCCGACGGAACAGCGGGCGGTGTCAGTTTCAGCCCCGATGCGGACCGGTTCGCGCTCTCTGCGTCCAGCCGTACGGACAACACGAACGTCCACGTCGTCGAGTTCGAGAACGGCGACACCGAGCGCTGGACCCGCGCCTCGACGGCCGGCATCCCACGGTCGTCGTTCCGCGAGCCCGAACTCGTCCACTACGAGACCTTCGACGACCGGGAGATTCCCGCCTACTTCACGCTGCCCGATCAGGAGAACCGGCCCTCGGACGGCGTCCCCGTCGTCGTCGACATCCACGGCGGCCCCGAGAGCCAGCGCCGCCCCTCGTTCTCGGGACTGACCCAGTACTTCCTCTCGCGGGGCTACGCGGTCTTCGAGCCCAACGTGCGCGGATCGACGGGCTACGGCACGGCCTACACGCACCTCGACGACGTGGAGAAACGGATGGACTCGGTGAAAGATATCCGGGCGGCGGTCGACTGGCTCGCCGAGCACCCCGCGGTCGACCCGGACCGGATCGTCGCCAAGGGTGGCTCCTACGGCGGGTTCATGGTGCTGGCGGCGATGACCGAGTACCCCGACCTCTGGGCCGCGGGTGTCGACTCCGTCGGCATCGCCAACTTCGTCACCTTCCTCGAGAACACCGGGGCCTGGCGGCGGGAACACCGCGAGGCCGAGTACGGATCGCTCGAAGACGACCGGGAGTTCCTCGAATCGATCAGTCCGATCCACGACGCCGACCGCATCGACGCCCCGCTGTTCGTCCTCCACGGCGCGAACGACCCGAGGGTGCCCGTCGGCGAGGCCGAGCAGATCGCCGCGGAAGTCGAGACACAGGGCGTCCCCGTCGAGAAACTGATCTTCGAGGACGAGGGTCACGGTATCTCGAAACTGGACAATCGGATCGAGGCCTACACCGCGGTCGTCGATTTCCTCGATCGGCACGTCTGACGCTTCCGGGTGGGTCTGACCTGTCACTGTCGAAGGGGAAAACTTGTTGGCGGGGCGGTAGAGAGGAGGCATATGGTCGCGATCGAGACGGACGGTCTGACGCGACGATACGGCGACGTGGTCGCCGTGGACTCGGTCGACCTGACCGTCCAGGAGGGGGAGGTGTTCGGCTTTCTCGGCCCGAACGGAGCCGGGAAGTCGACGGTGATCAACATGCTACTGGACTACACGCCGCCGTCCTCGGGGGAGGCGCGCGTGTTCGGCCATCCGACGCGGACGGAGGCCGTCGACATCCGCGAACGAGTCGGCGTCCTCCCCGACGGCTACCAGCTCTACGACCGGCTCTCAGGTCGTCGCCATCTGGAGTTCGTGGTGGAGGCCCGGGGGGCCGACGACGACCCCGACGAGATTCTGGACCGGGTGGGACTCGACCCCGAGGACGCCGAGCGGAACGCCGGCGACTACTCGAAGGGGATGGCCCAGCGACTCGTGCTGGGGATGGCGCTCGTCGACGAGCCGGATCTGTTGATCCTCGACGAGCCATCGACTGGGCTGGACCCCAACGGGATCCGGCTGATGCGCAACGTCATCCGGCAGGAAGTGAACCGCGGCGCGACCGTCTTCTTCTCCAGTCACATCCTCGGGCAGGTGGAGGCGGTCTGTGACCGGGTCGGGATCATGAACGAGGGGCGACTCATCGAGGTGGCGTCGCTGGACGAGATCCGCGACACCGTCGGCGTCGGGACGACGCTACACGTGACCGTCGACAGCCAGCCGGATCTCACCATCACGGATCTGGAGGCGATGGACGACGTGTCCAACGTCCGGGCCGACGGGCCGGAGCTGACGATGACTCTGTCGGACTCGACTGCCAAGGCCAGAGTGATCAGCCGGATCGAGGACGCGGGCGCGACGGTCACCGACTTCGAGACCACCGAGTCCTCGCTCGAAGAGCTGTTCGCGGAGCTGATCGACGAGGACGAGGCCCGGGAGGTGTCGGCATGAGGGACCGACAGCTCTCGGTCATGGCCCGGAAGGACTTCGACGACGCCGTGCGGTCGAAGACGGTCTGGGTCGTCAGCGCCCTCTTCGCGCTGCTCGTTGTCCTCGCCGCGTATCAGGTCTCCCGGATGGACGTCTCGCCGGAGGTTCCGGCTGGCGTCCTCCCGAAACTCGTGCTGGTCTCGCTGACGAGTCCGATCACCTGGATCGTTCCGATCATCGCGCTGATCGTCGGATACATGTCGGTCGTCGGCGAGCGTCGCTCGGGCAGCATCAAACTCCTGCTCGGGCTCCCCTTCGAACGCGCGGAGATTTTCGTCGGAAAGATCCTCGGCCGGACCGCGGTGATCTCGGTGAGCGTCGCCGTCGGGTTCGTCACGATGGCGGTCACGATACCCGTGCTCGTCGGACTCGGCTCGCCAGCGGAGTTCTCCGTCGCGGTTCTCGGCCTGTTCCTCGCGACGCTCCTGCTCGGGACCGTGTTCACGACGCTCGCCGTGAGCCTGTCGGCGCTCGCCAGCACGCGGCGTCGGGCCATTACGAGCGTGATCGGCCTGTTCTTCGTGACCCACGTCGCCTGGACCGGCCTGATCCAGTTCGTCGCGCTGCCATTCGGCGGCGCTGGCCCCACTCGCTGGTACCTGCTGTTGAGCTACCTCAGCCCGACCGCCGCGTACACCCGCATCGCGTCGATCGTGTTCACCGACTTCCCGGTCCCGTATCCCGGCATCAGGATGGACGGTCTGGGGCCGCGTGGCGCGATGGTCGGGAATATGCAGTCACCGCCGTTCTACCTCACCGAGTGGTTCGCCCTCCTCACCCTGCTCGTCTGGGCCGTCGGAGCCGGAGCGCTCGCCTACTACGTCTTCCGCGACGCCGACCTGGGCTGACCCTTCGGTCGCCCCGGCGCTCGATATCGTCCACTCTCGTAGTGCGTCAATCGGGGGTTGTGTGCTTCCCACGAGGTCGAAAAGATGTGACGGGTTTATTTCCGGACCATGTCTGGATGGGTGCATGAAATTTGCCGGTCGGTCACGGGACTGCGTCGAGGACCTGTTGGCCGAACTCGAAGCGGGGTATGGGTCGTTTCCGGTGTCACAGACGACGGTGTCGGTCTCCTCGGAGTGTTACGAGGAGATCGCCCGGGAGTGGGAGGGGACGGTCGGTCGCGTGGACGTCCACGTCCGCAACGATGCCGACGAGGTGCTCGTCCGTCCCGATGGGGAGGCGGTCCGTGCCCCGGCGTCCATCGTCAGCTCCGGCGCGTCCATCGAGAATCGCGCCCGGAGTGCCGTCCAGTCGACCGGGGTCGAGTGCCGAATCGACGGGCTCGAAGCGGTCACCATCGCGGGCGTCCGGAACGAAGACGACGCCGAGGCCGACCCGGTCTATCGACTGCTGGTTCTGTTCACCGGCACACACGTCGGCGGCACACCTCCGGCGGAGTGTCAGTGGCGCGCCGAGCCGCCGGAGAGTCAGCTTCTCATATGACGCCGGTCGCGCGGGCGGCCTCGCGGGCCGCGGGTTCGCTCACGCCGTCGCCGAGGATCGTGTAGCGATCCCGGATGCGGTGGGCGGTCGTCAGCGCCTCGATGACGGTCTCGTCGTCGATCCCCAGTTCGTCGGCGGTCGTCGGCGCACCGATTCCGGCCAGTGCGTCCCGGATCTTGCGCCACTCCGTCTGGCCGCTGTGGAGGTACTCCGTGATGATCGAGCCGACGCCGACCTGATGGCCGTGGAGCGCCTCGCCGGGCACGAGCCGGTCGAGTTGGTGCGAGAAGAGGTGTTCGGCCCCGCTCGCGGGCCGGGACGAGCCCGCGATGGACATCGCCACGCCCGAAGAGACCAGCGCCTTGACGACGACCCACGCCGACTCTTCGAGTTCCTTCTTCACCGAGTCGGCGTTCTCGACGAGCATCTCGGCAGTCATCTGGCTGAGCGCGCCGGCGTACTCGGAGTACTCGACGTTTTTCAGCCGGTGGGCCAGCTGCCAGTCCTTGACGGCGGTGTAGTTGCTGATGATGTCGGCACAGCCCGCGGTGGTCAGCCGCCAGGGAGCCGCCGCGAGGATCTCGGTGTCGGCGACGACGGCCAGCGGCGGTTCGGCGGCGACGCTGTGGCGCGTGTCGCCCTCGGGGACCGAGCCGCGACCGCTGACGATGCCGTCGTGGCTGGCCGCGGTCGGCACCGAGACGAACCCGAGTCCGAGGTCGTCGGCGGCCATCTTCGTGATGTCGATGACCTTCCCGCCGCCGACGCCGATCAGGAACCCGACCTCTTCGGCGCGTGCGGTCTCGATGACGCGCTCGACCTCGGCGAAACTGGCCTCCTCGACCGTCGTCAGCGCCGGTTGGGCCCCCTCGGCCCCGAAGGCCTCGACGACGCGGTCTCCTGCGACCTCCTTCGGCGTCGGACTCGTCACCACCAGCGGCCGTCCCGTCAGGTGGAGTTCGGCGACGGCGTCAACTGTCTCGTCGAGGACGCCGTGCCCCACCACCACGTTCCGGGGTAGACGGATCCACGAAGACTTCTCGAACATACGCTCCCGTGTCGTGCCACGGATTAATGCGTTCCCCCTCGTCTCAGGCCAGCGTGTCCAGCACGCCCAGCACGCGCTCCTCGCGCTCGCGGTCAGGCCCGTGTTCGCTCCCGTCGCGCTCGCTCTCGACGTAGTCCTCGACCGTCGCTTCGAGTGCCGATTCCACCGGCGTCGCCTCCCAGCCCAGTCCGGACAACTTCGCCGTCGAGAGCAGGTGCGGGTAGTCCCGGTAGAGGGGGAACTCCCCGGGGTCGATATCGCCGGCCGCGAGTTCCCGCGGCCCGGTGTGGACGATCTCGACCGACTCGTCCAGTACCGAGGCGATCCCCTCGACCAGTTCGTCGAGCGTCGTCGCCCGCCGGTCGCCGACGTTGTAGGCCTCGCCCGGGTCGCCTTCTTCGGCGACGATCCGGAGCGCCGATGCCACGTCTTCGACGTAGGCCCGGTGCCAGACGTTCGTCCCGTCACCGGGGACCAGCACTCGATCGTGAGTCGAGACGCGCTCGATCCAGTAGTCCACCCGGCCGGTGTAGTCGTGGGGTCCGTAGACGTTGCAGGGGCGGACGCTCGTCGCGTTCACGCCGTCCTCGGCCGCAGCGAACACCGCTCGATCCCCCGCCGCCTTCCGGGGGCCGTAACTGTCCGCCGAGTCGTCGGTCGCCTGCTCGTCGGAGCACTCACAGAGCGCCGTCTCGCCCTCGCGTTTCGGGATGGCCTCCTCGCCGTAGGCCGCGCCGCTGGAGACGTAGACGTAGGCCTCGACGTCGTCGAAGATCCGGGTCGCGGCCCGCACGTCGCGGGGCTGGTAGGCCACGCAGTCGATCACCACGTCCGGGGAGACGGCGTGGGCGACGTCGGCGAGGTCGCCGTCGTCGGTGCGGTCGCCCTCGACGTGTTCGACCCCGGTGTCGTCGAAGGGGTTGTCGTGTTCGCCGCGGTTGAAGATCGTCACGTCGTAGCCGTGGTCGCGCAACTCCGCGACGGTGTGGCGACCGATAAAGCGCGTCCCACCGATGACCAGCGCCCGTGTCATATCTGCTTCCACGACGCCACGGGTGAAAAGGTTCGGTCCGGGATCGGCCCCCGCTCGGGCTCCGGCCAGACTCGGCTGTATCGGCAGCCAATACACGGCCAACCTTTTATCGGCGCTCTACCGTCTGTCCCGGCGGTTACGTCTCCGAAATCCCCGGGCCGGTTCCACTGATGAGACTCCAGCACACGCCGTATACGGTGCCACTGATCGCGAGTGCGTTGCTCGCCCTCGTCAGTGCGTATTACGTCCGGCGGCAGAGCGACCGGCTCTCCGCGAGCATGTACGCGTGGGCGATGGTCGCGATGGCGCTCTGGGCCGGGAGTTCCGCGGCCGCGCTGTCCGTCGTCGATCCCCTCACGACCCGGGTGCTGGTCGGGAGCGTCCTGGCCTTTGCCGCGCTGACGACGGCCACCTGGTGTCTGTTCTGTCTCAGCTACAGCGGCTACGAACGGTGGCTGTCGTGGCCGCTGTTCACCGCCTTCGGCGTCGCGGTCGCCTCGATCACCGCGCTCACCGTCTCGAACCCCCTGCACGACCTCGTGTTCGTCGAGCGGACGGTCGACCGCACCGGCGGCTGGGTCGGAGTCGGCCACGAGTGGGCGATCGGTCTCTGGCTCTCCGTGCTGGTCGTCTACGTCATCCACGCGCTCACCCACGCCGTCCTGTTCAAGAAGTTCCGGCGCTCGCGCAACCTCTATCGAACGTTCACGGTGATCCTGTTGCTGGCCAGCATCACCATCTGGCTCGCCAACATCCTCTCGGTGATCGGCTACAGCCCGCTGCCACACATGATGTTCGTCCCGATCGTCTTCCTGTTCTGGGGCGTCTTCGGGCTGGTCGTTCTGGCAAGCCGCCGGTTCGTGCGCTCGCTGCCCATCGACCGGTTCCTCGAACTCCTCGACCCGCGTTCGGACGACGTCGTACCGCTGGCACGTGACTTCGTCGTCGAGGAGATGGACAGCGGGGTCGTCATCCTCGACGCGACCGACTACGTCGTCGACGTGAACACGACGGCCAAAGAGATGTTGGACACCCAGACACGGCTCATCGGCAGGCCGATCTACGACGTCGTCGACCTCGACGAGTTCTTCGAGGACGGGCTGGTCAACGACGGGAGCCGCCAGCAGATCTGGGTGCAGTCCGATGGCGAGCGGAACTGCTACGACGTGAACGTCTCTCCGATCACCGGCGGGGACGACTCGCTCGTCGGTCGGGCCATCGTGATGAACGACATCACGAGCCAGAAGGGACGCGAACAGCGACTCCGCAACCGCGAGGGGGAACTCCAGACGCTCAAACAGGTCCTCTCGCGGATCATCCGGCACAACATCCGGAACGACGTGAACGTCGTCCAGGGCAACGCCGAGTGGATCGCCGCCAACGCCGACAGCGACGACGTGGTGACACGGGCCGAACAGATCGTCGAAACGGCCGAGGACCTCGCGACCACGAGCCGAAAGACCCGCATCGTCGACCGCGTCGTCGGCACCGATGCCGACCTGGTCGACGTCGACCTCGAACCCCTGCTCGAGGACACGCTGGCCGATTTCAGAGCCGAATACCCGGAGGCGACGATCCGTGCCGAGGTGCCGTCCGGCGTGTCCGTCCGGGGGAGCGTCTACCTCTCGGCGGCCTTCGAGAACGCGATCGAGAACGCCATCGTCCACGATCCAGGCCCGGAGCCGACGGTCGATATCGAGGTCCGGGCCGACGACGACACCGTCACTCTGACCGTCAGCGACGACGGTCCCGGGATCCCCGAGCAGGAGATGCAGGCCATCGAGACCGGCGAGGAGACCGAGCTGATCCACGCGAGCGGAATCGGTCTCTGGCTGATCGACTGGATCGTGCGTAACTCCGGCGGGACGGTCTCGTGGTCGAACACGGATTCCGGCGCGGCGGTTCGGATGGAACTCCAGCGGGCCACGGAGTCGGACGAGCCGGCAAAATACTGATAGGGGTACAGGTTCCAGACTCGTACGTATGCCCCCTGAAAACCCCTCCGAGCACGGCTGTCCGAAGTGCGGCCACGACGACGCCGAAGTCGACACGATCACGACTACCGGCGGCGGCCTGTCCAAGATGTTCGACATCCAGAATCGCGGGTTCAAAACGGTCTCCTGTACGAACTGCGGCTACACGGAACTGTACAAGTCCGACGCGGGCACGAGCAACCTGCTGGACGTGTTCATGGGCTGATGACCGCCGGCGGGTTCGTCCTGGTGTTCGGTCTGGTGTTCGCGCTGGGCGTGCCGCTCGTGCTGTGGGCGCTGGTTAACGCCGAGACCGACGACACCGACGTGATGGACCGACAGCGAGCGGAGGAATCGGCTCGCGCCGACAGGCGGACGGCAGTCGAAGATCGAGCGGACGACCAAACAGCGGCCGATAGGAGCCGTGCGTCGTGGACGCGCCGAGACGCTGACGACGGGTCCGACCGCAGGTTCTGACCGGTTTCGGTCGCGGTTTGGCAACGATTCTGCCACAGCTTTTACCACTCGCGAGTGACATATCCCGGGTGCAATGTCCGACAAGACCGACGACGCTCTCGAACGAGTTCGGGACGCCTTCGACAGTGCCGTCGAAGAGACCGAGCAGATGAGCGAGTCGGCCAAACAGGAGGTCCGGGACGCTATCGACGACCTCGAAGGTCGTATCGAGGGCCTCCGCAACAGTAACTGACGCCGTCGGAGCGGTTTTTTAGCGGTGCGCAGTCGAACCCAGTAGCCGGTGGTGCGGCGGACGGCCAGCATAGCAACCGCGAGCGCGCCGACGGCGCGCGAGCGGCCTTTTTCCCCAAGTTTTTGCGCAGGGGGGTCGCCGTGGGCGACCCCCCTGACGTAAAAAGTGGGTGCGTTCTAGTCGTCAGCCTGCCCCGCCGCCGGCTCGCTGGCGTCGGCGCTCGGGGTGGCGGGCTCGGGCGGTTCGGTCCGCACGTCGGCCTCGTCGTCGTCCGCGATGATCTCCGCGTAGGCGTCGGGGAGAACTTTGACGAAGTTCTCCAGTTCCGCTTCCCAGTTGTCGAGGATGTACTGGCCGCGATCCGAACCGGTGTAGGCGACGTGGTTCTCGATCAGGCGGCGCAACATCTTGCGGTCCCGTTCGTCGAGGGTGTCGAACGTCGAGACCATGCCGCGGTTGACCTTCCGGTCGAAGTCGCCCTCGCGGTCGAGGACGTAGGCGACGCCGCCGGACATGCCGGCCGCGAAGTTCTTGCCGGTGTCGCCAAGCACCGCGACCGCGCCGCCGGTCATGTACTCACAGCCGTGGTCGCCGACCGACTCGACGACCGCCCGGACGCCGGAGTTGCGGACGGCGAAGCGCTCGCCGGCCTGGCCGTTGACGTAGAGTTCGCCCTGGGTCGCGCCGTAGAGGGCGACGTTGCCGATCAGGGTGTTCTCCTCGGGCTCGTAGGGGGCCTCGGCTGGCGTGTTGACGATCATCTTCCCGCCGGAGAGGCCCTTGCCGACGTAGTCGTTGGCCGTCCCCGTGAGCTCGAAGGTGACGCCGTCCTGCAGGAAGGCCCCGAAGCTCTGGCCGGCGACGCCCTCGAAGTCGACGCGGATGGTGTCACTGGGGAGACCGGGCGTGCCGTGTTCCTGTGAGATCCGGTTCGAGAGGGTCGCACCGACCGCGCGATCGACGTTGTCGATGTCCATCGACAGCGAGACGGGCTCGCCGGTCTCGACGGTGTCGCCGATCTCCTCTAGGATATCCCAGTCGAGTTGCTCGTCGACCTCGTGGGTCTGCTCGCGGGTCTTGTAGCGGTCGTCGTCGCCCGCGGGCTCGGCGAGCACGGAGGAGAGGTCGAGTTTCTTGGCCTTGGGATGGTCCACGTCGTCGCGCTGGGAGAGCACGTCGACCCGGCCGATCATGTCGTCGACGGTCTCGAAGCCGAGGTCGGCCATGATCTCGCGCAGTTCCTGCGCGACGAAGGTCATGTAGTTGATGACGTTCTCCGGCGTGCCCGGGAACCGGGCCCGAAGCTTCTCGTTCTGGGTCGCGACGCCGACCGGACAGGTGTTCTCGTGGCACTGCCGGGCCATCACACAGCCGGAGGTGACCATCGAGGCGGTCCCGAAGGCGTACCCCTCCGCGCCGAACATGGCGGCGACGGCCACGTCACGGCCGGTCTTCATGCCGCCGTCGGTGCTGACCTTGATCCGGGAGCGCAGGTCCGTCGCCCGGAGCATCTGGTTGGCCTCGGCGACGCCCAGTTCCCAGGGCAGGCCCGCGCTCTTGATCGAGGTCTTCGGCGACGCGCCGGTCCCGCCGTCGTGGCCCGAGATGTGGACCACGTCGGCGTTGGCCTTCGCGACGCCCGCCGCGATGGTGCCGATGCCGTCCTCGGCGACCAGTTTGACGTTGATGTCGGCGTCGGGGTTCGCGGCTTTGAGATCGTGGATCAACTGCTTGAGGTCCTCGATGGAGTAGATGTCGTGCAGCGGCGGCGGGGAGATGAGGCCGACGCCCGGCGTCGCGTACCGGACGTGGGCGATCATCTCGTTGACCTTCTTCCCGGGCAGATGGCCGCCCTCTCCGGGCTTTGACCCCTGAGCCATCTTGATCTGGATCTCCTCGGCGGCCGAGAGGTAGTCGCTGGTGACGCCGAAGCGGCCGGAGGCGACCTGCTTGGTCGTACACTCCTTCTCGGTGCCGAAGCGCTCGGGCGGTTCGCCGCCCTCGCCGGTGTTGGCGTTGGCCCCCAACCGGTTCATCGCGATGGCGTTGTTCTCGTGCATCTCCGGGGAGAGGCTCCCCAGGGACATCGCGGCCGTCTCGAAGCGCTCGACGATGTCCTCGATGGGTTCGACGTCCTCGATGGGGATCGACTCCCGATCCTCTGTGTCGAACTCGAGCAGGCCCCGGAGGGTCTGGAGTTCCTGGGTCTGGTCGTTGATCTTCTCGGCGAACTCCCTGTATTTCTCGTAGTCGCCCTGCCGGACGGCCTGCTGGACCGTCCCGACCGTCTCGGGGTTCCACTGGTGGTGGATGCCGCCGGTCCGGTGCTCGAACTCGCCCTGGCGCTCGATCTCGGGGTCGTCGCTGAAGGCCACGTCGTAGCGGGTCCGCAGGTCCGATTCGAGGTCCTCGATCTCCATGCCTTCCGTCCGGCAGGTCGTCCCCTCGAAGTACTCGGCGACGAAGTCCGAATCGAGCCCGACGGCCTCGAAGATCTGTGCGCCCTGATAGCTCTCCACCGTCGAGATGCCCATCTTGGCCATCGTCTTCAGGAGGCCGTCCTCGACCGCGCCGACGTAGGCCTCGATGGCGGTTCCGAGGTTCGCGCCGTCCGGCCCGGCCACGAGGTCCTCGATGGTCTGGTAGGCCAGGTAGGGGTTGACCGCGCCCGCGCCGTAGCCGATCAGCGTCGCGAAGTGATGGACCGTTCTGGGGTCACCCGACTCGACGACGAGTCCGACGTGGTTGCGGAGGCCGTTGCGCACGAGGTGGTGGTGGACGCCGCCCACGGCCAGCAGGCTCGGGATCGGGATGGCGTCTTCGCCCGCACCCCGGTCCGAGAGGACGAGGATGTCGTTCTCTTTGGCGGCCTCGTCGGCCTCGGCGCGTACGTCCTCGACGGCCGCTCGGAGGTCCTCGTCGGGGTCGTATGTGATATCGACGACCGCCGTCGACATGCCGTTCTCGTCCAGTTCCTTGATCGCCGTCGTCTCCTCGTCGGTGAGGATCGGTGAGTCGACGACCAGTTGCCGGGCGTGAGTCTGGGTCTCGTCGAGCAGGTTGCGCTGGTAGCCCAGCCGCGACTCCAGCGAGGTCACCAGTTCCTCGCGGATGTAGTCCAGCGGCGGGTTCGTGACCTGCGCGAACAGCTGTTTGAAGTAGCTGAAGAGCGGCCGGTTGTGGTCGGTTAGCACCGACAGCGGCGTGTCGTCGCCCATCGAGCCCACGGGGTCTTTCCCCTTCTCGGCCATGGGCTGGATGAGGTGATCGACCTCGTCGTAGGTGTAGCCGTACAGCGCCTGGTAGGAACGAAGCGCGTCGACCTCTCCCTGGGGCTCGGTCTCGTGGTCGGCCACGTCGTCGAGGTGAACCTGCTCTCGATCGACCCACTCGGCGTACTTCTCGTCGGTGAGGTCGTCAAAGACCTCGTCGTCGGGGACGACCCGCCCCTCCTCGGGGTCGGCGAGGAAGAGCTGCCCGGGCTGGAGCCGGCCGCGTTCCTCGATCTCCGCGGGGTCGTGATCCAGCGCGCCGGCCTCGCTGGACATCACGAGGCGGCCGTTCTGCAGGATGTCGTACCGGCAGGGGCGCAGACCGTTGCGGTCCAGCACCGCGCCGACCCGTTCGCCGTCGGTGGCCGCTACGAGGGCGGGGCCGTCCCACGGCTCGACCAGCGAGGCGTGGTAGTCGTACCAGTCCCGGCGCTCCTGTGAGATCATGTTCGCCTCGCCACGCCAGGCCTCCGGGATGAGCATCCGGAGCGCGTGGGGGAGGTCCCGGCCGCCCTCCATGAGCAGTTCGAGACCGTTGTCGACGCTCGCGGTGTCGGACTGCTCGGGGTCGTCGATGATCGGCTTGAGCTTCTCCATCTCGTCCTCGGAGAAGTGGTCGGCGAAGCCCTCCGCAGAGAGGTCCGTCTCGCGAGCCCGCATCCAGTTGATGTTGCCCTGGATGGTGTTGAACTCGCCGTTGTGGATGATGTTGCGGTAGGGGTGTGCGAGGTGCCACGCACCGAGCGTGTTCGTCGAGAATCGCGCGTGGACCATCGCGAACGTCGAAGTCATCCGCTCGTCGGTCAGTTCTGGGTAGTACTCGGGCAGTTGCTCCGCGAGCAGGAGCCCCTTGTAGACGACCGTGTCCTGATCGAGCGAGACGACGTAGAAGCGTTCGTAACCTGCCGGCCGCTCGTCCTCGACGGTGTTCTCTACTACCCGCCGGGCGACGTAGAGGCGCTTGTCGAACTCCTCGTCGTCCACGTCGCCCTCGGGGCGGACGAACGCCTGCTCGACGCGGGGCTCGGACTCGATTGCCGTCGCGCCGAGCGTCTCGTTGTCCGTCGGGACGGTGCGCCAGTGGAAGACCTCCAGTCCCTCCGAGGCGAGTGTCGACTCGAACAGATCCTTCAGACCCGCGGCGGCGGCCTCGTCGTCGCGGGGGAGAAAGAGCGATCCGACCGCGTACTCGCCGCGGGGCGGGAGATCGGCGTCGACCTCGGCCGCGAAGAACTCGTGAGGCATCTGCAACAGGATACCGGACCCGTCGCCGGTGTTCTCCTCCGCGCCCGTGGTTCCGCGGTGTTCGAGGTTCGCGAGCAGTTCCAGACCGTCGGCGACGACGTCGTTGTCCCGACCCCCGTCGAGATCCATCACGACGCCCACGCCGCAGTTAGACCGTACATCAGTGGGATCCGCGAGCCCGACCTCGCTCGCAGACTCGTTAGTAGTCCGTTGCCCAACCATACGCGGTACTTCGACTGCCCCAATAAGAGACTGTCCCTCAAGGGCTAAGGGTCTGTTAAACTCAAATAAGGGGATATAAACACATTCACAACAATACTGACACTATGTATTGAAAAACCGTTATAGTTGTGCGAGAGGATGCGAGGCGGTGGAACAGTCGAGTCAATGACGAAACTGCTTTTCGTCCGACTGGTCGCCGTGTGCTACCGTCACAGGCCAAGAACCGGTGATCTAGCGGCGAAAAACTCCGCCTTCTGCCGGCGGTGGTCAGTAACTCTTCGCGAAGTAGGCGGTTTCGGTCGCGTCCTCGCCACAGATCGCGCAGTCGTCGCCGATGGGGTCTTCTTCGGGGTCCATCGGGACCATCACGATCTCGGCGGCGATGGCCTCCTTGATCGGGTCCTCACAGTCCTCGTCGCCACACCACGGTGCCTTGACGTAGCCGCCGTGCTGGCCGATGGTCCCCAGAATGTCCTCGCGGCTGTGGGCCTCGCGGACGTTCGCTTCGAGGTTCTCCTCGGCGTCGGCCTTCAGTTTCGCGAAGACGGTGTCGAGGTGGTCGTCGACGGCGTCGGCCAGCCCGTCGCGGTCGACGGTCTCGGTCTCGCCGTCGGGTCGGTGGACGAGGGTGACTTCCTCGTCGTCGACCTCGTTGGGCCCGACCTCGATCCGCAGCGGGACGCCCTTGAGCTCCCACTCGTTGAACTTGAACCCGGGGTTGCGCTGGTCGCGATCGTCGAGGTGGACGCGGAACCGGTCGTCGAGGTCCAGCGCCAGGTCCTCGGCGTACTCCTGTACGTCCTCTTTGGTGTCTTCCTGCCAGATCGGGACGATCACGACCTGCTCGGGCGCCAAGGCGGGCGGGAGGACGAGTCCCTGATCGTCGGAGTGGGTCATCACCAGCGCGCCGAGCGAGCGCCAGGACAGTCCCCACGAGGTGGTGTGGGCGGTCTGTTCGTCCTCGTTCTCGTCGACGTAGGTCACGTCGTAGGCCTCGGCGAACGACTGGCCGAGATAGTGGGAGGTCGCGCCCTGGACGGACTTCCCGTCGGGCATCAGCGCCTCGACGGTCGTCGTGGTGTCGGCCCCGGGGAACTTGTCGTGGTCGGGCTTGCGACCGCGGAGGACCGGAATGCCGAGCACGTCCTCGTAGAGTCTCTCGTACTGGTCGAGGCGGGTCATCGCCTCGTCCCACGCCTCGTCTTCCTCGGCGTGGGCGGTATGACCCTCCTGCCAGAGGAACTCCTTGGTGCGGAAGAAGGGCTTGGTCTCGGTGGCCTCCCAGCGAACCACGGAACACCACTGGTTGATCCGGTGGGGGAGGTCGCGGTGGCTCCGGGTCCACTGCGCGAGGAAGGGGGTGATGATGGACTCGCTCGTAGGTCGCACGGCCAGTCGCTCTTCGAGTTCGTCGTAGCCGCCGTGGGTCACCCACGCCACCTCGGGGTCGAACCCTTCTACGATGTCTTTCTCCTTCTCCAGGTAGGACTCGGGGATGAACATCGGGAAGTAGGCGTTGGTGACGCCCGTGTCTTTGAACCACGAATCGAGGTGGTTCTGGAGGCGTTCCCACAGTGCGTACCCGCGCGGGCGCGTCACGATGAACCCGCCCATCGGCGCGTAGTCGGCGAGCTTGGCCTTCTGGATCACTTCGGCGTACCACTCGCCGGTGGCGTGTTCCTTGCTCTCGGTGATACCGAGCTCCTGCGAATCGCTCATACAGGATAGTCCGACACGGGCGTAATAAACCCGCCGTGTCCGCCCCACACGTTCCCCGGAGTAACTCTATTTACGCCGCCAAAATACATAAACCAACCTGCGATACAGATATGGCCATGGGAGCGAATACCATGCCTGCCACACCCCCTGCGGTCGACGGTCGACTGGAGGCGCTCGCGAACTACTATCGGCGGTTTCTGCTCTACTACCTCCGGGAACACGGGTCCGCGACCCGGACCGAACTGACCGACGTGTTGGCCGGCTGGCTGGCCTCGGTCCAGGGTGTCGATGCCGACCGACTGGCTCACGAACAGACGCAGATCGCGCTGCGACACATCCACCTCCCGAAACTCCTCGACTGTGGCCTCGTCGAACACGACGCAGACACTGGAGTCGTCTCGCTCGGGGCGTATCCCAGTTGGGTGGACGAGTGTCTCGACCTGACCTTCCGGGTCGAGGCCCAGGCCCGCGGAGAACGGCCCGAGTCGCTCCGCGACCTGATCGACGGATGACCGAGTCGCTCCGGGCGTTCGTCGACGACCTGTCGGCCGGACGGCGGACCGTGACCGTCTACGCCGCCGACCCACCGTCAGACCTCGCCGACCGCCTCTCGGAGTGGCACGTCGACGTGCGGTTCGATCGACTCCCGGACGGGTCCGCCGACGGGTTCGTTACGGTCCGGCAGGGTGACCGATTTCTCGGCTCCGTTCCCCTCGAAGCGGTCGCGACACTGTTCGAGCCGACAGCCGGCGTTCTCGACGCCGAGACCCCCCAGACCGGCTCGCTCGAACCGCTGCTGGAACTGCTCGACGACACGCTCTTTCAGTCATTCGAGCGCCGGCAACTGCTGGCGGCGACCCGGGAGATCGAAGATCGGGCCTGGCGACACGGTCGGGGAGAACTCCACGCCGGCTTCCAGCGACCCGAGGCGCTGGCCGCTCAGCGATCCGTTTACGAACGTCTCGCGAAGAGCGATCTCGACGTGCACGTCTACTTCGACGGCCGGTGGGACGCAGCGCCGATTCCCGGCGTCACGGAACACACCGAGTCCGACGGTGAACTCGGGCGGTTCTGGTTCGTGGGATTCTGTCCCGATACACAGTCCCAGGCCTGTGCGCTGATCGCCCGGGAACGCGAACCCGACACGTACGGCGGCTTCTGGACGTACGACCCCGACCGTGTCGAGCGACTGGTGACGCATCTCCGGGCCGCGCACGTCGAGGGTTAGCTGGGGCCGTGGCCGGTTGTCGACGATAATTTATAAATGACCCTCTATATCCGGCGAAGGGTACACCCCTGGAAAGCGTGTGTCACCGTATAGCCCGATGGCTGGGGGGCCATCGGGGCTGGGCCCGTGGTACGGTCCTCCGACGGTACCTTGGGGGGTACAGGGGACTGACGGGGTGGGGTCCCGAGGGTGGCACCGACACGCGCTCGCCGTTCTCCGGTTTCTGTCTGTCACGAAGCCGTCGCTCAGTCGCTATCGAACGGACTCGCGGTTTCGGTCCACTCCCAGCCCGGGAGTCGCGTCTGGAAGCCGGCGGCCAGCGCGGCGTCCAGGTCGTCCGCGCCGGCCGACTCGTCGGCGTCGCCGTGGGTCAACACGTCCGCGTAGTGAAAGGTCGCCTCCCCGAGCATGCGGAGCGGCTGGGTGCCGGCGAGCATCCCGGCCAGTTCCCGGCCGAGCAGTTCGTCGACGACGAACCCGGGATAGTCGCCGTCAACGTCGAGATTCCGGAGCAGGCGGACCAGCGCGGTGACGTTGACCGCGAGGTCGCCGTCGGCGAAGACGGTATCGACGGCCTCGTGGTACTGCTCGACCGTGACCGTTGCCACGTCGGTCCCGAACTGCTCTCCCAGTTCGGTCCGGACGGTGTCGATCAGCGCGACGACGGTCGGCGCGCGCTCGCGGACCCACTCGTGTTCGGCTGCGACGACGGCAGGTGAGACGTGCATGGTGTCGATTTCGTGGTGAAATACCTACTGTTTTGCGAAGGCTTTTATAATGTAGGGGCAATAGAGGCGAATACAGGCCGGTTTTCCGGACTCATCCTGCAGCGACGAGTTCGGACCGCTTATCGCGGATCACACAAACGACACTATGACCCTTACAGGAGACAGCCTGTGTCCCGCCGTTCGGGGGCCGGTGGGGGCCATCCCCATCGACCGCCGGCGGTGTTCCGTTCGGACACAGGACCGCTTTTTGGCCATTTTCGAGCTATGAGTACGGTAGAAAATCAGTTAGACGAGTTGAAAGCAGAGATCGTCAGCGAAGTTCCCGAGGACATCTCCATCTCGGACGTCCAGTACGAGGGACCGGAACTGGTCGTGTACACGCGCGACCCCAAGAAGTTCGCCCAGAACGGCGATCTCATCCGCCAGCTGGCGAGCCAGTTGCGCAAACGCATCACCGTTCGGCCGGACCCCGACGTGCTGTCCGTGCCGGACAAGGCCCGCGAACAGATCATGGAGGTCACGCCCGAGGAGGCTGGCATCACGGATCTGGACTTCCACGCCGACACCGGCGAGGTCGTCATCGAGGCCGAAAAGCCCGGGATGGTGATCGGGCGACACGGCTCGACGCTGCGTGAGATCACCCAGAAGGTCGGCTGGACCCCCGAGGTCGTCCGGACGCCGCCCATCGAGTCCTCGACGGTCTCGAACGTCCGTAACTTCCTCAAACAGGAACGCGACGAGCGCCGGGACATCCTCGAACGGATCGGCCGGCAGATCCACCGCGAGGAGATGTCCGACGACGAGTGGGTGCGCATCACTACCCTCGGATGTTGCCGCGAGGTCGGGCGTGCTTCTTTCATCGTCTCGACGCCCGAGACCCGCGTTCTGGTCGACTGCGGTGACAAGCCCGGGGCCGAGGACGAAGTGCCCTACCTGCAGGTGCCGGAGGCCCTCGGGTCGGGCGCGAACTCGATCGACGCCGTCGTCCTGACCCACGCCCACCTCGACCACTCCGCGTTCATCCCGCTTCTCTTCAAGTACGGCTACGACGGGCCGATCTACTGCACGGAGCCCACGCGGGACCTGATGGGCCTGCTCACGCTGGACTATCTCGACGTGGCGGCCAAGGAGGGCCGTGCCCCGCCGTACGACTCGGAGATGGTCCGGGAGGCGATCAAACACTGCATCCCGCTGGAGTACGGTGACGTGACCGACATCTCGCCGGACATCAAGCTCACCCTCCACAACGCGGGCCACATTCTCGGCTCCTCGATCGCCCACTTCCACATCGGCGACGGCCTCTACAACGTCGCCTTCTCCGGTGACATCCACTACGAGGACACCCGCCTGTTCAACGGCGCGGTCAACGAGTTCCCCCGCGTGGAGACGCTCGTCCTCGAATCCACCTACGGCGGTCGCAACGACTACCAGACCGATCAGGAGGATTCGGAACGCAGGCTCAAGGAAGTCATCAACGAAACCTACGACCAGGGTGGGAAGATTCTGATCCCCGCGTTCGCTGTGGGCCGCTCCCAGGAGATGATGCTCGTCATCGAACAGGCGATGCGCAGCGGCGACATTCCGGAGATGCCCGTGCATCTGGACGGGATGATCTGGGAGGCCACGGCGATCCACACGACCTATCCGGAGTACCTGCGCGACGACCTGCGCGACCGGATCTTCCACGACGACGAGAACCCCTTCCTGGCCGACCAGTTCAACCACATCGACGGCGGCGAGGAGGAGCGCCAGGAGGTCGCCGACGGCGGCCCCGCGATCATCCTCTCGACGTCGGGGATGGTCACGGGTGGCCCGATCATGTCGTGGCTCGAACACCTCGGACCGGACCAGGATACGACGCTGACCTTCGTCGGCTACCAGGCACAGGGGACCCTTGGCCGGAGCATCCAGCGAGGCCAGGACCAGGTTCCGATCGGCAGCAGTCGCGGCCGCGGTCGCTCGGACTCGCTGACCCTGAACTGTAACGTCGAGACCGTCGACGGGTTCTCCGGCCACGCCGACCGACAGGGCCTGGAGAACTTCGTGAAGACGATGAACCCCCGCCCGGAGAAAGTGCTCTGTGTCCACGGCGACGAGTCCTCGACGCAGGACCTCTCGTCGGCGCTGTACCACGAGTACAACATGCGGACGTTCGCGCCCAAGAATCTGGAGACCTTCCGGTTCCTCTAGTCCTCCCAAACCGTATCGTCCTCGGCCAGATCGGCCTTGAACACGAGGATACGAAACGGTTCGTCGGACTCGTTGTACACCTCGTGAACGTCACCCGGTTCGCAGACCACGACCTCGCCAGCCGCCGGTGTCACCTCGGTCCCGTCGATCACGAACCGCCCGCCGGCCTGCTGGACGTAGAACACTTCCCGTGTCTCCCGGTGGAAGTGCGGTTCGACGTGTTCGCCGGGCGGTACCTCGACCACCTGTAGCAGGTTCCCCTCGGAGCCGATCTCGTCTTCCGTCGCCAAAATCTGCTTCCGGTAGCTGTCCCGTGCTTTCCATTCGGAGGGTTCCGGTCGTTTCACGGTCCTATCCTGGCGGAGAACGCGTTTCAATCTTCGCCACCGATGTGGACAAGCGACGGACCCTCCGTCACTCCGGCCGTAGGTTTATATCCAGAACCGCGACCAGTCCCGCCCGTGACCTGACCGCGGCCGCGGAGCGCACTGGGCGGGTGTGCGACACGCCGCTCCGCCGGATACCCCCCGTGTCGCCTGCTCGCCTCAATCCGTCGGGATGACGGTCACATCGTTTTCCGCTCAGTCGTCGGCGATCCCGACATCGGCGGGATCGGTGACCTCGCCCGTCTCCGGGTCGACCCCGACCTGATCGCAGAGATCGGCCATCGGACAGGCATCGGGGTCGTCCAGACAGGCGGGGGTGCGGGCCGAACAGTACTCGCGCCCGAACTGGATCATCGCAGTGTGGCCGAACCCGCACTTCTCACCCGGTACGTCGCGTTCGAGGTGCTCGCGGACCCCCTCGTGGTCGGCGTCGGGTGGTGCCAGCCCGAGCCGGCGCGTGATGCGGTGGACGTGCGTGTCGACGGGGAAGACGCCGTCGCGACCACCGGCGAACAGCAACACGCAGTCGGCGGTCTTGGGACCGACGCCGGTCATCTCCAGCAGGGCGTCCCGGACCGCCCCGGGGTCGTCCTCGCGGACGAACGCGTCGAATTCGTCTTCGCCGCCGTACTCCGTGACGATGCGGTCGGCGATGTCGATAATCCGCTCGGACTTCTGGTTGTAGAGGCCGGCGGAACTGATCGTCTCGGCGAGTTCGACCTGATCGGCCGCTGCGAGAGCTTCGGCGAGGTCACCTGCGCCCCCCGATCGTGGTTCGCTTCGCTCACCGCTCGCGCCGTTCGAGGCGCTTCGTGCCTCCGCGTATCGGTCCATCAGGGCGTCGTGGGCCGGTTGGCTGGCCACGTCGCTGGTGTTCTGGCTGAGGATGGTGCGGACGAGACACTCGAAGGCGTTCCGACCGCCGTAGGACTTCTGCCAGTACAGGTCGCCGAGACTGTCGACGACGGCCTCGGCGCGGGTCGCCGGCGTGTCGGCGTCGAAGGTGTCGGCGTAGCCGCCACCGGCGGTCCCGCCGCTGATGTTCTCGGCCGGTTCGGGGTCGTCGGACATACCCGCGCTAGCGACCGAGCCTCGAAAGGCTCACCGGATCCTCAGAGACGGACGCCGACGCCGGGGAGGATGTTCTTGCCGTGGTAGAGCCGGATTGCCATCACGAAGCCGACGAAAAAGAGGATGCTCTGGCCGGGGCCGAGAAGCGTTCCCAGATTCGTCTCGACGAGTTCGTTCGTCGTCGCCACGATGATGCTGTTCAGCAGATCGCCCGCGTAGACGACGGCGCTTCCCTTGAGCAGCGCGTCCTTACTTCCCTGTGTCGCCACGGCCCAGAGGACTGCCCCGATCATCGCAGCCTGGTAGGGGATGCCATACAGGTGGTTGACGAGGAGGTCGGCGAAATCGATCGAGCCACCCTGCAGACTAATGCTGAACACGCTGTAGACGACACTCCCCACGAAGACGACGCCTGCCGCCGCGAGCGCGATCTTGCCGGCACGTTCCGGCGTGATCGGTCCGCGGGTCTGTACCCCACCGGGCTGTCCCTGTGCCTGTTGTCCTGCCATATCGGTAGTACCCGACCAACGTATTGAAGTGATTTTACATTTCGGGCCCGGCTGTAACGCGATTCGAGCCGGTCACTCGACGGAGATCGTCACCGTCAGTTCGGCACCGTCGGCGAGTGCCGCCACGAGATCCCGGCCCAGATCCCCCGCGGCTGCGTCGGCGTCGACGAGGATGGTGCGATCGTCCACGTAGTCGCTCGTGCGGCCGACAGCGCTACGCTCGTTCTCGAAGGACAGGTCGGGGTGGCCGCGCCCGGTGACGGTCTCGGTGTGGCCACTGGCTTCCAGCGTGACGGTGATCGTCGCGTCGGCCGACTGGCAGGCGGCGACGAAGTCGGGGTCGAAGTCCGCGGGGACGCGATTGGCCTCGATGCCGAGGATGCAGTCCCCGGCGGGGGTGAGGTAGTCGTCGCTCGTGACCTCGAAGGTACTCGCGTGCTCGGCCGAGACGTTCTCGTGGCCGCGTGCGCGAATGACTTCTTCCATGGCCGGGCGGAAACGCTCAGTTCACTTCAGCGGGTCGTTTCGGCGCGCGACGGTGATCGTCACGGCACCGCAGGCACACTCGTAGGCGCGGCGCTCGCCGCCATCGGTCCGGTAGGTGAGTCGGAGCGACTCGTCACGGAGTTCCCGGTCACAGCCGCGACAGGTACAGGACAGTTCTTCGATCATGTCAGCACAGAGGGGAGGATCACGTATCAAACCGAGCCGTCCGCGGAGTGAAAGTGAAAGTAATCGACTGCGCCCCCCTTCGAGGGTCGAATGTCGCGTAAAGGATATGGCACAGGCGGACGCCCGGACAGTATATGCTGGGCGAGTGGACTGGGACGTCGGTCGAGCCGGGCACGGGCAAACCCGAACCGGACGTGTGGACACCGGTGGAGATACCGGGTCGGCCGGACGTGTTCGCCGACGCCGAGGCCGCCGCGTACCGCTCCGTGTTCGACGACCCGCGGTCGGGCGACGAGGACCGCGCCGTCGTCGAACTTCGGGGACTGTACGCCCACGCGCGAATCTGGCTCAACGGCGACCTCGTCGGCGAACACGACGCGTACTTCCGTCCATTCCGCCACTCCTTCGAACCCGAAGCCCAGAACGAACTGATCGTCGAGTGCCGGCCGCCCGAGGACCGGTTCGGCGGCGTCCACGACACCGATCTCTTCCCGGAGGGCGACAGCGTCCCGGGAATCTGGTGGGACGCGTCCGTCGAGACCCACCCCGGCACGTACATCTACGATCTGGACGTCCACCCGCGGCTGGTCGACGGGAACGCCGAGATCGACGTTCGGGCCGTCGTCGAGACGGACACCGACATCGACGACCGCGTCACCTTCTCCCTCCGTCCGGAGGGCGAGTTCCAGAGCCGGGGCATGATGGACAGGGCGGCCGTCGAGGCCGAGGCCGGCGAGCGGGCCGTGGTCGAACACACCATCGACGTCCGTGACCCGTCGCTGTGGTGGCCCGACGGACTCGGCCCGCAGCACCGCTACGCCGTCCGGGCGAAAATCAATGACGCGACCCGGTCGGTCGTGACCGGACTCTGCTCGATGGACCGTGACGCCGACGGACTGGTCGTCAACGGCGAACGCGTGCCGGGACGTGGGGTCACCCTCCTCTCGGCGACACCAGACGACATCGACCGGGCGGTCGAAGCCAACGCGACGTTCGTCCGCATGCACGCCCACGCGCCCGATCCGGCGGTCTACGAGGCCTGCAACGAGGCCGGGCTGCTGGTCTGGCAGGACCTCCCGCTGACCGGGCCCGGCGAGTTCGACGCCGAGCGCGGCCGCGAACTGGCGGCTGCACTCGACCGGACCTACGGACGGCACCCGTCGCTGTTCGCCTACAGCGTCCACGACGACCCGCTCGACCTCGTTTCGAGTCCGCTGGGATCGGGGACGCTCGACCGCTTGCGACTGCGCTGGCGCGCCTGGCGGGCCGGCTACGACCGCGGGCCGGCAAAGTCGGTCGCCGCTGGGTTCCCCGAGGATCGACTGGTGTTCCCCGTGGTGGGTGCGCTGGGCAGTGGAGCCGACGCGCCGACGATCTATCCGGGCTGGGACTACGGCGACGCCGACGACGCAGCGTGGCTGCTGGACACGTTCGAGGTCGGCGACGTGATCGGCGAGTTCGGGGCCGGCGCGTTCGGGGCGGTCGTGCCCGAGGAGGACGTTCCGGGGTTCGACCGGGCGAAACACGACGCCCACGTCGACGGCGGGACCGATGCGTCACAGGCGTATCAGGCCCGCGTCCTCAAGCGGGTCGCGGAAGAACTCCGGCGACGCGACGCGTCGCTGTTCGCCGCGCATACGCTCCGGGATCCGGCCGCGGCCGGGATGGGCGTCCTCGAACGCGACGGCGAGCCCAAATCCGGGTTCGAGGCCCTGCGCGAGGCTTACGAACCCGTTCAGGCGACGCTGGTCGATCCGGCTCCCGGCGCGACGACGCCGCTGACGCTCCTCAACGACGGGCCGGAGCAGGCGTCGGGGACCGTCGAGTGGTCGGCCGGCGACGACGGCGGCGAGATCGATGTCAGCGTCGATGCACGAGACACGGCGACGCCCGGAACCGTCTCGATTCCGACCGACGCCGAGGGGGTCAGTATCACACTGTTGCTTCCGGACCGGGTCGTCGAAAACACCTATCAGTTCGAGGGGTGACTGCCGGCCAGTGCGATGGAGTACCACACTCCCGTCGGGCCCTTGGTAGCTGTTTTCACGGGGGTTAGCGACCGGAATATTTAAATTGCCTTCGCCAGTAGTATGAGTCACCAGAACGCCTCCAGCGTTCCGGCAGTATCGTGCGAATGCCCGTAGAATGACAGGGAACCCTACTTATCAGGTGCTGGCTGCCGCCACGCAGTCCCAACTGTCGCGTGCTGGAGCGGTAATGGCATAGAGGTGTAAAACATGGCAGAGTCAATCGACGAATCCGAAAACATCGAAGTAACAGACGACGATATCGAAAACAAATCAAAAGGTGAACTGATCAAGCTCGCCGGTCAGCTCCGAGACCGACGAAACGATCTGAACCAGCTCGCATCCGAGCGGGCCTCGAAGCGGGACGACCTCAACGCGAAGACGCGCGAGAAGGTCGACGAGGCTCAGGAACACCGCGAGAAACGCGACGAGCTCAACTCCGACGTGCAAGAGCACAAGGAAAAGCGCAACGAGCTCAACGCCGAGGCCAACGAGCTGTTCGACCAGGTCGAGGAGATGAAGTCCGACCTCGAACTCGACGAGGGGACCTCGATCGAGCAGCTCAAAGAGGAGATCGAGGATCTGGAGTTCAAACAGCAGACGGAAGTCCTCAACCCGGAAGAAGAACGGGAACTGATCGAGAAGATCGAGGACAAACGCGAGCAGCTCCAGGAGAAACAGGAGAAGCTCGATCAGACCGGTGACGTCGAGGAGATCAAGGAGGAAGCCGAAGAGATCCGCTCGGAGGCGTCCCAGCACCACCAGAAGGTCACGGAACTCGCGGACGAGGCCCAGAAACATCACAACCAGATGATCGAGGCCTACCGCGAGGCCGACGAGATCCGTGACGAAGCCGACGAGATGCACGAGAAGTTCGTGGAGGCCCAGGAGGCGGCCGACCAGCACCACGAGGACTTCGTGCGCGTCCAGAAGCGCCTGCGCGAACTCGACAAGAAGGAGGAAGAAGAGGAACGCAGCAAGCGCGAGGAAGAGCAGGAAGCCGCGCGCGAGGAGGCAGAAGAGATCTATCAGAAGTTCAAGGAAGGCGAAACCCTCGAGACCGAGGACCTGATGAAGCTCCAGAAGACGGGGCTGCTCTAGACGACGCGATATTCTCTTTCCGTTCCCGCCGGCCAGTGGCGACGCTCAGACCCGTTCGAGTCTGACGAACTCGTGTGAGGCGTCACAGTCCCGGTCGAGGGGCGAAATACGCCGACCGCCGTCGGCCCCAGGCTGATAGTTTTACTGTCGTCGGGTCCCGAGAGCCTGCCATGAGTGGTGGACAAAGACGGCTGCAGGCGCTGGGTCGCGGCGTCGTCGCGCTCGTCTGTGTGATCGCGATCGTGGCACTGGCATGGTTGTTGCTGGTCGTCTATCCGCAGGACCTGACGACGTTGCTCGGGATCGTGCTGGTCGGATTGCTGGTGCCGGTCGCACTCCGTGCCGGGAGCTCCGTTTCGAGCACACTCCTCCCGGGATACAACGTCGCGGAGGTCGCGGTCGAGGGACCGATCACGAGATCCGCCGACGGTGGCGTCGTGTCCCGGCCGACCGGGGCCGACGCGGACGCGATCGTCGAGCAGATAGAGCAGGCCGACGACGGGGCGGCCGAGGCCCTGCTGGTGAAACTCAACACGCCGGGGGGCGAGATCGTCCCCAGCGAGGACATCCGGCTGGCCGCCGAGCGGTTCGACGGCCCCACCGTCGCCTACGCGACCGACGTGTGCGCGAGCGGGGGCTACGACATCGCCAGCGGCTGTGACGAACTGTGGGCGCGCCGCGGGAGCATCGTCGGTTCCATCGGCGTCATCGGGTCGCGGGTCAACGTAAGCGATCTGGCCGACGAACTCGGGGTGAGCTACGAGCAGTTCACCGCCGGCGAGTACAAGGACGCGGGCCTCCCGCTGAAGGACCTCTCGGAGGACGAACGCGAGTACCTCCAGGGGATCGTCGACGACTATTACGACGACTTCGTCGACACCGTCGCCGAGGGACGGGGCATGGACCCCGAACGCGTCCGGGAGACGGAAGCCCGGATCTACCTCGGCGGGGAGGCCCACGACATCGGGCTGGTCGACGAGATCGGGACGCGCGAGGACGTCGAGGATCGGCTGGAGGCCCAGCTGGGGAAACCGGTCAGCGTCCGGGAGTTCGAGCCGTCACGGGGCCTCCGCGACCGCATCGGTGGTGGGGCGGCGTCGGTCGCCTACGCGTTCGGTGCCGGGATAGCGAGCGTGTTCGACGACACCGACGGGTTCGACTTCCGACTCTGAATCGGCCTGCAATGTTTTTTATCCGATGGCGTACCAACAGTCGGTCGTGACCACGTTGGTGGCGTGTATCGACCGGACGGGGAACCTCACTGCCGAACCGCCGGTCGTGGGCTGGGAAGCTGTCCAGTCGCTCGTGACTGATCTCGGCGTCGCCGATCCAGAGGACAGCCGCGTCAACTGCGTGCTGGAGGCGTTGCGGGTCACGCGGGACCTGCGCGACGACGGCGAGGACGTGGTCGTCGCAGTCCTCTCGGCGGCCGGCGACTCCGTCTCGGCCGACCGCGCGGTCGCGCGCCAGACCGAGCAACTCACTGCCGAGTACGACCTCGAATCGGCGGTCGTCGTCGTCGACAGCGCCGAGGACGAGCGGCTGGTCCCAATCGTCGAGAGTCGCGTGCGCGTGGACGCGGTGGACCGAGTCGTCGTCCGCCAGGCCCGCGACATCGAGTCGACCTACTACCTGCTCAAGCAGTTCCTCGCCGACGAGGAACTCCGGAAGACGATCCTCGTTCCCGTGGGTGTCGCCTTACTGGCGTTTCCAGCGCTGATGACGCTCGCGGACAGTCCGGCGGTCGCGGCCGGTGCCATCGCCGCCGTCATCGGCGTGTTCTTCCTCTACAAGGGGCTTGGCGTCGACTCCGTGCTGGCGTCGCTGCCCGGGCAGATCCAGAACGCGCTCTATTCGGGCCGGGTGTCGCTGGTCACCTACGTCGTGGCCGTGGGACTGGCGCTGATCGGCGTGTTCTTCGGCGCCATCGGCGTGTCGAATACGGGCAACGACGCGCCCTTCATCCTCGCGATGCGCTTTGCCTTCGACGCGGTCCCGTGGCTGACCGCGGCGGCTTTCGCCGGCTCCACCGGCCGCTTGCTCGACGAAATCATCCGCGACGACCGGGTACGCAGCGCCTACGTCAACCTGCCCTTCGGCGCGGTCGCGGTCGGACTCGTCGTGCGCGGGTTCTCTGCGTTCTTCCTCGAAAGTGCGGGCGTGTTCGCCTCGTTTTCGGTGCCAGCGATGGACTTCGGCGCCGTCGTGATCCACGGGATGACGCTCGCACCGCGGATCAGGCTGTTGCTGTTCATCCTCGCTGGAATCTTCGTCTCGCTGGTCGGCGTCCGCTTCTCGTCGTACTTCAACGAGGCCGACCTCGAAGAGGAACTCGCCGAACAGCAGTGACCGCGGACCGGTGTGGATTTACACGCTCACCGACAACCCGGACACATGGAAGACGACGGCGGGTGGGTCAGTCTCTTCTCGGGCGGGAAAGACTCCTCGTGGGCGCTGTACCGCGCGCTCGAAGCCGGATTACCGGTCGAACGCCTCGTCACCGTCCACCCCGACGGTGACTCCTACATGTACCACGTCCCGGCCACGGAACTCGCGGAACTGGCCGCCGAGAGCGTCGGTATACCACTGGTCGACGTCGAACCCGACGACTTCGAGGCGGCCGCGGCGACCGACTCCGGAGCACAGGGGGATACGGAACTGGAACCACTCGAAGCCGCCCTTCAGGAACTCGACGCGGAACTGGACGGCGGAATCGCCGGTCTGATCGCGGGCGCTGTCGAGAGCGAGTACCAGACCAGCCGCATCGAGGCGATGGCCGACCGGCTCGACGCCGACCTGTTCGCCCCGCTCTGGCAGGAGGACCCCCGCGAACTCGCCGACGCGATGCTCGACGCCGGCTTCGAGATCCGGATCATCCAGGTGGCCGCGTACGGCCTGGACGAGTCCTGGCTCGGGCGGACGCTGGACCGTGGTGCCCTCGCCGACCTCGAAGCGCTCAACGAGGAGTACGGCGTCCACGTGCTCGGTGAGGGCGGCGAGTTCGAGACGCTGGTGACCGACGGACCACACATGGACCGCCCGATCCGACTGGAGTACGACACGGTCTGGGAGGGGTCACGCGGATATATCGAGATCGAAGACGCCTGGCTGCAGTAACAAGAGGGAGCGGAGTCAGTTGCCGTTCGTGATCTGGGTGTGTGCGCCGATCAGCGCGCCCGCGAGGTCGAGGTTCTCGACGTGGGTCTCCTTGTCGATGATGGAGTCTCTGATCTCGCAGTCCTCGATGGTGGCTTCGGGGAAGACGACCGAGGACTCGACCGTCGAGTCGATCACGTCGGCTCCCGGGAGGATGTGGACGTTCTCGCCGATCTCGGAGCCTTCGACGGTGGCGCTCTCGGCGACGAGCTGTCCGCCGTCGAGTTCCCAGGCGACGGCTTCGAGGTAGCTCTCGGGCGTGCCGATGTCGTACCAGGCGTCGTCGAAGGCGAAGGCGTAGGTGTCCTCGCGGGACTGGAGCCACTGGATGAACCAGCCCGGCTCGTCGGGGTTGTTGTCGCCGTCGAGGTACTCCGAGAAGCGGATGCTCTCGGCCGGGAACGCGTAGCAGGCGATCGAGACCAGTGTGCTGTTGGGGGAGTCAGGCTTCTCCTGGAAGTCGACGACCCGCTCGCCCTCCAGTTCGACGAGGCCGTAGGATTTGGCCTTCTCGCGGGTCCCCACGTCGTAGGCAGCCAGCGTCGGCGCGCCCTTCTCCTCGAAGTAGTCGAGAAAGTCCGAGACGGCAAAACCCATCAGGTTGTCGCCGGCGATGACGAGCAGGTCGTCGTCGACGCCCTCGCGCTCGACGAGCTGGGCCAGCGCGCCGACGACGCCGAACTTCTCGTCTTCCTCGGTCGTCTCCTCGATGGAGAGCTGCGGTTTCTCGTAGCCCGCTTCCTCGACGTGGGCCTCGAAGTCCGGCCCGAATCGCTCGTTCGTGCTGACGTAGACGGTCTCGATGCGGTCGTCGGTCTCCAGCTCCGTGAGGATGCGATCGATGACTGTCGTCTCCCCTACCGGGAGCAGCATCTTCGGCCGGTGTTTCGTGACCGGCCATAGCCGCGTCGCATAGCCCCCGGCGAGAACCACTGCGTCCATGTCCGGAGCGTCACCCTACGGGGCTAAGTTCTTTTTGGACCCCGTGCGATCCGAACGGTCCGTTCGAGGATCAATTGCGCCGTCCAGAAGAGGTATGGGAATCCCCGACAAACGACCGGCATGCGCGAGGCGAACACGGGCGAGACGACCCGCCAGCGCGTGGCCGATCGACTTCGCGAGGAGGCGTTGTCCGCCGCGGCCATCGCCCGCGAGTTCGAAATCGACGCGAACGCGGCGATCAGTCACGTCGAACACATCGCTCACTCACTGGAACACACCGAGGAGGAACTGCTGGTCGCCCCGCCGACATGCGGGGACTGTGGGTTCGACGACTTCGACGACCTGCTGAACCGGCCCGGCCGGTGTCCGGAGTGCAAAAGCGAGGACGTCGAGGAACCGGCCTTCCGCATCGAGTAACGACGGCGACACCTCACCTGAAAGTAGCAAATTATAGGTCGGTCCTCGAAGACGGGGGGAACGTGCGCGGAACAGTGGGCGCCGTCCTGCGGACGGCACTGGTGGCGGGGGGGATCGCGGTGTTGCTGGCCGGTATCGTGACGCTCGCGTTTCCCCAGCTGTTGACCGGCCTGCTCGAGGGGGGCCAGCAGGGACCGGAGGTGCCGAGCCAGCGCGGCTCCGTTCCCGGCTGGGGCATGGATTCCCTGATCAGGTCCCTCCTCGGCATCGTCGGCGGACTGACGATCACCGCTGCGGGACTGGCGGTCCCCGGGCGCTCGAACCGACGATTCCTCAGGGAACAGCCGTTCACACGAGCACAGCGGATCTCCGTCCTCCTGGGTGCCTTTTTCGTCGTCGGCCTGCCGTCGCTGCTGGCGGCCGGTGTCACCTTCGGGAACTCGCTGGTCACGCTGCTTGGAACCGTACTGCTATCCTTCGTCGGGGCCCTGATGGTCCTCGTCGGGACCACGCGCGGTCTCCGGACGAGCCAGCGCCGGCCACCCGGTCAGAACTCGTAGTTGGACTTCGAGGAGAGATCGAGGTCGTCCGCCTCGCCGGGGCCGACGCCGACGAACGCGTAGTCCTCGTCGGTCAGGTAGACACCGCCGTCGGCGACGTCGATCTCGACGGGCTGGAGGTACGCCCCCTCGCAGGGGCCGTAGGTACAGCGTCCCGACCCGGTCTCGAAGTACGCGCCGTGGTTGGCACAGATCACTTCGCCGTCCCGCATCGGCGCGCCCGAGCCCTTGTCGAGTTTGATGTGCGTGAAGTGCTGGCAGTAGTTGAGCCAGCAGGCGATTTCGCCGACCTCCGGGTCGTCCTCGCCACTGTCGCCCTCGCCCGTCCGTTCCGTTGGCTTCTGCTGATCACCCTCGCCGTCCACGACCCGAACGAGGATCGCTTCCTTCTCCTCGTCGGTCTCGCGGTTCCGGACTCTGAAGAGGTAGGTAGAGTCCGTGGGAACGTCGTCGAGGGCCGCGACGCGACTGTCCTCGTCCATACCCGGGCTTCGACGGTCCCGGGTTTCAACGCCTCGGTTCGTCGCGAAACGCGGATTTAAACCGACCGCGACATCTGGGGCGCTACCTTAACGGGATACGCCCGCGACGGCACGGTATGGCCGAACTGCTGATCTACGGATCCTACGGGTACACGGGGGAACTGATCGCCGAGGAAGCCGTCGAGCGTGGGCTCGACCCGATTCTGGCCGGCCGAAACGAGCGGAAACTCTCCGAGCAGGCCGCCGAACTGGACTGCGAGACGGCCGCGTTCGATCTGGACGACCACGACGCAGTCCTCGACGCGCTCGACGAAGTCGACGTCGTCCTCAACTGCGCCGGGCCGTTCGTCGAGACGTACGAACCGATGGTCGAGGCCGCCATCGAGTCCGGGACGCACTATCTGGACATCACCGGCGAGATCGACGTGTTCGAAGCCGTCGCGGGGTACGACGAAGGGGCCGAGGAGGCCGGCGTCATGCTCATGTCCGGCGTCGGCTTCGACGTGGTGCCGACGGACTGTCTGGCCGCCCACCTCGCGGACCGACTCCCCGACGCGACCCACCTCGCACTGGCGTTCAAAGGGTTGGCCGACATCTCGCCGGGGACCATGAAGACGATGCTGAACTACGCGGGCGACGGGGGCTACGTCCGCCGGGACGGTCTGCTGGAAGCGGTACCTGCCGCCTACCGAACCAGAAAGATCGACTTCGGGTCGGGCGAGCGCTCGGCCGTCACCATCCCCTGGGGCGACGTGGTGACGGGGTACCACACGACCGGCATCCCCAACATCGAGGTGTACATGGCCGCGCCGGAGCCGGCCATCTGGGCGATGCGCGGGACCCGACCCGTCGCACCGCTGCTCGACATCGGCCCCGTCAAGTCGACGCTCAGCAACGTCATCGACGCGGCGGTGACCGGACCCGGCGAGCGCACACGAGAGCGCGGTCGGGGGTACGTCTGGGGCGAAGTGACCGACGAAGACGGCGGCCGGGCGGTCGCCCGACTGGAGACGCCCGAGACCTACAGGCTGACCGTCGAGTCGTCGCTGGAGATCGCCGAGCGCGTCCTCGACGGGGACGCGCCGGTCGGCTACCAGACGCCCGCCGGTGCCTACGGGCCGGATCTCGTCCTCGACCTGCCGGGCGTCGAACGCGAGGACGTGGTGTAGGATAGCTATCGACCTCGACCGTCGGGCGAAAACCGGGGTGGCGCTCGTGCTCGGCGGCCTCGCCGCTGCGTTCGCGGGCGCGCTGGTCTACCTGCCGCTCGGGTTCGACTGGCCGGCTGCGCTGGCCGTCGCGGGGGCGGTCTACGTTCTGTTGCTCGTCGAGACGGTGCTGGAGGGCGCGACCTTCGGCGGGTCGTGACTCACTCGTAGTGCCGTCGCTCGACTCGTTCGTCGAACAAGCGCCCGAGAAGTTTCGTCATCGGGCCGGTCCCGATCTCGATGCCGTCGACGCTCTCGATCGGTCTGATCTCCCACGTCGTGTTCGTCAGGAAGGCCTCGTCGGCGTCTCGGATGTCGCCGACCTCGTAGCGGCCGGGTTCGACCGGGAACTCCTCCTCGCGAGCCAGGTCCAGCACCACCTCCCGGGTCACGCCGGGGAGGATGTCGCAGTCCTCGCTCGGGGTCTTGAGGACGCCGCCGTCGACGAAGCAGACGTTGCTCGTCGCGCCCTCGGCGACGGCGTCGTCGGTCGTCCGGAGGAGGGCTTCGTCGGCGCGGAACGCGTCGGTCTCGGCCCGCCGGAGTTCGAGTCGCGCCCTGATGCCGTTGAGGTAGTTGTGGGTCTTCGCGGCCGCGGGGGTCGCCGCGTCGGGCGTCCGCCGGGTCTTGACCGTCTGGACGACCGCCGGGTCGTCCCACGGTGTCGTCCCCTCGACGCCGCCCCGCGGGAGGTCCTTGACGATCACCACGACCGTCGGGTCCACGTCGGGGTCGGGCGTCAGTTTCCCGGGCTGGACGCCCCGGGAGACCGACAGCCGGACGTAGGCGTCGTCGAGGTCGTTCGCGTCGAGGGTGGCCTGGACACGTTCGCGGAGATCGTCGGGCACGGCGTCGGCGAAGCCCAGCAACTCGCAGGTGTTTCGGAGTCGTGTCTCGTGTGCCGTCCACTCGAAGACCGTCCCGCCGTAAGCCCGCAGGGTCTCGAAGGCCGCGTCGCCGTACATGAACCCGCGGTCGCGGACGCTGACGGTCGCCTCGTCGGCCGGTACCAGTTCGCTGTCTACGTGGTAGGTGTATGCTGACATCGGTCACAGAAAGCCGCGATCAGTCGCTTGCCGGCGTCGGTCAGGATACTTTCCGGGTGGAACTGCACGCCGTAGTGGGGCCGTTCCCGGTGGCGCACACCCATGACGACCCGCGGGTCCCCGGGGTCGTCGGTCGCCGCCTCGCCCCCTCCGTCGACGGTCCAGGCCGTCTCGTCGAGCTCGTCGGGTAGATCCGCGTGCTCGACGGCCAGCGAGTGGTACCGCCCCACCTCGAAGCGGTCGGGGAGGTCGGCGAACAGCCCACGGCCGTCGTGTTCGACCGTCGAGGGCTTGCCGTGGACGACCGCCTCGGCGTGGCCGACCGGCGCACCGTTGGCCGAACAGAGCGCCTGGTGGCCGAGACAGACGCCGAGCGTCGGATACGCGAGGTCCGAAAAGATCGGCACCGAGACGCCCGCGTCCTCGGGGATACCGGGACCGGGCGAGACGACGATGCCGTCGGGGTCCACGTCTCTGATACCCTCGACGGAAATACGGTCGTTGCGGCGGACGATCACCTCGCCCCTGTCGGGGTCGTCGACGATTCCCCACGAGGGATCGGTGACGATCTCCCCGACGTACTGGACGAGGTTGTAGGCAAAGGAGTCGTAGTTGTCGATCACGAGCACTTTCACGATTGCCCCCCGTCGCCATCCTTGCTACCTGCCTCGCCGCCGTCGCTCGCGGCTTCGACCGCGAGGTCACCGCGCCGACCCAGCGCCTCGTCGACCGCCGTCACCAGCGCCCGGGCCTTGTCCAGCGTCTCCTCGTACTCCCGGTCGGGAACCGAGTCGTGGACGATCCCCGCGCCGACCCGGAGGTGGTACTCCGAGCCGTAGCGCACCAGCGTCCGGATGACGATGTTCAGGGTCGCCCGCCCGTCGAACCCGAAGATCCCGATACTGCCGGTGTAGGGGCCGCGGCGGGTGGCCTCCACCTCGTCGATAATCTCCATCGTCCGGGGCTTCGGTGCCCCCGTGATCGTCCCGCCGGGGAACACCGCTGCGATGGCGTCGGTCAGGTCAGCCCCGTCGCGCAGGCGACCGCGGACCTCCGAGACGAGGTGCATCACCTCGCTGTAGCGGTCGACCCGGCGGTAGTCGGTCACCTCGACGCTGCCGTACTCGCTGACCTTCCCGAGGTCGTTGCGCTCCAGATCGACCAGCATCGCGTGTTCCGCGCGTTCCTTCTCGTCGGTCCGGAGGTCCCGCTCCAGATCGTCGTCCTCGGCCTCGGTCTCGCCCCGCGGACGGGTGCCTGCGATGGGTTCGGTCACCAGTTCGTCGCCGTCCCGCTCCAGCAGGAGTTCCGGGCTGGCGCTCACCAGGTCGACGCCGGGGAACTCCACCAAGGCGGAGTAGGGCGCGGGGTTGACCCGCCGGAGCGCGTCGAAGGCCTCGACCGGGTGGACCGCCGCCGGGGCCGTCAGCCGCTGGGAGACGTTCGTCTGGAAGGTGTCGCCGTCCCGGACGTACTCCTCGACCCGGCGCACGCGGTCAGCGAAGGCCGCCCGGCCGCAGTCGCTCTCGAACCGGGCAGTGTCGGCGTCGACCGGCGGCGGCCCGACCGCCGGATCCCCTCCCGTCGCCCGTTCGATCAGGTCCCGCGCCCGTTCGAGTCCGTGGTCGTAGGCCGCCGCGACCGGTCGCCCCCGGTCGCCGTCGGGGTCGACTCGCGGACAGGTGGTGACCCTGAGCGTCGTCTCCTCGTCTCGGGGTTCCTCCCAGGCGGCCAGTCGGTCGTACAGGGCGACCTGCACCCGGGGGAGGTCGCGGTCGCGTGCGGCGTCGCCGGGCAGGGATTCGAGGTCCCGCGCCAGGTCGTAGGAGAGCCAGCCGACCGCGCCGCAGGGGTAGGGTACGTCGCACTCGCCCCGCGCCAGCGACTCGTCGGCCAGTCGGTCGCCAAGCGCCGCCAGGGCGTTCCCCGCCTCGGGGCCGACCGTGACCCAGTCGACCGGGTCGACGCCGAAGTAGCCCCAGCCGGACTGGCCGCCCGTGGTTTCGAGGTAGACGCCGTGGGGAGAATCGCCATCGGCGGTTCCGTCGTCGTTCGTCCCGCCGGTCGGTCTGGCACGCCGGTAGGCCGTGAAGGGGTCCTGGACCGTGACCCTGACCTCGACGGGGACGCGGGTTCCGGGGGCGACGCCGTCGGCGACGCTCCGGAAGGTGGTCCCGTCGGTCACGACCGTCGGCGTCGTCATCTACCAGAAGAGAGCGGATACAGGAGTAACCGTTTTGCGGTTCTACTCGTCTTCGCCGCGAGCGCGGGCGATCCAGCGGCCCACGCGCTTCTCCGAGATGTCGGTCTGTCCGGCGATCTCCTCGGCGTCGGCCGCCGCGAGGTCACCGACGGTCTCGACTCCCGCGTCGGCGAGCGTCTCCGCGTAGGACGCGCCGATGCCCTTGATCGTGTCCGTCGCGGCGTCGGCGTTCTCGACCGCGATTTCCGGCTCGTCGGCGTCCGCGTCGCCGGTGTCGGCCGCTTCCGCTTCGGCCTCTTCCGCCGCCTCGGCCCCGTCGTCCGCTTCCTCGTCGCCCACTTCGGCCTCGGTGTCTTCAGCTTCGACTTCACCGGGTTCGGCGTCCTCGGTCTCGGCCTCCGGTTCGGTCGCTGCGGGTTCCTCGTCTTCGGTGTCCTCGACCTCCACCTCAACCTCGGTTTCGGCTTCGTCGGCCTCGATTTCGGGTTCCGTCGCGTCCTCGCTCACGGTCTCCGTGGCGGGTTCACCGGCCGTGTCGGGTTCGGCGGCCGGGGTCGATGCGGCTTCCGTGTCGGCGGTCGGTTCGTCACCGGTGCCCTTGACCGCGTCCTCGGACGCGGTGTCGGGTTCGTGTTCGACCGATACGTCGACGTTTTCGCGACCGGGCTCGGCTGTTCCGGACGGCGAGCGAGAACCGGAACTGCCGAGTCCGATGACCGACTTCAGTATCTTGAACAGCCCCATGGTCGGATATAGTTAACCCGCCTACTTAAAGACGCTCCCGCAAAACCGCGTTCATTTTTTCGACAGGTGCGTCCCTGTCGGTCCATCGCTCGACGGCCTCGACACCCTGGTAGAGGAGCATCCACGCGCCGTCGACCGTCGTCGCGCCCGTCTCGGCCGCGTCCCGGAGGAGGCGCGTCTCGATGGGGTCGTAGACGGCGTCTAACACCCCGAGGTCGGAATGCAGCACGTCGGCCGGGACCGGCGAACGGTCCTCCTTCATCCCGACGCTCGTGCAGTTGACGAGTACGTCGGCCTCCGGGACGAGTTCGTCGAGCGCGTCGAGGCCGTGGCCCGTCGCGTCGGGCACCTCGGCGGCAAGTTCCCGGGCTTTGGACTCGGTGCGGTTGGCGATGTCGACGGTCATGCCCTCGTCGGCGAGGCCGAACGCGACCGCCCGGCCCGCGCCCCCGGCTCCGACGACGACCGCGTTGCCCGTGAGCGCCACGTCGTGGGACCGGAGCGCCCGGGTCGCGCCGACGGCGTCGGTGTTGTAGCCGGTCGGCGGGTCGGTCGTGAAGTCGACGGTGTTGACCGCGCCGATGCGCTCGGCCAGCGGTGCGGGCTCGACGGCGTCCAGCACGTCCTGCTTGAACGGGATGGTGACGTTCAGTCCCGACACGCCGAGCGTCGCGGCCGACTCGACGGCCGCCGCACCGGCGTCCTCGTCGGGTTCGAAGGTGACGTAGCGGGCGTCGATCCCCAGGTCCTCGTAGGCCGCCTCGTGCATCGGCGGTGACAGCGAGTGCCCCACCGGGTTCCCGATCAGTCCGTATACGTCCATACCGGGGGCCAGTCGGGGGACCCCAATAACCGCACCGCTCCCGGTCGGTCGCCGGCCGGGACGTTCGCAGTCTCACCGGCCCGTTCCCCTCGAAAGCGGCGGGGTCGAAGTGGCAAACTTTTCCTGCCGGTGTCCGTTGCGGGCTGGTAGTGACTCGACTCCGCCATCCGCTCGTCATGGTCGCTATCGCGGTCGCGCTGACGGCACCGTGGGTCACGGTCTTCCTCACCGGGGCTCACCTCGGAATCGTCGCGGAGGTCGCGCTCAGCGGGGTGGCGATCCTCGGCGCGTCGTTCCTGCTCGCCTGGGGTGCCGAGACGGCCGAGAAAGACGTGCCGCGCGCGTTCGCCATCGCCGTCCTCGCGGTGCTTGCGGTCGCGCCCGAATACGCAGTCGACGCGCTGTACGCCTGGAACGCAGGCGCTGGCGGCGCGACGGCCGAAGCCTGTTCGGCGCTCAGTCCCGCGCAGGTGGCCGCCCAGGAGACGCCGATCGCCGCCGCCTGTCACGACGCCAACCTCGCCATCGCCAACATGACCGGTGCCAACCGCATCCTCATCGGCATCGGATGGGCCGGCATCGCCGCGTTCACCGTCTGGCGGTCGTTCGAGACGCGGGATCCGGCCGTCCGGAACCGCGAGGGCTGGCTCAGCGATTCCGTCCAGCTCGACGAGGACATCGCCACGGAGATGACGTTCCTCTTCCTGGCGACCGCGTGGGCGTTCGCGGTGCCGCTCGGCGGCGGCATCGACATTATCGACACCCTGTTTCTCGTCGGGCTCTACGCGGCCTACATCGGGCTGGTGCTCAAATCCGACGTGGAACACAGCGAACACACCGTCGGCGTCCCGGCCTACCTCCAGGGGTGGTCGCTCCCGTGGCGCCCGTTGACCGTGATCGCCCTCTTCGTCTACTCCGGGGCGATGATCTTCGTCGCGGTCGAACCGTTCGCCCACGGGCTGGAGGTGATCGGCATCCAGAACGGGATCCCCGAGTTCTTCATGATCCAGTGGGTCGCGCCCCTGGCCAGCGAGTCCCCCGAACTCATCGTCGTCGCCGTTCTCGTCAACAAGGCCCGCTCGACGGCGGGGTTCAACGCCCTCATCTCCTCGAAGCTCAATCAGTGGACGCTGTTGATCGGAACCATCGCGGTCGTCTACTCCATCGCGCTTGGCGCGGTCGGGACGCTCCCGTTCGACGCCCGGCAGGCCGCCGAGATCTGGATCACCGCCGGCCAGTCCTACTTCGCGCTGGCGCTGCTGGTCAACTTCGAGATCTCGATCCGGGAGGCAGTCGTTCTGTTCGCCCTGTTCATCTCGCAGGTGCTGATCGAGTTCGCGATCATCCGGGGCCTGCTCGAACTGCCGATCACGAGCGAGGAGTTGCTGTTCGCCTACACCGCGGTCTACCTCGTGCTCGGCACGGCACTGTTCGTCAAACGCCGGGATGCACTCCGGCGACTGTTCGGCCTCGCGGGTGACGCCGTCCGGACCGCGGTCGGTCGCGATCCGATCCACGTCGAGGGGGCCGACTGATGCTCGGAATCGTCGTCTCACGTGCCGACCGAGCGTCCGAACACGTCGGCGAGCGACTACACGACCTGGCCGACTGGGAACGGATCGACACCGGCGACAGTGCTGCAGCCGCGGCCTACCGGACCGATGGCGCGGAACTCCGCGAGTTCGAGGGCTGGCACCTCGAACTCGACGACGCCGCCGAGGCCTTCGCCGCGGACCTCGACCTGCTCGTGTTCGCCTCGCGACACAGCGGCGAGACGGGGCCGCTGCTCACGGCCCACCACACGGGCAACTTCGGGCCGGCCGAACACGGCGGCGAGGACGACGCCCTCGCGCGGGCCTGCCCGCACGCTCACAGCCGCGTCCTCGACGCACTCGAAACCCACGCGCCCGAGGACTACGAGGTCGGCATGGAGTGTACCCACCACGGCCCGACCGACGTGGGCGTCCCCTCGATGTTCGTCGAGGTCGGCAGCGGCGACCCACAGTGGGCGGATCCGGCGGCCGCCGAGGCGGTCGCACGAGCGATCCTCGACCTCCGCGGGGTCGCGGCCGACGCCGACCCGGAACCCGTGGCTGCCGACGCGGGCCCGGAGGAGAGCGCCGCCGATGGCGAGACCACCCGCCGGCACCTCGTCGGGTTCGGCGGTGGCCACTACGCCCCGCGATTCACGCGGATCACCCGGGAGACCGACTGGGGCGTCGGCCACCTCGCCGCGGACTGGGGACTGGACGCCATGGGCGATCCCGCCGAGAATCGAGCCCTCGTCGATCGTGCCTTCGAGGCGAGCGCGGCCGACCACGCCGTCGTCGAGGGCACCCGCCCCGACCTCGTCTCCGTGATCGAAGGGCTGGGGTACCGCGTGGTCGGCGAGACCTGGCTCCGGGAAGTCACGGACGTTCCGCTCGCGCTCGCGGGCCGACTCGAAGACGCGCTCGTCCCCGTCGTGGACGGTCTACGGTTCGGGGAACCGGCCCGGGAAGCCGCGTCCGACGCCGAGTTCGAGACCGTCTCGCTCCCCGCGGACTTGCTCGACCGAGCACAGGGAATCGATCAGGACCGCACACGCGAACTCGTCGCCGCCCGCGCGCTGGTCTTCGAAACCGAGGAGAACGGGAACCGGGTCGCGGGCCGCGCGGCCGTCGCTTCCCGTGGAGATTATACGGCGATTATCGACGGTATCGTGGACCTACTCCGGGTCGAGTACGACGCGGTCGAGCGCCGCGAGGACGCCGTCGTCGCCCGGCAAGAGGCGTTCGACCCGGAGAAGGCGAAGACCCTCGGCGTCTCCGAAGGACCGAAGTTCGGTCGCCTGTCCGCGGGCGAACCCGTCGAGGTGAACGGCCGGACGATTCCACCCGAGCAGGTCCGGTCGGAACGGGAAGACCGGTTCCCCCTGTAGTTTAATTTCCCCTTAACTTCGGGCACTCAATGTATGACGGTAGTCTGACAGTAGGGGAAAGATAATTAATCCTGCTCTGCAATTTCCCCTTTAAATATGGACTCCATTATTAACGACGCCATGGAGGAAAGCGACGAGGAGCCGGCACAGGCACCAGAAGAGACCGAGACTGGCGGGACGACGGCCACGGAGGACGTGTCCACGTCGGGACAGATGAGCGACGAGGAACTGGCGAGCGTCGTCAAGGACCTCGAGACGAAGATCACCGTGGTCGGCTGTGGCGGCGCGGGCGGGAACACGGTCACCCGGATGATGGAGGAGGGCATCCACGGCGCGAAGCTCGTGGCGGCCAACACGGACGCCCAGCACCTCGCCGACGAGGTGAAGGCCGACACCAAGATTCTGATCGGCAAGAAACGCACCGGCGGCCGCGGCGCGGGGTCGGTCCCGAAGATCGGCGAGGAGGCCGCCCAGGAGAACATCGAGGACATCCAGCAGTCCATCGACGGCTCGGACATGGTGTTCGTCACCGCCGGCCTCGGCGGCGGGACCGGCACCGGCGCGGCCCCGGTCGTCGCCCAGGCCGCACAGGAGGCCGGCGCGCTGACCATCGCCATCGTGACGATTCCCTTCACCGCGGAGGGTGAGCGCCGGCGGGCCAACGCCGACGCGGGCCTCGAACGCCTGCGCGCCGTCTCCGACACCGTGATCGTGGTCCCGAACGACCGCCTGCTCGACTACGCGCCCTCGATGCCCCTGCAGGACGCGTTCAAGATCTGTGACCGCGTGCTGATGCGCTCGGTCAAGGGCATGACCGAGCTGATCACCAAGCCCGGCCTCGTCAACGTCGACTTCGCCGACGTTCGGACGATCATGGAGAACGGCGGCGTCGCCATGATCGGCCTCGGGGAGTCCGATTCCGAGAACAAGGCACAGGACTCCATCAGATCGGCACTGAGATCGCCCCTGCTCGACGTGGAGTTCGACGGCGCGAACAGCGCGCTCGTGAACGTGGTCGGCGGTCCCGACATGTCCATCGAGGAGGCGGAGGGTGTCGTCGAGGAGATCTACGACCGGATCGATCCGGACGCCCGGATCATCTGGGGCGCGTCGGTCAACCAGGACTTCGAGGGCAAGATGGAGACCATGATCGTCGTCACCGGCGTCGAGAGCCCGCAGATCTACGGCAAGAACGAGACCGAGGTCGAGCAGGCGGCGGAGAACCTCGGCGACGACATCGACTACGTGGAGTAGTTCGACTGCTCGCGGTCCGCTTTTCGTTCCGTCGCAGCGTCGAGTTGCACCAATAGATAGAAAAAGGGGCAGGGGCTACACCCTGCCATGCAAGTACCGTACGACCTCACCTCCTACGTTCGGGTGCTGAAGCTCGCCAGTACGCCGTCGTGGGAAGAGTTCTCCCAGATCGCCAAGATCGCCGGGGCCGGAATCGGCCTGGTCGGTCTGATGGGATTCGTGATCTTCCTGCTGATGAGCTTCATCACCACTGCTCCCGTCTAACATGGGTATCTTCGCTGTCAAAACCACGGCCAGTCAGGAACGCACCGTCGCGGACATGATCATGAACCGCGAGGAGCCGTCGATCCACGCGGCCCTCGCGCCCGACAGCCTCACAAGCTACGTGATGGTCGAGGCCGACGACGCCGCCGTCTTCGAGCGCATCTCCGACGAGATTCCGCACATGCGCGGGGTCGTCCAGGGGAAAAGTTCCATCGCCGAAGTCGAACACTTCCTCTCGCCGAAACCCGACGTTGAGGGGATCGCCGAGGGCGACATCGTCGAACTCATCGCCGGCCCGTTCAAGGGCGAGAAGGCCCAGGTCCAGCGCATCGACGAGTCCAAAGATCAGGTTACCGTCGAGCTGTACGAGGCGACGGTCCCGATTCCGGTCACCGTCCGCGGTGACCAGATTCGCGTCTTGGATAGTGAGGAGCGCTGAAAGCGCTCCTCATACCATGCGAACGGGCGTGAAGCGCCCGTGAGCAGACTCAGAAGAGCGGTCAGAAACGCCGTTTCGGCTGCTAGTCCGTTTTCATCGCCCGTGCCAGAGGTAGCCGATGCCGTGGACGCCGAGGAAGGTCACGGCGAACGCACCGGCGCTGGCCGGGAACGGTGCGACCGCGAGCAGGTCGGTCCCGGCCAGATAGAGGCCGGTGAAGACGCCCGTGGCGAGGGTACACGTGACGAGTACCCAGCCGACGGCTTTCCAGGTCCGGTCGTAGGCAGGCCAGTAATTGTTGTAGGTCATCGGGACACCGGTGGCCAGTGTCATCAGGAGGAGGAAGTCACCGGCGGCGGCATCGACGAGCGTGTGGAACCCGTAGGCTGTCGGCACGGCCACGAGGATGGCGACGTAGATGACGACGTTGCGCTGGGCGGTCGCGCGGTCCCAGAGTGAACTCCGGGTGTCGGTCGAACTGGAGGGCATACTCGACGCGTCGAAGGTGGCGAAGATAAAACCAGTCGCGGCGCTTCCGGTTCGGAAACTGGTGTAGCGGGAGTCGCGGGGTCAGGCTCTGGGGCCGTTGCCTTCGAGGCGGTCGATGACCTCGTTGATGTCGGCCTCGTCCTCGATGGCTTCCTTGATCTTCTCGCGGCGGCGCACCTCGTCGCTGGTGGCGTCGTAGGCGCGGACGTACTCGGCGCGACTGTGTTCGTCGAAGGCGTGCCGGATCGCGAAGTAGCCGTCCGGGAGGACGGTCCCGCAGACCTGACACTCGATGCGCTCGTGTTCGGTCGCCTGATGGATGATGAGGTCCTCGACGCGGTCGAACCGGTCCGTGTCGCCCTCGATCGCACACTCCCAATGTGGCATCGATCTGATGCAGTCGGCCAACGGATAAAAACGTTCGCCAGCCCTCTACGCGTGAAACCAGAATCCATATCACTCGACCGACGAAACCTCCCACGACCAATGGCCGGCAGGGCGAGCGACGACGGGTTCCGGGTCGACATGCACGTGAAGGTGCTGGACGACGAGGTGGTCAGTCGGGCGAAAGCGCGAGGACTGGACGCCCTCGTCTACGCCCCACACTTCACTCGACTCCCGGACATCGAGGAGAAAGCTCGCGAGTATTCAGACGACGAGTTGCTCGTGATTCCAGCCCGCGAACTGTTCACCGGGGACTGGCGGTCCCGCCGGCACGTCCTCGCCGTCGGCCTCACCGACCCCGTGCCGGACTTTCTGACCCTCGAAGGCACCATGGCGGAACTCCGGCGACAGAACGCCGGCGTGCTCGTCCCCCACCCGGAGTTTCTGACGGTGAGTCTCGACGCGGAACTGATCCGGGAGTACCGCGACGTGATCGACGCGGTGGAAGTGTACAACCCCAAACACCTGGCCCGTGACAACCGGCGCGCCCGCGAAATCGCTCGCGAGACCGATCTGCCGGCCTTCGCGTCCTCCTACGCTCACCTCCCGAAGACCATCGGCGAGGTGTGGACGAGCTTCGAAGAGCCCATCGAGAGCACGGCGGAGTTCGTGACCGCGCTGCAGGCCGACGCCGACCGACGGGTCTTCCACCGCGACGGGCTCTCTCACACCCTGCGGTGCAAGACCGAGTTCGCCCACCTGCTCTGGGAGAACACGTACAAGAAGTTCGACCGGATCTACCTCCAGGGGACCGATCCGACTCATCCGGGACATATCGCCTACCGCGACGAGTTCGACGACGTGCGACTGTACTGATAAATCGGGCCCCGTCAGACGCCGAGCACCGTCGTCCCGTGCTGGATCAGTTCCGGCGGGACGTACGCCGGCGCGTAGAAGACCAGCAGGCCGACGAGTAGCAACTCGAACCCGGTGATCACGAGCGTCGCGAGACTGGCGTACTTACTGGAGGTCGTGACACCGACGGGCAGAGCGAACTCCCGGTCCCAGGGGTACAGCAGCGCCAACCCGCGCTTGCTCCCGGCCAGATCCAGGATGTAGTGGGTCAACACGCCCAGCCAGACGAACTGGAGGTTGTCGAAGACCAGGGGATAGGCGAGGAAGATGCCCAGCACGAGGAAGTTGTGGAGCGTCTTCCGGTGACGGCCGAAGGCGGTGTCGACGTCGGGAAAGAGCGCGCCTAGCGTGATCGGGATGGTCACTTCGGCGATGGTGCGGAAGGTCGAGAAGTCGCCGGCCGGTTCGAGGATGTAGCCCAGGCCGATACTCAGCAGAACTGCGTTGAGGACGTGGCCCTCTTTGTTCATCCGTCCGGCGACTGGACCGGCCCACTCAAAGGCTTTCCCGTCTTCAGGTCCGGTCCCTGACGTGGGTATCCAGGTCCGAGAGCGCTCGTCGCGCGACCCGCTCGCGGACCGCCTCGCGATCGCCGTCGACCTCGTAGCGCTCGACGGTGGCCGTCGAGGTGTCGGTCCCCCACTCGCCGGCGTAGGCGACGGCGACGAAGGCGGTGCCCACGGGTTTCTCGGGCGTGCCGCCCTCGGGGCCCGCGACGCCGGCGGTCGCGAGCCCCCAGGTCGTTCCCGCCGTGTCGCGGACGGCGCGGGCGAGGTTCCGGGTGACCGTCGCGCTGACGACGCCGTGCTCGTCGAGCAGTTCGCGGTCGAGGGCGAGCAACTCCCGTAGCGAGTCGTAGGAGTAGGGGACCAGCGCCCGGTCGAGGAAGTCGCTCGCGCCCGGTGCGGCGGTCAGCAGCGTCGCGACGAGGCCGCCGGTACAGCCCTCGGCGACGGCCACAGTATGATCGGCCTCACGGAGACGGTCGCCGACCGTCTCCTCGATGGGCGTGTCGGAGGCGAACTCGCGCATGCGCCGGAAAACGCCCGCGTCGGCCAAGAAGGCCCCGGTCGGCTACCGGGTCAGGTCGTCGGTATCGAGGTGGAGGTTGTCGCCGTCGCCCGTGGCGACGATGTACAGTTCCGCGTCCTCGTGCCAGAGTTCGGCCACGTCGATGAGACGCTCGGTCGACCAGCCCTGGATCCGCATGATGCCCTCCTCGTCGATCTCCACGAACGTCCGCGGTGACTCGCCGGTCTGGATGGTCCACTCCTCGCCGTCCACCTCGAAGGTGTCCCCCGATCCCGATCCGGTGCTGAACACGCACTGGTACTGAGTCCGGGACTCCTCGGCGCGTTCGTGATCGACCCGGGAGTAGGTCTCGAAGTCGAAGCCGTAGTGTCGACACCACTTCCGGAGGTGGTCGCCGTCGAACCGCTTGATCCCGTTTTTCTCGTCGCTCGTCCAGAGAATGTGGGTCTTCGACGGTTTGGGACTGATCGACGGCTCCTTCATACCTACGCGTGGAGTCGAGCATCGGTGATAAATCAATTTGCCGAGCGATGACATCGAGAATTGACATATGTCTCCGGCGGTCGCGTTGGGAAAGACACAGGGTCTGCCCCGTTCGAGCGTGGATATGGACTACGAGCGGCCGCAGTTCTTCCGGGTGATGCAGTACGCGGACGCCGCCGAGCGGGACGTCGTCGACATGGTGAGTGGAAATCCCGACTGGGAACCGCCGGGGGCGCTCCGGGATGGGTTGATCGAGTACGCCGACAGCGACCCCGCGGGGTTCCAGTACCCCGCCAGCGAGGGGTTGCTGGAGCTGCGCGAGGAGATCGCCGCCCGCCGGAACGTCTCGGTCGAGCAGGTGCTGATAACGAACGGTGCGGGGGAGGCCAACCACCTCGCGATGGCCGAGGGACTCACACGGGGTACCGGCGACGAGGTGATCCTGACAGATCCGGTCTACCCCTATTACGCCGGGCGGACGAACCTGCTCGGCGGGCGGGCCCGCTACGTCGCGGTCGACGACGACGGACAACTCGACTCCGCTGCCGTCCGCGAGGCAGCGAGCGACGAGACCGCACTCATCGTCGTCAACAGCCCGAACAACCCCACGGGGGCGGTCTATCCGGAGGAAACCGTCCGCGAACTCGTCGCTATCGCCGAGGAGTACGACGCCCTGCTGGTCAGCGACGAGGTGTACGACCACTTCGATTACAGCGGGACGTTCACCAGCGCGCTCGCGGTCGACTCCGACCACCGGATCGTCACCAACGCGTTCTCGAAGTCGCTGGCGATCACCGGCTTCCGGGTGGGCTACGCCATCGTCCCGGAGCCGCTGATGGACGGCTTCCGGACCCGGCACATGCTGACCAACGTGACGAGCAGTCGGCCGGCCCAGTACGCGGTCTGGCGGGCGCTCCGGGAGACACCGCCGGACTACTACGCGGAGAACCGCGAGATGCTCCGCGAGCGGATCGGGGCGTTCACAGACGCACTCGACGCCGCCGGCGCGGAGTACACCTCGCCCGAGGGGAGTTTCTACGTCATGGCCCGCTTCCCGGGCTTTTCGGGGACCATGGAGAACGTCGAACGACTGATCGACGAGGCCGGTGTCGCGGGGATGCCGGGCGCGGCCTTCGGCGAGTCCCGGGCCGACTGGTTCCGGTTCGCGCTGGTGACACCGCGCGCCGCGGACGCCGCCGAACGGCTGGCCGACTACTTCGAGTGAGAATCCGGGGGTTCATACCCGAGGACGCCCCCACCTGTTCCCAATGAGCGACCGCGAGGGATCCGACCCGTCGTCCGCGATGGCCGAAAGCGGCGGGGACGGCGACGACGGCGACGAGCCGGCCTGGCGGCCGTACTTCGGCTACGACGAGCCCTACGAGAACCAGCCCGACGCCGTCGAGGCGGCCATCGCGGCCGGCCGAAAGAACGGCTACCTCGCGATGGAGGGACCCTGCGGAACGGGCAAGACCATGGCGGCCCTGACCGCCGCGACCACGCTCGTCCGCGAGGACGACTACGAGAGCGTCGTCGTCGTCACCCCCGTCAAACAGCAACTCGACCAGTTCGTCGAGGACCTCCGGGTGATCAATTCCGGCCTCGACGACCCGCTCGACGGTATTTCCCTCGTCGGCAAACGCGACCTCTGTCCGTACGGCCGCGAGGACCTGTTCCCGCGGGACGCCAGCGTCCACGACCGCTGTGAGGACCTCCGGGAAGACACCGCTCGCCTCGTCGAGGCCGACGGCGGCACCGACGCCCACAGCGGGGCCGCGGCAGACGCGGCGGTCGGCGGCGACGTCGACGGCGAGGACCAGTGGTGGGACCCGAAACGCGGGGCCGACCTCGCGAAGGCGGCCCGCCGGGACCCCGAGCAGTTCAACACGATGGCCGACGACCGACTCGAAACTGCGGGCGTCGAGTCGCCGTACCGCCGCGAGCAGCCCCGCGCCCCCGAGGAGATGGCCGACGGCGACGACCCGCCGCTGTACTGTCCCTTCGAGGCCGACTGGTACGCCCGCGACAAGGGCTCGCCCGTCGACTTCACCGACGGCGAGGACAACGTCCTCACTGCCGAGGAGTTCCTGCCCGAGTCCGTCGCCCACGGGACCTGTCCCCACCGGGCCATGGGCGTGCTGCTGGGCGAGGCCGACGTGGTCGTCGGCAACTACAACCACCTGTTCGACCCGAACTCGCGCCCGCTCCTCTCGCAGGTGCTGGACGAGAGCACGTTCGTGATCGTCGACGAGGCTCACAGGTTAGAGGGGAGAGTCCGGGATCTGCTCTCGGATCGGGTGGGGCGACACACCCTCGTCCGGGCACGCAACGACTGCAACCAGTTGCTCCAGCTCCGAGGCCAGAGCCGCGAGCACGAGCGCGAGGTCGACGACCGGCTGGCCAGTCACGACGTGCCGGTCGAGGCCGTCGAGACCGCGCGGGACTTCTACGACGACCTCGTGGGCTGGCTCGACGACAGGGTGACCGACCACCTCGATTCCGAGTTCGGTCGCGGCTGGGAGAGCGACCTGCGCTCGCTCCCCGAGGAGGATCTGGAAGTTCCGCTGCGCGACCCCGAAACGGAGGAAGTCGACGACCTCACCGAGTGGGCCGAATCGGCGGGCTACTCGGGGGACCTGTGGCGGACGCTGGCCGCGGTCGGGACCGCGATCGAGACGACACTCGACGAACTGGGCGAGAATCGGCAGTGCGTCGCGGCTGCCGTCGGCGCGGTGATGGGCAACTGGTACGAGCGCGACCACGCCACCGCCTTCCGGGAGATCGAACTCGAACACTCCCCGTCGGACACGGGCGCGACCGCCAACCCGTGGCAGGAGGTCTACACCGCTGGCCTCCTGCTGTACGACTGCATGCCCGCCGAGGCCCTCAGAACCATCTTCGACGAACTCGGCGGCGGCGTCCTGATGAGCGCGACGCTGGAACCGCTGGACGTGTTCACCCGCGTCTCGGGGCTGGACGCCATCGAAGCGACCGGGACCGGCGGCCTCGCGGCCTCCGATGACGACCCCGGCCGCCCGGTCGAGACCCGCTCGTACGGGCTGACGTTCCCCGAGGAGAACCGGGCGAGCTGGATGGTCGATGCAACGGCCTACACCGCCCGGAACCGCGGTGATCCGGTCATGGATCACGGCAACCGCACTCGCGACGAGTACGAGCAGGTCCTCCGCACCGTGGCGCGCAGTCCCGGCAACGTGATGATCGCCATGCCGAACTACCGGGAGGCCGCGTGGGCCGGCAGCTACCTCCGTGACGTGGTCGAGAAGGACGTCCTGGTGGACGAGAGTTCGAGCAACGAGGCGACCGACGAACTCAAAAGCGAGTTCTTCCGCGGCCCGGGGAAGGTGCTGGTGACCAGCACACGCGGGACGCTCACGGAGGGCGTCGACTACGACGGCGACAAACTCCACGCCTGTGCCGTCGTGGGCATCCCGCTGGTCAACATCGGCTCGCCCCGCGTCCGAGCGGTCAGGGCTGCCTACGGCCGGGCCTTCGGCGACGACGTGGCCTTCGAGTACGCGCTGACGGTGCCCGCGGTCCGACGCGCGCGCCAGGCTATCGGCCGAGTCATCCGCGGGACCGAGGAGGTGGGCGTCCGCATGCTGGTCGGCGAGCGCTACACGCCCGACGCCGTGCATTCGGTCCACGAGTACCTCTCGCCGGCCGAGCGCCGCGAGTTCGTCCGGATGACGCCCGACTTCCTCGGGCCGCAGTTCGACTCGTTCTGGAGCGACCACGACCGGCCGGAGTGAATTCTCGTCGTCGTTTCAGAAAGCATATGTGGCGCGATTCCCCGATTTCAGTCGGATGCCTGAGTGTCAGAACTGCGGTTCTTTCGTGACTGAGGCGTACGTCCGGGTGTTCACGCCCGAGACTCTCGACGCACCGCGTGTCTGTCCCAACTGCGAGGACAAGATCAGGGACGGAAACGACGTCCGCGAGGCCCGCTCCTCGCGGTCCTGACGCCTTTTCCCTTCTCTCGCCATCGAGCCCCGCCTAGTCGTCGGTCCGGAGTACAACGTCGATACCGTCCGGGTCCGCGACCGAGAGTTCGTCCGCCCGGCCGGTCACCGCCACGTCCAGGTCCGTCAGCCGATCCGCGACGGCGTCGAGCGCGTCGGCGTCGGGCACCACCAGTTCGAACTGGGCCAGACCGCGTTCGCCCGCCGGTTCGGTGCGGCCGTTCCAGGTGTTCACGCCCACGTGGTGGTGGTAGTCGCCGGCGGCGAGGAAGAGCGCGTCGGACCCGAACTCCTGGCGAACTCTCAGTCTGAGTCCGTCGACGTAGAACCGCCGCGCGGCCGCCAGATCCGTCGCTTCGAGGTGGACGTGACCGATGTCGGTCCCCTCGGGCACGCGGTCGCGGCCGTCGGCTGCCGACGCGAGGTCGTCGGTGGGCAGCGGAAGCGTCGCCATCTGCACGCGCCCGTCGTCACCGACCGGCCACTCCGACCGGGGTCGGTCGTGGTAGATCTCGACGCCGTTGTCCTCGGGGTCCGACAGGTAGAGCGCCTCGCTGACGCGGTGGTCCGAGGCCCCGTCGAGTCGCCACTGCTCGTCGATGCGTTCCAGTGCGTCTCCCAGCGCCGCCCGCGACGGCACGCAGAAGGCAGTGTGGAAGAGTCCGGCCGCCGTCGCGCCGCGCGGTCGCGCGTCCGGTCGTTCGCGCAGACTCAGGAACGATGTCGTCCCGTCGCCCAGCGTCGCTTCGTCGTCGCGCTCCTCGTGGACACGGAGGCCGACCACGTCGCGGTAGAACGCGAGGGTCGGGTCGAGGTCGCCGACTGCGAGCGTCACACGACCGACGTGCGTGTCCGCGGGGAGCGTCCCTGTTCGAGCGGTCATGGCCGATCCTAGGAGTGTGAGTGCGAAGTATCCACGGGGAGGGCGTCGGTGGACCGACGGGTACACAAGTCCCGCGACGAACCCGTAGATATGGATCTCGAGGTCGAGGCCGTCGAGGAGATCGACGAGGCGGCCGTCCCGACAGGCGTCGACGCGGCCGAGTACGTCCTCTACGGCGGGAAAGGCGGCGTCGGCAAGACGACGATGGCGGCCGCGACCGCGCTGGCCAGCGCCCGCGACGGCACCGCCACGCTCGTCGTCTCGACCGACCCCGCCCACTCGCTGTCGGACACCCTCGAAACGACGATTCCGGCGGAACCCGAGCGCATCCGGGAGGATATCCCCCTCTACGCCGCCGAGATCGACCCCGAAGAGGCGGTCGGCGACGGCCCCTTCGACGCCGAGGGCGGCCTCGGCGGCATGGGCGGGCTCGGCCAGCTACTCGGCGGTGGCGGCCCGATGGGCGGGCAGGGCGCACAGCCCGGCGGTGCTGGACAGGCCGGCGGCACCGGTGCGGGCGCTGCCGGTACCGGGTCGGGGACCGATCCCGGAGCCGACGACGACGCCGCGGCCGCGGACCCCCTGGCAGGGCCGATGCCCGGGATGGACGAGGCGGCCGCGATGCGACTCCTGCTCGAGTACATGGACGACGAGCGCTTCGACCGGGTGATCGTCGACACCGCGCCGACGGGCCACACCCTTCGCTTGCTCGAACTCCCGGAACTGCTCGACTCGATGATGGGCCGGTTGCTGAAACTCCGCCAGCGGCTGAGCGGCCTCTTCGACTCGCTGCCGTTCGGCGGCGGTGACGGTGATCAGGGCGCGGACGTGGAGGACCTGGAGGTGCTGCGCGAGCGCATCGAGCGGCTTCGGGCCGTATTGCGCGACCCGGCGAAGACGGACTTCCGGATCGTGATGGTACCAGAGGGGCTGAGCGTGATGGAATCCCAGCGGTTGCTCGACCGACTGGACTCCTTCGGCGTGCCCGTCGAGACCGTCGTCGTCAACCGCGTCATGCAGGACCTGACCGACGTGGCGGACGTGGAGGGCGACTGGTTCGTCTCCCCGGATCTGGACGACTGTGAGTTCTGCCAGCGCCGGTGGCAGGTTCAACAGCAAGCGCTCAAGGAAGCACAGGACCTGTTCCGGGGCCACGACGTGAAACGCGTCCCGCTGTTCGCCGACGAAGTGCGCGGAGAGAACCTGTTGCGGGTCGTCGCGGCCTGTCTCGACTAGTCGAGCAGTTGCTGGATTCCGACGCCCATCCCGATGATCAGCAGGCCGAGCAGGCCGTTCAACACGAGGCCGACCTGACGGCCGCCGACGAAGTTCTGGATCCCCAGCCCGACGAACACCATCCCCACGAGAACGTGAACCGCGAGCAAGATCTCGGGTAAGTCGACGTCCATACGCCGACCTTGGCCTCGGTCCGGGAAAAGTCGCCCGAAACCCGCTCCGCGCTCCGCTCACTCCTCGTCGCTGACGATCAGCACGTGCAGGTCGTTGACGTTCGTTCCCGTCGGTCCCGTCCGGAGCAGGGCGTCCTGCTCGTCGAGGTACGTCGCCGCGTCGTTGTCCGAAAGTGCTCGCCCCGAAGCCGCGTCGTCGTCGACCGTCTCGGCGTCGACCAGCGCGCCCGCCGCGCCGCTGGCTCCGTCCCGGCCGTCCGTGTCGACCGCGGCGAGAACAGTACTGGAGGGGAGCGAGCGGGCCGCACTCAGCGCGAACTCGCAGTTGGGTCCGCCCCGCCCGTCGCCCTCGACTGTCACCGTCGTCTCCCCGCCCGAGAGGACGACCGCGGGCGGCTCGACGGGATTCCCGGTCTCGCGAATCTCCCGGGCCACCGCCGCGTGGGTCTTCGCTACCTCGCGGGCTTCCCCCTCGATGCCCGCGGCGAGCACCAGTGGGGTGAACCCGGCGTCGGCGGCCACGTCGCGGGCCGCGTCGATGGCCGTCCGCCCGTTCGCGAGGACGTGTGTACTCGTCCGCTCGAAGACCGGATGGTCGGCGTCCGGCGTCTCCTCGACCTCGCCGTCCGCGCCGCGCTCGATCCGCTCGCGGACTGCTTCGGGCGCGTCGATGTCGAACTCGTCGAGGGTCCGCCGAGCGTCGGCGAACGTCGTCGGGTCCGGCACGGTCGGGCCGCTAGCGATCACCGCCGGATCGTCGCCGACCACGTCCGAGAACAGCAGCGTGACGATCGTCACCGGCGCGGCCGCCCGCGCCAGCTGGCCACCCTTGATCGCCGAGCAGTGCTTCCGGACGGCGTTGACCGCCTCGATTGGTGCGCCAGCCGCCAGCAACGACTCGGTCACGGACTGCAGATCCGAGAGTTCGAGCCCCTCGGCCGGCGCGGGCAACAGTGCGCTCCCGCCGCCGGTCAGAACCGCCAGCACGAGCGTGTCGTCGTCGGCGTCTTCGGCAGCCTCCTGGACCGCTCGCGCACTCTCGACGCCGCGTCCGCTCGGAACCGGATGGTCGCCCTCGCGGACGGTGACGCGTTCCGTCTCGACGGGGTCGTCGGTGACCACCACGCCGCCGTCGAGGCGGTCGCCGAGGACGGCTTCGAGCGCAACCGCAGCGTGTGCCGCGGCCTTCCCGCCGCCGAGGACGACCACCTCGTCGAACCCGTCGAGGTCGATAACCTCGTCGGCGATCCGCAATTGCTCGCCCGCCACGTCGACGCGGTCGCGGACGACCCGCTCCGGATGCGCTGCGCCGATCCCCGCCTCGACGCAGGACAGCGCGAGGTCGTGGGCGGGGGTCCGGGCGAGATCGTCGCGGGCGTCGATCACGCCAGTTTGCTCGCCAGTCCGTAGAGCCGGTCGCGGATGCGGTCGGGGACGAACCGGGCGAGCAGGCCGTATTTCGCGACCTGGCCGACCGGGTAGCGCGGATCGGGGTCGGGCGAGCAGGCTGCTTCGAGGATCGTCTCGGAGACGTCCGTCGGCGGGACCGACAGGGCGCTCGCGCCGCCGAAGGTCTGGCCCTCCTCGTAGAACACGTAGAGCGACTCGTAGGCCCCCGAGCGCTTGGTACCGTCCTCCAGCTCCTCGTCCGCGCGGTCGTCGAAGTTCGTGTCGACCGGCCCGGGTTCGACGAGGACCGCGTCGATCCCGTACTCCTCGATCTCACCTCGGAGCGCGTCGGTCAGCCCTTCGAGCGCGAACTTCGAGCCGTTGTAGACGCCCATCCCCGGCGTGGCGAGGCGGCCCGCCACCGAGGAGACGTTGACGATGGTCCCCTCGCCCTGCTCGCGCATGTGGGGCAGGGCCTCGCGGATCAGCCGGTGCGGACCGTAGACGTTGACGTCGAACTGGTCGTGGACGCGCTCGGTCGGTACGTCCTCCAGCGGCCCGAACTGCGCGTAGCCGGCGTTGTTGACGAGACAGTCGAGTCGCCCCTCGTCCTCGATGACGCGTTCGACGGCCGCCTCGACGTGTTCGGCCTCGGTCACGTCGAGTTCCTGTGTCTCACACCCGGCGTCGGCGAGATCTTCGATGTCGTCAGTGTCCCGCGCAGTGGCGTAGACCGTCCATCCCTCGTCGTTGAACGCCTGTGCCGTCGCGCGACCGATGCCGGACGACGCCCCCGTGATCAGCACCGTCTTGTCTTCCATACCCGTCGCCTCGCCCGGGTCGCTGTTAAATTGCCAGTATTTCCAACGGATCACTCGCCGGTCACCCCGCCGGCTGCTCGACCGGAATGGGCAGGCTATTGGGTTCTGGACTCCTGAAACCCACCGAATGTATCTCGCAGACGAGGCGTGGCCCGATCTGGGCACGTACTTCGAGGAAGAGTCGCTGGCCATCGTTCCCCTCGGCTCGACCGAACAGCACGGCCCCCACCTCCCCGAGGGGACCGACCACATGATCGCCGAGGCGCTGGCCCGCGAGGTCGCCGACCGGACCGGTTACCTCTGTACCCCGACGATCAACGTCGGCGTCTCGCCCCACCACCGCCAGTTCCACGGCACGATGTGGGTCGACGCACCCGTCTTCCGTGACTACGTCGAGAGCTTCTCCCGGAACCTCACCTACCAGGGCATCGACCGCATCGTCTACGTCAACGCCCACGGCGGCAACGTCCAGCACCTCCAGGAGGTCGGCCGCCGCCTCCACGAGACCGAGACCGCCTTCGCCGTCGAGTGGATGTGGGACGAGTCCATCCCCGACCTCGTCGACGACCTGTTCGCACAGAACGGCCCCCACGGCGGCCCCAAGGAGACCGCGATGATCATGCACATCGCGAACGAACTCGTCCACGACGACCGCCTCGAAGACGCCCGCGACGGCGGCGTCCCGAGCGTCGACGAGGCCGGGACGATGAAACACGGCGCGCGCACCTTCTACGACGCCGCGGACAACACCGGCAACGGCGTGCTCGGCGACCAGACCGACGCCACCCCCGAGAAGGGAGCAGAACTGTTCGAGGCCGCCAGCGACCAGCTGGTGCAACTCTGTGAGTGGATCGACGACCAGCCCTTCGAGGAGCTGATGCCGGAACCGCACGTTCGCGAGCGCGAGCAGTAAGCAGCCCGTCCTTCTCAGTCCCCGATCTCCGATTTCAGATCGTCGGCGTATTTGTCGGCCAGCCGCGTCGGTTCCGGGAGCTTGTAGCCGGCCGAACACGAGAGGGTCAGATCGGCGGCCGTCGCGGCGCTCACGCGGTGCCCCGGACTGACGATCAGCGGGTTGATGTAGCGGTTCGGCGAGTCGTACTGCCGCGACTGGACGGCGTAGCCGATCACCGTCCCGTCGGGCGCGGTCACGTCGCCGTCGGCCTCGATTGCCACCCGCTCGCCCTCGACCAGTCCGTCGGTCGACGCGGCGGGCCGGCCACAGAGCAGGTTCTTCGCCACGCCGATGCTCGGCAGATCGAGCATCACGCCGACGTGCGTCGCGATCCCCGCCTCGCGGAAGTGGATGCGGCCGCTCCCGTCGAAGACGGCGAGGTCGGGTTCGACCGAGAGCTCACGGAACCCCGACAGGATCGCGCCGCCCTCGCGGAAGGACAGCAGGCCGGGGATGTACGGGATCTCGGTCGGCGCGACAGCGTGGGCGCGCTCGATCACCTCGCCGTCCCGCAGGGCGACCAGCGCTGACACCGCGCGCTCGTCGTCGAGAAAGGCCTGATCGACGCCGACGACGACCGGCGAATCGCCGGCGTCTGAGTCCCCGCCGGCGGTATCACCCAGTTCCCGCTGGCCGCTCTCGCTGACGGGCCAGACTCGCTCCGAATCGAACTCGAAGTCGTCCCTGAAGACTGCTCTCTCGGCGATTTCGCGCTGGAGGGCTTCCATCTCGTCGCGGTCGAGACTCGCGTCGGGCGCGAATTCGGGGTGGACGGGCTCCATGGGTCAGAACCGGCCGCCGGGACCGCCTGGACCGCCCGGTCCGCGGCGCATGCCGCCACCGCCACCGCCGAACTGGAGCTGCCCGGGCGCGCTGATCTTGTCTTTGACCCGCTGACCGTAGACGAACCCGATCACGAGGCCGACCGCGTGAGCGGCGTGGGCGATCCCGCCGCCGAGGCCGCCGACCATTCCCAGCGCGCTCAGTGCGGCGTAGCCGATGGTGATCACCCAGATCGGGACGGGAAGCAGGAAGTAGAGGTACACCTTGAGGTTCGGGTTCAGCACCGTCAACACCGCCATGATGGCCAGCGCCGCGCCGCTGGCCCCGAGCGCTCCGGCCGGGTTCCCCTGATAGGCCTGGATGGCGATCTGGCCCAGACCCGCGAGGATGCCGCTCCCGAGAAAGAGTAACGCGAAATCCCGGGAGCCGACGTACTGCTCGACGATCCGGCCGAAGAAGTAGATGATGATGCTGTTGCCAGCGATGTGGAAGAAGCTCAACGGCTGATGGGAGAAGATCGACGTGACCCAGGTCCAGACGTATTCGGGATGTGTCGGTGAGATTACGAACAGCGTCCTGAAGGCGTCCCTGCCGAGCGTAAGCAAGACGACGTGTTCGAGTAGAAACACGACCCAGATGATCCCCAGGAAGAGGTAGGTCATGTTCCCCCGGAAGTAGGCCATCAGCCCGCCGGGGCCGGTGTCGATCCCGACCTTCGACAGCACGCCACCGCTACTGCCCGACGAACTCCCCCAGCCCCCGCCGCCGCTTCCGTCGACGGTGTCGTCGAAGCCGCTGTCGAAGACGCCGCCGGGGTCGTCCCAGTTCTCTAGCCCCGGACAGCTGTGGTTCTCGGGGAGGCGGTGGTCGCCGCAGTACGTCCCCCCGCAGTGGCGACACTGATACGGCATGTTTTCCTCTCGCCCACACTCGTCGCACTTCGCCATTGTGCCGGGGTAGGGTACGCCCCCGGAAAGGTCTTCCCCACCGCCCCGATGGCCGCACGCGGCCGATCCGGGCGGGTCCGAGAACGTTTTGTCGGTCGCGGCCCCACACGCGAGCGTGCAGGAGTTCCAGCGCAAACAGCTCCTCGAACGGATCCAGCGGGAGGGCGCGACCGTCGGGGCGGACATCCCCGACGAGATCGAGGTGCAGGGGGAGTCCATCGACCTCCGGACCTTCGTCTTCGAGATCAAGCGCCGCGACACCGTCCCGGAGGGCGAGCGCGAGCGGGTCGAACAGGCGAAGAAGAACCTCCGGCGGGAACGCCTCCAGCGCAAGGAACTGATCGAAGAGGGCGATGTCACCTACGAGGAGGGCGAGGACCTCGCCCGGGCGATCATCGGCATCGACCGCGCGCTGAACGCGCTGGAGAACCTCGGCCCGACGAACCTCGAACGGGAGGCCGAACTGCAGGCCACCCAGGACAAGAAGCGCTGGACGAAGTTCCTCAAGAAGGCGCTGGGCCACGAGGACGACGACAGCGGCGTCGGCGTCGGTCGCGGTCGCTGAAACACTTTGATACCCCGGGCCGCCCAAGGGTCCGGCAATGAGCCGCAACGCGGAGGTCGCCAGCCTTCTGGAGGAGTTCGCCGACCTGCTCGAAGCCAAGGACGTCGAGTACAAACCCCGCGCGTACCGCCGCGCGGCCGAGAACATCCGGGGCCACCCCGCCGCGATCGAACACCTCGCGGCCGACGGCGAGGACGGCGTCAAGGAGATCGAGGGCGTCGGCGACGCCATCGCCTCGAAGGTCGTCGAGTACGTCGAGACGGGCGGGATCGAGGAACTCGACGAACTCCGGAACGACCTCCCCGTCGACATGGCCGCACTCACGAGCGTCGAGGGCGTCGGCCCCAAGACCGTGGGCACGCTCTACGACGCGCTGGGGATCACCACACTGGACGAACTGGAAGACGCGGCCGAGAACGGCGAGATACAGGAGATCTCGGGATTCGGCGAGAAGACCGAACTGAACATCCTCGACGGCGTCGCGTTCGCTCGCGAGGCCCACGAGCGGGAACTGCTCGGGGAGGCCCGACCCTACGGCGACCGCGTGCGGGACTTTCTGTCCGGTGTGGATGCGGTCGAGTCGGTCGAACTCGCGGGCTCGATCCGGCGCTGGCGGCCGACCATCGGCGACGTGGACGTGCTCGTCGGCAGCGACGACGCCGATGCGGTGATCTCCGCGTTCACGGACTGGGACGCCGCCGAGACCGTGATCGAGGCCGGCGAGAGCAAGGCCAGCCTCCGGATCGACGACTTCCGGGTCGACCTTCGGGTGGTCGACGCCGGGGAGTTCGGCTCGGCCCTCCAGTACTTCACCGGCAGCAAGGACCACAACGTCCGCCTGCGCAACCGCGCCATCGACCGCGACCTGAAGATGAACGAGTACGGTATCTTCGACGTCTCGGAGGTCGACGATCCCGATGCCGACCAGCGGGCCGGCGACCGCGTCGGCGGCGAGACGGAGGAAGAGATGTACGACGCGCTCGACCTCCCGTGGATTCCGCCGGAACTCAGGGAAGACCGCGGTGAGATCGCGGCTGCCGCCGACGGCGAGTTGCCGGATCTCCTGTCCGAAGACGACGTTCGCGGCGACCTCCACATCCACACGGCGTGGTCAGACGGGGGCAACACGATCCGGGAGATGGCCGAGGCCGCGGCCGCGTTCGGCCACGACTACCTCGCCATCACCGACCACGCCACCGGTCCGGGGATGGTCGGCGGTGTCGGCCTGGAAGACGACGAACTACGCGAGCAGATCGACGAGATCCGGGCCGTCGACGACGAGGTGGAAGTCGACCTGTTCGCGGGCGTCGAGGCCAACATCGGGGCCGACGGGTCGATTTCGGTGGCCGACGACGTGCTCGAAGCGCTGGATCTGGTAGTCGCCTCGCCCCACGCCGGTCTCGACGGCGACGGAACCGACCGGCTCGTGAGCGCCGTCGAACACCCCGAAGTGAACGTACTCGGCCACCCGACCGGCCGGATGCTCAACCAGCGCGGGGGGCTGGACGTGGACATCGAGCGACTCGCCGAGGCGGCTGCGGACGCGGGCGTCGCACTGGAGATCAACAGCGACCCGCGGCGGCTGGACATCGACGGGAGTCTCGTCAAGCCGGCCATCGAGTCCGGCGCGACCGTCGCCATCGACACCGACGCCCATCAGCCCGGGACGCTTTCCTACGTCCGCTACGGCGTCCACACCGCCCGCCGGGGCTGGGCAGAGGCCGACGACGTGTTGAACACCCGAGGCGCCGACGGTCTGGGCGAGTTCCTGGGGCTGTGACGACTCACTCACCCGACCGGGAGCGCCCCCGCGACGGCCTCCTGCTGGACGTGATGCTCGGGAAACTCGCCACGTACCTGCGGATGTGTGGGTACGACGCCGCCTACGCGATGGATCGGGGGCTGGAGCACGACGATCCGATCCTCGCGCTGGCCCGCGCGGAAGGACGTACCCTTCTGACCCGCGACCGCGGGCTGGCCGCCCGGACCGACGATTCCGTCCTGCTTTCGGCCCGCGAGCCCACCGAGCAGTTGCGGGAACTCCGCGAGGCCGGCTTCCGCCTCGAACTGCCCGATCGGCCGATGCGGTGTAGCCACTGCAACGGTGTGGTCGAAGCGGTCGACGGGGACGAGTCGACGCCGGAGTACGCGCCAGCTCCGGCTGGGACGAACGTCTGGCGCTGTCGTGACTGCGGGCAGTATTTCTGGAAAGGGAGTCACTGGGCGGACGTGGCCGCGACGCTGGCAGAACTGTGAGGGCCGTGGTGACGCACTGGCGATGGGTCGTCAACGACCCGCTCGCCTCGCTTCACTCCTCGTGTAGAACGACGTTACAGCGGTTGACGAACTGGCCGAGTCCCTGTGCGATGTCGCGGTCCAGCGAGACGACCACGCCGGCCGTGTCACTCTCTCTGAGGTGGACTAGCGCCGCCGCCGCGTGCAGTTCCACGGTCGCCTGCGTCTCGCCGATTCCGCCGTAGGATTCCCGCGTGACGACCGGGTCACGGTCCCGAACCCGATCGACGAGATCGTCGAGCGCGTCACGGAGACCCTCGGTCGCCACGTCGTCCCGGATGTACAGCATCGTCCAGTCGTGGGCGTCGTACTGCAGGACTGCACGGACCGCGTCACCTGCCCGGCCGCGGACCAGTTGGAGGAGTTTCTGATACTGCTCGTCGGTCATCGACCGAAATCTAGAATCCCTATCAGTTAGCTTTGCCGGGTGCGTCGACCCGGGAAGTGGTTCCGGGCTGGCCCGGGCCCGCTGGGTCGGATCCGGGGGTCGTCCATTACTCGAAGTCCGGGTCGCGGTCCTCGACGAAGGCCTCCATGCCCTCGCGCTGGTCGGGGTGTCCGAACAGGCCGCTCCAGACGCGCTGTTCGTACTGGAGGCCGGCGTCCAAGTGCATCCGGTGGACCTGGTTGAGCGCCTCCTTGGCCGACTGGAGCGCGAAGGCGGGTTTCTCGGCGAGATCCTCGGCCATGTCGCGGACGAACTCCTCGAGCTGGTCGTGGGCGACCACGTCCCCGACGAGGCCGAGGCGGTCGGCGTCCTCGGCGTCGACGCGGTCGCCGAAGAAGACCATCCGCCGGGCTGTCTCGTCGTCGACGAGGCGGGCGAGCCGCTGTGTGCCGCCCCAGCCGGGGACGATGCCGAGGTCGATCTCGGTCTGGCCGATCACTGCGCGTTCGCTGGCGACGCGCAGGTCCGCGGCGAGAGCGAGTTCACAGCCGCCGCCGAAGGCGTAGCCGTTGACGGCCGCGATGACCGGCGCGGGGAAGGTCTCGACGCGGTCGATGACGTGGTGGCCCTGCTCGGCGTAGGCCTTGGCCGCCTCGACGCCCATGTCCTTCATGTAGGCGATGTCCGCGCCGGCGACGAAGGCGTCGTCGCCCGCGCCGGTGACGATCAGGACGCGCGTGTCCAGGTCCTCGGCCTCGTCGAGCGCCTCGTCCAGCGCGTCGAGGGTCTCGACGTTGAGCGCGTTCAGGCGGTCGGGGCGGTCGACGGTGAGGGTGGTGATGCCGTCCTCGTGGTCCAGCGTGACTGTGTCCCAGTCCATGCACCCTCTCCGGCCACCGGGAAGATAAGCGCTGGCCTGGCGGGGCCGATGCAGAACATCAAAATACGTCCTCGGTGTAGCGACGGTCGATGACGCTTTCGGAGGAGGCCCGCGAGCGACTCGCGGACGTCGTCGCGCTCCAGCCGACGAAAAACGCCGAACTCCAGGATCGGTGGGACCTGGACAGCGGCAGCGAGGTCCACGGGTACCTCGAAGACGAACTGAAAGAGTACTACTACCGCGACGAGAACAGCCTCATCTGCGCCACCGAGGACGCCGCCGCGCTCGTCGGTGTCGACGACCCCGAGGGCGAGCGGGTCCTCCGCGTCCCGCCCCTCCAGGCGGCCGTGATCGAGGTGCTGGCCGGCCCCGAGGAGCGCTCACAGAGCGTCGTGTCCGTCCTGCACGATCTCAGGGATACCGGCCGCGACCCCGAGATCGACGACGTTCGGTCCGCGCTCCGGAGTCTCTCCGATAAGGGTATCGCCGAGCGGATCCGGCGGACCGTCCCCACCTTCCGGCTGGCGATGGCTCGCGAAGAGTTCACCGTCGAAGAACTCGACTGACGGACCACACGGTCCGCGCGCGGCTCCGCCACGTCGCCTGCGTCCGGGCTCCTCCGCTACCTGTAACAGCGCGAGAGTCCCGCCCTTCCAGTGAGGGACGAGTGTTCCGACATGCGGTCGGACCCGAAGACCGAACAGGGGCATGGCAAGACCGGAGGTCTTGCTGCACCCGAAAATCTTCGATTTTCGAGGACGGGCGTGAAGCGCGTAAGCTCTAGTGAGATTCTGCCGAGAGATCGCTGGCCATGAGTCTCCAACAAGACGGACGAGTTTCACTTCCACTGCGGATGGCTTACATTCAAACCCGGAACAGACGTATAAAGGATTGGCTGATGAAGCGTACCAACACGTTTGCCGTGCGACCGCTCTCCAACGAAGAGGAGCAAGTGCTACGGGACCTGTTGGACGCTTCCGCCGCTCTCTGGAACGAAGTCAATTACCAGCGCCTCATGCGGTACAACGACGAAGACGGCTTCAAGGGTGACGTGTGGGACGCCGATACAGGCCGACTCGAAGGTAAGTACAAAGGCGTTCTCGGTGCGTCCACCGCCCAACAAGTAATTGGGAAAAACACCGAAGCGTGGGGGTCGTTTTTCACGCTCAAAGACCAGTATCACGACGAGTCAAACACGTCGGTCACGGAACACCCCGAACCACCGGGATTCCGTGGGAACGAAGACGACGGACGTGTTCTCAAAGGCGTCATTCGCAAAGATGCGTACACTGTCGAATGGGGTGAACGGTCCCGACTTGAGATAGTCGTCGGAGAACAACTCCGAGACAGGCACAACAGCCCGAAAAGCCGTCTCCGGCTGGAAGTCGTTGGCGACCCGAACTGGCCTGACTACGAAGACCAGAGCCGGTTGGAATTATGGTACGACGAGACTGACAGCACCTTCCGAGCTTCGCAACCCGTGACTATTACTGATGCACGGGACACTCCACTGGCCTCAGAGACGGCCGCTCTGGACATTGGTGCAAACAATCTCGTCGCCTGTACCACCACGACCGGCGAGCAATATCTGTACGGGGGCCGCGAGTTGTTCCAGCGATTCCACAAGACAACGCGAGAAATCGCCCGGTTACAGTCGAAACTCGAAGACGGCCGATACAGTAGTAATCGTATCCGGCAGTTGTACCGCAAGCGGACACGCCGCCGCGACCACGCACAAAAAGCACTGTGTCGTGACCTGCTGGACCGACTGTACACCGAAGGTGTCGATACCGTGTATATCGGTGGTCTGACCGACGTGCTGGATACACACTGGTCGGTCGAAACCAACGCCAAGACCCACAACTTCTGGGCGTTCAAGCAATTCACCGAACGACTGGCGTGTACCGCCGAGGAATACGGTATCTCCGTCGAGGTCCGGTCAGAGGCGTGGACGAGCCAAGAGTGCCCGCAGTGTGGCGGCATAGACCGAACGACACGGCATCAGGACACGCTTACCTGTCCGTGTGGGTTCGAAGGGCACGCCGACCTCACAGCGTCAGAAACGTTCCTGAAGCGGCATTCAGAGAAGACAGTCAGGCCGATGGCACGGCCCGTGCGGTTCGAGTGGGACGACCACAACTGGTCGGAGTTACCACGCTCTCACCGTCCCAAAGAACAGCGCACAGACCCGAGTACCGTCCACTACAACGGGAATGTTGCCTCCGGGGAGTCGTAGACCGGCTGAGACTCCCACGGAGGAAACCGCGCCGTTTACGGCGCGGAGGATGTCATAGGTCGTCGTGCTGTGGGAGTTCGTCCCCGCATCGCCGACAGTATCGCATCGGCGCGCGTGACTCCTGTCCCTCTCTGCCGACCGTCACCTTCCGGCCACAGTTCTCGCATTCGATTTTCATGGTCACCTCCCGACACGCCGACCCGCGCCGACGAGCGAGATGCGACGAGTACGCCGCCCAGTGTGATAAAGTCCCGCACGCGACGGTTCGCTGTCGTGTTCGACTCCGTTACAGTCCCGGCCGTCGCCGTCGTCGCTGGGCGTCGAGCAATCGCTTGATCGCCTTCCCGGGCCCGCCGTCGATGGGCCAGTCCCGCTGTCGCCAGCTCGGCGGTTCCGGGGCGAAGTCAGGGCAGGACCCCGAACACTCGCCGGCGGTCGGGTGACACCCCTTCGCCGCACACCACGGGAGCGCATCGCCCGTCTCGGTGCGGAGCCGGAAGTGTCGGCAGTCCGGGCGCATCGTGTCCGCGTAGGCCCGCCAGCCCCGTCCGTAGGCTCGCTCGGCGATCTCGCGGCGCTTGCCGGCCTTCCACTCGGGGTCGGCGTACTCGAAGCGAGCGGCCGAGGCGTCCCGACCGCTCCCCGTCGGGCGCTCGGTGATTCGGGTCCCCGGGTCCGCTGGCGCGAGCGTCCGGGGGTGCCAGGCCACGTCGACCGCCGCCTCGCCCGCCGTGGCGTTGGCCGTGGGATCGACCGTCAGGATGCCGGCCTCGACGGGCAGGTCCTCCAGCAGTGCCGGTTCGACGGTGCCACCCTCGCGGGCCGTGGCCACCCACACCTCGTCGGCCAGCCCCAGCGCCACGTCGCGTTCGAGCTGGGGGGCCAGATTCCGCGCCGCCGCGCGGTCGAGGTCGGGCTTGTTCTCGATGGCGACGATCCGGTCGACCCACTCGGGGTAGGGCTGGTGGCGTCGCAACTCGATCCGGCCGTTCGCGCCCCGTCGCGTCTCGATCAGGTCGCGGTCGCCAGCTTCGTGGACCGCCTCGCGGACGTACCGCCAGGGGTAGCTCGGCTCGGGGAGGGTGTCGCGGTACCAGGCCCACTCGGCGGGAGCGTGCCGGACGACGCCAAGCAGGTCGGAGTTCAGTTCTTCGGCCCCGAACGCGGCCCGTTCTCGGAGCGCCGACCGATCGGCCTCGACGACGATGGTGTCCCAGCGGCGGTACTTCGTCCCGAGCTGGCGCGCGACGAGGACGGCGGTGTCGTCGCGACGCTCGCCGCCGGGGGGCCAGAAGCGCTCGGCCCACTGGCAGACCCGTAACTCGAAGACGAACTCGGGTTCGCTCGACACACGGCTCTCTCCACACCCGGGGCTCAAACCGTTGTCGCCCGCGCCGGCCCGCGCCTCAGAACTCGGTTTCCTCGTTCAGAAACTCGTGGGCCTGTTCCAGTATCTCGCGGGGGCCGTCCTGCGTGACGGTGTTTACCGCCTGTTCGTAGTCGCGCCACTGCATGTCGCGGTGTTCGTTCGACAGCTCTGCGCTCGCCTCGAACGATTTGGCGATGAACAGGTGCACGGTCTTGTGAATCGTGTTCCCGTTCGCCTCGAACACGTAGTCGTAATCTTCCCGGAAGCCGTCCAAGAGCCGGAAATCAGCGATTCCGGCCTCCTCTTTCACTTCGCGAATCGCAGTCTGCTGGAGTTCTTCCTCGCCCTCGACGCCGCCCTTGGGAAACTCCCAGTCGCCGGGGCGGCTCTTGAGCAGGAGGTACTCCCTGCGGCCACGCGTATCGCGAAAGAGGATGGCTCCCGCGCTCGTGGCCTCTATCATTACCCTACGATATTCAACCAGTACTTAAGAGAATATCGGAGGGATCACGACACGCAGTCGGCGGCGACTGCGGAGAGATGGGTTTTTGCCCGTCGCCCTCATCCGCTCCCTATATGCCGTTCGTCACGAAGCTCACGCTCGAAAGCGGCGATCGCCACCGCCTCGAGGACGTGGTCACCACGATCAAGGAGACCGCCGCGCGCAAGGGCGTCGAACTGAAGGGTCCCCACCCGCACCCGCCCGAGGAGTTGCGCGTCCCCCAGTGCAAACGCCTCGTCGACGACGGCGACCGCTTCCAGCCCTGGAACTACACCGTCTACACCCGGACCATCGAGATCGTCGGCCACGACGGGTTCGCCCGCTCCGTTGCCGAACGGGACTTCCCCGACGGCGTCCACGTCTCCGCCGAGATCGAGCAGCGCCGCCAGACGACCTGATTTCTTAAGTCTCCTGCACTCCTCGGGAGCGGCATGCACCACGTCGACCGCGACCGCCTCGTCTCCCTGCGCCGCGAGTTCCACCGCCACCCGGAACCCGCCTGGCGGGAGTTCCGGACCACCGCCCGCGTGATCGACGAACTCGAAGCCATCGGCGTCGACGACCTGCTGGTCGGCCCCGAGGTACTCGACGCCGACGCCCGGATGGGCGTGCCCGACCCCGACGAACTGACCGCGTGGCGCGACCGCGCCCGCGAGGCCGGGGTCGATCCCGACCTGCTCGACCGCCTCGACGGCGGCCACACCGGCGCGATCGCCGTCCTCGACGGGGAGAGGGACGGTCCGACGATCGCCCTCCGGGTCGACATCGACGGCCTCCCGCTGGTCGAGTCCGACGACCCCGGCCACGTTCCCGCGGCCGAGGGATTTCGCTCCGAGACCGGCGCGATGCACGCCTGCGGGCACGACGCCCACGCGACCATCGGACTCGGCGTCCTCGACGCCCTCTCGGATCGTGATTTCGCCGGCCGGCTGAAAGTCCTCTTCCAGCCCGCCGAGGAGGTCGTCGGCGGCGCAGCCCCGATGGCCGAGAGCGGTCACCTCGACGACGTCGACTACCTGCTGGCGCTGCACATCGGTCTCGATCATCCCACCGGCGAGGTCGTCGCGGGGGTCGAGGGCTTCCTCGCGGTGAGTCAGTTCCGCGCGGACTTCGCCGGCGAGTCCGCGCACGCCGGCGGCCACCCGAGCGAGGGCCGCAACGCTGTGCAGGCGATGGCGGCCGCTGTGCAGAACCTCTATTCGATCCCCCGGAACGAGGCCGGCGCGACGCGGGTCAACGCCGGTGACGTGGGTGGCGGCACTGCCTCGAACATCATCCCCGAACAGGCGTACATCGAGGGCGAGGTCCGCGGGGAGACGACCGACCTGATGGAGTACATGCGCGAGCGTGCCGACCGCGTCATGGACAATGCCGCAGCCATGCACGACTGCGAGGTCGAGATCGAAACCGCGGGACAGGCCCCAAGCGCCGAGAGCGACCCGGAACTGGTCGACGTGGTCGAAGTCGTCGCCGGGCGGACCGACGGCGTCGAGACGGTCCTGCGCCACGACGACCTCGGCGGCAGCGAGGACGCGACCTACCTGATGCGACGCGTGCAGGACCACGGCGGCAACGCCGCCTTCGTCTGCGTCGGCACCGACCACCCCGGCGGTCACCACACAGACACGTTCGACGTGGACGAGGACTCCCTGCCCGTCGGTGTCGCGGTGCTCGCAGACACCATCACACACCTCGGACGCGAGGCTCCCTGATAAGGAAAAAGCGGAAAATCGGTTCGCAGCCTCAGTCCTGCCAGGTGTTCAGTGTGAACGTCGAACTGCTACCCGGATCGTCCCAGACGAGTTTGACCGTCGCGCCGTCGAGGTTGAGCCCCTTGATATTCGAGTGGTCTAGCGGTTTGTCGGTGGCGTTCAGCGTCACGCTGTCGCCCCCGGAAATCTGGTCGTCGCTGTCGACTCCGTCGAAGTCGTTCCACTGGAACCTGTTGTTCAGGTCCGTCCAGGTGGCCTTTCCGGTATCGTACTTGGCTGCATCCGAGACCACGATGTCGAGGTTCTTCGCTGTGATCGTATCGCCGCTGTCGTGGCTGACCTTCAGCCTATCGGCACGGTGGCCGGCTGCATTGGTGTCCTGATCGTAGTCGAAACTCGTCGCTACCTGTGGCGTACTGTTGCTGTTGTCCTGCCCGATACCGAGGAAGAATGTCGCTGCCGTCGCGGCCAGCAACACTGTGATCGCGACCATCAGCACGACGCCGATGACCGGTGACACTGCCGAATCGTCTGTGAATAGTCGTTTCACGTTCATGGTTGCCCCCACCGGGACGGTCACCTACTGTCACGCCCGCACAGCACCACATGCCCACGAAGGTACCGCCCCCGTCGTGTAACATTGTTTGTAGTTATACCTGATAAATCTTGAGCGATTGATCGCCGGGGGTTTAAGTCAAACGGGGAAAGAGCGGTTCTCGCGGCCGTCAGTACTTCGGTTCGGCGCCGGTCGTCTCGTAGATCTCGTCCATCACGGCGTCGCGGTCGGCACGCCAGGACTCGAACCCGTCGGGGGACGTCGGGTAGCTCCCGTAGTGGTCGAGCAGGCGGTCGGCCAGGTTCTTCGTCTGGTAGAGGTCGTAGATCGTCTTCCAGTGGCCGAAGGTCTTGATCGCCGTCTTCACCTTCAGGGGGAGGCTGATGTCGGTCGACCCCTCGTAGAGGGCTTCCGCGAGCTGTTCGCCCGGCATCGCGGCCAGCAATGCCATCAGGTCGTCCAGATCGTAGGCCATCGTGAAGATGTTGTACACGTCCAGCGCGGCGTAGCGCCCGCCGAAGTGGTCCATGATCCGGCGGTTGTACTCCCAGAGTGCGCCCTCACCGAGGTCACCAGTGCCGAGGGCGTCGATGGCCTCCTCTGCGGCGTACTGGCCGGCGTAGGCCGCGCCGGCGATGCCGCCGCCGGTCGTCGGGTTGACGTGGCCGGCGGCGTCGCCGACCGCGAGGAAGCCGGGTGCGACCGCCGAGTCGTAGGGCCGCCGGGTCGGCAGCGCCGCGCCGAGTTTGTCCGTGACGCGTGCGTTCTCGAACTCAGGCCGGTTGCGCACGTCCTCCTTGAGGTCCTCGACCAGTTGCATCGGCTCCTCGTTCATCTGGAAGCCGAGGCCGACGTTGATCTCCGTCGAAGTCCGCGGGAAGTACCAGAGGTAGCCCGAGGCCCGCTTGGTCGGCTTGAAGACCAGCGCGTCGGACCAGTCCACTGGCTCGTCGACCTCGATGATCTCCCGGTAGCCCGAGGAGAACTGCGAGTAGTTGACGTTGGTGTCGAAGGTCGCATCCGAGAGGTCGGCGTTGTCCTGCAGGATCGACAGCGCGCCCGCGGCGTCGATGGTCACGTCGGCCTCGTAGGTGATCGGTTCGCCCTGCCGCACGGCGTCGACGCCGGTCACGCGACCGTCCGCGGTCTGGTTCACGTCCTGGACGACCGTGTCGTAGTGGAACTCGACGCCGGCTTTCTCCGCGCCCTCGATCAGCAGGCGGCCGTACTCCCAGCGGTCGATGACGGCGAGTTCGCCCGGGACCGGGATGTCGAGCACCGCGTCCTCGGAGGGAATCTCGAAGCGCCCGTGATCCACGACGGTGTTCGTGAAGGCCGGTTCGATCTGCGATTTGGGGATGCTGTCCGGGAAGTTGTCGGCGCCCTTCAGCGCGTCCCCGCAGGCGATGTGTCCGGCCTCCTGCTCGGACTTGCGCTCGACGATGACGACGTCGAGTCCTTCGCGTGCGGCGGTCGCGGCCGCGTAACACCCTGCCGTCCCCGCCCCCACGACGACGATGTCGTACGACCGGGTCCCGCCACCGGCGGTCGAATCACCGGTGTCGGCCTCCTGTGTAGCCATATTCGCCCCTGATTGCCCCATCGAGAAAACTCTTTATTCCCGTCCTGTCCTCGCGGCGGGGACGAGTTCCGGGATAAAGACCTTTGACAGGTGGTGCCCAATCCGAGGGTATGACCGACTACACCGTCGAATTCGCGGGGACGGGGGAACAGATCACGGTCTCGGAGACGGAGACGATCCTCCGCCGGTGCATCGAGGAGGGGATCGCCCAGGAGTACTCCTGTCGGGTCGGGATGTGTCTTGCCTGCTCGGCGAAGGTCGTCGAGGGCGAAGTCACCCAGCCCGCGGCGCACGGACTCACCGATGCCGAGCGCGAGGAGTACGCGCTGACCTGTATGGCGCGGCCGCAATCCGACCTCGTGCTGGATCGCGGGAAGTACCCGCCCAGTATCGAGGCCGACGCCGAGGAGACGGCTGGGGCGGCTGCCGACGATTGACGGGAGACGCGACTGAAAGGAGCGTCTCCGAATGTACGAACGGTGAGCGAAGCGAGCCGGGAGACGGGAGCGAAGCGAGCGTCTCCGGATGGGCGAGCGGCGACTCGGTCTCGGCCGATACCGAGACGCAGGTCGACGTCACCTGCACCGGCGTGGTGGTGGAGCGAAGACGAACAGGACGGCGACCGAATAACCTGACTCACACCGGATCTACCGCTTTCAGTCGGTTTGTTGCGTTCATCCGATACTGCGCGTATTATAGGGCCGAAGTTTTCCGGCGCATCCGGTATATGGGCGGTCGCTGATGGCTAATCATGCGGATTTAAGCCACGGGGGATGGGAAATAAATGTAGATGTCAGACGCAACCGAGCTACCCGAGAAACCGTGGTTCGCCGAGTACGAGCAGTTCGGCGTGCCGGAGTCGCTCGAACCGTATCCCGACCAGCCGGTTCACCAGTTCCTCTACGATTCGGCAGACGAGCACCCCGAACAGGGACTCGTCCAGCTGGGGCAGATGTACACGTATCCGGAACTGGTCGAGCAGGTCGACCGGCTGGCGACGGCGCTTCGCGACCGGGGGGTCGAGAAGGGGAGTCGCGTCGCGACGGTGTTGCCGACCTCGATCCAGTTCGTCGTCGCTGAGAACGCCATCTCCCGGGCCGGTGGGGTCCACATCCCGAACGACTTCCTCGACGCCGAGGAGGACCTGATCTACCGGCTCGAACAGGGCCAGCCCGAGGTCCTCATCGGACAGGACAAACACCGTGATCTCATCGAGAGCCTCCAGGAGGAACTGGACCTCGACGACGTCATCCTTACCACCGTCGACGATTACAGCGAGGACCCCCCCGAGGACCACGAGGCCGTCGAGGGCGTCGAGTGGCTCACCGACGTGATCGAGTCCACCGAGCCGAACCCGCCCGAAGTCGAGTTCGACGTGGAAGAGGACGTGCACACGCTCCTCTTTACGGGTGGGACGACCGGCCTACCGAAGGGCTGTCAGCTCACCCACCGGAATCTGGTGGCCAACGCCCTGCAGGCAAACGCCGCCCAGTCGCGGATGGCGGACATGATGCGGGGCGACGAGGGGGCAGTGATGGCGCTGCCGATGTACCACGCCTACGGCTACTCGGTCCAGCACTCGCTGATCGAACTCGGCCTGGAGATCCTGATGGTGCCCGACGCCCGGGACACGGAGATGATGGTCGATCTGATCGAGGAGCGCGAGCCCCTGATCATGATGGGCGTCCCGACGCAGTTCATGGAGATCGTCAACGAGGACCTCGATCAGGACGTCGTCGGCCTCTCCGGGTCCGCGCCGCTTGCCACCGAGACCAAAGAGCAGTTCGAGGAGAAATCGAAGGGCGTCTCCCAGGGCTACGGCCTCTCGGAGATGTCCCCGGTCACCCACTTCAACACCCGCGGCCTGCAGGACATGCTGCTGGGCGAGGACACTCGCGAGGAGGGCTTCGACATGCCGACAATCGGCGTGCCGGTCCCGGACACGGAGGTCAAACTCGTCGACGTGGACTCCGGCGAGGAGATTCCCCTCCAGAAGGCCATCGACGAGGAACTCGAAGGCGAGATGTTGCTGAACGGCCCCCAGCGGATGAAGGGCTACCTCGACGAGAGCAAGGACCCGTTCGACGACGAGGGGTTCGTCGCGACCGGTGACGTGGCGAAGATCGACGCCAAGGGTCGCTTCTACATCGTCGACCGCGTGAAGAACATGATCAACGTCTCGGGGCTGAAGGTCTACTCCGAGGAGGTAGACGAGGTCCTGTTCTCCCACCCCGGCGTCCACCGCCCGGCGACCATCGGCGCGCCGGACCCGGACCGCCCCGGCAGCGAGGTCGTCATCGTCTACGTCCAGGAGGACCCCGACTACGACGGTGATCTCACCGAGGAAGACGTTCGTGACCACCTCGCGGGCAAGGTTCCGAAGCAGGCCATGCCCGAGGAGGTTCACGTCGTCGACGAGATTCCGCTGACCGACGTGGGCAAGACCGACAAACAGACGCTCAAAGGTCGCCACGAGTGAGTCGCCGCGGGCGGTAACACGCTCCGTTTCGAGGGGAACTTCTTTATCCCATCGTGATGGAATCTTCACAAATATGAGCGGACAGTATCGGAGCCGGAGCGATAGTTCGGACACGGAATCGACGCTTGTGCGGGAGGGTCGCTGATGGCGCTGTCGGAGGTGCTGGCGGCGAACAAACTCCAGGTGGCGCTGACGAGCGTCGTGGTCGTCGCGGTCGGCGGTGCCGCGACGTACATGGCGCTGACCGGTGGGTTGTTGGCCAGCGAGGACATGCTCGGGGCCGTCCCCGCGGAGGCCGACACGGTGATGCACGTCGACGGCGACATCACCGAGGACGAGACGACCCGCGCGCTGGTCGACGAGTTCATCGACGTGACCGCGTCGGCGAACGAGAGCTACGACGGCCCCGACGACTTCGAGGCGGCCGTCGAGGAGGCGGAGAACGACAGCGAACTGTCCCTCGATGGGTTCCACGGCATGACCGCCTTCTCCGCGTACGGTGACGAGGGCGAGTCGAACTACAGCGGCGCTGTCGTCGACTCCGACTGGGAAACCGACGCGTTCGTCGAGGCCACCGCCAACGGCTCCGACTACGAACAGCGGACCTATCAGGGCTATACCGTCTACGTCGTCGAGAACAACGAGTCCACCGACGGGGAGGACCGGGAGTCCGACAGCGCAACCACGGGCGGCGAGTTCGAGTCCGAAACCGAGGCTGGCGGGTTCGAGTCCGAAACCGAGGCGGGCGGGTTCGGCGAGATAGACGTCGAGTCAGAGACGGATCCCGTCGACAGCGGGCCGACGTGGATCGCGGTCCTCGACGACGGCGAGTTCGCCACCGGGACCGAGGCGGCCGTGAAGGACGCCGTCGACGTGGATCGCGGCGCAGGTGAGGCCATCGACGACGACCTCCGGAACGCCTACGAATCGTCGCCGGACGGCCACGTTCGCTTCGCCGGGACGGTCCCGGAGGACGCCGACGAGGCCAACCTCTCGGCGGCCAACGAGACGGCGGCGATGACCGGCATCCCGGGGCTGGACAACATCGACCGCCTCCGGAACCTCCTCGACGTCGAATCCTACGCGGGCGCGTACTACACGGACGGGAGTGGCTCCGACGGCGTCGTCGGGTACGAGTTCCGACTGACCGCACGCAACGGCGACACTGCCGCGGACCTCCGGGACCTGCTCGGCGGGACCCTCACGGCGATGGAGTACACCGTCCCGCCCAACGAGACAGCGGCGCTGCTGGACAATACGACCATCTCGCGCGACGGGGCCGACGTGGTGGTGACCTTCGAGAGTTCCCCCGCAGGCGTCGCCGACGGCTACCGGGCGCTGATCGACTTCGCCGAGAACGCGACCGGCGCGTTCCTCGGGTCCGGAACCGGATACGGCGAGGGATACGGCGATAGCTACGGCGAAAACTGGTCCGAGGATGACTCGTGGGGCGAAGAGGACTCGTGGGGCGAGGACGACGGCTCCGTCGAGGATGGCGATGACTCGTTCGGCGAGGACGACAGCGAGTTCGACTACGGTGAGTCCGCCAGCGTCGAGCGTGCGGGCGAGTCGAGGCCGGTTACTCCCTGACCCCACAGGCTCAAGACCCACGGATTCGATACCCCGGCGTCGATGACGATCCCGTCACTTCTGAAGAAGGAACTGCTCTGGTCGCGTCACCGGCTGGTGACGCTACTCTTTTTGCTCCTGTTGCTGCCGGCCTTCTTCGCGGCGACGACGGTCGCGTTCGGAACCGTGATCCCCGAGGACGCGCCGGTCGCCATCGTCGCGGAGGACGAGTCGGTCACCGACGACGAACTCGCGGTCGTCGAGGGCGGCCTGACAGTCTTCTCCGAACCGCGCCGCTACGAGAGCGCCGCTGCCGCCCGGGACGCGCTCCGGCGCGAACAGGTGTACGCCGTGCTGACGGTTCCGCCCGGTCTGTTCGACGACCAAACAGCGAACGCCACGTTCACGCTGACCGTCGACGGGAGCGTGGTTCCCTACGAGGAACCCTCGAAGGCAATTCGATCGATCGCCAGCGCCTACCTGAACGCACAGTTCGACACCGACGTGACCGTCGAGCGCGAGGTCGTGGGGGAGAGTCACTCCCTCTCGGAGTATCTGCTCCCCGTCTTCCTGCTCGGGATCGTCGCGCTGATCGCCTTCACCTACCTCCCCTACAACCTCGCGCGGGAGGAAGCCGTGCTGGATCGGTTGCTCGTCGAGTCTTCGCTTGAGACCGTCGTCGCGACCAAGATCGGCTACTTCGCGGCGCTCGTGCTGGTCCCGACCGTCGCCTTCGGCGCAGTGGCCGCGGCGCTGGATTATTCGGCGACACTGTTCGCGCCCGGTGCCATCGCCGTCCTCCTGCTCACCTTCGTCTACCTGGCGGCGATCAGCACCTCGATCATGCTCCTCACGAACTTCGGGACGCTCGGTCGGTTCCTCAACGTCGCAGTCCTGCTCGCGGCCGTCACCTTCTCCAGCCTGATCTACCCGGCGGGTTTCTTCTCGCCGTTGCGCCGCGAGGTCGCCCGCTGGATCCCGCTGCACTACTCGACGATCATAACCCGGAGCCTGACGCTCAAAGACGGCTCGGCGTCGCTGTACGGCGACTACGTCCTCGGCCTGCTCGGATTCACTGTCCTGACGCTGATCGTGCTGAAACTGTCCATCGTGCGCTACGAACGAACGCTATGACCGGGAACGAACGCGATGATCGTGCAGGCGACGGTGCAAATGCCCAGGACCCGGTTCTGGAACTCCGGGACATACAGAAATCCTACGGCGGCGTGACGGCACTTTCGGGCGTGGACCTGTCTGTCGCGCGGGGGACCATCCACGCGCTGGTCGGTCCGAACGGCTCCGGGAAGACCACACTCCTTCGGGTCGCGCTGGGACTGACCCGACCGTCGAGCGGGACGGTCGACGCACCCGCCGAGGGGATCGGCCCGGGGTTCCAGCGGGCCAACGTCTACCGCGATTTGACTGTGGCGGAGAACCTGGACGTGTTCGCGGCGCTGACCGGCGCGGACGACGACGCCTGGCGCGAGAGACTCCTCTCGGCGCTCCGCCTCGACCGCGTCCTCGACCGGCGGGCCGGTGAGCTCTCGGGCGGGTTCGAGAAGAAACTCGACCTCGCGCTGGCCTTGCTGAACCGCCCGCCGGTGGTCTGTCTCGACGAACCGATGGGGGACTTAGACGACGTCTCGAAGGCGAACCTGCTCGATCTGCTGGGCGACTACCGCGACGCGGGCCACGCCGTCGTGGTCTCGACCCACCGTCTCGGCGCGTTCGCGGACGTTATCGACCACCTCACCGTCCTCCACGACGGCGCGGTCCTGCTCGACGAGCGCCGGCGTGACATCGACCTCGGCGACCACGACTCCATACAGGACCTCTACGTGGCTCGCACCCTCGCCGCGGAACGGAGTCCCGCCGAGGGTATTTAAACACCCGTAATACCAACCCGTTTTAAATAGCCTAACGTCTCGTGCGACGGGACTATGTGGGGGAGTGCCTAGCATACAATGGATCATGACGCAGGTGGAGGACACGAGCCGCGAGATGCGGCTCGACCCGGATTCGTTCGCACAGGGGTACTTCAAAAACGCCGTCTACCGACACTGGGACCCGTACGACATCGAGGGGCTGGAGGACGACAAGGAGAAGGTGGTCGAGACGGCACCAGCGGAAGACGAGTTCAACACGCTCCGGAAGTCGATCGCCCGCTTCGGCGCGGGTGAGGAGGCCGTCACGGAGGACCTGATGCCGCTCGGGATGGTCCTTGAGGACATCAACGACCAGATGTTCCTCTCCAGCCAGATCTACGAGGAGGCCAAACACACGCAGTTTTTCGACCGCTACTGGCGAGAGGTCGTCAACCCGGCGGAGGAGGCGCTCGGGTTCGAGGTTACTGAGCCGACCGATCAGCGCTTCTTCAACGACCACTACATCGCGCTGTTCGACAAGACCGAAGACGCCATGGAACGGCTCCTGACCGACGATTCGCCCGAGAATCGCGTGAAAGCGTACTGTCACTACCACCTCGTCGTCGAGTCGGTGCTGGCACAGACCGGCTACTACGGCTTCCAGTCGGCGTTCAGTGACAAGGGGAGCGACGAGGTCGCCGTCAAGGACTGGCCAGACGCCGAGGGGCTGGTCGAAGGTGTCGGCAAGATCCGGTCAGACGAGGGCCGCCACGTCGGCTTCGGCATGCAGAAAGTCCGGGGCTACGTCCAGAACGGCGAGGTCGACGAGTCCGTCGTTCAGGACACGCTCCAGGACCTCATGCCCCACGTCGCGGGCACCTTCAGCGACCTGACCGTCGGGATCAACCCTGCGCCACTCGTGGAGTACTCCCGCGACAAGCTCACCCGCAGGATCGAGATCATCACCGACGCCGACGCCGAGATTCCCGATGTGGACGAACTCGTCAAACTCGATACCGACGAAGGGACTGCAGCCGACTGATCGGCGGACCGCGGTTCGACATCCATTTTTCGAGCGCCGAAATCGACAGTGACGGCCGTCTCAGGCCTCGGGGTAGTCTCCGGCCCACGGATTGGCGTCTTCGAGCGCCGCCGCGATGCCCAGCAGGTCGGCCTCGTCGTAGCGCGAGCCGACGATCTGGAGGCCGACGGGCAGTCCGTCGTCCGTCAGGCCGGCTGGCGCGGCCACGACCGGGTGCCCGGTCATGTTGAACGGCCAGGTGAGCCCCCAGTCCATCGGGAGGCCGCCGGCCCGCTGGCCGTCGATCTCCGAGGGGTACGGTTCGTCGTGGGTCAGCGGCGGTGTCGACAGCGTCGGCATCACCAGCGCGTCGTGGTCGTCGAGGACGGCCTCGACGGCGTCGTACAGTTCCGTCCGCACTTCGTTGGTCTTCAGGTAGTCGACGGCGTCGTACCCCTCGCCCATCCCGACGGTCTGGACGAAGCTACTCGAAAGGTCCTCGGCGTCTTCGCCGGCCACGTCGATGCCGTGCTCCGCCTCGAGGTACTGTGCCATGACGGCGAACAGCGGCGTCGCCTCGGTGCCGTAGGCGTAGTTCAGGGTCCCTTTGTCCGGGCCGTCGATCTCCGCCTCCGAGACCGTCGCGCCCGCGTCGGCCAGCGCGTCGACGGCGTCCCGACAGATCGACGCGACGGTTTCGGCCACCGGGAAGGTGTCCAGATCGGGGGTGAACGCGACGTCGAACTCGCTCGCGTCGCGGTCGGTCGTGTCCGTGTAATCGGTCTGGGGCGCGGCGACGCTGAACGGGTCGCTGTCGTCCTGGCCAACCAGCACCGACAGCATGAGCGCGAGGTCGTCGACGGTCCGGGCCATCGGCCCGACGACGCCGACCGGCGTGTGGGAGCTGAACGCGTCCGGGCGGTGGTCCATCGGGACGAGGCCGAAGGTCGGCTTCACCGAGACGACGTGACAGCACGACGCCGGGTTCCGGAGCGACCCGCCCACGTCAGAGCCGGTCGCCAGCGGCGCCAGATCGGCGGCCAGTGCCGCCGCCGACCCGCCCGAGGAGCCGCCCGCGTTGTAGTCGAGATCGAACGGCGTCGACGTCGACCCCAGCAACTCGTTGTACGTCTGCATCGTGTGCCCCAGTTCGGGCGTGTTGGTCGTTCCGATCGGGATCGCCCCCGCCTCTTCCAGTCGCTCGACGATCACGCTCGACTCCTCGGCGACGTTGTCGGCGAGTGGCGCGAGCCCCATCGTGTGCGGGACCCCCTCGATCTCCATGTGGAGGTCCTTGATCGCGACGGGGACCCCGTGGAGCGGACCGAGGTCTCCCCCCGTTTCCACCGCCTCCTCAGCTTCCCTGGCCTGTTCCCGTGCGCGTTGTTTCAGGACGTTCACGTAGGCGTTCAACTCGTCGTTGTGTTCGTCGATGCGGTCGAGGTACGTCTCGACCACTTCGACCGGTGATACGTCGCCCGCCCGGATCGCGTCCGCGAGATCGGTCGCTGATCGGAACCCTGTGGACATGCTCCGAGAGCCGTCCGGAACCCGAATAATAGCTTCGCCTAGTGGTTGGCTCTCGGCTCGCGGTACCGCCGCCACTGCTTGCTCGTTCGGAGACGCTCCTTCCAGTCGCGTCTCCCTGCGGTCGGCCGACCGTCAGTCGTCCGCGCTCGCTTTCCCGCCGTCCTCGCGGTGGGCCTGCGCGGACGCACGGAGGTCGTCGGAGACCGCCGGTACGTCGTCGGCGTCGATCCCGCCCGCCGCCTCGATCTCTTCTTTCGACATCGGGTAGGTCCGCAGCTCGTAGTGGATGTCGATGCCGGCCTTGGCCCCTTGTCCCATCGCGACGGGGATCTGGTTGTGGCCGGGCACCACGTCGCCGACCGCGTAGACGCCGTCGGCGCTCGTGTTGCCGTGATCGTCGACCGCGATGGTCCCGTCGTCGTTCAACTCGACGCCCAACTGTTCGGCGAGGTCGGTGTTGTAGTCGGATCCGTACATGGCGAAACCGCCGCGGTACTCCCGGCGCGTGCCATCCGCGAACTCGAGGGCTTCGAGCCAGCCGTCCTCGCCGTTCTCGACGCCCGTCACTTCTTCTTCGACGATGTCGACCGGGTGCGCGCGGACCAGTTCGTCGGTCTCCTCGCTCCAGGTTGGCTCGTCGCCGTTCAGCAGCACGTCCACCTCGTCGGTGAAGTTGAGCATGATCATCGCGACGTGGGCAGTGCTGTCCCCGTGGCCCATCACGTACACCGACTCGTCGACGAACATGTAGGCGTCACAGTGCAGACAGTAGTGGAGCCCCCGACCCGTCCGGGGCGCTGGCGGGTCGGGCCGGCCGTCCGAGAATCCGGTCGCGAGGACGACGCGGTCGGCGACGGCGGTGATATCGCCGGCTTCGAGCCGGATCCGACCGTCGTCGAGTCGTTCGGCGTCGGTCACGAAGTCGCGGTGGTAGTCCGCGCCGTAGCCCTCGATCTGCTCGATGGCCGTCTGGAGCAACTCGTTGCCCGATACCTCTTCGGTAGTCCCGATGACGTTGTGGGTCTCCTGCATCATCGCCGCGCGGCCGCCGCCGCGGTTGATGACGGCGGTGTCGTGGCCCAGTCGCGTCGTGTACAGCGCCGCTGTTAGCCCCGCCGGTCCGCCGCCCACGACGACGACTCCGTACTCGTGTTCCTCACTCATTGGTATCCACGCGTAGGATAGCGCGACACAAAACTGTCTGGTTACCCACCGGTTATCGAGTCCCCGTGACACGATGAGCCGCATTGCCGAAACCACCCACAGCAGTGTCGTGGTGGCAGTTACCACGGGTCACAGTTAGAATGGGTCACACGAAGGACAGGCCATATATGACTGGGGTGCGTATATCCCGACGAACAGACCCGGTGTCAGCCGACCGCCACTCATTCAAATCATGACAAGCCATGTATTCAGACTCCATTCGACACTCGAATTGCCGCTCGAAGACGTGTACGAGTATTTCGAAGACCCCGATCTCCCGGTGGAGATGGAGGACATCGACATCACTCGGCGGAACAACACACTGATCATCAGTGCCGTGGCCGCCGACGAGAGCATGAGCAAGTACACGCCGACGGCACAACTGAAAGCAAGCATCACTGAAAACAGGGTGTACGAGGAAGAACCCGAGGACCGACCAGGCGGCCCAGGCGGTGGCAGTGGCGGCGGCCCGCAGTGGGGGACGCTCGAAGAGGAAGAGGAGGAGATCGAGTCCGAACTCGTCGAGTACGCCTGTTTCAAGGGCGACCGCGAAACCGTTCTCCAGAACACGGCGCTCCAGTACCCGATGTTCGAAGTCCTCTGTGGCATCGCCTCGATCGCCGAGAAAGGCACGTTGACCGCCGTCGTCGCGGTCGACGGCGAACTCCACGCCACCCGTATCGTCGACGGCGAGGAACGCCCCGCCTCCGTCAACGTCGTCGAGGAGCCCAAGGAAGACGAAGGGGCAAACGGCGTCAACTGGCGCGACAACAAGTTCATCTCCTGAGTCACGCCGACCCCGATTACGCAACGCGCGATCACCGCAGCCGTTTCTCGTGCTCTCGTAGCAGCCCCAGCGTCGGCGCTCGTTCACCGTCCGACGCTCCCGGGAGATACTCCCTCGAGAGCGCCTGCCAGGCTCAGTCCCCGTCGGTGGCGAACTCGTCGAGCTGAGCCGCTCTCCTGACGTCGCCCCACTCGTAGTCCTCGCTGACGAACGCGCGGACGAGGCTGACGACGAGCGTCCCTTCGAGGAACTGCTTGAACCCGACTACGTAAACGACGACGTAGGGCAGCAACCACAGGCTCTCGTCTTCCATCCGGATGACCAGCAGGGCATAGAGGCTGGCGATCCCCAGCAGCGGAAGGACCGTCAACAGCAGCGTCTCGTACGGACGGGCGAGCACGGCCAGTGCCACTCCGACGTACATCAGGACGGCGATGACGGGCGTCAGGAAGACCCGGAGCACGTAGAAGGGAAACGAAAACCGGTGGAGGTTCCCAGTGGTACCGTCGAAGAGCACGCCCCGGTGTTTCAGCAGCGTCTCCACGGCCCCGGTGAACCAGCGACGACGCTGACGGTAGAGGTCCCGGAGGGTGAACGGTGCTTCGGTCAGGACCGCCGCCTCGCTCTGACGGACCGTCCACCCACACTTGAGCACCTTCACGGTGAGGTCGAAGTCCTCGGTGACGGTGTCGGGATCGTAGCCGCTGGCTCCCTCGAGGGCTTCGCGCCGGAACCCGGAGAGACAACCGGGCACGATCGGCACGGCTCCGAACCAGGAGAACGCACGGCGGTAGGTGTTGATACCGACGAGGTACTCGATGGCCTGTAATCGGGTGAGCAGCCCCGAGCGGTTTTCCACCTTGACGTTGCCCGCGATCGCACCCACATCGGGGTCGGCCTGAAACTCCGCGACGACCGACGACAGGGAGTCGGGTAGCAGTCGGCTGTCGGCATCGACGCAGACGACGATATCTCCGGAGGAACACAGCAGCCCGAAGTTCAGAGCCGAGTACTTCCCGCCGTTGTCCTTGTGGTAGACCGAGACCGTCTCGCTCCGGTGCTGTGTGGCTTCCTGAAAGGTTCCGTCCTCGCTCCCGTCGTCGACGACGACGACCTCCAGTCGATCGGTCGGGTAGGTCGTGTCGAGGATGCTCTCGATGCACTCGCCGACGTAGCCCTCCTCGTTGTAGGCCGGGACGATGACGCTGACGGTCGGGTACGGTGGCTCGGGGTCGGGGAGCGACCGTCGGCGACAGTGTTCGATCGTCGCGAGCGGGACGACGAGCCAGAGGTAGATCGCGAGGACCACGAATCCGGCAAAGACGCCCAACCGGAAGGGTGAGGCGGTAGTGAAGTACGCCACCCCGAACACGACGGTCGAACAGAGCGCGAGGTAGCCGAGCAGCCAGCCGGTGACGTCCCGCCGGGCGGCGAGCCACTGGCGGAGGTCGGCGCTCCCGAGCGCGCCGATGAGGTGGACTCCCGCGACAGCGATCACCGCCCCGAGCGCCACCGATGCCGGCGAGAGCGACCCCGTGGCCGCCACGAGGAGCGACACCAGCCAGAATATCGGCATCGAGACGAGTATCCAGACCGGGAGCGGGAGGCTCCACCCGTCCCCGGACTTTCCGGACCGGAGGTGTGAGCCGATCAGCGCGAACACGAAGCAGATCGCCGCGACCGCCGGAATGGCCGTCACCCACCCCGGAACCACGAGCGTCAGTGCCGGGAAGATGAAGACCAGCGCGAGCGCTATCGTGGCGACGTCGACCGATGGACGGCCAGGAAACCGTGTCATCGTTACTGTCCCCGACCACCCGGACGAGGCGGTGCGTCGAACAACTGCCCGCAGTCGTCACAGCGGAGGACCGAGGCGACCCGACGCAGGAACTCCAACTGGCCGGGTCCCTCGCAGGCGGGACATTGGACCCCCTCGTCGCACTCGAACGCTCGCTGAAGGTCCACGTGGCCACAGGACTCGTGTTCGTAGACCGTCTCCGATCGAACCAGTTCCGTCTCACAGCCTGGGCACCACAACGGCTCGCGCGCTTCGACACGGTCATCTGTCGTCTGAACCGGACCGTCGGCGACCGTCGTGTCGACTCGCCGTTCTTCGTGGCGAGCGTCACTAAGTTCCATACACGAGGTGGATGGAATGAAAATAAAGTTATTCGCGTCAAACTGGGTTTAAAGGTGATAGCTTCTAACGGGTATCGACCACGTAGGGTCTGTGCCCGCTCGGGCATCACACCGATCCAGGCGATCGGTCGCAAATCTGGCACAGTCTGACGGGGATCGGCGGGTCACGGGGCAGACGGTTCGTCCCAGCTACCCCCAATTCGATTGCAGGGTACTCCTACTGCCGTCGAAAGACACGGGTACGACGCGGGTAACAATTGGTCCTGTCCGTGAACGAGGGTGAACGGATGCCGGAACTGAGCGTAATCGTCCCGTCGCTCTCCCCGCCGTCGGAGCTGCCGGTCGTCCAGCGACTCGACCGGACGGCGTCAGCCGACTTCGAGCTGCTCGTCCGCGACGACCAGACCGTGACGGCGGCGCGCAACGCGGGGATTCGGCGGGCCTCCGCCGACAAACTCGTGTTCCTCGACGACGATTCACGTCCCTGTGAGGGGTATCTGTCCCGCGCCGCGTCGGTCCTGGACCGAGAGGCGGCGGTCGCGGGGCGGACCGTCCATCCCCGCGACGATGTCTTTGCCCGTCGCCTGACGGGCCACTACGATTTCGGCCCGGAGAGCAGGTACGTCGATCGATTTTGGGGTTGCAACATGGCCGTGCGGGCAGACGTATTCGACACGGTCGGGACGTGGAACGAAGGGTTCAGCTGGGGACACGAAGAAAAGGAACTGGCCGATCGGGTCCGAGAGTCGTTCCCGATCTACTACGATCCCGATCTGGTGGTCGCCCACAGCTACGCGGACTCGATCCCGGACTACTGGCACAAGATGTACCGGTTGGAGACCCAGACGCCGTACTACTGGGAGTGTCGGGGCGTCAGCCGGCGGCGACAGTGGCTGCGGATCGTCCAGTACGCGCTCGATCCAACGAACTACGCGGGGCTGTCGCCTCCGCACGCAGCCGCCCGATTCGGCGGGAGCGTCGCCAAGACACTCGGCAGGCTGAGGGGGATGGTACGGTGAGCCCCGGCGCTGAAACAGCGCCGCCAGTACACACGTCATAACAATCCGAAGCCTGGGCGGACGGGTACCCATGAACCGGCGACGCGCGCTGATGGCTCTCGGTTCGGGTCTCGGGGTGACGGTCGGCAGCTGGGGACTGTACCAACGGCTGAACCATTCCTCTGGCCGGTCACGGTCCGCGCCGACCCGCGACGGGCAGGTACTCCACGGCATATCGCCGGCCGCGACCGACCGCGATCGGATGGAGACGCTCGCCGCGTGGCTGGACGCGCCGCCGGCAACCGTGGTCGTCTACGCCAACCTCGGCTGGTCGCCCGACCGGATCGAGACGTTCCACGATCGACTCACGCAACTGTGGGGCTTCGGAATCGTGCCGCAGGTAACACTGCAGCCGTTTTTCTCGACGGCTGAGGAGACTGACGCCGACGTGGCATCCGCGATCACCGCGGGGGACTACGACGATCGTCTCGCCGTCTGGCGGACCGAGCTGACGGATTGGCTCACCGGCGGTGACCGGCACGGGAACGACAGACGACTCTACATCAACCTCGCCCCGGAGATGAACGGTGACTGGGTCCCCTGGGGGGCGGCCACTGGCGACACGACGCCGTCGGACTTCGTCGCGATGTGGGACTCCCTCCAGGACCGACTCACCAGTGACGAGGTCGAGAGCCACCACGTCCAGTGGATCTGGGCCCCGAACATGGTCAGCCGCGACGATAACCCCCTCTCGGCGCACTACCCGGGTGACGACGCGGTCGACTGGCTGGCATTTCACGGGTACAACCGGTATCAGTGGGGCGGCTGGAACGATCCCGCTACCCTCTACGACGGGGTGATCGACGCGCTTCGGTCGATCGCCGACAAGCCCATCGCCATCTCCGAGTACGGCTGTTCCTCGCGCATCGAAGACGAGTACCACCCCGATCGGAAGGCGGAGTGGATCGAACGTGTTTTCGAGTACTTCCGGACCCGCGACGTGCGGATGGCCTGCTGGTTCAACGTCGAGGACGAGACCGACTGGGGCGTGTTCGACGGTGAGCGGGGGACCCACACCTGGACCCACGACGGCGAGACGTACGACGTGTACGAGGCCTACCGGAAAGCGGTGGTCGCGGATCAGGTCCTGCCAGCTCACCCCGACCACGCCCGTCGACTGACCGACGAGGAGTTCCAGGGGGCGTTCTGAGGGGCCCGGAGCGAACGGGCGAGCGGTAGCCGACTCGTTCGCCGACGGTATACGGCCCGAAACACGCCGAAAGAAGCAGATAACTAACTGAATATTTCACCGAACGTGGATGCAGAAAATATGTGTGATGTCCCACTGGTGAGCGTCGTGGTGCCGACCTACGAGCGCTCGGCCATGCTCGTCGAGGCGGTCGAGAGCGTCTTTAGGCAGACGTACGGGAACGTCGAGCTACTCGTCGTCGACGATGCCTCGGAGTTGCCGGCGGAGCAGGCGCTGGCCGAGGTCACCCCGCCGGCCGACACCGATCTCCGCGTGCTGCGCCACGAGGAGAACCGCGGCGCGAACGCCGCCAGAAATACGGGGATCGAGGCGGCTCGCGGTGAGTTCGTCGCGTTCCTCGACGACGACGACTACTGGCGGCCCGGCAAGCTGGCGCGACAGGTCTCGGCGCTCCGCGGTGCGGACGAGGCCGTCGGCGTCGCGTTCACCGGGCTGGTGTACGTCGACGAGAACGGGACGACGACGGCGACGACCAGTCCCGTCACGGACGGCGACTTCCTCGAACAGCTCGTCCGTGGTGCGACCTTCGGGACCTTTTCGGCCGTCATGGCCCGGGCGGACGTGTTCGACAGCGCCGGACTCACGGACGAGCGGTTCCCCTGCTGGCAGGACCGGGAGTGGTACTTCTCCGTCGCGGCCGACTACGACTACGTCTCGATCCCGGAGCCACTGACGGTCCGGCGGTATCACGACGACCGGCAGATATCGGACGACTACGAAGCTCGCCGCGACGTGGCTTACCCGCTACTGGTTCAGAAGCACCGCGACCGGATCGCAGCGGTCGACCCCGGCTACGAGCGGACGTTCCTCGCGACGCTGAACCGGTACGTCGGCCTCGCCGCTCTCCGGAGTCAGCGGTACTTCGACGGCGTCCGGTACCTCCTGCGGGCGCTCCGGTACGACCCGACGGCCGCCGCGACCTACCTGTATCTTCTCGTCGCCGTCGGTGGGCGCTACACCTACGAGCCTGCGCGAGTGTGTCGACGACTGTTCGAGCGCGTTTCACACTACGTATCGACCGTCCGGGCCCGGCCGACGTAGGTCGACCCGCGCCGGTGTCCCGGCCGCCGGAGTCACTCCAGGCCCGCACGGACCTGGGCGACGTCCTCCAGCACGTCCAGTCCGCTCGTGCGGTACACGGCACCGAGCACGCTGGCGTACCAGGCGACGCCGATCGTCACGAGGACGGCGACCCCGGTAGGACCCGAGGGGACCACGCCGATCCGGTCGACGGCGACCACGACTGCGCCCATGGACAGACTCGCCCCCAGTGGGACCGCGAGCGAACGGGGAAACCGGGAGAGCCGGGCGTCGAGGGTCCGTCCGACCACGACCACCGCGACCGGGTTCTCGACGGCCGCGCTGACGACGAGTGCGACGGCGGTTCCCGTGATCCCCCAGGCTGCCGTCGCCGGGAGGAGGACAGCGAGGAAGACGATCATCCGGAGCGACTGGAGGGCGGTGTTGTACGCCGGACGGCCGATGGCGCGAAACAGCGGACCGATGGTGGCGACGATCGATCGCATCGCGCCCCAGACTGCCAGCACGCGCAGGGCGTCGATCATCGGAAACCACTCCGGGCCGAAGAAGGCCCTGACGAACGCATCGGCGACGGCAGCGATGCCGACAGCGACTGGCAGGGAGACGTACGCGAGGACGCGAAGAGTGCGGAGGTACGTCTCGCGGAGCCGGTCGGGATCGTCTTGGAGCTTGGAGAACGCGGGGAAGGTCACAGTCGAAACCACCTGGCTCACTTCGGTCGCCGGAGCGTTCGAGAGGCGGAAGGCGAGCTGGTACAGCCCGACGCTCGACGCGCCCAGTAGCAAGCCGACGACGGCGTCGTCGCCCCAGTTGAGCACGAGCAAGACGAGCCCGGAGCCGAAGATCCACTTGCCGAATTCCAGCAGTTCCCGCGCGGCCGCACCGTCGAACCCGAATCCCGGACGATACGGGTGGATCACATAGGAGACGACGCTCCGTGCCGCCGACCGGGCCACGATTCCGGCCACCAGCGCCCAGACGTTGGCCGCGACGAGGACAGCCCCCAGGGCGACACAGACGTACGCGGCGGTTCCGCTGGAGCGGTAGACGAACTGCTTGTCGAACGCGAGGTCCTTCCGAAAGTATACCGCGCCTGGGTTCGCCATCCCGGTCAACAAGGGCGAAAGCGCCAGTATACGGATCACGTCGGTTAACCCGCCGCTATCGAAGGCCGTCGCGGCGACCGGCGCGAGCAGGTACGCCGCCCCCGCGATCAGCGTCCCCCGTGCCAGTCCCAGCCACAACGCCGTGTCGAGGTACTCGTCGATGTCGTCTGACTCGTGCTGAATGAGCGCGGCGTCGACCCCAAACCGCAGTCCCTTCTGGAGGACGGCGAGCGAGAGCAGCCCGAGACCGATGAGTCCGAACGAGTGCGGCGAGAGGAAACGAGCGAGGACGATCAACAGCCCCAGCTGGGCGACACGGTCGATTCCGGTCACGAGCGTCATCCACACACCACCGGTGACGGTCCGGTCGCGCAGGGTATCCCCCGGGCTGAGCAGGCGACGCGCTCGACGCAGGAGTGTCGACGGCCTCGGTGCCACGAGCGAAATCCGTAGGACTGAGGGGTAGTTATTGGCCTTTTACCGGCCCGGAACGAAACGCCTTCCGGACGGAACGCCCCTCTCCGCGGCCGAACTACGTCCCGCCGATCGACGGCGAACGCCACGCGACATGCATCGTCGACGGTGCGACCGGCCCGCATCCGTCACCGGCGTCGAAGAGCCCACATCGGACGACGGGGCAACCGGCGTCACCTGGCGGGACAACACGTTCAGTAGCTGACGCCGCGTTCGATGCTGGGATTTCTTCGTGAACTCAGTCCGCCAGCGATGCGGTCGTCGAACTCGCCTGCCCTGTACTGGTGTCGGGCGTCTCTCCGCCCCCGACGGTATTCTCGCGGACGCTCTGTGGGATTGCCGTGTCGACCTGTGTATCGAACTCGACGAATTCGGTGTGCATCGTGACGTTCCCGCTGCCGGTGGAGCCGGTGACCTCGAGTCCGTTCACCTGTACGTCCAATTCGACGTAGGAGATCCGCTCTGTCTCCCTGTCGACGCCGATCTCGACGCGCATCGACTCGAACTTCTCGAGTGCGTTCTCGCCCGGCCCGTCACTGGCGTTGCCGAAGATGCTTGCAAGTCCCAGGAGACTGTCGAGGTTCCCGCTGACGATCACGGTGTCGTCGGTGACTCTCGCCCGCGACTGATTGGTCATCTCGAGCGGGATGTCGAAGTCCGGTGCCACGTCGTCGAACGTCGTCTCTTCGGTCTCGTACTCGTACTCGATCTCGTTTTCGTTCTTGCTCCGCTCGTACTCGGTCCCGTTCGCGTACCACGTGTCGACCTGCTGGGCGAAACTGAACCCGCCGAACTCGATGTCGTTCTCCATGCTGGTGTAGGACCGATTGCGAACCATGTCGTACCTCCCGGTCCCCTCACCTCGCATGGTCATCCGACCGCTCTGCTGACCCTGGAGTGTGAGGTTCATCGACTGGCGTTCCTCCGTCACGATGGTATCGACGTTTTGCATCCGCTCGCGAGCGGGCGGTAGCGGATTCTCGATGGCCGTCACCGTCGTCGACTCGCCGGCGACTTCGACCGTGTACTCGCCGGGTTCCTCGAAGACGTGACGAAGGGTGACACTCCGCTGGGCGTTCGCGTCCACGCGGACCGTCTTCGAGACGGTCTGTTCTCCGTCGACGCTGAGATCGACCGTGTGGTTCCCGGCCGCGTCACCCTCGTTTACCGCTTCCACCGTGACGGCGTAGCCGACCCCGGCGACGGCCTCGTCGTCGAGCGTCGTCGACACGTCGACAGCGGCGGCACCGCTTTCCGTTTCCCCCGTATTCACCGGTGTCTCGGTGCCAGTGAGCCCGGAACAGCCTGCCAACAGTACCAATCCTGCAACTACCAGTAGCAGCGACGATCGTCGCATGCGTACACGTCAACGAACTATCGTAAAATACCTGCTATTCTCTCGAAACGTGAACACTGTCCGGCGGTTCCTGTCACGCCCGGATCCGTCGGTGGTCGCGGGTGGCCGCCGCGATCCGCGGCCGCTCAGTTCCGGTGGCGGAACGACACGACCGTACTCAGTCCCTGCCCGTCGACCTGTTCGGTCGTCACGTTCATCGTGAGCACGTCGTCCTCGTCGACGACGCCGTAGGCGATCGCTTCGAGATCGTTCGCGCTTTCCCCCTCGGTCAGCAGAACGATCCGTACCTGATCGCGGTTGACCGTCACGTCGTCCACGTCGTATCCTTCGTCCTCGAACGCCGCTCGCAACTCCGCTTGCAACTCACTCATGCCTCGGCCTACGGCGGCCGCCTTTAAAATTCAGGGGCCCGCGAGTGGCTTCCTGCCGGCCGTTCGGTTTTGGTACTCCACCCCATGCTGCTGGCATCCCGAAAAACACTTACCGGGGGCTAATTACATCTCATTACACCATGGCGGAATTCCCCGACTACCTGGACGTCGATTACACGGACGGTGAAGGCGAAGATCCGTCGGATTACCCGACCATCGAGGACAAGATCGAGAAGGCCATCGAGGTCACTCGCGAGGGTCTCGAACAGTACGAGAACCCCGTCGTGATGTGGACCGGTGGGAAGGACTCGACGCTGACCCTCTACTTCATCAAGGAAGTCGCCGAGAAGTACGACCTGGAGGTGCCCCCGGCGGTGTTCATCGACCACTACCAGCACTTCGACGAGCTGTTCGACTTCGTCGAGAAGTGGGCCGACGAGTGGGATCTGGAACTCATCTACGCCCGCAACGAGGACGTGGGCGAGTACGTCGAGGAGAACGGCCTGACTCCCGGTGACGACATCCCGGTCGAGGAACTCTCCGAGCACAACCAGCACCACATCCGGAACATTCTGGAGTACGAGGAGGACACCTTCCCGTTCCTGCTCGACACCTACGTCGGCAACCACCTGCTCAAGACCGTCGCCCTCAACGACGCCATCGAGGAGTACGACGTGGACGGTATCCTCTCCGGCGTCCGCTGGGACGAACAGGAAGCCCGCGCCGACGAGACGTTCTTCTCGGCGCGTCACGACCCGGACATCTACCCGCCCCACGACCGGATCCAGACGATCCTGCAGTTCGCCGAACCCGACGTGTGGAACGCCTACTGGCACTTCGTCGTCCCGGACACCGTCGACGAGTACCCCGACGACGGCTACGTCCCGCAGGGTCAGGACGACATCCCCGGCGACCTCACCAAGGACGACCTGCCCGTGAGCCCGAAGTACTTCGCCGGCTTCCGCTCGCTGGGTAGCGAAGTGAGCACCGACAAATCCGCCGAGGAGCCTGCCTGGCTGCAGGACATGGAGAACACGACCGAGCGCGCCGGCCGCGCCCAGGACAAGGAGGACCTGATGGAGCGCCTGCGCGACCTCGGCTACATGTGAACCTAACTTTTTACGTCCTCGGGTGACGCGCTCCGCGCGTCACCACTCGTCGCAAAAATTTAGTATAAAAACGACCTCGACGCGAGGCGAAGCCGAGCGTCGAGTGAACCGCGGCGCTCCGCGCCGCGGATGCTAATTTCTACAGCACCACACGTCCGCAACACTGACGGTACCGCCACTCACAGCCGTCCCTAATGACCGAGGGCGTTGCCGACGATTCCGGCATCGACTACACCGACGGGGCTGGCGAAACACCCGCGGACTACCCGACCTTGGCGGCGAAGTTCGAGCGCGCGAGCGACACGGTCGGAGAGGCGCTCGCCACCTACGACGCACCCGCTGTCGTCTGGTCCGGCGACCGGGACTCGACGCTCGCACTCTATCTCGTCCGCGAGGTGGCCGACGACCGCGACCACCCGCTCCCGCCGGTCGTGCTGGCCGATCCCGTCGCCGACGACGCCTTCGTCGCGCGCTGGGTCGACCGCTGGGAACTCGACCTCGTGATCGCCGGCGACGACCGAGTGGCGACCGTGATCGACGACCACGGCTTCGACGGCGTGATCGTGCCGGATCGTGGGGACCAGTCCGACGTATCGACCGACGACTCGTTTTTCACGCCCGCTCGGAACGGCACCGTCACGTACGATCGGATTCGTCCGCTGCTTCCCTTCGACGAGACGGCCGCCCGGAACGCGACCTGGGGGTTCGTCGTCCCCGACACCGTCGACGCGTTTCCGGCTGGGTACGTCCCCGAGAGCGCCGACGACCTGCCCGACGGCGTCGAACTGGCTGACATTCCAGTCAGTCTCATCTCCTTCGAGGTCCGACCGGTGTGACGCCGTGTCGTGCTCTCAGTCACAGGCAACCTCCTCCCATTGCGTCCTCGACGCCACCGTCCCGTTCTCCCGGACCCGGATCGTCGTTCGCTGGTCGCTACAGCGGAAATCCGCCTCGGTCACTCGTAGGGTCCTCGTTCGTTCGTCGGCCTCGCTACCGACCGTCAGCGTATAGCGGTCCGGGTGGAGAAGCCGGACCAGATACGTCCCGTCGGGCGGGAGCGCGACCTGCCTGTCGACGAGCGTTTCGCCACTCTCCTCGTGGACGAGTCGCACCAGCAGTGTCCGCCTCGTCGCCGCATCGTTCCAGAGGAGGATCGGCAGACCGCCCGCGCCGTCGCCGATTCGGACGCTGCTCTCCGGATCGGTTCTGGTCCCGCTGTAGAGACCGCCGACTTCACCGTCGGGGTTCGGGTCCGACACCGTCGATACGCTCGGTGGGCCACCGGACAGCGCAGGAAACACGACGGCGGCGACCCCCGCACCGACGGCGACGATCCCCAGGATGGCGAGGACTCCGACCAGTGCGCGGCGCTGCATGCTGCCACCTCTCACCCGGGGCGGTACGTGTTTTGTGGTCCGTTCGACCGAGTGATCGTTCGCCAGCGACTACAGTTCCAGCACTTCGACCAGATGCCCGTCGGGGTCCTGCAGGAAACAGATTCGCGTCCCGCTCTCGGTAGTTCGTGGCTCGCTGATGGTCGGCACGTCCGCAGGCAGGTCGGCGTAGAAGGCGTCGAGATCCTCGACTTCCAGTCCGAAGTGGGACGCGCCGGGCTGATTCAGTCGCGCGTGGGCGGACTCGTCGCCTTTCGGCTCGTACTCGACGAGTTCGACGCGCGCGCCGTCGGCGTCCAGATGCGCGAAGTCGGCGGACGCTCCGGGAATGCCGACGCCGCTCGCGAACTCGTCGCCACCGACCGAGAACCGCGACAGCAGTTCGAGGCCGAGCGTGTCCCGGTAGAACGCGACCGCCCGGTCAAGATCCGACACCGTGAGTCCGACGTGGTGCGCCGTGAGGTCCTGCATACCGCCCCATTCGCCGAGCGGGGCAAAACCGCTTCGTTACTTCTCTCTCACGGTGCCGCCGCCGAGCCCTTCCCACTCTACGCGATATCCCAGCCGCGAGAGGACCGCACTGGCGTCGTCGATACCGCACTCTTCCAGAATCCCCTCGGCTTCCGACAGCGCCATTCCCTCCTCGATCTCTTTCTCAAGCGTCTCCAGCACCGCGGGCCGCACCAGCGTCCGTCCCACCCGCTCGTGCTCTGAAAAAATCTTGCCTTCGAGGGCAGATTCGCTGACGCCGTGGCGGTCGGCCAGTTCGGCGAGGGTGATCGCGTCCTCGTCGGGTGTGAGTTCGTCGGGGAGGTCGGCGGCAGCGTCGGCGGCGAGTTCGTCTTCGTAGCGCCGGAGCGCGTCCCGAACGTCCTTGATCCGGACCGTTCCGGAGTAGGGTATCGCGCGGTGGTCACGGGCCTCGATCTCCTCGCCCACCCCCAGGCTCTCGTCGACGGCGACGAGCAACTCGACGGATTCGAGGTCGGCCAGGCGGTCGAGTTTCTTCTCGACGTACTCGGGCGTCCAGAACCCCATAATCTCGAAGAACACGCGGAAGTCGGCGTGTTTGTACTCGAAGGCGAAATCGGGGATGACGACGTGGGCACCCGCCGCGAGCGGTTCGGGTTCCCGGACGAGATCCCAGTCCAGATCCAGCGACTGGAACCGGGTGGCGAAATCGGCCTCGACGCCGCTATCGAATGTCATTTCGGTCACGGGTTCGGCGTCCGGCACCGACACGTCCGCGTCGGTCAGGACCATCTCGCGGTCGGTCCCGCGGTCGTCGACGGTCGCGGAGACGGTCCACTCGGCGGTGCCGGCGACCGTCCGGAGCAGGCGGGCGAAGCGCGTGCCGTAGCGACGAGTCGCACGGAAGAGGGCGTCCGGTCCCGTCACGACCACCTCCCGGCCCTCGTCGGTCCGCCTGATCTCGTACATCAGGCGGAGTCGCTTGACCGCCGAGACGACGGTTTTGGGATCCGACGATCGAACCCGGACCTCGGTGGCGTCGAAGAGCGCGGTCTGGGCCAGCGAGAGGTTGTACTGGGTCACGAGGTCGGCGGGGTCCCAGCGAGCCTGCAGATCGGCGAGGACCTGCTCGCACTCGCGGTCTGCGTACAGCGAGGTCTCGACCTCCTCGGGGGTACAGTCCAGGCGGTCGGCCGCGGTCGCGAGGGCCTGCTGGCGCTCCTCGCTGGTAACCACACCGACCGCTGTGGCAGCCTCGAAGGCGGTTTTGCGGGCACGCTCGGGGTCGACCGGCGCACGTGTCTCGAACGTGGCCTCGCGTTCGAGGAGTTTCGTGAAGCCCCGAACCAGTTTGAAGTCGTCGGCCTCGCGTTCGAGGTCGGTGAGCGCGTCCTCCAGAGTCGTGCGGGACTGGTCGAGGTGGCCCTGAAAGACGCCGATCACGCGGGCCGACAGCGCTTCGTCGTCGGCGTCGGCGAAGCGGGGCTGGTAGCCGCCGCCGGCCCGGGACACCCGGAGCAGGTCCTTGGTCAGCACGGCTTGTCGGAGGCAACACAGCGACAAAAACCCGGGGAGTCCGAGAGAGAAGATTCATGCCCCGCCGCTGTCGACCGACCTCTATGAATCGCCGACATGTCCTGTGTGCGCTCGTGGTGGTCGCCGCCCTCACCGCGGGCTGTATGAACACTCCGCGGCCCACGCCCCAGTCCCCTGCCGGCGATCTGGACGCCGGCGACGGCCAGTCGGTCGAGACGCCGGAGCCGAACCGATTTTCGGTCCCATCCTGGGACACACGGGCCGGTGACAACACCACTGTCGTCGACATGCAGGTGTGGAACAAGGCCGACCGGCAACGGGGCGTCCGGGTGTCAGTCTCCCGGCAGATCGGCAACCGGTCCGTCGCGGGATCGACCGATCTCGTCCTCGGCGCGAACGAAACCGCGACGACCGAGATTACCCTCGACGTGCCATACGACGAGTTCTGGGAGGGCTCGAACCTGGACTTCGACCTCGAAGAACGGCCGATCGAGGACTAACGCCGCCGCCGGGCGACCCGTTCCTCCGCCGTCTCCTCGCTGACGATTTCGTATAGGAGCGCGCGTCCTGGTCCCGCTCTGTCTCCGTCCCCGTCGTCACCGTCCCCGTCGCCGCCGGCCTCGCTCTCCTTCGGCCGGAGGATCCGCCCGAGTCGCTGGGTGAACTCCCGTTCGCTCCCGCTCCCCGAGAGGACGACCGCGACGTTGGCGTCGGGTACGTCGATCCCCTCGTTGAGGACGTTCGCCGTCACGACCGTCGAGTACGTCCCCTCCCGGAACCGTGAGAGGATCTCCCGGCGTTCGTCGGCGGCCGTCTCTCCCGTGATAGCCGGAACGAGGAATCGCTCGGAGAGGCGATAGACGAGGTCGGTGTGGGCGGTGAAGACGATCACCCGATCCTCGCGGTGGCGGTCGAGGATGCCCGCCAGTTCCTCGACTTTGCGGTCGGCGTTCATCATGATCTCGCGGGCACGCTGTTTGGCCAGTAGCGCCTCCCGGGCTCGTGGGTCGGTTCCCGACCGCTTGACGAGTTCCTGGTAGTCGCTCCCGCTCCGCAGCTGGATGTTCGACTGGGCGAGGTAGTCGGTGAAGGTTCCCTGCTCGCGCTCGTAGGCCTCGCGCTCTTCGGAGGTGAGCGCCACTTCGATCCGTTTCAGGTCGTACTCCGCGAGGTGGTCGCCCGCGAGGTCGTCGGCGTCGAGGCGGTAGACGACCGGGCCGACGAGGTCTTCGATCACCTCGTGTGCGCCGTCGGGGCGCTCGAAAGTCGCGGTCAGACCGAGGCGGGCGGGCGCGGCGAACAGCCGACCGATGTCGCGATACCCCTCGCCCCCGAGGTGGTGCACCTCGTCGAAGACGAGCAGGCCGAATCGGTCGCCAACGTCGTCGGCCCGGAGGTACGCCGAGTCGTAGGTTGCCACCGTCAGTGTCTCGCCCCGCTGTTCGCCGCCGCCGAACTGCCCGACCGGTACGTCGAACTCCCGCTTCAGTTCCTCGCGCCACTGCTCCAGCAGGTCGATGGTCGGGACCACCACGAGCGTCGGCACGCCCAGGGTCTCGATGGCCTCGATGCCGATGACGGTCTTCCCGCTCCCCGTCGGGAGTTCGAGGACGCCCCGCGGTGCCGGGGGGCGGTCGCCGCCACCGTCTGCTCCCTCGCTCACCGCGTCGTCCGTGTCCAGCCAGGCGTCGAGGGCGTCCCGCTGGTACTCGCGGAGTTCGTAGGTGGCGGACAGATCGAGGGACTGGCGGTCGAGCACGCGGTCCTCGTACTCGACGCCGCGGTCGTCGAGCGCCCGCCGGAGTTCGTGGTACCGGACCGCCGGTGCGCGCCCGGTCTGTGAGCGCGGGTCGCGTTCGACGCCGGGCAGCCCCGTCGGTACGTCGCCGGCCAGTCGAACGGTCCCGTCCTCGAAGGTCAACCGCAGCACGGCCGCGGCTACGTCGGGGGTCCGAAAGAACCCACCGTCTGCCGACCGAGATCGCCGTGGTCGACCACATGCGCCGAAATCGACAAATGTTGCCGACTCGTAGCCACGGGTATGCCCTGGGTCGACCCGCACGAGACGGACCCCGAGACGTGGGCCGGGGACGCGACGGCGGAGCGGTCGTGTACGTCGGTCTACGAGCGGGCGCTGGACACGCCCCGCCCGTTCGAGCGGACCGACAAACTGCTGTTGCAGGGGCCGTCGGTGACCGAGGCGTTCCGGACGCGGGAGTACGACCGGGTACGGATCGACTACCACCTCGCGGTCGAGACCGACGGGCGGGTCAAACTCCTCGCGCGCGGACACCTCTGGGGAGGCGACGAGCCACACCAGCGGTTTCGCGCCCAGTACCGGCGTGAGGGCGAGCCGACCGAGACGGTGCCGTTCGACGAGTATCTCGCGTGGACGCGGTACCAGTTCGGGACCATCGAGGTCGACGGCGGACGGCTCACGTTCGAGGCCGAGAGCGACCGGGAGGAACGGATGCGACGGCTCGACTGGGCGGATCTGTACGCGCCCGACAGGTTGCGGCTGGCCGAACTCGAACTGATCCGCAACCCGGCGCTCGCCCGGTACGCCCTCAGTGATCGGGGCGACTGGCGGGCCGTCGAGGACGCGTTGCGGTACAATCCGGACGCGTTCGCAGTCCGGCCGTGAACCGTGGCGTCCGGTTGCCGGGACGGATTTCTGAACCCTTTTACCCGTCGGTGGGCACTGTCCGGACATGAGCGAGCAGGACGCCTCCGACACGGACGACGCCGACGAGTCGGCACCCGAGGACGCGGCGGACGCAACCCCCGACGAGGTGTCCGCCGACGAGACCACGGCCGACGAGTGGGAGACGCTCGACGACGTGGCCGAGGACGACGACGAGAGCGACGGTACCGCGGAGTTCGAGGCCGGCGACGACCTGCTCGACCGCGTCGAGTCCACAGACGACGAACAGTTGGCCAACGAGATCGCGTCGCTCCGGATGCGCGTCGACTCACTGGAATCGGAGGTACAGGAACGCGAGGAAGAAGCCGACGAACTGGAGTCGAAACTCGCCCGGACGAAAGCGGACTTCCAGAACTACAAGAAGCGGATGAAAAAGCGCCGCGAGGAGGAGAAACAGCGGGCCACCGAGGACCTGGTCGAGCGCCTGCTCGACGTGCGAGACAATCTGAAACGAGCGCTCGAACAGGACGAGGACGCCGACATCCGGGACGGCATCGAGGCCACGCTGCGCCAGTTCGACGAGGAACTGCGACAGGAGAACGTCGAGGAGATCGACCCAGAACCGGGCGAGGAGGTCGATCCTCAGCGCCACGAGGTTCTGCTCCGTGTCGAGTCCGATCAGCCAGCCGGTACCATCGCGGAGGTCCACCGTCCCGGCTACGAGATGGCCGAGAAGGTGATCCGGGCGGCACAGATCACCGTCAGCGAAGAGTGACGCCGATAGCGGAGCGGGGGTCGTCCCGCTCCGCGCTGAATGCGGTACGTAATATAACTCCCGGTCACTGTCCGGCGTCGTGGACTAAAACGCCGGAAGCAGTTGGGAGCGGTCGGGTTCGACTCTCTCTAATCTAGCAACTTTTAACCGATTCAGACCGGTAGGTGGGGACAACAATGGCGAGCAACAAGATTCTCGGTATCGACCTCGGTACCACCAACAGCGCTTTCGCGGTGATGGAGGGGGACGACCCGGAGATCATCGTCAACAGCGAAGGCGAGCGGACGACACCGTCGATCGTCGCCTTCACCGAGGACGGCGAGCAACTCGTCGGGAAGCCGGCCAAGAACCAGGCCGTCCAGAACCCCGAGAACACGATCCAGTCCATCAAGCGCCACATGGGCGAGGACGACTACACCGTCGAGATGAACGGGGAGGAGTACACCCCCGAACAGGTCTCGGCGATGACCCTCCAGAAGATCAAACGCGACGCGGAAGAGTATCTCGGTGACGAGATCGAGAAAGCCGTCATCACGGTCCCCGCGTACTTCAGCGACCGCCAGCGCCAGGCCACGAAGGACGCCGGCGAGATCGCCGGCTTCGAGGTCGAACGCATCATCAACGAACCGACCGCCGCGTCGATGGCCTACGGCCTCGACGACGAGTCCGACCAGACGGTACTGGTGTACGACCTCGGTGGCGGTACCTTCGACGTCTCTATTCTGGATCTCGGCGGCGGCGTCTACGAGGTCGTCGCCACCAACGGTGACAACGACCTCGGTGGGGACGACTGGGACGAGGCCATCATCGACTACCTCGCCGACGAGTTCGAGTCCGAACACGGGATCGACCTCCGTGACGACCGGCAGGCCCTCCAGCGGCTGACCGAGGCCGCCGAGGAGGCGAAGATCGAACTGTCGAACCGCAAAGAGACCACGGTCAACCTGCCCTTCATCGCGGCCGACGACGACGGCCCGAAGGACCTCGAACAGAAGATCACCCGCGCCAAGTTCGAGTCCCTGACCGAGGACCTCGTGGAGCGAACGGTCGGCCCGACCGAGCAGGCCCTCGAGGACGCCGGCTACGCCAAGGGCGACATCGACGAGGTCCTGCTCGTGGGTGGCTCGACCCGGATGCCGATGATCCAGGACAAGGTCGAGGAACTGACCGGCCAGGAGCCCAAGAAGAACGTCAACCCGGACGAGGCCGTCGCGCTGGGTGCGGCCATTCAGGGTGGTGTCCTCTCCGGCGACGTGGACGACATCGTCCTGCTGGACGTGACGCCCCTCTCGCTCGGGATCGAGGTCAAGGGCGGCCTGTTCGAGCGCCTGATCGAGAAGAACACAACGATTCCCACGGAGGAGTCGAAGATCTTCACCACGGCCGCGGACAACCAGACCTCCGTGCAGGTCCGGGTGTTCCAGGGCGAACGCGAGATGGCCGAGGAGAACGAGTTGCTGGGTGAGTTCCAGCTGACAGGCATCCCCCCGGCTCCGGCTGGAACGCCCCAGATCGAGGTCGGCTTCAACATCGACGAGAACGGTATCGTCAACGTCGAGGCCGAGGACAAGGGATCGGGCAACGCCGAGTCGATCACCATCGAGGGCGGCGCGGGCCTCAGCGACGAGCAGATCGAGGAGATGCAGGAGGAAGCCGAGGAACACGCCGAGGAAGACCAGAAGCGCCGCGACTTCGTGGAGGCACGTAACGAGGCCGAGTCGGCCATCCAGCGCGCGGAGAAGCTACTCGACGAGAACGAAGAGGAGATCGACGAGGAGCTCGAGAGCGATATCGAGGCCGAGATCGACCGCGTGCAGGAGGCCCTCGACGAGTACGAAAACGTCGACAGTGAGGAACTGGAGACGGCGTCGGACGCCCTCGAATCGGCGACCGAGAGTCTCTCGGAGGAACTGCAGGAGATCGGCAAGCAGATGTACCAGGAGCAGGCCCAGCAGGCTGCCGGCGGTGCTGGTCCCGGCGGCGCAGGCGCTGCGGGTGCTGGTCCCGGTGCGGGAGCCGGTCCCGGCCCGGGCGGTGCTGGTCCGGGTGCGGACGGCGGCGACGAGGAGTACGTCGATGCGGACTTCGAGGACGTCGACGAAAGCGACGACGAGTAACACGAGGAGTCGCTTTCGTCGGCTCGATAGACGAACGAAGTGAGTCTATCGGTGTCTCGAAAAACGACCGGAGGGAGTTTTTCGAGGTGGACGAGGACTGAAATGACGAGTCTTCGTCGGCTCGGAAGTCGAGCGGAACGTGTCGCGCTGTGGCTGACTATAAAGGCATACATATATTCAGGATAATACTTTTGGTTGTCAGAAACTGAACTCGAAACGATGGACGGTCGGGAGATGCTGGTGGGGGTTGTAGCGACCACAAAGTGGCTGGTGTACTGCGGTGGGGTCGCGGTTGTCGGTGGGGGAATCGTCTTCGTGTTGGCGGTGGCGTGGCTCGGGGTTCCGGTGCAGAAGGTGGTCCGGGAGACGCCGGTGTTCGGTGCGGTATCGCCGTCGATCGTGGCGGTCGGGGTGTTGTTCGCTGCGGTCGTGATGGTTCTCGACGCGGACCTGCGGTCGTAGGGCGGACTGGCTGCCGCGTTGACGGACCCGTTCTTTTCAAGTATCTCAATCGAATAGGGTGGGACAACGAATGAGCGAGGATTTCTACGACGTACTCGGGGTGTCGCGAGACGCCAGCGAGGACGAGATCAAGCAGGCCTACCGGGAGAAAGCACGGGAGTACCATCCTGACGTGAGCGACGATCCGAACGCCGAAGAGAAGTTCAAGAAAGCCAAGACGGCCAAGGAGGTCCTCACGGACGAGGAGAAACGGCAGGCCTACGACCGCATGGGCCACGAGCGGTTCGAGCAGGCCCAGAAACAGGGTGGGTTCAGCGGTGGTGGCGGTGCCCGCGGCCAGCGCGGCGCGGGTGGCGACCCCTTCGGACAGGGCGGTCCATTCGGCGATATGGGCGACATCTTCGAGCAGTTCTTCGGCGGCGGGGGCGGTCGCGGCGGTGCTCGACAGGGCACGGATCTCCGGACCGACCTCTCGATCACGCTCGAAGAAGCCGCGAGCGGCGTCGAGAAACAACTCGTCATCACGCGACCCGAGAACTGTCCCGACTGTCACGGCGACGGACATCCGCCGGACAGCGACTCCCGCACCTGTCCGGAGTGTGAGGGTCGCGGACAGGTGACGCGCGTTCAGCAGACGCCGATGGGCCGGGTCCAGCAGACGACGACCTGTCAGCGCTGTGGGGGCGAGGGCACGCTCTACAGCGAGACCTGTGATACCTGCCGCGGGAAGGGACAGGTCCGCAACGAGGTGACCCTCTCCGTGGACGTGCCCGCCGGGATCCGGGACGGCCAGACCCTCCGGATGGAGGGCGAGGGCGCGCCAGCCGAGGGCGGTGGGCCAAGCGGTGACCTGCTGATCGAGGTGTCGATCGAGGACCATCCCGAGTTCGACCGGGAGGGCGACGACCTCTATCACGAGTACGCGATCTCCTTCCCGCAGGCGGTGTTCGGCGACACGGTGGAGGTGTCGACGCTCGACGGGGCCGTCGAACTCGACGTGCCGAAACACACCCAGAGCGGCGAAGTCTTCAGACTCGACGGCAAGGGGATGCCCCAACTCCGGGGCCGCGGGAACGGCGACATGTTCGTGCGGGTCCGGGTCGTCACGCCCGACAGCCTGAACGACGAGCAACGCGAGGCGCTGGAGGCGTTCGCCGAAGCCGGCGGCGAGGAAGTCGACGTCGAACAGGGCTTTTTCGAGCGACTGAAAAACAGCTTCTGAGCCGCCAGTCTACAGCCGGCCTTCTGGAGTCAATCGACCGATAGTTCTGGTACGATTAGATTTATTATTATCAAGTACGGACGTGAAATCGGCGCGGGGTCGGTACCGGTAACGTACTCGTATCCACCCCTTCCCCCCTGGTGGCCTCGCGCCGCTTTTCGGTCCGGGTGATTCGTTCGAGAGTGGCTCCGAACGGCCGAACCGTGACAGACGACTTAAGCGGGCCCGGCGGTAACGATCGGTATGGACGTTATCGGCGATCTCGTCGCGCGCGAGCGTCGGGTGAAAGAGCCGCTGGTGTACGGCGACGGGGCCCAGCCCTACACCGCACACAAGTTCTGTACCGACGCCTGGAAGGCGGCGAGTCTGTTCCGCTACCACGGCGTGGGTCCGGGCCGGGGCGTCGGCGTCGCGGCCGACCCGACGCCACAGTCGCTGCTCGCGTTCTTCGGTGCAGCGCTTCTGGGTGCGCCCGTACGGTTCGGCCTGCCGCCGGAAGCCGACGCTCGGATCGTCGTCGGTCCAGTCGCGGCGGTCGAATCGCTGACGGTCGACCCGGGAACCAAGCGCGTGGGCTATGGGGACGAACCGTCCGATCCGGACGTGATCCACTTCGAGCGGGACATCTGGAGCGAGAACCCGACGATGCCGCCGGACAGGGTGAGGCCGGACCAGTCGGCGCTGTCGACGGCCGACGAAACCTACACTCACGAGGCCCTGCTCGCTGCCGCCGAACGGGTCGTCGACGAGCGGGACCTGGCCGACGGAGACGCCGTCGCGGTCCGTGCGTCGCTCACCCGACCCGGAACGCTCGTCGCGGGCGTGCTCGCGCCCTTGCAGGTCGGCGCGTCGATCCTGCTGGCAGAGACCGGACCCGAGCCGACGCTCGTGGTCGGTGCTGAGGGGGACGCGCCGACGCTCGACCCAGACGACGTGGTGCTCTGACGGGCCGATCACCTAGCGGGCGTCCTCGATGGCGTCCAGTGCGTCGGGGTTCTCGATCGAGGAGAGATCTCCCAGATCCTCGTCCTCGTAGGTGGCCTGGACGGCCCGGCGGATGATCTTGCCCGACTGGGTCTTGGGGAACTCCTCGACGAACAGGACCTCGCGGGGGCGGAACGGTTTGCCCAGTTCCTCGCCCACCTGTGTGCGGATCTCCTCGCGGAGGGCGTCCGTCTCCTCGATCCCGTCCTCGACGATGACGTAGAGGACGACGGCGGTACCGGTGGTGTCGTCGTCGGCACCGATGGCGGCGGCCTGATTGACGGCCTCGTGGTCCATCGATGCGCCCTCGACCTCGGCCGGCCCCACTTTGCGGCCGGCGACGTTGAGGGTGTCGTCGGCCCGGCCGTGGAGGAACCAGAAACCGTCCTCGTCCTTCTGGGCCCAGTCGCCGTGGTTCCAGAGGTCGTCCCACCGCGACCAGTACTCGTTCAGGTAGCGCTCGTCGCCGCTCCAGAGGGATTTCGTCATCGAGGGACAGGAGTCACGCGCGACCAGATAGCCCCGCTCGTGGTCCTCCTTGATCGACTCGCCGGTGGCGTCGACGATGTCGATGTCCATACCCAGTCCCGGCCCGCCGAGGGTGCAGGGTTTGAGGTCGTTGATCGGCAGGGGCATCAGGAAACAGCCACAGATCTCGGTGCCGCCGCTGATGTTGATGATGGGCGTGTCGCCGCCGCCGACGTTCTCGTGGAACCACAGCCAGGACTCGGGATCCCACGGTTCGCCCGTCGACCCCAGGAGTCGAAGCGAGGAGAGGTCGTGACCCTCGACCCACTCGTCGCCTTGCTTGCGGAGCGCCCGGATCGCAGTCGGGGAGATACCGAACTGGGTGAGGGAGTGGCGGTCGATCATCTCCCAGAACCGGTCGGGTTCGGGGTGGTCCGGTGCACCCTCGTACATGAAGATCGTTCCGCCGAAGGTGTGGTTGCCGATCAGCGTCCACGGCCCCATCATCCAGCCGATATCCGAAACCCAGAAGAACCGATCCGAGGGCTGCAGGTCGAACCCGAAGTACAGTTCCTTGGCACACTGGGTCTGGACGCCGGCGTGGGTGTGGACGATCCCTTTGGGCTTGCCGGTGGTCCCCGAGGAGTACAGCAGCATCGACTCCTGGTCGCTCGGAAGGGACTTGGTGTCGTACTCGTCGGACTGGGTGGCGACGGCGTCGGCCCACCACTCGTCGCGGCCGTCGGTGATCGGTATGTCTGCTCCCAGTCGGTCGTAGACGATCACCGACTCTACCTCTGTGTCGGCCTGCTCGATGGCCTCGTCGGCGGTCTCCTTGAGCGTCACCGGGTCGCCCCGGCGGAGGAAGCCGTCGCCGGTGAAGAGAACCGAGCACTCGGGGTCCTCGAGGCGGGTGGCGGTGGCGTCGACGCCGAACCCGGAGAAGATGGGGACGGCGATCGCGCCGGCCTTGAAACAGCCGTAGAGGATCGAGACGACCTCGGGGACCATCGGCATGTAGAGGCCCACGGTGTCGCCGGTCCCGATATCCCGTTCTTCGAGGGCGTTGGCCACCTGATTGGCCTGCCGGTGGAGTTCGTGGTAGGTGACCTCCCGGACCTCGCCGTCTTCGCCCTCCCAGATGGTCGCGACCTTGTTCCGGCGCTCGTTGTCGGCGGCGGCGTGGCGGTCGACGACGTTGTGGGCGAGGTTGAGTTCGCCGCCGGGGTACCAGTCGGTGAACTGCGGGCCATCCGTATCATCGCGAACCGTGTCGTAGTCCTCGTAGAACTCGATGTCGAGGTAGTCGACGAGTTCGTCCCAGAACCAGTCGACGCCGGAGTCGGGTTCACCCTCGATGTCGGTCGTGGTCCGCTCGATCAGTGCCTCGTAGTCGTCGATCCCGTGGGTCTGCATGAACTCCCACACGTTGGTGGACTCGACGAACTCCTGACTCGGTTCGTGGACCACTTCGTCCAGATCGGCGAGCGATTCGGATGTCATGCTCCGGTATATAGTCGACCGGCTAAAGTAGCTTCCCCCGCCCCGAACGGTGAGGTGTCAGTGGTACGGAGCGAGGCGCTGGTGGCTGGGGTCGGTCTGCATCTGGACGTGACCACAGTCGGTACAGCGCCAGACGTACGACCCGAGACGCCTGTACCCGCGTGCAGGGTTATCGCCCGGACCGATGCCCCACTCGTTGCCGCAGTTGACGCACTTGTTGGGTGCGTACTTGCTCTCGCCGTCGGGCTCTCGGCTCGGCCCCCGGGTCTGGCGGATCGTGTCGAGGACGGCGTGGATGTCGTCGACGTCCATCGCTCCCCGGAGCCGCTCGAACCTTTCTTTGAGCCTTCGAACCCGTCGTTCGAGCGACTCCCGGTCCGGCAGGTCGCTCTCGCCGGCCGTCGCGCCGACCTCGGCCGAGGCGAGCTGTGTCGTCCGTCTGTAGTACTCGATCACCGTCTCCCGGAACCGTGTCCGGCGCGCGAGGCGGTCGACCAGCGACCGGAGTTCGTCCTCGAAGACGGGTTTCGCGAGGTGATGGTCGACGTCGAGCTCCGGGAACGATCTGTTCCGGTCGGCCGTCGTCGTCACGACCTCACAGTACCCGCCTCGGGCCCGGACCAGCTCCAGTACGTTCGCGGCTGCACCGTCCCCGAACTCCTCGGCCAGAACGACGACGTCCACGTCGTCGTCGAACGTCTCGGCGACCTGCCGCTTCGTCACCGCGATACGGACCGTACACTCCGCGAGCCACAGCTCGTAGAGCTCCGCCCGAGTCGCGTTGTTCTCGACGACGAGAACGACAGGTTGTGTCTCCCTCATGGTTCCGTACAGCGATTAAACTGATATCAACTAGTCTCTGGTTGTGGATCTACAAATACGTTCGCTCGCCGCTATCACGGGTGATAACATCGGAATGTGGCGGCCGGGGTCGTCACTCGCTGCCGCGGGAGCCCCGCCGCGCTGCCTCGGAGACGTCGCGTGACTTGACCGAGAAGGAGTGGACCGTCGTCAGGTCGTCGAGGAGGTCCTCGGCACGGTCGAGCCAGTCTTCGGCGGCGTCTAGGGCCTGCTCGTCGCCGGCGTCACGGGCGGTCGATAGCTGGGCCTGTGCCTCCCGGAGCGGGTCCCGGAGGTCCTCGGCGAGGACCTCGCTGAACTCGTCGAACCGCCGCTCGATCCACTGCTCGTACTCTTTGGGTTCGGTGATGTCCTGCAGGAACCCGACGGTGTGTGTCACGTCGCCGTCCTCGTCTTTGACCGGTGCGACGCTGACCCGGCCCCAGAACGGCGTCTCGTCCCGTCGGGCGAGCAGGAGTTCGACCGTGGCGTCGTCCTCGCCGTCGATCGCGGCCTCGAGTTCGGCCCGCTTCGCCCGGTCGGTCTCCTCGCTCACGAGGTGGGTCAGCGGTCGGCCCTCGATCGCCGTCCCGTCGTAGCCGGTGAGTTCCCGGAACCCATCGTTCGCGTAGACGACGGGCGTGTTCGGTCGCGTCCGGTCGGCGATCGTGATGCCGATGGGTGCTTCCGAAATCGCCCGATCTCGGAGTTTCAGCTCCCGTTCGCGCTCCTTGCGTTCGGTGATGTCCCGGGTCGAGACGACGAGCTGGTCGACCTCGCCGTCGACGACGACCGGTGCGATCTGCGTGTGCCAGTGGGTCGGGATGCCGGGGATGTCGTAGGCCTCCTCGTAGGAGAGCTGGGTCTGCCGGTCGACACACTCCTGGAACCGGCCTTCGATCCGGCGACCGATCTCGTCGTCGAGTATCTCCCGCGGTGTCCGTCCGCGGATCTCCGGAAGCGACAATCCCGACATCTCCTCGTAGGCGGGGTTGATCCGCTCGATCTCGAACCGGCAGTCGTCGGTGACGTCGACGAGTGCGATGCCGTCCTGTGCGTTCTGGAACGTCGTCTCGGCCCGCTGTAGCTCCCGTTCACGTGCTTTGCGCTCGGTGATCTCCCGGGAGTTGAAGACGTAGCCGCCGACGGTCGTGTCCTTCCGGTTGCTCCCGACGCCCTCGAACCAGGCCCAGGACCCGTCGGCGCGTTTGAACCGGAACCTGACCTCGTCGACGACGGTCCCGTCCCGATCGGTGAGTTCGATGAACCGCTCGCGGAGCTCCTCGCGATCGTCGGGGTGGACGTAGTTGAACGCGTACTCGCCGACCAGTTCCCCGGGTTCCCACCCGAGTACTCGCTCCACGGAGGGGCTCTGGTACTCGATCGTCCCGTCGGGTGCCATGACCGTCACGATGTCGGCCGAGTGCTCGATGAGCGTCCGGTACTGTCGACCGGACATCGCCGTTCCGTCGGCCGCGTCGTCAAACAGGAGTGCGCCCCGGATCCGTTCGGCCAGCAGCTCCGCGCTGGCGGTCGCGAGCGCCGTCGTGAGGGCGTCGGTCGCCCCCGCTTCGACGCTCTCGGCGGCGTCGTCGGCGTCGTCGGCCAGGACGACCACGGGTATCGCGGGGTACTCCGCCCGAAGCGCCTCGAGGAGCGCGACGGCTGTCCCGTCCCGAAGGTCGAACTCGCTGACGACGCAGTCGGCGTCGGTCTCCGCGACCGCTGTGAGTGTGTCCCCGATTTCCGATACGGTCGTGACCGTCGTCTCGTCGTCACTCCCGTCGAGATACGGGATCGCCCGTTCGACGACACTCTCGTCGGCCCCGACGTGCAGAACGGTCGTCGATGCCGACCCGATGGCAGCCATAGCTCCGGATAGAATAAGATTGCTGATAAGCACTTGGGCCGCATTATCACTGGTCGAACTGGGGAACGTCGACGGCACTAGGACAGCCAGCCGGTCAGGCGGTCACGCCGGGCTGTCGGCCCGCACCCGGACCAGTCCCGTCGAGTCGCCGTCCTCGGTCACCGTCAGGTCGAACTGCCAGCGGTCGTCGTCGAGTCGCCGGGGGTCCGAGAGTTCCAGTGCCGGCCCGGGAAGCCGACCGAGCAGGTCGATCGCAATCGGCAGCGTCGGTAACGACGCCGACCGGTCGGTGAGTGCGTAGTCGGTGATCGTCACCGTCCAGGACTCGCTCTCCGGGGAATCGGACCTCGCGTCGACGGCGTACCCGTCGACGAGGTCGAGCCGCTGTAACCGTTGCAGGGTCGCGTCCAGTGGCCGATCGGTGTCGTCGGAGTCGGCGAGCTCCCCCGCTGCCCCGCGGAGGACGGCGGCCTGTTCGGGTTCGGGGAGTCGCGCCCCGAGCTCGAAAGAGAGGGTCCGTAGCAGGTGCAGACAGAGGTCGTCGGGGTCGTCGATGGCGTCGGCGGTCTCACAGTAGGCGTCCATGATCGACGACTCCAGATCGGCGTACCCCTCGGCCGACAGCGTCTCGAACACGGCCGCGGCCACGTCGTGACAGAAGCCGGTCAGCGAAGTGGACTCGCCCGTCGCGGGCGGTGTCACCGTCCGGTTCGCCCGCTCCGGCTCCTCGCAGGCGATGAAATCGTAACAGGGCGCTCGCGGGTCCCAGCGGCGCAACACCGCCCGGTAGGCGGTCGCCGCTTCCGCGGCCGACTCCGCTGCCTCGCGGTCCGGGAACCGCTTGCCCGCGACCGGGACCGGACAGACGCCCGTCCGCCCGCAGACCACCCAGTACGTCCCACCGTCGTCTGCCAGTTCCTCGATTCGGGCCCTGATCTTCGAGAGCGTGTCGCCGACCATTTTAGGCACACCTAAAACAACTGGGCGAAAATAGATTACGGTCCGGGTCGGCGGTCGCTTCGGTCGCTTCCTCCCTCTCTGAAATAAAAACGTTTCGTTCAAGTCAACATTATCTTTATACCTGTGACCAGCAAACGGTTCCGCAGGTGTGCTAAATGATATCACTGCAGATGGACATGGTCCAGTACGACTGTCCGTACATCGATACGACGGTCGAAAACGACGTGTCCTTTCACGCGAAGCAGTGGGACTTCAATCCGGCCGCAGAGGAGCTAGAGACGCGGATCACGGTCAGCGGTGCGGACGCGGAAGCGCTGGATAACGGGTTGACCACGTTCAGGAATCACGAGAACGTTCGCGGGTTCGATCTGCTGAAACGGGAGCGGGACGTGGCGCTGCTGCGGTCCCGGATCGGACAGACGGACGCGATGGAGACCATCCGGAAACACGACGGGTACATCACCGGCCCCTTCGAGATCGAAGGCGGGAGCGAGATCTGGCACGTCGGGTTCGACCGGAGCGAACTGGCCGAGGGTGCGCTGTCGGAACTCGACAAGGAGAACGACTTCACCGTCGAGTCCCGGGAGTCGATGGACCTCCAGGACTACTACGAGGTGATGGACAACGCGGACGTGGCCGCGTCACTGCTCGACGGCTGTCGGGAACTCTCCGAGGTCGAACGCCGAACCCTCCGGACCGCGGTGACGGAGGGGTACTTCGGGACCCCGCGAGACGGGACCCTCGCCACGCTGGCCGAGGAACTCGACGTCTCGAAGATGGCCGTCTCGAAGAACCTCCGTCGCAGCGAGCGAAAACTGTTCGAGCGCATCGTCGACGCGATCGGCGAACTCGACGGGGCCGCGAACGGGGACCCCTAGAAGCGGTTGGCGACCCGTTGCGGTAGCGACCTGACGCCGGTTATCACTCGACGCACGAACGCGACGACCTCGTCTTTCGCCAGCACGGCGTAGCCGACGACGGTCTCCTTGACGAACGCGATAACGCCGGCCACGCCGTCAGTCTGGTATCGCTGCCAGGCGACGCCGAGCCAGGCACGGAACCTGTTGATGCCGCCGGCGACCCCGTTGTCGAAGAAGAGGACGACCAGCAACAGCAACACACCGAAGCTGAACTGCCAGTACTGCTCCAGAAGCGGGAACAGGCTGATGAACTCGCGGAGGTACTCGTAGGTGAACGCCCCCACGATCGGCCCGAAGAACGCGTATGGGCCGCCGATGACCGTCATGATGACGGGTTCGGCGGAGAACGTCCAGTGAGCGTAGGAGGGGTTGACGTTCGTCGCCAGCGGGATGAGCAACGCACCCGCCAGGCCACTGAACGCCCCGGAGATGATGAACGTCACCCACTGGTGGCGGTTGACGTCGATCCCGAGTGCACTGGCCCGTTCGGGGTTCTCCCGGATGGCCCGACAGACCATCCCGAACGGTGACTGGACGATCCGCCAGAGCATGTACATCGCGACCGAGACCACGATGAGCGACAGGAAGTAGTACACGAACGGATCGACGATGTCGACCAGTCGGAACTGCATGCCGAACAGTTCGATCTCTCCCATGGTGAAGGTCAGACCGTCGGAGCCGTTGGTGAGGTTCCCGTCGCCGATGCCGAAGACCTCGAAGATAACGCCGACGGTGTCCTGCAGGACCATGACGTACACCGCCATGCTGAACGCGAGCGTGATCAGTGCGAAGTAGATCTCCTCGAGTCGCACCGAGAGAAAGCCCACGAACACCGCCACGAGCGTCGCGACGACGACGCCCAGCAGTAGGGCCAGCACCCACGTCGCGAACGGCGAGATGGCACCGAACGTCTCCGGGATACCCAGTGCTGGCGACACCTGTCCGACGGTTATCGCGGCCGTGTAGCCCGCGGCCGCGACGAACATCGCGTGGCCGAAGGAGAGCAGGCCCGTGTACCCGTACAGGAGGTTGAACGCCGTCGCGAACAGGGCGAGGATCACCGTCTGGGTCAGGATCGAGGTCTGATAGCCACCGAGGACGAACGGCGCGGCAACCAGCAGGATCGCCGCGAGCAAAACGATCCAGGACGTGTTCTCGACCGTCTGGACCCGTTCCGAGAATCCGTAGCTCATCTTACAGTCCCGGTGGGAGGCCGCTCCCGTCGAGCAGGTCCAGTGCCGTGTCCCGGTCCAGCGAGTAGGTCTGCGTGTTGATCTGCCCCGCGCCGTCGTAGGGGACGTCGGCGTCGAACGACGACTCGCCGATCACGCAGTTGGCCGTCGCCTGGTGGGTGTCTGCGTCGATCGTAATCGAGCCACGCGGGTCGTCCTCGTAGGTCAACCCTTCCATCTCCGCGATGATGTCGTCGGAGTTCGTGCTCCCCGCGGCCTCGATGGCCTGCTTGTAGATCTGGACCGCGGCCCAGGTACTCCCGCCGGTAAAGGGCGGGTACGCGAGCACTTCACTGTCGTTCTGGTAGGCGTTCCGGAACGTCTCGATGAGGTTCCGGTCGGCCTCGGTGTCGTACGCGCCCGGCCAGTACCAGCCGGAGTAGTGGACGCCCTCGGGCATCGTGTCGCCGAGCGCCTCGAAGTTGTTGGGGTCGGCGCCGATGGTGTCGAACACGTCGTCGACCTGATCGAACAGCCCCTGCTCGGCGGCCTGGTTGGTGAACGTGACCGTGTCGTTCGCCCAGAAGCTGGTGAACACGATATCCGGGTTCGCGCTCAGCACGGAGTTGATCTGTGGCGTCATGTTGGTCGCGCCCAGTTCCGGGAACTCCGAGGCGACGACCTCGTAGTCGGCACCGAGGCCGTCCATGTACGCCTGCACGTAGTTCCAGCACTGCTGCCCGTAGGCGTAGTCCGGTCCCATGTTGGCGATCCGCGGGTTGTCGAAGTTCTCCGAGATGTACTTCGCGATCGCGTAGGTCATGTGGGACGTGTTCGAGTTCGTCCGGAACACGTTCGGGAGGCCAGCCGCCTTCCCGTCGTCATCGTAATAGTCCCCGTATTTCTCCTCGTCCGGTTCGGTGATGAACGGCGTCCCGATGTCGGTCAGCGTCCACGGTACCCCGAGCTGCTCGACCGTCGGGCCTGAGTTGAGCGTGACACCCGAGGAAGTCATTCCGAGCAGGACATCGGCATTCTCCTGCTGGACGAGACTCTGGAGTTGCCCCTGCGGGTCGTTGCCGTGATCACGGATGACGATCTCGACGTCCTCGTCCATGATCCCACCGTTCTCGTTGATCGCCTCCACGGCGACCTCGGCCGTCGCGGCCGACCCGGCACCCAGTGCCTCGGCCAGCCCGGAGAGCAGGTAGACGCCGCCGATGGTGATTCCGCTGCCGCCGCCGCCCAGACAGCCCGCGACCGATGCGGCGGTTCCCGCACCGGTGGCCGCCAGCACCTCGCGCCGACTTACGAGCCGCGTCCCAGTGTCCTTCGACTCGCTCCCTGATCGATCGACATCATCTAGCATGGTAGTCCATCTACATCCATTCCCGGCTAATAGACAAGGGTTTACATGTAACCATTGTCAGCGCAATTATATTCTTTCAAGGTAATAGGCGGATAGAGTCCTACACACGTGTATAAAGGGGGCGAAAGTATTAACCGATAGCTGATAGAGAGGTCTTCCCATGGTATCGACCGGCCTGCTAATCGATCAGGTGATCACTGGCCTCAGTATCGGGAGTTGGTTGTTTCTCATCGCGGTCGGATTGAGTCTCATCTTCGGCGTCCTCGAAGTGCTGAACTTCGCCCACGGTGTCTTGTACATGATCGGTGCCTACGTGGGCATCGTCGCCGTAGAGAGTTCGACCGGGAACTTCTGGCTGGGGGTGGTGGCCGCGGGGCTCGTCGTCGGCCTCGTCGGGGTCTTCATCGAGATGGGATTTCTCAGGCGCGTGTACGACCGGGACGAACTCGATCAGTTGCTCCTGACGTTCGCGTTCGTCCTCATCATCACCGACGCCGTGCGGTACGTGTTCGGCTCCGGGTCCCGGATCATCAACCCGCCGCCGAGCCTCCGGTTCGACGTCGTTCTGGCGGAGGGAATCTCGATCCCGTCCTACCGAGCGTTCGTCATCGTGGCCTCGGTCGCGGTGATGGGGGTGATCCTGCTCGCCTTGCGGACCACGAACTTCGGACGGGTGGTGCGTGCCACCTCCAGTGACCGGGACATGGCGCTGTTGCTCGGGATCAACGTGCCCCGGCTCTACACCGGCGTCTTCTTCATCGGTGCGGTGCTCGCCGGTGTCGGCGGTGCGCTCGCTGCACCACTGCAGTCCGTGACGCCGGAACTGGGTAACCAGGTGATCATCAACGCCTTCGTCGTCGTGGTCATCGGCGGCCTCGGCTCCTTCACCGGGGCGTTCATCGGCGCGTACATCATCGGCATCATGATCGCGGTCGGCAGCATCTTCGCCGCCGGTGCCGGCCAGCTGTTCCCGTTCGTCGCCCTGATCGCCGTGTTGCTTCTCAAACCCGAGGGGATCGTCGGAGGTGCCGAAGCGTGACGACGGTTCTGGAGACCGACGGGCTCGAACGCCGCTTCGGCAAACTGCTCGCCGTCGAGGATCTGACCGTCTCGATCGACAGCGACGACATCACGAGCATCATCGGCCCCAACGGCGCGGGCAAGACGACCTTCTACAACCTGTTGACGGGTCGGCTCGACCCGACCGACGGGGTCGCCCGGCTCCGACCCCGCGACGGGGACGAACTCGTCACCGTAAGCGGCCGCGAACCGCACGAAATCAACCGCCTCGGCCTCTCCCGGGCGTTCCAGATCAACAACGTCTTCGAGGGGCTGACCGTCTCGGAGAATCTCCGGATCGCTCGCATCAGCAAGAACGGGCGCACGTTCGACCTGCGCGCCGTCGCCCGTGAGGACCCGGAGCTGACGGCGGAAGTGAACGAGGTCATCGAGATGGCCGAGCTCGAAGGCGTCGCCGATACGGTGTGTGAAAACCTCTCGCACGGCGACAAGCGGAAAGTCGAGATCGCGCTCGCACTGGGGACGGATCCGTCGGTGGTCCTGCTCGACGAGCCCACCGCGGGGATGAACGCCACGGAGACCGAGAAGATGGTCGAACTGGTCCGGGATCTGGACGAACAGACGGACATCACCTTCGTCCTGACCGAACACGACATGGACGTCGTCCTCGGGATCTCCGATCGGATCCTCGTTCTCGATAACGGCCAGTTGATCGCCGACGGGACGCCCGACGAGGTCATGGCCGACGAGCGCGTTCGCGAGGCCTACCTCGGAGGTGAGCCATGACGCTCCTCGACCTCTCGGACGTGAACGCCTACTACGGCAACAGCCACGTCCTGTTCGACATCTCTCTGTCCGTCGAGGAAAACGAGGTCGTCGCACTGCTGGGCCGAAACGGCGCGGGCAAGACGACCACACTGCGGGCGATTACCGGCACGGTCCCCCGGCGAGAGGGGACGATCACCTTCCGCGGCGAGTCGATCATCGACGAATCGGTCGACTCGATCAGCAACAAGGGGATCAAACTCGTGCCGGAGGAACGGCGGATCTTCCCGACGCTGACCGTTCAGGAGAACCTCTCGGTCGCCCGCGGCGCCTGTCGGGGAACCGAACCGCGGCCGATCGAGGAGATGTTCGAGATCTTCCCCGTGCTGGACGACCTCCGGGAGAACCGGGGCCGCAACCTCAGCGGCGGGGAACAGCAGATGCTTTCGGTCGCGCGGGCGCTGGTCCAGAACCCCGACCTGCTCCTGCTCGACGAACCCACCGAGGGGCTGGCCCCGGTCATCGTCGAGGACCTGGCCGACGTGCTCGAAGACATCGTCAGCCGCGACGTGACGGTCGTGATCACCGAGCAGAACGTCGACTTCGCGCTCGACCTCTCCGAACGGGCGTACATCATCGAGAGCGGTGAGAACGCCTGGGACGGCTCGATCGCCGACCTGCGCCAGCGCGAGGACCTCCTCGACGAGTACCTCTCGGTCGGGGAGGCAAACGCGGACTGACCGCGTCGCCGTCGGTGTTTCCAGCAGAAGGGCTGCCAACGTTTTTAGCCGGGCGTGGCCAAGGGGCCACCATGTACGTCCGGGACGCGAAAAACCGTGAGGAGGTCTGGCTTCTGGATCACATCGAGGACATGGGCCTGGACGAGACCGCGTTTCGCTCGCGCGACTACGTCATCGCCATCGACGAGGAGACGAACGAGAAGGCGGGCTTCGGGCGGGTCCGCGTCCACAAGACCGACGACGAAGACGTCTGTGAACTCACCTCTATCGGCGTCCTCGAGGACTGGCGCGGACAGGGCGTCGGTGCACACGTCGTCGAGCGGCTCATCCAGAAGGCCGGCGACGAAGGGTTCGAGACCGTCTACTCGCTGACCGACCAGCCGGACTACCTCCGACAGTTCGAGTTCGAGCCGATCGACGCTGGTTCGCTCCCGGAGAAACTTCAGGGTCGGCTGGAGGAAAAACGCGAGACGACCGCGCCCGACGCAGTCCCGATGGCGCTGTCGGTCGCGGAGTTCCGGATGCCCCGGAAGTTCCGGGAGGCCTTCAAACAGGCCGCTGCGGACGAAGGCGAGGCCGAGCCCGAAGAGGGGCCAGAGGACTTCGGGATCGATCCCGACGAGGCGACCTACAAGTATGACACCGGGCGGTGACCCGGTGGTTTCGACCGTCTACTCGGACGGTTCGGTTGGCGATGAGTGAGACCCGCCGTCCCCTCGCCCGGACGGCTCGTCGTCCGCAAGCGGCGGGATGTCCGTCACGTCGAACCGCGCGCCGCCGGAAGACGAACGGTGGTCCTCTTGTGACCGCCCACTCACTTCATCTTCTCGCGGGCCATGCCCGCTCGAACTGTCCGCGGAACTCCGTTCCGCGCTACTCGCGGGGACGCCCGCTTCGCTGTCACTCACCGCGATCTCCCAGCCGTGGGCCTCGACGATGCTCCGGACGATGGCGAGCCCGAAGCCGGTTCCCGACTCGCTGGTGGTGAACCCGTCCTCGAACACCTCGTCGTGCTGGTCAGCGGGGATGCCGGGGCCGTCGTCGGCGACGAAAAAGCCGTCCTCGGTCGCGCCCACGGTGACGGTAACGTCCCCGCGGCCGTGATCGAGGGCGTTGCGGAACAGGTTCTCGAGCGCCCGAAGGAGGCGCTGCTCGTCGGCCTCGAACTCGCGGTCGTCACCGAGCACGAGTTCGGCGTCGACCGTCTCGACGTTTCCCCACGCACGGTTGGCCAGCGAATGGAGGGACACCCGCGACCGATCGTCGACCTGTTTCCCCTCTCTGGCGAGGGTCAACACGTCGTCGATGATGACGTCGATGCGGTCGAGTGCTTCCTCGGCTTCCCTGAGCTCCTGGTCGTCGTCCCGGAGGCGACCGAGTTCCAGTTTTGCCGTCGCGACGTTGAGCGGGTTACGCAGATCGTGGCTCACCACGTTTGCGAACTGTTCGAGCTGGTCGTTCTGGCGTTCGAGTTCACGCTGGCGACGCTTCTGTTCGGTGACGTCGTTGACCAGGAACAGCCGACCGATCAGGGTCCCGCTGCTGTCTTCGAGCGGTCGCACCCGGACCTGGTAGTGGTTCGCGCCGAACGACAGCTCGCCTGTGACCTCGTCGTCGACGTCGGCGATGTCCTCGAACTGGTCGCGGACGGCCGGCATGCCAGCCAACAGTCCCGTTGCGTCCATTCCGATGGCGTCGGTCGCCTCGAGGTCGAGCATCTCCAGACCTTTCGGATTGATGTCCACGAGTCGGTCGTCCCTGTCGAGGACGAACACACCGGCGCCGATGTTTTCGACGACGACGCTGCGGGCGACGGGAACGAGCTCCAGGAAGTCCTGGCTGAAGATGGCCCACCAGAGCGAGAGCCCCGTAACGGCGAACGCGACCGGAGTGAGGTCGAAACTGACCGGCCCGAACAGGAACAGCGCGTTTCCGACCCAGGGGGCGAACACGGCGATGAGGATCGCGGCGACCTGTCGCTGGTAGAGGTACTCGGACTTGACCGCGAAATTCACCAGCATGGCAGCCGAAGCGGTCAGGAGGACGTACGAGTAAGCGGTGTGAGCGATAAATAGCGGCCCGTAGGTGACGGAGTAGCCGGTGAACGTCCCCGGATCCATCGCACCGAACGCGTAGACGAGGTCCCGTGACTGTGGGGCCCAGCTCGCAACGGTGATGAAGACCGGTTCGAGGAGCAAGAGCGCGACCGACCGCCGGCTGATGTACTCCTCGCGGCCGGTGTAGCGCAGCGAGAGCAAAAAGAGGAACAGGACAGACCCGACGACGCCGACGAGCAGGAATCGCGTCGCGAACTTCGCTATCGGGGTCCCCGAAAAGACACTGACCAACCCGGCCATCAGCGTCCAGAAGACCACCGAAAGCAACACGCCCGCGAGTAACTTGGCAGTACGCCGATCCCGGTGTCGCCAGGCGTAACTCGCCACGCCCAGACACAGCAGACCCGCGACGACCAGTGTCCCCTGATAGAGTATCTCGTGGAGACTCATCCATCGACCATAAATACTGTTTCCATAAGTACTCTTAGTCTGTGTACCCTCTCGAAGTGTACGTACACGGTTCGGCCACCCTTTCGGTGATTCAGCGCGAAAAATCTCCCATTTGCGGCCGGCGAAATCGCGTCCGCCCGTGTAATATTTCACTGCCGACTCGCCGGCGGACTCATCGCGAGGACCGCGTCGGGAGTGAAACGCCCCAGCGTGGCCGCCGTCCGCTCAGACAACGCTTATACACGGCCACGTCGTTCACCCAGCCATGTTCGACGAGGAGGACCTCCGGGAGATCCGCTCGGCGAAGGCCGACTGGGACGAGGAGTCGGTCCAGCCGACCGTCGAGCGGTTCGGTGAACGCAAGGAGACGTTCACGACCGACACGGAGGGACAGACCGTAGATCGCCTGTACACGCCCGCGGACGTGGCCGATATCGACTACGACGAGGATCTGAGCTTCCCCGGCGAGGAGCCCTACACGCGGGGCGTCTACCCGACGATGTATCGCGGCCGACTCTGGACCATGCGCCAGTACGCCGGCATGGGGACCGCCAGCGAGACCAACGAGCGGTTCAACTACCTGCTCGACGAGGGCCAGACCGGGCTCTCGATGGCCTTCGACCTCCCCACACAGATGGGGTACGACTCGGACAACGCCATGGCCGCCGGCGAGGTCGGCAAGACCGGCGTCGCCATCGACTCCCTCTCCGACATGGAGACCGTCTTCGAGGGCATCCCGCTCGACGAAGTGTCGACCTCCATGACGATCAACGCACCGGCCTCGGTCCTGCTCGCGATGTACATCGCCGTCGGCGACCAGCAGGGCGTCGACCGCGAGGAACTCCGGGGGACCATTCAGAACGACGTCCTCAAGGAGTACATCGCGCGCAACACCTACATCTACCCGCCCGAGCAGTCGATGCGGATCATCACGGACATCTTCGAGTTCTGTGCCGCGGAGGTCCCCAACTTCAACACCATCTCGATCTCGGGCTACCACATCCGGGAGGCCGGCTCGACCGCGGCCCAGGAGATCGCCTTCACGCTGGGCAACGGCATCGAGTACGTCGAGGCTGCCATCGAGGCCGGACTGGACGTCGACGAGTTCGCCCCGCAGCTCTCCTTCTTCTTCGCCTCGTACAACAATATCCTCGAAGAGGTCGCGAAGTTCCGCGCAGCCCGACGGATGTGGTACAAGATCATGGAGGAGCGCTTCGACGCCGAGAACCCCAAGAGCAAACAGCTCAAGTTCCACACCCAGACCGCCGGGTCCACGCTGACGGCCCAGCAGGTCGAGAACAACGTCGTCCGGGTAGCCTACCAGGCGCTGGCCGCGGTGCTGGGCGGGACCCAGAGCCTCCACACCAACGGCAAGGACGAGGCCGTCGGCCTCCCGACCGAGGAGAGCGTCCGGACCGCGCTCAGAACGCAGCAGATCCTCGCCCACGAGTCCGGAGCCGCGGACACCATCGACCCGCTCGGGGGCAGTTACTACGTCGAGAGCCTGACCGACGAGCTCGAAGAAGAGGCCTTCGACCTTCTCGACCGAATCGACGACAAGGGCGGGATGCTCCCGGCCATCGAGGATCAGTGGGTCCAGCGAGAGATTCAGGACGTGGCCTTCGAGCGCCAGCGCGAACAGGAGGAAGGCGAACGCGTCATCGTCGGCGTCAACGAGTACCAGGTCGAAGAGGAGGAGGACGTGGACATCGAAGAAGTCGACGAGTCACTCGAAGCCCAACAACAGGAGACTCTCGCCGAAGTCCGCGAGGACCGCGACGACGAGGAAGTCGAGGCCAAACTCGAAGCGATCCGGGAGGCCGCCCGCGGGGACGAGAACCTCATGCCGTATCTCGTCGACGCCGTCAAGGTCTACGCCACGACCGGCGAGATCTGTGACGCCATGCGCGACGTGTTCGGCGAGTACCAGGGCGGCGGCATCTGACGGCGCGAACCCTTCTCGGTCGACGTTCAGACAGTTATTCGATCAGCGACAGACCTAAGTATCTGTGTAAAGTCTCCTTTACTGTAAAGCGACCTTTACGGAAACGTCGCTTTACACCGCCCTGCAACCATGACACCGACACATCCGATTCGACGAGGACAGAAGTACAAACGCGTGATGCTCGGGTTCGTCGCGATAGGTGTACTGGCGTTTTTCGCCGGTATGTTGATCGACCAGTACCTCGCGGGACTGATCGTCTACGCCGTCGGCGCGATGGGAGCGCTCGTCGTGACGGTGTACGCCGAGTTCAGCGACGCGATAACCTTCCTCGACGAACGCGATCAGCGACTCCACGAGCGAGCAAGCCACGCGACCGTTTCGGCGGTCTCGTACGTCGCGCTCCCGATCATCGTGGCCCTCTACCTGCTCGACGCCATCGGGCAGTACGACATCCCTCCGGTCGTCTGGGGTGGCATCTGGGTCCTCAGTGCCTTCTACCTGCTCTGGGGTGCCGTCTACACCGTGTATCGGTACCGGACATGAACAACGACCTGCGCGAGCGCCGAGCGGAACGCGACCTGAGCCAGGCCGACCTCGCGGCCGAGGTCGACGTGACCCGCCAGACGATCAACTCCATCGAACGCGGTCGGTACGACCCCTCGCTGGAACTGGCCTTCGAGTTGGCCGCCTACTTCGACTGCCGGATCGAGGACATCTTCGACCCCGAGTAGGTCCCCGCTGACGCACGTCCACAGCGCTGATTGTGCCCCGCCACGCAGACCCGGTATGAAGTTCGATCACGCGGGCATCGCGACCGACGACGCCGACGCGCTGGCCGAGCAGTACGCGGCCCTCTTCGACGCGACGGTCGCCCACGAGGAACAGTTCGACGGCATGCAGGTCGTCTTTCTCGACCTCGGCAACGGCTTCTTCGAGGTGCTGGAACCCCTCGACGGCGAGGGTGCCATCGCGAACTACCTCGACCGAAACGGCCCGGGAATCCACCACCTCGCGGTGGCGACCGAAGACATCGAAGCGGCGCTGAATCGCGCACGCGAGGCGGGCGTCGAGTTGATCGACGAACAGCCACGCGGCGGGGCCTGGGGCCACGACGTGGCCTTCCTGCACCCCGAATCCACTGGCGGGGTCCTGCTCGAGTTCGTCGAGCACTAGGCGGTCGCCGTCTCGACCTCGACCGGGTCGCTGAAACAGTCGATCTCGAAGCGTGCGCCGCCCTCCGGGCTCTCCGCGATGGACAGCTCCCAGCCGTGCGCGCGGACGATGTCCCGGACGATGGCCAGTCCGAGGCCGGTCCCTTCCTCGTGGGTCGTGTAGCCCTGTTCGAACACGTCGGCGCGTTCGTCCTGGGGGATCCCTTCGCCGTCGTCCTCGACGTAGAAGCCGGTGTCGCCGGTGAGTGCGCCGACCCGGACCGTGACGTCACCGTCGTTGTGGTCTATCGAGTTGCGGAACAGGTTCTCGAAGACGTTCAGCAGGCGGTCCCGGTCGCTCTCCAGTCGGAGTTCGACGTCGGTATCGAGCGAGGCCCGGTCGGTTTCGACGTTCTCCCAGGCCTCGGTCGCGACTGCGCGTACGTCCACGTCTTCTTTCTCCGTGATGGCCTTCCCGGAGCGTGCGAGGGTGAGCGCGTCGTCGATGATGTCCTGCATCCGTTCGTGGGCCATGTCGATCTCCTGGACGCTGTTTTGGTACTCGTCGTCGAGTTTGGTGTCCAGCAGTTCGACGTGGCCGGTGGCGACGTTCAGCGGGTTCCGGAGGTCGTGGGAGACGATGCTGGCGAAGCGGTCGAGTCGCTCGTTCTGGTGTTCGAGCTGTTGTTTCTGCCGTTCGAGGTCCCGTTTCTGCTGGCGGAGTTCCTCCTCGCGCTGGCGGAGCTGTGTCTCGCGTTCCTTCTGGCCGGTGACGTCGTACAGGAGGATGCTCTGTCCGGCGAAGGCCCCCGAACTGTTCTCGATGTTCGAGATATTGATGTCGTAGCAGCGTTCTTCGGTTTCGGAGACGGACACCCAGATCTGCTTACGCCGGTCGCTCAGGAGTTCACCTTCCTCGTAGTCGTCCCAGTACTTGCCGAGGTCGATCACCTCGAAGACGGGTTTGCCGACGACCCGGTCTTCCAGCCCCATCATCTTGCGGGCCGTGGAGTTGATGTCCACGATTCGACCGTCGGCGTCCAGGATCATGACGCCGCTATCGAACTCCTCGATCACGAAGTCACGCGCCAGCGGCAACACGTCGTCGAACCGCGAACTCAGTCGGGCCAGCACGGTGTCGATGGGGAGCATCTGGACGAACCGCATGCTCGTGAAGATCACCAGCCCGATCGCGCCCCAGAACAGGAACGAGAGGGGGACGATCATCATGTGGGGAAACGGACTCCAGCCGGCGATAGTGATCAGGTTGCCGACCCACATCGACAGACCGGCGAACGCGAGCACCAGACTCAGCTTCCGGTAGACGTTCCGGGAGTGGATCGCCTTCCGGAGCAAGATCGCGGTCGCACTCAACAGCAGGACGTAGGTCAGTCCGACGAACGCCCAGGGGACCGGTCCCCAAGTGTCGTAGGCCAGCAACACCAGCGACCCGTCACGCACGAGCCGGGCGTTCGCGAGTACCAGTCCGTGTGCTTGATTCGTCGGGGTCAGGGGCACGTACACCAGCGACACCAGGAGGAGGGCGTGGGGCAGGTATCGCTGAAGCCTGTCGTAGTGGCCGGCGTACGCGACGGCGAAGAGGAACCAGCAGCTACAGAGGGTGACGGTCGAGACGAGAAAGCTCGTGAAAAAGACCAGCTTCAGCTGGAGCGTCGTGCTGGCCACCACGAGGGCGAGCGACAGTGACCACGTGGCGAGGCTGAACATGGCCCCGACGTACCAGATTGTCCCCCGCCGGCCGCGCTTCGCGTAACCGAGGTACCCGGCGACCGACGAGACCACCGCGACGAGCAACAGCGCGGGCACGTAGATGCTGTACTGGAACATGCGACTCGGTCACCGTTCCCCGATGGATGAACGGTGTCGTTGTTTGTCAGTTCCTTCGAGTGGTGTAAAAGATATCTCCTGTATTATCGCGGCTGATAACGAATTAGCCCCAGTCGGCGGCGCGGAACTCTCCTTCCGGGTGCATCCGGGCGGGCGGTTCGGCGAACCAGGCCGCGCCGTTGAGTTCGCCGGGCTGGATGGCGAGGTGACCGCCCTCGTAGCGGCCGTCGAAAAAGACCCACAGCGTGTGCAGTCGCTCGTCGTGGTCGCCCTGGGAGACGCTGATCCGCCGGCGGATCAGGAACGGTTCGACGATCCGGCAGTCGACGCCGGTCTCCTCGCGGACCTCCCGGACGGCCGCCTCCTCGTAGGACTCGCCACACTCCCGACCGCCGCCGGGGAGGCCCCACCGGGTCGAGCCACGCGAGAGGATCATCAGCACGCGCCGGGACTCCGGGATGTCGGCCGGAAGCGACTCCGAGAGCGGTGCGGTCTCGGGCGGTTCGCGAACGACCCAGACGTAGCCGCCGCCGGTGTACCCTTCGGTGGCCAGATCGCGCAACTCCGGGAACACGTCGGCGGGCACTTCCTCCTCTTCCTCCCGGACGGGCACGTCGCCGTACTCCGACAGCAGTCGGTCCTGCCGGCAGTCGACCTCCGTCCGGTTCACCTCGTGGGCCATCTTCGGCCCATACTTTTCGTTCGCACTGAAATGTCCTCCGACCCGCCAGTCCCGGCCTGGTCCCCGCAAGAGCCGAACGGTCAGCCCGACAGCGTCTCGAATACCTCCTCGGCGGTCCGCTCGACCGTCGAGAGATGGCCGAGGTCGGGATAGACGTGCGCCTCGGCCGTGGGAATCGCGTCGGCCAGGTACAGCCCCATCGCAGCTGGTACGACGGTGTCTTCCTTCCCGTACCACAGCCACGTCGGTACGTCGACCGACCCGAGATCGAATCCCCACGAGCGGCCGAACAGCGCCGTCTCGGTGACCAGCGGATCGAGGCCGTGGTGGCGGCGCGACTCGATCATGCTCGCGTGGACGACCTGCCCGAGTTCGCCCGTCCAGACCGGTCCGTCCGCCGGCGCGGCACTGTCGGCCATCGATTCGAGGAAGGCGTCCCGGTCTTTCAGGGCCTGCCGGCCGCCGAGCCACAGGGCGAGTTTCGCCGCGGGCGGCAGGGCACGTGCGCTGTAGTACCAGAGCCGGTCACGGACGCCGACCGCAGCCATCGGCCCGAGTCCACAGACGATGCCCGCTCGCTCGACCCGCTGGTCCAGCAACGCCGCCGTCACCGCGGCGTATGGGCCGCCGGCCGAAATCCCGAGGACTGGAAATTCGGCCAGTTCCAGCGCGTCGGCCATATCGGCCACGTCGGCGGGCCAGTCGGTCAGTGCCCGGTCGGGGTCCGGATCCGAGACGCCGAAGCCCGGCCGCTCGGGCGCGATCACACGCACGCCCTGCTCGCGGGCCACGTCGTCGAACGCCGCCGCGAACACTCTCGAGTTGGGGAACCCGTGGAACAGGACGAGGGGGTCGCCGTCGGGATCGCCGACGGTCGCGTACCCCAGATCCCGACCGTCCCGCAACTCGACGGTCCGGGGGTTCTCGGCGATCTCACGGGCCAGTGCCAGCGCATCGGACCCGTCATCGGTCGGTATTCTCACCCGTTCGTCGTCGCTTCCGAGCCACTCGCCGAGTGCGTCGCGCAGTCCCATGCGCGAACGGTCTGTCGCTCCCCGAATAACGGTTCGGGACGGCGAAGACGAGGGGCGACGCTATCGGAACGCCGCCTTCCCCACGTCGAGCAACACGTCGGGTTCGTACTCGTGGTCGCTCACCGGCGGGATCTCCCTGTCGATGTCGAGCAGCTCGTAGGTGGCCATCATGGCCGACCGGACCGAGTACTCGACGGTGAACACCACGTCCCGTGGCACCTCGGCGAACTGGCCGAGGAACGCGAGGTTGTTCGACCCGTCCGGGACCACGTCCGGTCGATCACCGGGGGTCCGGGGCATGAACTGGCCCGTGATGAACGGCATCATACAGGGGATGCAGTTGGCGTCGTCGACGAACTCCTCGAAGCGGTCGAGACAGCCCAGATGGTAACAGAGCTCTTCGAGGATCTCCTCACCGGTACAGTCCTCCATCTTCTTCTCGACGTGGTTGCCCTCTTCCTCGGGGAACAGGCCGTATCCCCAGAGTACCTTCACGTCGTCGGGCTGGTTCGCGAAGTGTGGCTGTGCGGCGACGACTGTGGAGAGCAGCCAGTTCGACTCCGTGTACGTTACCAGCCCGTTGCCGGGTTCTTCCCGAGTGACCTCGACGATGTGTTCGAGCAGATCCGGTTCGTCGAGCGTGACGGTGAACGACTCCCACTTGGTCTCCTCAATGTGGTCGGCGAACACCGATGGATCGCCGAACTCGGGGTTGTCCTCGACGATGGACTTCCACAGCTGGAAGGAGGCTCCGGTCCTGTTCAGGTCTGGGGCGTCCGTCATCGACCCCAGACTCGACCCGTCGGTCATCGAACCGTTCGTGACGAACACCATGTCCTCGGGTTCGACCGCGATGGTTTCGGACCCACCGTCGGTGTCGTAGTGGATCGCCTCGACGGTCTTGCCGTCCCGCTGTGGGACGATGTCGAGATCGGTCACCTCACAGCCGCCCTCGAACTGGACGCCCCGCGCTTCGAGCCACTGACGGAGCGGACGGACCATCGAGTCGTACTGGTTGTACTTGGTCCGGTCGACGCCCTCGAGCGTGTGCAGGCGCGGGAACTCGTGCATGAACCGGTGGAGATACCGGCGCAGCTCCGCGACGCTGTGCCACGGCTGGAACGCGAACGTCGTCGACCACAGATACCAGAAGGTCGTGTCGAAAAACGACTCCGAGAACCACTCCTCGATCCGCGTGTCCCCGAGTTTCTCCTCGGGCGTGAGGACGAGCTGCAACAGGGAGAGCCGATGCTCCATCTCGAAGCCGTAGGTAGACACGTCGAGAATCTCCTGGTCGCTGTTCATCAACCGTGCTTCTGCGTAGGTCTCGTGCTCGGCGTTGAACTCGTCCATCACCGCCTTCACCGACCTGTCCTCGTCCTCCAGCGCGGGAATCGAGTCCAGCAGGTCCCAGGTACACTCGTAGGTGGGGAAGTTGAGCATCCGCCCGCCGCGGATGACGTACCCCTCCTCGGGCGAGCCGGCCCCGTCGAGGGCCCCGCCCATCACGTCGAGCTTTTCCAGGACGTGGACGTTCTCGCCCGGCATGCCACCGTCTCGCACGAGGAACGCAGCCCCGGCGAGCGACGCGATCCCGCCGCCCACGAAGTACGCTTCTCGCTCGGTCACGTCCGGTTCCGTCCGTCCGTCGTCGACGTGGCTCATTCTCGAACACCTCCGGTATGCCGCTGGTTCCGTGCGACCGCCTCAGTTCGCGACCACGGCGAGCGTGTGTCGGGTACTGTCCGTCCTGTGTCGTGGTCGGGTAGTGGTCTCATCTTCGTTTGTTGATTCGATGCCCCGGGAAAAGGACACTCCCGACAATTATCAACCGGTGGTTAGTTGCGACAGGTATAAATTATACATTTCTCACACTTCACATTGGTGGTGGTATATAAGCAATCTGCCGACGCGACCGGTGGCGACCACCGGCAGTTGCGACGGGTCAGCGGTGCACCTACTCGTAGTACTCAAGGTACAGCGCGATCGCCTTCAGCCCGAGGTAGAGCCCGAGCGGAATCCCGACCAGTGCGTGTCCGATGGGGCTGTCGAGGAAGCCGAGGATCGCTCCGACGATTCCGCCGAAAAAGCCGACCACGCCGCCGACGAGTCCGAACAGTCCGCTCAGCAGGCCGCCACCCCCCTCGTCGCCGTCGGCGTTCGCGGCCGTCTGAAGCTGGGAGCCGTTCCCGGCCCCGTCCGCAGCCGTCCCGTTTGCAGTCTCCTGAGCGGTCGCCGGACCGACGGGTCCCGGTGCGGCGAAGACGGCCACCACGCTCGCGACGAGCAGGCAGGCACCGATCCGGGCGGCGATCCGCGACCACCGACGCACACTCATCACCCGGAGTACCGACCGATGGGGGTTAAATCCCACCCGCGTTCGCCTAGCCGAAGTTCTCGACCTTGGCGGCGTCGGGGTCGCCGCCGGCCGCGTCGATGGCGGACGTCGCGGCGTCCAGGAAGTCCGCGAAGCCGTAGACGAACACCTGTTCGCCCTCTTCGCCGGTCACCACGTCGGTCGTGGCCGCGACCGTGTCGTCGTCGGCGTCGAGGACGTGGACGGTTGCGCCCCGGGCTTCGATATCCTCGAGTGCGTCCTCGTGGATGGGATCGTCGTCGCGGTAGACGACGGCGGCCTCGTTGCCGTCCGCGAGCGCGCGGCGAGCGATGCCGACTGCTGGACCCACACCCGGGCCGCCCGCGAGGACGACCGTCCGGGATTCGTCCTCGTAGTAGGCGTTCCCGTAGGGGCCCGACACGTCGAGTTCGTCGCCGGCCGTCAGATCGGCGAGGATCGGCCCGAACGCGCCGTCGGGGTCGATCTCGACGGTGATCTCGAAGGTGTCCTCGACGTCCGACGACGAGATGGTGTAGAAGCGGCTCTCGCGCTCGCCGTCGATGTCCGCACTGAGCTTGACGAACTGGCCGGGGTTGGCCGTGAAGTCCGCTGGTGACTCGAACGCGATGGCGATGGCGTCCTGACCGACGGACTCGACGGCGGCGACGGAGACGGGTTCGTCTTCCATATTTCACTCTGGGCGCCCTTGCCGAAAGGTGCTTTCGATCCGAAGAGAACTGGACGGACAGTCAATAAACTGACCGATTTGCGGGGTTGAACACCTATTGCAGAAGGCTTTTGCGTCGCCGCTGGGTAGCCCCTCGCTAGTATGCCCGCGGACCTCAACTGGGCCATCGGCGGTGAAGCTGGCGACGGGATCGACTCGACGGGCAAGATTTTCGCACAAGCTCTGTCCCGTGCCGGTCGCCACGTCTTCACCTCCAAGGACTTCGCGTCGCGTATCCGTGGCGGGTACACGGCGTACAAGATACGCACCTCGGTCGACCAGGTCGAGAGTGTCGTCGACAGACTCGACATTCTCATCGCGTTGACCGAGCGAACCATCGACGAGAACATGGACGAACTGCACGAGGGCAGCGTCATCATCTACGACGGTGAGCGCACCACGATGCAGGACGTCGAGATCCCCGACGGGATGGTCGGGCTCGACGTCCCCCTCAAATCGCTGGCGGAGGACGCCGGCGGCGCGATCATGCGCAACATCGTCGCGCTGGGCGCTGCCTGCGAGGTGACGAACTTCCCCATCGAGAACCTCGACGAATCGCTGGACAAGCGGTTCAAGGACAAGGGCCAGGCCATCGTCGAGAACAACAAGGAGGCCGCCCGACTCGGGCAGGAGTACGTCGCCGAGGAGTTCGACCACGACTTCGACTACGACGTGGAGACGACCGACAACGACTACGTCCTCCTGAACGGCAACGAGGCGCTCGGCATGGGCGCTATCGCCGCCGGCTGTCGGTTCTACTCCGGCTACCCGATCACCCCGGCGACCAGCATCATGGAGTATCTGACCGGCCGGCTGGACTCCTACGGCGGGAAGGTCGTCCAGGCCGAGGACGAACTCGCGGCCATCAACATGGCACTCGGCGCCGCACGGGCCGGTGCACGTGCGATGACCGCAACCTCCGGTGCCGGGATCGACCTGATGACCGAGACCTTTGGACTGGTCGCACAGAGCGAGACGCCGCTGGTCATCACCGACGTCCAGCGCTCCGGGCCGTCGACCGGGATGCCGACGAAACAGGAGCAGGGCGACCTCAACATGGCGCTGTACGGCGGCCACGGCGAGGTCCCCCGTTTCGTCGTCGCGCCGACGAGCATCTCGGAGTGTTTCTGGAAGACGATCGAGGCGTTCAACCTCGCCGAGAAGTACCAGACGCCGGTCTTCCTGGTCTCGGACCTGGCCATGTCGGTCTCCGAGCAGACGTTCCCGCCGGAGGTCTTCGACATGGACGAGGTCGAGATCGACCGCGGGAAGGTCGTCGACGAGGACTCGATCTCGGAGTGGCAAAACGAGAAGGAGCAGTTCCAGCCTCACTTCCCGGCCGCAGACGGCGTCAGCCCGCGGACCTTCCCCGGGACCGACGGCGGCGCACACATGACGACCGGGCTCGAACACGACGAACTCGGTCGCCGGACCGAGGACACCGACGTCCGCATCGAGCAGGTCGACAAGCGCCAGCAGAAAGTCGAGACCGCCCGCGAGGCCGAAGAGTGGGACTACCGCGAGTACGGTGACACCGACGCGGACACGCTCGTCATCTCGTGGGGGTCCAACGAGGGCGCGATGCGCGAGGCCCTCGGCTTCCTCGACGAGAAGGACATCGACGTGCGCTTCATCTCCGTGCCGTACATCTTCCCCCGTCCGGATTTGTCCGAGGAGATCGAAGCCGCAGACGACGTGATCGTCGTCGAGTGTAACTCCACGGGGCAGTTCGCCGACCTCCTCGAACACGACACGCTGACACGACTCAAACGCGTCAACAAGTACAACGGCGTGCGATTCAAGGCCGACGAACTCGCAGCGGAGATCGAAGACAAACTCGCCGAACCCAGCGAGGTGGAGGCAGAATAATGAGCTCCGATATCAGATTCACCGACTTCAAGACCGACAAGCAACCCACGTGGTGTCCCGGCTGCGGCGACTTCGGGACCATGAACGGCATGATGAAAGCCCTCGCGAACACCGGCAACGACCCGGACAACACGTTCGTCGTCGCCGGCATCGGGTGCTCCGGGAAGATCGGCACCTACATGCGCAGCTACGCGCTCCACGGCGTCCACGGCCGCGCACTCCCCGTGGGCATCGGGACGAAGCTGGCAAACCCCGAACTCGAAGTGATGGTCGCCGGCGGGGACGGCGACGGCTACTCCATCGGCGCGGGCCACTTCATCCACGCCGTCCGCCGGAACGTCGACATGACCTACGTCGTCATGGACAACCGAATCTACGGCCTCACCAAGGGCCAGGCCTCGCCGACCTCGCGTGAGGACTTCGAGACCTCGACCTCCCCCGACGGGCCGAAACAGCCCCCGGTCAACCCCCTCGCGCTCGCGCTGGCCGCCGGCGGTACCTTCATCGCCCAGTCCTTTAGCTCCGACAGCCAGCGCCACACCGAGATCGTCAAGGAGGCCATCGAACACGACGGCTTCGGCTTCGTCAACGTCTACAGCCCGTGTGTCACCTTCAACGACGTCGACACCTACGACTACTTCCGTGACACCATCGTGGACCTCAGCGAGACCGACCACGACCCCACCGACTACGACGACGCCAAGTCGGCCATCCTCGACGCCGACAAGGAGTATCAGGGCGTCATCTATCAGGACGAGGGCTCCGTGCCCTTCGACGAACGCGAGGGTCTGAGCGAGCCGATGCACGACATCCCCGACGGCGCGCCCGAGGACGCGATGGATCTCGTCCGGGAGTTCTACTAGCACCTTTTTCCCGCTCGGGTGCCGCGCTCCGCGCGGCACCACTCGCGGCAAAAACGTGCGCGAAAAAGGCGGAGTTCGCGCCGCCGGCGCGAACTCCGTACGACTTCCTTGCTCCGCACCGCGACCGCACAGCCACCGCACCGCCACCGCACCGCGACCGCACAGCCACCGCACCGCCACCGCACCGCGACCAAACAGCCACCCCACCGCCAGCAGTGACTGAATCGCCGTCGGAATCGAGTCCTGCCGGACCGCCGCGTCGCAGTTCGATCAGCCCCGAGATTCAGTACTGAGAATCGACGACGAAGTATTTACCTTCGCCACTCGTATATCAAATAATCGAACTGTACGATCGTCTCGCGCGCTTCCGAGACGACGAGCGAACACCGGAACGATACACGATGTCAGAACACGAGTTCGACGCGGAACAGGCACGCCGAGACCTCTACGAGGTGATGAGTCGCGACACCGACTTCGATACGAAGGCGACCGACGCCTTGCGTCTCGGCCGGAAGTATCTCGGCGTCCAGAACGGCCACCTGACCCGGATCGACGAACCGATCGACTACCGGGAGGTCATCGCGAGTTCGGACCCGTCGGACGGCGTCATCACGCCCGGGCTCGTCATGGACCTCCAGAAGACGTTCTGCCGGGAGGCGATCCAGCGGGAGGATCCGCTCAGAATCCACGACGTCGACGCGCAGGGATGGGGCGGCCACCCGGCCCGGACCGACTACGGTATCCAGTGTTACCACGGGACGACGATCACCGTCGACGACGAACTGTACGGGACGGTCTGCTTCGGTTCGATTACGCCTCGGGAGGACCCGTTCACCGAGGACGAGACGCTGTACGCCGAGCTGATCGGCCGGATGCTCGAACACGAACTCGTCCGGGAGCGCACCGAGACCGAGCTGGAGCAACTCGAACGGTTCGCGAGCGTCGTCTCCCACGACCTCCGGAACCCGATGACGGTCGCCAAGAATCGCATCGAACTCGAACGCGAGCACCGCGACAGCGAGCACCTCGAGTCGGCCGCCACCGCCGTCGACCGCATGGACGACATCGTCGACGACGTGTTGACCGTCGTTCGCCAGGGCCGGGACGTCGAGGATACCGAACCCGTCACCCTCGAGTCACAGCTATCGTCCTGCCGGCAGTCGGTCGACCTGCGCGACGCGACGGTGACCGTCACCGAAGACATCGAGTTCGCGGCGGACCCCGACCGACTCCGCCAGCTGTTCGAGAACCTGCTCCGCAACGCGCTAGACCACGCCGGCGAGGGCGTCACCGTCACCGTGGGCTCCCTCCGGGCCCCCGACGGCTTCTACGTCGAGGACGACGGCCCGGGCATCCCCGGAGAGGACCGCGAGACGGTTTTCGAATCGGGCTACTCGACCCGCGAGGAGGGGACTGGCCTCGGCCTCTCGATCGTCGCGAGCATCGTCGAGTCCCACGACTGGGAGATCGAGGTGACCGAGAGCGAGCAGGGCGGGGCGCGGTTCGAGATCACCGGGGTCGCCGTCCCGCAGTGATCTGCAGGGGCTGGTAGTACACGATCACCGCACCTGCTTCGTCATCTCCACGTGCGGGATACCCGCCTCCTCGAACTCGTCGCTAACAGTTTCGTAGCCCAGCTTTCGGTAGAACTCCTCGACCGTGGTCTGTGCGTGCAGGACGAGGCGGTCCAGATCGCGCTCGCGGGCGAGGTCCTCGACGGTGTCCATCAGTTTTCGGCCCAGCTCTTCCCCACGCCGTTCCCGGCGGACTGCGACTCGTTCGACCTTGCCGGTGTCGTCGCCGACGGTCCGGAGTCGGGCCGTGCCAACGGGTCTGCTGCCCTCGTAGGCAACGGTGTGGACGGCGTCGTCGTCCCGCCCGTCGATCTCCACGGCTTCGTCGACGCCCTGCTCGTCGACGAACACGTCGCGACGGACCGCGAACGCATCAGACAGATCGCCGTCGCCGGCGACGACCTCGATCCGTGCGTCGGGCATGGCTCGACGTAGGGCGGGCCGGGAGAAAAGGGCTGGTGGGTCGTCAGTTTCCGCCGGCTTTCCGGACCTGTTCGGCGACTTCCTCGACGCCATCGTAGGTGTGGTCGACGATGGCCTCCATGTTGAGGAAGCCGTGGATCATCGACTCGTGGTTGCTGTACTCCACGTCGACGCCGGCCTCGGCGAGTTCCTCGGCGTAGGCGTGCCCCTCGTCGCGCAGCGGGTCGTACCCGCAGGTGAGGACGAACGCGGGCGGCGTCTCGGCGAGTTTGTCACGGCGGGCGTTCAGCGGGAACGCCCACGGGTGGTGGGCGTCGATCTCGTCGTCGATGTACTGCTTGACGAACCAGAGCATGTCCTGTGCGGTCAGGAAGTAGCCGTCCCCGTTCTGAGCGCGGGAGGGCATCGGGTCCATGTAGGTCGTCGCGGGGTAGAGCAGGAGTTGCCGGTCGATGTTCGGCATCCCGCGCTCGGCGGCCATCAGCGAGACGACGGCGGCGAGGTTCCCCCCGGCGCTGTCGCCGGCGACGACGTGGGTGCCCGTGTCGGCGCCGTACTCGTCGGCGTTGCGGGCGGTCCACTGCGCGCCGGCGTAGGCGTCCTTGATCGGCTCCGGCCACGCCGCTTCGGGGGCCTTGCGGTACTCGACGGAGACGACCACGGCTTCGGCCCGGTTAGCCAGCATCCGGCAGAGCGGGTCGTGCGTGTCGATATCGCCGGCGACGAAGCCGCCACCGTGGAAGTAGGTGACCGTCGGGTGTCCCTCACCGGCCGGTGCGTAGACCCGGGCGGGAATCGGGTCCTCGCCGTCGCCGGCGGCCGGAATCTCCACGTCCTCGACGGTGTCGACGTCCTCCGGTTCGGCCGTCGAGAGGTCCGTCATGATAGACAGCTGCTGGCGCGAGTCCTCCGGTGTGCCCTCCGAGAGCGAGATTTCGTAGTCGTTGAGCAAGTCGAGCATGTTCTCGACGTGCCCGTCGAGATCCCCCCGTACCGGCTGGTCGTCGAACATATGCCTTTCTTTCACACCGGACCGCCCATGAACGTTCTACCACTAATCTACGGCTGCTTTTAAGCTATCCGGGGGAATGCCGGGGAGTCGGCCGATTTCGCCGCGGATAGGGTCCTTTTTATGAGCTGGGACGATAATGGAGACCAATGAGTGTGCAGTCCGATAGTACCGTGGGGGGTGACGCGGTGGGGGCCGTGATCACGGACTCGCCGTCGCGGGGGGCGTATCGCATGCGACGATGCGGCTCGGTGTCCGGTGGAGAACAGCGCTGTCAGGAACGATCCGCAGTGCAGGAGAGGATGCTATGACCGATCGTTACGACGTCCTCGTCGCCGGTGCGGGTCCGGCCGGAGCACAGTGCGCTCGCGACCTGGCAGCACGGGGCTACGAGGTGCTCGTCCTCGAAACCGAACCCGAAGACGAGTTCCCGCGCCAGAGCAACAAGTCGACGGCGGGCACGTTCCCCTCGATGATGGCGTCGTTCAACGTGCCCAGCGACGTCGTGATGAACTACACCGACAACGTCGTCCTGGAGTCGCCCAACGAACACTACGTCCAGGAACAGGCGGGTGCCGTCCTCGAGTTCGCCGACTTCAAGCAGTGGCTCGTCGAGAAGGGGCGCGAGAACGGTGCCGAGTACTGGTTCGACGCCCGCGTCGCCAACCCGATCATGGACGGCGGCGAGATCATCGGCGTCGAGTACGACGGTGACGAGGAGGTCTACGCCGACATCGTAATCGACGCGACGGGCCCCTCCGCGCCGCTCGCCCGCGCCCTCGGCGTGAGTGATCTGGAGCGACGGAACCAGGCCATCGGCATCGAGTACGAGTTCGAGGGTATCGACGTGGATCACGACGGGTACGCCGACCTGACCGACGCGATGATGCTCCGACTCGATCACGACCTCGCGCCGGGCGGGTACTCCTGGATCTTCCACACCGGCGAAGACACCGCCAAGGTCGGCCTCTGTTACATCCAGAACGAGCGCTACCAGTCCCGTGGTCACGAGGGCATGACCATCGACGACCACCTCGACTACTGGCTCGACTCCGACCCCCGCTTCGAGGACGCGACGAAACTCGAAGGCAAGATGCACCGCGGGTCGGCCCACATCCAGATGCCCGGAGAGATGAGCACGGACAACTTCATGGCCATCGGTGACACCGTGCCGACCCTCGATCCGCTGTGGGGCGAGGGCATCCACAAGTGCATGGAGTCCGGTCGCGTCGCGGCCGCGACCGCCGACAAGTGTCTCACGCCGAACGACCCCGACACGTCCGCCGAGAACATGGCGACCTACGACGACCTCTGGCACCAGCGGGTCGCACCCCGGATGCGCAACCGGCTGTTGATGACCAAACTGCTGTATCTCGCCCCCAACGAGCGCTACGACCAGCTGATGACGGATCTCCACCGGATGCCAGACGAGACACTCGCGAAGGCCAACAAGGGGAACCCGCTAGCCATCGGGAAACTGATCCACACCGGCGACCTCCCGATCCTGGTCGACTACGCGAAAGAGCAGTTCGACGGGGCCGGATCGAACCCCGCGAGCCCCGTCGAGGCCATCGCGAAGTTCTTCCGGCGCTGACGCTTCGCGCCGGTTTCACAACCGTTTTCCACGCGGCAGCCGTTCGTTCTATGACTATGTCTCCACAACTCGACCCCGAGAGCGTTCCGCGAGCGAACGGCATGCCGATGCTCGGTCTCGGCACCTGGCAGAACGAGGACGCCGACCAGTGCGCCGAGAGCGTCCGGACCGCACTCGAGGCCGGCTATCGGCACATCGACACCGCACAGGCCTACGGCAACGAGGAGGCCGTCGGCCGCGGCATCGCCGAAGCCGACGTGGACCGCGAGGACGTGTTCCTCGCGACCAAGGTGTGGATCTCGGAACTGGCCCACGACGACGTGATCGAGAGCACCGAGGCGAGTCTGGACAAACTCGGCGTCGACTACGTCGACCTGCTGTACATCCACTGGCCGGCCCGCGAGTACGACCCCGAGGGGACCATCTCGGCGTTCGACCAGCTCCACGACGAGGGCAAGATCGAGCAGTTCGGGGTCTCGAACTTCGAGCCCCACCACGTCGAGGAGGCCCGCGAGCACGCCGACATGCCCGTGTTCGCCAATCAGGTGGAGATGCACCCGCTCCTCCCCCAGACCGAACTCCGGGAGTTCGCGGCCGACACGGACCTCGAACTGGTGGCGTACTCGCCGCTCGCTCGCGGGCAGGTCTTCGAGAACGACACCATCGTCGACATCGCCGAGGCCCACGACGCTAGCCCCGCGCAGGTCAGCCTCGCCTGGCTCCGCGAGAAGGGCGTCACCGCCATCCCGAAGGCGACCGGCGAGGACCACATCCGGGACAACTTCGGGAGCGTCGACGTCGACCTCTCAGCGGACGATATCGAGCGGATCGACGCCATCGACGAGCGGGACCGGCGGGTCCACCCCGACTTCGCGCCGGACGCCTGGTAACCGTCCTGTCGCGGACCGGCGGCTGGCCTCTCGAATTCCCCCTCGTTGACACGCGTCTGACGAGGCCAGAATGATTATACCCCCCGCGTCGTAACCCGCCGCACATGGCAGCGGGACGCGCGTCGGGCGGCGGTGTCGTCGACGATATCCGCTTCGATCTCCGGCGGATGCACGAGACCTGGATGGAGTTGTTCTTTCCGCGCCAGCGCAACGCTTCGAGTTCCGTCCTCGGGAAGTGGGAACCGAAGACGGCCCGGGAGAAGGTGACCTACAACACCTGGTACTACCTCGGGATTCCGATCATCGGACTCCTCTACCCGCTCGTTCTCCTCGGTGTCGTCCTGCGTTTCCAGAGCCGACGGCTCGACAGCGCGGCGCTTCGACTCGGAACCGTGGGCGTCGTCTTCCTGTTTATCCTGCTGTGGGGTGCGCTAACCGCGGCGTCGTACGTCCGGTTCGACGGGCTCACGGAGGGCTTCTTCGCGGTCGCGGCCGCCTCGACGGTAGCGGTCGTCGCCGCCGCGCTGGCGGTCGGCTTCCGGGTGATCGGCGGCCGGGTGACGACGGTCCTGTTCGCGTGGCCGTTCGCGATGACGGCGATCTTCCTCCCGCCGGTCGTCGCCGCACTGTACTCCCCGACGGTTGCCGAGGTCGTCCTGCCCCGCAGCGAGAGCCTCGCCATCTGGCTGCTGGAGAACCCGCTCGACTTCGCCGACGTGAACACGTACCTGAAGACGCGGTACGACCTCGAAGGGCTCGCCTTCGCAGGCATGTGGTTCGGCCTCTCCGTCCCCGTCGGCTGGGTGCTCGGCATCCTCGTGACGCTGGCCGACCTCGTCCGGCCGAAGGCCGACGGCGGAGACGGCGGCAGCGACGACTGAAACCCCCTCCCACCGGAACTGACCGCCGGAAGCACAACTCACATTTCCGTCGCTTCCTACGGGTCAGATATGGAGTTCGACCTGCCGAAGACGCTGGCACTGTTCGCGGCGTTGATCGTCGTCGGTGTGGGTGCGTTGCTCGTCGCGCCGATGATGGGGACGACGACCGTCCTGACGATGGTCCTCCCGTCGATGGCCATCTTCGGCGGGATCTGTCTCTTCCTGGGCGTCAAACACGGCGAGTACCGCGCCGGTCACTGATCCACTCGGAGGTCCCGGCGTCGACCCTTCGGGATTTGCGAGCGCAACTCCCCGTGCAGGTAGAGGCCGACGCCGAGCGGTTCGGCCGCCCCCGCGAGGTCGTGGGTGGCGATCAGGTAACCCCAGTCGCCGTCCCACGCGATCTCCTGATCCTCGCCCGCGACGAACGCTTCGGCCTGCTCGCGAGTGAGGTGGATCACGTTCTTCTCGGCCCGGTGGCCGAATCGCTGGACCGCGTTCGTCGTCGGCTTCCAGTGGTCGCCCCGGGTCCGCAGGACGCTCATGCCGAGTCCCTCCACTCTGACCGGTGACTCGGTGTCGGCGTGGAACGCCCAGACCTTCCCGCGTCCTTTCTCCCAGAAGGAAAAGTCGGCGAGGAACGCCCGCGAAATGCCGAACCGCTCGTCCCACCAGTCGAGGAGTTCCTCACGGGTAGGCTGGTCTTCGTGGATCCGATCCTCGGGGTCGGTCGGGAGGCGGACGAACGTCTGACCGTCGTGCTGGTCCGTCATCCTTCCACCTCCAGTTTCGCACAGAAGAACCCGCCCGTGTCGTTGTGGTGGGGATAGATCCGCTTCGCTTTCCGGACCGACTCGTCGAAGGTCTCGCCCTCCCACTCGGTGACGCCCGGCGCGTGGTCGAGGGGCAGGTCGAACTCGACCAGCCGGCAGTCCGCCTCGGCCAGCACGTGATCGAGGACGGCCTCGTTCTCCTCGGGGGCGAACGTACAGGTAGAGTAGACGACGTGGCCGCCCTCCCGGACCACCTGGACCGCCCGTCGGAGGATGCCCTTCTGGGTCCCGGCGATGCCCGTCACGTGTTCGAGCGTCCACTCGTCAAGCGTGTCGGGATTCTTCCGGATGGTGCCCTCACAGGAACAGGGCACGTCGACGAGGGCGGCGTCGTACCCCTTCGACTCCCAGGGCTTCAGCGAGTGGTTGCGGGCGTCCTCGCGAGTGACGGCGATGTTGGTGACGCCGAGCCGTTCGGCGTTGCTCCGCAGCGCGGAGATGCGCCCGAGGTTGTTGTCGGTCGCCACCAGCAGGCCGCGGTCGTCCATCAGCGCCGAGAGCTGGGTGGTCTTGCTCCCGGGGGCGGCACAGGCGTCCCAGACCCGGTCGCCCGGCTCGGGGTCGAGGACCGTCGCCGGGACGGCCGAGACCTCCTCTTGCCCGTGGAGCCAGCCGTGGAAGTACGGCCAGTTGGCCCCCGGCTGGGTGTCCAGTCTGAAGAGGCCGGGGTGCCACTCGCAGGGCTCGACGCCGATCCCCTCGGCTTCGAGCGCCTCGCGGGCCCGCTCGGGGTCGGTCGCGATCGTGTTCACCCGAACCACCGACGGCAGCGGGCGCTCGCAGGCGTCGCGGAACGCCTCGAAGTCGTCGATCAGCGGTTCGTAGCGGTCCAGTACCTCCATTGGCCGTCCGTTCGCTCCCGGTGATTAAAACCTCGGCTATCCCGGGACGGGCGGACGAGGGTAGCGAGGACGACCGGAGGGAGTCCTCGAACAGTCGAGCGGTGAAACCGCGAGACAGGGAGTCCGCCGGAGGTGCGAGCGGTGACGTGAGGAACCGCGGGACGGGCGGACGAGGGTAGCGAGGACGACCGGAGGGAGTCCTCGAACAGTCGAGCGGTGACGAAAGGAACCGCGAGCGTTCAGTACTCTTCACCCTCCAGATCTTCGAGGTGGGTCTGGAGGTCGGGGAACGCCTCGACGTCGGCGAGGCCGTACTCGGCACCGCCGTAGAACGATTCGGGGATCTCGGTGTCGACGAGTACGTCGTCGGCGTCTCCGTCGACGTGGTTGACCTTGTCGAGCGGCACCAGCCGAACCGACTCCTCGTCGGCCTGCACGCAGACGACGAGCGTCTCCCGGAACAGGACGGCGTCGAACGCCTGCGGTTCGTACTCCGACGTGGTGAAGAGGGTGATCGAACCCATACCGGAGTCGACGGGCCGAAGGCACTAAACCCTCCCGCGGGTCGGGGAGGTTCGGAATCATCCCGCTGTCGGCTTCCACGCGACACAGAGGCTCCCACCGACGACACCCAGCAGGAGGCCCACGACGAGGCCGCCGAGCGCACCGAACACGGACGCGAGCGAGAGGACGATGGCGACGGCACCGAGTTCGGTCGTGAACGACGGTCGAAGGTGGGCGGCCACGCCGACGAGGACGAGCGCACACCCGATGGCGAGGCCGACGGCCGGCGCGCCGTCGGCACCGACGAGTGCGAACACCCCGCCGAACTGGAGCGGGACGGCGGCGATGACGACGCCGGCCAGGACGACCACGAGCGGGCCGGCGACGGGACCGCGGCTGGCGACCATATCGGCCACGTCTACGCCCGCCCGGAAAACCCTAGGCCCGACGCGGTTCTCAGGCGTAATCCGCGAGCGGTTCCTCGATGTCGAGCAGGTCGGCGCTGCGCTTCCAGAGGTCGCGCTGGGCCTGCTCGTCGCGCGCGTCCGGTGCGGGGCGGCGCTTGCGACAGCGCGCGAAGTACTTGCCGGTCGTCCCCGCGACGTCCTCGGACGCTGCGAGGTAGGTCATCGTCGCGGCTCCGTCCGCGGGCGAATCGGTTAGCGGCACGTCGTCGAGGAAGTTGCCGAACTGCTGGATCGGGCCGGGGAGCGCCCGCGAGAACTCGCTTCCGGGGATGATGCCCGGGTGGAACGAGTTGGACGTGACGCCCCGCCCCGCGTTGTCCAGCCGCCGGGCCAGTTCGTTCGCGAAGTGGATGTTCGCCAGTTTCGACCGGCAGTAGGCCGCCCACTCCGAGAACGGGCTCGGCTCGATCAGCGCGTCGAGATTCATCGAGGTGACGCGGTGGCCGATGGAGGCCGTGGTGACGACCCGCGCGTCCGGCGCGAGCGTGTCGAGCAGTTCCGTCGTCAGCAGGAACGGCGAGAGGTGGTTGATGTGAAAGTGCATCCCCACGCCGAGTTCCGTCCGCTCGTCGTCGTCGAACAGTCCACCGGCGTTGTTACAGAGCACGTCGATCTCGTCGACCGAGTCGCGAACCTCGTCGGCCATCCCGCGCACCGCCTCGACCGACGCGTAGTCCGCCGAGACGAACTGCGCGTCGGAGCCGACCGCTTCCAGTTCGTCGACGGCGCTCTCGCCGGCCGCCCTATCGCGGCCGTGGACGATCACGTCGGCCCCGAGTCGTCCCATCGCCACCGCGGCCTGCCGACCGAGGCCGTTCGTCGACCCCGTCACGAGCACCGTCTGTCCGGACAAGTCCACGCCCTGTACCCCCGCCTTCACTTCCGGATCCCTGTCCCCGAGTATCATCATCCGACAGTTTCGAACGATCGCACATAATATTCGCGGAATTCACTCCGGAGAGAACCGCTATCCGGCCACCGGTACGGTGGCGGGCGACGAGGCGGCACCCGGTCGCGAGAGTGGAGGGAAACCGAACAAAGTGTGTGGCCCACGGGATTTTACTCGCTGCCGGTCAAAGGGCGGCTATGGCACACGTCGATGTCCACGACGACCGTTCACTGGAGTCGCCGGTCCTGATCGAGGGGTTGCCCGGTGTCGGCCTCGTCGGGAAGATCGCCACCGACCACCTCGTCGACGCGTTCGATATGTCCTACTACGCCGCCTGCCGGTGTGACGGGTTGCCCGACGTGGCCGTCTACCACGAAGGTAGCCAGAGCGTCGAACCGCCGGTTCGGATCTACGCCGACCACGACCAAGACCTGCTCGCCCTCCAGAGCGACGTGCCCGTCTCGCCGAGCGAGGCTACCGAGTTCGCGGCCTGCCTCTCGGGGTGGATCGCCGAGCAGGACGCCCTCCCGCTGTATCTCAGCGGCCTCCCCGCCGACAAGGGCGGCCCGCCGGAACTACACGGGGTCGCCACGGGCGAAGCCGGCGACCTGCTGGAGGAACACGACATCACCGCCCCGCCACAGAGCGGGTTCGTCAGCGGCCCGACCGGGAACCTGCTCTCGCGGGCCGAACGGGACGGCCTCGACAGCCTCGGGTTCGTCGTCGAGTCCAACGCGCAGTTCCCCGATCCCGAGGCCGCTCGCAAGCTGTTGATCGACGCCGTCGCGCCCGTCGCAGGGATCGACGTCGACACCCAGAAACTGGTCGATCAGGCCGAGGAGATCGCACAGGCCCGCCAGCAACTCGCCCAGCAGATGGGCCAGGCCGGCGACGAGAGTTCCCAGGCCCAGCCCATCGGGTTCCAGTAACCGCCCACGCCAGCAGTCGCCTGCCCCCACCCCCGGGCTGTTTTGCACGCTCTGCAAATCGTCGGGTGGTCTATGTGAGCCCAACGACGACCACGACGCATGGAAGGACCGGATTCGCCGGCGACGCGTCGTGCCCTCCTCGGTGGGATCGGCACAGTCGCCGTCGGGGGTGGCGTCGTCTACGGAGCGTCACGGCTCGATGGTGACAGCTCCGACGGATCGACTTCGAACGAATCGAGCGGGGCAGGGTTTCACAGCAGTTCCAAGACGACCGGTTTCGGCATCGAACTCGGTGGCCATCCGATCCTCGGCGCGAAGGACGCTCCGGTCGACGTGTACTACTGGAGCGACTACCAGTGTCCGTTCTGCCGCCGCTTCGAGGGCGGCGCCTTCCCGAAACTGATCGAGAACCACGTCGAGGAGGGTACCGTCCGCTTCGTGTTCATCCAGTTTCCGTACCTCAGCGACGCGTCGACGACGGCCGCAGTGATGGACCGGTGTGTCTGGCGGCAGGTCCGGGACGCGAACCCGGACCGCTATCTGGACTGGCACTCGGCCGTGTTCGAGGCGCAGGGCGAGAAGGGTTCGGGCTGGGCGTCGAGGGAGAACCTGCTAGAGATCACGGCGGGTGTCGAGGGCGTCGACGCCAACGCCGTGGAGACGTGCATGGACGATCACGGGACGGAGATCGAAGCCGAAATCGAGACGGACGTACAGCAGGCTTCGAGGTTCGGGATCAGAGGGACGCCGGCGTTCGTCCTCTACAACCGAGACGCCGACAAGGCGGGGAAACTCGTCGGCGCACAGCCGTACGAACGCTTCGACGAAGCGATCTCGAGGGTGAGAAACGCGTGAACGATATCGTCGACGCCCACGTCTCGCGGTTCGTCGAAGCCTTCGGCTACCCGTTCACCTCGACACGGCGGACGGTCGCGACGCTCGCGTTCGCCGTCACGACCTACGCCCTGTTGATCCTGTCCTCGTTCCCGACCTATTCGATACAGATGCTCACGTCGGATCTGGCCTATCTCGACGACGCGGTGCTCGCGCTCACCGCGAACACGTTCGAGTCGATCGGTGCGGTCGGGCTCGGTCTGACCGTCGTCTACGCCGTCGTCACCGGGGTCGCACTCACGACCGCCATCGGCCGTATCCGACACGCCGGCGGCGTGAGCGCTCGCGGCCTGTCGAGCGTGCTCCCCGGACTGCTCGCCTCCGGCTGTGCGAGCTGTGGAGCCGGCCTCCTCGGTACGCTCGGATTCGTCGGTGCGCTCTCGACGCTCCCCTTCGACGGGAACCTCCTCCGTCTGGCGGGCCTCGTGCTCCTCGTGGCCTATCTCTCCCGGCTCGGGGACCCCCGGTACTGTGCGATCCCGTCGGGGGCCGGCGGCGAGTAAGGAGCGTCGGGAACGGACCCAAACGACCTGTTATCTCACTTCTCACAGCAACTCGCGTCGGTGCGGAGTCGCCACACCACGGCGAGGAGCCCGACCGTCAGGGCCGAGACGGCGACGCGAACGACGCCCCCGCCCAGCGCCGCGGTCGCACCGCCAGCCGCGACACCGCTTGCTGCGCCGGTCGCCGCCGGCGCGGCGAACAGACAGCAGAGACTCACTGCGCCGCCGACGGCCACGAGGGGCCATCGGGCGTCCGCGTCGTCAGCGTCCTCGTCGGCTCCGTCCGTCATCGGTCTCAGTCGGCCCCCGGATCCGTCGACGGCTGACCCGCACAGTCTGCACAGGATTTCTGGGACCGGACGTAGAGCAGTCCCGCGAAGACGACGACGCTCACCGCGCCGATCACCGGGCGGAGCGGGTCTAGATACGTCATCAGCGCGGAACTGCTGAACAGCGCCAGCAGGATGGCGTTACAGATCGGACAGCCGAACGCGAGAAAGCCGAGGGCTGTTCCGGCGGCCGCGCTCCTGTCGTCGCCCCCGTCGGGCGTGCGCTGGAACGTATAGAGTGCGAGCGCGCCCGCAGTGAGCGTCAGGAACAGGTAGTCCAGACCCGTGCGTGGAACCATACGGACGTAAAGGGGATTCGGGATCAATCCAGTGACGACCCCGAAGAGGACGAACGTACCGGCCCCCACCGCCACCGCTTTCAGGACGCGTTTCCAGGAACGGGTCATACCCGTCGTTCGCAGGTGGCAGACTAAAGGGAACTGGCTCTTTGCAGTCTTGTTTAAAATGCACATTCCTGCTGTCGGTGATTCACGAACCACCGACGCTTTGGTCCTGGGTGGTCTCCGTGGGGACATGGACGGTGGCGAGAGCGCGTCGATGGCAGACGTTCTCCAGATCCTCGCGGACGACTACTCACGCCGGATCCTGCTGGCGGCCGACGAGAAGCCACGGACGGCAAAAGACCTCAGCGACATCTGTGACGCCTCCCTCGCGACGATCTACCGTCGTGTCTCGACGCTACAGGACTACGAACTCGTCGACGAGCGGTCGACCGTCGACGACGACGGGGCCCACCGCCGCAGGTACGAGACGACACTCGAAGCACTCCACGTCGAGATGGACGACGGCGAACTCCAGGGATCGATCACGACGCGGGACGAACTCGCGGATAACTTCACCAACCTCTGGTCGAATCTCCGGGACAGCACATGATCGACGCGCCCTTCCTGCTCGTGAAACTCGTCACGCTCGTGCTCGCGCTCGTGGTCGCGTCGCTGGCCTTCCACGGCTACCGACGCAGCGGGAACGAGCCGATGCTGTACGTCGCCGGCGGGTTCGTGTTCATCGGTGTCGGGGCGATCTGTGAGGGGTTGATCTACCAGCTGCTAGGCACGTCCCTCCTGTCGGCAGCGCTCGTGCAAGCCGTCGTCGTCTCAAGCGGCATGGTGTTGATCCTGGCCTCGCTGACGCGTGGCAGCGAGTGAGCGGCCTCGCTTCGCAACTTTCACCGGGTTCCCGCTCGGACAGTGGTACATGACCGACACGGACGACGCCGTCGAGACGTTCCTCGACGAATCCGAGACCGTCTTCGAGGAGTACGACCAGGGCTACATGGATGCGGACGCGGCGCTCGAACGCCTTCGCGGACACATCGAGGACCTCGACGAGGCAGGCGACTGAGGGGGGCTTGCACTCGCCGGGTCCGTCGCTAAGTGGCTGGCGACCGGACTGACACGCATGACCGACGACGAGGTCATCGACCTGCTGCAGACGGCCTACGGCGACGAGATCGAGACCGTGATGAACTACCTCACGAACTCCATCGTGCTCGACGGCGTGAGCGCCGAGGAAGTCAAGGCGAGCCTCCAGGAGGACATTCAGGAGGAACTGGGTCACGCGGAGATGCTGGGCCAGCGACTCAAACAACTCGACGCGCGCCCGCCGGGATCGATGGCGTTCGAGGCGAGCCAGGAGTCGCTGCAGCCGCCCGAGGACACCACGGACGTGCTCAGCGTCATCGAGGGCGTCCTCGACGCCGAGAACGACGCCATCGAGACCTACCGCTCGCTGGTCCACGCCGCCGAGGACGCCGACGACCCCGTGACCGAGGACATCGCGGTGACGATCCTCTCCGACGAGGAGGCCCACCGCACGGAGTTCCGCGGGTTCCGCAAGGAGTACCGGCAGGACTGAGCGACGCGGAGTCCCCGAATCCGCTACCATTATCGGGATCGGTCCCCGCGAGTAGGGTATGACGGAGTTTTCCGAGCGGATCGAGCAGGTGTCGATCTCGGGCATCCGCGAGGTGTTCGAGGCCGCGGGCGAGGACGCGATCAACCTCGGGCTGGGCCAGCCTGACTTCCCCACCCCCGAGCACGTCCGCGAGGCGGCCGTCGAGGCCATCGAAGCCGGCGAGGCCGACGCCTACACCTCCAACAAGGGGACTCGCGAGCTCAGAGACGCCATCTCGGCGAAGTACGACCGCGACTACGGGCTCCACGTCGACCCCGAGCACGTCATCGCCACCGCGGGCGGCAGCGAGGCCCTCCACATCGCCCTCGAAGCCCACGTCGACCCCGGCGACGAAGTGATCTACCCCGACCCCGGATTCGTCTCCTACGAGGCGCTGACCCACATCGCTGGGGGCGAACCCAAACCGGTCTCCCTGCGCGAGGACCTCACGATGGATCCCGCGACCGTCGAGGAATCGATCACCGACGACACCGCCGTCTTCGTCGTCAACTCGCCGGCGAACCCGACTGGCGCTGTGCAGTCGCCCGACGATATGCGCGAGTTCGCCCGCATCGCCGACGAACACGACGTGCTCTGTCTCTCCGACGAAGTGTACGAACACATCGTCTTCGACGGGGAACACCGCTCACCGCTAGAGTTCGCCGAGACGGACAACGTCGCCGTCGTCGGCGCGTGCTCGAAGACCTACTCGATGACGGGCTGGCGACTCGGCTGGATCACCTCCAGTGAACGCCGGATCGAGCGGATGCTCCGGGCCCACCAGTACGGCCAGGCCTGTGCCACCGCCGCCAGTCAGCACGCCGCCGAGGCCGCTCTCTCGGGGCCCCAGGAACCCGTCGAGGAGATGGTCGCGGCCTTCGAGGAGCGCCGGGACGTGTTGGTCGACGGCCTGGCCGACATCGGACTGGACTGCCCGACGCCCCGTGGCGCGTTCTACGCGATGCCGGAGGTGCCCGAGGGGTTCGTCGACGAGGTCATCGACCGCGGCGTGGTGATCGTTCCCGGCGAAGCCTTCGGTGACCACGGCGCAGGCTACGCACGCATCTCCTACGCCGTGGACGTGGAGACGCTGAAGGAGGCCCTCGAGATAATGGACGAGGCTGCCACGGCGGTTCGGTGAGTTCACCGCCCGCACTCCTCGAAATTGCTTTCTGGCCCCTCGCGTCGGTAATAATCAACTTTCTTAAAAATAAGGGGGTATAGCCGGCAGTGGCCCTACCGGGGAGCGGGCCATCCTGTATCGTACGGGAAGGGGTCACATGCCGACGTTTCAGAACGCAATATCCAAAGCACTCGACGTTACCGAGGCGGAACTCGAATCGCTGGTCGTCGCCGACGAGGCGATGTCACTGGGCTATCGCGTCGCGGACACCGACGACCCGGATGCCGTGACGGAACAGGCCGCCGCCGTCGCCAGCGCGTACCTGCTGGCAGTCCGTGACGGCGCGGGGCGACCCGAACTCACCGTGCACATCTACTCGGGCGAGGCATCCGTCCCGACGGCGTCGTACGTCGTCGAGGCGTCCTGGGCGCGGGCCGCGATTCTGGGCGATATGGCCCACAGTGAGTACCTCCAGCGCGTGCTGGATACGCTGGCCTCCCGTCAACAGCGGGCCGCCGGAAAAATCGAGATCGCCGAAGCCTGATTACTTGGCCGAGCTGACGATTTTCACCACGTCTCCCTCTTCGAGCTCGTGGTCGTCGCCGATCTTGCGGCCGTCCTTGGCGTCGACGGCGTGGAGATAGCCGTCGCCGATGTCCGAGTGGACGGCGTAGGCCAGATCGACCGGCGTCGAGCCGTCGGGAAGCAAGTGCGCGTCGGGCAGGACGTTCCCGGTGCCGTCGGTCCACTTGCTCTCGTTCTGGACGGGGTAGGCCGTCAGGTGATCCAGCAGGTCGTAGACGGCCGTGTTCAGCGCCGTCTGCACTCCTGTGCCGCCCCACTCACCCATCACATCGCGGATGCGCTCTAGCCCCTCTGCCTGCTGGTCGCTCACGTCGCCGGCGATCTCGAAGTCGGGATCGCCCGGGTCGTAGTCGACGACGCCGGCGTCGGCCCCGTTGCGCAGCGCCAGCTCGCCGTCTGCGGTCGCGGGCACGACGTACTCGGCGGCCTCACGGAGGCGTTCGACGTTGCCCTCCGGCGCGATGTCGGCCTTGTTCGCGACGACGACGATGGGTTTGGTGCGCCGGCGGATCTCCCCGGCCAGCGCCTCGCGGTCTTCGTCGGTCCACTGGATCGGATCCTCGGGATACTCCAGTTCCCGGAGGGTGCGTGCCACGTCCAGTTCCGTCGCGCCGACGCCGGTGAGCATCTCCGCCAGCGCCTCGTCGATGTCGAAATCGGGCGAGCGCGACTGCCGTTCGACCGACTCCCAGTTGCGGTCGACGATGCTCGCAAGCCAGAGGTCCATCTCTTCCTCGACGAAGTCCACGTCCTCGACCGGGTCGTGTTCGCCCACCTCGACCGGCTCACCTTCCTCGTTGGTCCCGCCGGAGGCGTCCACGACGTTCAGGATGGCGTCGGCGTTCGAGAGTTCGTCGAGGAACTGGTTGCCCAGCCCTCTGCCCTCGTGGGCACCGGGGACGAGGCCGGCCACGTCCAGCAGTTCGACGGGGACGTAGCGCTTGCCGTCCCGGCAGTGGTCGTCGCCACAGCGCTCGTCGCGTTCGAGACAGGGGCACTCCGTCCGGACGTAGCTGACGCCACGGTTGGCGTCGATAGTAGTGAAAGGATAGTTCCCCACGTCGACGTCGGCCCTGGTCGCGGCCGTGTAGAACGTCGACTTGCCGGCGTTTGGTTTGCCGGCGAGAGCGACCGAAAGCATGCCCCGAGATACCCGTGACGGGTGGAAGGGGCTTTCGGTTCCGGGGGTCGCGTGCGGTCAACTGCCCAGAAGTGTGGGCCAATACACTCGTCCGAACGGCCGAGTCACTAGCCACGGGGACGACTCGTCGGGCCCTTCTCGTGCTCTGTCCGGTCCTCACACTGATGGTACTCGATGTACGTCGCTGAGTCCAGAAAGAGCCGACTTACTCCGCGAGGCCGGCCTCGTGGCCGTTCTCGCGGTAGTCGTCGTCGGTGTCGGACCCGTCCTCGGTGACAGTCACCCGTTCGTCGTCTGGGTCCCGGTCAGTCACACGCTCCGACTCGGCGTCGGATGCAGTCACACGCTCGTCGTCCGCTTCCGAGTCGTCGGACTCGTCGGCCGTGTCGTCGGTCGACTCGCCAGTGTCGTCGGCGGCCGCGCCGTCGTCGGACGGCTGGAACCCCGAGTTCGCCCATCCATCGTGGACTTCCGCGGCGTCGAGGTCGGCCGTCTCGTCGTCGGTCACGGCGTCGCCGCCGTCCGACTCGTCGGTGTCGGAGTCGTCGGTATCGGTCGCGTCCTCCTCCGGCGCTCCAGTTCCGGAGTCGGACTGCAACATGGTCATCTCACCGCGCGCACGGATGGATCCCTCCACGGTGGCGTCCTCGTGCAGTTGCACGTCGGTCGCCGAGATGTCGCCCCAGATCGTTACGTCCGGGCCGACGCTGACGGTGCCGTCCCGGGTCGTCACGTCGCCTTTGATCTCCGTGCCCTCGCCGACGTGAACGTCGGACTTGGCGCGGAGGCTCCCGAAGACGATGTTGTCCTCGCCGACGGCCAGGCGTTCGGCGCGCAGGTTGCCGTGCAGTCGGCAGTCGTCGCCGACGGTGGCCGGCGTCGAGACGCGCCAGGCGTCGTCGCTGACGCTCCCGTTCCGGGGGATCAGGACCGGATCGCTGTCGGCACCGTCGTCGCTCAGGACTTCGGAGACGACTTCGTCTGCGGTCTCCTCCTCACCGATCCGGAGGAGATGCGAGAGGTACACGAACAGGAACACGATGGTCGGCATCGGGTTGCGAATGACGATCCAGCCGTTGGCCTCGAAGCCCTCCTCGATGTCGACGTCGTCGCCGATGTCGAGGTCACCCGAGACCATGAGCTGGCCGCCGACGTGGACGCGCTCGCCGATGTAGGCGTTCTCGCCCACGAGGACGTTGCCTGCCACGTCACTCCACATGTCCAGCCGACAGTCGCCCTCGGCCTCGATGTCGCCGCCGAAGCGGACGCGCTCGCCCGCGATGACGTTGTGCCCGCGGACGCCGAACTCGACGGTACTCTGCCCGCCGACGATCACGTCCCCGTCCGTCACGAGGTCGTGTTCCTCGACGGTCGTCCCGTCCGGGATCTGCAGTTCGTCCAGGAGATCCGAGCGCAGCGGCACACCCCCACAACTGTCGGGACAGATATTAAACTCGGGGGCAACGTCTGACGCTCGTCTGACGCCACCGGTCGCCGAGGTACTCGTCGGTGAACAGGTGGTGGTGTGACTCGGGAATCTCGTCCATCTCGAGCAGGGGGACCCGGGACATAGTTTCACAGACGGTTCGATGCGAAGTAAAGGCTCTTGCCTGCGGTCCCGCGGGCGGTCCTGACGGCCTGGACCGTCACACCGCGCAGTTTTTTACCGACGACGGCCAACGTTCGCGGCATGACGGCGCTTTCCTTCGACGAACAGGGTGTCGACGTGGTGTACCAGGGCACCGAGTTCCGCCTGGAGAAGGCCCTCATCGAGGACGCTATCGGCAAGGCCTACCCCGACGTGACCGACCACGAAGTGCTGAAAATCGTCGCCGAGGATCCGGCGCTGTCCGGTGAACCCCGGCGGATCGCGGAGATCCTCGCCTGAACCGAGTCGGTACAACTAAATTCCACGCTCCGAATCGTACTCACATGACAGACCTCGTCGAGAAGTTCGATCATCCGTCGTGGTTCACCATCGGTGGGACAGTCGCTGGCTACGGGATCATCCTCGTGGTGATGTTCGTTCTGCTGTTCGTCGTCCCGTTCCTGATCTTCACGGCGCTGTGATCGCGGCGGCGCACTAATTTTCCGTTGCGCTGGTGTTCACCAGGCTCTTCACGGACACGTCCAGTTGCATCGAGACTGGTCCGATGCAACTACGGGACGGAACACGCACTCGTACTTGCGTTTGCGGACACTCGATGCAAACATCGGCTGGTACTGCAGCAAAAACGTGGGTCGACGGTCCGTCGCTACGCGAACGTCTTCGAGACGTCCTCGTCCTCGTCGGCCTCTTTCTGGATCTTCTCCCAGGCCTCCTCGAAGTCCGTCATGCGGACCTCGGTGCGGTCGTCGCGGATGGCGAACATCCCGGCCTCGGTGCAGATCGCCTTCACGTCGGCGCCGGAGGAGTCGTCGGCCATCTCGGCGAGTTCGGCCCAGTCCACGTCCTCGGAGACGTTCATGTCCCGGGTGTGGATCTGGAAGATCTGTTCCCGTCCCTCTGCGTCGGGCTTGGGGACCTCGATGAGGCGGTCGAACCGACCGGGGCGGAGGATGGCCCGATCGAGCATGTCGAAGCGGTTGGTAGCGGCGATGATGCGGATCTCACCGCGGTCCTCGAAGCCGTCCATCTCCGAGAGGAGTTGCATCATCGTCCGCTGGACCTCGGCGTCCCCGGAGGTCTTCGATTCGGTGCGCTTGGCCGCGATCGCGTCGATCTCGTCGATGAAGACGACGGCGGGCTCTTCCTGCCGGGCCAGGTCGAACAGGTCGCGGACGAGTTTCGCGCCCTCGCCGATGAACTTGTGGACCAGTTCGGAGCCGGCCATCTTGATGAAGGTCGCGTCGGTCTGGTTGGCGACGGCCTTGGCGAGCATCGTCTTCCCGGTGCCCGGCGGGCCGTGGAGCAGGACGCCGCTCGGCGGGTCGATACCCACGTCCTCGAACATTCCGGGGTTCTTCAGCGGCATCTCGACGGTCTCGCGGACCTCTTCCATCTGTTCTTCGATGCCGCCGATGTCCTCGTAGCCCACGTCGGGGCTCTTGTCGACCTGCATGACGCGGGCACGGACGTCCGTCTCGTCGTCCAGTGACTTCACGATAGAGAGGGAGTTGTTGACGGCGACCCGGCTGTCGGGTTCGAGGTCCTCGCGCATCTCGTCGGTGACCTCGGTGAGAGCCTCCTGGTTGTTGCCGTGCTGTTTGATGATGACGCCCTCGTCGGTGAGTTCCTGTACCGTGGCGACGAACAGCGGGGACTGTTTGAGCTTCTTGTTCTCGTGGGTGAGCCGCTCGAGTTTCTGCTGATATTTGTTGTTCTCGGCGTTGGCGTCCAGCAACTTGTCCCGCATCTCCTCGTTCTGGGACTCGAGGACTTCGAGCCGTTCCTGGAGGGCGTTGATCTTCTCCTGTTGAGAAGCGTCCTCGTCGTAGGGCAGCTCGACATCGTCCACGGTGTCAGTCATTGGCACCGGCTAGGGGATGTAGTAATAAGAGACTTCGGGTAGACACAAGCACCGAAGCAAGCCCGGTACCGTGCGATTCCGAGATTCGGCGGATTACTATGAAGAATAAATTAGAACAGGAAATATTATTAGCCTGTATGCGATAGTAGCGGGTAACATGAGTGCCTCAGAGTCAGCGGGAACGGACGTCGACACTGGCGGCTGGGACGCGGTGCGCGACCTTCCGCCCAGTGCGAAACTGGTCGCGAAGACCCTGGAGTACAACGACACGTTGACCCAGAGTCAGCTGGCCGAGGAGACGCTACTGCCGCCCCGGACCGTTCGCTACGGGCTGAACCGCCTCGAAGAGGTCGGAGTCGTCGACTCGCGGTTCTCCTTCTCGGACGCGCGCAAGCGCATCTACACGCTGACCATCGACGAGTCCCGCTGAGCGGTCCCACCAGCCCGACCGCTCGCCCGAGCCTTCAAGTGTGAAAGCGGGACCACCGCGTCGTGTGCCCGATACAGCCACCGTCAAGGACGCGTTGTCACGCCTCGCTCGCGAACCCCCCGGAACACCGTCCACGGAGAGCGGCTGGTTCGGGGCCGACGACTACCGGGATGTCGTCGCGACGGCCGAGGACGCAGTCGAGTCCGTGGACGCTGCTGTGGACTTCCTCGACGGCGACGGCATCGACCGCCTCGACGCCGCTATCGAGTCGGCCGAAGACGCGGGCGACCATGCGGCCGCCCGTCGTGGCCGACGAGTCCGGGAGACCCTGACCGACTTCCGGGCGGCGGCCCGGGGCGACCAGTTTCACTCCGGTCACGGAACGGCTTTAGGAGGTGGTGCCCAAGGTGGGAGAAATGACACGGGTAATACATACGGGTGATACCCACCTCGGGTACCGGCAGTACCACCGGCCCGAGCGCCGCGAGGACTTTCTCGACGCGTTCCGCCGAGTGGTCGAGGACGCGGTCGAGGACGACGTTGACGCCGTCGTCCACGCCGGCGACCTCTTCCACGACCGCCGACCGGACCTGCCCGACATCCTCGGGACCCTCTCCGTACTGCGGGAGCTGGACGCAGCCGGCGTGCCCTTCCTCGCTATCGTCGGCAACCACGAGACCAAACGCGACGCCCAGTGGCTCGACCTGTTCGAGTCGCTGGGGCTGGCGACCCGACTTGGCGACGAGCCGATCACCGTCGGGAACACCGCCTTCTACGGCCTCGACTTCGTCCCGCGGTCCCAGCGTGAGGATCTCGAGTACGACTTCGATTCCCACGACGCAGACCACGCCGCCCTCGTGGCCCACGGCCTCTTCGAGCCGTTCGACTACGCCGACTGGGATACCGAGCGCCTCCTCGAGGAGTCGACCGTCGACTTCGACGCCGTCCTGCTCGGGGACAACCACGAACCACAGAAGACGGAGATCGAAGACACCTGGATCACTTACTGTGGGTCGACCGAGCGAGCCAGCGCCGACGAGCGCGAGGACCGCGGGTACAACATCGTCGAGTTCGACGAGCAGGTGTCGATCAGGCGGCGTGGCCTCCCGACCCGCGAGTTCGTCTTCGTCGAGACCGAACTCGGCGAGGGTGAGGGCGTCGAGCGCGTCCGGGAACGCGTCGGCCAGTACGATCTGGCGGACGCGGTCGTCGTCGTCCACATCGAGGGTGAGGGCGATCCGGTCGCCCCGGCCACCATCGAAGAGTACGCCGACGAGGAGGGTGCGCTCGTCGCTCGCGTCACCGACCACCGCGAGGTAGCCGACAGCGCGGACATCGATGTGAACTTCGCGGACCCCGACGACGCCGTCCAGGAGCGCATCCGCGAGATGGGACTCAGTCGGGCGGCCCGAGACATCGACGAGACCGTCCGGGCGAGCAAGACCGCCGACTCGAACGTCACCGACGAGGTCGAGCGCCGCGTCCGCGAGATCGTCGACGAGGGCGACGCCGACGCCTTCCGTCCTGCCGAGGAGTACTCGACAGACGAGGAGGCCGACAGATCGACGGCGACCGCCGAGCCCGCGACCACCGGGGAACCGACCAAGACCGACGGCGGCGACGCGGACGACGACCCGTCGGCGGCCGCCGACGCCGATGCCGATACCGACACAGACGCCAGCGGGTCGGACCAGCCCTCGCTGGGTGATTTCGAATGAGATTCGAGCGTGTCAGGCTGGAGAATTTCAAGTGCTACGGGGACGCGGACCTTCGGCTCGACAGCGGTGTGACGGTCATCCACGGGCTGAACGGCAGCGGGAAGTCCTCGCTGCTTGAGGCCTGCTTCTTCGCGCTGTACGGAGCCCGCGCGCTGGACGAGAACCTCGACGAGGTCGTGACCATCGGTGAGGAAGATGCGACGGTCGAGCTGTGGTTCACGCACGGTGGCAGGTCCTACCACGTCGAACGACGCGTCCGGGTGACCGACGACCGCGCGACCACGGCCAAGTGCGTGCTGGAGACGCCCGAGTCGACCTACGAGGGGGCCCGCGACGTTCGCGGGCACGTCGCCGAGTTGCTCCGGATGGACCACGAGGCGTTCGTCAACTGCGCCTACGTCCGCCAGGGCGAGGTGAACAAACTCATCAACGCTTCCCCCGCCGACCGGCAGGACATGATCGACGACCTGCTCCAGCTCGGGAAGCTCGAGGACTACCGGGAACGGGCGAGCAAGGCCCGCCTGGGGGTCAAACACGTCCGGGACGGCAAGCGGGAACTGCTCGACGATCTCGCCGCCCAGATCGAACGGAAGGAGGAGCAGGACCTTCACGAGCGGCTCAACGCACTCCAGACCGAGCGCAAGGACCTCGAAAGCGATATCGAACGGTTCGAGGAGAACCGTGAGGAGGCCGTGACGACCCGCGACGATGCCCAGGCGATCCTCGACGATCACGAGGAGAAACGCGAACGACTCGGCGACCTCGAAACCGAGATCGAGGAGCTGACCGAGACGATCGAGGCGACCGAGCGCGAACGCGAGCGACTCGGCGACCGGATCGGCGACCTGAAGACCGATATCGACGAGATCGAGAGCGAGCGCGACGATCTGCTCGAAGAATCGGAACTCGACGATCCCGACGAGGCGACCATCGACGAGACTATCGAGGACCTCGAAGCCCGGGACGAGCAGTTACGGGACGACATTCAAGACCTCCGGGTCGAAGTTAGCGAACACACGAGCGAGGCTGAATCGCTTCGAGAGACTGCCGAGGAGAAGGCCGCCCGGGCCGAGGAGAAACGCGGGGAGGCCGAAGAACTGGCGAGCGAACTCGCGGCGACGCGGGAGACACTCGCCGAGCGACGCGAGCGGATCGAACGCCTGGACTCCGACATCGAGGAAAAGCGTGAGGCCTTCGAGGATGCTCCGGTCGCGGTCGGCGAGGCCAGCGACCACTGGGACGAACTGGCAGACGAGCTGAACGAGGCCCGCGAGCGCGAGACGGAACTGGAGACCGAACTGAAAAACGCAGAGGATACCCTCGAAGAGGCCGAAAACCTGCTGGAGCAAGGGAAATGCCCGGAGTGCGGCCAGCCCGTCGAGGATTCCCCGCACGTCGAATCCATCGACGAGCACCGCGAGCGGATCGACGACCTGCAGGACGAACTCGTTTCGGTCCGGCAGCGTCGCGAACGACTCGAAGACGAGGTCGAAGCGGCCAGCGACCTGGTCGACCGGGAGAACGAGATCCGGACGCTCGAGAACGATCTGGAGAACGTCGAACAGTTGGTCGACGAGCAGGAAGACGGGCTCGACGACACGGTCGAGAAGATCGAACAGTTGCGCGAAGCGGCCGAGGAACTCGACGCCGAAGCGGCGGAGAAACGCGAGGCCGCCGCGGAGGCCGAACAGGCAGCCGAGGAGAAACGCGAGGCCGTCGCCGAGTGCAACGAGGAACGCAGCGAGATCGGCGATCGACTCGACCGCCTGGAAGCGATTCGAGGAACCTTCGAGCGCGTGGCCGACTGCGAGGACGAGATCGAGCGCCTGCGCGAGCAACGGGACAACAAGGCCGAGTTGAACGACGAGCGCCGCGACCGGCTAGCGGACAAACGCGACCAGCGCGACGAACTCGAAGCCGAGTTCGACGAGTCGGCCGTCGAACAGGCCCGCGAGGAGAAAGCACGCGCTGTGGAGTACATCGAGAAAGTCGAGCCGAAACTCGACGAACTCCGCGCGGAACGTGACGACCTGATCGACGAGATCGGCGGCGTCAAACAGGAGATCGAGGAACTGGAGGATCTGCGGGACCGACACGACGACCTCGAAGCCACGGTCGAACGGCTGGACTCGCTGTACGACGAGACCGAGCGACTGGAGGAGATGTACGGCCAGCTACGGGCGGAACTGCGCCAGCGCAACGTCGAGAGTCTCGAACGGATGCTCAACGAGACGTTCGATCTGATCTACGGCAACGACTCCTATTCCCGGATCGAACTCGACGGGGAGTACGAGCTGACGGTCTACCAGAAGGACGGCCAGCCGCTCGATCCCGAACAGCTCTCGGGCGGCGAGCGCGCGCTGTTCAACCTCAGTCTTCGGTGTGCGATCTACCAGTTGCTGGCCGAGGGGATCGAGGGCTCGGCCCCGATGCCGCCGCTGATCCTCGACGAACCGACTGTGTTCCTCGATTCGGGGCACGTCTCCCGGCTGGTCGACCTCGTCAAACACATGCACGATCTCGGCGTCGAACAGATTCTCGTCGTCAGCCACGACGAGGAACTGTTCGGCGCGGCAGACGATCTGGTGACGGTCTCGAAGGACGCCACGACGAACCGGTCGACGGTATCACGCAAAGACCCCGATGCGGCGACGCGAGAACTCGTCGCCGACGCCGCAACGGACTAACTCTTCTCTCCGGCACGGAGGTAGTCCAGCCCTTCGACTGCCTCGTCGGTGAGCCGATACCCACGCTCGCCGGCCACAGTCGCCTCGTCGACGAGGCCGGCGGCGCGGAACTCCCCGAGCAGGCCGTGGAGATCGCTCTCACAGAGATCGTACCCGCTCAGGAGGTCGCGGACGGCCAGCGGCCCGCGGCGGTCGAGTTCGAACAGGAGTCCCAGCGACCGGTCGTCGCGGACAGCGGTCAGGATCGTCCGCGTCGCGTCGGGGACGGTACCGGCGGCCGTGTCGAGGGGAGACTCGTCGACGAACTCCAGTTCGTCGTTCGGGACGTAGCGCTCCTCGCCGGTCTCGGGGTCGCGGACGCGGCTGGAGTCGCCGGACTGCTTGATCAGCAACAGCCGGGTCCCGGACTCGTCGCGGACGGTACGCATCGCTCGCCGGTAGTGGTCGGTGACGGGTAACCGTTCTGGACCGCTGTCGATGGTCCGCGACCGTCAGTCACTGTCGACGAACTCCTCACGGGCGCGCTGGTAGCGGGCGTAGCCGTAGAAGAAGACGGCGAGACCCATGAAAAACACCGCACCGCCGTTGACCCACTCGCCGCGGAAGACGGCGAGCATCGGGCCGAGCGCGACCGCGAACAGTGCGAGGTTGAAGATGGCGACGAGTTTCCAGAACGACCGGGCGAGTCCCTCCGGCACGTCTTCGGGCGCGGGATCCGGCGGCTCCGGGATATCGACTTCCGGAACATCGGGGCCCAGATCCGGCTCTGCGTCGGGTTCCGGATCGGGCTCGACGTTCTCGGGGCTCCCGGGATCGTCCGGCTCGTGGGGCCAGCGGTCGTCGTCGCTCACTACTCCGTCGTCGGGCAGGGGGTGAGAAAAGCGTTCCGTGACCGCTCTATACCGCGTCCTCCAGCGTGGTCGCCGCACTCGACTGGACCCACGCGAGCGGGTTCTGGGCGTCGTAGAGTACGACCCCGTCGTCGGTCTCGTAGGCCTCTATCGTCTCGACCTCGGGGCCGTCCGGTCCCGTTTCGGCACTGTCCAACTCCGACCGACTTCCGTTTGCGCGGTCCGTCATATCGCTTCGGCATGTGGTATGATGTGTCATGCCATATACCTTGTGTTCCCGTCGCGGCTCGAAACGCGGCCGGGGGACCGTCGGGATTTTAGTCGGGGGTCTCGAACGGGTGGACAGTATGGACGAGACCGGGAACGGAACACAGACAGGTCTCTCTGCGTTCGAGGACGGGCCGGGGAGCGACGGGGCCGACGGCGAGGGCGACCGTGACGCGGCGGCGGAGGCGGCGGCCGTCGCGGGCAACGGCGGCGACACGTTCGACATCGTCGACCTCGACGACATCCGCTATCCGGACACCGACGAGTACGTGACCGCCGCTGTCACGCAGGTCGACTACACCGTCGAGGGCCGGGGCGACGACGAGTTCCCCGTGGTACACATCTTCGGCCGCACACCCGAGGACAACGAACAGGTCCACATCGAAGTCTACGAGTTCAGACCCTACTTCTACGCGCCGACCGACTCGCTGACCGACGCGGACCTCCAGCGCGACACGATCACCGGCTGGGAGGAGGAAGACGACGACGGCGAGCCCTACGAGTCGATTCGCGGCGAGCGCCTGACCAAGATCTTCGGCCAGACGCCGCGGGACGTGGGCCAGATGCGCGACGAGTTCGACCACTACGAAGCAGACATCCTCTTTCCCAACCGCCTTTTGATCGACAAGGACATCACCAGCGGCGTGCGCGTGCCCGCCCGCCGCGAGGCCGAAGGCGAACCCATTCGGGTCCCCCACGACGAGATCGAGGCCGTCGACGCCAGCGCCGATCCGCGCGTCAACACCTTCGACATCGAGGTCGACGACCGCCACGGGTTCCCGGAAGAGGGCGAGGAGACCATCGTCTGTCTCACCTCACACGACTCCTACGACGACGAGTACATCACGTGGCTGTACGACTCCCCCGCGGGCATCGACCCGCCGGAGGCCCTGGCCGAGTACGACCCCATCGAGGCCGACTTCGAGGCCGACGTGCGCGTCTTCGAGGAAGAGGAGGCGATGCTCGAAGCGTTCGTGGACTACATCGAGACGACCGACCCGGACCTCCTGACCGGCTGGAACTTCGACGACTTCGACGCCCCCTACTTCCTCGACAGGCTCGAAGAACTCCAGGGCCCCCACCACGACTACGACCTCTCGATCGAACGGCTCTCCCGCGTCGACGAGGTCTGGCGCAACAACTGGCAGGGGCCGAACATCAAGGGCCGGGTCGTCTTCGACCTGCTCTACGCCTACCAGCGCACGAAGTTCACCGAACTCGACTCCTACCGACTGGACGCCGTCGGCGAACAGGAACTCGGCGTCGGAAAAGAGCGCTACCCCGGCGACATCGGCGACCTCTGGGAGGACGACCCCGAGCGCCTGCTGGAGTACAACCTCCGGGACGTGGAACTCTGTGTGGAATTGAACGACCAGCAGGAGATCATCCCATTCTGGCAGGAGGTCGCTTCCTTCGTCGGCTGTAAACTGGAGGACGCCACGACGCCCGGCGACGCCGTCGACATGTACGTCCTCCACAAACTCCACGGCAACTTCGCCCTCCCCTCGAAAGGGCAACACGACGCCGAGGACTACGAGGGCGGGGCCGTCTTCGACCCGATCACGGGAGTCCGGGAGATGGTGACGGTGCTGGACCTGAAGAGCCTCTACCCGATGTGCATGGTGACGATCAACGCCAGCCCCGAGACCAAGGTCGATCCCGATGCCTACGAGGGTGACACCTTCCGCGCCCCGAACGGCCAGCACTTCCGGAAGGAACCGGACGGCGTCATCCGGGAGATGGTCGACGAACTGCTGAGCGAACGCGAGGAGAAGAAATCGCTCCGGAACGACCACGATCCCGATAGTTCGGAATACGAGCAGTTTGACAGGCAACAAGCAGCTGTCAAGGTAATTATGAACTCTTTATATGGGGTCTTGGGTTGGGATCGGTTCCGGCTATACGACAAGGAGATGGGAGCTGCGGTCACTGCAACGGGGAGAGACGTTATCGATTATACCGACGAAGTCGCGGGCCGTATGGATAAAGAGGTCGTGTATGGTGACACTGACAGCGTGATGATAGAACTCGGTGGCGACGTGTCGAAGGAGGCGGCCATCGAGCAGTCCTTCGAACTGGAGGAGCAGATCAACGACGCCTACGACGAGTTCGCCGAGTCGGAACTGAACGTCGACCTCGACGCCGGCGAGGAACACCGCTTCCAGATCGAGTTCGAGAAGCTCTACCGTCGGTTCTTCCAGGCGGGCAAGAAGAAACGCTACGCCGGCCACATCGTCTGGAAGGAGGGCAAAGACGTCGACGACATCGACATCACGGGCTTCGAGTACCAGCGCAGCGACATCGCGCCGATCACCAAGGAGGTCCAGAAGGAGGTGATCGACCGCATCGTGACGGGTGCGGACACGGAGGATATCAAAGACTACGTCCACGAAGTCATTCAGGACTTCGAGGCGGGGAACGTCAGCCTCGACGACGTGGGAATCCCCGGCGGTATCGGGAAGAAACTGGACAACTACGACACCGACACGGCCCAGGTCCGTGGGGCGAAGTACGCCAACCTCCTGCTCGGGACGAACTTCGCGTCGGGTTCGAAACCCAAGCGCGTCTATCTCGACCGGGTCCACTCTGACTTCTGGGACAAGGTCGAGGCCGAACACGGGCTGGACCCGTCGACAGATCCGCTGTACGGCGAGTTCCGCCGCGATCCGGACGTGATCTGCTACGAGTACGCGGATCAGGTCCCCGAGGAGTTCGAGGTCGACTGGGAGAAGATGCTGGACAAGACGCTCAAGGGACCGATCGAGCGCATTCTGGAGGCGCTGGACATCTCCTGGGACGAGGTCAAAAGCGGGCAGGAACAGACCGGTCTCGGCAACTTCATGTAGTCGTCGCCGGCCCGTCGCTGGTGGCCGGGTTCGGGCCCGACGCATCATCGAGGCCGTCGATCTCGAAGCGAGCGCCGCCACTCTCGCTCTCGGTGATCTCGACGGTCCAGCCGTGTGCTTCGGCGGCGTTCTCGACGATGGCGAGCCCGAACCCGGTGCCGTCCGTGGCCGTCGTGAACCCCTTCTCGAACACCTGACCGCGCTTTTCGGGCGGGATGCCGGGGCCGTCGTCTGCGACGTAGAACCCGTCGGTCATCTCGCCGACGGTGACGGTCACGTCCGACCCGCCGGGTTCGACGGGGTCATCGGACGACGTCCGATTGCTCGTGGAACCGTGTTCCACGGCGTCATCAGAACGCTTCGCGTTCTGATTGCCTGTCGAGCCATGCTCGACAGCGTCCTGACGAGCCTGCGAGTCAGGGCTCGTGGAACCGTGTTCCACGGCGTTACGAAAGAGGTTCTCGAACAGCTGGGTGAGCTGTGAGCCGTCCGCGACGACCGTCCGATCGGTCGTGACGTCGAGCGTCGCTGCCCCGGTGTCGACGTTCTCCCAGGCGTGCTCGGCGATCCGACGGAGCGACACCGGCTCGCGGTTGAGGACGGTCTGGCCCTGTCGAGCCAGCGCGAGCGCGTCCTCGATGAGTTCGTCCATCCGGTCGTGGGCCTCGGCGATTTTCTCCATGTGGACGCTGTCGTACTCGTCTCGGGCGAGTTCGAGTCGGCCGTCGGCGACCGAGAGGGGGTTACGGAGGTCGTGTGAGAGGATGCTGGCGAACTCCTCTAGCCGTTCGTTCTGCTCTTCGAGGCGGTCTTTCTGGGCGCGGAGCTGGCGTTGAGCCGCTATCTGGTCGGTCACGTCCTGGAAGAGCACGACCGAACCGGTGTCAGAGTTCGCTCCCTCGATCGGGGGGCCCAGAGTCGAGGTCTCGACGTTGTAGTAGCGGTCGTCGCCGTTTTCTTCGCGCGTGATGGTGTTGAACCCCTCGCTGTCCTCGAAGGCGGTCGCGATCTCGGGGAACGTGGCTTCGAGGAATGCGCGGTCGCGACCGAGCAGTCCCTCGGGATCCATCCCGAGCAACTCCGCGGCCCGGTCGTTGACGTCGACGACCACGTCTCCCTGGTCCAGCACGAGGTAACCGGTGTCCATCTCCGCGACGACAGAGGAGCGCTCGACGGGGATGAGTTGCAGGATGCGGTAGCGAAAGACCATCAACACGCCGATCGGGAGGGCGGCGGCGAACCCGATGGAGGTGTAGTTGAACGTCGTCAGTCCGGCCAGATACGCCATGTTGAGCAGCCACGGGATCGAGAGTGCGGCGACGATGGACCGGACCTGGCCACGGTAGTGTCGGTTGGCCGTCTCGAAGGTCAGAAACAGATACGCGGCCCCGGCGACGAACAGATAGGCGATGCCGTGGTGGAGGTAAAACAGCGGCCCCCAGGTCACGTCGGCGACGAGTACCCCGTCTCGGCTGACGAGACGCGCCGACCGCATCGTCCACGACCCGAGGTTGGTAACTTCGAGCACGGTCGAGAGCGCGACGGGAAGCGTGACGAGAGCCAGTCGCTCGGGCCGCAGCCAGTCGGTTCGCTCCGTGTAGTCGGCGGCGAAGACGAACAGCGAGACCACGACGACCGTCCCCATCAGGTAGTAGCCGGGATACAGCGCCAGTTTGGTGTCGAGGTCGGTGACGGCCAGCCGCGCCGCGTCGCTGAGACACCATAGCGTCACGGCGACGATCAACACCAGGGGCGGAATCGGGGAGAGCCGCGGGGTCTCGAAGTTCCGTACGATCACGTAAACCGTTGGAATAGCGACTAGAAGCGGGAACACGAGCGGCAACAGGAGCCAACTGAACTGCACCATTCCCAACCGAACTATTCAGGTACGGGGTATGAATGTTGTGGGCATTTCACGCATTTCTCTCTGAAACCAGCAGTCGGCCGACGGTTTCCCCTGCCTGCCGTCCCGTTCCTGGCCACCGAGGGTCACCCACGGTTCGGAATAGCGGGACGGCGTCCCGCCACTCTGGTTTCCAGAATACGAAATCAAATTTTCCGTTGGGGAAATCGTAACCGGGTGAATGCGAAAGCATTATCAACGTCACGGCCGGATCTGAAGACGACTTAGGTGTCCCTAAACAATGGCAACACTCGAAATATCCAACCTACACGCTGAAGTTGCCGAGGAGGGCGGTGAGCAGATCCTGCGCGGGGTCGATCTCGAAGTCGAATCCGGTGAGATCCACGCGCTGATGGGTCCCAACGGGAGCGGGAAGTCGACGACCGCGAAGATCATCGCCGGCCACCCGGCGTACGAAGTGACCGAGGGCGAGGTCCTCCTGCACATCGAGGACGACGAGTTCGAGGACCTCGACGAGGAGATCCCCGACGACCTCCGCACGTGGAATCTGCTGGACCTGGAACCCAACGAGCGCGCGGCACTCGGTATCTTCCTGGGCTTCCAGTATCCCGCGGAGATCGAGGGCGTCACGATGGTCAACTTCCTGCGCACGGCGCTGAACGCCAAACTCGAAGAGCGCGAGGAACTGTTCGAGGAGGACGAGGAGGAGGAAGAAGCCGAAGGTGGCGACACCAACGAGGACGCGGCCGGCTACGACACCTCTCCGATGGAGGGCGACCCCGAGGAAGGCGACATCGGCGTCGCGGAGTTCCAGGAGATCCTCCAGGAGAAGATGGAGCAACTCGACATGGACGAGAGCTTCGCCCAGCGATACCTCAACGCGGGCTTCTCCGGCGGGGAGAAAAAGCAAAACGAGGTGCTGCAGGCCGCGATCCTGGAGCCCTCGATCGCCGTGCTCGACGAGATCGACTCCGGGCTGGACATCGACCGCCTGCAGGACGTCTCGAACGGCATCAACGCGCTGCGCGACGAGCAGGGCGCCGGCATCCTCCAGATCACCCACTACCAGCGGATCCTCGACTACGTCGAGCCCGATCACGTCCACGTGATGCTCGACGGCCAGATCGCCAAGTCCGGCGACGCCTCGCTGGCCGAGGAACTCGAGGACAAGGGGTACGACTGGGTGCGCGAGGAGTTCTTCGAGACCGCGTAACCGTCCGGGGCTAGCACAGACTGATACGTCCAGAGACCGAAACCAGACACACCAACAATGAGTTCAGATCAAGACCATCTCAAAGAGACCGACACCGAGGCTCGCTTCGAGTTCAAGAAGGAGGAGAACTCCGCCTTCAAATCCGAGAAGGGCCTCACAGAGGAGACCATCCGGGTCATCAGCGAAGACAAGGACGAACCGGAGTGGATGCTCGAACGCCGCCTGCGCGCCCTGAAGCAGTTCCAGGAGATGCCGATGCCGACCGACTGGCCCGGCGCGCCGGACCTGAGCGAGATCGACTTCGACGAGATCGTCCCCTACATCCGCCCGGACATCGAGACACGCGGCGGCGCGGAGTCATGGGAGGACCTCCCCGAAGAGATCCAGGACACCTTCGACAAACTGGGCATCCCGGAAGCCGAGAAGAACGCCCTCTCGGGCGTGGGCGCCCAGTACGAGTCCGAGATCGTCTACCAGAACATGCAGGAGCGCTGGGAGGAGAAAGGCGTGATCTTCTGTGACATGGACAAGGCCGTTCAGGAACACGAGGATCTCGTCAAGGAGCACTTCATGACGAAGTGCGTCCCTCCGAGTGACAACAAGTTCGCCGCGCTCCACGGCGCGGTCTGGTCCGGCGGGTCGTTCGTCTACGTCCCCGAGGACACGACCGTGGAGATGCCCGTGCAGGCGTACTTCCGGATGAACTCCGAGGGGATGGGCCAGTTCGAGCACACGCTCATCATCGCCGAGGAGAATTCGGAAGTTCACTACATCGAGGGCTGTTCCGCGCCGAAGTACTCGGCGTTCAACCTCCACAGCGGGGGCGTCGAGGTCTTCGTCGGCGAGAACGCACACGTCCAGTACTCGACCGTGCAGAACTGGTCGAAGAACACCTACAACCTCAACACCAAGCGCGCCATCACCGAGGCCGACGGCACGATGGAGTGGGTGTCGGGGTCGATGGGGTCGAAGGCGACGATGCTGTACCCCTCGACCATCCTGAAGGGCCCAGGTGCGACGGACAACCACATCACCATCGCGATGGCCGGCGAGGGCCAGAACATCGACACTGGCGCGAAGGTCTACCACAACGCGCCGAACACGAAGTCGACCATCGAGTCCAAGTCCATCAGCAAGGACGGCGGCCGCACGAACTACCGCGGCCTGGTCCACATGTCCGACGGCGCGGAGAACTCCTCGACCTCTGTGGAGTGTGACGCGCTGATGTTCGACAACGAGTCGACCTCGGACACGATGCCGTACATGGAGATCCAGGAGAACAAGGTCGACGTGGCCCACGAGGCCACGGTCGGCAAGATCGGCGACGAGGACGTGTTCTACCTGGAGACCCGCGGGCTCGACGACGACGACGCAAAGCAGATGATCGTCGCCGGCTTCATCGAGCCGATCACGGAGGAACTGCCCATCGAGTACGCGGTCGAGCTCAACCGCCTCATCGAACTCGAGATGGAGGGCTCGCTCGGATAATATGAGCACGCAGGTACACGCGAACCTCACGGAGGAGCAGGTAACGGAGATCAGCGACCAGCTCGACGAGCCCGAGTGGCTGCTGGAGACGCGACTCGACGCGCTGGAGGCCCTCGAAGACCTCGACATGCCCGCCGTCATTCAGACGCCGGGCCGGGAGTGGACGAACCTCGACGCGCTCGATTACGAGAGCTTCGTCGACCCCCTCGAGATGGCTCAGGAGAAAGACCGCGTCGACGCCGACGGTGTCGACGTGCTCTCCTGGTCCGAGGCACTCGACGAGCACGGCGACCTGATCGAGGATCGGTTCGGCAGCGTCGTCGATCCCCAGCGCAACTACCTCACCGCGCTGTCGACGGCGCTGTTCTCGGCCGGGACGGTCGTCTACGTCCCCGAGGGCGTCGACGCCGAGGACGTGACGATCCGGACCCGGATGAACTCCCGGGCGCTGTTCAACTACACGCTCGTGATCGCCGAGGAATCGGCCTCGGTCACCATCCTCGAACGGCAGGAGACCGGTGAGGACGCGAGCGAGGAGGACGCCCGCTACTACAGCGGCGTCGTCGAGGCCGTCGCGGGCGAGAACGCCCACGTGCAGTACGGCGCGCTCCAGAACCTGGATTCGGACACCTACAACTTCCAGGTCAAGCGCGGCCACACCGGCCAGTACGGCACGGTCAACTGGATCGAAGGCAACATCGGATCCAGACTTACGAAGACCAGCGTCGAGACGCGACTGCTCGGCGATAGCTCCGAGAGCAAGATCGTCGGGGCGTTCTTCGGCCACGAGGACCAGCACTTCGATCTGGCCTCGCGAGTCTGGCACGAGGCCGAACACACGACCGCCGACCTCGTGACCCGGGGCGTCCTCGACGACGAGGCCCGCTCGGTCTACGAGGGCGTCCAGGACGTGGGTCGGGAGGCCTGGGACACCAACTCCTACCAGCGCGAGAACACGCTGATGCTTTCGGACGAAAGCGAGGCCGACGCCTCCCCGAAGCTGATCATCAACAACCACGACACGGAGGCCAGCCACTCCGCGACGGTCGGGCAGGTCGACGCCGAGGACATGTTCTACATGACCTCCCGCTCGATCCCCGAACAGGTCGCCGAGAACATGCTGGTCGAGGGCTTCTTCGAGCCCGTCCTCAGCGAAGTCGAAGTCGACGAGTTCCGCGAGGGCCTCGAAGGACTGATCGCGCGCCGACTGCGCGAATAGCGAGGTTGCGGTAGCAACCTCGACATCGAACGGGCCGGAGGCCCGTGCGTAGACTCCGGGCGCTTTCTTTTGCAGTCGCAGGTCACACTCGCCAGGAGAGCCAGCTCCCGTAGGCCTCGAACGCGGCGAGCTCTGTAGTCTCGGCCTCGCCGTCCTCGAAGCGGACGTGCCGGTACGTCGGATCGCTGGGCGGGGTCGACGGATCTCCCGACAGCCAGTGGACCGGGCGCTCGTGGCTGGCGTCGGCCAGCGTCTCGCGGATGGCCGCCACGGCATCGTCGGGGAACTGGTAGAGCGCGATGGTACTGAACACGACGAGCGTCGCGTCCGCGGGCGCGTCGCCGAGGCGCGCGGGGAGGACCGCGGCGGCGTCGCCGGTGACGAGTTCCGGTGGAGTGTCGGCGGCCAGATCCAGCGCGGCGGCGAGCCGGTCGTGTCGCCGCTTTTGGTTCGGGAGGACGAGCGCCCGGAGCCAGCGGGCGTCGCTCTCGTCGGTCGCGTCGAGGGGATTCAGATCGACGCCCCAGCGGTCGGCGACGGCCGGCGGGTCCGCCGGGAGCGGTGGCGTCCCGTCCCGGAGGTCGGTCTCGATGCGGACCGGGGAGTTGGAATTGCCGACGACGCGGTCGTCGAACGCGTAGCTGTACCGGTCCCAGACGAGGTTCAGGCCGGCGCTGGCACCGAGCTCGACGAGGGCCAGGGGTTCGCCGTCGGCTGCGGCGACCCGGGCAAACGTCGGGTAGAGGACGGCCGACCGCCCCACGTCGTTGGTCTGGACAAGTCGGCTTTCGAGGCGGTCGCTGATGGCATCGCGGTGGGTCCGGCAGAACTCATCGAAGGCCGGGAACGGATCTGTCTCGGTCGGGTCGATGGGATCGTCGTCGACGGTGGGGTAGAACTCGGCGAGCCGATGATCCACCCCATCGAGCAGGAGGTCGTGGACGGCACCCAGCAACAGGTTCGGCGCGGGCTGGCTCTCCGGGGCCGTCGCGGCGAGGGCGAGGAGGTCCTCGTCGTCGGCGACGGCGCGGCTCAGTTGCTCGTACAGCGGGGACTGGTCGCTCGCCCAGTCGGCGAACTCGCGGAACTCGCTGGCGCGGGTCACGGTCGAGTGGTCCGCAGGCGGGCGCTTAGCGGTCTCGACTGCCGAGGGAACGGCTTAAGTTCCCGCCTACCCGATCGTTGTGTATGCTGGCGGGACAGAGCCGACGGTGTCGGCGGTGGTCGCCGTGAGCGTCCAGCAACCGGTCTCGAACGACCACCAGCTGGCGCGCCTCCTCCAGATCGGCGTCGTCCTCGAGGAGGTCGTGGAGGCCCGAGCGGGCGAACACGCCCGGACGATGGACGTCGACGATCCGGAACTGGAAGCGCTGCTCGACGACGCCGCCCGGGAGTCGGCCGACCACCGCGACCGACTGGAGGACCTGATCGACGACCTCGAAGCCGACACGATTCCCTTCGAGGAGATCAAGGGGCTCGTCACGGCCCAGTACGAGGCCGAATCGGACTTCGACGGCGTGCTCTACGATCAGCTGTGTAACGAGGAGACGGCCTACAAGTTCTACGACGACCTCATCGAAGCGATCGAGAACTCGGACGCCACGCTCAGCGTCGATCGCGAGTACGTCGTCGACACGCTGGCGGCGATCCGGGACGAGGAAGCCGAGGGCGTCGAGGAAGTCACCGAACTCATGGAGAAACGAGAATGAATGGGAGCTATCTGCACGGAGGGGATCTCGCGTGAACACGTCCGACCAGTATCTCAAGGCGATCTATCTCGTCCAGCAGGAGGAGGACGGCCCGGCCTCGACCGGTCGCGTCGCCGACATGCTCGACGTGAGCCCGGCCAGCGCCAACGAGATGATCGGCAAACTCGAAGAGCGCGAACTGCTCGAACACGAGAAGTACAAGGGCGTCACCCTCACCGACGAGGGCATCGTCCGCGCCCGCGACGCGCTCCAGACCTACTGCATCATCGAGCGATTCCTGCTGGAAGTGCTCGACGTCGAGGAGTTCCGCGCCGAGGCCAAACAGCTCGAACCCGTCATCGACGAGACCGTCGCCGAGCGACTCGACACCATCATCGACCGCGACTCGAAGTGTCCCGACTGTTTCGCCCCCGAAGCCGACGCCTGCTCCCTGCTGGAAGTCGAACCCGATCCGGCCGACCCGGCCGACTGACTACTTTTAGTTTCACTTCGGTAGGGTCGCATATATCCCACCGACAGCCGAATGATCGGCCATGGAATGTCCGACCTGTGGTAAGTCGCCCACGACTGAACGTGGCGTCAAACAACACCACACAAAGGTCCACGACGACCCGCTTCCGAACCGGGAGTGTGCTGGCTGCGGGACGGAATTTTACGATCCGAAGGCTCGGCTGACGTACTGCGATAACTGTAATCCTAACGCCGGCGAAAACAACGGCAACTGGAAAGACGCGAAGGAGACGACCGAGTGCGAGCGCTGTGGCGACGAGTTCGAGTATTATCCCTCGGATAAGAAGGGTGTCTACTGCCCGACCTGCGTCGAGGAAGCGGACGAGTTTCTGGGGACACACTACGCAGACGTTCACGATATCGAGCCAGTTCCACGCGAGTGCAAGCAGTGTGGTGAACAGTTCGAGGTTCTGCCCTGTTTTACACGAGATGGCGACCGGAAATTCTGTGACCACGATTGTCTCAGCTCGTGGCTCTCTGACGAGTGGGGTGACGGAACTGCCGTCTACAACGGTGACTGGCGTTGGATCCGACGAAAAGCGCTCGAACGCGACGACCACCAGTGCCGATTCTGTACTAAAGATAGCGACGAGATCGGTCGTAACCCGGACGTTCATCATATCAGACCGGTCCGGGATTTTGACGATCCACAGGATGCGCATGTTTTGGACAACGTAATTTCACTCTGTCCGAGCTGTCACGGACTGGCTGAACACGAAACTATCCCCGCGTCGGTGCTTCGTGGCATGGCGAAATCCCGGAATCCATAAGACGCCAGAACCAGAACACCCTCTTGCAGTCCCGTGGTGTAGTGGCCAATCATATGGGCCTTTGGAGGAATACATGCCGACTTGATTCGGCAACCTCGGCAGTGTATTCCGAGGTTAGCCCACGACGGCGGTTCGAATCCGCCCGGGACTACTATAATTATTCTTACATTATTGCCGTTGTTCCCGAACGAGTTCGGCCGGAACCGACAGAGTTGACTTTCCGGGTATCGTACGGGGGAGTGAGACGATGATCGATCCCGTCTTTCTACACGCTGGCGCGTCACGGATACCGTTGCCCCACGCCGTCGTCGACGGGATCATCGGCGTGGTGGCTGGACTGGTGATCGTGGCGGCCTTTTACCTGTTCCTCCGTTTCTACGCGGAGTCCTCGCGGTCGGAGCCGTGAGCCATTCGGTCGGCGTAGTCCCAGGAAGCGACTCTGGTCGGGTCTATCCGGATGGAAACTTCCTCGCGGTCCTCGTCGAGCAGTCGTCGAGCCAGCCCTGAGTTCGTTCCGTCGAGATACCGTTCCAGTAGCGACCGCAGGACGGTCTTCTCGGGGTCCGGTTCGACGGTGGCACGGCCCTGGCCGCGGACGCCGCGATAGGGCGGGTCGTTGACGGACACCTCGAAGGCCACACCGGGGTCGTGTTCGAGGAACCCGACCACGTCGGCGCTGGCGGCGGTGGCACAGTGGAGGGAGCCATCGCGAAACTCGTACCACAGCGAGAGCATCCAGAGCCCGCCGCCGGGGGTTCGACAACTCAGCCGGATGGGAACTCGGCTCTCGGTCAGAAACGTCTCTGCCTCGCCGCGAGTCCAGGGTCCCGAGGGCTCCCAGGGCTGGTCGCCGTCACGCTCGCCGTCGGCTCCGGCGGGTCTATCGCTGTCGGTCACGGTATTCGAGAGGGTCTTCGGACGGAAAGCAATGGGGGCCACGTTCTTTGTCGGGCCGCGGATACGTACTGGTATGGGATTCCGACAGGTACTCCGGAACAGTTTCATCGCGGGGCTGGCGTTGCTCGCGCCGCTCGTGGTGACGGTCGTGGCGATGCAGTTTCTGGTCGGCTGGGTGACGACGTTCATCGATCCGGTGGTCCAGGGGACGCGGCTGACCCAGTACACGGCGAACATCGAAGCGGTCGCACAGGTGCTCGCGCTGCTGTCGATCGCCGGCTTCGTCGTCGTGTTGGGGTATCTCGCCCAGGGGAGCGTCGGCGGGCGCGTGTTCGCTGGAATCGACCGCGGGATCGGTGTCGTCCCGCTGGTCAGTATCGTCTACTCCAGCGTGCGACAGGTCGCCAACGCCCTGACCGAGGGGTCGAACCGCTACAAACGCGTCGTCATGGTCGAGTACCCCCGTGACGGCGTCTACAGCATCGGGTTCGTTACGGGGGACGGACCCAGAGAGGCCGTGAACGCCACCGGCGAACCGCTTTACAACGTCTTCCTGCCGAACAGTCCGAACCCGACGGGTGGCGCGTTCCTGATGGTCCCCGAGGACGAACTGCACGAACTGGATATCAGCGTCCGGAGGGGCGTTCGGTTACTCGTGACGACTGGCATGGCCGAGAGCGACGAGGAGATGGAAGAACTACGGGCCGAAGCCGATCTGCCCGGCTACTCGTCGTGACCGATCCGCGCTACATGTAGGCCGCGTCCCAGCGCGTGGGTTTGCGGCTGTTGCCACACTCGCTGCACTCGATACGGCCCATGGCGTCCATCGCGTTGGCCAGTGAATCACACTTCCCGCAGTGGTAGCCGTACTTCTCGTCGCGGTCCTGATCGGTGTAGACGCCGTGGAACGGCTCCATCGACCCCGGATCCACGTCGTCGTAGTCGATGTACACCGTCTGGCCGCTCTCGGTGGTGCGAGGCTCTAGCCCCTCCGGTTCGGCCTCCAGGTAGATGGCTTCGGTGTAGGGGCTACCGTCGATCTCGACTTCCCCTTCGCCGACCTTCTCGAAGCCCTTGTCCTGGTAGAAGGTGTTACCGACCTCGTTCATCGAGAGGACGCGACCCCGCAACTGGCTGATGTCCATCTCGCGGAGGCGGTCGCGGACGGCAGCGAACAGTTCGGAGCCGATTCCCTCGCCACGGTAGTCGGGGTGGACGTGGAGCCACAGCAGGTCCGCGCCGTTCTCGTCGTCGTGGATCACGGTCTCGGTGAACCCGACCGGTTGGCCCTCCAGTTCGACCAGCAAGAAGAGCATGTCGTCTCGCGCGACCTTCTCCGCGTAATCCTCGTCGTCGTACCACTGCTGGACCGTCCCCTCGATGGTACCCGGACTGAGCGTGTAGGACGCCTGTAGCGACCGTTCGGCGATCTCCATGACTGCTCGTTGATCGTCAGGAGTTGCCGCTCTGACTTCCATATGTTACAGTACGAGGGAGGCTCTCATAAATCCATGTCACACCGTACCGGTGAAACGGTCGACTCGTGACGGCGACAGCGCGGGTGGTCTGGGACTGCAGTGACGGTGCGACGGAACCGGTTTCTGAACTCGACTTTGGGGGCGTGGTAGATTTCAGTCTGTCGTAACGCTAAAGACCCGCACTCGCTTTTATATCCGTAAGATGAACAGCGAACGTCACGTCCGGAGGTGGTCCCGTGGGTGTTGAAATACGGGAGTCGCCCGTCTCGGACGCGGAATTCGAGGCGATGCAGGTCTTCGTCCACGACTACCTCGAAGCGAGCGTCGTCAGCGAGGACGAAGGCGGGCGGATGCGGTGGTATCCCTGGCACTCGGCGGCCTACCGGTTCAACCACATCATGAACGTGGTCGAACTGGCGACCGACATCGCGCGCGAGGAGGGCGCAAACGTCGACGTGACGCGCGTCGCCGCCCTCTTTCACGACATCGCCAAACTGGAGGCCGACCAGGACGTCCACGCTGAGGAGGGAGCCCGCATCACCCGCGAGTACCTGACGGCTCACTGCGACTACCCGCAATCCTTCGTCGACGAAGTCTGCGCCGCGGTCGAGGACCACTCCTATCAGGGGCCGCTCTCGGATCTCTCACTGGAGACCCAGTGTCTCATCGAAGCCGACCTGCTCGACAAGGTCGGCGCGAACGGCACCGCGTTGATGCTGTTGCGGATGGGCTATGAGTCCCGCACGCACATGGACGCCGCGGAGATGGTCGGGCGCGTGCTCGAACGCGGCCGCGACGCCGCCGACCGCGTCGAAAGCGATACCGCCGAGAGCGTCGTCCACCAGCGGCTCAAACGCGTCAAGTGGTTCAAGGAGTGGCTCGAATCCGAGGTAGCCATGATGGGCGACTCCGACGCCGAATTGAGCCCCGGCATGGAGAAAGAACTGGACGACGAACTCGACGACTAGAGCAGCGTCCCCAGCCCGTCGGCCACGAAGAGGAGGCCGAAGCCGGCCAGTACGACCGCGCTCCCGCCGGCGACCACCGGCGTGAGACGGTCGACCCGCTTCCCAGCCGCGCGTAGCGCCGTCGGGAATCCGACGATCCAGCAGACGATACCCGCGAACAGTCCGGTGAGCAACAGCGGGCTGCCGGTTCGGACGACCACCAGGCCCGCGAGTTCCGCGCCGACGTAAGGTGTCTTTTCGAGTACGTCCACCGTCCCGGGTTCGAGCAGACCGACACCGACGGTCAGCCAGAACGCGATCTGGTAGGGGTTGGTCAGCGCCAGCACGAACGCCTTCCGGAACCCGCGGCCGACACCCTCCTCGGTCGCCGCCGCTTCGGACTCGACGGTCAGGGCCTCGCGAGCGCTCGTCGCCGCGCCGATCGCGAAGTACAGCATCAACGCACCGCCGCCGAGGATCATCGCCCCGCGCAGCGTCGGCGCGTCCTGGACGACCGTGACGATCCCGACCAGCGCGAGCACGAAGAAGCAGGCGTCGGCGAGCATCGCACCGAGGCCCGCGGTAACGCCCGCTAGCCAGCCGCGGAGGACGCTCTCCTCGGCGATGACGGCGTTCATCGGCCCGGGCGGAGCCGCCAGCGCCAGTCCGAACAGGACCCCGGCACCCAGCGACGCGACGGGACTCGCCGCCATCGGTCAGATCCCCTTGCTCATGAGGTGACTGCGGAGCACGTCGGCCTCGGCGTTGCCGGTGAGCGTGTTCACCAGTACGAGGGTGTCGTCGGGGCCGAACTCGTCTTGCTCTGCGAGCCTCGCCGCGCCGCTGGCCGCGACGCCGGCCGTCGCGCCGAGTTCGACCCCTTCGGACTGGGCGATGCTGACCGCGCCCTCCAGCACGTCCCGGTCCTCGGTCGCGACCGCCCCGCCGTCGCTCTCCCGGACGGCCGCCAGTACGTCGGGCCCGCCGGCGGGGTCGGGGATCTCGACGCCGCCACAGATCGTGTCGGGCGTCTCCCAGACCGCGGTGTCCTCCTCGCCGTTCTCGAACGCCTCGACGATGGGGGCACACCCGGCGGCCTGCGCGGCGTACATCGCCGGCGTGTCCTCGACCACGCCGAGGTCGGCCAGATCCCGCGTGCCGGCGTAGGTGCCGACGAGACCGACCCCCTCGCCGGTGGGGTAGACGACTGCGTCTGGAACTTCCCAGTCGAGTTGCTCGAGGAGTTCGTAGCCCAGCGTCTTGGCTCCTTCCCGACGGTAGGGCGTCTCGAAGGGAGCCAGCGAGTGCCAGCCTTCCTCCGCTACGGTCTCGTGGAAGGCCTCGACGGCGTCGCCGTAGCGCCCGCCGACGACTTCCATGTCGCCGCCGTGGACGTTGATCATCGCCTTGGCGTCGAAGGTCGCCCGCGAGGGGACGAACGAATGGGAGTCAAGCCCCGCACGAGCGGCGTAGGCGGCCGCTGCCTGCCCCTCGATGCCCGTCGTCGGCAGGGCCACGTCGTCGGCCCCGGCCTCGGCGGCCGCGGTCACCGCCACCGCCATCCCGCGGTCCGCGACGCTCCCCGTCGGGTTTCGGCCCTCGTCTTTGACGTACACCTCGCCGACGCCCCACTCGTCGGCGAGGCTCGGACAGGAAACCAGCGGCGTCGCGCCCTCGTCCATCGTCACCAGCGTCTCGGCCGTGAAGGGGAGCAACTCGGCGTAGCGGGCAATGCCCTCGTAGCGTCGTTCCGTGGTGGTCTCGGGCGTGAAATCGACCGCGTCGAGGTCGTAGGTGACAGTGAGGTGGCCGTCACACGACGGGCAGGTGCCGGTCGTCTCCGCGGGGTCGAACGAGTCGCCACACGCGCGGCAGGTGAGGTCCCGAACGGCCGGGTTGTCGGTCATATCCGCGGATCGGGTCGCGACGGACTAAGCCCTGTCCGTTCGCTCCGGGGCGGTCAGCGCTCGCGTTCGGCTGGGTCTCCCAGCGAGTCGGCCACGCGCTCGATGGCCGCCGTCCGGCGATCGTAGGCGGCGGCGAACCAGCGACCGGCCCGCCAGACCGTGTACCCGCCGGCGAGCAGGAGGACGACGAGCGTACCGAGGATCGGAGTCTGGACGATAAAGAGGCTGTACGCGAGGACGAACGCGGAGACGGTCGCGACGATGATCGCACCGAACTGGGGTCGGGACCGCCCGGCCGTCGCGTCGCTGTCGCGGGGACCCGCGTCGGCGCTCATGAACTACCGTCGTAGTCGCGATCCAATAGTTGTTTCGGCGACAGGAGTCGGCCGGCCACAGGACCCTTTTGTGGGTCCCACCCGTTCCTCCGGGCATGACAGACGCCGTGGTCGTCGGCGGGGGGCTGGCCGGACTGGTCGCGGCCCGCCACCTCGCCGATGCTGGCCAGGACGTGACGGTGCTTGAAGCGCGCGAGGAGGTGGGCGGCCGCGTCCGCTCGGTCCGCGAGGACGGGTTCGTCTTCGACCGCGGCTTTCAGGTGCTGTTCACCGCCTATCCCGCGGCGCGGCGGGAACTGGACTACGACGCCCTCGACCTGCGGTACTTCTCGGCCGGCGCGGCCATCGCCCACCCAGGCCGCCGGTCGGTGCTGGCCGACCCCCTCTCCAGTCCGGGCGACCTCTCGGACACGCTGTTCAACACCGACGTGACGCTGGGCGACAAACTCCGCCTCTTCAAACTCCAGCGGGACCTCAAGGCGGCCGACACCGGCACGCTGTTCGACCCCGACGAGACCGAGGACGTGCGGGCCTACCTGAAAGACCGGGGCTTCTCCCAGAAGTTCGTCGAGAACTTCGCCGAGCCGTTCTACGGCGGGATCACGCTGGACCGCTCGCTGTCGAGCGACGCCGGCGTATTCCGCTACACCTTCAAGATGCTCGCCGAGGGGAAGACGGCCGTCCCCGCAGACGGGATGGGTGCGATCACCGAGCAACTGGCCGACCGCGCCCGCGCCGCAGGTGCAGAGATCGAACTCGGCGTCGGGGTCACGAGTCTCGACGTGGGCGACGGCGGCGTCACCGTCGAGACCGACGGGGAGTCGATCGACGCCGACAGCGCGGTCGTCGCCACCGATCCCCAGACTGCGGCCGAGTTGACGGACGTTGCCGTCCCGACCGAGATCCGCGGCTGTGTCACCCAGTACTACGGGCTCCCGGGCCACGTCGAACTGGAGACCGGCAAAAAGATCGTCCTGAACGCCCGCGACGCGGAACCGAATCAGGTCGCGCCACTCTCGACGGTCGCGTCCGAGTACGCGCCCGACGACCGGACGCAGCTGAGCGCGACGTGGCTCGGCGACCCTGACGCGAGCGACGACGAACTTCACGCCCGTGCCCGCGAAGTACTGGGCCAGTGGTACCCCGAGCGCCAGTTCGATTCCCTCGAACTCCTGCGGACCGACCGGATCGACGTGGCCCAGTTCGTCCAGCCCCCGGGTTTTCGCGGAGATCTGCCCACGGTCGACGCGCCCGAGGGTCCCGTCGTCCTCGCGGGCGATTACACTCGCTGGTCCTCGATCCAGGGGGCGCTGGAGAGCGGTCGCATCGCTGCCGAACGGCTACAGTAGGTCCCGAAACTCGCCGAGGGGTGGGAACTCCCGAACTTCCTCGGCCTCGTCGTCCCAGACGACGGGCCGGAACCGGTCGAGGTCGCCGATCAGCGGCGAGTTCGTCGAGGCGGTCCCGCCGTAACGCCGGTTGATCGAGACGCCTTCGATCAGGTGGGAGAAGGCGGGGAGGACGAGCAGGTCCGCGCCGTCGTAGCCCTCGCGACCGTAGAGGTAGCAGTGCCACTTCTTGCCCTCGACGGTAATCGTCGGGTGGTCGTGCCCGACGACGTACAGGTCCGCCTCGGTCGCGGGTTCGTGGTCGCCGTGACAGATCACGGCGGTCCCGCTGTCGGTCTCGACCTCGAACTCGTGGGCTGTCGGGCCGGACCAGACCACGTCGAGCATCGTGTCGTGGTTGCCCGGCGTAACGACCGGCCGCGCACCCGCGTCCCGGACCGTTTGATCGAGGGCGGCGACGGTCTCCTCGGCGGCCGTGGCGACCTGGTCGAAGGAGTGCAGGAGGTCGCCGGCGAACACGACCGTCGCCGGGTCGTACCGTGCACAGAGCGCGGTCACGCGGTCGACGAGGTGGTCGCGCTCGCCGAGGGGGAGCGAGACGTTCGCGGCCGCGGCCTTCCCGACGTGGAGGTCGGCACAGACGAGCGTGTCGCCGAGCAGGGCGGCCCGGTCCCGGAAAGTCACGTCCACACTCCCCGTCGGGTTCTGCCCGGTAAATGCCTGCCGCTAGCTGGCGTGTTGTTTGGCCGTGGTGTAGGCCTCCCGGACGCGCTTGAACTCGTCCTCGTCGCCGCCGTGGTCCGGGTGAACCTCCTTGACCTTCTCTCGATAGGCCCGCTTGATGTCGTCGAGGCCGGCCCCGACTGGCAGTCCGAGGACGGCGTGGGCGGCCTCTCGCGGGTCGAGTTCGCCGCCGCCGTCCTCCTCGAAGCTGATCTCGGGTGTCTCGAAGGGGAGGCGCGGGCCGAGTGCCACGCCGGGTAACTCGTGTTCGACGAGGACCGGGAACGTCGCCGAGCGCTCGATTCGGTAGTACGCGCGGGCGTCGAAGGTGATCGCCACGTCGCGTTTGGGCAGGTAGAAGGCGACGTGTTGCCCCTCGACGAAGTGGCCTTCGGCGTACTGTTCGCCGATTGCGTCGAGGTAGGTGCGGATTTCGTCGCGGCGGTGGGCCTCGCCGCTGGGTTCGCGGCCGTCGACCCGGCCGCGGCCGGGGAACCGGGTCACGCCGACGTAGAAGAGGGCGGCGATCACCGCGCTGAGAGCGAACCCCAACAGCGCACCGTCGATGAGCCACTGTGGCAAGCGGTCAGAGCACCTCCGGATACACGAACACGGTAGGGGCCGGTCGCTAAAGAACCCTCGGACCTACCCGATGTACCGCAGATCCTCGTCGGCGGGCCCCGCCGCCGCACTGCCCTCCATCTCCTGGATCTTCCGGACGACTTCCTCCATCTCCTCGGCCCGCTCTTCGAGCGACCCGAAGTCGACCTCGAAGCCGACGAGGTCCTCCAGTACCGTCAGCACTGCCTGCGCGCTCTTGGGATCGACGAGATACCCGCTGGTCTCGCCCATCAGGCAGGCCGCCTCGAAGTCGCGGCGTTCGCCCAGCCCGAGCAGGAGACCCGAGACGCCGACGATGCCGCCGGCCGGTTCGTCCTCGCGGAACTCCACGTCCGCGTCCTCGAGGTCGTCGACGAATTCGGAGGTCGTCGCCGCACCCAGCACGTCGTACTCCTCGATGAGTTCGCCGGTCGGGACGCCGCCCAGGGCGAACACGCGCTCGACGCCGAACTCCTCAGCTACGTCGAGGATCCGGTCGGTCAGGCGGTAGTGGCCCTGGTTGTCCTGTGCCTGATGGTCGCCAGTCAACACGAGCAGGTCCTGGCCCTGTTCGGTGTGGACCGCGTGGAAGGAGGCGCTTGCCAGTTCCGACTCGCCGTCGTCGATGCTGACCTGCGGCGGGAAGTGCTGTGAGTAGATCCGGCGCACCTCCTCGCTGTCCAGTTCCTCGAGGAGGTGTTCGGCGGCGAGTTTCCCCACGTGGCCCACGCCCGGCAGTCCCTCGATCAGCACGGGATCCGATAGCTCCGGGTCCGCGAGCGTCTCGATTTCGAACTCGTCCATACCCGCTACTCGCGGTTCCTGCGCTTAATAGCGCGTCGATATTCCCCGTATCGGTCCGTGGGATCGAACGGCGCTGGCGCGCTGTTCTCGGCGTCGGCCCCACACTCCGGACAGCTCTCGCCCAGCGTGTAGACCGGCCGCTCGTGGGCCGACTCCCAGGCCGAACAGACGCGGATGTCGGATTTCATGAGAAGGGCTCCGACGGAGTGACCGTCACTCCTCGTCGGTGTTGCGCTCGCGGTGGTAGTGGCCGGTGCCACCGTGGTCGGCGACGACTGCACTCGCGCGGTCGGCGCTCTCTTCGAGGTGAGACTCGGCGGTCTTGTAGTCGGGGGCGCGGACCCGGATGCGGTACTCCGGCGAACCCACGTAGGTGACTTCGAGTTCCACTTCGTCGGGTATTTCCCCGTTGCCCTCTGCGGCCTGCAGGGCCTCCTTGATCACGTCGACGCCGTCGGCCGACGGGACCGAGAGGTCCACGTAGCCGGTGACGTTGACGTAGGGCACCGAGACGTTCTCGCGGGCGGTCTCGACGATCTTCTCGATCTCCTCGTCGTCGAGGTCGGTGTCTTCGAGGGCTTCCGTCCCGTGGATGGCCGCCTGCTCGAAGCCGTCGTACATCGAGCCGAACTCCGCGAGGAACTCGTTGGCGATGGCGGCGTAGGTCTCGTCGGCGAGGTCCTCGCCGAAGGCCAGTTCCATCCAGTTGTCGGCCTTCTGCTCGTTTTTCCACTCCTGGATCTTGTCCTTGCGCTGGTGGTCGTTGACGTCCTTGATCGAGAGGTCGACCTGCTGGGAGTCCTCGTCGACTTCCAGCACCTTGGCGACGACTGTCTGGCCTTCGCTCACGTGGTCGCGGACGTTCTTGATCCAGCCGGAGGCGACCTCGGAGATGTGACAGAGCCCGCGCTTGTCCTCGTACTCCAGCATGTCGACGAACACGCCGAAGTCCTCGATCTCGTCGATCCGGCCGACGACGAGTTCGCCGGGCTCGGGCCAGCCACTGTATTTCATCTATCGCGCCTCGACGGTGTCGGTGACCTCGCCTTCGATGACCGCTTCGCCGCCGGTCGGGCGGGCGAGCTGGTGGCCACAGACCGCACACGCGACTTCCGTGGCGGCCTTGCCGAAGACGATCTGTTCGTTCTCACAGTCCGGACACGCGACGCTGTAGAAGTTTCCTGCCATCGTTATTCTTGGAATTCGAGTCGGCCGGCGCGCCATCCTTCACGGAGGTGAGCCTTGCCACACTCCGAGCAGCGGTACTTGAGGTCGGTCTTCTTGGTGGGCTTGTCCCCACCGGGCACCTTCGAGAACTTACCCTTGTTCCCGATGCCGGTGCCGCGCCGCTTGCGCTGGCGGTCGTTGACCTTCTTCATGCCCGAGGAACGCCCCGAGCGAACCTTCTCGACTTCCACCTCGTGGTGTTCGTTGCAGTGCGGGCAGTACGTGTTAAATCGGCGTGGCATCTCCATAGATATCTACCTTGTGTCCGAGTTAGACAGTGCCCGTTAAAACCCGTTTGGTTTCGGTATCCGCTCGCCCCCGACCGTCGACCGAGGCCGGACGGGGACCGCCCGATTTCTCGGCATCGAAGCGCTTAACAGCGATTCGGGTCAACCGGCGGGCATGAAACAGCTGATCATCAACGGGGACCCCGGGATCCGGAAAGACGCCGTCATCGAGTACGACGGCGAGGAGTACGTCTGTTTCGGCGTCGCGCGCCAGGGCGACTGGCACGGCCCCGATCGCGTCCAGCTGTGGTGTACCGTCGGCTCCGAGGACGAGCGCGAAGACTACCAGTACCGCCGGTACATCCCCAACCACCTCGAAACGTTGTCGGCCGACGCCGACGCCATCACCGTCGTCGAGTCCGCGACCTAGAGTTCGGACTGGTTCACCTGATAGATCGTCACTTCTTCCCACTGTCTCACGACCGTCACACCCGGGACCTCGCCGACCGTGATTCCCCGGTAGGCCGACCCGTAGGTCGCTCGCTCGGCCGGCCCGACGTAGACGTACTCAACGTCGTACTGTTCGAGCAGGGCCGCGCTCTCCGCCGGATCGCCCGTGTAGATCGTTCTGAGGTCCGCCGCCCGGCGGTCGTAGGCCTCCTGTCCCCGATAGCCGACCTCGTGGTGCCAGCCCAGTACCGTCGGGACACCGGTCAGGCTCGACGGGGCGCTGGACCCGCCGTTGCGCTCTCCGTCCCAGGTGTAACTCCCTGGTGCGGTGGTGATCGTCGGTCGTTCGTCTAGCTGGCCGACCCAGCGGATGGCGGCCGCCTCCTCGGGGTGGACGCGGTCGACGAACTCGGTCGCGTCGAGCGTCGGGTCGTCGGTCTGGGCGTACACCGAGTCACTGGTGAAGTGGCTGGTCAGCGCCAGACCGCCGTAGATCGACGTACTGACGATCAGGACCGCGGCGAACACCCGCAGGGCGGGCCGCCAGCGACCGCCGCTGAGGCCGAGTTCGGGTCGGTGTTGCCAGACGAGATGGGACAGGGCCGCGCCGGCCGCGACCGCCCACAGCGCCCAGACCTGCGCGTAGGTCTTGAACACCGTGTTCATCCGCCCGGGACCGGCCTGCTCTTTCACGTAGACGAACTCGACGAGCAACACCAGCCCCGCGCCGGCGACGAGCAACACCGTCTCGAAGCCCGGGAGCGGGAGTGTGGTTCCGGACGGTGGCGACTCGGCGTCGCCAGCGCCACCACCGTCCGCACTCGCGGCGGCCGCCCCTGCCGTACGGTCGGGTCGAACTCTGTCCCCGATACGTCCCCTGACACCGCCGGGCAGGTCGCGCCACCGGAGCAGCGCCCAGCCGACCCCGAGCAGCGGGAGAAAGAGCAGGACTGCGGCGGCCCGGCTCAGCAGGGCGATCACGGCGACGACGGCGAGCAAGGTGACAGTCCGCCAACCGTTCCGGGCGCGGGGGAGCGCGTGCCGGAGCAGATAGGGAACGAACACCAGCAGGAAGGTCCCGTGAACGAGCACGAGCGCGCCGAGGCTGCTTCGGGCCGGGAACAGTGCGAGTTCACGCCCGCTGGCCGCGACCATCCAGAACGGGGCCGAGAGGACCAGTCCCCCGAGCACGACGACTGCCCCCACGCCGCCGGCGACCAGCAACCGGACGCCCTCGGCGAGCCGCCAGTCGTCGGTGTCGAGCCGGTCGGCGACGGACGCGGGCAACAGCGTCCGGGCCTCGGCGGGCGCGAACAGCACGGTCAGGACCGTCAGCCCGGCGACGCTCGGGAACGACCAGGTGTTGACGACAGCCAGCAGGCCGGCCAGCGGCGGGGCTGCGCCGAAGACGAGCGCACGTCGCCGCCAGATTGCCTCGGCCGGCGTCAGATAGTACGTGAGACACACCGTCGCGGCCAAAAGGAGGAAGGGCGGCCCCATCATGTGGGCGTGCAGGTCGCCGTTGAGCCAGGCGAACAGGGGGAACTCGTTGATCGTCCCGTCGATGACGCGGCTGGCGTCCCAGTAGTCGAACTGGTCGAGGCCAGCCGCGAGTCCGTCCGCCTCGACGCCGACGACCCCGATCACGAAACCGATCAGGCCGTCGAGCGCCGCGAACACGAGCTCGAAGGGTGTCGCGACGACACCGGCGAGCCCCGTCATCTCGCTCAGGGACGCGTTCCAGCCGTCGACGAGCGCGACGACGAAGCGCAGCGGGGTCGTGAGGTTGCTCGCGACGGCGACGAAGAAAGCACCGAAGACGCCGCCGAGCCACCGCGGACTCGACCGGCTGGCCGCGACGGAGCCGGCCAGGCCGTAGGCGGCGGTGACGAACGTCGCGAAAAAGCCCGCGAGCGCGAGGTTGTAGGCGAAGCGGGCCTCGGTCGCGGTCAGTCGCGCCAGCAGCGCGGCGAGCAGGTGTCCGCCGTAGTAGTAGCTCACCGGTTCGCCAGCGAACCACATGTCCTCGGGCGGGAGCGTCGGGGCGCGCAGCAGCGACTGGAGCAGGCCGAAATCGAGGAACTTCTCGCCGCCCGCCGGGTGGACGGCGGGGTCGACGGCCCGCACCGCGACGAGAAAGAGGAAGGCGAGGGTGAACACGCCGACGGTCTCGGCGAGGACGCGGCGATCCAGATCGACGCCGCGCCGGGCGAGGAGTCCACCGGCGAGGAGTGCGAGGACGGCGACGGCGACGAACGGTGCGAGGCCGAACGAGACGCGTCCGATCCAGTAGGTCACGAACCAGAGGATCGTGAACGAGCAGACGAGCGCCACCCCGACACCCCGGTCGGCGAGGCGACCGAACAGCGCGTCGGCAAGCGGGAGTCCGGCCAGCAGCAGCGCCAGGAAGACCCCTAACCACAGGGCGACGAGCAGGAACTCCATCACCTGTGGGAGACGCGTCCGTCCCTATACCTTTTCTTGTTCGCCACCGGCACGAGACGAACGGTTTTTACTCACTCCGCGGAATTTGGCGGACGATGAGTCGGTCCCTCGGTGTCGTTGTCCCCGCCTACCGCCCGGACGTGGAACGGCTGTCGGCCTACGTCGAGGCCATCGATCGGCGACTCGACCCGGCGGCCATCCGGATCGAACTCGACGCCGCCGACGATCAGGTGGTCGAGCGCCTCCGTGATCTCCCGGTCTCGATCGGCGTCGTCCCGTACCGTCGCGGGAAGGGGGCAGCCGTCACCGCCGGCTTCGAGGCACTGTCGACCGACGTGCTCGCCTTCCTCGACGCCGACGGGAGCACCACGCCCGACTCGGCGGCCGCCGTCGTCGACCCCGTCCTCGCGGGCGAGGCGGACCTCGCCGTGGGGTCCCGTCGCCACCCCGACGCCACGGTCTCTGACCACCAGACGACGGCCCGCCGCTGGCTCGGCGAGGGGTTCGTCTGGCTCGCCCGGCGGTTGCTCGACGCGAAACTCCACGACTATCAGTGTGGCGCGAAGGCGATAACGCGTGAGGGGTGGGAGCGGATTCGCGAACACCTCTACGAGGCGGGGTTCGCCTGGGACATCGAACTCGTGGCGATGGCCGCCGCGTTCGACCTGCGGATCGAGGAGGTGCCGATAACCTGGGAGGACCAGCCCGGCTCGACCGTCGAACCGATCCGGACCTCGATCCGGATGGCGACGGCACTGTTCACCGCCCGCCACCGCGTCGAGCGGGTTCGGAACAGCCGACTGCACACAGCAATCGCGGACCGCCGCGAGGACGAGGAGGCGTTGATCGACAAACGATGAGTGACCGGGAACTCCCCAGCTATCTGGAGTCGCTGCTGTCCGGCGTCCGGTTCGGCCAGTTCGTCTCCGTCGGCGTCGTGGGTCTGATCGCCGATACGATCACGCTCGTGGCGCTGACGGAACTGCTCGGCCTCGAACCGTGGCTTGCTGGTCTGTTGAGCATCGAGGCGGCGATCCTCGTGATGTTCACGGTGAACGAACACTGGACGTTCGCGGACGTCGGCGAACCGGGGAAACTCCTCCGTAGGCTGGTGAAGTCCCACGCCGTTCGGTCGGTCGGATCGTCGGTGCAGTACGGCATCTTCTACGGGCTCGTGACCTTCGCCGGTGTCTCGGTGATGCTGTTCGGGAACGACGTCTGGTATCTGTTCTCGAAGTGGATCGCGGTGGGGATCGCGATGTTCGTCAACTACGCGTTCGAGAGTCTGTTCACGTGGCGTGTTCACGCGGAGTGATCACGGGAGAAATTGACGGACGGCTTCGGAATCACAACCCTTAATTGGCGGTCGGGTTTACGAAGATGTAGCGGGATGGGATAGCCAGGAGATTCCGGCGGGCTCATAACCCGCAGATCGGTAGTTCAAATCTACCTCCCGCTACTTTTGACGCGAACAAACCCGCGAGTACCGCGTAGCGGTACTCGTGACCGTGAGCGTCAAAATGGCAGAGTAGATTTGAAGTAGACCACGAGGGAGCGACGCGACCGAAGTGGGCGTAGTTCAAATCTACCGCCTGCCAGATACTATAACACGTCTGGGAGGGCGCAACCGCTATCAGTCCAAGTGTGCTAATGGGTAGACTATGGAACCGTACGAGGAGGAGTACCTCGAAGCGATACTGGAGAACCTCTCGACGAGCATGGCACAGTGTATGCGTGACGGGGGTGTGGACGCGGAACTGGTCGAGAGTCGGGACCGACTCACTACCAGCGGCCGGCTCTGGGTCTGTGGGTACGTGACCAGTCGCCTGTCGATGGTCCGGGCCGGTGAGGTGGGGAACCCGAACCTCTCAGTTCGAGATCTCGAACACGTCCACGAGGTCGTCGAGCGACACGAATCGGCCATCGCGTGCCAGTTACACTCGTGACTCCCCAGCCAGGAGACTGTGCGGCGAGTATCCGTCTCATGACGTACAACGTCCGGTATCCGTCGCCGCCTGGCGGACCACACGCCTGGGAGCGTCGCCGGGAACCGGTGACGACGACGATCCGGTTCCACCGGCCGGACGTCGTCGGCCTGCAGGAGGCGTTTCACTCTCAGGTCGCTGAGATCCGGTCGGCGCTTCCGGGGTTCGAGTGGTTGGAGGCTGGACGGGCGGGGAGCGAGGATTACGGCGATCATCCGGCGCTGGGGTTCCGGCGCGAGCGGTTCACGCTGGAAGACGAGGGGTCGTTCTGGCTCTCGGAGACGCCGGGGACGCCGAGTCGGGGCTGGGACGCGGCGCTGTCCCGGATGGTGCGGTACGTTCGGCTCCGTGACACGGTGACGGACGGGACGTTCTATCACTTCAACACGCACTTCGATCACCGCGGGGCGACCGCGAGGGAGGAGAGCGCGACCCTCCTCCGGCGACGCAGCGCCGACATCGCGGTCGACGAGCCGGTCGTCGTGACGGGGGACCTCAACTGCCAATCGGGATCGGAACCGTACAGACGGCTCACGGAGGAGTCAGCGGCGGAGAGTCGGCGGCTGTGTGACGCCGCGACGACCGCGGAAATGTCGAGCCACGGGCCGTCGACGAGTATGACCACGTTCAGCAATCTCGTCCCGGAGAAGAAGATCGACTACGTGCTGGTCGACCCGGACGCGAGAGCCATCCAGCACGGGATCTGCTCGGACACGTACGACGGCGGGCTCTACCCCTCGGATCACCTGCCGGTGCTCGCGGACGTGGTGCTGTCCGACGACTGACGGCCATCTTTCGAGGGGTGTCGTCAGTCGCCGGCGTGCGTGGAGTCGTCCGCGCCGCCGCGTCGACGGCGTCGGTCGGCCGTCTCGGTCGGGACGGCGTCGTCGGTCTCGTCGAGGGGGGCCTCCCAGCGGACGGAGACCGCCCACTGCTGGGTGTCGCCGTCCCTGTTGGTCTGCTCGATCACGTGAACGTCGCCGTCCGGTGCGGGGTATCGCCTGACGCCGTCGTCGCCGACGGTCGGTCGATTCGCGCCGGCACGGTCGGTCAGGTCGGACCGGAGACCGAGGAGGTAGTTCCCGAACTGTTCCGGTGGGAGGTCGTCTTCGCGAGTGGTCTCGTAGCCGGCCGCGGCGCGGCCGACGCCGCCGGCCTTGCCGGAGGAGTGGCCGCCGAGGACGGCGTTGATGACCGCGCCGGTGAGCAGGACGAGACCGGAGAAGTAGAGCCACGTGACGACGACGAGGACGCCCCCGAAGACGCCGCCGGCCGTGCCACTGGAGAAGGTCAGGTACACCTGGAACAGCGACTGGAGGAGGGCCCAGCCCACCGCCGCGAACACGACGCCGGGCAGGACGTGTCGCCACTCCACGTCAGTGTCCGGAAACCGGTAGAACATGGGCGTGAAGGCGAGGACGAGACCGGCCACGACGATCAGCGGCGAGAGCAGGCCGGCGTAGGGGACCAGTCCCGAGAACCGGGCGAACAGGACGGTGGCACCGATGGTCGCGACGAGGGCCAGGACGAGCGCGATCAGCGCCACCATCCCGTCGATCAGTTGGTCGAGAAAGGAGTTCTCCTGTTCGGTCTCGTAGATCTCGGAGAAGGCGGTGTCGAGCCCGCGAAAGATCTTCAGGGTCCCCCAGAGCAGGACGACGATGCCCACGACGGAAGCGCTCGCGTACCCCGACCCTTCCTGGAACACTGTCGCGAACGTGTCGCCGATGGGACCGGGGAGCGCGCCCTGGGCGAGTTCGACGATCCGGCGTTCGAGTTCGGTCCCGATCACCGAGGTGACGAAGAGGAGCAACAACAGCAGCGGAGCCAGCGAGACGAAGGCGTTGTAGGCGATGCCGGCGGCCATGAACGTCACGTTCTTGTTCCCGAAGTCGGCGACGATCTGCTCGAGCGTCTGGACCGCGCCGGTCGAATCTGCCATGCCGTCCCTCCGGTACTGGCACGGAAAACGGACTCGTCCCTCGGGGGAGCGACACCTCGCTCGCGCTGGGTTTCGAGCGGGCTGTCAGGCGCGTCGGCGGTCGCGCTGCCACGCCCGGAACAGGAGACCGACCAGCCCGAGCGCGCCGACGACGGCCGAGAGGCCGCCCGCACCGACGGCGACGAGGTGGGCGATGGCGGTCCCGTCCTCCGGGTCGCCGACGACCACGCGGAGTCGGTAGACCGATCCCTCGTACCGGACGTACCCGGCGTTCGGTCGCTGATCGGGCTCGATCCGGGTAGTGCCGTTCGACTCGATGGCCTCGCTGACCAGGCGGCGGTCGCTCTCCGAGAGGTTCTCGTAGTCCCGGACGGTGACGTTATCGGACGGGTCGGTGGGTGTGAGTTCGAGGGTCTGATCGCCGGCGGCCTGCTCGGGCGCGGTCGCGATCACGTAGCCGGTGCCGGCGAGACCGAGGACGAACAGGGTGGCGAAACCGAGGACCAGTCGCATCGCGTCAGCCGTCGCCGAACTCGTCGACGACGACCACTTCGCCGTCGACCACGTCGACGTTGATGAGCGTCTTGACCTGGTAGTCCGAATCCTCGATCTTGTTCTCGCCGCCGACCTTCTTGATGACGGCGACGCTGTCGACCACGTCCGCGCCGATGTCCTCGAGCGCGCCGGTGAGGGCGCTGAGGGTGCCGCCGGTCGAGAGCACGTCGTCGAGCAGGAGCACGCGGTCGCCCTCGTAGACGTCGTTGACGTACATCTCGCTCTCGGAGTAGCCGGTGACCTGCGAGAGCGAGACCTCGCCGTCGAGGCCGTACTGGCGTTTGCGGACGACGACCAGCGGGATGTCGGTCATCAGCGAGACGGCGGTGGAGATGTGGATGCCCATGGCCGCCGGGGTGACGATCTTGTCGACGTCCTCCAGCTCCGCTTTCCGGATGATCTTGATGACGATCTCCCGGAGCAACTCGGGTTTGAGCATCGGGACGCCGTCGCTGATCGGGTGGACGAAGTAGTGATAGCCGTCCTTCTCGATGATCGGGGCCTCCCGAAGCGACTCCTGCAGTCGATCCATGTCGCGCGAGTTTGCCCCCGACGACTAAAAGGTGCCCGTCACGCGAGCGGCAGCGCCGCCGAGAGCCACCTGACGACCGGGAGCGCGAACTCCCCCGCGTACGCGAAGTACTCGATCCCCGAAAGCAGGACGAAGATCGTTCCGACGCCGGCGGCGGCCGCGAGGAGGACCGCGCCCGCACGCTCGGGGACGGTATCCGAGAGCGTCCGGGCGACCGCCCAGACCGCGAGTGCAGTCGCAGTCGCGAGCGCGAGCAGCGCGTGGAACTGGATCGCCTCGCCGAGACCCGGATCGATCGCGGCCAGAGCGATGACGACGAGCTGGCCGCCGATCAGGACGGTACCGCCGTAGGCCAGTCCGATCGTCCGCCAGTGGTTCGTCACGGCCGACCGGACGGCCGGTAGTCTGGCGATGCCGTACACGCCAAGCAGGAAGAGCGGGTGCAGGTACCGGACGGTCACCTGCGCGTGGAGCGGCAGCCGGGGGAGATAGAGACACACGAAGAGCAGCCCCGTCACGAGCGCGACGCTGTCGACGACGCCGGCCGGCGAGCGGAGGTGCGCTCCGATCGCGGCTCGGCCCCGGCGGCGGACCCACAGACCGGCCGCGACGGGCGCGGCGGCGAGCCCCCCGAGAAGGGGTGCCGATTCGAGGACCGTCAGTCGGATGGCCTGCGAGCCGTCCTCGGCCGCGACCGCGGGGATGTACCCGCCGCGGAGGAAGGTCCGGAACCCCCGTCCCGGTTCGGTGAGCGCGACGACGGCTCCGTCGACGAGCAAGGAGAGGAATCCGGTCGCGATCCCGAGCAGTTCACCCACGAGCGGGAGTGATGAGACGAGTCCATCCCCGCCCCCGCCGCCTCCGCCGGTCAGGTCGAACCCCTCCGTCGTGCCGTAGGCCGGGAGCATCCGGGGGGGCTGGATGGGGTTCCCCGAGAGCAGCACGTTCGTGAGGAAAAACGGGACGAGCGCGAGCGCGAAGGTGCCGGCGATCACGGCGAGTGTCCGGCGGTCGTTGCTGGTGGCCGTCGCGAAGTCGGCGACGACGAGCGGGACGAACAACAGCAGCGCCTCGGCGGCGTGGACCCACGCCAGCAGCGCCACCGGAACGTACGTCACCGCGCGGAATCGCCGCTCCTCGACGGCCTCGACCGCGGTGCGACTCCGGGCCAGCGTGTACAGCGCCGCCGCGATACAGAGCACCGTGAACGAGTGGCGCTTCAGCAGCGCCGCCCAGAAGGCGACCGGCGTGGCGACGAGAACGGCCGCGCCCGCCGCGACGCCGATCCGCTGGCCGTGCAGGACGGCGACCAGTCGGTAGCAGAACACGCCCGCGAGCGCGGCGGCGACCATGCCGACGATCTGGAGCGCGAGGACGGGATACAGCGCCGGCGCGACCGGCGTCGCCAGCGCGGCGTTCGCGAGGAAGGCGACCACCGCGAGCACGCTCCCGCCGACGACCACCCACTCCCGGTCGACGATCCGGCCCACGGTCGTCGCGGCTCCGACGAGTGCCAGCGACCAGAGACCGATCAGGACGACGCCCAGATCCAGCACCGCGCCGAGTCCCGCCAGCGCGTAGAGGACCGGGGTCGCCAGCGCGACGATGCCGTAGTTGCGCCCGACCGGCCCGTCGGCCCCGACGTAGGTCCCCGGCGCCTCCAGCCCGCTCCCGTAGGGGGTCTCCGTCAGGACGACCCGTCCGTCGGCGACGTTGACCAGCGTGTTCGCGATGGCGCTCCCGTCGGTGATGTAGATCCCCAGTCGCCAGTAGAGGCCGAAAAAGCAGAGCCCACACAGAAAGAGCGCGAGCCCGCGCCGGTCGCCGAACAGCAACCGCCCGAGTCCCGTCCGGAGGGTCTCGGTCCGCGCGGCGAGCCGTGCCGTGACGCCCGAGTCGAGCGTGCTCATCGTCGCACCTCGACCGTGATATTCCGCTCCGCGACGAACCGTGACTCCTCGTCGGTCCGGTCGACCACGCGCACCACGCCCGCGTACGAGTCGTTCTGAACTCTGTCGGGCGCGAGCTGGTCGCGTTCGAGCGAGAGTTCCATTCGGTCGCCGGTGTCCGGGCCGAGGAAAAAGGCCGACTCGCGGCTGTAGCTCAGCGCCGGAATCTCGATCTTGTAGGTCAGGATCGGCCGGCCCTCGATCCCGTCGAAGCGGACCGTCGCGTCCGGGACCTGCAGGTAGTAACTGTCCTCGCCGAACTGGCCCTGGCGGAGGGCCGCCGTCGCGGGCAACGTCACCTCGCCCACCTCGACCGAGCCCGTCCCGATCTCGGGCGTCCGGTCGGTGGGTCGGTCGGCCAGTGCGAGCGGACCGGACGCCAGCGTCCCGACGAGAATCACCGCGGCAGCGACGTAGGGCACGTACGAGCCGAAATCCATCTACTCTGTGGGTGGTGTAATGGGGGCATAAACCTCACGAGCGTGTGATGTGTCGATGGCCGTCGCTGGCCGGTGTGAAGAAAACGAAAAGTGTGTGGTCAGTTACGCGTCGGGGCCGGTCTCCTCGGAGAGGGTGGCCGACGTGTCGCCTTCCTGGGGTTCCCAGACGAGCGACATCTCGAAGTCGCTGGACGCGCCGATGGTGATCGTGTCACCGCCGACCACTGCCGTGGTGTCGCCCTTGCTGCCGGAGGCGTTTGCAGCGTTCCACTCCGAGCCCGAACCCGAGATCTGTGGGTATTCAGTGCCGTTCGTCCCGGCAGTAGTAAACGGATTAGTGAACCCACTGCCACGGAAGATCAGTTCGTTGTGACGGATCGAATCGCCGCTGTTGTGGCCGACCTCTACGACGCCCTCTGTCTTGTCCGAGTCCGTGACGTTGTTGTAGTCCCAGCTGAAGGACGCCTGCGGCGTCTGTTGCTGGCTCCCACCGAGTCCTAGCACGAACGATGCGATGACCGCGGCCAGGATGACCGTGATCGCGACCATCAGGATGACCCCGATGACCGGACTGACTGCGTCGTCCTCCTCTAACAGTTGCCGTACCTGCATGGAGAATGTGTTACTTAGTGGTTGACTTATACGTTCGGGTCGGCTCAGTGGCCGACTGAGGTGTTACATCGTATAATGTCTGAAAATAAGGGGGGGGCGATAAAGCTGCGATTAATCGGCCGTTACGGTCGAAGAAAGAAGTAAGCCGTCGTTACGCGTCGGGGCCGGTCTCCTCGGAGAGGGTGGCCGACGTGTCGCCTTCTTGGGGCTCCCAGACCAGCGACATCTCGTAATCGCTGTTAGCACCGATCTGAACGACGTCACCGCTGGCGACGGCGCTCGTATCGCCCTTCGATCCGCTGGACGCGTTCGCCGGCCACTCGACGCCACCAGAACTCACACTGATATTCCCGACGTCACCGACGATGGCGCTCCCGTTGAATCCACTCCCACGGAAGATCAGTTCGTTGTGTCGGATCGTGTCACCGCTGTCGTGACTGACTGCTGTGTATCCTGCGTTGTATTCTGAATCTAACTCCGTGTAATCCCAGCTAAAGGACGCCTGTGGTGTCTTTTGCTGGCTGCCACCGAGCCCCAGCACGAACGATGCGATCACTGCGGCCAGGATGACCGTGATGGCGACCATCAGGATGACTCCGATGACCGGGCTGACTGCGTCGTCGTCTCGTAGCAGTTCGCGGACCTGCATACCACACCTGTTATTTGGTGCTTGTCTTATACATTTGGGTCAACTCAAAGACAGAATCGGCCTCTACGGGGCGAAGAAATGATCAGTTGAAGGAAGGCGTTAACGCTGCGTTAAAGCGGGGAAAACAGGGTGAGTTTACGCGTCGGGGCCGCTTTCTTCGGAGAGAGTAGCGGAGGTGTCGCCTTCAGCTGGCTGCCAGACGAGGTCCAGATCGAACGAACTTTGAACACCGACATTGAGAGTGTCACCGCCCACGACAGCCGAATTATCCCCTTTAGCTCCACTGGCTTGTGAGTCAGGCCATTGTTTCTCACTCGTGTTACTGGCGATCGGGATTGGACCGCTAAAACCATCGGGTGAGGAGTTGTCTATGTGACTGGGATTGGCGAAGTTCGAGCCACGGATGTAGAGTTCCGACGCGACGATTGAGTCGCCGCTGTCATGGGAGATTGTCACGACACCGACATCCGTATCGTTATCCGGTGAGACGTCGTGCTTCTCGTAGTCCCAGCTGAAAGACGCCTGCGGCGTCTGCTGTTGGCTCCCCCCGAGACCGAGGACAAACGATGCGATGACGGCAGCCAGAATGACCGTGATGGCGACCATCAGGATGACCCCGATGACCGGGCTGACTGCGTCGTCGTCTTCTAGCAGTTGTCGAACCTGCATGACAACCTTGTTATTCTAACCCTTACTTATCTATTTTGACTCGACATAAGTGATTATTAATCTCGGTTAGCGGTGAGAGAAATGCTTGAAAACTGAACGCATCTGGGCGGAAAACGAAGTCGATTCGTAGAAAAACGACGAGTCGCTTACGCGTCGGGGCCTTCCCAGGTGCTGATCGTTGCCGAGGAGTCGCCTTGCTGTGACTCGTAGATCAGGCGGATCTGTCCGTCGGTGCCGATCGGGAACGTGAGATAGTCCCCGCCGGTGACTGCACTCGTACTACCGATCGAACCGCTTGCGGTCCCTTCGATGTCGTTCGCTCCACCTGACGTACTTTCTTGATTATTACTCGAACCGTCTATTACCTCATTCCAGGTGGAGTCGTAATTGTGACTCGTGGCTGACCCGTTGTTGCCACGCAGGTACAATTGATTCGCCTTTATCGAGTCTCCGCCGTCGTGATTCATCGTCAGGATTCCGGCGTCATCGGTGACTGTCTCCTCGAACTGGAAGCTAAAACTCGCCTGCGGGGAAGTCGAGCTAACCTGTTCACCGAGGCCGAGCACGAACGTCGCGATAACTGCGGCCAGGATGACCGTGATGGCGACCATCAGGATGACCCCGATGACCGGGCTGACTGCGTCGTCGTCTGAGAGTAACTGTTTCAGTTGCATGGGTGGGGTGTATGGGGGCACGCGCGCCGTTCGGGTCGTCCGCATCGAGCGTCGCCGCCCGGCCGGACGTCGTCCCGTGGAGAGCGAGCGTGCTTACTGTCTGACAAGGCGATGGCGTTACATAAATGCTCGTACTGTTTTAACGGACATTTACGCCCCTCGGGGCCCTCTACCTGCCGAAACACTCCCACCCCGTCCCTCGATTTCCCGCCCGCCTCGCCAGTCGGCACATGGTGACCCGTAACACGGGTTAACGTGTCACTACTCTGTAATCGCGGTGGTTCGCTGGGCGGTCGACGGGCGATCGCGCGGTGGCTGGGGCGGGTCGGCGGGCGTCGGTGACCTGAAAACACAATGGCTTTGATTCGGACCTTCCATGGGCATCACGACAACAGTGAACGCCGTCAATTATCCAGCGGCCGAGCCGGGCCGGTCGGCGGACCGGTGGCCCGCGACTGCGGAGGGATTCCCGTGACGGGCGAGCGGTTGCTCGTGCCCGTCAGCGAGTCCTCGACGCTCCGGAACACGGTGGCGTACGCGGTCCGGAACGCCGTCGAGGGCGAGAACCGCTACGACGCGGTCCACTTCGTCTATCCCGACTCCCGCCGCGTCACGGGCGACGAGTACCTCGAGGACGCCCACGAGCTGCTCGAACGGATCGAGGTCTGGGCCGACGAGGACCTCGGCGACGACGACCCCGCCCTCACCGTCGAGACCGCCGTGATCGGCCTCGACGTCTACCTGTTCAGCCCCGGCGACTACGTCGATCTGCTGACCGGCTACGCCGACGAGCACGGCATCGAGTCGATCCTCCTCGATCCCGATTTCAATCCCGGCGAGAACACGCCCCTGCTCCCACCGATCGAGGCCGAACTCCAGCGTTCCGGGTTCGCCGTCGAGACGGCCCCCGTCGAGCGCGGAACGCAGCGCGCACGCCTCGTCCGGCGCGCCAGCATCGGTCAGTTCGTCCTGCTCGCCGGCCTCTCGTTCGGTTTCTACCTCCTCATCGGCGGCTCGCTTGCCGTCTTCGATCTCGTGACCGGCGCGATCAGCGCCGCCATCGTCGCCACGGTCCTCTGGCGGATCTCGCTCGCTGGCCCGGTCCAGCCCGGGAAACTACTGGCACGTTTCGCCCGCATGCTCGTCTACACGCCGTATCTCCTCTACGAGATCGTCGTGGCGAACCTCGCCATCGCCTACGTCGTGCTCCACCCGTCGCTCCCGATCGATCCCGAAGTGGTGGAGTTCGACGCCGCCGTCTGGTCGGAGCTGTCGGTGACGACGCTGGCAAACAGCATCACGCTCACGCCGGGGACGCTGACCGTCGACGTGACCCGCCAGCACTTCACCGTCCACACCCTGACCGGCGGCGCGCGCGATGATCTCCTCGACGGCGGTCTCGAACGCGCAGTCCGGTTCGTCTTCTACGGTCGGGCGGCCGCCCGCGGGCCGGGCCCGCGCGAGCGCGGCGACGACGGAGGTGAGGAGTCGTGACGCTGATCACCGACGCCCTGCTGGCGGCCGCGGGGGCGTTCATCCTCCTCTCGGTCGTCATCGTCTACCGGATCGTGCAGGGGCCGACGATGCAGGATCGCGTGATCGCGGTGAACGTCGTCGGGACGAACACGGTCGTCATCATCGCGCTGTTCGCCGCGGCGCTCGACTCCCCCGGCGTCCTCGACATCGCCTTGGTGTACGCCCTGCTCAACTTCCTGATGAGCATCGCCATCTCGAAGTTCACCGTCGAACGCGGAGGTGTCCTGTAGATGGTGACGCTCTACGAGGGAGCGGTGCTGGCGCTTCTGGCCGGCGGCGTCTTCTTCGGCGTCGTCGCCGCCGTCGGACTGCTCCGCATGCCGGACCTCTACACGCGAGCCCACGCGGCGTCGAAGGCAGACACACTCGGCTCCGGCCTGTCGCTCGCCGGTGCTGCCCTCGTCTTCGGCTCCGGGCTGCCGACGGTCAAGACCGTGCTCTTGCTCCTCTTCCTGTTCATCACCAATCCGACCGCGGCCCACGCAATCTCCCGCGCGGCCGCGGATCAGGGGATCGAACCCTGGACGACCGACGACGGGGGTGAGGACGGATGATCGACGCGATCTCGCTTGGCCTGCTGGCACTGGTGCTGGCCTGCGCGCTGGCGACCGCCGTCCTGCGCGACGTGCTGGCGGCGATCATCGCGTTCGCCGCCTACAGCCTCGGTGTCGCGATGATCTGGGTGCTGCTGCAGGCGCCCGACGTCGGCCTGACCGAGGCCGCGGTCGGTGCGGGCGTGACGACCATCCTCTTCCTGGTAACCATCGCCAAGACCGTCCGGCCGCCGGGCGAGGCGATCTTCGAGTCGGTCGACCCGAAGGGGCTGGTCGTCGCGGTCCTGATCGTGGGCGTGCTCGCGTCGACGCTGGGCGCGCTCCCGCCGGTCGGGGCGGCGGACGCGCCGGTCGCCCAGTCGGACGTGACCGACTACTACCTCGACAACGCCTACGAGGAGACGGAGGTCAAAAACGCCGTGACCGCGGTGCTCGCGGCCTACCGTGGGTTCGACACGATGGGCGAAGCCGTGGTGGTCTTCGCGGCCGGCGTCGGCCTGCTCGTCGTCCTCGGCCGGGAGGTGTTCGCATGAGCGGCGACGACACCGAAACCGAGGCGACCGGGGTGACCCGCTCGCTGTACGTCGAGAGCCCGATCATCATGGCCACGGTCCGCGTCGTCGCGCCGTTCGTGTTCACCTTCGGCCTGTTCATCATGTTCCACGGGGCCGACTCCGCGGGCGGTGGCTTCCAGGGCGGCGTCATCGTCAGCACCGTCATCCTGATGCTGGCCATCGCCTTCGGCGTCGAGGCCACCCGGGACTGGATCAGGCCCGAACGCCTCGTCGCCATCGTCGGGATCGGCGTCTCGGTCTTCCTGTCGATCGGGATCGGGACCGTCGTCGCCGGCGGCGGGTTCCTCGATTACTCGGCCGTCCCGATCTATCACGCCAGCAAGTACGGGATCGAACTGGTCGAACTCGCGATCGGTGTCATCGTCTCGGGCATCGTCGCAGGGCTGTTCTTCGGCCTGGCTGTCGGTGCGACCGGTGAGGTCCCTGCCGACAGCGATTCAGACGAACGGGGGGGATTGCTGTGATCGACGCCCTCCTCGCGACCGGCGTAATCGAGTCCATCGCCGCCCGGTCGTACTACGTCGGGACCTTCCTCCTGCTGGGGATCGGCGCGTACGTGATGATCGCCAGTCCGAACCTCGTCAAGAAAGTGATCGGCATGAACATCTTCCAGACCGGTATCTTCCTGTTCTTCATCGCCTCGGCCTACGTCGACGGCGCACAGAATCCCGTTCTCGAACACGCCGGGCCCTACGTCAGCCCGCTGCCACACGTCCTGATCCTCACCGCCATCGTCGTCGGGGTGAGCCTCACGGCCGTCGCGCTGGGACTCATCGTCCGCATCTACAACGAGTACGGGACGCTCGAAGCCGACGTGCTCCAGGAGGTGCGTACCGATGACTGATCTCCTCCCCTTCCTCGTCGCCCTCCCGCTGGTGGCGTCGGTCGTCGTCCTCTTCGTGGGCCTCGTTCGCTCCGAGACCGGGTGGCCCATCGCCGCCTTGGCCGGCCTCGGCCAGTTCGGCCTCGCCGGCTACCTCGGCTACCGCGCGCTCACGGCCGGCCGCATCAGCTACGTCGTGGGCGGGTTCCGGGCCCCCTACGGGATCGAACTCGTGATCGACGGCCTCTCCGCGGCGGTGATCGTGCTGATCGCGGCCGTCTCACTCGGCGTCCTCGTCTACGCCCGCACCGCTGGCCCGCGCGGGAACCCGTTCTACGCGACCTACCTCTTGCTCGTCGGCGGCCTGACCGGTGTCGTCGTCACCGCCGACGTGTTCAACATGTACGTCTTCATCGAGATCTCCGGACTCACCGCCTACGCGCTGGTCGCCAGCGGTGACTCGGGCCGGTCGGCGGTCGCCGCGCTGAAGTACCTCATCGTCGGCACCGTCGGCGCGTCGCTGTACCTGCTCGGCGTCGGCTACGCCTACATCGGGACGGGGACGCTCAACATGGCCGACCTGTCGACGAAGCTGGCGGATCCGGCGATCGTCGGCCACGACTCCGTGTTGGCGACGACCGCCTTCGCCTTCATCGCTATCGGACTCTTCATCAAGACCGCCGTCTTCCCGCTGCACACCTGGCAGCCCGAGGCCTACGCCGGCTCGCCCGACAGCGTCAGCGGGTTCATCTCCGCGCTGGTCTCGACGACCTTCGCGTACGCCTTGATCCGCATCTCGCTGACCGTGTTCACGCCCGACTTCTTCGCCGCAGTCGACCCCGCCCGGACGCTGCTGATCGTCGGTGCCATCGTCAGCATCGTCGCCGGCAGCGCGCTCGCGGTCTCCCAATCCGAGATCAAGCGGATGCTCGCGTACTCGTCGGTCTCGCAGTTCGGCCTCGTGCTCGCGGGGCTCGCGGCCCTGAACGGAACCGCGCTGATCGGCGCGATCGTCCACCTCGTCGGCCACGCGATCATGAAGGGCGGCCTGTTCCTCGCGGCGGGGCTCATCGCGACTGCCACCGGCGCGCGCGAAGTCCACGAGTACGAGGGGCTGAGCGAGCGGATGCCCTACGCCGCCGGCGCGTTCGCGGTGCTGGCCTTCGCGATGGTCGGCGTTCCGCCCGCGGTCGGGTTCGTCGGGAAGTGGTACATCGCCGTCGGGGCCGTCGAGGCCCAGCTGTGGCCGCTGGCCGCGGTCATCCTCCTCTCGACGCTGTTGACGCTGGCCTATTTCGCCCGGCTCGTCGAGCGGATGTACTTCCGCGAACCGGCCGCGCCCGACGACCACGCCGAGGGTGAGACGGCCGCCGACGCTCGGCCGGACGCGGTGGTCGCCGACGGCGGGCGAACCTCCGTCGGGATGTACGTGGTGGTCGTCGTGGCCGCCGTCCTCGCGGTGACGCTCGGCGCTGCCGTCGTTCCGTTCGCCGAACTGCTCGAACCGACGCTCGATCTACTCCTGCCATGAACGAATTCACACCTTCACTCCGACCGCTCGCGGCGGTACTGGTGCCCGCAATCGCCATCGTTCCGATCCTGCTGTCGGGCCGACGGCCCAACCTCCGGGAGTCTTGGACGGTGCTGGCCGCGCTGGGCGCGTTCGGCATCGTCGCCAGCATGGTTCCGGGGGTTCTCTCCGGGACCGTCTACCGGACCGAACTGGGGACCTTCCTCCCCGGCGTCGAGTTCGCGCTTCAGGCCGACGCGCTCGGCATCCTCTTCGGCCTGCTGGCCAGCCTGCTGTGGGTCATCACGAGTTTCTACTCGATGGGGTACATGCGCGGGCTGGACGAACACGACCAGACGCGCTACTTCGCGGCGTTCGCCGCCAGCGTCGCCTCCGCAGTGGGGGTCGCGTTCGCCGGCAACCTGTTCGTCATCTTCGTGTTCTACGAACTGCTGACGGTGGCGACCTACCCGCTGGTCGCCCACGACGAGACCGACGAGGCCCGCGCCGCCGGCCGGAAGTACCTGACCTACACCTTCGGCGGCGGCGTCGCCGTCTTCGCCGGCGCGGTGCTGGTCTTCTGGCTCACGGGCATGGGCACGGGCGCTGCCACGACCGCGTTCACCCCCGGCGGCATCGCGAGCCTCGCCAACGCCGACCCGATGGTCGCCCGCGTCGCCTTCGCCCTGCTCGCGGGCGGGTTCGGCGTCAAGGCCGCGCTGATGCCGCTGCACTCCTGGCTCCCGGACGCGATGGTCGCGCCGACGCCCGTCTCCGGCCTGCTCCATGCGGTCGCGGTCGTCAAGTCCGGCGTGTTCGGCATCGCTCGCGTCGTGCTGGACGTGTTCGGCCCCGGACTCGTCGGCGAGATCGGAATGGGGACGATCCTCGCCGCCGTCGCCGCCTTTACCCTCGTCGTGGCGAGTATCATCGCGCTCCGGCAGGACAACCTCAAGCGCCGGCTCGCCTTTTCGACGGTGAGCCAGCTCTCCTACATCGTTCTCGGGCTGGCGGTCGGTGCAGCGGCCGCGGGCTCCGGGTCGACCGACGCCGCCGCCTACGCGCTGGTCGGCGGCCTCCTGCACATCCCCGCCCACGCGTTCATGAAGCTCACCCTCTTCTTCTGTGCCGGCGCGCTCCACGTCGAGACCCACACCGACGACATCTCCAACATGGCCGGCATCGGCCACCGCATGCCCCTCACCATGGGGGCGTTCGCCGTCGCCGCGGCCGGGATGGCCGGCATCCCGCTCGTGGCGGGCTTCGTCAGCAAGTACTTCCTGCTGATCGGGACGGTCTCGGCCGGCGGCCTCGTCTTCACCGCCGCCCTGCTGATCTCGGGCGTCCTCAACATCGCGTACTTCTGGCCGGTGGTCTACACCGCCTTCTTCGAGAAACCGACCGAGGGCGACCCCAAACCGCTGGTCGAGGGACCGCTCGGCGGCCGGTTCGCCGGGACCGATCCCGGAAGCGCACACGCGACCGCGACCGACGGCGGCTCTCGGCGCGACGACGCCCGCGGCCCGCTACCCGACGGCGGCGACGAGGGTGATCCCGACGACCACGGCTTCGCCCGGAACCACGAAGGTCAGGGGATCCGAGACGAGATCGACGCGGCCGAACAGCTCCACCACGAACACGGCCCCGACGAGCGGATCGACTGGGAACACAGCCGCTGGACCGGCGAGGAGTCCACGTGGCTGATGCTCGGGCCGATCTGCTTCGCGGCGGCCGGCTCGGTCGCCCTCGGGATCGTCCCCGACGCCGCCGTGTTCCTCGAGATCGTCCGCCTGATCGTCGAGAACGTGACGGGGGTGGTCGTCTGATGGTCGACCCCCTCGTCCCGCCGTTCGTCCCCGTCCTGCTGGCGGCGCTGCTGTTGCCGGTGGTCGGCAAGTATCTCGGCCGCGGGCCGGCCCACGCCGTCGGGATCCTCGCCACGGCGGTCGTCGTCCCCTACGTCTGGCTGGTGCCCGAAGGGGCGTTCGTCGCGGGCGTCGACCTGTTCGGCTTCGAGACGGTCCTGTTCAACGTCGACGTGTTCTCGCGGCTGATGGGCCTGATCTTCGGGTTCATCGGCGCGGTCGCGGTGGCCTACTCCTGGGCCACCGACGCCGACGCCGTCCAGACCGCCTTCGCGCTGTCCTACGTCGGGACGAGTTTGGGGGCGGTGTTCGGCGGCGACTGGCTCACCCTGATCTTCTTCTGGGAGCTGATGGCCGTCACCTCGACCCTGCTCGTCTGGCACTACGGCGGGAAGGCCGTCCGCGCGGCCTTCCGCTACGCCCTGCTGCACGGGATCGGCGGCACCCTGTTGCTGGGCGCGGTGGTCTGGCACTTCGCCGAGGTCGGCTCCTTCCTGTTCAGCGCCGCGCCCGGCGGTATGGTCGGCCCGGTCGCACAGACCCTCGCGGCGATCGGCATGGGCGTCAACGTCGGCTTCGTCGGCCTGCACGCCTGGCTGCCCGACACCTACCCGCGGCCCCACGTCGCCGCCAGCGTCTTCCTCTGTGTCTTCACCACCAAGACCGGCGTCTACGGCCTGTTCCGGGCGTTCCCCGAGGGCGAACTCGCCATCGCCTACGTCGGCGGTGCGATGGCCCTCTTCGGGGCCTGCATGGCCCTGCTGCAAAACGACATGCGCCGCCTGCTCTCCTATCACATCCAGTCCCAGGTCGGCTACATGGTCGCCGGCGTGGGTCTCGCCGGCTCTCTCGCGACCGCCGGTGCCTTCGGCCACGTCTTCAACCACATCCTCTACAAGAGTCTGCTGTTCATGACCGTCGGCGTCGTCGTCTACCGCACGGGCGAGGAGAGCCTGAAGAAACTCGGTGGCCTCGGCCGGCAGATGCCGATCACCGCGATCGTCTTCTTCGTCGCGGCCCTGTCGATCGCCGGCTTCCCCGGGTTCAACGGCTTCGTCTCGAAGGGCATGGTGATCGTCGCTGCCCACTACAAACACTACGACGTCCTGTGGTACCTCCTGCTCGCCGGCGGCGTGGGTACCTTCCTCTCCTTCATCAAACTGGGCTACTACGCCTTCCTCCACGGCGAGTACGAGGGTACCGTGAAAGACGCCAGCCTCGGTCAGGCCGTCCCGATGGTCGCAGTCGCGGCGCTGTGTGTCCTGTTCGGCCTCTACCCCCCCGCGCTGTACGAGATCCTTCCCGGTGTCACCGAGGTCCACGGACTCGACGCGGTCCTCGGCGGGACCGAGTTCCACCCCTTCAGTCCCTCCCATCTCCTCGAAGGCGTGGCGCTTGCGGCCGCCGGCGTGATCGGCTTCGTGATCCTGAAGACGCCCCTCTCCCGGGTCGCGAAGGTGCCCGACGTGGACAGCCTCTACAATCCCGGGGGCCTGTACGGGACCCGCGCGCTCGTCGTCGGCGTCACGGAACTCTACGCCGCGGTCGACCGCGTTGTCGTCGGGCTGACCCGGGCGACGATCCGACTCGTCAGGGATCCCCGGACAGTCCTCGACGACGCGACGGTCGATCGGCTCACCCGGCAGGACACCATCGGTTTCGGCGTCCTGCTCGTGGTGGTCGCACTGCTGGTCACTGTCGTCGCACTCTGAGGGGTCTGCCGCGTTCTGGACGGGGATTCCGTGGACGGCCCCGCCGGCCGTACTCGACCGGGCGCCCACCGCCGGATCCGTGGCCCTAGACTCCTGCCGGCCCGTAGCCGAGATCAGATTCGGAGGGAATCTCCTCGACGGACTCACCACAACTCGAACAGGCCTCCTTGTCGGTCCCGACGTACGTCGTCTCACACCCTCGACACCGGTACAGCGTCGCCGATGTCGTGCGTTCAGTATCGGGCCGTTCCGTTGGCCCTTCGTCGTCGAAAATCGTCTTGATCCGTTCCAGCACGTTTCCCATACGTGGAACACACGTACCAGCGGCATGCATTCAGTGCATGGTCGACCATGCCGTCCGCCGGAGGACGGTCGGACTTCTCAGAAGCAGGTCCCCCCGGCGTCGATCGCGATCTCCTGGCCCGTAATCTTCCGGGCGTGCGGGCCGGCGAGGTAGGCCACCTGCTCGGCCACGTCTTCCGGGCTGATAAAGTACTCCGGCAGGGTAAAATCGTCGGGTCCCAGACTCGCCGGTTCGGCGTTCTCCACGTCCGCAAGTTTCGCCTGCGCGCCGATCGCGTCGTCGATCCGGTCGCCCTCGACCGGCCCGGGCTGGATCACGTTGACCGTCACGTCGTCCCGCCCGAGTTCGGCGGCCAGCGTCCGGCTCAGGCCCACGAGTCCCATCTTCGAGGCGCTGTAGGGCGTCCGGTTGGCGTAGGGTCGCTTCCCGCCGATGGAGCCGAGGTTGACGACGCTGCCCTGCTCGCTCTTCCGGAGGTGTTCGCCGGCGTGTTTCACGCAGCGCCACGCGCCGATCAGGTTCACGTCCAGCACGTACTCGAAGTCGGCCTCCTCGATCCGGTCGTAGGGCTGGACCGGGCCGGCGATGCCCGCGTTGTTGACCAGACAGTCGAGACCGCCGAAGGTGTCGACCGTCTCCGCGATGGCGTTCTCGACCGAGTCCTCGTCGGTCACGTCCGTCTCGACGGCGAGCGTCCGGTCCGGGTCGTCGATGGCGGCGGCGGTGTCGTGGATGCCGTCGCCCCGCGCCGCGAGCGCGACGTTCGCGCCGTGGTCGGCGAGCGTGATCGCGATCTCGCGGCCGATTCCCTGACTCGCACCGGTGACGAAGGCAGTGATATCCTCGAGCATAGACCAGCCTCGGGACTCTCCCTCAAAGGCGTTCCGGCGGGCTCAGTTCCCGACAGCGGCGTCGCTCTCCACTGGGGACAGCGCCTCCAGATCGGTCGGCTCCTCCTCCGGCGCGAGCGATACGGGCTCGATCCTGCGGACGCCCTTCGCGCTCCGGCCGCTCTCCACGTCCGGCCCCACGATCCGGATCTCCTCGGGGGAAAGCGGGTCGCCGTCCCGGCGGTAGGCCAGCACGGCCGTCAGCGCGTCGGTCACGTCGAGACAGACCCGGTAACCGTCCCGGCAGGTCACGAGGACGTGCGTCGCGTCCGGCGGGCTCTCGGCGGTCGCGAGGAGGTCGCCCAGTTCCAGCCCGGTCCAGGGCCCTTCGATGGGGCCGCTGTCAGCACAGGCCATCTCCGGGGCTATCTCGACCGGTTCGAACCCCTCGCAGGCTTCCAGCGCCGTCGGGAGCAGTAGCTGTCGGTCGCCCTCGATCTCGACGTACGCCGCGGTCGATTCTCGCTCGGGAGTCACGTCGGTTCGGTGTCGTGTCTGCACCCGGAAAAGAGCGTCCGTCCGTTCTCGATCGGTGGGAACGTATTACAGTTCCACCGCGAGTTCCTCGGCCACGCGCGCCCCGAGGCCGGCTTTGCTGCCCGCGTACTCGTCGCTTCCGTCCTCTCGGATCACCAGCGCTCGCGTCTCCGCCTCGCCCATCACGTCGGCGCGGTTGCCGACGACGAAGGCCAGTCCAGCCCGATCCATCGTCTCGCGTGCGCGCTCGATCAGCGTCGCCTCGTCGCCCTCCGTCTCGACTTTGAATCCGACGATGGCCAGATCGGGGTGGGCCTCCCGCACGCTGTCGATCAGTTTCGGCGTCGGGGTCAGTTCGAGGGTGAGCCGGTCCTTGCCGGACTTGATCTTCTCGTCGGCCGCCCCGACGGTGTAGTCGGAGATGGCGGCCGCCGAGACCAGCGCGTCTGCATCGTCGGCGTGAGCCTGCACCGCTTCGAGCATCTCCGCGGCGCTCTCGACTCGCTCCACGTCGGCGTAGTGAACGTCACCGCCGTCGTGCACGAGCGTCACGTCGGCCCCGCGGACGTGGCAGGCCCGTGCGACTGCCCGTCCGGTCCGGCCCGACGCGCGGTTCGAGAGCGTCCGCACGGGGTCGACGGACTCCGTCGTCGCGCCGCTCGTGACGATCACGTGGTTCCCTGCGAGCGGATCGGGCGTCGTCGCACGGGCGACGCCGGTGACGATGGCTTCCTCCGTGGCGATCTTGGCTTTCCCTTCCTCGATCCGCGGGTCGACGAACTCGACGCCCCAGGACTCGACCTGAGCGATGGTTTCGAGGACGCCGGGGTGGTCGTACATCGGTTCGTGCATCGCGGGCGCGACGACGACGGGGACGTCAGCGCCCAGCGCCGTCGTCGCCGTCGTCGTCACCGGCGTGTCGTCGATGGCTGCCGCCAGTTTGCCGACGGTGTTGGCCGTCGCCGGCGCGATCAGCAGGACGTCGGCCCAGCCCTCGCGGCCACACAGCTCGACGTGTTCGACCTGTCCGGTAATCTCCGTGACGACGGGTTCGTCGGTCGCGAAGTCGACGGCCCACGGGTGGATTATTCCCGTGGCGCTGTCGGTCATCACTGCTCTGACCGACGCCCCCTGTCGGCGTAACTCGTGGGCCAACTCCACGGTCTTGACCGCCGCGATGGACCCGGTGACCCCGAGCGCAACGTTCACTCCGGATAGCATTATCTCCCCGTTTGCCCCCGCGCGGTAAATCCGTAGGGGGTTCTTTGAGGACCCCCCGATTTCCGGGTGCTTAAAAAGAAGCCGTAGATTTCCCCGTGAAGCTTTACTAGGGTTGGGGTCACAAGTTGGCATGCCTATGGCAGATGGACTCATATTCCCGAGTTCGGAATGGTTCGATAACTACCAAGAAAAGGTGAACAACAGCGAGGAGTACGCCGAGAAGTCGGCCGGCTGGGGTGTCGACTTCAACGGCGACTTCATTTTCAAGATGACTGACATGCCGCTCGACGAGATCGACGTCGACGCCATGCCCGAGCACCTTCAGGACGAGCTCGACCAGTACGTCTCCGAGGGCGCGTCGGGCCACACCGGCCAGACGTTCGTCGGTCTCGAAGACGGCGAGTGTACCGACGCCTACCTGATCGAGTCCGAGGACGAGGTCGACAACGGCTTCAAGCTCACCGGGACCTACGAGAACTGGGTCGAGCTGACGAAGGGCAACATCGGTGCCGTCGACGGCATGATGTCCGGGAAGTTCGAGCTAGACGGTGACATGCAGAAGATCCTCCAGTACTCCGACGCCGCGACGCTGCTGACCGAGTGTGCGACAGAGGTCGACACTGTGTTCGCACACGAAGAGTACTGAGGTAGCGACCCGCGGAATCGATCGAACCGCGCCTGGCACCCGTGGGGGTGGGGCGCGTGTTTCACTTCTCAGGGCGCGTACGTCCCCTCGAGCCGTGCGTTCGCCAGCACCTGCCCCATCATCTCGTCTTCCAGGTCGTTCGTGTCGGCCGACGGCGAGAGGTCGAGCGTCGTATCGAGCGCGTACACCCGGAACCGGTAGGTGTGTTCCCGGTCCGGCGGGTTCGGCCCGCCGTAGCCGTGTTCGCCGTAGTCGTTTTGCCCCTCCGTGGCGTCCTCGGCGTCCCAGTCTTCGGGTATCTCTCCGACGTCGGGGTCGATGTCCCACACGAGCCAGTGGTCCCAGATCTTCCCCGCCGGTTCCATCGCGTCCGGATCGTCGACGATCAACACCAGCGATTCAGCCGTGTCCGGCACGTTCTCGATACGCAAGGGCGGGTTCACGTCCGCCTCGGTGTAGCCGTATTTCTCGGGAATCCGCGCCCCGTCCTCGAAGGCCGGACTCTCCAGTCGTAGATCACTCACGGTATCCCTCCACCGGCGGTACGACCGGGCGGCAAAAGAAACTACGGCGTGGAATCAGTCACTGTCTTCCGCGACGCTCGGGTGCTGGGTCGGCTCGTCTGGGTGGCGCTCGGCGAACGCCTCGGTCATGGCGTCCATGGACTCGCGTTCCCGGACCTCGCGCTCGGTCTCGTCGATCTCCTCACAGCCCGGCGGCACGTCCCGCCCCCGGCCCGAGAAGTAGCCCTCGGGCGCGACCCAGTCGTGGTAGAACGGCCGGTCGTCCTCCTCCAGCAGGGTGACGGCGACCTCGGCCCCGTGGCCGGCACAGATCGCAGTCTGGTGTGGCTTCTCCGCCAGCCGCCCCGCGGCGTAGAGGCCGTCGACGCCGGTGCGTCCGCGTTCGTCCGTGTCGACGTACGTCTTCCCGCGGTCGACGAACCCGACGCCCTCTATCTCCCGGAGGTACTCGACCGTGTTCTTCGTTGCCGCGATCACGTAATCGGCCCAGAACTGGTCGCCGGCGGCGGTCTCGACGGCGAAGCCCTCGTCGTCGACGGTGACGCTCGTCACCTCCCCCTCGTGGAAGGTACAGCCGGCGTTCTCGGCCTGGTCTTCGAGCATGTCGAGAAAGCGTCGCGAGTTCACGCCGGCGGGGAAGCCGGGGACGTTCTCCAGGTGGCCGTTGCGACGGAGCAGCGACTCCCCGTCGTTCACGACGATGGTCTCCAGTCCGTGTCGGGCGGTGAAGGTGCCGGCGCTGAGGCCGGCCACGCCGCCACCGACGATACAGACGTCCGTGGTTTCGGTCATGACAGCGGGGAGTTGGCCGGCCCCCGAATAGAAGGGTTCGATTTACTCGCCCAGATCGAACTGCTCGGCGGCGGTCTCCATGTCCTTGTCGCCCCGGCCCGAGAGGTTGACGACGATGGTCTCGTGGTCGGTCTCCTCGGCGACCTGCCTGGCCATCGCCAGCCCGTGGGCCGTCTCCAGCGCCGGAATGATCCCCTCGGTCATCGAGAGGGTCCGGAACGCCTCCAGGGCCTCCTCGTCGGTGATGGCGCGGTACTCGGCGCGCCCGATCTCGCGGAACAGGGCGTGTTCGGGGCCGACGCCCGGATAATCGAGCCCCGCGGAGACGGAGTGGACCTCCACGTCGTCGTCGATTACCCTCGTACGCATCCCGTGGAGCACGTCCTCTTTGCCGTCGTCGAGCGGCGCAGCGTGACGGCCCGAGCCCGCACCCTCGCCGCCGCCCTCGCCGCCGTAGAAGGCCACGTCGTCGTCCCGGAACGCGTGGAACAGCCCCATGGCGTTGGAGCCGCCGCCGACGCAGGCCACGCACGCGTCTGGCAGGCCGCCGATCTGCTCGATGGCCTGCTCGCGGGCCTCCTCACCGATGACCGACTGGAACTCCCTGACCATCCGCGGGAACGGGTCGGGGCCGACGACCGATCCGACGAGGTAGTGGGTGTCGTCGATGTTCTCGACGAAGTCCTCCAGCGCTACGTCGACGGCGTCGGCCAGCCCCGCGCCGCCCTGCGTGACGGGGTTGACCTGTGCGCCCATCAACCGCATCCGGAAGACGTTCATCCGCTGGCGCTCCACGTCTTTCTCCCCCATGTAGATCTCCGTGTCCAGATCGAACAGGGCGCCGACCATCGCGGTCGCGGTGCCGTGCTGGCCGGCCCCGGTCTCGGCGATCAGCCGCTCCTTGCCGGCCTTCTTCGCCAAGAGCGCCTGCCCGACGGCGTTGTTGATCTTGTGGGCCCCGCCGTGGAGCAGGTCCTCGCGTTTCAGGTAGATCTCGGCGCCGTACTCCTCGGAGAGTCGCTCGGCGTGGTACAGCGGCGTCGGTCGCCCGGCGTAGGATTCCAGGATCGCGCGGAACTCCTCGCGGAACTCCTCTGTCTCGACGATGTCCTCGAACGCCGCCGCGAGCTGTGCGAGCGGTTCCTGCATCGGTTCGGGGACGTGCCGGCCCCCGAAGCCACCGAACTCCTCGTCTGCCTCGTCGTGTTCGCTCATGTCGGTCTCAGTGGCCCGGGAACGCACATATGTCTGACTGTTTGATACGGAGCGACGGCTACCTGCGGAATATTTACGGGCCGCTCGGCCCCAGTGCGAGTGTGGACAGAGTCGAGGTCAGCACCGTCGTCTACCTGCCGCCCGCGGAGATCTACGAGTTCCTCGAGGACTTCCCCGGCTACGCCGACTACTCGAAGTACCTCGAAGAGGTCCGCAGCGACGGCGACGGCGGTCCCGGGACACGGTACTTCCTCACCTTCGCCTGGTGGAAACTCAGCTACACCGCCCACTCGAAAGTGACCGACGTCGATCCGCCCACCCGGATCGACTGGGAGATTACGAAAGACATCGATGCAGGGGGCCGCTGGGCCGTCGAACCGATCCCGGAGGAGCGACCGGACAGTCAGGAACACGCCTGTCGCGTGCGCCTGATCGTCGAGTTCCACCCGGATTCGGCGGATTCGGGGGCCATCGACCTCCCGCGATTCGTCTCGATGGGCTGGGTGATCGAGAAGGCAAAGCCGAAGATTCAGGCCGAGGCCGAACGCGTCGTCGAACGGATCGTCGCCGACCTCGAGGGCCGCCAGCGCGAAGTCGACCTCGAAATAGAAACGGTCGATACCTCGGTGTAGGCGGTCTACTCGTCGATCTCGTAGTCGCCGCCGTACTTCATGAAGACGTAGGAGAGGCCGAGGGACGCGCTCATCACCAGCGCCGTCGCGACGCCGATGGTCTTGGCCTCGCCGGGCAGTGCGGGACCGCCACCGCCGCCGCCTGTCTCCGGCTCGACCGTCGGGTAGTCGCTCCCGACGACGACCGCGCCGAGCATCCCCTGCCCCTCGTGGGGGACACAGTAGTACTTGTAAATGCCGTCTTCCTCGAACGTGTGTTCATACTTGACGCCCGTACCACTCACAGCGGAGCCGGAGTCGAGCGGCCCCTCGTCGGAGACGACGTTGTGTCCGCCGCCTTCGCCGGTCCACTCCCACTGGACGGTCGCGCCGTTGTCGACGTGAACACCTGCGGGGCTGAACGCGAACCCGTCACCGGCACCGACCTCGACGGTCACGGTACTCTGCCCGGTCGCGTCGGTGACACTCCCGCCGTAGGTGTTTGCGTCGTCCAGATACCCGCCGAGGTCGGGGGTGCCGCCACCGCCGCCACCGCCGCCACCACCCTCGGTCCCGGTCCCCTCCGGGGTCCCGGTCCCGTTGGTCTCGGTCCCGTTAGTCGCTGTCCCGTTTGCCGTTCCGGTGCCGCCTGCCTGCGTGGTCTCCTGGGCAGCAGCTGTGCCCGTGACGCCGGCGGCCGCCGCGCCGCCCGCCGTCGCCATGAGGAAACCCCGTCGTGACACGTCCTCCGAACGGTCGCTCATGGTCGGGCGTTAGGTGGGGGTGGTAGTGAATATGTTGGTTCCGGATTCCCCGGGCCGGGGTTTCGATGCGCATTTTACGCGCGAGTCCCATGGTGGGGTATGGAAGAGGAACCCGGCCTGAGCGACCAGTACCGGAAAGCCAGTCCCTGGCCGATGTTCGTCGCACTCGGGTTCGTGCTCTCTGAGGTCGGCATCATCGTCGGCATCTTCGCCATCGCCGTCGGCGGCCTGTTGCTGTTCGGCGGGAGCGTCGCCGGCATCCTCAAAGAGTCCGAATACGTCGACACGCTCTGGGGCTCGTTGCTGGCCTTCGGCGGTGTCCTGGCAGTGATCGGCGTCGGCCTCGTCGGCTGGCGCGTCGGCGTCGACCCCGGCGTTCTGGTCGACGTGATCGTCGCACCCGGAGACTACGGGCAACTCGTCCCGCGCGCACTCGCGGTGGCAGTCGCCGGGCTCATCCTGCTGGCTGCCGGGGGGACCGTCCAGGCGCTCGAACGGAACGTCGAGCCTCGATAGTCGATCTGATCCCGACCGTCACGACGGCGCGGCGATTCCGACAACCTATTTATCGTCGTCGCAAAACTGGCTGGTATGCTCCCGAGCACGTTCGACCGTGAAACCATCCTCGACCTCACGGTCAACATGATCCCGCTTGGCATCCTGATGTTTTTCATCGTGGCCTTCGGGCTGTTCAACCCCTTCGGCTGGAACAACGTCATCTCGTCGCTCCAGTTCGGCATCCTGATCGCCGCGTTCGTCCTGCTGACCATCCTGACCTACTACGCCGGCAAAGCCGTCTCCGAGGCCGAGGCCGAGATGGAAGGCGACGAGGACCACACCGCCTGAGACGACTCTCCCGGCCGTCCGTCGCCGGTCTCTCTTTGTCAGTCGGTACCATCGGTAGCCGTTGCCATCGAAATAGCGTGGACCGCCGCGTCGTCCCCGGACGAACACGTTCCTGTGGGATTCAAAGGGAATCTTTCTTTAGCCCCCAGTTCCGAACGTCGAGTATCAATGGCTGCAGAACAGCTCGCACTAACGGTGCTGATGGGCGTGTTCCTCGTCGCCGTAATCGCGCTTCTGACGCGCATCGAGGACTGGCGCTCGTATACGCCACTCGCCGGCGGCGGCGCGATCGGCGAGGAGGCTAGCTACGGGCACGACGAAAAGCCCGGCGGAATCGTGCGGTGGCTCACCTCCGTCGACCACAAGGACATCGGACTGCTGTACGGTACCTACGGGGTGCTCGCGTTCGCGGTCGGTGGCATCATGGCCTTCCTCATCCGGATGCAGCTCATCACTCCGGCCGGGGCCGCCATCGAGAACGGGTTCTACAACGCCATCCTGACCAGTCACGGGATCACGATGCTGTTCCTGTTCGGGACGCCGATCATCGCGGCGTTCTCGAACTACTTCATCCCGCTTCTGATCGGGGCCGACGACATGGCGTTCCCGCGGATCAACGCCATCGCGTTCTGGCTGCTCCCACCCGGTGCGTTGCTCGTCTGGGGCGGGTTCCTCATCCCCGGTGTCGGGACCGCACAGACCTCCTGGACGATGTACCCGCCGCTGTCGGTCGAACAGGCCCAGGTCGGTGCCGACCTGATGATGCTCGGCCTGCACCTGACGGGTGTCTCGGCGACGATGGGTGCGATCAACTTCATCGCGACCATCTTCACCGAACGCAGTGAGGACGTCAACTGGGCGAACCTCGACATCTTCTCGTGGACCATCCTCACCCAGTCGGCGCTGATCCTGTTCGCCTTCCCGCTGCTTGGCAGTGCGATCATCATGCTGCTTCTGGACCGGAACTTCGCCACGACCTTCTTCGCCGTCGATGGCGGTGGGACGATGCTGTGGCAACACCTGTTCTGGTTCTTCGGCCACCCCGAAGTGTACATCCTCGTGCTCCCGCCGATGGGACTCGTGAGTTACATCCTCCCCCGCTTCGCGGGCCGGAAGCTGTTCGGGTTCAAGTTCGTCGTCTACTCCACGCTGGCCATCGGAGTCCTCTCCTTCGGCGTGTGGGCTCACCACATGTTCACGACCGGGATGGACCCGCGGCTGCGGGCCAGCTTCATGGCCGTCTCGCTCGCGATCGCGATACCGAGCGCGGTGAAGACCTTCAACTGGATCACGACGATGTGGAACGGGAAGCTCCGCCTGGCGGCCCCGATGCTGTTCTGTATCGGGTTCATCTCGAACTTCATCCTGGGCGGCGTCACCGGCGTGTTCCTCGCGTCGATTCCCGTCGACAAGGTCCTGCACGACACCTACTACGTGGTGGGCCACTTCCACTACATCGTGATGGGTGCCATCGGCTTCGCCGTCTTCGCGGGCGTCTACTACTGGTTCCCGATCTTCACGGGTCGGATGTACCAGCGGACGCTGGCGAAGTGGCATTTCTGGCTGTCGATGATCGGCACCAACATCACCTTCTTCGCCATGCTGGCGCTTGGTTATCTGGGCATGCCCCGGCGGTACGCGACCTACGAGTTCGACTCGGCCATCGCGCCGCTGGCGACGACCACGACCTTCCACCAGCTGGCCTCCGTGGGCGCGTTCATCCTGCTGGTCGGCCAGATCATCTTCGTCTGGAACCTCGTCCAGTCCTGGCTCGAAGGCCCGAAGGTCGGCCCGGACCCCTGGAACCTCAAGGAGGAAGTTCCGGAACTGTTCGGCCGCGAGTTCACCTGGCACGAGAACCGCCTCGAAACCAGGATCGCGACCGACGGTGGTCCCGCGAACGAAGCGAGTGGGGCCTCGTCGGAGGGCACCTCCGACGGTGGCGAGGGTGACGAAGACGTTGCCACGGACGGTGGCGAACCAGTCGACGACGCCGACGACGCGACCGCCGAACGGACCGACGACTGACGACGCACTCGTTTTTTCCGCCCGCTGTCGCCGTTCGCACGCGCGACATGGAAAGCGATTTAGCCGGCCTGTGGCTACCCGTGCCCAATGAGTCTGTCCGATCAGGACCACGATCTCGTCACCGCGGAACTCGGCCGCGAGCCGACGCCGGCCGAGGCCGCGCTCTTCGAGAACCTCTGGAGCGAACACTGCGCGTACCGCTCCTCCCGACCGCTGCTCTCTGCCTTCGAGTCCGAGAGCGAAGACGTCGTCGTCGGCCCCGGGGACGACGCGGCCGTCGTCGCTCTTCCCGATGGCGACGGCGGAACCAGCGAGACCTACATCACGCTGGGCATCGAGAGCCACAACCACCCCTCCTACGTCGACCCGTTCGACGGCGCGGCGACCGGCGTCGGGGGCATCGTCCGGGACACCCTCTCGATGGGTGCCTACCCAATCGCGCTGGCTGATTCGCTGTACTTCGGCGGCTTCGACCGCGAACACTCCCGCTATCTCTTCGAGGGCGTCGTCGAAGGCATCTCCCACTACGGCAACTGCATCGGCGTCCCCACGGTCGCGGGAAGCGTCGCCTTCCACGACGACTACGAGGGCAATCCGCTGGTGAACGTCTCCTGTATCGGGCTGATCGACGACCCCGACCGGCTGGTCACCGCCGAAGCGCAGGAGCCGGGCAACAAGATCGTCCTCGTCGGCAACGCGACCGGGCGGGACGGCCTCGGCGGTGCTTCCTTCGCCAGCGAGGACCTCGCGGAGGACGCCGAGACCGAGGACCGCCCGGCGGTGCAGGTCGGTGACCCCTACACGGAGAAACTCCTGATCGAGGCCAACGAGGCGCTGATCGACGAGGGGCTGATCGAGTCGGCCCGCGACCTCGGCGCGGCGGGGCTGGGCGGCGCGACGAGCGAACTCGTCGCCAAGGGTGGTCTCGGGGCCCACATCGAACTCGAACGGGTCCACCAGCGCGAGCCCAACATGAACGCCCTGGAGATCCTGCTCGCCGAGTCCCAGGAACGGATGGCCTACGAGGTGAAACCCGAGAACGTGGATCGAGTCGCCGAGATCGCAGAACGCTACGATCTCGGGTGCTCCGTCATCGGCGAGGTGACCGACGGCAACTACGTCTGCGAGTTCGAGGGCGAAACCGTGGTCGACGCGTCGGCCGAGTTCCTCGGCGAGGGCGCGCCGTTCAACGATCTCGATTCGGTCGAGCCCTCCCAGCCCGAGCGGGACCTCCCGGAACCGGCCCTCGACGACGCCTTCGAGGCCGTCGTCGGGAGCCCGAACACGGCCTCCAAGCGGTGGGTCTATCGGCAGTACGACCACGAGGTGCAGGTCCGAACCGCGACGCCGCCGGGCGACGACGCGGCGATCCTGGCGATCCGGAGCGCCGAGACGGGACTGGCCTACTCCGCCGGAGCCGACCCCAACTGGACGGACGCCGCGCCCTACGACGGCGCGCGGGCGGTCGCGCTGGAGAACGCCACCAACGTCGCCGCGAAGGGTGCGATCCCCCTCGCCGCCGTCGACTGCCTCAACGGCGGCAACCCCGAGAAACCCGACGTGTACGGCGGATTCGAAGGCATCGTCGACGGAGTGGCCGACATGTGCGCGGAACTCGACGTGCCAGTGGTCGGCGGCAACGTCTCACTCTATAACGACTCGAACACGGGACCGATCCCGCCGACGCCGACGCTCGCGCTCGTCGGGACCAAGGACGGCTACGAGGCACCACCTGCCGCGCTCGCCGGTGATGGCGAGATTCTCGTCGTCAACGACCGGGCGCTGTCGGGCGAGGCCGAACCCCGACTGGGCGGGTCGGAGTACCTCGCCCAGCACGGCGGGAGTGACCGGTTCCCCGAACTCCCCGACGACCGCGCCGCGTTCGTCGAGACCCTCGCCGACGTGGCGGATCACGAGGCGACCCGCGCGGTCCACGACGCCAGCCACGGCGGCCTCGCGGTGACGCTCGCCGAGATGGTGACCGACGACGCGGGCGCGGACGTGGCGCTCGAGGGCGACGCCGACGCCGCCGAACTCCTGTTCCACGAACAGCCGGGTCGGGTCGTGATCGAGACAGAGGACGCCGACGCCGTCGAAGCGGCCTTCGAGGGAATCGCGCCCGTCGAGCGCGTCGGCTCCGCCGACGATTCGGGCGCGCTGTCGCTGACGGCGAACGACGAGACGCTCCACTACGGGGCCGACGTGATCGGCGACCTGCGGTCGATCATCGAGCGCGAACTGGCGTAATCAGTTCTCGTCTTCCTCGTCGGGCCAGTACTCCACTTCCGCGTCAGTTGGATAGTACCCCTCGAAAGTGCGCTCGTCGCGCCCGCCGGGCGGGGACCCGACGTAGACGCCGAACTTCTCCATCTCGGGGTAGATCGTCACGTCCGGTTCGTTCATCGTCGAGACCGCCAGATAACGGAGGGTATCGTCGCCGTCGTTGACGACCCGGTGCCCGCCGGACTCGTCGGCCGGGAGCGTGACGAAGTCGCCGGCCCGGAGGTCGTGTTCGCCGTCCTCGGCACGAAGCAGCCCCTCGCCCGAGAGCACGTAGAGCGCCTCCTCGTTGGCGGTGTGGTAGTGGTAGGGCCAGGCGCGTTCGCCCTGCGGGAGTTGGTAGAGGCTACAGCCCAGATCCTCGGCGTCGACGGCCTCGCCGAGGTGCTTTCGGTGGAACGTCGCCTCCTCGTGGTCGTACTCCGTCCAGTCGAGGTCGGATTCGTTGATCTTCCGCATTCGGTCGGGCTACTCGGCTGCCTGAAAAAAGATTGGCGCTACAACAGGAACGGGATGCCGAACGTGATCGCGAGGCCGATTACGAGGACGACGATTCCGAAGCCGACCTGACTCGTCGTGAAGTCGCTCTGCGGTGCGGTGCTTCGCAGTGGCGGTTCCCCGTCGGGAATATCCGGGCTCTCGGGGTCGTACTCCGGCCGGTCCTCGTCGTGATCGTCGCTCATACGAGGACGTTGACAGTCGGATTACTTCGGTGTGTCGGATCCGCGGTCGACCGATCTAGACTCGGACCTGTGGGAATCAGACGCCTTTTGTCGGGCGGTGCCGTAGCCTCGCGCAATCAGATGACCCTCACCAAACGGATCATTCCGTGTATCGACGTGGACCTGGACGAGGAGGGCAACGCCGCGGTGTATACGGGCGTCAACTTCGAGGATCTGGAGTACACCGGCGACCCGGTCGAGATGGCCAAGAAGTACAACGAGGCCGGAGCGGACGAGTTCGTCTTCCTCGACATCACCGCCTCCGCCGAGGGCCGAGAGACCATGCTGGACGTGGTCGAGTCCATCGCCGACGAGGTGTTCATCCCCCTCACCGTCGGCGGCGGCATCCGCACCCGCGAGGACGTCAAGGAGACTCTGCGAGCGGGGGCGGACAAGGTGTCGATCAACACCGGTGCGCTACAGCGGCCGGAACTCATCGAGGAGGGCGCGGCGGCCTTCGGCAGCCAGTGCATCGTCATTAGCGTCGACGCCCGCCGCCGCTTCGACGAGCAGGGTGACCACTACGTCGAGGTCGACGGCGAATCCTGCTGGTTCGAGTGCACGGTGAAAGGCGGTCGCGAGGGGACCGATATCGACGTGATCTCGTGGGCCGAGGAGGCCGAGGAGCGCGGCGCGGGCGAACTGTTCGTCAACTCTATCGACGCCGACGGGACCAAGGACGGGTACGATATCCCACTCACCAAGGCCGTCTGTGACACCGTCTCGACGCCGGTAATCGCCTCCTCGGGCTGTGGCGGCCCCGAGGACATGTACGAGGTGTTCACCGACGCCGGCGCGGACGCCGGGCTGGCGGCCTCGATCTTCCACTTCGGAGAGTATTCGATTCAGGAGACCAAGGAATATCTGGACGAGCGCGGTGTGCCGGTGCGGTTATAAGAGGCGTCGTACCGCGAGCGCGAAGCGCGAGCGGCTTTTTCCCCAAGTTTTTGCCGCGAGTGGTGCGCAAAGCGCACCCGAGCGGGAAAAAGTGGAAACGGGGTATCTGGACGAGCGCGGTGTGCCGGTGCGGTTATAAGAGGCGTCGTACCGCGAGCGCGAAGCGCGAGCGGCTTTTTCCCCAAGTTTTTGCCGCGAGTGGTGCGCAAAGCGCACCCGAGCGGGAAAAGGGGACCGACAGTAAATTGTGTACTGCATGCGTAACACAGACGTATGTCAGAAACTGATTCGGGTGGGAACGACGACCCGGAGACGACGACGCTGACTCTCCGTGTGACGGAGCAATTCCTGAAAGACGTCGATGCAGCGTGGAAAGAGGAGGGCTACACCTCCCGAAGCGAGTTTCTCCGGCACGCGATTCGTGATGCGGTCGAACACCCGGGTGCGTCGCGGGCGATGTTGGCCGACATCGCGGCTTCGGAGTACGCGATGCGGAAGGGTGAGGGTGAGACGTACGGCCGGGACGAGGTCGTGGCGATGATCGATGACGACGAGTGACGACTGGACGTGGGAATTCCGAGAGCGGGCCAAGGACGCTTTCGAGGGTTTAGAGACTGACACGCAACGTCGTATCGTCTCGAAATTAGACGAGATCGTGTCCGACGAGTGGCGGACACCGGACGAGTACGTAGAGCCGTTAACGGGCGCTCCGCACGGGAAGATACGCGTGGGAGACCACCGGCTCGGGGCACGGACTGACCGTGAAACGGAAACGTTGCTAATTTTCTCGATAGAGCATCGTTCGGGCGCGTACGAACCGGGCGACGATTGATCTGGCCGGTGAACGGGTTCCGGTCTGACTCACGATGCTCCGCGACTTGGAAAAGGCAAAGTTCCGGTGCCCGAATCAGGGCGTATGAAAGCGACCGCGAAGGCACATCCGATCGAGGGGTTGGTGAAGTACCACGGGATGCGCGACGAGGAGTTGCGCCAGCCGTACCACGACTCGATCAGCGTCTGTACGGCACCGAGTCACACGAAGACGACCGTCGAGTTCGAACCCGACAGCCACGAGGACGTGTTCCTGATCGACGGCGAGGAAGTCGAGGGCCGGGGCCGCGAGCGGATAGAGAACGTCGTCGATCACGTCCGCGAACTGGCGGACGTCGACCACGCCGTGCGGTTCGAGTCGGCGAACGACTTCCCGACGAACATCGGCTTCGGGTCGTCGTCGTCGGGCTTCGCCGCCGCCGCGCGGGCGCTGGTGGGCGCGACCGATCTCGACATGACGCTGCCGGACATCTCGACGGTCGCGCGCCGTGGGTCGGCGTCGGCCGCGCGGGCGGTGACGGGGGCGTTCTCACATCTCCGGACCGGCAAGAACGACGTCGATTGTCGCTCCGAGCGGATCGAGACCTCACTGGAGGACGACCTCCGGATCATCGGTGCGGAAGTCCCGGCCTACAAGGAGACCGAGGAAGCGCACCGTGAGGCCGCCGAGAGCCACATGTTCGAGGCCCGGATGGCCCACATCCACGGCCAGATCGCGGAGATGCGCGACGCGCTGCTGGCGGGCGATTTCGACCGCACCTTCGAACTCGCCGAACACGACTCCCTGTCGCTGGCCGCGACGACGATGACCGGTCCGTCCGGGTGGGTCTACTGGCAGCCCCGAACCATCGAGGTGTTCAACACCGTTCGGGAACTCCGCGAGGAGGACGTCCCGGTCTACTTCTCGGTCGACACCGGCGCGAGCGTCTACGTCAACACGACCGCCGACCACGTGGATCGCGTGGAGGGTGCCATCGCGGACTGCGGCGTGAACACGCGCGTCTGGGAGGTCGGCGGCCCCGCACAGCTACTCGACGAGAGCGAAGCGCTGTTCTGAGTCGCTGCGGTCGCACTCTTTCCGGGGGCGGGCTTTACCCGTCGGGCGGCCCAACTGACCGGTGATGAAGGTCGCAGTTCTGGGGGCCGGCTACGCAGGGTTGACGCTCGCTCGACGGCTGGAGAAGCGACTGCCGCCCGAGGCGAACCTGGTCGTCGTCGACGAGCGCGCGGACCACCTGGTACAGCACGAACTCCACCGCGCGATCCGTCGGCCGTCCATCGCCGACGACATCACGGTTCCCCTCGACGAGTGCTTGGAGCGCGCCGAGATCAGACAGGCGAGGGTCACCGACGTCGACGCTGAGGCGGGCGTCGCGACGCTGGACGGCGACGAAGAACTCGATTACGACGTGGGGGCGGTCTGTCTCGGGGCGGAGACGGCCTTCTACGACCTGCCGGGCGTCGAGGACCACGCGACGCCGCTGAAACGCCTCGGTGACGCCGAGCGGATCCGGGCGGACGTACTCGATGCCTTCGACGCCGGCGACGCACGGATCGTCGTCGGCGGTGCCGGACTCTCTGGCGTCCAGGTCGCCGGCGAACTCGCCGCGCTGGCTCGTGAGCAGGACGCTACGCACAGCGTCGAGATTACGTTGCTCGAACAGGAGGAGGCCGTCGCGCCGAACTTCCCCGAGCGGTTCCAGCGGGCCGTCGACGAACAGCTCCGCGACCGCGGGATCACGGTGCGGACCGACGCGGCCGTCGAAGCGGCCGACGCGGGGACGATCACGCTCGAAGACGGGACGGAACTTCCCTACGACGAGTTCGTCTGGACCGGGGGCATCCGCGGTCCGGACGCGCTGGCTGGTGAGCGCCCGCTGGTACGAAGTCGACTCCAGTTGTCAGGCGATACGTTCGTCCTCGGCGACGCCGCGCGCGTCGTCGACTCGGACGGCGAGGCCGTCCCCGCCAGCGCGCAGGCGGCCATCCGCGAGGCTCGCGTCGCCGCGGACAACGTCGAGCGGCTGATCGACCACCGCCTCGGGGCCGGTGATGGGAGGTTCGAACCGCGACTCGAGGACTTCCGGTTCGACTCGCCGGGCTGGCTGGTCAGCGTCGGCGACGGCGCGGTCGCACAGGTCGGTGGGACCGTCCTGACCGGCGCGGCCGCGCTCGCGCTCAAGACGACCGTCGGCGTCGGCTACCTGACGTCGGTCGGGGCCGTCCGCGAAGCGGTCGGACTCGTGGGGGAGGAACTGGCTCTGGACAGCGATCCGGAGAGTGACGACGGCGACGCCGAGAATTAAGAGGAGTTCAGTGCGAGGTCGGGCGTCGTCCAGACGATGAAGTCGTCCTCGTCCTCGCGGTTGATGATGCCGTTGATGTGCTCGTCGTCCTCGTCGGGTGACTCGTTGACCTCCTCGTCAGTGACGGGCGTGACCTGCCGTACTTCGTCGACGACCCAGCCGAGGTGGCCCTGCTCGTCCATCTCCTCCGAGTCGAAGACGACGATGAGGTCGCCCCGCCCCTCGTCGTCGACGGCGAGTGCGTCCTTCGGGTTGATGATGGCGGTCACCTGCCCGCGCAGGTCGACCACGCCCTCGACGTAGGACGGCGAGTTGGGGACCCGGGTCATGTTCTCCAGTTCGACGATCTCCTCGATGTACTCGATGTCGAGGCAGAACCGCTCCTCGCCGAGTTCGAACTCCAGGACGCGCGTGCGGTCGCCGGCGTGGGTCGCGCGCCTGCCCGCGGCCGCTGCTCGCGCCGCGGCGACGGTCCCTTCCGCGTTCAGCATCGACTGGTCGTCGTCCTCGGTGACCGTCGTCGCCTGGTCCGGGATGGCGAAACCGCCGCTCCCCGACAGTGCGTCGACGGCCTCGGCGGCGTCCGACGAGGACACCGACTCCGCGACGCCCGACTCCGTCGTCGCTCGCTCGACCCCCTCGTTTGCCGCGGTGTCCGCTTCAGCCGTCTCGCCGTTGTCGCGGTCCTCGCCGTCGTCCCCGGTGGGTTCTTCGAACTCGAATCCGCTCGTCTCGACGCCGCTTTCCTCGTCCGCAGTGCCATCGAATTCGTCGCCGTCGTCCGCTCCGGGGTTCCGGTCTGTGTCGGACTCGTCGTCGGCTGGGGCCGTTTCGACAGTCTCGTCGATCGTCGGCGTCGAGTCGTCCGCCGCCTGCGTTTCGTCGGCCACGGCGTCGTCTTCCTCGGTTTCGGCCTCGCCACCGTCGGCGGTCGCGTCGGCCCCATCCTCCTCGTCGTCTTTCGCAGGTGTGCGGCGTCGTCCTTCGCGCATCTCTCGAATGCGGTTCGCCCGTTCCATTCGGTCGTTGGTATCCTCGTCGGTCATTGTGGTATCTCCTCTGTGAAGCCGAACTGTCTGTCGAGGTCGGCGGCGATCTCAAGGAAGCGGTCGGCCATGTCCACCGTCGAGTCGTAGGCGAACAGCGACTGCCCGCTTGAGAAGGCCCGCTGGAGCGCGACCCGCTTGCGGACGGACCAGACCGGCACGTCCTCGAACACGGCCTCCAGCCAGTCGAGCATCTCGGCGTCCTCGTTGGTCGATTCGACCCGGTTGGCGACGACGCCGACCTCCCGGACGCTCTTTCCCGTCCGATCTTCCAGCGCCGCGATCTGGTCGAACAGGAGTTCGATGGCCCGTTCGGAGGTCGCCTCGGTCAGCGCCGGGATCAGGACGTTGCCCGTCGCGTAGATCGCGGTGTCGGTCAACTGCCCGTAGAAGGGCGGCGAGTCGACGACGACGTAGTCGTACCCCGAGAGCCGGTCGAGCACCTTCTCCAGCCCGTCCAGCGCCGTCTCCCCGGTGATCGTCTCCGGCCCGACGTTGATCGTCAGCGGTTCCAGCACCGCGGGATCGACGTCGAGCGCCGGATCGGCGTCGAGTTTCGCCATCACGCTGGCCATCGTTAGCTCGTGTTCGGCCTGCAACATGTCGATGTTGCTCGGCAACACGTCCATCTCGTCGTGGGGGCGGATCAGGTCGTGAACCGCCGACCGCTGGTCCGGGTCCGTCAGGACGTCGAACAGCGTGGGCGGTGTCGCGTCGTAGGCCTCGACCAGCCCGAGCCCCTCCGTGGCGTTGCCCTGCGGGTCGAGGTCGACGAACAGCACGTCCCGCCCCCGCTCGTTGAGCGCGCCCGCGACGTTGATGGCTACCGTCGTCTTTCCCGTCCCGCCCTTGGCGTTCGTCACACAGAGCGTCGCGGGACGGTCGTTCCCGTGCATCGCTACTACCGGTGTTCGGTCACCGCTCCTTATAAAAATCCGCTCCCGATTCTCAATTGTTGTACCGTCAGTCGAACCGCGCGACCGGCCCGTCGTCGGTATCTTCCACTGTGGCACCCAGCGCTTCGAGTTCGTCGCGCAACTCGTCGGCGCGCTCGTAGTTGCCCGCCTCGCGCTCTTCCTCCCGGACCGAGAGGATCAGGTCCGCGAGTTCCTGTGCGACGCGAACGTCGCCGCCGCTTTCACCACCGAAGTCCAGGCCGAGGACGCCCTCGCCCAGGTCCTCGAAGGCCTCGATGGCCCGGCGCAGGCCGACGTAGTCGTACTCCTCGTGACCGTCGACGTGGCGGTTGACCGCGCCGGCCAGATCCAGCAGCGCCGTCGTCGCCTCGCGGGTGTTGAAGTCGTCGTTCATCGCTTCGGTGAACGCCTCGCGGACCTCGGCGACCGTCTCCCGGAGCGCGTCGTCCTCCACCGTGGTGTGGGCGTCGACGCTGTCGGCAGCTTCGACGGCCCGTCGGTGGCCGGTCTCCAGGCGCTCCCAGCGTTCCTCTGCTTCGGCCACGGTATCGGCGCTGTAGGTCGCCTTGCTGTGGTAGGCCGTCGAGAGCAGGAAGGTCCGGGCGACGTTCGGGCCGTGCTCGCCGACGAACTCCGCGACCGTCGAGAAGTTCCCCAGCGAGGAGGACATCTTCTCGTCTTTCGTTTCGAGGAGGCCGACGTGGAGCCAGTAGCGGGCGAACTGCTGGCCGGTCGCGGCCTCGCTCTGGGCGACTTCGTTCTCGTGGTGGGGGAAGACCAGATCCTGCCCGCCGACGTGGATGTCGATGGTTTCGTCGAGGTGGGTCGTACTCATCGCCGAGCACTCGATGTGCCAGCCGGGTCGTCCCTCGCCCCACGGCGAGTCCCACGTCTGTGCGGTCTCACAGGCCTCCTCCGCTGGGGCGGCCCCCTCGTGCTGGTGGTCGGCGATGTCCGCGGGGTCGACGCCGCCGGCCTTCCAGAGGGCGAAGTCCGCGGGGTTGCGCTTCTCCGAGCGCTCGTCGGGGTCGCCCTGCGAATCGAGTTCCTCGACGTCCTGATTCGAGAGTTTCCCGTAGTCCTCGAAGGCGGTCACGTCGAAGTAGACCGAGCCGTCGACCTCGTACGCGTAGCCCCGGTCCAGCAGGGTCTCCACGAGGTCGATGATCTGAGGGACGTGTTCGGAGACCCGCGGGTAGACCTCCGCGCGCAGGAGGTTCAAAGAGCGCATGTCCCGGATCACCTGCTGGACGTAGGTGCGGGCCACCTCGGCCTCGCTCGCCCCGTCCTCGCCGACGCGCGCGACGATCTTCTCGTTCACGTCGGTGAAGTTCTCGACGTGGCGCACGTCGTAGCCGAGGTGTTCGAGCCACCGGTGCATCACGTCGACGTGGACCCAGCCCCGGGCGTGTCCCAGGTGGGCCGGGTCGGAGGTCGTCAGGCCACAGTAGTAGAGCAGCACCGAATCGGGGTCCCGTGGCTCGAACGCCTCGCGCTCGCCGGTGAGCGTGTTCGTCACGCGAAGGGTCATTACCGGAATGGAGCGCGGGGGACGGTTTCAATGCGTCGGAAAACCACTGCCTGCCCTCAGTCGGCCGTCGCTGGCGTCGTGCCGAGCGCTCTCTCGACCGCCCTGACGGCGTCGGCCCCGGCCCGCCGCTCGACCACGACCAACAGCGCATCACCGGCGACGCCAGCGGCTGTCAGCGCCACCTCCTCGGCCCGGAGGTGGTCCAGGACGTGGGCGAGCGCCGTTGCGTCCACCTCACCGGAGGCCAGGATGCCCGTCAGGTCCCCCTCACCGGGCACGAGCGCAGTGTCACCGATCGTCAGGAGGGCTTCTGCGGGGTCGCCCTCGCCCAGCCCGCTCTCCATGCTGACCCGCGCGTCGGTTCCGCCCTGCGCGTACTCGGGCAAATCCTCGGCGTAGCGACGGAGGGCGGCGACGACCGCCTCGTGGTCGTCAGTCCCGAGATCGAGAAATCGTGCGGCGGCGGTGTAATTGACGACGCCCGCTCGCAGCCCGTCGTAGAGGAACGGATGGCTGCGGACGGCCTCGCGCGTGCGGGATGCCAGCGACATACCGCTGCTGGCGCTCGCGGCGAGTAAAAACGCCCCGGCTCGACGGGGTATTAAAACGCCCATATCTTTGCGGCAGTTCAGCTATTCACATGGGAACAAATATCACGGACGTGTCGGGAGGTACCCGACTCGCACTCACCATGCCGGAAACCACGATTCCGAACTGCGCGGAGCACTGTCCGTTCAAGCAATCGGTCAGCGGGGCCTGCGATCACGATCTCGAACAGTCGCTGGTCCAGGAGTTCCTCGACAATCCTGGGCAGGGGTGTCCGTTCGGACCGGAGTGACCGCCCGACGGTTTCGACGTATCGGACCGACGAAGCGACCGCGAGCGGGACATCCGAACCTCTAAGACTCGTCTGGCCCTAGCCCCAGATATGCAAGCGCTGGTCATCGCGGCCCACGGCTCACACCTCAACGCCGAGTCGAGCACGCCGACGTTCGACCACGCCGACACGATCCGGCGGTCGGGCGCGTTCGACGAGGTCCGCGAGAGCTTCTGGAAGGAGGAACCCCACTTCCGGGAAGCCCTCCGGACGCTCGAATCCGACGAGGTGTATCTGGTGCCGCTGTTCGTCAGCGAGGGGTACTTCACCGAGCAGGTGATCCCGCGGGAGTTCCGACTGGACGAGTGGGACGTCGAGCAGTGGGACTCGGACGGTACCGGCGCGACCCACACCACGCTGACGGCGACGGACACGGGCCAGACCGTCCACTACTGCGGCCCGGTCGGCACCCACGACGCGATGAGCGACGTGATCGTCCAGCGCGCCGAGTCGGTCACCGGCGACCCCGAGGTCGGCGACGGCTTTGGCCTCGCCGTCGTCGGCCACGGCACCGAGCGCAACGAGAACTCGGCGAAGGCCATCGAGTACCACGCCGACAACATCCGGTCCCGGGACCGCTTCGACGAGGTCAAAGCGCTCTACATGGACGAAGATCCCGAAGTCGACGACGTGACGGACTTCTTCTCCGCTACGGACGTGGTGGTCGTCCCCCTCTTCATCGCCGACGGCTACCACACGCAGGAGGACATCCCCGAGGACATGGGCCTGACCGACGACTACCGCAAAGGGTGGGACACGCCCGCGGAGGTCGACGGCCACCGGATCTGGTACTCCGGGGCGGTCGGCACCGAACCGCTGCTGGCCGACGTGGTTCTCGAACGCGCGGCCGACGCCGGGGCGGACGTGCGCGAGGCCATCGAGCGGGTCCGCGAGGAGACCGGGGGCGGGCGGGTTACCGCGGACGATTGAGGCGTTCTGGAGGGTCACCCGGTGGACCGGACCGTTTTCAGGGTTGGAAAGTGACTGTGGGCTTTTAACCCCTGCTGGTACGATGCTCGATTCGTGAGTGAGGATTGGGAGCTGGCCGAGGTCCTCGACCTGCTCAGCGACGAGTACGCCCGCTCAATCCTCGCGGCAACGAGTGTCGAACCCATGTCCGCCAAACAGCTCTCCGAACAGTGCAACGCGTCCCTCCCGACGGTCTACCGACGGATCGAGTGGCTCCAGGAGTACGAGCTGATCGAGGAACGCACGAAAGTCGAACTGAGCGGCAACCACCACAAGGTGTACTCGGCGACTCTCGACGAGTTCTCGATGGACTTAGAGGACGGCGGCTACGAGGCCACCATCGAACGGACCTCGCGGGCCGAATTCCCCGGCGAGGACGCCGAGGACACCGCCGACCGGTTCACCAAAATGTGGGAGAACCTATAATGATCGACCAACTCGCGTACTGGACGATATTCGCCCTCTCGGCCGGGTCGGTTCTGGTCGGGAGCTACATCGGCTACCAGGCCTACCGCGGGTTCCGCCGCCACGACAGCCGCCCGATGCAGTACCTGTCGATCGGCCTGTTCCTGCTGACTACCGTCGCGTTCGGGCTCTCCTTCGTCGGCTCCCTGCTCCTCCAGATGCAGATCCTCCCGCCCCGGACGTTCCAGCAGCCGCTAACGCTTTTGACGCGACTGCTCCAGTTCCTCGGCGTCTTCTTCATCGCGTACTCGTTGCACAAGCGGTAGCCGGCGGACACTCGACTAGCGGACCCGGTGTGGACACGCCGGGACGACACTCACTCACAGCCGACCGAGCCGGCGATCTCGACCAGTAGCACCGGGGGGACGGCGTGACCGGACACCTGATAGTCGTACTCGCCACACTCCCACGAGGCGTAGTTCGTGTAGCCGGTACTCACGTTCACCTGGTGGCCGGCCACCTGCGTCGACCAGTCGGGCGTCGGCGGGTAGAAATACCCCCGGTTCTTCGAGACGGAGATCTCCATGCTCGCGTTGACGTACTTCAGCCCGATGCCCGTGAGTCGCTGGCTCTCGGTCCTCGAAGCGTACGCGAGGCGGAAGGTCGGCGGGAGGTCCGGTTCCGGAACCGAGATATTGGTCGTCCGTCGGAGTGCCGGCGTCGACGCGTAGAAATCCCGTCGTGGCGTGTCCTCCCGCTCGACCGAGACGTTCGCGTCCGGGTCGAACCGGAAGGTCGACTCGTCGAGTCCCGGGTCGAAGGTGACGTTCTCGTAGCGCACCGTCAGGGCGTGGCGCTCCCCGTCGGCCCGCCACTCCGTGTGGCGCTTCAGCGGGAAGAACCGCTCGGCGTCGACCCAGAGGGTCTGCCGGTAGCCACCGACCCGGGAGTCGTTCCGTGCGGTGATCTCCAGGACGTAGACCGTCCGGCCGTCGAGGGTGTCGGTCCCGTTGTAACTGACGGCGAAGGCCGCCGCCCCGATCTCGTCGAGGTCGCCGGTGGCCTGCCCGTCCGGTGCGCCGCCATTCTGCGGGACGGCCGGCAGCGGATCGATCCCGGGCGTCGGCGTCGCGGCGGTCCGGTCCGTCTCTCCGGTCACGTTCAGCCGGGAGAACAGTCGTTCGATGCGTTCTCCCTGGCTGTCGGCCGACTCGGTCGGGTTACTCAGGCGAAGCCGCTCGACGGCCCCGGAGGACCGGTTTCGCCACCACATCATGGAGCCGTTGGACACGGTCAGGTCGTGTCGGCGGTGCTGTCCGGAGAGCAGTTCCCGGCGGAACCGATCTGTGCCTGGTCGCATGGAGACGCGTAGCACCGACCGCCTGACCTCGTCGCCTTCCCTGTTGATCGTGGTCCGGGTCGCGTTGAGCCCCTCGATCGTCGCGTACCGCTCCGATGCGTTCGCACCGATCTGCTGTGTCGCGTTTTCGGCGGGGCTGACCGACGACCAGACCCCGACGAGGAGCACGCCGACGACGAGCACTACCAGACAGGCTCCGACGAGGACCTGTCTGGTGGTAGCGGTACCGCGGGACATCTGCGTGTGTGACTAGACGTGAAGACCAAGTGATAGTCGTTTCGAGACGCGCGGCGCTCACTCACACCGGATCGATTCGGCGACCGTGACCAGTAGCGGCTTCGAGACGAACCGCCCGGCGACGCTGTAGCGGTGTCCCGAACAGCTCCACGTGACGGTCCGGGTCGACCCGCTCCGGAGGTACCGCCCCGTCCGGTTCCCGATCCGTATCTCCCGACCGACGTCGGTCCCGTTGGTCCAGTTGGCAGTCGCCTCGAAGTTCGGCTGGAACGTGACCCGGAGCCGTGACGTCTCGTTGCGATAGACCAGCGTAACACCCTGGTACTCGCTCACGTCCGTGACCCGTCCGCTCGCGAACGTGAAGTCCGGGGGTACCGTGGGGTTCGGCACGTCGACCGGGGCGTTCGCGGCCGTCGCCTCGCGGGTCTCGTACCGGTCACTGCTCCCCACCGTGGGTTCGGTGACCGTGGCGTTCTCCGGCGGGTCGAAGGTGAACGTCCCGGGCTCGAAGCCGTCGGTGTACGTCAGGTTGCGGTACGTGACGACCGAGACCGTCCGGTCGTCCGGCGGCCCGAACTCGGTACGCTGTTGGACCACGAAGAACGTCTCGGCGTCGATCCACAGCGTCCGCGTGTAGTTCGTGAACCCCGACGCCGACGCGTCGTCGTCCGGTTTCGGCCTGATCTCGAGGACGTAGGCCGTCCGGCCCGCGACGCGTTCGGCTCGGTCGAGCGACACCCCGAACTCGCCCGAGGGGGCGCCCGGCGGTCCGACGCTTCCGGCGACGCTCGCTCCGGGAACCGGTGTGAGTCCGGGCGACGGGCCGGTTCCATCGTCGTCGGGCGTCGTTCGCGTCCGGTTCAGCCGGGCGAACAGCTGTTCGATCCCCTCGTACTGTCCACGGGTGTCGACGGCGCCGACTCCCTCTGTCCGGGTCACGTTGTTTGCGTCGCGGTCGTAGCTCCACGTCACGGACCCGTTCGAGACCGTCAGGTCGTTACCCTGGTCCGTGAACGTGCCGTTCGCCGACTCGTAGCGGGCCTTTCCGGTGCCCGGTATCGTCCGCATCCGCTGGGCGAACCGGACTCGCCCGTCGCCGTCGGTCACGTTCGACCCGTTACCGTCGTCGAACAGGTTGGTGACGTTCATCGTCACCGTCGCCCGGACGCCGTCGAGGGACAGGACCCGTTCGGCGGCGTTCTCGCCGAGGTTCGGTGTGACCAGTGCCGCGTTCTCGGGCGGTTCGTACGCGAAGGTGTCGTCTTCGAGTCCGGGCTCGAAGGTCACGTTCCGGTACTCGACGGTCGTGGTGACCGGCTCGCCGTCGTCGATCCACTCGGTCCGGTACTTCAGCGGGGCGAACCACTCGGCGTCGACCCACAGCGTCTGTGAGACGTTGGTCTTCGCCCCCTCTCGCGGACGCACGTGGAGGACGTGCACCTCGCGACCGGACACCGTCGCGGTGCCGTCGTAGGTCACCGCGAACTGTCCGTCGCTACGGTTGGTCGCGGGCGCGTCGGGCGTGTCGGGAGCGTGGGGCACGGCCGGCAGCGGCGAGACACCCGGCGTCCGCTCGTCGGCTGCGGTTTCGGTCCCGCCGGACTCGGTCGCCCGGTCGAACAGGGCTTCGATGCGCTCCCCGCGGGTTCGCAGTCGCTCGCCCAATGCGCTGGCGTCGGTTCGGCTCACCAGTCGCGTTTCGGGGTCGTAAGACCACTTCGTCGAGCCGTTCGCGACGACGACGGTGTCGTTCGCCGTCGTGTTCCCGGCCGGTCCCAGCCTGACCTGTCCCGTCCCGGGGCGCATGGCCATCGCTCGGACCGTCCGATTCCGTTCGTCGCCGCGTTCGACCGTCGTTTCGACCGTCGCCGTCATCCCGTCGAGGTCGGCGTAGCGGTCCGACGCATTGTGTCCGACGGGCGGCGACGCCTCTCCGTCGGTCGTCAACAGTCCGACGGCACCGACGCCTGCGGCGACCGCGAGGACGCCGACGACGAGGGCGACCGTCGTGGTGGAGGGCTTCTCGATCGACATCGTACAGTAGACCGACACGATACGGGGGCCAAATAGTTTCGGTCCGTCGACAGCTGTCGGCAGGGGTCCGGCCGGACGTGGCGGAGTCGACACGGGGTCAGGAAACGGCGGCGTCCGCGGGCGAGGAAGCCGACGCGGAACGCCGGTGGATCGAACGGGCAGGGCCGAAGCGTGGAGGGCCGAAGCATGGTCACGGGAACCGCTGACAGGGGGCAACCATCACCGTCAGCGTGAGACCATGCACCTCTCTCTATATTCCCCTGCATAAAAAAGGGGGAATCGACGTTTCCGCCCCGGAAGTTCGGCCAAAAATATAAATACGAGAAACAATTCTCCGCCCGATCGGGACGGAACGACGGAGTTTATTCGACTGGCAGCCCTCGCTTCGTGTATGAGCGAGACGGCGGTACGCCGGCTACGGGAAGCCGCGAGCGAGGACGGCGTCGACTGTGACGGCCTCCGGGTGACGGCGACGGGGGCTGGCTATCGCTTCCGGACACCCGACCTCGACCGCGAGGGTCTCTCCGAGTCGGAACTGGAAACGGTCGCCACCGACAACCGTGCCTACGTCACAAACTGGGACTTCTGGACCACCGTCGCGCCCGACTCGCCCGCCGACCGGGCGTTCCTGCGCTGGCTCGAAGGTGCCGACGACCGGTCGGTGCCCGAGCGCTACGAGCGACTGGCCGACGGGATCGTCACGGAGTGGGGCCAGTTACGACTCGCCGTCGATCGCGAGGACGACGGCGGCCGCCGATACGAGGTCCGACACGTCGACGACGCCGACGCCCCGGCCGACGATCTGGAACGCCACGACGACCCACTGGACGCGCGGGCGGTTGCGAAACACGACGAGCGCGATCGGTACCGGCCGCTGAAGACCGCGCCGACGCTCCGGTCGGGCTGGGTGTTCCCTGACCTCGACCCCCGGGAACTGGTCAGCACGGTCGATTTCTTCTACCCGGCGACGGTCGTCAACTGGCATCGCGAGCGCGAGGGCGACCTCGACGTGGACCACTGGCGGGAGACGATGGGCCGCCAGTCTGGCATCTACGGCGTCATCGAGACCTGGGACCGGGGCGAGGGACACGATCACGTGAACTGGGTCGCCGAGGCCTGCTGTGACGACTCCCAGTGTCTCAAGCGCCGCGAGTGGGAGTACGACGACGAGACCGACCTCGACGTGGACGGCGGCGACGGTGAATTTCCGTGCCGGGAACCGTGTTCGCTCGTCGTCTCCGCCGCGCGCCAGTGGACGAAACTCGAAGGCGAGCAGTCACGGACCTACGAGTTCGAGTTGACGCCCAGCGAGAAAGAACAGATCGAAGCGATCGTCGACGCCGTCGCCGAGGGCCGCGCCGACGAGATCCGCGAGGCCGACGTGTACGACGACGCCAACCGCTATCGCGCCCGCTACCTCCGGGCGAAACTGTTCGACGACGACGGGAACCTCGGCGGCGTCGAAACGGAGGACTAGCGAACGAGCAGGTAGCCGGCCAGCAGGACCGCGACGAAGACGACGACCGCGCCCGCGGCGACCAGCCCGCTCTCGAAGACCGTCGCGGCTCCGACGGCGACCGCGACGGCCATCGTACCGAGTGCCAGAACCGGCAGTTCGGGACGGTCGGTGAGGATCGATTCCGTCGACGCGCCGTCCGTGTCACCGTCGGCGTCGCCGTCGCGCTCGCCACCGCCGGGCTCCGCGAGGCTCTCGTCGACCTCGACGGTCCCGGTGTCGTCGGGTTCGGTCAACTCCACGTCGACCCACCGGGTCGTCGCCCCGTAGCCCGCCGAGAGTTTGATCTTCCCGTGGACCGGCTCGTGTTCGTGGACGCTCACCGGAATCGCCTGCGTGCTGTTTGCCTCGACGTAGTGGTTGGTCTCGTCGAGGGAGGCGACGGCCGAGAGGTTCTCGTCGAGGTGGACGTGGACCCGGCCCGCGTTCCCGTGGTTCCGTACCCTGATGACGAACGAATCGTCGGTCTCGATGGCGGCCGGAACCGAGAGCGAGTTGCGCTCCCGGCGGTTCACGTCGACGTATAACTCGTCGGGCACACGGACATCTCCGCGTGGCGGGGAGAAAAAGGTTCAGTCTAGGCCGGGGACTCCTCGCGCATGTCCGGCGGCAGCAGGTTCGGGATCCCGTCCTCGATAGGGTACTCTTCGCCGCACTCTGTACAGACCAGTCGCCCCTCCATGATCTCGTCGTCGTCCCGTCGGATGACCTCCAGGTCGAGTTCGTGCTTGTCGAGTGGACAGCAGATGATGTCCATCAGATCCTCGCGCATACCCACACCTCCGGCCGGCCCGGGCAAAAACGTGCCGAACCGACGCACGCCCCACCGGACCACCCATATAAATCTAGTCCCGAACGTATTCGGGAAGTACAGGCTCTCTACCGACGGTTTTCGGCAGTCTTTTGGCTATCCCACGGCTCGGTTCGAACGTGAAGGCCGAGACTCTCTACGACCGGTTGGGCGGATCGGACGGTATCGAGACAGTCGTCGACGAGTTCTACGACCGGATGCTCGACGACGAACGGATGCAACCCTTCTTCGAGGACGTGGACATGGAGCGCCAGCGACGCCACCAGGCGCTTTTCATCAGTCAGGTGGCCGGCGGCCCCGCGGAGTACAGCGGGGAGAACATGCGCGCGGCCCACCGGAATCTGGGTCTCACCCACGAGGACTTCGAGACCGTCGTCACCCACCTCCGGGCGAGTCTGGACGCCTGTGGGGTCGACGAGGCCGACGCTGCCGACGTGATCGAAGCGGTGCGGGGACTCGAAGACGACGTGCTCTGCCGGTAAAACTGCGCTTCTAGAACGGGCGCTCTCGGACGATCGTCTGGGAGCGACCCGGACCGACGCCGACCGCGTAGATCGGCGTGTCGAGTTCGTCGCTCACGTAGTCCAGATACGCGCGTGCGTTCTCGTGGAGCGCGTCGTACCCCTCGCTGGCGACCGCGGCCCAGTCCTGCTCGGGCCAGCCCTCGAAGGACTGCAGGTTCACCTCGCAGTCGGCCCACTGCTCGGTGGTCGCCGGCATCGTTTCCAGCGTCTCGCCGTCCAGTTCGTAGGTGTGGCCGACCTGCAACTCGTCGAGGCCGGCGAGGGTGTCGACGTGGTTGACGGCGAGGCCGGTGAATCCGGACGCACGGGTCGCGTGGCGGAGCATCGGCATGTCGAGCCAGCCGACCCGGCGGGGCCGCCCGGTGACGGTCCCGTACTCGTCGCCCTCCTCGCGGATGTAGGTGGCCAGTTCCTCGTTTTCGCCTTCGCCCTGTTCCTCGTAGCCCGGCGTGTCACCCTCGACGCCGCCGAGTTCGGTCGGCATCGGACCGCTCCCGACGCGGGTCAGGTAGGCCTTGACGATGCCGACGACCTCGCCGTCGCCGACGACGCCAGGTGCGAGTCCGGTCCCGGTACACGCGCCGCCAGCGGTCGGGTTCGAGGAGGTGACGAACGGGTAGTTCCCGTGGTCGATGTCGATGATCGTCCCCTGGGCGCCTTCGAGGATGACGTTCTGCCCGTCGTCGATGGCACTGTCGAGGAAGTTCCCGGCGTTGACGGTCATGTCTTCGGTCTCCAGTCGGCGACCGAACTCGCGGAACTCCTCGTAGAGCGCCTCGACGTCGAAGGCATCGGGGTCGTCCAGGTCCGTCAGGTCCAGCCCGTACACGTCCTCGACCAGCGCTTTCTTCTGGGGGACGACGTACTCCAGACGGTCCCGGAGCACCTCGGAGTCGAGCAGGTCGCCCACGCGGACGCCGCGGCGACCGGCCTTGTCCTCGTAGGTGGGGCCGATGCCGCGGCCGGTGGTACCGACCTCGTCGTCGGTCTCGCTCTTTACCTCCTCCTCGATTCCGTCCAGCACTCTGTGGTAGGGGAGAATGACGTGGGCGCGTCGGGCGACCCGCACGTCGGGGTCGAGTCCGCGCTCTCTGAGCGCGTCGAGTTCGTCGAACAGCGTTCGCGGGTTGACGACACAGCCGTTGCCGAGGACGCCCACCTTCCCGCGGACGGCCCCGCTCGGGACGAGCGACAGCTTGTACTCCTCGTCCCCTTCGACGACGGTGTGGCCGGCGTTGTCGCCGCCCTGGTAGCGGACGACGACGTCGGCGGCGTCGCCGTATAGGTCGACGATGCCGCCTTTGCCCTCGTCGCCCAGCTGGGACCCAACGATAGTTACGGTCATGGCCGAGGTTTCTGCCGGTCCCGATAAACAGGTTACGGTCCCCTCGCAATCGGCCACTGGACACGCGACGGCCGCCCGGTCCGACACCGCGTGCCGTGTGGTATCATACAAAGATTTAAACGCGTACCCGCCGAACACGTAATTTGAGGCTGCTCTTTAAGTATGCCGGACAGCAACCTTTAAAACCTGCGAACACAAGTTAACAATTGCCATGATAGACAGGCTTGAGAAGGAAGTAGATATGCTCGAGCGCCATCTGCAGGTCCTCCGGATGGTAATCGAGAACGAGCCGATCGGCATCGTCAAGATGTCGAACGAGACCGGCTACCCGCATCACAAGGTCCGCTACTCGCTGCGCGTCCTCGAAGAGGAGAACCTCATCGAGCCCTCGAGTCAGGGTGCCATCACGACCGAGCAGACCTCCGAGTTCGTCGGCGACCTCGACGAGAAGATCGACCACATCATCGAGAAACTCGACGACATGAAGATCGAAGACGTCGCCGAAATCGAGAACTGAACGGCGCTATCAGATTTCGGGCACGGAGAGGTTGAAGTTCTCCTCACGCGCTTCGACCAGACAGAGGTGGAACCCGTCTTTTCGGGAGAGTTTCACGAAGCTCTCGCGTTTGTCACGGCTGAGTAGCCCGCTGCCCGTCGCATCCGAGGCCGCCTCCATCGCCTCCGGTTCGAAGAAACTGGACGTGACGAGGAAGGACCCGGCCAGCGACTCCTTGGACTCGCCGACCCGCTGGGACGCCGAGATCAGTCCCTCCATCATGCTCTGACTGGCTGGCTGGCGTGACTCGTTCATGTTCGCGACGAGCAGCGGGTTGCCCATCCGATCCCGGAGCACCACGTCGAAGCTCTCCTGACTGCGGTGTTCCTCGCCGTCTTCCTGATACTTGACGGTGATCGCCCCGTTCAGTTCCGCCCGATCGATCTGCGGGAGCGCGTCGTACAGTGGTCCGAGCGCCTCCTGATGTCCCGTATCGCGGATCTCGTATGGGAGGACACGAACGACCCACTCGACGAAGTTGTACTGGATCGTGTCCGTCAGGTAGGCCGCGAACGGCTCCCCGTTGACCGCTACGTCCTCGGCCTCGAACTGGGTGTGATACTGGATCTGCATGTTATCGTTGACCGCACCCGCCTCGGCGTTCCCGGCGTGGGCCGCTTCGAGCGTCGCGTCGCCTTTCGACCGGTACCGGACGAAGAGGTTCGTGTTCTCGATGGCCTCGGCCGGACTGAGCCGCTCGCGGTCCGCGACCGACTCGCCGCCCTCCTCGGTCCGGAGTTCGTCGATCCGGCGTTCGAGCTGTTCGACCCGCTCGCGGAGTTCGTCACGCTCCTCTTCCAGCGCGTCCCGTTCCGCTTTCAGTTCGTCGCGCTCCTCCTCGGCCGTCTCCAGTCGGTCTTCGAGGTCCGCGATCTCCGTCTCCCGCGCTTCGAGTTCGTCCTCGAGCTCCTGGATTTCGGAGGGATCGACGCCGCCCTCGGGTTCGGGCTCCGGTCCGGTGTCGGCGGGCTCCCGTCGCGGTTCGCCCTGCTGTCCCTCTGCCGGTGGTCGGTCCGACTGGGCCTGGTCGGGTTCGCGCTTGGGTGTCCCCTGGCGCGGCGCGGCGTCGGTCCCCTGACTCGACGGTCCCGTGCCGCGGGCCGGTTCGTTCCCGGCTGATCCCGGATCCGGCTCCGAACGCGCACCGCTCCCGGCGGCCGGCGTCGGACCGGTGGGGGTCGGCCCCTGGCTGGCGCTCCCGTCGTCGCGCTCGTTCGTCCGGTCGGGATCCAGCGACGGGATCGATCTGGTCTCCAGTCCACTGACGTCGGTGGCGTTCTGCTGTTGTCGGCCGCGGGCTACGTCTCCCGTTCCCGACCGTGGTCCGCTCGCGCCCGCAGCCCCGCCGGTACCGCCACCGTTCCGCGCCCCGGTATCGCGCTGTGTGTCCTGGGTCGTCGGCTCCTGTGTACTGGAGCGCTGTCCTCGGGTCCGCGTGTCGCCGCTCCGCGACGACGCGCTCCGGTCGGCTCGGTCTCCCTGTCGATCCGTTCCCGTGGAGTCGGCCCGCTCGCTCTCCCGCCGCGAACTGCTGGACGCGTGACCCTCCTCACGCGTCTGCTCGGGATCGTCGTCCCGCGTCCGCTCCGCACGAGCGTCCGTCTCTGTGGTGGTCGCATCGTCGCCGCCTCGATCCCGGGTCTCGGCCGACTCCGACGCGGACTCGGACGAAACACCGTCTGCAGCCTCTGTCTCACCGTTCGCCGATGCCTCCGCTTCACCGCTGGCACGCTCCGACTCGTCGGCCGCCGGTTCGCTCGGCTCTGCTTCGTCGTCGGCCGTCACCGGTTCCTCCTCGGTTGGCTCTTCGTCGGCTGACCCCGTGTCGGCTGGCTCCGCGTCGGCTTCTGATTCGGCCTCGGTCGACGCCGCGGCCGCCGCGCCGGCCTCCGTCGTCGATCCGGTCGCGGGTTCGGCCGGTTCCGGGATCTCGATCACTTCGATCTCGACGGGGCGGACCTCGTAGATCCCGACTTCGTCGTTGGCCTGGTCGAAGGCCTCGTCGTCGATCAGCAGGTTGTCGCTCGCGCCGACCCAGGCGACGCTCATCGAGCGGCCCTGGTGGTAGACCAGATAGTAGTCGCCGCTGAGGACGTTCTCGGACAACTCGACGAACCCCGTGAAGTTCCCCTGTGTGAGTGTCCGGTCGACTTCCTCGATGCTCGTCTCCTCGGTGTAGTACTGTGCGCGGACCTCGTCGCTGCGCTCCTGCATGACCGAGAGCAAGGGCAGCGCCGGGGAGGGGGCCTCGTAGGCGGTCCCCTCCGCGTCCTCGAAGTCCTCGATGGTACCGTCGAGGATGCCGATCACTCGGCCGGAGGTCATGCAGAGCCGCGTCGGTCCCGCCGCGACGATACCGGAGAAGTCGTCGTCAGCAAGGTCGTGCAGGCCGCGGTACCCGCCCGAGAAGGGTCGGGAGTCCCAGTCGTCGACCTGCTCGACCGCGCGTGTCGTCATTGATAGGAACAAGTTCCATGCGGTCCTAATACTTTGCGGGGAAAACGCGGTCAGTCACCGGTGGACCGAGGGCCTCGACCGGACGGGCGGGGTCACCGAGTCGCCGAGCGGATCGCTCCCGTGTTCGTAAGGTTCAATGCCGCCAAGTGTGGACGAGATAGCATGGAACTGCGGGTCATCGAGAAGACCGACACGGAACTCTCTATCGAGATCGCGGGCGAGGATCACACGTTCATGAACGTCCTCAAGGGCGCACTGCTGGAAGCCGACGGCGTCGAGGCCGCGACTTACGACGTGAATCCCGAACAGTCCGGTGGCCAGACCGAACCGATCCTGACGGTCAAGACCGAAGACGACGTCGACGCGCTCGACGCACTGGAGACCGGCGCAGACCGCGTCATGGAGAAGGCCGACGACTTCCGGACCGCCTTCGAGGCGGCGGCCTAACAGACGATCTGCGTCACGTAGAGCACGCCGTCGGGGCCTGCGTGTACGTCGACGCCGACGAGGCCCTCGGACTCTTCCTCGAACGAACTGGTCCCCGTCCGGGTCGCGACGAGCCGTCGCGCGAGTTCGCGTTCGGTGTCGGGTGTGTCGCCTGCCCGCTCCGGATCGAACGAGAACGTCGCCGGGGTGTACCCGTCCGCACACCTGTCACCCAGCCGGTCGTCGACCGCTGACCGCTCGATCGTCAGATTCTCGTCGCCGTACTCCGCGCGCACGACCTGCTGGTTGACGTAGGTGGCCGCGGACACGACATCGCCGTCGCTCGTCAGGTTCGCGTAGCCCTCGCTCTCACGCTGGGCGTTCAGCTCCTCGACGTAGGCCGATTCCACGTCTTCCAGCGCCAACCCGTCCGCGGCGGTGGCGTTCCCCGGAACCGGCGGCGCGGGTGAGATGCCGGGAATCTGGACGACGCCCAGGAAGCCGAGCGCCAGGTACGCGACCAGTGCGGCGACCGCGAGAAACAGCAGGGCGAGTTTGGCGTCGATGACCTCCAGATAGCTCACGTCGGCGCTGGGGGTCCGGCCCGAACTGTCCTCGAGCATCTCCTCGACGATCTCGTCCTCGTCGTAGCTCAGCGCCCGGCGCTCCAGGGTCGGGTTCCCACACCGGTCACAGGGCGGCGTGTGCTTGGGGTGGTCGTTGCCACACTCCGTGCAGATCCAGGCGTAGGTCTTGGTGGCCTCCTCGTCCTCGGCCTCGGGAGCCAGCGGCACGACCGCCTTCTCGAACTCGCTGTGGCCACAGTTGTCACACGGCGGATCGTTGCGTTCGTGTGGCTTTCCACAGTGCTCACACCGCCACTTCATCGCACTGACGGAGGAACCGGTGGACGGAAAGCCTGTCGGTCGGACGACGTGACCGTCGGGACGTGGGTAGACGAGCAAGCGGTGAGAAAGAGCGATGTGAGGGGAGGAACGGCGGCCTCAGAACAGCGCAGCCGCGGCGTCGAAGGCCGTGCCGGAGATCATGCCGAAGGCCGGCAGCAGGAGGAAGGTCGCGATGGCGGCACCGACGACGGCCGCGTAGAGGCCGGTCGGGTACGAGGCGACCTCGAAGTCACCCGCGGGCTCTTCGATCCACATCGCCTTGACGACCCGGGAGTAGTAGAACAGCGACAGCGCGCTGTTGATGATGAGTGCGGCCGCCAGCAGCCACGCGCTCAGCGTGGCCGCGCTCGCGGTCGCCGACAGCAGCGCCCACTTCGAGAGCGCGCCGCCGCCGATCGGCAGGCCCGCGAGGCTGAACAGGAAGATGGTCATGGCGACGCAGGCGATGGGAGCCTGTTTCGCCAATCCGTTGTAGTCCTCGAAGGTGCGACCGACGCCCCAGTACTCGACCAGGGCGACGAACAGGAAGGCTCCGGTGTTCATGAACCCGTAGACGAACAGGTGGAGCATGCTGGCTCCCAGCGCGTAGCTCTGGTTGGCCGACCCCGTCAGCAGCGCGATGCCGATCAGCGCGTAGCCGGCGTGACCGATCGAGGAGTACGCCAGCATCCGCTTGACGTTCTCCTGGGTGGCCGCGGCGAAGTTGCCGAGCGTCATCGTCACCAAGGCGAGCACGGTGAAGGCCATCGCCCAGTCGAGCGTGCCGGCGACGACCTCGATCGGGAACGCGGTGACGAACACGCGGAACGCGAGCACGAACCCGGCGGCCTTCGAGGCCGACGAGAGGAACCCGGAGATAGGCGCGGGCGCGCCTTCGTAGGCCTCCGGTGCCCAGAAGTGGAAGGGCACGGAGGCGGTCTTGAACGCGAACCCGCCGAGCACCATCAGGATGCCGACGCCGAGGACGCCGGAGTTCTCGATGCCCGCTCCTAGGACCTCCGCGACGGCGTCCAGCTGCAGCGCGCCGGTCGAGGCGTAGACGAGGCTGATCCCGTAGGCCAGCACCGCCGAGGAGACCGCGCCGATCAGGAAGTACTTCATCCCGGCCTCGACGCTCCCCTGGTTGTCCTTGAGGTAGGCCACGAGACCGTAGGACGGCAGGCTCGACAGTTCCAGCGCGACGAACGCCGTCGCGAGGCTGTTTGCCGAGGCCATCACGGACATCCCGGTAGCCGCGAGCAACACGAGCGCGTAGTACTCGGCCTGGTTCGGCCGGCCCGACAGGTAGTCGTAGCTGGCGAGGGTGACGAGCGCGGCCACGCTCGTGAAGATGAACGTGAAGAACAGGCTCATCCCGTCGACGACCAGCTGGCCGCTGAACAGCTCGATCGGACCGCCCGTCCGGGGCATCCCCGTCCCGGAGACCAGATACCAGCCCGTGACGACCATCGCCAGCACCGAGCCCAGCGTCGCGACGCCCGCGAGCAGGCCCGGTGACTCGTCGTTCGGATCGACGCTGTCGATCAGGAACAGGGTCAGCGCGGTCAGCCCGAGCAAGATCGCCGGGGCCAGCGCCGTCCAGTCGGGCAACGTGCCCGAGGTCTGGAGTGCGATCATCAGGCACCACCTCCCTGTACGAGTTGGATCATCGGATCGACTGCGTCCTGTATCATCGTGTAGAACAGATTAGGTGCGACGCCCAGCGCGATGACGAGCGCCAGCAGCACGAACAGCGGCGCGACGTCCTGCAGCGGGGCGCGCCCGATGTCGTAGTCCGTTTCGAGCCGGAAGGGCCCGAACAGCGTCTTCTGCATCGCACGCAGCAGGTAGCCCGCGACGATCACGATGCCGAACATCGCGATCGCGGTGAACAGCGGCGCGGCCGGAATGATCGGGGATTCGAACGCGCCCATGAACACGAGCACCTCTGCCGCGAATCCGGACATCAGCGGCAGGCCCATGTAGCCGAAGGCGGCCGCGACGAACACGCCCGCGGTGACGGGCATCCGGTCGGCCATCCCGGACATGTCGCCGATCATCCGGGTGTGGGTCTCGTTGTAGATGACGCCGACCGCCATGAACATCAGCCCGGAGATCAGCCCGTGGCTGACCATCTGGAACGTCGCCCCGCCGAGTCCGTGGGGCGTGAACGCGATCAGCCCCAGGATGACGTAGCCCATCGAGGAGATGGAGGAGTAGGCGACGATCCGCTTGAGGTCCTGCTGGGCCAGCGCCAGCAGCGCCCCGTAGATCACCGAGACGACTGCGAAGATGGCGATGAGCGCGGCGTTGGCCTCGGCCACGTCGGCGAGCATCGTGAAGTTGAACCGCAGCAGCGCGTAGGTCCCCATCTTTAGCAGGACGCCAGCCAGTAGCACCGACACCGGCGTCGGTGCCTCGACGTGTGCGTCCGGCAGCCACGTGTGGAAGGGGACGACCGGCACCTTCACCGCGAAGCCGAAGAACAGCGCGGTGAACGCGGCCAGCTTGATCGTGCCCGGCGCGAAGCCGGCGACTTCACCGAGCTGGCCGGCGGCGAGCGCCTGCGCGACGGCGGGCAGGCCGAGCGAGGTCAGCGAGTCGCCCAGGCCGAACACCAGCGTGAAAAAGCCCGCGAACATCACGAGGCTCGCCACGTTGGTGTAGACGAAGAACTTGATCGCGGCGTACTTCCGGCGCGGGCCGCCCCAGACGCCGATGAGCAGGTACATCGGCACGAGGACGGCCTCCCAGAAGACGAACCACAGCAGGAAGTCCAGCGCGGAGAAGACGCCGATCAGCGCGGCCTGCATGAAGAGCACGAGGCCGTAGAACTGGGACTGCCGTTCGTCGATCGGCGTCCACGCGCTGACGATCGCCAGTGTGGTCAGGATCGTCGTCAGCACGATCAGCGGCATGCTCACGCCGTCGAGGCCGACGTGCCAGTTGATCGCGTACGGCCCGAGCGTGATCCAGCTCGCCATCGTCTCGAAGGCGGGCTGACTCCCTGCGAGCAGGGCGTTGCCCGTCCCCTCGAAGACGCTGTACATCCACAGGCTCACGCCGACGGGCACGAGGCTCATGACGGCCGCCAGCTTGCCGGCGTACTCGTCGGGAGTGAGGAAGACGAGGCCCGCCGCCATCAGCGTGAAGACGATGAGCAGTTCGACCAGCATTCAGAACCACCCCCCGAGGATGCCGAAGGCGACCAGCAAGAGCACGAGCCCGACGGTCAGCAGGGTCGCGTAGTTGCTGACAGCCCCGGTCTGGATCCGGCGGACGCGGTCGCCGGAGAACAGACTCACACTGGAGACTCCGTTGACCACGCCGTCGATGATTCCCTGATCGAACGTGTCGGCCACGCGGGCGAGCGGAAGGGTCACACCCGTCGCCAGCCACACCTGATACTCGTCCTGGTAGTAGTTGTGCATGAGCAACGTCCGGAGTCCGCCGAGTTTCTTCGTGTGTTCGACCGGTTCGTCGACCGCGTACAGCTTGTAGGCCAGCCCGGAACCGGCGAGCGCCAGTCCCAGCGACAGCGCCGCCGAAATCAGTAGTGTCGGAATCTCACCGCCCGCGATGTAGACCGACTCGTAGGGCAGCAAGTCCTCGTACACGTGCAGGCCCGTCAGGAACTCTGCGTTGACGATCTCGGAGCCGACCAGCCACTTGTGGAGGAAGTCGATCTCCAGCCCGGACAGCTTCGCGACCGGCACCATGTTGATGAAGCCGATGGTCGCGGCGAGGATTCCCAGCACGGCCAGCGGGAGTTTCACGTTCCAGCGCACACCGTGGGGGTCTTCGGCCGTGTCCGTCCGTGGCTCACCGTGGAAGGTCAGGAAGACCATCCGGAAGGTGTAGAAGCCGGTCAGGAACACGGCGAGCAGGCCCATCGCCCACGCGATCAGGATGACGGGACTGCCGAGGCCGTGGATCAGCGCCTCGTACAGCACTTCGTCCTTGGACCAGAAGCCCGCGAACGGGAAGATCCCAGCAAGCGCGAGCGAGCCCGAGAGGAAGGTCCAGTAGGTCACGGGCATCTTCTCCTTCAGGCCGCCCATGTCCCACATGTTCTCGTTGTGGTGCATGGCGATGATGACCGACCCCGCGCCGAGGAACAGGAGCGCCTTGAACACGGCGTGGGTGGTCAGGTGGAAGACCGCGGCGACGTACCCACCGGAGCCCAGCGCGAGCATCATGTACCCGTACTGGGAGATGGTGGAGTACGCGAGCACCTGCTTGAGTTCCTGTTTGACGACGCCCATCGTCGCCGCGAACAGGGCGGTGAAGCCGCCGATCAGGGCGATGATTCCCATCGTCGTCGGCGTCAGCAGGTAGAACCCGTACATGCGCGCGACGAGGTAGACACCTGCCGCGACCATCGTCGCTGCGTGGATCAGCGCCGAGACGGGAGTCGGACCCTCCATCGCGTCGGGCAGCCACGTGTGCAGCGGGAACTGCGCCGACTTGCCGACGACCCCGCCCAGCACGAGCAGTCCGAGGATGGTGAACCAGGTCTGTGCGCCGAAGCCGAAGAAGCTCTCGCCGGCTTCGAGCGCCTGCGCGGCCATGGCCGGGAAGCCGCTCTCGGTGACGAACAGGCCCGTCCCGAAGGTGGCGAAGATGCCGACGACGCCGATCAGGAAGAAGAAGTCACCGAAGCGGGTGACCAGGAAGGCCTTCTTCGCGGCGCTGGGCGGTGCGTCCTCGCGGAACCAGAAGCCGATGAGCAGGAACGAACAGAGGCCCACCAGCTCGAAGAACATGAACGCCATCAGGATGTTGTCCGCGAAGACGAAGGCGAGCATGCTGAAGCTAAAGAGCGAGAGCGAAGCGTAGTACCGGGGGAGCCCGGTCTCGTCCTCGTCGTTCATGTAGCCAAGCGAGAAGACGAACACGAGAAGCGAGATCAGCGAGACGATCAACAGCATCAGCGCCGAGAGGGGGTCGATGTAGACCCCGAGGTGGAGATCGAACGTGCCGATCCCCGTCGCGAACTGCCATATCTCCTCGTGATAGGCCGTCTCCGAGCCGAGGATGCCCGCGACCGTCAGCGCGGTCCAGATCGAGATGAGCAGGGAGCCGGCCGTCGCGAAGATGCCGGCCAGGGCCCCTTTCTTGGGCATCCACTTCCCGAAGGTCAGCGCGACCACGAACGATACGAGTGGCAACACCGCGATCGCCGGAACGAACTCGAATGCACTCACCATCTTACCACCTCATTGTCGTCGGTTTGGTCACGTCGATGTCTCCGAAGTTACGGTACAGCACCAGGATGATACCGATCCCGATCGCGACTTCGGCGGCGGCGAGCGCCATCAGGAACAGGGAGAACACCTGGCCCGTGAGGTTCCCCCACTGGAGGGAGAACGCCACGAAGTTGACGGCGGCCGCGTTGAGCATCAACTCGACCGACATCAGGAATCGCAGGGCGTTGCGCCGGGTCAAGATCCCGAACAGGCCGATGCAGAACATCGCCGCCGTCAGCAACAGGTAGTACTCGGCGGGTACCATCAGCGCTCACCCCGTTCCGTCGTGTGGCCGCCGTCGGTGAGTACGCCGGCCGACTCGTCGTCGCGTTTCGCCAGCATGACGGCCACGTCCAGTGCGGCGTCCAGTGCGATCGCGATGACGATGAACGACACCAGGAACTCCTCGGTCTCCAGTGCAGTCTGGCTCGCGAGGTCGAACATCGCGTAGCCGATGCCCGCGGTGATCGACGCGTCGGGGAACCCGGCCGCCGATCCGAAGGAGGAGCCCAGGAACACGGCCGCCAGCACGGCGAACAGTCCCAGCGCCGCGACGCCGGCCGTCCAGTTGACGTCGTCCGCCAGCCGTGGTCGGGTCGTCATGTGGTCACCTCGCGTGCCTCGTTCGGGTCTTCGCTGCGGGTGAGCATCACGGCGAAGGTGATCAGGATCAGGACGCCGCCCACGTACACGAGTATTTGCATGGTGGCGACGAACTCCGCCTGCAGCATCACGTAGTGGATTGCGACGCTGAGCAACGCGACACCCAACAGCAGCGCGGAGTGCCACACGTCCCGTAACAGGACGACGCCGAGGCTGCTCGCGATTGTGACGAACGCGAACAACCCAAATGCTATGGTTTCGTACAGTGCCATCTTACATCACTCTCCTATCGGCGGGCCTTTGAAGATTTCTTTATCAGATTCGTGCTCGTGTCGTCGAAACCGTGTTCTCCACCCGAAACGGGCCGTTTCCTTCCCGACAGAAATATAGAAAATGTGACGGTATCACACTCCGCTCCAGCTTGCCGCCCCTCCTCACCGGTCGACTTCCCCGAGAACCACGTCGAGACTGCCCAGTGACGCGATCATGTCCGGTAGGTACTCTCCTTCGGCCATCTCCGGCAGCGCGTGGAGGTTGTGGAAACAGGGGCTGCGGATCTTGAACCGGGCGGGTTTGGCGGTCCCGTCCGACCGGATGTACACGCCCAGTTCGCCTTTCGCCCCCTCTACTGCGCGGTACACCTCCGTGTCGGGGTCGGGCTTGAGCGTGCGCGGGACGTTCGACTGGATCGTCCGCTCCTCGTCGGGCCAGTCCTCCAGCAGGTCGACACACTGGTCGACGATCTTCGCCGACTCCTCGACCTCCCGGAGTCTGACGAGGACGCGCGCGTAGTTGTCACAGCCGTCCTCGGTGGCCACGTCCCAGTCGAGTTCCGGATAGTAGCCGTAGGGATCGTCCCGCCGCACGTCGTAGTCGATCCCCGACCCGCGCGCGACGGGGCCGGTCACCCCGTAGTCCTTCGCGACCTCGGGATCGAGATATCCCGTGTCGACGGTCCGGACCTGGAACACCTCGTTGCTCGTCAGCAGGTTGTGGTACTCCTCTAACGCCCGCGGGAGTTCGTTCGTGAACTCGCGGATCTTCTCGAAGAACTCCTCGCGGGGGTCGGGCAGGTCCCACGCGACCCCACCAAGCCGGAAGTAGTTGTACATCATCCGCTGGCCGGTCAGGTCTTCGAGGATGCTCTGGACCTTCTCCCGGTCCCGGAAGGTGTACATGAAGGTCGCGGTGAAATCCCCGTTGACGTCGAGCGAGAAGGTTCCCAGCGCGAGGAAGTGACCCGTCATCCGCGAGAGTTCCACCCCGAGCGTCCGCAACACCTGGGCGTAGTCGGGGACCTCGATGTCCGCGAGGTCCTCCGCTGCCCGCGCGTACGCCCACTCGTTGGTCATGTTTGCCGTGTAGTCCCAGCGGTCCGGGTAGGGCATGATCTCGTGTCGGTAGTGGCCTTGCTGGGCCATCTGCTCCTCACACCGGTGTAGATAGCCGATATCGGGCTCCACGTCCAGCACTTGCTCGCCGTCGAGCACTGTCTCGATGTGGAGGACGCCGTGGGTCGCCGGGTGGTGGGGCCCGATGTTGACGAACATCGTGTCCGGATCCCCCTCCGAGGCCGCCTGCGTGTCCTCGAGGAGCGGGTTGACGTTCTCCCGGATCGGGACGATCTGGGGTTTGGTCTGGTCGTAGTCCAGCGAGAGCGGGTGACCCTGCCACGTTTCGGGTAACAGGATCCGCACGAGATCCGGATGCCCCTCGTACTCGATGCCCACCAGGTCGTAGGCCTCTCGTTCGTGCCAGTTCGCCGTCTCGAACACGGGTGACGCGGTCTCAGATACCGGCTCGGTCTTGCTCGTCGGGACGACGACGCCCACCTCCTGGGTCCGGTCGGCGTACTTGGTGAGGTGGTAGATCGACTCGTAGCGGTCCTGATACTCCTGGGCCGTCAGCAGGGAGAGGTGGTCGAAGCCCGCCTCGTCTCTCAGCGTCGAGAGGACCTCCTGCACGTCGTCCGGGCGGATAACGAACGCCTCGGCGTTGACGTGGTCCTCCCGATCCAGCACCGCGTCACCGAGCAGGGACGCGAGTGCGTCGTAGTCGACCGCGCCGTCCTCGGTCTCGCCCGCGTCGCGGGTCGGATGTTCGAGGCTCATGATGGGACCCCCGGCGGTGTCGGCCGTTCCAGCCAGGTACCCCTGCTAGCACGCGGCCGCGAATAAACGCTGTTTGCGGGTCGCTACAGGATCCTGTCCCGGTAGTTGCACTCTCGAAAAACAGCGAGCAGCCGCTTACTGGTAGTCCAGTTCGCCTTCGCCTTCGCCGATCCACGCGCCCCGGTCCGGTTCCCGCGGTTCGAGCGGGTCGACAGCGACCACCTTTTTCCCGTTCGGGTCGCCTGCGGCGACCACTCACGGCAAAAACGTGGGCGAAAAAGGCTGGCCTCGCTTCGTCGCCGGCGCGTCGCGCCGGCTGCCTGCGGGACCTTCGGTCCCGCTCTGCTCGGCCAGTGAACCGCGCTCCCGTCGGTCGCGCGGATGCTTGGCTACTGGTAGTCCAGTTCGCCTTCGCCTTCGCCGATCCACGCGCCCCGGTCGGGTTCGCGGGATTCGAGCGGGTCGATGTCGTTGTACCAGGGGACGTTCTTCAGCTGTTCCTTGTTGTAGGCGAGTTCGTCCTTCGTGTCGGCGGTGAACTCGAAGTTCTGGGTCAGCAGGATGGCGTCGACGGGACAGACCTCCTCACAGAGCCGGCAGTAGATGCACTGCCCGATGTGGAGGTTGTACTCCTCGCCGTTGCGCTGTTCGTCGGTGACGATCTGGATCGTGTCGTTCGGACAGACGTTCTCACACTGCCGACACCAGATACACCGCTCCTGACTGAACTTGTGGACCCCGCGGAACCGCGGGCTCACTTCGGGTGCTTCTTCGGGATACTCGACGGTGAACGTCTCCCCGTCGAGCGCGTGTTTCATCGTCGTCGCCATGGATTTGAGCAGTCCGATCATGTTACACGACCACCCCGACGATGACAGCCGTCAGGATCAGGTTGGCGAAGGAGAGCACGAGCATCCCCTTCCAGCCGATTTCGATGAGCTGATCGATACGCACCCGGGGGAGCGCCGACCGCGCCCACTGGGTGAACAGGAAGACGGCCCAGATCTTGATGAGGAACCAGACGATCCCGGGCAGGACCGGTCCGGCCGGGCCGCCGAGGAAGATCGTCGCGATGATCGCCCCGCCCAGGAAGATGTGGATGAACTCCCCGAGGTACATCAGGACGAAGTAGACCGAGGAGTACTCGGTCTGGTAGCCGGCGACGATCTCGGTCGGCGCTTCGGGCGTGTCGAACGGGTTCCGTCCGACCTCCGCCAGGTTCGCGACCAGGAAGAGGACGAACGCGAACGGGTTGACGAACGCGTACCAGGACGGGATCGGGATGCCGGCGATCGTCGCCAGCGTCCCGCTCTGGGCCGCGACGATCTCGCTCAGCCGGAGCGTCCCCGCGAAGATCACGACGGACGCCCCAGTCAGCACCAGCGGAATCTCGTAGGCCAGGTTCTGCGCGACTGCGCGCAGACCGCCCAGCATCGAGTACTTGTTGTTCGAGGCGTAGCCGGCCATCACGAGGCCGAGCGACGCCAGCGAGGCGACCGCGAACACGTACGCCAGCCCCGCCTCGGGGTCGGCGACCTGCACGCCGTTGCCCATCGGGATGACGGCGAAGCCGAGTAACGCCGATCCGGCGATCAGAAGCGGCGCGAGGTCCCACGCCGGCCGGTCGACCTCCTCGGGTACGATCAGTTCCTTCGAGAGCAGGCGCACCGCGTCGGCCACGATGACCATCAGCCCGAACGGCCCGATCCGGTTGACTGCGATCCGGTCGGTAAAGGCCGCCGTGATCTTCCGTTTTGCCCACGGGCCGGCGATCGCGACGTTGAGGAGCATGAACGTACCCACGATCGCCGACGCGATCAGCGCCGCGACGAAAAACTGCAGCGGGTCGTTCGCGTTCAGTCCGAGCAGCCCGGCGATGGTGTCCGACAGCGTCATTACCGATCCACCTCGCCCATGATCGTGTCCAGACTACCCAGCGACGCGATCAGGTCCGCGATGTACTCGCCCTCGGCCATCTCCGGCAGCGTCTGCAGGTTGGAGAAGGAGGGTCCGCGGATCTTGAACCGCGCGGGCTTGTCGGTCCCGTCCGAGCGGATGTAGATCCCGAGTTCGCCCTTCGCGGCCTCGACGGACTTGTAGATCTCCGTGTCCGGCTCGGGCTTGATCGTCCGGGGGACGTTGGCCTGGATCGTCCGGTCGTCCTCGGGCCAGTCCTCCAGCAGGTCGACACACTGCTGGATGATCTTCGCCGACTCCTCGACCTCCTGCAGGCGAACCAGCAGGCGGGCGTAGTTGTCACAGCCGTCCTCGGTGACCACGTCCCAGTCGAGTTTGTCGTAGTAGCCGTATGGGTCGTCCCGGCGCACGTCGTAGTCGACGCCCGACCCGCGGAGGACGGGCCCGGTCGCGCCGTAGCTCTTGGCGACCTCGGGATCGAGGTACCCCGTGTCGACGGTCCGGACCTGCATGATCTCGTTGCTGGTCAGCAGGTTGTGGTACTCCTCCAGCCGCTCGGGCAGGTCGTCGATGAACGCCCGAATCTTCTCGAAGAACTCCTCGCGGGGCTCGGGCAGGTCCCACGCGACCCCGCCCAGTCGGAAGTAGTTGAACATCAGCCGCTGGCCGGTCAGATCTTCGAGGATGTTCTGAACCGTCTCCCGGTCCTGCATCCCGTACATGAACGTCGCGGTGAAGTCGCCGACGATGTCCAGCCCGTACGCGGCCACCGCGAGCATGTGCGAGAGGATCCGCGAGAGTTCGGCGGACATCGTCCGGACGACCTGCGCGTACTCCGGCACGTCGATGTCGGCCAGCTCCTCGGCCGTCCGGGCGTAGGCCCACTCGTTCAGCAGCCCGGCACCGCCCCAGTCCCAGCGGTCGGGGTATGGCATGATCTGGTGGCGGTAGGTGCCCTGCTGGCACATCTGCTCTTCACAGCGGTGGATGTAGCCGATGTCGGGTTCCACGTCGGCGACCTGCTCGCCGTCCAGCGTCACCTCGACGTGGAGGACGCCGTGGGTCGCCGGGTGGTGGGGCCCGATGTTGAGCAACATCGTGTCGCTGTCGTCGGGGGCCCGGTGGTCCTCCTCCAGCGGGTTCTTGTTCTCACGCAGGGTGACGATCTGGGGTTTGGTCTGGTCGTAGTCCTGCGAGAGCGGGTGGCCCTGCCAGGTCTCGGGCAGGAGGATCCGGCGCGGGTCGGGGTGACCCTCGTACTCGATACCCACCAGGTCGTAGGCCTCCCGCTCGTGCCAGTCGGCCGTTCGGAAGACCGGTTCGGCCGACTCCGAGACGGGGTCGTCCTTGCTCGTGGGGACGACGACGCCGACCTCCTGCGTCCGGTCGGCGTACTTCGTCATGTGGTAGATCGTCTCGTAGCGATCCTGGTACTCCTGTGCGGTGACGCAGTTGCAGTTGTCGAAGCCGGCCTCCTCTTTCAGCGTCGAGAGGACTTCCTGAACGGCGTCGGGGCGGATCACGAACGCTTCGGCGTTGACGTGGTCCTCCCGGTCCAGCACGGCGTCACCGAGCAGGGATTCGAGCGCGTCGTAGTCGACACTGCCGTCGTCCGCGACGGCGAGTTCCTGCGTGGTTGGTTCCTCTAAACTCATGGCGAATCCACCCAGTTGTACCGCATCACGAGGTCGTCCGTGTCGATCTGGTCGGCGAGTTTCTCGACGAGTTCGTCCCGTTCGAGGTCACCGAACTGTTCGAGTTCGTACGGCTTGACCGTCACGGGCGCGGACTCGCCGTTGGCGACTCGCTCCTGAAGCTTGGCGATGCCGTAGATGAGCGCCTCGGGACGGGGCGGACAGCCCGGCACGTGGATGTCGACCGGGATGACCTCCTCGGCCCCTTTGATGACGTTGTACCCCTCCTGGAACGGACCGCCGGAGATGGTACACGAACCCATGCCGACGACGAACTTGGGTTCGGGCATCTGGTCGTACACCCGTTTCATCCGCGGGGCGAACTTCGAGACGATGGTCCCGGGGACGATGATCACGTCGGCCTGTCGCGGCGAGGCCCGCGGGACCCCGGCCCCGAACCGGTCGAGGTCGTGTTTGACCGAGTACGTGTGCATCATCTCGATGCTGCAGCAGGCGATCCCGAACTGCAGCATGAACATCGACGAGCCCCGCACCCAGTTCATGAACTTGTCGAACTTGGTGAGGATGAACGGGGACGAGCCCAGCGCCTTCCGGAGCGGGGAGTTGAACCGGTTGTCGGCTCCCTCGCCCATCCGGGCTTCCTGTGTCGACTGGGTGTCGGCACCGACCGTGTCCGTCAGTTTGTCTTGGCTACTCATGTGTTATCTGGCATCTTTCCGCGTCTCGGCCCGCGGCGAGCGGACCCACTTGACTGCGCCGTTGCGCCACGCCCACCCGAGACCGACGACGAGAATTCCGATGAACACCAGCATGGGAGCGAGAACTCTCGTGACCCCGACGCTCTCTACCGCGCTGCGGTAGATGACCGTCCACGGGAAGATCAGGACGGTCTCGATGTCGAAGATCAGGAACAGCAGCGCGACCATGTAGTACTGGATGTTGAACTGAATCCGGGTGTCACCGGTCGGAATCTCACCGCTCTCGTAGGTGGAGCGTTTTCCCTGTTCGGGCACGCTAGGCCGGAGAAGTTTCGATACCGCCATCATCCCGACTGGGATGAGAAGACCGACCAGCGCCAGCGCCCCGATGGCTATCCATGGATTGCCCATCCGTGTACACCTATCGTTGAACGCGTACGGAACGGTGGCATATAAGGGTTCATAGATCCCACCGCCCGGAAAAACCACGGCTTAGACCGTTGACAGGTGCCCTCGGTCGTCAACGGGCCGATCAGGGTCGGTCGAACTCCGCCAGCTGGTAGTCCTGATCGGGCGCGTCCACCGCCAGCGCGAACGGCCAGTCGGCCTTGAGACAACTGGTCGGTCCCGTCCCGTTGCCCGATACCTGCAGTTCCATCGTGTAACAGGTCTCCCCTGCCACTGTCGCAGTCCCGGTGATCTCCGCGGTCGCGCGGTCCCAGTCGGGCGAGAACCCGTCGCCGACCGTCACGTCGTCTCCGTCGATCTCCCACGACTCCCCCACACGCAGCTCCTGTCCCGCGGCCAGCACGACCGGCGTTCTGACGTACAGGAACGGTTCGCCGACCCTATCCTCGCCGATCAGGTCCGCGAAAATCTCTCCCTGTGGGGCCGCAGCGGTCGTCGAATACCCGCCGGCGCTGGCGTTGACGGCCACCTGCTCAGGACTCGTGTCGCTCGTCCCCGTCACGATCCACGCTATCGGGACCGTCCCGTTCGACAGTCTGGCCTCGTATCCGTACGCCTCGCCGTCGTCGAACTCGTAGTCCAGTTCCACCCTGTCACTGCTCCCATCGCCGTCCGCACTCCCGTCGTCGTCACCGGCTGCAGCATCGTCGGTCGCTGCGACAGTCCCGTTCGCCGTCGGTGTCCCCGTGGCCGTGTCGGCAGGAGTCCCGCCGGCACCGCCGCCGCTACAGCCCGCCAGAACCAGCAACAGCGCCAGTACTACTGTACCCCCGACCGTGCGCGTCCGCAGTGTCCCCATGACTCCCCGTACTGCAGTTTACGGTTTAGTTTTTATTGCATACGTTTGGAAAACTAGTGGTCTCCGGATCGCGTGACCGAAGTGGGATTCAGGGACGCGTGTAGTCGGTCATCGTGTACGTCGCGGTCTGGGTCGACTGACTCCCGCCGACCTGGGCCTGGGTCGTGAAGGAGACGGACAACGCGAACGGCCAGTCTTCCTTGACACAGCCGCTGAAGGGCCGGTCGTCCGATTCGAGTTCGATGTTGGCACACTGACTGCCCGCGATCTGTGCGGTGTCGTTCACGGTCACGGTGATCTGATCCTCGGTCGCCTCCTCTCGATCCGTGAACTGGAGGTCGCTACTGGTCACCGTCCAGGACTCTCCGGGGTCGAGGGACTGTCCGTCGGCGAGCAACTGCGGAACCTGTCCCGCCACGAAGGGAAGGACGGTGAAGAGCTGGGTCTCGTTCAGTTCCCTGAATACGTTCCCCTGGGGGCCGGTGAAGGTCGAGGTCGTGGCCTCTCCCGCCGCACGGCTCACGACTTCGACGGTGACCGCTCCGTCGCTAACGTCCGTGACGGTCCAGGTGAACTGGCTCGACCCGCCCTGTACCGCCTCGCTCTCGTACGTGTAGGACTCACCTTCGGTCCACTGGTAGTCGAGCGACGGCACTCCCGCCTCCGAGTCCGTCTCGCCGCCGTCGGTCGATTCGACCGTCTCGGTCGGTTCGTCGGCCGTCGTCTCCGTCGGTGTCGGACCGCCACCACCCGAACAGCCCGCCAGAACCATCGTCGCGGCCAGCAGTACCGCGACGAGGACTCGTCTGTTGCCGAAATCTACCATACGCCGGCTATGTCGGATCCGTTGAAAAATCTATGGGCTCGGACAGATTCTACTCGTCGGACTCGGGGCGCTTCCCGTCTCACTCGTCCCGGTCCCTGAATCCGGGCGTTCCGAGTTCGTGGAGGTCCCGTGATACGTCACCTACGCCGTCCTGGAGCCCCTCGTGGTAATCGACCAGCCGGTCGCGCAGTGCCTCGTGCTGGCGCGCGAGGTACTGGACTGCGGACAGCGCGGCGTTGAACGACTTCCCGGCGTCGACGGCGGTCAGCGGCGCGCCCTGTGGCATCCCGATCACCGAGTCGACCGACTTCTCCTGGACCGGGACGCCGATCACCGGCAGTGGGTAGGCGATGGAGGCTGTCATGTTCGGCAGGTCCGCCGACTTTCCGCCCGCGCCGGCGATGATGACGTCCAGCCCGCGCTGCTCGGCCGTCTCCGCGTACGCGTACATCAGTTCCGGCGTCCGGTGGGCCGAGACGACGAAGGTCTCGAACGTGAACCGCGCCTCGGGCGGGTCGTCGAAACTGGTCTGTTCGGCAAAACCCAGCTCCTCGGTCAGGCAGTCGTAGGCTCCCGGCCGGCCAGACTCCGACCCGGCCATCACGTCCAGGTCCGAATCCGAACCCATGACGATCCCGATCTCGGGCGTGTCTTCGGTCGGTCTGTCGCGCTCTGCCTCCTCGCGTAGCTCCTCGATCAGTGATTGAACGTTCTCGCTCATTTGAAAGTGAGTCCGTCGCGCAGGTTTCGTGCCGATGCCAGCAGGTCGTCGGTCCCATCGTCACCGGTCAGCGTGACGTGGCCGGTCTTCCGGAGCGGGTAGACCTCGCGTTTCCCGTACCAGTGGAGGTGCGCACGGTCGCGCTCGAAGACGGCTTCTTCGCCTGTCAACCGCGCCTCTCGACGCTCCTCGCCGTCGCCGAGGATGTTGACCGATACGGTGGGATCGCGTCGTTCGGTCGATCCCAGCGGCCGACCCGTCACCGCCCGGACGTGCTGTTCGAACTGGGAGGTGTGACAGCCCTCGATGGTCCAGTGCCCGGAGTTGTGCGGGCGCGGCGCGATCTCGTTCAGCAGGATCGCCTCGCCCGTGTCGAACAACTCGATGCCGTAGACCCCTCGCCCCTCCATCTCGGCCAGCACGTCTTCGGCGACATCACGGGCGGCCTCGATACGCTCGTCGGTCGCTCTCGGCGGCGAGACGGATTCCCGTAGGATCTCTTCCTCGTGGATCGTCTCGGTGACGGGGAAGGTATCGGTCTCCCCCTCGGTCTTACAGCCCATCACCGCCAGTTCGCGCTCGAAGGGGACGAACGCCTCGACCATCGCCGGGCCGGCGATCTCGTCCATGGCCGACTCGGCGTCCTCCCGGCTCTCGACGAGGACGTTGCCGCGCCCGTCGTAGCCGCCCTCGCGGGCTTTCAGCATCGCGGGCGTTCCCAGATCGTCCAGCGCTGCGTGGAGGTCCTCGGTCGAGTCGACCTGTCGGAACTCCGGGACCGGGATGCCCGCGTCCTGCAGGCGTTCCTTCTGGACGAGTTTGTCCTGTATCGTCCGGAGCGTCGCCGGTTCGGGGTGGACCGGGACGCCGGTCTCCTCGCTCACCGCTTCGAGCATGTCGGGGTCGGCCAGTTCGATCTCGAAGGTGAGGTAGTCGGATCGCTCCGCGAGCGCCCGCAGTGTCTCGCGGTCGTCGAAATCACCGACGAGCTGGTCGCGGACGACCGGCGCGGCCGGCGCGTCGGGCGTCGGGTCGGAGACGACCACCTCGACCCCGAGCGGCGCCGCGGCTTCGCCGAGCATCCGCCCGAGTTGCCCGCCCCCGACGACGCCCAGGGTCGGTCCTGGCGACGTGAGTGTCATCGCTCGGCGCTTTCCCGGGCACGCGCTTAAGGATTGTCAACCCGGGAGCGCGGGGCGGCGAGGGACGGACTTACGCGTCCGGCGGCGTCGCCGACGCGTTCACCTCGCCCACGTAGTCGGGGTGGATGAGGAAGACGGTCTCGGTCCCGTAGGTCCGGAGTTCGTAGGTCGCACTCCAGTACTCCGGGAACTGCTCACGGGCCTGTCGCTCCTCGTTGACCGCGTTGTCCTCGTCGTCCTCGTCGTGGGCGCGAACGATAACGATCGGTGGCTCGGATTCGGCAGCGGCTTCGAGGTCGGGGGAGCCGTCCGCACAGCCCACCTCCGCCCCGGATTTGTTGAGATACCACGGGAGCGGCAGGGAGTTGAACCAGTCCGCACACGCGGGCGAGAGGGTGATCCCTCGCTCAGATTTCGGGACCAGCTGGGAGTCCCGCGGGTAGCCGTCGTAGACGAAGTCCGTCGTCCCGTTCGTCCCCCCGTCGACGAAGAAGTCCCCGTAGAACAACACGTCGGTTCCCTCGTTCGCGTCGACGGCCCGCTCCATACTGTCCAGCGCGGGGCGCACGTCGTCGCCCGGCTGTGCGTACTGGACCAGGGCGTTCTCCCCCTCCTGGGCCTGTGGGGCGAGATACACCCCGTAGACACCCATGCCGACGACGAAGCTGACCGCGACGATCACCACGACAGCGGCCGCGCCCATCGCGACCGGGTCGTCGTCGGCGACGGCGTCCCGACCCCACCGGAGAACGAGTGCGAGTCCGACCGCCGCGGGAATCGCCAGCGGCACCACGGCGTGCATCGTCGCCCACGGGGCCTGGATGTCAGTGACGATGGGATACCCCAGAATCGAGACGAACCCACAGTAAAACGAGAAGGCCACGAGGTCACGCGGTCGCTCGCCCGTGTATCGGTCGACGACGAATCCGATCACCGCGAAGACACAGAGTGCGAGCGCGCCGTAGCCTAGCGTTTCGGCGAAGTCACCGAGATACGGGAGGTAGGCGTGACTCTGCATGTCTTCGCCGATCCACAGTCCGTAGAACTCCTTCCACGAGCCGACGATGGCGCGGTCGACGACGGTGACGAACATCCCGAGGTCGGCTCCCCCGATGGCGTTGTACAGGCCCACGTCGCCAGGATCGCCGTCCCGCGGTCCGTAGAAGAACACGATGATCGCGAAGAACTCGACGACCGCCAGCAGGATCCAGTGGAGCCAGTTCCAGACGCCGTAGACGAAGCCGACGAGACGGTCCTTCAGAATAGTCGTCCACGCGGGTTCGCCCTCGCGTGCGAGGAACAGGCGGTGATCGAGCAACAGAACGAGGGCCCCGATCCAGGTGACCGGGTAGATCAGCGCGTTCTCCTTGGCGGTCAGCGCGAGCGCGAAGGCTCCGACGCCCAGAAACAGGTATCGTGGTTGCCTGAAGTCGATCAGCCGGACGAAGGCGACGACCGCCCCGAACATGAAGAAGGCGACGATGGGGTCGCCCCGCATGAACCGCGAGTAGTACAGCAGGATGGGATTGGCGGTCAGAAAGAGCGCGAGCAAGACGACCTCGATATCCCGGAGGCGATGCCGGAGGCCGAGCGCTGCCAGCGGCGTCAGTCCGCCGAGCAGTGCCACTATCGCTCGCATCGTGAAGTCGCTGGCACCGAAGACGCTGAACAGGAGGCTGTTGACGTGGTGGTAGAACGGGCCGTGGATGATCCCGCGATAGGCGTAGTCGCCGGTGTGGAGGTACTGGAGGATCCACCAGCCGACGCGGCCCTCGTCCCAGTGGGCGATCCGCTCGCCGAGGAGCAGGAAGCGGGCGAACAGCGCGAAGGCGGTGATGGCGGCGACGACCAGCAGGAGGCGGTCGACGCCGAACCAGGTGGGGAGGGCGGACTCGGACGGCTGGGCGGCGGGCTCCGTCGCGGAATCGTCGTCGGCCGTTGCCATTGTGGATGCAGTCTGGCCGGGGATTTAGAATCCTTCTGGTTGCAAACGAACACTCTCTCGCGGCGGACAGGATGGTGCGACCGCCGAACGGTATTTCTTTAGGTCGCGGTTGCTATCGCGGACACATGGTACGGCTCGGACTGGTGGTCGCGGAGTTCAACCGCGACGTCACCGAGGAGATGGAGGCGGCCGCGAAGGCGCGCGCCGACGAGTTGGGCGTGGAGATCGTCGAGACAGTCCACGTTCCCGGCGCGTACGACTCGCCGCTGGCCGCCGACCGGCTGGCACGCCGGGACGACGTGGACGCGGTGGCCGTCGTCGGCGCGATCAAGTCCGGCGACACCGACCACGACCAGGTGATCGGCAACGCCATGGCCCAGGGGCTGACCGACGTGAGTCTCGATCGGGACACGCCCGTGACGCTCGGCGTCACCGGCCCCGGCATGAGCATGGACGAAGCCCGCGCCCGCACCGACTACGGTGCCGCCGCACTGGACGGAGCCGTCGACCTCGTGGAGGAACTATGACTATGGACTTCGCATCCCGCGTACAACGAGTGGAACCGAGCGCGACCCTCGCGATCAGCAACCTCGCCGCCGAACTCGAAGCCGACGGCGTCGACGTCGTCGACCTCTCGGTCGGCGAACCCGACTTCGACACCCCACAGAACGTCAAAGACGCCGGCGAGCAAGCACTGGAAGCCGGCCACACCGGCTACACGTCCTCGAACGGCATCCCCGAACTGAAAGGGGCCATCGCCGACAAACTCGCCGCCGACGGCCTCGATCACGACACCGACGAGATCATCGTCACTCCCGGCGGCAAGCAGGCTCTGTTCGAGATCTTCATGAGCCTGATCGACGACGGGGACGAGGTCTGCCTGCTCGACCCGGCGTGGGTCTCCTACGAGGCGATGGTCAAGATGGCCGGCGGCTCGCTCTCGCGGGTCGACCTCTCGCCCCACGACTTCCAGCTCGAACCCGCACTGGACGCCCTCGGCGACGCCGTCTCCGACGACACCGAACTGCTGGTCGTCAACTCCCCGTCGAACCCGACCGGCGCGGTCTACTCCGACACCGCCCTCGAAGGGGTCCGGGATCTGGCTGTCGAACACGACATCACGGTGATCTCGGACGAGATCTACAAGGAGATCACCTACGGCGTCGAGCCGACGAGTCTCGGTACCCTCGACGGCATGGCCGACCGGACGATCACGGTCAACGGCTTCTCGAAGGCCTACGCCATGACCGGCTGGCGGCTCGGCTACTTCGCCGGTCCCGAGGAACTGATCTCCCAGGCCGGCAAACTCCACAGCCACTCGGTCTCATGTGCCGTGAACTTCGTCCAGCACGCGGGCGTCGAGGCCCTGGAGAACACCGACGAGGCCGTCGTGGAGATGCGCGACGCCTTCGAGGAACGGCGGGACATGCTCGCCGACCTGTTCGCCGACCACGGCGTCGACGTGCCCGTCGGCGACGGCGCGTTCTACATGATGCTGCCCGTGGACGACGACGATCAATCGTGGTGTGAGGGAGCTATCGAGGACGCCCACGTCGCGACGGTGCCCGGGAGCGCGTTCGGCACCCCCGGCTACGCGCGGCTCTCCTACGCCGCGAGCAAGGAGCGCCTGCAGGAAGGCGTCGAGCGACTGGCCGAGAACGGCTACATCTAACGAGCGGTCCGCCCCCGATTTTCCTGCCGCAATCGCCCATCACTGGCGAGTATCCCTCACCTCGTGACGGAGACACGGCAACACATCGGCGACGGTGACACCCTACGTTGCCTCGAGAATCCGGGGCGAGATCTCGCAGACCCACAGAAACCCGAAGGCGATCCCGACTGGGAGGAGAGATATCTGAGCCAGTCCGAGGGTTCCGGCATCCGGTGGTGCGACGAACTGCCCGAGTATCACCGCGGTCAGACTCCCGACGGCGATCGCACCTGCGACGTTTTCGGCAGTACTGCGGTTCTGCGTTCGCGGCCCGATTCGGTTCCGATAGTACAGGTACACCAGAACCGCCGGGACGAACACCGTGACGATAGTTGCGATGCTCCCTGCATACACCGCATTCCGGCTCGAGGCGTCGTAGTACGTCCAGACCCCGGTCGACACACCCGCCAGGAGGAGGGGTAGTACAAATGCGACGGGGCTCAGGGGGATCATCGGCTGACGTTCCTTCCTGTTGTCGTATCAATTTTGGTGAAGATGTCACGGAGTGGAACACGTTTACTATAGCGATATTTGCTGTACTCGCGAGATCGGAACCAGATTCAGGTGGGTGGACGTCGAACCGGACGTATGGCCAACGTTCCCGACGAGGCCGAAGACCTGCTCACCGGCGAACCGCTCGTGGCCCACCTCGCGACCTGCCGGGACAGCCGACCCCACGCCGCGCCGATCTGGTACGTCTACCGGAAGGGGCGATTCGAGATCGCGACGACCGGCGAGAAACTCGAAAACATCCGCCAGAACCCCGCCGTCGCGCTCTCGATCCAGAAGGACGAGGACGGCGACCCGCAGTGGGGGATGACCGTCCGCGGGACGGCGGACGTCGTCACCTCCGAGAGTGAGCGGATCAACCGTCGCCTCAACGAGAAGTACGGCGCTGACGACGACGCCTGGGAGGAAAATACCGGGGTCCGGATCGAGGTGGGATCGGTCGACTACTGGACCTACTGAGCGTCAGTCACAGCGCTCCGTACAGACCCGGTCGATGATCTTCCCCGTCGAGAGGAGTTCGTCGTCGCGGACTTCCTCCCGGCCGGAGGCGCGCTCGACCCGGCAGTCGAGGCCGGCGTCGGCGAGCGCCCCCGCGAGCTGCTCCTCGTCGTGGTGCTGGTCGAAGCCAAGCGCGATCACGTCGGGGTCGATCTCGCGGATCGGGACGAAGAAGTCCTCGGGGTGGCCCACGCGGGCCTCGTCGACTGCCTCCAGCGCCGCCACCATGTCCCGACGCTGGCGATTGGAGAGGATGGGTTGCTCCTTGTGAGTCACGTTCTCCCGGCGGGCGACGATGACGTGGAGTTCCTCGCCCATCCCGGCGGCTTCTTCGAGGTAGTGGACGTGGCCGGGGTGGAGGATGTCGAAGGTCCCCTGTGCGACGACGGTCGTCATCTGAAGCCCCCGTCGAACTCCTCGTCGCGCAACTCGGCGTCGATGTCGGCCTGCGTGAAGTCGAAGAACTCCTCCTCGGGGAGGTCGATGTCGATCACGTCCAGATCCCTGGGGTTCCCTTCCTGGTCGAAGGCCTTCCAGTCGGTCTTGCCGTAGGGTGCGCCGACGATGATGTGGACCTTCCCCTTGTTGAACGTCTGGAGGTCGGCGTCGCTCGGGCGGAGGACGCCGTTGGGATGGGAGTGGACCGACCCGGCTGCGCGCATGTCGTTGGGGACCATGTTCGTCTTGACGGTGGCGCTGACGGGGTTGGACTCGGTGCCCGGGATGACGAGCACGTCGGTGATGACGGTGCCGTCGCGTTCGAGGCCGACGTTGCGGGCGCTCTCTCCTCTGAGGAGGCCCATGTACTCGTTGGGGTGTGCGTCCTCGGAGGCTTCCAGCGCGAACTCCAGGGCTTGTTCGGCGATCCCGAGGATTTCGCCCGACCGGAACAGCCGCATGCCACAGTCTGGGGTCGGTTGCCTTCTAAGCGTTCCGGATGCGCCGGGACCGACCCGTCAGCGTTTCCAAAGGTTAAAACGCGCGAGCGCCGAATCGCAGTCAAATGTCTCCATCCACTCCCGATGACGGGGCGGAGGTCTCCGCCGACGGGGTTCCTACGGTTTACGACCTCGCTGACGGCTGTTCGCTCGACGACGTCGATCGCGGCGCGTACTACCACGCGACGGTCAACGGCGTCGTGGCCTACGGCGTGTTCGTCGACGTTACCGACGGCCTCTCCGGCCTCGTCCACGAATCGAATCTGCTGGGCACCTACGAAGTCGGCGACGAGTTGCTCGTCGAACTCTCCGAGGTCCGCGAGGACGGCGACGTGAGCTTCGAGGAGGTCGAACTCGCCGACTACGAGACCGAACGCGTCGACGCCGGCGAATCGGTCCCCGTCGCCGACCTCGAAGACGTCGTCGGGTCGACCGTCACCCTCGAAGGTGAAGTCGTCCAGATCAAACAGACCGGTGGGCCGACCATCTTCCACGTCCGCGACGAGTCCGGCGTCGTCCCCTGTGCGGCCTTCGAGGAGGCCGGCGTCAGGGCCTACCCCGAGATCGAACTCGCCGACGTGGTCCGGATCACCGGCCGCGCCGAGATGCGCGAGGCGGCCATCCAGATCGAGGTCGAGGATCTCGAGCGATACGAGGGCGACGCCGCCGACGCGGCCCGGGACCGCCTCGACGGCGCGCTCGCGGAGTATGCCGAACCGAACGATATCGAACCGCTCGTCGAGTGGGAAGCCTTCGAGAAGCTCCGGCCCGATCTGGAGCAGGTCGCCCAGCGGCTCCGTGAGGCCGTACTCGAGGGCCGACCGATCCGGATGCGTCACCACGCCGACGGTGACGGTCTCTGTGCGTCGGTGCCGCTCCAGCTGGCACTGGAACGATTCATCGCCGAGCATCACCACGACCCTGACGCACCGCGACACCTGCTCAAGCGCCTCCCCAGCAAGGCTCCCTTCTACGAGATGGAAGACGTAACGCGGGACCTCAACTTCGCGCTGGAGAACCGCAAGCGCCACGGACAGAAGCTCCCGCTCCTCCTGATGCTGGACAACGGGTCGACAGAGGAGGACACGCCGGCCTACCGGAATCTCGCTCACTACGACGTACCGATCGTCGTCGTCGACCACCACCACCCCGACCCCGACGCTGTCGGACCGCTGGTCGACGAACACGTCAATCCCTACCTCCACGACGAGGACTACCGGATCACGACCGGGATGATGTCGGTCGAACTCGCGCGCATGATCGACCCGTCCCTCACGGAGGAACTCGGTCACGTCCCCGCGGTTGCGGGGCTCGCCGACCGATCGCAGGCCGAAGCGATGGACGACTACCTCGACCTCGCTGCCGAGAAGGGCTACACCGAGGCCGACCTCCGGGACGTGGGCGAGGCGCTGGACTACGCCACCTTCTGGCTGAAGTACAACGACGGGCGCGAACTCATCAACGACGCCCTCAACGTCGCCTGTGACGACCGGGAGCGTCACGAGGAACTGGTCGAGTTCCTGGCATCGCGGGCCGAGCGTGACGTGGACGAACAGCTCGACGCCGCGATGAGCCACGTCGAACACGAGCGCCTGGACAACGACGCCCATCTCTACCGGATCGACGTGGAGAACTACGCCCATCGCTTCACCTACCCCGCGCCGGGGAAGACGACGGGCGAGATTCACGACCGGAAAGTCGAGGAGACCGGTGACCCGGTCATCACGATCGGCTACGGACCGGACTTCGCCGTCCTCCGATCGGACGGCGTTCGGCTGGACATTCCGGAGATGGTCGAGGAACTCGTCGACGAGATCGACGGCGGTGGCGTCTCCGGCGGCGGCCATCTCGTCGTCGGGTCGATCAAGTTCGTCGAGGGGATGCGCGAGGAGGTCATCTCGGCGCTGGTCGAGAAGATGGCCGACGCGGAACTCGACGAGGATCTCGCCGCGACGCTGCCCGACGAGTAATCCGCGCTTGCGGTACGACGATCCAATTGGGCGCCGCTTACTCGATTTCCCTCTTTCTCGTCGGCCGACACTCACCAGTTACCGCCGGGTTTGCGTCGGCTTATGCCGACTACGCGACCAATAACGAAACGTGGCCGGACGGAACCGGGGGCCATGAGCGACAGCGACGACGACCGTGGGGCGGACTTATCGAAAAAGGAGCGGCTGATCAACGCCTGGATCGCCGTCGGACCCGAGGGAAAGACGACGGACGTGAGTGACCTCACCGGCTCGTCCCGTGGGTACGCGTCCGACATCAGGCGCTCGATGGCGGGCGACGACGACGACGAGAAACTCCCGTTCGAGGAGCTCACGGACGCACACGATCCGGAACTGGTCGACCAGTACCGCTCGGACCTGGCGGACGACGCCGTCGATGGCCACTGGCCGTTCGCGGATCGCCTCACAGGGGCCGAGGCTACCGACCAGGCCGAGTCACCCGGGCCAGTGACCGGTGAGCCGGTCTCCCGATCCCGGGCCGGACCGTCGAGTACGGGTTCGGCACCGCAACAACCCGACACCGGCGGAAACGCTCCCCGGCAGCCACCGCGACAGCCTCCACAGCCATCCTCGCAACGGTCTCCACAGCATTCCTCCCAGCAGTCACCACAGCAATCATCGCAACAGCCTCCGCAGCATTCATCGCAACAGTCATCACACCAACCTCGGCAGCAGTCCCCCCGGCAACCGCCGCAGCACTCGCAGGGACACAGTAGACCAGGGCCAGAAACGTCTGCCGCGCCGCCCGGCGGGCAGGAGTCGACCCAGCCACAGTCGTATACCAGTGGTCAACCACAACGTACACAACAGTCCGTACAACCGACACAACCTCCAGGGCAACAGCAAACGACCAACCCGACACCCGCCCAGTCGACACCGTCGTCTGGATTCCGGAACCGACTCGCCGAACTGGACCAGCAGTTGATCGCCCAGCAACAGCAGGCCACAGCCGAACTCAACTCCCTCCCCCAGGGGTCCCAGGCTCACGCCATCGCGGTCTCGAAGTACAACCTCGTCGTCGATCTCCGCGAGTCGCTCCGACAGTTGACCAACGTGGCGCCCGGACCGTAATTTCCTATCGCGAATAGTGATTTACGAGCCGCGTTCGGCTCGCCCGTCAGCCCTCGAACTCGAAGCGTCTTCCGACCAGCACGGCCGCCAGCGCGGCCAGCGCGACCGCCAGCACTACGCCGGCCGGCAACCGCCAGTCGCCGCCCTGCCAGTCGGCCCGGAACACGTCCGCGAAGTAGCCGGCGACGCCCTCGCCTTCGAGCAGGACGGCCACCTCGCGATTCTGTCGTGCGGAGTGGTTGTTCCAGTTCAAGGATCCGACCAATACTTGCTCGTCGTCGACGATCACGCCCTTCGCGTGAATCTTCTCGAATCGACCGTTCGGGTCGGCGACCCGGGCCGACAGCGGAATCCCCTCACGCGCGGCGAGGTCGTTTAGCCAGTCCACCAGCTCGCGATTGTCCTCCTCGACGTACCAGGCTCCGGCGAGCAGGATCTGCACGTCGACGCCCCGTCGGGCGGCCGCGACGGTCGCCCGCAGGAACGGTTGTCGGCGGCTCCCGATGGAGACCTGCTGGATCCGAACGCTCTCGTCGGCGTTCCGGAGGAGGGTCACCAGTCGGCGCTCCGCGTTGTCGGGCGCACGGAGCAACTCGACTGAGTCGGGACTGAACCGCCGCGGATCGACGGTATTCGGATACGTCTCGTTCGCGGGCGGTCCGTCGGCCGGCTCGAAGCGCTTTCCGGCCCTGAACTGTGGCCAGGATCGGGCGTCCAGCCCGCTCGCGTCGGCGTGGAACGTTCGATTGAGCGCCGCTACGATCCGATCCGCGCTCACGACGGCACCCCAGCCGCGGCTGGCGTGACCACCGGTGCCGGCCGCCTTCCAGTTCTCCGTCGTCACCAGCGCCCGGTCGTCGACGACGGCGTACTTCGCGTGGTGGAACTCGTAGCGAGCGGGTGCACCCGAGAGAACGGTCACGTCGATGCCGCGTTCGGTGAGGGAATCGAACATCCGGGCCGACCGCCGGGTCAACCCGCCGACCGGACTGCCGTCCGCGAGGACCCGAACCTCGACGCCACGACGGTTGGCGGCGACGAGTTCCGCCCTGATCCGTTCGGACGTAAGCGTGTACCCGGCCAGCAGGATCCGTTTCTCGGCGTCGGCGAGGGTCTCCGCCGGGACCGATCCGCCGTCGGGGAGGACGAACGCACGCGCCGACTCGCCCGTGGCGGCAACGACCGGAAACTCCGTCGCGCCGACCGGCTGCCAGGCCACCCCGTCGCCGTTCGGCGTCGCGAGTTCCCCCTCCGGTGCGTCCGTGTACGTCAGTTCGGCGACGGATTCGCCCCCGCGTGCGAGCGTGACGCGGTCACCGGTGTTGGCGAGCGCTAACCCCTGGTCGAGGGCGACGATCTCCGCGTCCGTCCGGGTTCGCGTCAGATTCGGCGCCGTCGTGAGCGCGACACGCCCCTCGACGGTAACGTTCGGGAGCGCAACCGTGTCCTCTCCGTCCGAGAGCGTGTAGTTCCCCAGCCGGGTCGGCTCAGCAGCGTCGAGTACCACGAACTCCCCAGCATCGCCGTCGGGGACTGGATTCGGGTAGACGGCCGCGAACGTCGGTGGGGTTGCGTTGGCGGGCGCTGGCGGCCGTGTCGACTCCGCCGGCGGAGCTGGTCCGCTCGTCGCCGGTGCTGACGCGGCGAGAGCCGGAATTCCGGCCGCGAACAGGACGAGTGCGGCGAGTACGGCGCTGCGGGGAGACACGGGGGCAGGTGGTCTCGTATTCCTGGATAAACCTTCGGCCGCGATATCGAATCAGTCGGACAGGGCTGCGGCGACCGACTCGATCGGGTGGGGCGGTTCCGCGTCGGCACCGGGACGGTCGCCCAGTTGCGTCCGGCAGGATGCGCCGGGCGCGACGACCCGCTCGCCGTCGCTGTCTTGGACCTGGTCGAATAGAATCTGGCCGATAGCGCGACTCATCGAGTAGTGTTCGGCCTCGTAGCCGAAGGAGCCGGCCATGCCACAACAGCCCGAGTCCAGCGGGTCGACGTGGTAGCCAGCCCGCCGGAGGACGCCCACCGCGTGGTGGTCCTTGGCCGTCGCCTTCTGGTGGCAGTGGCCGTGGTAGGTCAGGGATTCCCCGGGCGCGTCGAACGCGATGCCGTCGTCCAGCCTGTGCACATCGAGATATTCGAGGACGCCGTAGGCGTTCTCGGCGACGGTCTCGGCGGCCGCGGAATCGTCGGTGTCGCCCAGCAAGTCCAGATAGTCGGACTGGTACATCACCGCGTCGGAGGGCTCGACGACCACGATCTCCCAGCCGTCCTCGACCCGTGGAGCCAGTTCGGCCACGTTATCGCGGGCGGTCTCGCGGGCTTTCTCCAGAAAGCCCTTCGAGAAGGCCGCGCGCCCGCTGTCGGTCAGTTTCGTCGGGACCTCGACGTGGACGTTCGCGGCTTCGAGTACCTCGACGGCTGCCTTCCCTGCCTCCGGGCGGCTGTAGTTGGTATAGGTGTCGGGGAGGAGGAGAACGCGTCGCTCGGCGTTCTCAGCCGAGACATCACTGGCCCGCTGGCGGTCCCACTTCACGAAGGTCCCCCGCCGGAAGGTCGGGAGCGTCCGTTCGCGGGCGATGCCCAGCGTCTTCTCGGCGACGGCCCGAGTGCCTGGGACCTTCTGGGCGAGGTTCGACAGCGGGGCCAGCGCGCTCCCCACTGCCGACAGCGTGTCGACGTTGGCGAACAGGCGGTCCCGCAGGCTTGCCCCCTCGCGCTGGTGGTGTTCGTGGGTCAACTCGGCTTTCAGCTTCGCCATGTCGACCTCGCTCGGACAGTCGTGTGCACACCCCTTGCAGCCGATACAGAGGTCGAGCACCTCGGTGACGAACTCCTCGGAGAACTGCTCGTCGTCGGGCAGTTCACCGGACATCGCTCGCCGGAGGGAGTTCGCCCGGCCCCGCGTCGACAGCGACTCCTCTTCGGCGGCCCGGTAGGTCGGACACATGACGCCGCCGGTCGTGTCCTGGTGGCCGCGACAGCCGCCACAGCCGTGACAGAGTTCGGCCATGCCCTGCAGGCCGTTCTCCTCGTCCCACTGCAGAGCGGGTTCGAACCCGGCCTCGAACTCGTAGTCGGGATCGAACCGGAGGTTTTCGGTCATGTCCGTCGGCTCGTCGGGCCGGGAGACGACCTGTCCCGGATTCAGGAGCCAGTCGGGATCGAAGGCGGTCTTCAGAGTTCGAAAGGTCTCCCAGACCCCCTCGCCGTACAGTTTGCGGTTCCACTGGGTCCGGGCGCGGCCGTCGCCGTGTTCGCCGGAGACGCTGCCGCCGTACTCGACGACGAGGTCGGTCACGTCGTCGGCGATGGACTCCATCCGGTCCACGCCGTCCTGCGTCTTGGTGTTCACCAGCGGCCGGATGTGCAGGACGCCCGGGCCCGCGTGGGCGTAGAAACTCGCGTAGGTGTCGTGGGCCGAGAGGACCTCGCGGAAGTCGGCGACGAACTCCGGCAGGTTCTCCGGCGGGACGGCGGTGTCCTCGACGAACGCGACGTGTTTCGCGTCGCTCGTTCGTCCGAGCAGGATCGGCAGCCCCGACTTCCGGAGCTTCCAGAACTGCTCGCGCTCGCCCTCGTCGTGGGCCTCGTCGGCCGACGCGGCCCGAACTTGCGCGTCTGTCTCGATCCGCCCATCCGTCGGATCGGCGAGCGTCCCGGTCCCGGGCGATCGATCCGCGAGCAGGTCGGCTACCTTCTCCCGACCCGCCTCGTCGCTCTCGGCGTAGAACTCCACGAGCAGGACCGCGCCGGTTCCCGCGGGGACCATCTCGGCCACGAGGTCGCCGAACTCGGAGGTATCTCGGGCCAGATCCAGCAACACGTCGTCCAGCACCTCGACCGCGGCGGGGTCGTGGTCGAGGATGGGTTCCACGTCCTCCATCGCTTCGAGCAGGTCGTCGTACCGAAGGAGTGCCAGCGCCTTCGTCTCGGGGACCGGTTCCAGACTGATTTCGGCCTCGGTCACGACCGCGAGGGTGCCCTCGCTGCCCGCGAGCAGGCCCGGCATGTCGACCACGCCGTCCTCGCGGGCGCGCTCGATCACGTAATCGAGGTTGTATCCCGAGACGTTGCGCTTGAGGTCGGGGTAGGCGTCGGCGATGGCCTCGTCGTTCAGCACGTCCCGGACCGCCGCGTAGATCCGGTCTTCGAGATTCCCATCGGAGTCGGCCAATCTGTCAAGGTCCTCGACTGGAACTGGCTCGAACGTGGTCCGGGTACCGTCGGCGAGGACGACCTCGCAGGCCTCGACGTAGGCGTCGGTCTTCCCGTACTGCAGGGAGTGTGCGCCGGTGGAGTTGTTGCCGATGGCCCCGCCCAGTACGGACTTGTCGCCCCACGCCGGGTCGGGGGCGAACTTCAGATCCGCGTCAGCCAGCGCGGCGTTCAGGCGGCCGAGTGTGATCCCCGGCTGTGCCCGTGCGCGGCGGCTCTCCGGGTCGATCTCGCGGAGAGCGTCCATGTGCTTCGAGAAGTCGAGGACGACCGCCCGGTTGACGGTCTGGCCGGCGAGGCTCGTCCCCGCGCCGCGGGGCAGGACGGGAATCCCGCGGTCGGCGCAGTACTCGACGACGGCGGCCACGTCGGCGGTCGAGGTGGGGAAGACGACGCCGACGGGCGTCACCGCGTAGATTGAGGCGTCGGTCGCGTACTGCTCCCGGGTGTACTCGTCGAAGCGGACCTCGCCGTCGATCAGTCGCTGGAGGTCGCTGACGAGGCCCGGCCGCGCCACGTCGCCGCCCCGGTAGTCGTAGTTCGCCCGGTCGTCGGTACTGGGGTCGCCCGACGACGGACCGCTGGCTCCCGACTCGGAACTCATGGACGAGGATAGCGACCCGGGAAAGAAACCGTTGGCGTTGCGGAACGGGGGTGAACCGACGGATCAGGCCGACGTGGACTCGACGGCCTTCTCGGCTTCGACCTGCACGATGTAGGACCGGTCGTCGGCGTAGTCGGCGGCGGCCTCACGGGCGCTCTCGGTGCCGATGGCGTTCAGCGCCCACGCGGCGCTCGCCCGCACCTCGTCGGCGTCGTCGTCGGCCAGCACGTCCGACAGCGGATCGATGGCCCGGGTGTCACCGATCAGGCCCAGCGCGCGGGCAGCCGTCGACCGGACCTCGGGGTCGTCCGCGACCAGCTGGTCGGCGACGACCTGCGTCGAGCGCTCCGCGCCGATGGCGCCGACCGCTCGCAAGGTCGTCTTCCGGAGGGCCACGTCGCCGCCCTCGACGTACTCCTCGATGGTGTCGAGTGCCTCCTCGGCCCCGATGCGGCCGAGGATGCGGATAGCCTGCTTGTTGCGCTTCTCGGCCATCGCCAGCAGATCGTCGGTCGCCTCGGGCGGGGCGATCCGTTCGAGCGAATCGAGGACGTTCTCCTCCATGAAGTCCGACTCGAACTTCTCCAGCCCGAGGAGGATCATCTCGACGGCCTCCGCGTCGCCCTCCTTGTACGCCTTCTCGTGGAGCTTGATGGCGTTCCACTCGGCCGGGTAGTCCTTGCGGTTCTCGGGGTCGAGCGGGTCGTAAAAGCCCTGTGCGGCGAGTTGTTCCCGAACCAGGAGGTCGTCCCACTCCTCGGCGTCTTCGAGGTCGGATTCGAGGTCCTCGGCGGCCGCGAGAAGCGTCTCGATGGTCTCTTCGTCCTCGTCGGGGTCGAGGTCGGTGTCTGTGACGATCTCGCTCACCGTGCGGAGTTCGGCCGCCAGATCGTTTATCGACTCGCTGTCGGGCTCGAAGGTCTCGACGAGCTGGCTGCCGGCGGTGTCGAGGAACTCCTCGACGGCCGGGATGACTTCGAGTTCGCCGTCCTCGGTCCACTCGGTGGTCTCGACGGTGTCAGCGGCCGATTCGACCGTCTCGGTCACGTCCTCGGCGTAGGGGCCGCGCTGGCTCTCCAGATCGCTCCGGAGCGAGTCGAGGCGGTCCCGCAGGTCGGCGACCGCCTCGTCTTCCTCCTCGTCCTCGTCGTCGGGGGCCAGCCCCTCGACGGCCTCCTCGGTCGCGTCGAGGTCGGATTCGACGTCGTCGAGGTCTCCCTCGGTCTCGGCGGCGTCGAGGTCCTCCTCGATCGAGTCGAGTCGCTCCCCGATGGCGTCCGCGTCGGCAGCGGGCACGTCGGTCGTCCCGCCGCCGTTCTCCGCCGCGGCCTCGGATTCTGTTTCGGCGTCGGTCTCGTCCGCGCCGTCCCCGGCGTCGCCGTTGCTCATACCAGACCACTCGTCTGTCCCCACAAAAGGCGTTTCTATTCGGTATCCGCGCCAGGGGCGGGCTCGGGCCCCTCGTCGGCCCCGTCCTCCGGCGCGTCGACGAGATACCGCCGGTAGAACCACGGCCCGATCAGGTAGAGGACGGCCCCCACGAGCAACGCCCGCGGAAAGAGCCGCCCGAACGCGGTCGGCGCGACGATGGCTCCGGCCTGCACCGCGCCCATCCCCAGCGCGTGGGACGCGCGCAGTTCCGGGTAGGTAATCGTCGTGACCATGAGGTACGTGAACACGGCCGTCATCGCGAGCAACGCGGTGGCGCCGCGAGCGCCGGGGACGCCCGCGAGGTAGACGACGGCGAGAATCGTCGCCGCCAGCGTCGTCTGGACGCCCTCGGTCTCGTCGCTCCCGATGTCGTAGGCGGTGTACATCCCCAGTCGAACCACCCCCGACCCGACGAACAGCGCGGGGAGGACCAGCGCAGTGGCCAGTAACGCGGGCGGATCGCCGGCCGAGAGGGTCAGGCCCCACTCGGCGCTGGCGACGCTGAAGACGAAGATCGCGGGCGCGACGCAGAAGGAGGCCACGTCGGCCAGCGAGTCGATGAATTCGCCGACCGGCGTGCTCCCGAGTTTCCGGGCGAGGACGCCGTCGAGTCCGTCGGCCACCGCGGCCAGCAGGATGAGGCGAGCGCCCAGCGCTGGGTCGGCGACGGCGGCGACCGCGGCCGCGAAGCCGAGGCCTGCGTTTGCCACCGTCACTATATCGGCGAGTCCCAGCCGGCCGACGAACCGCGGCTGCATACCACCCGGTCGGAGGACCGCCGCCTTAGTCCGTTCGGTACCGACCGCTACTCGATCGCGTGCATCAGCCCGGTCACGAGCAACCCGAACGCCGCGACCGACCCGAAGACCACCAGCACGCCCGCGAGTCGGTTCTTCCCGTCGGGGTCGAACCCGTACCCGAGGACGCTCGCCAGCCCGAGCAGCGCCACGACCGCGCCCGCACCAACGCCGACGCCGGTCAGTCGCGGGATCTTGGCCCCGAACTCGACCGCGGCGGCGGCGATCGTCGCGAGCCCGACGGCGAGCAGGCCGGCCCCGAACTGTCTCTCGTCCATACTCGGGATCCGGGCGCCGGGTAGAAAAGTCCGATCACTCGGACCGGCGCCTCCCCGGCGATTCGAACCGCGCGACATATCACACTGCGGTACCGAGACCCGGGTATGCGCAGACGGGATTTCCTCGCCTCGGTCGGCGGTACGGCCGTCGCGGTCTCGGTCGCCGGCTGTTCGAGCTCCGGCGGCACAGGTACGAGCGAGAACGAGTACGACATCGGCATGTCCACCTCCGCGTTCCGACCGGCGGAGTTCGCCGTCGCCCCCGGGACGACCGTGGTGTGGCGCAACACCAGCGGGACCGCCCACACCGTCACCGCCTACGACGATCAGATCCCCGACTCGGCCGACTTCTTCGCCTCGGGGGACTTCGACAGCACCGAGGCCGCCAGTGACGCCTGGCTCCAGAACCGCGGCGGCGCGATCGAGGGCGGCGCGACCTACGAACACACCTTCACCGTCCCCGGCACCTACGAGTACTTCTGTGTCCCCCACGAGGGGGCCGGGATGGTCGGCACCATCGAGGTCACCGAGAACGCGACCCGCACCCCGAAGGACCCCGGGACGGACACTGACGGAACTGCAATCGGAACCGAGTAACGCGGACGCGGTACAGCAGCGTGGCTATCGGAGCGCGAAAAAATCGAAAATCGAGTCGGATTACTCCTCGTCGCCGGCCACGTCGGTGTCGTCTTCGTCGACGTCGACGCTGGTCTCTTCCTCGGCGGCGACTTCCTCGGGCCGGGCCTCGAGGGTCGTCTTCTGGATCTCGACGCGGCGCACCGGGTAGATGAGCTTCGCGTCGTTGTAGATGGCCGAGGAGAGCCGACCTTCGACGACGCTGTCGACGAGGTCGGTGAAGGTGCGGTCGCTCGCGGCCTCCTCGACGAGGTCGATCATCGTCCGGCGGATGGCCTTCTCCTGGCTGTGGTCCGCGGACTTCGTCGTGTAGGCGACGGGCTGGATCTGCAGCCGGTAGTCGTCCGTCGTCAGGACCGTGACGAAGGCCTCGATCTTCGAGGAGCCCCGGCGGACGAGGCTGCGCTTGTAGTCCCGGGTCAGCTCGAAGGTGTCGAACTCGGTGTAGGCGGAGTCGCCGGCCACCTCGTCGACCTGGAAGGTGAGCTTCTTGTTGTTCTCGCTGGCGTCCGATTTCAGATCGCCCAGCGTGGTTTCGATGGTCCGTCCGAGGACCTGTTCCGATTCCGCTGCGGGCGTGTCACCGAGTTCCTCGCGCTCGAACTGCTCGGGCGAGAACACGGTGTACCACTGCTTGCCCTGCTTCTGCCGTGAAACTGATCGTTCGCTCATGATTGTGTCTGGGTTAGTTCGTCCGCGACTGTACAGTTGACCACGTAATCGTCGACCGTCGCGTGCAACCCGCCGGTCGACTCCCGTTCGATCTCCGTCCTGACCGTCTCGCCGTCGACCGTCGTCGACATCTCGTCGGTGTTGTCCGGCGCGAGTGCGGCCGCGACCATCGCGGCCCGCTCGTGATCGCCGTGGGTCGTCTCGATGACGGCTCTCATAGTGCCTCCCTGAAGGCCTCGATGAACGAGGCGGTGTCGGTCTCGACGGACGCCCGTGCGTGCCGACCGCTGCCGGCCGCACGGCCGCCGACCTGGTCGACGGCGGCGTCCATCGTCGCGCCGAGCTGTCGGTCCTCGACCGCCGCGGCGGCCGCCTGTCCATCGGTGACGAACAGCACGACCGGCTCCGGCGACCGGAAGTCCCTGAGCAGGCGCGCGGCCGTCCCGACTGGCGTTTCGGCGTCACCCTGTGACTCCCCTCGGGCCACGAACAGACCGTCGTACCGACCTGTCGTCGCGTTCGCGAGAGCGTGGTGAGCCCGCTGGCCGTGAGTCCGCCACGCGTCGAGGGCCGCCTCGCGTGCGTCGTGACCGAGCGCCAGCGCGACGCCGGTGCCGGGTGCGTCCCGGGCGACCGCGTCGAGCACGTCGCCGTACCCCTCGACGGTCCCGAAGGGACCGCCCGCGTGGGGTCGCAGCGCGTCCTCGACGCACTCGGCAGCGCGCCGGTTCGCGTCGTCGGCTCCGACGGTGCGAAGCGCGACCATCGAGGCGAGCCGTCGCCGGTCGTCCTCGTCCAACGCCGTCGCGTCCTCGGCCGCGAGCATGAGGTTACAGTCGGCCAGCGCCGCCCGCACGCTCTCGGGGTCGCCCGAGAACGGCGCGTGCAGGCGCGTGCCGTAGGCCAATCCCTCGGTGAGGTCCGTCGTCGGCGTCGCGACGCCCGGTCGGCGGGAGACGCCAGCCGCCTCGCGCAGTCGGCCGTTCGGCGTGGCGTCGGCCACGGTCGAACCGGCCAGCGCGAGGACGGCGTCGGCACTCCCGAGTTCCTCGGCGGCCCGGAAGGCCACCTCGCTCACGGGGTCGGACCCCGCTGGAATCGCCGCGTCCGCGGCCGCGTCGGCCCGGCCGAGCGTCACCGTCGCGTCGGCTTCGGTGGCGCGCTCGGCGGTCGCGGTCGGGGCGACGACGCTGGCCTGGAAGGGCCGGTCGGTCGCCGCGAGCGCGCGGGCGAGGACACCGGTAGCCGCGAGTGCGTCGCCGTCGGCGCTGGCGACGAGCCGAACGAACTCGGCGTCGCGACAGACCGCGGCGACGTCGCTGGCCACGGAGGCGGACTCGGCTGGACGGTCGGCTGTGGACATCTACAGGAGTTCCTTGGCGGTGTCGTAGGAGTACGTGAAGTCGGCGTCGAGTTCGTCGCCGCGGTAGTAATCGACCAGGCGGCGGATCTTCGACTGCGTGTTCTGGAGCGCGCGCTTGTTCTGGTGGTCGTTGGGGTTCTCGTCCATGTGATCGCGCAGGCGGACGGCCCGCTTCATCAGGTTGCGTAGGTCCTCGGGGAACTCGGGTTCGGCGTCGTTCTCCTCGAGGATCTCCGTGACCTTCTTGTCCGTGACGAGGCTCACGTCGGGAACCGGCGTCCCCTGAACGCCCTCGTCGCGGAGCTTCAGCCCGATCTCGCTGGGACTGTGCCCCTGTTCTGCCAGTTCGACGACGCGCTCTTCGACGGCGTCGGCGTCGACGTCGCTCCACTCCGGCGGTTCGTCTGCCACGGGCTTGTCCGAGTCGGACGAGCCGCGGCGGCGTGTGTGCATTCGTGCCATAGTTGAATTGGAACCGCGACGACCGCTGTCCGGCGTGCCGGCAGGCGCTGCTGGCCCCGAAGGCCGACAGCGCGGGCCGGCGGACTGCCGAAACACTACCGCAATCCCAAGCCGCGAAAGTGATCGTAGCGGCGCGTCGGATTTGCGGTCGTGCTGTTCCCACCCCAACCTTCCCGCTCTCCCACTTTACGGTTTCTACTCGCGTCCAGTTATCAGATCTCGATACGACGGCCAGAGCGCTTTTGCTACTCGGTATGCAACCTGTGGCAATATGGCTGCAGGGACGGCGCGGTCGGGGACGCGCGCACAGTCGGGACCGGTCGGGTACGTGCTCGTGTTCGCGATCGTGATGGCAGGGATGGCGATCATCGTTCTCATCGGCGCTGGCGGACTGTCGAGCACACAGTCCCAGTCCGAACTCCAGCGCGCGGAACACTCGATGACGCTCTTTGACTCCCGGGCGGCGATGGTCGCGCTCGGTGACTCCGGTGGGCAGAGCATCTCGTTCGGGCAGGACAGTGGCTCGTTCAGAGTCGAAGACGAGAACGGCTGGATGCGGCTTACACACGACAACTACACGGAGGACGACGACGCCGAGCGGGAGGTCATCTACAACAAGTCGATGGGGGCGTTGATCTACGAGAACGGGGACCGGACGATGGCCTATCAGGGCGGCGGCGTCTGGCAGCGCGATTCGAACGGCGAGGCGCGCATGGTCTCCCCGCCGGAGTTCCATTACCGCGGGGCGACGCTGACGCTCCCCGTCATCCGGACGCTCGGCGGCGGCAACGCCAAAGGGAGTGTCGACGTGTCGATCCGGCCGCAGAAACAGGCGAAGCTGATATTCCCGAACACGACCGCACCCGACGACGGGAGTCCCGAGGTCGGCGCACCCTACAACGATACCGAGCGCGACTACACGAACCCGATTCGCAACGGGACGGTCAACGTCACGGTCCGGAGCGACTACTACGAGGCCTGGGCCAAGTACTTCCGCGAGCGCACGACCGGTGAAGTAACCGTCTGGGACGAAAATCGGACCGTCCGCCTGAACCTGCTGTCCATCGGCGGCCCGCCCGGGTCCTTCACCATCCCCGAAGAGGGTGAGAGCGTCCCCGCCGGCGGTATCGCCGACGGGCACCCGCTCAAAGAGTTCGAGTTCGACATCGTCTACACGAAGGGGAACAACGACCACTTCTCGCTGTACGACGAGAAGAACAACCAGGAGTACGAGTTACACGTCGTCCCGACGGGGAGCAACTACCACAACGACTGTCCAGACGAGGATCAACTGGACTCGCCAGTATACGTCAGTCTCTACTACTACTCCGGTGACGGGTCCGGAAAGTACGAGTTCTGGGAGACGCGGATCGATCCCGATAACCATCCCGACAGCAAGATCGAGTGGACCTGTGCCAGCGAGGGCCCGAAATTGTCCATCGACTTGCTCTCGGATTTCGGCGGGATGGATTACGATCAGAGTGCCCCAGGGGTCAGTTCCAGTAAGAACGGAAACAAGTGGCGCTTCGGCGAACACATCAAGAAAACCTACGAGCACGGGGACGCCACGCTCCACCAGCACGACAGTATCAGCTGGGAAGATCCAGCATCCACCTACTCACCGACCATCGACGACACGGACCGCACGCTCGACGAGATCGTCAACCACTACACCGCGCTGATGGGGCCGGACATCGACATGACCTCACAGATGGGGCCGGGTAACAGTCGCGCCATCGTACAGGACGCCTCCTCGGGGACGCTCACCTACGAGACCGCCGAGGGTGCGGAGTACATCACGTATCTCCACGTCACCGAAAACGAGATCGAGGTCGACTTCGACTAGGTCTCGAACTCGAAGTTGATCAGCGACCGCGTGACCGACAGCCGTCCCGGCTCGTCGATCTCACACTGGACGGTCTCGGGACGGGTCACCGTACACGCCGCATCGGCGTCGGTTTCGAGGTAGCGCTGCCAGAGGCGATACCGCGGCGACGTGATGTTGACGATCAGGTCCTCGTAGTCGGTCTGTCGCTGGACGAACTCCGGGAGGGGTTCCCGGACCGCCTGCTCGGCGCGGACGCGTACGGTCCCGCCGCTGACGCTCGTCGCGTTCCCGACGTGCTGGGTCTGGATGATCGGGATGATCACCCCGTCGTCCTCGAAGCGGAAGGGCGGGTCCTCGACGACGACGCCACCCTGTGGCGCGTCACGGAAGACGGCTCCGCCCTCGTAGACGACGGTCGTGTCGCTGCGCCCCTCGTACATGATCGGTGCCGCCGAGTAGGACACGTTCGGGTTCGTCCCGCCCGGATCGACCCCCGTGACGTTGATCTCCACCTCGTCGCGCACCTCCAGTCGCGCGTTCGAGAGTTTGATCTCCGTCGAGCGACTCGGCGCGCCCTCCTGGTGGATGTCGGCCATGTTGTCCGCGAGCACGTCGAAGGCCCGTTCTGCGTTGTTCACCTGCTCGGCGTCGCGGGCGTCCTGCAGGATTCCGATCCCGGTGACCGAGACGATGCCGACCGTCGCCGCGACCAGCGAGAACACGATCACGAACCCGAGCACGTCGCTCACAGCACGATTTCGTGTCATGCGTCGCCCTCCAGTGTGAGTTCGTCGCTCGCGGTGTAGTTGACCGCGATGGAGCCGCCGGACGCCGACGACGACTCGATCGACGTGGTTGTCTCGACGGGCACCTCGACGGTGATATCCGGATTCGTCGTCCGGACCACGACCCGCGGGTCGGAGCCGCCCTCGATCCGGACATCGTAGGTGGTCCCCGCGACCCGGGGTGGGAGGTCCCGCCCGACCCGAACCGTCTCGTTGTCCGTCGTCGTCCGCGCCAGGCGATCGGCCATCATCACGTCGGCACTCACCTGTTCGCCCAGCACCTCCAGTTCCGTCCGGATGCTCTGGTCGCGCTGGCTCTCGACGAAGGTGCCGCCGGCCACCAGCAATCCCGTGATCAGGATGAGTGCGATGGAGAGCCCGAGGACGTAGTTCAGCGTCGTCGAAACGCCGCGGTCGTCCTGTCTCACCCTCCGTTTCGATTCCTCAGTCATCGCTCTCACCCGGGCGCACCTCTGCGTCCGTCGCGTACGAGAGCGATGCCGACCGGTATTCGACGTGGACGGTCGCCGCGTAGACCGCCGGCAGCGCGAACGGTACGTCCGGCGCAGTGCCGTAGTTCGTGGTATCGATGCTGGCGTCCCGGACGACCATCGAGTAGGTACCCTGGAACGCGTCGCCGTTCCGGACCTCGATGTCGTACGGCGCGGAGACGCCCTCACCGAACTTCAGCGCGGGACAGTCGGTGCCGTTGAACGTGCCGGCAGTCAGTCCGATCGTCGGGTTTCCGTCGGCCGAACAGGTCCCCGATCCCGATGCGTTCGTGATTTCGATCCAGGTGTCGTCCGCGGTGCCGTCGTTGTACAGCGTCAGCGTCCAGTCGTCGGAGCCATCGGACACGCGGAGCGTGAGAGGATCGTCACCCGACTGATCCAGCATCGACGAATCCGTCACGTCGATCGTCGCCGACCGGGTCCCCTGCACGCCCGTCGCCAGTGTCCAGTCGCTAGCCACGTCTGCGGTACTCGGCTCCGTCGAGTTCGAGAAGTTCCCCGTCGTCTGGTTCTGTCCGATGCGGGTTCCCCAGGTGACGGCGGCCAGCGACGTGTTGGCACTGGTCCCTTGCAACACCTCGAACTGGGCGGCCCGTCGGCTGGTCGAGACGACCGCGTCCGAGAGGTCGTCGTGGATCTTCGCCTTCGTCGAGCCGTTCCGGTTGACCGACTCGAGGACCCGCTCCAGTCCCTCGGTTACGTCGTTGCGGTAGCTGATCGCGTTCTCACCCCCGGCGTCGTCGCCCCGGGTGGCGAGGTTCTCCGTGTAGATGACCGAGTTCAACACCAGCGTCAGAGCGACGAACGACGCCGCGAGGACGAACCCAGCGACAAGGAGCACCTGCGCCCGGTCGTCGTCTCTCAGATTCGCCACACTACCACCTCCACGCGGACCACGTCGAACACTGGCCCCTCGCCGTTCTTGTCGGCGTAGAAGTTCGAGTTGTTGATCAGCGGGCCGTGACTTCCGTCTTCGTTCAGCAGTCGAGTGTCGTTCGAGATGACGACCGTCCTGCTCGCGGCGACGGCGTTGTCGGTCGGCTCGCCACGATACAGGATGGGTTTCTCCTGGAGCCGCCCGGACTTGTAGTAGGTCACGTAGACGTTGTAGGCGATCCCTCTGTCGCCGAACGTCCGCTGGAGCGTCCGTCCGAGGTCCGTCGGGAGCCGCCGCGTGTAGAATCCGTTGACCGAGGCCCCGTGGAACCGACTGCTCGAACTGTTCCAGTACAGCACCGTCCGCCGTAGCGAGTCGTTCCGGGCCGCCGTCGCCAGCACACCCGACGCGCTGGCTTGTTGCTGGTTCTCGATGTGCTGGCTCGACGTACTCGCGGACAGCGGCGTCACCGCCGTCATCTGGAGCGCGAAGACGATACTCGACGTCAACAACAGTCCCGCGACGATGGCCTCTAGCGTGTGGACCTGTCCGCGCTCGCTCACCATAGCTTCACCACCAGCGAGACGCTGGTCCCGTTGACCGACACCGCCCGCCGCGCCGTCACCGACGACTGGGCACCCGACTCGGCGTCGTTACCGGCAGCGAGCGGGACCACGTCACCCGCGCTACAATCGGTCCCGCTCTGCTCGACGAGTTCTCCTGCCGTCTCGTCCCAGCAGAGCAACTCGTCGGGTGACCCTGACCCGCTCACGTTCCCGCGAATCGTCACGTTGACGAACGAACTCCGGTCGATCCCGAGCTGGGCTTCGAGTGGCCGGTCGGTGAACTGGCAGCCGCCCGGTGGACTGCCACCCTCGAAGAACGCCACCGTACACGTCGTGTTCAGCGTGTACGGCGTGTTCGGATCGCCGAGTGTGTCCATCGTGAGCCCGTCCGCAGCCCTGTCGACCGCCACGATGTCCTCCTGGTCGCCCGTGGTGAACGGCTGGACAGTTCCCGACACGAAAGTGAAGATGGCGATCAGAACGAAGACGAACAACACGACGCCGACAGTGAAGTCGATGGTCGTTTGTGCACGGATAGATCCCACAGACCGCTCGTCGGTCGATGCAGTCTCTTCCTCGACCGGTGGTCGGGACGGTCCTGCCGGTCCGTCGCCGGCCGCCCGTGCCCGGTCGGACGTTCTTCCGTTCTCCATGCGAATCCCTCGTCTGAACGACGCCGAACCATCACTGCTCGGCTCCCGCATTTCTCCCGGCCCGTTGCCGACTGCTAGTTCCAACTACCCCTAATGATAGCACCGACAATATAGGGATTGTGGCCGTCAGAATTCGTATTTAGGTGCTTTGGCCGACCCAACGCGTTGTGAGTTGTCCTCCCCCGTGGGGCAACTCCTTCGATGGGTTTAAGAAAACTCGACGGATACCGATGAATGCGAGGGCTCGTAGATCAGCGGTAGATCATCCCCCTGGCACGGGGAAGGCCCGGGGTTCAAATCCCCGCGAGTCCACTCCGATTTCTCGCGCTTCTCCGGGGTAACTGAACAGTCCGTAGACCATATTCAACGGCAGGATTTCGAGGAAATCCGAGTCTCGAAGACCTCCCCCGCGGGAATCGATTCGTGCCGTCTCGGAAGGACCCCACCCGGCGTCTGCCGATTCGAAGAGGGAGGTGGTGTCTGTGGCAACTGAGGAATCGCCTTCGTCACCGCCTGCTATCTGTCGCTATTGCGGGCTCACGATCGAGCGGTGGGACCAGCGCTGCGTCGCTCGCGACGACGGGGGCTGTCAGCGATGACTCGCCCCGAATCACGCCGCGATCGACCGGAGATAGACGACGTCGCCTGTAACACCGTCCCCGAATCTCCAGTCGCAGTGCGTCCCGACGGTCCGCGCACGGGCGCACTCGATCCCTGCGGCGTCTGCTTCGACAATGATGACCCATCAGACTTCGAGTGGGTCGCGCGCGGGGGTCAGTACGCGACTCGTGTCCACAAGCTCCCGCAGTACGATGTCTCTCCTCAGTTTTCGGACGAAGTCGACCCGGGTCCGAGTCCTTTGCTGGTCCAGTTGCAGCGCGAGGACGTAACCAGCGTCGAGGATCTCGACCTGCGGGAGAGCGGCTCGGAGGGTGACGCCTGATGTCCGACCGATCCTTCGAGGTCGACGGGCGCACGTACGAGCCGGTCCCGGAGAGCTGGATCGATCACGGCGTCGACCGCGGCTCCGGCCATCCACGCCTCTTGGCCGTCAGCGTCGCGCACTGCGAGGAGAGCAAACTACTGTACGTTCGCTACGCGCACCCCACCGAGGAGACCGTCTATTGCGCGACGACAGGCGCCCACGTCACCTCGGACGACAAGGTGTTCCCGAGTGCGCTGGTCTCGAAGATCGCCGAGTGGCCGCGAAGTCGCGTGCCGGCCAGTCACGTCGGTCCGAACGGGCACCTTCACCCTATCGAGAAGGAACACCTGCGCAAGTGCTGGAAAGAACGGATTGCCGGGGGTGATTCGGAAGCTGTCGAATCCGGGGGGCAGGTCTGATGGAGGGCGACGAGCGGATCCACGCCGGAGAGGACCGGGATACTCCCACGATGGACGACGTCCGGCGGGATGACCGGCAGGAAGAAGCACGTGCTGAGTCACTCTTCGCCGAGGAGTATGAGGTCGAGCGGCCGACAGCCCAGACTACCCATCAGCCGGAAGCTGTCGGATCGTCCTGCTGTCGGTGGTGTGAGACGGCGTTCGACGACCGAGTCGAACACCGAAAGCACACCTGCCCGGACCGGAGCAAGTGGGAGCGTCTCTGGGCGTTCGAACCCGACGACGAGGCTCTGATCGAGCCCCAGGTACACGAGGTCGGGGCGAAGCTCCTGTTCGACGGTCAGTCCGACGGGATGGAACCGTACTTCGCAATCGTCTCGCAGTTCGACGAGTGCTACGACGGGCTGGGGTCATTCGAGGCTGCCGACGAGACGTGGCACCTCAATCACGACGAGGAGAAGGTCAAGTACTGGGAGGGACAGATTGCAACGCGCGAAGAAGACGCCGGTGACGCCTACTACGAGTACAACATCGGCGTGGTCGCCGACGATCCTGTTGGTCGGAAGCGCGTGAACTTCCAGTTCCGGCCGTCACTCCCCGAGGCTACCAATGTCGATTCCGGCGAGCGTATCGAGTCCATGCCTGCGGACCTTCCCGAAGGCCTCCGTGTCCAGGTCGACTCCGCGAACGTCGAACGAGAGGCGATTCTGGACGTGCTGCAAGGGCTGGCCGACGCGATGGGGATTAGCACCCACTACTTCCGGGAATCTCGTCTGCACGACTGGAGCCGCGTCTACAACTACGCGCAGTACGTGCGCGTGCTGCGGTCGATCTCCGAGCGCCGGTTGGTGAACCAGACCGGGTTGCTTGAACGACTCGCGTCTTTCACGAGTCAGCGACCCGGTCGCGGCGAGTACAAGTGGGACAACGAGGAGATCATGGGCCACCGCAATGCCGTGACGCTCAACGAGACGTCACTCTCGAAGTTGCTACCGGAGCAGAGCGTCGGGAAGGTCTCGAAGGTCTACCACATGAAGAATCCAGAGGCCACCGCGGATCCGGACGAGCCGACGACCCATCCGAAGTTCGAGGTCCAGTACTCCACTGAGTACAGCGAGGAGAAGTCGATTCCCTGGGCCGATGCCGACGACTTGGAGTCCGAACTCGACGAGTACCTCCTGTGCCAGCTGGATTGGGCCGATCTCGTCCCTAAGGCCGATGCCGAGTGGGTGGTTCCCGACGAGTACTGGGAGCCAGAGGACACGGACCGGGACGTGACGGTGTACCCGGATCCGCTCCACGATCTCCAAGAGGTCGAGGAAGGCGTCGCGATCCACCACATGGTGAACGAGGACGCCAGTCCCGGGGAGCGGTCGGTCCTCCAGGCGCTCGCGGATGGCGGACAGATGCACTACGACGAGCTCGCTGACGCGAGCGACACGTCCTCGTCGACGGTGTACCGGGCGGCCGACCGCTTCTCTGACGTCATCGAACGCGCGCAGGGCGTCTTTGAGTTCGCCGACGACGTCATTCGCGAGAAGTTCGAGGAGTTGTTCGGCTACCTTGAGGACGCCGCGGACTGGGTCGACCGCGGCATCGAGCACGTTCAGGATTCCGAGAAGGTCATCGCTGGCGACAGCCCGCTCGCCAGCTGGGCCCGTCGGTACGGTGCTTCGATCTCCGAAGGTCGCGAAGCCCTAGATGTTGACTTCCAGGCCGGCGTCTACTCGAAGTACGAGATTCAGAAGATTCTCCGCGCCGGCTACAGTGCTGCGCGGCAGACCGGGTCGGTCGCCGCAGACAAGATGCTGAAAGCGACGGTTCGCTACCAGGATCGGGACGACGGGGAGTTCCGAGGTCGGGCGTTCGCCATTCAGGGGAACTCGATCTCGGTACTTGGTGCGAACGTCCTCTCGCTCGGCTGACGACGGCTGAGTGGCAACACTACCGACGACCCCCGGTTTCGGCACTCACACCGGTCGAATTATTTTTGCTGGTTATTTCCTGTTGGTAGTTGCATCGCAGTGTCGCGCTCAATAGGCGGTCCTCGGCGGTCGTCGTTCCGCCAGTTGGGCAGGGGGGGCTTAGGCCGTGTGCCAAAGGGGCACAACTCAGAAAAAACTCCGTGGTTAACCGAATTCCAGTTAAGGTAGATGAAACGGGTTGCGGACCTTGCCTTCGTGACTAAACTGACTGCCGAAACAAGACTTTTAAATAACCAATTATCGGTTGAGGTATTGTAATTCAAGTTAGCAAACTCCAGTTCAAGTTAGAAGGCCTTCGTGATCTGTTCAGATGACCCGACTGTTCTGGATCCTTTTGGATAGCCAATGTTAAATAATGTGTTGCCCATCTGTGGTGTATATGTCCCATACGCCGGCCGTCGATACTCTCACCCACTCGGTCAAAAAATGACTAATGTAAAGTGGACATTCCCGGATCAGGCCTCGGGGCTGACCGATTATCACTCCATTCCTACGGAGAAAGCTCTGGATAGTGAACTGGAGACGTTTGTCCGGGAAGTTCTCCAAAACGCCAACGACCAAGGCCTACCGAACGATGATCCAGTAAAGGTAACGTTCGAGTTCAATCGACTCACTGGAGACGACCTAAAAGATTATCTCGAAGCCCTAGAGTGGACAGGTCAGACAGATCCACCAGCAAACCTAGAGTGGCATGTCGAACGCGCTATCGACAACGAACAGGCGAGAGATCCGGGACTTAAACGTTTTATCGATAGTTTCGACGGAGAAGAGCTACTCGTGCTCACCGTCCACGACGAGAACACGACAGGGCTGGTTGGGAAAGAAGACGACAGTTCTCAACCTTACGGTGCACTCGTGAAGGACTTCGGAGGATCCGAGAAGTTGGACTCGAGCTCCGGAGGAAGCCATGGAGTCGGTAAGACCGTGTTGTGGGCATTCTCGAGTATCTCGACGGTCTTGTTCAACTCGACACCGCGCGATACACCCAGTGCCGAGAGGGAACCGCCACGGCTGATCGGTCGTAGTATCCTTCCTGCACACGAACACGAGGATGCAGATCGGACGTACACGAACCACGGCTGGTTCGGATACGACGACGACTCAGAGATAGACCGATTGGGTCGTCCGCCGTCCCTCTGGGGGCGTGAGGATACGGTCTCGGAGCTAGCCGAGACTCTACAGGTAGAACGGCCGAACGAGGAGACTGGTACGAGTATCGGGGTCGTAGGGTTCCGGATCCCTGGCGAAGACATGCACCCCGACCCCGAGGATCTGTCCGAGAAGTTCCGTCATGCGGCTGTAAAACACTTCTGGCCGGCTATTTCGCGAGGTGACCTGGAAATTCGGATCCGTACGCCGGACGGGGCTGAAGAAGTCGCGGATTGGGACGATGCTCCAGGTGTACGGCCGTTCGTCGAGTGTTACTCACAGTTGTTCGACGTGGACTCCGACGAATTAGAGGGGCCAGGTTCTGTGGCGAAGACGAGCGTCGACATCACTGTCCCCGAAGAGAGTGAGGGCGTCATAGACACTCCAGACCCAGAGTACAAGACGACCGTCGATCTGCTGATTCGACAACTGAATCCGACCGATACAGAAGAGTTCGACGAGAGCGACGACACCGACCTGAGTAAGAACCGGGTTGCGAGGCTTCGGGGTGCACAGATGATCGTGGATTACGTGGACAAGAGCAGTGTCGCGGACAGGGGTGACGACTTCGTTGGTGTTCTCGTCTGTGGCGAGGCCCAATCTCCCAACGGTGACACTCCAACACCAGAGCAGCGTGCGGTCGAGAAGTTCCTCAAGCGATCGGAGCCGACCCAGCACGACGACTGGCAAGGTAGCAAGAACGACTACCTGAAGAAACACTACCGCGGTACTATAGTGAAGGAAATCGCCGCTCTCGAGGGAGAGAGATTAGAGCGGGCCTTGGCAGAGGTCGTTCAAGAGGATATCGAGTCAGGTGACGAAGTCCCGGACATGGACGACGTAGCACCGATAATGGGGGGGAGGACGAACGACGACGAAAGCAAAGGCGGTGGTCCAGTGATGGACTGGAACGTGGAACCCGAGACATGGTTCGACGACGAGAACTGGTCGTTCTATGGTAAGGGTGGGCCGATCGACGAGGAACACGGGCCTTGGAGCGTCACGATTACGATCGATCGGTTGGACGTCGACGAATCATCGTCGGACTCCATACCAGTACAGTCTGTGAAACCCCTCTCGCCAGGTGTGGAGATGAAGTACAACGGTTCGTCTGTCACACTCAAGGTTGACGAGTCGATCGACGAGATCGAGTTCGAAGGTAGCTCCGAAGAAGTCGTAGACGGTATCGGAGATGTCCGGGAAGCGTTCGAAGTCGGGGCTATTACCGAGGCGAGGTTGGACGTGTCAGCCGAAATCGAGACGGAAGGTGATTCCTGATGCCTGCGAACACTCGAAGTTCGAAGTCACGCGACGAGTCGATGCCGTACCTCTATGCAGACGGTTGCCTCCAGTTCGGGATCACCGGCTTCTCTTTCGACGGGGGTGACGTCGGGAGTCCAGATTACGATGACAGGACTATCCCACTGTACGACTACGGTGATTGGTCAAAAGTGACTATCGAAGGGAATGTGACGGTAGGTGATTCTGTCGAACGCGTCTTCCCCGACGACGAGGGACCACCATTTCCGGCAGAGTTGATCGTGATCGTGGATGCCGAAGAGACACAGCTGCGTTTCGAGAAGAACGTCGCAAATCCACCAATCTCCGAGGAGAGCTACGACGTGGAACTCACGTTGGACCGGTCGCTTCTCCGTGGTGACGTAGTATTGACACCTCGGTTGGTCAGGACAGAGCCGTGTCGGGAAGGACTCCCGTACGCACCGAACGACGGGATGCGTGTGGCTGGTGGCGAGAGCTGGACGGTAGTCGTGGATCATCCGACGAAGAACTCAGACGGGTTTCCGTTCGTGTACAGGGATTTCTCACAAGAAGGAATGCCTCCCGAAGAACTGGTCCACTCGTTCAGTAAGACTCCGAACCCCAAGATGATGATAAACGACCGGAACGAAAACGTCGTCGACGTCCTCCAAAGCGGTAACACGTACGGGTTCCGGCCGAACATGAAGCGCTTACTGAAGGCCGACTTCGGTGTCTCTCTTTGGATCCAACTCGTGATACTCACCGGGACGACGATCGCGGAAGCGGGTGAGCCCGAGTTTGACTGGCAAGAAGGGGTGATCGAAGAGATCTCCGAATCTATGCTCGGTACACACCTATTCGGTGAGGACGTCGATTACGAGACGGTCGTCTCGGAACTCGGCGAGAAGATCTCGGACCCATCGAAACTACGTGAACTGATCACCGATCTCTGTGAAGCTGTTCAACTCTATCAGGAGTACGCTGAACACCTCGACTACTTCATTCAGGAACACTCACCATGACTACGATCCACGTACTCGCCGATTCGGGCCAAGACCTCGTGAAGTCCCACGATAGATTTCCGGAGGAAGAGGGATCAGAACCGCCTGCCGACGAACTCGAGAGTCACCTCCGGACTCTCGAAGTGGAAGAGGCTACGATTGACTACGATCGGCTGGACGAGGCGATCGAAACGTCGATGGCGATCTTCGACTTGGGGCGACGACGACAGCGAACCGCGATGGACTCTAACCTCGCCCCTATCGTGCATCAGTGTATCGACGTACCACCTCGTGTGGCCGCAGTACCCGGAATGTGGCACTATCTGACACTCCTCCATTACCCAGACTTCATCACGTCTCGGTGGAGTCAAGACGACGACCTACAGGAGAAGTTCCTCGGAACCCAGAAAGATCTCTACTCCAACCACCTAGCGCGTCTCTGGTGGGGAGCACACCTTACGTACGATAAGAACGAAGACCACTACTTCGCTACGCATCGACTGTTCAACAAGCAGCGGTTGGTGAACTACGTACTCGACAGTTCGTTCAGACGATATCGGCCGGCAGCGATCGCATTCGCCGAAGAACTCTGGAAAGAGAGTGGCAAGAACATTACGAGTATCGCAAAGCGGTTCAACAACTCACTCTCGACGACACAACTCGAGTCACGATCGAAAGAACAGATCCGGGATCAACTGAAGAAGATACGAAACCACGTCGAAAGTACGAGTTAGCGATTCTACAAACAGTCTACTTCTCGTCCTCTTCTTCGTCGTGATGGGGCCCACGCGTGTATTTTTTGTCGTCCCTGTCTCGGTAGCGATTGCTCTCTTCGTCGTACTCCTCGTTCGTAACTTTGCGTAGGATCTTATCAGCGGCTTTTTTAACCTTGTTCGAGGTCTTCTCTGGCATATATGTCATCTTATATTGGATTCATATAATAATACCCCAAACCAGACTAGTAGTCCGTGATAGTAGCTTGTCTATCCATCCCCCTGAGGAACTCTTCGACCCGATCGCCGACGACTTCTCCCAGTTTTGGTGGTACTGCATTCCCGATCAGACGACCGACTTTGGTGATCCCGACTGCTTCAAGGTCGTCGGCGAAGCGGTAGTCCTCGGGGAAGGTTTGTATCATCGCACCCTCACGAAGTGACAGTGCACGATCTTGATCGGTGTCGTAGTGGCCGAACCGTCCGCTTCCGAGGTTGTAGAACTGAGTCGTGATAGTCGGTGCTGGTTCGTCGGCGACCATCCGACCGTACACTGCTTCGTAAGTCTGACCACTCGCCTTTTTGTGACAATCGAGCTGGAGTCTTTCTGGCCAATCGCGCCAGCTTCCACCGGGTTCTGAGTGTCGGATCCGCTCTAAATTCTTCTCTGATAGAGCACGTGCAGTGTGTAGAGGATCGTTTTCGGACGTCTCGCCTGCTTCTAGAGGTTCTAAGTGGTCTATGCGGTTTTTCACGGTCGGATACTCTTCAGGTTCGGGTCTCAACGGCTCACCGAGATCTATCCGACCATTTCTCGACGCCAGAACGACCCATCTACGCCTGGTCTGAGGTATATCGTGTTCCGGGCAGTAAACTCGCCTGTCGTTCTCCGGATTCAAGTTGTAGCCGAGATCATCTAGGCCATCTATGAATTCGTCGTAGACGTCGGCGTGGCGGACTTCGAAGACGTTCTCCATGGCGACGATGTCGGGTTCGGTCTCCCCGACGATCTCCAGAAACGCTCGTAGCATTCCGTACTTGGAGTGCTCGGAGCTGTCCGAGCCGTGGGTCAGTGGAGAGAACGGCTGACACGGAGCACATCCTGCCAGTAGAGTGGCGTCGGCTTCTGGGTCGAAGTAATCTGCTACCTTCTCCGGTTCTTTTCGTGCAAGTTCGCCCACATCCTCGAGAACGAACTCTGCCTCGTTGTTCTGTTCGTAAGGAAATTCACAGTCTGGGTCGATGTCGATACCTGCCTCCACAGAGATACCGGCACGCTCCAGTCCGTTGGTGAGCCCACCGGCACCACAGAACAGATCGATAGCAGAGATATGCATTCGGTCGTATAAGGGTATGACCTCTCCCGACTAAACATTTTACCAACGGACACTGTCACCGCTTCATCGCGTCCACAGTTACAGATAGTCCTATTCTCAGCCGGAGGTGATCCTGTCGAACGGTTGTATTCAAGTAGGAATCAGAGGCTCTCGTAGTACTCACAGTAACCGTTCGCAAAGCACTGGTCACAAGCCGGATCTGATCGACAAACCGCTGCCCCAAAGTCGAGTAGTGCTAAGTTGTAAGTACGCGGATCGGCCTCAGGGAGAAGCTCTTCAGCGAACGTGATCTGTTCTGATCGGGTGTCCGGCCAGTCGGTATCGAAGACTCGACCGTACACCCTCTTGACGTTCCTATCGAGAATAGGTAACGGCTCACCCCGTGAGAAACAGAGTGTCGCGTTGGCTACGTAGTGCCCCACACGAGGGAGTTGAGTAAGCTCTTCTACTGTCTCTGGAAGTTCGCGCTTCTCGGCGGCAATACTCTTCAGCGCCTCTGCTCGCATGTTGTAGAAACCGAGCGGTTCGATCACGTCTATCAACTCCTCTTCGGTCGCTCCATCGATCGCACGGAGATCAGGGAATCGCTCCAGAAAATCAGGATATACTTCGGCGACATTCCCTGCTGGTGTCTGGGTGAGGAAGAACTCGGCGACGAACACCTCGTAAAGCGACAGTTGCTCGTCGCGCCACGCGAAGTCACGCAAGTTCTCTTCGGCCCACTCCATCAACTCGGAGCGGAACTGCTCCTGTTTCAGGCTCCCCATCGTTTCCGGGTATTACCGCTACCGTATTGAAAGCCCATTACACGGCGGATCTCCAATTCCTAGACCTGAATTCGAGGACAGCTGAATCGATTGGCTTAGTCGTCGGCCGTCCCGGCATTCACAGCGGGTACTTCGGCACCGACATGCGAGAGAATTCCTCTGCCGATGTGTTCGCCGAGTAGCGGCGGAACCGCGTTCCCGATCAACCGTCCCAAGTTCTTCACTCCGACTTCGTCCCAATCGTCGTAGAAGTCGTAGTGTTCTGGGAAGGTCTGTAGTAGCGCACCCTCCAAGAGGGACAGCGCTCTATCTTGATCGGTGTCGTAGTGGCCAAACCGACCACTTCCGTAGTTGTAGAACTGGGTCGTGATCGTCGGAGCGACTTTATCCGGTTCCATTCGGCTATACGGAGCTTTGTACGATCGACCGCTGGACTTCCTGTGGCAGTCTGCTAACAGGTGGTCTAGGCCTTCCTCTTCCCAGAGTCGCCAATCTCCACCAGGCTCCATATGTCGGATACGTTCGAGGTTCGTCTCAGAGAGAGTTCGTGCCCTATGGAGGTCGTGGTCTGGATGAACTTCTCCAGCTTGGAGTGAGGGTAGGTGCCCGATCGTTTCCCGGACAGTCGGATACTCGGACTCATCTTCGTAGAGGGGGTCGGGCAGAGAGATCGGTCCTTCTTTCGAGGCCATCATCACCCACCGTTTCCGATTCTGTGGAATCCCGTACTCCGGACAGTAGACCTTCTTATCTTCGTCGGTGTTTACGTGGTACCCGAGTTCTTCGAGAGTCTGAACGAGTTCGTCGTAGACGTCGTCCTTCCGTACCTGGAGAACGTTCTCGGTGACGACGACGTCCGGCTCAACGTACTCGACGATCTTCTTGACGTCTTTGAGTAGCCCCCACTTCTGGTGGTCTTCGTGCGTCTTGTCTTTGGAGTGTCCCATCGTCGAATACGGCTGACAGGGTGCACACGCAGCTAGAACGTCTAAATCGGAGTCCCACGGAAACATCCTCGCCACGCGTTCGGGGTCCTGTGAGAGGGGACGTACGTCTGTTTGCTTGTACTCGGCACCGATGTTCTGTTCGTAAGCGTGGTTACAGTGAGGGTCCTTGTCAACCCCGACGTTCACAGAGATACCGGCCTGCTTTAGACCGTAGCTGAGTCCTCCAGCGCCGCAGAAGAGGTCCACCGCGGTAATTTTCATAGTCTCAATTCCTAGTAGTCCAACATAAGTGCTGGTGTATCTATGCCAGCATTGGGGTTTTTGTGATACAGTGACGACAAGATCTGTATGTCGGATGATCCAGAGCCCACAGAGAGATACGATGGATTGCTCACAGTCCGTCTCTTAGACGACGATGCAGGGAGAGAAAATATCCAGTGTTCCTCCTACAGAGAGGCTATCGAACTCGTCAAAGACAATCGCTACTCTACAACCGCGGTCAAGATAATCGACAAGGATGGAGACGTCGTGTTTGACTCCCTAGATATGGATATCGACGATTGGGAGACTGAGTGGAAACACGCGAAACGTCAACTGTCGGTTGAAGCCGACGATTACGATTGTCCATACGACAACGTCGCCTGTTTCGCCGATGACCTCTGTGTCCAGTGTAAGATGGATAAAGTCCAGAATAAACACCAGAACAGATGATCGGATAACTCATCACAGCGGCTGCCTCAACGACCATATCTATGCTGTACTTGACTAGTTGGAGACCCAAGTGATCAGAATGTTTCTCAACTGGTTCGGATGCCGATGGAATAAGCAGATCCTGCGCTGAATGGCTCTGAAAATGGATCGCTATCCAAGAGTTTCGGAGAATTGACTCCCGATCATCCACGGTTCATATTTAACGGTGAGTTCCACGCTCGGAGAGCACCGTGAGGCGAACGATCAGAGTAGGCGATAGATGGAAAGGGGGGACCGACACGTTTATCGAGGTCACCCAATACAACGACAATATATCTATTCTGAACAAATGACTCGAAAACCACACGACACGGCGGGCGAAGCAGAGTGGTTCTTCTTCAATGGAGGGCCGGGCGCCCCACGATACGGAGACGACCCGACGAAGCACTCTGTTGATCACGACGCCGAGGCATTCGTCCGCGAAGTGTTACAAAACGCGAACGACCAAGGACTGGACAACGAAGACCCGGTACGGGTCACCTTCCGGTTCGTCACTCTGTCTGGGGAAGACAAAGAGGCGTTCCTGAATACGTTAGAGTGGAAACAGGGGCTCGAAGACCGACTCGAGGCTGTCTCGCGAGCCGAACACGGTCGAAGATACGGCGATCTCTTGGAAAGGATGGACGATCCCGACGCCGAGATACGTCTCCTGATCGTGGAGGATAGGAACACGACCGGTCTCACGGGCACTTGGGAAGAAGATTCTAACTACGCCGCTCTCGTCCGAGACGAGTTGTACAGTAGCAAACAAGACGACACAGCCGGCGGATCGTACGGTCTCGGGAAATCAGTACTCTGGACGTTTTCTGGTGCTTCGACGGTAGTGTTCAACTCGTATCCGACGGACGTGTCCGAGGATACACAGGCTCCGCGGGTAATAGCGAGATCCAAGTTCCCGACACACGAACTCCCGGACGACGATACTACGTATCAGGGTGCTGGATGGTTGTGTGAAACCCGGGAGACCGAAGACGGTATCCGTCCCATGTCCATGCGAGGCGAGGAGGCAGAGCAACTGGCCGAACGACTGCATGTCGGGCGGGACGACACCAGTGGAACGAGTGCGATGGTCGTCGATTTCCAAGACCCAACCCGGGACGAACGACCAGAGATCGACGACCTTGCAGAAGAGTTCGTGGAGGCCTCTGTCAAGTATTTCTGGCCGGCCATCTTCCGTGACGACCTCGAGGTAACTGTCGAGACGCCTGAAGAAACGTACGAGGCGAAGACAGAGAACGTCCCTTCGATCAGGCCCTTCCTGGAGTGTTTCAAATCGAGGTTCGATGAAAATCAGCTACTCGGCGAGCCAGGTGACGTAGCAGGACTAGATATCCCAGTAAACATCCCCCCACGTGCAGATGGTTCCGAAACTCCAGACGGAGAAGTCCGACTGGCTGCTCGCCTCGCCTCCCCAGCAGACGACGATACCTATCTCAACAAAGTGGCCTTGTTCAGGGGGGCAGGGATGGTGGTGAAGTATTACGATCAGAGTCGAGTGGCCTTCGGTGATCGAAACTTCCACGCCATACTCGCTAGTGGAGAGGCACGCACCGATTTCCCACCTTCTGATTCCGACCAAGAGGTCGATCGGTTCTTGCGTTTCGCCGAACCTCCAGAACACGACGAATGGGAATCTACCGAGAATCTACGAGAACAATACCAGCGTGGCTTCAGAACGGCGCTCGAAGATATGTTCGATACGATGCGCGATGGTCTCCGTCATCTCCTCGCCAAGAGTGACGGAGGCACAGATATCCTCTCCGACAACGTGCTGAACCGTTTCCCGATCCATGGGGATGGAGCCCCGAGAACGACTGGCAACTCTACACCGGCAGAAGTCTTCGAGATCGTGAGTTCCTCGCAGTTCGACGGAGAGCGCTGGAAGTTCTCGGGTCGAATCGAACCAATCGTGGAAGAGTTCGATGGATGGACCGCCGAGATATCGCTCACCGGTATCGGCGAAGACGGTTCGAGATCCGACGAGATTCCCGTCGACTCGATGTCTGTGGACGACGAGAACGTGACGAAGGTTCACGAGAACGGGACTGCTCGCTTAGTTGCAGACGCAAATACGGAGAACGTCTCGTTCGAAGGATACTCTCGTGCCACAGACGAAGACGACATGTTGAGCGGTAAAGTCGGCGAGACGCAGATCGAAATCAAGGCGGAGATCCAGACTACGGGAGGTGACGAACTTGACTAAGCACACGCAACGGCACAGGAGTACGACCCTCCCGTTCAAATATCGGGACACCGGCCTCGACTTCGACCTAGAAGAGTACTCTGTCGATGGATCGAAGCCCAAAGAACTGGATCTCAAAGCAGGCCAGACCGAGGTCGATCTAACGCAAACGCTTCCGTCACCCGAAGACGAGGGAGCGGACGATTGGGAGAAGGTCACCTTGTTTGGTCGTCTCAACGTCCCAGAGGAGACCGTCGAAGCTGTCTTTCCAGAGCAAGAGCGCGACGATCCTCCAGCAAAACTCTACGTCGCGGTGCGTTGTCACGAGACGATATATCGTGACAAGACGGTCATATCCGACGAACCCACTGCTCCTGATTCGTACAACGCCACGGTGAGGATACCGAAAGAGATGGTCAGGGGGACGGTCGAGCTTCGCCCCTACCTCGTTCGAACGGAGGATGGGCCGACAGATGGACGATACGCTGGAAAGAAGAATTTCAGGCTAGCGAGTGGAACGATCTATTCCGTGGTCGTCGATCTCCCGCCAGGAGAGCAACCACCGGCGATCGACGGTGAAGAAGTCAGCTTCTCACGCACACCTCACCTCCCTGAAGGTGACAAGCTCTACTACCTCGACTTCCGAAACGAGAGTCGCCCGAAGCTCTGGATCAACTCGGATCACCCTCGCATCACCGACATACTCCAGAGCCAAGGGTCGGTCGGGGCCGAGGCTCGGATGCGAGACGTGATCCTCGACGAGATCAGTTACGGTGTCTGGTCCCAGTTGATCGTCCGTGCGGCCTGCGCTATAGACGAAGATGGCGACGTAGAACACGATTGGCAGCAAACTGTCGTCGACACATTCGCTCGTAATCTATACGAGGTAGACGATGTCTCTGAAGCTGCACACATGCTGCGAGCAGACGTTTCCGACCCCGAAGCGTTGCCTCATTTGATGGATAGGATCGACAGAGAACTACAGGAATACATCGACCCGAGAACACAACTGATCAACCTCATGGAAGAAGGACTCCGGATCTGATATGGCCGAGGAAGAACGACTACATCGATTCGTCGAAGACGGTCGGAGACTCGTCGGTGAGGAGTTCCTCAAGGGTGAAGCAGAGATCCCCGACGAGGCATTGGACGAGTACGTAGAACCGATGCCAGGTGGAGCGACAGGTGATCTCCAGACACTCAACTCGAGGGTCGAGAAGATCTTGGCTGAGCACTCTGAGACCGACACCGCGATGGACGGGGCCCTCGCCGAAGATGTGCACCGGTGCCTGGACATCACTCGGCGGACTGCTGGTGATCCAGGCCTCTGGCACTGGATCGCGGTTGATCAGTATCCCGAGTTCGTACGCCACCGCTGGGAGTATCGCTCCGAAGCCGCGATGAGAGAAAAGTTCCTCGGTGCGGGCTCCGACTTGTACTCAAACGCCATCCACCGTCTCTGGTGGATCGCGGAGCTCACGTCCCGTGGCGACGATTACTCGACGACTGACGCGGTCTTTGCCAACCAGACGATGGTCAACAAAGTCTTCGACCGCTGGTTCGCGCGCTACCAACCCGCCGTTCGAGCCATGTGTGACGAACTCGCGGACGAACCGTCGCGTGTCATAGACGAGACGACGCGACGGTTCAATCACGCACTGACGAACGTGCAGCTTGAAGGACTGTCAGAGAACGAGGCACGAGAGATGATCAGACAAATCGTTGCGGAGTCTCGGTAAGGACCTCTCACTTAGCCTCGATAGTGAGAAAATCTTCTATCGAGAGGATCTGTAACGCTGAGTCAGTATCGTATCGACTCACTATCTGGTCGTTGATTCGTTCCGGTACGGACTTGTTTTCTGAGCCCAGGAAATCCGTGAAGGAGTCGGGAAGACCATCACCGCTCTCGTCCGCTTCACCACCTTCTACAGCACTTCCTGTATCCTCGTCGCTTCCCAAGAGGTCTTCAGTGTCTTCAGTGAGAAATGTACCTGATCCGCCATTTCGGCTCCACGCAGCTGCATCACAGAGAACTCTGATATCGTCCTCGTTCTCGACGACACCGCGGAGCAGACCAACTAGCCGAGCGTCAACCCCATCGATGGCCAGGACAGTGAGGACTCCGTCGGTCTCGAAGAGTTCGTTTCTCGCCTTCTCCAGCCGATTGATCAGCTCGTTCAATCGACGAACTACTTCGACGTCGTCCATCTCGGTGAGGTCGGAGTACAGGTCGATAACGTACCGCACGTCGTTCTTCTGGTCCAGATCGGTGGGCTCGTACTCGTCCAGATCGCCCTTCGCAGCAAACTCAAGGAGCTCTCGGTGGATGTCTTGGTGCCGATCAGCTACCGAGACGAACTCGCGCTTGATGCGCTCGCTGGCTACTTTGTCGAGATCGGTGTCTTCAAAGAGCCTATTTGCGTCTGCCTCCCCTTCGACAGCGTAAGCGAACAACACGCAGGTATCGGTGAAAAGGTCCTCTACCTCCCCTGCGGGTACAATTTCACTCATCTCGACGCATCGCTTGGAGCGCATTGGCTCGACTGATAGTTTCAACGTCGTCTTCGTGTTCCGGGTACTGATCTGAGGTCGGAACTAGACCAGCATCCACACAGGATTGACCAACACTGTCGATGTGTTTCTGTAGATTGTCCTCCACAGTGAAGTGCTTCTGGACAGACCACTTCCGCAGGGTCGAGGCGTTCGGACCCTTCGCGGTTTCTTTCGACATCAAAAGGGCGGGATACTCCCAGATCCACTCGTTGTAGACCTGCTTCAGTTCTTCCAGCACGGTCACCTGTGACTCCGTGACTTCTGAAGCACGCGTCTGACTGAGGACGAGAAACGCGTCCTCTACTAGATTTGTAAACTCTCGGACTTCGTCGAGAGTCTGACTCAGGAAGTCGGTACCTACCAGGCCGAGGTGGATTTGAGCAGCAGCTCGCCCGACATCCTCGTACCGCTCTGTGCCGAACACCTGAGAAGGCTGATCTGCTGATGATCCCCGTCGAGCCGTCCGAACCGCCTCTAACGCGGAATCGAGGTGTTGCCGGAGCGACACGTTCCCCAGGTACAAGTCCCGATACTCCTCTGGCGCGTGTGACTCGTAGAATGCCGCCAGGAAGTCCAGGTCGCTCGCATACCACCAGTCCTGGTCTAAGTTGGGTGTGAAGTCACTGCGTCGGTAGAAATCGACGATGTCGTCGAAGGCCGCCGTGAATATCCCCGACTCGCGTGCGTCCGGTGTGGGCATCTGCGTGCTCGTTGGACCGACTGTCCCCGACTTCGGAGCCGCTGGCATCACGGCCCCGAACTTGTACCAGCTATACGTGACCGGGAACGTCTCGTCGTCACCGGTGAAGTGCTTGACCGCGAGGTACGTGTACTTCTGCCTCTTGATCCGAGTCCCGTACTCCCAGTTTAGGTCGGAGTGCTCTCTCACTGCCTGTTTCAGGGCAGTCTCGACTTTTTCGAGGACGTTAGACTCGTCCGGCGGGGCGTCCGGGTGCATTACCGTATTACCTCGGGAACGGGCGTTCGAATGTTCGACACGAAGTACGTGAAAGTAAGTGTACTAAGGCGATTGTACTACTCGCATAAGTATCTTTCTGGGTCTGTTGAAACCCCATTAACAGATTTGAAGCGCGTGCTGGATACAGAGGGTGAGTTCCATCCCAGGATCAGTCCACCGAAGAGCAACTCAGGAGTCTTCAAACTCGTCGTTGATGTACTCTACCATTTGCTTAGGGTCAAGCGGAATCGTTCGATTGCCCTGTCGGAGATAGAACTCCTGCTCACCTTGATTTTCAAGATGTGCTGGCCTCGAAGCATGATCGATGTTCACGACGCAGACGTCCTTGTTCTCCATCGTGACGAACGAGACATCAATGAAGTCGTTGAACCGCGGCTCCATAGCCGACCCGATAATGTCATGGAGGTGGCGTTGGAATACCTCTCGCTTCTGTTCCTCGCTAAACGTTTCATAGTCGTCTTCAAGTCCGTAGATATTCCCATCGTCCTCCACGCCAATGAGCAACGTCCCACCCTCAGTGGAATTGAGGAACCCATTAATCGTCTTGAGACACTGATACTCAACGCGACCCATCGGCATCCCTTGATCCTTCACGTCAGTTCGGAGAGTGGATTTGAATTCCGTCGTCTGTGTCTCTCCATCTTCAATTAGGACTCGCACATCGGTGTCTTGAGCGGCGGAGTCGTGTACGTTGAGCGGGATTCCCTCTAGATGGTCATCAATCTCGGAAATGAAGAGTTCGACACGTCGGTTGATGAATTCATCAAGGGTCTTGTAGCCGACATCGTCGTCTCTACTCCACTCGAGCAGTACCTGCGGAATAAGGTGTGACGCCAACACTGCCTCAAACCCGTCACCATCGTAATCCCGGAGATACTCGACTGGATTCCGATCACTGATTTCTAAGTTCGTGATCTGCGGGAGATACGCGATATTCATCAAGCTATCTTCGTCGTACTCGTCTTCTCCGGGATAATTTTCGATGAAGTTACGTGGGAAGATGTGGTGGAGATTCGGTTCCTTCTGAAGTTGATAGTACACGTCTGTGAGGACCGAACGGTCATAATGTTTCCAGTCTTTGGGGTCATGTGAGGCTATGAACGCGAGAATTGCCCGCGAGAACCGTCCCTGGTAGCTGTACGATGCTGATCGGAGATCGTGCTTGTTAAGTCGGAACTCCTCAAACTCAAATTCGCCACCGGTCTTTTCATCATAAAGCGGGTCAAGGTGATCCTGACGGAGATGTCCGGTATGCCGGAGCAGGTTCTCGGACTGGAATGAGTAGAACCAGAAGTATTTCTTGAGGAAGTCGTAGTCTGGGTCGTCGTTCTCGTAAAAATAAAATGCGACGGTGATGTAGAAGTACCGGAAGGGAATTAGATTCGGGCCTTTGAGATTAAGATGGTTTTCGAAGAAATCAAACGTCATGCGGAAGGCCCGCTTGGCTTCGTCCCACACCGCTTCAATGTGGTGGGTTTTGATTTCGTTAAGGAATCTATTTGTAATATTGTTGACCTCATTATCGTCCACGTGATACTTGATGATCATAGCCAACATCTCTAAATACGTCTTGTTCGAGATGCTGACGAACTCGCCTTCTGTGTTTTCCCGGAAATCCTCTATCATTTCACGGAGATAGAATCCGCCGTCGGGATGTCCAGTCGGACGGAAAGTCTTGGCCACGATGATATCGAAGATGTCAAGGGGCTCTCCTTCCTGATTAACTCGCTCGAAAATCTCAGTAACTTCGTTGATCTCTATATCACGCAGTTTGATGAACGGGATTCGATACTGCTGCAGGACTTTACTGAAACTCCGCAACCGATCTCTGATTGGATGCCCGTTTTCAAGCCCCTGGGCAGCTAGCTGATCGTCAATCTCCCACGGATCTTTGTAGATATCAATAATTTTGAAAACATGCTCGCTGTCGTCGTCAACTTCGTCCTCAAAGAGAAATCGCCGCTTATAGTTGGCATCGTCCACGTCATCTGCTTCCTCAACAGTCAAGTCGATATACAACGTGGGATCAAAGTCACCTTCCCATTCTCCCTTCACGCCGTACAGAGAGGTTAGCAGGGAAGTTGTCCGCTGCTGCCCGTCAAGAATGTAGTTGAAATTTGAATTTTTATCTGGATCGTTTATTTCGTGACCACCGATTTCCCGGTGCTTTTCAAGCTCGGTATCAGAATTCCAGATAAGGATACTTCCGATGGGATAAAAACGATAGATACTGTCCCACAACTTCTTGATGTTGTCCCGTTCCCAAACGACCTCCCGTTGGAAGGTAGGGATCTGATACTCCTTCTGTTTCAATCCCTCAATATAGGACCCAATTGGTTCGTCATCGGGCCTGATTGGATCGCCGTGCTGCATGTGATAAAACAGGTCACGGCGAGCACCATTAAAGTATGTAATAGCTTTCACCCTCAAGACACGAGCAGTATCCCGGCTATATCGGGAGATCAACTGGGTACGAGTACTCGAACACTTCGTCGAACACCGTCGCGGCCTCCTTGACTATGTCACCTTCCACGACGACGCCGAACTCGAAGTTAGTCGAGAGACTCGTATCAGTCAGGTTCGCGCTTCCGACGTAGCAGACCCTATCGTCAACGATCACGATCTTCGCGTGAGTCGCAAACGCCTGAGAGCCCTGTTTCTCGTCCCATCGGTAGAGGTCTCTCACCTCGAAGTTGTCGCGGTGGTCCTTGTCGATCAAGTCCCACATCTTATTGAGCGTCGTTCGTGTATCGCCTTCCTCGTCTGCGGTTTCTCGGGTCAGTAGTCGTGTCTCGACACCTCGTTGGGGGAGACTCGCAAGGTCGGCCACGAGTTCGAGTGATGGATCGAAGTACGGGTTGGCGATTCGGACCGACGAATCGGCGTCGAACACTTGGTTGCGGATCGTAGAGGCGATGTCTGGGATCGAACGGACGCGTGCGGAAGTCGGTTCGAATCCTCCCGGAAGTGTGGCCACGAACTCGACGACGTCGTCCTGGCCCGTTTGGGAGGAACGACCGTCGGATGCAATCACCGCGGCTTGCTGGGTCAGTACTCGATCCACTTCGAGAGGATCGACCTCGAAAGTGTAGTCCGCAAACCCCCGCTCGTCGGTCGCTGATTGAGTTGCTGCTCCGTTCTTCTGAAGACAGGTGAAGAGGGCAGCCATTTCTCGGGTTGTCAGCGGTGTTTCTAACCCCCGATCAACGTCTGCCCGAGTTACGTCGCTGTGGTCAAGAGCCAAGATGGTGTCTCGGATAGCGACGACACGGTCAAGATCATCGAACTGGCGAACCACCGCAAAGTTCGAACAGATTGAATCGTGATCGTCGGTCACACGTACTCTGACTCCCAGAACGCGGGTATTCGACCTCTGTCGTCGCCGACTAGATATCGGCGGTCGAGGTTCCCGTTGGCGCTCTCGCAAGCGACTTCACTCATGTGAAGGCACGCGTGGCAGGCACCGTCCTCGTGTTCACATACGGGGTCGTACACGCACTGCTGGACATCCGCGATAGTCTCGTCAACCCACGGGTGAATCCTCGTCTTGAACAGTGTGTGCATCCCTCCTAGGGAGAAGTGTTCCGTGCTGCTCGCGTAGAGGAAGATCGCCGGAATGCTTGGCATAACGTACTCCGAGATGCTGTTGCTGTCGAGACCACACTGTCCGCTCGCCGTCCGCATCAGCGCGTGGCTCATCGAGTGGAGGAGCGTGTACACTTCCCGTGTGAGCTCGTCTTCTATGGGCGAGTAGTGGTCACGGAGTTCGTTGGTGTCCACGTTCTCCAAGAACCACTCCTTGAGGTCACTCTCATCGTCTGTATCGGGACGCTCAACACCACGCAGTGTTCCCTTCTCGTCCAGCCACTCGATGATCGCGGATCGGTCCACTTGGAGGACGATGGCCTCAGAGGGAGTTTGGTCAACGTAGACAGGGGTGCTGTCCTCGCCCCGGGGGTGTGGGAAAGGCTGTAGATCAGTCCGAGACCGTTCGGGGCGGTCCCGGGTGAACCCGAACGTGTAGTTCAGCAGGGGGAGATTGTCCACGACCCACGCCGACGCTATGTTCACTTTCTGGAGTTTTTCCGGGTAAACCTCTGCCTCCGGGTTCGATTCGAGGAAATCATCCTGGTCCAAAAGACCGTCTAGGGACAGAGGAGTGGGTTGCCGCTCCATCCCGTCCGTAGCATCTAGATTCCCTTCGTATCCCTGAGTCGAGCGCAGGTAGGTGAAGAGTTCGTGAGAGAGCGTCGAGTACGCCTGATCTACGTCACTTTCGCCGCCTCGCTGGGAGGGGAGCTCGACACGTTCGCGGTTCTCTTCCACGACCTCCTCTCGCGTCGAACCCTTTATCGTGTCTTCCGCGACGTCAAAGACGTCTCCGAGATCCACTCCGCTCTCGATCATCTTTTCGACCTGTTCTGCGCCCACTTTCTCCTTCAGGTCCTCTATCTGCTTCTCCCGGCGTTTCGCGTCGCGTTCGTCGGTCGTCATCCGACCGAGTTCTTCGTAGGTCTTCCCCTCCTCTTCGACGACGTCGTCGAGGTCACCGAGGTGAGCGGCCATCAGTATGCGGGCCCAGCTCTCACCGTATTCGATGTCGCCGCTGTATCGTTGGTCGATTGGAAGGTTGACGAGGACGTCGCCTTGGGAGTAGTAAACGGAGTTGCTCGCTATCGGACGGAAGTAGACTCGCTCCTTGTTGCACTTGGTACAACGCTTCGACATGTTCCCACAGAAGTCGCCACACTCACCACAGTAGAAGTACCAGGAGAGGGGGTCGTTGATGTTCTGCTTGTTGAGGTAGATGTTGTCGTATCCGTGGTCCGGGTTGCTACAGGGTTGCGGGTTGATCGACATCATGTTCCCGCAGTCGTGCACGAGAACGAAGGCGAGCTGCCGGAGTTCACTGCCACACTCGGGGCACTCCCCGTTGGTGTAGAAGAAGTGACTGGGCTCTTTCTTACTCACGACCCGGTGGCAACTCCGGTTCTGACAGTACATGGTCAGGGGGTAGAGTGATCCGACGACGCGGTTTGGTCGGCGGAAATCTACGTCGTCCACTGTGAGATCCACCCAAGGGTCCTCGTCGTCGTTGCGGAAGCTGGACGCGTGGGTGGCAATCTGTTCGGCGACGTAGTTCGCGTCGAGCGAACTGACCTTGTCTGTCTCCCACCGCGATACTTTCATCGACAGTCCCCGTCGTCCGTAGTCGAACAGCGACTTGGGACCGAACCGATACATCACCTGCGCCAGACCGCGTTTCATCTCTGAATCTGCCATGATTACTGCCTCCTGTCAAACATATTCAGCACCTGTGCGGTACCCGTATCGACGTCGACTGGGAGCTGCTCGTCGATATCCCGTAGACTCCGCATCGGTCCTCGGTCGTCCTCACTACGCTTGATCATGTTCCCGATCCATCCTTGGTAACCGTCCTTCGGGTGGCCGGACATGCACCGTTCCCAGATATCTTCGAACTCTCGCTCGACTTTCCGCTCGTAGAGATCGACCGTCCGATCCTCCGCCCATTCAGGGCGCTGGTCGGACGTGACACAGTAGGACCGCTTCACGAATTCGAGGAGCTCGTCCTTGTCGAGATCGCCCGCACGCTGTGCTTCTCGGAACGAGTCGTAGAGGTACACGCGCCCGGCGGAGGATTCGAGTTGCTCGTCGTAGTACTGGAGGAGCGTCGCAGCGAAGATACCCGGCATCGTGCAGCTCACGGCGAACTCGGCCCACCGTTCCAGCGGGGTCGCTTCGACGAGGAGGTCCTGGAAGTCGTGGTACCGGTCGAACCGTGTGTAGTGGGAGCGGTCGCGGACGTGGACCGGATTGAACAGGTCAAAGACGGTACCGGTGACGTGGCGACCGACACGAGAGTACGCCTGGATGTACTCCGCCGTCTGTCGTGGCATTCCGAAGAACGAAATGAAGTTCAGCGTGTCCACGTCGACGCCGTGGGAGATCATGCTCGTCGCGTTCACGATGTCCACAGGGTCGTCGGGATCCTCCGATTCGAGACGTTCTAACACGTCACGAACGACATCAAAACCCGTCTCACCGCTCATCACTACGGAGTTCAGCGCATCGCGCTCTTCGTCCCGTGTCTCCAGCCACGGGTTGATCATTGAGGGGACGGCACGCTGGAGACGGTCGCTATCTACCTTCTGGATGTTGTACGCAACCTGCGCATCGTAGTACTCCAAGATCTCCAGGACAGCGTTCCGCTTCTCCGAATCATCGTCGGGAAGGCCGAGGTCAACGACCTCCCCGTACGGTGTCGTACGATGGTGTTCCCGTTCTAATGCCGCCAAGAGTTCGTCCGGGTTCCGCTGATAGTGTTGGACAACGTCGGCGTACTCTCGGAGAACCTCAACCAGCGCGTACGTCCGCGATACGTTGTGGGGGACCGAACCGACGATGCGACGACCGAGTCGGTGTGGGTCCTCGTACGCATAGAACGACTGTTTGAGGAGCGGGCCCGGAGAGGGGTAGGTGTTCACGTCTTTCCAGTAGAGGGCGTGAACCTGGTTCTCGGCACCCTTGATCGTCGCCGTCGCGGTGACGTTCTTGATGTCCCATCCGTCACCGACCCGGTTGGCCCACTCCTGGAGGAACGTCTCGTAGTGGGAATCGAACGCGCCGAACTCCTCTCGGAGCAAGTGGAGTTCGTCCTGAATTAGGATCGACGGTGGGTCTACTGGGTCAACGTCATCTACGTCTTCGTCACAACTGTACCGTGAGTATCCCCGGTTCGCAACCAGACATTGGTTTTCTCCCGAGAACCCGTGCTTCGGGCAGCGTTTCTTCAACCGTCCGAAGAGGGTACGGAAACGGCGTTGCATCCCGACTACCGCGATCTTGTCAATCGTGCTCACTACGAAGGTCGGAGCGTACCGATAGACCTCTCGGTCCGTCACGTAGATTGGGAGCTCCTCTTCTTCACAGTCGTCGTTCGTACAGATGTGGAGGAGGCGCATCCGGTCGTAGTCGCCGTCCAGCTTGACGGCGTCCTCACCACAGAACGGACACGTCGTCACGATCTTCCACTTCTCTGCGTATCGACTGTCCTCCTCTTTCACCAAGCTGATATTATCGGTGAGATTACCGTCCTCGTCCGTCTCCATCAGTTGGTTTGGGGTGTTCCCACTCCCGACGAAGTACCCGAGGCTGAACTCGTCGGTGTCTGGGCACTCACGACGGCGAATCAGCTCCGCTTGTGCGAAGACGTCTGCGATCCGCTGTAGTTGTTGGAGGGAGAGCAGGCGAAGCGGGAACTTCGTGAGCGCAGTCGTTCCGTGAGCTTTCCCCCGGAGTCGATCTCGAAACGCGGTAAACACGACGAGCCCGAGGTACGCCTCGGTCTTCCCGCCCCCAGTCGGGAAGTAGATCACGTCAACCTCGTCCAAACAGTGGTCCTCGGCGTCGATATCTTCGGTTTGGGCCACGATGTCCGGGATGGCCATGACGATGTAGATGATCTGGAAGAGGTACCACTCCTCGTACTTCTCCCCCATCTGGTCGAAAGTCTGGTTCATGAACTTGAACGCCGCCCGACTGTGGCCTACGTCGTCCCGGATGAGTTTTCGGCCTTGGTCAAAGCGCCGTCGTTCCTTCTCGAACGCCTCGAGGTTCTCGTCGAACTTCTCGCGTGCTTCGTCGCTCCGGTCGGTCAGGACTTCGGAGCGCATCGACTCGTATTGTTCCCGGGCTTCTTCCATCTCCCGAGAGATGCGGTCCAAGTGCGTCTCGATAGTCCCCCAGGCGAAGTCGCTGAACGGGGCTGAGAGCGTCTCTCGGCTACGGTACTTCCGCTGCTCGTGAATCGGAACGGTCACCGTCTCTATCGTGGTGGGATCGGTTCGTTCGACGCTACAGTTGCGTCCGAGACCGTCCATCTCGGGATCGTAGTGGTACTCGTTCCTGATCTCGTCGGAGACGAACGGCTCAATTGGAGTCTCCTCGACAGAAACTTCGGAGTTGACGTCGAAGAAGAAAGCCCGCCACTCCTCGCCTTTAGGGTCAAGCGCATCGGGATACTCAATACCGTGTTTGTTCACGAAGGAGACGGAGACGATGATGTCGTCCTCGTCGTATTGGGCTGTGAGTGATATCTCGAAATCCCACACTGGCGTCGGCGTGTCTCCACTGAATCGTTGTTCTAAGAACGTCTCGAAGGTTTCCTCGTCTTCCAGAGCAGTTTCCGGAATCTTGTCCTCGTTACGACTGTCTACCTCTTCCGGCGGGTCCGGCTCCCGGTACCGGCGCTCGTCTTGCCGGTAGGTCTCCATCGCGTCTGTCAACGCATCGTCGGCCGTGAGTGGGGACAGCTCGCCGTCGGACTTTGCGGCTCGCTTTAGGTCGCCCGCGGTAACTCTGAGAGGGCCAGCGTCGATCTGAACTCGTTCGTACACTGGTCGGAGTTCCTCTAGCGACGCGTCATCTCCAGGATACTCTCCGGATTCTTCGTCCGCGGAATCTTCTGCCTCGGACTCTTCGTCCTCTTCAGGCGGTGTGAGCGCATCGTCTTCGGCAATCTCCGGATCGAATCCGACGGGCCCACCAAACTCCTGTTGCTCCTCGTAGGTCGGTAGACGGCGATAGTAGACCTTCGCAGTCGGGTTGATCTTCACCGTCTCGTCGTCCGGAACTGACGCCGGGAGCTTGAACTGGAGCCCCATAGTGAAGGGTGCGACTCGCGTGGCGATGTTCCCGAACGCGTCGTCGGACTCTTGCGCTTCGCGGTACTGGTACTGGCTCGCTAGCGCGCCTGCGAAGAACTGGTCCTTCGGATTGACGTCGTAGACGGTCTGACCGTAGTCGCCTCGTCCCGTGATTCGTTCGACGAGTCGTTCCAGTAGAACGTTGTTGACGGCTTGGTGCTGCTGATAATCCTTGTCGTCTTCATCTATCTCGTACGCGTCGTCCGGTGGTCGAACGTACCCGCGAGAGTCGGATTGTGGTGGAATTTCACGCGGCCCAAGGCCCATACCCTCTCGTCATCGCAGAGTGTCATAAGTTTAGGGAGGTAGACCGATTCGGGACGACGGACTAACTGGGGAACCAGAGTGGGTTACTCGGTCCACTCGTTTCAGTTACCGTCTGACGGCCTCAGAGTGGAGGAACGCAGCAAGAACCAGGATGGTGTAGTTCATTCAGACAAAATCTAACTAACCAAAGACATTACGAAGTGGTTAGAACCCACGTAGTCGTACTATCTGTGAACTCTTGGCCTTGACACCCTCTTCTATCGATTGGACTTCGAGTCGGAAGAGGTACTTCCCGATCTCGAAGTCACTGAGCCGGATGTCCGGACTCTCCGACAGCATCACGTCGTCCAGTGTTCCGTCGGCGGCAGATCGAAGTGCTGTCTGTCTGAGTGCTTTCTTCAGACGACTGTATATAGTCTCCATCTCCTGGACGGCGTTCCACACCTGGCTGAAGTTCTCTTTCACGCCGTCTAGATCGTACGCATCTGCGATGGCCCAGAAGCTCTTCTTCGATCGCGTCCGGTGAACTTCCATCTTGTACCACCGCTCGTAGGTGCCGCGGTTCTTGTCTAGACCTTGTTGTTCCATCTTCTCCACGAAGTCGTCTAGATCGTCACCGGTCTCCTCCAAGGCGGCTTCAAGGTTGACTTTCCACAAGTTCGCATAGTAGTACAGTCCGACATCCCCGCGTTCACGAATCAACGCGTACAGCTGGTCACGCATCTCGTCGGTGTCCCCCAGGTGGACGATGACGTCGTGTTCCTTGAGGCGCGAAGCGGTCTTCTTGAACAGTTTGTCGTGGCCTTCGCGTACTGTGTACACTTCGGTGTCTTTGCGGAGGTACATGGAAAGGCCGCCGTCAAAGTGGACGTCGAGACAGTCGGTTTCGGTCTGTCCCCCAGAGGTAGTCGTCTGGTGCGTGGAGGACGTCTCGTACTCGGTTGGGTCGAAGTCTTCACTATCCTCGTAATCTGTCTCGTACCCTCGCACGATTTCGCCCAAGTCTTCTCCTTCGGCCTCGTCTACGGAGATGTCTTCACCGAGATCGCTCGTATTGGGTTCTTCGTACTCGGGGAGGTCAATGTTCACACGTTCGACGTCCGCGCGTTCGTCCGTAGTGATACGGGTCAGCTTGTCGATCACCTTCCAGAACGTTTTGTCCGCAATCGACTCGAAGGAATCCTCCAAGGCGTCCACCTGTGAGTGGAGGAGGCCCATCTCGATGGGATACGCCAAGACGATAGCGTCTGTTGCGACGTCGGTGCGGAGGAGATCACGGTCGCCCCAACGAAGTGCGCCGTAGAGGACGACGTGGTCCGTCGGGTCGGCCGAGCGAACACTGCGAGTGTCGTGTATCGATAGGTCGTCACCCAGGTCACGGTAGAGAGCAGCGTGCTCAGACTGGAGGAACGTCGTGAGTGCTTGCTGTTGACTTTCTGTCGCCGTGACGACGGAAATCGAGTCCCCCCTGTCGAGCGCACCGTAGAGCAGGTTATCGACGAGCACGCCCTGTTTCTTGTCGCTTGCAGGTACATTGTCCCACAGTTCCTCCAGCTCTTCGAGAGCTGAGACTACGTCCCGGAACGTGCCGGTTGCGGGATTCGCCTCGGGATCAGACGCAATGCGGCCCGCGAACCGATCAAGCTGCGCAAGCCGGCTCGATATCGTCGTCCGCCGGGCGTGAAAGTCGGCCACGTCAAGTGGGGTCAAGAGTTCGCGGAAACTCCCTAGAGCGTACCGCACAAGCTGCTGGCCACGCTTGAGGATGTCGGCGTTCAACTCTCGTGCCAAGTACTCGAACCTCGCCCGACGGTCGTTTGCCCGTTTCAGGGCTGTGAGGAGGTCACCGTCACCGCACGTATGGACCTCGATGGAGAGGCCCGAAACGCGGTTCTGCTCCCGCCTGGCGACGACCTGGGCACGGCGGGTTGTCGGACTCACTTCCTCGTCGGTACCTATCCACTCGTGCCCACTATCTTGATCACTCTTGACTACGGCAGACAACAGCCGAGGTGGCCACGCCCAGAGAAATGCTCGTCCACGTAGTTTCTCCACGAGGTCTGACGTCGGATTGCTCGTAAAGTAGACTATTGCGGGCACGTCGTTTCGCTGTTTCCATTTCCGTAATCGGAGGAGGCGTTCTTCGTCGTACTTTACAGAGTCGTCGTAGATTACACACCGAATTCGGTCTCCGACATCGTTCGAAGGAATACGCGTACTCGTGTACGAGAAGAGAAACCGCGCAGGCTTGTCGGGATGGTTCAGGTTCTTCGTTACTGTCGCTAGTGACCCATCTTTCGTCACGTTAGCTATCGGGGTCTCCTCACGCGCGTAGCGAGACTTGTCGTGTGGTGGACGCATTGACGTCGGAGCAAGCTGTCGGAACCGCTCACGGAATTCTGTGTTGGAGCTGAGCAAGAAGACCGCGTTGCGGCCATCTACCTTGGGTCCGAAGAGAGCTTCTAGGGCGTGGAGGTGCAGAAATTCTGCTCTGTCGGACGGTGTCACGATGACCAGATCCTGGCCACGCTCTACCATCGCGCTGATAAGGCCTGCGTGTACTCTCGTCGTGGCCGGGAAGTAGACTAGTCGCTCTTCGTCGGCGAGATTGCCGGACGAAATGAACGGCGACTTAACCGCTGGAGTGTCGAAGAGAGCGGTAAGCGGCACAACTCTGACAAAACGTACCGGCCTGGAAATACTTTACTGATGATCATACGATTCAAGCGTGCCCGGTGGTTGAAACTTTTGAGAGCGCTTGAATTGCAAATTATTGGTGCAGATCGGGCACCCTACAGTGTCCTAGAATGGATTTCTGATTTCGGACCAGGGGTTATAGTCTCGAACGAGCTATGAAAATGCTAACAGTTCGATATTGTCCCATATCAGTGGATCCAGCTAATGGACGAAGACAAGCCGATCGGAATTTGGTTTGAAGTTGTCCTCTGATGATAGAAAATCCGATTTCGTAATATACGTACCGGCTATTAGTCTGGGTGTCATATTCTCTCCAAAATATCTGGGGCAAATCAGGGACTATCTGTGGTCGTGATTATCGCTTGAATCAAACTCAGCCGACACTCTGTCTTTGAGGGAATTGAACATTAGAATAATCGAAATTCGCGGCCAACCGTGGTAGTAACCCTCCGGTTTACAACAGCCTGTGCTAAAGGTGTATTTTTTATATAGCTAGCAACCATGTTGGAAACGTGAGCGATACTGCGATCTACGCGCGAGTCTCGACTGAGGAGCAATCCCTCGAGGGACAGAAGAAATCCGCGTGGGAGTACACCACCGAGACGCTCGACGTCAAGCCCGGGAATGTTCGCGTTCTCCAGGACCAGTCCACGGGGACCGACACCGACCGGTCGGGCTACCGGGAGCTCATGGAGCTAGCGAAAGACGGCGAGATCGATCGCGTGGTTGTGCGCGAGGTCTCTCGGATCGCACGTAACATGCGCGACCTGAACCGGACCGTCGGCAGGCTCGTCGACGACAACGACGTCTCGGTCCACATCATCGACGCCGATCTCCACATCGGCGAGGACGCCGGCGACGGCCTGGTTGACGACGAGATGGTCCTCCAGTTGCTGGGGATGGCGGCGGAACTTGAGGCGAAGCTGAACAAAGAGCGGACTATGGCTGGGCTGGCAGCGGCGGAAGCAGCCGGAAAACATCTCGGCCGGCCACCGTACGGATTCGACACCGATGACGAGGGCTACCTCGTCCCCAACGAGAACTTCGACACTGCACTGGCAGTGATCGAGCGAATCGAAAAGGAGGACAAGTCCATCCGATCGACCGCGAACCACGCGGGAATCTCTCGATCAGCAGTCCGGAATATCGTCGACCGGAAAGAGATGTATCTCGACGAGGCGGTATAGTATGAATGAAAGGGCGACGCTACGGCCGATCGCTAGAACGATGTTCTAGCCCGTGAACCTACCAAAGTTACACTGGCCGGCGTCTGCCCGGCCGATAGTATGTGAGCGAGCGGTTAAAGCCTATTGACCCGCTCGGGTCGCCTCGATCAGATCGGCCGGTACCGGACACTCTGCGACCGTCGTCGCTGGCTGGAACACCAGGAGGCCATCCGTCGCGAAGATGGCGACCCGGAGCGAGCCCGTGTCGACGGCGTCGAAGTCGGCTCCGAGATGCTCGAGGAGTTCCTTCGGCAGCGCGTGGTTGCCGCGATCGGAGCGTATCCGGACGGCGTTCTCCTGGGACCGGCCGTCTATCGCCTCCGTCGTTGCGACCGCTACGAGCGCCTGGCGGTCGGGATGAGGCGCGAACAGCAGCGACTTGTGGTCATGCAGATTCGCCGCCCGGACCGCCGGCGCGCTCGACCAGCGGACCGCGTTGTTAGAGGTGAATAATTCCACGACGTCGACGAGCTCCGGCGCGGCGCCTGTCCCGGTGGTAGGTTCAGCGGGCATTGGCTGATCGTTACCTGCCGCCTCGGTCGCGTCGGTGGTTAGGTGTTCTGTTCTGGATTGGGGCATGGTCTGTCCATAACGGGCCCGTCGCGGAGTCGAACCGCGGGCCGTCCAGTCGGGCCTGAACCCCACCGCGTCCGTTAGTCGCCGTGAGGGTTCACCCGCCGGGCCTGGTGGACGGCCTGCTCACAGCCGTAGGAGCAGACTCGGACGTCCAGGAGGAACGCCGCGCTGTACTCGTCGGAGTCACGTCTGGGCTGGTTACAGCCCGGGCAGACGAACGGGTCTCGCCGCTCAGTGATCGCCTCGTAGCCGTCGAACGTCGCCCCACCGGCGAGTGCCGCTTCGATGTTGTGCGGCCGGTTGAGTATCGTTCGGACCGTGTCTGGCTTCGTGACCTTGGCCGCGTACACCGGGCCGGAGTCATCGTCGGCCGGTGTGTCGTCGCAGCGCCCGACGATCACGAGTCGCGTGTCGCCCGGGAGCTCGAACGCTGCGCCCGGGTCGAGGTCAGAGGGGTCGGGCGTCATCGGTCGCCCTCAGTGTCGTCGACAATCTCGATGTCGGTCCGCTCGGCGACGGCATTCCGGTAGTCCGCGTCGTCGTAGCCGGGGATGTGCTCGCGGCACCACTCCCGAGCTGCGGCGAGCGACTCGACGACGTCCGACTTCCCGAATGTGTCCGTGCGGACGAACTCCTCGCGGAACTCGCAGTCCTCGTTGTGCCGGACCTTCCGGGAGAGCTGGGGATTGATCACGTACCGGGCCGCGGGCTCGCCGTGATCGCTCGGCCGGAACGGTATGATCTTAACGCTCGTCAGGACCTCGTCGCCGACGGCCTGGAGGTCGTCCCCGCTTGCGCCGGTCGTGAAGTACTCCCGACCGTCGCGCGGATCGTACCAGATGACGCCAGCCTCGTCGATGGCCGCGTACCGGACGTGGGCGTAGTGGGTCCGCTCGGCGAGCGACTTGCCTATCTCTGGTCCGGTGTCGGCGCTCGCTGCGAGGGTCTGCTGGTCCGCCATCAATTATCACCCCGATGGCCGCGGATATCGACGTCGAGGCGCTCGAAGCCGACTTCGGCGACCATGTGCGGCGTCCCGTCGACGACGATCACGTCGCCGAGCATCATGCTCCGGTGCCGGTCGCCCTCGTATGGCAGGGTGTCCGGACTCCCCGGTCCCTGGCAAGCCCGGTAGACCTGTTCGAGCAGTTCGTCGGCCGTGTCGAACGCGTCGGTCGGCAAGGTGGCCTCGCCGATCGAGGCATAGGCGGCGAACAGCGCTTCGGCCGGATTGATGTCCACCTTCTCGAACGTAGCCGGCCCGAAGCAGACCAGGTCGCGCGTAAGCTGGAACAGGTCGCCGTCCGGATCCAGACCCGGTGCGTCGCGAGCGTAGCCCCCGCGCACGTACAGTAGTTCGATACTGGTCTCGTCGTCTGCTGTCTCGGCTGCGTCCATTGGTAGGTTCACGGGCTTTCGCCCCATACATGTTAATTCGGCAGGTAGAAATGTAAAAGTTTGGGTTCACAGTTATCGATGAGAGTGTCACCCAACGGTTCTCACGCCTGATTTCACTTTCTCGACCCGCTCAATATAGAGAAAGCATTTACTGGGTGATGAGACAGAACCGGTATGGATTCCCGGTCGGTCCTCGTCGTCATCGCCGCACTCGTCGCGGTGTCGCTCGTCGGTGCGCCGGTGACCATGGGGGATTGGGGAGAGCAAGCGTCGTTTTCGGTCGAGCGGACCACGCAGTCGGACGTCCCCGAGGAGGTCCCGACTCTCCGGTACGAGGATCTTTCACCGCCGGCACAGGACGTTGTTCGGCGAACGATACGCTCCCCTGACGGCCACCTCACGATCTACGGGCGCGAAGACTGGCCAGATCAGTTCTTTTATAGCGATTACACCGCCCCTGGACGGGGAAGCTATGCCATCGTCTACGAGGGGCAGTATTACGGACTATACACGTCTGCGAGCGGCGGGTTTCCCATCTTCTACTGGCTGCTCGAACTCCCGTTCATCATCTACGGCCTCATGCTCGGTTGGATCGTCTACAATGAGTCTCACCGCGAAACGCCTTCTCGAGTCACACTCTTCGCGACGGGGCCGGGGATCGGCTTTCACCTGTTGGGTCCGGAATTCGACTTTCCCCTCTTGGGCCCCATGCAATTCGCCGGGCTTGGGATACTGGCCGTCACTGGACTCGCGGCAGGGTTGGTCTGGCGTGGCCGACGAGACGGAACAGATTGACTCCCCTACCTGTTGAAGACCTCGCAAGCGATAAACACAGGGCGCTTACCTTGCACAGAGTCATCCTCCGAATATAGGATAGACGTTCACTCAATGCAGGTTCTCTCAGATCAGTCCGGGAGATGATAGTCCTCGAATTGGTCTTCCCAATCGGGATCAGCAAAGTCTACCCCTTCATCTTCGTTGTCGGTGTCATTCCCCTCTGTCTGCGAATCGTCACCAGATGGTGCATTCCGGGGATAAGAATTCGGCTCAGGTATTTCTAGTTCACCACGGCGTCGGTTATGAATGCGCTCCATCGGAGTCTCACCCGGATCTTTCGATGGCCGCTTGTCACCAACCTCACCAGGTTTGGGATCACCGATATCGTGATGCTTGTCGGACCGGCGCTTCTTCCCCATAGTCGAAGTTGATAGAGGAATTACTTAAAATATACGCTGATTGACACAGAATAGAGAGTGATTCCCTACGCCGGCGTCGATGCCGCTGGCTTGTCGTCCACCGTGCGGACCGCCTCCAACGCGCCGTCGAGCAGGTCGGCTACCGTACCATCGTCGGCCAGCCGCGGGTACTCTGCCGTCAGCAGGTGGAGCGTGTCGAGAAGCCACGGCCAGTAGTCCGACGCATCGACGTCCGGGGCCGGGAGTGGCGTTTCATCGAGCGCGATTGAGACGCGTCGGCGGTGCTTACAGCCACTGTCAGTCCGGTCGTTGCGGTCGTCTGGGCAGTCGCACCGCCCGTCGACGTAATCGACGACGTACCGGGATCCACTGCTGGAGAACACGTCGTAGAGGCCGATGCACTCCTCGTCGTCGTTGGTCCGCGGGACGACCGCCATTGCCTGCGTCCGGGCGCGATAGGCCCGGCGTTCCCCCGCGTCGAGGTCGGTTTCCTAGTCGATGCAGTTCGGAATCAGTTTGAGGTCGCCGGGCAGTCGAAGCGCGTTCAGCGGGTCAACCGTAGTCGCGTTCATTGGTAGGTTCACAGGCTTTCGCCTACTTGCTATTATGGCAGGTTCGTACTTAGTAGTATCGAAAAAGCAGAAAACGATGGTATTAAGTTTCTACCTGCCATTGTATCAGGTAGGTCGAAAGGCCTGTGAACCTACCAATGGCAACGACGCAGCAGACCGCGACTGTCGAATCGATCTCGAACCAGACCCCGTGCGTTGACGACAAGCCGGACTGTCCCGGTCCCGATGTCGCCGGCGACAATACCGACGACCTGCCCTGTTTCCACTGCTACACCGCCGGCGTCTGTCTGCATGGCCAGTCGTGGTGCGACAACCGTTCCGGAGCGGACGGCGAGAACTACTGCCGTGCCTGTGCCCTTCGGACCAGGAAGCTGACGGTCTGAGTCCTCCCAGTCTCATTTTTCGGCGACGTCGAGCTTGAAGGTGAGCCCGAGTGAACGTTTCAACTACAGGACTGTGATGCTCTGTTCGAGTTCGCCATCCTGGTCGACTGTCAAGTGGATCATCTCTGAGCCCGAAACCTCCCTATCAAACGCTTCTTCGCCGTCTATTGTGAGTCGGATGTCACACGATTCACCGTCCAACTGTCGTTTGATGCTCACTGTGTTGCCCGGTTCGATAGAAGAAGTTCTATTTCGACACCCAGCCTCGAGTACGACGTCACCCGCAAACTTACTCCAGACAGTCACCTCGACGAGTTTTGTCGCTTCGCACATATCCGGCCACTCACAGCTACCTGTGAGGGTTTCTGGTTCTCCCGGATCCGAGGTAGTCGGAGTAGAGGGCTGAGATTCCCCATCAGTATTGGACGGGAATTCACTTCCAATGCATCCAGGGAGGGCTGTGGCAAGCGCAACCGTCGATAGCCACTTCCGGCGCTTCATGTTGAATGTCCTGAACTAGCCCGGTAAATATCTTCTCTACATCGGCGAACTCCGTTTTGAGATTTCAGCAACGTCTTTGAGAATCAGGTGATCGGCCACACTGCGTATTCATCGCCCGAGTCCCGGTCAGTACATCGAAACCTCGGTTTGGGACCCATTCACCGTCACCTGCTGGTCTCCATCAATATCTATCGCGAGTGTGAACAAGAGCGGTGTATCTTCGCCACGGAGATACCCCTTATCTTGGAATCTGTAGGTCCCCTTCGGAAGGCAGGAGCCAGACGTGCCGAAGGTGTAGAGTGAGTAGGTTTCGGTGATTGAGTCACCAGCGGCTAGCTCACGTTGTTGGAGAATGCTCTGGACGGCACGCATCTGGTCGTCCGGGAACCGCCAACACCCTTCTGCATCCTGAGTTGGATTGCCCCACGGGCCGATGTTGGTCTCTGGATCGATTACGAGCTGGTCCGGCCATTCAAGATCGTCGGACGCCGCATTATCGGTAAACAGGAGCGCCGGTCCAAAGCTAACGCTGACAGGCTCTGTGTGCTGATTTTCGAGACGTGTACGTAGCTGGGTCGGCCTGTCTTCTGTCGCTTGGTAAAGCACTTCTCCGTTTAGTGAGACTGGGACTGACTCGAAAGGCGTCTTCGTTGGGGAGGGCGTCGGAGTTGGACTATCTGTGGATGTCGCGGACTGCGTCGGAGACGACTTTGGCGATTCTGGGCTTGATGAATCAATCGCAGAACAGCCTGCAACGCTACTACCGACGATCGCCGCCACAATGTGGAGGGCTGAGCGACGGGACCGAGTCATAGTTCAAATGGTGGAGGTTCCGGTAAGTGCTTTGTCTATACCTAACACTCTCGCTGTGGGGGACCCACCCGCAGTTGCGATGCGGGAACCTCCTTAGATCGACCCCCGGGATCTGTCCAGGGAGTCAGCTACACTGCCTTAGTCGGAACACGCAGTCGGTAGGAATCCAGTCCCTTCGACAGTGAGGAATTCCCCTCTCGTGCCCCTTTGAATCGAGAGATGTATAAGCAGGATGACTGTGTGTCGAGATTACTCCTTGGCCTCCCACCTTGGTAGATTTCCTCCCCCAGAACTCCGCTGTGACGCTGGTTCGCCACTTGCATTCTCGAGACAGCACAGGGGGCCGGTCTTCCTCGGACCCCCGGGTGTTCACCTTCTCGGCCCTGCGTGGTTTTCCCAGCACAGCACAGTCGTCGGGGGCCTCCCCCTTCGCTCCAGGGTCGCTACCGGGCTCGACCCCCTCCTTTGTGGACGCCGCGGTGCTGCAGAGGGTGTGACGGGGTGGTGGCACACCTGGGAATATGGAATCCAGAGACAGTTACAGGAGTGTGAGATGAACAGGGGCAAGCGAAACGGGATGTGAAGAGGAGTCGTCTCTCCACAGGGGATGGGATGATGGGGTGTGGGCTGTCGCTGCTGCGTCGCTGTATGTGGACGGCAGAGACTGGCCAGACCCTCTGAAGGTTTAAGCCGGGGGTGGGTCAAGACTGCGAGCGAGACAGTGATCGAACGTGGATGGGGACCAGTCCAACGGCGACGGTAGTTCTTCGACGGAGTGGGTGAAACCCGATCTCGGGTCGAAAGATATCAAGTTCCTGAAGGCGGTGCAGGAGGTGAATGCGCGGGCCGGGTACGAGCCCGGTGCTGACGAGCGACCGCCGGCGACGACGTCAAAGATCGCTGCCGCAGCAGGCCTGAACAAGAACGAGGTCAACTACCGGTTCAACCAGCGCGGATTCGACGAGGATGGCCTCGGCTATATCGAAGTTTACGGAGCGCGGCTGCTCGAGAACGGGGCTCTCTCGTCGAAGAGTGCAGAGCTGACGGATGCAGGTGAGGCAGCACTGGTGGAGATTCTCGAAGATGGCCCCTCGAACGATTCCGGCCTAGACGGTGATCTGGACGATCGTCTTTCTGACCTCGAATCGGAGATCGATCAACTCCGAGAGGAGAACAAGGCACTTCGCGATGCTGTCCAGAACTTCGAGGAGAGCGAGATGGGGGCGTGGGATCAGGAACAGGTGGAGAAGTTCGATGCGACGCTCAACGCGATGATCGCTTATCAGCGAATTTTCGGTGACGTCTTCGGAATCGACGTGAGTGAGTTTCGGGATGAGGATGAGGTCTCAGAGGAGAGTGTAGCGGAGGTTCGCAGTCACATCAGCGACACCTTGCGTTCTCGATGAACAGTGTTCGATCTGAGATTGTTCATCGATATTAGAAATAGGAGAGCGCTGGTAAAGTCCAAGACGTTATCTGCCCAGTAACTGCCAGAAGGAAACTGCTGAATAGAGAGTGTCTTCAGCAAGGTTACTTAATCGATCAGACCCGTTTCTCAGATCTATAGGTCCAGAAGTTCTTCAAGGAGTCTGATGCAGTAGATCACAGCAATGTCAGACGCCCAGTCCACCTCGTTGAAGACGGTGTGGACGAGTTGTCGGGCTTTCTCTATTTCAGATTCTGGACGTCGTTTCATGTACCTGACTCCGTCAAGCGTCGTGAAACCGGGAAGATTGGGCGAGGCCTTGGGGACCTGGTAGGCCGGTGCCTCCTTCATTTTAAACTCGCCCATGTTCTCTGTTTTCCGTGTCGTAGTGATCTCTTCCCTCCGCCGGAACTCGTCGCTCCGGTCGTACAGGTTGAAGATGTAGTGTTCGCTGCTATCGTTGAACATGACGATGCTCTCAGCGTTGTGGAACTGCAGCAGATTCAGTTCGTCAACGATTTCCTCTTCTTTGATCAGGACTTGTCTCTTGGAGTTGTGGTCGAACCGGTATACGTCCGTGTCGTAGAGGAGCAGGATGTGGTTCTGGTCGACGGGGCAATAGATTTGGAGGCCGCGGTTCCCCATTCCTGCAGGAACCAATCCGAGCTGGTGTTTGTACCGGGGGATATCCAGGACCATCGGAGCGTCAGAGACGATGAACTCCTGGTCGGTGACGTTGCACAGCATAACTCCGGTGAGATCTTTGAGTCCGATGTAGCCGAAGATGCCCTGGGCGATGAGGAAGTGGTGTACGCCGAGTAGATGGGCTTCAACCAGTCTCTCTTTTTTCTCTTCTTCGTCGAAGTCGTCTTTCCAATCTATCTTGTCTTCGTACCTGTCGGCTTCCAAGTCATCTTCGACAGCGTCTTTCAGGAATTCGTAGCCCTGCTTGATGTCCTGCTTTGTCGCCCGGCTTCTGGTGCGTTGCGTGGTTATGAAGGAGAGCAGGAGGTCGTTACGCTGCTGGGACAGATCGGTCAGGTCATCGCCGCTCCGGAGTTCATTGAATGGGTAGGCGTGGTAACCGTCGAGGTTCGCCAATTCGTTTTCAACGACAGGAGGGTTGCCGTAGAAGTAATTCCTAGAGCAAACAGAGTCAGTGGTGTCCGGGAATATCTCTCCGGCGGAAAGGGGAAGAACGTTGAGATTTTCGTCCGTGGCCCAGGCTCGGAGGTAGTGCTTGGGCACGTAGTGCTGGTTCTTCCTCTCCGGCATCCTCTTACGGTATCGTGTAGCGATTCAGGGGTTAAAAAGGGTTTCAGAGGGAGACGAAGTTGTTCGGTTCAAGATCAGACATTCCGAGCAGGCTCTCGGTGTTGCCTTCGAGCAGAATCTCTCTTAGGATCCGTTGGAGGAGTATGAGGAGAGCGTTGTAGTCTCTGCTGATCTCTGTAGTGGTGACGCTGGAGCCTCCGTGGATAACGTGGTTCCGGGCTCGACACCAGAAGTATTCAGGAGTGATGTCGTCGCGTTCGTAGATGTCGTCTCCGTACTGGGTTTTGAGGCTGCCCTTGTCCGGGATCAGGTCTTGATACTCCACGCCGACTCCGTCCACCAGGCCGCTAATCATGTCGGCTGTAGCGCCTGGGTCTTCCTCCAGGTACCTGTCGGCAAGCATCTCGGCGGCGATGCAGAGGTTTGCAAGCTTGATATCTACCGGTCGGTTCGGATCCAATGAGTCGGCGTAGAACCCGAGAATCTTCCTAAGTTCGAGGGAGTCTTGTTTTTCCTGGAAGGTATCGTAGGCCCGGTCCAGGAAAACGGATTGTTCTTGCTTCACCGTGAACAGGAGATTCCCTGTTTTGCAGCATCCTCCGACGTTGCCGTGTAGGGTGCGGAGCCTGACGTAGTCGGGTTGGTCCTCGGGGTCGGAGGTGTCTTCCCTGATCTCGATTTTCGAGTGCGAGGGCAGTGTTCCCTGTACAAATGAGGATAGCCAGGTGATTTCGCTCAGAAGCCCATCGGTGACAGTGGCAGCTCGGTCCAGGCCTCCGTAGATACCGCTGATGGATACGTCGAATTGGACGGTGCGTACCAAGTTTTGGTAGTTCTGGATGGAATTGACCCGGGTTGGATAATCTGGCAGTGGTCTTACAGAAATGCTCCAGTCAGCCGTGTTTCCGCTGCCGGCCCGCCAGTCCGTTCTCTCGATCAGGTCGACTCTATCATCCGGGTCAGAAAATTGCGTTCTTGACTGGTGCTGGAATCCAAGAACGTCAGCCGTAAGATATACCTCCTCTCCTTCAACGACTCGGTCTTCGCTGTTGCAGATCTCCACGATGGACGGGTTTAGAGACACAAATTCATCCGCAAAAACGAATAGATCGGTGACGACAATCCGTTCTCCGCTCTCTGTCCTCCCCGTAACTTCTGGGTAGATCTGAGTAGACAGGCCTTCTGGACTAATCCTGTTTGTTTCCATATGGAGCTGTCCACCCTCAGTTGACCCTATCTTGACGGGTATATCAACACCGTCAACTTGTATCTCGGCTTTTCGAGAGAATACCGTCGCATGGTTATCGACGAAATCACGGGAAGGTTCCATACTCTTTCCAGGAGACGTAGAGATACTTGGTTGAAGACTGCTTTGGTACACTGACTCTTATTGTGGTGAAGAATTTGAGTTACCTACGTTGATTCCAGAAGCCCGTTGCTACCTCGGAAAATTCTGGGGTATTTTGGCGCTCTTTTGTTGTACACAGTCCGGTTCGACATTGAGTGCCCTGGGTGAGACGAACCGTTTTCCATAAAGAACGATTCCAGGGGAAATCAGAAGATGAGTTCCCTGAAACAGGCTCTGTTGAACCCCATAGCTGATACAAACGGCATGCGGAATACGCGCCCTCTATGCAGCACGACTTGATGAACGATACCGCGATTTGACAGAATCACTAACAGTACGTAGCAACATCTATTGAACGATCAAATCAGTGCTGCCCCTCCAATACTAATTCCGTGTATCAGGTTCTATAAGCTATCTGGAACGTCGATCCAACAGATCTGAGATGGGTATCAGCTATTCAATTCTCGTCGGAGGATACTCCATCTTCGGAGCCCGCCATCAACTGGACGAATTCGTCGATCTCATCATTTTCATCAGAGGAGGACTCGCGATCCGGTTGGACAGACATGCCCGCAGAGTCAGGTCCAGTCTCCTCAACCGAGGGTGCATCACGGACTTCGATATCTCGATGTAACGATCGAACCTCCCCCTTCTCGTAGATCTGCGGTTCCTCGAACGATTCGTTGTCGGCGTCCGGGAAGACGATGAACACGAAGTCCTCTTCGGACGGCATCCGATCGAACTCGATCTCGGGGACGAACGGTGCATAGATCCGTTTCCAGTCTGCTTCGAGTTCTTCGCGAGAGTTGTAGAGCCGCTTGTCCCCGTTCTCCCAGACGACGAACTCCTGTTCGGACCGATCGTACTCGTAGTAGGCTGGGAAAGCATTCGGTGATGGCTTCTCTAGTTCGTATGTATCGTCAAATCGAGCGTGTACGCTCCCGTGGCTGTCCCGGCAGACAATCCCCTCTGCCGTCTCCTGCCATTCGATTTCGAGGGATCGCTCGATATCTTCCTCGTAAGTCGGACGGAGCGCGTAGACGCCGTCATCGAACTCGACGAACGAGGCCTTGTTGTAGAAGTGACGGTGGCCATCGTCGACGCTGCTCGCGAACGTCAGTCGGTCGTAATCGATCACTGTCCCGTTCCCCTCACGCCACGAGTCGTAGAGGACCTGTTCCCCACGACGGCCCCAGTACCCGAACTCACCCTTCGAGGCACTCTCGTCCTTGAGCGTGAACACGCAGAGTCGCCCAGAGTTGACTGCTTTCCGGAGATTCGTGAGCGTCTGCTTGGGCTTCTCGATAGTCGACGTCTCGGCTTCAATATTGACGTGCCGCCCGTCGCTTAACTCCCATACGGCGGGATACCCTTCACGAAGTGTCTGCTCTTTCTCCAGGATCTCCCGCCGAGCGGTCTCCTGGTATGGGTCGATCGGGAGGTCGGCGATCCCGTCGGCGAGTTCGTCGCCTTCCTGTGTTGGCAGCCTAGTGACGAAGCCCAGTTTCGTGAACGCTTCGTAGGACTTCTGCAGGATGACGCGGTGGTCATCGCCGCCACCACTGGCACTGCTGCCGGTGTCCTGCCTGAACAGCTCTACGAGCCCGTCGTCTGTGAGCTTCACGGCCGACTGGCCACTTCGTCGGTCCACGACCGCATACTCGCCGCTGTAGAGCGTCTTTTCAATCGCGTTTGACAGCTGGGACTGATACCCTGTATCTCCGATACGGCGCTCAATCTCGCGCTCAGCGTCTTCCAGTGCGACGAAGCCCTGGTCGTCGACGCCCACCTCAGGACGGTTCTGAGCGGCAAATACGCCTTCGAGGATCGTCCGTGTCGGGATGCTTCCGGCGTCGGTTCCATCCTCGTCCGTTTCGTCGACCGCGTCGACGTACTCGCCGGCGTCGGCGTGTTTCAGGTTCCGCTGGATCTCGTCGTCGGTCAGTGGCGTCGTCCCGTACTGATCGAGGCTCGCTTCGATCGCCGTGTGAACCTCGTCGAGACTTCGGAGAGGCGGATACGGTGCGAACGTCTTGATCTTGACTGGCTCGGACTCGCGACCGCCGGCCAGGGGAATCTTCGTCCAAGCGTTGTAGAGACTGATCGACTGGACGTCCTCCGCCTCGTAACCCTTGAACCGCTTCATGAGAAGCCGCGAGTCATGTTCTCCCGGCGTCTTCAGCGCCAGTAGCGTATTGCAGTTGTTCTCCATCGCACGCTTCGTGTCGGGGAACTCCTCTTCGATCTGCCCCGGATACTGCGTCCCGAGGGTCACGCTCATTCGCATCGAACGGGCTCGTGCTAGCATCCCCTTGACGTCGAGATGGTCGTTCGCCACCTTCTCGAACTCGTCGACCTGGAGGAAGTACGGCTTGGTGGGGATCTCGTCGTCGCGGTCCTGGCGTTTCTTCGCCGACCAGAGATTCCGGAGGACGGTCAGCGTCACCATCTGGTGGATGTCCTCGTTGTCGACTGGAATCCGGACGAGGAGGATGCGGTCGTTGTTGACGATGTCGTCCCAGTCGATCGTGCTCTCGCGGCAGGCGATGATCTTCCGGATCACCGCGTTCTCGACCCAATCTTTGATGCGCTTGGTCAGCGGCTGGATCGTCTCGTCGTCCATCTCGGCGACGTCAAGCAGGTACTCCATGTACGGGTCCTCTTCGACGACCTCGCGGGCAAAGCGCTCGCGACGAGTGGCCCGTTTCAGCAGAAAGTACATGTCGATGATGGAGTACCGCTCGTCGGGGTCTGCGTCGGCGTTGTGCCGGAGCATTGCCCGACCGACCGACGAGAGGATGGTGTCCATGTTCACCCCCCAGTCGGTCTGGTGGCTGCCGCTGTCGAAGATGGCCCGGAGGTTCTCGATCCGGCTCTCGACCTCGGCCTCGAGCTCCGACTCCGAGTCCGTCTCAGGCATGTCGAGCATGTTGATCCCGATGGTCTTCTCGTAGGTGTCGGTCCCCGGTTCCAGGAGGATCACGTCGTCGAGTCTATGGCTGGGGAGCTGCTGGAGGAGTTCGAGCGTGTCGCCAGAGGCTTTCGGGTCGATGTTACAGAACCCGTGGCCGGCGTAGGCGTACTGGACGGCGTTGTTCTGCAACACGGTCGTCTTCCCGGCCCCGGTGGTTCCTGACAGCCAGAGGTGCCGGAACAACGCCGGGAATCTGACCGGGGCTTCACGAAAGCCGGTCTGTGCGCCCTCGTTGTAGCCGATCCAGAGGGGCTTTTCCGGATCAGAATTCCCGCTCTCCAGCATCTTCCGGACGTGCGGCCCTGCGACGGTCTCCCCAGACTCGGTTTCCGCGAGGACCCGCTTTCCACCAACCCGTGTGTAGTCGGTCACAGTGACGCGGTACGGTTCGCCGGCGATAGTGGTCGGGCCCTCCCCCTGATTGTCGGACTGCTCGCTGTCCGCACATTCCTCAGAATCACCGTCATCAGTGAATCGGTCGAAAACCATGGATTCGCGTCGTCAGTCGTGGGGCTCCCACTCCGCAGTCTGGCCGTTGGGTTCTGCGGATAGGTCTTCATCATGGTTGTCTGCGTCTGCGGGGATCCGGTCGCCGCGTTGCTGGTACCGCCAGTCGATGCGCGGCGTCTCGATTTCGTCGTTCGGGATGTGGGCGACACCGGCGGTCTCGTCGACGGTCATGATCATGTTCCGGTCGACGAACTCGCGATTGACCATCCGCCGGACGTGCCGTCGGAGTTTCCGGACTCGTTTCGACCCCCGGTAGTGCCACACGGGGTTGTCGCTGAGCCCCTGCTCCGTGATCGCGTTGTAGTACTTCCTGTACATCCCGGCTACGCCTCGGGCACGTGCCTCGGCTTCGTCCTTGTCGGGTGAGACAGCCAGGATGCGGATATTGACGTGGAAGGCCTGCTGCCCACGCTGCTTCTCGATCGTCTTCGCGGCCTGTTTGTCCTTCGCACTCGCCGGACGGACTTTCGGGTTCAACCACCCGACCGACGTCCCCTGCCGGAGGCCGTGGGCGAGATCGTCGACGCTGTTGTGCTTGAAGCGATCGCCTTCCGTCCAAGACTCCTTCGCCGGCCGAAAGATGACCTGGGTGACGACCTTGCTCTCGTCGGTGGAGAGCATCTCGCTCGTGATCTCGCCGTACGGGTCGGTTTCGAATCCCTCCGCGTTGTGGTGGCGGATCGGGAAGAACGGCATCTTCTCCATCTCCATCCAGGCACCAGCGACGTACTCGTCGGCCCCGATCGTCGGGAACGAACCGGCGTCATCGACCGGGAAGACCTCCGAGTTCGCGTAGTTGTTGCCGACGCGTCGCCGGAACTTGTCCGCGGCCGCCTCGTTCGCGGCGTGCATGTAGAACGCGATCTTCCCCTCGTCGAACCACACCTCGAAGGAGTGGTGATCGCTGGTGTTCTTCCCCCGGAAGTTGGTTGTCACGTCGTGGACCGACTGAAGGAGTCCGGCTCCGTCGACGATACCCTGGTTTTCCTTGTAAGGCCGGATCCGGAGCAACACCCCCGAGTCATCGTCCGGTGGCCGAACGCTCTCGTCGTCGAGATCGAGCCGCGTCGCCTCGTACTGGGGTTTCCCGAAGATGAGTTGTCGAACCTTATCCATCGTCTTCGTCCCCCGAGGTGGTCTCGACGAACTCGCTATCCGTCGACTCACCGCCATCCGGGCGGGCGGTTGGTTCGGACCCGTTTTCGAGGGTCTGTGAGACGACTGCGTCGACGACGTCTTGCTCCGTGACGTCCCGTTTGGCCAGCCGAGACACCGTCTCGTCGCTCAGTCCGAACCGATTCTGCAACGCGTTCTGTCGAGCTTCTTCCTCGACGCGCTGCTGGAAGTCGAGGAGTTCCGCCGGCACGTCGTTGATCGCCCGCTTGATGATCCGCTGGTCGTCTTCGTCGTAGTCGATGACGTGTGTCTCGTAGTCGTCGGCGACCACGTGTAGCGGGTAGGTTCCGTGCTCCTGCACCTGCACGAGTCCCTGGGAGAACCCGAGCCCTTCCTTCCCGGACTGGGCCCCCCGGACGAAGTCGCGTTGCTCCCGCGTCAGCCCGATTTTGTCGGCCGTCTCGTCGTCGAGTTCCGGCAGGCGATGGAACACCTTGATCGGACACATGCTGATGATCTTCTCGGCCTGCTCGGTCTCGTAGAACTCCTGGACCGTCTGTGAGAGCAGCGTCATCCGCAGGCCCGCGTGGCGCTGGTGGCGGAACGCCGTCTCGAGGAAGTCGAGGTTCGCCTGATCCTCGAAGAGGTAGTGCGCCTCGTCGATGGCGAGTTCGACGTGCTTGTCCGCCTTCTTCGCCTGCTGGTAGATCGTCGACAGGAGCAACTGCATCAGGAACGTTTGCCGGTCGATGCCCGAGGCACTCCCCTCGATTTCCCCGAGGTCGATGTAGACTACCTTGTTGTCGCCTTCGAGGATATTGACCTCCGAGCGATTCGAGAGGTTCGAGTAGGCACCGCCCTCGCGGAACGGCTGGAGGGCGATTTCGAGGTTCTCGGCGTAATCCGAGGCCTTCTGTTGGGCCTTCTCGGACTCGGCGATGCTGTGGGCGCTGGGATCGGCCGAGATATCGGCGAGAATCCGAAGGACGTCGGCCATCGTCGGCGAGTTCTCCGGCGTGTGCGTGGAGACGTCGTCCTCGACGACGCCCGCCTGTCGGTACGCTTCGTCGATCACGTAGGAGAGCACGCCCGATTCCTTCCCGAGATCGATGCCGCGGGCGGTCAGGAAGTTCTCGATGATGGCGTAGGCCTCGTCTTTCTTCGCCGACAGCGGCGAGTCGACGGCGCCGTCCTCCACCATCGCGGTGGACGTCTCGCGGATCTCCAGTGGATTCAGATTCGTGTCACCGCCGACTGTGATCGTCTTCGCATCGAGTGCGTCCGCGATACCCTGGAAGTCCCCGACCGGGTCGACGAGGACCAGCATCGTGTCCTCCCGACGCTTCATCATTCGGAGGGCCCGCATGATCGCCCCGAACGTCTTCCCGGCACCGGGGGTCCCGGTGACCAGTTCGGAGTGGCCGGTTTCGAGGTCCCACGGGTTGATCCGAACCGGCGTTCCGTTGTGCCCGTGATGTCCGTATTCGACGCCCCCGTCCATCATCAGGTAGTTCGAGGAGAACGGGAACATCGCCCCTATCGCCTGGTTCGTCATCGTGGAAATCCGGTCCCGGCCGAGTTCGTTTGCTCCGAGCGGTGAGACTGTCGCGAGCCCCTTCTCTTGCCAGCGGTTCGCGACCTTGAGCGTGCAATTCGCCGGCGCGTCTTTGACGATCGACTGGAGCTGCGTCGTCTGATTGTCGAGTTCCCGTTTGGAATCGGCGGAGAGGCGGATGAACACGCCACAGCGGTAGAAGGATGCCCTGTTCGACCGGACGAGCTCCTTCATCTCCTTCGCGCTGTCGATGTCCTGCTGGAGTTCCTCCGCCTTCAGGCTGTTCGAGTCGTACTGCTCGACCTTCAGATCCGAGATCCAGTCCGCGATCATCTCCTTGGCGGACTGGCTATCGAACGGATCGATGTGGATGCTGATGTCGGTGTGGAGGTTCGTCTCCAGGAGTAGCTTCTCGAGCATCCCGTCCGGTGGCTGTTCGGGGAACCGCTCGATCCAGAAGGTCCGGACGTACGTGTCATCGTCGAGGACGGCGTAGGTCGTCTCCCAGTCGACCGTGGTCGGGGCGACGACGGACTGGTGGATCTTGGACGTCGAATCCAACTGCTCGCTGGACTCCTTCTCCTCTTGATCCAGTTTTTCCTCGTTCTCGACTTCTGTGTCGGAAGCGCCGTCGACACCCCCGGTCCCGACTGAATTGGTCCTTTCATCGCCAGCCACGACCGGCGAGGTCGGGAATGCCTCCTCGATGTCGTCGTACTCCTCGGTCTGATTCGTCCAGTACTCCTTCGTCACGCGGGCCAACTCGTGTGCTTCTACGGGGTCGACCGAACAGCGGTAGAGCGACTTCGCGCCGCTACGGATCTGGGAGAGTCGGGACTCCAGTTCGTTCTCCTTGAGCTGCGTGATCTCGGCGTCGGTGAGCCCATCAGACTGGAATCGGGTGAACAGCTTGCCGATGACCGGGAGGTCCGCGAGGTACGCGAGTACGCTGTCGCCAGACTCGTCGACAGTGTCGACGTCGCTATCCGTGACTGCGGTGATGATGTAGTACTCACGGACGGTCGACGTCTCGCTGTCGATCTCGCCGTCTCCGTTGGTGTTGTAATCGAGGTACTGTTCGAGGAGCCATTCCAGCACGGGACGGGACCTAACGTCCGGATCTCCGAGCCGGTCCCGATGGGCCCGGACGACGTCGTCGTTGTCGATCTCCCGACTAGTGAGATAGATCTTCGCAGGGAAGTCGACGGTAGCGTTCACGAAGTCCGAGAGCGAACCGACCGCTCGACTCCAGGAGTCCCCACCTTCGAGTGCCATGTTCGCAGGCTCGACCTTCACTGCGCCGACCAGGGCACCGTCCGTCCGCTCGATAGCGTGGGGGTAGACACGACTCAGACGGGTCAAGTATCGGACTTCGCTGCTGTCTTCGTCGTGAGTATACTCCTCGTTCTTGATCGCCCAGCTGAGCCGGGCAGATAGCCACTCGGTCAGCCAGAGGTAGTCCGGCTTGACTTTGTGGAGCACGAACAGGAGTAGCGAGGCTGCTACTCCGAACCCCATGGCTGGGATCGTGAGCGCCGAGGAGACTCCGGCCGCGACGAACGAGACGAACGCCACCGCGACGAACAGCATGAGCTCGCCGATGGAGTAACCCCGGAAGAAGGGGGTCGTTCCGCCGAGTGACTCGTGGATTCGACGCGCGCTGTACTCTCTGTCCGCTGAATCAGTACTCATGAGTTACCACCTGGAGACCTTGTTTTTCGTCTTCCTCAACGCCTGCTTCGACCGAACCTTCGCGCCTTTGCCCGCTCGCGAGAGGTCTGATTTCGCCTTGTCTCGCATTCGACCCGACTTCGACTTCCGGAGGTTGTTGTACCGCTTCGCGTGGGTCTTCGCACCCTGGACCGACGAACCAGCCTTGTAAGCTTTCGAGCCGCCGCTCCCGATAGTGGTCTGCCCGTTTCCGGATACTGCTCCGGCAGCGTTCTTCGAGTAGCCGCGGTGGACGTTCCGGGCTCCTCTCACAGACTTCCCCGTGCCGGATTTCGCACCTCGCGCTGCCCGGGGAGCCGCTTTCGAGGCCGCCCTCGCACCCACCCGTGACACGCGCTGGATCGTCGACGAACTCCAGTAGACCGTCAGGATGGAGACGATACAGGCGGCCGGGATGAGTGCGAGATTCAGGAACAGCGTGAACAGTCCGCTCACTCCAGCGCCGATATCGGTCGACCAGCCGATCCTGAACAGCAACGCCGCAGGGAGACCGGCGATCACGAGCCCGGGGTAGATCCCCGCGGCACGTTTCGCGATGTTCGCGAACGAGTTGAGCGGCCACGCTTCCATGGCCCACGCGACGCCGAGCAAGGGCATCGCTGCCGTCAGGATGACGACTCCCCACCAGCGCAGCGCATAGACGACTGCGGCGATGAGAAGGAGGAAGTTCTCGAGGAGGACCACGACGAGCACCGCGAACACGCCTCCGAGCCCGGCCTTCCCGATTTCGGCGAACCCGGACGCCATGCTGTCGATCGGCGCGAGATGGATTCCCATGGCGTTGACCAACTGCAACGGGATCGAAACGATCGGGAACCAGACGAACGCCCCCATGAACACGAGGCCGACCCGCCGGAGGAGCTTCTTCCGACGGTACTCACTGAGGGACCCTGCCCGAAGTCCGATGTAGGCAACTGCCCCGATCAGCAGCATGATCGTCAACGGTAGGATGTACGGCAGGTAGGTGTCCTGGTAGATCGATTGCCAGGGCTGGTTGTCCGGTGAGCCGACGACCACGTATCGCGTGTCCGAGGTCGGTGCCGGGACGCCGACGATGGGCTCCAGGATGTCCGCGAAGATGCTCTCCGCTAGATCGAGGACTTCGTTCTTGATCTGCGTGAGGACGTTGTTGATGCCCTGCTCGACCTGCTTTTCGAGCCAACCCATCAGCTACCACCGTCGACGACGTTCAGGTCGCAGTCGAGCCGTTCGCCACCGTACTCCACGGTCTGTGTGAAGAACTGGTCGTCTCCCGGTTCGACGACGGCTGTCAGCTCGAACTGTTCGGTATCCAACTCTCCACAGTCGACTGCTCCGCCGGACAATCCACCACTCACTTCGTAAACGGGGGCTTTGGAGTAGACGGTGGTCGTTTCGCCGGGCGGCAGCGGCTCGTTATGATCGTACTCTGCCACTCTGCCGTCGTTCCGGAAGGTGAACGGCGCGTTCCCCCACCTGGTGCCTGTGAGGAGGGCCGGGCCGCTCCCCGTGTTTTCGAGACGGAGAGCGGCGTGCGTCTCCCAGTTGTTCTTGTCCGGCCAGTCCATCTCGGGGTGGTTCTCGGCCCATAGGTACTCCGTGAGGTCGATGTCTGGCCGGAGATCGACCTTCATCTCGCCGATGGTATCTTCGCCGTCGATCGCCCGAAGGGTGTGCGTCCCGGGCTCGTAGCTCTCGCCAGAGCCGACGAGATCGAATTCGGCGACGTCGCCGTCAGTCGATACCATCGCCTTCTCGACCAAGTCTCCATCTGGCCCGAGCCGATGCACCCACTCGGCAGATACATCATTCTGGAGGGTGACCGTGAGGGATCCGCCATCGAAATCGGTCGTCGCGAACGTGTCCGAGTTCGCTGTCGGCGAAGATTTCGTTCCGGAGTCGTCGGTGTCGCCTCCACCCAGACACCCGGCCAGAGCAACCAGGCCGGTACACAGACTACCGAGGAGTGTTCGACGGTCGATGCGTCGGGTCGTGTCGCTGGTTTCCGTTCTCGTCATGAGTTGTCGCTGAAATTGAAACGCGTCCCCGAGGTCAGCCGGTCGATAGCCACTACCAGCGCGACGAGCGGGAGGAACCAGAGGAGCGTCACTACTGCGAGTCGGGCGAGTGCCTGGAAACTCGGGAAGTTCGCTGGCGGGCTCGTCACAGCAGATGCGCCTGCGTAAGGGTCGTCGGTCCGCCACCAGTGAGCGGGCGTGTACGCACCCCTGACGAACACCGAAGGGTTCCTGACCGTTATCGTCGCCATCCCGCTGTCGTTGATTGGCTCCGTCTGACCGGCCACTGTGACGTTGCCGGAGGTAACCGGATCGTCGGTACTGGCTTCCGTCACCTTGGCCAGCACCGTTCCCTGCGTCGAGTTGGTCGCCGTGAAGGACAGCGAGAGGTTCGTTTCCCTGACGGTCTGCTCCTCGGAGAGGGTCACCGTCTCGGACTGTCCTCGGACGATCCCAGCCACCGTGACCTGCTTGAACGAGCTTGCCTTCAGCGTCGACGACGAGAGGGCGATCGAGTCTGCATTCGTAAACGGATCCTCAGCCCCAAGGTCGATGTTTGACGGCAAACTGGGGCCTGACTTGTTCGCACCCCACGTTTCCTCAATTTCGAGCGGGATCTCCCCACCTTCCGGCTGGGTGGGAACGTGCGGGTCCTCGTCGGCCGGGTACGCGTGGGTCTGGACTGGTCGAACCGACGATCGATTACGGACGGTTTCGGAGCCTGACGCTGTCACCATCGTCTGCCAGCCGGGCTTGCCGGTGGTGTAGAACCACCAGTTACTCCGGGCCCGGACGTCGCCGTCGACAGTTATCGTCGACCATCTCGTGTCCGGATTGACAGCCGCACCGACCAGACCTTCATCTTCCTCGAACCGAACGCGTTTCCCGGATATTCCGGTGAGTCGGTTCACGGTAACCTGCTTCGATACTGTCGGCGACTGCGAGGCATGAATGATCTCGACTTCCTCCTCCCACCGTCCATCGCAGTTATTCGAGGACGAGTTCCAGCTGGTGCAGTCCTTCGTGAGCAGTTCCAGTTCGGCCGTGACGGTGGCTGTGATCGTCAACTCGGGGTTCCCCGAGAGGTTCGAATACTCGAGGATAGTCTGGTGACCGCTGGCCGAACTGACCTGCTCTCCGTCGACGGTCAGGCCGATTTCTCGGACCTGGGAATTTCGTAATGACCAGAACTCGCGATGCGCCCCGTCGGTCTCATCTTCCGGGACCAGGACACGGTAGTCGCTGATCGCAAGAACCTCACCGTCTGGGGCGATGTGGTGGCTCGTCTCGTTCTCGTGGAGAATCGTCGATGGCTGGGCAGCGAAGATGCTGACAAACGCGTCCCTGATGTACGTCCCATCGGTGAGGTTCGCGTTTTCGGGGTACACCGACGTATCCGTTCCACCAGGGCTGTAGTCCTGCACGTCGCCGTCGTTCCACTTCTCAACGGCCTGGGGAGGGCTTCCAGAGGGGATATCAGTCGAATTGGCGAGTCCACGCTCGAACTCGCCACGCGAGGAGACGTCGTTTTGATCGAACGATTCGAGACTGAGGTCGTTGTCGTCGACGTCCTCCGACCACAGCCGGTAGAACTCGCTCTCGTTGAGTCCGTACGCTGGACCGTTGTCTGGAACGGCATCCGACGAGTTGTCCGCACTGGGTTCTCCGGCGACTACGGGACTACAGAGAACGAGGATCGCGAGTCCAACGACCACCGGTTGAAGCGGGGACATCGTTCGACTGGATGGAATCTGGGGAATCACGGAGCGATGCTCGCGCTTAGAAGGGGTTCATGCAGTCCGCGAAGCCGAAGCCCATCTGGCCGCCGACGTTGTTGATGATGGCGGGCGAGAGGACTGCGAGGATGATGATCCCGAAGCCGATGGCGGACTTGACGAGCTTCTCTTTCGCGCTGTTTTGCTTCTCGGGATTGCCTCCGGCCCGCTCGTAAGCGATACCGGCCTGTGCGATCGAGAAGATCGTCCAGGGCAGTCCGAGTCCCGCGATCGCACCGATGGCGATCGTGATCCCGGTGTCGACGCCCGTTCCGCACCAGACGCTCCCGAGGTCGGATTGAGCAGCTGCGGGACCGACGGAGACCAGCAGGAAGGCGAGACTCGTCGAGAGGTGGATTGCCTTCTCTGGGGTCCGGGACAGAGCGGTCCGAAGAACTCTATCGCGGAGTTCAGAGGGCTGTGCTTCGCTTTCGAGAGTGGATCGGTTACTCATTGATCGAGTTGAATGTTTGTTGGGTGGTCGCGAGCACCGTTTCGAGATCGTCGACACACGACGTCTGCTCGTACAGGTCGGTGAGTTCGATATCGTCGTCGCGGAGGGCTTCCTCGACGAGTGCGACGAGTTCGTCGCGATCGATGTCGCGGTAGTCCATCTGTTCCGACAGGGCTTCGCGGAAGAGTCCGGAAGCGTTGATTCCCGTCGCCCAGTCCAGGAACAGCGCGTCTGCTGGGTCGACCGAGACCGTGGTCGTGACCATGTTTCGTGTCATTGTCCGTTTGCAGATGCTCGCTCGCGTGATTCTGTCATGTTCACAGTCATAGCGCTGGTCATGGGGCTACCGTCTCTGCATTCGACTGTTATTTTTGACTGGTAGATGGCTGGATCCTAAACCTCCTATTCGAGCTACAGATTAGGATGGTATAAAATTGTGCCCATAATTAGATGCATAATGCATATTTCCATGTTCAGAAACACAATATCGAGAGGCAACTATGGTCCTACTTATTTAACCCAGTAGGTCCACGCAGGGGGTATGCGACCGGTCGTGCCCTGGATGAGCCAAGTCGACGATGTCGTCCTGGATTGGCTGGACGAACACGATATCGCAGCACCGCCGAAGGTGGTTCACGTCAACATCGATCCGGTCGTCTCCTACTCGCAGGTCAACCGTCGACTCCGGAAACTCGAGCAGAATGGACTCGTCGAGAAGGATCCAGAACGAAACGGGTACTACGCGATTACCGATCTGGGGAGGAAATATCTCCATGATTCCGATGCAACCGCTGCGGATTTTCAAGATATGTCTTGAACTGAGGGTTGGTCTGGAGAAGAGGGTATTTTGCAGTGTGACTCATTGTTCGATCAACACCAAGCTCATCTATTCGCTACGTCATCTGTGGAGGCCAATCTCGACCATAGACAAATTGAAATACGTTCAAACTACCCTCCATCCCACTACTCCAAGGACACCCGAAAATATTTATAACTCTATATCATGGAATTACATATGGCCCTCAATGGGATTCGAACAGCGATGCCGAATCTTAGCCCGTTTTCCCGAAATGACTGGTGGCATGTCATTGTCGCCGTCCCACTTCTCTCAGCGGGGGAGCTTGTCTTCCACGGGGTCGGAGGACCACAGGCGCTCGGCGAGTTAGTTGGATCGACATCCGTGATCTTCCACACTGTAGACGTGAGTTCGTTTCTGTTTCGTTTGTTCGTCGTGACGCTTCCGATTGCATTCGCGTATGACAGTTCGTTCGTCCGTAATCTGGGCGACGAGTGGGAGCCTAGTTCCCAGGTCTGGGCTATCGGCGGTATCGTTACCATTATCGCTACGTTCACGCAATCCGGCGTCATTGGTATCGGCATCGTGAACGCACTTTGTCTTTGGTATCTTTATCGACGGTATAGTAGCGTAGGGATTCCAGCGACGAGAATGGACTGAGGTACGAGATTGACGGTTGTGTAACAGAACCGGATCGATTCAGTCGTGTTCGGTAACGAACCTAACACCGTTGGCGCATCTTTCTTTACCGATTCAATGATGTACTTTTGAACCCGGAGTTTGACTTTGTTTATCTTCGGAGAGTCGTCAATAATCGTCTTCTATGGAACGCTTGAGGCAGTTGGTATCGTTGTCAAACTCCTTGTCCTCCGGCATATTATAGCCTGTCCTGACGATCACAACTGGTCACCGTACCTCTACATAGCAGCGACTGGTTTCTATGGTTGATGAATCTGGAACAGCTTTACGGCCATGTACTTACGAACGTTGGATTTCATTCCCCAGTGGCTACATTGGCGACTCGCTCAAATAATTCATATTCTATATGCCAAGGATATCTCACCACGTAGAGGTTTTCGTCTCAATGTCAAGCCATCACTGGACCAGTGTCAGTGCCTGAGAGCCACCAAGGATCAGTTCCAATTTCAGGTTAAATTCTGATTATTTCATGCAAATAGTGTTATTCAGTAATAATTAAATGGGTGGAGATTATACTTCAATTTGGATGTCAGATGATATCCCCGCGGATGGCGACCGGAAAGAAACCGAATACAATCGCCGCAAGGTTGTGAAGTCTATTGGCGGAGCAACCGTTGCCCTCTCAGTATTCACCTCGCCAGCATCAGCTGGTAGAGACCGAGACAAGAAACGGAGAACTGCCGGTTCCGATGATGATATTCAGGAGGTTCTGCGTGACCTTGACAAGGCAGAAGAAGAAGGAAGGTTCGACGAAGAGTGGAAATCACTTTCCGAGGAGACCCGAGAGGAAGTGATAGATCAATTCGAGACGGAAATCGATATTCGAGAGGCGCCGGAAGGAGCGAACGCGGCAGATCTAGAAGGGTATGCCTTCGCAGAGGTATACCGGACTGCTCCCGAGATCGGCCGTATCTGGACATACGAACAGGAAATCGAGTGGGACTACGACGACGACGCCGACGAAATAACTGATATTGAAAAGTACGCCAGAGGAACCACAAAGAACACTTACGCTATCTACGAAGGGAAAGAAGTCTTGGATGAGAACGGTGGAGTCGGCGAATATGATTATAGATACCACACCCAGGGAACGTTCAAAATCTGCATTACCCGATGGGGGTGTCTTGATCAAAAGAACCCGTACATCGATATGACTGTTGATGCAGATGGCGGATCCGAAATTGACAAAGGCGCATAGTATTTAACTGCTTTATATTTTTGCGCGCTAATTTTTCCAATTTGCGTGAGGTGAAAATCCGCAAGGGGTTTCTCGAATCATTATATGTGTTATTAGAATATATGGCTCATCCCATGCTGAAAATATTATATTATAAATAATATTGTATTATATGAATTAATGTTTAAGGATTTTGGCCGAACGAAAGGCTATGACCGTGTTTCCTTTTTCACCTCGGAATATGAGAACATGATGCGTTCGCTTCTTTGCCGGGGAGTCTCAAGGTGATCAATTCCAATAGGTCCAAAAAATGGCGAGACTCGGATCTGCTATGGAGGGCATGAACCACAATTAAGTATATGTCAATATTCGCTCTACCTCACCGTGATTTAACGTGGCGCATTAGTCAATCAGCTTAGCGGTAACGTCAGATAGAGTGTCTCGAGCCTGTTATAAAATTCATGATGGGAATTTAGAAAATGCATAAAAACAAACTTTGTGGCACTGATATGAGAAAACATTCATTGAAATAAAGAGCAGGCGAGATAACTACATCGCCCCTTTCCTTCCGTGCTTACTAGCTATCGCGGCATTCAGCCGGGATTTTTGCGTGTTTCGACAGATGTGCGTTCAATCTGTGGTCCGTTCCCTCTGGTGTGTCAAGACGACTCCTCATTGTTGGTGTCGGATAAGCCTTCGCAGTCGGTTGAACCACGTACGCTGAGGTTTTCAATCGTGCCATCAACTGACTCACAGTCGAGACTACCTTGGATACGGATAGTGGTCGCGTTGTCGACCCTGAAGCGGTCGACGTCTACCGACCCATGGACGGTTACCGCTCCGTCACTGGCAACCGTGAGGTTCTTGACTGTCAACGCACCCTGGACCGTCAGCGTGCCCCCGCTGAGTACACGGATTGATTCCGCGGCTTCGATACCACCTTTTGCTGTGGTCGAACCTACTACTGTGACGGTCCCAGTGGTGACTACACCGCCGTTGAATTGGCTGTCGGCAGCGACAAGATTGTGCGTATCCGTTCGACCGTTGACCTGCCCACCATTGACAACAATCGTACTATTGCCGCCGCCGGTAATGCCCCCGTTGACGTCGCTGCGGGCGACAAGCATCTCGTCGTCGCCGATCTGTTGACGGCCATTCAGCCGCTCTACAGTCAATCTAACCGAGTCGGTGATAATTGCACTGCGAACATCAGTACGGGTCCGGTTGTCGAAGTTGTCGAACCCGGTATGGAGCGAATTACCGATAGCAATTTGATCCATGCGGGTGGTGTTGGTAAATCCATGCGAGTCGACGACTGTGAGTGTCGGCCGGACGGCTCCCGGCTCTTCGTAGCGGTGGATCGCCGTCGGCCTGTCAGTTGTTTCGTCAATCTCACTGTCGCCGTCGAAGTCCCAGTGGTAGGTGGCGACGGCCAGGTCGTCATAGGAGTCGCTGGCGTCGAACCTAACGGGCGTGTCGATGTCGGTCAGTGTTGTGTTGGCCCGTAGACGCGCGGTCGGCGTTCTGCTTCCGACGACGACCGCATCCGTAGCGGTCGTCTCAACGGTGTTGCCATCATCGTCAACGGCGCGGGTGGCCACGCTGAGGGTCCCGCGGTAGGTCCCCAGGTCAAGTGTAGCGGCGGCCGTGCCGTCGCCGCGTTCTGTGAGCGAGACACGTCGCCAATCACTCGCGTTCTCGAAGGGTGTCGTCGCCGGGACACCGTCAGCGTCACGGGTGGCGACGTAGAGGGTGAGATTCTGGATTCCACTGGCGTCCGACGAGGAGACTTCTATGTCAAACGAACCGTTCGAAACGATGTTGGTCTTACCGTGTTCCTCGAAGGTAATGCTTGGGACGGTCGGCGGCTGTGTGTCCGATCCGTTGGTTGTCGCGGTGAAAGTGGTCACCGTATCGTTCGACAGCGACGACATACCGTGGCGGCTACGAACACGTAGGCGCACCGTCCGGATGGTGTCCCGGTCTGTATGAATCGTTGTCACGGCCTCGTTCCGTGTGGTCGACCGGATGCGCTCCCCATTTACCCAGAGATCGTACTCATCGGGTACCAGGTCACTGATGACGTAGCCATTTGGAGGTTGCCCGACGGTCGGGAATAGCGTTGTCCGAAGGCCTTGCTCGGAAAGCGACCACGCCGAGACCTTCGACCGGAATGGATGTTTCTTCACGGCAGTTTCGATCCGCTCCTTGTCCTCGAAGTTCCGGATGAGCAGCTGCGGTGTTGCGGTCCACTTGATAGACCCGAACGAGCCGACGGCGAACGAATCGTGGTACTGCGCTATATCAGGCGAGGAATAGATGGTTTGCTCGAAGGTCGTTCCGATGCCATCCGTGGTATATGACTCATACAACGGTACGTCGTCGAACGCGTCCGCGGCCAACGTCGCGTTGTAGGTCTCGCCAGGAACTCCCCGATAGTAATGGACGATCTGTTCGTTCATCACATCAACGTCAACCTTGACCGCCTCCGGACTGGAGACATTCTGAGTGACATGTTTGAGGTGGTATATCGTGGAGGTGTTGTACGCCTGCTCAGTGGGCGCGATGGTCATCACTCGGCGGACAGCGTAGGTCAACGTCGGCGTTGGGCTGATCCAGATAGCAGCCGTCTTGGGGTTGTCAGTGGCGATACGCGTGTCGACTGGCGCGGTGTTCAGCGTCGCGTTCACTATTACGGTCCGATTGATCAGTTTGGAGCCGTCCTGAGGAAGAGAGCCTGTGTCGATAGTCCGCCGGACTGTTTGTCGTTCATCGAGGATAATCTGTCCCGTGCCCTCGACCGATGTACTGTTTGCCGTAACGATTGGTTGGCCGTCGTATCGCCCGGATGAGAAGGCGATGAACTTACCCGACTGTTGGACCTCGAATGTGACCTCCGACCCGTCCAGCGTCTTGGGGCCATAGACGGTGTTAGACTTGGGGTGGATCAGAGTTACGCGATCACTGGTTGTCGAACCAAGCCATCGCTTAGTTACAGTAACCTGTCTCTTTGGCACATATCCGAAGATAGCGGTGGCGTCGCCGACCTGGAGACGCCCCGAGTACGGTCGGAGCAACGGGTCACTCGCGTCAACTGACAGCTCAACGGCAACTGAACCGCCGGCCGGGACCATTACTGACGACCGGTTGAGCGAAACCTGTCCAGATGTCGAGGAATTGATCGCCGAGACTGTTGTGGAAAGGTCAGCTTGTTGTGATTTCGATCCCAGGTTTCGTATCCTGATAGTCCGGGTCGTCGTTTCCCCGGCCGGAACCGACCCGAAGTCAATTGTCGCGGGATCGACAATAAGGTTCGCCCCGAGCGCGGCTGATACGTTCAATTCACCGCTACCCTGTAGATAGGTGTTCGCTGTCCCTACGGAGTCCGCCGTCGACGTGATGACGTTCTTGATGCGCTGTGGGGACCAGTCCGGGTGCCGAGATTTGAGGAGCGCCGCGGTCCCGGACACCAGTGGGGTGGCGTATGATGTCCCTTCAAAGGTATGGTACCCGTCGTTACTAGCGTTCGGTGCGGTCACGTTTCCACCAGGGGCTACGAGGTCGGGTTTGACGTACTCACCGACGGGAGTCGGCCCTCGGTTTGAGTACGGTGCGATCCCAGATTCGTCATCGCTTGCTCCGACGGTAATGACGTCGCGTAATATGCCGGGTGATTGCACTGTGCCATAGCCGAGAGAGCCGGTATTTCCGGCGGCGGCCACCACAGTGATATTCCGTTCGACCGCAACATCGATGATCTCATGGAGAGGATCGTCTGTCCGAACGGTCGTGGCGGTCTGACCAAGGCTCATCGTGATGAGGTCCACATCTTGTTGGATCGCATGGTCTACCCCATCGATGATCGTCGATGTCCGGGCCGATCCAGTCCGGTCCAGTACCTGAACGTCGATTATATCGGCGTCGGGTGCCACACCTTCATACGTCCCATTGGAGGCCGTACCGTCGCCGGTCACGAGACCAGCCACGGCGGTCCCGTGGTTGAAAGCGTCGCCGGCGGCCCCGTTGTGGACTAAGTTGATTTCTGCGATCTCGTCATCCCCGATGTCGGGATGGGACTCATTGACGCCGCTATCGAGTACTGCCACTTCAACGCCCGCACCGGTAACGTTAAAATGCGCGCGCGCCGCGCTCAGGTCGATATTCTCACGTGCGGTTCCCGTCGCATTAACGAGTGCGTCATAGTGAACGAACTCGACGCTCGGCGCACTGGCCAGCGTACGGTAGGCATTACTTGAGTTAGTCCTCGAGACACTCGCCGCCGTTGCATTGATCGTTTCTAGGGTTCGGTGCAAGCGGATGTCTGAATGTTGTCTCAGTGGTCTCGTATCTGCCGTATCGTTGGCCCACTTGATGATCACAGGCACCGACTGGGCGTCCGTGACCTCCTTTGCCCGTAGACGGTTTATATTGAACAGATCCCGATCAAACTTAGAAAGGTTTACGTCCTCGGGCATGACATAGGTCTCTGCTTCGGTCTTAAATACTGTCGCCGACTCGTTTTTAGCCAGCCGATAGGTCGGGGCACTTCCGCTTTCATTTATAATGACTTTATCTCCAGTGATAAGCGTGACATGGGTGGTTTCGTTGGTACCGCTTTCAAATGATCCGACACTATTAGTGAGAGCGAATGAGATCTCCGTCCCCATCGTTTGATCACTAGACACTGAAGCACTAGTTGCTTCGGCTGCAGGTCCGACGCCCACAACCAGAATCAATATCGCAATCAGGTAAGTGGCCAGACGGACTGTTTGGTACCGGTTTCGGTCGCCATTTAGACCACTGTAACCGTTGAATTCCATTGAATCATTTACAACTTAACCCATTTGAATAAAATAAATTACGGTATTGAATAATTTGTGTGAATGTATCCGAAGAGTACCAAACACCTGACTTAGATGTCCTACTGCTTTATTGTCTGGAGGCTATCCAATTGGCACTGGTTTCGTAGTCTATCAACGCTGTCGTGCTGACTGGTCTGAAAATGTAGTTTATGAGTTTGCCTATGTTAGATCGCTGAATGATAGTTGCATCAATTGCTTATATATACCTGGTTTATCGTGGACCAGCGGAGAGTTGTAAGAGAGTCCCACAGACCGCTATCTTTAGGTTCCATGTCTAAACAAGCCATTTAAACATTATCGGGGGATGGCAATTTTATAAGGAAAGTTCTTTTACTTGAATGCTACAGCAACAGGAACGCTCTTCGCATCGAGAAAGTGGGAGTTGTCGACGAACTTCTCCTCCAGCTGGTCCATCTTCTCGGACATCGTCTCATAGAGGTCCTGATCCTCGAGCGTGGCTTCATCACGGTTCGCCAATCTCTCGGCGTAGTGCAGTCGATTCGAGTGAAAGACGTCCCAGTACTGGCGCCGTTCTTCAGTATCCATCCCACCGGTGTGGTAATTCTTGAGGTCGAGACTGATACCCTCGGGCGCTGGCGTCAATCGATTCATGTGGGTATAGAGGCGACGTCCGTGACCGCGATCGCTCGATCCCTTGATCTCGTCGGTGATCTCGACGACCCAGTCCATGTCCTTATCCGGCGGATAGTGGAGATGCTGGCCGTCGTCACAACTGCGGACGAGGAGAGCGCCATCGTCGTCGACGTGCTCCCAGAGCAGCGAGAGGACGGGCTCCTGGTTCTCGAGGTGGTGGAAGAGATAACTCGAGAAGACCAGATCGAACGCACCGAGGCTGCTGTCCCCGAGGTTGTTCACGTCCATCCACCGGTACTCGATGTTCGGAGCGGCGTACTCCTCCCGGGCTGTCTTCACGACGCTCTTGGTGTGGTCGATTCCAACGACGTCGAACCGGTCGTCGTTTCCGAACCGATCTCTCGTGACGGTTCCGTATCCACAGCCTGTATCTAGAACTCGGTACGGCTGATCGATGCCGACTTCCTCGAAGTGATCGACGACGCGCTGGATGTTCCGGACGTCCTGTTCCCGATGCATCTCGGCCGAGAGGCGAAGTCGCTCGTGATCGACCTCCGGATCGTACTCGCTGGACTCGTGGGTATCGTCCTTCGTCGTGAAACTTGGGCCATCCAGGAGTCCGGCCATGGTCTGGGTGAGTTCCTGCTCTAACTGGCTCTGGTATTCCTCGATGGATTCGTAGGTGAAATACAGACCCTCCGACCGGCACTCTTCCCTGAAGTCCTCGACTGCTCCGTATTGTTCGGGATCCAGCTTTCCGGGCGGTATCTCCTTCTCCGAGAAGCCGACGATCGTGGGAACCGATTCGTTGAACGCGAGGCGCCGGACGACGTCGAGAATACTCGATCCGCTCTCAGCTATCCCTCCAGTTTGTGTCCAGAATGCACCGATGACCAGGTCGAATTCTGACGCCAGATCGTCCGGATCTGTTTCGACGTGTGCTGGATACTGGACCGGCTCGAGATGGATGTTCTTCCCGCGGCCCTTCACCGAATTCCAGTCCAGCACGGCATTCGTGGCCGCATAGGTCTCTTCTTCGACCTCGGCCGGAGTCGCGATGAGAATTCGATAGACAGTCGCCTGCGTGGGCATGTTGGTTTCGCTCGGTATAGGGGAAGAAAGTAAGTTGTGGATTGGTGGTCGAAAAACACGCCCCGTCTATCGGTTCTATTCGTATTGTTAGTTCTATTCGACCAATTATACTGACGAGAGTCAAGTGGCGAGACTCAAGGCACCCTTGGAAGCGATTTGTGGAACCTAGTCTCTTGGATATCCAGTGCTAGATCCACAGTGAGACGAATTGTCAGTTCGTCCTGCCCACTAACCAAGGAAATCATTGATAGTCAGTCCACCATCCTGCTCACAGAGGAGATCGCTTTGTCCACGCCGCGATCGAACCAGAGTCCGGCGACGAGAAACCCGTATGCGAGTACCCAGAAGATGAGGTGGCTGGAAGAGACACAGTGGCCATCGGAAGTCTCGAATCCGATCATCGGTGATGGAATTCCCAGCAGTTCACCAGTCGAGAATACGAAGTCGGGAACCGGACCCAATTGTCCACCAGTCGTGCTAACGAGACAGCCAACACCAGCGGTACTGACGGCGAGGAAGAAACAGACGATACCACTCACCAGTAGACCGCCTGCTGCTTGGCGAATACGGTCAAATACGACCCGCGAAACGACAACCCATGAGATGGCGAGCAGGAGTATCGTGTACCCTGCCCACACGAGTTCCATCTCACCAGATCCACGTGAATTGAACAGGATCAGATAGAGATAGCTCAGTTGAAGAGCCAAGCCCATCAAAACACATCCCAAGATAACACCCAAACGAAGGGGCCAAGCATACCGTACAGGTGTCCTTCCCATAGGTCTCGAATGTCAGCCTTCCATTATAAATGACAGCACTAAATCTGCTCAGTGTAGTTCCTGTACTGAGCAGTAGCTTCGTCAATTCGCAGCTGGAATAGCTTTGCTTGAATTCTCTATGGACTCTTCAAACGGAATCGGGGTCGAAATCCTCTAACTCCTCCAGCTCGTCTTCGGTGAGGTCGTCCGATAAATAACGCCGACCGAGATCACTGATACGATAGTATCCTCGATCATCCGTACGCTCCACCAAACCGGCAACACGAAGAACACGGATCCGATCTCTGACGGTACTCGCCGCTTTGGTCGTATTCTTGGCGATATGGGAGGGTTGTGCCTCGAACTCGTCGAGTTCGTGCCCGTCTAGAAATTCGAGGATATCGACGTCGCCGATCGTGATCCAGACAACTCGCGCTCTCATTCTTGGAGTACACTACGATACAGCGTGTGTACGGTCACTACCCATGGCTTGATAAACCCTCTCCAAGCCTGGATTCCACACCAATATACCATATTAGTTATCTATAAAGGCAAGGTTGGTCTGAATACGATACTGTATGATTGTCTCAGTGTAAGAATTAATACACAGAATTGCTAGTAGTTGGGTTAGCTTTATTACACTAGGTTCAAACGTTGCCACTAGGAAACCAGTGCGCCAGGGAAAGGCCGCCTGACCACCCTTTCCTTCTGGCACTGCCCAATTAAGTCTTCGGCCGAGAGTGGCATCTCTGTCACTCCTCCGCCGAAGATCTACTTGGGGAGTGTAGGGCCACCCACGGTGGCCAGCGCGAAAATCACGATGGACGTCGGACGTCGATACGAGCAGTCGGCGTCTGAGCGACTGCACGCCGAGAGTTCACGTGCCTGGTGGTACGAACGGGGTTCGATTCCCCGACGTGAAATGTGGTGCGGCGCGCGCCCCTTCCCTGCCAGGAGAACGGCGCGCACCGGGCCCTCGATGAGCCATGTGTACGAACGAAATTCGAGCCCCTAACTCTAACGGGGCACGGTTCGACGGAATCGCGAACCAGACTCCAAGACAGTCTGGGAGGTATAGCCCGTGACGGCAGACGGTTTCTCGGTCGACGAGCAGCAGTGGAATCGCCTACCAGCGGAGTGGGCGTCCGGCGGCCGTCACCCGGACACGCGGGGATATGCGCGGTATTTCGCCGTGTCGTATCGCGTCACTCCAGAGGGTGATGTCGCCGTCCGGTACGTCCACCCGGACAACGCGCTGGCGATCGTGAGGACGTTCGCGGCGTGCCCGCACGAGGGTCGGGCTGTGCCGACTGCCTTGGTCGACGAGACAGCGGAGTGGCCGAATAGCGTCCCTCATATGCCACAGATGTCGACCGACGGCAGCTACTGTAAGCCCGAACGCGAGTGGCTCTGGGACCTACACAGAGGATACCTCGAAGATCACACGCAGTACACCGAGGACGGAACTGACGGCCCTGGTAACCGAGATGGAACCAGCTGTCTGGATCTGACTGCCGACGGTGGCATCGAGAGAGACCATCTCTCTGCCCCGGAGCCAGCGAGTCTAGGTGGCGGCGGTGATTGGAATGAGTGACGACCTGGAGCCGCTTTCGCCGTTCAAAGCCGTCGACCTGTACCTGAAGCACCGGGAGTCGGAACTCTCGGAGAAGAGCCTCAGCAACCAGCGCTACCGACTCGACTCTTTCGTCGAGTGGTGCGAGAAGAACGACGTCGACAATCTGAACGACCTGACCGGCCGCGACCTCCACCACTACCGAACCTGGAAGGGACAGGACGTGAACGCCGTGACGCTCCGCGGCATTCTGGCGACACTCCGGAAGTTCCTGGAGTTCTGTGCCAGCATCGACGCCGTCGAGTCTGGGATGCGCGAGCGAGTGATGCTTCCCGAACTCGACGAACAGGAGGCCAGTCGAGACATCCAGCTCTCCGAGGATCGGGCGAACGAAATTCTGGACTATCTCGACGACTTCGCCTACGCCAGTCGCGACCACGTGATCGTGGCGATCCTGTGGCATACGGGAATTCGGTTGGGGACGCTCCGCGCAATCGACCTGGACGACTGGTTCTCGGACGAGCAAGCGCTACAGATTCGCCATCGACCGGAGACGGAAACGCCGCTGAAGAACGGGAAAGCAGCGGAACGGCAGATCGCCGTCGGCGAGTACTACACGCAGGTTATCGACGACTACGTCGAATACCATCGCTACGACGTCGTCGACAATCACGGTCGGCGTCCGCTGATCTCCAGTGAGTTCGGCCGGCTGACCGCGGCTCCCATCCGACGGACGCTCTACGACTGGACCCGGCCCTGCGTTCTCGGCAAGGAGTGCCCGCACGACAAAGATCCAGACTCGTGTGATGCAGCGAACTACCGGGAGAGTTGGACCGAATGCCCGTCGTCGCGGTCGCCCCACGCCGTCCGTCGGGGCTCGATCACCTGGCACCTCCGCGAAGGTGCGCCCGAAGAGGTCGTCAGTGATCGGATGAACGCGAGCCGCGAGGTCCTCGAGGAACACTACGACGAGCGCTCGGAGCGCGAGCGGATGCAGCTGCGTCGCGAGCTTCTCGACGAGGTCAACGATTCACGATCCGACTAACCATGACTCGACACGAACCCACCATTACGGCGAACCGTCAGGACACCACGCCCCCGCGAGTCCATAATTTCTGCGTCTCTCACCGTTTCCGAGCGGTGCGGTTCACGATCCATCCCGACTATTTGGGCACTTCTGTTCTCAATACTGAAACCGGCTGACGCCGCCTCGACCGGTCGGTTCACCGAAACATACGGTAGATTTATGATTTTGAAATCCAGATTGTACGTACTATGAGAGTGCGGAGCGTTGATATTTTCGGGGATGACAGGGCAGCTTCGAATCTAGTGGGTATCGTCCTGTTGATCGGGATGACCATCGCGGGGGCATTGCTGGTCGTCGCCATCGGGTCGACAGCGCTGGACGAGGCCCAGCAGGACAGCCAGATGCAAGTCGCAGAGCAGTCGATGCAAGAAGTCTCGTCACAGTTCCTGGAACTCAAAGCCGCCGGTAACGGGGGGAAAGCGTCGTTCGAGATTCCGGACGAACTCGGGGGTGACGTTTCGGTTCAAAATACGACGACGGTCAGACTCGAAGCCAACGGGAATCAGAGCTGTTCGACCGGACCAGTGGGGATGGGAACTGTCGTCTACGAGAGTTCGAATCAGGGTGTCGTGGGATACGAGGCTGGCGGTGTCTGGCGAAAGCAAGGGGAGAGTACGTGGATGGTCTCTTCGCCGGACATCGAATATCGGAACGGAAGACTGGCACTCCAGATCTCTGATATGAGTGGATTCGCAGCTGGTAGCGGGGAAATCACGGCCAAAGTAGACGAGGAACGCTCCAGGTTGCTGAGCGAGAACATTTCCCGGTCCATGTACGTGAACAGGACCGCCCGGGAACTGGGCAACGGTGTCGGACCGGTGGCCGAGACCTGCCAGCCGGGGAGCATCGAGAACGTGACGCTCAGTGTCCAGGGGAGCCAGTTCGCCCGTGCCTGGTACACCTTCGCGCAGAACAACTTCGACGACCGGCGCGTCTCCGTCGAGGAGCAGTCCATCGTCAGGGCCGGTGACACCGTCAATATCACCTATCTCCTGGGCGATCGCCAGGACCCCGAGTACCGGATTACCGAAGTCACGGCACCGGCGTCTACGAACGACGGGACCGACATGAGCATGGACGTGACGGTCGAGAACGTCGGTGACTTCAACGGGACGGCGCCGATCACGCTGCTCAACACGACCGGCGGCGGGCCGCCGGCGGAGTTCGACAGCACGAAACAAACGATCCCGGCGGGTGAGAGCGAGACGGTGACGCTCACCGTCGACGCGGCCGATCTCAACACCGGTGGCAACCCCGTGGTCGACTACACGGCCCGGATCGAGGTTCCGGACGACGAGGAGGAGGTCCGATTCGTCGTCGGGACCGGGTCGCCGGCCGACCTCTCGATCCAACCGCTGACGGCACCGCCGGACGCCGAACTCGGTGACGACAGGGAACTGGACGCCGTGATCGAGAACACCGGTGGGATGCCGGCCAGTAAGACGGTCCAGTTCTTCTACGCGGGCGAACACATGGCCGAACGGACGGTGCGAGTCGACGACGGCGACGACGAACGGGTGACGTTCGACGTGCCGACGACCCGAGAAGGCGTAATCCCGCTCCGCGTCGCGCTGAAACACCAGACCGACTCGGATCAGGACCGTTCGACGACGATCGAGATCGGTGATCTGCCGGACTTCGAACTCGTCAGCACGTCAAGTCCGTTTCAGGTCACCCAGAACAGGCCCTACGAGATCGACGCGACGGTCGAAAACGACGCCTCGAACGACGGGACGCGCCCGATCGACATCGAAGTCAGAAACGCCACGACAGGCGCCACCGTCTACAGCGAGCGCCGGTCGCTCTCGCTGAACGGCTACGAGACGGATACGATCACGTTCCGTAACGACTCCGGGATCGCGACGCCCGGGCTGTACGAGTACGTCGTCGAGACCGACTCGGACAGCGAGACCGGCACCTTCAGGGTCGGCTCGATCGACGAGCCGTTCTTCGTGACGGTGCAGACCGATACGGATCGCTCCGTCGTCCAGCAGAACGGTGATTTCAACATTACCGGTGTGATCAGAAACGCCGGCGGGCAGACTGGGACTCAGGAGGTTACCGTCTCCTTCGACGGCAGTGAGATCGCGTCGCGGTCGGTGACTCTCGACCCCGGTAATGGGACGGATATCGGTCCGATCGAACAGTCCCTCTCCGGAATCGCTCCGGGCGAGTACCAGTACACCGTCGAGACCGACAACACGTCGGCGACCGGCCAGATTCAGGTCGTCGAGGAGTTCGACGGCGACTTCGACAGCGGCGACTCGACCATCCAGATCAACCGGAGCATCACCGCCCGGCTGACAGTGCTGGGGACCGAACTGAGCGGGATCGTCGAGGAACGGCAGTGTGAACAGGATTACAGCTACTGGGAGGGGTGGCACTATGACTGTGAGGATGTCCCCTCCGAAATCATCCGTGGGCCGGTCGAGATGGCCATCTACACGGACAACGATACGGCACCCGACGAGTACCATCGGGTCTGGGGTGACAAAGACCTCAACACCCCGCATACTCGACAGGACCAGATCTCGGGCGCGGACTACCTGAGCAAGGAGATCACCGTCACGGCGACCGAGGAATCCACGACCAACGTGTCCGTCTTCGCGGAGTCGTTCGAGTGTGGCTCGTGGCGGGACTCGGGGATCGATCGGAACGTTTCCGGATACGAACTCGACGCCCTGGCCTGTGACGAATCCGATCCCGAATCACGTATCGCCATCAACCAGGACGAGAACCCCTCCAATCTCGTCATCCGAGAGGACGGCGAGCGGGTGCCCGCGTACGGACAGGCCGGTCCGGAGCAGCGCGACGTGCGCGAGATCCTCGGCGACCTGATAACCGACGACGGGTATCTCCAGCTCGATGACGACCAGATGGCGCTGTTCTACGAACTCTCCGAGGAGAACGCGGATCCCGACGACGCCATGGACACGAACGAGGACCCGGACTACAACGACGCCGTCGTCCTCTTCGAGGTCGTCGCCGAGAACCACACCGCGACCGTCCCCGGCCGGACCGACATCGTGATCAACGACACGCGCGGCCCCGCGACCGTCGACCCGGGCTACGACGAGAGCTTCGAGGTGAAGGTCTGGAACCGGGGCGGTGACACGGTCGACGACTCGGTCGAGATGGCGATCGACGGCTCGAACGCGGGATCGACGGACTTCTCGCTGGCCGGCCGGGAGAGCAAGTGGGTCGAGATCGACATCCCGAGCGGGCTCTCAAGCGGGACCCACGGGGTCGAGTTCAGCATCGGGAGCGACGACAACGAGACCGCCTTCCGGAACCTCTACGTCGGCGAGGCCGACGGCCCGTACTTCCTACCGAACGTCGAGTCCTTCGAGGGGACCGTCCCGCCCGGCGAATCGGCCGAGATCGAAGCCCTGGTGACCAACGTCGGCGACAACGAGAGCACGCAGGACGTGACCGCGACGGTCGTCGAGACCTACCACGGGCTCTCCGTGAGCGACGTCGCCGACCCGAGTCAGACCTGGTCCGACCTACACCTCGGCGCGGGCGCCGACGACTCGAAATTGTTCGGCTTCGAGGCGAGCGCCGAGGGGACCATGCGCGTCCGGATCGCCACCGAGAACGCCTCGACGGCGGTCAACGTCACCGTCATGGAGCCCCGACTCGACGTCAAACGGGCGATCGTCGGCGACCAGACTTACCGCGACGGCGACGCGATCGTCAGCACGAACCTTGAGTCACTGACCGTCGACGTGGGCAATCCCGCGGAGATCCCCCGCTCCGGTGACGTGGAACTCCACATGCGGGAGGACGGGGCCGGGAGTTTCGAACACATCGACACCTCGGACTCCATCACGCTCAACGGTAACCGCACGCTCGTGGACCTCGATCTCACTGGATCGAACCCGCTCGGGCCGGATCTGAACAACAAGACGGGCGTCTACGAGTACGAACTCCGGAGCAAGGCCGATGGCGAACCGGGGAACGACGACGTGCAACGCGGTGAGATCCAGATCGTCGCCGCCGACGAAACGAATACGACGGCCGACGCCGACTACATCTCGGTCGACATGAACCAGATCGAACTGGGCTGACGGCACGGCCCCAGACGCGGTAGGCGTTCACCGTCCGCTGTCGCACTGTCACTGCCGGGTCGACCCGGCACGAAACCCGATCCCCCTTCTAGAGGACCGTTCGCAGTTCGATCGTCGTCCGTCGGAGGTACGCGCTTTCGAGGTCGCCGCCGCCCTCGCCCTCACAGGTATATTTGCCGTTACCTTCGTCGTTCCATCCCGAGCGCTCGAAATACCGTGCCCACGATTCGGTGACCTCCGTTCCGGAGATATCGACTGTCACGCGTTCGGCGTCCGCCGGATTCCCCTCCGGGAGATACAGACCGGTGTTGGAGTCGTCACGTTCACCGTACAGTTCGAGGTTCCCACCGGAGGAGACGCTGATGTCTCCGACGAGCCGCGGAACCGAAAGCAACGCGGCGTCGTCCGAACAGTCGAACACGGGCGGGTAATTCATTAGTGAACTCTGTCTTTGATCCCGGAACACGGCCCCGCCCTCGTACACCAACTGCGTCTCCTCGCTGGAGGGTCGGTAGACGAGGGCGTTCATCTGAATCGTGTCAGTCGTCGTTCCACCACCGTCCATCTCGAACGTGAACGTCATCGACGAGTCGACCAGGTTGACCTGGCCACCGTCCACGCCGAGTTCGACGGACCGACCGGGGACGGTCTTCCGATGGATGTCTTCCAGTGTCTCTGCGACGCCCTGCATCGAACGCTCGCCGCTGTTGACCCGCTCGTTCTCTCGGAGGTCCTCGAGGGCGCCCACGCCGCCGATGTAGACGATCGTTGTCCCACCGATAATGATAGCGAACGTCAGTGTAAACGCGACGAGGTCGGAGACGGCACGGTCTCGATCAGTGAGTCTGTCGATCATGGTTTATCTGTCGGAAGATTCGATGGTGAGGCAGTCCGCGTCGGGATCGTACACGACGCGAAGCGGCCCACTGGTGATAGTTCGCTCACAGATTCGGGTGTCGTTTCTGAACTCGACGAGTGTGACCACGTCGGGCGTCGTCATGTTCGCGTACAGTGCGGACCGGTTGCCGGCACGGTTGACGAGTGCGATGTCGTAGTTCTCGCCGGCGATGTGGGTGGGCATCGATGCCACCGAGGCCACCTCGCCGCCGCGGCTCCGGTTGGCAAGCCGGTCGACGCTTTTCAGATCGTTGGCGGTGCTCTCGGCCACGTTCTGAAGGCCCTGTGTCGCGACTCGCTCCTGTTGTCGTTCGAGCAACCCGCCTGCCCCGATCAACAGGCTCGCGATGAGCAGCGCCGTGATGCCGAGCGTCAGCGAATGTGTGAGCGCGACCGACGCCCCACGAGTGTCGTCTCGGAGCCCCATGGTTACCGCGCCCCCGTCTCGTTCAGGACGACCGTTCGGTTGTAGGTGACGTCCCGTCGCTGATAGTAGATTTCGACGGCGGGGCTGACCACGGTCGCGTAGGTTTCGGGTTGGTCCCCGATGCTGCCCGGGAGCGTCCCGTTCGCAGAGATCGAGTAGGTCCCGGTCAACGCCGTCCTGGACGGCTGGTTCTCGAACCCGATGTCGTACGGCGTCGAGACGCCGTCGGCGAACGTCACCTCCTGGGTTCCGCCCACCCTGAGCTGGCCGTCTTCCTGCAAGACCAGCTCGAAGGGGATCGTGAACACCCCGACGGTCGAGGAACTGCTCGGGGTTTCCTCTCTGACCTCGACCGGTCCGGTCGGCGTCTGTTTCTCCATCACGAGTCGCCACTCCTCGCCCGCATCGTTCTCGACAACGAGGGTCGTCTCGGGCGAGGCGCCCGACCCGGAGCCCTCGACGGTCAGGTTGAACTGCGAGACCTCGGTGGTGTCCTCGATGATCGTGGGGTCCGAGACGCACGTCCCGCCCTGTTCGAGCGTGAACCGTGGGTACTCGTTCCCGTCGTCACAGGTACCCCGGCTCGTGGCCTCGGTCTGCCGGATGGTCGTCCCGTTCACCGAGTCGGCCCCGTCGAAGACCACTCTCGTGTAGACGATGCCGTTGTCGAAACTCAGGTTCGTGTAGTGGCGGCTGTACAGCGAGATGTTCTCGCGGAAGGCCGTGACGAAGTCTCTGGTCGACGGGTCGATCTCCGTCCGGACCTCCCGAACGAGGGTGTTGAGGTCGCTCTCGATCACCCCGACCGTCCGTTCGGCCCCGCCGAGGGCATCGTCGTTGCTCCGGGCCCCGATGCTCTCGTCGAACGCCAGCCCGTTGATCAGGACCACGGTCCCGACGACCACGAGCGCGATACCGACCGCGCCGACCAGCAACAACTGTCCTCGATCGTCGGAGTCGGGTATCCTCACCATACGACCAGCCGCACCTCCACGATGTTGTACAGCGGCGAGTCGTCGTCGATGTCCTCCTGGATGAAGTAGGCGCCGCCGGCCGCCTCGACGGTCGTCCCCGTCGCCCCGCATTTCGGCTGATCCGGGTCCGTTCGGTCGACGACGCGGGTCCGGTCGTCGTCGTATATCGCGATCGTCTTGGTCGCGACGGCGGCCGAGTCGGTCGGAGCGATGACGCCGCTCGTCGGGTTGCTGCTGCTCGACGTGACCGAGATGCGCTCGCGCTCGCCGGACGGTGTCAGATACGTGAAGTAGATGTTGTAGTTGTGGCCGTGTCGGTCGAACGTCTGGTTCAACATCCGCTCGAACGTGGTCGAGCCGTTGTCTATCTGGCTCCCCGTGAACGTATCCGCCGATCCGTAGGTACATCGCACGACACGGCTGAGCGTACCGTTCTCCGCTGCAAGATCGAGCATGTCTTCCGCGCGCTGCTCCATGTCGTCTGACTGTTGGGTCGTATCGCTCGTCCAGGGACCGACGTCGACCACTTGCAGGCCGACGAGTACCGCCGTCACGACCAGTACGGCCGAGATAACCCCCTCCAGGGTGTACGCCTGTCCCCTCGACCCTCGGGTTCCGTCGTTCATGTCTATCACCAAATTCGAACTAGCAGCCAGCAGGTCGGATTACAGTGGTTCGACCCGCTCCCGGACAACCGAACGACCCGGGTCTCTTGCACGACCGCCTGCCCCAGGTTCGGCTCCGATCCGTAGGAGTGTCGCTCGCCGCCGTCGACGATGGGCGTCGGTGTCCCCGTCGCGTTCAGCTCCGAACTGTTGATGAGCATGACGTTCACGTTCGGCGGTGCGAGAGTCTTCGTCTGCGTGTTCAACCCGGAGCGGTTGCGGAATCGCTCGAACCCATTTTCCGTCGACAGTTTCTCGTGGATTCCGTCGGGCTCGTCGTATCTGAGCGTCTGTTCCCGGCCGTCGACGCTGTACGTCTCGACGAGGTACGTCGCGGCGCGGTCGGCCTGGGAGCGTTCGACGCCGCCCAGATCCGCCCCCGTCGAGCCGAAGACGCTCGGCACGTACCCGAAGACGAACAGGACGGTGAGAAGCAACAGGCTCACACCGACCAGGTAGTCCTGCGTCGTCTGTCCCCGTTTGTTCCCCATCCAGTCTCACCCCACCGCCATCCACGTCACCAGTGCGATCGTCGGCAGGATGACGGCGAACTTGACCCCCGAGATCAGGTCGACCTCGCGGATGTACCCCGCGATGAACGACGAGAGCACCGCCTGGAGCGTCACCGCGTGGAAGAACAGCACCGACAGCAGGCCGGTGTCGACGCCGCCCCCGAACTGGCCGCCGCCGGCCGCCGCGGAACTGCTGCTCCCGCCACTGACCTGGTTGGTCAGGCCGGACATCACGTCGAGGAACTGCGTCTTCAGCAGCGCCATCACGCCGAGTAGCGTCAGGTAGGTCATGATGATGATGACCACCTGCATCCGGGTCCGGGACTTCCGGTCGCGGTCGATGTCGTCCTGGTTCTCCGAAGCCTGTGCCGCCGTCGTCAGCACGTCCTCGATCTGACTCGACGCCTCCTGTGCCTTGCTGATGAGCTTGACAGTCCGGGCGACCCGCGGGATGTGGTACTTGTTGTTGAACTCCCGCATCGCGTCTTTCAGGTTCGTCCCGTAGTTGACCTTCGCGTACATTGTCTCGAACTCGTCGGCCAGTTTCCCTGAGGAGGTCTCGGAGACGACGTTCAGCGACTCCAGCAGGGTCATCCCGGTATCGTTCGCACTGGAGAGTTTCCGCAGGTTCTCCGAAAGCTGGCTCACGACGCCCCGCCGCGAGCGGACGTTCCACTCGTAGAAAATCATCAGCGGGACGAAGTTGATGTACAGCGGGACGTAGAACCAGAAGAACGTCGACCCGACGGGGTTGTCGACGAATCCCTCCGGTGACAGCGGTGCGAACCCGTACAGCACGCTCAACACGAGCGCGATGATCGAGAACGGCACCGTCAGCGCCAGTACGACCGTCGGATTGTCCCGGAAGAAGATGTGTGGCTTCCGGAGAATCTCGGTCAGCTCGTGGGAGCGTTCCCGGCCCTTGATCTTCTCGAAGACCCCGTAGTTGCCGGTGTACTTCTCGACCAGACCGAGGTTCAGCACGTCCAGACCCTGCCGGACGACCACGTCGTCGCGGCCGCCTTCGGGCCGGAGATAGCCGTCGCCGATCTCGTCCTGAGTGACCGTCGAGACCAGCACCAGGAAGCCGATCCCGGTCAGCGGGATCAGCCCGTATACCGTCCCCAGCAGGAGGAACTGCTGGGAGTTCCCCATCATCGACATGATGACGAGGATGATGATGAGAAGGAGGGGGAACAGAGAGAGCGTCATGTACATCTCCCCGAACAGCTCCATGGTTTCGAGGACCTGCTCCTGTTCCTGTTTGGCCGTCCGCATGTGTTTCTCCTTCTGGTCCTCGAGGAATCCGGTCATGTCACCCCCGGAGTCGACGATGGAGAGCATGTCCGTCAGGAACTGCGCCAGTTCGTCGCTTGGCGTCTGCAGTGCCTGATTGCGGATCGCCGTCCGGTAGTCCGTGTCGAAGTACTCGGTCTCCAGCACGATGGACTGGAACTCCTTGGACACCTCGCCGTAGGTGTCGTCGGCCCGGGCCATCGCCTGCAGAATCTCCAGTTGGTTGAGGCCCCCGACCGACAGTGCGTACATGAAAGAGATCGAATCGGACAGCAGAACGTTGATCTCGCGTTTGCGAGCGCCCGCACGGAAGTAGGGAATCGACACCATCGAGCCGAAGCCGATGCCGAACCCGATCAGCCCGAAGACGATGCCGGTGACGAAGACCAGAAACGGAATCTTCAGCTGCAACATGATCTCCGGGATCTGGCTCTCCGAGAGCCCGAGCAACACCGGTGCATCGGGCAGGAACAGGGCGAAGATGAGATAGCCCAGCAGCGAGCCGACGATCCACAGCGTCAGCCCGGCGAGCGCGCCCACGCCGAGCGCGCGCGAGAGGAACAACTCGACGTTCTGGGGCATCCGGGCCTGGGCCAGTTTGTTCTCGACGCTGTTGACGAAGTCGCCCTCGTCGTCGAACAGGGACTCGTAGAGGGGGTAGAACGTGTCCCCGAGGGTGCTCGTGGAGCTGACCGTCCCGCCGCTTCGCGTGTCGAGGCTCATGCTAGTCCCCTTCCTCTGCTTCCGCGCCGGCCTTGGTCACGAACTGCCCGAAGTCGATCTCGGCGTCGTCCTCTTCCTCCTCGTCGTCGGGGACGATGTCCTCGTCGGTCTCGATGCCCGATAGCGCTTTCACGATCTCGGGGGTCTCCATGCTCTTGTACCGGTCGAACAGCGGCTGGGCGTTGTCGAGGATATCGCTCGTCTCCTCGCTGATCTCCTCGCCGGCGTCGGGCCGGGGGACCATCTCCTCTTTCTTGGGGTCGATGTTGATCTTGACCGACTCCATCTCCCGGAGGTCCTCGAGGCTGTTCTCCAGTTTGTCGTGGGCGATCAGCGTCAGTATCGTGTCGGGGTCGTTGATGAACGCCTGGATCGTCGCGGCCACCTGCTGGTAGGTGTTGATGTTGTTGTTGATGAGGTAGGCCAGGACGACCTTCCGCTTGAACAGCTCCTCGTCGAGTCGCTCCTGGTTCCACCCGCGGTCGAACTTGATCTCCTCCAGGGTGTTGGACTGGCCCATCTGGATGAACGTGTCCGTCTCGGCCTGCCACTGGTAGACGTCCCTGACGTTGATCTCGTCGTTCTCCGCGGAGTACTCGTTGATCTCGGTCAGCGTCTTGTTCCGGCGGACCTTGCGCCCGCCCGTCCGGGTCTGGGTCTGGATCGAGACCAGATCGAGCGCGGTGAACAGCGTCTTCGAGACGTTGATCGGTTCGGTCGTGAACCGCTTGATGACCTCGCCCACCGAGTCGGCGTGGAACGTGGTGTAGGTGGTGTGCCCCGTCGACATGACCTGGAAGAGGGTCCGACCCTCCTCACCACGGATCTCACCCATCACGATGTAGTCGGGACGCTGACGCAGTGCGGCCTCCAGCAGGTCGAACTCGTCCACGTCACCGGTGTCGTCCTCACCGAAGGAGGGCCGGGTGACGCTGGCGACCCAGTTGCGCTGGGGCAACTCGACCTCGCGGGTGTCCTCGATGGAGACGATCTTGGCGCTGGAGGGGATGAACAGGGAGACCGCGTTCAGGCTGGTGGTCTTCCCCGACGCCGTACCGCCCGCGAAGATGAGCGATTTGTTGTTCTCGATGCAGAGCCAGAGGAAGGCCATCTCGTCCAGCGAGAAGGTGTTCCAGTTGATCAGGTCGATCGGGGTGAACGGGACGTCCTTGAACTGACGGATGGTGTAGTTGGTCCCGTGGTCCGAGACCTCCCGGCCGAGGGTGAGCTGGGCACGCGAGCCGTCCGGGAGGGTCGCGTCGACCTGTGGCTGGCGTTTGGAGATACCCTTGCCGGAGCGCTGGGCGAGTTTGACCACGAAGTCGTCGAGTTCGCTTTCTCCGTGTTCGACGTTGGAGATGATCTGTTCGTAGTCGGTGTGGTAGACGAACACCCGGCTGTTGTACCCGTCACAGGAGATGTCCTCCACGTTGATGTCGTGTTTGACGGGGTCGATGCGTGCGTACCCGATGAAGTTGCGCTTGAGGACGTACAGCAACTTCTCGACCTGATACTCGCTGAGTGTGTCGGGGTCCTCTTCGAGGATGGCCGGTTCCGGTCGGGCCGAGATGCCGGAGAGATCACCGGATGCCGTGGCGGGTAACTCGACGTCCATCCCCATCATCTGCTTGAACTTGTCCATCGTGCCCAGATCCGACTCGACCGTGGCGTCGTCGCGCAACAGGTCGTACCGGTCGAGCAACCGCTGGGCCTCGCGCTGGATGACCTCCGCTCGGTCCTCCTCACTGCCCTCGACGACCACGTCGTCCTCGGAGTACTTGATCGCAGTCCGGAGTTTGCCCGCGAGGAAGTCCTGTAACTCAGCCTCGATGGGATTGAGATGTGGTTCGATGACGTAGTACTTCTTCTCGTTTTCTTTCTTCGAGTGGAAGATGACGACGCAGGCGTAGGGTTTGTTCACCCAGTAGCGTTCGAGTTCCTCGAAGTGGGACTTCTTCGACTCCGGGACGGACTTCTCCAAGTCGTACCGGTTGACGACGGTCGTTTTTCCGTCGACCGTCGAGAAGAACATGTCCTCGTCGAGGTCCTCGTTGACGTCGACGGTTCGCTCCTCGACGACCTCGTCCAGTTCCGAGGCCAGCCCCTCACCGAAACTCAACACGCCCTCTATCTCGTCGGGGTCGAACCCGAGCGCGTCGGCCGGGTCGAACTCCTTTTGCTCGCCTTCCGAGTCCGTCGGCGGCTGTCCGTCGGTGTAGTAGTACTCCTGTTTGTAATGCTCCCACTTGTAGTGGTCCTTGACGACGGGTGCCTTCGACGGATCCATGAACTGCCCGAAGGGTGCGTTCAGGCCCTTCGCGGCGCTCGCACCCTGGATCAGTTTGTCCTCCGTCTTCCGGGGATCGAACCCGAGAAACTCCGTGCGGTCGAACGGGCCACCGGTGTGGAACTCGCGTCGGAAGTCCTCCCACGTGTACTCTCCGACTGTGGCACGCTCGACCCGAGCGAGCACCTCCTCCGCGTCGGCGCCCTCCTCGGCGTCGACGGGTTCGGTGTCGCCCCCCTCTTTGTCATCGGTTGCCATTGATCATCACTCTGCTGTTAGGAGGGAAAAAAGTTTATGTCGACATTACCAGCCGTAAGCCGGAATTACGAACGGTGCAGACGCCCTCTAACGGACCTATCGTACAATCTAGGCGTTTATTCCGTGTTCCTGACAGACGATTTCCGATCCCGCGCCGGGCCCGCGAATCCGCCGATAACCTGTCAGTCTATGAACTCTTCGATGCGATTCAGGGCCGTTTTGAGCTCGTCGAGTCCGGTCGCGTACGACACGCGGAGGTGGCCGGCCCCGCCCGCGCCGAACACGTCGCCGGGAACGACGGCCACTTTCTGCTCCTGGATCAGGTTCTCGGCGAAGGCCTGACTGTCGTCGGTCGGACACTCCGGGAAGGCGTAGAACGCACCTGCGGCCTCGAAGCAGTCGATGCCCATCTCCGAAAAGCGCGAGAGGACGAAGTTCCGGCGACGGTCGTACTGTTTTCGCATATCGGCCACGTCGTCGTCGCAGTTCTCCAGGGCATCGAGCGCCGCGTGCTGGGCGGTCGTCGGAGCCGACAGCATCGTATACTGGTGGACGCGGTTCATGGCCGAGATCGCTTCGGCCGGCCCCATCGCGTAGCCCAGTCGCAGGCCCGTCATGGCGTAGGCCTTCGAGAACCCGTTGAACACGACCGTCCGCTCGCGCATGCCCGGGAGCGTCGCGATAGAGGTGTGGTCGTGTTCGTAGGTCAGCGCCGCGTAGATCTCGTCGGCCAGCACGATCAGGTCGTGCTCGCGACAGAAGGCGGCGACTTCCCGGAGTTCGTCGCCGGTCATCGTCGCGCCGGTCGGGTTGTTCGGGTAACAGTAGACCAGTGCGTCGGCCTCCTGCGCGCCGGCGTCTTCGAGCACCTCGCGGGTCAGTTTGAACTCGTCCTCGGCACGGGTCGGCACCGGCAGCGGCTCGCCGCCCGCGAACTTGACGCCGGGCACGTAGGAGACGTAACTCGGCTGGGCGACCGCCACGGTGTCGCCGGGGTCGACCAGCGCACGGAAGGCCAGGTCGATCCCCTCGCTAGCCCCCGTGGTGACGAGAATCTCGTCGTCGGGGTCGTACTCCAGCCCGTACGACCGGGTCTGGTGGCGGGCGATGGCCTCCCGGAGTTCCCGCTTCCCGCGGTTGGCGGTGTAGGAGGTCTCGCCCCGTTCGAGCGATGCGATGGCGGCGTCGCGGGCGCTCCAGGGGGCCGAAAAGTCCGGTTCGCCCACGCCCAGCGAGATGAGGTCGTCCATCTCCTCGGCGAGTTCGAAAAAGCGCCGGATGCCCGACGGCGGCACGCTCTCGACGCGGTCTGACACCTGCATGGTTACGGGGAGACCGAGAGGCGGTCGTCGTCGTCGCCGTCACCGAAGACGATGCCCCGCTCCTTGTAGGACTCCATGACGTAGTGGGTCACCGTCTGCGTGATCTCGGGGACGGGCGCGACCTTCTCGCTGATGAACCGCGAGACCTCGCTCATGGAGTCGCCCTCGACCTCCATGTCGAAGTCGTAGTCGCCGCTCACCAGCCGCAGGCCCTCGACCTCGGGGAACTTCGCCAGCCGCTCTGCGATGTCGGCGTAGCTGGTCTCCCGGTCGAGCGTGACGTTGAGTTCGACGAGGGCACGCACGCGCTCGTCGTCGAGTTCGCTGTAGTCCAGCACGGCCTGGTAGCCTGCGATGACGCCGTCGGCCTCTAACTCTGCGATCACGTCCTCGACTTCCGCGGGGTCGAGGTCGGTCTGACGCGCCATGTCCTCGGCGGAGTAGCGCGCGTTCTCCCGGAGCAAGGCCAGTATCTCGGCGCGACTGCTCATACCTAACCCCACCAGAGCGCGGACTAAAGACTTGCTATCCCGCCGGTCGATCGCTCCGTTCGCGGTGTGTGTTAGGGTTTGACCGGGACTCGGCAGTGAATACCGTTCCTAGCTTTAAATCATCGTCCGCACAACCGTTAGGCGAGCTATATGCAGAGCGAGACGCAAGCTACCAGCGGCTGGGGGTTCGTTGCGGACCACGACTCGATGGCGACGATCATCGATACGCTACTCGACCTCGATCCCGAGGCGACCTACACCCGTTCGGAACTGGCCGACGAGACGGGAATCGCGCTGAAGACGCTCCACCTGATGGACGACGTGGACGGCGTCGTCGACCTCGGGATGCTCGAGAAGCACCACCCCGAGGGCGAGGAGATCTACTACACCGTCAACGAGGACAGCGACGTGCTGGCGGCCGCCCGCGAGTTCGACCGCACGGTCGAGGAGAACCGCTAGTCCCGCTCCCGCAACTCGGTCCGCCGGATCTTGCCCGTCGTCGTCTGCGGTAACTCGGCGACGAACTCGATCTCGCGGGGGTACTCGTACTCGGCCAGCCGATCCCGGACGAGGTCGCGGATCTCCGCCCGCAACTCGTCGCTTCCTTCGACGCCTACCGCCGATTCCACGTAGGCCTTGATGATCTCGCCGCGGGTCTCGTCGGGGACGCCGACGACGCCCGCCTGTGCAACGTCGTCGTGTTCGAGGATCGCTTCCTCGACCTCCATCGGCCCGACGCGATAGCCCGCGGTGATGATCACGTCGTCCTTGCGCGATTTGAACCAGATGTACCCCGCCTCGTCGCGCTCGGCGAGGTCGCCGGTCAGGAACCACTCGCCGACCTGCTTCTGTTCGGTCTTCTCGGGGAGGCCGAGATACTCGTCGAAGAAAACCGACCGATCGTGGGGCCGGACGGCGATTTCGCCAGTCTCGCCGCGATCGAGGCGCTCGGCCTCACCTACGTCGGCGGCCTCGGGGTCGAGGATGGCCACGTCGTAGCCCGGGAGTGGCTTACCCATGCTCCCCGGCCTGGTCTCGAACCACCCGGAGGAGTTGGCCACCACGAGGTTGAGTTCGGTCTGGCCGTAGTACTCGTTGACCGCCACGCCGTCGAGCTCTTCCGCGGCCCAGTCGAGGATCTCGGGGGTCAGCGGTTCGCCCGCCGCCGCGATGGTCGAAAGCGAGAGGTCGTACTGTTCGGTCGGATTCTCCACGTCCATCAGCAGCCGGAGCGCGGTCGGGGGCATGAACGACTGGGTCACGTCGAACCGCTCCAGCAACTGGAAGGCGGCAGCGGGGTCGAACTTCCCGCTGGGATAGGCCACCATCGTCCCGCCGTGGTGCCAGGTGGCAAAGAGGGTCCCACCGAGCGCGGACCCCCACGCCCAGTCCGAGGGGGTCCAGACCGTCGCGTCGGGTCCCAGTCCCCGGTCCATGTAGTTGTACGAGGCTGCGGCCCGCCCCAGCCAGAGGGCGTGGGAGTGGAGGACGCCCTTCGGCGGCCCCGTCGACCCGCTCGTGTAGAGGATCGCGCTCTCGGTATCCGGCGTCGCATCGTAGGGCTCGACTTCCGTGCCGGGATCGGCCAGCGCGTCCGGGAAGGACAGTACGTCGCCCGACGGCGCGTCGGTCTCGATCTCGATTACGTGCTCCAGCTCCGGACAGCCTGCACGGGCCTCGTCGACCTCCTCGCGGACCGCAGGGTCGACGACGACCGCAGTGGCCTCCGCGTCGGCCAATCGGTACTGGAGCGCGTCGGGGCCGTACAGCACCGACAGCGGTACTGACAGCGCCCCCAGCTTCCAGTTCGCCAGGTGAGTGATCGGGTTCTGTGGCTTCTGGGGGACGACGACGCCGACACGATCCCCCGGACCGACGCCGAGGTTCCGTAGGCCGGCCGCGAGCCGGTCGGATCGATCGTCGAGGTCTCGGAACGAGTAGCTCGCTCGCTCGCCGTCGGGCGTCAGGTACTCCAGTGCGGTGCTGTCGGGGTCGTCGTGTTTCCGCAGGAAGTCCACCGCCGGGTTGTACTCCTCGGGCAGGTCCCACGCGAAGTTCTCGCGGGCGGCCGTGTGAGTGTCGAAGTCCGGCATCACCGTCCAGGGCATGCCCGAAGCGTCACCGTCCATCCCGTTTCACCTTTCGGTTGCTGCAATCCGGCCGTCCGTCCAGGGGGCCGGATCAGGGGCGGTGCAGTATCGACCCGTCCACGGGGCGGAGCACGCTGGCTTCAACGTCGACGCCGGGGCTGTAGTGGACCAGCGGCTCACCGGCGGGCTCTTCGAACCCGTTGGCCGCGAACAGGTCGTTCTCCCGTATCTCCAGTACCGCCCCCTGGAGCGGCCACGGCGGATGGTCGACCGGGCCGACGTACACCCGGTGGCTGTCGTCGGCGACGTAGAAGCGGTATCGCTCCGTGAGGAAGTGTTCGAGCGTGCCGGGGTCGGGCTCGGACGACTCGCCCGTGGGCCGGTACGTGGCGTCGAAGCCCGCGAGCGGGGCCCCGGGGTGGGTACGGGCGCTCCGGAGCCGGAAGCCGTCGGCGGTCTCGGTCACGTCCATCTCCGCCCGGTAGTAGGGCAGACGAAAGAGGCGGCGGGCGAGGGTGACACCCAGTCGGTCGTCGGCGTCGAGGTTGAAGAAGTAGATCCCCGGTCCGTCCGGGCCGTCGACGTAGGTCCGGAGGTTCAACTCGGGGAAGGAGAGCCCGACGGGCGCGCCGCGGGGGCGGATCGACGCCATCCGGAAGCCCACGACACCGAGGTAAGCGTCGCCCTCGTACGTGTCGGCCGAGAGACCGTCCGGGAGTTTCGCGTCGACGACCGCCGGTTCGACGCCCCAGTGGGCGAAGAGCACGTCGGCCCAGCGCATCTCCAGCAGCGACGGCGCGTTCATGCTCGGAGGTCGGGTCTCTACGCGTTTCGACCTGTCGGCCGGGGTGATCGGAAGCGATATATCGCTCGGTTTGCCCTCTCGAAACGTGAGCTATCTCCTCTGGGCACTGCTGGCACTGCTGGCGTACAGTCTCGTCGCACCGCTGGTGAAGATCGCGACGGCGGAGATACCGAGTACCGTGGTGCTTCTGATCTCGAACGGGATGCTCGTCCTCGTCGCGATGGGCGTCGTCCTCGCCACCGATACGCCCGTCGTCCAGCACCTCTCGCAGGACCGGGCGATATACGCCTACGGCGCGGGGATCGCGCTCGCGGTCGGCATCCTCGCGTACTACCGGGCGCTGGCGGCCGGCCCGGTCAGCGTCGTCGTCCCCATCTACGGCCTGTTCCTCGTCACGAGTTCCGTCCTCGGCATCGTGATCCTCGAGGAGTCCCTTACCGCCCGGAAGATGGCCGGAATCGCACTGGCCATCGGCGCAGTCTACCTGACCGCCGTCGAGTAACTGACTCGACCCTTTTTGTCGACCACCCTCTTACCCTCGCCCGTCATGGTCGCACTCGACTCCGAGGACGACGCGATCCAGCGCGGCGAGTCGGCACCCGACTTCGAGTTGCCAGCCGCCAGCGGCGGCAGCCGTTCGCTGTCGGACTTCGCCGACCGCGAGGCCCTGCTGGTCGTGTTCACCTGTAACCACTGCCCGTACGCACAGGCCAAGTTCGACGAACTGAACCGTCTCGCGAGCGAGTACGACGACCTCGCCGTCGTCGGGATCAACCCAAACGACGCAGAGGAGTACCCCGACGACTCCTACGAACGGATGCAGGACCTCGTCGAGGACGGCACGATCCGGTACGACGCCTACCTCCGCGACGAGAGCCAGACCGTCGCCCGCGAGTACGGCGCGGTCTGTACGCCCGATCCGTTCCTGTTCGCCGTCGAGGACGGTGAGTTCCCCCTCGTCTACCACGGCCGCATCGACGACGCGCTGAATCCCGACGACGAGCCAACCGAGATGGAGATGCGCAACATCGTCGAGCGACTGCTGGCCGGGGAGGAGATCGACGACGAGTTCCGGCCCTCGCGGGGCTGTTCGATCAAGTGGACGGACGAGTGAACGGCCCGGCGCTGTCGCTCCTGGGTTAGTTCGGGACGCGAGCGGGGACGAACGAGGGTCGGTTCGAGGGTGTGACGCCGGGGTCACACCGGGGCTGTGCGCCGATCATTTCGCCGTCTGGGCGGTACCGGCCGTCGCGGTCTCACCGCCCATGGGGGCTGCGAGCCTGTAGACGCCGTACAGGCCCCAGACCAGCAGGCCGAGGCCGATCAGTCCGGCCCTGATCTCGGGCGAGACAGTCGGCGCGGCGATCACCTCGCCGGCCTCGGTGGTCACGGCAACCGGACTCGGGTTGCCGACGAACGTCTCGATCAGGCCGAGGACGACGGTGCCGACGACGATCAGCGCGCCGCCGACGAGCATCGCCGCCCTGTCGATCGTGGACATCGTGGATGTGGGTGTCATCTGTGGTCGCCTCTGTTAGCCGAGCAGGTACTTCAGGCGCGGGTGGTTCTGGACCAGATCCCAGTCCTCGATGTACCGGTCGAGGCCCACGACCCGGCCCGCGCCGAGGACGATCACCGTCACGAACAGCAGCAGGCCCATCAGGTCGCCGTTGACGAACCCGTGGCCGAAGCCGGCGTTCCCCAGGTAGAAGAACGCCATCAGGAACGCGCCCCAGAAGGCCGCGAACCTGACGAGCACTCCGAGGAGCAGGGCCAGCCCGATCATCGTCTCGCCGAACGGGATCATGAAGTTCACGAACCACGCGGCGTTGTTGCCGAACCAGACGGTGATCGGGGCCACGACGGTCCCCTGGGTCGCGCCGGTCAGCCAGCCGGTCGCCGTGAACGGCTCCGCGCTCGTCCACAGGTTCGCGTACTTGGTGATCCCCGCGTGGAAGAACCACCAGCCTGTCAGGAGCCGCAGCATCGCGGCCCAGTAGCCGGTCCAGGACCCCGACAGTTCGAGTGAGACGTCCTCACCGAGGACGCCTCGGGTGTCGACGTTCGTTGGCATTGTTGTAGCACCTCTACAGTTGAACCTAGACGACCGGTATATATCAAACGAACATGCTGTTTTCAGGCCGTAAGAATCCCCGAAACAGGAGGCTAACACGACCGAACGGCGTAAATTCCGCCCCGAATACGTTCGGGCCTGTCGTGATGTTCCGACAGGCGGTCGGAGATCGTACTGGTTCACGGTCGTGGTTGGCAGTGAAGACCCACTGCGACCAGCGAGGACCAGTCCTTTTGTCCACCGCTCCGAATCCCCGGACATGCCCGACATCCTCCCCGACGCGACGGCGGAGTTCGCCCGCGCCATCGGTCCCGAACCGGACGACGTGATCCGAGAGATGGACGCACAGGCCGAAAGCGAGGGGTTCCCCACGGTCGGCCCTGCAGTGGGTGGGTGGCTCCAGCTGCTCGCCCGCCTGGTTTCGGCCCGCCGCGTCTTCGAGTTCGGCTCCGGCTTCGGCTACTCGGCGTACTGGTTCGCGCAGGCGCTCCCCGACGACGGCGAGATCGTCCTCACGGAGGTCGACGCCGAGGAACTCGATCAGGCCCGCGAGTACATGGCCCGGGGCGGGTTCGACGACCTGGCCAGCTACGAACTCGGTGACGCTATCCGTACCGTGGGCGAGTACGCCGGTCCCTTCGACGCGGTCCTGATCGACAACGAGAAACACCGCTACCGCGAGGCCTTCGAGGCCGTCCGTCCGAAGGTCGCCGAGGGCGGTGTCGTGATCGCTGACAACGCCGTGACGGCCGGTCCCATCGACTTCGAGGCGCTCTCGGCGCTGGTGAAGGGGGAAGATACGGGCGACGTGAACGAACACACCGCGGGCGTCGCGGACTATCTGGAGCGGGTGGGCGCGGATCCGGCCTTCGAGACGGCGCTGATTCCCCTGGGTGAGGGGATCGCGGTGAGCCACCGCGTGGACTGACCGCCACTGCGGTTCCGCCGCGTGAATTACAGCATTTGATACTCGCTGGGCATCAGTTATATACGGCGGCTCGGAAGGTTCCCCAACCCGGGTTTCACATGAGCGAGTTGATGATCGACATACGGAAGCTGAGTATTTTCAACAAGATGGCCAAGGAGGGTGGGAACACGGTCGCCAACCACATGAGCCAGATGACCGGGATGAACACGGAGATGGAGATCACGAAGATCAACTTCATCGACATCCCGGACATCAAGACACACGTCGGTGACGACGAGCAGATCGGCATCTACATCGAGATGCAGGAGCCGCCACACGGGCACGTTCTCTTTCTGTTCAACGCCGACAGCGCCAAACGGCTGGCCGCCGGCATGCTCGGTGACATGGGCGGGACCGATCCCGACGCCGAAGGCTTCACCGAGATGGAAAAGAGCGCGATCCAGGAGATCGGCAACATCATGACAAGCGGGTTCATCGACGGCTGGGCCAACGTCCTGGAGACGACCATCGACATGTCGACGCCCAACTTCACGTTCGGGCCGGGCAGCGGGACCGTCGACGAGATCATCGGCGACCGCGACAACGACATGGCGCTCATGTTCGACTCCCGGGTCCACGCCCAAGACGAGGACATCAACGTCAAGGTGTACACCTTCCCCCAGCTCGAAGAACTCGTCGGGCTGATGCAACGGCTCGAAGTCTGACCACTCTTGACGTTTTTCCATCAGTTCTGAGGGGAACTATCATATGATGTGCGCCGTTGGGTTACCGCATGCCAGGAGGCACTGACCAGACACTGCGGCCGTTCCTGTGGCGTGCGGAGAATCTCTATTCCGACACCGAGATCGTCTCCCGCACCCACGAGGGAGTCGAACGGTACACCTACGACGAGTACAGCGACCGAACCGCACAGCTGGCTCACGCCCTGACCGACGCCGGCATGGGCGAGGGCGACCGCATCGCGACGTTCTGCTGGAACCACCACCGTCACTTCGAGACCTACTTCGGCATCCCGACGCTGGGCGCGCAACTCCACACCATCAACCCGCTCCTGCCCGACGAACACATCCAGTTCATCGTGGAGAACGCCGAGGACCGGGCTATCTTCGTCGACCCGTCGCTGGCCGAGAAACTTGCCGGCGCGTACGACGCGGACTCCTTCGACAGCGTCGAGCAGTTCGTGATCATGGGCGACTCGGTCCCGGACCTGCCCTTCGACGCCGTCGCCTACGAGTCGTTCATCGAGGGTCACGACACCGAGTACGACTGGCCGGTCGTCGACCAGGATCAGCCCGCCGGGATGTGTTACACATCAGGCACCACGGGCAAGCCCAAGGGCGTCGAGTACACCCAGCAGATGCTCTGGAGCCATACGATGGCGACCATGACGCCCCAGGGGCTGGGCATCGAGGACGACGACGTGGTGATGCCGGTCGTCCCGATGTTCCACGTCAACGCGTGGGGCATGCCGTTCTCGACGACGGCCGCCGGCGCGAAACACGTCTACCCCGGCCCGTCGCCCGAACCCGCGGACATCGCCCAGTTGATCGAGGAGGAGGGCGTCACCATCACGGCCGGCGTGCCGACCGTGTGGCTCGGTCTGCAGGAGTACATGCAGGCCGGCAACGAGGTCGACCTCTCGGAACTCGACACCGTCATCATCGGCGGCTCCGCGGCCCCGAAGGCCATGATCGAGTGGTTCGACCAGTACGACGTCTCCGTCACCCACGCCTGGGGCATGACGGAGATGTCGCCCATCGGCTCGGTCGCCCACCTCAAATCCGGGTTGGCCGAAGAACTCTCCTACGAGGAACAGATCGACCGCCGCGCGAAGCAGGGACTGATCGTCCCCGGACTGGAGTTCAAGGTCATCGACGACGAGGGCAACGAGGTGCCCTGGAACGGCGAGGACTTCGGCGAACTGTACGTCCGCGGCCCGTGGGTCACGCAGGAGTACTTCGAGCGCCCCGAGGCCAACGAGAACGACTTCGAGGGCAACTGGCTCAAGACCGGCGACGTGGTGACCGTCGACGAGGACGGCTACATCAAGATCGTCGACCGCGCCAAGGACGTGATCAAGTCGGGCGGGGAGTGGATCTCCTCGGTCGAACTGGAGAACGCCATCATGGCCAACGACGACGTGGCGGAAGCCGCCGTCGTCGGCGTCCCCCACGAGCGCTGGCAGGAACGGCCCGTGGCGTTCATCGTCCCTGTCGAGGGGGCCGACCCCGACGCGGTGGCTGAAGAGTTGCGCGAGCAGATCGGCGAGGACTACCCCAAGTGGTGGCTCCCCGACGACTTCATCCAGATCGACGAGGTGCCAAAGACCGCGACGGGCAAGTTCTCGAAGAAGGACCTCCGCGAGGAGTACGCCGACGAGGACCTCGTCGAGGGCCAGGTGCCCGAAGACGCCGCGCCCGACGGCGAGTGATCGGCTAACCCCCAACCGTTTCTTTCAGATCCGACCCCGACGGCGATGTCCGTCGTTCGTCGGACTGCCGTCCGTGTTCAGTACGGGATCACCTGGAAGCCGGTCGGCAGGAACAACCCGCCCAGCAGGAAGAGCAGAGCGGAGACGCCGGCGGTGACGAGGGCGTAGGGTATCTGGGTACGGATGTGGACCATGTGGTCGCTCCCGCTCGTCGACGAGGCCAGCACCGTCGTGTCGCTGATCGGCGACGCGTGATCGCCGAAGATGCCGCCGCTGAAGACGGCACCGAGGACCAGCGGGAGGTTCGCGCCGGTCGCGAACGCCAGCGGGATCGCGATGGGGAACATGATGCCGTAGGTCGACCACGAGGAGCCGTCGGCGAAGCTGACGAAACTCGTCACGGCGAAGACGCCGACCGGGATGATCCAGGCCGGCAGGCCACCGAAGACGTTGGTGACGAAGGAGGCGATCCCGAGCAGCGAGACGGCGTTCTGGATGGAACTGGCAAAGGCCAGGATGACGGCCGCGAGGAGGATCCCCTTGAACCCGACGAGCATCGCGTCCGTGGCGTCTTCGTTCGAGGGAATGTCGCCGCGGAGTCGGTACAGCCCGAACGCGACGACCAGCGCGGCGAAGGATGCGATTCCGAGTTGCACGCCGCCGATGTCGAACGCCCACGGGCCGCTGGGCGGGAGGATCAGCTCCCAGGCACCGATCGAGAAGAGCGTGGTCCCGGTCTTCCCTTCGACGTAGATGACGGGACCGCCACGCCAGAACATCGCGCCGAGGCCGACGACGACCATCGTCAGGATGGGGATAGCGAAGTTCCGCCAGTCCGGCGTCGCGCCCTCGTACATCTCGTACTCGTCCATCTCCTCGGAGATCATCGGGTCGGCGTCCTCGCCGACGACGCCCTCACCCGCACGGGCGCGCTCTTCTTCGCGTTTCATCGGTCCGAAGTTGGGGATCACCTGCCAGGCCACCAGTCCGGCGATGGTCAGCGCCACCCAGGAGTAAAAGCCGGTGAACAGCGTGTTGAAAAACAGCGGCCAGACGGCCCCCGTCGCGGCGCTGACGCTCTCGCCGCCGGTGCTGACGAAGTCGGACATCCGACTCGGGAGCAGGCCCTGCTGGTAGGCCTCGACGATCCCGCCGCCCATGAACCCGACCATCGCCGCGCCCCACGTCGAGTAGAAGGCCAGTCTGGCGGCCGGCGATCCGGCCGAGTCGACGTAGTACGCGAGTTTCGCCCGCGAGACGTCGTAGGCGTCGGTCAGCGGGCGCATCATCGACCCGACCACGAGACAGTTGAAGTAATCGTCTATGTGCACCGCGATACCCGCCAGAAACGCGGCCTTCTCGGCGTCGGCCGGGGATTCGACCCGGTCGCTCAGCGCCTCCAGGACGCCCTGAATCGCGCCCGCCCGGATCATCAGCCCGATCGTGCCGCCGATGGCGAAGATCGCGAGCAACACGTTCTCGACGTACCACGGGCCGAACATCGGCGCAGTCGCCATGATCTCGGGGACGAGTTTCAGCCCGAACACCGACCCGAGGACGACGCCGCCGACGCCGATCGTCCACGGGTCACCCTCGTCCTGCGGGTGTATCGTCCCGAGGTCGCCGCCCACCGTCACCAGGTCGGCCGGGACGCCGACCGCCTGCGGGTGGAGCGCACCCAGAATCACGCCCGCGGCGACGATGCCGGCGAAGAGACCGATCAGCGCGTCCCGCGTGTACCAGGCGAGACTGATCGCGAGCAGTGCGGGCACTATCGACCACGCGCCCGCAGCGACGCCCTGTACCATGGCCCCTCGTTTGACCCACGGCTGATTTATGCTCTCTGATAGTGATAGTGTGCCCGCGTTCAATCGAGCAATTCGTCGAACCGCTCGCCCAACTTCTCGACCGTCCAGCCCTCGGGGTCGACCATCGAGTTTTCGTCTCTCGGATCGGCGACGAGCGACACCATGTCGCCCTGCGCGCGCACGGTCTTCCCGTTGACGCCCTCGGCGGCCTCGCTGATCAGGTAGCCGACGACGGGCGCGACTTTCTCCGGCGGCATGTCGTCCTCGCCGAAGGGGCGTTTCTCCTCGGGGATGTCCTCGATCATGCGAGTGTAGGCGACGGGCATGAGCACGTTCGCGCGGGCCTCGTAGCGGGGGAGTTCCGCCGACGCAGTGCGGATCAGTCCCAGTACGCCGGCCTTGGCCGCCGAGTAGTTGGCCTGCCCGGCGTTGCCGAGCGCGGAGGGGCTGGTGACGCCGACGAAGGCTCGCTCCCGGTCGGCGTCTTTGGAAGTCTCGTCCCAGTGGCGGGCGAGGTTCCGGAGCAGGGCGAAGTGGCCGCGAAGGTGCACGTCGATCACGGTGTCCCAGTCCTCCCCGGTCATCTCCGTGAGGTAAGCGTCGCGCAGCACGCCCGCGAAGTTGACGGCGGCGTCGACGTGGCCGTACTCCGCCACCGCGTCCGCGATCAGTTCCTCGGTGTAGTCCAGATCGGTCACGTCACCGAAGTGGGCCATCGCGGTACCGCCAGCGTCGCGGATGGCCGCGACCGTCTCGTCGGCAGGCTCCGAACTCTCGCCCTCGCCGCCGAGGGAGGTCCCGAGGTCGTTCACGACCACCGTCGCGCCCTCGCTGGCGAGGTGTTTCGCAGTCGCTTCGCCGAGGCCGCGACCCCCGCCAGTCACGATACAGACCGTCCCGTCGAGCGGACCTGTGTCCGTCATCGCCGGAGTAGCTGTTCGGCTCCGGTATAGGAATGTCGACACGATCCGGCGGGGCCGACCCCCCGCTCCACACCGGGATGGAAACTAGAACCGAGTTTACAATTTACGATGTTCCAGTCAACTTTTGGTTGTGGGGCACTCGTTAACTGACGGTCATGGAACTGCTAACGGACGACGTGGTTCCGGACGGTGCCCGCGACGTGAAACAGGAGGCCCGGGAGTTCGCTGCGGAACACATCGAGCCAGTGGCTGCGGACTACTACGAGTCCGGCGAGTACCCGTGGGACGTGCTGGAGGCCGGGATGGACGCTGGGCTGGTGGCCCAGGACATCGGCGAGGAGTACGGCGGTCGCGGGCTCTCCCTGCGGGAGGTGCTGGCGATGGCCGAGGAGTTCTACCGCGCCGACGCCGGGATCGCGCTGACCCTCCAGCTCGCGAGTTTCGGCGCGGAGATGCTCGAGGAGTACGGCGAAGACTGGCAGAAAGAGGAGTATCTGCGCCCGGTCGCCGAGAACGAGCAGTTGACCGGGCTGGCGGTGTCCGAACCCGAGACCGGGAGCGACCTCGCGGGGATGGAGACGACGGCCGAGAAACGCGAGGCGCGAAGCGCCTCGGAACGGAGCGGCACAGCCGCGGAGAAGGACGGCGACGAGTGGGTGCTGAACGGCGAGAAGTACTGGATCGGCAACGGCGTCGAGGCCGACTGGGTGACGCTGTACGCCCGGACGGACGACGACGAGGACGACAGGTATGGAAACTTCTCCCTGTTCATCGTCCCCACCGACGTCGACGGGTACGAGGCCGAACACATCCCCGAGAAGATGGGCTTTCGCGCCTCCAAACAGGCCCACATCCACCTGAACGACGCCCGCATTCCCGAGGATCACGTCATCGGGACCGAGGGGACCGGTTTCTACATGCTCGCGGACTTCTTCAACCACGGGCGCGTGGTGGTCGGCGGGCACGGCCTCGGCCTCGCGGCGGCGGCCATCGAGGAGGCACACGAGTTCGTCCACGGCCGGCAGGCCTTCGGCCGCGACGTGAGCGAGTTCCAGAAAGTTCAGCACATCCTCGCGGACATGCGGACGGAGTTCGAGGCCGCCCGGTCGCTCAACTGGCGGGCCGCCGAGAAGGTCGCGAACGACGACAACTCCGGGTTCTGGGCCGCACAGGCCAAAGTCAAGTCGACCGAAACGGCGACGATGTGTGCCGAACGCGGCATGCAACTCCACGGCGGCCGATCGGTCCTCACCGAGAACCGGATCTCGCGGGTCTACCGGGACGTTCGCATCCCCGTGATCTACGAGGGTGCAAACGAGATCCAGCGCAACCTGATCTACGGGCAGTGGAAGCAGTAGGCCCGTGGCCTCCGATCAGGGCCGCGACCGGAGGTAGCCCCCGCTTCCCACCGTGACGACGCCGACCAGTATCGACAGGAACCGGAGCAGGTTACCACCGTCGGTCAGGGGTGGCTGGCCGAGTCTGGTCTCCATCAGGTTGTACTCGTTCTCCTCGCGCGGTTCCGGAGGCTGATCGGCCGTTCCGTTCGCTTGCGCGTCGGCCGTGTCGCCGCCGGCAGCCTCGGAACCGCCCGTCCCGCCGACTTCGCCGCCCTCGTCGGGCGGCCGCCGCTCGCGGACCGGTCGCTCGTCGACCGACGGGAAGTCGGGGTCGTCCGGCCGCTCGATGGCGACGGCTCTCGGGCCGAACCCGGACCGAACGTCCTCCTCGGAATCGGCCCGGTACTCGAAGTCCGACGCACCCGTTCCCGCCGGGGCTCGATAGTGTCCGTCGTTGCGGAGCGACCGTTCGTACAGTTCTTTCCCGCGGTCCGAGAGGTTCTCGTAGGCGATCACGGTCACCCCTCGCTCTTCGAGTTCCGACTCGCTCATCGTGAACTCGCCGCGGATGTCGTGGAAGAGGACGGACTGGACCGGGGCTACCGCCGGCGCGATCAGCAGGACGGCTCCGACGACGAGCAGCGCGACCGAGATCTTCGAGCGGTCGATCACTGCAGATCACTCCGTTGGAACCGCAGGTAGCCGAGTACGAGCGGGAGCACCAGCCACGCCGCGAACACGACGAGGGCGAACTCGTCGGTGAGGTACACCGGGAGCGACTCCCGTGCCTCCTCGGTCAGTCGGAGCGGGTCCCGCTGCATCGCCGCGGGATAGACGAGGTTGACCGCTTTCTGGTAGGCGATGTATGGGCTGACGTAGTCGACGGCGGCGTAGAGATGCAGGTTCCGGTCGAACCCGAGGATCGTGTCGTGAATCAGGCTCACGATCCGGGAGAACCCGAAGGTGGTGTTCAGGATGACGAGCACGAAGTACGAACCGATGGCGGCGGCGATGGACTGACTCCGACTGGCGGCCGCCGAGGAGAAGGCGACGGTCAGGGCGACGAACGCCCAGGCGTACAGCAGCGAGACGGCCAGCACGCCGACGGCGACGCCGACCGGCAGGACGCCGTACTTCGCGACCGTGACGCTCGTCGCCGCGACGAACATGAACAGGACGATCGCGCTGACCACGCCCAGTCGACTCAGCAGTTTTCCGACGAACACGTCCCGTCGGGTGTTCGGGAACGCGAGCAGGAACTTGATGCCGCCGCTGGCCCGTTCGCCGGTGATCGACATGTAACTCGCCACGATGGCGACGATGGGGACGAGCAGGCCGACCAGCGCGACCACCAGTCCGTACGCGTTCTGGGCCTCGCTTTTCGGCGACGCTGTCCCCATGCTCACGTACGCCACCATCGCCGCGAGGATGGCGAGACAGACCGCTACACCCCAGAGCGCGCCGGATCGCCGCACGCTCGTGAGGTCCTTCGAGAGGACGCTCTGGACGCTCACTGGACCACCTCCGCGGCCGCCTCGTTCTCGCGGCCGCCCTCGGTCAACTCGTTGAACAGCGTCTCCAGCGACACGGTCGAGGAGAGCACGTCGACCACGTCGGCGCGCTCGGCGACGTGTGTAATCACGTCGACCTTCCGGGCGGGGTCGGCACACGTGACCGACAGCGTGTGCCCGTCGACGGCCACGTCGACCACGCCGTCGAGGGCCTCGACACCGAGATCGGTCGGCGGGGCCGCACACTGTAGTTCGAGTGTCGCGTGCCCGCCCACGCTGTCGCGCAGGCCGTCGATGCTGTCGACCGCGACCAGTTCGCCCTCGTTCATCACGCCGACCCGGTCGCTGACCGCCTCGACCTCCGCGAGGTGGTGGCTGGAGAAGAACACCGTCGTCCCGTCGGCGGCCACGTCGGCGACGACTTCCCGCATCGTCCGGATGCCGTTTGGATCCAGCCCGGTCGAGGGTTCGTCGAGGATCAGGAGGTCGGGGTCGTCGATCAGCGACATCGCGAACGCGAGGCGCTGTTGCATCCCCTTGGAGTACCCCTTCGCCATCCGCTCGGCGTCGTCGGTCAGGCTCACGAGATCGAGCAGGGTCTCGGGGTCGTCGTCGGCGTCTTTCGTCCGGATCGCCCACTCCAGATACTCCCGGCCGGTGAGCGGATCGTCGAAGCCGTAGCCCTCCGGGAGGACGCCGACGCGCTCGCGGATCTTCGCCGGGTGTTCTTGGGCGTCCATACCGAACACCTCCGCGGTGCCGCCGGTGGGTCGGATGTAGTCCAGCAGGAGGTTGATCGTCGTCGACTTCCCCGCGCCGTTGGGGCCGAGGAAGCCGAACACTTCCCCGTCCTCGACGGTCAGATCGAGGTCGACGACGGCGTCCACGTCGCCGAAGGATTTGGTCAGCCCGCGCGTCTCGATGGTGGCCACGCTCAGATCACCCCCGAGAGCGGGCGTTCGGGATCGGTCGTCGATGCTGTGCGTGGAGGGGGGCCGGTTTGGGGACCGTCCATACCGGGATTCGTGCAGACTAATCGATATGTTTTCCGGTCTCCGCTCGGGCCGTCGGCAGGCGGAGGTCGACGACCGCGCCGTCGTCCTCGCGGATCGCCATCTCGCCGCCGTAGGACTCCGTTATCGCCTTGACAGTCCAGAGGCCGAGGCCGCTCCCGTGCTGGAGCTGGGTGATGTCCCGATCGCCCAGCACCACCTCCCGCTCCACGTCCGGGATGCCGGGGCCGTCGTCCGCGACGGTGAGAGCGGTCCGACCGCCGTCCCGGCGGGCCGAGACCGTGATCCGTGGCTCCTCGCCCGCGTACTCCAGGGCGTTCTCGATCAGGTGATCGAGCGCCGTCTCCAGGTGTTCGTCCGCCCGGACCGACAGTCCCTCGGGAACCTCGACCCCAATCGTCGCGTCACCTTCGGTGTCGGTGACGACGCTTTCGACGAGGTCCCGGAGGTCGACGGACGCGGCACCGGAGTCGTGTTCGACGGCCTGCTGGTACTCCCTGAGCGTGTCGTTGAGTTCGGCGAGTCCCTCGGCTTTCCGCCGGAGCTTTCGGGCCATCTCGGCGAGGTCCGCGTCCTCGACCCGCTCGGCGAGCACCTCCGCGAGGCCGACGATGACCTGCGTGTCGTTGCGGAGGTTGTGCCGGGTCAGCCGGTTGAGGACGGCCAGCTTCTCCCGTTCCGTGGCGAGTTCGCCGGCCCGGATGCGCCGCACGTCGTTGACGCCGATGAGAACGTGTGCCACCGCACTGACGCCGAGGACCACCGCGGCGACGAACGTCGGCACTGTCGCGCCCGGATACGCGACCACCAGCGCGAGGACGGTCCCGAGCGCGACGAGTCCGAGGAGGTTCCAGCCGGCGACCCGGAGCGCACGATTCCCGGAGAGATCGCTCCGTGCCAGCCAGCCACCGCCGACGACGAGCAAGAGTCCGAGCACCACGCCGATGGCGGCCACGAGAGTGCCGTACAGGCCGAGACCGCCCGCGATCAGCGCTCCGGCAGGGGGAGCGAAAATGCCGACGCCGGTCAGGGAGATCGACCCGCCGGCGAGCAATCGCTTCGCGTTCATGATCGCGTGTGGCCCCTGGGCAGGATGGCCCAACGAACCTGATGTGTTGGATCAGAGATACGAACCATGTCGATAACTAGGCGTCAGACGGTGACAAGGGTTCGTACCGGCTCAGTCGTCGAAACGGCTCACTGCTCGACGACGCCGTAGGCCGACTCCAGATGGTCGACGATCCAGTCGACGGTGTCGGGGTCGTACGTCCAGAAGCCGTAGAATTTTCGGGGGTCGCGCTCTTCGGCCAGCAGGGCGCACTTGTTTCCCGCCTCGCCGTTCTGGTCTCCGGGTTCGCCGGTTTCCGTCGGCGTCGCGGACGCCCCACCGTCGAACACCACGAACCAGCAGCGCTCGATTTCGTTGGCGCGCTCGATGTGGAGAGTGAAGCCCTCGTGCTCCGGTGGTTCTTCGTCGGGGGTGGCGTAGGTGTGGACGTCGAGGTTCTTCGAGGCCAGTCGTTCGTAGACCGGCAGTTCGCCGCGCAGCGTCGAGAGGTACTGGAAGCCGGCGTGGAGCGTCCCGTCGCCGACCCGCCAGGCGCGGTCCTCGATCTCCCGGGAGGCGGCCACCATCTGTTCGATGCTCCAGGAGGTGAACATGGTCTCGTCCATGTGATCGAGGATCGGCTGGTACGGGCTGTCGGAGAGCCCCAGCGCACCGTCCGTGCCGTCGAGCATCCGCTGGAGGTCGGTGATGCTCGTCGCCGTCAACACCTCCTCGGCCTCGCTCAGCGTGACGAACTGGCCCGGTTTGCCGCTCGGCGTCGTCTCTCGCCTGACCGTCACGTTCCGGTCTGCGAACCGCTCGCGAAACTCCGCCGCCACGTCCGAATCCGCGTTGAAAACCGTCAGCGTCTTCTCGTGGTCCTCGACTCCCGCGATCAGTTCCGAAAGTGACATTCGCTTCGTAACTACCACGTTCTCGGCGCGTAAATCGTTTGCGAGGCAGTGACGCACACCCGTCCATCGGAAACCGGAGACACGCCGGAACCCCGATTCGGCCGACTTCGGGATCGCTGGCCGTCGCTATGCCTCCAACTGTCATGATTAATACATGGTAACACGTCGCAAACTCTTTTGTCCCGGCGCGACGTTTTCCCGCTAGGGCGGCCGATTCGGCCACCGATCTATCATGACAGAACTAATGTGGCGCATCGCTGGCGGGTCCGGCGACGGGATCGACTCGACCAGTCAGAACTTCGCCAAGGCACTGATGCGTGCGGGACTCGACGTATTCACACACCGACACTACCCCTCCCGGATCCGGGGCGGCCACACCTACGTCGAGGTACGGGCCGACGAGGACCCCGTCCGGTCGCGGGGCGACGGCTTCAACTTCCTGCTGGCGCTGGGCGACAGTTTCGCCCGCAATCCACAGGAAGGGTCCGATACCGTCTACGGCAACGAGGAGATCAAACCTCTCTCGGAGAATCTGGACGATCTCAACGAGGGCGGTGTGATCGTCTACGACGAGGGCCTGCTCGACGAGGAGACGCTGGAGCGGGCCGACATCGACCTGGAGGCGATGGCCGAGGAGAACGACTGGCACGTCTACCCGCTGGACCTCCGGGGCCTCGCCCGCGAACACGGCCGGGAGGTGATGCGCAACACCGCCGGCGTCGGCGCGACCGCCGCCTTGCTCGACATGGACCTCCAGCACATCGAGGCGCTGATGGAGGACGCCATGACCGGCGAGGTGCTGGAGGCGAACCTCGACATCCTCGAACGTGCTCACGAGTCGGTGAACGAGGAGTACGAGTTCACCCACGACCTCCGGACCCCGACCGGTGACCACGACGAACAGCAGGTCCTGATGTCGGGGAGCAACGCCGTCGCCTACGGGGCCATCGACGAGGGCTGTCGGTTCATCTCGGGCTACCCGATGACCCCCTGGACCGACGTGTTCACGATCCTCTCCCAGCACCTCCCGAAGTTCGGCGGCATCGCCGAGCAGGTCGAAGACGAGATCGCCGCCGCCTCCCTCGCCGTGGGGGCGTCCCACGCCGGCGTCAAGGCGATGTCCGGCTCTTCGGGCGGCGGATTCGCGCTGATGTCCGAACCGCTCGGGCTGGCGGAGATGACCGAGACGCCGATCGTCCTGATCGAGGCGATGCGGGCCGGCCCCTCGACGGGGATGCCCACGAAACCCGAGCAGGCCGACCTCGAGCACATCCTCTATACGAGTCAGGGTGACTCCTGCCGGATCGTGTTCGCGCCCGCGAACGTCCGGGAGTGTTACGACCAGACTCGCGCGGCCTTCCGACTGGCCTACGAGTACCAGCTCCCGGCCATCGTCATCATCGACCAGAAGCTCTCCGGCGAGATGCGCAACGCAGACGAGTCCTTCTTCGATCGGGAGCCCAACGCCGATCCGGGTAGCGTCCTCACGGAAGAGGAGATCCGCGAGGCGGCCCACCACGAGTCGGGGAAGTTCAAGCGCTATCAGCACGACACCGAGAACGGCGCGAGTCCGCGCGCGATCCCCGGACAGAAGGACGGTCGCTTCCTCGCGTCGGGTAACGAACACACGCCGGAGGGCCACATCAGTGAGAGCCCGACCAACCGCGTCGCCCAGATGGACCGGCGGATGTCGAAACTCGACTCGATCCGGGCGGAACTGGACGACGGCGACTCGTCCCACCAGACCCACTACGGCCCCGAGGACGCCGAGTACGGGCTGCTGGTGTGGGGCAGTCAGCAGGACACCGTCTTCGAGGCCGTCGATCAGTTGAACGAGGCCGGCGAGTCCGTGAAGGCGCTTGGCGTCAGCGACCTCATGCCCTACCCCGAAGACGAGGTGTCGGCGTTCCTCGAATCCGTCGAGTCCTGCCTGGTGGTCGAGATGAACGCCTCGGCGCAGTTCCGGGGGCTGACCCAGAAGGAACTCGGCCGGTTCGGGCCGAAACTCAACAGCCTCCTGAAGTACAACGGCGAGGCCTTCGAGCCCTCCGAGGTCGTCGAGGGCTTCGAGCGCATCGTCTCCCGGGACGCCGCGATCCCGGAGGGAACCAAGTTCGTGCCCGCGGCAGGTGACTAACCATGAGTGTATTCAGCGCAATCGGCGAGGAACGGGAGATCGACCGCGACGAGTTCACACCCGGCATCGAACCGCAGGCGACGTGGTGTCCGGGCTGTGGCGACTTCGGCGTCCTGAAGGCGCTGAAACAGGCCATGCCCGAGATCGGCCGCACCCCCGACGAGACCCTGCTGGTCACCGGGATCGGCTGTTCGGGCAAGCTCTCCTCTTACTTCGAGAGCTACGGCTTCCACAGCATCCACGGCCGCTCGCTGCCCGTGGCCCGGGCCGCCAAACTCGCCAACCCCGGCCTCGAGGTGATCGCGGCGGGCGGTGACGGCGACGGCTACGGTATCGGCGGCAACCACTTCATGCACACCGCCCGGGAGAACCACGACATGACCTACATCGTGTTCAACAACGAGATCTTCGGGCTGACGAAGGGCCAGACCTCCCCGACCAGTCCGAAGGGGCACAAATCGAAGACCCAGCCCCACGGCAGCGCCAAGGACCCCGTGCGGCCCATGTCGCTGTCGCTGGCCTCCGGATCGTCCTACATCGCCCGGACGGCGGCGGTCAACCCCAACCAGGCAAAGGAGATCCTGATCGAGGCCATGGAACACGACGGGTTCGCCCACGTCGACTTCCTCACCCAGTGTCCCACCTGGAACAAGGACGCCAAGCAGTACGTCCCGTACACGGACGTGCAGGACGACGACGAGTTCGACTTCGACGTGACCGACCGGCGTGAAGCCGCCGACGCCATGTACGAGGCCGAATCCCGCCTCCACGAGGGCGAGGTACTGACGGGGCGGTTCTACGTCGACAGCGACCGCCCGTCCTACGGCGAGGAGAAACGCGCCACCGACGAGATGCCGGACGATCCGCTGGCGGAGCGGTACCTCGACGAGGACAGCGAGTGGGAGCGCTCGGCGGACCTGCTCCACCACCACCGCTGAGGACGACGCGTTTCGCGCACACCGAACACCCGGTTTCCGTCTGTGAGCCGAAACTTTCGGCCTGTTCGACCCGTTTTCGGGTTCGGAAGATATTTTTTCCCGGACGCAAAACCTACCCGTATGGCAGTCGAGTCCACGGAGGAGCGAATCCTGTCCGTCCTCGAAGAGGACGCACAGGCCTCCTACGCAGAGATAGCCGAGCGGGCCGACGTCTCGAAGCCCACGGTGCGGAAGTACATCCAACAGCTCGAAGAGGACGGTGTGATCGTGGGGTACTCCGCGGACGTGGACCCGAAGAAACTCGCGTCGAAATCCATCGCGCTGGTGGGGATCGACGTGGAGAGCGAACGCTACGTCGAGGTGACCCGGGACCTCAAGGAGATCGACGCGATCGACGCCCTCTACACGTCGAGCGGTGACCACATGCTGATGGCGGAGGTGCACGCCCCCGACGGCGACGCGCTGGGCGACGTGATCAACGAGGAGATCGTCGACCGCGACGGCGTCGCCGCCGCACACCCTTCCTTCCTCCAGGAACGACTGAAGTAACCCGGCTCCGTGGACGCGGTGCGTACTGTTTATACACGCTCGTCCGTCATGGAAGGACATGGATACCCGGCTGGTCGTGGGGTGTGGATCGGTCGGTTACGATCTCGTCTCGGCGCTCGCGGACAGGCCGGGCGAGCTATCGGTTCTCGAGGAGAGCGAGCGACGCGTCGAGCGCCTGCGCGAGGAAGGTATCGCCGCGTCCCACGTGGACCGTCTCGACGCCGCGACGCTGGGTGATCACGCCGACGGCGTCGACACGGTCGTCGTCGCGGGCGACGACCCCCGGGAGAACTACCGCCGGGCGACCGTCGCCAGCGAGGCTATCCCCGACGCCATGCTGTTCGCCTTCGCTGGTCTCGAACCGGACGAGGCCGTCCTCTCCCAACTGCGGTCGCTGACGGACACGCTGGTCGAACCCGGGACCGTGACTGCCGACTTCCTGGGTCGTCGGATCGGCGACGAGGGGCTCCAGACCCGGAAACTCCGCCAGGCCTTCTGGGACATCGAGGAGCCCCTGGCCATCGTCGCCCACGACAATCCCGATCCCGACGCCATCGCGAGCGCGGTGGCGCTCGAACGGGTCGCGTCGGTGCTGGGCGTCGAGGCCGAGGTGTGTTACTACGGGGAGATATCCCACCAGGAGAACCGTGCGTTCGTCAACCTGCTGGAGTACGACCTGACACAGCTTGACCCCGACGCCGACCTCGACCGGTTCGGCGGGTTCGCGCTGGTCGATCACTCCCGGCCGGGCGTCAACGACCAGTTGCCCGAGGACACGCCCGTCGACATCGTCATCGACCATCACCCACCGCGAGCGCCGGTCGACGCACGGTTCGTCGACCTCCGGAGCAACGTCGGCGCGACCAGCACCCTGCTGGTGCAGTACCTCGACCAGTTCGGCATCGCCATCGAGGCCGACGTGGCGACCGGCCTGCTCTTTGGCATCCGGATCGACACGAACGACTTCAGCCGGGAGGTGTCGACGGCGGACTTCGAGGCGGCCGCGACGGTCGTCCGGACCGCGGACATGGGCGCGCTCGACCGGATCGAGTCCCCGTCGATCAGCGGCGACACGTTCGACACGATCGCGCAGGCCATCTCCAACCGCCACCGCCGGGGCCCCGTCCTGACCAGTTGCGTCGGCGAGTTGAACGACCGGGACGCCCTCGCACAGGCCGCCGACCGCCTGCTGAACCTGGAGGGGGTACAGGCGACCGTCGTATACGGCCTCATCGACGGCGTGATCTACGTCTCCAGTCGCGCCCGCGGGACCGACCTCGACCTGGGCGAGACGCTGCGGTCGGCGTTCGACCAGATCGGCAGCGCCGGCGGCCACGCCGACATGGCCGGTGCACAGATCCCCGTCGTCGACACCGCTCTGGACCCGGCGAGCGACGGCGAGACCCCCGGCGATGACGAGCCCAGCGCGGACGCGACGGCGGTGGGCGGGGACGGCGACGCGGACGCGGCGACCCCGGATGCGACCGCAAACGGTGACGACGCGAGCCCCGACGCCGACACAGACGGGCTCGTGGGAACAGATCTCGCCGGCGATCTGGAGGAGTTCGTGGCCGAGCGGTTCTTCGAGGCGCTCCGGGAACGGCCGCCGGACGAGCGGACGGGGCTGTTACTGGGCGGCACGTTCACGGAGCAGGAGCCGGGCTGGTGATCGCTCGGCGGTCGGGCGGCCGTCGGCGAAGGGGTTATCCCGGCGCGGGGAGATGTCACGGGTGATGGATTCCGAGGACGAGAAGCCACGCGTCAAAGACTACATGACCCGGGACGTGGTGACCGTCTCGCCGGACGATTCGGTCGAAACCGTCGCGCGTCGAATCGCCGACAGCGACGACACCCACAGCGGGTTCCCGGTCTGTGACGGCCGTCACGTCGAGGGGTTCGTCAGCGCCCGCGACCTCCTGCTCGCGGAGGACCACGACCCCATCTTCAAGGTCATGACCCAGGATCTGCTGGTCGCCCACCCGGAAATGAAGCTCAACGATGCCGGCCGCGTCATCCTCCGGTCGGGCATCCAGCGGCTCCCCGTCGTCGACGACGCCGGCAACCTCGTCGGGATCATCTCGAACGCCGACGTGATCCGCAGCCAGATCGAACGCGCCACCCCCGGCAAGGTCGAGAAACTCCAGCGCACCCTCGAAACCATCCACGGGATCGAGGCCCGAGAGGACCGTCGCGAAGTCTCCCTGGAGAAACTCACACCGACCCAGAGCAGGGTCTACGCCGACGAACTGGAGGGGCGACGCTACGAACTGGAACGCGGTCTCGCGGAACCGCTGGTCGTCATCGACAACGACGGAGAGGTTCTCCTGGCCGACGGCCACCACCGCGTCAAGGCCGCCGACAGCCTCGGGATCGAGGAGATGGACGCCTACCTCATCGTCATCGACGAGCGGGTCGACCTCGGGATGGCCGAGACCGCACGGAAGGAGGACCTGAACTCGATCGACGACATCGAGGAGGTCGAGTACGCCCACCACCCGCTGGTCGAGACGACCAAACGGTTGCAGGACGACGCCTGAACGATCTGTAGAGCGACTGCCTGTGGCCGAACTGTTAAGCGCGTCCCGTGTGTAATTGTCTGGCATGTACGACGAGGACGACCTCGCTGCCATTCGGGAGCGCCGCGAGGAGTGGGAACGCGAGACGCGCGACCCAGTACTCGACCGGCACGGCGAGCGAAAGGATCGGTTCGCGACCGTCTCCAACCACGAGGTCGACCGCCTCTACACCCCCGAGGACGTGGCCGATCTGGACTACGGCGATGATCTGGGCTTTCCCGGCGAGGAACCCTACACCCGGGGCGTCTACCCCACGATGTACCGCGGCCGGACCTGGACGATGCGGCAGTTCGCCGGCTTCGGGACCGCCGAGGAGACCAACGAGCGCTTTCACTACCTGATCGACGAGGGCCAGACCGGACTCTCCGTCGCGTTCGACATGCCCAGCCTGATGGGACTGGACAGCGACGACCGGATGAGTCAGGGCGAGGTCGGCCGGGAGGGCGTCGCCGTCGACACGCTCCGGGACATGGAGATCCTCTTCGACGGGATCGACCTCGGTGAGGTCTCGACCTCCTTCACGATCAACCCGAGTGCGCCGGTGATCTACGCGATGTATCTCGCACTCGCGGACGATCAGGGCGTCCCCCGCGAGGAGATCCGCGGGACCCTCCAGAACGACATGCTCAAGGAGTTCATCGCCCAGAAGGAGTGGGTCGTTCCCCCGGCGGCCTCGCTCGATATCGTCACCGACGTGATCGAGTTCGCCGTCGCGGAGACGCCGAAATTCAAGCCCGTCTCGATCTCCGGCTATCACATCCGCGAGGCCGGGTCGACCGCAGTCCAGGAACTGGCCTTCACCCTCGCCGACGGGTTCGCCTACGTCGAGGACTGTCTCGACCGCGGACTGGATGTCGACGAGTTCGGGCCACAGCTCTCCTTTTTCTTCAACTCCCACAACTCCATCTTCGAGGAGGTGGCGAAGTTCCGGGCGGGCCGTCGGATCTACGCCCGGCTGATGGACGAGTGGTACGACGCGGAGTCAGACGCGACGAAGCAGATGAAGTTCCACACCCAGACGGCGGGGCAGTCGCTGACGGCCCAGCAGCCCATGACCAACATCGTCCGCGTGACGATCCAGGCGCTGGCGGGCGTACTGGGCGGCACCCAGAGCCTCCACACCAACAGCTTCGACGAGGCGCTGGCCCTGCCGAGCGAGGAGGCGGTCCGGGTCGCCCTGCGGACCCAGCAGATCATCGCCGAGGAGTCCGGCGCGGCCGACATCGTCGACCCGATGGGCGGGAGCTACGCCATCGAGGCCCTGACCGACGAGGTCGAAGCCGAGACGATGGCCTACCTCGAAGAGATCAAAGCGATGGGCGACGGCTCGGTCCGGGACGGTGTGCTAACGGGGATCGAAGACGGCTACTTCCACCGCGAGATCCAGGACTCGGCCTACGAGTACCAGGAACGCGTCGACGAGGGGGAGGAGGTCGTCGTCGGCGTCAACGAGTACACCATCGCCGAGGACACCTCGCCGGACCTGTTGCGGGTCGACGAGACGACGGGCGAGCGCCAGCGCGAGCGCCTGGCCGAGGTGAAAGACGAGCGCGACGACGAGGCAGTCGAGGACGCGCTTTCCGACCTGCGGACAGCCATCGAGAACGACGAGAACGTGATGCCCGCTATCGTCGACGCGGTGAAAGTCTACGCCACGATGGGCGAGATCATGGGCGTCTTCGAGGAGCACCACGGCTCCTATCAGGAGGCGCTCGGACTGGCCTGATCGACGTCGGTGGTCGCCCGCGCATGTCGAGCCCCCTACATTGAAGCGGTCGCGGCTCCTCGGGGGTGCCATGATCGAACGAGTGGCGGCCGGACGCGTCGGTCCAGACCACGATGACTGACCGCATCTCGGTTTGTGTCGTCGCGGAGGCCGCGGACGCGACCGAGCGGGTCCGCCGGGCGCTCGCCGCCGTCGCAGACGGGGACGTGACCGTCGTGGAGCGGGACGCGTCCGCCGTGGAGTCGGACGCCTCGGCGCTGGACTGCGTCGTGGCCGTCACACCCCAGTCCGACGCGGACTGGGAGCGACTCGCCGACCGCGGAACTCTCCCCCTCGTCGTCCTCGCGGCCCCCGACGAGGCGGCCGCGGTCCGCCGCCGCGCCGAGGAAGGAGGCGTGACCGACGTGGTCGTGACCGACGAGGACCGGTTCGCTGCGCTGGCGAACCGCGTGCTGGGCGTGGTCCGGGGTCGCCGGTCGATGGAGGACCCGGGGTCGGCGGCCGACACTGGGCCGGACGGGCGGTACCTGCGCGACCTCTACGACGTGGCGACCGACGAGACGCTGACCTTCGAGGAGAAGGCCGACCGCATCCTCGGGATCGGACTCGACAGGTTGGGCGTCGAAAACGCGCACTTCTCGACGATCGACCGCGAGCCCGAGCGGTACGAGGTGGTCGCGAGCGTCGGCGAACTGCCCATCGAACCCGGCGAGTTGCTGGAGTTGCCCGAGACGTTCTGTCGGCGGACGATCCAGTCCGAGGAGGTGTTGACGATCGCTCACGCCGCCGAGGAGGGGTGGGTCGGCGATCCGGCCTACGAGGCAACCGGCGTGGAGTGCTATCTCGGCGCTCGCATCACCGTCGGCGGGTCGCTGTACGGCACCGTCTGCTTCATGGACCGCTCGGCACACCCCTCGTTCGACGAGGCCGAACGGGCCTTCGTCAGCCTCGTCGCGCGGTGGCTCAGCCACGAACTCGAACGGGCGCGCCGCGAGGACGCTCTCGATCGGCTCCACGACGGCACCGCCGACCTGCTTCGGGCGCGGACGGCGACCGCGGTCTGTGAGACGGCCACAGAGGTGACCGCGACGGTGCTTGACGCCCCCCGAAGTCGGGTCTGGCTGGTCGACGACGAAGCCGGGACGACGCTCCGCCCGGCCGCGAGCCACGGCTGTTCGGACGACCCCGGCCGGATCGACCGTAGCGACGACCGCGGAGAAAAACTCTGGACCGCACTCGACACGGGCGAGACCGGCCGGTACGGCGGCCTGTCCGAGCAGGAGTCGGATCGAGACTCCGACGGTGATCGGACCCCCTCGGGTAATCCCGGGGAACTGGACGGCTGTGGTTTCGGCTCCCTGACCCGGAGCGCACTCGTCACACCGCTCGGAACCGAAGGGGTCCTCGTGGCGGGCTCGGAGACGGTCGATGCCTTCGACGGCATCGACAGGTCGATGGCGGGGATGCTCGGCTCGAACGTGGTGGCGGCCCTCGACCGGACCGACTGGATCGAGCAGTTACAGGGTGCCCGCGAGCGGTTCCGGCGTATCTTCGAGTCGGCAAGCGACGGCCTCCTGCTGGTCGACGACGAGGCCGACGAGATCGTCGACTGCAACGACCGGATCTGTGAGCTACTGGGGTACGACCGGGCGGCGCTCCGGACGATCGCGCCCTCGACGATCTGTCGCGACGACCTCGACGCCTTCCGGCGGCTGCTCGACCGCACCCACGACAACGGCCGCGCGCGGGCCGACGAACTCGTCTGTCGGACGGGAGACGGCGGTCACGTACCGGTCGCCGTCTCGGCCGCCGCGCTGGAACTCGACGGCGAGGAGTACGTCCTCGCCAGTCTGCGAGACGTGCGCGACCGCAAACGCCGCGAACAGGCGCTGAGCGTGTTCAACCGCGTCCTCCGGCACAACATTCGCAACGACATGAACGTCATCGTCGGGCGCGCCTCGATCCTCGAAGCGTCGCTCGACGACGAGGACGATCTGACTCACCTCGCTCGCATCATGGAGACCGCACGCAATCTGGCGGATCTGGGCGAGAAAGCCCGGACGTTCGGCCAGCTGGACGAGCGCGATCCCGACGCCGACAGCGTCGAACTCGGGCCGTTCGTCGACCGGGTCGGCGAGTCCCTGGTCGAAGAGTACCCCGACGCGACAGTGACGGTGCGGGGTGATCGCGAGGCCGTCGCCGCCGTCGATCCGACGCTCGACGTGGCCGTCCGGGAACTTCTGGAGAACGCCATCAAACACGCCCGGACCGACGAACCGACCGTCGACGTGGCCATCACGCGGGCGGCCGACGGCGTGACGGTCAGGATCGCCGACGAAGGGCCGGGCCTCCCCGACCAGGACCACGCCGTGCTGGAAGGGGGGCTGGAGACGCCACTGGACCACGGGAGCGGACTGGGGCTCTGGCTGGCCGACTGGGTCGTCACCGCCGCCGGCGGGTCGATCTCGGTGCTCGAAGCGGACGCGGACGGCACCGTGATCGAACTGTCGCTCCCGGTCGGCACCGACGCGTCCCGCGACCGCTGAGCGCTTCCGGGTTCCCACCGCGCGGATCCGTCGGAAACTACTATTAGGTTTACCCTCGTTGTGGCAGGCACGATGGAGAAACCACTGCTGGTCACGGACTTTCTGGACCGGGCGCGACGCCACTACGGCGACGAGGAGGCCGTCGTCGCGACGACCGGGGAGCGGTACAGCTACGACGAACTCGGAGAGCGAGCCGACGGGTTTTCCGCATTTCTGCAGGATCGGGGCATCGAGAAAGGGGACCGCGTGGCGGTACTGGACCCCAACACGCACTACCACCTCGAAGCCGCCTACGGGAGCATGCAGATCGGTGCCGTCCACACGCCGCTGAACTACCGGCTGGTCCCCGACGACTTCGAGTACATCCTGAGCGACGCCGAGGTCGACGCCATCTACGCCGACCACGAGTACGCGGACCGGATCGAGGCCGTCAGGGACGACGTGCCGACCGAGACGTTCGTCACCAACGACGTCGACGCGGTCGACGGCGACTGGGAGTCCTTCGACGCGGTGATCGAAGACGCCGGCACCGACTACGACCGGCCGGAGATGAGCGAGGACGACGACATCACGATCAACTACACCTCCGGGACGACCGGCGATCCGAAGGGTGTCGTCCGGACCCACCGGACCGAGACGATCCACGCCTACCTCGTCTCCGTCCACCAGGAGATTCGCGACGACGACGTCTACCTCTGGACCCTGCCGATGTTCCACGTCAACGGCTGGGGGCACATCTACGCCGTCACGGGCATGGGCGCGACCCACGTCTGCACCCGCGGCGTCGACGCCGAGTGGATCTTCGACACAGTCGCCGAGGAGGACGTCTCCTACATGTGCGGTGCACCGACGGTGTTGAACATGCTCTCCGATCACTACGAGAGCGAGGACGGTGACGTGACGACCACCGGCGACAACCCCGTTCGCATCGCCACCGCCGGGAGCGCACCGCCCGAAGCCACCATCCGGAAAGTAGAGGACGAGTTCGGCTGGCGACTCAAACACGTCTACGGCGCGACCGAGACTGGCCCGCTGATCACCACCTCCGACGCCCCCCGGCTGCTCGACGCGGACAGCGATTCGCGGTTCAAGATCAAGAAGCGACAGGGCCTCGGCTACCTCGGGACGGACGTGCGCGTCGTCGACGAGGACGGCGAGGAAGTGCCGTGGGACGACGGGACCATCGGCGAGGTGGTCGTCCGCGGCAATCAGGTGATGGATCGCTACTGGAACAAACCAGAGGCCACCGAGGAGGCCTTCACCGACCGGATCGAGGGCTACTACCACACCGGCGACCTCGCCGTGGTCGACGAGCACGGGATGATCTCGATTCAGGACCGCAAGAAAGACATCATCATCTCGGGCGGGGAGAACATCTCGAGCATCGAACTGGAGGACACCCTCTACGAACACGACGCGGTGAGTCAGGTCGCGGTGATCCCCTCGCCCAGCGAGGAGTGGGGCGAGACGCCCAAGGCCTTCGTCGTCCCGTCCAACGACGACCCCGAGAACCCGCCGGTCTCGCCCGAGGAACTCAAGACCTTCTGCGAGTCGCAACTGGCCGGCTACAAGGTCGTCCACCGGTTCGAGTTCGTCGAGGAGCTCCCGACGACGGCGACGGGCAAGATCCAGAAGTACGAACTCCGCGAGCAGGAGTGGGACGACGAGGACAGCATGGTCGGCCAGGGGTGAGGACCCGGAACTCAGGCGTCGGGGTACCGTTCGGAGACGTAGATCACCAGTCCGAGGAGGATTCCCAGGCCGATGGCGACGGTGATCATGCCGTAGAGTGCGGTGCCGAAGGCGTTGGGCGGCAACTGGATGAACCCGAACAGCTCCGGGTCGAGGTCCTCGGGGCGGGCGTTGCCGAGGATGAAGCCCATCACGCCGGCGATGGCGACGATGGCGGCGTAGATGAACAGGACGACGCGATTGCCCGGCCGGCCGCTCGGTGTCTGGGTCGCGGTGTCTGCCATTGGCTCCGGTTGGAGACGAAGGTAATTAGCCGTTTCACATCGTAGTGGGCAACGATGACCGAAAAAGACCTGCTCTTTCTCGTCCTCGCAGGGATCGCGCTGATGATGTTCGTCACGGGCTTCGTGCTGGTCGTGAGTTAGCGGACGCTGTCCGATCGTATCGGGCGGGAAAGAAAGCGAGCGTCGCAGTCTATTCGACGATGATCGCGCCGTGCATCCCCAGCTGCCGGTGGGGCGTACAGTAGTAGGTGTAGTTGCCGGCTTCCTCGAACGTGTACGAGAAGTTGACGCCGGGACTGGTGTACCGCTCGCTCTCGAACGTGCCGTCGGTCGCGACGACGTTGTGCTGGAGGTCTCCGCCCCAGGCCCACTCGACTGTCGTACCGGTCGAGATCTTGACCGCCGCAGGATCGAACGCGTAGTTCTGCTCGCCGGCCCCGACGCTGACGGTCACGGTGTCGTTCCCGGTCTCGTCGACTGCGTTACCGTTGTACAGCCGCGCGTCGTTGTCGTTCAGGTAGGTGTCGACTTCGCTGGGAACGCTGGCAGTCGCTTCCCCGCCACCGTCACCGCTCGTGGTGGTGGTGTCGCCACCGCCGTCTCCGTCGCCGTTTCCGCCACCGCTACAGCCAGCCAGCGCGCCGGCCACTGTCACCGCTCCGATTCCACGCACGAACGTACGTCGCTCCATCTCAATGGTCACCTCACTCTGATCGTGAGGGTTGGATACGGGTAAATAAACAGTCCCGTTCCCACGGTTTGAGAACGCACAGTGGCGGTTTGTGAACGTGTTCCCTTCGATCAGGTATGTCGCCGAGCCTGGAGCAAAGCGCCCGCAGTATCGTGGGTCGTGATCGGTCGCCGACGAACGGGGTGGGCCGATGATCTCCGTCAGTAAACTCCTCTGCGACCTCGACGCCGAGGGGGACGGCCTCCGGTACGACGCCGCCGACGAGTCCGACCGCGAGCAGATCCGCGAGGAGAAACAGCGCCGCCCCGTCGTCGTCTGGAACACCACCAAGCAGTGCAACCTCTACTGCGACCACTGCTACGCCGCCGCCGACACCGAGACCGCGCCGGGCGAACTCTCGACCGCGGAAGGCAAGCGCCTGCTCGACGACCTGGCCGACTACGGCGTCCCCGTCGTCCTCTTCTCGGGCGGGGAACCGCTGGTTCGGGACGACCTCGAAGAACTCGTCGCCTACGCCGCCGACAGCGGGATTCGCCCCGTGCTCTCGACCAACGGGACGCTCATCACGGAGGAACGCGCCCACGATCTGAAAGACGCCGGCCTGCAGTACGCCGGCGTCTCCGTCGACGGGCTCCCCGAGCGCAACGACGCCTTCCGCGGGGAGGAGGGCGCGTTCGACGCAGCGCTCCGGGGCATCGAGGCCTGCCAGTCCGCGGGCCTCAAGACCGGCCTCCGATACACGATCACGAAACACAACGCCGACGACCTCGAAGACGTGGTCGAGTTGCTCCACGACGCCGGGCTCGACCGGTTCTGTTTCTACCACCTGGACTACGGCGGCCGCGGCAACGAGATTCAGGACGTGGACCTCACGCCCGAGGAGCGCCGCGAAGCGGTCCAGACGGTCTGTGACATGACCCGCGAGTACCACGCCCGCGGCGAGGAGATCGAGACCCTGCTGGTGGGTAACTACGCCGACGCCGGCTACCTCGTCGAGTACGCCCGCGAGCATCTGAGCGACGCCGCCGCCGAGCGGATCTACCGCTACCTGCAGATCAACGGTGGCGACCCGACCGGCGAGCGCGTCGCCGACGTTGACTACCAGGGCAACGTCCACCTCACCCAGTTCTGGCAGAACTACTCGCTGGGTAACGTCCGGGACCGCCCGTTCGGTGCGATCTGGGACGACGAGTCCAACCCACTCCTCCAGAAACTCCGGAACCGCGAGGACCACCTCACGGGGAAGTGCGCGGACTGTGCCTACCAGTCGGTCTGTCGCGGCGGCTCGCGACTGCGCGCGCTGTCGGTCCACGACGACCCCTTCGCCCCCGACCCGCAGTGTTACCTCCACGACGACGAGATCGCCGGCGAGAGCCCGATGTTCGACACCGGGCCGGAACCGGCGGACTGACCGGCCTCCCGGCCCCTCATCCTTCGACTTCCTCCAGCAGGAAGAGTGCGAGGTCCTTGTCCAGCGGGTCGTTGGCGTTCCCGCAGTGGGGCGACTGGACGCAGGCCGGACAGCCGTCCGAACACTCACACGAGGCGACCATCCGCCGGGTCGTCGAGAGGAGCGACCCGATATCGGCGTAGGCGCGTTCCGTCAACCCGACGCCGCCGGGGTAGCCGTCGTAGACGAAGATGGTCGACTGGTCCGTGTGGGGGTGCAGCGGCGTCGACAGCCCGCCCACGTCCCGGCGGTCACAGAGGAGTTCGGCGGGCATCATGGCGATCGTGGCGTGCTCGGCGGCGTGGATGCCGCCCCCGAAGGCCTCGTCGGTGTTCGCGATTCCCTCCCGATCGCCCGCCCGCTGGCGCATCTCCGTCTCCACCGGTTCGGGGACGGTGAAGTAGAAGGCGGTCGTCGAAAGCGTCGTCTCGGGCAGGTCCAGCCCGAACCGGCCGAGGGGTTCGCCGCTGGAGCCGTCCCGGCGCTCGTAGCCCGTGATCTGCTTGCGCATCGTCACGTCCGCGAGCCGCAAGGTGCTGTCGGACCGCCCCGGCAGCGTCGTCTCCGCGCGGTCTTCCTCGACGGTGATCGTCTTGTCGTGGAGTACCTGCGTGTAGTAGTCGGCGTGGGTCTGGGAGAGTTCTGCGACGCCCAGATCGAGGTCGAGATCGACCACCTCGTAGCTGCGGCCCTGATGGTGGTAGATCGCGCCCGGGTGGGCGTCCCGGAGGGCGTCGCCGAAGGGGAGTTCCGCGATGGTATCACCGCTCGCGCGGTCCCGTAGCTTGACCTGCCGGTCGTCGACGGTCCGGAGGTTCATCTCGTGCTGTGGGCTCCCGTCGCCGTCGTAGAGCCAGCGGATGCCGGCGTCGGTCTCCCGTCGGTCGAGGTCGCCGGTCTCGGTCAACTCGGCCACGACCTCGGGGAACACCGCGCCGAAGTGGCGGTCGTCGGTCGGCGTGAGCCACGTCTCGCGGGCGGCCGACAGGACGTGGCCGGGCATCAGGTTTCGATTCCCCGGGTTCGAGATGGCGCGTTCCGGTTCGCCCTCGAAGAACTCCACGGGATTCGTCGCGAAGTACTGGTCGAGCTGGTCCTCGCCGGCGACCATGACCACGAGGCTCGGGTCGGTCCCGCGGCCGGCGCGGCCGGCCTGCTGGAAGGCCTGCATCCGGGTGCCGGGGTAGCCGTCGAGCAGGACCGCGTCGAGGCCGCCGATGTCGACGCCGAGTTCGAGCGCGTTCGTGCTCCAGACGCCCCGGATCTCGCCGGACTGGAGCCCGTCCTCCACCGACCGGCGGCGCTCGCTCGTCAGCGCCGCCTGGTAGGCCGTCACGCCGTCGGCCGCCTCGCGGTCGCCCCGCCGGCGCAACTCGTCGGCGCTCTCCGTGGCGTAGCGCTCGGCGGTCTGGCGCGAGCGGGTGAACACGACGGTCTGGAGTCCGCGGCTCACGAGGTCGACGAACAGCCGCTTCGTCTCGGTGTGGCTGGACTTCCGGCGGCCGCTTCCCCAGCCCCTGTTCTCCTCGTACTCCGGCGGATTCCAGACCAGCCAGTGGGTCGGCCCCGTCGCGCTCTCGTCGGTCGTAATCGCCGCGAACGAGGACTCTGGCCGCCCCGTCACCGTCGCCGCGTGTTCGACCGGATTGCCGATGGTCGCCGAACAGCAGACGTACTGGGGTGAGGCGTCGAATCGATCACAGACCCGATTCAGTCGGCGGATGACGAGTCCGATCTGACTGCCGAACACGCCGCGGTACTCGTGGACCTCGTCGATCACCACCGTTTCGAGGCGCTCGAAGAACCAGTCCCAGAGCCGGTGGCTGTGGGGCAGGATGCCGTAGTGGAGCATGTCCGGCGTCGTCAGCAAGACGGTGGGCTGGCGCTCCCTGATCGCCTCTTTCTCGGATTTCGACTGCCGGCCGGTGTACTGGGCGACCGTGACGCGACTGCCGAAGCCGAGGCCGTGTGCGAGGTCCTGCAGGGCGTCGGTCTGGTCCTCGATGAGTGCGACCTGCGGGGCGACGTAGAGGGTACAGCCAGTGTGATCGAGCGCGCGTTCGAAGGCGGGGACGGTGTAGGCGAGGCTCTTCCCGCTCGCGGTGTCGGTCGCCAGCACCACGTCGTCGCCGGCCCGGACGCGCTCGACGGCGTCTGCCTGGTGGCGGTAGAGCCGCTCGATTTCCCGTTTCTCGAGGGCGGTAGCCAGTCGATCCGGGAGGTCGAGATCGGCGAAGCTGGCCTCGCGGCCGGGGACCGTCTCGTGGTGGGTGATCTGCCCGTCGTAATAGGGGCGCTCGCGGAGCCAGCGGATCGTCTCGTCCACGACTGCGCTACCGGCGCGACGGTGCTAACCCTTTCGTCGGCCGGCGAGTCGATCAGTCCTGTGAGTCGATCCGCTTGAGTTCGCCGTCGCCGGAGTTGCCGCGGCCGCCGACCTTGTCGCGGTTCATCGCGAGGTGGACGGCGAACAGAATCGGCGAGAGCACGCCGAGCACCAGAGCGACGCCCATCGCAAGCAGGCTGTCGGTCAGGACGAGTTCGCCGCCGCCGTGGTCACCGCCTTCGCCGCCCGCACCGGCTTCGGCGTCGCCGACGACGACGACGCCTTGCATGACGCCGGCGTGGGGCTCACAGAGGTACTTGACGACGCCGGTTTCCTCGAAGGTCTGCTCGTAGGTCGTCCCCGTCTCGCTGGTCGGGTCACCGCTGGAGAAGTCGCGGTTTTCGCCGACGACGTTGTGACGGCCACCTTCCCACTCCCAGGTGATCGTCGTGCCGGGATCGACCCGGACCGCGGGCGGGTCGAACACGAGGCTGTTGCCACCGACCGCGATGGTGATCGAGTCCTGCCCGGTCTCGTCGACGACGGTGCCGTCGAAGTTGGTCGTCTCCGACAGCCACCCGTCGAACATGTCCTCCGGTGCTGGCGTCCCTTCCTGTGCCGTCGCCGTCCCGGTCGCACCTGCCGCGACGCTCGTGGCCGCCGCGCCTACCGCCGCAGTCCGCAGAAAGCCGCGACGACTGGTCGCCGACCCGTCGGAATCGCTCGAACGTTCTGTCTCCATACCCGTCGGTTTTTCACCATCCTGTATAAGCCCGACTAAACGTACCAGGGCTTGTGAATGGTTTCCATGGTGTCCCGCCAAGGTCCGGAGCGCCCGTCAGCGGACGATCGTGACGGGACAGTGGGCGCGTCGGAGGACCGTCTCGGCGACGCTCCCGAGCAAGATCCGGGAGACGCCCGAGCGACCGTGGCTTCCCATGACGACGTGATCGATCGGTTCGGTGTCGGCGAACTCCACGATGCTGCGGGCCGGTTGGCCCATCACCGTCTCGGTCGCCAGCGTAACGTCGTAGTCGTCGGCCATCGACTGGAGATTCTCGAACAGTTCTTCCGCGTTCTCTTTTTCCGTCTCGTACCAGTCTTCCCAGTAGCCCGGGAGTGAGGCCTCCATCGGCGCACCGTAGCCCGCCTCGACGAAATCGATGACGTGCAGGACGGTGATCGTCGCGTCGTCGGCGTACTCCTCGAGGGCGAACTCCACCGCCTGCTCGGACAGCGGTGAGGCGTCGACTGGCACCAGTACGTGATCGGTCATGTCTCGTTCTAGGTGCTCGTCCGGATTAAGCCCTCGCGAGATTCCAGCCAACCGGGAACGCTCGTGTCTCCGGCGCGCACGAGCGGACGGGAACGCGACACTTTAGCCCGTCCGACCGAAACCCCCTCACAATGGACAGACGACAGTACATCCGGACCGCGCTCGGCGCGACGGCAGGGACGGTCGCAGTCGCCGGCTGTCTCGGTGGCGGTGATTCCTCGGACCAGAACCCGAACACGAAGCTCCCGAAACAGGAGATGGAGTTCGACCCGGAGGACGTTCGGTTTCCGGCGTGGGGACAGCAGATTCCCGCCGTGACACTCCCGGACGCCCTGGGTGGTGGCGAGCAATCGACCACAGAGTTCGACGAGCCGCTCGCGCTAACCTTCGTCTTCAGCAACTGCGAGACGGCCTGCCCGCTGTTGACGCAGGCACTCGTGTCGGCTCAGGGGAAGGCCCTCGACGAGGGGTGGGGCGACGCGGTCGAGTTCGCCGAGATAACCTTCGACCCGGCCAGAGACACGGCCGAACGATTGCGGACCTACGCACAGGAACGGAACGTGAATCTCGAGGCCGGCAACTGGACCTTCCTCCGTCCCGAGACGGAAGCGCGGGCGAAAGCGACCGTTCAGGAGGAGCTCGGCGTGTACTTCGAGAAGACCGGCCCCGGATCCCACGGGACGGCGACTGGTTCGACGGCGACCGGTTCCACACCGACCGCGACCGAGGAGTCAGCGTCGACGCCGTCCACGGCGACGGAGACGGAACCCGCAGCGGACTCCGGGGGGTACATGTTCAACCACCGATCGCTGATTCTGCTGGTCAACGCCGACGGCTACGTCGAGCGGTTCTGGAACGGGGACGACGCCACCTCGACGGCCGCCAACGAGCTCCCGGACGCGATGAACCGGCTCAGAAAGGCCTGAGTGCGTTCGCGGCCGCCGACGGGCCAGCTACCGCGCGTACAGCGAGTAGACGATGACGCCGAACCCAAGCGCCATGAGGCCGGTCTCGGCGATGATGGCGTACTCCCGCTGGAGCGACAGGCCGAGGTCGAACACGCCGGCCAGCATGCTCCCGAGGGTCACGAGGGCGAAGCCGAACGCGAGCAACCCGAGGGGGCGCGCGCCGGTCCGCTGGTAGGCCTTGTACGAGAAGTAAGTGATCATCGCGCCGAGGACGAGCGTCACCGTCTTGAGTGCGGTGATGACCGTCGGCAGGTGAAAGAGGGGATAGAGTTCGATCACGTTTCTTTGCGCACCTCCGACCACAGATCCCGCAGTCGTTCGTCGGCGGTCCGTGGGACTCGGCTGATCCCGACCTCGAACGTCCGGTCGCCGTCGTCGAGGCCCACGACGACCTCCTCGAAGTCCACCTCGTACTTGCTGGCGTGTTGCCCGTCGGGGCGAATCTCCATGCCTTCGCGCAACAGCGACGCTTCGGTCAGCAGATCCAGCTTCCGGTAGGTGGTCGAGAGCGGCACGTCACAGACCTCCGAGATCTCTTCGGCTGTCATGGGTTCGTCGAGGTTGCGAACGATGGCTCGACACTTGGGGTCGTCCAGCGCGTCGAGCACGTCCTGTAGATCCGGTTGGTCCTCGTCCGCGAACGGGTCTCGGACCATGTGTCCGCTACTGGCGGACGAACGCTTATAATATCGTCGACACGGGCCCGGCCAAAGCGCCCGTACGTCCCGGTCTGACCGTCTCTGCCGGGGAACATGTTCGAGCGTCGCGGCCGGTCGTGAGACGCCGCGGCCGGCGGTCGTTCGACTCTCGGACCGGTTGGCTTTTGATAGGGCCGGGTCAATGGGGGGACGTGCTCGCCGCCGAGTTGCACTCCCACTCGTCGCTGTCCCACGACGGCCGTGACCCGATCGAACTGCTTCTGGGTCAGGCCGAGGCCGTCGGCCTGGACGCACTCGCCGTCACCGACCACGACGAGATCGAGGCCAGCCTCGCGGCCGTCGAGAAAGCCGAAGAGTACGACCTCGTCGGCATCCCCGGGATGGAGGTCTCGACGGCCGCTGGTCACGTCCTCGCGCTCGGAGTCCGGGAAGCGGTCCCGCCAGGCCTCTCTTTCGGGGAGACACTGGATCGCATCCGCTCGCTCGGCGGCATCGCCGTCGTCCCACACCCCTTCCAGGAGTCCCGCAGCGGCGTCCTCGCGAACATCTCACAGGAGACGCTGACCGCCGCCGACGCCATCGAGGTGTACAACTCCCGCCTGCTTACCGGCCGGTCGAACCGACAGGCCGAGCGGTTCGCCCGCCGCAACGGCATGCCCATGACCGCCGGGAGCGACGCCCACATCAGCGAGATGGTCGGACAGGCCGTGACCCGCATCGACGCCGCCGAACGTAGTGTCGACGCCATCCTCGACGCGATCCGCGAGGGCCACACCACCGTCGAGGGCAAACGGACGCCCTGGCGGATCAGCTTCCGGCAGGCCGCCGGTGGCGTGAAGCGCCGCGTCCAGCGCCGCCTCTCCGATCTGCGATGATCGACAGTGCCGACCTGGCGACCGTCCGCGAGGCACTCGACGACGGCGACCCACTGCCCGGCACCCGTGGGTTCGCCGGGGAACTCGCCGACTCAGGGGAACGGCAACTCGTCCGCGACGTGCTCGGTCGCCGCCCCTGTTTCACCGAGGCCGACGATCCGACCCGGTGGAGTTTCGACCCGACTGACCTGTCCGATCCCGATCCGGTGCCCGCGGGCCACGTTCGCACCGCCGGGGGCGACGAGCAAGTCTGGACGCTCCCGGACCCGCCTGCCAGTGACGACGAGGACGCAGCCATCAGGGCGGTCCGTAACGCCGTCGCAGCGAGTACCGAGGCGGTCGACACCGCTGGGCTGGCCGTCGCCTTCTCGGGCGGCGTCGACTCGGCCATCCTGGCAGCGCGGCTGGACGCACCGCTGTACGTCGCGGGCTTCCAGGACAGTCACGACGTCGAAGCCGCCCGCACGGCCGCCGACGCGCTCGGGCGGGACCTCACGGTGGTCGAACTCACCCACGACGATCTCGAACGTGCGGTGCCGGACCTCGCCCGCGCCATCGGCCGGACCAACGCGATGGACGTCCAGATCGGCCTCCCGCTCTATCTGGTGGCCGACCGCGTCGCCGCCGACGGCTACGACCGGCTCGCCGTCGGACAGGGAGCCGACGAACTGTTCGGCGGCTACGCCAAGGTCGCGAAAGCGCCGGAGGACCCCCGCGTCGACGCCGGAACGGTCCGGGGAGCGCGCCGCGAGGTCCTGACTACGCTCCCCGAGCAACTGGAGCGGGACGTGCTCGCTCTGCGGGCCGCGGGCGTCGACCCCGTCGCGCCGCTGCTCGACGACCGGGTGGTCGAGGCGGCGCTCCCGCTCCCCGGCCATCTACTCGTGGCCGACCCCGGCCCTGACGAGGACCGGGGCGACGCCGAGCGGAAGGTCGCGCTCCGCCGAGCGGCGGCGGAGTGGCTCCCCGCGAAGATCGCCGAGCGGGACAAGAAGGCCGTTCAGTACGGTAGTCTGGTCGCGCGGGAACTCGACCGGTTGGCCCGGCAAGCGGGGTACAAGCGTCGGATGGACGACCACGTCACGAAGTACGTCCGGTCGCTGGTCGACTAGCCGTCGCGTGCGGGTCGTGACGACAGCGAGAAGAGCGTGGAGACGGTTACTGCGCGACGGTATCCTCGGCTTCCAGCAGTTCGTGGTAGCGGTTGCGGATGGTGACCTCGGAGATGGAGGCGACCTCGGAGACCGCCGACTGGGTCACCTTCTCGTTGGCCAGCAGCGAGGCGGCGTAGACGGCCGCCGCGGCCAGCCCGACCGGGGACTTCCCGGAGTGGACGCCCTGCTCTTTGGCCGAACTCAGCAGTTCCCGGGCCCGGCGCTCGACCTCCTCGGAGAGGTCGAGATCCGAGGCGAAGCGGGGGACGTAGCTCTCGGGATCTGCGGGCTGGATCTCCAGGTTCAGTTCCCGGACGACGTAGCGGTAGGTGCGTGCGATCTCGTCCTTGTCGACCCGGGAGACCGATTCGATCTCGTCGAGACTGCGGGGCGTGCCGGCCTGTCGGGCGGCGGCGTACAGCGAGGCCGTCGAGACGCCCTCGATGGACCGACCGGGGAGGAGGTCCTCGTCGAGTGCCCGGCGGTAGATGACCGAGGCGGTCTCGCGGACGTTCTCGGGGAGACCCAGTGCGGAAGCCATGCGGTCGATCTCGCCGAGTGCCTGCTTGAGGTTGCGCTCCTTGGAGTCGCGGGTGCGGAACCGCTCGTTCCAGGTGCGCAGCCGCTGCATCTTCTCGCGCTGGCGCGAGGACAGGGAGTTGCCGTAGGCGTCCTTGTCCTGCCAGCCGATGTTGGTCGAGAGCCCCTTGTCGTGCATCATGTTCGTGGTCGGGGCCCCGACCCGGCTCTTCTCGTCTTTCTCCTTGGCGTCGAAGGCGCGCCACTCCGGTCCGGGATCGACTTCGTCCTCGGAGACGACCAGTCCACACTCCTCACAGACCGTCTCGCCACGCTCCGAGTCGGTCACGAGCGAACCGCCACACTCCGGACAGACGACCGGCTCTTCGCGCTCCCGCTCCTCCGTCTCATCTCCGTCTTCGCGCGTGCGCTCGCGCTCGCCCGTATACTCTCTGATGGTGGTGTCTGTCATTGGTTGGATCGGCGGGCGCTGGTGCCCGGAAAACTCTCTAATGCGTTATTATGTCGTGGCTCGGCCGACTTAAAGTTTTCGGCCTTCTGAGACTTCATGCGTACCGTTTTCGGCCGTTGTACTGGCGCCTTCGTGCGAGCGTGCGAGCGTGTGTCGGCGAGCGACGGCAACACGCGAAAGTCGGGTATCGAAACCCTTACCGCCGGTCCGGGCCTCGCCGCGAACATGAGCGATTCGGCCGTCGAACCCGAGGACGTGCGCCACGTCGCCTCGCTGGCCCGCGTCGACCTCGACGACGAGGAGGTCGACCGGTTCGTCGAGCAGTTCGCGGACATCCTCGACTACTTCGAGACGCTGGACGAGGTCCCCGAGGTCGACGAGGAGACCGACCTCGCGAACGTGATGCGGGCGGACGAGGTGCGCGACTCCCTCGATCAGGACGAGGCACTGGCTAACGCCCCCGAGAGCGAGGACGGTTTCTTCAAGGGCCCGAAGGTCTCGTAATGTCACACAACGCCTACATCACCGACGAGCGGATCGAGGGCGACGCCGACGGCCCGCTGGCCGACCGGACCGTCGCCGTCAAGGACAACATCTCGACCGAGGGCGTCCGGACGACCTGCGGGTCGGCGATGCTCGACGACTACGTCCCGCCGTACGACGCGACGGTCGTCGAGCGCCTCAAATCGGCCGGCGCGACCATCACCGGGAAGACCAACATGGACGAGTTCGGGATGGGGACGACGACCGAGACGTCCGCGTTCGGCCCGACCGAGAACCCCGCCGCGCCGGGCCACGTCCCCGGCGGCTCCTCGGGTGGCTCTGCGGCGGCCGTCGCGGCCGGCGAGGCCGACCTCGCGCTCGGAACGGACACCGGTGGCTCCGTGCGCTGTCCCGCCGCGTTCTGCGGCGTCGTCGGCCTCAAGCCCACCTACGGCCTCGTCTCGCGATACGGGCTGATCGCCTACGCCAACTCGCTGGAGCAGATCGGCCCCATCGCGCCGACGGTCGAGGAGGCTGCGGAGTTGCTGGAGGTCATCGTCGGCCCCGACGAGCACGACGCGACGACTCGGGAGGCAAGCGAGGCGCGAAGCGCCTCGGATACGCGAGCGGGCGAAGCCCGCGAGCGCGAGGAGGGCGCACCCACCGACTACGCCGCCGCCGCGGACGGTGACGTCGAGGGCATGGAGATCGGCGTTCCGACGGAACTGGTCGAAGGGGCCGACGAGGAAGTCGTCGAGACCTTCTGGGACGCCATCGACGACCTCGAAGCCCAGGGTGCAAGTTACCACGAGGTCGACCTGCCGTCGGTCGAACACGCCGTCGAGGCCTACTACGTCATCGCCATGTCCGAGGCCTCCTCGAACCTCGCGCGGTTCGACGGCGTCCGGTACGGTCCCAGCCCCGACTACGAGGGCAACTGGAACGAGGAGTTCGCGAAGGTGCGCGAGGAAGGCTTCGGCGAGGAGGTCAAGCGCCGCATCCTGCTCGGCACCTATGCTCTCTCTGCAGGCTACCACGACAAGTACTACAAGAAGGCCCAGGACGCACGTGCGTGGGTGAAGCAGGACTTCGACGAGGCGCTGGCCGAGGCGGACGTGCTGGCCTCGCCGACGATGCCCGTCCCGCCGATGGAGATGGGCGAGAGCCTGTCGGATCCGCTGACGATGTACCTGGCCGACGCCAACACGACGCCGGTCAATCTGGCGAACCTCCCTGCCATCTCCGTGCCCGCGGGCGAGACCAGTGAGGGTCTCCCCGTCGGACTGCAGTTCGTCGGGCCGGCGTTCGGGGAGACGGAGATTATCCGGGCTGGAAGCGCGCTGACGTAGCGACTGCGAGGGGCGTTCCGATCCGTCTGTTTTTCCGGTCAGTCTGTTCTGGATTCGCGGGTCGGGTTCGCACCTCGGTCCGTTCGCGTGGCCCGACTGGTCGGGGGAATTCGGCTGAACGTATATACGTCCGTGTCACCGCGTATTACGTCCCATGGACGTAATCGACCCGTCGACCGGCGAACGGATCGACACGTACGAGGAAGACTCCGAGCAGGACGTGGAGGCGTCGCTGAACCGGGCGACCGAGGCGTTCGAGGCGTGGCGCGACCGGCCGATCCGGGAGCGCGAGGAGCTGCTCGCGGCCGCGGGCGAGGTCCTCCGGGAGAACGAGCGGGAGTACGCCGAGACGATGACCCGGGAGATGGGCAAGCCCATCGAACAGGGCGTCGCCGAGATGGAGAAGTGCGCGTGGGCCTGTGACCACTACGCCGAACACGCAGACGCCTACCTCGCGCCGGAGGGCCACCCGAGTCCGGCGGGGGCGTCCGTCGAGACGGTGTACGAACCGCTCGGGCCGGTACTGGCGGTCATGCCCTGGAACTTCCCGTTCTGGCAGGTGTTCCGGTTCGCCGCGCCCTACCTCACGGCCGGGAACGTCGGCCTGCTCAAACACGCCTCGAACGTGCCGGGGTGTGCACGCGCCATCGAGGAGGTGTTCCGCGAGGCCGGCTACCCGGAGGGCGTCTTCCAGTCGCTGCTCGTCGGGTCAGACGCCGTCGAGGACGTCCTGACCGACGACCGTGTCCGGGCGGCGACCCTGACCGGGAGCGGGCCGGCGGGGCGGGCGGTCGCCGCGACGGCCGGCGACCAGCTCAAGAAGACCGTGCTGGAACTGGGCGGCAGCGACCCGTTCGTCGTGCTGGACGACGCCGACCTCGACGCGGCCGCCGAGACCGGTGCGTGGGCGCGCAATCAGAACGGCGGCCAGTCCTGCATCGCGGCCAAGCGGTTCGTCGTCCACACCGACGCCTACGACGACTTCCTCGACCGGTTCGTCGACGAGATCGAGTCGCTCACCGTCGGCGATCCGATGGCCGAGGGTACCGATATCGGACCACAGGCTCGCCAGGGCCTCATGGAGGACCTCCACGAACAGGTCGAGGACAGCGTCGAGGCCGGCGCGACGCTCGTCACCGGTGGCGAGCCGCTGGACCGCGAGGGGGCCTTCTACCCGCCGACGGTCCTGACCGACGTGCCCGAGGGGTGTCCCGCCGACAGCGAGGAGACGTTCGGCCCAGTCGCCGCGGTCTACGAGGTCGACGACGAGGACGAGGCCATCGCGACGGCCAACGACACGAACTTCGGGCTGGGTGCGAGCGTCTGGACCGAGGACCGAGAGCGCGGCAATGCGCTCGCCCGCCGGATCGACGCCGGCTGCGTCTACGTGAACCAGCTGGTCAAATCGGACCCGCGAGTTCCCTTCGGCGGCGTCGGGGACTCGGGCTACGGCCGCGAACTCTCCGGGCCGGGGATCAGGGAGTTCGTCAACCGCAAGACGGTGTGGGTAGAGTGACGGCGGTATCGGGGTCGGTCTCGTCCCCTGCCGTCGTCAGAACGGGGGCTCCGTCCCGCCGGCGGTCGAGGTGTCCGCGGCCGAGGAATCCGCGGTCGAGCCATCGGTGCTCGTCTCCGTCTTGCCGATCAGCACCCTGAACTCGCCGGGGTCTTTGGCCCGGTACTCCCAGTGGAACTCCGGCCCCGCCTCGGCCTCGAACTGGTGGTACAGCGGCTTGGGGTCGTGGTCGTTGACCAGCACGAACCCGTGCCCGCCGGTCAACTCGTCGTAGGCCGCGAAGATCTTCTCGTGACGCTGGGCCGGCGGGAGGTCCCGCACGTCGAGTTCCTCGGTGACCGCGAGCCCGTCGCCGCCGGCCGACGATTCCGGGTCCCCGTCGCTCGACGACTCGTCGCCGGTGTCCCCCTGTTTCGTGATCCGGACGCGACACCGGCCCGGTTCGGACTCGACGACGTTCCAGTCGAACGCGTCGCCGTAGCGCCCGTGGAACTCGCGCTGGAGGGGCTTGGGTTCGTGCGGGGCGATCAGTTCCATCGTCCCACCCTGGGGGATCATCCCGTACCGGTGGTGGATCGTGGGGTGTCGCTCCTGTTTCGGGATGTCCCGCACGTCGTATCGCGTGACGACGTCCTTCTCGGTCGCCTCGGTGTCGCCGGTCTTGCGGATCTCGACGCGCCACTCCCCGCCGCCCTCGCTCGCGTACGCCCAGTCGACCACGTCGCCGTGCATCGACCGGAGTTCGTGGTACAGCGGCTTGGGGTCGTGGTCGTTGACCAGTACGAACCCCTCCGCCGATTCCAGTTCGTCGAAGATTCCGAGCAGGGCCTCGTGACGCCGCTGCGGTTTCAGGTCACGTACGTCGATGGAGCCGAGCGACCCGTCCAGCGCGTCTCCGACGGTCAGCCGGAGTTCCCGCGGTTCCGCGTCGGGGTCTTCGTGCTCCCACTCCAGCGCGTGGTCCCGTTCGATCTGGTAGCGAACCAGCTGGGGGTCGAGGTCCCGGTCCGAGACGATTTCGAACTCGTCGCCGGCTTCGGCCCCCGCCAGCAGGTCGAACAGTCGCTCGCGCCGCTCCGACTCCGGCCAGTCGCGGACGTCGATCTCGGTCGTCATGCTCGTATCGAACGGTATCGGGGCGGAGGGATGGGTACTGTGCCGAAGGGATTCGGCCTCCGACGACTCGCACTCGGGCCGTACGTGCTGGAGATCCGGCTCGGGGTTCGTGGTCGTCGGGCTTCGACGTGGGCCGTGCTGACCCGCTACCGTGCGGTTCGCCAGCCCGCGGCGGCGACGGGGGCTACAGCACCGCCGCCTGCAGAAACCCCGCGAACAATATCCCGAACCCGCCGATTTCGCCGACGATCAGTAGCACCATGGACCCGTGCACGACGAACGGCGGGAGCTCGAAGCGGCCCAGAACGTGTGGCGTCCGGAACTGGTTGTCCGTGTCCTGCAGGAGGCCGTGGACGACGTAGGTGCCGATGGCGAACACGAAGAAAAAGAGCGTGACGCCGACTCCGAGGAGTTCGAGCCACTGCGGATACTGGCTCACCAGAGCGAACTGGTACAGGATCAGCGCCGCGAACGAGTACAGCAGTGACGCCCGGTGTGCGGTGTTGACGTAGTAGTGTGCGCTGGCGTCCTCGCTCGTCCACATCTGCGCGTACTTCCAGACACCGGTGACGAGTCCGACGAGGAACAGCCCGCCGCTCGCGCCGAGCGCCAGCGTCGCCGAGGCCTCCATCACCGGTCACCCCCATCGGTCGATACACCCTCGCAGTCCCACCGTTGGACAGTCATGTGTGTGACCATTTCGTCGGGACGGGAAAGAGGCACGGTCGAACTGGTTCGAGGGCCGCGACGCCGGACCGGCCCCGTCGGCAGCCGCCACCGATCAGTCGTCTTCCCGAGGCAGATGTGTTCCACACTCCGGACACGCCTCGTCGGTGATCGTCACCTGCAGGTCACACTCGGGACAGTAGTCCCGGTAACACGCGGGATCGCCCATACCCATCGTTGCCGGCCGAGACTGATAGCTATTGGTACCGAGTGTCGGAGACCGGTGGCCACCTCAGAGATAGCTGGCGTCGTGATCGTCCTTCGCGGCGTGGACGTTTCCGCAGTTGGTGCACTCGGACCGCTCCATCTCGTCGACCTGCACGTCGAGGGAGCCGCAGTTCCCGCAGTAGAACCCGTACCGATCGTCGAACTGGGAGTCGCTGTACGCCGGGAAGAAGAGCGCTTCCCGACCTGTCTGTGGATCGTCACGGTCGAGGTACTTCTCCTCGCCGTCGTCCGTCGTCACCACGACCTGCCCGTCGCGCTCCTCGGCGTCCGGGAAGTCGGTGACCGCCCAGCTCTCGTCGTCAGTGTCGACGTCCGGGTCCGAGGCCGATCCCCCGCCAGTCTCCGTTTCGGTCTCCGCCTCGGCGGCCGAGCGGTCGGACTTCTCGCTCTCGGTCGCCGATTTCTCGAACACGTACTCGACGAGCGTCTGGTCGGCGATTTCGATCCGCCGCTCGTCGACCTCCTCGTAGCCGAACGCGTCGAAGAACTGGTGACCCGCCTGATTGGCCTGTAGCGTGGCCGCCTGCGGGTCGTCGACGCCCGCCTCCTGGAGGTGCTCGGTGACGGTCTCGAACAGACCCGTTCCGATCCCTCGGCCCCGGTGCTCGGGGTCGACGAACAGCCAGCGGATCTCGCCGTCCCCGTCGTCGACGGTGGCCTCCGCGTAGCCGACCACCGTTCGGTCGCCGTCCCCGCCCTCGATGGCGTCCTCGGCGACGACTGCGACACGGTCGTCGGCGTCGGCGACTTGTCCGATGCGGTCGGGGCCGAACCGGTCGTCCGTGATGGTCCGGATCTGGTCGGGCGACAGACTGTAGGCGGAGGTGATTGCGCTCCGTACAACCTCGTGGATCCGCTCGCCGTCGTCCGCGTCGGGGTCGCGTAGCTCCATACCGATCGTTCGTCTCCCAGCCGAATAAATGAGTGGCCGGCGCTCGCCCGAAACCACGCTCAGACGTCTGTGACTGGTATCCAGCTCGAAACGTTGCGCGGCTAGCACATATCGACGCGGACGAAAGCCGTCCCGGGAGTCGCTCCCGCGACGCCGGGACGATATCCCACCAGTGCGAATATATTCGTGGCAATTTCCATGGCGAAGTCGTCGGAACCTGGCCGTAGAATGGCAATTCCATCGTGGACGAGTCTGGTACTGATGGGGGTCGTACTCGTCGGTGCCGTCGCGTGGTTGCGTCGACTGGAGGACTGGCGCTCGTACTCACCCGTCGGCTCCGGTGACGGGGAGGGACTGTTCGGTGAGGCGGGGCACGGACACCGGGAGAAACCGGGCGGAATCGTCCGGTGGCTCACCACCGTCGACCACAAGGACATCGGCCTGCTGTACGGGGCCTTCGCCGTGTTCGCGTTCGCGTGGGGCGGCGTCGCCGTCCTCCTGATGCGGGCCGAACTGATCGGGCCAGGCGAGGACATCCTGAGCGCGTCGCTGTACAACGGCCTGCTGACCAGCCACGGGATCACGATGCTGTTCCTGTTCGGGACGCCGATCCTCGCGGCGTTCTCGAACTACCTGATCCCGATCCTGATCGGCGCCGACGACATGGCCTTCCCCCGGATCAACGCCATCGCGTTCTGGCTGCTCCCGCCCGGCGCGCTGTTGATCTGGGGCGGTTTCTTCCTCCCGAGCATCGACCCGGCACAGACCGCCTGGACGATGTACACGCCGCTGTCCCTCGAACAGCCCAACGCCGGTGTGGATCTCATGCTGCTGGGACTGCACCTCACGGGCGTCTCGGCGACGATCGGCGCGATCAACTTCATCGCGACCATCCTCACCGAGCGAGGCGAGGACGTGGACTGGGCGACCCTCGACATCTTCTCCTGGACCGTCCTCGTCCAGTCCGCCCAGATCCTGTTTGCCTTCCCGCTTTTGGGGAGCGCCCTGATCATGCTGCTTCTGGACCGGAACTTCGGGACGACCTTCTTCGCCGCCGACGGCGGCGGGACGATGCTCTGGCAACACCTGTTCTGGTTCTTCGGGCATCCCGAGGTGTACGTCCTCGTCCTCCCGCCGATGGGGCTGATCAGCTACATCCTGCCCAAGTTCACCGGCCGGAAGCTCTTTGGCTTCGAGTTCGTCGTCTACTCCACGCTCGCGCTGGGCGTCCTCTCTTTCGGTGTGTGGGCCCACCACATGTTCGCGACGGGGATGGACCCGCGGCTGCGCGCCTCGTTCATGGCCGTCTCCATCGCCATCGCGATACCGAGCGCGGTGAAGACGTTCAACTGGATCGCGACGATGTGGAACGGGAGTCTCCGCCTGACCGCACCCTTCCTGTTCTGTGTCGGGTTCGTGTTCAACTTCATCATCGGCGGCGTCACCGGCGTGTTCGAGGCCTCGATCCCCGTCGATATGATCCTGCACGACACCTACCACGTCGTCGCGCACTTCCACTACGTCATCATGGGCGCAATCGCGTTCGCGGTGTTCGCCGGCATCTACTACTGGTTCCCGCTGGTGACCGGCCGGATGTACCAGCGGACCCTGGCGAAGTGGCACTTCTGGCTGACTCTGCTCGGGACGAACCTCACCTTCTTCCCGATGGTGATCCTGGGCTACGCCGGCATGCCCCGGCGGTACGCCACCTACGCCGTCGAGATCGGCCCGATCGACCTGTTCACCCTGCTCCACCAGCTCGCGACGCTGGGCGCGTTCGTCCTGGCGATCGCACAGATAATCTTCCTCTACAACATCGTCACCTCCTGGCTCGAAGGCCCGCGAGTCGCCGACGACGACCCGTGGGATCTCGCCGAGACGGGCCAGAAGAGCCGCGAATGGGACTGGTTCGGTAACGAAGGCCTGCCCGCGATGACCGACGGCGGTGAGCGAACCGAAGATTCGCGACCCTCGTCGGACCCTCGGTCCGACGGCGGTGAGCCGAGCGACGACTCGGAGTCGTCGTGAAGGCGACGTGACCGAACATCGTTCGGGACAATCGATTCACGGCCGGCCGGTCGATGTCGATTCGATGACAGCGAGTTACGACGACCTGCCGCTCGTTTACTCCTGCTCGGGGTGTTCGAGCGCCGCACAGATGGCGAACGACCTCGCCGTGCGACTCGACCGCGAACGCGTCGCGGAGATGTCCTGTATCGCCGGCGTCGGTGGCGACGTGGGCCCGCTCGTCGACACCGCGACCTCGGGCCGCCCGATGCTGGTCATCGACGGCTGTCCACTGGAGTGTGCCCGCGAGAGTCTCGAACAGCACGACGTGACGCCGAACCGCCACGTGAACCTCGCCAAACAGGGGGTGCCCAAGGAGTACCACACGGACTACGACGAGGAACGGGCCGCTGTGCTGTTCGAGGACCTCGTCGAGACAGTCGAGGACATGGAAGCCCCCGCCTGAACTCCGCAAATCTCAGGCACCAGCGACCGTCGAACTACTTCTTCGGGAGCGTCGCGACGAACTCGTTCGGACCGACGCGGTCGACGGTGTACGCCTCGGCGTCGAAGGAGTCGACTTCGGCAGCCATCTGGTGGTACAGCGGCGTCGGTTCGTGGTCGTTGACCAGCGTCAATGCCTCGCCGCGTTCCAGGTCCTCGAACGCGTCGAAGATCTTCGGATGTCGCTGTGGCGGCGGGATCTCACGGAGGTCGAGTTGATGGTCGGCCATTACGTCCGTTCCGTCTCGTCGCTCCCCCGAGACAGTTATCGCGAAGATGTCCGGCAACCGGCGTCGGAACCCGCTCCCGATCGGGTCTTCCGAAGAACGGCGTCGGCCTGGCCTACGCGGATCGGACGGCGTCGAGGAGGTCGTCGTAGTCGGGTTCGTTCGTCGGGTCGTCGGCGGTCCAGCTGTAGGTGATCTCACCGTCGTCGTCGAGGACGAACACCGATCGGTTGGCGATGCCGTGCAGGCCGAGGTCCTCGATGTCCATCTCGAGGTCGTACGCGCGGATGGCCTCGCCGGACATGTCGCTCACGAGGTCGAACTCGATCCCGTGCTCCTCGCGGAACGCGCCCTGCGAGAACGGCGAGTCGGCGCTCACCCCGAGGACGGTCGCGCCAGCGTCGCGGAAGTCGTCGAGTCGCTCCTGCAGGGCGACCATCTCGTTGGTACACGGTGGCGTGAACGCGCCCGGGAAAAAGGCGAGGACGACAGGCCCGTCACCCAGTCGGTCTTCAAGCGCGAACGATTCGTGGTCACTCGTGCCGAGCGTCGCCGAAAAGGTCGGTGCGGTGTCTCCGGATTCGGACATCACCGTATTCTTCGGTCGGAACCCTCATTAAACCAACTGCGAATATCCTCGTCAGTCGTCCGTACACGTCGTGTGTCCGTAAATTTGCGATGTGGCTACGTATCCGAACCGACGTGCTTGCGAACCACTCGGCGCCAATCGACTCCGGGATATCGGCCTCCCGGAAAGACCGTCGTGGTGGCTCCCTGAGTGTCTCACTCCGCGGTCTGGCGTTCCCGGTCGTCGACAGCCCCGTCCCGCTGGTCCAGATAGGCCACCGCGCCCGAGAAGTTCATCCGAAGTTCGCCGTACTCCAGATCGTCGCTCCAGTCCGCCGGCACGTCGTTGCGGTCAAGCAGGTGTTTGAACGCGGCGCGGTCGTCCTCGCGCTCCCGACGGGCCTGTGCGACACGGGCGACCCACGCCTTCAGTACGTCGGCGTAGGCGTCGAGCGCACCGTCGGCGGGGCGCGGGCCGAAGTGACTGTACAGCAGCGTCTCGGCGTCGATCCCGCGGAGGGTCTCGACGTCGGCGAGACACTGGTCGAGGTCGAACGTGGGCGGCGGCGTCGCCACGCGGGCGGTGTCGAGCGGTTCGTAGAAACAGCCCAGCACGTCCGCGGTGAACACCGCGTCGTCGGCCGGATCGTGGTACATCACCTGGTGGGTCGCGTGGCCCGGCGCGTGGTGGACGATCAGTTCGCGGTCCCCGAGATCGACTACGTCACCGTCGGTCACCGTTCGGATCCGGGCCTCTGGGACCGGATCCGGTGCCTCGTAGAACTGCCAGCCGGACTCGCCGACGACCCGTTTCGTCCCGCTGACGAGCATCGACGGATCCACGAGGTGGGACGCGCCCCGTTCGTGGACGACCACCTCCGCGTTCGGGCAGGCGGCGGCGATCTCCGCGGCACCACCGGCGTGATCGAGGTGGACGTGGGTCAGCGCGAGCACCTCGATCTCCTCGCGGGCGATCCCCAGTTCGTCCAGCGCGGCCAGCACACGGTCGGTGTGTTTGCCGATCCCCGATTCGACTATCGTCGGCCGCTCGCCGTCCAGCACGTAGACCGACGTGTGCCCCGGCGCTTCGTAGACCCCGGGATCGACGTAGTACAGGTCGGTACAACTCCCCGTCTCGACACGACTCACGTCACCAATCCCCATGGTGTCCGTTAAATTCGTCCACGATAATGAATGTAATGAAGGGAGCAACCCTCAGACCGTCGCTGCGTGGCGATTCAAGTTGTCCGATTGTCATTATCTCGGGTCAGTCACTGATCCGGCGTTCGATGCGGAGCCGGTGGCCACGAGCCAGCAGCACGAGGCCGACCAGCGCGCCCATGGCGGAGAGGCCCCAGCGGCCGGGGACGCCATCGGTGCTCCCGATCCTGCTAACGTAGTAATACTGGTCACCGTCCCGGAGAAGTCGACCGGTTTCGATTTCGAGCGTCGAGCGCGCCGTCCCCGACCGGACGGCTCGGGAGACCGGATCGCGAGCCGACTCGACGTCATCACCGACGCTTTCGAGAACGGTCCGGGGGGAGACGGGTTCGTACGACAGCGTCGTCGAGTCGTTGCGCTGCTCGACGACTCGTCGGTAGTACTCCCCGTCGAGACGGACGAACGGCTCTCTCGGGGGCGAATCGTACCGGGTGGCGGTGATGCTGACGTTCCCGGTTCCGGCTACGTGTGCTTCGAGGGTACACCGCCACGGAGTCGAGACGGTGAACGTGGAACAGGCGATACCGTCGACACCGCTGACCATCGAGACACCGGCAGCACCGGCGTCCGCGAACCCGATCCGGTCGGACAGGACAGTGACCTCGGAGGCGCGGTACTGGTGTCGCGGCCCACCCAGATCGAACGCCTGGACGGCGAGCGGGTTCAGCACCAGCAGGAGTCCGACGACGAGATAGAAGCCGGTGCGCGTTCGTTCGGTGGGGGACCAGCCACGGGCGACCATACCCGCCGGTTCTCACACCAGCCGGATGACAGTTACTCCTCGTAGGCGAGGTTCATGACCCACTGGGAGAAAGCGTCGGAGTGGGGGTCGACTTCCTCGTCGCCGATGAACGGGGAGAGCATGTCGCCGGCCATCAACAGGGAGAAGTCGAGATCGCGTGGCGCGGGGGTGAGGTGGTAGGTGTTGTGGCCCTCGTAGATTGTCTCCTCGCGCTGGATGAGCCCCTTGTCGGCCAGCGACTCGACGATACGGCTCCCCTTGCGGGAGGAGACGTCGAGTTCCTTCCAGAACTCGCTCTGGTGAATGCCACCGGTCTCCCGGACGAGTTCGAGGCCGCCGCGCTCGTCCTCGGTGAGTTCGGATTCGGGCGTAACCATACCCACCTCTGGGACCGTCTGTGGTTTAAATTTGGCTTTCGACGCGACGATACTCCGTCTCGCAGGGCGGCCCGTCCGCGAACCGGTAGCGACTCCCTTCCGAGCCGATGGTCAGAAGCGACGACGAACGCGTCCCGAACCGATCCCGGTGAATACAGACGCCGTACTCGTGGTCGGCGATCACGTCGGCGGCGCGCTCGATCCACGCGCCGGCTTGCTCGCCGGGTTCGGGCCGGAGTTCCGTCTGTACCGCGGCGGCGTTGTCGGCCTGCTGGCGACTCTCCTCGGGGCGTTCCTCTGGAATCCGTACGTCCCCGGCGGCGCCGACGTTGACGACGACGTGGACGCCCGGCTGGAAGTTCCGGACCGCGAGCTGACCGTCCCACTCCAGCAGGAGAGCGGCGTTCTCGTCGGCGACGACGAGGTTGAACCCGTCGAACTCGTGGTCGCGGACCTCGCTCTCCACGAAACGGGCGGCCGCTTCCGCGCTCTCCTTCCGCAGGGCGTCACGGGTGAGCAGGCCGCGGGAGCGACCGCCCGCCAGTTCGGCGTCGGTCCAGCGGTTCGTGATGCCGACGAACAGGCCGTGTTCGTTGTGTCCGATCCAGGTCCCGCCGGCCTCGGAGTCACGCGGTGCGACGACTGCAGGGTCGTCTTCGAGCCGTTGCGGTGGCTCCGAGGGGCGGTCGACCATCTCGTCGCGGTTGGCCGCGACGGCGACGGGCGTGTCGGCGAACACCTGCCAGGCGAGAACGAGTGTACACACGGGCCTCCGTAGTGGCTCCGGCCGCTTAAGCGGTCGGTGAGCGGGCGGTACCTCCTCCGGTCACTCCCGGCGGTCGCGCAGGCGCTCCCGCACGGCGTCCCGATCCACAGTGCCCGAGGCTGTTCGCGGGAGTTCCTCGGCGAACCCGACCGTCCGCGGGAGTTTGAACCCGGCCAGTCGCTCCCGGCAGTGGATCTCGATCTCCTCGGTCGACGGGGATCGCCCCGCAATCGGCACCACCAGCGCGGCGACGCGCTCGCCCCACTCCTCGTCGTCCAGTCCCACCACGGCGGCCTCTTCGACCGCAGGGTGGTCCCGGAGGACCGCGACGACCTCGCCGGGGTCGACGTTCTCGCCCCCGGTGACGATCCGGTCGTCGAGGCGGTTGTGGATCCACAGCCGCCCGTCCTCGTCGCGGGACCCCACGTCGCCGGTGTGCAGGCCGAGCTCGCCGAACGCGGCCTCGGTCACCTCGGGATCGAGATACCCCGGCGTCACCGTCGGGCCGGAGACGACGATCTCGCCGGTTTCGCCCGGTGCGACCGGATCGCCGTCCTCGTCGACGACCGTCACCGTGGTGTTCACGAGCGGCTGGCCGACGGTTCCTTCGTGGGAACTTGTCTGTTCGGGCGCCGCCGTGGCGATCTGAGAGGCCGTCTCGGTCATCCCGTAGGTCGGGTGGGCTGGAACGCCGAGGTCCCGACAGCGCGCGAGCAACTCGTCCGTGGCGGGTGCGCCCCCGAGCAGGACGAACCGCAGCGACTCGGCGGGGGACCAGCCCGCGTCGAGCAACCGCGAGAGCATCGTCGGGACGAGCGAGACGCCCGTTATCCCGTACTCGTCGAGGACGGCCGCGGTCGCTTCTGCGTCGAACTCGCGCTGGATCGCGACCGTCGAACCGTACAGCGCCGACCGGACGACCGGTGCGAGCCCGCCCATGTGGTAGGTCGGGAGACAGCAGAGCCACCGATCACCCGGCGAGACCCCCAGACGGAAGGCCGAGGCCGTCGCACTCGCGACGAGGTTCCCGACGGTCAGCCGAACCCCTTTCGGCCGGCCGGTCGTCCCCGACGTGAACATGATCAGCTGTTCCGTGTCGGCGGTCAGCGACGCCGGTTCGACGGGTGCGCCTTCCACGTCGCTCAGCGCTTGCACGTCGTCATCCTCGGACTCGTCGACCGACGCCACGGGACCGTCGAACACGTCGCGGGCCGTCCCCGCCGTCTCTTTCTCACAGACCAGTACGTCTGGATCGGTGCGGGCGATCCGCTCGGTCAACTCGGTGGGCGTCAGCCGGACGTTCAGCGGGACGACGGTGGCACCGAGTCGCATCGCGGCGAAAAAGAGGTCGGCGAACGCCGGCCGGGTGTCCAGCAACAGGGCGATCCGGTCGGGGTCGGCTCCGGCCAGCGCGGCGAGGGCAGTCGCCTTGCGGCCCACCGCGGCGTCGTACTCGCGGTACGTTCGAGACGCGTCGCGGTCGGCGTCGATCACGGCGATCCGGTCGGGTGTCGCGGCGGCGCGGGCGGCGACGAGGTCCTTGGTCGGCCAGTCCATCACTCGTCCCCGAGATAGACGCCCAGCCCCTTGGCCTGTGGGACTTCGATCTGCCCGTCCGCGACCGTCGCGGGATCGGGGCCGAGGTCGTCGGCCAGCCAGTCGGCGGTCGCCAGCCCGCAGGCCGGAATCTCCGGCACGGCGGCGGCGACGTGGACCGCGGCGGTGCGCGCGACGACGCCGTCGATCGTCGTCGATATCACGGGGGTCACGCCGGCCTGTCTGGCCTGCCGGGCGGCGTTTCTCGCCCTGTCGGGGCCGCCCAGCGCCATCGGCTTGAGGACGAGGTAGTCGGCCGCCTCGGCGGCCAGCAGGTCGGTGACGGGGCGCTCGACCAGCGACTCGTCGAGCGCGATGGGCACCTCGTTGCCCCCGTTCCGGAGGCCCGCGTGGGCGGCCACTTCCTCGGCCGGCATGGGCTGTTCGACGTACTCCAGATCGAGCGGTTCGACGGCGTCGAGTGCGTTCTCGGCCTGTTCGCGGTCCCACGCGCCGTTGGCGTCGGCCCGGAGCTCCACGTCGTCGCCGACGACCTCTCTCACCCGCCGCAGGCGGTCGGCGTCCGCCTCCACGGACCGTGCGCCGACCTTGACCTTCACGCAGTCGAAGCCGTTCTCGACGGCCTCGACCGCCAGCCGTGCGGTCGTCTCGGCGTCCGCGTCGCCGACGGTCGCGTTCACGGGTACCCGGCGGACGAGTCGCTCGTTGCCGAGATAGCGGTACAGCGGCGTGTTGTTCAGCTTCGCCCGGGCGTCGGACAGCGCCAGCGCGAGCGCGTGGCGGGCCGCCGGCGCGGAGGTCTCGCCGAGTGTGACCCCCCAGTCCTCGTCGCGGGCGAGTTCGGGGGCGTACTCCAGGGCCTCCCGGCAAGTCTCCAGCGACTCGGTCCAGCCGGGAAGCGGCGCGGCCTCGCCCACTCCCACCTGATCGGCGTACTGGATCCTGACGAGGAAGCCCTCGCGCTCCTCGATCTCGCCGCGAGCAGTCGAGAGCGGGCGTGCCAGGGTCAGGTGGTAGGGTTCGATGTCGATCATGCGAGTGCGAGACCGGCCGCGAACAGCGCCGAGTGGGCCGCCAGCAACTGCCCGGTGCGTTCGAGCGCCGGGTTCAGGGCCGCGCCGTCGGTCCGGTCCAGGATCGTCGCCCCGACTTTCACCGCCAGCGGGAGCGTCACGAGGGGCGCGAGCGCGGGGAGTCCGAAGGCCGGATCCAGCGCGAACAGGACGGGCACGACGTAGGCCATCCCGGTCATCGCCAGCCACTCGATCCGGCTAAACGTGTAGCCGAACATCACTGCCAGGGTCCGCTTGCCCGCGTCGGCGTCCTCCTCGCGATCCCGGATATTGTTCGCGATCAGGATCGCGGTCGAGAGCCCGGCCGCCGGGAGACTCGCCACCAGCGCCGCGGCGGTGACGGTCCCCTCGGGGATCCCCATCGCGAGGGGCTGGACGGTCGGGAGGGAGGTTGCTGCCTGCACGTAGTAGGTCCCGACGACGGCGATCACGCCGAAATAGAGGAAGACGAACAGGTCGCCGAGCCCGCGGTAGCCGTAGGGGTAGGGACCGCCGGTGTAGGCCACGCCGGCGACGATGCTGGAGAGCCCGACCACGAGGATCGGGAGGCCGCCGACGTAGACGAGATAGAGCCCCACGACGACCGCCAGTGCGTACGTCGCGGCCATCGCCTGCTTGACGCGGGCGGGTTCGATCAGACCGCCGGCGGTCACCCGGGTGAACCCCTCGCGGTCTGCCGAGTCGGTCCCCTTGACGGCGTCGTAGTAGTCGTTCGCGAAGTTGGTCCCCACCTGCAGGAGGAGCGCACCCAGGAGCGCGGCGATAGCTGCAACTGGCGCGAATACGTTGGCGTGTAGCGCCAGCCCCGTCCCGACGACGACCGGGGCCCCCCCCGCGGGCAGGGTCTGCGGTCTCGCGGCCATCAGCCACGCTTCCGTGCGCGATACCTCCGCGTCTGCCGTTGCCATCGTGTTCATCGTAGGGTGTCCAGCCGTGTGAAGGTTAGCCCTCCGGATGCGACGGCGGGACACGCCGGTCAGACGGGGGCCCGACGTACGACGACGGACGCCTCTCAGAGCGGCAACTGGAGCCCGCGAGCGTCCGGGTCCCGCAGTCGCTGGACGGCGTGGCTGACCTTCCGACGGACCAGCGATTCCCGTTCGACCGGCACGTCGACGCCGGTGAGGTGCCGGCGCATCTGCGCGGCCCCACGCTCGTGTTCGATGTCGGTCTGGCGGGCGTGTGCGATGGGGTGGCGGAGCCAGTTCGGCTCGTCGTGGGCGTACAGGTCGACGCGGTCCCGTTCCTGCGCGAACAGCACGACGTGGAGCTGTCGGTCGGCGAACGGCGACTGCCGGTAGACCCAGCTCCCGTCGGCGGGCGTCCCCACCGGCGTGAAGTGATAGAGTGCTATCGGATCCCACCCGAACCCGAGTTCGGCGAGTTCGGCTTCGAGGTCCTCGACGGGACAGCGGGCCGTGCCGGCGTAGCCGGCGGTCCGGACGCGGGTCACCGGTTCGCCGACGGTCTGTGCAGCCCGGTCGATCCACGGTCCGACGGCGCTCCGGAATCGGTAGCCGAGTCGGCGCTGGATCTCGGTGGTCATCGGATGCAGATACGACGGCCAGTCGGAAAACGGTCGGCTCAGGGTCACGACGTTTGGGACTCCTGTGGTTGCGGATCGAGTGTGCGTCCGTTCCGACTCCGTCCCCGATACCACCGGAGTGACGTGCCGCGTCCGAGGTGTTACACGGATATACGGTGACGTGGGGACGGATGGTCGAGACATACTTCGTCGGTCTGGTCATCGTCGGCATCGCCATCTTCGCGGCCGTCCTCCTCCCCCGTCTGCTGATGGACCAGCCACTCTCCTTGCCGATCATCTACGTCGCCGCCGGCTTCGTCCTCTTCTCGCTGCCACACGGCGTGGGGTTCCCCGATCCAGCCGGCACACCGGCCCTCGCCGAGCACCTGACGGAACTGGTCGTCATCGTCTCCCTGATCGGTGCCGGGCTGAAGATCGACCGCCCGTTCTCCTGGCAGGGCTGGGGGACGACCTGGCGGTTGCTGGGGATCACGATGGTGCTCACCATCGCCGCGGCTGTCGTGTTGGGGCGGGGCGTCCTCGGACTGGACATCGCAACCGCTGTCCTGCTAGGAGCCGTGCTGGCGCCGACCGATCCCGTGCTCGCCTCCGACGTGGACGCCGGCGAACCTCTCACCCACGTCGAGAAAGCCGAGGCCGAGAGATACGACGACGTCGATCCGGTCCACGACGGGACCGATCCGGACGATGACGACGCCGTCGAGTTCGACCCGACGCGCGTCGACCACGACGAGGTGGCCGAACCGGCCGAGGATCCACAGGAGCGGTCGGTCCGGTTCGCGCTCACCTCCGAAGCCGGCCTGAACGACGGGCTAGCCTTTCCCTTCACGAATCTCGCCATCTTGCTGGCCGCCGCGGCGAGTCCGGCCTCGTTCTCCTGGCTCGGCGAGTGGCTCGGCTACCACGTGGCCTACGAGATCGTCGTCGGGGTCGTCGTGGGCTACGCGCTGGGCTATGCCGCCGGACTCGTCGTCTTTCGGCTCCCGGCCTCCTCACACGTCGCCGACGCGATGGCGGGCGCGGAGGCGCTGGCGGCGACGCTCGTCGTCTACGGTGTCACCGAACTGCTCGGCGGCTACGGTTTCATCGCGGTGTTCGTCGCCGCGCTCGTCCTCAGACACTTCGAGTGGGAGTCCGACTACCACCGGACGCTCCACGACTTCGCCGTCATGGTCGAGCGCCTGCTCATGGCCGTCGTCCTCGTCCTGTTCGGCGGTGCGATCGCCGGCGGCCTGCTCTCGCCACTGACACCCGTCGAGATCGGGCTCGGACTCGCGATGTTGCTGGTGGTCCGTCCAGTCGCTGGCTTGCTCGGCCTGCTGGGCTCGAAGCTCTCCTGGCCTGCCCGGGCCGTCGTCGCGAGCTACGGCATCCGCGGGATCGGCTCGTTCTACTACCTCTCCTATGCCCTCAACGAGGCCACCTTCGCCGAAATGGAACTGGTTGTCGCCGCCGACAGACTCTGGGCGCTCGTCGGCTTCGTCGTATTGTCATCGGTCGTCCTCCACGGGATCACGGCCAGCCCCGTCATGCGGGCCTTCGACCGCTGGGAGGACCGCACCGCGACCGAACCCGAACACGCCTCCGACTGAGCCGGCTCAGTAGTGCCAGGGGAAGTCGGAGAAGTCGGGTTCCCGGCCCTCGACGAAGGCGTCCCGGCCCTCCTGGGCCTCCTCGGTCATGTAACCCAGCCGGGTCGCCTCGCCGGCGAAGATCTGCTGACCGACCAGCCCGTCGTCGGCGAGGTTGAACGCGTACTTGAGCATCCGGATCGCGGTGGGGGACTTGGTGTTGATCGCCTCGGCCCAGGCCAGCGCGACTTCCTCCAGTTCTTCGTGGGGAACCACTTCGTTGACCATGCCCATCTCCTCGGCCTCCTCGGCGTCGTAGGTCTTCCCGAGGAAGAAGACCTCGCGGGCCTTCTTCTGGCCGATCTGCTGGGCGAGCAGGGCCGAGCCGAAGCCGGCGTCGAAGGAGGCCACGTCCGGGTCGGTCTGGAGGAACTTCGCGTGTTCCTCGCTGGCCAGCGTCATGTCACAGACGACGTGCAGCGAGTGGCCGCCGCCGACGGCCCACCCCGGCACCACGCAGATGACGGGTTTGGGCATGAAGCGGATCAGCCGCTGGACTTCGAGGATGTGCAGGCGCCCGGTCTTTCCTTCCTCGTCGTACTGATACCCGTCCGGCCCCCGCACGGTCTGGTCCCCACCGGAACAGAACGCCCAGCCGTCGTCCTTCGGCGAGGGGCCGTTGCCGGTCAGGAGGACACAGCCGACGTCGGTCTGGCGCTTGGCGTGGTCCAGCGCGACGTAGAGTTCGTCGACGGTCGGCGGGCGGAAGGCGTTCCGAAGCGCCGGCCGGTCGAAGGCGATGCGGACCGCGCCGGTGTCGGCCGCGCGGTGGTAGGTGATGTCCTCGAAATCGAACTCCTCGACCGCTTCCCAGCGGTCGTCGTCGAAAAGCTCCGAGACCATACGCCGACTCGGGTCGGTGTCGCCAAATAGGTTCCCGGTCGGCCGCTATCACCCGCGAGAACGTGGGGTGAGATTTATCATCGCGCTCCCGTTAATTCGTGTGAACGAACCCCACCGACCCCCTGCTCGGTGTGCCCCGCAACCACCCCAACCAGACCCCTCCGATGCACGCCCAACCCACGTTCTACGACGTGCTCGACGTCTCGCCCGACGCGTCCCGCGAAGAGATTCGGGCGGCCTACCGCGAGAAGGCCAAGGAGACTCATCCCGACGTGAGCGACGCCCCCGACGCCGAGACACAGTTCAGACGCGTCACGCGAGCCAAGGAGGTACTGACCGACCCCGAGGAACGCGCTCGCTACGACCGGCTCGGCCACCGCCAGTACGTCGACGGTTCGGGTTGGGCTGACGAGTCCGGTGGGTCCGACCCCACCGATCACTCGTCCCGTCGTGACGCCGACCGAACCGCAACTCAGTCCGGCGGGAGCGGGTCTGCCGACGCCCGCGGATCCACGACGGCCAGCGACACCGGTGGATCCGCGGCGGCCGATACCGCGGGGACGTCGGACGACGGAGCGAACGGATCGACGGCTACCGAGGATGCCACGGCCCAGGCCGCCGACGGCGCGACCGACTGGCGGCAAACGGGCAGCCAACCCGGCGGGGCCAGCGCCGGTGCGGCGACGGCGGACGGGTACGCGACCCGGACCGACTACAAAGAACAGTCCTTCGACCGCGTTCGGGTCCCGCTGACACCCCAGTCGATCATTCAGGTCGGGACGATGTTCGCCTTTTACCCCGTGTTCCTGTTCGCCTCGCTGTTCCCCGCGTTCCCGGCACTCGTCAACCTCGTCGTCGGGCTCTGTACGCTGTTCGTGATCGCGTATCTCCTCTCGATACCCGAGGTCGGGATGGTCGTGTTCGGCGGCTGGGGCCTGCTGGCTCCCGCGGTACTGCTCGCATTACCAGCGGTCGGCATCGTCTCGCTGGTCGGCGTCGTCGCACTGACGGCCTGCTGGGTCCCGTTCGGCCTCTCGGTGCTGACCCGGGCCGCCCTGCGGACCTGAAAATCCCTCACGAGAACCGGTCGAAGACCTCCCACGCGGGATCGCCGTCCGGCGGCTCGATCGCCTCGCCGTCGACGACGACGCCTTCGCCGTCGGTCACGGAGCCGACGACGGCCGCGGGCGTCCCGTTCCGCCGCACCGCCTCTGCGACCGCTTCGCCCGACCCCGACTCGACCGTGATCAGGAGCGTGCCGGCACTGGTCACGGTCCACGGATCGAGCTCGACCGCGTCACAGACGGCTTCGACACCGGGCGCGCTCGGCACCCGGTCGCCCTCGATCTCGAACCGGACGCCTGCGCCGCGGGCCATCTCGGTCAGCCCGCCGGCGACGCCGCCCTCGGTCGCGTCGTGCATCGCGGTGACGCCGCCCGCCTCGAACGCCGCGCGGGCGTCAGCGACGGCCGCGATGTCGTCGACCCGTTCCTGTGCGGTCGCCACGGTCTCGGCGTCGAGGCCCAGTTGCTCCGGAAACAGCGTCGCGAACAGCCCCGTCAGCTCCGCTGCCGGTCCCGTTGTCATGACGAGGTCGTCACCGGCGCTCGCGCCGTCGGGTCGGACCACGTCCTCGGGATCGCCGACGCCCAGCACCGTCGCGCCGCCGACCCACGAACTGTCGACGCCGGGGTACCGCGCCGTGTGTCCCGTGACGATGCTCACGCCCAGCCGCTCGGCGTGGTCTGCGAGTCCACCCCACACCGCGGCCAGGTCCTCGTCGCTCCAGTCCGGGGGGAGCGTCAGGCTGATCGCCAGGTGCGTCGGCGCGATTCCCGAGACGGCCACGTCGGCCAGCACGATCTCCAGCGCCAGCCGACCCGCCCGCTCCAGCCCGAGTTCCGGGAGCAGCGAGATCGGGTCTGTGGCGATGGCGATCGCTCGATCTCCCACCTCGATGACGCCGAAGTCGACGCCGTGCTGTGGGCCCAGCGTCACGTCGTCCCGCGTCGCGCCCAGCGACGGGTAGATCACCTCCCGGAACACGTCGCGGTCGATCTTCCCCAGGTCAGTCATGGTTCACCTCTGTCCGCTCGCCCCGACGTTCGGTCGAGAGGACGTGAACGGCGTCCGGCTCGAACCGGAGCGAGACGCCCCCCTCGGGCGCGCTCGTCCCGGCGGTCTTGACGGTGACCGGCCGACCGTCCCACCGGCAGTGAACCCGGTAGGCGTCCCCGAGGTACTCGACGGTCTCGACGGTCGCGGGCCGGGTCACCGCACCTCCCGGATCCGTCTCGTCGACCCTCGATCCGTTCCGGTCGGTTGCTGGGCCCTCCCGTTCGCGGAGCGTGATCGACTCCGGGCGGATCGAGACCGTCAACGACTCGCCCGCCGTCGCGTCGATATCGGGCGGGAGCGGGAGCGTCGCCGTTCCGTCGACGGCGAGTCGATCACCCGACTCGCCAACGACGCCGTCGAAGACGTTGTTGTCGCCGACGAACTCCGCGACGAAGCGGGTGGCCGGCTCGCGGTACACCGCTTCCGGGGTCCCGACCTGTTCGATCTCCCCGTCGCGGACGACGGCGACGCGGTCGCTGATCGCCAGCGCCTCCGCCTGATCGTGGGTGACGTACACCGTCGTGATCCCGAGGTCGCGCTGGATCGTCCGGATCTGGACCCGGAGCCGCTTGCGAAGCCGGGCGTCCAGTGCCGACAGCGGTTCGTCGAGCAGGAGTACGTCGGGTTTCGGTGCCAGCGCCCGGGCGAGCGCGATCCGCTGGCGCTGGCCCCCCGAGAGCTGGTCGGGTTCGCGGTCGGCGACGGCTTTCAGATCCACGAGGTCGAGCATCTCGTCGACGCGCTCGTCGTCGGATTCGGGGAGGTCGTGGAACTGCAACCCGTAGGCGACGTTCTCGCGGGCGGTCATGTGGGGGAAGAGGGCGTAGTTCTGGAAGACCATCCCGACGCCGCGGTCCTCGGGCGGGTCGTCGGTCACGTCGCGGTCGTCGATGCGGACCCGGCCTGCCGTCGGCGTCTCCAGGCCGGCCAGCGCGCGCAACAGCGTCGTCTTCCCGCAGCCCGAGGGGCCGACGAGCGTGAAGAACTCGCCGTCGTCGACGGCGACGGATACCTCTGACAGCGCGTCGACCTCACCGAACGAGACCGTAAGGCCCTCTACTTCGACGCCAGCGTCGGATCCAGTCATCACTCCCACATCCCGCCGACGCGGTCGATCAGTACGAAACTGACGGTCGTGACCGCCAACAATACTGTGCCCATCGCCGTCGCCGGGCCGAGACTCGGACCGATCGAGCGGTCGTCGGTGTACCGTTCGAGCGCGACCGGCATCGTGGCCGTGTCGACGCCCTCCGCGAGCAGGACGGTCGAGTCGAACTCCCCGACGCTGATGGCGAAGGCGAAGGCCGCGCCGGCCACCAGTGCCGGCGCGACCAGTGGCAGTTCCACGTCGGTCAACACGGTCGTCCGGTCGGCCCCGAGCGAGCGGGCGGCCTCCCCGAGCCGGTCGTCCACCGAGCGCAACGCCGGTGTCACACTGCGGGAGACGAACGGGTAGGCCGCGACCGCGTGGGCGGCGACGATGGCGACCGGCCCGGTGACCGTGAGCCGGCGGCCGAACAGGGTCGTGCCGAACACGAGCGTCTGGAGCATCCCCAGTCCGAGGACGATCCCGCTGACGGCAAGCGGTGCGGTCAGCAACACCTCGGCCGTGCGGGTGCCGCGTCCCTCCCGCGTCGCGACGACCGAGACGACGATACCCATCGGGATCGCCACGAGGAGCGTGGCTGCGCCGAACAGCAGGGAGTTGACCACGGCCGGGAACGGCTGGACCGTCCCCGCGGCCGTCGAGGCCTGCCGGGCGAGCAGGAAGGCGTAGTACTCCAGCGTGAACTGTCCCCCGGGCGTCGTGACGCTCTCGACGATCAGGCTGACGAGCGGGCCCGCGAACAGCACGAGGACGACAGCCCCGTACGCGAGCATGGCGAGCCGAAGGGGGTCGAGGAGCGACCGGGCTCCGTCGACCAGCGGCCGCCGTGACAGGCCGCGGTCCCCACTGCTCGACCCGGTCCGCGTCGCCTCGTACCGCAGATAGACGTACAGCAACCCCAGCGAGAGCGCGGTCTCGATCGCACCCAGCGTCGCCGCCTCCGCCAGGTCGAGGCTCTGGACCTGCGAGTACAGCCAGACCTCGACCGTCGCCAGTTCCAGCCCGCCGAGCGCGAGGACGATGGGGAACGACATGAACGTGAACACGAAGGTCAACACCGCAGCCGTCGCCAGCGCGGGCAGCAACTGCGGGAGCGTCACGTCCCGGAACGCCCGCAGGGGCGAGGCCCCGAGCGTCCGAGCGGTCTCGACGCGGTCGGCGTCGACGGACTCCCAGGCCGCCGTCACGAGTCGCGTCACCAGCGGCGCGTTGTAGAAGGCGTGCGCGAGGACGACGATCTCCAGCGTGAACGTTAGATTCACGGGACCGAGCCCGACGATCCCGAGCACGTCGTTGAACAGCCCGGTCCGGCCGAACATCGCGAGGAAGCCGACCGCGACGAGGATCGACGGCAGGACGAACGGCAGGATCGTCACCGATCGCAGAAACCGCCGGCCGGGGAACTCGAAGCGTGCGAGGACGTACGCGCCCGGGAGCCCGATCAGGACGCTGGCGACCGTCGAGAGCAGCGCCTGGTAGGCGGTGAAGGCGAACAGGTCGACGTAGAACGGATCGCTCAGCACCGAGAGCACGGGGGCGAGCGAGAGGCGACCCTCGGCGCTGAACGCCTCGGCGAAGACGCTGGCGACGGGGTAGTAGAAGACCACGACCAGCGTCGCGAGCGTCGCGGCGACGCCGGCCCAGAGCGCCCAGCCGTCCCGGCGTGCCATCGCTACGCGCTCGCGATCTGGCGCGCCCAGTCCTCGATCCAGCCGTCGACCTTGCCCACGAGTTCGTCGTAGCTGTAGGTCACTGCCTCCGGCGGCCTGAACGCGTACTCGCCGAAGTCACCGCCGGGCTCGACGCCCTCGACCGCCGGGAACTGGACGTTCCGCACTGCGATCTCCTTCTGGGCCTCCTCGGTGAGGACGAAGGACATGAACTCCCGGGCCAGTTCCGGATTGTCCGAATCGGCGAACTGCGCCATCCCCTCTGGGTTGGCGTAGCCCTGGTCGTTCAGGAAGCCGACCTGGTGGCGCGACATGTCGACGCCCTCGCCGTGGTAGTACACCTGATCCGTGGAGTAGGAGACGACCATCGGGGCTTCCTCGTTCTCGTAGGCCTGATAGGCCGGCTGCCAGTCCGAGAGGACCTGCACGCCGTTGTCGACCAGCCCCTGCCAGTAGTCGAGGTAGCCGTCCGGTCCCTTCGCCTTGATCGTCCACAGCAGGAACGCCCGGCCGGGGTCGGACTGCTGGGCGTTCTGGACGATGAGTGCGTCCTCGTAGGCCGGTTCCAGCAGCGCGTCGAAGGTCCCCGGCGCGTCGACCTCGTTCTCGTCGTAGACGAGGCTGATGAACCCGGTGTCGTACGGGATCGCACGGCCCTCGGGGTCGAACGACAGCGACGGGTCGACCACGTTGGCCCCCTCGACTTCGTCCTCGACGGTCGCGAACAGTTCCTCGTCGAGTTGCTCGTCGGCCCGGACGAGTTCGCCCGTGTTCAGGCCGACGAACAGGTCGGCGTCGATCGGCGCACCCTGGGACTTGCGCTGGACGAACCGGTTGATCCCGTTCTCCGGCGTCCGGAACTCGACGGTCGCGTCCGAGTGTTCATCCTCGAACGCCGACTTGAGCCAGTTGCCCGCCGTGTCCTCGCCCGTGAAGGAACTGTAGGTCGCGACGGTGACCGTCCCCGATTCCGAATTCGAGGAGTCCCCGAGACAGCCCGCGGTCGCCGCCAGCCCCGCCGTAGCGAGTCCAGCCTGTGAGAGAAACGCGCGTCGTTGCATTACCCAGTTGTCACACCGGGTCATACTTGAACGCTGGCTTTTCGCCACGTCGCAGGCCCAGTTTCCGGGTTTCGAAAAAGTGCGGGCCGCGGGCGGCGATCAGTCGTCTCCCGCTGCCGCGGCCTGCTGGTTCTCGATGTGATCTACGATCTCGGCCGTCTCTCGCTCGAAGTCGTCCATCTCCACCTCCGCGCCGTGGAGGACCGTCGAGAAGTACCCGACGCCGGCGGCGACGTTCACGGCTTCTTCGAGGCCCTCCTCTTCGACGCCCTCGAGGCGCGATTCGGCCTTGTGGAAGTGGATGCAGTAGGGACAGCCGATCGCCGCGGCCGCTCCCAGACCGACGAGCGCCTTCTCCCTGTTCGGCAGTTCCGTCTCGGCCAGTTCCAGGTCGCGCATGATCGCCCAGCTGTGGTCCGCGGCCGGTTCGGACAGCGCCTCTATGAAGCTCGGCACCTGGCCGAGATACTCTTCTATCTCACCGCTGATTTCGCTTGATACCATTGTGATCCCGGACTTCGCGCGTCGTCTCGTCATCGACGACGACGGACCGCGCCGCTGCCACCCGGTGACGCCGCTCGAAATCCGTTTCGAAGGACGCGGTCCAGCATCATGACAGTATTTCGCACACGCCTGCGTGTTGCGAACCGCTTCCGTCGCTCTCGTGAGCGGATGGTGGTCACCTGCTCGACGTTGCGACCGACATCCTGCACGGGTTTCGCCGTCGGGTCACTCCCCGTGGAGGGTCCGGCGGACACGCTCGTGGATCGTCTCCCGCGTCCGGTGGCTCGATTCGCTGTCGAAGACGACCTCGATCACCTGCGCGCCGTCCATCCCCTGTGATTCCTCGAAGGCAGCCGCGAAGTCGTCGGGTCGGACGCGCTGGAACTCGAGGTCGTAGAGGTCCGCCGTCGACTCGAAGTCCAGTCCGTGCGGGGTCCGGAACTGCTCGGTGAACGGCGGATCGAACTCCTCGATCGGGAGGAGGTGGAAGATGCCGCCGCCGTCGTTGTTCACGAGGACGATGGTCGCGTCGACGCCACAGCGAGCGATCGAGAGCAGGCCGTTCGTGTCGTGGTAGTAGGCCAGATCACCCGTCACGAGCACCAGCGGATCGTCGGCCGCGCTCCCCGCGCCCAGCGCCGTGCTGGTGACGCCGTCGATGCCGCTCGCACCCCTGTTTCCGAGGATCGTGAGGTCCGCCCCACGGGGCCGGCCGAACCGGTCCAGATCCCGGACGGGCATGCTGTTGGAGACGAAGACGGTCGCCGGGTCGGGCGCGCGCTCGGCGACCGTCGCGAGCACCTGTCCCTCGAATGTCTCGGCCGCGCGGGCCTCGTCGATCAGGTTCCAGTAGTCGCGCTCGGCGGCCTCGAATCGCTCGCGGTAGCCGTCGGCGCTGGTCGCGGTGTCGATCCGCTCCGCCAGGGCGGCCGCCAGCCGCGAGGGGTGCGCGACGAGGTGGTCGGTCGCGGTGAACTCTGCCTCCCGCCAGCCACCGGCCGGGTCCACGACGAACTGCCTGTCTGCGTAATCTCTGAGGTACTGGCGGAGGACCTTCGAGGTCGGGGAGGCACCCAGTCGGACGACGACCTCGGGCGCGGGCCAGTCCCCGGCACCGTTCAGGTAGGAGTCGTAGCCGCCACAGACGGTCACGCCGTCGCGGTCGAGGTGGTCGCCGAACCGGAGTCCCGAGAGGGGATCGGCGAGGATCGGGAAGCCGGTCGCCGCGGCGAGGTCGGCCACCGCGTCGGCGTCGAGGTCGGGCGCGTCGGCCGGCCCGGCCACGAGCAGGCCGCGGTCGGCGGCCCGCAAGGCCGCGGCCACGTCGTCGACCTCTCCGTCGGTCAGTTCGGGCCGTCCCGCGGTTCGCTCGACGAAGGGCCCGTCTCGACCCTCGACAGCGAGGGGGGCGCGCTCGGCCAGATCCGCGGGCACGTCGCCCTCGACCTCGACGGGTTCGAGTGGCTTCCGGAACGGGCAGTTGAGGTGCACCGGCCCCGCGGGGACGCCGGTGGTCTCGCCGACCGCTCGGTCGATCGTGGTCCGGAGCGAGCGGAGTTTTCGGTCCCTCGGTTCGGGTTCGGGAAGCGTGCGGTACCACCGGACGGCGTCGCCGTACAGTTTCTCCTGGTCGACGGTCTGGTTGGCACCGCTGTCCCCGAGTTCGGGCGGTCGGTCGGCGGTCAAAAGGAGGAGCGGGACTCGCGACTGACTGGCCTCGATCACCGCCGGGTGGAAGTTCGCCGCCGCGGTCCCGGACGTGCAGACGACCGCTGTAGGCTCGCCCGTCCGCCGCGCTCGCCCGAGTGCGAAGAATGCCGCCGAGCGCTCGTCGAGTACGGAAAACGTCTCGATGTCGTCGTGCTCGGATATCGCGACGGTCAGCGGCGTCGAGCGACTGCCGGGGCAGAGCACCGCGCCCGAGATCTCTGCCTTGGCGAGTTCGTCGGCGATCACTCGGCCCCACAGCGTGTTCCGATTGGGTGCGACCATGTCAGCGTTCGAGTTCGTCGAGGATCGGACGGTACTTGTGTTTGACCTCCGCCCACTCCTCGTCGGGGACGGAATCGGCGACGATGCCGTTGCCGGCGAACAGGGTCGCCTCGCGACCGCCGACGACGCCCGAACGGATGCCGACGGCGAACTCGCCGTCTCCATCACTGTCGAACCAGCCGACCGGTGCGGCGTACCAGCCGCGATCGAAGGTCTCCGTGTCGCGGATGACCTCCCACGCCTTCCCCGGCGGGAGCCCCCCGACGGCAGGGGTCGGGTGGAGCGCCTCGACGATTGTGAGGACGTGGTCGTCGTCGGCGAGCGTCGCCTCGATGGGCGTCTGGAGGTGCTGGATGTTCGTGAGTTTCCGGACGCCCTGCTGACCCCTCGACACGTCGCCAAGCGGTTCTAGCTGGCCCGTGATGGCGTCGACGACGAGCCCTTGCTCGTGCTGGAGCTTCTCGCTCGAAAGCAGCGACTGGGCGTGGTCGGCGTCCTCCTCGGGTGTCTCACCCCGTGGGACAGAGCCAGCCAGTGCCTCGGTCCGGACGCGGCCGTCGGTCAGCTTCACCAGCCGTTCCGGTGGCGGGCCGAAGAAGGCCGCCTCGTCGGTCGGCTGGACGAGGAAGCGATAGCAGTTGGGGTAAGTCCGGCGGAGCCGTTCGAGCACGTCCGGTACGTCGATGGCCTCGGCGAGGTCGACCGACAGCGCCGTCGCGAGGACGACCTTCCGGAGGTCGCCGTCGCGGATCCGCTCGATGGCCCGCTCGACCTGTGCTGTCCACTCGGCCTGCGTCGGCGTGACTTCGGTGCCCTCGACGCCCGGCGGCCCGCCGCTGGGACACATCGAGGGTAGCGTCTCCAGGTCCTCGCGTGTGCGATCCAGCCGCGCCGATACGTCTTCGGGCGAGACGTTCTGGCCGTACTCCCTGACGGTCAGCCAGGTGGTCCCGTCGGCCCGCGTCAACTGGACTTCGGGGAGGAAGAACGCCGCCGCGGGGAATCCAGTCCACGGCGGTGCCGGATCGTGATTCTCGTTGAACGCCAGTCCGCCCAGAAATCGCGGGCGCGTCTCCGTCGGCCCGGTCCGGTCCACGTCGCGAAACACCGTCGCTGCACCCTCGCGGAGCGTTGCGAACCGGTCCTCGCCGGCCGCCGTCAGGGTGACGGCAGCACCGCTGCCGACCACCTCGAGGCCGTCCGGCGCGGCCCAGTGGAGCCGTGGGGCCGGGTGGCTGGCCAGGAACGCCCGGTAGGACACGTCGGGGACCTCACAGGTGCGGCTGACCAGCACTGCACCCGCGCGTGGACCCACTCTCTCCTCGCGTTGGGCCGGTTCCATTCCCCTGAATCTCAGGGTTGGTCCCCCTTGAGACTGTCCTTCCGCCAGCGGCGAAACCCGACGCTCCACCCCCGAACCCGCCGCTCGGCGATCAGCTATACCGGTCTTCCGCCCACGGGTCGGCCGTGACGGAGTACCCGCGCTTCTCCCAGAACCCGCGTTCGGGTTCGGTGAGGAACTCCACGCCACACACCCACTTCGCACCCTTGTAGGCGTACCTGTGGGGGGTCACGACCCGGAGCGGGCCGCCGTGTTCGGGGTCGAGGTCCTGGCCGTCGAACCCCCAGGCGAACAGTACTTCGTCGCGCATGCAGGCGTCGAGCGGTAGATCCGTCGTGTAGTCGTCGAGCGCCGAGAACATGACGTGACAGGCGTCGTCGTGCACGCCCGCGCGCTCGGCGAGTTCCGGGAACGTGACGCCGGTGAACTCGCAATCGAATCGGCTCCATCCCGTGACACAGTGGAAGTCCTGGCGTTGCGTGACGCTGGGCAGCGATCGGAACTCCTCCCAGGACAGTTCCAGCTCCTCGTCGACGGCACCGCTGACCCGGAAGGTCCACGAGTCGGGGTCGAACTGCGGTGTGTTCCCCTTCGAGAGGACCGGAAAGTCGCTCGTCTCGTGTTGTCCCGGGGGGAGCCGTTCGTCGCCAAACTCCTCGTAGAGGTCCGTAACGTCGGTAACGGGCACGCTCGGCAAGTGGGGCCACAGCTACGTAGGCGTGCCGACTCAGTGTCGGCTACCCTGTCGGTGTCTCGATTTCTTTCGGATCGGGAACTGGTGTGCCGTAATCTGATAATTAAACACTCGTATCCGAGAAGACAAGTTTGCGAATACAGACGAATTATTTTGCTGGACCCGAAGAACCCCCGTCAGAGTTAAATACCCCTCAGTCGAAACCACGCACGTTCAAATGCCGAAGGCAGAGATAACCGTCCCCGAGCACCTCGAGATGCAGATCGCCCAGCTCGTCGAGAAAGGGGAGTTCCTCAACCGCGAAGAAGCCATCGAAGACCTCCTCTCGACCGGTATCAAGGCGTACAAGACCAGCGGCCCGGTCGACGACGACGACGAGGCGGAGTTCGAAGACGACGGGATGATGGGCCACGACGACGAGTACGTCTTCTGACAGACCATAGGTTGGTCGAGGGCAGTCCAGTCACGACTCGGATCCCGTCGCCGTCGGCCAGACGCCGCAATAGTATCGGCTCGACCTGACAGGTGTCGCGTGTGCGCACCTGTGGCACGGGTTGTCAAAAACCCTTAAACAGTGCTTTTGCCTATGTCATAGTACAGATGCACAAAGACGAACTGCTCGAACTGCACGATCACATGGTGCAGATCAAAGATTACTTTTCGGATCTGGAGGACGTCGACTCGACGCTTTTCGACCCCTACGAGGAACTCGACGTGACGCCCAACGACGTGCACAAATCCAAGAGCGAGCACAAACACGCCGTCTTCGTCCTCGGCAACGCGCTGGCGACGGCCATGAGCGAGGACGAGTTCTCCGACGCCGGCCGGATCGGCAAGCGGATGAAGGAACTCGCCGAGGACGCCGAGAGCAAACTCTGAGCCGGTGACGGCGGTGGGCAGACTCACCCGCGGAATGGAACCTGTTTGAACGTCGGGGTCGTTGGTGATCGTTGATTTGTTCGGAAACCAATGGGTTGATAGTCCCCGAGGGCGGTTGTTCCGAACGAGATGGCGTCCCTCCACCATGCGACACTCACTGCAGTGTTAACTTTCCTCATTCTCGTGAGCGGTGCTGGTCTGGCTCCCGGTACGGGTGCCACCGCCGTCGACGGGGAGGCGGTATCGGTTCAGTCGGATTCACTCGACGCGATGACCGCGGTCGACAGCTACCGGGCGGTCACGAACATGGACGTGTCGATCGGAGCCAACCGCACGTTCACGAACGTAACGACGGTCGTCAACCGGTCCACGGCGACCGCGAGCGTCTACAGCACCGACGGCAACGACACCACACACGTCGTCGATGACCGGATCTACCGCAACGGGAGTGACGGCTGGCAGGTCGAATCCACCGGCGCCGAGAACGTGACCCGACCGGCGCGCGAACAGATCGAGCTGCTGAACGACTCGCGGGTGACCGACGTTCAGCGAACGCGGACGAACGGTCGCCAGACCTACCAGCTGGAACTGACCCCGAACAACACGACGGTCGCGGAGACGGTCGCAGCCCAGCCCGGGAACGGTATCGAGCGGGCGGCGTCGATGACCGTCCTGGACCGCTCCTACGATATCGTGGTCAACCGGTCGACACACCGCGTCCAGCGGGTCCAGATGACGCTCAAGTTCCAACACGACGGCGAGATCGGCCGCGCGACGATGGTGACGTGGTTCTCCGGGTACAACGAGACCGTCCCCGCCGCACCCGAGCGCGTGCCGTCGGAAAACTGAGGGTCGGAGACCGGCGGATCGCGACTTAAACTCTCTATCACGGACAGCACCTTTATCATGTAGTGATACGAACAGGTACGATATGTTTGGACAAGGGAATCAAACGTATCAAACCGTGGTCGATCTCCTCCACGCATGGAGACCGTCTCAGGATTATGGCCACGAAAGTAAGTTCCAAAAGGAATTAGCGGATTTTCTGGAGGTAGAGCTCAACGAGCATAGTGACGGAATGATGGGTGGGATGTTGGGCGGTGGTGGAGGTGATAACTACGTGGTCAGCCGGGAACGTGGCAATGCTCGTGGTGACGTCGTAGTCAACGATACGGTCGGAATCGAGATGAAGCGACATTTCTCAAATGACCAGAAGCGGAAACTGCGGGGCCAGCTCGAGGACTACGCGGACAATTATCCTTACGTAATCGCCCTGGCGTGTGGCATCGATGATATGGATGGCTGGCGCGAGGTCGAGAACAAGTTTGCCCAGGGCCGCGGGATGGGGATGGAGCAGACTGAATTCACATTCCTCGTCAAACGCAGGGAAAACTTTGGCGAGGAACACGATTTCGGCGGTGGCTTTGACGGTGGAATCCCTGGGATTTGAGGCTAATAATACGATGAAATTGCCATCAACTGGACGTCTGAATGGAGGGCTGTTCTAATGGACGAGGACCCGCTTCAGGACCTCCCGGACTGGATAGTACTCCTCATGCTCCTCCTCTTCCTGATCGGTGCAGCTGTTGTACTCTATCTCTAAGCGACATTCTATCCCGATTATTCAAAATAAGCCGTCTGAACGGCCTCTGAGACGACTCGCGCGTCAGGGCCGTTCCATGATATTCACGCAAGAGACAGCGCCGGTCGCGTTGCGGCCGATCCCGATGTTGTGCTGGAGGCCCACCTCCGGCGCGTCGACCTGCACGGCACCGGCCTCGCCCCGCAACTGCTCGAAGATCTCGGCGATCTGAGCGACGCCCGTCGCCCCGATGGGGTGCCCCTTCGAGAGCAGGCCGCCCGAGGGGTTGACGGGCTTGTCGCCGTCGAGGTGTGGGTGACCCTCGTCGACGAACTGGCCGCCTTTGCCTTCCTCGCAGAACCCGAGGTCCTCGTAGGTGATCAGCTCCGTGATGGAGAAACAGTCGTGGACCTCGGCCACGTCGACGTCCTCGGGGCCGAGGCCGGCTCGCTCGTAGGCCTGGCTGGAGGCCTGCCGGGTGGCCGGGAAGTTCGTGAGCGCCTCCGGTGCGCCGCGCTGGAAGGTGTCGCTGGCGAGCCCGTAGCCCGCGACCCGGATCGGATCGTCGGTGAACTCGCGGGCGCGGTCCTCGCTGGTCACCAGCACCGCACACGCCCCGTCGGTGACGGGACAGCAGTCGTAGAGATTCAAGGGGTAGGAGACCGTCGGCGACTCCTTGACGTCCTCGACCGAGCACTCGAACTGCTGGTGAGCGTGGGGGTACTTCGTCCCGTTCTCGTGGTTCTTGACGCTGATCTCGGCGATCTGCTCCCGGGTCGTCTCGTACTCCTCCAGATGACGGGTCGCGCGCATCCCGAAGTAGGCGGGCATGGTGACGCCCCGGCCGCGCCAGAGCCGCTCGAGGGCGGCGCTGGCGATCAGCCCCTCCGTGGAGTCGGTCATCTTCTCCGCGCCGATGACCAGCGCGACCTCGGCGTCGCCGGCCTTGACGGCCTGGGCCGCGTTCCGGAAGGCGTCGCTCCCGGTCGCGCAGGCGTTCTCGACGCGGGTGATCGGCGTCTCGAATAGCCCGGTGGCGTGGGCGACGGCCGACCCCGAGGACCCCTCGTTGGCGATGTCGATGGTGCCGTACCAGGCGGCGTCGATGTCGCTCGGATCGACACCCTTGTCGACGTTCTCCAGCAGGGAGAGGTAGGCCGATTCGAGCAGGTCGTCGAAGCTCTGCTCGTACAGTTCGCCGAAGTCGATCATCCCCGCGCCGACGACGTGTGGCTCCGTCATGCTTTCTCCTCCCGCGGAACGCTGAACTTGAACGAGTCGATCGGTCGCTCGCCGTCGCTGAACAGTTCGCGGAAGCGGGCGACGACCTCGGTGCCCACGTCGATCTCCTCCAGATCGGTCTCGGTCAGCAGGCCGTAGGCTCTTGCTGGTTCACCGTCCCCGTCTTCCTGCGGCAGGTCGACGATGGCCACGGGCTGGGGCGTCTCGATGTCGTCCGGGAGGTACTGCTGGACGACGAAGGTCTGGATCTCGCCGCGCTCCTGCAGTTGCACTTCCTCCATCTCGGCCGGAGCGTCCCCACACCGCTTGCAGGTCCGCTTCTCCTCGGGGAAGGAGACCCAGCCGCAGGCCTGACACTCGAAGCCGATCAGACGCTGGTCCTGCCGTTTCGTGCGGTCGTATCGCGGACCGCTCACGGCGTCTTCACCCCCTCGTACTCGACGGGTTCGCGGTATTCGAGGTGCTTGGCGTAGGTCGTCTGCTCGCTGGCGTCGAGGTAGGTCGCGACCGACTTCGCGTCGGCGGTCCCGACGCCGTCCGCGGTCTCCAGCGCGACCGCGCCGGCACCGCCCGCGCCGTAGGCGACCACGAGGGCGGTCTCGCCCACGTCGGCGGATTCGAGCATATGCGCCAGATCGAGCAGCGCGGCGGCTGCGCCGGCGTCGCCGACCCGATCGCGTGTCGAGACCTGCTCGACCTCGACATCGGAGAGGGCGGCCCCGGCGTGGCGGTCGTTCGGTGCGACGGCCACGGCTTTCGTGGGTTCCGCTCCGTCGAGCGCCCGCTCGATGGCCGGGGGAGCGGCCTCGCCGACGCCGTGCTGGCTCTCGAACTTCGCGTCGCCGCTCTCGGCGGCCTCGCCGTGACGGCGGTGGTGTTCGACGAAGCCGGTCGTCGCCTCGCCGACGCCCGTGAGTTCTGCAGCCGGGCTCTCGGCGTCGGGGCGGAGAACGACCGCGCCCGCGCCCGCACCGGCCTCGGCCACGTCGTCGGCCTCGGGGTCGGCGGGAAGGACGTCGACGCCGACCACGAGGGCCGGCGCGTCGTTCGCCGCGACGAACTCTTGGGCCGACGCGAGGGCGTCGGTGGCCGCGCGGCGACTCCCGCGCAGGTCTTCGGTCCGCACGTCGCCCGTGGCACCGAGGCGGTAGGCGACGTGGGGCGCGATCCCGTGTTCGGCGAAGGGGTCGCTCACGCTCGCGGTGAGGACGGCTTCGAGTTCCTGCCTCTCGATACCGCTCCGGGCGAGGGCGTTGGCGGCGGCCTCGCAGGCCATCGTCACGTGGTTCTCGTCACGGGCCGGCACGGCGCTCTCGCCGCGGCCCCGTCCGCCGTGCTGTGCGGCGACGTCGCTCCTGTCGACGCGGTACAGCGGGACGTAGCCCCCGTGTCCGTCGATCACTGCCATCCGGACCACCTCGCGGCGACCCGACCGGTCCTGTGTAGAGAGTGCATACCATTAACGCTCCACGAAGGCCTGGTAGTAATCCCTTCCGATGGAAGGCGAAAGGCATATGTGGGTAACGTTGGAAGGGGTTCCTGGGTTGCAACCCGTACCCGGTGTACCAGGCAGGTCTTAACACGAATCACATGCTCACCCCTCTCTGCTTTACGACAGACGAGAGATATCTGTGTTAATCTAACAGTGTTCCGCTGCTCCGGTGGAGTTAAACCGGTGGGCGTACAGCTACCCCGCATGTCAGTTGACGACATCGAGCGAGTCGCGGTGCTCGGCGCCGGAAACATGGGCCACGGCATCACGGAGGTCGTCGCCATCGCCGGCTACGACGTGGTGATGCGGGACATCGAACAGGAGATCGTCGACGAGGGCTACGAGGACATCCAGTGGAGCCTCGAGAAGCTCTCCGAGAAGGGCATCGTCGACGAGGACCCCGACGACGTGATGGCCCGGATCGACACCGAGGTCGATCTGGAGACCGCCGTCTCCGACGTGGACCTCGTGATCGAGGCCGCGCCCGAGCAGATGGAGCTCAAGAAGGACATCTACGGCGACCTCACGGAGTTCACACCCGAGGACGCCATCCTCGCCTCGAACACCTCCTCGCTGTCGATCACGGAGATCGCCAAAGCCACCGACAAGCCCGAGAAGGTCGTCGGGATGCACTTTTTCAACCCGCCCGTCAAGATGGACCTCGTCGAGGTCATCTACGGCGCGGAGACCTCCGACGAGACCGCCGAAACCACCTACGACTTCGTCGAGTCCATCGCCAAGACGCCGATCTACGTCCGGAAGGACGTGAACGGCTTCGTCGTCAACTCGGTGCTCGGTCCGTTCGGCGACGAGGCCGGCTGGATGGTCAGCAACGACGAGGCCACCATCCGCGAGGCCGACGCCACGATGGTCCACGAGCGGGGCTACCCGATGGGCCCCTTCGAGCTGGGCGACCTGACCGGGATCGACATCGGCTATCACGTCCGGAAGGAGGCCGGCAAGCCGGTCCCGCCCATCGTCGAGGAGAAGGTCGAGGCCGACGAACTCGGCCAGAAGACGGGGAAGGGCTACTACGACTACGAGGACGGCGACGGTGCTGACTACGGCCACGAGGACGTGACCGAGGAGTTCGACTGGCTCCGCATCGAGGCCCGGATGATCAACGAGGCCGCGAAGCTCATCGGCAACGACGTCGCCACCCCCGACGCCATCGACACCGGGATGCGTCTGGGTGCGGGCTTCCCCGAAGGCCCCTGCCGGCGCGCGGACAAGATCGGGCTGGATCAGGTCCTCGACAAACTGGAGACCCTGCACGAACAGACCGAGGCCGAGCGGTACGACCCCGCGGACTACCTCGTCGAACTCGTCAACGGGGGCCACACCGGCGAGGACGCCGGGCAGGGCTTCTACGAGTACGGCGGCGACGACGGCGACCGCGAGTACCGCACGCTGAACGTCCTCGAAGACGGCGAAGTGCTGGCCATCGAACTCGACCGGCCCGAGCGGATGAACGCCCTGAACGAGGACCTGATGGACGAGATCGAACACGTCCTGAACAACGCCGACCCAGAGGAGGTCCGCGTGGTCACCTTCGAGGGTGCCGGCGACCGCGCGTTCTGTGCCGGTGCGGACATCGGTGGCTTCGCGGGCGCGAAACCCTGGGAGCGGGGCACCATCACCTCGATGTTCGAGACGGTCAACGACTTCCCCAAGCCCACCATCGCCAAGATCGACGGCTTCTGTCTCGGCGGCGGGCACGAACTCGCGCTCGCGTGTGACCTCCGGGTCGCGACCACCGACTCCGAGTTCGGCTTCCCGGAGATCAACCTCGGCCTGCTGCCGGGCGGCGGCGGCACCCAGCGCACGATGCGGATGATCGGCGAGGCTCGCGCGAAGGAACTCGTCTTCCGCGGCGAGCGCATCTCCGCCGAGAAGGCCGAGGACTGGGGCCTCATCAACCGCGCCGTCGAGCCCGAGGAGTTCGACGATGTGTGTGCGGAGTTCGTCGACGACATCGTCGAGGGGCCGCCGGTCGCGCTCGACTACGCCAAGAAGGTCATGAACCGCGGCGAGGACGCCAGCCTCGAAGCGGCGCTGACCATGGAGAGCCAGAGCTTCGGGCTCCTCCTGAGTACCGAAGACGTGCTGGAGGGCACCTCCGCGTTCGCCGAGGACCGCGACCCCGAGTTCGAGGGCAAGTAGATGGCGGAAGACGGTGACGGCGGGCCCGGGGGACCGATGGACATAGACCCGGACGCCCCCAGCGCGGAGGTCGCCGCGTACGTCCTGGAGAACCACGGCTACCTCTCGTGGCTGAACATCTCGGTCGAGGATCTGGAGGAAGGTCGCGCGGTCATGCACCTCCCCTACCAGGAGAAACTCGCCAACTGGGTGACGGGGACGATCCACGGCGGCGTGACCGCTACGCTGATCGACACCTGTAGCGCCTTCGCGCTCCGGACCACGATGGACGACCCGATGGAGACGACGCTCGCCACCACGGATCTGGACGTGAAGTACGTCCGGCCGGCGACCTCCGATATCGAGGTCGAGGCAGCGGTCATCCGATCGGGCACGTCGACCGGCGTCACACGGGTCACCGTCACCGGCGAGACCGACGACGGCGAGGAGAAGATCGTGGCCATCGGCGCGACGACCTACCGGCTGTTCACGGACAGCGACATATGACAGAGAGTTACTTCGAGACCGTCGAGATCGGCGAACAGCGCGAGACCAAGGGTCGGACGATCACGGAGGCGGACGTGATGAACTTCGCCGGCGTCAGCGGCGACTTCAACCACCTCCACACCGACGCGGAGACGATGGCCGACTCCGAGTTCGGTGAGCGGATCGCCCACGGCATGCTCGTGTTCTCGGTCGCGACGGGGCTGCTCTGGCAATCCCGATCGGAGAAGGAACGCGACGCCGTAGTCGCGTTCTACGGCATCGACGAGGTGCGGTTCGTCGGGCCGACGTTCATCGGCGACACGATCCACGTCGAAATCGAGGTTCTGGAAAAAGAACGGCGAGATCACCCGGTCGCGACCGGCGTCGTCCGGTACGACATCGACGTGGTCACACAGGCCGGCGATACGGTGTTGTCCTGTGAGATGCTCTCGCTGGTGACCTGACGGGAGAGCGGACGGGGCGTTTTCTCAGTCGTCCTCGTGGAGTGTCTCTAAGATCTCCGGGTCGGTCCGGAACTTGAGGACGTTGTGGACGACGGAGTTGCGGAGGTTGTCGACGACCTCGCCGTGTTCCTTGTAGAAGTCGTGGATCCACTTGGACTCGGTCTGGCGGTCGGGGAACATCATCACCGACTTCCACTGGTACTCGCCGTCCGAGAGGAAGTACATCAGCGTGTTCGGCGAGTCCCGGATGTACTCCATGGCGTCACGCCAGCCCTCCTCGAAGTGCTCGGGGTTGATCTTGAACTCGAACATCCCGAAGATGAAGTACTCCTCGTTGGGGATGATCGCCTCGCGGAAGACGCCCTCCTCGCGCATCCCGCGGATCGACTCGCTGACGGTGACGTGGGACACCTCGATGTCGTGTTCCGTTTCGAGGATGCGCGCCAGGTCACGCGAGGACAGCTGTGGGTCCCGGGATAGCTCGCGCAGTATCAACACGTCCCGTTCCTTGAACTCCCAGTCCGGTGGATTCTGATCGGCGCTCACGCGTCTCCCTCCATCGATTGTGTGGTGGTATGTAGATTCATTTTATCCTTTTGTTACAGGTGTTCACTCCGCGAGAAACTGTGACACTTCCTCGGCGAACCGCTCGGGGCGATCCTCGACGACCCAGTGGTAGGCGTCGAGTTCGACCACCTCGCCACCGACCTCCTCGGCCAGTCGCTGTCCGTACTCTAGCGGCTGCATCACGTCGTCGGCCCCCCAGAGACAGAGCAGGTCGGCCTCGATCTGGCCGTAGTCGATCTCCGTCGTGTGGTTGGTGTTCGTGGCCACTGCGTTCCGACAGAGCGAGACCTGTCCGGTCTCGGTCGTCCACGGTGCGGCGATCCCCTCGACGAACGTCTCGTCGGCATCGTCGCCGTAGAGCCCCTGCCGGAAGGCTCCCTCGAGCATCGACTGAAACTCCTCGGGCGCTTGATCGGCGGTGTCGGGCAGGCCGAGGTTCGAGATGAACTCGACCGGCCAGGAGTCGTAACAGACGGCGTTGGCCATCACGAGGTCGGATACCTCGCCGGGCCGGTGGGCGGCGTACCGGACCGCCGCGCCGCCGCCGATGTCGTGAGCGACCAGCGCGAACTCGTCGATTTCGAGTTCGTCGAGCAGCTCCCGGAGCATCAGCTCCTGTGCCCTGACCGACCGGTCGAACCCGTCGTGCATCGCCGAGTTGCCGTACCCGAGCATATCGGGGACGATCACCCGACGGTCGGTCGCCTCGGCGACGGCCGGCGCCACGTCCCGCCAGAGGTACGACCACGTCGGAATCCCGTGCAGGAAGACGATCGGCGGGTCCTCGTTCGCGGTGTCGACCTCGCCCTCCTCCGCCGAGTCGAAGAAGGCGACCGACAGATCGTGCCCGTCGACGGAGACGGACGCGTCGCTTTGCTCGCTGGACCACTCCTCGTGTGTGTACCGTGTCTCGGACATGCTTAGAGGTGCTCCCGGACGCCGCGCTCCGCTGTCGGCCGGACGGACATACCGGCCCATCGTTACCATTGGAAAAATAAGTTCCGGGCGACCGAAACGCCGTTAAGATTCTCGCCGGGTTTAAGTCCTCCCCCGTCGAGAATATCTGCTATCGTATGCATCGGATCACGCTCGGAAACACGTACTTCGAGGGCGAGAACGACGCCTATCTGTTCACCGGCGACCGGACGGTGCTGGTCGACACCGGCATCGCGACCGCCGACACCCGCGAGCAACTGGCCGACGGTCTCGCAGACCACGGCGTCGAGTTCGCCGACATCGACGCGGTCTTTCTCACTCACTATCACGCCGACCACGCCGGTCTCGCCGCCGAGATCCAGGACGCCGGCGGTGCCACCGTCTACGCCCACCCGGCGGACGCGCCCCTGATCGCGGGCGACGACGACGCGTGGGACGATTTCCGCGCCCAGCAGCGAGCGGCCTTCGACGAGTGGGGGATGCCCGAGGACCGACGGGAGACGCTGCTGACCGTCATGCAGGCCGGCGTCGACCACCACGCGGCCGGAGCAGAAGTCGAGACGTTCGAGGACGGCGACCGCTTCGACGTAGGTGAGACCACGCTGGAAGTGCTGCACACGCCCGGCCACACCGCCGGCCTCAGCTCGTTCGTCATGACCGACCGCGACGAGGTGCTCACCGGCGACGCCGTGTTGCCCGTCTACACACCCAACGTCGGTGGGGCCGACGTGCGCGTCGACCGTCCGCTGGAGCGGTACCTCGACACGCTCGGCCGGATCGCCGAGGCCGACTTCGAGCGTGCCTGGCCCGGCCACCGCGACCCCATCGACGACCCCACAGGACGTGCCGAGGAGATCATCCATCACCACGAGGAACGGGCCTACCGCGTCCTCCGGGCGCTCGACGACCTCGGCCCGTCGAACGCGTGGGAGGTCAGCGCCGACCTGTTCGGCGACCTCGACGACATCCACGTCCTCCACGGGCCCGGCGAGGCGTCGGCTCACCTCGATCATCTGACCCGCGCCGGCGACATCGAGAGAGACGACGACGGAACGTACTCCCTGACCGCCGACACGCGCGAGCGACTCGGCGATCGCGACGACGGGACCTGGCCGCTCTGAGCGGCCAGTCGACCTCGCTGGCGCCTGTCAGGCGCCCTGGTCGGGATCGGCTGCCAGGTCGCCGAAGCCGGCGATCCGGAACTGCCGCGAGTCGGTGCAATCGTCGACGGCGGCCGCGAGGTTGCCGACGGTGTAGTCGAACCGGTGTTCGAAGGCGTCGTAGCTGTCGTCGGCCAGGCGGTCGGTCAACTCCGCGACCGTGAGGTCCTCGTGGTACTCCTCGCGGAAGGCCGCGGCCTTCTCGGCCGCGACTGCCGCCGTCTCTTCGTCGGCCTCGAACGCCTCGACGAACGTCGTTTCGAGTTCCGCCGCGAACTCGGTATCCCCGGTATCGCTCATGTACGTTGCACTGTCGACGCTCCCTGTATTCGTTGTGGAACCCGGTCCGCCACGAGTCACACCGCTCCGAAACCGTGCCCTACGTCCACGTCCCCCACCCGGAATAACTTGTTGGAGAGGGAGGGGATTTATACGCTAGAGCCGTAGCGAGCGTGTGGACTCCCCATTCGAGATTCTCGGGATCGAGCCCGACGCCGACGACGCGGCGGTTCGCGAAGCCTACCGTCGACGGGTGAAGGAGGCCCACCCCGACCGTGGCGGCTCGGCCCGCGAGTTCCAGCGCGTCAAAGAGGCCTACGAGAAAATTCAGAACGGATGGGAGCCAGCCGACGAGACCGATCCCGGCCACCCGGAGCCTGGCCGGTCGGAATCGAGTGTCGACGGCACGACCGCGGAACCGGAAGGGACCCGCGTCGAGTACCTCGACTACGAGGTCCTCGACGACCACGGCTGGGAACTCACCGACGATGACCTGTTCGAGAAGGCCGCCGGTGCGTACCTCGACGAGGACGATTACGGAGAGCTCCGTGTCCGGCCCAACCAGTCGCTACTGGAAGCCGCCGAGGACGACGGCCACGCCTGGCCGTTCGCCTGTCGGGGCGGTGCCTGCACCAACTGCGCCGTGGCCGTCGTCGAGGGCGAGATGCCGACCCCGACCAACCACATCCTCCCTCAGGAGATGCTCGACAAGGGGATCCGCCTCTCCTGTATCAGTTCGCCCGTCACCGACGAGGCCAAGATCGTCTTCAACGTCAAGTATCTCCCCGGCGTCAACGAACTCCTCCTGCCCGCCAGCCGGTTCGAGGGCGCGTCGACGACCGACTGAGCGTCGCGTTCGGATCCTCGACGGCACGTCGCCCCGACCGCCGCCAGTGTTCAGTCGGCGCTCTGCTCGGACGGTCCCGGCTGCTCCGCGTGGAGCGGGTCGGTCGACGCGCTCGCAGTCACCAACCGCAGGTACCGTCCCGCGTTCGTGAGCAGTTTGTTCTCGGCCTTCCGAAGGTGTTCCTCGTAGGTCGACTTCGAGACGGTGGTCCGGTCGGCGATGTCGCGGAGCGACGTCTTCCGGGGTTGCTCGTAGTACCCGTGTTCGAGCGCCAACTGGAGCGCCGCCAGTTGCCGGTCGGTCAGGTCGTCGAACAGCCGGTCGACCGGCGTCAGCATGCTGTGTGGGATCTGCTTCTCGGCGATGGCGGTTTTCGAGAGGAGTTCGATGTCCCGGTCGGCACGCAGATCGTCGAGCAACGCCCGGACGTCGCCCTCGTCGAACGCGATGACCGTGTAGTGCTCCCAGCCCTGTCGATAGATCGTCGGCGACTGGTACAGGCAGTTGTACTCCTCGAACCGGTCGACGATAGACTCCTCCAGCGAACAGAGACAGGACTGGGTCACGACGTGGTACCCGGCGTCGTCGGCCGACTCGTGCAGCACCGTCCCGAGCCGGTCGATGTCTTCCATCAGACGGTCCGTCGGCGTCTCGTCCGCCGATATCTCCAGTACCTGACAGTCGCTCAACGGCCACTCCCGGATCGTGAGATCGGGATGCCGTTCCGAGATCTCCCGGTAGGGACACTCGTGTCTCACCCGAAGCGACGCCTCGTACAGTGCCATACCGGGGATTGCGGCTGTGCCGGAATAACGGTGCCGGTCATGTCCGGCAGCACCTATAATCGAACGATAGCCCTACGGATGCGTACCGATGTCAGAGATCACGCCGGAGGAACTCGGCAGGCGACTCCAGGCCGACGACGAGGACGTACTCGTCCTGGACATTCGCCACCGAGAGGAGTTCGAGGATTGGCACGTCCCGGGGAGCAGGAACGTCGACGTCTACGACGACCTCGTCGACGACCCCGGGGCGGCCAGAGAGGCGCTCGCGGATCTGCCCGACGAAGCGATCGTGACCGTCTGTACCGAGGGCGTCGTTTCCCGGACGGCGACGGACGTGCTGGAAGAGATGGGATACGACGCGGCGACGCTCGAAGATGGCATGAGCGGCTGGAGCCGCGTCCATCGGCACGCACCGATCCCGGTCGATATCGACGGGCAGTTGCTGCAGGTGGCCCGTCCGGGGAAGGGCTGTCTCTCGCACGTCCTCGTCTCGGACGGCGAGGCGGCCGTGTTCGACGCCTCCCACTACCTCGACGAGTACGAGGCGCTCCTCGACGAGTACGACGCCGACCTCGTTGCGGCTCTCGACACCCACGCCCACGCCGACCACGTCTCCGGCGGCGCGGAACTGGCCGCCCGTCGGGACGCTCCCTACTCCCTCCACCCCGCGGACGCGCTGGAGATCGACGCGACTCCGCTGGAAGACGGGGAGACGCTCGCGGTCGGCGACGTGGAGGTCGAGGTGATCCACACCCCGGGCCACAGCGAGGGGAGCGTCTCGTTCGACGTGGGCGGCGAGGCGTTGCTCACCGGCGACACGCTCTTCCACGAGAGCGTCGGCCGCGTCGAACTCGGCGTCGAGGCCGGCATCGAGGACGCGGACGTCGAGGACAACGCCGCCACGCTGTACGAGAGCCTCCAGCGACTGCTGGCGTACCCGGACGACGTGGTCGTCCTGCCGGCACACGACCCCGGCTCGCCCGATCCGCCCGTGGTCGCGACGCTGGGAGAGGTCAGAGCGCGCAACGCGGACCTCGGCCGTGATCGCGGGGACTTCGTCGAGACGCTCGCGTCCGACGTTCCCGATCACCCGCCGAACTTCGAGCGCGTCAAGCGAGCCAACGTGGGCCAGGCGTCGGTCAGCGAGTCGGAGGTGGCCGACCTCGAACTGGGGCCGAACAACTGTGCGGCGGAGTGACCGATGAGTACGGCAACAGATCTCCAGCAGGGCATCCGCGAACACCTCGGACAGTTCTCGCTGCACGTCCTGCTGGTGTTCGCGACCGGCCTCACGATCGGCTCGGAACGCGCCGTCGTGCCCGTACTGGGCGAGGACATCCTCGGCGTCGAGTCGTTCCTCGTGATCGGCTCGTTCGTCGTCTCCTTCGGTTTCGTGAAGGCGCTGCTCAACCTCTACGCCGGGAAGTGGGGCGAAGAGTACGGCCGCAAGCCCGTCCTCGTTCTGGGGTGGGCGACCGCCCTGCCGCTCCCGCTGATCCTGATTTTCGCCCCCAGCTGGAACTGGATCGTCTTCGGGAACGTCCTGCTGGGCGTCAATCAGGCGCTGACCTGGAGCATGGCGATCAACGCCAAGATCGACCTCGCGGGGCCCGACCAGCGCGGCCTCGCGGTCGGCATCGACGAGGCCTTCGGCTACACGGGCGTGGCCGCCGGCGCGTGGATCACAGGCGTCATCGCGGCCCGGACGAGCCTCCGGCCCGAGCCGTTCTACTTCCTCGCGGCCGTCGTCGTGCTCGCCTTCCTGATCTCGATTTTCCTGATCAGAGAGACCGTCCAGTACGCACAGGCCGAGGGCGACGACGACCACCACGACGCCAACCTCCCGTTCGAGGAAGTGCTGAAGCGGGCCACCTACGGCGACAGGACGCTGTTCGCCGCGGCCCAGGCCGGTCACGTCGAGAACTTCGTGGACACCCTGTTCTGGATCGCCGTCCCGCTCTATCTCACGAGTCAGGGGCTGGGTATCGCGGCCGTCGGCGTCGTCGTCGGAGTCCACAGCGCGATGTACTTCTTCCAGATCGCGACCGGTGGCCTCGCCGACCGGATCGGTCGCCGGCCTCCCGTGGTCGCGGGGATGTTCCTCGCCGGGGGCGGCGTCCTCGGAATGGTGTTCGTCGAGGGCTACATCCCGTGGGCCGTGCTGGCCGCTGTCTCGGGACTCGGCATGGCCTTGCTCTACCCGAACCTGATGACCGTGCCCGGCGACGCCGCTCATCCGACCTGGCGATCCGCCGGTATGGGCGTCTACCGGATGTGGCGCGACTCGGGCTACGGCGTCGGCGCGATCCTGATCGGCGTGACGATGGAGTTCGTCAGCGCCGAGGCCGCGTTCTACGTGACCGCCGGCCTGATGTTCCTCTCCGGTGCTGTCGTCTACGTCTGGATGGAGGAGACCCACCCCGAGTTCGGGACCCACGAACCGCCGGCTCCCGCGGCGGAATCTGCCCCGGGAACAGCGTCCGACGACTGATATCGTCGGACAGATCCGCTCTCGTCACCGGGGCGTCGAAATTCTTGCCGCCGTCTATGTCGCCCTCGAACCGGCGGTTTCACGCACTGTACCGATCTATAGCGGCCAGCGACGGTGTTTCGGCCGATATTACGGCTCCGGGACCGGACACCCTTCTTACTGGCAAGTGCAGACCCAAGAGGCCGCACCGATTACGACCGATAACCGACGAGTCGGTCTCGCTCGTCAGTCTCCTATGGGTACGAGCAACACGCAACTCGACGTGGCACAGTTCCTCGCGAACCTGCGGGCGTTCCGGTATCGGGAGGTGATGATGGTCTTCGCGACCGCGATGGTCGCCGCCGGGTCGGTCGTCCTCTTCCCGGGTATGGACAACGTCACGCGGGGCCTCCAGTCGGACGTTTCCGGTGGGCTGCTCGCCGCATTCGTCCTCGTCGCGGTCCTCGCGGGCGCGGTCAAGGGCATGATCGGGTTCGGCTACGCGCTGATCACGACCCCCATCTTCGCGACGGTCATCGACCCGACGCTCGCGGTCGTCGTCCTCGCCATCCCGCCGTGGATGCTCAACATGTTCCAGATCGGGGAGACGGACACCGGGCTGGAGTTCGTCCGCGAGGAGTGGGCGCTGCTGGCGCTGGCCGTCGTCGGGACGGTCGTCGGCGTGGTCTTTCTCGCCGAGTTCAGCGCCGGCCCCATCGTCCCGTTTCTGATCGGTCTGGTCATCTTCGGCTACGTCGTCTTTCAGGTCGTCCAGAACTTCGTGACGGTCCGGGAGGCCCACCACCCGGTCGCGCTCGGCACGGCCGGCTTCCTCGAAGGGTTCCTGCTCGCGGTCGCGAACCTCGGCCCGCTGCTGCCGGCGTACTTCCACACCTTCGAGCGCGACGTGGACCGGTACATCGGCGGGCTCTCGATGGTGCTGGCGGCGATTTTCACCGTGCGGATCGTCCAGATGACGTTTTTCACCGACCTGATGACGACCTACCGGCTCTGGCTCGGCTCGGTCATCGCCGTCGTCACGATCATCGGCCTGCTGATCGGCACCTACCTCCGGCGACTGGAGATCGACGAGGCGAAGTTCAACTGGTTCGTCGTCGCGCTGCTGTTCGTGATCTCGCTCAACATCTTTCGGAACACGATTCCCGCGCTCTTCCTCTGACCGTCGCGACCCGGGATTCACTCCCCGCGCGTCGCCAGCCATTCCTCGACGCGGTCGTTCACCGCGCCGACCACGTCGCTGAGGTGGGCGGTGCCCCACGTGGCGACGATCACCGCGCCGACCGAGTCGAACACCAGGTCGAGCATCGTGTCCTCCAGCCCGTACTGGGTGAGGAAGGTCCCGAGCCCGAACGCGGCCGAGACCTCGGTGATCAGAAACTCCAGTACTTCCCAGAGGACGCCGAAGGCGAGCACGAACAGCAGGATGAACACGAACATGAACTTCGGCGGGAGGTGAACGCCCTCGGCGTGTTCGTCGAACGAGCGGGCGGTGGCGTAGCCGACCGCGGCCACGACCGACGCCGACAGGCCGTGGGTGAGGTGGTCCCACCAGCCGACGGACTCGTAGAACGAGAGGTCGCTCCAGGGCAGCCCCATGGTCCCCAGCGCGTGCAGGAAGACGGCGCTCGTGATCCACAGCGTCAGCGCCGGATCCATCGGAATCTCGAAGTCCCGTTCGAGCAGGGGCGGAAGCTGCGTGACGACCAGCGCCACGACGGTGTTGACGACGACGCCCTGACTGCCGCGGTAGAGGCCGATAAGGAGGATCCCGACGAGCGCGACCTCCATCGCCCACGAGAGGCGGGCCTGCGTCCGCGTCGATATCCCGACGGCGTCGCGGAGTCTCACGACGGATCGACCCCCTCGGGGACGCGGTCACGCGGCCGAATCCGTCGGCGCAGGTAGAAGACGTACACGAGGCCGGCGACGACCCCCGCGGTGGCAGAGCCGACGAACTCCAGCATCAGGGCGTGTTCGGAGGCGAGAAAGCCGGTGCCGACGAGTCCGTCGGCGGTCCAGCGGACGACCGCCCAGATGCCGGCGGTCGCGAGCGTGGTGACGACGACGAACACCGCCCCGAAGCTCTCGTTCATCTCCACGGGCGTGAACCCGTCGAGGTCGACGGCCACGAGCAGGGCCAGCGCCGCCACGGAGACGTAACGGGCGGTGTTCTGTGCCTGTCCCGTCAGGAGTTCGACCGCGAACAGGTGGCCCAACACCGGTGCGGTCGCCAGCAGCACGACTTCCCAGGGCGGCATCACCCAGACTGATCGCAGCTTGAGCGCCGGTAGCACTGCGATGACTGCGACGACGGCGGCGAAGACCGCCCAGAGCAGGTCCCCAGTCACCACGCTCGCGAGACTCGTGATCAGTACCAGCCCGACGAACAGCCACGCGAGGAGCGCGTTTCCACGCCGACTCCGGAGCATCCGACTCAGTCCCGTATCGTCCATGGCTGTCGCGTATGCGTTCCTGTCCCGAAACGGTACCGGCCGAGCGGCCTACACGAGCAGGTACGCGAGCGTGTACCCCGCCGCGGCCAGCGTCACGGCAGCCAGTCCCGTCGCGAGCGCAGTCGGCCAGTCCGAGAGCGTCGGCCGGACTCGCCCCAGCGGGAACTGGTCGCCCGATCGCCGGGCTGCACCGACGACTCCCACCGAAGCCAGCGGCAGAATCGAGAACACGAACGGGTACGACGCCGACAGCGTGGGCGCGGGGAGGGCGAGCGCTGCCGCGGCGTAGCCGGCCCCCAGTCCCGCCCGGGGACTGAGATAGTCCCGGAAGCGTCGGTCGGTGAGGGCGAAGAGTGCGTACGCGGCCAGCCAGATCGTCGCGAGTTCGATCGCGAACGCGCCGAGCAGGTGCAGCGTCGGGTCGGGGTGGAGCGCCACGCGCCCGGCGAACAGCGTCGCGTCGAGCGGGTAGAGCATCGCCGGTGGTTCGCCGGTGAACAGGTCACCGAACGGGTGGCTCAGGAGGCCGATCAGGGCCGTCGCGCCGACGAGGTGGGGGGCGACGCCACGACGCGCGGCGACGACCGTCACGCCGAGGCCGGCCAGACAGAACAGGGCGACCATCACGGCTGCGAGGCCGTGGCTGACGAGGCCCGCGGCCGCGACGAGTCCGACGAGCAGGCCGACGCCGACGGCTGTGGCGGACAGGCGGTACCGGCTGTGAACCGTCGAGCGATACCGGACGGCGACGAGCGCGAACGCGAGGGCGGCGACCACGCCGAGGACGAGCGAGTGTGTCATCGAGCGGTGGACGACGCTGCTGGCGTTCCAGAACGCTTCGGACGCGTCGAGCAGGCCGTTCGCGCCGCCCAGCAGACCGATGGGCGCGTACAGCATGTCCACGTCGGGGACGGTCGCGAACGCCCCGGCGAGGACGCCGAGCCACAACGCACGCTCGCGCGACCACCCGACTGCGCTGCCGGCGAGGGCGACGAGGGCGAACGCGAGCAGTCCGTGGCCGAGAAACATCACCCATCCTTCGTGACGAGCGTATTTAAGCTCCGCGTGGGACGCCCTCGCTCGGCACTGCCTAATCCGCGGTTAGGCGATGCCCCATGACAAGCTTTCTCTCACACTACTTTTGGTGGTGTCTCTCACAACGAACAGGTATGGACAGACCGAGGGTCGGGGAGCTGTCACCACCCGACAGGATGCTGATGGGCCCCGGGCCGAGCGACGTGCATCCCCGCGTCTTGCGGGCGATGAGTACGCCGCTCGTGGGCCATCTCGACCCGGCGTTCGTCGAGATCATGGACGACGTGCAGGACCTGCTGCGGTACGCCTTCCGCACGGACAACCAGTGGACCATTCCGGTGAGCGGCACCGGATCGGCGGCGATGGAGGCCGCCGTCGCCAACCTCACCGAACCCGGCGACACGGTGCTGGTCCCGGGCAACGGCTACTTCGGCGAGCGCATGGCCGCGATGGTCCGCCGAGCCGACGGCGAGGCCGTCTTCGTCGACGCGCCGTGGGGCGAACCGCTCGACCCCGCCGCCGTCGAGGAGGCCTTCGACCGCCACCAGCCCGACATTCTGGGGTTCGTCCACGCCGAGACGAGCACCGGCGCACTCCAGCCGAACGTCCCGGAACTGACGAGCATCGCCCACGAACACGACGCGCTCGTGATCGCCGACACCGTCACCTCCCTCGGTGGCGTCGAGTTGCGCGTCGACGAGTGGGGCATCGACGTAGCCTACTCGGCCGACCAGAAGTGTCTCTCCTGTCCGCCGGGTGCCAGCCCGCTCACGCTCAACGACCGGGCGATGGACAAGGTGCTGAGCCGGGAGACCCCGGTCCGCTCGTGGTATCTCGATCTCTCACTGCTCCAGGAGTACTGGGGCGACGAGCGGGCCTACCACCACACCGCGCCGATCACCAACGTCTACGCGCTCCGAGAGGCGCTCAGGCTGGTCGCCGAGGAGGGTATCGAGAACCGCTGGGCGCGCCACCGCCGCGTGGCCGGTGCGCTCAAGGCCGGCGTCGAGGCGATGGGGCTGGAACTCAACCCCGAGGAGGACTGGTGGCTGCCGAGCCTGAACGCCGTGCGGCTCCCGGCTGGCGTCGACGACGGGACCGTCATCGAGGCGCTCGTGGAGGAGTACGGTATCGAGATCGCCGGCGGGCTCGGTGACCTCTCGGGCGATATCCTGCGAATCGGCTGTATGGGTCACAGCGCCCGCGCGGAGAACGTACTGGCGCTGACGAATGCGCTCGGCAACACGCTCGAAGCGCTGGACGCGGATGTGGACGCGGACGCGGGCGCGAACGCGGCCCGCCGCGCGCTCAGGCGCTGACGTTCACGTCCGGCGCGTGACAGACCTCGTACTCCCCGTTTTCTTCGATCCCGATGACCGCCCACTCGTAGTCGGGATCCCGCCGTTCGAGTCGGTCACGAACCGCAGTCGCCTTCTCCTGCCAGGTGACGAGACAGTGGAACTCGCCGGGGTCGGCCGGCGTCGACGGCTCGTCGACCGGTGTGACGTTTACGACCCGCCACTTTCGCTGTGCGCGTAACTCCCGGCCATCGCGTTCGACGACGTATCCCAGATCGGTGAAAATGGCCTCTGCCTTCTCGGCTAGTGGCGCGGTAACAGTCGCCATCCGCGTGGGTGTATGACACGCGCTTGCTTAAGTGTATTCACCTGATCGGAAAGTTATAGGTTCCAGGTGAGGCCCGCACCAGGAGATGTCTGCACCCGATCTCCGGGCCGCAGTCACTCGTGGGCGGCGTCCCACTCGTCGGCTTTGCGGATGTTGCTGCAGACGTTACACTGGATACGGCCCATCGCGTCCATCGCGTTGTCGAAAGTCTCGCAGTTGGAACAGAAGTAGCCCCAGCGGTCTTCGCGGTCGGGGTCGGCGTAGACGACGAAGAAAGGGCCTTTCGAGCCGGTTTCGGCTTCCTCGCGGGCGACGTACAGCTGCTCTCCGTCCTCTGTCGTCCGGGCTTCCATGGGGTGTACTGATGGCTCCGGCCGTAAATTCCTGCCTTCTCGCGGCCGGTCGAAGAGGATTTGTCGACTCGCGGCGTACTCGTAACCGAATGCCGCCTCGCGTCCTCCACTACTCCGATATCGAGAACGCCTACGACGACCCCGACCGGATCGGCCGGCTGGCCGGACTCGTCGGCTCGCGCCGGGACGACGACACGCTCGTCCTCGGCACCGGCGACAACACCGCACCGGGCGTGCTCTCGATGGTGACCGAGGGTCGCCAGGCGCTCGATTTCTTCTCGGCCGTCGCCCCCGACGCGGACACCTTCGGCAATCACGACTTCGACTACGGCCCCGACGCGACGGCCGACATCGTCCGCGAGTCACCCCAGACCTGGGTGAGCGCCAACGTCCAGTGGGGCGAGGATACAGGCGAGAACGCTGCGGGCGAACGCTTCGCGAGCGAGGCCGGCGTCGTCCCCTCGACGGTCGTCGAGGTCGACGGCACGACCGTGGGACTGACCGGCGTCACCGACCCCAAGACCGGGTCGATGTGTCCCGGTGCGTCGGAGCTGGCGTTCACCGATCCGGTCGCCGCGGTCCGGCGGGAGGCCGACCGCCTCCGGGACCGGGGCGTCGACGCCGTCGTCGTCCTCTCGCATCTGGGTGGCGGAGACGACGAACTCGCACGCGAGACCGACGTGGACGCGATCCTCGGCGGGCACGTCCACTCGCGCCGGGTCGAGACGGTCGACGGGACGCTCTGTACCAGGCCCGGTGCGAACGGGCACAGCGTGCTGGAGGTCGACCTCGAACTGGTCCCGTCGCCGGACGCCGTCACGGTTCACGACGTGGCGGACGCGCCGGTCGACGAGTCGGTCGCCGAGGCGATGGAGCGCCGCCGCGCGGCCGCCGGACTGGACGAGGTGGTCGGGCACGTCGAAGACCCGATCACGAGGGACCGGGCGATCAAACACACCGGGGAGTGCCGGATCGGCAACTTCGTCGCCGACGCCTATCGCTGGGCCGCCGACGCGGACGTGGGCCTCCAGAACTCCGGGGGCATCCGCGAGGGGCCACCGCTCGCCGGCGACGTGACCGTCGCTGATCTCGTCAGCGTGGTCCCGTTCGACGAGCCGGTGATCGTCGCCGAACTCACGGGCCGGGAACTGCGACAGCTCTGCCGGGAGGCCGACGGCGAACACGTCCAGGCCGTGGCCGACCGCTGGCACGCCCACGTCAGCGGTCTCACCGTCCACCGGAACGGCAGCGGCGTCGAGGCGGTCCGGCTGGACGGGGAGCCGGTTTCCGCCGACGGGGAGACCTACACCGTCGCGACGACCGACTACCTGCTCCACACAGACCACGAGTTCCCCGTGCTCTCCGATCACCACCGCGTCGAGCGGCTGTCGACACAGTACCAGGTACTGGCCGCCTACGCCCGCGACCGGGGTATCGACCCGACTGTGGAGGGGCGAATCCAGCACGCCAGCGATTAGATTGGCGCAGTCGCGAGGGCGGAGTCGCCTCCGGGAAGGAAAGGTTGACACTGTGGGCGAGTGTTTTCGAGGACGATGACGCAGGTCGTCGTGCCGGTGCGCTATCCGCTCACCGAGCACTCTACAGCAACGCTCCGTCGGGCGGTCGAGATCGCGCTGGAGGAGGCGGCCAGTCTGACCGTCCTCCACATCAACCTCTATCACAACTCCCGACGTGTCTCGCGGGGCGAACTGAAACGAGCCGTCGAGAACACCTTCAGCGACCTGCCCGACGTCCGCTACGTGGTCCGTACCGGAATGCTGGTCGAGGAGACGATCCTCGAGGAGGTAGCCGATTCGCGGGCGGACATCGTCGTCATCGGCCGAAAACAGGCCAGCCGCTGGCGGCGGATGATCCGCCGGGTCACCGACGACCCCGACATCGAGCGGTTCCTGCAGGAGGAACTCGACGCCAAGATCGTCACGGTCTAGTCCTCCGGTGGCTCCCCGGTATCCGTGTTCTCGCCGTTTAGCCCGTCGGCACGCGGGTCCGGCTGGTGGGCGTCGGGCTCGGGCCGTCGCCGCGGCGGGTTGACACCGACCTCCATCTGTCCACTTGTCTCGTCGAAGACCACGTGCTGGTGGGGGTAGGCGATCTCCACGTCCGCGTCTTCGAGTCGCTGCCAGACGTTCGTCTGGACCCGCGATTTGGTCGCCAGCAGTTTGTACGGCTCCTCCAGCCAGTAACGCAGGCGCAGGTGAACGCCGTGATCGCCGAAGGTCTCGATGTAGCAGGTCGGCGCGGCGGGGTACCGGGCGCTCCCGACGCGGATGTCCGGGCCACCCTCGATGACCCGGTCGACGTTTTTCGCCGCCCGCTCGACCAGATCCCGGGCTTTCGCGAGGTCGCCTTCGTAAGTCACGACGATGTCCAGCGTCTGGCGGGTCCGGGTGTCCTCGGCGGAGTAGTTCACCACGTCCCGACTGCGGATCTCGCCGTTGGGGACGACGACGAAGGTGTTGTCGAGCGTCATGATCTTGGTGTACCGGAGCGTGATGTCGTCGACGAACCCACGCTGGCCGGTGTCGGTTATCTCGACCATGTCGCCGATCTCGTAGGGCTGGTCGGCCAGCAGGAACATCCCGCTGATGATGCTCCCGACGATGGGGGCGAGCACGACACCTATCGCCGCCGAGAACACGGCCACGGACAGCGTGATGTCGCCCAGACTCACGCCGTATATCGGCAGTATCGCCAGGATCGCCAGAAAGTAGATGGCGCCCCGGATCCCTCGCAGCACCATGCGCGTGATGCTCGGCCGGCGGAACCGCTGTGAGATGCGCCGGCCGAAGACGGCGACGGCCAGCCGCGAAGTCGCCCAGGCGAGTCCCAAAATTAGCAGGGTCGCGAAGATGTCGAGCGCCCAGGCCGGAACCGGGAACGGCAGCCACGACGTCGGGATCATGGTCTCGACCGACTCCGGCGTCGTGGTGTTCACAGCAGTCTGCGTCGCCTCCCCAGCGCCACTGCCACCATCTGGCGTCTCCGGCGGTGCTGGTGCCGGTGTCGACACCTGGGCCACCGAATCCCCACCCGCCGCTCCGAACGTCGATGGCCCGCTCATACCACCCCATCCCGGCCCGCTGACTTAAACACAGGGTTGTCGTTGGCCCTCGAAATACGGGGAACGATCGTCGACAACGAACGGGGCGTATGTCACGATTATTCAGTACGCCAACAGGACTTTAGCCGTCCGGACCGTAACGTGGGTAATGAGCTCTCCCGACCTTCGTCGGTCGCAGGAACCGCCAGACGGCAGCCGGAAAACCGGTCGCAGAAAGTCGATTCTGTTCTGTCCGGACTGTGGCCACGAGAGTTTCGTCGGGGGCGACTGGACCGCCTCCGACGACTACGTGACGAGAACCAGACAGCTGCGCTGTCCGGAGTGTTCGGCCACGATCGCGGACCGTCCGTTGCCCTCCGACAGTGCCGCCCGGGACACCGCGAGCGACGACGCGCCGATGGCCGGTCCCGTCGGCCGGACGGTCGAGACCGTCGCGCGTCTCTGGCATCACTCGGTGCGCCACTGGTTGCAGTGGTCGCGCCGTGTCGACGCCTAGAACTCCCTGACGCCCTCGTCGGTGACGACCGTATCGAGGAGGCGCGTCGGCGTCGCGTCGTAGGCCGGATTCTCGACGGTGAACCCCTCCGGGGGTTCCCGCATCACCTCGCTCGGCGACCGAATCTCGTTCTCGAAGGCGAACCCGCCCTCGATGATCTTCGCGCCCGATCCGACGACGGTCGTCGGGACCCCCACGTCGGCGGCCGCCGCCGCGATGGGGTAGGTGCCGATCCGGTTGTACAGCGTGTCCTCGACGATACAGGACATGCCCGTCACCACGCGGTCACACTCCGAGAGGAAGTGCCCGGCCGCGCCGTCGACGATCAGGTGGGGATCGACGCGGTCGATCCCAGAGAGCACCCGGGCCGTCTTCCGGCCGAGGTAGCGGGGCCGCGCCTCGGTGACGTACACGTCGAGGTGCTTGCCCTCCTGTGCGGCGAGTTCGACGGCCTCTAGCACCGTCGAGGAGTAGTCGTGCGTGAGGATCGTCGCGCCGTCGTCGAAGACTTCCGCGCCGTTTTTCGCCGCCTCGCTCTTGGCGCTCTCGATGCGGTCGACGACCCGGTCGATGGCGTCGGCGAGGGTCTCCTGTGCCTCGTCGACGGAGTCGGCGTCGGCGTCTTTCACGGCCGTGACGATTTCGCGCTGGGCGTTGTGCAGCGACGCGTGGGAGGGGTTGGCCCGCTTGAGCGCGTTCGCGTTGCGCTCGAGGGTCACGACGAACTCCTCGACCGTCGGGTACTCCCCCTCGGTCAGCTCCCGGAGGGCGGCGGCGGCCTTCACGGCCACGACCGACGAGGAGTGGGTTTGCATCTGCTCGATCTCCTCGACCGTCTCGTCTATCATACTGGACCCGTCGGTTCCTCGGGGCAAGTACCTTTGCCATCTCCGTGGCCGCCGGCGGGCCAGCTAAATCCCTCGGCCCCCAACGGACCGCATGGTCGAAGTCACCTATCACTGCCCGTACTGCGGGGCGGTGACTGGGGTCGAACGCGAGGGGTACCTCGACGACGACTGCGTGACCCGCGAACCGCTCGACGGCTGGGAGTACGCGAGCACGACCGACGACATAGAGAAGCGGGAGGCCGCCGACGGCATCGAGTTCGTCTGTCTCGGCGATGGCGGTGAGGGCGAGGCGGTGGGACAGGGTGTCCCAGCGAGCACAACGAGTGGGGGCTCGTCGGACCGCAGGTCCGACGGTGACGGGAACGACCCGGACCCCGAGAAGGACGGCTGCGGCCGGACGTTCTATCTGAGCTTTCGCAAATCGGAAGGCGGCGAGCGGGTCGACCACCGGACGCCCGACATCGATCCGCCGCGGTTCGACTTCCGACCCTGATCAGGCCGACTCGGCGAGGTCACCGGTCGACCCGGGCCGCTCGTCGTCGTCCGGGGTCGCCTGCGCGATGGCTCGGTCGGCGTACCAGACCACGGCGAAGTCCTGCGGGCTCGGGAGCGCACAGCCGAGCCAGCCGACGAGCGCGGCCTGGACCGGGACTGGAGCGTGCTGGAAGGGGTCGGGAACGACGCCAAGCAGTGCGAGTGCAAGCGGAAGAGCGAGGACCAGGGGTGCGAGAGCGGCGAGTCTGAACGCCGTCGGCGAGCTCGTCGACCCGACCCGGGGCGTCACCGACGCCAGGGCGCTTCGGGGGCGGAGCCGTCCGTCGTCGCGGTCCGGGCGCCACCGGATCACACAGGAGTGGCCGCTCGCTCGGAGGACGAGTGCGTGCGATACCTCGTGGGCGACTGTGCCGGCCGCGACCGACGCGCACAGCGCCAGCGCGGCACCGACCAACTCGACGGGCGTCATGCTCGACTCTATCGCTTGCGTCGACCCGGTCGTTATCAATCTCCCGGTCGGACACGGGCACGAAAAGGAGCACGCACGTGCAAGCCGCAGTCTCACACCTGTCGGCGGACTATCCGTAATAGCCATGTCCGACCGCACTGCGGCACGTACGACCGATCGGCGCGCGAACCGACATCGCGTCGATGGAGGGGGATAGCCGTGGCGATACTCGAACTCGCGATCGGGTTTTTCGTCCTGGCCTTGCTCGCCGGCATTCTCGGTGCGGGCGGTATCGCGGGCCTGTCGATGGACATCGCGAAGTGGCTCGTCATCATATTCATCGTCCTCGCAGTCCTCTCGCTGGTCTGGCCCGGGTAGGCCCCCGGTGCCGACCCGAGCCGCCGGACTGAAACCGTCCGGACCAGTACCGAGTGTATGACCGACGACAGCGCCGAGTGGGCCCAGCGCCTCGCGGCCAACCGCGAGGAGAAAGACCAGTTCTTCGCCGAGCACCGCCAGTCGCCGATTCCCCCTGAGGAGCGCGACGACTTCGACGGTCTCGATTACTACCAGCCCGACCCGGACTATCGCGTCACGGCGACGGTCACGGTCCACGACGACCCCGACCCCGTCGAGATGGAGACGACCAACGGCCCGGCGGTGCGATACCTCCGGATCGTCACCTTCTCTTTCGAACTGGACGGCGAATCCTACGACCTCCACGGGTACCGACAGGAGGGCGAGGACGGCGCGATCTTCGTCCCGTTCCGCGACAAGACGACGGGGCAGGCGACCTACGAGAACGGTCGGTACATGGAACTGGAACCGGACCGCGAACTCGACGACGGCGACGAGATCACCCTCGATTTCAACCTGGCGTACTCGCCGTTTTGTGCCTTCAGCGAGACGTTCGCCTGCCCGCTCCCGCCCGAGGAGAACTGGCTGGAGACGACCGTCGAAGCCGGCGAACGCGCGCCCTGAACCTCAGAGAATCGTATCGAATAACTGCAGGCGATATGAATTGCGCAACAATACCCGTCGAGACGGATATTTACTCACGCCACCGAACTAGTTTTTATAATCGATAATTTCGGGTGGGGCGGGTGTGAATTTCTACCGTGGATTAATTATCGGGACCAACACAATCCAACTCGATGGGAACCTCCCTCCGCGTCCTCGCCGTCGACGACGACCGGGACTACTGTGGGACGCTATCGGCTGCGCTCCGGCAGGAAGACGACCGGTTCGCGGTAGCGACGGCGCGGCGAGCCGAGGATGCGCTCGAGAAGCTGGACGGGGAGTCGTTCGACTGTATCGTCAGTGACTACGAGATGCCCGGGATGGACGGACTGGCCTTTCTCGACGCCGTTCGCGAACGGGACGAGCGGCTCCCGTTCATCCTGCTCACCGGCTCGGGATCGGAGTCGCTGGCGAGCAGGGCGCTCTCGCGGGGCGTGACGGACTACCTGCCGAAATCGGGGACCAGAGACGGATTCGACATCCTCGCCGACCGAATCGAGACGGCCGTCGAATCCTACCGGACGCGGGACCTCCTCGAACGCGAGCGCGAACGATACCGGGCCTTCCTCGAACAGTCGACGGATCTGATCGCCGTCGTCGACGAGCGGGGCGCGTTCCAGTACGTCAGTCAGGCCTGGAAGCGACACATGGGCTACGATCCCGACGATCTGGAGGGGCGGAACGCCTTCGATCTGATGGACGAGGACCACGCCGACGCCGTCTGGGGGGAGTTCGTCGAAGCGGTCACCAACCCCGACCAGACCCACTCCGCGGAGTTCAAATTCAGACACGCGGACGGCTCCTGGCGCTGGCTCGAAGCCGTCGGCAACAACCAGTTCCACAACCCGACGATCGAAGGGTTCGTGGTCAACGTGCGGGACGTAACTGGCCGGAAGGAGCGCGAACGCAAACTCGAACGACAGAACGAGCGCCTCGAACAGTTCGCCAGCGTCGTCTCACACGACCTGCGCAACCCGATCAACGTCCTCTCTGGGCGGCTCGAACTGGCCGCCGAAACCGGCGACCCGGAACACTTCGAGGTGGCACGGGGGACCCTCGACAGGATGGAGGAGATGATCGACGACCTGCTCGGACTCGCCCGCGACGGGCAGTTCGTAGAGGAGACCGAACCGGTCACGCTCGCGCCGCTTCTGGACCGCTGTGCCGAATCCGTCGACGAAGCGGGGTTCTCGCTGTGCGTCCGGACGGACGAGACCGTCGTCGCTGATCCCGGTCGCCTCCGCCGACTGTTCGAGAATCTCTTCCGGAACGCGGTGGAACACGGCGACGACGACGTGACCGTCTGGGTCGGTGACGAACCCGACGGCTTCTACGTCGAAGACGACGGCCCCGGTATCCCCCCGGGCGAGAAAGACCAGGTCTTCGAGATCGGCTACACGACGGCTAGCACGGGGACCGGCCTCGGCCTGGCCATCGTCGAGAGCATCGCCGAGGCCCACGGCTGGTCCGTCAGAGTCACCGACGCCGAAGGGGGCGGAACCCGTTTCGACGTGACCGGTGTCGAGACGGTATCGAACGCCACCGAAGTCCGACACTGACCGTGACTACCCCTTGATGTTACAGACCGGGTACGTCCGGGCGACCTTGTCCCCGATGCCCAGCGCGTCCGAGACCCGGACGACCTCGTCCACGTCCTTGTAGACGCCGGGCGCTTCCTCGGCGATGGTCGCGCCGGACTGGGCCTTGACGTAGATCTCGTTCTGTTCGCGGAGGTCGTCGCGCACGTCCTCGCCCCAGTACTCGTTTTTCGCCTGCGTGCGGCTCATCAGCCGGCCCGCACCGTGGGCCGTCGAGCCGAACGTCTCCTCGAGGGACTGCTCGCCGCCCCGGAGGACGTAGCTACCAGCGCCCATGCTCCCGGGGATGATGATCGGCTGGCCCACGTCCGCGTACGCGGCGGGGACCTCGGGCCGACCGGCGGGGAAGGCCCGCGTCGCTCCCTTCCGGTGGACGAACAGCTCGCGCTCCTCACCGTCCTCGACGGTGTGGACCTCCTTCTTGCCGATGTTGTGGGCCACGTCGTACAGCAGGTCCATCTCCATGGCCTGCCAGTCGCGGTCGAAGACGCGCTCGAACACCTGCCGCGTGCGGTGCATGATGAGCTGGCGGTTCACCCACGCGAAGTTGATCGCGGCACACATCGCCTCGTAGTAGTCTTCGGCCAGTTGCGAACCGGCCGGCGCGGCCGCGAGTTCCTTGTCCGGCAACTGGTTCAACAATCCCTGATGGGCCTGCTCGATGTCGCGGAGGTAGTCCGTACAGATCTGGTGGCCCAGCCCGCGCGAGCCACAGTGGATCAGGACGACGATCTGGTCCTCCTGCAGGCCGAAGGCCTCGCCCACGTCCTCGCGGAACACGTCGGTCACGCGCTGGACTTCGAGGAAGTGGTTGCCCGATCCGAGCGACCCGACCTGATTCGCGCCCCGGTCTTTGGCCTTCTTCGAGACTTTCGCGGCGTTCGCCTCCGGTCTGTGGCCCTCGTCCTCGCAGTGGGCCAGATCGTCCTCGACCGCCCAGCCCTCTTCGAGCGCCCAGTCCATCCCGCGTTCGAGAATCGCCTCGATCCCGTCGCCGTCGGTCTGGACCACGCCGCCGCCGCCGAGCCCCGACGGAATGTTGCTGAACAGGGTCTCGACGAGTTCCTCCTCGCGGCCCTGCAGGTCGTCGTAGGTCAGGTTCGTCCGCATCATCCGGACGCCGCAGTTGATGTCGTAGCCGATCGCTCCGGGCGAGATACAGCCGTCCTCGACGTCGATGCCGGCGACGCCGCCGACGGGGAAGCCGTAGCCCTGGTGGCCGTCGGGCATGCAGATGGCGTGTTTGCGCACGCCCGGGAGGTGCGCCGAGTTCTTCAGTTGCTGGAGGGTCTTGTCCTGCTGGATCTCTTCGAGGAGTGCCTCGCTTGCGAGCACCCGGGCGGGCACGTTCATCCCGCCTTCCTGTGGAATCTCCCAGACGTAGTCCCGTACCTTTTCGAGCGTGATGCCGTCGGCGTCGTAGGTGGTCATACCCGAACCTGCGACGCCGACGGCGGAATATATTTCGACTGGTGCCGGCGGACTTACACGTCGAAGACGACGTAGGCGTGCCAGCCGTCGGCCGTCTCTTCGAGGACCATCTCGGAGTAGGTGACAGCCTTCACGTCGCGGGCGTCGACCGCCGAGAGTGGGACGCCACGCGCCGTGGCCTCACAGACCCACTCCGCCTCGCCGTCGCCGCCAGCGCCGGCGTTGCCGACTTCGGACACCGACGCCTCGTGGTCGACAGGCAGGACGCCCCGCACGTCGCGTTCGTAGATCAACTCGTCCAGATAGTCGAACAGCAGGGCCTCCCGGTTCTCGGCCCGCACGTCGAGAGCGAACCGCTCGTCGTCCCCCTCAGGAATCTCGTCACACATCGCGGCGGCGAGGCCGTCGGCGACGGCGGCGAAGACGCCGCCGAGCGTTTCGCCGGTCGCATCGACGGCCACGTCGGCGGTGTGGTTCCGGAGTTCGTAGCCCATCACTGGCCCTCCGCGGTCGCTTCGGTCCCGTCTGCCGACGGGGCGTCCATGTCCTCGACTGCGACGCCGCTGGTCACGATGGACTGGACGCCCTGCTCGACGCTCATGTCCACGTCGAACACGCGGTCGTTCGGGACGTGGATGACGTGCCCGCCCATCACGGGATTAGGGGCCATCGGCAGGTACAGCGTCGTCATCCCGTCGTGTTCGGTCGCGGTCTCGATGGCGTCGGGCGTGTCCGCGGTGACGAACGCGACCGCGTAGGAGTCCCGGTCGGGGAACTCGACGAGTTTCACCTCTTGAAAACTCTCGGTGTCGCTGTTCATCAGGAGTTCGCTCATCTCGTCGAAACTCCGGTACAGCGAACCGACGCCGGGGATCCGGAAGATAACCTGATTGACAGTCTCCTCGACGGAGCCGCCGGTGGGGTTCTGCTCGGCGACGATCCCGATCGCGAGGATAAACACGAGGGCGGCGGTGATGAGGAGCGCCTCGGTCACGATATCGGGCAACTGGCCGGTGCCGAACGTCGCGTCGACGAGACCGACCAGCGGATTCACGGTGTTGGTGAGGATGTTCACTGCGAACCCGACGACGAGCAGCGTCACGATGAGCGGGATGGTCATCGCGAACCCGGTGAGGAACGCGCTCCGAAGTCGCTGACGCGGTGACATCCGCTCGATCCGGTCCGCCTCTTGGGGCAGCGCCATATCCCCGAAAACGACGTTGTGTCGAAAAACGGTTCCGGCCCGAGGTCCGAGGAGGCGCTCGTCTCCGGTCGCTGCCGGTGGAATTATAGTGGTCTACCCGTTACACGGGGCTAGTGAGCGCCACAGTCGAGAGCCGGGTGGTGGACGCCGGGGAGGACGCCTACGTGGACGACGCCTGGGCGCTGAAAGAATCCATCCGACAGGAGGAAGGAGTCCTCCGCCAGCGTCGCGGCTTCTTCCGGGACGCCTACCGACGGTCGACGGTCTATCTCTTCCTGGAGCGCGGCCCCGTCGACACCGAGCGACTGATCGGATTCGCCGCCGTCCGCCGCGACGGGTACATCCTGTTTCTGGCCGTCGCCGACCGCTACCGCGGGGAAGGCTTCGGCGAACGCCTCGTCGCCCGCGTCGCCGACGCCCACTCCTCGGTCACCTGCCACGCCCGCACCACCAACGAACCAGCCATCGGCTTCTACCGCCACCTCGGCTTCGAGGTCAAACGCCGCATCGACAACTACTACGAGGACGGCGGCGACGCCTACTACCTGAAACTCGGCACCGGCGGCGGGATCACGGAACGACTGCAGAAGTTGCTCGGGTGAGCAGGTTTTACCGGGAGCGGAACCCGGTCCGTTCGATTGTGACCGTCAGGGCCAGGGACCGAACTCCTCGGCCGCGTCGTCGATCCGCTGGAGAGCGATGACGTAGGCGGCGACACGGAAGGAGGGGAGGTCGTGGCTCTCGTACGCGTCGACGAGGTTCCAGAACTGGTCGACGATGATGCTCTCGAGTTCGTCGTTGACGCGTTCCTCGGACCAGTGGAACCGCTGGCGGTTCTGGACCCACTCGAAATAGGAGACGGTGACCCCGCCCGCGTTCGCGAGGATGTCGGGGATCACGATCACGTCTTTCCCCTCGAGCACGTCGTCGGCGTCCGGCGTGATCGGCCCGTTCGCCGCCTCGGAGATGACGTCGGCCTCGACGTCGCCCGCGAGGTCCGCGTCGATCACGTTCCCGAGCGCCGCTGGCACCAGCAGATCGACGTCGAGCGTGAGCAGTTCATCGTTGCTGATCTCGTCGTCGGCCCCCTGATAGCCCACGACGCTGCCGGTGTTGCGCTTGTGCTCTTTGACGGCGACCGGGTCCAGCCCCGCCGCGTCGTAGATCCCGCCGCTGGAGTCCGAGACGGCGACGACGGTGGCGCCCAGTTCCTCGACGAGTTTCGCCGTGATCCAGCCCGCGTTGCCGTAGCCCTGGACGGCGACCGTGGCGTCCGCGATGTCTTCGTCGCGGTAGTCGAACGCCTCGCGGGCGGCCAGGACGGTCGAGCGCCCGGTCGCCTCGACACGACCCTCGCTCCCGCCGTTCTCGATGGCTTTGCCGGTGATGACGCCGGGTTCCGTGGTGTTTTCGAGGGTCTCGTAGGTGTCTTTGATCCAGTTCATCTCCCGCTGGCCGGTGTTGACGTCCGGCGCGGGGATGTCCTGATCGACGCCGATGAGCGGGCGCAGTTCCGTCGCGAACGACCGCGTGACCCGTTCGAGTTCGGACTCGGAGTACTCGCTGGGGTCGATCACGATGCCGCCTTTGGCACCCCCGAGGGGCACGCCGGCGACGGCGGTCTTGTACGCCATCCAGCCCGACAGCGCCTTGACCTCCTCCCGGTTGACGTCCGGGTGGTACCGGATGCCGCCCTTGTAGGGTCCGCGGTCGCCGTTGAATTGCGACCGGTAGGCGGTGAACACCTCGGTGGACCCGTCGTCCATCTCGACGGTGAGGTTCGTCTCCAGAACGCGCTCGGGGCTCTTGAGCCGCTGGAGCATCCCCTCTGTCACGTCGACGTACTGTACAGCCTCTTCGACCTGCCTCTGTAACGACGAGAACGGGTTTACTTCGTCGGACATGCGATTGGCGATATTACCCACACCGCGGTTATAAATAGCGCGAAATAAATTGGGATCTGGAATTTATGTCGGTTCTTTGTGTATGAATGCTAACCATCTTCGCCGGTGGAATCCGTCGATCAGGGGGGTTGAATAACAAACGTCTTTTGTCGACAGACAGCCTATCGGGATCGTTCGATGAACACGACAGGAGGGATCGATTCGGCATCGATTCTGTTCGTCGGGGAGGCGGCGTGGCTCGAGCGAGTCGTCGAGACCTTCGCGGACCGGACCGGGGCCACCATCGGGACCGTCGCCACGAAGGCCGCGGCGCTCGACCGGATTCGCGACGCGCCGCCCGACTGCGTCGTCGTTGCGTACGAACTCCCAAACGAGACGGGGATCGACCTGCTCCGGGACATCGATCAGGAGCGGGAGCGGCTCCCCGTCGTGCTGGGCGCGCAATCGGGAAGCGAGTCGGTGGCGAGCGAGGCGATCGGTGCCGGTGTCACGGACTACGTGGCGGTTCCGGACCGGACGGCGTCGGTGGGCGAGACGTTTCTGGAGCGAACGGAGCGAGCGGTGCTGGCTGCGGGACGAAGGGCGACCCAGCGTGACCGGGCCAGACAGTTCGACGCCATCTTCGACGACGCGCGGACGGCGACGTGGGTGCTCGATCCCGACGGATCGCTCGTGCGGGCCAACCGGACGGCCCGGGAGCTGATCGACACGGACACGGACCGGCTCGTCGGCCGGCCGTTCTGGACGCTCCCGTGGTGGCCGGAGAGCGACGGTACAGCCGAGGACGTGCGCCGGATCGTCGAGACGGCACTGGACGGCCGCTACGGAAACGCCGTCGTGGTGCGGTCGGCGGCCGGTGACGAATCGCGGGTCGTCGACCTCTCGGTTCGGCCGGTCACGAACGATCGGGGGGAGATCGTCTCGATCGTCGCGGAAGGCGTCGACGTGACCGAGCGCGTCGACCTCGAACGCGATCTCCGGGCGTCCGAGGAACTCCATCGAGTCACCCTCAACAACATGACCGACACGATCCTCATCACGGACGAGGCGGGTGAGTACACCTACGTCTGCCCGAACGTCCACTTCATCTTCGGCTACACGGCCGAGGAGATCCACGAGATGGGATCGATCGACGAACTGCTCGGCGAGGACCTCTTCGACAGGGAGGCCCTCGAACGCGAGGGCGTCCTGAAAAACATCGAGTGTACCGCGACGGACAGCGCCGGCCGTGAGCACACGCTCCTGGTCAACGTCCGCGAGGTCGATATTCAGGACGGAAGCTTGCTCTACAGCTGTCGGGACATCACGAAGCGCAAGCAGCGCGAGGCTGCCCTGACGACGCTCCAGGAGACGGCGCGTGATCTCCTGTACGCCGAGACCCACCGGGAGATCGCACAGGGTATCGTCGACGACGCGCCGAACGTGCTCGATCTGGACGCGAGCGCGGTATATCTGTTCGACGCCGAGGCGAACCACCTCGAACCAGCGGCGTACTCGGGACGGATGGAGTCACTCAACGGGCCGCTCCCGACCGTGCACGCCGACGGGACGACGCTGCCGAGCCACTGTTTCCTCGAAAACGAGCCGCTGTGGTTCGACGACGTCCACGAGTCCGACCGGTTGGACAACCGGGCGACCGATCTCCGGAGTGCGATCTACGTCCCGCTGGGCGATCACGGTGTGTTCGTGGCCGGTTCGGAGACGGTCGGCGCTGTCGACGAGATCACTCGCGAACTGGCCGATCTGCTCGCCGCGACCGCCGAGGCCGCGCTCGACCGCGTCAGACGGGAGTCGAAGCTCCGCGAGCAGGACCGCACGCTCCAGCGACAGAACGAGCAACTCACCAGACTGAACCGGATCAACGAGACGATCCGGGAGATCGATCGCGCCGTCGTCCGGGCGGAGACCCGCGAGGAGATCTACCACGCCGTCTGTGAACGGCTCGTCGACGACCGCTACGGTCTCGCCTGGATCGGGACGACCGATCCGGCCGACGGGACGCTCGACCCACAGGCCCGGGCGGGCGACGGCCGGGGCTACCTCGACGGACGGACCTTCGACGCGTCCGGCGCGGGCACGGAACCCGCGGAGCGAACCGCGGCGACGGGATCGGTGACGAACGTCTCGAACGTCGCCAGCGGCCTCCGCGAGGAGGCGTGGCGCAAGGACGCACTGACCCGCGATTACCTCTCCGTGCTGAGCATCCCGCTGGTCTACAACGACCTCTCACACGGGGTGTTGACGGTCTACGCCGAGACGCAGGACGCGTTCGACGAGACAGCGCGTGCGGTGCTGGAGGAACTCGGCGAGACCATCGCGGCCGCACTGAGTGCGATCGAGCGCAAGAACGCCCTGCTGACGACCGCCGTCACGCGAGTCGAGTTCGCCGTCGAGGACCCCTCGTTCGTCATGTCACGCCTCGCACGCGAGACCGGGTGTACGCTCTCCTACGAGGGCGGCCTCCGGCAGTCCGCCGAGGGGAGTCACGTGTTCGTGACCGTCGAGGGAGCCGACCCGGCTGCCGTCGAGTCGGCCGCGACGGAACTGGCCGCCGTCGACGACGTCCAGCGGATCAGCACGAACGAGAACGGCGGCATCCTCCGACTCGGTCTGGCTCGCCCGTTCTTCGCGCTGGATCTGGCCGATCACGGCGCCGTCTGTCGTGAGGTGGTCGCCGAACCGACGGGGACGACGCTCGTGGTCGACGTCCCGGAGAGCGTCGAGGTCCAGAACGTCGCCGGACTCGTTCGAGACCTGTTCTCCGAGGTCGAACTCCGGGCGAAACAGACGCTCGACCACGCCGGCGAGTACGACTTCTACGCGAAGTTCCTCGACGACGTGACCGAACGCCAACTCGAAGTCGTCCAGACGGCCTACTACAGCGGCTTCTTCGAGTCCCCCCGCGAGAGTACCGGCGAAGACGTCGCCGCAGCGCTCGATATCTCCCCACCAGCGTTCTACCAGCACTCCCGAACCGTTCAGCGGAAACTGTTCGCCGCACTGTTCGACGACGACAACCTCTCCGTGGCCGCGCCACAGCAACGGTTCAATAACTAACCCTGGAAGCGTACCAGCGTTTGCTATCGAACAATCACATACTCCCTTATACACTTATTACCACCTTACAGTGGCCGGCCCTTCGAACCGGCACCATCCCCCCAACCATGCGAGATACAGAATCCACGTCGAGCGAAGAGACGCCGTACGAATGTTTCGAGTGCGGGAACGTGATCGTCGCGACAGACAATCCCGGTAGCTGTCCGGAGTGTGGCGGCTCGATGCGAAATCGCCTGATGCCACTGGAATAATTACGGCGTCGTCATCGGACGAGTACACGGAGCGGGCGACGCTCGCGCGTGACGCTGTAGAAACCCTTTTGCACTGCTCCCCGCAACGGACTGGATAGTATGGAGGAGCGAACGCAGGCGTATCTGCGTGGGCGGTTCGGCGACTACTACCGCCGCGCCGACATCACGCCGCCGCCGGACGCCAACGAGCGCGAGTGGGGCTACATCCCCTGGACCTCGGGGCCGGGGACGACGATGGTCCGGCACAAATCCCTGCTCGATCTCGGGGACATCGAATCCTTCCTCGAACGCGAGCGCCCGCGACACGTCTACTTCTCGGCCGGCCGCTACGAGGCCCCCAGCGCCGGGTCGATGAGCGAGAAGAACTGGCGCTCCTCCGATCTCGTCTTCGATCTCGACGCCGACCACCTCCCCTCGGTGACGCTCGGCGAGGACTCCTACGCCGAGATGCTGGCGAAGTGCAAGGACGCCCTCCGTCGCCTGCTGGATTTCCTCGAAGACGACTTCGGCTTCGATGACCTGACGATCGCGTTCTCGGGCGGCCGGGGCTACCACGTCCACGTCCGCGATCCGGGCATCCAGGAACTGGAGAGCGACGCGCGACGGGAGATCGTCGACTACGTTCGCGGGATCGGCATGGAGTTCGACGCCGTGATCGACGCGGAGGCAGTCGGCGGCGACGTGGGCCGGAAGAGCCCGGCACACAACGAGTACCTCCCCACGGACGGCGGGTGGGGGCGCCGGATCCACGAGCGCCTCCTCGCGGAGTTCGAGGAGATCCGGGCCATGGAGGAAGCGGCCGCCGTCGAGCGCTTACAGGAGTACGACGGCGTGGGCGAGAAGAAGGCCCGCGCGGCCTGGACGATTGCACAGGATCGGTTCGTTGAGATCGAGCGCGGCAACCTCTCGGCCCACCCCGTCGTCAAGAACTTCGCGGAGCGGATCGCCTCGTCGGTCGTAGGAGAAGACGACGCGCCCATCGACGAGCCGGTGACGACGGACACGAACCGGCTGATTCGCCTGCCCGGGACGCTCCACGGCGGGAGCGGGCTGGCGGTCAGACGGATCGACCGCGACGCCCTGGACGACTTCGATCCGCTGGTCGACGCGGTGCCCGAGACCTTCGTCGGCCACGAGATTTCCGTGGAAGTGACGGAGGGCGGGGCGGTCGAACTCCTGGGCGATAGTTTTACACTCTCGGAGGGAGAGCATTCCGTCCCAGAGCACGTCGGCGTGTTCCTCATGGCCCGGGGACGCGCCGAGAAGGGGCCGGAATAGCATGAACCTCGACGAACTCCAGTCTGTCCGGGACCGCGAGCGCCAGAGCGACAGCCTCCAGCAGCTGCGGGACACCTTCTACGCGGACGCGGGCGAGTTGATCCAGAACCTGCGTGCGGAGCGCGACCGGGCGGCCGAGCAGGCCGACGACCCCTTCGACGATCCGGAGGTCAACCGGATCACCAACAACATCAACACGGCCGAGCAGACCGTCGAGGCGATCTACGAGCGCCGCGTGGGCAAACTCGTCAAGATGGCCTCCTTCGCCGCGGCGGACATGCCCACCGAGGACGAGGGTCTGACCGCCGAGGAACGCGAACTGTTCGAGGAGATGGTCGCGTCCATCGAGACCAACCGCGATCGGGTGTTCGCCGTCCTCGACGGCGAGGATCCCGACGCCGTCGACACGTCGGCCGCGACGCCGGACGCTGTCGGCTCGGACGCCGATTCGACCGCGCCCGATCCGTCGAGCACCGATGCGCCTGATCCGACCGGAGAACCGGGCCAGTCCACCGGCGTCGACGCCGCGGATCTGATGGGAAGCGGGGAGGACGCACCGACGGCCGGGAAACCCGAAGGCGAATCGGCCGCTAGCGACAGCGGCGAGGATTCGGACCGTCCAGTCCCGCCACGGGAAGCGCCTCCGGAGGGGGCGGAGCCCGACCCCGACTACGCAGCACCCGAATCGGTGGCCGGGAACGGGGGCGACGAACCCGGCGACGCCATCGGACGGAGCGGCGACGAGTCAGCGAGTTCGGCGTCGCGGCCCGAAACCGCGGGCGCTACGGACGGGGGACCGGACCCGCGTTCGGACGGCGGGGCGACGGGGGCGAATGGCGACGACGCGTCGGGCGTCGACCGCCGGACGGTCCGGATCACCCGCGACGTGGGCGAGATTCTCGGCGTGGACGAGCGGGCTTACGACCTGGCCAGCGACGACGTGGTGACGCTCCCGGCCGCCAACGCCGAGCCGCTGGTCGAACGGGACGCCGCGGAACCGCTCGATCGGTAGGCGGTGTCGCCGGCCGCCGGACCGTCCCGGATCGGTGTGTCTCCGGACGATTGATACCGCTGGAGGCAGTCAGTTCAGGGCGATGCCCGCCGCCATCGAGACGGAGGCGTTGACCAAGGCCTACGGTGACGTGACGGCCCTGTCGAACCTCGACCTCTCGATCCCACAGGGAACCGTCTACGGGTTTCTCGGCCCGAACGGCGCGGGCAAGACCACGACCATGCGGATCCTGACGACGCTGACCGCCCCCAGTAGCGGCGACGCCTGGATCGAGGGCGACCACGTCGCCGACCGGGACGCGGTCGTCGAGCACGTGGGCTATCTGCCCGAGCAACCGCCGGTGTACGACGAGTTGACTGCCCGCGAACAGCTCTCCTATCTCGCGGATCTGCGCGACCTCGGTGACGCCGAACGCGACCGGATCGACCCGCTGCTGGAGCGGGTCGGCCTGCTCGGGGACGCCGACGCCCCGATCCGCACCTACTCGAAGGGGATGCGCCAGAAGACCGCGCTGGCGGGCACAGTACTGGGCGACCCCGACGTGCTCTTTCTGGACGAACCGACCAGCGGACTCGACCCGCGGGCCGCCCGCACGGTCAGGGATCTGCTCGCCGAGTTGGCCGACCAGGGGCGGACGGTCTTTCTCTCGACGCACGTCCTCCCGGTCGTGGAGGAACTGGCCGACCGCGTAGGCGTCCTCAACGAGGGGCGACTCGTCGCCGAGGGGACGCCGACCGAACTACAGCACCGCGCCGAGACCGGGGCCGAACGGGGACTGGAGGACGCGTTCCTCGATCTGACAGCCGAACTGGGCCACCCGGGCGAGGCCGCCCTGGAGGACTGAGATGGCGGGCCGACTGGTGACGGACCTGCAACACGGCGTCCGGATCGCCGAAGTCGAGGTCCGCCGGAGCGTCCGGGCGATCCTCGTCAGTCGCCGACAGCTCGTGGGGATCGCGCTGTTGCTCGTGCTGTTCTCGCCGGTCCTGTCATCGCTCCTGTCGGGCGGGTACGCGCTCGGGGTGCGGTTCCGGAACGGGACGGACCTGCCGGTCGTCGAACTCGCGCGCCCACAGGTCGTCGCCTGGGTCGGGTCGCTCGCCGTCGTGTTCTCCCTCCGGGCGCTCGAACGCGCCGGTGACGCCGACCACGCCGACCTGCTGTTGACGACCGTCCGACCACGGGCGATCGTCACCGGCCTCGTCCTGGCGGAGTACGTCCGCGTCGTCGCCGTGTTCGGGGGTCCCATCGTGGCTGCGATTACGGCCTTCGCACTGGGAGCTGGGACACCGCTTTTGCTCCCAGTCGCCGCCGTCGGCGTCCTGCCGCTGCTGGCGCTCGGGCTGACCGGCGGGTTCGTCCTCGGCTACCTCGTCCGGCTCGGGTACCGACGGGTGGGCTGGTCGAACCCCTCTGGCGCGTGGGCGAGTCTCCTCGTCGCCGGGGCGATCGTCGTCGGTGTGAACGTGCTGGCTCCGACTGACCCCAGCAGATTACTGGAATCGCTCGCGCCGCTCGGGGCCGTCCCGGTCGGCCCCTACGCCGATCTGTTGCTCGCCGCGTCGCCGGTGGCCGTGACCGTCGGCACGCCGTCGCTGATCGCTGCCGGTATCGTTCTGGGAGCGATCCCGTGCTTGCTGGCGGCCACCTGGTACCTCGCCCCCGCGATCTGGTACGCCGATCCCCCCGTGTCCGACGAGGGAAGCGTGCGAGCGCGCCTCTCCCGGGCGGCGATGCCGAACGCCCTCGCCGGCCGGCGGGTCACGCGACTCGTCTGGTGGCAGTGGGTCCGCGGCGTCCGCGCGCCCGCCCGGTTCGTTCACCTGACGTACTTCCTGTTCATGGCCTTCCCCATCGGACAACTGGCCGTCTCGAACCCCCGGTCGCCAATCCTCCCCGTGTTCGTCGCCGTCCTCGGCGCGTTCCTCGCCGGCGGGACCTTCGGGCTGAACCCGCTGGGCGACGAGGGCTCGATGCTCCCCGCCGTCCTCACCACGCCCTCGCCCGGCCGGACGCTCGTTCGCGCACGCATCCTCGCCGGGGCCCTGCTGTGGCTCCCGCCGACGCTGCTGGTCGTCTCCCTGACCGGGTGGTACGGCGTCATCGATCCGGTGAGTCTCGTGTACGTGCTGGGGTTCACCCTCGTCCTCACGGGCTTTAGCTGTCTGCTGGCGCTGGGGCTGGGCGCGTTCGCGCCACGCTTCGAGGCCGTTCGCGCGTTCGGCGGCGTCGAGGCCCCTACACCGACGACGGTCGCGCTGCTGGGCCACTCCTTCTCGACGACCGTCGTCGCCCTCGTCGGCCTCGCCGCCGTCTTCGCCCCCGTCGTCGTCGACCTGCCGATGTTCGCCGGTGGATCGGCCCGGCTGGTCCGGGCCGTCGCCTTCCTCGCCTGGTCGTCCCTGCTCGCGCTGGCCGGTCTCGGCTGTTACCGCTACACCGTGGCCCGACTGGATCGATACACCTACGAGTGATCGACCGGGGGAAAGCAGGCGCTGTGGCGGTTTCTGAACCGTAATTCGCTACGGCGTCAACACGACCTTGATACAATCGTCCGCTTTGTCGTTGAACGTCTCGTAGAGTTCCGGCCCCTTTCCGAGGTCGGCCTCGTGGGTGACGACGAAGGAGGGGTCGATCTCCCCATCTTCGATCGTCTCCAGCAGCGGTTCGAGGTAGCGCTGGACGTGGGTCTGGCCGGTCTTCACCGTCAGTCCCTTGTTCATCAGCGGGCCAAAGGGGAAGTTGTCCATCCGGCCGACGTAGACGCCGGGGACCGAGAGGGTCCCGCCCTTCCGACAGCACCGGATCGCCTCCCGGAGGACGTATGGCCGGTCGTCCTCCAGTTTCACCGAGCGTTTCACCCGGTCGGAGGCGTCGAGGAGGCCGGTGCCGTGGGCGTCGGTTCCGACCGCGTCGATACAGCTGTCCGGTCCGCGGTTCCCGGTCAACTCCATCAGCCGGTGGTAGACGTCCTCCTCGGAGTAGTCGATGGTCACGGCGTCGCCGTGTTCGCGGGCCATCGCCAGCCGTTCGGGGAACCGGTCGATGGCGATCACCCGATCCGCACCGAGCAGTTGAGCGCTCTGGATGGCGAACTGGCCGACCGGCCCACAGCCCCAGACCGCCACCGTGTCGGCGGGGTCGATGTCGGCGTTCTCGGCGGCCATGTAGCCCGTCGGGAAGATATCCGAGAGGAAGAGGAGCTGCTCGTCGGAGAGATCCGACTCGACCTCGATCGGTCCTACGTCGGCATAGGGGACCCGGAGGTACTCCGCCTGCCCGCCGGCGTACCCCCCGAGCATGTGGGAGTAGCCGAACAGGCCGGCCGGCGAGTGGCCCATGACCTCGCGGGCGATCTCGGCGTTGGGGTTGGAGTTGTCACAGAGTGAGTAGAGGTCGTTCTCGCAGAACCAGCACTCCCCACAGCTGATCGTGAACGGGACGACGACCCGATCCCCCACTTCGAGCGTCTCGACCTCCTCGCCGACCTCGATCACCTCGCCCATCGGCTCGTGGCCGAGCACGTCGCCCTCCCGCATCGACGGCACGCGGCCGTGATAGAGGTGGAGGTCGGAGCCACAGATCGCGGTCGCCGTGACCTCGATTATCGCGTCCGTCGGGTTGACGATCTCGGGCCGGGGGACGTCTTCGATCCGAACGTCCTGCTTGCCGTGCCAGGTGAGCGCTCTCATCGCCACACCTCCGTCACAGTCGATCACCTCGTCCTCGGCCGGACGGGTTCCCCTGGAGCGTCGGGATCGACCCGCTCTCGACGAGGCTCTTGAACCGGGATAGCGCCACGCCGGCGAGTTCCCTGGGGACGAGACCGAGTCGCCGCAGCGCCGCGTCGCCGAGCGGGCCACCCGGCGGATCGAACCGGAGCGTGAGCGTCACGTCGGTCCCCCGGTCGCCGGTCGCCTCGCGGAAGCGAACCTCGCCCGCGTTCGAGAGTATCGCCTTTGCCGGCGTCTCCCAGCGGACGATCTCGCCGGGGTCGGACTCCACGACCTTCGTCTCCCAGGAGACCATCCGGCCGAGCGGCCCCTTGACGGTCCAGTGAAACCGGTCCTCGTTCGAGGGAGTGACCTCGGCGAAGTGGCCCATCACCTCCGAGAACACAGTCGGGTCGCGCCAGGCCTCGTAGAGGTCGTCGGCCGACTTCCCGATCGTGATGGAGCGGCTGACGGCCATCGTGTCGCCGCCGGAATCACCCTCGCTCCGCGAGCGATATCGCTTCGGCAACGCACGGGATAGCAACCAGCCGCCGGCGAGCGCCATCGCGATTCCGCGCGCCGAGCGCCGCCGGAGGCCGCGGACGAGGAGCGCGAGGCCGATCACCCCCGACGCACCGCGTGTCACTCTGTCCGAAAGCGGTACCGTCCCCGTCGTCTCGTCGTCCTGCGATCGACCGTTCTCCCGTTCGTGTCCGGTATCCTGTGATCGTATCGCCATTGAACTGTCCTCGCTGGGTTCCTCGCAGCCACCCGGTCGACGGCGGAGTGGCCGGCGGTACGGCAATCGGTTCCGTCCGGGGGAAGGACACTCCAGGGGTTAGCGCCGCTGCCTGCACCTGCCGGCGCGTTTAACCGATGCGCGTCAGCTCATGGGTGGCGGCGCAGAATCGAATGATCAGCTACCCGGTTTGCAGTTCGCGAAAGGACAGATCGAGTCGCCCGCCGAGCGTGTAATCACTCTCCAACCAGTCGCCGGTTCCGAGGTCCACCGTCGCGTCGACGAACAGCTCCGATCCGTTATCGGCCCCCGGCCTGACGAGCAACTCTAGCGTGCTGATGGTCTCGTCGGCCAGATCGTCCAGATCCGTGATCTCGATGCGCTGGCCCTGCTTCCGGTCCGGAACCGAGAGCGTGAGTTCGGGCGGCGGCGAGCTGTCGCCGGAGACCGGCGAGACCACCGCGACCTCGGCGGCCGCGTCCCGCGGCGGCATCCACACCCGGAGCGTGATCGCGTCCACGGTGGTTCCCTCCCGGTGCCAGATCTCGAAGGGCAGTTCGATCACGCCGTCGTCGACCCGGCCGTCGACGCCGACTTTCGCGATCTCTTCGCCATCCGCGGTGAAACTGAGATGCTTCCGGTGACTGGATTCGCCCCTTACTGTGGGATCCGAGAGCGTCTCTGCCTTCCCCGGCGCGCTACACCCCGCCGTCGCGACCGCGCCGGCACTGCCTGCGAGTCCGAGGAACGCGCGTCTGTTCATGGCGGGTTCTCACGGGCGTCACTGAAACCGTTAGTGATGGGTCAAAGACACGCTTGAGTATCCGAAGCTGGAGTGCGATCTCATCGGCCGGTGACCGGTTCCCGGAATGCGAGCAGCGTGAGGGCGACTGCGAGCCAGAATATCACGATTCCGACGCTGAGGACGAGCAACACTACTCGTACGACCCAGTGCATATGGTCGAACCGATCGGGGACGGGCGGCGTCGGGTCGTCCATGCGATCCCATTCCCCGACAGCATAAGGATTTGACCGAGAATACGGATACAGAAGACACGCACCGATACAAGCATCCGCGCCGAGCGCAGCGAGGCGCGGTTCACCGTCAGAGCGAAGCTCTGACGAGCACCCGCTCGTTCCCCAAGGTCACTCGCGGGAACACCGCGAGCGCCGGAGGCGCTCGGGGCTTTTTCCCCAAGTTTTTGCTTCGGGGGTCGCCGGCGGCGACCCCCCGACGTAAAAAGTGGGGTCCTATTGGAAGGTCCGGCTGACCGTCTCTTCCTCGACCGCGGGTTCGGCCGTGTCGAAGCGATCTTCGATCTCGTCGTAGCGCTCGCGGGTCTCCTCGTCGACGCTGGCACCGACCTGATCGAGCGCGTGCTCGAAGTGGTCCATCGTCACGCGGACGTTGCCCACGCTCTCACCGACCTCTTCGGGGGAGACGCTGTTGATGAACTCCCGGGAGGCGGCCATGGAGGCCTCGCGGGTCAGCGCCTCGATGTCGGCACCGACGTAACCCTCGGTCTTGCGGGCCAGCGCGTCCAGATCCACGTCGTCGGCCAGGGGCTTGTTCCGGGTGTGGACCTCGAGGATCTTCCGGCGGCCGTCCTCGTCGGGGACGGGGACGTGGACGTGGCGGTCCAGCCGACCGGGGCGCAGGAGCGCCGAGTCGATCAGGTCCGGCCGGTTCGAGGTGGCGATCACGACCACGTCTTCGAGGGCCTCGATGCCGTCGAGTTCGGTCAGCAGCTGGGAGACGACGCGCTCGCCGACGCCGGAGTCGGTCGCCTGCCCGCCGCGCTCGCCCGCGATCGAGTCGATCTCGTCGAAGAAGATCACGGTCGGTGCGTTCGCCCGTGCCTTCTCGAAGATCTCGCGGACGCCCTTCTCGGACTCGCCCACGAACTTGTTCAGCAGTTCGGGGCCCTTGACCGAGATGAAGTTCGACTGGGCCTCGTTGGCGACGGCCTTCGCGAGCAGCGTCTTCCCCGTGCCCGGCGGGCCGTACATGAGGACGCCCTTGGCGGCCTGCATGTCCATCGTGTCGAACACCTCGGGGTACTCCAGAGGCCACTGGATGGTCTCCCGGAGCCGCTCTTTGGTGTCGTCGAGACCGCCCACGTCGTCCCACGTGGTGTCGGGGACCTCGACGAACACTTCACGGAGCGCGGAGGGTTCGATCCCCTTCAGCGCGTCCTTGAAGTCGGCTTCGGAGACCTGCAACCGTTCGAGGACCTCCGCGTCGATCTCCTCACTCTCCAGGTCGAGTTCGGGGCGGATGCGCCGGAGCGCGTTCATCGCCGACTCCTTGGTCAGCGATTCCAGATCCGCGCCGACGAACCCGTGGGTGTTCTCGGCGTACTGATCGAGGTCGATCCCGTCGGCCAGGGGCATCCCGCGGGTGTGGACCTGCAGGATCTCCTTGCGGCCGTCCTTGTCCGGGACGCCGATCTCGATCTCGCGGTCGAAGCGGCCGCCTCGGCGCAACGCGGGGTCGATGCTGTCGACCCGGTTGGTCGCGCCGATGACGACCACTTCGTTGCGCTCGTCGAGGCCGTCCATCAGCGAGAGCAACTGGGCGACGACCCGGCGCTCCACGTCGCCGGAGGTCTCGCCGCGCTTGGGCGCGATGGAGTCGATCTCGTCGATGAAGACGATGGCCGGGGCGTTCTCTTCTGCCTCCTCGAACACCTCACGGAGTTGCTCCTCGCTCTCCCCGTAGTACTTCGACATGATCTCGGGGCCCGAGATGTTCGTGAAGTAGGCGTCGATCTCGTTGGCGACTGCCTTGGCCATCAGGGTCTTCCCCGTGCCCGGCGGGCCGTGCAGGAGGACGCCTTTCGGCGGCTCGATGCCGAGCTGCTGGAACAGCTCGGGGTGGCGCATCGGGAGTTCGATCATCTCCCGGACCTGTTCGAGTTCGTCGTCGAGGCCGCCGATGTCCTCGTAGGTGACGTTCGGGGTCTCCTGGCTGGCCGCGCCGCCGCCGCGCTCGCCGACGATCTGCTCGGCGGGCTTCTCGCTCACCTGGATGTCCGTCGAGTCGGTGACGACCACGGTTCCAGAGGGGTCAGTCTCGGCGATCTTCAGCGGGATCTTCTGGCCGGACATCGACGAGAGGGGGCCGAGGCCGAGCGAGAACGGGACCGTCTGCCCGGTCGTGACGGCCTGTCCGGAGAGCTTGTTTCGGATGTGGGGTCCGACGTTGCCCCGAACCCGGAGGTTCTGGGGGAGCGCGACCGTGATCGAGGTCGCGGGCTGGACGTCGGCGTCTTCGACTTCGACGGTGTCGTCGATGCCGACGTTGGCTTCCTGGCGGAGCTGGCCGTCGATCCGCACGACGTCCTGACCCTCGTCCTCGGGGTAGCCGGGCCAGACGCGAGCGACTGCGCGGCCGCTGTTCTGACCCTCGATGACGATGTAGTCGCCGTTCTCGACGCCCATCTCGGACATGGCCGCGCGGTCGATGGCGGCCAGGCCGCGACCCGCGTCCTTCTGCTTCAGGGGCTTGACGGTGAGTCTCATGCGTTCACCTCGACAGTGAGGACGCCATTTTTCATAAACGCTTGCGCGTTCTCGCCCTCTTCGACGTCGAACTCGTACTGCTCGTCGTCGGCGACGACGATCGCGGTGTCACCGACCAGATCGACGCTGGCGTCCCGACCGACTCCGACGTCCGCCACGAACACGACCGCACCGTCGTCGTACTCGCGCCGACCGACGGGACCCTCCTCCGCTCTGAACTGCTCTTGGTCATTCATACTAACTCTAAGTTAGCTCCTATAGTATATAAATCTGTCGCCGACAAACCGGCAAAGGGCGGCGGGGTAGCTTCTGAACGGGTGTCTTGCGGTTCAGGGCAGACGTCGATCAGGGAGTCCCGTCGGGCTTTAAATCGCTGTCGAGCCAAGGGTCGGCATGGCGACGGTGACACACGACGGTCGCGAGACGGCGTACTGGGTCGACGAGTTGGGCGCGGACGGACCGGTCGTCCTGTTCGTGCACGGGAGCGGGCAACGCCACGACGTGTGGCGCGAACAGACCGGTCGAGAGGGCTACACCGCCGCGACACTCGATCTCAGCGGTCACGGCGAGTCCGAGGACGTCGACACGGAGGCCGGTCCCGAGACCATGGCCGCGTACGTCGAGGACGTGGCGGCGGTGGCCCGCGAGGTCGACGCCGACGTGATCGTGGGCCACTCGCTGGGCGGGGCGGTCGTCCAGACGCTCGTCCTCGAAGACGCCTACGACCCCGAGGCGGTCGTCCTCGCGGGCACGGGCGCGAAACTCGGCATCGGCGAGGACGTTGGCGCGCTGCTGGGCGACGACGTCGAACCCATCCTCCAGTTCATGCGGTCGGCGAACGTCCTCTTCGAGGACACCGACCACCCGGCCGCGGGACCCACCGACGACCTCATGCGGGAGGTCGGTATCCGGATGTTAACCCGGGACCTCTCGACCTGTGACACCTTCGACGTGCGCGACCGACTGGACGAGATCACAGTGCCGGCGCTCTGTATCGTCGGCGACAACGACTCGCTGACCCCGCCGACCTTCTCGGAGTACCTCGTCGAGAATCTCCCCGATGCCGAGTACGCCGAGGTACCCGGCACGAGTCACATGGCGATGCTTGAGAATTCCGAGGCGTTCAACGAGGGACTGGACGCGTTCCTGACGGATCGGGTCCGCTGAGGACCCAACAGTTGCGAGTACACGCACCGACTGATGGCCGACGACTCGGCCGGAACAAATTTGCCGCTCGACGGGGGATACTGGGTCAATGCGGCTCGTTGCCCATCGCGGCTTCGACGAGCAGTACTCGGCGAACACGGTCGCAGCCGTGGAAGGGGCGGTTCCACACGCGGACATGATCGAACTCGACATCCACCGGTGTGCGTCGGGCGAACTCGTCGTCGCGCACGACGCGCTCGTGGACATCGGCCTCGACGGTGTCGACCATGTGGACGAATTGACCGCGTCGGAACTCGCCGCGCTCGACGCCCACGGCGGCGAAGGGATCCAGACTCTCGCCGCCGTTCTCGACTCGATCCCCGCCGACGTGGGCGTCAATCTGGAACTCAAAGAGTCCGATATCACCGAGCAGGCCCTCTCGATGGCCGAATCGACGCCACACGAGGTCATCGTCTCGTCGTTCGACCCCGAGGCACTCCGTGGCGTCCACCCCGAAAGGCGTGCGGACGTGGATCTGGCTTACGTCCTCGGACTGACACCGAACGACGACCTCACGGTCGCGCGGGAGCTCGATTGTGGGTACGTCCACCCGAACGCGTGGCAGTGCCTGCTGACCGGCGTCGTCGGCGCCGCTCACGACGCGGGACTCGGGGTCAACGCCTGGACCGTCGACTCCAGGCCCGGTGCCTGGGCGCTCCAACGACGCGGCGTCGACGGACTCATCGCGAGTTCCCCGCACGTGACCGAATGGGTCGAATGAACCCCGGAGGTCGACCGCCGCGTGAGGCCTCTGTTCCGGTCCGCGGTGGGACTCAGTACAGATCGTCGACGTCGTCCTCGTAGTGGCTGTGCTCCTCGGCCGGGAACTCGCCGGATTCGACGGCGTTCTTGTATCCCGCGATGGCCTCACGCATCTCGCCGCGCACGTCGCCGAAGGCCTTCGAGAAGGGGGCCACGCCCTCGCTCAGGCCGATCACTTCGTCGACGGTGAGGACCTGCCCGTCACAGTCCGGGCCCGCGCCGATGCCGATGGTGGGGATGTCGATGGCCTCGGTGACGGCCGCGCCGACGTTGGCCGGGACGTGTTCGAGGACGAGCGAGAACGCGCCGGCGTCCTCGTGGCGCTCGGCCAGGTCGACGATTCGCCGGGCCGCCTCCTCGTCGGTCCCCTGCCGGAACAGGCCGGTCTCGTTCTCGCGCTGGGGCGTCAGTCCGAGGTGGGCCTGCACGGGGACCCCGATCTGGGTGAGTCGGCGGGTCAACTCGACGGTGTGGGGGCCGCATTCGAGTTTCACCCCGTCGGCGTCGGCCTCCTTGAGCATCCGGCCGCAGTTCTCGACGGCCTCGTCCTCGTCGGCGCCGAACGAGAGGAAGGGCATGTCGGCCAGCACCATGGCGTCCTCGGTGACGCGCGCGACGGCGGCCGTGGCGCTCTCGATCTCTGCCATGGTGACCGGGAGCGTCGACTCGTAGCCCAGTCGAAGATTCCCGATGGAGTCGCCCACGAGGGCGATGTCGACGCCGACCTCGTCGACCAGTTCGGCCGTCGGGGCGTCGTAGGCGGTCAGCATCGTGATCGGCTCCTCGCCGGCCTTCGCGCGGATGTCCTTCGCTCGCATATCACGGAGTCGGTCGGCCGGGACCTAAACGTGTCCGATACGCCCGGACCGACAGAGGCATATTCGGACCGGTCCCAGCGGTTTGTGTGGCACCGATCGACCGCGAACCGGCCGAGACGACCGACCCCGACGGGGTCGACTACGGCTGGGTGATGCAGGTCACTTTCGTCACGACCATCGTCGTCGGCGCGCCGCTGGTCGCGATGCTCGCGGTCGTCGTCGAACTCCAGACGTGGGCGGCCCGCGCGAACTTCGCCGTCAGGGTCGGTGCGGTCGTCTGGTTCTGCACGGCTATCGCCGTCTTCCTCTACGCCCGGCGCGAGCAGACCTGACTACTCCACGGCGAACTCCCGGACGTACACGTAGTCCGTCCCCGCCCGCCGGGCAGTCTCCTCGTCGCGCTCCGAGTCACCGACGAACAGCGTCGACTCGGGGGAGGCACCCAGTCCCTCCACGGTCGTCAGAAGGGGTTCCGGATCGGGCTTCTCGGTCGCCACGGAGTCTCGGCCCACGATCACGTCGACGCTCCCGTCGAGTCCGTAGGTCTCCAGTGCGATCCGACAGGCCGACTCCGAGTTCAGCGAGCAGACGCCGACCGGCCGCTCGGCCGGGACAGTCTTCGAGAGTGGGAGTCGGCGCGACGTGCGCGCGCCCTCGCGCTCGAACTCGGCGATGGTCTCCTCGACCAGCCGCCGGTAGCCCGCCTCCTCGGACAGTTCGAGCATCGACCACAGGTCCGCGCCGTCCACGTCGACCCCGCGGGGGCGCAGGACCGCGGCGACCTCGCGGCGGACTTCCTCCCAGTCCACGTCGAGGTGGACCAGCGTTCCGTCGAGGTCGTAGACCAGCGCGTCGTACTCCTGTATCACGGCCGGCGGTATGAGTCGGCCGAAAATAGCCCCTTCGGTGCCCCGTCCGGACTACCGACCCGGCAAACTGTCAGACCCGAACGCTTTCGGGCCGGCCCGGCGAACCCACGGACCGAACGGAATGAACGAGTCCGACGCGCAGGTCCTCCGGATCTTTCTGGTGTGGGAGCTCGGGGCGCTCCTCGTGCTGTTCGGGATCGTCGCCGGCACGTTCGTCGGGATCGAGACGCCGGCCTCGCCGTACGACCGGTCGCTTCGGCTCGCGGCGCTCGTCTTCTTCGCCGTCGAACTCCTGATCCCGCTCGTTGTGTACCTCGACACGCGTGGCCGCGAGGACGTAGACGAGATCTGGGTTCACGTCTCGGCCATGCCGATAGTCAACGTCGTCGGTCTACTGGGATATCTGGACGCTCGCAAACGCGCCCGCGACTAGAGCAGTTCGCGGGCGATCACGTCCTTCTGAATCTCGGTCGTCCCCTCGTAGATGGTCGTCACCTTCGCGTCGCGGTAGAACCGCTCCACGTCGAAGTCTTTTGTGTAGCCGTAGCCACCGTGGATCTGGACGGCCTCGCCGGTCACGTCGACGGCCCCCTCGCTGGCGAAGTACTTGGCCATGGCCGCGGCCGAGCGTACTTCGTCACCCGCGTCGGCGCGCCGCGCGGCGTCGAGTGTCAGCAGGCGACCCGCCTGCACAGTCGTCTGCATCTCCGCGAGTTTGTGCCGGATCGCCTGGAAGTCGCCGATGGGCTGGTCGAACTGCTCGCGCTCGCCCGCGTAGTCGACCGCCGCGTCCAGCGCCGCCTGCGCCAGCCCGACCGACTGGGCGGCGATGCCGATGCGTCCGCCGGTCAGGATCGACAGCGCGGCCGAGAGCCCCCGTCCCTCCTCGGTCAGGCGGTACTCGGCGGGGATCCGCGCGCCGTCGAACTCAAGCGTCGTCGTGTCGCTCGCGCGCAGGCCCAGCTTGTCCTCTTTCTTTCCGACGGAGAGGCCGTCGGTGTCCTTGGGGACGAGAAACTGCGTCACACTTCCAGGATCGTCACGGTCGGTCTTGGCGAACAGGACGACAACGCCCGAGCGCTCGCCGTTGGTGATCCACTGCTTGGTGCCGTCGATGACGTACTCGTCGCCGTCGCGGCGGGCCTCGGTCGTCATCTCCGCCGGGTTCGAACCAGCGCCGGGTTCCGAGAGCGCGAACGCGCCGACGGGTCGACCGTCGACCATCTCGGGAAGGTACTCCTCGCGGAGGGATTCGCTGCCGAACTGACGGATACAGGAGGTGGCGAGGCAGTGGACCGACAGGGCGGTCGCGACCGCCAGCGTGCCGTACGCGACGGCCTCGTTGACGACGGCGTAGGTCACCCGGTCGGCGTCGTAGCCGCCGTACTCTTCGGGGACGGTCAGGCCAGTCAGATCGAGGTCGGCCAGGCCGTCCCACACGTCTTCGGGGAACTCGCCGGTTTCGTCGGCTTCGCGCGCGACGGGGCGGATCTCTTCCTCGGCGAACTCCCGGACGGTGTCCCGGATCGCTTCCTGTTCGGGCGAGAGGTGCATACCGCTATCTGGGAGGCGTGGGACAAAAACGAACGGGACCGCCGGATCGCAGGCGGCCGATCAGGATTCGGCGAGGTCGACGTCGAGTCGATCTTCGAGTTTGGAGATGACGGAGCCGCCGACGCCGGCCTGGGTGGCGCGGCCCTGTTCGACGGCGAGCAGGTCGGATTCGTCGATGTCGAGTTCCTCGGCGAGTTCTTCGAGCTGGAGGCCGGCGTCCTGGCGAGCGCTGGTGAGGCGCTTGCCGTAGTCGGTGACGAGGTAGGGTAGCTGGTCGTCCTCGTAGTCGGTGCCGCCTTCCTCCCAGTGGGTGGAGTCCCCCGTGCGTGCGTCGTCGATGCGGGCGGTGTTCTGGGCCGCGCGGCGCTTGCGGTCGCTGTCGCTTCTGCTGTCGTCGTCGGAACTGTCGCTCGTGTCGTCGCCGTGCTGTGCACAGTCGGCACAGACTTCGAGTCGGGCCCCGGCGACGTTCGCCGTGCGGAGGTCCGCGTCCTCCGCGCCGCAGAGTTCGCAGTTCCCGCCGGCGTTTCCGCCCGCGCCGCCGGTCGAGTATTTGGCCATACGGGCGGTAATAGCTGCCCCGTATTTGAAAGGTCCGTTTCCGACACTGACCTACTCGCGACTACTCCTCGGATCGGTGACTGGTCGACCGGACTCGCCGTCGGCAAACGAAAGCCCTTTTATCCGGCCACGGATACCGATTGAGTGCAGACAGACACACGGTGCGTGGGTAGCCAAGCCAGGCCAACGGCGCAGCGTTGAGGGCGCTGTCCCGTAGGGGTCCGCCGGTTCAAATCCGGTCCCACGCACTCATCTGCGGGCTCTGCCCGCAAACTTCGGCGGCGATGCCGCCGGAACGAGTGCGGGTGCACTCCCCTTGGGACTGCATCCACGCAAATTCCTTTCGGAGCAAATAGGTGAGCGATAGCTGGGTTTCTCTGTTGTCAAGAATGCCAACGGCGCAGCGTTGCGGGCGCTGTCCCGGAGGGGTCCGCCGGTGAGCGGTGCGAGCCGAACGTAGTGAGGCCTCGACCGCGAACGCCGTCACGAGCGAAGCGACGTGACGGAAGTTCAAATCCGGTCCCACGCACTCATCTGCGGGCTCTGCCCGCAAACTTCGGCGGCGATGCCGCCGGAACGAGTGCGGGTGCACTCCCCTTGGGACTGCATCCACGCATATTCCTCTCGAAGCTACCTGGTGAGCGACGGCTATCGAGTTCGGCTGAGGCGTCTCCTGCCGTCGAAATTCTATTTCGGTGGTCGTCGATACCTGATCGAAAAGGAGCCAGTTATCCGTGGTGAGTGTCGACGTGGGTACGACGGCCATACATGTCTGGCAACTACGATCTGGTTATCGTCGGCGGCGGAATCAGTGGTGCATCGCTCCTGTACACGACGGCGAAGTTCACCGACATCGACTCGATCGCGCTGATCGAGAAGGAGTCGGAGATCGCTGCGATCAACTCCCACCGGTCCAACAACTCCCAGACCCTCCACTTCGGCGACATCGAGACCAACTACACCCTCGAAAAGGCCGAAGAGGTCAAGGAAGGCGCTGAACTGCTCGCGGGCTACCTGGAGAACTACGACGCCGACCGCGAGATGCATTCCAAACGGAGCAAGATGGTGCTCGGCGTCGGCGACGAGGAGGTCGACTCCCTGCGAGACCGGTACTACGACGAGGGCTTCGGCGACCTCTATCCGAAACTCCAGCCGATCGGCCGCGACGAGATCGCGGAGATCGAACCCAACGTCGTCGCGGGCCGGGACCCCGACACCGAGATGCTCGCGCTCCAGACGCCCGACGGGTACGTCGTCGACTACGGGATGACGGCCCAGTCCTTCGTCGAGGAAGCCAAAGAGGAATCGGGCGTCGACGTCCACACCGGGACGGAAGTCACGGACATCACCCCGACGACGGACGGCTACACGATCGAAACGGACGACGGCCGCTTCGACGCCGACGCGACCGTCGTCGCCGCCGGCTCACACAGCCTCCAGATGGCGAAGGAACTCGGCTACGGCGAGGACAAGGTCCTGCTCCCCGTCGCGGGCTCCTTTTTCCTCGCCGATGACTTCCTGAACGGGAAGGTGTACACCCTCCAGATGAAGAAGCTCCCGTTCGCGGCGGTCCACGGGGACGCCGACGTGCACGATTCGAGCGTCACGCGATTCGGCCCGACCGCGAAACTCGTCCCGACGCTTGAGCGGGGCCGCCTCTCGACGGTCGGCGACTTCCTCGACGTGTTCGGCCTGAACGCGTCCGCGTTCCTCAGCTACGCCAACATCCTCTCGGATCGGATCCTGCTGCCGTACGTCCTCCGGAACCTCGTGTACGACCTGCCCGAGATCGGTCGTCGGCAGTTCCTCCCACAGGTTCAGAAGGTCGTCCCGAACGCCGAACTCGACGACATCGAGCGCGCGGAGGGGTACGGCGGCGTCCGGCCCCAGATCGTCGACACGAGCGAGAAGTCCCTCGACATGGGTGAGGCCAAGATCGTCGGCGACGACGTCATCTTCAACATCACGCCCTCACCGGGTGCCTCGACCTGCCTCAAGAACGCGATGCGGGACACGCACACGCTACTGGACTTCCTCGACGACGACTACGAGTTCGACGAGGATGCGTTCCGCGAGGATACGATCGACAACTTCCCCCGTGGGGACCGCGACGACGGGTCCTCGGGCGACGAGATCCCGGCGATGACCGACTGAACTACGACCCTGGGCTACCGAGAGCGGTTACTCGGCCTCGTCCTCGTCGATACCGGGGATGTCGGGTACGTCCCGGTCGTTCGAGGCGTTCATCTCGGTCACTTTGATGGTGCCGGACACGTCCGAGAAGCTCTCTTCGAGGTCGGACATGTCGACGCCGACCTGCTCGCGGCGGTCGGCGAGGCGCTGTTTGATCTGGGTGTACTCCTCGCTGGCCTCCAGTTCCGCACTGGATTTCTCCGTTTCCAGTGTCGCCTTCTTCGAGACCAGTGCGAGGAACCGGCGGAAGTCGTCGTCGTAGGTCGCGCGTTCGAGCATCTCCGCGACGACTTCGTTCAGTTCCTCGCGCTCGATGGGTTTGACGAGGTACTCGTCGAAGCCCATGTCGATGATGTCGAAGTCCGGATCGACGGCGGTCAGCATGACCACCCGGCAGTCGAGCTGGCGGGACTCGATCTCTTCGAGGACGGCGTCGCCGGACACTTCGGGCATGCGCCGGTCCAGCAGCACGACGTCGACGCTCTCGCCGAGTTCGTCGAGCGCCTCTTTGCCGTTGTACGCGGTCCGGACGTCGTACTCGTCCGAGAGAAACGCGGTATAGGTGTTCGCGATAGCCCTGTTGTCGTCCACGACGAGGACGACCGGTGATTCCTGACTCATCGCTCGATCACGCCGTACTGGCAGGCACCCAACAACACCACGTATTCGCGAACCATCCTTGTTCCTCGTATGACCGCAAGTCAAGAAATAGATTGGGGGGAATACACGGTCCGAGGCGGGCTCGTTTCGGTGTGGCGGTAATTTTCGCCGAATACGGGCCGATATTTCCAGTCACACCGGCCCGCTATCGGACTGCGATCGGTACCGACCCCCCACACGACCCGTCCTGTTCTCAATAGAGATAATTGCTCAGGTACGTTTATCACTCCCGACTCCAGAGTAACAGTTGCTGGCACAGTGGTGGCGTACTGAACCCACCACCTACCCACCCCACCCACCCCACACCCACCCTACTTTCGCCCCTTCGTCCCCACCCCCACCCCACTTCCTCCCTCACTCGTACGACACCACGGAGTCGCGACGGTAGCGGTCGCCGAGTGGACCGCCGGTCTTTATCCACCCCGCTCCTAACGACCCCGTATGGGTAGCGAGCAGTTGACGCGGCGGCGGTTGCTGGCGGCTGCGACCGGCGTCGCCGCCGGTGTCGCTGGCTGTAACACGCCGAGATCGGACACGTCGTCGGGAAACGTCTCGAATCCGGACGGGACGGAGTTGCTGAACTCGACGCCCGAGTCACGGTCAGTCTACACCGACGTGTACAGAGAGACCATCGACTCCGTCGTTCTGATCCGGGTCTACGCGAACTCGCGCGGCCGCGTGGGCGAAGGATCCGGGTTCGTCTACGGCGACGGCCGCTATATCGTCACCAACGAGCACGTCGTGACGGACACACAGGGAGCCGTCCTCGAACCGGGCACCGTCTTCGACGACATCCGGGTCCAGTTCACCGACGGCCAGTGGCGAACCGCCGAGGTCGTCGGCACGGACGCCTACAGCGACCTCGCCGTCCTCGACGTCCCGGACGTCCCCGATTCGGCGACGCCGCTCTCGCTCATCGGAGGCGAAATCGCCATCGGCCAGCCAGTTATCGCGATCGGAAACCCGCTCGGCTACACCGGTTCGATGACGACCGGCGCGGTCAGCGGCGTCGACCGGTCCCTGCCCGCGCGCAACAACTTCCGGATCCCGGATGCGATCCAGACGGACGCGCCGGTCAACCCCGGCAACAGCGGCGGGCCGCTCGTGACCCTCGACGGCGAGGTCGCGGGCGTCATCAACTCCGGCGGCGGCGACAACATCGGCTTCGCCATCTCGGCCGCGCTGATGGAACGGGTCGTCCCGTCGCTGATCGAGACCGGCGACTACGAGCACTCGTTCATGGGGGTCACCCTCACCAGCGTCACGCCGCTGCTCGCCGAGGCCGAGGGACTCTCGGACGCCGACGGGGTCTACATCGACAGCGTCCGTCCGAACGGTCCCGCAGAGGACGTCCTCCAGGGGTCGAGTGGAACCGCGACCATCAACGGGGTCCGGGTACCGACCGGCGGTGACGTGGTGGTCCGGATGGGTGACCAGCCGATCCGGAGTCAGGAGGAACTCTCGACCTATCTCGCGCTGGTGACCAGTCCGGGCGACACCATCCCCGTAGAAGTCATCCGCGACGGGAGCCGGACCACCGTCCAGCTCACGCTCGGCGAGCGGCCGGAACCCTACGCCTGAGCCTCGTTCTCTCGCCGGCCCCAGCCCGAACGGAAACGCCCATCCCGATTCGGTCCGTATCGCCGGCCATGGAACTGCGCGCGCGAGACCGCGTTCCCGAGTTGACCGGCCTGTTGACCGCCGTGGCGCTCGCGCTGGTGTTCGGTGCCGTCCTCGGCTGGATCCCCCGGGCCGCACTCCCCCGGGCCCCCGAGTGGGTGCTCGCGGCCATCCCCCACGTCAACGCCGCCGTGAGCGTCCTCGCCATATTCGTCATCCTCGCCGGCTGGCGCGCGATCCGCCGCGGGCGGGTCACGCGTCACCGCAACGCCATGCTCGCCGGCCTCGTCCTGTTCGCCACCTTCCTCGGACTCTATCTCTACCGGGTGACCCTCGAAGGTCCCTCCGGCTTCCCGGGTCCGGCCGCCGTCGAGCAGTTCGTCTACCTCCCGATCCTCGGGATCCACATGCTACTCGCCATCGTCTGTATCCCGCTTCTCTTTTATGTCCTCTTGCTGGCGCTGACCCGACCCACCAGTGAACTCTCGGGGACGAACCATCCACGGGTCGGCCGCGTGGCCGCGACGCTGTGGCTCGTCTCCTTCGCCCTCGGGACCGTCGTCTACCTGCTGCTGTACGTGCTGTTCTGAGCGACGACACTGTCGCTACACCTGCGATCCGAACCCGTCCGGCCTCCTGTTGGTGACCACCACGAACCCACTCCTAGGGACGCCGGGAATCAGCTTTTCCGGCTTCACGGCGACAGAGATAGCCATGGGGCGCGAGCTGGACGATATCGACCGGAGTATCCTCTATCTCCTCCAGCAGGACGCGCGAAACACGACGGCACAGGAGATCGCCGACACCGCAGGCGTCTCCGCGAGCACCGTCCGCAACCGCATCGAACGGCTGGAAGACGACGGCATCATCCGCGGCTATCACCCCGAGATCGACTACGAGGCGGCCAACCTGCCCCTCCAGTTGACCTTCGTCGTCACCGCCCCGCCCAGAGAACTCCAGCACTACTCCGAACAGATCCGGGGAATTCAGGGAATCATCGACGTGCGCGAGATGCTCACCGGCCGTCGCAATCTCTTCGTCGACGCCGTCGGCACGAGTTCGAAGGACATCACTCGTATCACCGACACGATCCACGACCTCGGCGTCGAGATCGAGAGCTCCGAGATGATGCGCCGCCGTCACGTCCAGCCGTTCAACCACTTCTTCCTGCAGGGGAGCGAGGAGACGGAAGCACGCGACGACGACGACGAATTCGACGACGCGGACTCGACGTAGTTCAGTGCCGAGGCGTCTGTTGTATCCACAGGAAACGTCCAGCAGGAGCGACATTCCGGCAGCGGTCGATGTGGAATCTGCCCGGCAATCCCGTCTCGGATGCGTTATCCGCAACCTGATCGTTCACGTCCACAACAACGTTATACGTGTTTGTACCTGTTTATTTCGGGAGGGACGGCAGCACCCGAGTTCCGAGCGTTCGGGCCAGCCCGACCGAGTGATTCAATGAACGACACGACATACGAAGCGCTGGCGAACGAACGACGGCGGGAGGTATTGATCGATCTGCTGGACGAGAACCCCCGGTCAGACGGAGTCGCAGGTCCGACGGCGACGAGTCGGGACGAGCGCGACACAGAGCCAGCCGGAGTCGAACTGTATCACGTCCACCTCCCCAAACTCGAATCGTACGGCCTCATCGAGTGGCATCGAGACTCCTCGGAGATCGTCAAGGGACCGCGGTTCGAGGAGGCCCGCCCCGTGCTCGAACTCGCGGCCGAGTACGCCAACGGATAACCGTTCTAGTCGTCCGCGCTCGCAGCCGTCCCGATGGCGGGCCGGTCGACGTCGCGGTCTTTCGCCTCGCCCTCGATATCGTAGGGGTACTCCCCGGTGACACAGCCGAGACAGAGGTCGGCTTTCGACTTCGCGAGCGCGTCGGCGACCGAATCGATGGAGAGGTAGGACAGCGAGTCGGCCCCGATCTCGTCTCGGATGTCGTCGACCGACTGGTCGGCCGCGATCAACTCCTCGCGGGAGGCCATGTCGATCCCCATGTAACACGGGGCGACGATGGGCGGCGCACCGATCCGGACGTGGACCTCCTCGGCTCCGGCGTCGTACAGGAGCTGTACGAGTTGATTCGAGGTGGTCCCCCGGACGATGGAGTCGTCGATCAGCGTCACGGTCTTGCCCTCGACCGTCGACTTGATCGGGTTGAGCTTCAGCCGCACCGCCCGCTCGCGTTCGTCCTGAGTCGGCATGATGAAGGTTCGGCCGACGTAGCGATTCTTCATCAGCCCCTCGGCGAACTCGACGCCGTCGGCCTCGGGGTCCTCGTTTGCCGCCTCGGCGTAGCCCGAGGCGAACGCACGCCCGGAGTCCGGAACCGGCATCACCACGTCGCTGTCGATGCCGCTTTCCTCCCAGAGCGCGCGTCCGAGGTCCCGCCGCACCTCGTAGACGAGTTCGTCGTCGATCACCGAGTCGGGTCGCGCGAAGTAGACGTGCTCGAAGAAGCAGTGGGCCGTGTTCTCGGGTTCGACGAGCTGGTAGGTGTCGTAGCCCGTCCCGTCGCTGTGGAGGACGACGAGCTCGCCCGGCCGCACGTCACGGATCAACTCGCCGTCGAGCGTGTCGATGGCCGCCGACTCGGAGGCCAGCACGTAGCCGTCTTCGAGTTCGCCGATACAGAGCGGCCGGTTGCCTTCGGGGTCGCGCACGCCGAGCACGGTGTCGTCGTGCATGATCGTCAGCGAATAGGACCCGTGGATCCGGCTCATCGTCCGCTTGACCGCGCGCACGAGGTCCTCCTCGAGGAGGTTCCGCGCCAGATCGTGAGCGATGACCTCCGTGTCGCCGTCGGAGGTGAAGGCGTGGCCCAGTTCGGCCAGTTGATCGCCCACCTCGTCGGCGTTGACGAGGTTGCCGTTGTGGCTCAGGCCGAGCGAGCCGCTCTTGAAGGATACGGAGAACGGCTGGGCACAGCTCGCGTTGACGCTGCCGGCGGTGGGGTACCGGACGTGGCCGATCCCGTGTGAGCCGTTCAGGTCTTCGAGGTCACCCTGTTCGAAGGCGTCGCCGACGAGGCCCATCTCGACGTGGGAGTGCTGCTGGAAGCCGTCGTGGGTGACGATGCCGGCGGACTCCTGGCCGCGGTGCTGGAGGGCGTACAGAGAGTAGTAGAGGGGGCGGGCGGCGTCCCGGTCTGCTAGCGATACACCGACGACGCCGCACTTCTCGTGCATGGTGGGTGGTGGGGTGTCCGTCCGTTACTCGCCCGACTTCTCCTGCCAGGCGTAGTCACGACGCTTGGCGGATTTGCCGAATCCGCAGGACGAACAGACTTTCTTTTTCGTGTGATACGACTTTTCGCCACACCGGCGACACTTCGTGTGTGTCGTGGTGTTTTTCTTCCCCTGGCTCGGGGTTCCTGCGCCCGTCATGGGTTAATCGAGACGACGTTATCGCCGCGTATAATCGTTGTGTCTTCACCTTCCTCGATGACCAGGTTCATGTGCTGGTCGTATCCGGTGAGCTCTCCCTCGTACATTTCGCCCCCTTTCAGTTGGACCGTCACGCTCGATCCCAGCGCCGCTTCGAGGACGTCCAGCGGTCGTCCACTCATACCGAAACCGGGTGCAGACGCACGTATAAACGTACCGCTATCTCAACGGTCGGCCCGACGATGTATCCAAGCGTGACGACGCGCTCGTCCCGCTCAGGCCGTCGGATCGACCGCGTAGGGCGTGAACTCGTCGGCCCGCTCGACGACCGCCGCGATCACGTCCACGGCACCGGTCAGATCGTCCGTGTCGATCACCTCGACCGGCGTGTGCATGTACCGCGTCGGGATCCCGACGTTGACCGAGGGGATGCCCCCGCGCTGGACGAAGATCGAGTTGGCGTCGGTCTTGGTCGTGTTGCTCGCGGCTTCCAGTTGCACGTCCACGCCCTCGTCGTCCGCTACCGTCCGCAGCGCGTCGACCAGTTTCGGATGGTCAGGGAGTCCCCGCCGGATCGACGGCCCCTCGCCCAGTGCCACGTCCACGTCGCGCTTGGCCGCGAGTCCGGGCGTGTCCGTCGCGTGGGTCACGTCCACCACGACGGCCGCGTCCGGGTCGAGGTCGAAGCCGATCATCTGCGCGCCGTTGCCGCCGACCTCTTCCTGAACCGTGCTGACGGCCTTCACCGTCGCGTCCACGTCGTTATCGACCGCAGTCCGGAGAGCTTCCGCCGCGCTCCACGTCCCCACGCGGTTGTCCATCGCGCGCCCGGTGAGCCGGGAGCCCTGGAGGTCCTCGACGCCCGAGGCGACCGTCAGGGGATCGCCGACGTCGACGAGTTCCCGGGCTTCCTCGCCGTCCTCGGCGCCGACGTCGACGTACTGCTCGGTGATCTCGGCCACCTCGTCCTCGTCGCCGTCCCGCAGGTGGATCGCGGTCTGACCGATGACGCCCGAGACGGGACCGTCGTCGGTGCGGATCGTGACGTGCTGGCCGCGCGAGACCGTCTTGTCCGTCCCGCCGACCCGCGAGAGGTGGAGGAAGCCGTCGTCGTCGATCCGGCGGACGACGAAGCCGATCTCGTCGCCGTGGCCCGTCACGACGACGGTCGGCGCGTCGGGGTCGCCCTCGTGGACCGCGACGGCGTTGCCGTAGGCGTCGGTCCGCACCTCGTCGGCCACGTCAGAGCAGTGGTCGATCCAGACCCGCTGTGCGGCGGTCTCGAAGCCGGTCGGTGCGCCCGTCTCCAGCAGGTCGAAGAGGAACTCGCGTCGTCTGTCGTCCATACCGTCCCCTGTGGTGGGTCGGATATGAACCCGGCGACGCCGCTCGATCCGGGGTATTCTTCGACGCCCGATAGATCGAGGAAAACCACCGGCTCCCCAAACCGTAAGCCGGTTCGCGTGGACTGTGGGGTATGGCCGACATCACACTGTTCGAACTTCACCTCGACGAGGCATCGTTTTCCAACACGGCCCCCTTCTTCGGCGAGGACGAGGACGAGGCGTCGGCCGAGGACGAGTCCGAGGGCGGTGCGGCGGGGAAGCTGTTCGTCCTCCTCGCGCTGGGTGCCATCGTCGGCGTCGCCTGGCTGGTCTCCCGGAGCGAGGTCGGCGAGGAGATCGAGCTAGACCAGGAAGGTATCGAACTACCGAACTGACGGGAGAAGACCTTTTTACTGGTCACCCCGTGGCCGACGTATGGGTCTCTTTCGTAGCGTCCAGGCGGTCACGGGAGCCTCGGGGACGGGTCCCGTCGACTGGACGGCAGTCGCCGAGGCGGCCAAAGCGTCGACCGAGCCCGGCTCTATCGCACTCTCTCGGGAACAGGAGGAGGGGTACGCAGACGACGTGCGCGAGGCGCGCGGTCGGATCCGCGAGGTCGCCGGCATCGACTTCGACGTCCCCGACGCCGTCGAAATCCAGAACCGCCACCACTGGATCGACGCCAACATCGACACCTTCCAGCGCGTGATGGCACCGCTGGGCGATCAGGTCGGCCTGATCCCGGGCCTGGCCCGCATGGTCAACACCGGGTCGATGTCCATCGCGCTCGGCTTCCTCGGCAACAACGTCCTCGGCCAGTACGACCCGCTCTTGCTCGCCGAGAGCGACGCGCACGCGCTGTACTTCGTCCACCCCAACATCGCCAGGGTGGCGACGATGCTCGACGTACCCGAGCCACGCTTCCGGCGCTGGATCGCCTTCCACGAGGTCTCCCACGCCGCCGAGTTCGGGGCCGCGCCCTGGCTCGCCGACCGACTCGAAGCCGACCTCGAACGGGCCGTCGACGCCCTCGGCGAGGGCAGCCTCGACCGCGAGGCGCTGGGGAGTCTCGACACCACGATGACTGCCGTCGAGGGATACGCCGAACTCGTGATGGATCGGGCCTTCGACGGGGAGTACACCGACCTGCGGCGGAAACTGGACGAGCGCCGACAGGGCCGGGGCCCCATCTCGATGCTCGTCCGTCGACTGCTCGGACTGGGCATGAAGCGTCGCCAGTACGAACGCGGGAAACAGTTCTTCGAGACCGTCGCCGACGAGCGCGGCGTCGAGGGCGCGTCGGCGGTCTGGGAGCGCCCGGAGAACCTGCCGACCGATACCGAACTCGACGATCCGGGCGCGTGGCTGGATCGGGTCCGCTAGCGGTTCCGTCGCTCGCGTCGGGATTCTGATTCTCGCTCGTCGCTATCGAACCGCCGTTCGAGGTGGCCGTTCGACTTCGACAGCCGGCCGGTCGTGTCCTGATCGCGGAACCCGCCCGGGTCGGGAACCGCGAACCGCACCAGTACGACGCCGACGACGAGGCCGCCCACCACGGCCCCGACGACGACGGCTGGAGTGGGATCCCCCTGGAGCGTTATCAGCCCCGCCGACAGGCCGACGAGGACCACGAACCCGACCTGCAGGCGACGGGTGAACGACTCCCGCTCGTCGTTCGAGACCGGACCGACCATCAGCGGTCCCCCGCCGTGCTGACGTGCATGCCGACGAACCGCCAGTCCCCGTCCCGCAGTTCGAGCGTGCCGCTCCAGCGCGTGTCGAACTCGTACCGGATCTCGCGTTCGGTGTCGGTCCACCCCATCTCGACGGCGTCGCTGAACCAGGCGTGACGCTCCCGCTCTGTCGCCCGAAGGGCACGGCTGTCGACGGCCCAGTCGGCTGTCGTTGCCGTCTGTTCGCGCAACCCCTCGCGGACGGCGTCGGTCCCGACGAGTCGCTCGGAGAGGCCGAACTTGACGATCGCGTCGTCCGCCGGACGCTCGGACGCGAAGAACGGCCCCAGCGGCTCCCCGTCCCGGAGCGCGTCGTAGTACGACCGGATCGTGTCGGCGGCGTCCATGCGAGAGTGGTGGTCGCCGGCCGACTTGAGTCACAGGATTCGGCCCGACCCGGCGACACGTCCGATTCGAAGACTGGCCGTACTGGTCAGTCTCCGGTCACGACAGTCACCGCGCGACCGCAGTCCCCGCCCCGCGAAACCCCGCATGGCCCCGACCTCCTCCAATTCTTTCATACTGGCCGATAGATTTAATTTAATCAGGTAGGTATAGCTATGTGTGCACGATCTGACTGGATTCCAGCGCGATCTGCTGTACGTCATCGCGGGGTACGACGAACCGCACGGACTGGCGATCAAGGACGCCCTCGAAGAGTACTACGAGGGCGAGATACACCACGGCCGGCTCTACCCCAACCTCGACACCCTCGTCGAGAAAGGACTCGTCGAGAAAGGGAAGAAAGACCGGCGCACGAACGTCTACGCAGTCACGAACCGGGGTCGTCGCGAACTGGAAGCCCGCCGCGAGTGGGAAGACCAGTTCCTCGAAGAGAGCACGATTCTCGCCTGACCGCCGACCCCGTCGTTCGTTTCTCCTGCACCGAAAGTTTTTATTCTGTTAGCTGTGTCTCGAAATATTGTTTCCAATGGACAGACGGACGTATCTGGGGGCGCTCGGGGGAGCGTCCGTGTTCGGAGCGGGGAGTGGCGTCGGCAGCGCGAACGCGACCTGGTGGTTCTCGGGTCCGACGGTCGAGACCGAGAGCGGGACCGTCGAGGGGTACGAGGACGACGGGATCGAGGTGTTCGAGGGGATTCCGTACGCCCACCAGCCGGTGGGTGAGCGGCGGTTCCGGCCCCCGGAGACGCCCGCGCCGTCGTGGGACGGGACCCGCGACGCGACGGAGTTCGGGCCACGCGCACCGCAACCGCTCCTGTTGACGACGTTGATCGACAGCGTCGGGGAATTCGTCGGCGAGGAGGACGGCTGTCTCAACCTGAACGTCTGGGCACCCGAGGACGCCGAACCCGGGGACAAGCCCGTGATGTACTGGATCCACGGCGGCGGATACAACTTCGGGAGCAACCGGTTCCCCGGCGGGGCGCTGGCCGAGGCCGGCGACGTGGTCGTCGTGGCGGTCAACTACCGGCTGAACGCGCTGGGCTTTTTCGCCCACCCCGAGATCAGTGCCGAGAACCCGTCGACGCCGACCAACTTCGGCTACCTCGACATCCGCGCCGGCCTGGAGTGGGTCCAGCGCAACGTCGAAGGGTTCGGCGGCGACCCGGACAACGTGACCATCTTCGGGGAATCGGCTGGCGGGCACGCCGTCCTCACGCTGTTGACCGATCCCGAGGCGGAGGGACTGTTCCACCGCGCCATCAGTCAGAGCGGACCCATCAACGAACCGCTCTACTCCCTGTCGGAACTGGAGACCCGGGGGACCGAAGCGGCTGCCGAACTGGACTGCGGGGACGACACACTCGCCTGTCTCCGCGACACCGATCCCGAGACGCTGGCCGAGGCCTACGGCGTCGCGGGCGCGATCGCAAGTGGTGCCACGTCCGGGCAAACGCCACCCGTCGAACAGCCGGCACTCATAATCGGCGTCGACGGCGAGGTGGTCCGGGACCACCCCGCGACGTCGATCGAGAACGGCGAGTTCCACGACGTGCCGGTCCTGCTGGGCGGCAACGCCGAGGAGTACCAGTTCTTCCTCGAGTTCACCGACGACACCGTCCCCGAGTCCGAAGCGGCGTACCGCGACCGCCTCCAGCGGATCTACGGCGACTTCGGGGACCGGCTCGTCGACGCCTACCCCGTGAGCGACTACGACTCCATCGAGGCGGCGTACATCGACGTGAACACGGACGACTTTTTCCTCTGCTCGGACGTGGCAGTCACCGACGCCATCACCAGTCAGGGCGGGACGGCCTACCGCTACGTCTTCGACGACACGCCGACGATTCCCGTCACCCTCCTCTCGGAGGACCCCGGCGCGTACCACACCGCCGAACTCTCCTACGTCTTCGGCGCGACCGTCACCCAGCAGAAACTCCCGACCGGGATCAACGGCCCCGGCGACTGGGAACTCCGCGACCGGATGCAGGGCTACTGGTCGAACTTCGCGGCCACGGGCGATCCGAACGGGGGCAGTCTGCCCGAGTGGCCCGCAGCCAATCAGAACCAGCGCCGGGTTCGCCTGCAGGAGGAGTCGGTGACCGTCGAGACGGGGACCGGCGACGGCTGTCCCGTCTTCCGTGACGTGTACGACCGCCTCCGATCGATCGACCGCTGACTACTCGAACCCGCGGCTCACGCTGTCCTCGACGAGGTCGTCGAGTTCGGCGTCGAGCAGTTCCTCGGCCTCCTCGAAGGTCTCGGAGAGTCCGTCGAGTTCGTCGGGGCGGTCGTCGAACTCGATGTCCGCGGGGCCGAAGGCGGGGCTATCGAGGGTCTCCATCACGTCGTCGAACAGCGCGTCCGGCGTCGTCGGTGCGTCGGCGTGGGCCTTGAGGACTTCCTCGAGTTCGCCGACCGTGTCTTCGGCTTCCTCTTCCTCGATGGGTTGTTGCACGCCGAAGCGGCCGGAATCCTTGTTCGGGAACAGATCGTCGAGGTCCTCGTCGATGCGGCGGGCGACACGGGTGCCGACGCCGTGGACCTCGAAGGGGTTCTTGGCGTAGGTCTTGAGCTGGTAGACGTCGGCGTCAGGGTGGCCGATGTAGAGGTCCTCGCCGATGCCGCCCGCCCGGTCACCACCCACGGCCCGCCAGCCGCCGGGATCGGCGTCGCTCTCGACGACGTCCTCGAGGATGTCCTGCCAGTCTCTGACGCGCATAGCTACCCCACCGTTCGATTCCACACCCGAAGAACGTGTCGAAAGCACCGGAACGGGTCACCCGACGAGGCGGTCGTCCTCGGCGAGAAATCGCCGGTCGGCCAGCGTCACGTCGGCCCGGCCCGCCGAGACGTTCGCCGCGAAGTCGGCGTCGGCCCGGTACCAGCCGACGAACGCGCCGTCGCGGTCACGGATCGAGAGTTCCAGCGCCGCCGTCTCCCAGTCGGCCGTGGCGTTCCCGTATGCCCTGACCACCTCGGTCACCGCTTCTCGCAACTGTTCACGATCACCGGCGGGCGCGTCCACGGTCAGGAAGACGGTCCGGTTGCGCGTCGACGCGCCGGCGACGCTCACTGCCGTGTGGTCGACAGTCGCGGAGAACCCGTTGAGCCGGCCGTCAGTTTCGGGGAACTGTCCGTCCGCGTCGGTCCGTTCGAGCGCGGCGCGAAGCCGATCGGAGAAGGTCCGTGCCGAGATGGTCCCGCGGAAGTACTGGAGCGGCCAGGACGCGGGCATCCGGAAGCGGGCGAGCGCCGGCCCGTTGGCCCGCACCGCGAGTGCGTCCATGCGGGTGGCGGCCCAGGTGGAGTCGTTCCGCCAGGTCCGGTTGACCGTCCCCCCGTAGGCCAGGCCGAGCACGTACGCGTCCCGCACCAGTGTCGAGTCGTTCGAGACGTACGTGACGCGGAACCCGTCGTTGACCGTCGCTACCGATCGAACCGGGAACGCGGAGAACCCGGCGAGGAAACTCCGTCCGGCCTCGGTGTCGGCACTCGAAGGGGGCGCGGAGGCCTCCGCTTGCGGTTCGGGTGTTCCCTCGTCGGCGTCCAGATCCGGCGTCGGGAGCGGGGTCGGGTCGCCGCCGAAGTCGCCGCTGGGACCGCTACAGCCCGCGAGGACCAGCAGCGTCGCCAGCACACCAACCACGGCCGCCCGCCGAACGCGTCGCATGGTCGAGCATTGCCGTCCGCTAATAAAAAGCCTGCCCGGTCCCCCGTCGGTTTGAATACCGTCGACGTGGCCCCGGTACGCATGGAGTACGAGGTGGTGGATACGGACTCGGTGGCGGAGATCGAGATGGCGGGGATCGATCAGTTCCCGGCCGGACACAAACAACTCACTGCGGCCCTGGGACTCGACGAGACCCACGTCAACGTCTGGCGCTACGAATCGGGCGACAGCACGGCGTTTCACGCCCACCGCGAACAGGAAGAGGTGTTCTACGTGCTGGAAGGGGAGTTCGAGGTGACGCTGGGTGACCCCGAGGACCCCGAAACCCGCCGGATCGGTCCGGGATCGGCCTACGCCGCCGGCCCGGAGGTCGGTCACGGCCACGAGTACCTCGGCGACGACGAGGGGCTCGTACTGGCGATCGGTGCGCCGCCGGTCGACGACACGTTCCGGGACCCCGAAACCCTCTGATCAGTCGTAGAGGTAGAACAGGAGGGCGACGCCGGCCCCGAGCAGGAAGACCAGCCCGACGAGTGGCAGGTCGGTCACCTGGAGCCGCCAGACGGCGACGGCGACCGCGACCGTCCCGAGGCCGACGACGCCCGTCGCCGCGACGTGGACGAGTTCCGCCCGGGGCGTCGCCGCCGCCCGTCCGACCTGTTCCCCGAGTGTGATCGCGTGTCTCGCGGCGTCCCACGCGGCCACGCCAGCCGCGGTCGCCGCGAGGATACCGACGACCCCGGCGTCCCGGGTGATCCCGCTGAACAGGACACTGACGAGTACCAGCGTGACGCCCAGCGTGGCGAACCTGGTCTCCCAGCCTCGTCGGACCGGGAGCAACCCCAGTCCGAGGACGGTCAGTCCGTAGAGCCCCGGCAACAGCTCGGCGTCCCCGATCCGTCCGAGGTCGGCGGCGATGGCGAACTGGATCCCCGCGAGGACGATCGCGAGCCCGATCACGATCCTGACCACCGACACCAGCCCCTCTCTGCTCCGGTAGCCTACACCGAGGATGAACAGCCCGACCACGACGATCAGCAGCGACTGGGTCTGGACGGGGCCGGTCGCGACGAGCGCAACGCTACAGGCGGCCAGCGCCACCGACAGGACGCTCGCGAGACTCGACGGGCGATGGTCGACCGTCCGGCGGATCGGGCGGTCGGTCTCGTGGCCGTCGGCCAGCGATTCGCCACTCCCTGCGACCGTCCCGCCGTCCGTCCGTTCGGTGCCGGTCATCGTTGCCACCGCTTTCGTGCCGTCGCGACGCTCTTGCGGAGCCGGTTCGTCGGGTCCCAGTCGACCACCCGGACGTCGCCGCGGCGAAGCCGGTCGATCCGGTTTCGCCGCTCGACCGTCGCGAGCCGTTCGCCCGGGGAGTCCTCGCCAGTCACGTCCGGGCTGACGACGGTGACACTCCGCCCCGTCGCGGCCAGTTCCAGCGCGAAGGCGACGACGGCGTCGTCCGCGAGCGGCGTGAGCAAGAACAGCTGTGCGTCACGGTCCAGTCGCGTCCGGAGGCGGTCGAACTGGTCGTCGGAATCGTCGGCTCCGTCGCTCCCGTCTGGGGACGGGTCCTCCGGTGGTTGCGGCGAGAGCGACGGGTGGGAGAGCAGGAGTTGCCGGGCGCGGTCGGCGTGCGCCGATCCCCGACCGGGCGGGAGCCAGCAGTCGGAGCCCCCGAGGGTCGTGAGCCCGCCGCGTTCGTCGAGGGCCCAGATCGCTTCGAGCAGTTCCCGCGCGGCCGCGACGGAGTGGGAGATGGCGTGTGGTTCGCCGGGCCGCCCGCGGTAGGCGACCGGTCTGGCGTCGACACAGACCGTCACCGCGACGCTGCGTTCCTGGCGGAACTCGAGCGTCGTGAGCGACCCGGTCTTGGCCAGCTGTCGCCAGTCGATCCGGGAGCGCGCGTCGCCGGGACGGTACTCCCGGGTGTGGTCGAACTCGATCCCGGCGCCGCTGGCGTCGGTCAGCACCTGTCCCGGGTACGGGTCGGTCGCCCCCGCGACGGGCGGCTCCGAGGGGGCGCGCAGACACTCGATCTCGTCGACGGCCTCCACTTCCAGTTCGACCTCGTGCTCGCCGCTCACGTCGCGGGCGATGGCCGTCAGCGGCCGGAACCGGTGAGCGCCGTGTTCCGCCGCGACGGTGTAGGAGAACGTGGTCGACTCGCCGGGCCTGAGCGTGGCCGCGTGGCGGGCCGTCCCGTCGACGACGGTGAGCATCGCGGGCACCCCGTCGATCAGCCGGAGATCCGGCAGCCACGACTCACCCACGTTGGTGACCGTGACGGTGACCGTGACGGACTCGCCGGGAGACGGGTCGCGCTCGCCCAGCCGGCGGTCGACCGCCAGCGACACGTCGGGCGGCGTTCGCAGGTGGGGATACACCGCGAACCCGACGCCGACCGCCGCCGCCAGTACGATCAGCGGCCGCTTGAAGAGGACGCCGAGCGCGGCCGCCAGCAGCGCCACCGCGACGACGCCCCGCCAGTGGTGGGTGCGACGCGTCCGCGTCACGATTCCCCCTCCGCGAGGTCGAGGACGGCGGCCACCGTTCGTTCGGACCGATGCTGGAAGCGGGACCCGCCCGGGAGCGCGTCGGTCAACCGCGTTCCGAGTGATCCCGGTCCCTGTTCGGAGAGAAACGCCGCCGCGGTGCGGTCGTCGGTCCACTCACGCCGCGCGATGCGCTGACGGGCCTCGGGGCGAGAACACCCCTCGGCCCGGACGAGCGTCTCTACAACGGCCGAGCGGAGTCGCTCACGGACGGCCGTGCGCTCGTCACCCCGCAGGTGCGCTCGCACTCCGATATCACCCGAAATCGCGCGGTCGACCTCTTCGCCCAGGGGGCTCCCAGCCGGGACCTCCTCGGCCTGTGGCGGCGTCGCGCCGTCGAACCCAGAGAGCGAGCGGGCGGTGACGACGCCCACGCCGGCGAGGACGATCACCGCGCCGACGCCGGCGGCCAGCAGGTAGTCGTTGCCGGGGCGGGCGAGCCAGCCCGACGACCCGATCGCGGCGACCCCGTCGAACAGCACTGCGACGAGCGCGAGCGCGAAGAGGAGCCCACCGACGAGCAGGCCGACACGGCGTCCGGTCACGGCGACTCACCGTTGAGTCCGAGTCGTTTCTGTGCGGTCCGGGCACGACGACGCCGGGTGTCGGTCACCGGTTGCCCGCCGTAGCGCACGGCCTCGAAGTCCAGCCGAAGCCGTTCGATCTCCTCGCGGTCGAAGCCGTCTGCAGCGGCCGCGTCGGCACACTCCCGCGTCGTAAGCGTCTCGGGTCGGTCCACGTCCAGATCCGACAGCAGGTCGTCCCACGCCTCGAAGACGAGGTTGTCGTCGGCGGGTGGCCCGTCGGGCACCGGTCGGGGATCCTCGGCCGACGGGTCGTCGCCGTCGGTCGCGAAGAGCGCCCGGAACCGGTCGCGGTACCGGTAGCAGAGGTACGCCGTGGTGAGTAGCAAGGCGGCGAGGACGAGCAACGTCAGCAGGTCGAGGAGGCCGCCGCGGTCCGTGCCGAGACCGAAGCCGTCGCCCGCGCTGCTCCCGCCGTCGCCGCCGGATCCGCCCCCGTTCTCGCCGCTGCCGTCGCCCCCGCCCTCGGCGTCGCCCGCACCGTCGTCCTCGCGGTTCCGTTCGTCGTCGCCGTCGTCGTCCTGCTGGGCTTCGTTCTGACTGCTCGGGCCCCGATCACCGCCGCGGCTGTCCCCACCGTCGCTCCCGCCGGGCGCGGCGTTCCCACCGCTGCCCGCGATCGCGGATTCGAGCTGGGCGATGCCGCCGCCGGCGACGGGGATCACCTCGTAGTCGGGATCGAGTGCGTCCGAGGGGTCGGCGGCCACCGACGAGGAGAGCGTCGACGCCGAGACGCCGACCGCACCGACACACGCGAGCGCCACCATCAGTGACGTGAGTTGACTCCGGTTCATGAGGTCGCGTCGCCCGGGCCGGGAGGCCGCGAGCGCGTTCGTCGGTGAGAACCCGGGCGGATCCCATTGTTATCCACCGTGTACCGTGCGTGGAACTGTCCCGGCGGGGCACTCCCGCCCGGCCGTAAGCCGAGCGTACGGCCCGGTTCGTGTCGGCGACGTAGCGACCGCGAAGGGGGAGGGCTTTTGTCCGTTCGACCGGTTCCATCTCACCGTGCAACTCCGCGGCCCAGTCGTCGAAGTCGGAGACTCTAGAACCGTGGAGACCAGCCGCGGCACCAGCGACCTCGCGGAGGTTCGGATGCGGCCCGATGACGGAGCGAGCGAGGCCGTGACGGTCACGCTCTGGGGGAAGTGGACCGAAACCGCGGACTACCTCGAACCCGGGATGGAACTGCTGGTGACCAACGCCGAGGAAGACGAGTTCCGCGGCGAGATCCAGTACTCGACGGCGCGGGAGTCGATGGTCGTCGTCGAACCCGGCTTCCTCGTGGACGTGACCGACGTGCGCTCGTGGGTGCAGTGCCCCCGGATGTACTACCTCAACAAACTCTCCGGGCTGGAACTGGCCTACCCCGTCGTCAAGGGGACCATCGTCCACGAGGTGTTCGGCGACCTCCTCCGGGGCCGGGACCTCGATTCGGCCATCGAGGACCACGTCGCCGAGTCCGGCCTCGAACTCGGTCTGCTGAACAAAGATCCCGAGTCGGTCGCAGCCGAGGTACGGGACCACGCCAGCGCCATCGAGGGGTGGCTCCAGCAGGGCACCCTGACAGACCACGACGAGTGGCGAAGCGAGCAGACGCTGGTCAGCGAGACCTACGGCCTGAAGGGCCGGGCCGACGCCGTGCGCCGGGGCGGCCCCGTCGAACTCAAGACCGGGAAGAACACCAAGCGCGAACCGCGCTTCCAGGACAAGATGCAGGCGGCCTGTTACGCCCTCCTGCTCGGCGAGCAGGCCGTCGCGGATGGGGTTCCGGAGACCGCCGCGGACGGAAGCGGCGACCCCCTCGAAGACCACACCGCCGAGGCCCCCGACACGGGAACGCTGCTCTACACCAAGAACGCCGCCGTCGAGCGGACCGAGGAGACCGGCGACCTCTCGCCGGCCAAGGAGTTCTCGCTCGGTCCCGGCCTCCTGAAGTTCGTCGTCCGCACGCGCAACGAGATTGCAGCGATGGAACACGATATGAGCGTACCGACGGGGTTCGAGGCCGAGGCCAAGTGCGAGTACTGCTTCGAGCAGGACACCTGCATGGCCGTCTCGGGCCGCCTCGATCAGGAATCGAAGGCCGGGCAGGTCGGCAGTCCGATCCCCGAGGACGAACGCGCGTACTTCGACCGGTTCTACCGCGCCATCGAGGCCGAGCGGCGGGCGGTCCACCGCGAGTACACGAAGCTCTGGCGGCAATCCGGCGAGGAGCGGGCCGACGACGACCGCGCGCTGATCGATCTGGAACCGCTCGGCCAGACCGAACGCGACGGCGGCCGCTGGGAACTCCGCGCGAAGGGAACGGGCGCGGTCTCGAAGATCCGCGAGGGCGACGTGGTGCTGGCCAGCGACGGCCACCCCGTCCGCGGCCGGGCGGAGATGGCCAGAGTGGAGGAACTCGGGGAAGAGATCGTCGTCACGACGGACGAACCCGTCGAGTTGCGGCGGCTGGACGTCTACCCCTCCGAGATCGGCACCGACCGGATGCTCACCGCGCTTCACGACGCCCTGCTCAAGCAGTCGCCCGAGAAGAAGGCGGTCCTGTTCGGCCGCCGCGAACCGGAATTCGGGGAGGACGACACCACGTACATCGACAACAACGCGGCCCAGAACGAGGCGGTCTCGCTCGCCGTCCGGGCCGAGGACGTGGCGCTGATCCACGGCCCGCCCGGCACCGGGAAGACCTACACGCTCGCACGGACCGTGCGCGCGCTGGTCGAGCGTGGCGAGCGCGTCCTGCTGACGGCGTTCACCAACCGCGCGGTCGACAACGCCATCGAGGCGCTCGAAGAACAGGGTTTCACCGACATCGTCCGGATGGGGACCGAGACTGGCGTCCGGCCGGACATGCAGGAGTATCGCCTGCCGGACAGCGGCGACCCCGGAAAACTCGCGAGTGAACTTCGGGAGGCCTCGGTGGTGGCGGCGACCACGGCATCCTGTGGCTCGACGGTGATGCGCGAACAATCGTTCGACGTTGCGCTGGTCGACGAGGCGGGGCAGCTCACCGAGCCGGCGACGCTGGCCGCGGTCTCGCTGGCCGAGAAGAGCGTCCTCGTCGGCGACCACCAGCAACTCCCGCCGGTCGTGCAGGCAGCGGACGACGAAGAGGGGGGTGCGGCCGCGCCGCTCCAGACCTCCCTGTTCGAGCGCCTCATCGAGGAGTATCCCGAGGCGGGCGTCATGCTCGACCGCCAGTACCGGATGTCCCAGCGCATCCAGGCGTTCGCCTCCCGGGAGTTCTACGACGGGCAGTTGCGCCCCGCGACGGGCGCGGTCGCGAGCCAGCGGATCGACGACCTCCCGGGTGTCGAGACCGACGCGCTCCCGCCGAATCTCCGGGACTCGGTGTCGTTCGTCGACCCCGATGGGCGCGCAGTGGGCAACACCAACCCAGTCGAAGCCGAGGCCGTCGTCGATACGGTGCAGTCCTACGTGGATGCGGGCGTCCCGCCCGAGGAGATCGGGGTAATCGCCCCCTACCGCGCGCAGGTCGCCGAGATCAACAAGCGCGCGCCGGCCGGTGTGACCGTGGACACGGTCGACCGGTTCCAGGGGTCCTCGAAGGAGGTGATCGTGGTCTCGTTCGTCGCCACCGGATCGCTCGACGGCCCGATCTTCGAGGACTACCGCCGGATCAACGTCGCGCTGACGCGGGCGAAGAAGGCGCTCGTCCTCGTCGGTGACGCCGACGCGCTGGAAACCGACCCCGTCTACGGCCGGATGGTCGAGTGGGCGCGGTAGTCGGTAGGCTCTTTTCGCTCACCGGCACAGGGTGAGTCATGTCCGTCACGCTCCCGCTCGGCGAGACCGAGATCTCGGTCTCGCTCCCGGACTGCGACGTGACCGTCGCCGAGCCACCGGGCGGCGAGGCCGTCGACGTACGCGACGCGGCCGAGCGCACGGCCGCCGACCCGTACGGCCCCGAACTCGCCCGGCTCGCCGATCCGGACGATATCGTGACCATCGTCGTGACCGACGTGACCCGCGCGACGCCCGACGACGTACTCGTGGACGTGCTGCTCTCCGAACTGGAGCGCGCCGGCGTCCCCCGCGAGCAGGTCACCGTCCTCGTCGGTCTCGGCCTCCACCGGCCGATGACTGACGCGGAGATCGAGGCGGGCCTCGGGGAACACGCCGACCTCGCGATCAACCACGACCCCGACCAGACCGTGCGTGTCGGGAGTGTCGACGACTGTCCCGTCGAAGTTCACGAGCGCGTCGCCGACGCGGATCTGGTGGTCTCGACGGGGATGGTCGAACCCCACCAGTACGCGGGTTTCTCCGGCGGGGCCAAGACCGTCGCCATCGGCGCGGGGAGCGAGTCGCTGATCCGGTACACCCACGGTCCCGAGATGCTGGCTAACGATGGAGTCCGGCTGGGCCGCGTGGCGGACAATCCCTTCCGCGAGGCCGTCGACCGCGCGGGCGACGAGATCGGACTGGACTTCTGTCTGAACGTGACTCACGGGCCCTCGGGATTCCTCGGCGCGAGCGCGGGTGATCCGCGGTCGGTGGTCCAGGAGCTCGCCACGGTCGGCCGCGAGGCGCTCTCGGTGCCGGTAAGCGGATCCTACGACGCCGTAATCGCGGGCGTCGGTGCGCCGAAAGACGCCAACCTCTACCAGACGACCCGGGCGGCGACCTACGTGGTGCTGGGCGACCGCAACCCCCTTCGGGAGGGCGGTCGGGTCGTGATCCCGGCCGAACTCCCCGAGGGTGCAGGCGAGGGAGCCGGGGAACGGCGCTTCTACGACTGGCTCAGCGACGCAGAAAGCGCCGCCGCGCTCTACGAGGCGATGCGGCCGGGCTACGAACCCGGCGCACAGCGGGCGTTCGTCGTCGCGCGGGCGCTCCGCGATCACGACGTGTACGTGACCGACAGCGAGCATCCCGACGTAGTCGAGGAGTGTCTCATGCACGCCCGGGAATCCGTGGAAGACGCCGTCGACCCCGGCAGTGACGTGCTGGTGGTGCCGGACGCGCTGAACACGCTGCTGGTCCACGGCGAGGACTGACCACCGTTCACAGTGCGGCCGAGCGACTGAACGTTTATTTTGTCTGGCGGCGTAGAATCGACTATGCTCCGAGGTGCCCTCCAGTGGCTCGGTGCTCGCCTGGGACGCGACGAGTCAGACGACGAGGACGAATCCGACGACTCTCGGTTCGTCCCGTCGGTGCTCGACGCCTCCGTCCGGTACGCCCACGGCGGGAGCAACACCGGCCTCGAATCCGAGATGGCCCAGATCGAGGAGAAGGCCCAGGTTCTCGAAGACGAAGACCGGAAGCGGTAGGTGCGGGCGGCTATCGCGGCGGCGTATCGGTGGGTAATCGCGTGCTATCCGGAGTAGGTCGCCGTTTCGACGTATCAGGTCTGGTGGTCGAGATCGACTGCCTCGTCGGACTGGAGCCACGCGCGGCGGTTCTCGGAATCGTAGATCACGACGGTTCCGTCGGGAGCCTCTTCCTCGACGAACCGGCCCTGGTTGTCTCGGTGCTGCATCACCTGGGAGTAACAGATGGTGCCTATAAGAGCTTAATCGGGGATTTCGCGACACATCGACGGAACGACTTACCGCCGCTACCGCGTATCACGGCCGGTAGCGTCCCCTTTCGGCCCTCTCGCTGGACCGTCGATCCCCGGTGTCACAGTACGTGAACCTTTCTACCCTGATCCGCCGGTCGTGACGCTCCGTTCGCCGTCGATTTCCTCGAGGACGCGCTCGTGGAACTCCCGGAGGACCTCGCTCTCGTCTTCGGCGAGCACCACGTCCGAGGCCATCAGCGTTGCCAGTCCGAACGCGCGCGGGGTCGGGGACGCGACCCGGTGGGAGACGACTTCGACGTCGCCGGACTGGACGTCCCCGAGCACGTCCTCGATGGCCGCGACGTCGAGTTTGTCCTCCAGTATCTCCCGGTAGGTCTCCGCTATCACGGCGAAGTCGTCGAGTTCCTCGGCGAAGTTCAGGAGCATGTCGCTGGAGACCTGTTGCTGACTCGCAGACTTCTCGTAGCCCTTGTAGCGTTTCAGGATCATCAGCGCCCGCGTCGCGTCGATCCTGAAGTACCGTTTCAGGAGATCGGTCCCCGTTAAGCTGTTCCTAAGGTCCTCACGCACGTCTGCGGGCTCCAGATCGCGAACGATCCCGGCGAGGTCGATCTTCCGGTTGAGTGGCATCGACAGGGTAAACCCGTGATCGGCGACCGCCACCTGTACGTTGGCGTTTGCGGTCTGGGCCACGCGGTAGGCCAGGAGCCGCGAGAGGCCGTCGTTGAACCGCCGGCCGTAGTTCGAGTGAACGTAGTAGTGGCGTTCGTAGGCGTCCCGGTCCATCTCGGTCTCGATCACCAGTCGGTCGTCCGTGCTGACGCTCTCGGGCCCGGCGTACTCGACCTGCTGCTCGAACATTCGCGTGATGGCGCGGACGGCGTCGTCCGAGAGCGGGAACTCCCGCAGCCAGTGCCGGACGGCCGCCGGGCCGCGATCGGTCAACCGGTCCACGAGGTCCCGCTGGAAGGTCAGGATCTCCCGGCCCAGATCGTAGGACAGCGGGAGGCGTTCGGAGAACCACGAGGGGACCGTCGGGCGCGCACTCGTCCGGTCGACGTAGACCTTCGACCCGCGTCGGTATCGAAACTGGAAGTTACTCCCGCCCAGCACGAACACGTCGCCCGATTCGAGCGTGTCGAGGTACTCCTCGTCGAGTTGCCCGACCCACTCGTCGCCGTTGCGAGTGATCACGTCGCAGGTAAAGGAGTCCGGGATCGTTCCGATGTTGGTCATGTAGATGACCCGCGCGAGGCGGCCGCGCTTGCCGATCAGGGGTTCGCCGACGGGGAAGTCGTCGTAGTGGTACTCCCCGTCGGGCGGATCGTTCTCGTCGCGCCAGACCTTGGCGTAGACGTTGCGGTCCTCCAGCCCCTCGTAGTCGGCGGTGAGGTACCGGAGCAACTGCTCCCACTCGTCGTCACCGTACTCGCGGTAGGGGTAGGCCCGACGGAGGATCCCGTTGATCTCGCGCTCGGGCCGGGGCCCCTCGATCGCCATCCCGTAGACGTGCTGGGCGGCCACGTCCTGTGCGTTCTCGGGGACGAACACCCGATCGACGAACCCCTCCTCGGCTTTCTTGAGCATCACCGCACACTCGATCAGTTCGTCGCGGTCGAGCGCGACGACCCGGCCGGTCACCGTCTCGCCGAGCTGGTGGCCTGCCCGGCCGACCCGCTGGAGCAGGGCGGCGACGGATTTCGGGGAGCCGACCTGCACCACCAGATCCAGGTCGGGCATGTCGATCCCCAGTTCGAGGCTCGTCGAGGTGGTCACCACGTCCAGGTTGCCGGCTTTGAGCATCCCCTCGACGCGCTGGCGCTCGTCGGTCGAGAGACTGCCGTGGTGACAGCCCGAATTGGACTCGTCGTAGCCGTCGTAGCGCTCCCGCAGGTTCTGGAGGACGCGTTCGGCCCCCGACCGGGTGTTCGTGAACACGAGCGTCGTCGTGTGGTCCCCGATCAGGTCGTGCAGTTCGCGGTAGAACCGGTCGGTGATCAGGTCCCGTGGCGTGTTGATCAGGTCGTCCGTCGGGCAGGTGAGCTGTACGTCGAACTCGCGGACGAAGCGCGTGTCGACGATCTCGTACTCCCTCGCAGGGCCGCCCGGTTCCGCCCGTCCGACCAGAAACTCCGCCATCGTATCCAGCGGTTCGACCGTCGCCGAACAGCCGATCCGGGTGGGCGAGGTCTCGGCGAGCGCTTCCAGTCGTTCGAGCGACACCGAGAGGTGGGTGCCGCGCTTGTTGTCGGCGAGGCTGTGGATCTCGTCGACGACGACGTACTCCACAGTTTTCAGCTTCTCCCGGAACTTCGGCGAGTTCAGCAAGATTGCGAGCGTTTCCGGCGTGGTGTTGAGGATGTGTGGTGTCTCCTCCAGCATCCGCTGGCGCTCGCTATCGGGGGTGTCGCCGTGCCGGATCGCGTGGCGGATTTCGACGTCTTCCCCTCGGTCGTCGAGTTTCTCGGTGATCCCGTCGAGGGGGACCTCCAGATTCCGGTGGATGTCGTTGGCCAGCGACTTCAGTGGGGAGATATAGAGGCAATAGACGCTGTTTTCGAGACCCTCCGCGCGATCCCGGCGGAACAACTCGTCGATGATGCCGGTGAAGCTGGCTAGGGTCTTGCCGGAGCCGGTCGGCGAGGCCACGAGCGCGTTCGTGCCCTCGTGGATCAGCGGGATGGCCTCCTTCTGTGGCGGGGTGAAGTAGCCGCCGTTCTCCGGGACGAACTCGCCGAACTGCTCGACCCACCACTCCCGGACCACGGGTTCGAGCGACTCCAGCACGTCGGCGTCGTCGATCTCGACGGCCGCGGGATCGAAGTCTACCGACGACTCGACGAGCGACTCGCGCTCTCCCATCCTGGCCTCCCTTGGGGCGAGGCTCCCAAGTCGGTTTGGACCGCGCGGTGAAAGTGAAACGCCGCGGTGCGTTTACGGAACTCCCGATCCAATATCGGACCCATGCCGGACTCACAGCGGTCGAACGCGCTCCGGGAGCGTCTCGAAAACGACGAGGTCGCGCTGGGCGTTCTCGACAGCACGTACAGCCCGACGCTGGTCGAGTTGTACGGCGACCTCGGACTGGACTTCGTCTGGATCGACCTGGAACACGGTGGCCCGAGCCCCTGGGACGCGGGGGCGCTGGAGAACCTGCTCCGGGCGGCGGAGGTGACCGACACGGAACTGCTCGTGCGCGTCCCGACGAGCCAGCCCGAAGGGATCAGGAAGGCCCTCGACGCGGGCGTCCGGAACGTCTTCCTCGCACGGGCGGAGGGTGCCGAGGAAGTCCGCCGGGCGGTCGAAGCGGCCCGGTTCCGTTACGGCGACGACCCCGGCAAACGCGGACTCGCCGCCCCTCGCGCCCGCCGGTGGGGGATGGCCGACGACTACGTGGCGACCGAGGACGCCGAGACGATGGTCGGCGTCACCGTCGAGACCAGAGAGACGCTGGTCGAACTCGACGCGATTCTCGACATCGACGGGCTCGGATTCGTCTTCGTCGGTCCCCTCGACCTCTCGGTCCAGCTGGGCCACCCGGGCGAACTCGACCACCCCGAAGTCAGGGAAGCCGTCGAGACCGTCCGCTCGAAGGCCGTCGAGGCCGGCGTCCCCGTCGGCGGCCTCGGGTTCGGGATGGACGACGTGAACGAGAAAGTCGATCGGGGATACCAGATGCTCAACCTGGGCAGTACGGCGGGCGCACTGCAGGCGGCGGTCGGGGACTGGCTCGACGCGTTCGAGGGCGACCGGTCCTGATCGGGCCGGCCCCATGTGGTCGGTCCCCGGTCTTTTTGCCGCGCGTGTCGACGGGTCGGACATGCGCGTCACGTTCCTCGGCACCGGAAGCGCCATGCCGACCGGCGAACGGTTCCAGACTGGCATCCTGCTCGAAGCGGCGGGGGATCGACTGCTGATCGACTGCGGCAGCGGCGTCCTCCACGCCCTCGCGACGACGGAGGCGGGATACGAGGGGATCGACACCGTCCTCCTGACCCACCACCACCTCGATCACGTCGCGGACCTCCTGCCGCTCATGAAGGCCCGCTGGCTGGCTGGCGAGGAATCCCTCGAGATCGTCGGCCCGCCCGGCACGCCCGACCTCGTCGACGACCTGCTCTCGGTCCACGAGTACATGCAGGACCGGATCGATCTCACTCTGCGGGGGGTGGGGGCCGACACGGACGAGTCCTTCGACGTGGCTGGCTTCACCGGCGAAGCGATGGAGACCCGCCACTCCTTGCCCTGCAACGCCTATCGCCTCTCCCACTCCGCGGACGGCGACGGCGAGACCGACCCGCCGGTGTTCGGCTTCAGCGGCGACAGCGAGGCCTTCCCCGAACTGGTCACGTTCTTCGACGGGGCGGCCGTCCTCGCCCACGACTGCTCGTTCCCCGACGACGTGGACGTGTCGAACCATCCGACACCCGACTCGCTGGGCGAGGCGTTCGCGACTGCGGACGCCGACATCGGGCGAGTGTACCTCACCCATCTCTATCCACACACGGAGGGTCACCACGAGGAGATGCTGGACTCGGTTGCCGAACGCTACGACGGTGACGTGCGGTTCGCCCGCGACGGCCTCTCTTTCGAGATCCGGTGACGCCGTTCCGTCCGAACTCTCGTAACTCCAACACTACGACACACGTTACCAATACCGTCTCACCGTCGTGTTCTATCAGGTCTGATAACTGCGCCGTGCCGTATTTATCGGTGAGACCGATCCGGACGCGTAATGAGTAACAGCCTCCAACCGGACCATGACGTGTCAGACGACGAAGTTATTACACCGTCAGAGCGACGGGGCGTCGACGGGGGCGATCTCGCCGCCGATATCGGTCTCGATCGGGACGAGATCGCCTGGCGCAAGGAGTTCACTGCGTTCGATGGAGATACTGCTGCGACGCTCGAAGGGATGGCCGGCCTGTTCGAGGACTGTGCCGACGACCTCGTCGAGGAGTTCTACGACCACCTGACGGGGTACGACCGGACGGTCGATATCTTCGGGCGCTCCAGCAAGACCGTCGAACAGTTGAAGACCACCCAGCGTCAGTATCTCCTCGATCTCGGCCGCGGGGAGTACGGACGGGACTACTTCGAGGGTCGCGCCCGCATCGGGAAGATCCACGACATGCTCGATCTCGGCCCGCGGATCTATCTCGGTGCCTACTCGATCTACTACCGGGGTCTCCTCTCCGAGATCGGCGAGGCGGCGAAGGAAAACGCCGTCGAGAGCCACGGGGACGGGGTGGAGGACGCCGTCGACGAGGCCGTCGACGAGGTCGTCGAGCGCACGCTCGCGCTCACGAAGGCCATCAACCTCGATCAGCAGGTGGCGATGGACACCTACATCCACTCGTACAACGAGCAGGCCGAGCGGGAGGCCGAGCGCCGACGCGAACAGTCCCGCGCCGTCAGCGAGGAGGTGGAAGCGCCACTCGCAGACCTTCAGGCGACCGCCGACGACGTGGCCGACAACGCCGACGAGATCGACGCGCTCACCACCGAACAGAGCCAGAACATGGACACCATCGCCGGAGAGGTCTCGGACATGAGCGCCACCATCGAGGAACTGGCCTCGACGGCCGATCAGGTGAAAGCCACGAGCGACGAGGCCGAACGGCGCGCCGAGACCGGACAGGAGTCCGCAGGCGACGCCATCGACGTGATGGAGGACGTGAGCGAGTCCGCCGACGCTGTCGCGGACGACCTCGACGAACTCAGGGACCGGGTCGGCGAGATCGACGAGATCGTCGACGTGATCGACGACATCGCCGACCAGACGAACATCCTCGCCCTGAACGCCTCCATCGAGGCGGCCCGCGCCGGCGAGGCCGGGGAGGGCTTCGCCGTCGTCGCCGACGAAGTGAAGACCCTCGCCGAGGAGTCACAGGAAAACGCCGCCGAGATCGAGGCCACTGTCGACCGAATTCAGGCCGACACCGAGGAGACCGTTGCGGGACTGGCCGAGACCACCGAACGCGTCGAGCGGGGTATCGAGGCAGTCGAAGCCGCGATGGCCGATCTCGAAGAGATCACCGACGCAGTCACCGAGGCGTCACAGGGGATCCGCGAGGTGTCCGACGCGACCGACGACCAGGCGGCGAGTGCCGAAGAGATCGCCAGTATGGTGGACGAGGCCGTCGACCGTGCCCGTGACGTATCGGACGCGGCCGACGATATCGCGGCCGCGACCGGCACCCAGGCCGAACGCGTCGGCGAGATCAACGACGCCGTCGATCGACTGGCCGACGAGGACTAGACCCGGTCGAGCGTGATCCGGAAGTCGGCGCCGCCGCGCTCGCTCTCGGTCACGCCGATGTCGCCGCCGTAGGATTCGGTGAGTGCCTTGGCGAACCCGAGTCCGAACCCGGTCCCCTCGCTGTCCTCGCCCTTGACGCCCATCTCGAACAGTGTGTCGGTCACGTCGTCGGGGATCCCGCCGCCGTCGTCCGAGATCGAGACCGTGACTCGATCCTCGCTCGCTTCGACCGGTCGGACGCGGACGTGGACCTCGCCAGCGTTGTGGACGGCGGCGTTGGTGAGGACGTTCGTGAACACAGAATCCAGCAGGTCGCCGCCGAAGACGCGCACGTCGAACTCCTCGGGATCGTACGCGACCGTCAGCGTCTCGTACCGGTCGCGGGTGTCGGCGATCACCGCCGAGAGAATCTTCGAGAGCGAGCGTGGCTTCGGTTCGTCCTGGCGTTCGAGCGTGGACACGAGATCGCCGACGCGCCGGATCAGGTCCATCGCGCCCTCTGCGGTCCGATGGACGCGCTCGGCGTAGTCGCCGGGCTCGCCCTCGACGGTTTCCGCGATCTCCTCGGAGAAGGCCGCGATCACCTGCAGATCGTTCCCCAGGTCGTGGCGCAGGAGTCGGTCGTACATCTCGACCATCTCCTTGCGCTTCTCCAGATCACGACGTGCGCGTTCGAGGCGCTCGCGAGACCTGATGTTTCCGATGGCCGTCGCGGCGTGTGTCGAGAGAATCTCCATCGGCCTCACCACATCGTCGCCGAACTCCCGGTTCTCGACCGAGCGGGTGACGATGATCGCCACCACGTCGCTGGCGATGGTCGCCGGGACCGCGAGCGCCGCGCCGACGCCGTCCGCGTCCTCGCCAGCCGCCTCGCCGCTGCGGACTGTCGTCTCACCGCTCTCGTAGGCCTCGTAGGCGACCGCGAGCGGTTCGTCCCCCGCCGAGACCGCCGGGTACGTGCTGTGGACCACCCGGAGGTCCCCGTCGCGCACCTCGACGAACGTGGTGTAGGGAAACCCGAAGAGCAAGGAGACGGCTTCCAGACTGAGCGAGACGATCTCCTCCACGGACTCGCAGTTGTTCAGCGCCTGTCCGTACTTGTTGAGGTCGGCGACCTGTGACGTGACGTCTGCCCCTTCTGAACCCATCTGTCGACCCGTATCGACTCGACCAAGGGAATACCCCCTCAAAACTGTTCGGCCCGTAACAGATCGGGAAACGGCGGCCGAGCCCGTCCGACTGGCGCACCCTCACTCCAGCCGGTAGCGCAAGATTGCGGCGATCTCCCCGAGGTTGGCCAGTTGCATCCCGGGGTCGAACTCGCTGGAGAAGACCGTCACCTCGCCGCCCTGCTGCTCGACCGACTCGACGATATCGTCCACGTCAACGTCCCACTCGCCCTCCTCGGCCCGTTCGCGCCGGAGCGCCTCGTCCAGCACGAGCAGGTGCTCGACAGCCCCGAAGTCGGCGGCCTTGGCCGTCCCTTCCGGACCGTAGGCCGCCTTCTCGCCCTCTCCGATCTGGGCCATCAACTCGTCGATCAGGTCCGCCTCCTCGGCGATGCGGGTCTGTTCCTGTACTTCGTCCACCGCGCCGCGTTTGAGAACCTCGTGGACGCCGCGGTCGCCCACCCCGCTGGTGTCCACAGTCGTAATCAGTTCAGCAACGTCGGGGTTCTCGTCTTCGATGTAGTCGAGTGCGTCCTGCTTGGTGAATCCGGGGCCGGCGAGGATGATCGCGGCCACGTCCAGACGGCCGAGTACGTCGGTCAGGTCCGAGAACAGTTCCTCGCGGGGGCGGGCGTACTCGCCTTTCCCTGTCGGGGCGGTGATGCTCGCGCGCTCTTCGGTCCCGTACTGGGCGACCGTGTGGACGTAGGCCTGGCCCTCCTCGACGGTGGCGACGGCCACGTCGGGGTTCTCGGAGGCCTCGACGGCTTCGTTCAGCCGTTCGAGCTGGTCTGACTTCCAGCGTTTCTCGATCTCCAGTTCGTCGCGTTCCTCGACGTTGAGGGTGTGGTGGTGGCCCAGCTGGTCCTCCCGGGAGCAGTCGACGATTTCGCCGCCGACCCGGAGGCGATTGGCGAAGCGGGCGAACTCCACGTCGTCGATTGCGAGGGTGACGTACATGTGTTCGCGTTCGCCGCCCGTATCGCGCATCTTGTCGTCGTTGCGCTGGATGCGCCGCGTCGTGTCGCCGCCGACCTCGTCGCCGGGCTCGATGATGTAGGTGAGGTGCCACAGGTCGTCGAGCGTCTCAGGGACCACGGTGATCCGCTCTCTCCCGCCCTCGACCTGCATCCGGTCGGCGATTCGCATACCTGTCGGTGTGGCGCTGTCGGGTAAGTGCTCTCCGGTTTCCGGACTCGCCGGTGGCCGGTGGCCCGAACCGTCCGATCAGTGCCGCGCGACCATACTCGTCCGCTGGGTCACCGGGTCGATGTAGGCCACCAGCGACTCGCCGTCGTCGGTCTCGATGTCGACGACCCAGACGCTGACCTGTCGTTCGACGCCCGTGACCTCGCCGTCGCCGTGGTCGCTCTCCGCCAGCGCTTCCGTGGCGAGTTCGCGCGCCTCGTCGGCGTCGGTCACCGTCTCGTCGGACTCGGGCAGGCGGACGGTCATCACTGGACAGTCGGCGTGGCGGACGAGGCGCTCGGCGACGCTGCCGATGAGGCGCCGCTCGACGCCCGACCGACCGTGTGTGCCGGCTACGATCACGTCCGCGTCGATCTCCCCGGCGTAGTCGAGGATCGTCGTCGCCGGATCGCCAGTCTCGATCTCCGTCACCGTGTCGACCCCGTGGACCTGGGCCATGCGCTCGATGCGCTCGACTGCGCGCTGGCCCTGCTCTTCCAGTTCGTTTTTCGACCCGGTGGCTTCCAGCAGCGAACTCGCCGTCTCGTCGACGACGTGGAGGACGTACACCGTGCCGTCGTACTGCTCGGCCAGATCGATCGCCTGCATGGCCACGTGGGCCGTCCCCGTACTCCCGTCCGTCGGAATCAGGATACGTTCGTACACGGCTAGACGAATGCATTCACCACTTATATTATCCCACCCCGTTCTCAGCGACCGGGAACTACTCGCCGGTGTCGGCCGTCTCCGTCCCGAAAAACGGATACCTCAGTAGTTTCCACTCACGAATAGATGTCAACAGTGACGAACACTGTCGTGCGTATCAAACGGCAGATCCGCCGGGATCTGCGGCACGACCCCTACCTCGCTCCGATCCTCCTCGGCGCGTTCGCACTGGCCGCCTTCTGGTTCTGGCACCGTGTCCCCAACTTCGCCACCTACGACGAACGTGACCGACTGCTCGACCCGCTGGTTACCTACAGCGCAGTCCTCGACGACCCCAGCCTCGAATCACTCCGGGAGGGCGTCACCTGGAGCCGTGCACCCTTCGGTGCCACGTTCTACCTCTACGCCGTCGCCATCCTCCCCGTCGTCGTCCTGGCCGTTCTCGTCGGCGACGGCGGCGCGATAGCGGACATCTATCCCACGGGATGGGAGTACGGCCACTGGCAGGTCTGGCACGAGACGCCGGCCTGGATCTGGTCCGGGGTCATCGCCGCCGGCCGCTTCGCCAACGTCTGTCTCGCCGTCGGGTCGGTCTACGTCACCTACCGCCTCGGCGTCGCGATGCGTGACCGCCCGACCGGTCGCCTCGCGGCCTTCCTGCTCGCGGTCACGTTCGGCCTCCTCATGCTCGCCCACGAGGCCGGCGAGGACGTGCCCGCGCTCTTCACCCTCCTGTGCTCGCTGTACCTGCTCGTCCGGTACGTCCAGACCGGCTCCCGGAAACTGTTCTTCGCGTCCTGTGCGCTCGGGGGCTTCGCCGTCGCGTTCAAGCTCACCGCCGGCCTGATCGTCCCCGTCATCGGCCTTGGCTACCTGCTGCGGGTCCGCCGCACCGAACGCGCGGGGTCGGCCGACGGCCAGCGCTCGACGCCACTCGGGAGCGGACTGGGCTTTCTGGCGCGCATCCGCGCGGACGACACCGTCGTCCCGGCCGCCTACTGGCGACCGAAACTCCTCGTCGGCGGGATGGCGATCGGCGCGCTCGGGATCGCCCTCGGCTTCCCCAGCCTGCTCGTCGGTGACTTCGCGTCCGTCTGGCAGCGCTGGTTCGGCCAGGCCGCCAACCGCGCCTCCGTCGTCGTCGGCCCGACCGCGCCGTCGTGGTGGTGGTTCCTCCGCGCGTACTTCGCCGCCTTCGGCCTCCCGCTCACCGTCGCGCTCCTCGTGGGCGTCCCCGCCGGCATCGCCAGCCTCCGATCCAGCGGCGACCGCGACGCCGGCACCGTCGTCGCCGCCGCGCTCGTGATCTTCCTGCTCGTGCTCACCACCTGGCACGACTTCCGCCCCCACCACCTGCTCCCCACCTTCCCGCTCGCCATCCTGTTGCTCGCCGCGGGCCTCGTCACCCTCTACGAGCGCCGCCCCGGTCTCGCCCGCCCGCTCGTCGCCGCCCTGCTACTCTCGACGACGGCCTTCGCCGCGACCGGCGTCGCCGGCTACGCCGCCACCCCCCGCGCCGAAGCCACCGACTGGCTCGACGAGCACGCCCCGGCCAACGCCACCGTCGAGACCTATCACCAGGCCTTCGACGAGACCGCCCTCCCCCACGACATGAACATCTCCCACCACTGGGGCGCGACCGAACCGGACGACGTCGTCCCCTGCCCCCAGTACATTCAGCTCTCCTATCAGGACCTGCTCTACCTCCGCGACATCCCCGTCGACCAGCGCGAACGCGACGTTGACGAGGGCGTCGAGGCCCGCGCCGAATACATTCGCGCCCTGCTCGACGGCGAGTACGCCTACGAGATCGAAGCCGAGTTCGGCCAGCGCCCGCCGAACTTCGTCCCCCAGCGCCCCGAGCCCGGCTCGCTCGTCGACATCATCCCGATGGGCATCACCCCCCGAAACGACTTCTACGGCGACGAACAGGAGATGGGCCCCACGCAGTACGTGGTGATCCTGGAGCGGACCGGCGAGTGTGGGTATCGACCGGTCCCCGACTGGGAGGGCGGGGTGTGAATGCTCGGCTATGTGCGCGGGACCGGATTTGAACCGGCAGCCCCCATGGGACAGGCCCTAAATTCGACTGTAATCAATCTTCATGACACCTGAGTAAAATATCTCAATTCAGTAAAAGTAATTCTGTCTTAGGGGAGTAACCCGCGGCCAATTTCCAATGAGTCGGGCGGAGTACCTCAGTACACCCGGAACGTCTCCAAGTAATCTTCAATCACGTCTTGCTCCTCGGGAGTGATGCCGAACATCTCGTACACCACATCGTTAACCAAGGCTTCCAATTCATCAACATCAGTCTCGGACACGGTAGCCTCATCGGACCGTAGTGCCTCCAACAGTGTCTCTACACCGGCATCGCTACGAGGAATCGGGATTGTAGTCTCCTCACCGCTTTTCACGTTCCGCCCGTTGACAGCCTCTTGAACGTACATAGCCCGCCGTTTTCTCGCTTCCTCGTCATCGGAATACATTGCCGCATCGGTAATTACGTCCGAACGGCCCGCCTGTACTGTGTACTCTCCTCCCACGTCGGCCTGTACTTCCGCACTTACCGGATAGCGGCGAGTTTGCCACTCATAGGTGATGTAGTCCATTTCGCCGTCGTGCTCACCCAGATACGCTTCGGGGAACCGCTCGGTCTTACTCTCTGTATCTAAGGCTGTCGTAATCTCTGACAGATAATCTCGAAGTTCGGAGCGGTCCTCATCGGCACCCCACGTAATCGGTAGCGGAGTCAGGTAGTTGGTGGTGTATTTGTAGTATCCATCCACTTTCAGCGTTGTGTAATGCTTTAGGTAGAAGTCGAGCGCGTTAGAGTTCAGGAGGGCGGCAAACGTATCTGTCCTATCTTTCCAATCATCTTCAAGTTGGACACCGTAAGCGGCTTTGAAATACCACGTTCCAACGTCATCTAGCATGAACGTCGCTTCTGCCGCGATTTCAGAGCAGATGAGTTTCGGGTCTTCAAACCGGGTCATGCTCTTGGGGTATCCGAACCCGTACCAGTCGTCACGGCCCTCGAACCGGCCACCTTCACGACTCTCTAAGGTGTCTCGATGCTCTGTCAGGTACTCCCACGTTAGTGGTAACTCACTCTCCAACCGTTCTTGTTCGATGAGGTTCGACGTTAGATTGCCTTCGTCATCCTCCTCAAGAACATATGGCACGATAGCGTGCTCGCCTGACCAATCCCCACGCCAGCGATTAATGTCACGGCCCTGTAACCATGGGCGGAGCGGATCCGTCTCGACCTCGTACTCACGAGACTCACCTTTCGGTACCACTGTCACTGTATCGCCAGTATCGTTAGCAGAGATGCGGTCGGCATCAACAGGCGTCACCAGAAAAACGTTGTTCGCGCTAGTTTGAGTTCCAGCAAACACAGAGTCCGTGACATCGCCTACGGTCACATCACTTGCGGCCTCCATCTTGTGGATGATTTCCAACTCCTCGGGCGGCATCAACGACCAATACCCCTCATCCAAATCCCCCTGCGGATAGTCAAACACGTTAATCAATTCGTCCTCGTATCCCGGCTCACCACGATGCTCGCGGACAGCCTTGATGACCGCAGTATCGAGGTCTCGGTTCGTTGGCGCTTTCGTATCAGCCTTGACTCTAACACACCGGATTTCGCTCGCTTCACGCTCATCTGGGTCCGGCTCGTCTTGCAGCATGACGATAGCAGGGTAGTTCTTTGCGTCTTCAAACACGCCGGAGTCACGGAAATCATAGACCTCCTCGATGCGCGCTCTCTCAAGCAAGACACGCCGCAGACCCTCACCGTAATCAGTCACCATGAACTGGTTCGGGGTGATGAATCCGAGTTTTCCGGTTCCTTCACGGAGCCAATCAAGTCCCCGCTCGTAGAACGGACAGTAAATGTCGTAGTTTCCAGTTGTGGATTCATACAATCGGTCCAGCACCTCTTTCTGTCTATCTGGGAGATTTTGGGTGCGGACGTACGGCGGATTCCCAACGACGTAATCATAGGTCATGTAGTTCTTTACGACGAGGGCTAGGACGGTGTCCTCGAACATCTTGAACAGCCGTCCGTCGTTGTGTTCCTCCTTGAGATAGCGGACGTTCTCCAGCATGTCGTCCACGTAGGGGGCGAAGAACTCCTCGACACCCGAATACTCCTGTGACGTGTGCTGGTTGATTCGTTCTTCCAGCCCGCTCTTGTACTCCCAGTCGAAGTCGCCGCCGAACTCCTCGGCCAGTGCCATGTGGTCCTTGACGGTGTCGAGGACGCCCTGCAGCGCGGCGAAATACTCACCGAAGTTGTTCACGCCGGTCTCTAACTGGATCGTGTCGAACAGCGGCATCCGCACGCGACGCACGAGGAAGCCGTCCTCCGTCTCGGCGGCCTCGTCTTCGTCCACCTCGACCGGAAGCGGGACGGGAATCCGTACGTCCTGCTCGTCCTCAGTCATCGCGTCGAAGGTCATCTGTCGCGTGCCGTCGTCGCCGAGGTCCGCGCCGGTCAGTTCCCGCTCGTTGCGGAGCGTATCGGTCCGGTAGATAGGAAGCCGTCGCAGTGTGAAATCCGTGTTCTGGGTCTTGGCCTCCCGATACGCCGGCAGGATGGCGACCACGAACCGGATCTGGGCCATCAACACGGCGAACGGGTGGATGTCCAGCCCGACGATACGCGGCCGGGTACAGAGGTCCCGCAGGTGTTCCTCCCAGTCTGGGTCGTCCTCGTAGTTCTCCACGTCCGCGATGTACCGCTCGACAGCCTCGACGAGGAACGTCCCGGAGCCACACGACGGGTCGATGAGGCGCTCGTTCGAGACGCCGCGCTCGTACCCGACGCCGTCCATGATGTAGTCGATCACTGGTTGCGGCGTGTAGAACTCCCCGAGGGCCTTGCGAGTCTCTGGGTCGAAGTATCGCTGGTAGAGATCACCGAGCAGGTCGCCTTCAACGTCCTCGAAGTCGAATCGAAGGACGTTGAAGAACACCTCGGCCACGGCGCGGCTGAAGCGGTCCCGCGTGGCATCGCTCACTCGCTCGACGCTTCCGGTTCCCTCGGCAACCGCCTCGAACTGGCTCGGCCCCGTATCGTGCCCTCGCGAGAGTTGTTCGGCGTAGCCGTCGGTCCACCAGATGAAGATGTCGTCCTGAAAGAGTCCTTCGACGAGCTGATCCTGCATATCGTCGATCATGTTGTCGGCAGCCACGGGGAAGGCGTCGAGATTGATAGAGTCGTCAAAGCCCTGCAACCCGCGGAAGTAGCTCCCCATTCCCTCGTAGCCGGTGCCGGCGAAGAAGTCGTGATCCTCGGTCGCCTTCGCCAGCAGGAGCCGGGCGAGGAGCGCGTGTCCGCTCTCCAGACAGAACATGAAGTCCCGGAGGGACTGCTTGCCGTCGACGAACGGCTCCCAAGAGCTAGGGACCTCGTCCGGCTCGTCGGCATAGGTTGCCTCCCAGAAGTCGTACGCCCCTTTCACGAACTTCTCTTCCTGCTCGTCCCGGAGTTCGTGTAGGAGGTCAACCATTCCGGTGACGAGGTCTGCGAACGGACTGCCGTCTTCGAGCCGAAAGGTGTCGAAGAAGTGTTCCTGTCCGAGCTCGGCCTTCGAGTCCAGCGGAATCGGGTCGAGATCTTCGAGGAATCTGTTCACGTCCTCGGGGTCCGTGAGATCGAATTCCCGCTTCCGGAGCGCGCTGACGAGATCCCGGGCTTGACTCTCCGTAACCGCCCCCATCGAGACGGTGAGCATCGGCCGACTGTCCCCGCGCTGATAGACCCGCAGCTGCTCGCCGTTGGTCAGAACCCCGTACTCCGCCCGCAGGTAATCCATGTAGTGAAACAGTTGCTCCTCGTGAGGGGGCAGATCCCGTCCGGTCGTCTTGAACTCGTAGACTGCAGTGACGGCTTCGTTTGTGTCGAGCGTGATGTAGTCAGGCCGCCGATCGTCCGGTAGCGTGAATTCGCTCCGGAGATCCGTTCCGGTCCCTTCGTAGTCGAGCGCGTCGTAGAACCCTCGTTCGAGAAATAGATTTTCCACGTCCCGCTCGCTCATGTCTTCGTCTGTCTGCTCCGCTATATTCCGGAGAGCATCGAAGAGATCGGAAGTGTCCGCCATTATACCGGTTGAGATAGCCGGCAATCATAAAAGGTAGGTGATAGTCGATACGTCCGGTGATCCGTACGCAAATGGAGTGCGCGGGACCGGATTTGAACCAGTGGAAGAAATGCTCGCTCACTGCGTTCGCTGCGCGTTCCTTCCAGGGTTCAAATCTGCTGGCGATTCTGCTGCTCGCGGTTTGCTCGCAGCAGAATGCGCGGGACCGGATTTGAACCGGCGGACCCCTACGGGATAGCGTCCTAAGCGCTACGCCTTTGGCCTGGCTCGGCAACCCGCGCTCACGGGTGCTTTCCACCCGACGTGACCCGCTTTGAGATATGGGCTTATAAATTCATCCAACTCGTACAGGCGACCCGGACCCCGTCACCGCCCGAGCGATTCCCGCCGCTCACTCAACGTCGCGGGTGGATTCCGATAGAAGAAGTTCGGTTTCTTCACGGTGTTATCGTAGTCGTTCTCGAACACGTGTGTCGTTGCCGAACTCATCGGCGGTAACAGCCACGCCCGGTCGCCGGTCACCTCCCGCCCGGCCGCCGCTTCCTTCTCCTCGAACCGCTCGAACTGGTCGGTCACGGTGTGGTGATCGACGATCTGGACGCCGTCCTCCGCGAAGGAGTGCAACACCGCACGGTTCAACTCCACCAGCGCCTCGTCTTTCCAGAGGGTCCGATCGTCCCCCGTATCGAGTCCGAGTTTCTCCGCGACCGCCGGCAGCATATCGTAGCGATCCTCGTCCGCGAGGTTTCGCGCCCCGATCTCCGTCGACACGTACCACCCACTGAACGGCGCGGCCGTGTAGTGGATGCCGCCGATCTCCAGACGCATGTTCGAGACGACGGGCACGTCGTACCACCTGAGGCCGAGGTCCTCGAACCACGCGTACTCGGGGTGGCGAAGCCGTACCTCGCCGACGGCCGACTCGGGGACCTCGAACAGCTCCGGTTCCTGATCTCTGATCTGCACCACGTGGGGCAGGATGTCGAATCGGGTCCCCTCGCCTTCCCACCCGCGGGACTGGCAGTACTCGGTCAACTCGACTTCGTCGGGATCACCGACGATTCCGTCCGCCGTCCGGTAGCCGGCGTACCGCAACAGTTCGTAGTTCCAGAGTCTGACCTGTCGGTCCCCGTCGATCATCGGTTTGAATACCGTCAGCAACGGTTTGATATTGCCGCCGTTGCGTGCCCGTTCGAGGTGGGTACAGCAGGCCTCGTGTACCTCGCGGGCCGTCTCGCAATCCCGTGCATCGGCGACGGTTAACTGCTGCCAGAACAGGCGGCCGATGCAGCGGTTGCTGTTGCGCCAGGCCATCTTCGCGCCGTGTTCGAGTTCGAAAGCCGTGTGGTCGTAGTGGCCGCGCCGCTCGATCTCGTCCGCGATCTCGTCGAGTCGGTCTTCGATCTCGGATTCGCGGCCCAGTTCGGAGTAACACTCGCGAACGAATGCATCGGCCTCCGCGTAGAGTTCCCGTCGAGAGTACTCGGACGGAGATTCATGCATAGCGATATTTGGCAGAGTTCGGATTTACACCTGGCGATGCGGTCGAAAGGTCTGTCGAGGTGGATTGACCGCCGCCAGCGGGTTTGCCAACTGACTTAGGAGACGAACCGGAATCCCTGACCAAGAGATGCAGGGGGTGACCCTCCCACGCTCCCGTCGCGAACTTCACGACTGGATCGAGACCCACTGGTTCCTCGTCCTGCTCGGCGGTGCCCTCGCGCTCGTGGCCACGGGGACCATCTACCGGTTCCTCGATCACCCCTGGTACATCAGCGACGACTCCGCCCTCTTCCAGCACGGCGGCTGGTATATCACGCAGGGCGCGACCCCCTACGTCGACTTCTGGGACCTCAAACCACCGCTGATCTACGCCGTGACGACGACGCTCGCCCTTCTCTCGGGCGGGAACATGGCGGCCCTCCACGTCCTGAGCGTCGTCGTCGCGGTGGCGGCCATCGTCGCGGGCGTCACGCTCGTCGGTGTCCTCAACTATCGGCTCACCGGGAACGGCGTTGCCAGCGTCGCAGCGGGGTGGACGATGTTCGTCGTCACGACGCTGTACACCTACCCCTGGGCCGGGATCCGACCGAAGTACCTGGCCTTCCCGTTCGGCGTGGCGGCGCTCCTGCTGGCCGTCGACGACCGCCCGCTCCCGAGCGGTGCCGCCGCCGCGGTCACGGCCGGGTTCTGGCACCTCGGAGCACCGCTGGCCCTCCTCGTGGTCGCGATGAACTACGTCGACGGTGACCGTGTGGGACTCGAGCGCTCGCTCGCGGGCGGGTTGACTGTCACCGCGGTCGTCCTCGCGCCGTTCGTACTCACCGGAAATCTCACACCGCTGTTCGTCGAGGTCGTCCTCACACCGCTGTACGGCGCGGGGGAATACTCGCTGGTGAGCCGACTGCTGGAACCGATCTACGAACTCGGGTGGGGGGTCGTCCTGTTCCCGGCCGGCGTCTACGGCTGGTACCTCGGCGCCAAAGGTGACTGGTCGCAGTACTGGTGGGTCGTCGTCGGCGGCGTCGCCTACCAGTTGCTCTTTTTCGTCGAGATGGCCGGTGCGATCGACGCAGTGCTGGCCGCTCCGTTCGCCGCGCTCGGTGTCGGTGCCGTCGTCGCCGAGGCCCCGACTCCCGCCCGGCGGACGCTGCTGCTGGGTCTCGTCCTCGTCCTCGTCGCGTCGAGTCTCCACTGGAACGAGGGCGGGACGACGCCGGTCCGTGACGAGATCCGCGAGATCCAGGAGTCGTGGGGCACCGTCGAGTACGGACCGCTGGCCGAACGACCGCCGGAGTTCCCGTCGATGGAGACGATCTACTGGGAACAGCGACGGCCGGCCACCTGTCACTACCGGATGGACAAGAAACAACGCGCGTTCGTACACGCCACCGGCGGGACCCTCCACGAGCCGACCTGTGGCGCGTGGCCCTTCGAGCAGCCCCCGCTGCCGTGGGTGGTCGACAAAGTTACACCCTGGTGACTTACGACCGCCGCTCTTTGATCGCCTCGGCCAGACCGTCGGGGTCGGGCGCTGTCGACTCGCCGATCTCGATCCCGTCGCCGGCCGCGAACTCACCGCCGTCGACCACGCGGGCACAGATCCCACCGCGGTCGCCGCTCAGGGATTTGGCGACGCCCTCCTCGTCGGCGACCTGTTCGACGTGGGCGCAGGGTGGCCGCGGACGGGTCCCCTCGAACGTCGCGTCGCCGATTCCGAACCGACGGTCGAGCAGGTCGTGCACGTCGACGCCCCGGGTCACCACGTTCCGGCGGTGTCGCCCGTCGGTCAGGTCGATGTCGTGGCGGTCGCGGATGCGCCCGATTGCCTCGGCCTCGATCAGCGTCACCTCGCACTCGTCGAATCCGGAGTAGTAGCCGGTGCCCCGGCAGTAGCGGTCGCCTTCCAGCCCGCCGGGCACGGCGCGGACGCTCTCGACGGCCTCCATCGGTTCCCCCTCCGCCTCGGTCACCCAGATCCGTTCGACCGTGCCGGTCATACACGTGTGAAGGTGGCGACAGCGTTTATACTCGTGGCCGGACAACGGACGGGTGTGTATCGGGCCAGCGACGAGGTGGACAACGAGGAGTGGCTCGCCGAACTCGAGGCGGCGGCCGACAGCCTCGATCTCGACGACGAGGCACGAACCCGGGCAGCCGACCTCTTCCTTACGACGCTACCCGACAGCGACCGGTCGAAGCGGCCGACGATGGCGGCCAGCCTCTACGTCGCGACGCTCGTGACGGGCGACCGGCGGTCACAGGGTGCGGTGGCCGACGCTGTGGGTGTCTCGCGGCTCTCGGTCCAGCAGCGGTGGAAGGAGTTACTCGAACGCACGGGACTGGACGCCCCGGACTGGTGAGTCAGGTTTCTGTCTCCCGCTTGGGGCGGCCGTCCCGGTCGGGCGTGAGGTTCCCGTGTTCGTCGATCTCGCCTTTGACGATTCGGGTCGAGGAGATGACGTCGCCGTCGTCGGCGTAGACGTGTTCGACGACTTCGATTTCGAGGGGGGCGTCGCCGTTCTCGCGACGGATCTCGTTGATGCGGCGACCGCCCGTCTCGGTCTCGGGGGAGACGATGAGGTAATCGAACTGCGGTTCGGTAGCGATACCTGTGGGTTCGGTCAGTTTGCGGATCTCGAACTCGCGGTCGAACTCCTCGGCGAATTTGGCGAGTTCCGCGTCGAGATCGCGCCGGCGTTGCTCGAACGTCCGGACGTGTCGATCCTCGTCGCGGGTCTTCGGTGCGAGTTCGTCGCTCGTGAGCCCGACGGTGACGTCACCGAGTTCGAACGCGCGCTCGAACAGCGCACGGTGCCCATCGTGTACGGGGTCGAACGTCCCGCCCAGCGCGACCTTCATATCTCCGGGCATGGTCCCCTCAGGGTAAAGTGGCTTCGGATTGCCCCGCCTCCTCGCGGGTCGTCACTGCTCCGATTCCTCGACGGTGATCGTCACCGGCTCGTCGGCCCCGTCCGTCGATTCGCCCCCGCCATCGCCGAGGTGATCGTCCAGATTGAACACCGTGTTCAGCTCCGACTGCACGTCCCCCGCGATGTTCGACACCAGTTCGCTCGGCGCGATAGCGGTGTACTCGTAGGGGTTGTTCCCCGCGCCGTCGCTCTCGCGCTTGCGCCGACTCACCCGATCCTCCCCGTGGAGTTCCGCCAGCGCCTCGCGGACGGTACTCGGGTACAGGCCCGTCCCCTCGGCGACCTCGTCGCTCGTGCTGTCGGGGTGCTGGCGCAGGTAGACGTAGATTCGCGCCCGCGTCTCGGTGTCGAGCACCCAGGACAGCAGGTCGACGACGCCGTCGTCGAACCGTTCGACCGCCCTGTCGGTCTCCTCTTCCAGTCGCTCGCGGACGCTCCCGTCGCCGTCGGTCACGTCCAGTCCCTCCTCTTCGGGTTCGGATGGCCCGTCGTCTGTAGACATGAGTTGCTTCTATTCCGACGGAAGGCCGTTGCCGGGTAAAAACCCTTGGCTACAATCGGAGTTCGCGACAGAGTTCGTCCATCCCCGCCTCGTCCAGGAGCCGACGCTGCTTCTCCGCCCCGCTCTCCGCGTCGTACACGTCCCCGATCCCGCTGACGCCCAGGCGCTCGCACTCGCGGTCGACCAGTTCGCCCAGGTCGACGGTCTCTTCGAGGTCACGGGAGAGCAGTTCGGCCTCGTGGCCGTGCCGAATCGCGCGCCACTTGTTCTCGTCCAGGGCCTCACGGCGGTGTTTTCGCCCGGTCTCGCCGTCCTCGTACCGTTCGGCGAGGTCGGTCACCAGCGCGTGCGTGTACTCGACGAACGCCATGACCGTTTCCTCGTCGGCCTGGCCGTCGGGCGTCCGGACCTCCACGGTCCCGAGCCCGGAGTGGGGCCGTACGTCGTACCACAACTCCCCGCGGTCCTCGATCGACCCGGTCTCGACCATCGTGCGCTCGAACTCGTCGAACGCCTCGTAGGATTCGAAGGCCGTCGGGACGCCGGTGTTCGGCAGCGCCTCGAAGATCTTCGCCCGCGCGGAGTGGAGGCCGGTGTCGAACCCACACCAGTACGGCGAGTTGGCCGACAGCGCCAGCATGATCGGGAGATGCCAGCGGATCTCGTTGGCGACCCACACCGCCTTGTCAGCGTCGTCGACGCCGACGTGGACGTGCAGTCCCGCGGTCGTGTTCCGGTGTTGGGGGTACTGGATCCGGTCGAGCTGTGATTTGTACCGCGGTTTCTCGGCGTGTTCGAGTTCCCGCCAATTCGCGGCCGGGTGCAGGCCAGCGGCGGCGATGCCGTAGCCGTGGCTCTCGGCGTGGTCGACCAGCGCCGTCCGCACGGCGGCCAGTTGCTCTCGCGCCTCGTCGAGGTCGTCGGCACCGATGGTCGGCGTCTGGGTCTCGATGACGCACTTGAACAGTTCGTGGTCCAGCCGGCCGTCGAGTATCTCCGGCGGCTCGGACTCGTAGACGAGGTCGTCCGTGCCGGAGGTCGGCCGGTTCCGGTCGTCGACGACGAAAAACTCCTCTTCGATGCCCAGCGTTCCCATCCGGGTGAACGTCTCGGCGGAGCCCCTCCGGTCCATCTTTCCGCGGGTTGGACTCCCCCCGGCCTAAACCTTCCCTTCCGGAGCGATCGGGACCCAACCACGAGATGCCGCCCTCACCGCGGCCGCGCCACGACTCCCAGATGATCGGCGTGGTACGGCTCCAGCCGCTCGCGTTCGAGAATCTCGTAGCCCTCCGACAGCGTCTCGACCACCTCGTCGAACACCGCTTCGGGATCGGCAGTCACGTCCTCACTCCGGGCCTTGACGGCCATGACGAGCCGCCCATCGTCCCGCAGGAACTCCCGGTTGGCCAGCGCCACCTCGGCCTGCCCCCGCGTCGCCACGTCCTGGACGATGGCGTCGACCGGCTCGACGACGTGGGCGTACGTCTCGGGTTTCCGGGCGTCCTTCAGCAACGGGAACAGCCGCTCGCGGTCCCCGGCCACCTCCAGCAGGTCCCGGACGGGCCGGGCCGCGAACTCGACGGCGTAAGTCGGTCCCGCGAAGTCCGCGACGTGGCTCACGGTCGTCCCCGCGGCCGCGCCGAGATAGAGGACCGTCTCGCCGCCGTCGAGGCCGGTGTCCATACCGAGTTCGAAGGTCGCGCCGAGTTTCGACCGGCGCGGGTTCCAGCGCCGCCACCCCTCGTCGGTCGGCTCGCCGTAGGCCGGCGGTCCCCGCGTTGCGAGTCCGGTCTCGCCGTCGATCTCTCGCCGCTCGACCCCCTCGGGCAGGTCACTCATCGTTGCCCTCCCCCTCCTCGGCTCGCGCCTGGATGGTCGCGATGCGGTCGTTCAGGTCCGCTTCGAGGTCGGGTCGCCGGTCGCCGCTGTAGTGGTCGATCCGGGCGGCGATGGAGAGTTTTCCGGCGAGCGCGCGGGACGCCGACCCCCGGTCCTCGGGTCGTGTCCCGCGGACGGCGTCGTGCGTGTAGATGATCCCGTGCTTGGGCGAGGGGGCGTCCCCGCGAAGGTGCGCGAACAGCGCGTCCTCGGCCCCGAGTACCTGCACCGTGCCGCTGGGTTTCTTGGCCAGCGACTCCAGTCCGCCAGCCAGCGAGAGGAGTCGCGCCGCCAGCACCGGCCCCGCCAGCGCCGCGAGGTTCGGCGCGATCTCGGGCGTCGTCGTCTCGACGTACTCCCGGAGCGCGTCGGCCTCCTCGTCCAGTTCGACGACTCGCCGGGCCAGCGAGACCGCTCGTCTGTCACCCGCTGTCTCGGGGTCGCGCTCCGCGAGTTCACGCGCGTACTCCACGCCTGTCCCCGCGTCCTCGAAGCGACTGCCGCCCCACTCGGCGACCCGCTCGGCGAGTTCGTTGGCCTGTCGCCGGCAGTCGTCCATGGCGCGGACGGCGTGGACGAGTTGCTGATCTTCGGCTCCCTCGCGTTCGGTGACGGCCGCGCGGCCGGCGTCGAGCGTCGCTTCGCGCAGGCGCTCGTAGTACTCCGCCTTGTCGGCCGCGAAGCCGGCATCGACGGCCAGTTCGGGCCAGTCGGCTGGTGATTCGGCGCTGCCCTCACGGATTCGTCTCGCCCCTCCCCCGGTATCTCCCGGGTCGAGGCCGGCGAACCACGCGTCGTCGGTCATGCCCGGGCATCGGACCCCCGCGGCGGTAAAGCTTCGCGATACGTCCGGCCCGATTTGCTCGCTTTCCCTATGTGACTCCCGTCGAATATATTCGGCGCCAGTCCCAGCCGGTGAAAACGCCCCTGCGCGTTCTTTTCCGTCCCTTCCACAGATCGGGTGACGGTCGAACAATGGAGCGATCGTGTCGTCCGTTGCATGGTGGGATCACCGGCACCCCGTGTCGCCGGCGCGGACGGACGCGTGACCGAGATCAGCTATGACAGGAGACGATTCACCGATATCGTTCGACGACGACGAGGAAGAGCGCATGGAGCGCCTGCTCGACGACACCGAGTACGACACGGAACTCGGGATGGAGATGGGCAAAGACGCCCAGCGCGTCACGGCAGGCGAGATGAACGAGGCTGAGTTCTACCGGAAGTACCACGAGCGAATCCTAGAGGAGTTCGGCGAGGACGACCGCGAACTCGACGAGTTGCTGGAAGGACTCGAAGCGAACTCCCTCGACGAGGCCGTCGAGGACGGGACGCTTAGAGATCGCCTCACCGAACTCGCCGACGGGAAGGACCTCTCGCGCAGGGAGGTGATGAAGAAAGGCGGTGCGGCCGCGCTCGCGCTCGGGATGATCACGAGTGCCGGCGGGGGCGGTGCCTCCGCGGCCGAGGAGGAGTCCAGTGGCGACGGCACTCGATACGGGATGACGATCAACCTCAACAACTGCGACGGGTGTCTGGCCTGCGTGGTCGCCTGTCAGGAGGAACACGGCACCTCCCGCGGCGCCAACTGGATGTACGTCTTCACCTACGAAGACGAGGATCAGGGCGACGAGAACTTCCTCGTCCGGCCCTGCCAGCACTGCACCGACTCGCCGTGTACGAAGGTCTGTCCCGTCGGCGCGCGCCACACCCGCGAACAGGACGGCCTCGTGCTCACCGACTACGACATCTGTATCGGCTGTCGGTACTGCGAGGTGTCCTGCCCCTACGGAGTCAACTACTTCCAGTGGGGCGAACCCGACGTGCCCGAGTCGGAGATCGACGACGAGCACCAGATCGACGAGCGCGGGAAGTGGGTCGGTGCCCGCCCGCCGAAGGGTGCGATGGGCAAGTGTACCTTCTGTGTCGATCGCCAGGACGGCCAGATGGGCGAGGACAAGATCGGCACCACCGCCTGCGAGGACGCGTGTGCCATGGACGCCATCCACTTCGGCGACCTCAACGACCCCGAGAGCGCGCCCAACCAGCACCTAGAGGAGTACAAGGGCGAGCAGGAGAACGACCAGTCGACCTACCCCAACCGGAAGGACCACACCGTCTCGACGTTCGAGCTGATGGAAGAGCGCGGGACCAACCCAAACGTCAAATACATCGGCAACTCGCCGTCCCAGCACGCCGAACAGGTCGAGGGCCCGGTCGAATACGAGGACGTCGGGCTGGTCGACAACCGCAAAGAAGGAGTGCTGAGCGAGGGCGCGGCGGCCAACGAGGGTGAGAGCGCGTGAGTACCGACGTGACCGACGTGGGGCGGGACACGCTCGTTCGCCCCATCGAGTCCACCTCCAAGAAGTACCTGCTGGCGCTACTGGTGGCGCTCGCTGCCATCGGCGTCTGGCTGTTCTTCTACGTCCAGCAGCTCCAGCACGGGCTGATCGTCACGAACCTCGCCGACTGGGGTTCGGGCGGGGGCGTCCCCTGGGGGCTGTACATCGGCGCGTTCATCTGGTGGGTCGGCATCGCCCACGGCGGGATCATCCTGTCCGCGGCGGTCCGGCTCATCGGGCTGGACACCTACCAGCCGGTCGCCCGGATGGCCGAGTTGCTGACCATCGCGGCGCTGTCCTGTGCTGGGCTGTACATCCTGATCCACGTCGGGCGACCCGACCGGCTGGTGACGAGCGTCCTGCCGGCGTGGCCGTGGCGCGTCCAGTGGTCGCCGCTCGCGTGGGACGTGACCGTCATCACCGCCTACTTCGTGCTGACGGCGACCTATCTCCTCCTGACCATCCGGTACGACATCCACCGGCTGCGTGACCGGCTCCCGGACAAACTGGAGCCGGTCTACAAGATGCTGATGGTCGGCTACACCGAGACGGAAGACGAGATCGTCGAGCGGATGGTCTGGTGGGTCGCGTTCGCGATCATCATCATGGCCCCGCTGCTCCTGCACGGCGGCGTCATCCCGTGGCTGTTCTCGACGCTCCCCTCGATGGCCGGCTGGGCCGGCGGCGTCCAGGGGCCGTCCTTCCTCTCCATCGCGCTGACCTCCGCGGTGGCGGGGATCATCATCATCGCCGCGACCTTCCGCTGGATCTACGACTGGGAGGACCTGATCCCCCGGGCGGTGTTCCAGGGGCTGGCCAAGTGGCTCGGCTTCTTCAGCGTCATCTTCCTGTGGCTCCAGCTTCAGCAGGTGCTGACCGGCATCTTCGCCGCGCCGACGACGCTGCGACACGCCACACAGGTCAAGATCAGCACGCCCATCTACTGGGTCGCGCTGGGACTGGTCGGGATCACCCTGCTGTACATCTTCGTGACGGCGCTGAAGCCCCACCTGTTCAGCATTCCGGTGATGGTCGGCCTCTCGTTCGCCGTCCTCGTCGGAACCCTGATCGAGAAGACGCTGTTCGTCGTCGAGGGGCTCCAGCACGCCCACTTCGCGCTGTACGACGGCGTCCCCGGCCCCTACGTCCCCTCGGTCGTCGAACTGTCGTCGCTGCTGGGCACCGTCGGCATCGTCGCGTTGTTCTTCCTGATCGTCTCGAAGGCGATCCCGGTGGTCGAACTGCACGCCATTCAGGACGAACACGACGGAGGTGATCACGAATGATGCCACTCGCGAGTTCGCCCGAGTACACGCTCCCGTTCGTGGGTCCCGGCACGTACCTGATCTTCGGCATCGTGCTGGTGCCGGTGTATATCATGATCGCGGCGTGGTTCCTCGGGGACCCCAGTGACACGAAGAAGGGACTGCTCGGCGTCGGCTACGTCGTCGGGATGACGACGTCGCTGTGGGGCGGCCTCTTCGTCGCCACGATGGTGATCGACGTCCTGTTCTTCTGAGGAACAGGCCCGGTATCGCGCGCAAACCACGGCGGAGACACCACACACCCATGACACTCACCGAAGCGGAACTCGAAGACAGACTGGCCGAGGTAACGGATCCCCAGAACGACGACGACATCGTCTCGATGGGGCTCGTAAACGACATCCGGATCGACGACGGCACCGCCTCGGTGTCGCTGGCGTTCAACGCGCCGTACTCGCCGGCCGAAATAGACATCGGGAACGCGATCCGGGACACCGTCGAGGAAGCCGGGCTCGAACCCGACCTGACCGCCCGCGTCGGCGAGGAGATCGGGTTCGACGAGTCGATCCTGCCCGGCGTGAAGAACGTCATCGCCGTCGCTTCCGGGAAGGGCGGCGTCGGGAAGACCACCGTCGCCGCGAACCTCGCGGCCGGGCTCAACGACCGCGGGGCCCGCGTCGGCATCCTCGACGCCGACGTGCACGGCCCGAACGTCCCGCGGATCCTCCCGACCGAGGACGAACCGGGCGTGACGCCCAACGAGGACATCGTGCCGCCCCGCTCCGACGGCGTGATGGTGATGAGCACCGACCACCTCATGCCCGACAACGACGACCCGGCGGTGATGCGCGGCCCGATGGTCAACAACGTGATGATGAAGTTCATCGACGAGGTCCAGTGGGGCCGACTCGACTACCTCGTCGTCGACCTCCCGCCGGGGACCGGCGACGCGTCGCTGAACCTGCTCCAGACGCTGCCCGTCGCCGGCGTCGTCATCGTGACGACGCCACAGGAGATGGCAGTCGCCGACGCCCGGAAGGGGCTCAAACTGTTCGACGAGCACGACACGCCCGTGCTGGGCGTCGTCGAGAACATGAGCGGCTACCACTGTCCGAACTGCGAGGAGACCCACGAGGTGTTCGGGTCGGGCGGTGCCGACGAGATCAGTGAGGACTACGACGTGCCCACGCTCTCGAAGCTCCCCGTCCATCCCGATTTCGACAGTGCCGAGAGCGACGGGCCGACGATCCGCGACGAGGACAGCGAGATCCGCGACGACCTCTTTTCGTTCGTCGACTCGGTCTCGGACCGCGTCGGTGCGATAAACCGCCGCACCGTCGCCGAACACGTCGGAACCGCCGACGTGGAGGGCGAGACCATTCCGACTGACGCCGAGTCGGTCTAGTCGGTCGGATTCGCCGTTTCTGCCGTCGCCACCTGCGCCGGTCAGTCGGCGAAGATGGGCGTCGCGGCGGCCGCGGTCTCCTCGAACAGCCGGGTCGCCCAGCCGACGGCGACTCGGCTGTCGTTCTCGACGACACCGCCGATACCGTTCCTGCTACAGAGAATGAGGACGGCGACCCGGCGCTCCCCGCAGTCGAAGACGCCCAGCCCGAACGGGAACGGCGCCCCGTCCGCGTAACGCCGGATGTCTGACTCCGAGAGGACGACCGGCATCCGCTCGCGGTACCGCGATCGGAGACAGTTCAGTACCTCCTGGGTCACCACGAGTTCGAGGTCCAGCTGTCCGGTCGCGATCCGTTCGTGACATGCGTCGACGAGCTGGCCGAGGACGACCGGGGTGACCCCGCGGAACCGGTCGGCCGTCTCGACGCGGTCGAGGAGGTGCTGGAGCGGGCGGTCGGGTTCGTGGGGCTTCGGCCGGACGATCTCGGCACCGTCGAACACGGCGTGTTCCCCCAGCTCACCCCTCGGGAACGTCGATTCGACGGCCGACGCCGCGTAGACGCCCTCGATACTGTTCCAGAAGGAGTCGCGGGCGGCCGAGAGGAGCGAGCCGAGTTCGGTCTGCCGGTAGCCGTCCGGCGGTGATCGCTCGACGATATCGTAGTCGTCCAGTTCGTCGATCGCCCGATCGACGGTCGACCGCGACACCTCGACCGCCTCGCTGATCTCCGACTTCGAGCGCGGTCGCTCGCGGATGGTGTCCAGTACCTCCGCCCGCTTCGAGAGAACCGAAGCGACCTCGGCCGGCGACGGTCGTGACATGTACCGCCGTATTTGCTACTGTTGTAATAATTTTTCTAGGCCAGAATGTAACGACGAGCAGCCTGTCGTCGTTCCGGCGGACACGCGTCAGACGATATCGCCACACATCGGCGACGTTCGGTGACAGCTGACCCGCTTCCTCAGGACCCGGTCCGGATGCACGGACAGTAAGATAATATCAGTGCAGAACACTGTTTCATTCGAATTCACGATGGACGACACGCACGACGATACGACGGACGACTGGTTCCGAGCTGGCCACGGCGTGCTGCCGGACGACGCGGACGGCGTCGGTGGGCTGTGGCGCACCCTCGGCGGAATGGGGCCGGCGGGGGAGCGGGGCATCGCCGCACGACTCGTGCTCCGGGCGGACAGCGCGGGGGCCGTGGCAGCGCTGTTTCCCGACGCCGCGACGCGGGATCCCGACCGCGAGATCGACGTGGAGTGGCTGGCCGGGGACGCGGCGAACGGGGTGGCCATCCGGGCGCGCCGGACCGACGAGTACGCACGACTGCTGGACGTGGCTCGCAAACGCCACAGCCGGATTCGTCCGATCCCCGAGACGACGACGGCGGCCCGCGTCACCGACGGCGATCGGGTCCGCGAGGTCGTCACGTTCGACGTGGACACCCTGCAGACCGACACGGCCCACCTCACGGTCAGCCACCACCCGAACCGCGGCACGCGACCGGTCGCCGCCCTGGAGTACACGACCCGGAACGCGGACGACCGACCCGAAGCCGCGACAGTCTACCGCACCGACAGCCGGGCCCTCGACCAGCAGCGGATCGACGTCGCCCGCGCGCTGGCGACATCGAGCGAGACGGACGAGGACGGGCCGCCCTCGACGATAACCTGTGATTGCTGTCGGGTCGCAGTCGGACTCGTCCGCAGGGTCGGCCACACCGCGCCGCTGACGTTCACCTGTGGCCTCCTCGGCCCGTCGGAGATCGGACGGTTCGACACCCTCACGTTCGCCGCGATCGTCTCGCGTCTCGACGACCCCGATACCGCGTCCTCGCCCCGCGTAATCTGTGAACAGCCCGAAATCACACTTTGTCCCTGACCCGCCTTCCCGGTCGTTGCGACAAGTCCACACTTTCTTTACCCGATAGGGGGAAGGTTCAGATATGTCCGATGCCGATCTCGACGCCGTCGATCCGTTTCACCGGTTCGTGCTCCTCTCGGTGATCGATCTGCGGGCTCGTGACGACGTGCCCGTCCACTCCTTCGACGTGACCGGCGTCTGTGAGGACCTCCTCGACGAGTTCGAGGGACTGGACGAGATGGCTCCCGGCGGCGTCACGCGCCAGCGCGTCATCAACGCCCTGACGGAACTCGAATCGGCAGACCTGTTGGGGGAGGAACGGAAGGAGTCGCCAACGGGGAAGGGGCGTCCGGCCTACTCGCTCGACATCGCCGAGGAGGAGATCCTCGAGACTCTCGCCGAGGACGACCGGTTCGCCGACGCAGTCGAACTGATTCGCGACCGCCGCGACTAATCTGTCGCGCCGATACGTTTTCCTTCCACTCTTCGGTACCGGGAACCATGGGAACTGTACTGGATCGGGTTCGACGCCCCGAGTACACCGGGGAGAACCGCTGTGTCCCGTGCACGGCGGTCAACACCGTCATCGCGGTCGGGGCGAGCGCCGCCGTCGGCTACGCCATCTGGGTCACCGCTGATGGTGTCGCAGTCGCGGGTGGCGTGGGGGCCGTCGTCTTCCTCGTCTGTGTCGCCGCAATTTACCTTCGGGGGTACCTCGTTCCGGGGACGCCGACGCTGACCAAACGGTACTTCCCGGATCGCGTGCTGGCCTGGTTCGACAAGGCCGAAACCGGGGCTGCAACGGGGACGGAGACGGCTGGGGGCCCAGACACCCCCGACATCGACGTGGAGAGGGAACTGGTCGAGGCGGGCGTCCTGGAGGAGAAACCCCACGGCGATCTGGGATTGACGGCCGACTTCGCCGAGGCATTCCGCGAGCAGGTCCAGCGGGAACGCGACGCGGACGCCGACCGCGAGGCCGTCGCGGATATCGTCGGGATCGAACCATCGGACCTGGAGTTCGAGGAGTACGGTGACGCGTTCGTCGCTCACAGCGGCGGCCGCACCGTCGGCCGCTGGGAGTCCCGTGCGGCATTCCTCGCCGACGTGGCCGCCGGTCGCGTTCTGCCCGACTACTACGACGACTGGGCGGACACGAGCGCGGCGGGACGCGGCCAGTTGCTGGCCGGCCTCCGCCTGTTCGTCGAGCGCTGTCCGGCCTGTGACGGCCAGGTCCGGTTCGGACAGGAGGTCGTCGAGTCCTGCTGTCGGACCGTCGACGTAGTCGCGGTCACGTGCGAGGACTGTGAGGCCCGACTGTTCGAAGTCGAGGCATCGAATCTCGCGGCAGAGGTCTGAACGCTTCCCTGCGAGAACGTCCGGTCCAGACCCGATTGTGTGTCGAATTCTCTACAAACGAACGTTCCGTAGTGACAAGTTTATAGCCTGCCGGTTAGCAGGACAGGTATGCGCGACGCCTACCTCATCGGGGCGGGTCAGTCCGACTACGGCTCGTTCCCGGGCGAGAGCTACCGGTCGCTGTTCGCCACGGCGTTCGAGAACGCCTGCGACAGCGTCCCGGACGGTATCGAGACCGAGGACGTGGACGAAGCGGTCGTCGGCACCCTCGGCGTCGGCGGTCGGCAACTCGGCCTGTCCGGCCCCGCCGTCACCGAACACGTCGGCCTCCACGGCATCCCCGTCACCCGCGTCGAGAACGCCTGTGCGGCCTCCGGCTACTCCGTCCGGCAGGGCGTGCAGGCCATCCGCAGCGGGATGGCCGACGTGGTGCTGGCGAGCGGCGTCGAGATCATGACCGACGTGTCCGGCGACGCCGTGCGCTACTGGCTCGGCGTCTCCGGCGAAACCGAGTGGGAACGCCTCTCGGGTACTACCTTCGCCGGTGTCTACGCCCAGATGGCCAGCCGGCACATGCAGGAGTACGGCACGACCCGCGAAGAACTCTCCCACGTCGCCGTCAAGAACCACGAGAACGGCGCGAAGAACCCCCACGCACAGCTCGGGTTCGAGTGTTCGCTGGAGGACGCCATGGACGCGCCGACGGTCGCCGACCCCCTCAACCTCTATCACTGCTGTCCGACGACCGACGGCGCGGCCGCCGTCCTGCTGGCCAGCGAGGACGTGGTCGAGAACTACACGGACGACCCGATCCGCGTGGCCGGCGTCGGTGCCGGCAGCGACCGCGTGGGCCTGTTCCAGCGCGACACCTACACCGAAGTCCCCGCGTCGCAGTACGCCGCCGACCGCGCCTACGAGATGGCCGGCTACGGCCCCGACGACCTGGACTTCGCCGAGGTCCACGACTGCTTCGCCATCGCGGAACTGATGGCTTACTCCGACCTCGGGCTCTGCGAACCCGAGGAAGCCGGTGAGTTCGTCGCCAGCGGGAAGACGAAACGCGACGGCGAGATGCCCGTCAACACCTCCGGCGGCCTGAAGTCGAAGGGCCACCCCATCGGCGCGACCGGAGCTGGACAGGTCGTCGAGGCGTTCAAGCAACTCTCCGGCGACGCCGGCGAACGCCAGCTCGACGACCCGCAGGTCGGGCTGACCCACAACGTCGGCGGCTCGGGCGGTGCTGCCGTTGTCCATCTGTTCGAGAAGGGTCTCGGGGGTGATGCGGCATGACGGACGGTGCCCACGACGGCATCCACGCCGTCGGTGCCTACGCGCCCCGGCTCCGGGTGTCGGCCGAGGAGTTCGCCGACGCGTGGGGGAGCTTCGAGGCGTCGGGCATCGAGGAGAAGGCGGTCCCCGAGGCCGACGAGGACGCGCTCACGATGGGCTGGGAGGCCGCCCGTCGCGCCCTCGAAGCAGGCGACGCCGACGCCGCCGACGTGGACTGGGTCGGGTTCGCCACGACTACCCCGCCGATGGCTGAGGAAGACCCGACCGTTCGACTCGGCTCGTTCCTCGGCGTCGACGACGACGCCACCCGCCAGACGTTCACCGGGAGCACGCGAGCCGGCACGCGCGCGCTGTTCGCCGCGCTGGAGGCCGAGACCGACGGACTCGCACTCGTGGTCGCCGCGGACTGCCCGCGTGGCGAACCGAGCGACGAGCGCGAACACGCCGCCGGCGCGGGCGCGGCAGCGGTCCTCGTCGGCCCGGACGCCCCCGCGCCGATCACCGACCGCGCGGAACACGCCGAACCCTACCCAGGGACGCGGTTCCGGCGGGCCGGGAGCGACGACGTAGAGGGCATCGAGGTGACCAGCTACGACCGCGAGGCCTTCCGCGAGACGCTCGCGGCCGCGGTCGACGCCGTGGACGCGCCCGAGGACCCCGACGCCGCAGCGGTCCAGGCCCCCGACGGAGGCCTGCCCTACCGCGCCGCCGGCTCGATGGGACTCGACAACGAGACGATCCACACCTGCGCGACGGTGCAGGACCTCGGCGACACGGCCGCCGCGAGTGTGCCGCTGTCGCTCGCGCGGGCCCTCGCCGACGGCCACGAGACGGTGCTGGGCGCGGGTTACGGCAGCGGCGGCGGCGCGGACGCGTTCGTCGTCGAGGCCGACGACGACGTGCCCGCGGAACTTGCCCTCGACGGCAATACGGACCTCAGCTACGCCGAGTACCTGCGCCGGCGGGGCGACGTGACCAGCGGCGAACCGTCGGGCGGCGCGGCGTACGTCTCCGTTCCGACGTGGAAGCGATCGATCCCCCAGCGCCACCGCCTCGTGGCGGGCCGGTGTCCCGAGTGCGGGTCGCTGGCGTTCCCGCCGGAGGGTGCCTGTCCCGACTGCCGGGAACTGGTCGAGTTCGAACCGGTCGAACTGCCGTCGACCGGCGAAGTCGAGGCCGTCACCGCGGTCTCGCGGGGCGGGGAGCCGCCGGAGTTCGCGGTCCAGCAGCAGAAAAGCGGCGAGTACGGCGTCGCCATCGCCTCGTTCACGGCCGACGGCGAATCGGTCAGCATGCCCCTCCAGGTCGTCGGGGCCGAGACCTCGCCGGCAGTTGGCGACGCGGTGACCACTGTCATCCGGCGGATCTACGAGCAGGAGGGCGTGATCCGGTACGGCCGGAAGGCCCGGACGACGGAGTAGCCAGTGGGGAAACTCTCGTAAACGTTTAACCCCTCGCACTCGCGGTCTGTAGCATGCGAGTCACAGTTCTCGGCGCAGGGACGATGGGTGCCGGCATCGCCCACGTCTGTGCGGCGGCCGGCCACGACGTGAGCGTCCGCGACATCGACCCGAACATCGTGATGGACGCTATCGACACGATCACCAACCGCCTCAGCGGGGGCGTCGAGCGCGGCTACCTCACCGAATCCGAGAAGGAGCAGGCGGTCGAGGACCTCGACGGGACGACCGACCTCGAATCCGCGCTGTCGGGGGCCGACCTCGTCATCGAGGCCGTCCCCGAGGATCTGGACCTCAAACGCGAGACCTTCGCCGACACCGAGGACCACGTCGCCGAGGACACGATCATCGCGACGAACACCTCCTCGATGGCCGTCTCGTCCATCGCGGCGGCGCTGAAACACCCCGAGCGCGCGGTGGGCCTGCACTTCTTCAACCCGCCACACAAGATGGATCTGGTGGAAGTCGTGCTGGCCGACCAGACCGACGAGGAGACCGCCGAGCGCGCCGAGGAGTTCGTCGACGGTCTCGGCAAGGAACCAGTCGTCGTCACCGACACGCCCGGCTTCGCCTCCTCGCGACTGGGCGTCGCGCTGGGCGTCGAGGCCATGCGGATGGTCGAGAACGGCGTCGCCAGCGTCGAGGACATCGACGCCGCGATGGAACTGGGGTACAACCACCCCGTCGGCCCCCTCGAACTCACCGACCGCGTGGGACTGGACGTGCGCCTCGACATCTGTGAGTACCTCCACGAGGAGCTGGGCGACCGGTTCGAGCCGCCCGAGGTCCTGCGCGAGAAGGTCGAGAACGGTGAGACAGGGAAGAAGGTCGGCCGCGGCTTCTACGTCTGGGAGGGCGGCGAGCCCAAGGACGTGGCCGACGACGAGGACTACGACATAGAGGACGTAATCTGAGGCGATGGCCGACCGCGCTGGCGAGGACCTCGACGAGTTCGACGCCGACGAGCGTCGCCGATCCCGAAGCGATCGGGAGGGTGATGGGGACGAGGAGCCGCCGACGTTGGGCGACCTGCTCGACGAACTCGGCGAGTACGAGGAGTCTCTGACCGATCAGGCCCGCCGCGAGCGGATCCGGGACATCATCGAGACCGCGACCGAGGTCGAAGAGCCCGCCGTGTTCGGGCGGACCATCGTCGGCTTCGACCGCGCGGACCTCATGGAGGCGATGCTCGGCGCGCTCCTCTTCGGCATCCCGATGATGGTCGAGGGCGGCACCCAGGAGGTCGGCGCGTTCGTCGCCACCCATCCCCTCTATCTCGTCGGCACGCTCGCCTTCGCCGTCGCGACCACTGTGGGCATCCTCTACGTCGCGGAGTTCCAGGACGTTCGGATCTACAGGCCGATCCTGGGGTTCATCCCGCGACGGCTGCTGGGCGTCGTGGGGGTCGCGCTCGTCCTGTCGCTGGTGATGAGTACCGCCTGGGGCCGCGTGGACTGGGCGGACCCGTGGCTGGCGTTCTGTACCTGCGTCGTCGCGTTCGTCCCGATGGTCATCGGCGCGGCGCTGGGCGATATCCTGCCGGGGTCGTGATCGGCGAGTTCCGCCGTCCGGATCGGCCACGGTCCCCACCCGCGCCTTTTGTTAAGGGTTATATGTCGGGCTGTCCTCGCCGTAGGTATGAGCGACACTCAGCAAAAGCGGAAACAGAAGTGTATCTCCTGCGGGATCAACATCTCGGGGACGAACGCGGCCGCGTTCAAGTGCCCCGACTGCGGCCACCAGATCTACCGGTGTGCCAAGTGCCGCAAGCAGAGCAACCTCTATAAGTGCCCGGACTGCGGGTTCACCGGACCCTGAATCGCAACGGCAATCAACCCCCTGCCGCAATCTACTACCATGGGAAAAGTCGCAGCCAAGATCAAGGTAATGCCGCAGAGCCCGGACGTCGACCTGGACGCCCTCCAGGAGCGTCTCGAACAGTCCCTCCCGGAGGGAGCCAAGATCAACGGATTCGAGCGTGACGACGTGGCTTTCGGCCTCGTCGCGCTGTTCCCGACCGTCGTCGTCCCCGACGACTCCGGCGGCACCGACGCCGTCGAGGAGTCCTTCGCCGACGTCGAAGGCGTCGAGTCGATCGAAGTCGACTCGGTCGGCCGCCTCTAACTGCCACTGCCGCTTTCGTTGCCCCGGCCCGGAACCGCCGCTATACCTCGGTAGCTACGTCTCCACCGTGCCGTTCTCGGCATCGATACTGTTCTCGTGTACCTCCGAGGGAGTATCGGTCCCTGAAGTCGGATGCACGCCTCACTACGTAGATTATCAGGCCGAATAATGGGGGACGAATCCTTATGATAGTCGCTGGAGGAGCGGCGAGGTATGGATCTGGGACTCGCGCGGTTCCTGCCGAACAGCGTCCGCCGGACGTACATCCGGCAGTTCGTCTTCACAGTCACGGTGATTCTCCTGTTGCTGGCGGTGGCGCTGATCGGCGTCGTCGGCGTGCTCGGCGACACCGAACGCCAGACGGTGTACGATCGACTCGAAACGGATACCGACCGGAACAGCGGTGAAGTCGAGGGCTGGTTGACTCAGTACCGGACGACGGCCCGCACTGTGTCGACCTCCCGTGCGCTCGCGGCCGACCCCGGCCCGGCGCTACAGCGCGCGCTCAACGACACCGAGACGGGATTAGCCGACGAAGTGAGCGCGGTCCACTACGTCGACCTCACCCGGGGATCGGTCGTCGGGAGTACAGCCGACATCGAGACGGCGAGCAGGCGCATCCCCTGGATCACCAGACAGAGCTACGGTCTCGCCGGTACGGACGACGTGTACCTGTCCCAGTCGTATCTCGTCGACGGGCAGCGCTACGTCGCGTTCGTCAGTCCGGTTCCGGACGAGAACCGGTCGGTCGCGGTCGAAGTCGCAGTGAGTGATTCCTTCGACTTCCAGACGCAGGTCAACGGCTCGTCCGCGGTCGTGATGGACGGCAACGGCTTCATACTGTACGATAGCAACCAGTCCGGGACGTCCCTCTACACCGATGTCGGTGAGGAACGGATTCTCACGGAGACGGTCGCCGAAGGGGAGATCTTCGAGGCTAACGGGACGGTGTTGAGCTACACGCAGGTGCCGGGGACCGAGCTGATCGTGTTGCTGCGGGCACCCCAGTCCGCCTACGCTGTCGGCTGGGACTCGCTCCAGTATCTCGTGCTCATCTTCGGGATGGTCGCCGCGAGCCTGCTCTTGCTCGGCCTGCTGATCGTCCGCCCGACCGCGACGTCGATCAACCGGCTCGTCGACCGGGCGAACGCGATCGAGAACGGCGACCTCGACGTATCGATGGAGACGAACCGGAACGACGAGATCGGGACGCTGTTCGAATCGTTCGCGAGCATGCGCGACTCGCTCGCCGCCCGGATCGACGAGATCGAAACCGCCCGCGAGGAAGCGCGCGCCGACGCCGAGGCCGCACGCGAGGAGGCCGAAGCGGCCCGCCGGGAGGCCGAGGAGTTCACCGAACACCTGGAGGCGACCGCCGACGAGTACGGTTCGGTGATCCGGGCCTGTGCCGACGGGGACCTCACCCGCCGGCTCGATCCCGACGAGGAGAGTTCGGCGATGGCCGAGATCGCCCGGGCGTTCAACGAGACGATGAGCGAACTGGAGACGACGGTCGCTCGCGTCCGGGCCTTCGCCGACGAGGTCGCCGAGTCGACGACCCGCGCCGTCGAGGCCACGGAGTCCTCCCGGGAACGCAGCCGGACCGTCTCCGAGAACGTCCAGGGGATCGCCGAGGACGCCGTCGACCAGAACCGGCAACTCGGTAGCGTCACCGACGAGATGAACGACCTCAGCGCGACTGTCGAGGAGGTCGCGGCGACCGCCGACACCGTGGCCGAACTCGCGACCGAGACGGAGGCCGCGGCCGCGGAGGGGGCCGAGGCGGCCAGCGAGGCCACCGCGGAGATGACGGCCATCGAGGCGGCCACGGAGGAGACCGTCGCGGACGTGCGGGCGCTGGACGACGAGGTCGAGCGCGTGGCCGAGATCGTCGATCTGATCGACGACATCGCCGAACAGACGAACGTGCTGGCGCTGAACGCCTCCATCGAGGCGGCCCACGCCGACGGCGACGGCGACGGGTTCGCCGTCGTCGCCGACGAGGTGAAGGAACTCGCCGAGCAGACCCGCGAGGCCACCCAGGAGATCGATCACCTCCTGTCGGAACTGTCCGACCAGACCCGCGAGGCGGTCGCCGACATGGAAGGCATGCGGGACGACGTGGAGAGCGGCGTCGAGACGACCCAGGGCGCGCTCGACGCGCTCGAAGACATCGCGGACAAGGTCGAACACACGACCGACGGCGTCCGTGAGATCAGCGAGGCGACCGACGATCAGGCGGCCTCCGCACAGGAGGTCGTCACGATGACCGACCAGGCCACCGACGTCAGCGAACGAACCGCCGACCGCGCCGGCGAGGTGGCCGATACCGCCACGACACAGGCCGATCAGCTGGAGTCGGTGGCCGGAACCGCCCGAACCATCGCCGATCAGGCCGACGACCTCCGCTCGCTGATGGACGAGTTCACCGTCGACGCGACCGACGTGACGGTCGACGCCGCCGACCCGGACGTGGCGAGTTCCGACGATTGACTGGAGGCCGACCGCAGGGAGGCCTCCGAACGGGCGAACGGGGAGCGCGAGGTCCTCGACCTCGAATCGAACGGACGCAGTCCGTGAGATCGTCGCGACCCGTGAGCTGCGCGGGGCGCCGCCGCGGCCCCGACGGCGTCGGAACGCACGATTTATAAGCCCGACCACACAACCGACAGCCACGAATGCCCAATTCGCACGGTCCACTGAAGAAGACGCGCCACAAGCTGAAAAACGACCCCCGCGATCGGGGGACTTCGCCGCCCCAGCGCTCGATTCAGGAGTTCGAGGAGGGCCAGAAGGTCCACCTCAAGATCGACCCCTCGGTCAACGACGGGCGGTTCCACCCGCGATTCAACGGGTACACCGGAACGGTCGACGGCAAGCAGGGTGAGGCCTACAAGGTCCTGATCGAGGATCAGGGCAAAGAGAAGACGATCATCGTCAAGCCCGCCCACATCTCCGCTCAGGAATGACGATCTTCAAGGAGAAGGTCGGCGAGGAGTACCTGACGCTCGCCGAGACCAAGGAGATCCTCGAGACGCTCGAACTCGAGCGCGCCGAAGACGAGGATCGGGAGATGCGCTACGAACTCGCGCGGGCCATCGAGCACGTCAACCGGTTCGCGACGCTCGACCCCGAGGAGTCCCAGGAGTTCGTCGACGAACTGCTGGACCTCGAGAAGGTCGACGAGGCGACCGCCTACAAGATCGCCAACACGACGCCACGGGACCGCGACGAGTTGCGTGCCATCTACGCCCAGGAGCGATTCTCCCTCTCGGGCGACGAACTCGACGACATCCTCGACGTCGTCGCGAAGTACGTCTAACCGCTCGTCGGCTGGGGCTTTTATGTATCCCGTCGCCGTATCGGATCCCATGAGCGATTCCGAGAGCGGCGACCCGGCCGCCGACACCGAGCGCGAGACGGGTGTCGTCCTCGATTACCTTCCCCACGGTCGTACGGAGGACGACCGCCCACAGTACGAGAAGTCGCCGCTCGCGTACGTCCTGACCGAATCCGACTTCGAGCTCTTCGAACTCCGGATCGACGACGACGCCGGCGTCCAGATCGGGGACCGCGTCCCCGTCGAGCGCGGCGACGACAGCCCGGTCGAGCGCATTCGCCGCATCGAGTACGAGGATCTGCCCAGTGGCGCGCGCTCGGAACTGGAGTACGTCGTCGAGGAAATCGTCACCACCAACGAACAGCGGTTCGTCGACTTCTACAACGACGCCCAGCCGATCACGCTGCGGCTCCACCAGCTGAACCTGCTGCCGGGGATCGGCAAGAAGCTCCGCAACAACATCTTAGACGAGCGCGACCGCCGCCCCTTCCAGAACTTCGAGGATCTGGAGGCGCGCGTCAACGGCCTCCACAACCCCAGAGAAGTGCTCGTCGAACGCGTCCTCGAGGAGATGCGCGAGGACGACCTGAAGTACCGGACGTTCGTCGGGGCCGACGACCAGGACTGACACGTTTTTGGTCGGCGAGGTTCTGGATCCGCCAATGACTGGTGGCCACGCCGACGACGCGCCGACGACTGGCAGCCGCGATCCCGACGCCCTCCTCGCCCGTGCCGGCGTGCGCGGCGACCCCGGCCGGGACCAGCACTTCCTCGTCGACGACCGCGTTCTCGACCGACTCCCGGACTACGCCACCGAGATCGACGCCGACACGAGTCACGTCCTCGAGATCGGCGGCGGGACGGGCGCCCTCACCGATCGCCTGCTCGCCGTCGCCGACCGGGTGACCGTGATCGAACGCGACCCCGACCTGGCCGCCTTCCTCCGGACGGAGTTCGCCGCCGAGATCGACGCCGACCGGCTGACCGTGATCGAAGGCGACGCGCTCGACGTCGCCCTCCCCGAGTTCACCCTCTCGGTCTCGAACCTGCCCTACGGCGTCTCCAGCGAGATCGCCTTCCGGCTGCTCCCTCGCGACCGCCCGCTAATCCTGATGTTCCAGCGGGAGTTCGCCGAGCGGATGGCCGCCGAGCCCGCCACCGACGAGTACGGCCGGCTCTCGGTGACGGCCGGTCACTACGCCGACGTGGAGGTCGTCGAGACGGTCCCGAAGGAGGCGTTCTCGCCGCCACCGGCCGTCGAGAGCGCCGTCGTCCGCGCGCGGCCGCGCGATCCGGACTACACGGTTCCGGACGACGACTTCTTCCTCGATTTCGTCACGGCGGTGTTCACCCAGCGCCGGAAGACGATGCGTAACGCGGTCCGGAACACGGCGCACATCTCCGGGCTGGACGAGCCCGACGCGGTCGTGGACGCGGCCGAAGAGGAACTGATGGGTCGGCGGGCAGGCAAAGTCACGCCCGCGGAGTTCGCCGAACTGGCGCGGCTGGCGTGGGAGGTGGGTGATCCGACGTGACGGTCCTGCTGATCGACGGGATGCAGAGCGCCTTCGCCTCGCGGACGAGCCGACTGCTGGCGAGTCTCGCCGTGTTGCTGGCGCTCGCGGTCGTCGGGGTCGCGATACGGCGAGCGGGGCCGTGGCTCGAATCGCGATTCTCGGCCGACGACTCGGAGGCGATCCAGTCGATCACGTTCAGTCTGGTGGCCGCGCTGGCGAGTGCGTTTCTGGTGATCATCTGGCACGCCGTCGACGACGTCGAAGACAGTTTCCAGACGGTCAGGATCGGCCCGGAACAGGGGGTGCTCGCGCTCGTCGGCGTGCTCACGCTGATCGTCGCGTACACGATCACCCGGGTCAGCAAGGGGTTGCTCGAAACCCGAGGTGGTGACGTCCTCACGGCCCACCGGAGTGAGATAATCCACCACCTGATCCAGCTCGCGGTCTACGCCTTCGCGGCGGTGTTCATCATGTCACTGGCGGGCGTCAACCCGACCGATCTGCTCGTGGGGGCCGGTGTCATCGGGCTCGTCGTCGGGCTCGCTGCCCGCCAGACGCTGGGCGCGGTGCTCGCCGGGTTCGTCCTCATCTTCGCCCGTCCGTTCGAGGTGGGCGACTGGATCGTCGTCGAGGACCGCGAGGGCGTCGTCACCGACGTGTCTCTGTTCAACACCCGGTTGCGGACCTACGACGACGAACACGTCCTGATTCCCAACGACGAGGTGACCGCGACTCAGGTCGTCAACCGCTCGAAGTCCGGTCGGCTCCGGGTCTCCGTCGACGTTGGGGTCGACTACGAGGCCGACGTGACCCGCGCAGCCGAGGTCGCGGAACGGGCCATGCGGGACTGCGAGGCCGACCCGCTACTCTCCCACCCCGAACCCGTCGTCGTCGGCAAGCAGTTCGGGGACTCCGCGGTCGTGCTGGAGTGTCGGTTCTGGATCTCGGATCCGAGCGCGCCCCGGAAGTGGGAGACACAGACCGCCGTCATCGACGCCATCAAGGGGGCCTTCGCCGAGGACGGCATCAAGATTCCGTTCCCCCAGCGGGAACTGCTCGGCCGCGAGGAAGCCGGCGGCCTCCGGCTCGCGGGCAACGGCGTCGAGGTGGCCACCGGCGACACGTCGAACGGGGATCGAACGGCCGAGAACGGGGCTGAAGGCGAGTCTGCTGGTGACCGTGACACTCCTGCCGACACCGACGGCGAGTCCGCGCCGGAGACAGAGGACCCATGACGGACCTCGCCGAACGCCGGGACCTCGATCAGGTGTATCAACCCGCCGAGGACTCCCGGCTGCTGGCCGAGACGGCAGCCGACCGCGTCGGGGACGGCGACCTCGTGCTCGACGTGGGCACCGGGAGCGGCTACGTCGCGAGCGTCGCCGCCGACGCCGGGGCCGACGTGGTCGGTGCCGACATCAACCCGCTGGCCTGCCGCGAGGCCCGCGAGAACGGCGTCCCGGTCGTGCAGGCGAACCTGACCGCCCCGTTCCACGAGGGAGTCTTCGACTTCGTACTGTTCAACCCGCCGTACCTGCCGACACCCCCCGAGGACGAACGCGACGACTGGATGGAGTACGCACTCTCGGGCGGCGAGGACGGTCGCGCGGTGATCGAACCGTTCCTCGACGACGTGGGTCGGGTCCTCGCGCCCGGCGGCGAGGTGTTGTTGCTGGTGTCGACGTTAACCGGTGACGACGCGGTCATCGACTACGCCGACACCCGGGGGTTCGACGCCACCGAAGTGGCGAGCGAGAAACACGCCTTCGAGCGTCTGCTCGTACTGGGGCTTCGACCCTCGACCGACGGCTGACCACTGGGCGAGTTCGGACGGTCAAAAAGGAGGCGTCCGCGTTCCGTGAATCCGGAACGCCGTCACCACGATCTACACGAGACCGAGTGACGTTAGCAGGTCGAGGAGTGCCTGGTTCACTTCCGCCGGCAAATACTCCACCGACAGTCCGACGAGCTCCCCGAGGATCTGATCGAACTTGCTGGTGTCTCCCCCTGACTGTGCCGCTGCTGTTCCAACCCCGAACACTCCCGCCAGGACGGCGAGGATCACTTTCGTGGCAACTCGTTTCATGCCACTACCCCCTACTGGAACCTGTGAGTTATAGTAGGCGAAGAGACACGTACCGCTGTCTCAACGAAGATTATTTCATACACTTCCTAGAGAAAATTACCGACTCGGATTGGAACGGTGGATGTGATAACTGGATGGGAGACCCGACCCCTCCATCAGCGCCGTGTGGGCGCGACGCTATTCGTCCGGGCTCACCGCGACCGTGTAAGATAACTCACATGCATCAAATGGATTAGCAAATATTAAAGGCCGTCATTTCGTAGGAGGGTGCAATGTCAGAGGTAGTTACGACGACGCCGGGGTTGTACCCCTTGCCCGACTGGGCGAAAGACGAGTTATCCGATCTGAAGGGCCATCAGAAGGCCGATCTGATCGACGGGACGGAGGGCGACGAGATCACGGACGCGTACGACCGCGTCCGGAGTGAGTACGTCGAGCATCAGCAGTCGGCCGGCCTCGACCGGATCGTCGAGGGTCAGGGCCGCTGGGACGACATGATCGCTCACCCGCTCGCGGTCGCCGACGCCGTCGAGACGCGCGGGATCGTCCGGTACTACGACAACAACAACTTCTACCGGGAGCCGGTCGTCACCGAGGACCTCGCCGCGACCGGCGACGTGGCCGCCGAACTCGACGCCGCGAGCGAACAGGTCGACTCCGGCCTGCAGGCGGTCCTCCCAGGTCCGTACTCGCTCGCCGACCTCGCGACCGACGAACACTACGGCGACGACGCCGCGTTCCTCGACGCGGTCGCCGACTTCCTGGCCGACGAGATCGCCGAGTTCCCCGACGTGGAGACGCTGTTCCTGCTCGAACCCTCGCTGGTCGAGAACCCGCCCGCTGACGGCGAGGACGAACGTGCCAGCGAGGCCATCGACGCGGTCGCCGACGCCGCCGACGCAGACGTGGTCGCCCACACCTACTGGGGCGCGCTGGACGAGAAAGTCTACGCCCACCTGATGGACGCCGACGTGGACGCCGTCGGCTTCGACTTCGTGGCCGACCACGAGGACAACCTCTACAACATCAGCGAGTACGGCACCAAAGACGACATCGCGCTCGGCCTCGTCGACGGCCAGAACACGCTGGTCGAAGAGCCCGAGACCATCGCCGAGCGTATCGAGTGGGTCGAGGACAACACGCCCAGCACGGACTTCGAGACGATCTACGCGACGATCAACACCGAGACGTTCTATCTGCCGGTCAACAAGTACGAGGCGAAACTCGATGCGCTGGCCGCCGTGAACGAAGAGGTGATCTCCGCATGACCGACAACCGCGAGCAGTTCCGTCCCGAGAACCACCCGAACGACCACTTCCTGCTGACGACGGTCGTCGGCAGTTACAAGAAACCCAAGTGGCTCGACCGCGCCCGCGAACTCCTCGAAGACGAGGACGCGAGTTTCGACGAGGACGACTGGGAAGAGGCCACCGACGACGCCGCCCGCCTCATCACGAAGGAACACGAGCGCACCGGGATGGACGCCGTCGTCGACGGCGAGATGCGCCGGAACGAGATGGTCGAGTACTTCGCCCACCTGATCGAGGGCTACGAGTTCAACGGCCGCGTGAAGGTCTGGGGTCACAACTACTTCGATAAACCCTCCGTCGTCGAGAACGTCGAGTACGGCCAGGAGTGGCTCGTCGACGAGTTCGAGTTCACCGACTCCGTCTCCGAGCGCCCGGTCAAGGTCCCGATCACCGGCCCCTACACCCTCGCCAGCTGGTCGTTCAACGAGGTCTACGACGACGACGAGGCGCTGGCCTACGACCTGGCCGACCTCGTCAACGAGGAGATCGAACGCCTCGTGGACGCCGGCGCGAAGTACATCCAGATCGACGAGCCGGCGCTGGCGACGACGCCCGACGACCACGCCATCGTCGGGAACTGTCTCGACCGGATCGTCGAGGACATCCCCGAGGACGTGCGCGTCGGCCTCCACGTCTGTTACGGCGACTACTCGCGCATCTACCCCGAGATGCTCGACTATCCCGTCGACGAGTACGATCTGGAACTCTGTAACGGCAACTACGAGCAACTCGACGTGTTCACCGAGCACGAGTTCACGAAAGACCTCGCGCTGGGCGTCGTGGACGTCCACGTCGCCGAGGTCGAACCCGTCGAGGAGATCAAGGAGAACATCAAGAAAGGGTTCGAGATCGTCCCGCCCGAGCAGTTGACGGTCTCGCCCGACTGCGGGCTGAAGCTCCTGCCCCGCGAGGTCGCCTACGGCAAGATGGAGAACATGGTCCAGGCCGCCCGCGAGGTCGAGGAAGAACTCGACGCCGGCGAGATCGACGTGGGCCTGGCCGCGCCGACGAGCGACTGACGACGAGCGAGCGACTCCGGTCAGTTTTTACCCCAGTCGCGGATTGGGTCCGGTATGGCACTGCGAGCCCTCCTCGCCCGTGTCCGTGCGCAGGTCGAAGACGATCTCCGCGCGGATCCGTACCTGCCCTACATCGTCTTGCTCGCCGGTGTGCTCTGTAGCTTCTGGTTCTGGCACCGTATCCCCAACTTCGCCACCAGAGACGAGAAGAGCCGCCTGCTGGACGCGATGGTCCCCATGGGCCGGATGCTCGCCGATCCGAGCATCGAGACGCTCCAGCGCAGCGTCGAGTGGAGCCGCGTCCCGTTCGGCCCCACACTCTACCTGTTCGGGCTGGCGCTGTTGCCCGTCCTGCTCGTCTCGGTGCTGACCGGCGATCTGAACGCGTTCACCGGGCTTGGATTTCCCCCCGATCCGGAGTTCGGCTACTACCCGGTCTGGCACGGGACGCCGGAGTGGATCTGGACGTGGAGTCTCGTCTTCGTTCGGCTGTTCAACGTGGCGTTCGCCGTCGGCGCGGTCTATCTGACCTACCGGCTCGGCACCGAACTCCGGGACCGTGCGACCGGTCGGCTGGCGGCCCTCGTCCTGACGCTCACCTTCGGCTTCCTCACGATCGCCCACGAGGGCGGGGAGGACATGCCCGCACTCTTTTTCCTCCTGCTCGCACTCGTCCTGCTCGTCCGATACGTCCGGGCCGGCGACGGAACCGCCTTCTTCGCGGCCAGTGCGGCTGGCGGGATCGCCATCGCGTTCAAACTGACCGCCGCCCCCATCGTCCCGCTGATCGGCGTCGGGTTCGTCCTGCGGGCCTGGGGGACCGACGGGCCGACGTTACGGGCGCTGTTCCGGCCGCGACTGGTCGTCGGCGGCGCGCTCCTCGGACTGGTCGCGATTCTGGCCGGCTACCCGACCTTCCTCGTCGGGAGCTTCGAACCCGTCTTCGAGCGACTGTTCGGCCAGTCGATGGAACGCGGGACCCGCGTCACCGGCCCGACCGCACCGGTCTGGTGGTGGTTCCTCCGCGGGTACTTCAGCGCACTCGGCCTGCCGCTGTTCGTCGCGGCGCTGGCCGGCGTCGTCGCCAGTCTCGCCGCCGTGCGCGACCGGGCGACGTACACGCCCGCCTACGCGCTGACGGTCCTCCCGCTCGTGACCTACCTCCTGTTGTTCTCGCGCTGGCACGACTTCCGGGTTCACCACCTGCTGCCGACCTTCCCGCTGATCGCGCTCCTGCTCGCGCTGTCGCTGATCCGGTTGCGCGAGTGGGATCGCTCCGTCGGGACGGTCGTGATCGCCCTCATGCTGGTGACGACGGGGATCTACGCGGGGGTCGGCGTCGGCGGCTACGCCTCGATGCCTCGCGACGAGGCGACCGATTGGCTCCAGGAGAACGCCGACGAGAACGCGACGATGGAGGTGTACCGCCGGGACTTCCACGACGCCGCCATCCCCCACGACATGCGGATCAACCACCTGTTCGGGCCCGAAAGCGACGCCGAGGAGGCCGCCATCGACGACTGCCCCGAGTACATCCAGCTCGGGTACCGGGACCTGCTCTACCTGAAAAACGGGACGTACTACCGCAACGGGAAGGAACAACAGCAGTACTTCCGAGAACTCCTCTCTGGCGAGTACAGCTACCGGATCGTCGCGGAGTTCGGGCCGCGACCGCCGAACTTCGTCCCCGACCGACCGACGCCGGGGTCGCTGACCGACCTGTTCCACGTCGGGCTGGTTCCCCAGACCGACCAGTACGCCGACGAGCAGGAACTCGCGGAGAACCAGTACACGGTGATCCTCCAGCGGGACAGCGCCTGTGGCTACGGTCGATTCCCCCCGTTCTAGAAGTGCGGTACGGTTCGGGCAATCGATCTACCCGATCCCGCTACCGATCAGCCGGCACCCGGAAATCGAACTTTTCCGTCCGTTCGTGGTGCGTTCCGCGTATGTCCGCTCCGTCGTCCGCGACCGAAGGCGCGCAACCCCTGTTCGAACTACCGTCGAACCCCGTCGCGTACGTCGCCGTGTTCGCGGCGCTCCTGACGGGGGTGATCCACCTCGTTCTCGCGCCGCAGGTGGTCGGGTTCGATCCGACGACCGCGCTCCTGTTCGCGCTGAACGGCCTCGGATTCCTCGGCGGCCTCGTCCTGTTCGTGAGCCGCTACTGGCGACGCGAACTCTACCTCGTCGCGGCCGTCTACGCGCTGGTGACGGTGGTCGCCTACGTCGTGATGAGCGGCCCCGTCAATCCCCTCTCGATCGCCGCGAAGGCCGCGGAACTCGTGCTCGTGCTGGTTTCTCTGTACCTGTATCGCGCTACGCCGAAGAGGTGATGCAGAGGGGACCCACTGCTAGGCTTCCTGGTCCGGGGCGAGCGACGATACGTCGACTTTCAGCGAGGGGTACCAGCCCGCGACGGCGGGGAGGTAGGTGCCGAGGAAGCGGTCGATCAGGACGACGGTGACGATCACGTCGCCGGGGACACCCAGCGCGACGAACACGGCCGTCGCGGTCGCCTCCGTGACCCCGACCCCACCCGGCGTGAGCGGGAGCAGCGTGACGCTGTAGGCCGCCACGAGAACGAGCGGGAGCAAGACGGCGGGCTCGAAGCCCGACCCGAAGCCCCACAGCAGGAGCAGGACGCGCAGGCCGGGCGCGAGCACCAGTGCACCGAGCCAGCCTACGCCGTACTGGAGCCAGACCCGCGGATCGGTCGTCAGCCGCCGGAACGAGTCGGTCGATTCGGTCGTGTACTCCGTGATGTTGTGCAGACGTTCGGCTATCCGACCGCCGACCCGGGGAACGCGAGCGACGAGGCCGGCGAACCCCTCGATGAGCCGATCCAGGAATTCGAGGTTCATCCCGGCGAGCAACACGAACCCGCCGGCGGCGACGTAGAGGGCGGTCGACATCCCGACCAGCGCGAGCAGGCCCCAGGGGAGCCGTCCGAAGACGAAGCCCACGCCGACCAGTGCGACGAGACCGTAGTACACAGCGTAAATTCCGGTGTGGACGCCCGCCACGGCCGTCGCGTCGGCGTAGCCGATCCCGGTCTGGCTCCGGATGACGAAGGGCGCTGCGACCCGCCCGGAGAGCCGGGAGGGGAGCAACTGGTTGACGAACTTCACGATCAGATCGGCGCTGGCGGCCTCGCGGTAGCGAACCGCCCCGAACGGTCGGCTCACGACGTACCAGGTGTAAAACCGCGCCAGCAGGCCGGCGACGCTCACGGCCAGCACGGCCAGAATCGTCGCCGCGTCCAGGTTCCCGAGCAGATTCAGGACGTTCGCGATGTCGATCTGCGTGAGTAGCCACGCGAGCGCCGCCAGCCCGACCGCGTACTGCAGGATCGTGACCGCGATCCCGCGACGGGTGCGCCCGGACACGCTACCGTCCCTCCGGCCAGCTCTCGGCCCCACCGGCTCCACGTGCTGTCTCGGCCGGATCGACCGGATCGGTCGCGATGGCGTCGGCGACGACCGATCGGGCAGTCACGAACTCGAAGGGCTGTTCGAGAATGCGTTCGACCGCCCGCCGCATCCACTCGCCGGTGTGGTAGTAGACGCGACTCGGAACGCCCTCGACGGCCGGGAGGTCGACCAGTTCCCACGGGTGGACGTACAGTACCGGCGTAATTCCTCTGCGGGCGAGCAGTTTCATCCCGAGGATCGTGTAGCGCGGGCCGAAAAACCGGATCCAGGTCCCCGTCAGCGGGAGGCGCAGGCCCGGCATGACGCTCACGGGCAACTCCGCGAGTTCCTCGGGAGCGTCAGGGTCGACTTCGGTGGCGGGTGCGGGCCGGTGAAGGTCGAACTCGCCGCCGTACCAGCCCGGAATCGCCCGACTCGAAACGATGCTCGAGTCGTACCGGTAGCCGGCCTCACCCAGCGCTTCGAACTGGTTCGGGCCGATGTCGAACGAGGGTGCGCGAAACCCCGTCACCGGCTCGGCGGTGGTTCGTTCCAGTATCTCCTTCGAGCGGCCGATCTCCTCGCGGCAGTCGGCCGGCGACAGTTCGGAGAGATGGCGGTGCGTGTGCGTGTGCGACCCGATCTCGAAGCCGGTGTCGGCCAGCGCGGTCACGGCGTCGGGAAACTCCTCGGCCACCTCGGAGACGACGAAACAGGTCGCCGTCGCGTCGTGGGCGGCCAGCGTCTCCCGGAGGAACTCGCCACCCTCCAGCCCGACGCCAGTCTCGTCGGTCTCGCCGGCCGCGGATCGGTAGGCCGGCGTCTGGGAGAACAGCTCGAAGTCGATCGAGAGGACGGCGCGGTCGCTCATCGGCCCACCTCCGACGGCCGAAGCTTGGACTGCATGGACGAACCGCTCGCTGGTGAGGGGGAGGGGCGGCCGCGCGTACCGGCGGGACGGGCGACGGAAGGCACTGGTGAAGTGGCCCGGGTCGGCTCACTTCAAGCTGTCGTTGTGGCGGTTGCGGGGTGATCTCGGCCGTCTCGGGTTGCCAGCCGCGGACGGAAAGACATAGTTGCGTCCGTGTCGTCGACTCGGGCATGACACGGACGTTCGTCGTGGGCCTCGACGGGGCGAGCTGGCGGTTGCTCGACCCCTGGATCGAGGCCGGCGACCTCCCGAACCTCGCCGCCCTCCGCGAGGAATCGGCCTGGGCCGAGCACCGGAGTTGCCTGCCGCCCGTCACCTTCCCCAACTGGAAGTGCTACTCCTCGGGGAAGGACCCCGGCGGATTCGGCGTCTTCTGGTTCGAGCGGGTCGACCTCGACGAGGGGGTCATCGAGGTCGTCAACGGCGGCGACTACGACACCGCCGAACTCTGGGACTACCTCAACGACGACGGTCAGAGCACGGGCGTCGTCAACATGCCGACGATGTATCCACCCCGCGAGATCGACGGCCCCGTCGTCGCCGGCGGCCCCGACGCCGTCGAGGGTGAGTACCGCTCGATCGACTCGGGCTACACCACTCCCGAGTCGCTGGCCGCCGACCTCGAAGATCGGTTCGACTATCGGGTTCACCCCGACCCCCTCCTCTCGTCGAACGAGGAACGCGGCGCGGAAGTCGACGCCATCCTCGAGCTACTGGACAAGCGCTTCGAGGTCGCTCTCTCGCTGTTTCAGGAAGAAGAGCTCGACTTCATGCACGTGACGCTCTTCTATCTGAACGTCATCCACCACTTCTTCTGGGACGAAGAGCCCAGCAAGCGCGCCTGGGAACTCGTCGACGAGTGGCTCGGCCGACTGGACGATCTGGAGGATACCAACCTCGTCATTATGTCCGACCACGGCTCGGCGGCCACCCAGACGGAGTTCTACGTCAACGAGTGGCTGGCCGAGAACGACTACCAGACCCGCACCCAGACCGTCGACGGCCTCCTCAAGCGGGTCGGCATCGACCGAGAGACCGTCCTCTCGGCCGCCAAACGCGTCGGCGCCGTCGACTTCCTCGCGAAGGTCGTCCCCGAACGGATCCAGGAGCTGGTGCCCCAGAGCGCAGGGCTGAAACGCTCCCGGAAGCTGGAGGCTATCGAACTCGACGAGACGAAGGCCGTCGCCAGCGCGCAGGGACCGATCTACCTCAACCCCGACTTCGATACCGAGTCGGTCCGGGAAGAACTGATGGCCGACCTCGCCACCGTCGAGGACGAACACGGTCGGATCTTCACCGACGTCTACCGCGGCGAGGAGGTCTACGAGGGGCCATACGTCGACGAAGCGCCAGAAATTGTCGTCGACCAGCGCCCGGGCGTTCACGTCAACGACGGCGTCGGTGGCGGCGTGATCCAGACCGGCCCGGACCGCTGGGCTGCCGAGAACACCCCCAACGGCATCTTCGTCGCGTCGGGGCCGGACTTCGAGGAGGCGGGCGAGATGGACGACATCAGCATCCTCGACATCGCACCCACAGTGCTGGTCGCCAGCGGCTGTGACGTGCCCGAGGATATGACCGGCGAGGTGCTGGACATCTTCGCCGACGACCGCGACTGGGAGCGCAGGGAGCCGATCACGCTCGCCGATGAGGACGACAGCCGCGACGACGCCGAGGTCACCGAACGCCTCCAGCAGTTGGGCTACATGGAGTGAGATTACTGAAACGGGGGCCCTGCGCCCGGTCACTTTTTACTGCCGCCCTCGTAGTTCCGTGTCATGGACGGAGAGGTTGCCCCGGCGGTCGAAGCCGTCGCCGCCGACATCGCCGACATGGAGATTCGTGGGGCGGCGACCATCGCCCGCGCCGCGGCTGGCGCGCTGGCCACGCAGGCCAAAGCGAGCGACGCCGACTCCCCCGACCGATTCCGCGCTGACATGCACGCGGCCGCAGGCGTTCTCTACGACACCCGCCCCACCGCCGTCTCCTTGCCCAACGCCCTGCGCTTCGTCTTCCAGAGCATGGACGGGACGACCGTCGAGTCGCTCCGGCAGTCCGCCGTCGACGCCGCCGAGCGGTTTCAGTCCCAACTCGAACGCGCTCAGGACGACCTCGGCGAAATCGGGGCCAACCGCCTGCGCGACGGGGATACGGTGATGACCCACTGCCACTCGACGGACGCGCTGGCCTGTATCGAGGCCGCGCTCGAGCAGGGCAAGGAGCTATCGGCGGTCGTCAAGGAGACGCGACCGCGAAATCAGGGGCACATCACCGCCGAGCAACTTCGGGAGTGGGACGTACCGGTGACGCTGATCGTCGACGGCGCCGCCCGCCGGTACCTCGACGAGGTCGATCACGTGCTCGTGGGAGCCGACGCCGTCGCCGCCGACGGCTCGGTCATCAACAAGATCGGCACCAGTGGGCTCGCGGTGTCGGCCCGCGAGCGCGGCGTCCCGATCATGACCGCGGCCCAGACGATCAAGCTCCACCCGGGCACGCTGACGGGCCACACCGTCGAGATCGAGATGCGCGACGAAGCGGAAGTGATCGACGACGAGACCCGCGCGGATATCGGCGAGATCACCGTCGAGAACCCGGCCTTCGACGTGACGCCGCCCCGCTACATGGACGCCATCGTCACCGAGCGCGGCCAGTTCCCGCCCGAGAGTATCGTCACGCTGATGCGAGAGTTGTTCGGCGAGGCCTCCGCGCGACCGTGGGAGGGGCCGGCGTGAGAGGTGAACCGTGGCGCGCGTGATCTGTGCCGGGCACGTCAACTGGGACGTGACCCTCTCGGTCGACCGACTGCCCGTCGCCGACGGCGAGGCGACGATCACCGGCCAGACCCACGCCTGTGGCGGGAGCGCCTGCAACGTCGCGACCGGACTGACTGCGCTCGGGGACGAGGCAGCGATCCTCGGCAGCGTCGGCGACGACGAACACGGCACCCGCGCGGTCCGGAATCTCGAATCGGCCGGGGTCGACTGCGATCCGCTCGTGGTCACGGACGGCGAGACCGCGGTCAAGTACCTGGTCGTCGACCCCGACGGTGAGGTGGCGATCCTCGGCAACGACGGGGGAAACGAGGCGTTCGCGGCCGACGATCTTGACGAAGCGGACATCGCGGCCGCCGACCACCTCCACCTGACGAGTCAGGACCCCGAGACCGCCGCCGCGCTGGCCGACCGCGCCCACGACCACGGCCTCCGGGTGAGTTTCGACCCGGGACGACGGATCGACGCCCGGGACTTCGCGGCCCCGCTCGCCCGCGCCGATCTGGTGTTCGTCAACGAACGCGAGGCGGCGACGGCCATCGAGGATCACTTCGGCCCGGCCGACGACCTGGAGAAAACCGTCGTACTCAAACACGGATCTGGAGGCGCAGAAGTGCTGACGCCCTGCGGGCACTATGCCAGCCACCACGGGTTCTCGATCGAGGTCGTCGATACGACCGGTGCTGGCGACGCCTTCGCCGCCGGCTTCCTCTCTACCTGGCTCGACGGCGGGGCAGAGCCGGACTTCGACCGCTGTCTGGCCGTCGGCAACGCCTGTGGTGCCCTGGCCGCGGCCGAGCGCGGACCGCACGCCCCACTGTCACGGGACCGGGTAGCAAGCCTACTCGACGACTGACTCACCGCGGCGTCTCGGTTCCCCACATCTCGATGGCAGTCGCGAGTTCCGGCACGTCCTCGGCCTTCGACTCGATGTTCTCGCCGGAAGCGGCGGCGTCGACCGCCGCCCGGAGCGCTTTCGCGCCAGCGTGGGTGCCGTCGGGGTGGCCGTGGACGCCGCCGCCGGCCTGCACGCAGACGTTGGTTCCCACCCGGTCGATCAGTTCCGGAACGAGCCCGGGGTGGAGGCCGCCCGACGCGACCGGGAGGACGTCGTGCAGGCCGTACAGATCGGAATAGAGCCACTCGTTGATCCCCGTGGTGTCCTCGTTTTCGAGTTTCCCCAGGTCGGCGGTACCGGTGTGCAACTGGTCGGCACCGCAGAGCCGGGCGACCTGTGCGATGACGCGCATCGATACCCCGTGGTCGGGAATCCGGTCGAAGGCGGCGTGCATCGCGCGGTGGGCGTGGATGGCGAGGCCGTGCTCCTCGCAGCGCTCGCGAACCCGCTGGACGGCCGCCCAGCCACAGGTCACCACGTCGACCATGACGTACTCGCCGCCGTGTTCGGCCACCATGTCGACCCGTTCGAGCATCCGCCGGGTGTCGGCCGTGACGTTCACGAGGTAGGACTTCCGCTCGCCGGTTTCGTCCTCGGCGCGGTCGCGCTGGGCGAGCGACTCCGTGAGCCGGTCCCCGAAGGGGTTGAAATCCTGACTCGTGAGGTTCTCGTCGTCCTTGAGCAGGTCGAGCCCGCCGGTCCAGGCCTCGTAGCCGATCTGTGCGTGCTGATCGGTCGACAGTCCGACCTTCGGTTTGGGCACCGTCGCCGTGATCGGGCGGTCGCCCGCATCGAAGATCTCCTCGCGGACGCCGGTTCCGAACTGCGGTCCGGGGAAGGAGGTGGCCAGCGGTTCGGGCCAGTCACAGTCCAGCAGGCGGATGCGCTCGACGGCTTTCATGCCCATGATGTTGCCGGCGATACACGAGAGGACCTGGGCCATGTTGCCATCCTCGAACAGCGCGTCGGGGTAGGCCACCGTGACCCGATTATCGTCGATAGCACAGGCCGTCGCCGAGAGGTCGGTGATCGACCCCTCGACCTGGAGTTCGGCCCACGTGCCGTTGGAACTCTCGGAGGCGACGCGGCCGGCCGCGTCGTCCATGTCCATGTCGCTCGCGGGTTCGACGGCGAAGGTACAGATCAGATCCGAATCGCGGGGTTCGTAGCCGAGGTCGAGGAAGTCCTCGTAGTTGATGCCGGGCATGTCCCGACATTCGTGGGCACGGGACATAAACGCCGGGTAGCGGCCGCCGGGTCGCGATCTCGAAGTGTTGTCGGGAGCCGAAACGTGTAAGACGCCGGTTGGCGGAAAATGCACGTACGATGACTACCGCGCCCGCGGGCCGCGTCTCGCGCATGCTCGATCAGATCGACGACCCGGAGCGGGCCACCCTGTTGCGCGGACTCTGGCAGGCCTACCGCCTCGGCCGGCGCGTGGCCCGCACCTACCGCGTGTTCCTCTCGCTCGTCGAACGACTCCTCTCGACGTTCGCGGTGGCCGTTATCGCTCTCGTCGAGGCGTCGATGGATATCTTCGCCGGCGCGAACACGACCAGTAGCGCCTAAGATCGTCCGGATCATCGTCCTGTCGGGCGGATATCCGGCGTAAACGACTTTTCGATTCGCCCACTACGTTCTCGAACACGCGATGATGGCGACCACTCACGGGTTCCTCGGGGCCGCCCTCGCGAGCGTGACCGTGTTCTTCGCCCCCGAGGTAGCCCCGGCCGCGGTGGCCGCTGGCTTTCTCGGTGGTTTCCTGCCGGACCTCGATATGGTCTTCGAGCACCGCCGAACCTTCCACTTCCCCGTTCTCGCCCCGGTCGGTGCCGCCGCCGTCGTCGCCGCGGCGGCCGCCGTCCCCTCGCCGACGACGATCACACTCGCCGCGTTCGCCGTCGGCTTCGGCGTCCACGCCACGACCGACATCCTCGGCGGCAGCACCGAACCTCGTCCGTGGCGGCGCGAGTCCGACGAGGCCGTCTTCGACCACGTCCGGGGCCGCTGGCTGCGCGCCCGCCGTGTGATCCGCTACGACGGCGCACCCGAGGACCTCGCCGTCGCGACCGTCGCCAGCCTCCCGATGCTCGCGCTCGGGTCGAGGACGACCCGGGCGGTGGCAGTGGCCGCCCTCGCCGTCTCGGCCGGCTACGTCCTGCTCCGCAAACGGCTCTGGGACATCGCCGCCGTCATCCGACGGACTGCCCCGGAACCGATCGTCAGGCTCCTGCCGGTCGACGAGTGGCCCGACGACAACTGACGCTGTTCGACCGTGAAAATAGGGAAAATGCGACGGGATTCGTCGGTCGCTTACGCGTCCTCGTACACCCACTCGGCGTCCGATTTCTCCCAGTCGACCAGTTCCTCCTCGTCGAAGAACAGGTCGATCTCCCGCTCGTTCGCGCCGGAATCCTCGTGGTCGGAGCCGTGGATGACGTTCTGCCCGAGGTCCAGGCCGAGGTCGCCCCGGATGGTGCCCGGTGCGGCCTCGGCGGGGTCGGTCGTTCCCATCATCTGGCGGACCTGCCGGGTGGCGTCAGCGCCCTCCCAGACCATGGCCATCACCGGACCGGAGGTGATGAACTCGACCAGGCCGTCGAAGAAGGGCTTGTCCTCGTGTTCACCGTAGTGCTCGTGGGCGAGTTCCTCGTCGATCTGCATGAACTTCGCACCGGCGAGCTTCAGGCCGCGCTCTTCGAGACGGCCGATGATCTCGCCGATCAGGCCGCGCTGGACGCCGTCGGGCTTGACCATCACGAACGTGCGCTCGTCGTGATGACTCATTTACGCCTCGGCCTCCTCTTCTTCCGCGTCTTCGTCCTCTTCGTCGCTCGCGTCCTCGTCGACGGCCTCGGCGGAGTCGGCGTCCGCGTCGGCGGCCGCCTCGTCGGCACCCTCACCCTCGGGGCCGGGCGTGGCCTCGGACTCGGCGTCTTCGAGGTCGGGGGCTGCGCCCGTGTCCTCGACGACGTCGGCCTCGGTCGCGGCCGGGTCTTCGGGTTCGGCTTCGGATTCTTCCTCGGCTTCGGGTTCCTCGTCGGGTTCGTCGGCCGTCTCGGCGGCGCGCTTGCCGCCGGCGGCACGGCCGGCCTCGGTCCAGCCCACGTCGCGGGCCTCGCGGCCGAGGTCGGCGTTCTTCTCGCACTTCGAGGAGCAGAACATGACGGTCGACCCGTCGTTCTGCACGAACATGGTGCCCGTGCCGGGTTCGATGTCGTCGCCACAGAAGTCACATTCGCGGGTTCGTGGCATTATTGTCCTCCGATCTGGTCGGCCTCGCGGGCCGTCTCCCGGAGCTGTAGCACGTCGCCCTCGCGCACCGGGCCGAGGACGTTCCGGGTGATGATGCGGCCCTGGTTCTCGCCCTCGCGGATGCGACACTTGACCTGCATGGCCTCCCCGTGCATCCCGGTTCGGCCGACGACCTCGATGACCTCCGCGGGCGTCGAGCCGCCGTCGTCTTCAGTTTCTTCTGCGCTCATATCGAGTCACCTACTGGAGGTCCTCGAGTTTCTCTGCGATGTCGTCGACGTCGCCGCTGGCGTCGCCGGCCGTGACGATGGCCGCCGCGGCACTGCCGACTTCCAGTCCGGCTGCGTGACCCACGTCGGACTGGGACTCGACGAACAGATAGGGAACGTCCTTCTCGTCGGCCAGCTCGGGGAGATGCATGACGATCTCCTCGGGCTGAACGTCTTCGGCGATGAACACGAGGTCCGCGTTCCCTCGCTCGACTGCTTTGGTCGTCTCGTTTGTCCCTTTCTTTACAACTCCTGTGTCCCGTGCGACCTCGAGCGCCTCGAGGGCGTCCTCTGCGAGGTCGGCTGGGACGTCGAAATCGACGTATACTGACATTGGTAATCACCTCCCGCGCGTGGGCTCGCGCTCCCCCGCCTGAGAGTCGGCCGATCGTCCGTGCCGGCCGACGGTAAAGTCCTGAGAGGCTAGGAGCATCATCAACCCCGCGCAGGCTGTACCCTTCATTGGCTATCCCCTGCTAAAAGCGCTTTCGATGCCGCCACAACCGTGTCAGCCGTCCACATGTGATTTCTGGGCCGGTTGGTTCGGCCGGGCCCTGCTCACGACCGACGACAGTCCCTCGATGCGCTCGCGGACCCCCGAGACCGCCAGACCCAAGCCCGCGGCTCGTCGATGAGGCTGTATGATCGACGGCGTCGTCCGCCGGTTACGTGAGCAAGCCCGCGAGACGGACGAGCGCCGGCTGCTCGTCCTCGCGGGGGAGCCGGACGGGACGCGCCGCACCGCGGCCGACGCGCTCGACGCCGCGGGAATCGACCGATCCGACGCGACCCTCGTCGGTCCCGACCCCGCCCTCGACTGCGAACACCTCCTGCCCGAGCGCTCCGCGGAACTGCTCGGCACCACCCGTGACGCCGTCGTCCTCGACCTGCACGCGGCCTGTCGCCCCAACGCGATCGGTCGGGCCGTCGGCGTCGTGGACGGTGGCGGTCTCCTGATCCTGCTGACCCCACCGCTCGACGACTGGCCCGACCGCCGCGACGGGTTCGACGAGGGACTCGCGGTTCCGCCCGCCGACCTGTCCGCCGTCACCGGGAACTTCCGCCACCGGCTGGTCGAGACGCTCCGGGCACACCCCGGGATCGCCATCGTCGACGTCGGCGCCGAGCGAGTCGAACGCGACGGGCTGACCGATCCCGCGCCGGTGCGGGCTGGTGGCGGGCTCTCCGTGCCCGACGGACGCACGTTCCCCGATGCCGTCTACGAAGCTTGCCTGACGGACGATCAGGCGACGGCCGTGAACGAACTCGAACGCCTCCGCGACGAGGGGGCGGCCGTCGTGGTCGAGGCCGACCGCGGGCGCGGGAAATCCAGCGCCGCGGGACTGGCCGCCGGGGCGCTCGCGCTCGCCGGCCGAGACGTGCTGGTCGCAGCCCCGACCTATCGCAACGCTGCGGAAGTCCTCGCACGTGCCCGCGAGCGCCTCGCTGGCGCAGACGCCCTCGTCTCCGTCGACGACCCGGAGACGCCCCACGACCTGCGGGCCACCGACGGCCGGATTCGGTTCCGGCGAGCGGCCGACTGCGCCGACGGGGACGGCCTGCCCGGCGACCCGGACGCCGTGATCGTCGACGAGGCCGCAGCCCTCCCGGTCCACGTCCTCGAGTCGTTCCTCGACGCGCCGGCAGTCGCGTTCACCACCACCGTCCACGGCTACGAGGGCGCAGGCCGAGGTTTCTCCGTGCGGTTCCGGGACCGCCTCGACGAGAGCCACCACGAGGTGATCGAGGTCCGCATGGCCGAACCGATCCGCTACGCGGCGGGCGATCCAGTAGAGGTGTGGGCCTTCCGGGCGCTGTTGCTGGACGCCCGGCCGCCGGTCGATCCCCTCGTGGATGACGCACGACCCGAGACCGTGACGTACGAGGCCATAGATGCTGCCGGCTTGCTGGCCGACGAACACCTGTTGCGGGAGGTGTTCGGACTGCTCGTGCTCGCCCACTACCGGACCGAACCCGACGATCTGGCGCGGTTGCTGGACGCCCCGAACGTTGCGGTCCGCGCGCTCGTCCACGACGGCCACGTCGTCTCCGTCGCGCTGCTGGCTCGCGAGGGCGGGCTCGACGCCGGGACGCGCGCGGACATGTACGACGGCGGCCGGATCCGCGGGAACATGCTCCCGGACGTGCTGACGACCCAGCTCCGCGACGAGTCCGCCGGCGTCCCGGTCGGCTACCGCGTCCTCCGCATCGCGACCCACCACGCGGCCCGGTCGCGTGGCCTCGGGTCGCGCCTCCTCGACGAGATCCGCGCGGAGTTCGCCACAACTGCCGACTGGCTCGGCGTCGGCTACGGCGCGACCCCGGAACTGCTCTCCTTCTGGGCCGCCAACGGCTATCGATCCGTACATCTCTCGACGACCCGCAACGACGAGAGCGGCGAGTATTCCGCACTCATGCTCGACCCCACGAGTGAGGCGGGGACCGATCTGTTCGAACGTCACGCCGACCAGTTCGTCGCGCGCGTCGGCGACGTGCTGGCGGACCCGCTCGCCGACCTCGATCCGGACGTGGCGCGAGCGACGCTCTCGGCGCTGGACCGGGACGGCGACCCCGACCTCGACGACTGGGAGTGGCGACACGTCGCGAGCGCGGCCTTCGGCCCCGGCCTGTTCGACATGGCCCCTGGGTCCTACCGCCGGCTGGTGGTCGCGTACTTCGTCGGGGATACCGAACTGGACCTCACGGCCCGCGAGGAGCGACTGCTGGTCGTGAAACCTCTGCAGGGACGCCCGTGGGACGAAGTAGCGGCCGATCTCAACTATCACTCGACGGCGCAGGCGATGCGTGCGCTCGGCGACGCGCTGGAACCGCTCGTCGACGCGTTCGGCTCGGACGCGGCACACACGGAGGCCGATCGATACAGATGACTGGACCTGTCCTCACGACCGTTCTCGGCACCGACCTCGTGGTATGGCTCGCAGTCGGACTGGCGCTGGCCGGCGTCGTCGGATCACTCGTCCCGCTGGTTCCCGGCGCCCTCCTCTCACTGGGGGGCGTCTACCTCTACTGGTGGTCGACGGGCTACGTCGATCCCGGCCTGCTCGTGCTGGGCGCGCTGACGCTGCTGGGGCTGCTGATCGTCGTCATCGACTGGTTCGCCGGTGCGGTGTCGGCGAAAGTCAGCGGGGCCGGGAACCTGACGACGGTCATCGCAGGGGTGGCAGGCTTCCTCCTCTTTTTCGTCGCCGGTCCGTTCGGTATCCTCGCCGGCGTCGCCAGCGTCGTCTTCCTGTCGGAACTGCAACGCACCGGCGACACCGGTTCCAGCGCGCGCACGGCCGTCTACACGACCGTCGGGATGCTCGCCAGCACCGTGGCGCAGTTCCTGCTGACGACGTTGCTCGTCCTCGGGTTCCTGCTCGCCGTGTTGATCTAATCGAGTGAACGAAGTGGGCGGGCGCCAACGGTCACGCATGGCCACCTGTTCGGAGGCCGATTGCGAGGCGGCGGCCGCCGTCGAGTTACACATTCCCTGGGCGGATAACCGACTGGTGTGTGCCGGTCACGCCCGGGTCTGGGCGCAGAAAGACGGTGTCGTTGCCGATCCACTGGACGACGCAGACCTCTAGAGGTCGATCGCCAGCATCACCTCGTCGATGTAGTCGCCGTCGAGTTTGTAGTGGTCCTCGCGCCGGGCTTCCTCCTCCCAGCCGTGTTCTTTCAGGAACTCGATGGCGACCTCGTTGGTCGACGGGACGCTGTTGTAGATCCGCTCGTAGCCCTGCTGAGCGGCCCACTCCAGCCCGCGCTGGAGGAGGTGACTGCCGACCCCGTGTCCCCGGTACTCGTCCAGAACGCCGACGGTGAGTTCGGCCGTGTGTGACAGCTTCTCCATCTCCGGGTGGTCGAGGTGAACCCAGCCGACCACGTCGCCCTCGACGCAGGCCACGAAGAACATCCGCGACTCCAGTTCGTTGTGCCGGAGCAGGACCTCCTCGTGGTCGATCATGTCCGCGACGCTCTCGGCGACCACGTAGGTCTCCGCGTCGATCGCCGACCGCATCACGCCGACGATCCCCGTCATGTCCGCCTGCCGGGCCTGCCGGATGGTGTACTCGATATCGTCTTCTTCGTACTCCTCCTGCGCCCCCTCGTCGTAGGATATCTGGAGGTGCCCCTCTTCGGTCTCCGTGAGGACCCCGTCGCGTTTCAGGATCGCCACGTGGTGGCCGAACTCCCGTGGCTCCATGTTCAGGGCATCACGCGCCGTCGATTGGGATACGTCACCGTGACTCTCGACGTACTCGTACACGTCCTTGCGCCCGCGGTGCCCGAACTCTAACTGCTCCGTGAGCTCCATGGGCTACGTTACCACGCCGCGATACTTAACTGTTTGTCAACTGGGAGGCTGCCCGCTCCCGTACGTTCGAGGGAACGTAATCCACCGATACGGCCGTCGGAACTAATTCGGACAGATCCGAGATGGAACAGGACTTGCCGTCTGGTGACGGCAGTGTGACTACGTGATAGACGAACGGTATTTCTCTGCGACGGAGTTGTCCGCCCGACCGATTGAGGGGCACACGTCGCCGATATCACTCGGACACACGGCTGGTCGATTACCGTCACCGAGAGCGTCTGAGCCGGTGGCAACCAGTCAGATGGCGTTCTCTGGCGGGTCGGCCGTGTACCACCACGCCCACACGACGAGGACCACCTGAAGCGGGAGTCGGACCCAGCGCCCGACCCCAGGGTCCGCGATGGCCGGAGGTGCGCCCTGAATCACCACGCCGGAGGTCGCCATGTAGACGTTCGCCGGAAAGACGGCCAGCAACAGAGCCACCAGGCCCCAGGCGGCGACCCGTCGCGTCCGGGGCACCATCACACCGATACCGAGTCCGATCTCGGCGATCCCCGAGAGGTAGACGAGCGCCGTCGCTGCCGGCAGTTGCGGCGGGACGATCTGGGCGAACAGGTCCGGGACGAGGAAGTGCCCTACGCCCGCGATCACGTACACCGATCCCATCACGTACACGAGCGGCGTCTTCAGCCGCGCGAGTCGCTGCGTGGACATATCTCCAATCGGACCCGTCCGGGTTTCGGTCCTTCGCATCGCGACGAGGCGCTCAGTGCGCGTCGCCGGTCGCCGCACGCTCCGGAACACCGGTCAGCACCGCCGCAACGTCCCGGATGTTGTGGGTGTCGAGCAGGAGTTCGGCCGCTGCCCGGACCGTCGTGTCGGGGTCAGTCTCGACACCGTAACAGGCCGCGTACAGCGAGAGGTAGCCGTTCAGCGCCTCGTGGAGCAGGTCGAACTCGCGCTCGGAGAACTCCACACCCCAGTCGTTGGCGCGGGCGTCGACGTAGATCATCACCGTGGGGCCGAGCCCCTCCCGGCAGAAATCCATCGCCGACTCCTCGGCCGGCGGGTCGGCCGGGCGCTCGAACGCTTCCCGGTCCCGCCGGTATCGCTCGACGACGGTCTGGATCCGGGCGTGGTACGATTCTGTTTCGGTCATCGAAAGTGGGTGCCGTGGGCCTCAGCCCTGCTTGAACTCGACGCCCTTGCCGCCGGCGGGGTGTTCCCACTCCGTGTCGGCGACCACGGCGCAGGTCCCACACTCCACGCAGGGCTGGGTGTCCAGACTCACGAGGTGTTCCTCGTGGCCGTTGGTCTGGACCGTCTCGTCGCGGTAACAGCCGCCGCCGAAGTCCTTCGCGCTGACCGGGCAGGCCGCGACAGCCGCCCCGCTGGCCGCGTAGGAGTTGTCTTGCAACTCGATGTGGGGGTCGCCCACGTCGTAGGTCAGGTCGCCGATCCTGTCGTCCAGGTCCGGCGGTTCCACGTCGTTTTCCTCCCGAACCGGGGTTCCAAGCGCTTCCGCGATAGCCGTCGGCGCCGTGACGTACGGCGTCTTCGTGTCGGGCATGACCGACATCAGGAACGGCGAGTTGAACGCACGCTTGAGGACGCCCAGCCGATCGGCCGCCTTGATGCCGAGCCGACCTACCGCCGAGTCGACCAGACTGTCGGTCAGCGAGGCCACCGCGCCGTTCTCCCCGACCGCGCTCGCGACGTTGTACCGGGTCGGGCGGAGCTTCTTCATCACGCCCTCGTCGCGCAGTTTCGTCTCGTAGCGCTGGCCGGCCTCCTCCGGGCGGCCCCGGGACTCGGCCTCGACGAACGCCTCGGCGGCCAGTGCGCCCGCCGACACGGCGTGGTTCATCCCCTTGATGATCGGCCCCTGGGCCTGCATCTGCCCGGCGGCGTCCCCGACGAGCATGAGCCGACCCCGGTGGGGCGAGGGGTGGGCCACCTTCTTCGAGTCCGGGACGAGTTTCGCCCCGTACTCCAGTTCCTCGTACTCGCCCTGCAACCACTGGTCGAGCAGCGGGTGGGTGAGCAGGGCGTCCAGCAACTCGTGGGGTTCGGCCTCCTCCGCGACCAGCGAGTCCAGGTGGAAGACGGTTCCGATGGACAGCGAGTCGTCGTTGGTGTAGAGGAACCCGCCGCCCCGGACGTCCTCGAAGAGGTCGCCCGAGAACAGGTGCGCCGCGCCCTCGTCCTCGTCCACGCCGAACCGCTCGGCGACGGCTCCCTCGGGCATGTCGACGACGGCCTTGACGCCCTGGAACCACTCTTCCGGGTCCTCCCAGTCCATCAGCCCAGCGTCGCGGGCGAGTTCGGAGTTGACGCCGTCGGCGGCGATGATCGCGTCGGCTTTGATCGGATCGAGCTCCTCGCAGGTGACGCCGACGATCTCGCCGGCCTCCCGGAGGAGGCCGTCGACGCGGACGCCCGTCAGGAGGCCGCCGCCTGTCTCGCGAGTCATCTCGTGGACGCGTTGCTCCAGCCAGGAGTCCATCTGCCGCCGGAGGACGGCGTCGGACCACTCGGTGTCGTGTTCGTGGATGTCGGTCAGGTCGATCGTCTCGACCTGCCGGCCGGCCACGTTGTGGAGGTAATACTCCGTGATGGGCCGTTCGCTGGCTTCTTCGCGGAAGTCGGGGAACAGCCCGTCGATGGTGTAGGGTGCGGACGATTCGGCGTAGATCAACCCGCCCGAGACGTTCTTCGAACCGGACTCGACGCCCCGTTCGAGGACGAGGGTCTCCACGCCGTTCTGTGCGAGTGTCGCCGCCGCTGCCGCGCCGCCGGGGCCAGCCCCCACGACGACGGCCTCGTAGTGTTCGTAGTCGTCAGTCATCTGATGCACCTCCAGCCAGCGCCTGTACGTCCAGTTCGCCTTTCTCCAGCGAGTCGATCAACTCCGGCAGGATCTCGAAGAGGTCTCCCTCGATGAAGTAATCGGAGAAGTCGACGATGTCCGCCTCGGGGTCGGTGTTGATCGCGACGATCGTGTCCGACTCGTCCATGCCGACCTTGTGCTGGACGGCCCCGGAGATACCCGCCGCGATGTACACGTCGGGTTCGACCTCCTGGCCGGACTCGCCGATCTGGCGCTCCTCGGCCACGTACTGCTCGACGTGCCCGTCGAACTGGTAGGAGGCCGTGATGACGCCACGGGAGAGCCCGAGGTCGGCCTCCTCGAACTGATCGACCAGGTCGAGGCCGAGTTCGATCCCCTCGGTGGGTTCGTCGCCGATACCCCGCCCGAGCGCGACGATCACGTCGTTGCCCGTGAGGTCGACGCCGCCCTCTAGCTGGTCGTAGTCGGTCACTTCGACCTTGAACCAGTCGTCGTCCAGCGGCATCTCGTGTTCGATCACCTCACCTTGCCGTTCGGGGTCTGGGTCCGGCACGTCGAAACTGCCCGGGATCACCGAGGCACCCTGTGGGTGGAACTCCCGCCCGGGCTTGTCGAGACAGAGGATCGTCGAGTACTCGAACCCGGAGAAGTCCGGGCGCTTCATGTGGAGTACGCGCTGGAACTCGACGGTCTCACCGGGTTTGCCCGTCTTCGCGGGGTTGGAGATGTTCGCGGGCTCGATGAACAGGTCCGAACAGTCCGAGGCCAGCCCGGAGTCGAATTCTGCCTGGGCCAGCGCCGAGAGGTCCCGGCCGTTGTTCGTCGCCGGGAAGACGGTGTAACGCGGTTCGTCGTAGTCGCGCCAGTCGTCTTCGGCCCGGTCCTCGCGGCCGAACGGGTGGCCGCCGTTGCGCGCCATGTCACAGAAGATTTCGGTGTACGGCGTGTGGCGGAACCGGTCGAGCCGGTCGTCTTCGAGGTAGATCACTCGGTCGGCACCGTAGGCGAGGCACTCCTCGGCCAACTCGCCCACGCCGTCGCCGATCAGCACCGCGATGACCGACTCCGATTCGTCGTACTCCTCGTTGTACCCGTCCATCAGCTCACGGGCCTTCGCGAGCATTTCCCTCGACACGTCGATCAACTGTCCCTGCTGGGTCTCACAGTAGACCCACATGTCCCGGTAGTCGCCGTCCTCCAGCGCGCGGACGTGCTTTTTGTCCGCCGTCGGGTGATCGAGGTCCGGGTACTTCTCCTCGGGGGCCTCGATCACGACCTCCTCGTCGTCGCCATCGTCGTCGCTCTGTTGCAGGTTGTCGATCCGGCTCTCGATCTGGCTCTTGGCCGTCTTGCGGTCCTGCCCCGCTTCCTCGCGTTCGAGCAGATCCTCGAGGACCTCGACGTCCTCGATGCCCCGGACCATGTTCGCCACGTCGGCGACGGTCATGTCCTCGAGGTCGGCGTCGCTCGGATCGACGTCTTCGTCCTCGCCCTCGACCTTCTCGAGACGGTCCTCGATGAGCGTCTTCACGGGGACGCGGTCCTCGCCGTCTTCCTCCGCCTCGAGCATCGCCCGCAACTCCTCGGCGTCGTCGACGTCTTTGATCTTCGGTCCGAGGTCGGCGATCTCGTGCTCTGTGGGATCGATCTCCATGGTCAGTCGGCCTCCGCGAACGGCTCGAGTTCCTCGAACACCTGTGCCATCCCCTCCTCGTCACCGGGTTCGACCATCGTCGCCTCACGCTCGGATGGTGCCTTCGGGATCGGGTCGACGCCGGCCACGATGGTCGGCGAGCCGTCCAGCCCGATGAAGTCCGGATCGAGGTTCAGCGCCTCCTGGTCCCAGACCGTGACGTCCTCGTCCAGGTCGAGCTCGGCGGCACGCTCCTGGGTCTCGGCCCGGAGGTCCTTGTGCCGGAGCCGATGCTCGGCCTTCCGGTAGGTCGGCTCGAACTCCGGATCGGCGACGACGAAACAGGGCAGGGGTGCCTCGACCGTCTCGATCTCCTCCACGTCGCCCTCGACGAGTCGCTTGGCTCGCAGGGTGCGCTCCTCCTCGTCGATGTCGAGCGCGACGACGTGGGTGACGATGGGCCAGTCCTGACACCAGCAGGTCTGCGGGCCGGTGTGGCCCGTCTCCCCGTCCGCGGTCTTGAAACCCGCAAAGACCACGTCGGGCTCTTCCTCCATGTGGTCGATGCCCGTCGAGAGCGTGATCGACGTGGCCCACGTGTCGGCCGCGCCCATCTCCCGGTCCGAGAGGAGATAGAGGTCGTCGGCGTAGACGTCTTCCATCCCCTCCTGGAGGACTTCCTTGTAGCCCGGCGGGCCCATACTCATCAGCGATACGGTGCCGCCGTGACGGACCTTGGTCTGCAGCGCTGCCTCCAGCGCGTGCTTGTCGTTGGGGTTCATCACGGTCGGTGTCTTGCCGCGCTCTAAGTGGCCGTCCTCGTCGAACGACACCTGTCCTTCCCGGAAGTCCGGGACGCCTTTCGTAAGTACCAGTGTGTGCATAGGTATCACGCCATTCGGATGAACATCTCTACCACTGTCTTCCTGCTATTTCCCTATTGTGCTTATTCTAAGATTTTACAGATGGTCGAAAGCCTGGTAGGGGCTACCTACGGGCGAAAATCGCGATGTCTGCGTCGGTCGCGCTCGATCAGATGCGGCCGGCGCGGCCGGGGTCCACGTCGATAGCGTCGACCGGACAGACGTCGACACAGAGCATACAGTCGATACACTGTTCTTCCTTGGCGGGATCGGCCTTGATCTCGCTCTCGGGGTGGTCGGGCGTGTCGACCCACTCGAACACGTCGACCGGGCAGTCCTCCAGACACGCGCCGTCCGCGAGACAGATGTCGAAGTCGACGGCGACGTGTGTCCCGTGGATGCCCAGTTCTTCCGGTTCGTCGACCGGCCCCCACACGGCGTGGCCGTCGTGTTCCTCCACCTTCTCGCGGTTCTGCTCGAACTCGGGGTCTATGGCCATTGGTATCTATTCTGTAAGTCTCCGGGGAACTACTTAAAGCTTGGACCGAACGGCGGTGCGGCGATACCGCTGTCAGGAGTGGGCGTAGTAGGCGACGGTATCGTCGTCCTCGTGTTTGTCTCGCGGCTCGCCGTCCTCACCGCTCGACCGTTCCGTGCCCTGTTCGGGCACGCCGTCTATTCGGGCGAATCCGATCCGCTCGAACTGGACCACGGCGTCGGCGTCGTAGTCGGTGATACCGGGTTCCGCGTGGCCCGACACGTCGCCGTCCATCGTCCGGAGTCGGAGGGGCTGGCTCCCTTCGGCGGGCACCCAGTGGATCACGTCCACGTCGCCCGATCGGACGACGTCGATGTCGTCGTCGGTGTATTCGAGCGCGTCACCGTCTCGACGGACCGGTCCGAAGCCCTTCAGCCAGACCCGCTCGCCCTCGGCCGGGACGTCGTCGGGTTCGAGCAGGACCGCCTCGCCCACCGGAATGTCGCGCTCCCCGCGGTCCTCGTGGTTAGGGTGGATCGGCGGGTGTGCGGCGTCGGGGCCGCCCTCGATGGGGAACTCCTCGCCATCCCGAACCAGGAATCGCCGGTCGGTGTCCTCGTCGATCAGGTCGCGATTGTTCGCGTACACCGAGGACATCGCCAGATCGACGTTCGAGGTGGAGGTTCCCAGTTCGACCATCGCGTCGACGATGGCCTGTCCGCGAATGCCTCGCCGGCGGAGACTGGCGAGCGTCGGCGCGCGCGGGTCGTCCCAGCCGTCGAGTTCGCCGGCCTCGATCTGCTCCTTGATCGTCGAGGTACTCATCGACACGTCGTAGTCCTCGACCTGGACGTGACCCCAGTGGATCACCTCGGGGTACTCCCAGTCGAAGTAGTCGTAGACGAACCGCTGGCGCTTCGCGGAGTCCTGCAGGTCGATCCCGCGGATGATGTGGGAGATGCCCGTGAGGTGATCGTCGACCCCGCTCTGGAAGTCCAGCATCGGCCAGCACCGGTACTCGCTAGCTTCCTCGCGGGGATGGGGCGTGTCGATCATCCGGAAGGCCACCCAGTCCCGGAGCGCGGGGTTCTTGTGTTCGATGTCCGTCTTGACCCGGAGGACCTTCTCGCCGGCGGAGTACTCGCCGTCGATCATGGCCTCGAACTCCTCGCGGGTGGTCTCGATATCTTTGTCCCGGTGGGGACAGGCCTCGCCGGAGTTCTTCATGTCCGAGAACTCGCCTTGGGGACACGAGCAGGTATAGGCCCCGCCGAGGTCGATCAGTTCGCGGGCGTGGTCGTAGTAGGTCTCCAGGCGGTCGCTGGCCCGGATCACCTCGTCGGGCTCGAACCCGAGGTAGTCGATGGCGTCGAGGATCTCGTCGTAGGCGTCGAGATCCGGTCGCTTGGTCTCGGGGTCGGTGTCGTCGAACCGGACGACGAAGCTCCCGTCGTACCGGTCCTTGTACGTCCCGATGACCGAGGGCATCCGGGCGTGGCCGAGGTGCCACGGACCGTTCGGGTTCGGGGCGGCGCGCAGGCGGATCTCGTCGTACTCCTCGGCGTTGGGCAGATCCGGAAGGTCGTGTTCGTCTTCCTCGTCCTCGGCGTCGAGTTCTGCCACGAGGTCGGGGTCGAGTTCTTCGAGCCGCTCGCGGCGCTCCTCGGTCGACATGTTCCCGATCTTTCCCACGACCGGACCGATCACCTCGGGAATCTCGTCGCCGTACTCGCGGAACTCGGGGTTCTCGCCCATCAGCGGCCCCATGATCGCCCCGACCTGCGGATCGCTGTCGTGTTTGAGCGCGTTGAAGAGGGCGTTTTTCTCCGCGGCCTCCTCGACGCGTTCGCGTACCTCGTCGTCCATTTTGTCGTGATTCGGTCGCGGCCACTCAAAACTCCGCCGTTCCGCGCCGACCGCCTCGCCCTCCCGGTTCTCACTCACCCGGGCCGATCACAGGTCGACTCGCTCGCCGTCCGCGGGGATCGTGACGCCGTCGACCGCCGCACGCAGGTCCGCCCGCGTCGCGAGACAGTGGTTGATCGCATCCATGTGATCGGCGATCACCGGCACGTCGTCTGGGACGTGGTCCCGGACCTCGCCGACCTCCTCGGGCGTCATCGTGATCGGTTTCCCCTCCACGAACTGCGCAGCGCCCGCGTTGACCACCACAACGTCGGGGTCGTGGGCGTCGATCGTCTCCGGCACCGCGTCGTACCACACCGTATCGCCCGCGAGATAGATCGTCTGCGAGCCCTCGAGGACGTAGCCCGACGACGGTCCCATCTGCTCGGCGAGGTCCCCGTGACCGTGGCGAGCGGGCGTCCGGGTGATGTCGATTCCCTCGAAAGGGATCTCTTCATCGACCGGTCGAACGTCGGTGAACCCCTCGTTTCGGAACGCCTCTCCCTCCGCAGGTTGGCAGAGGATCGGGGTGTCGTCCGGGAGTTGTTCGGCCGCGGCGTCGTCGAAGTGATCCCGGTGGCGGTGGGTGACGAGGACGGCGTCGGCGGTCAGGTCCGCGTCGGGGAGTCCGACGAGGGGGTTCTCGCGGTCGTTGGGTGAGTTGGGAATCGGCGGAATCTCGCCCGGTTCGCTCAACATCGGATCGACGAGGAACGTCGTGCCGTCGAGTTCGACCCGGAGTGTGGCGTGTCGGAGAAGTTGTATGGCGGCCATACGGGTTGACGGGTCGGAATGGGCATAACTCCGGGGGTCGGTTACAGGTAGTCCCGGAGGACGGCTCCGAAGCCGGCCGCGCCGATACAGAACGCCACCAGCCCGCCGATCCCCGTCAGCGTCAGGCCGCCGTTGAGCGCGCCGGCGAGCAGGAGGGGCTTCAGCCAGCCATCGTCGGCGTCGAGCAACCGCTCGGCGATTGCGAGGAAGGCGATGGCCGATCCGACCCCCCAGACCAGAAGTAGAGCGAAAAACGACACGACCGCGACGGGGATCCCGATCAGGGAGAACACCAGCGCGACGAGGAGGATCACCGCGAGCACGAGGGTAAGCACGCCGTAAACGAACGAGTCCACGGGCTCGTCTCTGAGGGTCGCCATCTTCGACTCCGTGTACTTCGGTGCGATGGTGACCATGATCGCCCCGACGACGACCGTGAGGACGAAGGCCCCGACCGCGCTGGATGCGACCCCCGCCGCCGGGTCGACGGTCACGTTCACGGCCGGTCCACCGCTCGCGTCCCCGAACTGGAAGACTACCCACTTCGGCACGTCCGCGACATCGATCATGGGACTCCCGACGCCGGGTGTGGGTGAAAAGCTGTCGTCGATCTGCTATCACGCAGCGTGGGTCGTCGTCGCAGGGTTCCGACCGGATCGGCGGGTCAGTACTCTCGCTCGATCAGGTAGTCGGCGATGCCGCCCAGCAGGTCCCGGCTGTGGTTGTCCGGGAGGACTTCCAGGTTGGATTTGCCGCTGTGGATGAGGTCGTGGGCGGTCTCGCGGGCGTACTCGATGCTACCCGCTTCGCGCAACTCGCCGACTGCGGCCTCGATCTCGGCCTCGTCGACCGCCTCCACCGAGTCCGCGTCGACCAGTCCGTCCACGTCGACGCCGTGTTCGCGGGCGTGCAGCGTCACCAGCGTCTTCTTGCCTTCGATCAGGTCGCTCCCGCGTTGCTTGCCGAGTTTCTCACTGGGCGTCGTCAGGTCGAGCAGATCGTCCTGGATCTGGAAGGCCCGACCGATGTCGAGGCCGTAGCCGTAGAGCGCGTCGACCGCGTCGTCGTCGCCCAGCAGCATGGCGGGGACCCCCGCGGCCGCGGCGTACAGCACCGCGGTCTTGAGTTCCACCATGTCCAGATACTCGTCGGGTTCGACGGCGCTGCGGGACTCGAAGTCGATGTCGAAGGCCTGTCCCTCACAGATCTTCGTACAGGTCGTCGCCAGTTCCGACAGGGCCCTGACCGACCGCTCGGCCGGAGCGCCGGTCTCCAGCATGACCTCGAAGGCCTTCGAGTAGAGCGTGTCGCCCGCGAGGATCGCGGTTTCGAGGTCGTACTCGCGGTGGACGGCTGGCACGCCACGACGCATATCGTCGTCGTCCATGATGTCGTCGTGGATGAGGGTGAACGACTGGATGATCTCGATGCTGACCGCCGCCGACATCACGTCGACGGGGCCGTCCGGGGCGGGGAAGGCGTGGTAGTCCTCGCCGAGCGGGTCGGCGTCGGCGATGGCCTCCGCGGCCAGGAGGAGGATCGTCGGGCGCAGGCGCTTGCCGCCCGCGTCCAGCAGGTACCGGGACGCCTCGTAGAGGCGCTCGGGGCGAATGATCGGGAGTTGCTCGGGGATCGCGTCGTTGACCAGTTCGCGACGCGTGGCGATAGCCTCCTCGACGGCCGCCCGGTCGGCGCGTGGGGTCGTCATTCGTCGACGAGCGTGATCAGGTTCCCGTTGCGCGTGACGTGCAGGTCACGCCCGAGGTTGTACCCCATGTTCTCCGCGAGGTCCACGTACGGTGCGAACCCTTCCATGTCCTGGTGAGCCGGGATGACGTGCTGGGGCTGGAGCGTGTCCAGCATCTCGTAGTGGCCCTCCTGCCGGAGGTGACCCGAGACGTGGATATCGTCGTAGATACGCGCACCCTGCATGCCCAGCAGGCGTTCGCTCTGGTAGCGCTGGCCCTCGTTCGTCGGCTCCGGAATGACTCGGGCCGAGAAGATGACCTTGTCGCCGTTCTCCAGTTCGTACGGCGTCTCGCCCCGCCCCATCCGGGTGAGCATCGCGCGCGGCTCGCCCTGGTGACCCGTGACGATGGGCAGGAAGTTCTCCTTGCCCTCGTTCATGATTCGCTTGAAGGTCCGGTCGACGGACTTGCGGTGGCCGTACATCCCGAGGTCGTCCGGGAAGTCCACGAAGTCGAGTCGCTCGGCGGTGCCGGAGTACTTCTCCATCGAGCGCCCGAGCAGGACGGGCTGGCGGCCGATGTCCTCGGCGAACTCGACCAGCGAACTCACACGGGCGATGTGGGAGGAGAACGTGGTCGCGACGATGCCGCCGTCGTAGTCCTCGACGCTGTACATCACGTCTTTGAGGTGGCGACGGGCGACGGACTCGGAGGGCGTGCGGCCCTTCCGGCCGGCGTTGGTACAGTCCTCGATGTAACAGAGGACGCCGCCGTCCTCGCGGGCGATCTCCCGGAACCGCTTCATGTCGATGGGGTCGCCGATGACCGGCGTGTGATCCATCCGCTTGTCCAGCCCGTAGACGATGGAGCCCTCGGGCGTGTGGAGCACGGGGTTGATCGCGTCGATGATCGAGTGGGTGACGTTGACGAACTCCAGTTCGTTGCGCTCGCCGATCTGCATCGTCTCGCCGGCCTCCATCTTCTGGAGGTCGTTCTCGACGCCGAACTTCTCCTCGCCCTTGATCTGCTGTTTGACGAGTTCGATGGTGAACGGCGAGGCCACGATGGGCGCGTCGTAGCGGTGAGCCAGCTTCGAGATGGCACCGATGTGGTCGAGGTGGCCGTGGGTCGGCACGATGGCCTTCACGTCACCCTCCAGATCGGACATGACCCGGTCGTCCGGGATCGCGCCCATGTCGATCAGGTCGAGACTGTGCATCCGCTCGGTTTCGACGTTGTCGTGGATCAGGACCTTCGAGAGGTTCAGACCCATGTCGAAGACGACGACGTCGTCGCCCGCTCGCACCGCAGTCATCTGCCGTCCGACTTCCTGATAGCCGCCGATTGTCGCGATTTCGATTTCCATGGTTGTAGCTTCCGAGACGGGCCCCGCGGAGTCGGTCGACTCGCGGTGACCGGCAAACAGGCGATTCTGGTCCGTGGGCTAGCGACTCCCGACCCGCCGTCGGATTCCGTGCGTCGCCGGGCCGACCGAGGGCCCACGACGCGCAACGACGGACGGGAGTCGTCCCGTTCCGGACACACCGAACCGCTCGATGTGTTGCCGGCCGCCGCGTCCGAGTCCGGGCGGCCGTGCGCTCGGTTACGGAGGCCTTCGACGCCCGCTTTTAAAACTGTTGGGTTTGGACGGCTTTTTCGCCCTCACCCCATCGGCGACTGATGGAGCAGGTGCCCGCCGTCGACCGCGTAGTAACTCCCCGTCACGTAACTCGCCGCGGGGCTCGCGAGAAAGAGGACGACCGGCACGCAGTCCGCGGGCTCGCCGAACCGATCCGCAGCGAGGTCCTCCAGCAACTGGTCGGGCAGGGATCCACCGACCGCGCCGGCGATCCCCTCGGTCTCGATGATGCCCGGTGCGACCGTGTTCGCACGGATCCCGAACTTCGCCCACTCGCTGGCAAGCGACTGCATCAGGTTGTGGACGCCCGCCTTGCCCGCCCCCGAGTGGGCGTGATACGGCGCGCCGAACACGGAGTTGGTCGCGCCCATCGTGACGATCGACCCGCCGCCGTTGTCGATCATGTGCTCGCCGACCGCAAACGAGCAATAGGCCGTGCCGTCGAGGATGGTTCCCACCACGGAGCGCCAGCCGTTGGCCGACAGCTCCTCCGTGGGCGTGACGAAGTTCGCGCCGGCGTTGTTGACGAGGATCGTAATATCGCCGAGTTCGTCGATCACCGTCTCGGTCATCGCGTCGACCTCGTCCTCGTCGCGCACGTCGACCGTCGTCGCACAGGCCTGCTGACCCTTCTCCTCGATCGCATCGGCCACCGGTTCGAGGTGATCCATGTCACGGCTGGCGACGGCCACGTCCGCGCCGTGGTCTGCCATCGCCAGCGCGATCTCCTCGCCGATTCCCGTCCCGCCGCCGGTGATCAACGCCGTCTCACCCGCCAGCAGGTCGTCGGCGAACAGCTCCGTACTCGGCGGCGTCGGATCGAACCCTGTCATCCACTACACTCCCGACCAGACACGGTAAATCAGTTTCTAATTTCTTGTGATACGTGTTCGTGTCTCAGGGGAGTGAACTCGTGGGCAGTTCCTGTGGCTCGGAAACAGTTAACACACTTACTGTCGTCGGTGGCCCATGATCGATTTCTCCCTGACCGAGGAACAGCGGGCCGTGCGACAGACGGCCCGGGAGTTCGCCGAGAACGAGATCGAACCCGTCGCGCGCGAACACGAGGAGAGCGGCGAGTGGCCCGAAGCGGTCTGGGAGACAGCCGTCGACGCCGGTCTGATCGGCGTCTCGATCCCCGAGGAGTACGGCGGCGCGGGGATGGGACAGATCGAGGCCTCGATCTTCGCCGAGGAGATCGCGCGCGCCGACGCCGGGATGCTCGCGGCCATCGGCACCGAGTTCGGCACCCGGATGATCGCCGAGTACGGCACCGAGGAACAGAAAGAGTGGATTCTGGAGGGGATCACATCCGGCGAGTTGATCGGCGCGCTCGGCAACACCGAACCCGAGCACGGGAGCGACGCCGCGAGCATCGAGACGACGGCGGAGAAACGCGAGGCTTCAGCCTCGGAACGGAGCGGCGTAGCCGCGGAGAAGGACGGAGACGAGTACGTCATCGACGGCGTGAAGACCTTCATCACGCACGGCTCCATCGCCGACTACGTCCTGACGATGTGCCGAACGGGCGTCGAGGGTCACGCCGGCATCTCGGCGATCATCGTCGAGACCGATCGTGACGGGTTCGAGGTCGAGAGCCAGATTCACAAGATGGGCTGGAACGCATCCGACACCGCCCAGCTCCGCTACGACGGCGTCAGAGTCCCGGAAGAGAACCTCGTCGGCTACGAGGACGCCGGCTTCTACCAGCTCATGGAGTTCTTCGAGGAAGAACGGGTCGGCATCGCCGCCCAGGCCCTGGGAATCGCCCAGCGCTGTCTCGACGAGGCCGTCGACTACGTCGGCGAGCGCAGCCAGTTCGACCGGAAGCTAGAGCAGTTTCAGGCCGTCCAGCACACACTCGCCGACATGGCGGTCAAGGTGGAGAACGCCCGCCGGCTCACCTACGACGCCGCCGCCCGCATCGACCGCGACGAGAAGCCCACCAAACTCGCCAGCATGGCCAAACTCTACGCCTCCGAGGTCGCCGAGGAGGTGGCCAGCGACGCGATGCAACTCCACGGCGGCAACGGCTACACCCGCGATTACCCGGTCGAGCGACAGTATCGCCACGCGAAACTCTACCAGATCGGGGAAGGAACCAGCGAGATTCAGCGCAACATCATCGCCAAAGAGTTACTGGACCTCTGATCGTCAGTCGTCCTTCAGGTCGCTCTCGTCGAGCGGTTCCCAGTCGCCGGGTTCGTCGCTGGTGTCCTCGACTTCACCCGCTTCGATGGCGTCGTCGATGACCGTGTCCGCGTCGATGTCCGCGTCTTCTTCCTGCTCGAAGGCCCGGTCGATCACGTCGGCTTTCTCCGTCTCCGACGACTCCTCGTCGACGTCGACGGCCGGTTCGGTGAACGGATCGTCTGTCTCGTCGGTCCCGGTGTCGTCCGTGGCCCCCGACACCGCGTCGTCGTCGGTTCCCGATGCGCCGTTGTCGCCCTCGACGGCCGGTTCGCCGGCTCTCTCGATCGGATCGTCGGTTACTTCGGTCGGTTCGGCTGTCTCGGCAGCCGTCTCGTCAGACCCGACCGGTTCGGTCGACACGTCGTCGGATTCGTCGAGACTGGTCCCGGTCGCCTCGGTGACCGCCCGGTCGATGTCCGCCGGGGCCGACGGGTCGTCGTCCGTGGCTGATTCGGCCGCTACTGGCTCCACACCTTCTTCCTCTGTCGATTCCGGAGCAGTGCTGATCGCTTCCGCACCGTCCTCCGGTTCGAAGGCGACAGGTTCCGTATCTTGGCCGTCCGTCCGACCTGTTCCACCCGTCTCGTCCCTGTCGTCGCTCGATCCGGCCTGATCTGGCTCCGGGCCCGGGTCGGCCACGCTGTCCTCGACGGCGTCCTCTGCAGGTTCGCTCGACGACCGACTCTGCCCCGGCTTCTGAGTCGGCTCGTCCACCAGATCGACCGACTCCGGCTCGACTTTCCCCGTGTCCGGATCGATCTCCGAACCGGTCCCCTCCGCCACGGATTCCCCGGCTGGATCGCCCTCGTCTACGACGGGTTCTGCCGCCGACGAGTCGGCCGCGATCGGTTCTTCCTGTGCCCGTTCGTCGCGGTCGAAGGTCGTCGTGGTGCCGGACTCGGACGGGGACTCGGCGGTCTGTTCCGCCCTCGTACTCGCGGTATCCTCGCTCACCGAGACCGGTCCCGTGGCTGTCCCCTCCGCGTTCTCGAAACCGGCCGTGACGCTGTCGGCGATCAGCTTGTGGACGAGCCCGACGGATCCGGCGTAGAGGACCACGACGCCGGCCAGTCCGAAGAACCCACCCGCGGCCAGCATCGCCGGCTGTCCGAAGGCGAGCAGCGAACCCTGTACCGTCAGTTCGCCGCCGGTCGCCAGCAGGCCCCCCAGCGCGAACAGGACGCCGCTGATCACCAGTAGCCCGAAGACGAGACCGACCATCCTGAAGCCGTACCTGGCCCCGTCTACGATTCTGACAGTTGTCATATCGCTGTTATTGGTAACTATCACCAATAAGAGTACGCCACGTTTCGGGCGGTGCGAGGCCGCGCCGTGGCAGGGATGTCGCACACATCGGGGGTCGACGGACTATCACGGCGGTGAGGGATTTGATGCTCCTACCCTTCACCGCCACCGCCCGCGACCAGCGTTCCCGGTTCGTCTCCCTCGAAGAAGGCCTCGAGGTCGTCCAGCGCGAAGATCGACGCCGGTGTGTCCAGGTCCAGCAGCGTCCGGACCTTCGCGGCCATCCCGCCGGTCACGTCGGCGGCGTCGCTCCCACCCAGCACCGCGGCTACCTCCTCGAACGCGTCGATCCGGTCGATCACGTCGTCGTCGGCGTCGAGGACGCCCGGGACCGCCGAGCAGAGGCCCACGCTGTCGGCGTCGACGCCGGTCGCCAGCGCCACGACGAGTTCGTCGCCGCTGACGATGGTCGCACCCGAGCCCGCGTGGGCGAGCACGTCGCCGTGCAACACCGGGACGAACCCCTCGCCGAGCATCGTGGCGACCTGTCCGGTCGGCAGGTCGAGGTCGCCATCTACGTCCCGGCTCCCGGCCGACAGCGGGTGGACGGGGACCGCTGGGACGCCCGCGTCGGCGAGGGCGTCGACCATCGCGTCGTTCAACCGCTTCATCGCCTCGTGGATCTCCCGAACAGCCACGGCGTCGTGCGTTCCGTCGGTCCGGGAGACCCCGTGGCTGCTCGCGTGGTGGTGGCCGAAGCTCCCGCCACCGTGGACGACGACGACCGCCTCGTCGGCGGCGGCGACGGCTGCGGCCGCCTGCCCGATGGCCTCCTCGTCGAGCGTCTCCGGTTCGTCCTTCTCGGTGACGACACTTCCGCCGAGTTTGACGACGACCGTCATCGTTCCTCCACGCGCACGCCCTCGGTGTCCAGTTCTGCCCGGAACGTCTCCTCACAGCCCGGGGTATAGGACAGCGCCGTCCGCGCCTCTTCGGTCTCGTCCAGCACGACGATACACCCGCCGCCGCCCGCGCCGGTCAGTTTCGCCCCCAGCGCGTCGGACTCCCGGGCCGCCCACACCATCTCGTCCAGCGACCGCGAGGAGACACCCAGTGCCTCCAGCAGGCCGTGATTGAAGTCCATCAGCCGCCCGAGTTCTTCGAGATCTCCGGTTTCGAGTGCCCGCTCGCCCTGCCGGACGAGATCGCCGATGGTCTCGACGGTGTCGGCCGCGAACGGGTACTCCTCCTTGAGTCGGCGCACGCCCGCCACGAGTTCGCCCGTGTCGCCGGCCCCGCCGTCGTAGCCGATGACGAAGGGCAGGTTCGGCACGTCCGGGATGGGCTGGCAGTCGTCGCCTTCGACCCGGACCGCGCCGCCGACCGCCGAGCAGAAGGTGTCCGCCCGCGAGGCCTGTCCGTCCTGCACCTCGTGTTCGACCCGGTAGGCGCGCTCGGCGATCTCCCTCGAACTGAGTTCGACGCCGAGTTCCCGGGTCGCCGCGTCGATCCCTGCGACCACCACGGCGGCCGAGGAACCCAGCCCCGCCCCGAGCGGAATCTCGCTCTCGATGGTGATGTCGAAGCCCGCGTCGGGCCGGTCCGCGGCGTCGCGGGCCTGCGCGGCCGCCGCGTCGACGTAGCCCACGGCCGCCTCGACCAGCTGCTCTGGCACGTCCACGTCGGCCGAGGCGTCCGTCGCCTCCTCGTACTCCACCGTGAACCCGTCGAGTGTGAGGTCCGTCGAGTGGACCCGCAGGGCCCCGTCGTCGCGTTCCTCGACGGTCACCCGCGCCCGTCGCTCGATCGCGCAGGGCACCGCCGGCTCACCGTATACGACCGCGTGCTCCCCGAAGAGATAGACCTTCCCCGGTGCGCTGGAAACGACCATATCCGTCCGTTTCCCCCCTCGGTAATGGAACTACCGGGTTCAGAGCACGTCCTCTTCGTAGAGGTACTCACCGATATACCCGCCCAGCGCCGACAGGCCGACGATGATCGCCGCGGCGAAGGCGAACACGAAAGCCCCGAAGAAGAGACCGATCAGGCCCATCCCGGTCATCATCCCCGGTCCCATCCCGCTGAACGGAGTGAATGCTGCGAACACGGTCCCGAGGAAAGCGAACACGAGTATCAGCGGCACGAGCGCGATCACCCCGGCCAGCGCCCCGATTCGTACGCCGTCGCGCTGGTTCAGATAGCCCGCGACCGCGCCGCCGATCAGCGGTGAGAATCCGGTGAACGAGAGGACGATCGTGACGACGCCCCCGATCAGGGCGTTCATCGTCGTGTCTTGTGCCATGTTACCCCTCTCGAACGAGGGGAATAAAGCTCTTGAGGGGCTCCTCCGTCGTCGTCCCTTTATTCCTCGTTTCGTCTCCCCTGACACTGTCCGATTCTGTGCACGAGGGATAAAGCGGACCCCTACACCCGACGCTATCGCGACCGAACTGAGCGCAGTCGAAAAAGTCGAAGTGATGGCGACGAAATCTACAGTTCGCTCTCGAAGTCCTCGAGCGCGTAGGCCGGTTCGGCACCGCGCCGGTCCAGCGTCTCGTTGGCCAGCAGCCAGTAGACGACCGACAGGGCCTTGCGACCCTTGTTGTTCGTCGGGACCACGAGATCGACGTTGCTCGTCTGGTTGTTGGAGTCACACATCGCGATGACCGGGATGCCCACCGTGATGGCCTCCTTCACAGCCTGGGAGTCACCGATGGGGTCGGTCACGACCACGACGTCGGGCTCGATGTAGCCCTCGTAGTCGGGGTTCGTGAGCGTTCCGGGGATGAACCGACCGGTGCGTGCGCGAGCGCCGATGGCGTCCGCGAACTGCTCGGCCGGGAAGCGACCGTACTGGCGCGAGGAGGCCACGAGGATCTGCTCGGGGTCGTAATCGCCCAGGAAGTCGGCTGCCGTCCGGATGCGCTGGTCGGTCATCGAGACGTCCAGCACGTACAGCCCGTCGGTCCGGACGCGGTGGATGAACCGCTCCATGTCCGTGGTCTTCTGCTGGGTCCCGATGTGGACACCGGCCGCGAGGTAGTCCTCGACCGGGATGAGGAGGTCCGCCTCGTCGTCGGGCATGACGTCCTCGTCCAGCCGTGGCTCCTCTTCCGCTTCTTCGGCGGCCTCCTCGGCCGCCTCCTCTTCACCTGACTCGGCGTCGGGGGTCTGTGCTTCGTCGTCGTCGGCCTCGGCGACGTCCGCGTCGGGGTCGGGCTCCGGCTCCGCACCGGCTTCGCCGGTCGGCTCCGGGTCGACCTCCGACTCGGCGGCGTCGAGACCCTCTTCGTCGTTTCCACTCATGCGTTGTCCTCGATTCGGATCAGTTCGTTCAGCTTCGCGGTGCGCTCGCCGCCGACCGCGCCAGTCTTGATGAACGGCGCGTCCGTCGCGACGGCGAGGTGTGCGATCGTCGCGTCCTCGGTCTCTCCGCTCCGGTGGGAGACGACCGGCTCGTAGCCGTTCTCGACCGCCAGTTCGATGGCGTCGAAGGCGTCCGTCAGCGTGCCGATCTGGTTGGGCTTGATCAGGATGCTGTTTGCCGCACCCTGCTCGATCCCGTCGGCGAGCCGGTCCGTATTGGTCACGAACAGGTCGTCGCCACAGATCAGCGTCTCCTCCCCGACGCGGTCAGTCAACTCGGCAAAGGCCTCGTAGTCGTTCTCGTCGAGCGGGTCCTCGACGTAGACGAGGTCGTACTCGGAGACGAGGTCGGCGACGTAGTCGATCTGCTCGGCCGTGTCCCGCGTCCGGTCGCCGTATCGGTAGACGCCATCCTCGGCGTCGTACAGCTCCGCGCCGGCCACGTCCAGCCCCATCCGGACCTCGAAGCCGAACTCGTCTTCGACCTGTTCGGTCGCCTCGGCCACGATCTCGAACGCCTCGGCGTCGTCCACGGAAGGTGCCCACGCGCCTTCGTCGCCCTTGCCCGCGGCGATCCCGCGGTCGGTCAGGATGTCGTGGACCTCCTGGTGGACGGCCGCGTTGGCGAACACCGCGTCCGCGACGCTCGGCGCGCCGACGGGTGCGGCGAGGAACTCCTGGATGTGGGTCGCGTCCGCGGCGTGTTCGCCGCCGCCGACGACGTTGCCCAGCGGGACCGGGAAGTTCCGCCCCCGGAACGCACCGCCGAGGTGCTGGTAGAGGGGGATCCCCTGCGTGTCGGCACCGGCCTTGGCCGCGGCCATGCTGATCGCGACGGCGCTGTTGGCCCCGATCTTCGAGAAATCGTCGGTGCCGTCCGCGCCGTGGAGCGCCTGATCGACCCCGCGCTGGTCGCCGGCGAAGGTCTCGCCGACGAGTCGCGGTACCGCCAGCTCTCGGGCCTTCGCGATGGCCTCGCTCGGTTCGAGTTCGATCGCCTCGTACTCGCCCGTCGAGGCACCGCTGGGGGCGGCCGCGCGGCCGAACCCACCGTTCTCGGTGGTCACCTCCGCCTCGACCGTCCCGTTACCGCGGGAGTCGAGGATCCGCCGCAGCGACACGTCGGCGATCAGTGTCACTGTTCACCCCGCCTCACGGTGAACGGCAAGACCTCGGCGTCGTACTCCTCGGCCGCGATGAGGATCGGCTGGGTCTGCTCCGTGTCGATGAGCACCGGTGCGCCGTAGGCCACCTGCAGCGCTCGCGCGCCGATGATGCGTGCCTTCTCGTATCTGTTTTCCTGTCCTGCCATGTGTCACTGATACGGTGCCACGATGTCGACGAGGTCCTTGTGCGAGACGAGCATGCGGCGACAGCAGTGTCGCTCCACGCCCAGTTCGTCGAGGACCTTCTCCGGGTCCTCGTCGTCTTCTCTGGTCCGAGCTTTGAACTCCTCCCAGTGCTCGCCGACCACGTTGCCACAGGTGAAACACCGGACCGGTACCATCATACTTTGATCACCTCAGCGGTAGGACTTCTGGTAGCGCGCCCGAGCGCCCGGGCCGCCCCACTTCTTGGGTTCGGTCTGGCGCACGTCGTTGACCAGCAGCGACCGGTCGAATTCCATGTAGGCGTCCCGCAGTTCCGCGTCGTTGTGGAACTGCACCAGCCCGCGCGCGATGGCGGTCCGGACCGCGTCCGCCTGTCCGGAGGTCCCGCCGCCCTCGACCTGCACGTCGATGTCGACCTCGTCGCGCAGGTCGTCGTCGGCGATCCGGAACGGTTCCAGCATCTTCAGCCGCGACAGCTCCGGCTCGACGAGTTCGACGGGCTGGGAGTTCACCCGAACCCGACCCTCGCCGTCGGTGACCGTCGCGCGTGCGATGGCCGTCTTCTTCTTGCCTGACGTGTTAGTTACCATGTGACGTTCGCTCCGAGTTCTTCGCTGACCTCGCCCAGCTGGACGAAGTTGATGTTCGAGAGCCGATCCAGCGACGTCCCCTCGACGACCTCTGCGTCCTCGTCGTGGGGGTTGCCGATGTAGACACGGACGTTCTCGAAGGCCTCACGCCCGCGATCCTTCTTGTACGGCAGCATGCCGCGGATCGAGCGCTTGAGGATCCGGTCGGGCTGTTTCGGGTAGTACGGACCCCGGTCCGAGCCCAGATCGCGGCGCTTCCGGTACGTCTCCATCGTGTCCTCGGCGTTGCCGGTGATGACCGCCTGCTCGGCGTTGATCACGGCCACGCGCTCGCCGTCGAGCGCGCGCTGGGCCACCTCGCTGGCGACCCGACCGAGGATGCAGTCACGTGCCTCGACGACGACGTCCGCGTCGAATTCTGCGATACTCATCGAATCACCCGCACGTTACCGCCGTCGGGGTTGCGTTCGAGTGCCTGTTCTAGCGTGATGCTCTCGCCTACCTGGTCGATCTTGGTCTCGGCCGTGCCGGAAAAGTCCACGGCAGCGACCGTGACGTCCTTCTGGAGGACGCCGCTGCCCAGGACCTTCCCGGGCACGACCACTGTCTCGTCCTCCTGGGCGTACCGCTCGATTCGGCCCAGGTTGACTTCGGCGTGCGTGCTTCGCGGCTTCTCCAGCCGGTCGGCGACGTCGCCCCAGACGTTGCCGCCCGCGTCGCGGGCGGTCGACTTCAGGTCGGCGATGAGACTACTGAGTCTCGGGTTCGTCTTACTCATATCCTACCTCCGAAGCAAAGTGCTGTCTGCTCGCTTTTACGGCTCGCCGGTTTGTAGCGAGCCGAACAATGCAGGGAGCAGGATTTGAACCTGCGGACCCCTACGGGACAGCGCCCTGAACGCTGCGCCGTTGGCCTGACTTGGCTATCCCTGCGCGCATGTGTCAGTTCCGACTGCCCCTTCAAACAGCTTTCGATTGTCCACCGGTCGGCCCGGCCGCTCTTCAGGGGACGGGGGGCGTCATGTCGGTGTGGGGCAGTGTCGTTCATTATAGCTGTACTGCGTCTTTCAGTTCGTCGGCCCGGTCGTGGATCGTGTCCACCGCCGCCGTCACCAGATCGTCGACCGACATCGAACCGTCGGTCTCGACGTGGAACACGAAGGCGTTTGGCACGTCGTTGACTTCGACCTCCTTCCCCGGATACCGCTGGGTCAGGTCGTGGTCGAACTCCTCGGTCGGGATCAGTTCGCCGTCTCGCGGCTCGTCGCCGCTCGACGTTGCCGAGGCGTGGGACGCCTCGCTCTCCTCGATCACGCCCCGCAGAATGTGCGGGTCGTCGTCGCCGAACTCGTCGGCGTCGCCGACGACCTCCACAGTTTGAAGGTGACGGTAACCGACCGCCACGCCGCCCTGGTGTTTGGCGTGTTCCCGACCCACGTCGTAGACCGCGTCGGCCTCGACTTCGAGGCGCTGGGGGGTCTCGGATCCTTCCGGGTCCTTGAGGTCGATGATCGGGACGTTCTTGTCGGCCGGCTCGACGCGGTCGTCGGTGCTGACCAGGTCGCCCGAGTAGGCGGTTCCCGGCCCCTCGACGTCCAGCGCGAGCGTGACCGTCTCCCCGATCTCGTAGTCGTCGGGCGTGGTCAGCGGGACCAGCCCGAGCCGAAGCGCGATCTGCTCGTCGAACATGACCGACGAGTTCTCGATGACCCGCACCTCGTCGATCGAGAGCGTCGGCACGTCGGCGATCATCGCCCGCCGGATCCCGTTCGCGAACGCGGGGCTCACGTCACGCACGAGGAACCGTGCCTCGCGGTTGCGATCGCCCCGGTCGATGAACTCCACGTCGTAGTCCGGTGCCATGTGTTAGAACCCGCTGTTCTTCGGTGCGCGCGTCCCGTCGTGCGGGGTGGGTGTCACGTCCTCGATACGACCGATCTCCAGGCCGGCTCGTGCCAGCGCGCGAATCGTCGCCTGCGCGCCCGGACCGGGGTTGGTCTGCTGGTTCCCGCCGGGACCGCGCACGCGAACGTGGACGCCCTCGACGCCCTGCGCGAGGACTTCCTCTGCGACCGTCTCGGCCATCTGCATGGCCGCGTACGGCGAGGCCTCGTCGCGATTCTGCTTGACGACCGTCCCGCCGGAAGACTTCGCGAGCGTCTCCGCGCCGGTCTGGTCGGTGATCGTGATGATCGTGTTGTTGAACGATGCGTGCACGTGGGCGATGCCCCAGATGTCGTCTGGTCCTTCCTCTGGCATGTTACTGTTCCTCCGCGCGTTCGGGGTGGAGTTCGTCCGTCAGCGGACTCGTGCTGTCGAACTCGACGAGGTCACCTTCCGCGACGGCGACCTTCCGCGAGGGCTCGGTGACGCGACTTCCCTCGACCGTCACGTGTCCGTGGACGATGAACTGGCGGGCCTGCTTGGCCGTGTTGGCCAGGCCCTTGCGGTAGACGACCGTCTGGAGGCGACGCTCCAGCACGTCGGTCACGTCCAGCGACAGGATGGCGTCCAGGTCGTCCTCGTCGTTGAGGATGCCGAGTTTCTTCAGCCGGGCCAGGAACTCCTGGCTCTCGGCGGCTTCGGCGTCGCCCTGGGCGGCACCGAGCAGCTGGCGGGCCTCACGCCGGTAGGATCGCAGTTCCGACTGGGCGCGCCAGAGTTCCTCTTTGTTCTTGAGTCCGTAGCGAGCGACGAGGTCGTGCTCGTCGGCGATACGTTCACCCTGGAACGGGTGGTTCGGTGTCTCGTAGAGTTTCGTCTTCGTTCCGAGTGGCATTACTCTTCACCTCCCTCCTCTTCGCCGGCGGCCTCCTCGGCCTGCTCTTCCTTGATCGCCTCGACGTTGACGCCGATGGTCCCCTCGGTACGACCGGTGGACTTCGTGCGCTGTCCGCGGACCTTCTGTCCGCGCTTGTGGCGAACCCCGCGGTAGGAGTCGATCATCTTCATCCGGTTGATGTCCTGCCGGCGGGTCATGTTGAGATCGTTGCCGATCTCGTGGGTGGTCTCCCCCGAGAAGAAGTCCGACTGGTGGTTGGTCATCCACTCCGGGACTTCCTCGGCGAACCCTTCCACGAGGCCGACGATCTCCTCGATCTCCTCGTCTTCGAGCTTGCCGAAGACTTCGCGACGGTCGATGTCCGTCTTCTCGATGATGATCCGGGCGGCCCGGTGTCCGATACCGTTCATGTCAGTCAGTGCTCGCTCGACGGATTTCGTCCCGTCGAGGTCGGTCTGTCCGATACGGACGAAATAGCGGATGTCCTCCTCTTCTTCCTCCGCGTTCTCGTCCTCGGGTGGGTCTTCTGCACTCATGTGTAACCGTTGTCGGTGAGCGTCGTGGCGGGGATTCGAACCCCGGAGGCTTGACGCCACAGAGTTAGCAACCCTGCGCCTTGGGCCAGACTTGGCTACCACGACCCGCTTTTCTGTTGTATGTCCGCCCTGCGAGACCAACGGTCTCGATCGGACTCGGGGCCCGCAGCCCCTACACGATCTGTACTCACTCGTATTGCCAGGGTCTATTTAAACGCAACGGAACCGCCCCGTCGTCGAGTTCAGCACGGCATCGTGGGCGTGATCCGCCGCGGAAAGTGACAACACTGGTTCATTTATCTCGAAGCCCTGTCATCGTCCGATACAGCGAGCGACACGACCACCGCCGACAGACGACTGGCCAGAAGACGAACCCGCGCGACGTGGGAATCCTATCTTGTGAGGGAGTGGTATTTTGTACACTCGAGTGAACAGTTCAGATATGACGGGGGATCGACAGGGGCGAGGGACAGCGCTGGCGATCGTACTCGCCGTCCGGGGCCGATGACGACTCCGCGACCCGAACCGCGGTCCGACCGGATCTGGGCCGCCGTCGCGTCGCTTCCGGTCCCGGTCCGCCACGCTGTCTCCCTGCAGATCCGCTCGATCCGCTTTCTGACCGATCAGCTCTCCCTCGCTGCGCTGTATCTGGCCGTCGGCGTACTCACGGCGCTCGCACCCGCCTATCTCACGCCGCTGGAACTGCTTGCGGTCAAGTTCGTGGTCGCCTGTCCGGTGCTCGCGGTCACCTACCTCGCCGTCGCCGACTGGACCGGCGTCGATCCCCAGTCGCCGATCTCGTTCGTCCAGGGGACCGTCGTCGGATCCGGTGTCGTCGCCATTCCACTGCTCCCGATCTCGATGGGGACGCTCACGCTGGTCGCTCTGCTCGGCGGGACCGTCGCGGGGTTCGGTCCGGGACCCTGGACCGCTGGCGCGATCGATCTGTACCTGGTCCCGCTCTACCCCCTCCTGCTCTACCTGCTGGTGTCCTCGACGCTGATCGTCCCTGCCACCGTGATCGACCGCGCGCGCCCCACGTTCGCCGGTCGCCTCGGCTGGCGAGCGGTCCGGCACGCCCGCTGGACCGTCGTCAGTGCGCTGCTCTGCACCGCCCTCTTCGCGGGCACGATTCTGGCCGCCCTCGTCGGCCTGTTCGGTGTCCTGGCGTGGCTCTCACCCGGCAGCGCGCCGGCCCTCGACGTTCGCTTCGCCCGGGGCGTCGTCTACGAGGTGTGCAAGTGGCTGTTCGTCGTCGCGCTCGGGTTCCTGTACGTCGACGAACGCCCCGTGGCCGACGGCGGGCCGGGATCGGTCGGACTGGCCGATCACTAGACGCCGATGTACTCCTCGTTGATCGTCCAGTCGCCGTCGTCGTCCTTGATCATGTACTCGCCGTAGTAGGGCACCCGCTCGTGGACCGTCTCGCGGAACGCCTCGCGGATCTCAGCCTTCGTCATCTCACCCATCGACCGCAGGTCGTCGTTGCGGTTGAGACAGCCCTTGAGATATCCTTCGTGCGTGACGCGCACGCGATGGCAGTTCGCACAGAAGTCTGCGTTCCCGACGGGGTCGACGATCTCGACCATGCCACCGGACTCGTCTTCCGGCCGGCCGCCGACCCAGTAGCGTCGGCGGTCGTGCATCTCCCGCTGCTCGACGTGGTCGGCCTGGTCTTCGAGCCAGTCGTGGACTCGCTGGATGTCGACGGCCCACTCGGGCCGGCCGGCCAGTTCCGGCATGTACTCGATGAGCTGGAGCTGGAGCCCGTCGTTCTCGGCGACGTGGTCGACCATCTCCGGGACGTAGCCCGCGGTCCCCTCGAAGACGACCATGTTCAGCTTGACGGGATCGAGGCCTGCGGACAGCGCCGCCTCGACGCCCTCGATCACCGCCTCGTACTCGCCGCTCTTGGTGACCTCGGCGAAGGCCTCCTGATCGAGGGCGTCCTGTGAGACGTTCACCCGGTCGAGCCCGGCGTCCACCAGATCCGGGGCGCGGCCGGGGAGGTAGGTGCCGTTGGTCGTCAGCGAGGTCTCCATCCCGTCGGGCGTGCGCCGGACGATCTCTTCGAGGTCCTCCCGGAGCATCGGCTCGCCGCCGGTGAACTTCACGGCGTCCACGTCGAACTCGGCGGCGACCTCCAGAAAGCGGACCACGTCGTCGGTCGTCATCTCGTCGTCGCGGGGTTCCATCGGCCCGCGCGTGTCGCCCAGTCCCTCGTTGTGGCAGTAGACGCAGTCGAAGTTACACCGGTCCGTCAGCGACACCCGGACCCCCGACACCTCGCGCCCGAACTGGTCGACCAACATATCCGTGGGTCGGTCGGCCGCGTGCTTAAATCCGCTGTCGAATGCCGGCCCCGCGTAACTATTTCCAGTTACGCGCCACCGATCCCGCGTCCCCGAGTTCACAATCCTTATCGCTCCGCCGGGTCGTCTCTCGGGGTATGAACGAAGCCGACGTTCGGGAGCGCCTCCGGACCGTAGAGGACCCCGATCTGGGCGACGACATCGTCTCGCTCGACCTGGTCAACGACATCACCGTCGACGGCGAGACGGTCCACATCTCGCTGGCGCTTGGCGCGCCGTACTCCCCGACGGAGACGGCCATCGCGAACGACGTTCGCGAGGCGCTGGCCGACACGGGGCTGGAGGTCGACCTCTCGGCGGACGTCGACAGCGGGATCGATCCCGAGGAACAGATCCTGCCCAACGTCGAGAACGTCATCGCCGTCGCCTCGGGCAAGGGCGGCGTGGGCAAGAGCACCGTCGCCGTGAACCTCGCGGCCGGACTCTCACAGATGGGCGCGCGCGTCGGCCTCTTCGACGCCGACGTGTACGGCCCGAACGTCCCGCGGATGGTCTCGGCCGAGGAGCGACCGAAGGCGACCAAGGACGAGGAACTCGTCCCGGTCGAGAAGTTCGGGATGAAGCTGATGAGTATGGACTTCCTCGTCGGCGAGGACGACCCCGTAATCTGGCGCGGCCCGATGGTCCACAAGGTCCTCACCCAGCTCTGGGAGGACGTGGCCTGGGGCGCGCTCGATTACATGGTGATCGACCTTCCGCCGGGCACTGGCGACACGCAACTCAGCATGCTCCAGACCGTGCCCGTCACCGGTGCGGTCATCGTCACGACGCCCCAGGAGGTCGCCGTCGACGACGCCCGCAAGGGATTAGAGATGTTCGGCAAACACGACACGCCGGTGCTCGGTATCGTCGAGAACATGGCCACCTTCCAGTGTCCCGACTGTGGCTCAGAGCACCACATCTTCGGCGAGGGCGGCGGCCGCGAGTTCGCCGACGAGTCCGAGATGCCCTTCCTGGGCTCGATTCCGCTCGACCCCCGCGTCCGGGAGGGCGGCGACGACGGCGAGCCGACAGTGCTCGACGAGGACAGCGAGACCGGCGAGGCGTTCCGGGAATTCGCCGCCGACACGGCCGACATGCAGGGGATCGTCCACCGGCGCGGCCTCTCCATCGAGCGCTCGACGCCGGAACACGAGCACGACCACGACCACGGTCACGACCACGGACACTGACGGACTTCAATATCGAGACGAGCCACCGCCCCAGCGGCCTCGACAAAAATTATGTCCTGTCGTTCTGTCGTCACTCCTGTATGCGGACCGTATCGAAGTGGGGCGTGAGTATCGGGGTCGGCACCGGACTGTTCCTGTTGCAGCTTCTCCTCGTCGGTATCGACATGGCCGCGCTGACGACGGGAATCGTCTACGGGTGTGGAACCCGCCTCCTCGTCGACAATCCGGCTGGGATCGTCAGTCGGGACGAGACCGACCGGGCGACGAAACTCGGATTGGCGGCTGGAATGGTCCTCGTTTTCACGCCGCTGCTGACGTTCTCACATACCCAACTCCTCTCACAGCGGCACGGAGTCGGTCTGGGCATCCTCCTCTTCGGTTCGATGCTGACCATGTGGGTGTTCGGCTCGACGTACGAACGTGCGAAGATCGCCGACCCCGATTCGCCCGGGCACGAAGGCCGGTGATGACCCGTCGGAACGGTCGGGCCGCGCTCAGTCGTCGGCCGCCACGCGATCCTCGTCAGGTCCCAGATCCTCGAAGGCCCAGGAAATCACGCGGGCCTCGACCAGATCCCGAACGTCGAGGTGATCGTCCTCGTCGTACGCCTCGATCACGCGCTCGCTCTCCGCGCGCATCTCTCTTTCCAGTGGGGTCTGGTCGGGTTCGTCGCGCACGTCGTTCAGCAGCGCCTCGAAGTCCTCCCGCAGGTCGAAGTCGGCGCGAGCGGCGTTACACCGCCCGAGCGGACTCATGCCGGCGTCGAGGACGAGGTCCACGACGGTCTCCCAGTCGCTCGCACAGAAGTGGATCGACACCTCGCCGACGATGTCCTGCCACGCGATGGGGCCGCTGTTGTCGAGCAACTGGACGGCGCGGGGCGGCAGGTCCAGCCGCGACTCCGTGTCGGGATTTCCGCACAGGCAACAGGGCTGCTCCGTCTTCCCCGTGTACATGGCCGCGGTTAGGGGCTGGGTCGGTTTGGGTCTGTCCCCCAGTTCCGGGGCAGCACCGACGCGACTGACAAGGTTTTAATCGCGGGCACCGGGTAGCGTGGGTATGAACACGGCCGACCGGCTCGACCTCCTGAAGCGCTACACCGAGGAGGTCGTCACCGAGGAGGAACTCGAGGAACTGCTCGACGGGGAGCCGACCGCCTACATCGGTTACGCCCCCACCGGCGAGATGCACATCGGCCACTTCACCACGATCCGCAAACTCGCGGACTTCCAGCGGGCCGGCGTCGACGTCACGGTCCTGATCGCGGACCTGCACGCCCACCTCGACAGCGAGAAGAGCCCGTGGGACCTGCTCGACGCTCGCAGCGAGTACTACGAGGAGTCGATCCGCGCCATGCTCGACTCGGCCGGCGGCGACCCCGAGTCCGTCGACTTCGTGCGGGGGCAGGAGTTCCAGCTCGACGAGGAGTACACGCTGGACATGTACCGGATGGCCGCCGAGACGACGGTCTCGCGCGCCCAGCGGGCCGGAAGCGAGGTCGTCCGCGAGAGCGAGAGCCCGAACCTCGGCGGGCTGATCTACTCGCTGATGCAGAGTCTGGACGTGAAACACTTAGACGCCGACATCGCCTACGGCGGGATCGACCAGCGCGGCATCTACATGCTCGGCCGCGAGATCCTCCCCGACCACGGCGGCGAAGCCCCCGTCTGCCTGTTCGCGCCCCTCCTCTCCGGCCTCTCCGGCGGGAAGATGAGCGCCTCCGACGCCACCTCGAAGATCAACCTCACCGACGATCCCGGGCAGGTCGAAGAGAAGATCAACGGTGCCTACTGCCCGCAGGGCGAGGTCGAGGACAACGGCGTGCTGGAGTACGTCCGTTATCTGGTCTTCCCGATCATCGAGCAGCGCGGCGAGGACTTCGTCGTCGAGCGGCCCGAGGAGTACGGCGGCGACCTCACCTTCGAGCGCTACGACGACCTCGAATCGACGTACGTCGAGGGCGACCTCCACCCGCAGGACCTCAAGAACGCCGCCGCCGGCTACATCGACGAGGTCATCGCGCCGATCCGCGAGCGCCTGACCGACCAGCCGGAACTGCTGGCCGAGGCGTATCCCGAAAGCGAGGAGTGACGACGGGTCCGCGGTGAACGCCTTTACCGCTGAGGGTCGAACAGACGGATATGTACCGCGTACTGCTCCCGATCAAGACGACGGAATCCCGGGCCCAGGCCCAGATCGAAACGGTGCTCGAACTCCCCGCGGCCGCCGGCGACCTCGCCGTCGATATCGTCCACGTGCACGACGACGTGTCGACGGCCGACACGGAGTGGGTCGCCGGTGACACGTTCAGCGAGACGTACGCCGAGGAGATGGCCGAGAGCATTCGCGAGACCGATCGCATCCCCGCGTCGGTCGAGACCGCCGTCGACCGCCTCGAATCGACCGACATCGAGTTCACGGTCCACGAGCGAACCGGCGATCCGGCCGAAGAGATCCTCGAACTCGCGGCGGAACTGGACAGCGACGTGATCGTCCTCGGTGTCGATCAGCGGTCGCCCGTCGGCAAAGTGCTGTTCGGCAGCGTCGCGCAGGCGGTCGTCCTGAACAGTGATCGGCCGGTGACCGTGGTTCCCGAGCAGACTCCGGAGTCGTAGGGTATCGGGTGCGGGTCGGCGTCGAGAGCTCCGGATTCGGGTCGGGACGGAGGTTTTTCCGTTCGGATAGCGTTTGCCGAGGTATGGCTAGCGGAGACCGCTCCGACGAAGCGTTCGAGTGTCCCGTGTGTGGCGAGACCTTCGACAACGAAGCCGACAGGGACGAGCACCTCGAACAGAGCCACCCCGACTGATCACGGGGGTGGGACGATCAGCCCGGCCCACTGGGGGAGCTGGCCGACGTCGATGCCCCAGACGAGCGGGAGCCAGGTCAGCGAGAGCGCGATGACCAGCAGGACGCCGATGATGTTGAGTCCGAAGCCGGTCTTGGCCATCTGGGGCATCGTGATGTACCCGGAGCCGAAGACGACGGCGTTCGGGGGCGTGGCCACGGGGAGCATGAACGCGAACGACGCGGCGGTCGCCGCGGCGATCATGATCCCGTAGGGATGGATCGAGAGCCCGACCGCGAGCGAGGCCATGATCGGCATCAACATCGCGGTGGTCGCCGTGTTCGAGGTGACTTCCGTCATGAATATCGTCAGGACGACGACGACAGTCATGACGAGGAGTATGGAGACTCCCTGCAGCGCGCCGAGTTGCTCGCCGATCCACACGGCGAGTCCAGCCTGTTCGAAGCCAGCGGCGATCGACAGCCCACCGCCGAACAGGAGGATGATTCCCCACGGGATGCCGACGGCGGTGTCCCAGTCCAGCAGGAAAGTGAACGACCCGTCGTCCTCGCTCGCGGGGATCAGGAACAGCGCCAGCGCGCCGGCGATGGCGATCACGCTGTCGGAGATGCCGGGGACGATGGGCTCCAGGACGAACGACCGGGAAATCCAGGCGGCCGCGGTCACGGTGAACACGGCGAGGACGAGTTTCTCTTCGCGACTCATCGTACCGAGCGCGTCGAGTTCGTCGTCGATGACGTCCATCCCGCCGGGGAGCGTGTCCATCCGCGGGGGCAACAGGAATCTGGTGACGTACACCCAGATGATCGCGACGCCCAGCGCGGCGATGGGGACGCCGTAGAGCATCCACTGGGCGAACGAGATCGACTGCCCGAACGTCTCGTTGATCGCACCGACCAACACGAGGTTCGGCGGGGTGCCGATTATCGTGCCGACGCCGCCGACCGAGGCCGAGTAGGCGATACAGAGCATCAGGGCCGTGCCGAACCTGAACTCACCCTGTGCCGTCGGGACGTCCGAGTCGGCCCGGTCGACCAGGTCGCTCGTCTGGAGGATCACCGCGAGCCCGATGGGCGTCATCATCATCGTCGTCGCGGTGTTAGAGACCCACATGGAGAGGAAGGCGGTCGCGACCATGAACCCGAGGATGATCCGCTCCGGTCCGGCCCCGATCACCCGGATCGTTCGCAGCGCGATCCGGCGGTGGAGGTCCCAGCGCTGCATCGCCATCGCGATGAAAAAGCCGCCCATGAACAGGAAGATCAGGTCGTTCGCGTAGGGCGCGGTGGTCGCGTCGACGTCCAGCGCCCCGGTCAGCGGGAACAACACGATCGGAAGCAGCGACGTGGCCGGGATGGGGATGGCCTCCGAGATCCACCACACCGCCACCCAGGCCGTCGTCGCGCCGACCGCCTGCCCGCCCGGCGACAGCCCCTCCGGGGTCGGGAGCAGCATGATCGCCGCGAACAGCACCGGTCCGAGCACGAGGCCGACCTTCTGTCGGCGGCCGTACGTCCCGCCGACGTCGAAGGCCGAGCCGCCGTCATCACCGCCGTCGTCCCCGTCCCCGCCGTCGGCCCCGCCTCCGCCGGCGTCGGGTGGCCCGCCGCCGTCCCCTCCGTCACCGCCGGGAGTACCCGATCCGTCGCCGCCGGCCCGCCCCGTCGGTGGATCCCGGCCGCCGTCGCTGGCGAGGCGGTCGGCGAGTTCCCGTTCCTCTGGGGAGAGTTGCGACCGATCCAGCAGCGCGGTCGGACGCATCCGCAACGCGGATCTGGTCTCTCGATCGAGTCGCCAGAGGTACTCCCACAGTCGCTCGGAGTGGCCTTGCGAGTCGCCCATAGTCCAACACTTCGTGAATATAACTGAAAATACTACTGCCGCCTCGCGGGGTCGGCGGCACAACCCTTACTCCGCGACCGATCGAGTGTAGGATATGCCGCTGCTCCAGTTCGACACGACCCTCTCGCCCTCGGCCGCGGAGAAGGACGCGCTCGCCGAGCGGGTGACCGACATCTACACCGAGGAGATGGCGACGACTGCGGGCCACGTCGCGGTGACCATCCGCGAGCGCGAGCCGGCCGATCTTCACCTCGGGCGTGCGATCGAGGGCCCGCTCGTATTCCTCGACGCCGAGATCCGGCAGGGACGGTCGTTCGACCGCAAACGCGCGTTCGCACTGGAGACGTTTGCGTACGTCGCCGAGACCTTCGACGTACCCGACGAGAACATGAAGGTCGTCTTCACCGAACACCCCGGTGAGTCGATGATGGGCGTCGATCGCGTCGGCGGTGAGTGGGACGGCGAGTAGTCGATGGACCGGTCGTACTGGCGGACGGTCTCGCTCGTGACGCTGTGGCAGGTCGCGGCGAGTATCTGTTACTACACGGTGTTCGCAGCGACCCCGTTCTTCCGGGACGCGTTCGGCCTCTCGCGGTTCACCGTCGGCCTCGTCGTGACCGCACTCACGCTGGGTTACGCGGTCTGGTTGCTACCCGTCGGCGCATCGATCGACCGCTTCGGCGAGAAACGCATGCTCGTGATCGGCCTCGTCGGGCTCTCCACCGGGGCCGTGGCGGTCGCGGGCGCGCCCACGTACGCCCTCCTGCTCGTGGCGGTCTTCTTCCTCGGGTCGACGTACGCGACGGCCATCCCGGGAACGAACAAGGCCGTCTACGACGGTATCGCTGCGGGCCACCAGAACCTCGCGATGGGGATCAAACAGGTCGGCGTCACAGCCGGGAGCGGGTCCAGCGCGTTGCTCGTCACCGGCCTCGCTGGCGTCCTGTTCTGGCAGGCCGGATTCCTCGTCGCCGCCGCGTTCGGCCTCGTCGTCGCCCTCGTCTTCGCGCTCGCCTATCACCGCAATGACGGCGGCGGCGCGGCGGAGTATCCGGACTTCCGCGCCCTCTCGCGCAACCGACCGTACCGCGTGCTCGTCGCCGCGGGGGTCTTCCTCGGCGCGGCGCTGTTCACGACGACGGGGTACACCGTCCTCTACGTCGAGGAAGCGATCGGCGCCTCGATCGCGTTCGGTGGTGTCGTGCTCGCGCTCGTGCAACTGTTCGGCAGCGCCGGCCGCCTCGTCGGCGGGTGGCTGAGCGACAACCTCCCGGGCGATCCCCAGACGAGAATCGGCGCGATCCTGCTCGTCCAGGCCGTGGTCGGCGCGTTCCTGTTTCTCGTCGTCGCCGCGACCGACAGCCCGTGGAGCGCCGTCGTCGCCTTCTCCGCGCTCGGCTTCTTCGTCCTCGGGAACACCGGGGTCTACTACTCCTACATGGCGACGCTGGTCGCGGCCGACGAGATGGGCGGTGCGACCGCCGGCGGCCAGCTCGCCCTCGTCGTCGGATCGATCCTCGCTCCGCCGGCATTCGGGTACCTCGCGGACACCGTCGGCTACCGGGGGTCGTGGTGGCTGCTGGCCGCCGGCACCGTCGCCGCGACCGGGCTGCTCGCCTACAGCATGCGACTGGACCCGCCGAGCGAGGACGTGGCGATGAGAGAGTGAAAACGGGAGTGTACCTGACAGCGAGCCGAGCGGCCGAGCGCGATCAGTCCGCCGTCGCGGTTTCGGCTTCGGGTTCCGTCTCGGGCGCGAGCCATTCGTCGGCCCAGGTCTCGATCTCGTCGAAGACCGGACACAGCGACGCGCCCTTCTCGGTCAGCGTGTAGTAGGTCGCGACCGGTGCGTCCTCCTCCAGTCGCCGGGAGACGAAACCCATCTCCTGGAGGTCGTCGAGCACCCGCGAGAGCGTCCGGGAACTCGCGCCCGTCGACCGCTTGAGCTCGTTGAACCGCTTCTCCGTCTCTCGGAGGTCGTGTAAGACCACCAGCCGCCACTGTGACCCGATCTGCTCGATCGACCGCACGATCGGACAGGCGTCGGGATTGTCTTCCGCTGTCATCGATGTCACCTACTAACCCTCTTGTCCGGGAACGGATATATAGGTTCGGATCCTTACCAGGTATTGCAATGGAAGCAGGTATCAAAGTGAAATCGGATATCGACCCACGACTGCTCGCGGCCGCGGAGGTGACGGCCTGATGGTGTTCGACACCGCAGGTGCCGGCGTCGCGTTCCTGCTCGGACGCGTCCTGTTCGGGGCCATCCTGGCGTTCACCGGGCTGAATCACTTCCTGAACGGAGCGGAGATGGTCCCCTACGCCGAGTTCAAGGGCATCCCGCTCCCCGGGCTCGCGGTCCCGTTCAGCGGCGGGATGTTACTGTTCGGGGGCCTCGCTATCGTCCTCGGGGTCTACCCCGTCCTCGGCGCGGGCGCGCTCGCACTCTTCCTGCTCGTGGCGACGCCGACGATGCACGACTTCTGGGCGGTCGCCGAGGACGAGCAGCAGGACGAGATGACCAGTTTCCTCAAGAACGTCGGGCTGCTGGGCGGCGCGCTCGTCTTCCTGGCGCTGGGCGGTGTCGACTGGCCCTACGCCATCGGCGTCGGACTCTTCTGAGTCGGAAGCGGCACCGTTAGAGGGACGCGGTCCGTCCGTCTCCACGTTCCACCCACCATGCAGATCGACCCGGAGACGCACGACCGGTCGCTGTATCGCACGATGACGGGCGCGGTCGTTCCCCGCCCCATCGGCTGGATATCGACGACGAGCGAGGAGGGGGTCGACAACCTCGCCCCGTACAGCTACTTCAACGTGGTCAGCGTCGACCCGCCGGTGGTGATGTTCTCGCCCGCCGACAAGGGTCCCGACGAACTGAAAGACTCCGCGCGCAACGTCGTCGACACCGGCGAGTTCGTCCACAACGTGGTTACCCGGCCGCTGTCCGAGTCGATGAACGAGTCGAGCGCCACGCTCCCGCCCGAGGAGAGCGAATTCGACCATACGGGACTGGAACGCGCCGAGAGCGAGAAGGTCGATCCGCCACGCGTCGCCGCGGCCGACGTGGCCTTCGAGTGTGAACTGTACGACGTGGTCGACGTGGGCGTCGGGACGATGCTCCTCGGCGAGATCGTGCTGGTCCACGTCGACGACGAGGTGACCACCGACGGGAAAGTCGACGTGGAGAAGATCGACGCGGTCGGGCGACTGGCGGGCAACTACTACGCGAGCACCGACGACAGGTTCCGCATCGAGCGACCCGACTGACCGCTAATCCGTGATAGGCCGCGTGGTTCAGGCCGACGGAAGTTCGACCGTGACGACCGTGCCGCCGCGATCGCTGTCGCCGAGTGACACCTCGCCGCCGTAGACCGAGACCATCGAGTGGACGAAATAGAGGCCGAAGCCGGTGCCGCCGGACTGGTCGCCGGTCGCGCCGCGGTCGAAGACACGCTGTTTCGTCTGGTCGGGGATGCCAGGTCCGTCGTCGCGCACTTCGAGTCGCACCTCGCCGTTGGTCTCGGCGACGTCCACTTCGATCTCCACGGGGCCGTCGCCGCCGTGTTCCACGGCGTTCGTCAGGAGATTCCCGACCACTTCCGCGAGGAGGTCGTCCGCGACGACCGACGCCTCGTCGGGCGCGTCGGTCGTGATCGTCACGTCGTCGTCCATTCCGCGGACGCGCTCGGCTTCGCTCTCGACGATCGGCACGAGATCGACCTGCTGGAGTTCCGGATCGGACTCGTCGGTGAGCGTGTCCAGCACCGACTTGACCTTCCGGGTGAGGTCGATGATGTTGTCGCTCCACTCGACGATGGTCTCGGCGTCCCCGGCGATGTCGCCCTCGCCGCGTCGCTCCAGCAGCTCCGCCCGCATCTTGATGACCTCCATCCCGTTGAGCATGTCGTGGCGCAGGATGGAGTTGAAAAACTCCATCTGTTCTTTCTGCCGGCGGAGTTCCCGTTCGCTCTTCTTTCGCTCGATGGCGTAGCGAAGCGACCGCGCGAGGGTGTCTCCGTCGATCTCGTCTTTCACCAGGTAGTCCTGTGCGCCCCGCTGGATCGCCTCGATGGCCCGCTCGTGGTTGTCCAGCCCCGTCAGTACGACGACCGGGACGGTCGTGTGGCGATCGACGAATCGTTCGAGGGTCGCGATGCCGGAACTCTCGGGGAGCCCCAGATCGAGAAAGACCACGTCGTAGCTGTCGTCGGCGAGCGCATCGAACCCCGCTTCGAGCCGCTCGACGTGGTTGATGTCCGGGCCACTCCCGCCACCCGTGAGCGAACTCTGCTGGAGGTGGTGACGCAGGAGCTTGGCGTCGCCGGGGTTGTCCTCCACGACCAGCACGTCCCTGGGTTGGGAAATGTTCTCGGACATCGTTACTCTGGGGGGACCTTCACGACGGTCAGCCAGAAGTCCTCGATGGTGTTCACCACTTCGAGAAAGCCGTCGAAGTCGACCGGTTTCGTGAGGTACGCGTTGGCGTGCAGATCGTACGAGCTGACGATGTCCTCTTCCGCCTCGGAACTGGTGAGGATCACCACCGGGATGCGTTTGAGTTCCGGGTCGTCCTTGATGTCTTTGAGAACCTCTTTGCCGTCTTTCCGCGGCATGTTCAGGTCCAGCAGGATCAGGTCCGGACGGGGGCTGTCGGCGTACTCGTTTTCCTGCCGGAGGTACTGCATCGCCTCGATCCCGTCGTTGACGACGTGGAGGTTGTTCATGACGTTGCCCTGCTCGAAGGCCTTCTGTGTGAGTTTCACGTCGCCGGGGTTGTCCTCGGCCAACAGCACCTCGATGGGCGTCTGCCGATCGGACGTCATCGCGCATCACCCTCCTCGGTCACGGTCAGTGGAGCGTCCGTCGACGTTCGCTTCGGGATGGTGAAACAGAACGTGGAACCGACCCCGTCCTCGGACTCGATCCAGATATCTCCGCCGTGGCGGGAGACGATCCGGTCGCAGACGGCGAGCCCGATGCCGGTTCCGCCGTCGCTGTCCCGGGCTCCCTGCTGGAACAGCTTGAAGATACGTTCGGTCTGGTTCTCCGGGATACCCGAGCCGTCGTCCTCGACCTCGAACCGGTAGTGATCGTCGGTCTCGGTCGCGCGCACGGTCACCGTCGGCGACTCGCCGGCGTGGGTGAGCGCGTTACTCACGAGGTTCTGGACCACCTGCCCGAGCTGTTCGCGGTCGGCCTCGACCGTCGGAAGCGGTTCGACCGAAACGGTCGCGTCGGCCTCGTCGATGGCGAGTTCGAGGCTCTGGACGGTCTCCTCGACGACGGCTGCCGCGTCGACGCTCTCGAATTCGTCGGCCTCCGTCGAGACCCGGGAGTACTGGAGGAGATCCTCGATCATCGACTGCATTCGTTCGGCCCCGTTGACGGCGAAGTCGATGTACTCGTCGGCCTCCTCGTCGAGTTCGTCCCCGTACTCTGCCGCGAGCAGGTCGACGTAACTCGACACCATCCGGATCGGCTCCTGGAGGTCGTGCGAGGCGATGTGGGCGAACTCCTGAAGTCGCTGGTTGGACTGTTCGAGTTCCGTTCGGTAGGCTTCGAGTTCGGCCTCGCGTTCGGACCGTTCCAGGGCGGCCTCGGCGTTCCGCGCCAGTATCTCGATGATGTTCAGCTCCGCCTCCGTCGGGACCGTCACGTCCGTCGATCCGACGTGGAGCTGTCCGTATTCCCCCAGCGGGATCATGATCAACGTCCCGACTGGACTGTCCGGCATCGACGGATTCTCGAGGGTCTCGTACTCCTCGACGACCTGCGGGCCTCCGTTCCGGAACGTCTCCATCTCGTCGGTTCCAGGTGTGATAGTCGTGAGTGCCTCGTCGGGTGTCTCGGCGTCCAGTATATCCAGGACGCGCTCGGTGGTCGCCACGGGAACCAGTTCCTCGGTCCCGTCGACCGTGGTGTAGATACTCGATAGCGGCATATCGAGCAGTTCCGTGGCCAGTTCCATGACGATGTCAGCGACCTCCCGCTGTGATTCGGCGGTGATCAGTTCGCTCGTTGCGTCGTTGACGGCCTCGATGCGTCGTTCCTGTCGCTTTTCCTCCGTCACGTCCACGCTGACGGCGATGACCTTCTCCACGTCGCCGTCACGAGTGACGGGTCGGAACCACGACCGGGCGATGAGCGGCCCGACGTCGTGAACGACACTGAACTCCTCGCCGGTGACCGCCTTGTCGAAGTTCGACAGGAACGCCCTCTGTCCCTCGAAGACGTCGTACATGTTCTGCCCGACGAGTTCGCCGGGCTCCAAACCGAGGCCCTCGAGCCCTCGCCCCTGTGAGAGCTCGATATTCCCGTCCGAGTCGGCCGTCCAGAGCGCCAGCGGAACGTTGTCCAGTACCGTTTCGAGGCGGTTCGTCCAGGCTTCGAGGTCACGCTCGCGCTCGCGCAGTTCGGTCACGTCCCGGGAGATGCCGATGACCTGATCGAGGTCCCCGGTCTCGTCGAAGACCGGCTGGTAGACCGTATGGAAGTAGAGGTCTCCTTGCTGGACCTGCACCTCGACGCGTTCGCCCGAGAGCGCCCGCTCGGCGGCATCGGTGACTTCGGGCTCGTCCCCGAACATGTCGAAGACCGACTGCCCGACGGCCTCGCCGGGCTCCAGCCCGAGTTTGTCGAGCGCGTTGCCCCGGGAGTAGGTGAACTCGCCGTCCGGGTCGAGCGCGAACAGGACCAGCGGCACGTTGTCGAGGAGCGTGTCCATCCGCTCTCGCTGGATCTGCAGCCGCTCCTCGCGTCGCGCCTGCTCGGTCACGTCGACCCCCTGGGCGACGAGTGACTCGACTCGCCCGTCCTCGTCCAGAACCGGATTGATCGTCCCGTCGATGGCGATCGGGTCGCCGTCGGGGGTGAGATGCGTCGCCTCGAACTCGGCTTCTGTGCCGTCGCCGGCGCGGTCGACCGCCGTCCGGATCCGATCCTGTAACGCCTCGTCGTGTGCGAACCACGGCCCCTCCCAGAACGGGTTGCCGACGTACGACGACGGCTCGTCCGCGACGAACTCCCTGGCGACCGCGTTCACGCGCAGGATGGTCCCATCGGCGTCGAGAACGCCGATGAACGTCCCCGTCGCCTCGAACACCGCTTCGAGTTGTCGGTTCCGCGCCGGGCCGCTGCCGGGCACCTCCCCGGTCCGATCGTCGACTTCTGGCTGATCCATGATCCGTCCCTCACCGTCCCGATACAACGTTCTACCGCACCGATATCAGATTCTGATACTGACTCGGTCGCCGCGGCGACGGCGACCGTGCCGGTGATAGTCTACGGTTCGGGGGTCTTACAGCGGCTCCTCGCCGTCGATGATACGCTGGGCGCGGTCGGCCAGCGCGGGGACGCCGTGGCGCATCTTCGGGTACATCGGGTCGTCGCTGTTGCCCTCCAGGTAGCGCCGGAAGAACATCTCACCGAGCGCGGCGAGCTTGTACACCGCCAGCGCCCGGTAGAACCGCTCGTTCTCGAACTCGAAACCGGTCGCGTCCTCGTAGCGGGCGACCAGTTCTTGCCGGGTCGGGTAGTCCGGGTTCGCCATGAACGTCGTCGACAGGGTGTCCGTCGACTCGGGCGGGTCGGGGTCCTTCTCGTCCCACCAGTACGACAGCATCCACCCGAGGTCGGTGAGCGGGTCGCCGAGCGTGGCCATCTCCCAGTCGAAGATGCTCGCGATCTCGGGTTCGTCCGCGGGCGCGTACATCACGTTGTCGAGTTTGTAGTCCCCGTGGACGAGCGTCTCGGGGTGGTCCTCTGGAGCGTTCGCTTTCAGCCACTCCATCACGTCGTGGACGACCGGGACCTCGCGCTCGTCGGTCGTGACCTGAAAGGCCCACTCGAACTGCTCGCTCCAGCGCTTTACCTGGCGCTGGGTGAACCCCTCGGGGTAACCGAACTCGCCGAGACCCACGGCCTCGTAGTCGATCGCGTGGATCTCGGCCAGCCGGTCGACGAGTTCCTCGCCCACTTGCCGGCGTGCATCCGCGTTCGCGAACCGGTCGGGCTCTTCGTCCCGGAGGACGGTCCCCTCCTCGCGCTCCATAACGTAGAAGTCCGAGCCGATGACGTCGTGGTCGTCGGTGGCTGCGACAGTGGTCGGGACCCGCACGTCGGTGTCCTGAAGCGCGTCGACGACTCGATACTCCCGCAACACGTCGTGGGCCTTGTCGGCGGTCTCGCCCGGCGGCGGCCGGCGGATGACCAGTTCCTGCTCGCCCCAGGTGACGAACAGCGTCTCGTTGGAGTGGCCTTCCTGATGGTGGGACACGTCGTAGGTGTCGACTGGCCCCAATTGCGCTTCGAGGTACTCGGCCAGTTTCTCCTCGTCGACGATCCGGTCGAAGTACGCCTCGGTCTCGTCGGTCACGGGACGGTCACCTCGGCCGTCGCGACTGTGAACGCTAACATTGTTAGGCCGATTGCGGCCCACGTATGAATAAGTGGGGGTTGGCCCACGCGGGCGCGACCTGACCGGAATATGAACCGGGGGTGATCCGTGGGGCGTGCTGTCACGAGTAGGGGATGTTTTACAATGTTGTGTTTGCAAGGGGTGGTATGGTAGTCGAGTACGAGGATTCCGACACGGCGTCAGAGCTGCGGGAGACGGCCCACGAGTTCGTCCAGAACGAGGTCATTCCCGTCGAACGAGAGTACCTCGGTGACGGGCCAGTGCCCCACGAGAAGATCGCGGATCTCCGCGATATCGCCCAGGAGCGGGGGATCTACTGCCCCCAGATCGACGAGGAGTTCGGTGGCGGTGGGTACGACTTCCGCGACGTGCTCCCGCTGTTCGAGGAGGCCGGCAAGAGCCTGCTCGGACAGGCGGCGATGCGTGTCGACGCGCCCGACGAGGGGAACATGCACACGCTGGAGATGTTCGGGACGGACGAACAGCAAGAGGAGTGGCTGAAACCCCTCGTGGCCGGCGAGGTCCGCTCGGGCTTCTCGATGACCGAGCCGATGCAGGGCGCGGGCTCGGACCCGAAGATGATGCAGACCACGGCGGAGAAAGACGGCGACGAGTGGGTCATCGACGGCCACAAGTGGTGGACCACGCAGGGTGACGAGGCCGATCTACTGCTCGTGATGGCCCGGACGGACATGGACGCCCACCCTTACTCGGGCACGTCGATCATCCTCGTGCCCGCCGACGCCGACGGCGTGGAGATCGTCGAACCGACCCCCCACCTCGGACCGTCCGTCGTCCACGAGAGCCACGCCGAGATCCGGTACGATAACGTCAGGGTCCCGGAGGAGAACCTGCTCGGCCCGGAGAACGAGGGCTTCGCCATCGCGCAGGAACGGCTCGGTCCGGCCCGGCTGACTCACTGCATGCGCTTCTCCGGCATGGCCGAGCGCGCGCTGGGCATCGCCAAGGAGTACATGCAGGAGCGGACGGCGTTCGACGAACAGTTGAGCGAGAAGCAGGCCCAGCGGTTCGCCATCGCCGAGCAGGAGACCAAACTCCACGCCGCGCGGACGATGACGCGCCACGCGGCCGAGAAGATATCCCGCGGCGAGCAGGCCCGCATCGAGGTCGCGATGAGCAAGTACTACACCGCGAACGTCGTCCAGGAGACGATCGACCTGGCGGTCCAGGCATGCGGTGCCTCGGGCATCTCCCGGCACCTCCCGCTCGCGGACTTCTACGAGTCGGTGCGGGCGTTCCGGATCATCGACGGGGCCGACGAGGTCCACAAGCGCTCCATCGCCCGGGAGGCCTTCGAGGAGGAGAACGTCCCCGAGGGCGAACTGGCGAACCTGCCGCGATACTGAGGAGTCCGGTACGCCTAAACGACCGGCGGTCGAGCCACCGGGTATGTCGCCCGGCGCGTTGCAGATCTCGCTGGTGTCTGAGATTCCCGGCTGGGTGTGGACCCTCGGCGTCCTCGCGAGCGTGCTGCTCTCGCTCGGCCTCGTCTTCCGCCTCGAACGACCCCGGGGCCACTGGGGCCACGCCCTCCGTCGCCGATTCGTCCTCGGCGTCCCGTGGGGGACGCTGCTGACGGTCGCCGGCGTCGCTGCCGTCTATCTCTTCGTGCAGGGCGGTCTCGACCATCCCCGGAATCCCGTCGCGCTCCCTTTCCACGCGTGGTCGTACTTCTACCCGCTCGGGATGGTGGCGGCCCCCTTCTCACACGCCGGGCTGAATCACGTCACCGGGAACCTGCAGGCGACGCTCCTGTTCGCCCCCATCGCCGAGTACGCCTGGGGTCACTTCCCTCGTTCCCGGGGGAGCCAGTCGTTCGCCGGTCTCCGGACCAATCCGTTCGTGCGGATGCTCGCCGTCCCCGTGGTCGCCGTCGGCGTCGGGCTCCTGACGGGGGCGTTCTCGTGGGGACCGGTCATCGGCTTTTCGGGCGTCGTGTTCGCTTTCGCCGGGTTCGCGCTGGCCTCGTACCCGATCACCACGGTCGTCGCGCTGGCTGGCAGTCAGGTACTCGGCCTCCTCCTGCGGGCGCTGCGGTCGCCGATCACAGTCGCCGGGTCGGAGACCGTCATCTCCACGCCCGGCTGGGCGCAGGTGGCGATCCAGGGGCACGCGTTCGGCCTGCTGGTCGGACTGCTCCTCGGCGGCTATCTGGCATATCGACGCGACCGGCTTCCGGCACCGGCCCGGCTCTGGCTCGCGACGGTTATCTTCGCGGTCTTTCAGGCGCTGTGGGCCGTCTACGTCCCCGTCAGCGGCGGCCGGTTCGTCCTCTTCCGAGGGGTCGGGGTCGTGATCGTGTTCCTGTTCGCGGTCGTCGCGACGGCCGCCGTCGCCGCCCCCGGTGACCGCACGCTCCTGTCGACGCTCTCGATTCCGGGAACCGCCCGCGAGGTAGTCGTCGATCTCCGGACGCGGGAGCTGGCGGTGATCGTCCTCGGGGCGACGCTCGTCGCGTTCGCCCTGGTCGCCGCCGTGACGAACCTGATCCTGCTCGATCCGGCCGTCTCCGGCGGCGTCAGCGTGGACGACTACACCGTCACCTACGCCGAGAACGTGACTCACCAGTACTACTCCGCGTTCGGACTGGGAGTGTTCGGTGACGGCGAGTTCAACACAAGCGGCGTCATCGTGGCCAGCGACGAGCGGAACTTCTTCTGGACCACCGTCACGAAGGGAGAACTGGCGTTCCACGGCGACCGGACCGTCGTCCTCGGCGGGCCGGGGACCCGCGAGACCGTCGTCGCCAACCGGACCGGCTGGAATCCCGTCGGAAACGAGTCGGCCTACAGTGTCTCGCTCCGGCACGGCGACGACCGCCGCCTCGCGTTCAGTTCACCCCCCACGACCGCACGGCCGCGGATCGCCGGCCGGCAGGTCACCATCGCTCCTGCTGATGGCGGGTTCGACCTTCTGGTCGGAAACGGTAGCGCGAGGCTCGGACGGACGGAGATCCCGTCGGTCGGCTCCAACCGGACCGCCGGCGGGCTGACGTTCAACCGGACGGGAGACGGTGAACTGTTCGCGGCCAGAAACGACACGCGAGTCAGAATTGCGGGCCGGAGCTAGGGCCACTCGATGCGGAACACTTCCGCGTCGATGGTGCGGGACTCGTCGGTGTGGTGGTCGAACTGATTGGGCAACTCGAAGGTGGCCCTGAAGGCGTGGGTGACCTCGCCGCCCTCGTCGTCGGCGAAGGCTTCGACGAACTCCTCGCTGCCCTCGTTGTGGATCGAGTAGGACACGTCCGCGATCTCGGCGGCGGTTTCGAGGAACGCGCGGTCGGCGTGTTCGTTGCCCTTCTGCGCCCCGAACGGGGGGTTCATCACGACCGTCGTCGGGCCGTCGGGATCGAGCGGGACCCGGGTCGCGTCCGCGCGGAGCCACTCGACCGCCGACGCGGAGGCCACCTTCCGCTCGTTCTCCGTCGCGGTCGCGAGCGGCGCTGGATCCACGTCGATCCCGACGACCCGCGTCGGTCCGCGGAGTGCGGCCCCCAGTGCCAGCATTCCCGTCCCACAGCCCAGGTCGACGACGGTCCGATCCTCGATGTCGCCCTGCAGGTCGGCCGTGTGGACCAAATGGGCCGCCAGTTCCGGCGGGGTCCGGTACTGCTCCAGCGACGCCGACGGGTTCTCGAAGCCCGCGACGATCGCCAGTCGCTGTGCCAGCCCGCTTTTCGTACTCATACGGGACACTCACCTCGACGACCGACCCGGAGAACACCTGTGCTCATCGCTACGATGGAATACGCTACATTCATTGAAAAATGTTTGTGTATGCATGGTAGTAATCTCGGATCGCCGCTCGGAGGCAACAGTGGAGTGCTGAGGTATCCGTTCAGTTTACGTCGTTAGGTGAGTGTGGGCCAGAGTTAACACACTCCCGGTCCGTGGGGTACGGTATGGCAGACCAACCCCATCCGCAGGTACAGGCCGTGTTGCAGATGATCGACGACCAGCCCGTGCCGCCGATCCACGCGGTGTCGGTAGCGGAGGCCCGCGGCCAGATGGAGGCGATGGCGTCGATGCGGGGTGACGGCGAGGACGTGGGGAACGTCGAGACCTTCGAGATCCAGGGGCCAGAGGAACCGCTCCCGGTGCGGCTCTACCACCCGGACGGCGACGGGCCTCATCCCGTACTCGTCTACTTCCACGGCGGCGGCTTCGTCATCGGGAGTCTGGAGACACACGACGCGCTCTGTCGGTCGCTCACCAACGCCGCCGACTGTGCGGTGCTGTCGGTCGACTACCGCCTCGCCCCCGAAAACCCCTTCCCGGCGGCCGTCGAGGACGCCTACGCCGCCGTCGAGTGGGTAGCCGACCACGGCGAGCCCGTCGATCTGGACCCCGGCCGGATCGCGGTCGGGGGTGACTCCGCGGGGGCAAATCTAGCGGCCGCGACGACCCTCGCAGTACAGGACCGAGGCGGTCCGGAACTCGCCCACCAGGCGCTGATCTATCCGGTGGTGAGTTCACCGGTCGTCGGCGAGGAGTTCGACTCCTACGAGGAGAACGCCGAGGGGTACTTCCTCGAACGCGACACCATGGAGTGGTTCCACGAGAAGTACGTTCGGGACGAGATCCACCTCCGCAACGAGTACTTCGCGCCGCTGCTCGCCGCCGACCTCTCCGGAGTCCCGTCGGCGACGATCGTCACTGCCGGCTTCGACCCGCTCCGGGACGAGGGGATCGCCTACGCCGACCGCCTCGAATCCGAGGGCGTCGACGTGACCCGCGACCACTACGAGGACATGATCCACGGCTTCGCCAGCATGGTCGGCGTCGTCGACGCCGCCGAGGAGTCCATCGACAGTATCGCCGCGGACCTCGACGACGCCTTCTGAGCTACCGGTCTACGGGCCACCCGGACCCGGCCCACCCGGACCCGGCCCGCCCGGACCCGGCCCGCCCGGACCTGGCCCTTGTCCCGGACCTGGCCCTTGTCCCGGACCTCGATCAGTTCCCGGCTCGCCCGGACCCGGCCCTGGACCCGGTCCGGGGCCCATCCCCGGTCCGGCGGGCGTTCGTGCCTCGTCTCGCGCTTCGGAGAGCCAGTCGGGTTCGTCGACGGTCGTCACGCCGACCTCCTCGACGGTGAGTCGGTAGGACATCGTCACGTCCTGGGCTGGGGCCTCGACCGTCGCGTTCACGGCTCTGACGACACCACGGTCGTCGACGGCGAGCGTGACGTTCCCGGTGGCGTCGAGTCGGCCCCGCTCCATCTCGATCGGGGCCGTCAGCGTGACGGTATCCGGTCCGGTGTCGGCCTCGGCGAGGGGTTCCTCGGCGACGGTGAACTCGCCGGTGCCGTTGTCGAGCGCCACGAGTACGCTGCCGGGCACGTCGTGTCCGGCCATCGGTCCGTGGCCGGCCGGGGCCATCGGGCCGGGTGGCTGTGCCGTATCGTTCGAGCCCTGCTGGGGACCGTAGCCTGCCATCGGGCCGTACCGGGTCGGCATCTCCCGGTACGTCACGTTGCCGGCCCGCTCCATGCGGACGAACCGCTCGTCGTCGTCCGTCCAGACCGAGAGCTGGCTGGTTCGGCCGAGCATCGTCGCGTTCGTGACGGACAGCGACCGGTTCCCGTCCGTCGCCGTCTCGGACACGTTCAACGTGTGACTGATCGTGTCGTTCATCTCGACGCTGATATTCTCCGTCGCCCGGTACCCCTCCGACCGCAACACGTCACTGTGATTGCCGTACAGCGCTGTCAGGTTCACCGACCCGTTCTCGACGGCCGCCTCGGGCAACGTCGCGAGCGGGTCATCACCGTCACCATCGTCGGCGTCCGTCGGTGTCTCGTCTGGCGTTTCTTGCTGGGACAGGACGTCGCCGGCCGCGACCGACTGCCCGGCTGCCGAGCCGATGGCGGCCACTGTGCCGACAGCGAGCACGATGACCACGCAGAGTGTTACTGTGCGAACCACGGAGGGCGTGCCACGGCAAGCGACGTAGGCGCTCTTGCAGACTACCCCGCCGTCGTCGTGGCTCCCCGTGGCTCGCTCACCTGACGTGGCCGAGTTGGTCGCGGTCTGGGTTCGGGTGGTTTCGACTCTCAGTCGCCGCTGGCGGCGGGCGCAGAGCCGAGTCGATCTCGGGTCGGCGACCGCTCCGATTCGGTGGCGTTCGCCGACACGTTCGCGGTCCAGTCGGGCTGTCGTACGCTCTCGACGCCGAGGTCGACGAGCCGGTAGGTCATCCGCTCGGTCCCGTCGGCGGTGGATCGGGTCGCGGTCGCGTTCCGGACGATGCCGCGGTCGTCGACCCGGAGGGTCAACGTTCCGGGGTTCGCGTCCCGTTCGGCCGTCCGTTCGAGCGGTGCGGCCAGCGTCACCACCCGGTGACCGTCGACCGTCTCCGCGTCGGTGACGACGAACTCGCCGTCGACGCGACTGAACGCCGCGGCGAAGGGGTCGGTCGTCGGCGGAACCGGGGTGACCGGGACGCGTCCGGCCACGTCGTAGCTATCGGCTCCGTCGGTCGCCTCTCGCGTGAACCGGTAGCTGTCGTTGGCCCAGACGGTCGTGGCGCTGGTCGCTCCCTGCCCGTCGGTCTCGCGCTCGACGAGCAACAGGTTCGACCCGTTTTCGGTCGCCCGATACGTCTGGTTCCGCGTCGCGATCACCGAGCCGTCGGCTCGCCGGGTCGCGTTGGTCACGGCGACGTAGCCGCGTTCGGAGAGGGCGCTCCGGTGTGATTCGAGGACGGCAGAGATGTTGGCGGTGCCGTTCGCAGTGACGCCGGGAACGGACGCGTTCCCGGTGTCGGCTGCGCTATCGGAGGAATCGGATGGAGGGTCGGAACCGAGTGCGAAGTCACCGGCGATCTGGCCGGCCGCAGCCACAAGCGCGGTGCCGGCCGTCAGAACGAACGTGACGCCGACGGCGACGAGCACGACGATTCCGACTGTGACGAGTGGCGTCCGTGACACGTTCGAAAACAGAACCCCGGGGGTTGAATGACATTCTGCGGATCCGTCGCCACCTGCGCGTCGGATACTTGCGGCATCGACGCGAAGCGGATCGAAAATCGTCCTCGCTCGAATTCAGGTTCCGTCCGGGATGGTCCCCGCGCGCTCTCGCGCGCAGGTCACCAGGTGCCGTGGAAGGTGTCGAAGGAGAGTTCGTCGAGTGGTTTCTGTCCCGTCGCGATCTCGTACTCGCCGGGGGTGAGCATCGGCTTCTTGAACTGCGGGCCGTCGTCGGTCGTGATCCGCGGACAGCCCGTGTTGACGTAGGCGTCGAACCCGAAGTTCGTCAGTCGGTCGGGCGTCACCTCGTCCATCGTGATCAGGTAGGCGTCGTCGTTTTCCTCGACGATCTCCTCGGCCTGATCCCAGCGACCCTGACCGATCTTGGTACAGAAGATGACGCCCCACTCCTCGGCGTCCATTGCCTTGTGGACCGAGGCGTAGCGCTGCTTGAGGAACTTCTCGGGGTCGGCGACGGTGACGGCGTTGTTCACCGGGTCGGCGATGACGACGTGTTTGTCGGGGTGTTCCATCGCGAGGCCGAGCGGGTGGAACTTCCCGCCGCCGACGTAGAGGATCTGGTCGGCGTCCACGTCCGCGCTGGCGTAGTTACAGCCGAGTACCTGCCCCTCGTGGGTCAGCCGGTCGTCGCCACGGCGGGTGTGGACCTCGTAGTCGCGCTCTTCCAGCCACTCGCGCATCTCCTCGAACTTGTTCATGTGCTGGGCGGTCGTCACCAGCCCCACGTCCGGGTCGTCCTCGGGGTCGGCGAGTTCGGAAAGCGACTCCTCCATGATCGGCGTGACGGAGACGTTCGAGAAGAGGGGAACGTAGATAATCTTCTCCGACTCCTTCATCGGGCTGTGGCCGAAGTGGACGAACACGTCGGTCCGGCGCATCATGTAGGTATCGAGGTCGCAGGCCCCGTAGCAGGGCTGGCCCGAGGTCATGATCGTCACGTCGTCGGGGAGCTCTTCCCGGAGGTCGTCGGTGACGGCGCTGGCCCGGCGTTTCAGCCCCTCGGGAAACTGCAGACCGACCGTCTCTGCGTCGCGCTCGGCGACGGCCTCGGTGATCCGGTCGAGTTCGTAGTCCCACTCGCGGTCGTGTTTCAGGGACATGCCCGTGCCCCGGAGGTCCCCCTCCGGATACTGGTCCGACGAGTCCTGGCTCATTGCACCCGCCTAACCGACGAGCGCGTAAAACGCCGACGTTTTCCCGATACCCGGCTCCAACCTCTCAGGCTGGCCGGCCCGGCCGCTCGTCCCGTCCGTCGGCGTCCTCCTCGGCGAGACCGTCGAGGTAGCGGTACAGCGGCACCGATCCGACACCGCTCAGCAGGACCGACAACACGAGAAAGACGCCCGCGGGTCCCGCGTCGGACAGTAGCGCCCACAGGCCGCCGAGCAGCCCCGTCCGTGCCGGCCCGCCAGGGTAAAAGCCCGCGACCGGCGTGGTCCCGTCGACGTAGCGGTCGAGCCAGCCGTCCATCCGGTGGCCTGTGACGGCGGCGACCGCGTCCTTGAAGTCGGCGTAGGTGACCAGTCCGTCGTGGGTGTTCAGCCGGCGGAACACGTCCTCCAGGGATCGTTTACCGTCCGTCGAGAGCCGGATATTCCGGTCCACGAGCGCGAGGACGCGCGCGCCTTTCGTGTACGGGACGTGCGGGTCGTCCCACGACCCGGGGTCGGTCAGCGCCGCCGCCTTCGGCTCGCCGTCGAGGTGGGCTTCCATCGCGGCCCTGTCGATCCGACCCTGTTCGTGGGCCAGTCGGGCGGCGTAGTACTCGGCGCTTGCCTCCCGGAACCAGCGCATGTCCGCGGCGAGGCGGAAGTCCTGCCGGGTGTGGACGTACTCGTGGAGCCACACACTGTTGGGGTCGTCGAGCCGCGTATCGGCGTTGATCCACCCCTCGTCGTCGACCGGGAACGACTCGCCGCCGCGACGGACCGGACTCCCCAGCGCGAACAGCAACACGTCGTCACCGCGGTCGCCCACGTCCAGTCGGTCGGCGGCGTCGGCGAGCGCCGCCGTCAGGTCGGTCGCGTCCGGCCCGAGCTCAGTATTAACGGGTCTGACGATGCGAATCTCCCCACCGGCGGCTGTGACTGTCGTCTGGTGGTGCTCGCCGACGAGTGCGTACCGATCGCCCGCCGTGACGGACGCCGACCTGCCCCGAACGTTCCCAAGGAGTCGCCGGCGGTCGATGCGTCCGTCGTCTGCCGCCCAGCGCAGTTCCACGAGGGGGACCCGGCCCAGCAGCCATCCCTCGGCGGCGAAGAACTCGCCGTCACTACCGGAACGGTCGGTCGCCGAGACGGTCGTCCGAACGCGGACGGTGGCCTCGTCGCCGTCTTCCGGCCGAAGCCAGGTCCGCCCGTCGCGTACCGTGGCCGACATCCCGTCGGTCGCCGTCACTGTCGCGTCACGGCCGACGACGACACTCACGCGGTCGTACGTCGACAGGTCGTCGAAGGCGAGTTCGTAGTCGAGCGCGCCGGTCGCCCCGACGCGCTCGACCGTGGCCGTGACGGGTGGCCCGCCGTCGACGGTCGCGTTCGCCACACTGCTGGTGGGTGCAGCGCCGGCCCCTCCAGCCGCGACCGTCGTGAATACGATTATCGATAATAAATAGGTCACGACGGCCCACACGGTTACGTCCCGATACATCACTGAACCTCTCTATTAGACGCATTCTTTCACACCGATATATCACTGGCTCTCGAAATATCGATACTGATACCAAGAAGTGGCCAGGTGGTTGCCGAGGCCGGTGGGCGACGAGCTGTGTGGGCGGTCCCGGCGGACGGTTCGGCAGGTTGAAGCCGTTGAAGAACGAAGGCCACGGCGATGAGCATCGATACGGAATCCGGCGAGACGCCCCAGTCGACAGTCGACCAGCTCAGCCGCGACCTCGGTGAGGCGATCGCCGATCTGCCGGCCTACCAGCGGTTCGAGGAGGCCAAGGAAGCCGTCGAGAACGACGAGGAAGCTCAGGAGAAGATCCAGGAGTTCGAGGAGTTCCGTGAGGAGTTCATGCTGGCCCGCCAGACCGGCGAGGCGACACAGGACGACCTCCGCGAACTACAGGCCAAACAGGAGGCGCTCCACGACATCCCCGTGATGGCCGAGTTCCTGCAGGCTCAGAACGAACTCGAACTCCACCTCCAGGAGATCAACGAGACCATCTCCGAGCCCCTGCGGATCGACTTCGGCCAGAAGGCCGGCGGTTGCTGCGAGGACTGAGGTCCACCTTCTTCTGTCTACTCTCGACTCACGGCCAGCGGTGCGTGGGTCGAAATCCTCTTTGGAGGTCCCGGCGGATCCACGGACATGGTTCACAGCGACTGGGGCGACTGGCTGCCCGCGGCCGTCGCCGACGCCGATCCCGACGGACTGGCGATCTGGTATCTCGGCTGTAACGGCTTCGTCCTGAAAGCCCACGACGGGACGACCGTCTTCGTCGACCCGTACCTCGGCACCGGCGACCCGCCCCGGACCGTGCGGATGATTCCGGTCCCGTTCGACCCGACCGACGTGCGCGAGGCCGACGCCGTCCTGGCGACCCACGAACACTCCGATCACGTCCACGGGCCGAGTCAGGCCCCGATCCTCGCCGAAACCGGTGCCGACTACGTCGGTCCGGACGACTCGCTCGCAGTCGCCGACGAAGAGGGCTGGACCGACGAGTGGGGCGTCGACGACGCACAGTTCCACGAGGTGAGCGAGGGCGATACGTTCGAGGTCGGGAGTCTCACGATCCACGTCGAGGCGGCCAACGATCCCGACGCGACCCATCCCGTCTCTTACGTCTTCGAACACGACGCCGGGACCTTCTTCCACGGCGGCGACGCTCGCCCCGGCGAGCCGTTCGAGACTGTCGGCGACAACTACGACCTCGACCTCGGCGTCCTCGCGTTCGGCTCGGACGGCCATATCCTCGACAAACAGACGCGCGAGCCCAAGTACACGAAGTGGTACAGCGACGAGAACGAGATCAGCGAGGCCGCCCGTCAGCTGGAACTCGACCGTCTGCTCCCGACCCACTGGGACATGTGGAAGGGGCTGACCGCGGACCCGACGGCACTGCACGACCACGTCCGGAGTCACGAGTATCCCCGGCGTCTCGAAATCGCCGAGATCGGCGATCGGGTCGACCTGTAAGCGGCCGTTACCCCTCGGGTTTCGGGGCCGGTGACAGGTGCGTGTGAGTAACTACCACGCCCCGAGAAACGGTACGTAGCTTTAATACCGTTGGTTACTCGACGTGTAAGTATGAGCGAATCGCAAAATTACGAGGAGGTGACCGTCGCCTCGGACGGGGTCACCGTGATCAAGACGTTCGAGGCCGACGCGTTTCCTGTTCCGGCGATCGCGTTCCGGATCGACTCGGACAGGACGGAGGCGGTGACGGTCAGGCTGGTCGACGAGGTGCCCGAAAACGTCGCCGTAGAGGATCTGGGGTTCCATCCGGAGTACGGCAGCGAGTACTGGACGATCGAGGACGACGAGATCACCTTCGAGCGGGAGATCGAGGCCGAAGAGCAGTACACGACCGTCTACGGGATTCGGGCGACCGGGACGGACAACGTCGAGCAGTTCCTCACCGAACCCGAACTCGCGGAGGTCGACCCGCCGCTCGAGGACGAGGACGGCGTGGTGGGCGGGAGCGGCAGCGACGTGGTCCGCGACGTGATCTCCGGCAACGCGGATTCGGTCCCCGGACTCGACGACGACGAGGCCGAGGAAGAGGACATCGGCACACTTGATCTGACCGATCCCAACGCGGAACAGGGGGAGGCGGACCCCGAGGAGGTCGATCTCGTCGACGACGGTGACGACGAGGACGAGGAGGAAGCCGAAGAAGCCGAAGAAGCCGACGCCGAGGAAGAGGACGAGGCGGAGACCGACGACGAAGCCGAGGAGACCGAGGCGGAAGCCGAGACCGAGAGCGAGACCGATGACGCCGACACCGCGGAGAGCGAACCCGACACTGGCGGGTCGCTCGACGTGGAGAGCGTCGCATCGGCGCTCGCCACCGAGATCGAAGCAGGCGAGGTCGACGACGACGATCTCGACGTGCTCCGTGAAGAGCTCGAAATCGAGGGCGGTAGCGGCGCTGGGACCGGCGGTGCCGTCGAGGCCCGCATCGAGAAACTCCAGAGCGACGTGAGCGAACTCGACGCGTACGTCGACGCGCTGGAGGAGTTCCTCGAGGAGAACGGTACCGGGCAGGACCTGATCGAGGGGCTCCAGGACGACGTGGCGAACCTCGAAGACCAGCTCGGGGGGCTGGAAGACGACATCGAGGACAACAGCCAGCAGGTCGCCTCGCTCGAAGACAGCGTCGGGGGCATCCAGAGCGACCTCCAGTCGCTGAAAGGGGACGTGAAGGACGTCGACGACGACATCGACGAGATCGAGGGGGCCATCGACGATCTGGAGGACGAACTCGACGATATCGATCAGGTCGACGACCGCGTCGACGACATCGAGGACGACATCGTGGAACTCAAAGAGTGGCGCGAACAGCTCAGCAACGTTCTGGGCGCGGCCGACGGCGACTAGAAACCGGACGCGTTTTACTCTCGGCTCGCGACCTGTCTCCTAATGACTACTGTCCGCGTCGCCGTCCCGCGCAAGGGACGGCCGCTGGAGGCCGTCCTCGAACGGCTCGCGGCCCGGACGGGCACGACCGACCTCGCCGACGACGTCATCTCGACGCTCCAGTACGAGAAAGCGATCACCAAGGACAACCAGACCGCCGAGCGTGACGTGTACGACCGGCTGGCGGCCTATTCTGACACCGACGACCCGTCGGCCCCGGAGTTCACGCTCCTGCGCGACGACCGCGCCGGCATGCCCCGCCGGATCGTCTTCGACAGCCTCACGCTCGATCTGGACGGGTACGACCTCCAACTGGTGGGCCGCGAGGAGCCCTTCCGCGCGCTCCGGACCCACGAGTTCGCCCTCGGGTTCGACAGCGCCGACCTCGTCCTCGAAGAGGTGGTCGGACTCGACACCGAACCCCTTACGGGGCTGGACGAGGTCAACGACCGGATCGACCCCCGCGACACCGACGTGCGGGTGGTCTCCGGCCTCGGCGATACCGTCTGGCACACACTGCTCGCGACGCCGGACATCCAGCGACAACTCGACGCGGATCTCGACCGGTCGTTCGTCGATGCCTACGAGGGGAAACTGTGTATCTCACCTCGCTACGAGCGCCTCGTCGAGGCCGTCCTCGGGTCCGACGCCGTCGAAGGCATCGAGTTCACGTATCCCGAGGAGGGCGCGGTCGAGGAGGCGGCCATCGCGGACACCGGTATCGGTGTGTATCTGACGGTGACCGGATCGACCGCTCACGAATACGGCCTGGAACTGGGGGAACGCCTGTTCCCGAGCGAGACGGTGATGCTCGAAAACGTCGCGGAGACGACCGACGCGACCCGGCAGGCGACCGACCTGTTCGTCGGCGCGGATCTGGAGACGAAACTCGCCAGCACCTGACTACGCGGTCGACGAGTCCACGCCGCTATGCGAAGTACGGCCCTCCCCTCTCAGTCCGTCCGCGGGAGTGCGGCCGCCCCACCTGCGAAGAAGACCAGCGTCAACCCGGCCAGCACGCCGAGGTAGAACAGCGGTCCCGTCGGCAGACCTGCCAGCGGTTCGATCCCCGGGCCGTAGGTCGCCGCCCGCACGCCTCGTGAGAAGTACGTCAATGGCGAGAGCAGGATGGCGGGGCGGAACCACTCGGGCAGCATCGACGGCGGGACGAACGTCTCGGAGAGAAAGAGCAGCGGCAGGGCGATGCCGTTGCTCGCGGCGATGACGCCGTCCTGTGACCCGGCGAAACTGCCGATCAGTGCGCCCCCGCCACAGAACAGCGCGACGCCGAGGCCGACGAACGGGATCAACAGGGGCGAGAACGCGATCTCGGCGCCGGTCACGAGGACGATCAGGCCGAGCAGGAGCAGGCCGGCCAGCCCGATGATGGCCACGTTGACCAGCGTCTGGGCCAGCAGCCACTCCCAGCTGGCGAGTGGCGTGGTCGCCAGTTTCTCGAACTGGTTGCCCTCGCGGTGGCGGGCAACCTCGCTTCCAACCCGCGAGAGCGGTGTGAACAGGACCACGACCGCGAGATAGCCCGGCACGTAGTAAGCCGCCGGTTCGGTGAACAGGCCGGTCCCGCCCGCGCCGGTCTGGACGAGCGACCCGAAGATCAGGATGATGATCACCGGGAAGAAGAAGGTGAAGAAGACGGCCGTCCGCCGCCGGAGGAACGACTTCCCGGCGGCGACGGTTGCCGCCCAGATCCGACCGACAGCGCTCACGATCGGTCACCTCCAGTTACTTTGCCACCGTCGGCCAGCGGCGTCTCCCCGCGGCTGACCGTCTCGCCGCTCGCCGTGACAGCTTGCCCCGTCAGATCCAGGTACACGTCTTCGAGGTCGGGTTCGGTCCACTCGATCGAGTCGCAGGTCGCCCCGGCCGAATCGAGGGCGGCGACGACCTCGCCGATCTCCTCGGGCGGCACGTCGTAGACCGTCAGCCGGCCCTCGGCGAGTTCGGCGGGGTAACCCAGATCACCGGTGATCGCAGGCTCGGCGTCGGTGTCGATCACCAGTCGACTCTCCCCGCCGTGCTCGGCGATCAGCGCCGCCGGCGAGTCGCGGGCGACGAGTCGGCCGTCGGCCAGCAGGCCCACCTCGTCGGCCAGTCGTTCCGCTTCGGCCATGTAGTGGGTCGTCAGAAAGACCGTCGTCCCGCCGGCAGCGAGATCCTCGATCAGCCGCCAGAGTGCCCGCCGACCTGCGGGGTCGATGCCCGTCGTCGGTTCGTCGAGCACGAGCAGGTCGGGGTCGTTGACCAGCGCCGTCCCGACACAGACACGGCGCTGTTGGCCACCGGAGAGGTTCTCGTACCAGGTATCGGCGTCCTCGGCGAGTCCCACGTCGGCCAGCACGTCGTCGACCGGGCGGGCGTCGTCGTAGAGCCCGCCGTAGTAGTCGAGCAGTTCACGGGCGGTGAGCCGGGCGGGCGGATCGAACGACTGAGGGAGCGAGCCGAGTCGCGCCCGCTCGACCTCGCGGGGCGATTTCCCGAACACCTCGACCGTCCCCTCGGCGTCGGTGGTACCGAGCAGTGCCCGGACGAGGGTGGTCTTTCCCGCGCCGTTGGGCCCGATCAGCGCGAACACGTCCCCCTCGTCGACCGTGAGCGAGACGCCGTCGAGTGCGGTCGTGTCGCCGTAGCTCCGACGAACGTCCTCGGCGACGACGGCTGCTGTCATTGTCGAATCGGGGTCCGGATCCGTCCTAAGCCCGTCGATTCGGGACCGGTCAGACGTACTCGCGAACCTGCCGGGTTATCTCGTCCACGTCGAACGCGTCTTCCTGTTTGTCGAACACCCGTTCGCCGTCGACGGTCACGCGGAACACACCGTTCGCGCCGGTTCGCAACGTCACCGCGTCCAGTTTCTCGCCAAACGTCGAGAGCAGGACGTGCTGGACGTTCTCGGCGCGATCGAGGAAGCCACAGGGGACGCAGTATTCGATCTCGACCTCGGTCATACTCGCAGTTCGGGTGCAGCGGGGAAAAGCCCGTCCGTCAGCGGCCGAACGGCCGCCAGTACAGCAGCCCGACCGTCACCACGAACACCACGGTCGAGATGCCGTAGGACTGGGCGGTCACTGCGCCGGCGATTGCAGTCCCGCTTCCCAGGAGACTGGATGCCACTGTGGCCAGCACAGGCCAGGTGCAACTGACACAGGAGAGCAGGCCGAGCAGGCCCGTCACCGCGGAGCCAGCCGCGTCGAGCACCGTCGCGTACACCAGATACGCCAGCGCGGCGTAGCCGACCAGCTTGAACGGGATCAGTGACATCGCGAAATACGACCCGTTGTACAGAAGCGTCGGTGCCCAGCCCGGCGGCAGCCCCAGCACCGTGAGACTGAGGTTCTTTTCGGCCATGCTGATGTCGGGGCCGACGAGGCCGCCGACGTACGCAAGCACCGCGAAGTAGCCGACCGCGATGGCACCGGCGAGCCAGCGGTCCCGGCTGCTGGCGGCCACGGGCGTCGTCTTGACGATGGCCAGCAGGCCGACGTTGATCCAGACGAACGGGTAGATCCAGTACCGGATCGCGAGGGTTCCCGTCAGTTCGGCCGAACTGACGACCCAGTACACGCCCAGCAGGAGCAACTCGGAGTTCAAGATCAGCAGAGCGATCAGTAACTCCTCCCGGTCCGGTCTGAGTCCCGCGAGCCGATCGGTGATCGTTGCGTCGGTAGTCATACCACGAGGGTGTCGACGACGATTGCGAGCAGGAGCGCCCCGAGGTAGGCGTTCGAGGCGTGGAACGCCCGGAACGCCGCGGACTCGTCGCGCTCGCGGTGGAGTCTGACGACCGCCCACAGGAACACCGACCCGAGCCCGATGGTCGTGACGGCGTACACCCAGCCGAGGTTCGTCAGGGCGGCCAGTGCGGCCGCGGCCAGCAGCGTCGCAGCCAGCCACAGCAGGATGTGTTTGCGGGTGGTCGCTTCACCGCGGACCACCGGCATCATCGGGAAGCCGCCACGGGCGTAGTCGTCCTTGTACGCGAGCGCGAGGTTGTAGAAGTGCGCGGGCGTCCAGACGAAGATGACACCGGCCAGCACGAGTCCCGGCAGGCCGACGGTGCCGGTCACCGCCGCCGAGCCGATCAGGGCGGGCAGCGCGCCGGCGCCACCGCCGATGACCGTGTTCTGGACCGTGTTGGGTTTGAGCACGAGCGTGTAGATCACGCTGTAATACAGGATCGCCGAGAGCCCGAGGGCGGCCGCGAGCGGGTTCACCTGCAGGAAGACGGCGACGGAGGCGGCCGCCAGTGCCAGTCCGAACGCGACGGCGTTGCGGACGGGGAGCTGGTGGGTCGCAACCGGTCGGTCGCTCGTCCGGTCCATCTTCTTGTCCCGGTCACGTTCGAGGACGTGGTTGAAGGTCCCGCTCGCGCCGATGGCGAGGACGCCGCCGCCGAGGGTCAACACGATGGTCTGGACCGTCAGGTCCATTCCGGCGGTCCCGGCCGCCAGCGCCATCCCGGCAGAGGCGACGAGACAGAGCAGCCACATCAGCCGGGGCTTCATCAGCCGGAAGTACGCCCCGGCGACGTGTTTCGCACGCGCGAACGAGCTATCCGGGAGGGGTGGCTGCTCGGTCGATTCGGGCTGCGGAGTGGCGGTCGGAGCCGGTTCGGGGTCGGGCTCGGTCGCCGGCTCGTCGGCGTCGCGCGGTTCGAGTTGCCACGCGAGCGCAAGCGTCAACCCGACGAAGATTCCCATGCCGGTAAGCAGGTGGGCCGCCGGGAACGGGTCGGCGGCACCGGTCGTCGCGACCTGTGCGCCGAGCGCGATCTGCACGGGGAAGAGAACGAACGCGAACGCGAGCGCGCCCTTCACGCGTCGCGAGACGCTGGCTCGGGTCAGGCCGACCGCCGCGGTGGCCAGCACGATCAGTCCTACGAGGACGGCAGCCACGCGATGTCCCCAGGCGACGAGCAGGGTGGGTTCGGCCAGTGACGGCGGGCGGGAACACACAGGCCACGCCGAGCAGGCGCTCGCGGCGTCCGCGATGGACGCTGTCGCGCCCGCGACTACGAGCAGGTAGACACCGACGGCCGATCCGGCCAGAAGGGTCGCGAAACGGGGACGAACGCGTTCGATCACGGCTGTACCTCTCACTACCTCGAATCTTGGTGTGACCGTACTTATGACCCGCGCTTTCGGTCGGTCGGCACCGAACTGTCGTCGCGTGGAACCGTCGCACGGGGGCCGGACTCGCCGGAAGACAGCAGCTATTTATGGCCCACTTCCTAACCCCCGCGTAATGATGAACCGCAAGCGTGCCGGGGCGTTGGCGCTTTTCGGTGCTGTACTGGGGCTGCTGGCGGTCGAACCCGCCGCTGCCCAGTCGACGTACTCGTCGACCACCGATGCAGCCATCCAGGGGCTGAACAGCAACCTGATCTACGTGGCGGTCCCGATCACGATCCTCGTCGAGGGGATCCTGATCTACACCGTCTGGAAGTACCGGAAGACCGAGGAGGCCAAGCCGACCCAGGAGAACCGTCGACTCGAGATCACATGGACCATCGCGACGGCGATCATCCTCCTTTTCGTCGGCGTCGCCTCCTATCAGGTGCTCGGGAATCCCTACGTGGCCGCCGAGTCACAGAACGAACTCCCCGGCGATGCAGCCGAAGAGATCGAAGTGTACGGCCAGAAGTACAACTGGAACTTCGTCTACCGGAACGTGAGTGTCGACGGTGCGAGCGCGACCGACGTGGCGCTGACGAACGCCTCGATAGAAGGTGCAACCGTCGAGAACGTCACTGACGAAGGGATCGTAATATCGGGTGGTTCCGCCTCCAGTGCCACCGACGGGGCGCTCGAGAGCGCCTCACTCGTCAACGGGACGGTGACTGCCGGAGCCGGAAACGCGAGCCAGTACGAGAACCGCACCGGCGAGACCGTCACGTTCTCCGACGTGACCGTCAGTGGGGCGGCCGTCGAGGACGCGACTATCTCGGACGCGACCATCCAGAGTACCAACACGATGGTCATGCCGAACGAGCGGAACGTCCGGCTGAACATCACCTCCCGGGACTGGCTGCACTCGTTCCACGTCCCCGAACTGGGACTCAAGACCGACGCGCTGCCGGGCCAGTCGAACTATCTCGTCACCAAGGCCCAGTCGACCGGCGAGTATCAGCTCTACTGCGCCGAGTACTGTGGCGTCGGCCACTCGGGTATGCTCGGATCCGTGGATGTCAGGTCACAGGAGGACTACGACTCCTGGCTGGCCGAGCAGTGGTTCGGCGCACAGGGATAGGAGGAGGCCGTTCTCGGCTCGAATAACGACGACGCTCTTCTAGTCGCTCGTCGCCGCTTCGGCGGCGTCGGACTCGACTTCCGCACTCTCGGCCAGGAACTCCTCACCGCGCTCTGTCGTCCGGTAGACGACTTCACCACTCACCGGCTCGACCAACCCGTGGTCGACCAGAACGGAACAGCGCCGTTCGACGTACCGCAGATGCATCCCGAGGCGGTTCGCGACCAGCGCGAGGTAGTCCGGCCGCTCGTCACGCAGTTGTCTGAGGATCCGCTCGTCCGCCGGCCGCATCCAGTTGGGTCCGGACATCGTTCTCCATCGTAGTGTGTGGGTTGGTCACATATAACACTATCGCAAGTATTGCCGTCGGCCGTGGACGAGTCGCGAACGCGGAAAACGAAGGGCGGTTCCGGTCAGCAGAGATTACCGGTCGCGTAGACGTCGCCGTCCTGCGTAACTTCGATGCCGATGCCGAGTTGATTCGCGTTCTCGTAGAGAAGGCGGTCGCGGCTAGTGCCGGAGAACCAGTCGGAGACGATGGCTTCCGCGACGTTCTCCTCGGTCTCGTGGAACTCACCATCGTGAGCGCGTCCAGCGACGGTGTACCCGATCACTTCGAGGCGGTTGTACCGCGCGTCGACCACGAAGGTACCCGGATCGGACTCGAACTGGCAGGTCCCGAACAGCCCCGCGTCCTTGTAGCGACTCACACTCGTGTTTCCGTCGATACTGTGACTGACGCGGTCCTCGTCGGCCATCTCGACGCTGTGGCCGCGGGCCATCCGGTCGAGTCGGTCGGCTATCTGCCCACCGGTGCTCAGTTCGGAGAGGTCCCGGTTCGCACGACGCTGGTTGATCAGCGTCTTCATCTCCGCTCTGATCTCAGCGGGCTCGAACTGTCTGGCCGGAATCGTCTCTCGTTCGGCCGGCGGTTGGGCCGTCGCCGCCTCGTCGCCGGGTATCGTCGTTCGTCTGGCCGGGCCGGAGTCACCGTTTCCGGCCGCCCCCTGTTCCGTGCTCGGCCCCGCTGTCGGGGTCGACTCACTCGTCGTGCCGGCACCGCCGCCACCGATCTGCATCCCGATGAGGACGCCGACTCCCATCGAGACCAGAACGATGACGCCCAGGACCGACAACGCCGCCTTGTTCACCATACTATATGTCCAATAACCGACCTAGTAAATCAACCTTTGGTGGATTTTACCACCGGTGTAATCGACCGTTACGACCGGTTCGACGGCAGTCTCGCCAGCAGGTCGACCGTTTCTCCGACAGAACTGTCCGATCGAACTCACTGACCTACCGTTCGTTTGCGCCGCCCCTCTACTACCCGGGAGATACCGCTGGCCTCCCCAAACGGACTTACGGCTGGGCGAACACGCCCGCGTATGGCTCGCAGAAGCGTCCTCTTCTCCCCAGGCGATCAGCCCGACCTCATGCGGAAAGCCCCCGGATCCGGGGCCGACGCCGTCGTCTTCGATCTGGAAGACGGAGTCGCACCCGACCGCAAGCCCGAGGCTCGGGACGCCGTCCGCGACGTACTGACCGACTCCGAGTTCGACCCGGACTGCTCGGTCTGGGTGCGGATCAACCCGCCCGGGACGGTGGCCGCCGAGGACGTGGCGACCGCACTCGCGGACGCGCCGCCAATCGACGCCGTGATGGTCCCGAAGGTCGCCGACGCGGCGGCAGTCGAACGAATCGACGGTCTGCTGGACGACCACGGGATCGACGCGCCCGTGGTCGCCCTGATCGAGTCGGCGGCGGGCGTCCTTCACGCCGAGGAGATCGCTGCGGTAGAGCGGGTCGACGCCGTCGCCATCGGTGCCGAAGACCTGGCGGCCGACATCGGTGCGACCCGGACCGAGGAAGGTACCGAGGTGCTCCACGCCCGCGAGCAGGTCGTCCTCGCCGCGGCGGCCGCGGGCGTCGACGCACTCGATACGATCCACGTCGACGTGGACGACCCCGACGGACTGGAGTCGGCGGCTGAGTTCACCGTCCAACTGGGGTTCGACGGGAAGATGGCGATCCATCCCGCACAGGTCCCGATCATAAACGACGCGTTCACACCCAGCGAGGAGCGCATCGACTGGGCCGAACGCGTACTGGACGTCAAAGCCGAGGCCGACGCCGAGGGGCGAGGGGTGTTCCGCGTCGACGACGAGATGATCGACGCGCCGCTGATCGCCCAGGCCGAGCAGATCCTCGACCGCGCCCGCGCCGCTGGCAAGCGGTAGCACGACCCCCACCACGTACTGGCCAAACGCCCGACGGGATGGTCGTGTCCGCCGAGGGTAATCCGTTCGAGACACTGCAGGAGCGGACCGAGGACCCGGCGGCATTCGTCGGCGTCGACGGAGCCGGGGCCTTCCCGACGCCGCCGGGTTCTTACTGGTGTACGCCCTAGTACGGGCGTGTCTCAGTACCAGCGAACGGTCCGGGTCGACGCACCCTTCGAGGAGGTGTGGGACTTTCACTCCCGCGTGACCGGTCTCGAAGCATTGACGCCCGACTGGATGAACCTGGAGATCGAGTCCGTCACCGGCCCCGAGGGCGACCCCGATCCAGGGATCCTCGATACGAACTCACGGATCGAATCGTCTATCCGCCCGTTCGACGTTGGCCCACGTCAGCAGTGGACCTCCGTCATTACCGAGCGCGAGGAGGGCGACGGCTCCGCGATGTTCCGCGATACGATGGAGGGCGGTCCCTTCGCGGAGTGGGAGCACACCCACTCGTTTTTCGCCGACGGCGACGGGACCGTCGTCCACGACAGCGTCGAATACGAACTTCCGCTCGGTGGGCTCGGCCGGGCGGTCTCCCCACTGGCGGTCGTCGGCATGGAGCCGATGTTCCGCTATCGCCACCGGAAGACGAAGGAATTGCTGGAGTAGCGGGCGAACCTGCGCCCCGGCGTACCGAGTCCCCAACCGCTAAGACCGCCCCAGTTCTGGCGGAGGGTATGCGACTGGAGGAGTACTGGGGCATCGGCCCCAAGACGAAGACGGTGCTGGCCGAGAGCATCGGCGAGGCGGCGGCCATCGAGGCCATCGAGAACGCCGACAGCCGCGCGCTGATGGAGGCCGGACTCGGTCGGGGGCGAGCCACCCGGATTCTCCGGCGCGCCAACGGCGGCGAGGGGATGGCCGTCCTCGCCACCCGGGACACGCGTGACGTGTACAAGTCGATCCTCGATCTGGCCAGCGCGTTCGCGGTCACCCGCCACGCCGAGGACCGCATCCGGGTGCTGACGCCACTCCGGGACCGCGAGGCGATGACGGATCGCCTCGACACTGTCCTCGCGGCCGTCGACGCCTGGCGAGACCTCTCGGCGAGCGACCGCGAGGCAGTCGTCGAGGCCTTCGAGGCTCACGACAGCGTCAGCGGCGGCGAACGCTCGGCGGTCGAGACGGCCGTCGAACTCCTCGATCTCGGGGTCGGCGGCGGCGTCTTCGACCGCGTGGCCGAACTGGACCGCGACGCACTGGCCGACGCCGCCGACGCGCTCGCGGCGCTGGGCGAGGGCGGGGTCGACCGCGGCGTCGACGACCGCCTCGACGAGTTGCGCGACCAGTACGCCGCCGTCGACGAACTCACCGCCAACCGGAGCGCGGTCGTCGAGACCGTTCAGGAGAGCGCCCGCGGGGCCGACGAGTTCCGCGAGGCCTTCCGTCGGTACGTCGCCGACGAGACCAGTGTCCCGGCGGCCGAGATCAGTGAGGCCATGCCCGGCGACGCCACCGACGCCGCCGACTTCGTGGGGGAGACGCTCCGGGCGCTGGCCGACGACCGCCGCGAGGCAGTCGAGGAGCGCGAGGCCGAGATCACGGCCGATCTGGAGGGTGCCATCGAAGACGCCCGCGAGGAGATCGACGCCGCCGTCACGGCCGTCGACGACGCAGCGCTGTACGTCTCGCTGGCTCGCTTCGCCGACGCGTACGATCTGACCCGGCCGACCTTCGTCGAGGGCCGCGAGACCGTCGCCGTCCGCGGCGCGCGCAACCTCGATCTCGAAGCGGCCGATGCACCTGTGCAAGCCGTCGACTACGCTGTCGGCGACCACGATATCGAGTTCCCGAGTGGGTCGTCGCCGCCGACTGGCGACCGCGTGACCGTTCTCACCGGGGCGAACAGCGGGGGGAAGACGACCCTGCTGGAGACGCTCTGTCAGGTGCAGTTGCTCGCCCAGATGGGCCTGCCCGTCCCGGCCGAGGCCGCGGAGGTGGGTATCGTCGACGTGGTCGTGTTCCACCGCCGGCACGCGAGTTTCAACGCCGGCGTGCTGGAGTCGACCCTCCAGACCGTCGTGCCGCCGCTGACCGACGGGGGCCGGACGCTGATGCTCGTCGACGAGTTCGAGGCCATCACGGAGCCGGGGAGCGCCGCCGACCTGTTGCACGGACTGGTGACGCTCACCGTCGACGAGGACGCGCTCGGCGTGTTCGTCACCCACCTGGCCGACGACCTCGAACCGCTCCCCGAGGAGGCCCGGACCGACGGCATCTTCGCCGAGGGACTGGATCCGGATCTCGACCTCTCGGTGGACTACCAGCCACGCTTCGGCACGGTCGGGAAGTCGACCCCGGAGTTCATCGTCTCACGGCTGGTCGCCAACGCCGACGACCGCAAGGAACGCGCCGGGTTCGAGACACTCGCGAGCGCAGTCGGGCAGGAAGCGGTCCAGCGGACGCTGGCCGACGCGGAGTGGTCGAGTTAGTCGATCTCGTCGAGGTCCTCGACGGCGACGGCGACCGCTCTCCGCCCGTCCGCTGCTGGTTCGTCGAGCGACACTCTCGCGATCAGATTCCCCTTCTTCGGCGTGTACGTCACGGACTCGACGGTACCGCGGACGGCCCGTCCGTCGAGGCGTGTCTCCACGCGCTGGCCCTCCGCCGGCCGACTCCCGGATTCGTCCATACCCGGCGTTACGGCCGAACCGTTCTGTGTCTTGTGGAGCGTGCCGACTCATACTGGCGGACGGACACTCGTACCCGTCGTTCGACGAATCTGAGCAGATAGACTGTCGCTACCGTCCTCCTCGACACCCGCCGGACGTGAAATCCGCTGTTCGACAGTATCAACTCACGGTCACGCCGTCGATGGTCGAGACGACGACTGCCAGCCCGGCGTACTCGAAGGACAGTTCGGTGTCGGTTTCGCGCGTGAACAGTCGGTTCAGCGCGTCCCCGTCTAGGACCTCCTCTAGCGGTGGCAGCGACACTGCATCGGTGCCGGTCTTCGACACGACCGCATCGACGACGGCACTGCTGATGGGGTCACGACGCGACCAGTCTATCGGGTGGACCGTGGTCTCCTGATCCGCCGTCGAAGCCGAGTCGTCGTCCGCATCCGAATTCATCGACAACCCTTGCATCCCGACCGAGATAAGCATCGTGAGGGACTTTGTCGTCGACACTGCGACGAATTGCACCCGTCTGACTGCATACGGTCTCTGTATTATTCTAAAATTATTCACTGAACCGCCTTCGGTGTTCGAAGTGTGTTCACAGAACCGTATCGGAGTAAGATTTTAGTGGGATTGTGCGGTACTTACGGGTGGAGGAGGTGACACCGATGCTCCGGAGTGACAACACTCGTTCTGATCGTATCGGATTCGAGACGCTGGACTCCCTGTCGCGATACGATCTGGTGCTCGCGTTCATTCCGGTGGTGTTCCTGCTGAGCGTCGTCCTCGGGTACCTGCTGTCCGTTCCGTTCCGGACGACGCTAACCGGCGCGTCGGCAGTCGGCGCACTCGCACTGCTGGACGCGCTGTTCGTCAACCCGCCGATTCGGCCGACACAGTGACTATCCCGTCCTTCGCGCTGTCCCGAACTCGTTAGCCACTGTTGTCGGTCTCGCTATCGACAGTGCCGTCGTTTTCGTGGTCAGTGGCATCCCCGTCGTCAGCGTCACCCTCGTTCTCGCCGTCACCATCCGCATCGTCGTCGCCGACCGCCTCCGCCTCGGCCTCGGAGACGCGGACGCCCTTCGAGGAGAGGTGGCGCATCCGTCGCTGTGCGAAGTCCTCCTCGCGGCTGCCCCGGGTCGCCAGTACGTAGACCAGCGACCGCCCCTCAGGTCGCATGGTCCGCCCGGCGCGCTGGGCTCCCTGCCGACGCGATCCGCCGAGACCGGAGGCGACGACTGCTAGCTCGGCGTCGGGCAGGTCGATCCCCTCGTCGCCGACTCGGGAGACCAGCAGCGTGTCGCGGTCGCCCCGGCGGAACTCGTCGAGCAGTCGCTCGCGGCGGCTGTGTGGCATCTGACCGTTGACGAAAGGTACGTCGAGATACGCCGACAGCTCCCGACCCTGGTCGAGGTAGTCACAGAAGACGAGCGCCTTCTTGTCGGGGTGCCGGGAGAGGATGTGGCGGACCTCCTCCCGTTTGGCCGGGTTCGTCGCCGCTTGCTGGCGGCGCTCGTGGCCGTCCGCACTCACGTACTGGTTGCGGGCGTCGTCGTCGACCCAGGGGACGTATCGGATCTCGACCTCCGGCTCGGCGACGAAGCCGGCCTCGAACAGCGCGTCCCAGTCCGTTCCGATGGGCGGCCCGATCAGCGTGTAGATCTCCTCTTCCCTGTCGTCCTCCCGGACGGGCGAGGAGGAGAGGCCGAGGCGGTGTTTGGTCTGGAGGTCCGCGCTGCGTCGCGCTACCGAGGCCGGAATGTGGTGGACCTCGTCGTAGATCACCAGCCCCCACTCGCGGCTGTCGAACAGCTGGCGGTGTCGGTCCATCCCCGCGGTCTGGTAGGTGGCGATGGTGACCGGGGCGACGGTCTTCTCGCCGCCGTGGTACTCGCCGACCTGCTCCTCGGTCAGCGTCGTCCGCGCGAGGATCTCCTCGCGCCACTGGCCGGCCAGTTCCCGACTCGGGACGAGGATCAGGCTCTCGCCGCCGACGCGTTCGAGGATGCCCAGCGCCGCGACGGTCTTGCCCGCGCCGGGTGGCCCCACCAGCACGCCGGATTTGGTCTCCATGAACTCGCTCACCCACTCGTGCTGGTAGTCCCGGAGATCGAGGTTCAACTCCAGCTCCAGAGCCTCCCCGGTGTCCAGATCCCGTTCGTCCTGGACCGGGTAGCCGGCCTCATAGAGGGTTCGCTTGACCTCGGCGACGGCCTCCTCGGCGACCCAGCTCTCGGTGTCGGAGATGGCCGCCCGGAGCTGTCCGTCGTCCAGTTTCTCGCGGGCGACGTTGCCCATCAGCGAGTCCGTCGCGGCTTCGAGGACGACGTAGCCGTCCTCGTGGGTCTTGAGCGTGAAGCGGTGGGCGCGTTTCCACTGGTCTTCGAGCCACTCCTCCAGTTCGGGCGAGCGCTCTGGCAGTACGTCTCTGACCGTCCCGAGCAGATCCTCGAAGTCGTCGTACGGCGCGCCCCAGATGTCCTCGCGTCGGAGTTCGTAGAGGTAGCCCCCGCGGTGGGTCGTGTCGACGAGGTGGGCGAACTGTGAGAGTTGTGCGCGTGTGAACTGGGTCGGGTGGTCGACGACGATCTCGCGGCGGCCGGGAAAGAGGATCACCCGTTCGCGGTCGACGAGGTCCGCCCAGTCCGTGGGATACCAGACGACGGGATCGGCGGACACGTCGAGCCGGTCGACCGCGCGCTCGTCGGCCAGCCGATCCAGTTCGGTGCTGGCCACCTCCTGCGTGCAGTCGAGCGTCTGCGCGACGCGACTGGCAGTGACGACGGGGCGGCCGATCTCCTGAACCACGTCGGCGAACGTCTCGGTGTCGAGGAGCGCCGCCTCGTCGCCGTTCTCGTCGGTCGCCGACGGATCGTCGAGCTGGTCACTCTCGCGTTCGGCATTCGTGCCGCCGGTGTCGTCGCTGTCGGTCACTGCCCGTCGCTTGGCCGCGGACGGACAAACGGCTTACGTCCCGCGAACGTCGGAGAAAACACCCGGTGTGCTCACTGGATGTAAGACGGATCCTCCCCGTCGCAGTCGCTCTCGTGGGCGCGGGCGTCCTCTTTCTCGTCGAACATGAGCCCGCACTCCTCGCATTTGTACCAGGTCACGTCGTCGCGCTGCGTTTGCACGACCATGCGAGAGAGTGGTACGCCCGGCGGTATATGCGTTTCTCCGGGGAAACCTGAAGGCTGTGGCGCGGGTAGGGTCGCGCATGACCGACGAGCACGGCGTCGAGTTGACGGTCGCCGGGGCCGACAAGCGCGACGCCGGCCGGGGCGTGGCCCGGCTTCCCGAACCCGCGCGCCGCCGACTGGGCGTGCTCAGCGGCGACCCCGTCGTCGTCCGGGGCGACCGCGAGACCGTGGCGAAGGTCTGGCCCACCGACGATGCCGACGACGTGGTCCGGATCGACGCCGACACGCGCGCCAACGCCGGCGTCAACGTCGGCGACACCGTCACCGTCGCCACCACCTCAGTCGACGACGCCGCCATCGTCTCCGTCCGCCCCACCGAGTCCCTCCCCGAGGACACCGACACCGACGCCCTCGTCGCGGACGCCCTCCTCGACCGCCCGATCCGGGAAGGTGAACGCGTCCACGTCGACGGACTGGGCGTCGTGGTCGTCTCCCTGACCGACCCCGACGGCCCCGTCAGGGTGGTCGAGGACACCGAGGTTACCGTCCTGCCCGGGATCGACCTCGATCTGGGCGACGGCGCGCCGGCCGGGGACGCCATCCCGGGCGACGCTTCCGATCGCGACGCAGACACCGATGCCGGCGCAGAAACCGAGGAGGCCGCGGGGGCCGCCGGGCAACCCGAGGATCTGGGCGCGACCTACGAGGACATCGGCGGGCTCGACGACGAACTCGACATGGTACGGGAGATGATCGAGCTTCCGCTCTCCGAGCCGGACCTGTTCCGCCGGCTCGGGATCGACCCGCCGAAGGGCGTCCTCCTCTACGGCCCGCCCGGCACCGGGAAGACGCTGATCGCCCGCGCCGTGGCGAACGAGGTCGACGCCCATTTCCAGACCATCTCCGGCCCCGAGATCGTCTCGAAGTACAAGGGGGAAAGCGAGGAGCGACTCCGGGAGGCCTTCGAGGAGGCCGAAGCCAACGCGCCGGCGATCCTCTTCGTCGACGAGATCGATTCCATCGCTGGCCAGCGCGACGAGGACGCCGACATGGAGAATCGCGTGGTCGCCCAGTTGCTGACCCTTCTGGATGGACTGGAGGACCGCGGCCGGGTGATCGTCATCGGCGCGACTAACCGGGTGGACAGCATCGACCCGGCGCTACGGCGTGGCGGCCGGTTCGACCGAGAGATCGAGATCGGCGTCCCCGACGAGACCGGTCGCCACGAGGTCATCGAGGTCCACACGCGCGGGATGCCACTCGCCGAGGACGTGGATCTCGATCGGCTGGCCGCCCGCACACACGGGTTCGTCGGCGCGGATCTCCAGTCGCTGGTGACCGAGGCGGCGATGTCGGCGCTCCGGCGCACCCGGGAGGAACCCGAAGTCACCCGCGAGGACTTCGAGGCGGCGCTGGCGGCGGTCGACCCCTCCGCGATGCGGGAGTACGTCGCCGAGTCGCCGGCGATCTCGTTCGACGACGTGGGCGGACTGGACGAGGCCAAGGATCGGCTCACCGAGGCCGTCGAGTGGCCCCTCGCCTACACCGAACTGTTCGAGGCCACGAAGACCGACCCACCCTCCGGTGTCCTGCTGTACGGCCCGCCGGGGACGGGAAAGACCCTGCTCGCGCGGGCGCTGGCCGGCGAGAGCGACGTGAACTTCGTCCACGTGGCCGGTCCGGAACTGCTCGACAAGTACGTCGGCGAGAGCGAGAAGGCGGTACGGGAGGTGTTCGAGCGCGCCCGGCAGGCCGCGCCCTCGATCGTCTTCTTCGACGAAATCGACGCCATCGCGGGGCGGCGCGGCGAGACCGGCGAGGCGACCGAACGCGTCGTCTCCCAACTCCTGACCGAACTCGACGGGCTGACGGACAATCCCAATCTCGTCGTGCTGGCGGCGACGAACCGTCGTGACGCGCTCGATCCCGCCCTCCTTCGGCCGGGGCGACTGGAGGAACACGTCGAGGTACCGAACCCGGACGCCGACGCCCGCCGGGAGATTCTGGCGGTCCACACCGACGAGAAACCGATCGGCGAGGACGTGTCGCTGGTCGATCTCGCCGGCGAGACCGAGGGGTACTCCGGCGCGGACCTGGACGCGCTCGTCCGGGACGCCTCGATGCGCGCCATCCGCGAGTTCGCCCGCGAACACGGCCCGACCGAGGCCACCGAACGGGCCGACGAAGTCGTCATTGGTGCCGAACACTTCGAGACCGCACTCGCGGCGACCGACCGCCCGGAATGAATCGAATTCCCGGATGCCTGATTTAGCAGGAACATTTATTATAGATAGCCGACTACCCCTACCTGTCACGATGATTCCGATCGTATGCGGGCACTGTTCCCTTCTCTCCTGACGGATCCGGTATCGCTCGCAGACCGCAGCCCGCACATATCACGATGAGCACCCACACACCGACACCGACGACCCGCCCGACGATCACCGACGACGAGAGCGGCGACGCACCGCTGACGTTCGCGACCGACAACGAGGTGCCGATCAGGGGTCTGTTCGACGCCGAGAGCGACCAGCACTGAGCCGGTCGTCAGGCCAGCCCGAGCGTCGCCAGTCCGTCGAAGACCACGAGGAAGTAGTACAACTGGACCAGCCCAGCCAGCACGACGACCGCGCCGGCGACCCGCGAAATCCGGCCGGTCGCGCCCGAGAGCCGGCGCAGGAGTGTGTCACGACCCAGCGCCGTCGCGGTCGTGACGCCGACCATCAGGACGCTCATTCCGGCGGCGTACGCGCCCAGTGTCGCCACGGTCGCGACGGGGCCGGTCGTCACCGCTTCGAAGGACACCCCCAGAAACAGCGGCGCAGTACAGCCCGCGGCCGCCGCGGCGTAGACGACGCCGAACAGCACGTAGCCAGCAGCGGAGCGCCGACGTTCAGGGAGCGGTACGTGGAGGGTAGCCACCTGAAACCGGCCCGTCGCCATCACGCCACCGACGACGATCAGTGCCAGTCCGACGACGAGTTCGAGCGCCGCGATGTTCTCGACGATCCGCGGCCCGACCGCCGCAAGCAAAAGCCCGAGCGCCCCGTACACCAGCGCGAAGCCGAGACTCACGAGCAGGCCGACCCCGGCGGCTCGTCCCAGGCGAGTCGCCCGCGACCCGCCGGCCGAATCCGTCTCGGACGTACCGAGGTAGTAGGCCACGTAGCCGGGCAACAGTGGGAACGCACAGGGAGCGAAGAAGGTGGCGGTCCCGAGGGTGAACGCCCACCCCAGCCGGGCCACCCCGATGTCGGTCACTGCCGGGCCGCCTCCAGTTCCGCCTCGATGGTCGCCGCCTCGGCGAGGCCCTTGTCTCGCCAGGTCTCGGTTCCGTCGGCGTCGAGGACGATCATCGTCGGGAGCGCCTCGACGCCGTAGGTCGGCCCCGTCTCGACCTCGGGATCCATCGCCACGGGCCACGTGCCGTCGTACTCGTTCCAGAACGAGCGCACGGTCGGCTCGTCCCGCTCCCAGGTGATCGACAGCATGTGTACGTCGGGGAACGCCGACCGCACCTCCCGCAACTCCGCCATCTGGGGCTTGCAGGGGGCACAGTAGGTCGCGAAGAAGTCGAGCAGCGTCACCGTTCCGTCCGGGACGACCGCCATCGACTCGCCGGGCGAACCGCCCACGTCGAGCGTGTCGAGGGTCTGCTGGCCACCCCCGGAGCTTTCCCCCTCGCTCGCGCCCGGCGCGTCACGGGTGCCGGGGAGTTGCGTACACCCGCTCAGGGCTGTCACTGCTGCGCCTGTCGCGGCGAGGAACGTCCGACGGTCGTACCCGCGCATACTCGGGCGTCGGAGCCGCGTGTAGAAAAAAGGCGCGTCATCGTGAGCGCCCGATACACGACCGCGAGCGTCGCCGAACGCCGCGTAGAGACCGAACCGTTGATTACGAGTCGATCTGACAACGATTCTATGACGAACACGGTCGAGCGAGCGAGCGTGTGGGCCGGGTTGCTCGCTCCGATCCTCTCGTTCGGCGGCCTCCTGCTCGCGACGCTCGTCTCCCCGGCGTTCACGTGGACCGGACACGCGCTCTCGGAACTGGGCGCGCCGACCGGCCCCGTCGCGACGGATCTGACTCGGCTGCTGTTCAACGGCGGCCTGATAGCCGGCGGACTCGTGGCGCTCGGGTTCGGATACGCGCTGTTCCTCGCGGCCCGGAACCTCGTCGAACTCGCCGGCATCGCCCTCTTCGGACTCACCTCGATCTCGATGGCGGGGATCGGCGTGTTCCCGATGCCACAGGCCGCTCACTTCGTCGTCGCCGTCTCCTTTTACGTCCTCCTGTCGCTCGCGCTGTGGGTGTACGGTACTGGAAACCTGCTCGCCGGCGAGCGGACCCGCGGCGGCACGACGATCGGGCTGGGCGTCCTGAACGCCGGTGCGTGGGCCGTGTGGGGACTCACCGGGGAGTTCTCGCGGCCGGGGCTAGCAGTACCGGAGATCGTCGGGGCGGCGGCCCTGGCCGGGTGGATCGTCGCGACGGCGTTCTCCGTTCGACGACGGCTCGCCGGCGACTGATGACCTTCCGTTCACGCGTCTCTCAGCAAAGATAATGCGGGCGATACGTTTACAAAAGGCGGTTGTCGATAGAAAGACATGCGAAAACGAGTACTCGCGACGCTGGCGGTGACGGTCCTCGTCGCTCTCGCGGGGTGTGCGGGTGGCCCGCTCGGTGGAGAGGGGACAGCGACCGACACGGATTCCGGTGACGACGACCGGGCGATCGAATCGGAGACGGCGACGGTGAGTTCCTTCGCCTACCCGGCCGGGGCCACACCCTCGGGGATCGAGAACGTCTCGACGCTGCTGGACGAACACGAATCCGCGCTCTCGGGGTCCAGCGTGACGCTCTCTGGAACCACGGGGTTCAGCGCCGGGGGGAGTTCGAACTCCGCGAGCGCCGGGATCGAGTACACCATCGAACACGAGGCGAGCAGTAACGAGACGCTGACGCGCGTCGTCGGCGGCGACTCGGGCGACACGTTCACCTCCTACATCACGGACGGCACGACCGCTTACCGGGTCAACGGCTCCGACGGCGTCGAGTACGGCACCGCACAGGCGTCGGTCGACGCGCCGTACGCCGAAACTGCGCCCGCGAACTTCACCGGTCGCAGTGTGTTGCTGACCATCCTCGGCTCGGGCGAGTACAACGCGACCGACGTGGTCGCCCGCAACGGGACCGAACTCGTCCGCTACGACCTCGAAACCGTGACGGAGACCCCGGAGGGTCAGCTGAACATCGGTGGTGACACCGAGGTCAACGGCACGGTGTTCGTCGACTCAGACGGAATCGTCCACGAGGCCTACCTGACCGCGTCGTCGGGCTCCGAGCAGGGGTTCTCCTTCGGCTACGAGGCCAGCGCCGTCTTCTCCGATATCGACTCGACGACGGTCGAGGAACCCGAGTGGACGGACGAGGTCTAGTTGTAGCGGGCGGCGAAGTCGGTGATATTCTCGTCGGGACCGGCGACGATCACGTCGTCTCCCGCCCGAATCTCGAAGTCCGGTGAGAGATCGGTGATCACCTTGCCGCTTCGTTCGACTGCGATCACGGTACAGCCAGTCTCGGCGCGGATGTCGGCACCGGTGAGCGTCTCACCGACCAGTGATCCCGCGTCGAACCGCACGACCTCGACCTGTTTGTCGTAGGAGATGATGTCCTCCTCGAAGATGGTCGAGGCGAGCATCCGGCCGCTGACGGTCGCCAGCGCCAGGACGTAGTCGGCACCCGCCCGGTAGAGTTTGCGGACGCTCTCGGTCTGGTCGGCGCGGGCGATAATCTCGACGTCGGGGTTGAGCTCGCGCACCACGAGCGCCGCGAAGATCGTCATCGTGTCCGAGGACAGCGCGAGGATCACCGTGCTTGCGTCCTCGACACCGGCCTCGCGGAGCACGTCCTTCTCGGTCACGTCGCCGACGATGTCGACGGCTCCGTTTGCTTCCTTGTCGACTGTCGTACAGGGGATGCCCTCGGCGCTGACGCGTTCTCTGACGGTCGAGCCGACTTCGCCGTGGCCGCAGACGACGACGTGCCCGCGTCGACGGCGGCGCTTCTCCGAGAGCGTCATCTCCTTGAGTGGTTCGAGCTGGCGCTCGTGGCCGGCGACGAGCAGGATGGTCTGTTCGTCGAGTCGCGCGTCGGGCGAGGGTGGGCTGGTGAACTCGCCCCGGAACCACGCGCCGATGACGTTCGCGCCGGTTCGCTCGCGGATGCCGCTCTCGGCGATGGTCTCGCCCACCAGTTCGCTGTCCGAAAGGATCGGCAACTCGACGATCTCGAAGTCCTCGCCGATCTCGACGGCGTCGCCGACCTCGGCGGTGATCCCGGTCGTCACCTTGCTCGCGAGGCTCTCGCCGATGAGCCGCCGCGGTGAGAATACCTGATCGGCTCCGGCGTAGCGGTGGTAGCTCGCGATGTCCGGGTCCTCGACGAACGTGATACATCGCACGTCGGAAGCGACGGCTTTGGCCGTCAGCACGATGCTGGCGTTGGTCGAGTCGTCCACGTCCGCGACCAGCGCCCGCGCGGATTCCAGATTCGCCGCTTCGAGCGTCTCCGTCGACTCCGGATCGCCGTGGATCGCCGTCACCCCGTCCTCGATCAACTCCGCGGCACGCCCCCGGTCCGGTTCGAGGACCACGTAGGGCACGTCGAACACCTCGAGTTCGTCGATGAGCATCTCGATGCGCGTGGAGTAGGCACAGATCACGACGTGATTCTCGACCCCGTCGACTGCCGTCGGCGGCGTCGTCGAAATCGTCTCCTCGAACATCGGGAACAGCAGGACCGGCAGTGCGAGAAAGATCAAGACCACACCGGTCAGGTCCATGACGATCACCAGCAGGTTCGTCTGCCAGGTGTCCCACGTCGAGGCGTCCGAGCCGAACCCCGTCGTCGTGAACGTCTCGACGACGATCTGGAGCGATTTCAGGAAGGTGCGGTCGATCCCCTCGTAGGTCGCCATCGCCCAGTGGTAGAGCAAGGCGTAGCCCAGCATGATCCCGCCGAGCGCGAGAAGGTAGTACGCGGTTCGGCGCTGCCACGTGTCCATCGCTACCGGAGCCAACGGCCACCCGACCCTTACGCTTTCTGACAGCGACCGGGGCGGGCCTTTTTGGACGGCCCGGTCCACGCTACCGTATGGCGCGCGAGATCACTCACGAGGCGACCGGTCCGAAGATCGTGGACGAGGACGATATCGGCGAGAAAGGCGACATCGCGATCTGTATGTGCGGGCTGTCGGGCGATTACCCGTTCTGTGACGGCTCACACGAGGCGACGGCCGACGAGGACGACGGGACCCTGTACAAGTACGAGAATGACGACGACGAAAATCCGCGCCACGAGATCGCGGAGATGGTGTTCAGCGACGCGGAATGAGAGCAGGCGAACCGCCGGCTACTTGCCCTCGAACTCGGGTTCCTGATCGGTGACGAAGGCGGTGATGCCCTCGCTCAGGTCTTCGGTGTCCAGCAGGTGGCCGAAGGCACTGGCCTCCAGTTCGAGGCCCGCCTCCATGTTGTCCCACCCCTCCCGCATCGCGCGCTTGGTGTACTTCTGGGCGATGGGCGGGCCGCCGGCGACGTTCTCGGCGAACTCGAGGGCTTTCTCCTCGAACTCGTCGTCGGGATAGACCTCGTGTAGAAATCCGAGTTCGTGCATCCGTTCGGCGGGGATGCGCTCGGCGGTGAAGACGACGTACTTGGCCGCGCTCTCGCCGACGAGGCGCTGGAGGCGCTGGGTGCCGCCCCACCCCGGAAGCAGCCCGAGGTTGTGCTCGGGCAGGCCCATCTCCGAGGACTCGCTGGCGACCCGGAGGTCGGCACACATCGAGAGTTCGAGGCCGCCGCCGAGGGCGTAGCCGTCGATGCCGGCGATCACGGGCAGGTCGGTTTCGCGGAACTTGCCGAACACGCGCTGGCCGTAGCGGGAGTGTTCGACGCCCTCGCGGTTGTCCATCGCGCCGTTGGAGGACACGTCCGCCCCCGCCGAGAAGGCCTTCTCGCCCTCGCCGGTGATGTAGATGGCGCGGACCTCCTCGTGGTCTTCGAGTACGTCGACGGCCTCGTCGAGTTCCTCCAGCATCTGCGCGCTGACGGTGTTCATGTCCTCGGGTCGGTCGAGGACGAGGTGGCCGACGTAGTTGCCCGGTGTCTCGATGCGAATCGTCTCGAACTCCGTGTCGATATCGGTCATGGTGATCCCCCGTGGACCGCGCGGTCCACTCTGTCGCTGTGATTGCCCACGACCGGCCTAACCCTTCGGCGTCGGATGTGGGGCCGTTCAAATCACGAGGCCCGAACGAAGTGAGAGCCTCGGAACGGACGAGCGGCGAACGCAGTGAGCCGCGAGCCGCGAACGAAGTGAGGGTCTCGGGACGACCTCGCCATCCAAAACCCCGGCAACGTTTTTCTCACTGGCCCGACACCAGTCAGGGGATGACCGCCATCGAGACGGACGGGTTGACCAAGCGCTACGGTGACGTGGACGCGCTGGTGGATCTCTCACTGACCGTCCCCGACGGCGAACTGTTCGCCCTGCTCGGCCCCAACGGCTCGGGCAAGACCACTACTATCGAAATCCTCACTGGCCAGCTCGAACCGACCTCGGGGACTGCCTCGGTGCTGGGCCACGACCCCGTCAGCGATCCGATCTCGGTTCGCCAGTCGGTCGGCATCCTCCCCGAGCGCGAGGACCCGCCGAGCTTTCTGACGCCCCGGGAGTACCTGGAGTTCGTCGGGAGCGTCCGTGACCTCGACGACGTGAGTACCCGTATCGACGAGTGGGCCGAGCGCTTCGAGTTCGCCGGCCTGCTCGATACGCTCTCGACGGACCTCTCGGAGGGGGAGCGCCAGCGCGTGATGCTCGCGGCCGCGTTCGTCCACGAACCCGATCTCGTCTTCATCGACGAACCCCTCGTCAACCTCGATCCGCTGATGCAGGAACAGATCAAGGGCCACTTCCGGGAGTACGTCGAGCGCGGCAACACCGTCTTCCTCTCGACGCACTTCATCGAGGTGGCCGAGGAACTCTGTACCCGGGTCGCCATCGTCAGCGACGGCCGCCTCGTCGCCGAGCGCGACCCCCGCGAACTGGGTGAGGGCGAGCGCCTGCTCGACGTGTTCCGGACGGAAGTGAACGACGCGGCGGCCGACGCGCCGGCCGGACCGGCCCGGCACTGAGATGTCGCTCACGACCGAACTCTTCGGCCGGATGCTGCGCGAGGAGTGGCGACTCCACGAACACCTCTTCGGCGGTCGCCGGTTCGCCGCCTTCCCGGTCACCGTCGCGCTCCTCGCGGCGGGCGGGTTCGCCCTCCTCGCCTACACCGGCACCCCCTTCGATGCTATCGTCGCCGGCCTCCACGGTCTGCTCTTCTTCTTCGGCCTGCAGGTCGGGACGATCGGCCTCGTGGGCAGGGACGCCCTGCGTGACGCACTCGGTGATATGACGCTGCTGGTCTTCTCCGCGCGGACGCTTCCCGTCTCGTGGAACCGCCTGCTGGCCGTGTTCCTCTGGAAGGATCTGGTCTACTACACCGTCTTCTTCGTCGCGCCCATCGGCCTCGCGGCGGTGCCGACCGCCCTCTCGTCGGGTGTCTCTCCGACCCGGATCGTCCTGCTGTGGCTGACGCTGATCGGCGCGTTCGCGCTGGGCGTGACGCTCTCGCTGACGCTCGCGGGCGCGGCGACGCGGAGCCGGTTGCTCGTGGCCGGTCCCGTCGCACTGGTCGTGGCCGCCGTCCTCTGGCCGGGCGTCGACGCGCTCGCGTACACGCCGTACGCCCTCTACCGCGACCCCTCGGCGCTCGCGGCGGTCCGCGGATTCGCACCGATCGCGGTCTTCGGCGTCCTCGGGCCGCTCCTGTTCCGGCCGGCCGACAGCGGAGCCTACCGGACCACCGGCGAGCGGTTCACGACGCTCCGGGGCTGGCTCCGCGACGGCGACGGGCTGACCACGCGGGCGCTGCTGGAGGTGAGTCGGTCCAGCGGCTCTGTCTGGAAAGTCCTCTTCTCGATGGGCGTCCTCTTCGCCGTGACCGCCCTGCTGCTCGGGCAGATCACGTCGGCCACGGGACTGGAGCCCTCGCCGGGCGTGGCCTTCGGGACGCTGCTCGGGCTGGGCTCGTTCACCACCTACAGCTGGGTGACGCAGTTCGACAGCGCCGACGAGTACCGCCGGTATCCGGTGTCGGTCGCCGCCGTCCTCGCCGGCAAGCGCCGGGCGTATCTGTTGCTCTCGATTCCCGCGGGGCTGGTCTACCTCGGACTCGCAGCGATCTGGTACGATCCGGTGGCGCTAGTCCCCGGACTCGCCGTCCTCCCGCTGCTCTCGGTGTACGTCTTCGGCGCGACGGCGTTCGTCGCCGGGCTCTCGCCGACCGAACTGCTGTTCGACACACCGCGGTTTCTCGCGTTCGGCGCAGCGCTGTCGGTCGTCGCGATGCCGTTACTGGTGGCCGCGCTCGTCGAACCCGCGTTCGGGTCCGTTGCGACGATGGCCGCGATCGCGCTCGCCGTGGTCGCCGCCGTCGTCGGCGTCGTCCTCGGTCGACGGGCCGGACCGCGGTGGGAGCGGCGACTTCGCGACTAGAATCGCCCGAGGATATTTGACAGTGGGCCGATTCGTTGTGTGTAGTACGTATGGCCAGTCCGTCCGTCGTCCTGTGCTGCGTGTGTCGACCTCTCAGGGAGAATCACAACCATGAGTGAGGACATTCGCGTGCTGGTCGTCGACGACAGCGAGTTCTTCGCAGAGATGACCGCCGGAACGCTCGCGGAGGACCACGGCATGGAGTCCCACTGGGCCACCGGGGCCGACGAGGCGATGGACGTACTGGCCGACGCCGAGATCGACTGCATCGTCAGCGACTACGAGATGCCAGGTCCTGACGGGCTGGAACTGATGGCGATGGTTCGCGCGGAACACGGGGAGGTCCCCTTCATCCTGTTGACCGGGCGGGGTACCGAGGAGATCGCCAGCGAAGCGATCTCGGCGGGCGTTGACGACTACATCCTCAAACTCGAAGTCGTCGAGGATCAGCAGTACCAGCAACTGGCCAACCGGATCGAGAGCGCGGTCGACCAGCAGCGGACCCAGCGGCGCTACGAACTGCTCGTCGACAACACGCCGGACGTGGTCACACAGGTCGAACACGACGGGACGATCGTCGCCGCCAACCCCGCGATGGCCGACCTCGCCGGCGTCGACCGCGACTCCCTGCGCGGGGCCGACCTCACCGAGCAGTTCCCCGAGACGGGCGAGTCCTGGCTGACGGCCGGCCAGGCGGTGCTGGAGACCGGCGAATCCCGGACCTTCGAGAGCGAACTCGACGGCCGACACTTCCACAACATCGTCGTCCCCGTCGACATCCGCACAGAACGGGATACCTTCCAGTTGATCGCCCGCGACGTGACCGAGCGGACCGAGCGCGCCCGGGAACTCAAGCGCAAGAACGAGCGGCTGGATCGCTTCGCCAGTATGGTCTCACACGACCTCAAGGGACCGCTGGACATCGCGTCGATGAACGCGAAACTGCTGGGCGAGGAGTTCGAGGAGCCCCCGGAACAACTGGAAGCGATCCAGCGCTCCCACGACCGGATGGATCGGCTCATCGACGACGTGTTGACGCTGGCCCGGCAGGGCGACACCGTCGACGACCCCGTGGCGACGACCGTCGGCGCGGCCGCCGAGAAAGTCTGGCCCTACGTCGACGCCGATGCCACCGACCTCGTCGTGGAGACGGACGCGGAGATCATGGCCGACGACGCCCGCCTGCAGGAACTGCTGAGCAACCTCTTCCGGAACGCCATCACGCACGGCGACGCCGACACGGTCCGGGTCGGGACGTTCGCGTCCGGCTCCGGCGACGGACGTGACGAGACCGCCCTCGCCTTCTACGTCGCCGACGACGGCACGGGCATCCCCGAAGACGAGTACCAGACGGTGTTCGAGACGGGCTTCTCGACGGCCGGCGACGGGACGGGCTTCGGGCTGGCCATCGTCCAACAGATCGCCGACGCCCACGGCTGGACGGTCGAGGTCGGTGAGAGCGAGGCAAACGGCGCGCGCTTCGACGTGACCGGCGTCGAACCCGCCTGATCCTCGGCTGGGTGGTTCGCCGTTCCGCCGCTCGTGCCGGGACCACGGTCGTTATGCCGCTGGTGATCCTGCGTCGGGACGATGACATACCGCGGCGTGGTGCTCGATCTCGACGGGACGGTCTACCGCGGCGGCGAACTCCTCCCCGGCGCGGCCGAGACGGTCGACGCGATCCGCGAACTGGGACTCTCGCTGTGCTGTTTCTCGAATAACCCCACCAAGACGCGGGCGGCGTACGTCGACCGCCTCGCCGGTCTGGAAATCGAAATCGACGAAAGCGAAGTCCTCTCGGCGGGAACCGTCACCACCGACTATCTCGTCGACGAACACGCCGGCGACGACTGCTTCCTGATCGGGTCGCCGGGCCTGCGCGAGCAACTGGTCGACGCCGGCGTCTCGCTGACCGACGAGCCGACCACCGCAGACGTGGTGGTCGCCTCCTGGGACCGCGAGTTCGACTACGACGACATGACCGATGGCCTGCGCGCGCTAGAGGACCCGTCGACGGCCTTCGTCGGCTCCGACCCCGACCGGACGGTCCCCGCCTCGGGCGGCCGCTCGGTCCCCGGGTCGGGGGCGATCATCGGTGCCGTCGCGGCCGTCGCCGACCGCGACCCCGACCGCGTACTGGGTAAGCCCTCGCCGGAGTCTATCGCCGCCGTCGAGGACGCCATCGGCGTCGCGCCCGGGGAGTGCCTGCTCGTGGGTGATCGCCTCGACACCGATATCGCGATGGGTGAACGCGCCGGGATGACGACCGCGCTCGTGCTGACGGGGGCCGCCGACCGCGACGACGTGGCCGAGTCCGACGTGCGGCCGGATCACGTCCTCGATGGTATCGGCGACGTGCCAGACCTGCTGGACTGAGTGATCCGCTCACGACCGGCCGTTCACCGGTCCGGCTAGTTTATGTCCGTGCCACCCGTTATCGTACGACGTGTTCCAGCCGAACACGGATTCACCATGACTGGCAAGCAGATCCTGATGATCGTCGGCGACTTCGGGGAGGACTACGAGACGATGGTTCCCTTCCAGACCCTCCAGACAGTCGGCCACGAGGTCGACGCCGTCTGTCCGGAGAAGGAGGCGGGTGACACCTGCAAGACGGCGATCCACGACTTCCGGGGCGATCAGACCTACATGGAAGATCGCGGGCACAACTTCCAGGTGACCGAAACGATGGCCGTGATCGATCCGGCCGACTACGACGCGCTGGTCGTCCCCGGCGGGCGAGCACCCGAGTACCTGCGCACACACGACGAGGTCATCGAGACGGTCCAGCACTTCTTCGAGGCCGGCAAGCCGGTGGCGTCACTCTGTCACGGCCCGCAGATCCTCGCCGCCGCGGACGTACTGGACGGCTACGAGATGACGACCTATCCCGCCGTTCGAGCCGAGGCCGAGGCCGCGGGCTGTTCGTGGGTCGACGAGGTGACCCGCGACCGCAACCTCGTGACCGGACAGGACTGGAGCGATCACGTCGAGTGGCTCGCGGAGTTCCTCGACATGCTCGGCACCGATATCGAACACGGCGAACCGGTCGCGCCGGCGGACGACTGACTGGTCACTGAACCGCAAAGTTATCGACGGCGGCGGCGAAACCGTCCGGCGTGATTCGCCGCCCTCCACTCTCCAGACGCGCCCTGCTGTCGGGTATCGGTGCCCTCGGACTCGGTACCGGAGCAGTCGTGGCCGCCGGTGACGACCGGTCCGACGGGTCCGACTGGCCGATGTATCGCCACGACCCCGCCGGGACCGCACACGCGCCCGAGGCGAGCGTCCCGCGGGAGAAACCGACCGAACGGTGGAGCCACGAGTTCGACAACATGGGATTCAGGACACCGGGACCGATCCTCTACGATGGCCAGGTGTTCGTGGCTCGTGAGTCGCTGACAGCGTTCGATGCCGCCTCGGGCGACAGCCTGTTCCGAATCGCGTCCGACGACGACGGGAGCCAGTTCCTGTCCACCCCGGCGGTAGCGTCCGCCCGGGCATACGTGACGCCGAGTCTCGTCACGGCGTCCGAGTACGGGTTCCAGGCGATCGGAGTCGACGGAGGTCCGGATCTACCGGTGATCGACGGGAGCGGGCTGGCACGGCGCTGGTCTACCGACGAACAACCGGACAGTCAACTCCTCGCGTCGCTGGGGTTCGGCGACGGCCGGCAGTCCCCACCCGTCGCGGCCGGCGGGACCGTGTTCGCCCCAGACGACGGTATCGTCGCGGTGGACGCCAGTTCCGGCTCGGTTCGATGGCGGACTCCGGTCGAAAGCTTCGCCTCTCGTCCCGCAGTCGCCGACGGGAGTCTGTATACTGTCTCGTACGACGGGACGATCACGGAGTACGCGGTCGACGGGGGAACACAGCGCTGGACCGCATCGACGCCGGCAGTCCGACAGGAGCTACAGCCCACGGTTGCGAACGGGTCGCTGTACCTGGCACACGAGGCCGGCGTCACGGCGCTGGACCCGGACGGCGGTGACGAACGCTGGACGAGCGGCGAGCCGGACGGCGAATACGGTCGGTACGTCACGCCGGCGACGGTGACGCAAGACGCCGTCTACGCGGCGGGATCCGCGCTGCTCGGCGACGAGGACGACGGACTCGTCGCACTCGACGCCGAGTCCGGTGAACGGCTTTGGGACGCGCCTCTTCAGTCGATGAGCGAAGGTGACGACGGCCCGGCCGTCGCAGACGGTGTCGTTCTCCAGCCGGACCACTACACCCTCCGGGCGTTCGACGCCGCGACCGGCGAGGAACTGTGGCGGATCGACCGCGAAACACAGGTCTCACAGCCGGCCATCGGCCGCGACGGTCGGTTCTACCTCGCAGATGGCCTCTCTATCGCCGCCTACGGAGGTGCCTGATCGTGCCATACCGCGTTCCCGGGATGTCGGCACGGGACGAGACACTGGGAGGAGGCGTCACGGGGGCACTGAGCCACGGGACCAGCGTCTTTCTCAGCCGACCCGCACTGTTCGTCCCCTTCCTCGTCGCCGGACTCGTGATCGTCGGCGTCGAGCAAGCCATGCTCACCGATCCCGTCCCGGTCACGACGGCCCAGTCGGTGACCGGGAGCGGCGTCGATCTGAAACTACCGATCGTGCCGGTCGAACAGCGGCGCGTGACGACGCCGCCGACAGCCCTGTGGGGGCTCAAACTCCGCTGGCTCGCCGAGCGAGCGCTGTTCGCCGCAGCGACGACCGGGACCACTGCACTGGCCGGTGCGGTCGCCGTCACCGGAATGTACGAGGGCGGTCTCCGGCCCGGCATCCGCTCGCTCGACGCGAGTTCGGCAGCACGTGCGATCGGCTACGTGGTCGGATTCGGGCTGGCCCTGCTCCCCGTCTACGTACTCGTCTGGACAGCACCCCTCCTCGTCGTGCCGGCGTTCCTCCTGATTCTGTTCGGCGCCGCCCGCCTGTTCGTCGCGTTCCCACTGGTCGCGCGTGGCGAGTCGATCACGGCTGCGGTCCGGAAGAGCTGGGATCGGATGGCGGGCTACGGAATCTCGATCGGCCTCCTCTTCGTCGCCCTGGGTGTGTTCGGCCTGTCGCGGCAGTTCGGCTTCTTCGGCGGCGGCCTCGCGACGGTGCTGGTCGGCGTTCCCCAGATCGCGACCATGACCGTCCTCGCCTTCTGGACCGAACCGACCGACGAACCCGGCGGGAGTGTCACCGTCGACACCGACGACATCTGATCCGCCGCCTCACTCCTCGATCATCGCAACGGGACGCACCCACCCCGCGCTCGCGCTCTCGATCTTCACGGGGAAGGTGACGACCGGCACGTCGGTCCGGCGGGGCAACTCGTCGAGGTTGGCCATCTTCTCGATCTGGCAGTATTCGACCTCCCGACCCGCGAAGTGGGCGGGCCAGAGTTCAGCCTCGTCGCCGCTCTCGACGTAGCGACGGCCCATCTCGTCGAAGGGCTTGTCGAAGCCGTAGGCGTCGGTGCCGATCACTTTCACTCCGCGCTCGACGAGGTGTTTCGTCGCCGCCGCGCCCATGCCCGGGAACTCGGTCAGGTACTCCGGCTCACCCCACAACTCGTCTGCACCGGTCTCGATGAAGACGAGTTCGCCGGCCGAGAGCGTGTGATCGAGGTCGGCCAGTCGCTCGTCGAGCATCTCCGGCGTGATCTCCGCGCCGGCCGCCAGATCCCTGAAGTCGAGGATCACGGCGTTCCCGCAACACCACTCCAGCGGGATCTCGTCGATCGTCTTCGCCGGTTCGCCGTCGCACTCGGGGCCGTAGTGCCACGGGGCGTCCAGATGCGTGCCGGCGTGGGGGATCGCGGTGACCTCCTCCCACGCGAGCCCCTGTCCGTCGGGGAACTCCTCGCCGTCGACGTCGTGACCCATGGCCTGCAGGTTCTCCGCGAGGCTGGCCGCGCCCGCCTCGTGGTCCATGTACTCGATCTCGGGCGGGAAGGGTTCGCTGGCGACGCCCGGTTCGAGGCCGACGCTCAGGTCGATCAACTGCTTGGTTGCGAAGTCCATGCGTTCACGTCGGCCACCGGCGACAAGGGGTTTTCCCGGGTAACCGGGGTCAGGCAAACCGTTCGCCCAGCACCGGGGCCGCGACGACACCGCCGCCCGCCACTGCGGCACCGGCGAACGCGACCGGCACGGGCGGGTCGAGCACGTAGAACGCGCCGAACAGCGTCCCGACCGCGACCAGTACGAGGGCGCTGCCAAGCAGTTCGCGGCGGTTCGCGGGACGGCTCGGTGTCGCGTCGGCGACGGTGCGCCACGCGAGCCAGCCGCCGATCGCGGTCCCGGCCGCCGCCACGCTCTCGCCGGAGCCATCGACGACCACCCCGACGATCCCCGCCGCGACCGCGACGGCGAGAACGCGACCGGGAGCGGTGCCACCGTCCGCGAGCCAGTAGCAGGCTCCCAGCACCGCGAGACCGAGGGCGATCCCGGCGATCACGTCCACGGCGTAGTGGACGCCGAGGACGAGCCGGGAGGTGACGACTATCGTGACGACGACGCTCGCGAGGCCGAACCGCACGCGGTCGGACAGGTCGTCGAGGACGAGCGCCACCCCGCCCCAGACCATCGTCGACCCGAGGGCGTGGCCGCTCGGGAATCCCGGACCCGTACCGGTTGCGATGTTCTCGAACACCGCGGCCAGTACGGGCGGGAGCCACGCCACCGCGGGCGCGTCGGCGGCACCGGGCGGCCGCGGGAGGCCGAAGAGCGCTTTGACTGCGCCCACGAGCGCGACGTAGGCGAACACGAGCGCGAGGACGAACAGTCCGTGTCGCCTGTCGACGTACACGCTGGGCAATTCGGTCCCAGCCAGATAGAGGACGCTCCCGAGGGCGAACAGGAACCAGACGTCCCCGAGTTGCGTGAGGAGACCGAACAGCGCGATTACGGCTACATCTGTCCCTTCGTGCAAGAACTCGGTGATGCCGATGCCGCGGTCGATTCCGGGCATTGTCAAGGTGTGGGTGGATCGATCACTATCGACACGACGGGGACTGAAACGCGCCTACACGTCCACGACTCGGTCGGTGTCGTCGAAGGTTCGATGATCGGTGTGAGTGCCAGACGAACCAAAACAGTGACGGATACCGATCCGGCGATCCGGACACGAGCGCGTCACAGGATCACTTTCCCGAGCGCGCTCGCGGCGAGTTCCACGGCCAACTCGGCGGTCTGGTTGTGCTGGTCGAGGATCGGGTTGACCTCGACGAGTTCCATACTCGACAGTCGGCCGGCCTCGGCAGTGCGTTCGGCGATCAACTCCATGGCGGCGTGGGCTTCCCGATACGAGACGCCGCCGCGAACTGGGGTACCGACGCCCGGCGCTTCGGTGGGATCGAGCCAGTCCAGATCGAGGCTGACGTGGACGCCGTCGGTACCGTCGCTGGCGATATCGAGCGCTTCGGTGACCACCTCCGTGACGCCGCGGGCGTCGACGTCGGTCATCGTGTACGCGGTCACGTCGCTCTCGCGGATGTTCTCCCGCTCGCCCTCGTCGACGCTGCGCAGGCCGACCAGGGCGACGTTCTCCTCGGAGACGTTCGGAGCCGGTGCCCAGTCGGTGTCGGCGAAGATTCCTTTCCCGAGGATGGCGGCGAGGCTCATCCCGTGGACGTTGCCGCTGGGCGTCGTCGCTGGCGTGTTGAAGTCGCCGTGGGCGTCGAACCAGAGGATGCCGGTCTCGGCTTCGCGGGAGACGCCACCCGCGGTCCCGACAGCGATCGAGTGGTCACCGCCCAGAACCAGCGGTACGTCCCCCTCTTCGACGGTGTCGGCGACCTCGTGGGCGAGGCGAGTACAGACGGTCTCGGTCTCGCCGAGGAACTTGGCGTCGCCCGTGTCCGGCGTGCCGGCGTCGGGGTCGCTCCCCTCGGGCCGCGGGACGTGTACGTCGCCCCAGTCGGTGCAAGCCACGTTCAGGCCCTCGATCTCCTCGGCGAGGCCCGCGTATCGGATGGCCGAGGGACCCATGTCGACGCCGCGTCGGTCCGCCCCGAGGTCCATCGGGACGCCGACGATCCGCACGTTGCGGTCCATCACCTCGACCTCTGTCGCCGACCTACAAAATTACTGGTACTGCGCACAGACCCGCTCGATCCCCTCTTCGAAGTCGATCTCGGGCTCCCAGCCCGTCGCCGCGTTGATCTTCGAGATGTCCGCGCAGGTGTCGTGAACGTACACGTCCTCGGGGATCGGGTTCTCGACGTACTCCGGTTCGATGTCGGTCCCCAGTTCGTCGTTGAGCATCTCCACGACGGTGTTGAACGAGTAGGCGTCGCCGGTCCCGAGGTTGTAGATCCCGGTCAACTCGTGGTCGGCGGTCGTCTCGATCCCGCGAACGATGTCCTCGACGTGCGTGAAGTCGCGGGTCTGTTCGCCGTCGCCGTAGAGGACCGGGGACTCGCCGTTGGCCATGTCGTCGGCGAACTGTGCGATGACGTTTGCGTACTCGCCCTTGTGTTCCTCCGCGCCGCCGTAGCCCTGGTAGACCGAGAAGAAGCGCAGGCCGGCCATGTTCATGTCGTGGTAGTTGGCGAAGTACTCGGCGTAGCGCTCGCGGGCGAGTTTCGAGGCCTCGTAGCCCGTGTTCACGGCCACGGGCATATCTTCGGGCGAGGGCTCGGTCCGACTGCCGTAGATAGAGGAGGTCGTCGCGTAGACGACCGTCTCACAGCCTGCCTCCCGTGCCTGTTCGACCGTGTTGACGAATCCCTCCACGTTGACCCGGGCCCCGCGCTGGGGGTCGTCCTCGTGCATCTGGAGCGAGGACAGCGCCGCCAGGTGGAAGACTACGTCAACGTCCACGGGCAGGTCGTCGTCGAGGACGCTGGCGTCGACGAACTCGACCTCGTCGTCGAGGTTCTCGTCCGTCCCCAGGTAGCCGTCGTCGAGGGCGATGACCTCGTTGTCGGCGGCCAGATGGTTCGCGAGGTTCGAACCGATAAACCCAGCGCCCCCCGTCACGAGCACGCGTTTATCTTTCATACTTCGACATCTTAGCCACTAATCAAATACGTGTCGTTTCCCGGAACATCTGACGCGGAGCGCCGTCGGGAGCCCTCCGCTCTCGGCCCCCGGACACGTCCGCGAACATTCGGCTATCCGCCGGCTTTATGGAAAGCTACGTCGAACGTCCCGTAATGTCATCAATCGAACTCACGCCGAGCCAGAAAAACATCCTTCAGGAACTGGTCAACCTTCACCGACAGTCCGAGAGCGCGGTCAAAGGTGAGGACATCGCCGAACAGGTCGACCGTAACCCTGGCACGATTCGCAACCAGATGCAGAGTCTCAAAGCCCTCCAGCTGGTCGAGGGTGTACCCGGGCCGAAAGGTGGCTACAAGCCGACCTCGAACGCCTACGAGGCGCTCCAGGTCCAGAACATGGACGAGGCCGCGGACGTCCCCCTGAAACACAACGGCGAGCAGGTCCCGAGCGCGAACGTCGAGGAGATCGACCTCACGAGCGTCCACCACCCCGAGGAGTGCCGCGCCGAGATCAAGCTCCAGGGTTCGATTTCGGAGTTCCACGAGGGCGACACCATGACCGTCGGCCCGACACCCCTGTCGAAGCTCCGCATCATCGGCACCATCGAGGGGAAAGACGACACCAGCAACATCCTCATCCTCACGATCGACGACATGAAAGCCCCGGTCGGCGACGTCGCGAAGTGACCGCCTGACCGTCCAGCGACTCCACGATTTCTTCGTCCCGCTTCACCGACGCGACTCCGCCAGCCGTCGAAACACCGGCTAACGCCCTCGCTATCCCCCGAACCCCACTCCTCGAAACGGGGCCGCCTATAAAAACTGACGACATGGGGATGGCGATTTCAAAGCCTTTGTATCGGGTGACTACTCAGATCCGGGTATGACTGACGATGTCGTCGTGCTCGGCTCCGGCTACGCCGGTGCTGGCGCGATCAAGAGTCTCGAATCGGAAGTTGGCGACGACGCCGATATCACCTGGATCTCCGACGTCGACTACCACCTCGTTCTCCACGAGTCCCACCGTTGCATCCGGGACCCGAGCATTCAGGACAAGATCACGATCCCCGTCGAGGACATCAAATCCCCCAGCACACGCTTCGTTCAGAGCGAAGTCGAAGACATCGACACCGACGACCGGACAGTCGAGTTGGCCGACGACTCCGCGGTCGACTACGACTACCTGCTGGTCGCCATCGGCTCCCAGACCGCCTTCTTCGGCATCGACGGTCTCGAAGAGCACGCGCACACGCTGAAAGGACTCGACGACGCGCTCGGCATCCACGAAGACGTGAAGGAGGCCGCCCGCGAAGCCTCGCAGTCCGACCCCGCACAGGTCGTCGTCGGCGGTGCCGGCCTGTCGGGCATCCAGAGCGCCGGCGAGATTGCCGAGTTCCGCGACGACCACCGCGCGCCCATCGACATCCACCTCGTCGAGGGCCTCGACGAGATCTTCCCGGGCAACGACCCCGAAGTTCAGGGTGCCCTGCGCAAACGGCTGGAAGCGCTGGACGTGAACATCATGACCGGCGAGTTCATCGGCGAGGTCGACGAGGAGACGGTCTACATCGGCGACGAGACCGAACTCGACTACGACGTGCTCCTCTGGACCGGCGGCATCACGGGTCAGGACGCCGTCAGCGACGTGGACCTCGAACAGGACGAGCGCAACCACCGCATCAACACGGGCATGAACTTCCAGACGGAGGACGACCGCGTCTTCGCCATCGGTGACTGCGCCCTCATCGACCAGCCCGGCGAGAACCCCGCGCCGCCGACCGCCGAGGCCGCCTGGGAGGCCGCCGACCACGTCGGGACGAACATGGCTCGCGCGATGCGCGGCCAGCCCCTCGAGGACTGGACGTTCCAGAGCAAGGGGACGGCCATCTCGGTCGGCGAGGACGCCGTCGCCCACGACGTGAAGTACATGCCGATGGAGACCTTCGGCGGCTTCCTCGCCCGCAACCTGAAGAAGGCCATCGCCGCCCGCTGGATCGCCTCTATCACCGGTCCGGGCCGCGCCGCGAAGGCCTGGCCCGACATGTGAACTCCTGTTGAGTCACCATCACTAAAGGGCCGGACGACGACTCCGGGACATGGAGCCCTGGACCCCACGCGAGGCCGTCCGGTATACACCGATCTACTTCCTTTTCGTTTTGACCGTCGTTACCGTCCTGGAACTACTGTTCTACGACGTACCAGCCACCCTCGGCGACGCGGTCGTTCGTAGCCTGCCGGTACCGTCGGTATCGCCGGTGGGCTGGCCTTCGTCCACCTCACCCGCTGGCACTACGAGTTGAAGGCGGCCTGACGCCGACTCGTCAGTGACGCTACCTTTTTATCGTGCGTCCGTGAAGTCGACCGCGTTCGTGCCGAGTCGACCGATCCTGAGCGGATGGCTGCCCACCGTTCGAGCCCTCTCCCAGTTCAAACGAAAGTTCCCGTTCACGATCTTCCTGATCGCTGGGGTCGGCTGGCTGCTTGTCACCAACGGCGTCAGGATCGAAGACGTGTTCGGGCCGTCCCCAAGTCCGTTCAACCCAATCTTTCATCTCTCGAACCAGTTCTTCCACGCGAGTCTCGACCACTATCGGGGGAATATGCTCGTGCTCGTCCCACTCGGGGTCGTGCTGACGCTGCTGACGAGCGACAAGCACGTCCTCGGCGTGGTCGTCGGAGCCGATGCGCTGGCGAGTTTCGTCTACCACCTCGGCTCCGGTCCCGTGGTCGGCTCCAGTGGCATCGCGTTCGCCATCATCGGCGTGTTGATCGTCAGGACCGTCGGTGACGCAATGCAGAACGCATCGGTGGAATGGTTGTTGACCATCATGGTCGGCCTCTTTCTCCCCTTCTTTCTGGTGCTGTTCGTCGTGGCCGTCGCCCTCCACGGGACCTGGGTCGCACACTTCGGCCACTTGCTCTCCTTCGCGTTCGGTGGGATGTTAGAGGCCGCCTTCGTCCTCGTCGGTCACGCGACCGACGAACGGCTCGTACTCTCGTGGTGACGCAGTCGATCACCGGCCCGAACCGCTCTTTTTCACTCCAGCCCCAGCCCCGCGTGCCACTCGCTCGCGCCCGACTCCGAAACCCGCTCGTCCATCTCCGCCAGCAGATGCGTCGCGAGACTCGCCGTCTTCGCGGCCCGCCGCTCGCCTTCGGTCCGGAACTCGCCGGTGACGCGATTGGCGTAGACCGAACAGACCGCACCTGCCCGGAGGCCGTAGACGTTCGCCAGCGTCAGGATGGCGCTGGCCTCCATCTCGAAGTTCAGGACGTTCGCGGCCCGCAACTCCGCGACCAGTTCGTCGCTCCCGCGGGCCTCGAAGCCCTCGAAACCGGGGCGGCCCTGCCCCGCGTAGAACGAATCGGTCGAGCAGGTCAGGCCGACGTGGTAGTCGTAGTCCAGCCGTTCCGCGGCGGCGACGAGGGCGGCGACGACGGCGTGGTTCGCGACCGCCGGGTAGTCCTCGCGGACGTACTCGTCGCTGGTCCCCTCTTGCCGGACCGCGCCGCGGGTGATCACGAGGTCGCCGACGGCCGCCTCCTCCCGGATCGCACCGCAGGAGCCGACGCGAATCAGCGTCTCCGCACCCACGCGAGCGAGTTCCTCCGTGGCGATTGCCGCCGAGGGGCTGCCGATCCCGGTCGACGTGACCGAGATGGGTGTGCCCTCGTAGGCACCGGTCGCGGTGCGGTACTCCCGGTGCTCGGCGACCACGTCGCTGTGGTCCCACGCGTCGGTGATCTTCGGGACGCGTTCGGGGTTGCCCGGCAGGAGGACGGTTTCGGCCACGTCCTCGGGGCGGACATCGAGGTGGTACTGTTCGCCGTCGTTGGGGTCTTCGCTGTCCATGCGGCCCTCGTCCGACTGCTCCCCGCTCATTTTCCCAGTGTCTCGGCGCTGATGGCCGCGGGCAGCAGTTCGCCCAGTCGGTACGCCGTCGTCGCGTCACCCTCGTCGCAGACGACGACGAGGTCGTCGTCGCAGAACTCCATGAGGGTCTGCCGGCACATCCCACAGGGGGTCACGCCGTCGCGCTCGCTCGAAGAGACGGCGAGACGGTCGAACTCCCGGTGGCCGGCCTCGACCGCCTTCCCGACGGCCAGTTCCTCGGCGTGTAAGCTGTTGCTGTAGTTCGCGTTCTCGACGTTACACCCGGTGAAGACGGTGCCGTCGGCGGTCCGGAGCGCCGCCCCGACCCGGTACTCCGAGTACGGGACGTGTGCGTTCGCCTGCGCGGACCGCGCACGCTCGACCAGATCATCCATGGTCGATGCCGACGGGGCGACCGGACAAATACCCTCCCCACCTCCACGATCAGAACTGACGGACGATTTATGAGGCACTGTTGACAACATGTGTGTATGCGGTTCACGCATTCGATCTATCGGTCGCTGGTGGGGACCTATCTCGCCTTGCTCTTCGGCCCGTTGGCCGCCGCGCTGGCAGGCGCGTCAGGGGTCGTCGACCCGTGGGCGGCGCTGGCGGTCGTCGCCCTCGTTGCTGGGGGACTTGGATACGCGGTCGGGGGCCAACTGGACGTGGAGCGACTGGCCACGTCGCTCCCGCTGGCCGTTCCGCCCGTGATTCTGCCGCTCGGGTACCTGGTGTGGCTGATCGCACTGCTCGCGCACAACCCCGGCATCAGTCCCCTCAACCTGCTGGTCCGGCCGGCCACGCTCGGCCTGCTGGCCGTCGCACCGGCGGTCGCGCTCGTCGAACTCGGTACCCGGTCGGTGACGGTCTCACGGATCGAGACCGCGGAGGTGTTACACGCCTTCGAGACCCGTCCCGATCGGCGCGAACGGCGTGTCACGTACGGTGCGTTGTCGGTCGGCCTGGGGGCCGTCGCCGGTCTGCTGGGCGTGCTGGTACTGCTGGAGCAGGCACCTATCGCGCTCCTCCTCGGCGTAATCGTCGTCGTTGCGCTCGCGCTGACCGTGGTGCTCGGCTCGGACGACCGGCGGGTCGTCGTCACGGACGCCGGTGTGGCCGTCGACGGCGCGTTCACCGGCTGGGAGGACGTGGAGTCGTTCTCTGTCTCCGAGGACTCCCTGGTCGTTCGACCCCGGGGCTGGTTCACCGACGTGTATCGACTCGATCTCTCCGCGGGCCCCGACCCCGACCAGTTACAGTCCACGTTCGAGACCCACGCAAGAAATTAGTCGACGGCGCACTCGACTGCCTCGACGGTTTCTGCGATCAGTTCGTCCACCTCGTCGCTCTCCGCGTAGACCCGCACGTACGGTTCCGTCCCGCTGGGACGGACGAGCACCCAGGACGCGTCCGGGAAGGCCATGCGCACTCCGTACTCCGTCTCGACGGTGGCCTCCGGGAACAGTTCGGGAAGCCGTTCTTCGACCCGTTGCATCGTCGCCGCTTTCTGCTCGTCGGGACACCGGACGTTCGCTTTCCGGTAGGGACGTTCGGTCACTGGCTCTGTCAGCCGACTCAGCCCCGACGCCGCGACCAGTCGCGTCAGGACGGCCGCGCTGACCACGCCGTCGATCCAGTCGCCGAAGCCGGTGTGCATGTGCTTCCACGGTTCGGCGGCGAACACGACCTCGGTCTCCCTGTCGCCGTCGGCGCGTGCCGCGGCCAGTCCCTCGTGGAGGACGCCAAGCGCCGTTCGCTCGACGCGGCCGCCGGCGGCCTCGACCCGCTCGTCGATCCGGGCGGAGGCGTTGGGCGTCGTCACCACGACGGGATCACCGGCCGCGCTCTCGCGGACGTACCGCTCGGCCAGGACTGCCAGCACTGTGTCCTCGTGGACGATCTCCCCGTCTTCGTCGACGAGAACGATCCGGTCTGCGTCGCCGTCGTGCCCGATCCCGAGATCGGCGTCGCCGTCGGCCACGAACGCCCGCAGGTCGGCCAGACTCTCCGGGGTCGGCTTGCTCTCCCGGCCGGGAAAGTGGCCGTCGACGGTGGCGTTCAGCGCGCGCACGTCAGCCCCGAGCGCCCGGAGGACCTGTGGCGTCGCGACGCTACCCATCCCGTTACCGCAGTCGACGGCGACCGTCAGCCCATCGGGTGATGCACCGAACCCCGCGGCGTAGTCGACGACGGCCGCGCGGTATCGCTCCAGCACGTCCAGTTCGGTCGCCTCGCCCCACGCGTCCCAGGCCGCTGGATCGCACCCTTCCTCGACGCGGGCCTCGATCCGGGCCTCGGCGTCGTCGCCGTACTCCTGCCCGTCGACGAACAGTTTGAGCCCGTTGTCGGTCGGTGGGTTGTGACTGGCGGTGATCATCAAACCGCGTCGGCCCCGTGAGGCGTACGCGAGCGCCGGTGTGGGAACCTCGCCGATCCGGCAGACGGTCGCGCCGCCGCTCTCCAGGCCGGCCGCGACGGCCGCGGCGAGCGCCGGACTCGTCTCTCTTCCGTCGCGTCCGAGCACGAACTCGTCGCCGTCGGCCGCTGCCGCGCGACCGACGGCCAGCGCCAGTTCCGGCGTCACCCGACCGTCCACCGGGCCGCGGATACCGGCCGTTCCGAACAGTTTCATGACTGGCCAGAGCGGCGACACACACTTAGAGGCAGGCGGTCCGCTCGTCCGCCCTACAGTTCGACGCCGGAGGGGATCAGCGAGTGGTTCCGCAGGAGGTCCCCGTCGTCGTCGTAGACCAGGAGCGTCCGCTTGTCGGTCGTGTAGCGGTCGCCGCCGACCACGTCGATTTCGAGGCTGTAACAGCCGGGGGCGTCGCTCCCTTCCTGTCCGTAGGCCTTGGCGGCGTCGACGAGGTCGAGGATGGCGTCGGCGTCGGCGTTGACCTCGAGGACGAAGTCGCCGGTCAGGCGCTCGGTGATGGCGAGGACGCCGTCCGCGTCGGGGTCGTCGACCGGCGTCTGGAAGCGGAAGGCCAGATCGAGGTCGGTCCCGGGTGTCAGGCGCGTCTCGAGTTCGTCCGACGGGCCGTCGTACTCGACGTGTACCGTCGGCTGCTCGACCGGATCGGTCCCGACGTCGCGCAACTCGAGCGTGAAGTAATCGCGCCTCATTCGATGCTTCGACGTACGTCGTCCGCGCCAATGAACGTAACGCCTGTTTCGATCGGCATCGGGAACCCCGGTCGTGGCGTGGGGATTTTTGACGGCCGCGCTCGCGGTGGCCCATATGGTCTGGGTCAAGTCGGAGTACGCCGAGGAACTCGCCGTCGTGTCGGCGTGGCTGAGCGCGCTCATCCCGTGGTCGATATCGGTCGCCATCGGCGAACTCCAGGGCGGATCGCTGATCGAGTTTCACTTCCCCTTCCTCCTGCTCAGGGTCCTGCTCGGCGTCGAGGTCCCCGCGCCGAACCCGCTCATCCTGTTGCCGTGGGAGGCCATCGGATTCTACGGCGACGCGCCCGGCCCACTTCCCTTCGCCGTCTGGACCGTCGGTGCCGCCGTCGTCGGCCTCGCCGTCCTGCTGAGCCTCGCGATGTACGCCTTCGAGGACCGGTTCCGGACGGCCCGCGTCGACCCCGTGCGCGTCATGGGCGGCCTCCTGCTGGTCGCCGCCGTCCTCCACACCGTCGCCAGCGCACTCCTGCAGTTCGGGGCACTCCCCATCGAGGGCGTCCAGACCGACGCCTTCCCCGGCATCCTGCTGCCCGTCGGCGTCGTCTTCCAGTACGCCTTCGCCTACACGCTGCTCCGGGTCGAACGCGTCGACGACCCCGAGATAGACGCGACCGACGGACAGACCGAGTCCGGCGCTGTCGACACAGAGGAGACGTGACCGCCACGCGGCAGGGAACCTGTCAGTTTCCGCTATCGAACGAACGGAAACGAGATGCGAATTTAAGTGAGTGGGTCCGTAAGCGGCAGTAACGAATCGCCGGATCGAGGTCGATCTATGGCAGGACAGGACGCCAGCGCGGGTGACGACGTCGGAGAGTCGCGAGTCGAAGAGGTACGCCGCTGGCTCTCCTACACGGCCGACTTGCTCCGGGGGACGACGCTCCCGGTCCAGAACTACGACCCCGACAAACACGACCGCCTCATCTCCTTCTCCGGCCTGCCGAGCTACGAGGAAGTCGATCGCTACTGGCTGAACGTCCCCTTCTCGTTCGTCTCGATCAACTACGACCACGAGGAGGACAAACACCGCTATCACGTCGTCGAACCCCAGCTGGACGAACTGGAAGCGAACCTGCTCGACCGACTGGCCGAGGACATCCGCGAACCCCTCCTCTACCGCGAGAACGTGGCCGACGACCCCGAGGCGGCACTGCAGGAGGAACTCCAGGATAGACTCGAGGAGTACGGCGTCGACATCGGCCTCGAATCGTACTACCGCCTGTTCTACTACCTTCACCGCCGGTTCCACGGCTACGGGCGGATCGACCCGATCATGCACGACCCCCACGTAGAGGACATCTCCTGTGACGGTCCCGACCTTCCGATCTTCGTCTACCACGACGATTACACCGACGTAGAGTCGAACGTCGTCTTCGAGGGCCAGGAACTGTCGAACTTCGTCATCCAGCTGGCCCAGCGCTCGGGCCGGCACGTCAGCGTCTCCGACCCCGTCGTCTCCGCGACGCTGCCGGACGGCTCCCGGATCGAGTTGGCGCTTGGCGAGGAGGTGACCCCCCGGGGGTCGGCGTTCACCATTCGGAAGTACGCCGACGAGCCGTTCACGCCCATCGACCTGCTGGAGTACGGGACCGCGAACCTCGACATGCTCGCCTTCCTCTGGCTCTGCATCGAGAACAACCGTTCCTTGCTCTTTGCGGGCGGGACTGCGGCGGGAAAGACCACCTCGATGAACGCCGTCTCGATGTTCATTCCGCCACGAGCGAAGGTGCTGACCATCGAGGACACGCGCGAACTCTCGCTGTACCACGACAACTGGCTCTCGTCGATCACCCGGGAACGGCTGGACGACGACGACATAACGATGTACGATCTGCTGCGCTCGGCGCTGCGTCACCGCCCCGAGTACATCATCGTCGGCGAGGTCCGGGGTGAGGAGGCGATCACCCTCTTCCAGGCGATGAACACCGGCCACACGACGTTCTCGACGATGCACGCCGACTCCGTCCAGACGGTCATCAACCGGCTTGAGAACGAGCCGATCAACGTCCCGCGACCGATGGTCCAGAGTCTGGACGTGCTCTGCGTGCAGGTGCTGACCCGGACCGGGGGCGAGCGCGTCCGCCGGATGCGCACGCTCGCCGAGATCGAGGGGATCGACCAGCGGACCGGTGAACTGGACTACTCGAACACCTACTCCTGGCGGGCGACCGAGGACACCTTCACGAACAGCGGGAGCGACCTGCTCGACGAGATCCGCGAGGAGCGGGGCTGGAACCAGTCCGAACTGTTGCGGGAGATCCGCAACCGCAAGAAGTTCCTCGAGTATCTCCGCGAGGAGGGCGTCAACGACTACCGGCGGTTCACGGCGATGGTGAACAAGTACTACGCCGACAGCGACGCCGTCCTCGACCGGATCGAGGACGCCGGCGTCGAAGTGGAGTCCTGACATGGTCTCGGCGCTCACCCTGGTCCCGGCCCTGTTCGCGCTCGCTCTGGGGGCGCTCCTGATCGCGGCGGGGACGAGCGCCGCCGTCAACAAACGGCTTACCCGGATCTCGCGGGGCGTGTTCGGCCGGTTCGTCGACGACAGCGTCGAGCGCAGGGAGTTGCTGCAGTCGGCGTACGTCCCCGAGACCTACCGGGCGTACGCGGCCAAGACCTACCTCTACGCGGTCGTGTTCGCCGTGCTGGGTGGCATCGTCGGCGGCTACCTCGTGGCCCTGCTGATTCTCGCGGTGCCGCTGATCGGCGGGCTGATCGCGGGGCTCCCCAACACCATGACGGCCGTGCTGGGGCAACCGTCCACGTGGTCGCTGGAACTCGCTCCAAACGTCTTCCTCGCGGTCGCCGTCGGTGGCGGTGTGATCGCGTCGCTGGTGTCCGGGGCGCTGGCCTACACGATGCGCTGGCAGACGCTGGCCAGTCGCGCCGAGGCGCGTCGCCGCCGGATCAACGAGAGCCTCGCCCGGACCGTCGCCTTCCTCTACGCGCTCTCCCGAGGTGGGATGCCGTTCCCGGTCGTCATGCGAACGCTGGCGGACAACAGGGGGATCTACGGGGAGAGCGCCCGCGAGATGTCCGTCGCCGTCCGGCAGATGGACCTGTTCGGGACCGACATGATCAACGCCATCCGGCGGATGGCAAAGCGGACGCCCAGCGAGGAGTACAAGACCTTCGGCGAGAACCTCTCCTCGGTCCTCCAGAGCGGGCAGAACCTCCCGCAGTTCCTCCACGACCAGTACGAGCGCTATCAGGAAGAGGCCGAGGACCGCCAGGAAGAACTGCTGGAACTGCTGGCGACCATCGCCGAAGCGTACGTCACCGTCCTCGTCGCGGGGACGCTCTTCTTGATCACCATCCTCCTCGTGTTCGGGCTGACGACGACCGACACGCTCGGCATCCTCCGGTTGCTCGGATATCTGGCGATTCCGCTGGCCAACGTCGGGTTCATCGTCTTCCTGGACCAGCGGCTCGAACTGCTCGGCATCGGGAACGAGGGGACAGTCGTCCCGGACGCGTCCACGCTCGTCGGCGGTGGAGGAGGGGTCGCCGACCGCGACGTGCCCGCCGCCGACGGCGGCCATTCGAACGCGCTCGCCGACAACTTCGACCGCCTGGCCGTCTACGACCGGCTCCAGCGGTACAAGCGCGTCTTCACCTCACCGGTCGAGACGGTCCTGCGGAACCCCACGGCGCTGCTGTACGTGACGATTCCGCTGGCGCTCGTCGTGACAGTGGTGCGCCTGCCCACCGCGCTGACCGGCGTCGGCGTCAACGTGCGGGTCCTCGACGACCTCGTCATTCAGGCACTGCTGTTCGTCCTCTCGACCTACGCCATCGTCCGGTACGTCCAGCAGCGCCGACTCAAGCGGGTCGAGTCCGCGTCGCCGGAGATGCTCGAACGTCTCGCCAGCCTCAACGAAGCCGGGATGTCCGTGGTCGAGAGTTTCGACCGCATCCGCGGGAGCGACCTCGGCGCGCTCACGCCAGAGATCGAACGCATCTGGACCGACATCTCCCTCGGTGCGAACGTCGAGGCAGCGCTCGTGCGGTTCGGGGACCGCGTCCGCACAGTCCCAGTTACCCGCGCCGTAACCCTCCTGACCAACGCGATGCGGGCCAGCGGGAACATCGGCGCCGTCCTGCGCATCGCCGCCACGCAGGCCCGCGCGGACCTGCGGATGAAACGTCAACGTCGGCGGCAGATGCTCACCTATCTCGTCGTCATCTACGTCGCCTTCCTCGTCTTCCTGGTCATCATCGTCGCCGTCGAGGAGGTCCTGGTCCCGAGCCTGCCCAACAACGTGCCGACGCCGCCCTCAGACAATCGACTGGGCGTCGACGCGAGCCAGTTCACCCGGTTCGGGAGCGTCGACAAGGCCGCCTACACCCTCGTCTTCTTCCACATCGGCATGGTGCAGGCGTTCTTCTCGGGGCTGGTCGGCGGCCAACTCGGTGAGGGGTCGCTCCGGGACGGCGTGAAACACGCCGCCGTCCTGCTGACCGTGGCGTACGTGGTCTTCGTGTTGCTCTCCTCGCCCGTCGCCTCGATGAACATGGCCGACCAGTTCGGCGGGACGAGCGAAGTCGAAGTCGAGTCCGCGTCGCTCTCGGACGGCGGGTTCATTGTCGTCCACCGGGGGACCCCCGACGGCGAGGTCATCGGCGTCAGCGAGTACCTCCCCGCCGGGACCTCCGAGGACGTGACGATCCAGTTAGATCGGGAGATAGACGGCGAGGAGACCATCGTCCTGATACCTCACCAGGACACCGACGAGGATCGGACCTACGACGCCGACAACGAGACCGACACGGTCTACCCGCCAAGCGTCGACGCCAACCAGGTCGAGTTCACCTTCGACTAACGCAACCGTCTTGACTGCCGGCCCGGAAGCGCGGGCATGGACGACGACCCGGCCCGCGCGGGCGTCCGGGACACCTACGACTGGATCGCCGACCACTTCTCCGCCACCCGCGAGTACGCCTGGCCGGAAGTCGAATCCTTCCTCGACAGCCGCGATGGGACGGTGGGCCTCGACCTCGGCTGTGGCAACGGCCGCCACGCCGAACCCCTCGCCGACCTGACCGACCGCGTACTCGCCGTCGACGTGAGCCGTGGCCTGCTCCGGGAAGCACGCGAGCGGGTCGCCGACACCGACGCCAGCGCGGCCGTCCGACTCGTACAGGGCGACGCGGCAAGTCTCCCGATCCGGTCGGACACCGTCGATCTGGCCGTCTACGTCGCCACGCTACACCACCTCCCCGACCGGGACCTGCGCGTGACGAGTCTCGACGAACTCGCTCGCGTCCTCGCGCCCGGCGGTCGCGCGCTGGTCAGCGCCTGGAGTACGGCCCACGACCGGTTCGACGCCGAGGATGGGTTCGACACCACGGTGGACTGGACGCTGCCCGGCGGCGAGCGCGTGCCGCGGTTCTACCACATCTACAGTCCCGAGGAGTTCCGGGCGGATCTGGACGCGAGCGGGGTGGAGCCGGTCGAGGTGTTCGTCTCCAGCGGGAACTGTTACGCGGTGGTCGCCGACGGCGAAGGGAAAGCCACATAAATTGGCACGCGGAACATCCAGTTGTCACCTCGCGCCGCGGCGATCCAGCCTGGATCACTGGCGCGCCCGGTCGGGGCGGCATTCGAGCGGCGATGTCCTGCGGAGCGAAGCGACGCAGGGCCCGGCGCACGAGTGAACGAAGTGAACGACGTGCGGCGATGGTCTAGTGGTAGGACCTGAGCCTTCCAAGCTCATGGCCCGGGTTCAAATCCCGGTCGCCGCATTCCTGCGACGAACAATCCGTGAGTCGCAGGTATCGCAGAGGGATTTGAACCCTGGAAGTCACAGCCCGCACAGCCGAGCGGAGCGAGGCGGGCAGGAATGTCTTCCTCCGGTTCAAATTCCGACCGACGGAGTCGGTCGGCGTGCGCGACGGTAGTCGCGCACTCCCGGTCGCCGCATTGCGAGGCGCTCACTGTCGTTCGCGCCTCGGTTTGCGAACGGCGAGTTTACGAGCCGTGAGCGATATCGCTCACAATCCGTGAGCGACGAATGCGGCAGGAGGCGATTTGGACCCTGGGAGTCGCGCACTCTCGGGTGTCACATTTCGATGGACCTTGTGCCGGCAGAAACGGGTGAGCTGGACGCGAATTTATGACTGTGGACGAACAACCGATCACTATGGCCGCGGAAATCTCCGACCGAGTCCGAGACATCGCGGAGGCGAGTGGGGTTGCCGAGTCAGAAGTGCTCGAGCGAGCGCTCGAACGCGGACTCGAAGCACTCTGGGAAGACATGATCATCGCGGAGTATTTCGACGGCGATCTCGACCGGGAGGAGGCGGTCGACCGAGTCGGCCGAGCCAAAGTCGAACGGGCGGAACGGGAGCGCGACGCTGTCGAGGACGATGTCGACTGGGGACTGAACGCGTGACGCTGGTTGCGGTGGCCGACGCTGGACCGCTGATCCACCTCGCCGAGATCGAATCCCTCGATCTACTCTCTCACGTTGAGACACTCTATATCCCGGAAACGGTCGTGGAAGAACTCGATAGAGGCGGGAGCGGTGACGAAATCGCCGAAGTCGACTCCGAGATCGTGTCCGCTCCTGATGACCAGAGCCCCGAAACGGATCTCGACCCCGGTGAGCGTGCGGCATTGGCAGTGGCGACGGACCGAAAAGCGGTCTTGCTGACTGACGATTTAGAGGCCCGGGACGCGGCGAAAGAGTCGGGTGTCGAGGTACATGGGTCGATCGGCGTTATCGCTCTCGCACATGCTCGCGGATCGCTCGACCGATCGGAGGCAGCAGAACGGATGCGGGCCCTGCAGTACGACACGAGTTTGTTCGTGACCGAAGCGGTCGTCGAACGTGGAATCGAGATGCTAGACGAGCGTTCGTAATCGACTCACTCCACCAGCCGCCAGCCCTCACCCGTCGCCTCGGCCACGTCCCGGCGGACCATCTCGGCCATCACCTCGTCGAAACGGTCGGGCTGGGCGATCTCCATCTCGATGCGTTCGATGCCGTGGACTTCTCGGAGCGCGCGGCGGATGTCGGTCTCGGTCATGACCTCGCCCTCGCCCATCACGTCGGAAACGAGGTCGATCATGTCCTCGACGAAGTTCCAGGGGTAGACGACCCAGGTCCACTCGGCGAGGCGCTCGCCGACGAAATCGGGTTCGAAGGAGCTGGTTCCCAGTAGCTGGAGGGTGGCGGTGCGGACCTCGTCGCAGTCGCGGTCGGTCACGTACTCGTGGGCGCGGCTGATCGACCCGCCGGTGTCGGCGATGTCGTCGACGATCAACACGTCCTTCCCCTCGACCGACCCCTCGGGCATGGGGTAGCGGACGGTGGGCTCGTCGTCTTTCTCGGCGGTCCCGACGTAGTGTTCCATCTTGAGGCTGGTCAGGTCGTCGAGACCGAGGAAGTCACAGAGACAGCGGCCGGCGAACCAGCCGCCGCGGGCGAGCGCGACGACGATGTCTGGCTCGAACTCGGCGGCTTTGACCTGTTCGCTCACGTCGCGACAGAGGCCGTAGATGTACTCCCAGTTCGTAATCGTACAGTCGAATTCATCCGGCAGGTCGGACACGCGTGGTCACCGTTTACCTCCCGGAGCGCGGGCAACTTGAATGTCACCGCATGCGACTCGTGGGGTGGGCGGTCAGGGCTCGACCGCTTCCCAGGTGTCGGAGGTGATGTGGGCGTCCGCCCGCTCTGGGAAGTAGATGGCGAGGCGGCCGTCCTCCTCGGTGGCTTCGAGGTCGGGGGCGTTCTCCTGCCCGGAGTCGCGGGCGGGCTGGACCAGCGGGCGCTGGCGCTCCGGAAACGCTGTGATGGTTTCGTCGTGGGGGTGGTCGTCCGCGTCCGATCGGGCCGGGCGGAGGCGGCGCTGCTCGGCGACGGGCGCGTCGTCGACGACGAACGCCGAGCCGAAGTTGAGCGACGGGAACACCGAGAGGCGACGGCGAAGACCGTCGAGGGTCGACCGGACGAACCCGACCACCGCCTCCCGAACCGACGTGCCGGCACCCGATCCGTCCCCCTCTGGGGAGTCGCCTTCGTAGGGCTGCTGGGTGGGCGTGTTACCCATACCCAAAGATACGGCCGGCAGTACTAAACGATTGTGTCGGGGTGGTTCACCACTCCGAGCGATACCATTATGTCACGTCTGTCCGTGCCCTGCGACACTGTGACGGATCAGGGGAGCCTGGGCGACGGCGCTGGCGACCGCGTGCAGATTCTCGACGAGGACGGCCACGTCCGAGCGGACGCGTCCGTCCCGGACCTCTCGGACGAGCGTCTCGTCGAAATGTACCGCCAGCTCCGACTCGCCCGCCACTTCGACGAGCGGATGATCAGCCTCCAGCGACAGGGCCGGCTCGGAACCTATCCCTCCCTGGCCGGGCAGGAAGGGGCACAGGTCGGCTCGACCCACGCCCTGGCCGACGAGGACTGGATCTCCTTCCAGTACCGCGAGCACGGGGCCGTGATCGTCCGCGGACTGGAACCGGAGTACCTGCTCTACTGGATGGGTCACGAGCGGGGCAACGAGTGGCTCGCCGAGAAGAACGTCTTCCCGCTGAACATCTCCATCGCGAGTCACCTGCCCCACGCCACGGGGATGGCCTGGGCGGCCAAGCTCAAGGGCGACGACCGGGCCGTCGTCTGTCACTTCGGCGACGGCGCGACCAGCGAGGGCGACTTCCACGAGGCACTGAACTACGCCGGCGTGTTCGACGTGCCTGCGATCTTCTTCTGTAACAACAACCAGTACGCCATCTCACACCCCCGGGAGCGTCAGACCGCGAGCCCGACGATCGCGCAGAAGGCGGACGCCTACGGCATCGACGGTATCCGGGTCGACGGGATGGACCCGCTGGCGGTGTACGAGGTCACTCGACAGGCCGTCCGGAAGGCAAAGGGTCCCGAGGAAGGGCAGTGTCGGCCCACGCTGGTCGAGGCAGTCATGTATCGGTTCGGCGCGCACACGACCGCCGACGACCCCTCGGTCTACCGCGACGACGCGGAGGTCGAGGAGTGGAAACAGCGCGACCCGATCCCCCGACTGGAGACGTTCCTGCGGGAGCGCGGGCTGCTCGACGACGAGGCCGTCGACGCCATCGAGGGGGATGTCCGCGAGACGGTCGCCGACCTGATCGACGCGGCCGAGGAGTTCGAGCCCGACCCCGAGCAACTGTTCGCCAACGCCTACGAGTCGGACACGCCCCGGATTCGCGAACAGCGGGAGGTGTTCCGACAGCTCCGCGAGCGCCACGGCGACGACGCGTTGCTCGAAGACGAGTGATCGGTCCCCGGACGACACCGGCGTGACGTTCGACGGGAGAGAGCCGGTCGCCGGTCCAGACTCACAACTCGATCCGCTCGACGATCCGGTTCTCGTCTTCGCGTGCGTTGAGCGCGACGATCCGGAGGCGGTCTTCCAGTCCCGAACCCTCGACTTTGGCCTTCAGGAGGTTGTCGACCTGATAGACGCCGGCGGCGTTGGTCATCTCTATCTCGATGAGGACCGCGTTGTCCTCGCCGGGGTGGAGGGTGACTTCCTTGATCGCCTGACTGGAGACGGTGTTGATCCCGCGACCACCGCGCTCGTAGGGGATGCGCGAGCGGCCCTGCTCCATGTCCAGCGCGTCGGCGACGCGAACGACGCCGGCCTCCAGGGTCAGCGGGTCCTCCTCGACGTGGTGACAGAGGATCGCGTGGAGCACCTCGCCCTTCATCCGGACGGCCTCGGCCACCTCGTAGCCCAGATCGGGGAGGATACGGTCGAGCAGGTCAGCCGCGAGTGGGATCGAGTAGTACGGGTGTTCGTCGCGGTGGACGACGTGGCCGATGTCGTGCAGCGTCGCCGCGAGCGCGACGACGACGGCCTCGTCGGCCTCGTCGAGGCCCTGTTCGGCCGCGCCGTTGAACTCGACCCCCTCGCCCTTGAGGAGGTCGTAGAGACAGAGCGCCCGGTTGCGGACGATCTCTATGTGTTTCGTCCCGTGGTCGTTGTAGCGCTTTCGCGCGACCGGGTTGACGTTCTGGGCTTCGAGGTAGGCCGCTATCTCCGCGTCGTCGTCGACGTAGGTCAGGGCCTCGTTGAGTCGTTCGTCGGGGAAGGCGTGGTCGGCCTCGGGGTCGTAGACGCGACCGTCACCGCCCGTCCCCGCGTCGCTCTCGTCGGTGGCGTCGCTCATGGTCCAACGTGGCGGCGGGTGGAGAAAAAGACTCGGTGGGGCCGCGGCGATCAGGCGTCGGCGGCGGCCGACTCGACCTCGTCGTAGTCGGGTTCGACGCCGGGGTCGTCGCTGACCCACGCGTACGTCACGTCGCCGTCGCCGTTGACGACGAAGACGGCCCGCTTCGCCACGTCGTGGACGCCCAGATCGGCGAAGTCCATGCCGATGCCGTAGTCCTCGATGATCTCCTTGTCGGCGTCGCTGATCAGACCGAACTCCAGCCCGAGTTTGTCGCGGAACTCGTTGAGGGCGAACGGGGAGTCGACGCTGATACCGTAGACGGTCGCGCCGCCGTCCTCGAAGTCCGCCAGGCGGTCCTGGAAGGTGTTCATCTCGTGGGAGCAGACGCTCGTGAACGCGCCGGGGAAGAAGGCGAGGACGATCGGTGCGTCGTCCAGATTCTCCGAGAGTGTGAACTCCTCGATGTCGCCGTTCGCGAGCGGTGCAGTGAAATCGGGGGCTGCGTCGCCTTCGTCTACCATGACAGCCCTCCCTTCGAACGGGTGTGGGATTACTGTTGTGCCATCGATGCGCCTGTAGAACCGCCGATCAGCCGTCGTTACCGGGTGGGTTTGAGCAAAAAGCCTATAATAAGCCTCCAGTTATGCTCAGGTACAGATGACCGGACTATTCCCGTTAGTCGTTCCCGGGATCCCCGGTGGGCCGGAACTGCTCGTAATCCTGCTCATCGCGATCCTGCTGTTCGGCGCGAACAAGATCCCCGAACTCGCCCGTTCGTCCGGACAGGCGATCGGTGAGTTCCAGAAGGGCCGCGAAGAGATCGAAGAGGAACTCCAGGAGATGAAAGAACCCGACACGGAGTCCGACTCCAGCACGTCGGCCGATACGTCGACCGACACCGGCGGCTCGGTCGGCTCCGAAGTCGACTCGGAAGTCGACTCCACGACCGACACGAACACCGACACCTCGAACAACTGAGCTAGTTTTCGCTGGTTTTCCGGTTCGCCATCCCTCGCAGTCGCACCGCTACACTCGGTGCGGGGCCCGTCCTCCCGAACTCGTCGGTCCCGATCAGGCCTGCGGGTCGTTCCCGCATTCGCGACAGGCGAACGAGAACTGTCCGTCGTCGGTGAGGTTCATCCCGTGGTCGGTCTCCTCGTCGCATTCGGTGCAGTACACCAGTGCGTCGAGTTCGTCCCAGTCGTGACGGGCACCGGGTGCACCGATGGCGAACCCGCGGACGATGTCGTCGGTCTCGTTACCCCCGGTCTGGTATTCCCCCGGCTCGAACCGGATACAGCCGTCTTCGGGTACGTCGACGACTTCCTCGGGTGTCTCGAACGTGGCCGTTCCGTCGAGGATGTAGAACAGCTCCTCCTGATCGTGGTGGCGGTGCATGCCGCCGGAGAAGGACTCGCCGGGCTGGAGTTCGAAGTAGTTGAACGCGAAGTCGGTCGTCTCCAGCGCGTCCGAGACGGGTTTGCGAATCGAGTGGACGCCGAGTGGGTTGTTCTCGATGCGAACGTCGTCGAGCGAGACTTTCTCCATGGCCGTTCCTGCGGTGGCTCCGACATAACCGTTGGGAGCGAAGAGAAACCGTTTTTCACTGGACGGGCGCAACTGGGGATAGGGCGTGTGGCCTAGTGGACAGGGCGAGAGGTTCCTAACCTCTCGATCCCGGGTTCGAATCCCGGCACGCCCGTGCAGCGACGAACGAGTGTAGCGAGTGAGGAGCGAACCGGCATGACGGGATTCTAATCAGGGAGCGGGAGGTGAGCGAGCGTCGTGAGCGAACGGGAGCGACCGTGGTTCGAATCCCGACACGCCCGCTCCCTGCGGTCGCGGGCGTGTCGACGTCCCACTCGCTCACTTCGTTCGCTCGCGGGACTCCCGGCACGCCCGTGCAGTGCGAGGACGAACGGAGTGTGTCCTCGGCGTGCGAACGGGGAGCGAAGCGACCCGTGAGCAGGAGGAGCGACCGCAGGGAGCGACGACCGAACCGGACCCGGGATTCGAAGTAGACCAGACACGCGCAGCGAAGCGAGCATGTCTGGGCGTGGTTCGAATCCCGACACGCCCGCTCCCTGCGGTCGCGGGCGTGTCGACGTCCCACTCGCTCACTTCGTTCGCGGGACTCCCGGCACGCCACCTATCCACTCTTGTCCGATCAGATGGAGACCGGGCTGGCGACACGCCATCACTCGTCGTTCTGTGAGGGCCACTCTCGTTCGTCGGACTCGACGAGTCCGAGGAGCGTTCGCCGTCGCTGTGCTAACTCGTCGAGGGACTCGGAGAACGCGTCGTCGGAAACCACCGGAACCCCGGTCGCTCGAAGCGTATCGAGGTCCGGTGGCGGTGGGGAGCGATCGGCAGGCTCGACGAACTCGCTCTGAAGCGTTTCCAGATAATTCTCGACACTCGACCGGGCGTTCCGAAGAATCGTGTCGCTCGGGTGTGAGCGCTCGGACAGTCCGAACTGGAGAAGTGACAGCGTCTCGTCGAGGATGCTGACGCTCACGACCGGTGATTGGCCGGGGTGGTCGCTGTGGAAGTAATGGAGAATCGGATACGCCTTGTGGTTCGACGTCAGCGTGTTCAACTGTGTCGTATAGGTGTGTAAGGGGAGTTCGAGGCCCTCGAACTCATCGCCGGTCCAACTCGTGAGTAGAATCTCGGTACCGCTTGCACCGAGTCCGCTCACACCACTGGCGAACGATCGTTTCTGTGTGACCGCACTCAGGACGTTGAGGACGTACGTAACGCTGAGCGTGACGAAGAGCATCCCGCTCGCGGTGGCGACCCCCGTCAAAATCTGCCAGACTCCACCTCGCGGGACGAAATCTCCGTTTCCTAACGTGAAGATCGTATATCCGGAGAAATAGATCAGATCCGGCCAGGTGAGCGGTCCTCGGTGCAACGTATCGATGATCGAGCTCTCACCACTGGAAAAGACGAATACCCACCCGCCCCAGAGAAGTACGATCCACGTCGCCAGGCTCAGCGTGAGAATTATCGGGCCTGCGAGAGAGTGAACTCGTGAATTGTCCCCTTCGAACTGTCGTACTAGTCGCCAGGTCGTTGCCATCAACAGCGCGGTCAGCGGGCCAGCGCCGCCCTCGACCCAGAGCGTCGTCCAGAGGAGGTCGACGACGACACCGGTGAGGATGAACACACCGACTGCAAGCGGTAGTGGATCCATCGCTGTTCACCTGCGGACCGGAACTGGTCGGGTAGTGGTCATGGACAGATCAGCCGCCGTTTTTCTGTACGAACGGGGTGTGGCCACGAGACTCCGATAGCTTGATTGCGTCGTACGACGACGTAAGCGACTGTTCTACACGTCTTTGGTGCGGTTTTTGTATGCAATAGCTGCCAGAAGAACGTATACCGCGCCGATTATCCGCAGGCCTGTCGTGAATCGCTCGTTCCACTCGATAGAATCCGGGCGCTCGTAGAGGAGCGTGACAGCAACTTTGCGATACAGGTCTGGAAACACGAGGACGATCGCGCCGAACGCTCCGGTGACGTTCATCGTCCACCCATACGAGCGGCCGCCAAGGAGTGAGATCACGGCAATCAGAATCCCCTCCATTCGAATTCCCGGGTTGACCCAGGATCTCGTGGTCCCCTCGCCGGGTTCGGCGATAGCGAGTGTCTCGAAGAGTGCGACGATCTCGTCCGGGAACAGTGCTGTCACGACTCCGAGCACGCCTATGAGTGTCCGTAGCATAGGCTACAGTACGACCGGTTCGGATATAACGTTCGGCACAACACCCGGGACTCAGGGATTCGGGGCGTAGAGCGCATAGAGGATGGACAGCATCCCCGCTGCGGTGACGAGTGCCGCCACGAACCCGGCCTCGAAGATCGACACCTGGAGGACCTCGAAGAACACGCCTTCGAGGAAGCCGCCGAGACCGACGAGCGCGAAGCCGACGGCAACGTACAGGAGCAACTTCGTGCGATGCCGCTGATACCCGCGGTAGGCCTGGTAGGCGATGACCACTGCTAACGCGGTGGTGAACAGTTTGGCGACGACGAACAACGTGTGTTCCATCAGTCAGATCCCCGCATCTTCTCGAAGATGGATGCCATGCGGTCGGCGGGGTCCGGCCGGACGTCGATCTGGACGTCGAACCCCTCCGCCTGAAGGAGCACTTCGATGCGTTCGAGTCGCGCCTCGTACTCGCTGTAGTGCCGACCGCCGGGGTCGACGTGCGTGTACTCCTCGAGGAGGCCCTGTTCGACGAGTCGGCTGACGCGGCGAGAGACGGTCGGACGTGACATGTCGCATTCCTCACTGAGTTCTTTCGCGGATAGCCGGTCCGTCTTCGTCGCCACGAGGATATCGCGGGCGTACTCGTCGTCGAGCGTGGCGAAGATGTCTAGTCGATCGGACGCTCCGGACACACTCCCGTACTCGTGACAGGAGGGTAATATAGCCCCCCGATTTTCCGACTCAGAACGCTGGCTCGCTAGTATATACTCTCTTCCCACCTACTCGTAATTGAAGGTGAAATGATTATGTCTACACTCGACTCCGGCATGAACCGGCTCGAAAGCAGGATCGGCGGTCTGACCGTCGGCGGGAAAGTACACAGCCTCAGCGCGTGGTTCGTCCTCGCGCTCCGTCTCATGATGGGTTATGCGTTCGCCTACTCCGGCTTCACGAAGCTCACCGGTGAGTTCGCTGCCGGCGGCTATCTGTCCAACGTCGCGGCGACGAACGGCAACCCGCTGGCAGGCATGTTCGCGTGGATGGGTTCGACGCCGTGGTTCGTCGAGTTCGCGAACGTCGCCGTGCCGTGGGGCGAGCTGTTGATCGGCCTCGGCCTGCTCGTCGGCGCGTTCGTTCGCCTCGCGGCGTTCTTCGGCGCGCTCATGATGCTCATGTTCTACTTCGGTAACTGGGACATCGGCCACGGGTTCATCAACGGGGACTTCGCGTACATGCTCGTGTTCCTCGCGGTCGCGGCGTTCGCTGCCGGCCGCATCCTCGGACTCGACCAGTACATCGAACAGTACGAGATCGGCGGCCAGGCGCTCGTCGAGCGCTACCCCGCCCTCGAGTACATCCTCGGCTAACCACGCCGAACCCTCTGGAGTACACCGATGCAAAATCCGATTCGAGCACGCGGTATTCGATCGCTGGGACTCGTCGTCGTCGGAGCACTGACGCTCGCCGTCTTCGGCGGGCTGGCTCTGACGCACGCGACTGTCCCGGCTGCAACGACGTGGAACTGGCACGACGGCATGTGGAACGCCGGTCACATGGCCGGATGGAGCGGACTGGGGACGATGCTACTCGGCCTGCTGTGGATGGCACTCCTCGTCACTCTGCCAGTCTGTGTCGGCTACTGGCTGGCAACGCGGTTCCGGACGGACGGTCACACTGCGGATAGCGCACTCGCCGTCCTCCAGGAGCGGTACGCGCGTGGCGAGATCGGCGACGAGGAGTTCGATCGCCGCCGCGCCCGTCTCACGTCCGACGACCGCCGGTAGCTTTCGTTCTGTCGCTACTCGCTGATTTCGGATTTTCACGTCTCCGAAAGAGGATCAGCTCACTGTATTTTCGTGGACCACGTCTAACTGCCTGCGGCGACGGCTATACTCCATATCGACTCTCTATTGTGTGATATTCCCATTACGAATCAAGATTAGAGACTGCGACGAGGGACAGGGGACGTATCGTTATCGAGTCCAGTCAGGTGGACGAAGCCCTCGAAAAATCAGACCGCCGATGCGGGTTCGAATTCCTCCGAGACGGCTGCCAGTACACGATCGAATCGCTCGGTGACCTCGGTCGCGATGGAGTCTAGCGAATCGTTGTCTGCGATCCCGACCAGTTGCTCGGGGTCGACTGCACTCACGACGATGTCGCCGTCGTCGCGCTCGTAGACGATGACGTTACAGGGGAGGAGCGCACCGAGCTCGGTTTCCGCAGTCAAGCCCTCGTGTGCCAGCGGGGGATTGCACGCACCGAGAATCCGATACTGAGGGAACTCTTCGCCGAGTTTCTCCTTTAGTGTGCCCTGAATATCGATGTCACAGAGGACACCGAATCCCTCCTCTTCGAGTGCAGCAGTCGTCGCGTCGACGACGTCGTCGAACTCACCAGTGACTGCGGCTTGTATTGTGTACTCCATGGAATACTGTTTGCCCTGGTCAGGGTTAATGGTTTGGTCCAGCCGCGGTGTCAGGTGGAGTTTGCTCACCTCAGAGCACGATCTCTCCACTGTAACAGCTCTCCCGACGAGTACTCCGTGGCTGTGATCGTGGTGTCTCTGTGGACCCTGCCCAGCGAACTTATTTCACACGAGGGAAGAAACTTGCATTATATTCCGGGGGGCAGGAGCAAAATTTTTGTCGGATAGCATTCGACCCTAGTATGCAGTATGGCCCGATCGGAACGGTCCGGCTCCGGGGAGGGAGACCGGGACGGAGAGGAGACCGACCGCGAGTCCGAGATGCCGACACCGGGCGGACTCCGCGGTCTGGTCTAACCGGGTACAGTCCGTCCCGCGAGGGACGAACCACTGTGGAGCGAACCATTCTTTCCGACCGTATCCGTCACCGACGCCCACCAGCCACGCCCGGGGCGAGACTGACCGTCGCGCCGTCGGAAAGTACCGTCGCCGGCCCCTCCCCGTTCCGGACGTTCTCCTCGTCGACGAGGACGTTGACGTTGGGGCGGAGATCGCCGTCGCTGTCGAACAGCAGCGGACCGAGATTCTCGTACTCGTCGGCCAGTGCCGTGAGTGCCGCACCGACCGTCGTCCCCGACTCGAACTCCCGTTCGAGCCGTTTCTCGCCGATACTGTCCCTGATCGTGGCGTACGTGACGAACGCGACGTGCATGATCGCTGTCCGACCGGCGACCGGTTAAGCCCGGCGACGTACGAACGCTGTTAGCTCAGATCGACTCAACATTATTTCTGGAAGGAAAATAACTATGAGCAGAGGGTGTGTGGAAACTCCCATGGGACTGGTACGCGCACCCGCCGAGCGGTTCGAGGACCTTCCGGGCTACGAGTACGAGGCCAACTACGTGGACGTCGGTGAGGGAACCTCACCGGGCAACCAGAACGCGAAGCGTTCTGGTGACGTCGGCGGCCCCGAGATGGCCTACGTCGACGTCGAGGGCGACGGTGACGAGACCTTCCTCTGTCTCCACGGGGAGCCGACGTGGTCGTACCTCTACCGGAAGATGATCCCGACGCTCTCGGAGGTCGGGCGTGTGATCGCGCCGGATCTGATCGGCTTCGGCCGTTCCGACAAGTGGCCCGAGCAGGCCGACTACACCTACAGTGCGATGTACGACACGGTCGAGCGGTTCGTCGAGGAACTCGACCTGCAGAACGTCACTCTGATCTGTCAGGACTGGGGCGGCCTGCTCGGGCTGCCAGTCGCGGCGAACAATCCCGACCGGTTCGCCCGGCTCGTACCGATGAACACCGGCCTGATGGATGGGCACCAGTCGATGCCCGACGTGTGGCACGACTTCAAGGACATGGCCGCCGAGGCTCCCGATTTCGACGTGGGACGACTCGTGAAGGACGGCTGTCTCACCGATCTCGCCGACGAGGAAGTCGAGGCCTACCGCGCGCCCTTCCCGGACGAGGATCACATGGCCGGCGCGCGCATCCTCCCGAGTCGGGTCCCCACCGATCCGGACATGGACGGGGCCGAGACCATGCGTGCGGCCAAGCAGACGTTCGAAAACTGGGAGAAACCGGTGTTCATCCTCTTCTCGGACTCTGATCCGATCACGCACGGATCGCGGGATTACCTGCGAGACCTGTTTCCCACGGCGAGCGAACAGCCCGACACCTGGATCGAAGGCGGCGCGCACTTTCTGCAGGAGGATCGAGGCGAGACGATCGCCGAGGAGATCGTCGCGTTCGTCGAGCGAACCTAGCGGACGACGACCGCGCCGCGGCCGTTGTAGGGTTTGTCCGTCCGACAGAAGTAGCGGTAGACGCCCGGTTCGTCCATGGTCACGCTGTAGGAGTAACTCGCGTCGGCCGTCGTCCGACTGGCGCCCCAGTCGCCGTCTTCCCAGACCACGTCGTGTGAGCCGCCGCGACCGTTCCACTCGAACACGATCTCCGTCCCGGAATCGACGAGGATGGCAACCGGATCGAACGACCGGTTTTGCCCGTCGTGGCGCGCACCGACCGTCACCGAGACGGACGACTCGCCTGTCCTGTCGGTCAGACGGCCGGTGTACTCGCCGTACTCGTCGAGCCACTCGTCGACTTTCGGGTAGCCACTGAGCGACTGCTCTTCTTCGACGATGATCGCACCGCGCATCCCGATCGCACCGCCGAAGTTCGAACATCGGTAGAGGTAGACGCCGGGTTCGGTCAGCGTCACAGTGTAGGTCTTCCCGGACGAGGCGACGGGCCGCCCGCTGTCGAACAGGCCGTTGCGCTCGCGGACGTTGTGTTCGTTCTCCGGATCCTCCCAGATCCACTGGATCTTCGTTCCCGTCGTGACTCTGATCGCGGGTTTGCCGAACGCGAAGTTACTCCCCGATCCGTCGTCGACGCCGACGCCGATCGACACGTCGGTCCGCCCGATCATCGGATTGATCGATCCGTCGTAGTTTTTCGTGTTCGAGAGCCAGTCGTCGACGGTCTGCTTCGGGTTCTGTACGTCGGTTGGTTCGTCGGGCTCTGCTGGCTCATCCGACTCGTCGGGTGTCTCACCCTCCGAATCCGTCTCTTCGGGTGTGTCCGTCGGTGTTGCCGATTCGGTCAGTTCCTCGTCTTCGTCCGGAGTGTCGGCCGAGCCGTCGTCCGAACAGCCGGCGACACCCGCTGCTGTCGCGACGACTGCGGTCCGGAGGAAGGCCCGACGCTTCGATTGCCAGGTCATGCGGCAAACCTCTGTGTCCACAAATATAAATCACTTGACCTTCCTTCGGGATCCGATACCATGTGAGTCCCCGGACTGAACAGAGCGCACGTCGACTGTGCCCGGGATAGACCGACGATAGCAAGCCTGTCGGGTCGGTCGGTCGATACGGTGGGTAGCCCATATTGTCAGCGGCCATGTCTGTGCCGGCGTCAGGTGTCGATCCGAGTATCGACCGCCCCGTCTAGCAGGTGGCGCAACCGTTCCTCGTCGATCGAGAGGCGGAGCGTCTCCGTGGATTCGTCGAACGTCACCAGACCGACGGCCCGGAGTTTCGGGACGTGGCCGTGCCGGAGCGTCGTTCGGACCTCCGTCGCTGCCGGTACCGCCTCGCAGTTCGAGTCGAGTTCCCGCTCACGCTCTGGGATCCGCCGTGACGCCGTGGTCAGCGAGACCTGACCGTCGGCGTCGGCGAGCGTCCACAGCAACGCCAGACGACGGGCCGACGCGAGCGCACCGAAGAGACTCGCCGGGTCTCTCACAGAGGGAAATCCGCTGTCGGTCGGTTCGGACTGGCGTCGTGTCGACCACTCGATCTCGGGTTTCGACATACCCGACCGTACGCGCCGGACCCGGATGAGCGACGTACCCGACCTGTTTTGTTTTCGGGTAGTTGCGGGTCGGTGCCCTCCAGTTCCGACTCAGCGGAACCGGCCGAGCAGCCGGTAATCCTCCGTCGGCGTGTACGAGCGGAACACGAGGCTGTTCGCCAGCACGGAGACGCTTGACAGCGCCATCGCACCCGCCGCGAGCACGGGTTGCAACAGCCCCAGCGAGGCCAGCGGGATCATCGCCGTGTTGTACCCCAGCGCCCAGAACAGGTTCTGCTTGATCTTGGCCAGCGTCCCCTCGGAGACGCGGATGGCCTTCAGCACGTCCTGGGGGTCCGACCGCATCAGCGTCACATCTGCGGCCTCGATTGCCACGTCCGTTCCGCTGCCGATGGCACAGCCGACGAACGCCGCCGCCAGCGCGGGCGCGTCGTTGACACCGTCACCGACCATCATCGCCCGCTCGCCGTCGTCCTGAATCGCCTCGATAGCGTCGGCCTTGTCCTCCGGCAGAACCTCCGCGCGGACGTTCCCGGGGTCGATCCCGACCTGTTCGGCGACGGCCTCGGCCGTCCGCTCGTTGTCGCCGGTGATCATGTGGACGGACAGGTCACGTTCGCGGAGCGCGCTCACGGCCGCTTTCGCGGACTCTTTGACCGTGTCCGCCGTCGCGACGACACCGACCAGCTCGCCGTCGACAGCGACGAGCATCGCGGTCTTGCCTTCGCTCTCCAGACGCTCCATCGTCTCGGCCGCCGGTGCCGGATCCACGTCGTGCTCGTCGAGCAGTCGGCGGTTCCCGACGAGGACCTCGCCGTGACTCGTCGTGGCCTGCACACCCTGCCCGGGGACGTTCTCGAACTCCTCGGGTTCGGCGGGGTCGAGGTCCCGTTCGCGCGCGCCGGCGACGATGGCTTCCGCGAGCGGGTGTTCGCTGCCCCGTTCGGCACTGGCTGCGGCGTCGAGGACGTAGGATTCGTCGATCTCGGGTTGCAGCGTTCCGCCGTCGGCCGCGGCACCGCCGTCCGGGGTCGGCCCGAGGACTTCCACGTCGGTCAACTGCATCTCGCCTTCGGTCAGCGTCCCCGTCTTGTCGAAGACGACGGTATCGGTGTCCCGGACTCGCTCCAGCACGTCACCGCCCTTGAACAGGACGCCGTTCTGCGCGCCGATGGAGGTGCCGACCATCGTCGCCGCGGGCGTCGCCAGTCCCAGCGCGCAGGGACAGGCGATCAGGACCGCGCTGGCGAAGACGATGACCGAGAACTCGAAGACCGAGATGGCACCGCCGGCCGCCGCGGGACCGCCGGCGACGAGTCCCCAGAGCGGGAGGGCGTCGACGAATCCCGCCAGCACCTCGGGGAACGCGTACCAGATCCCCGCCCAGAACAGCGCGTTCACGATGACCGCGGGGACGAAGTACGCGCTGATGCGGTCCGCGACGTTCTGGATCTCCGGCTGGCGGCTCTGGGCGTCCTTGACCATCGAGACGATCTGCTGGATCGCCGTCTCCGAACCGACCTTCGTCGCCTCCACCACGAGCACGCCGTTCTGGTTGACCGTCGACCCGACCACTTCGTCGCCTTCACTCTTCTCGACGGGGACCGATTCACCGGTCACCATCGACTCGTCGACCGCGCTGGAGCCGTCCACGACCGTCCCGTCCGTCGGAATCTTCTCGCCCGGCCGGACCTTCATCCGGTCGCCGACCTCGATGTCCTCGACCGGGATCTCCCGTTCGTCACCGTCCTCGTCGACCAGCGTGGCCGTGTCGGCCTGCATCTCCAGCAGCTGTCGGATCGCCTCGCCGGCCTGTCCCTTCGAGCGGGCTTCGAGGTAGTTCCCCAGCGTGATGAACACGAGGATGAGCGCCGCGGTGTCGAAGTACAGCCCTTCGGAGGCGAGCAGGCCGAGCAGGACGACCACCGAGTAGACGTAGGCCGTCGACGAGCCGAGCGCGATCAGCACGTCCATGTTGGCCGTCCGGTTCTTGACTAGCGCCGTGTAGCTGTTCTCGTAGAACTCACGGCCCAGCACGATCTGGATGGGCGTCGCGAGCAGGAGGGCGATTACGCCGGACCACTCGCCGACGAACGTCCCCGCCAGCAACCCCTCGGCAAACAAGTGGACCCCAGCCATCGCCACCAGCGGCAGGGAGAGCGCGGCACCGAACAGTACGAGTCGTTTCTGCCGATCGATCTCTGCCTGCCGGGCAGCGTCCTGGCGATCCTGCGAGGACCCACTCGCCCCCTCGCCGTCATCGCGCTCGTCGTCCCTGACCGGTGTGTAGCCCGCGTCCTCGATGGCATCGTACAGCGCTGACTGGCCGGTCTCGGCGGGGTTGTACGTCACGCTGGCCTCGTCGGTCGCGTAGTTGACCTCGGCCTCGATCACCCCGGGCTGGTCTTCCAGTGCCTGCTCGTTGGTCTCGGCACAGTTCGCACAGGACATATCGGTGATCGGGATGGTGACCGACTCACGGACGACGCCGTACCCGGCGTCCTCGATGGCCGCGTAGATCTCGGCCAGCGAGGTCTCGTCGGGGTCGTAGGTCACCGTCCCCTCGTCGGTGGCGAAGTTCACGTCGGACTCGGCGACCCCGTCGAGATCCGCGAGTGAGTCGTCGATCGTGCCCGCGCAGTTGGCACAGCTCATCCCCGTCAGCTCCAGCCGCGTGCGCCGTTCGGTCATCTTACTCGAACATAGGGGACCCACGTTGAAGCGGTTTGTCCTTGTTTTACCGGCCCAGAAAGCGGCCGGATATTTCGTTTCGAAACCGGCACCTGGTGTCAGTCCGGTATATTAACTCCGTCAGGAGGTCGCGCCGTCTCGAAGGTCCTCGTAGTGGTCGACGAACCGGGACTGACAGGACGAACAGCAGAAGTGATACAGCGTGCCATCGAGTTCGACACTCTCGCCTTCGGTGTCGACCGTGTTGCCGCACTCGGCACACTCGGGGGCGAACTCCGCCTCGGCCATCGAGGGCGACCAGGCGGTGTCGGAGAGCAGGTCCACGTCGTATCCGTCGATCGTGTCCATCTCGATGGCCTCGGAGAGCATCCCGCCCACGTCGCCGTCGGAGACCGTGGCGGTGGCCACGACGCGTCCGTCGGCGGTGGTGAAGACGTGCTCGACCGGGTCCGCGTCCGCCAGCCCGTCGGCGACAGCGCTCGCCCGGCCGGGTCGAACCTGGAGGTCGACCAGCACCGGGACACCCTCGTGGAGAACAGTTCGGTCGAGGTCGACCGTGAACCGACGGACCACGCCGATCTCCTGTAACCGTTCGATCCGGTCGGACACCGCGGGCGGCGAGAGGTCGACCGCATCGGCGATGTCGCTGTACGGACGACGCCCGTCCGAGAGGAGGATGTCGAGGATCTCCCTGTCCGTGTCGTCGAGTCCGCGCATGCGGGCACTGCGCCCGGTTCGGGGAAATCAGTTTCGCCGTCTACCGACTCAGTTTCGCTGTCTACCCGTCCCCGCCGTCCAATCCCATTCTGCAGCGGACACGTCCCGAGTATCCGAACCAAGAACTAAGAACCGAGAGACCGAACGGTCCGGAAAATGGAACGTAATCTCGTCGACATCGTCTGGGACGATTTACGAGAACGGGTCGGTGACGACCTCCGGACGGTCGTCCAGTACGACGCCAGATCTTCGGCGGTGAAGTTCCGGCCCGACGTGAGAGAACAGTACGAGCTGGACGAACGACAGCAGATCCTCGACGACGCCATCGTCCAGCAACTCAGCTTCTCCGACCAGGAGACGGTGTTCAAGACCGGGGAGCTGAGATCGTTCGTCCGCGTGTTCGACGAGGCGTGGGTGCTCACGTGGCGCGACCCGTCGAACGTGAAGGCCGGCTTCCTGATCTCGATCCAGCGCGACGGCGACGCCACGATGGAAGACGTGGAGTACTGCATCCAGTATCTCGACGACGAGGTCGAACCGCAGCTCTGACCGCCGGCGGTCGACTGTGGCTCACCGACCGAGCGTGTAGAACTCCTCGTTCGGCCGCATATCGGCCAGGTGAGCCATCCGGTTCGAGAGGTTGTAAAAGGAGACGACGTTCCCGATATCCCAGATCGCTTCCTGACTGAAGCCGTGATCACGGAGTCGCTGGAGGTCCTCGTCCGCGATCCGCTCCGGCTCCTCGGTGAGTTTGACGGCGAAATCGAGCATCGCGCGGTGGGCGTCGTTGACGTTCGCCGTTCGGTGGTTCGCGGCCAGTTGCTCGGCCAGATGGGGATCGTCGGCGTAGATTCGACAGAGCGCGCCGTGGGCGACGATGCAGTACAGGCAGTCGTTGACGCCAGAGACCGTGACGATCAGCATCTCGATCTCCTCGCGCTCCAGCGCCGTCTCCTCCAGCAAGGCGTCGTGATACTCGATGAACGCCCGCGCCTGTTTCGGGCGATACCCCAACGCGAGGAAAACGTTCGGCGTGAATCCGGCGCGCTCGGTCTCTTCCTCGATGCGTTCCTGCAGGTCCTCTGGCAGGTCCGCCACGTCCGGTACCTCGAACCGCGTCATCGCCTCGATATCTTCTGGCATGCCAATTGCATCGGTCACCAGTGGCTTCAGTGTTCGGCGTGGATCACTCCTCCCAGGTCGAATCCCCATCGACTACCGCTCCGTCGCGCCAGCGGTAGAACAGCCACAGGAGAGCGTAGACGGCCACGCCGCCGAAAAAGAGGGCGACCGGCACGACGAACGGACCGAACCGACACAGTACCGTCTCGGCGACCGACGTGAGCATACGCCAAATGGCTGTGGAAGCCGGTTAAGCGTCCCCATCGCGACCGAAGGTTCATATCCGGGAGCGAACGAGTTCGATGTGTGTACAGGGCAGGCCACCTCGGCGTCTCGCTGCTGGTCGTGCTCCCGGTCGCCGTCGCGCTGGTGCTGGTGGGGCGTCCGGATCTGGCCGTCCTCGGGGAGCTCTGCGTGCTCTCTGTCGCGTCCCTGCCCGACGTGGACCACGAACTACCGCTGGTGTCCCACCGCGGCGTGACCCACACCATCTGGTTCGCCCTGCTCGTCGGCTTCGGTTTCGGCTCGGTCGGGTGGGTCCTCGGCGGTCGACCGACCACACCAGTCGCGCCCGAACTCGCGGTGGCGGGATTCGGGTTCGGGACGCTGGGCGTCTGTGCCCACCTGCTCGGCGACGTACTCACGCCGATGGGTATCAGGCCGCTGTGGCCGCTCTCGGGGCGCGCGATCACACTGGATCTCGTCCGGGCAAAGAATCCGCTCGCCAACTACGGTCTGCTCGCGCTCGGCGTCGCAGGTACCGTCGCGGCGCTACTGGCTGTCGCGCAACCGTGACCGGAGAACCGATCGAATAGCCGGCTCAGATCAGATCCTGATTTTCGAGTTCGTCCACGATATCGTCGACGAATGTCTCGGCACTGTCGTAGGGGAAATCACCGCCAGAGAGTTTGGTATTCAGTTCCATCGCCGTCATCGAGAAGTCCCCGGACTCGAACGTCGTCGACGGCCCGTTGGGCAGGGCGGGCACGAGATCCATCGGACTGGAGATCGGATAGTCGGCCCCCCCGAAGGCATCGATCATCTGCTGGCGCAGGTCGTCTCTGTCTGCCATGATTTACCCAACGGTTCTCGAAGCTAATGTAAAAATATCAGTGTGTGTTTTATTATAATTTGGAACCCCCCCGGCCCATGGAACGAGCACGCGATTCGTTCTGGGTCGGGAGTAACCCGCCACAACCTTTGATTCCGATGCTACCGAGATGGGTACTCCAGGAATGGCCCCATCGGAAGACCACCTGGGTTCGTGGCGGAACTGCGACGGGCGCCGAGTCGCTACCGACGGCGACCCGGACGTGGTGCTGACACACGTGAGCGACCTCCACGGCCAGCTGGCTGCCCGGGATCAGGTCTACTACGACACGCAGCAGTCCAATCCCGGACTCGAATTCGACGGCGACGATCGCGTGATCGAACGCGCAGGCGGCGTTCCGGTCCTCTCGGCGAAACTGGACGAACTGCGCGAGGAGTACCCCGTCCGGACACTGATGTGTGGCGACACGTTTCACGGCTCCGCGGAGACGACCTACACGAACGGCCGTGTAATGTTGGAACCGATCGATCGACACCTGTGTCCCGACGTGTACGTCCCCGGGAACTGGGATTACTCGAACGAGGCCCCAGAGGACGGGAACGTCACAGCACTGCTGGACGAACTCGACGCGTCCGTGCTGGCCGCCAACCTCTACGACTGGGACTCGACCGATCGGCTGTACGATGCCTACGAACTGCTCGATGTCGGCGACGTCGTCATCGGCGTCGTCGGCATGACGAACGTCTACGTGGATCGGATGGCGCCCGCGTTCTACCGGGGAAAGTACCGGTTCGGAAAACACCCGAGGCTCCTCGAATCCGCTGCAACTGAGGCTCGCGAGGAGGGGGCCGACATCGTGGTCGGCGTGACCGAGATCGGCCTCCCCTGGATGGTGCAGGCCGCAAAGGACTGTCCGACGGTCGACCTGCTGTTCAGCGCCCACACCCACGAGTACACGTACGATCCGTTGCTCGTCGACGGGACCGTCGTCGTCGAGTCCGGGATGGGCGACGCGCTCGGCCGCGTCGACCTCCGAATCCGTGACGGCCAGCTGCAGTTTCGCCACTGCCTCTACTGCCTGACCGAGAACAGCCCGTACACGCCGAACCCTGACCCGGAGGCGGCGGCGACCATCGAGGCCGTGCGGCGACCGTTCTTCGACGACGATCCCGACTTCGAGCGTGGGGCCGGACGGCTGGACCGACCGCTCGATACGGTCGTCGGTCGGACGGAGACAGCCCTGTGCCGGCAGTCGTTTCTGGAGAGCACCTGGAACACGCTGTTCAACGACGCCGTGCGGTCGCACTTCGGAACCGATCTGGCCGTCGCGCACGGGTTCCGCTACGGAACCGTGGTCCCGCCCGGCGAGATAACGCTCGGCGACGTGTACACGGCGTTCCCGATGACGGCACCGGTCGCGAAGGGTGTCGCGTACGGGCAACAGCTGACCAGTCACATGGAGCGGTTCCTCGAAGACAACTTCACGCCGTACCCGTACGCCCAGGAAGACGGCCGGGTCCGGTCGTACTCCTCGAACGTCGAAGTGATCGTCGACCCGACCGCGAAGCGCGGCCGCCGCCTGGTGGAGTTGCGGATCGACGGCGACCCGATCGATCCGGAGGCGACCTACTCGGTGGCGACGTTCCGCAGGCCGGGCGACCCGGAACGCGACCTCGGGAACTGCGGCTTCCCGTTCCATGACGTGCAGGTCGACGACGAGACGACCCCGGCCGACGTGGTCGTGGCTTACCTGGCCGAACACTCGCCTATCGACTACGAGGCGTCGGGACGGGTCCGGACGGCCGACGACGGCGGCGACGCCCAGAACACGCCCGCAGACGGCCCGTACCCGTTCGTCCAGCCGGGTGTGGACTACGCCGACGGCGACGCCTACTGCGAGACGAGACTGATCCCCCGCGGGAATCGCTTCCCCGAGGAGGGCCACAACCACCACCGATAGCGGTCCGACACCCGCACGAGCGGTACGGCCCGACGACTGCACACCGATATCTTGGCAACCAATGGTCGAAACCATCACCGTCGAACGACTCGCGGATCGAATCGACGCCGACGAACAGTTCACGCTCGTCGACACGCGACCGACCGACAGTTACGAAGCCTGGCACGTGCGGGGTGCCGAAAACGTCCCGTACGATCCCAGCGAGGGGCTCGATCGATCCCAACTGGACGAGGTGTCGTCCATGACCGACGGGCACTCGATCGTCGCCATCTGCGGGAAGGGGCTGACCTCGACGCCCTTCGGCCTGGAACTCGCGGAGAACGGCTTCGAGGACGTCTCGGTCGTCTCGGGCGGCATGGAAGCCTGGAGCAAAGTCTACGAGGTCGTTCCGATCCGGACCGACGACGACGATCTCGTCGTGCGACAGGTCCAGCGGCGGGCGAAGGGGTGTCTCGGGTACGTCGTCGGGTCGCGGTCGGCGGGGACGGCCGTCGTGGTCGACGCGACCCGGCAGACGGACCAGTTCAAACTCGCTGCACAGGACGCCGGTCTGGTGATCGACGGCGTCCTCGACACGCACGTCCACGCCGATCACATCTCCGGCGGTCCGCAACTCGCCGACGATATCGGCGTCGAGTATTACCTCGGCGAAGCCGCCACGGATCGCGGCGTCGAGTACGAGTTCACACCGTTGGCCGACGGGGACGTGATCGAAGTCGGTGACGTGCCCGTCGAAGCACTCCACGCCCCGGGCCACACCTCGGAGATGGTCAACTTCCGTGTCGGTGACGAACTGCTGTTGACCGGCGACACGCTGTTCGTCGACTCGGTCGGTCGAACCGAACTCCAGTTCGGTGAGTCCGACGCAACTCACGGCGCGGAACTCCTCTACGAGACGCTCCACGAGACGATTCTGGAACTGTCCCACGACCGTACTGTCCTTCCCGGACACGTCACCGTGACCAGTGACGGTCGCTACGAGAACGGCTCGCCGGGACAGGCGATCTCGGCTCGACTCGGTGATCTCGGAGCGGAACTGGATCTGCTCGAACTCGACCGGGAGGCGTTCGTCGAGCGCCTGACGGACGACGCTCCGGAGAAACCACCGAACTACGAGGACGTCATCGCGATCAACACCGGGACGGATCGTGCCGAGACGGAGAACGAGGCCACCGAACTCGAACTGGGGCCGAACAACTGCGCCGCCTGACCCCCCGTTACAGTTCCGGAACCGACGTGAACAGGAGGACGAAGGCGTTCACGGTCAACAGCAGGAGGACCAGCCACTGAAAGATGCGTTCGGGGATGTGGTCGAAGATGTACACTCCGATCCAGGCGCCGAGAAACACCATCGGAATGGCGACGAGCGCCTCGACGAGAAGCGGTGTCGTGACCGCACCCGTGTACGTGAGTGACCCCAGGCGATACAGCATGAGTGTCCCGAAAAAAGCCGTGAACACGGCCTTCATCTCCTCGCCGCTCCAGAACCCACTCGCCGACATGAAGGCCCCATAGACGATCATGGGAGGGCCAGGGACTGCCACGGCACCGCCGAAGATCCCGGCGAACAGCCCCGCTGACGCGCCGACGATCTTCCCCGGGCGGTAGTCTTTCTTTTCGATCCAGTCGGTGACCGCGTCCAGTTGCTGTGTCGCACCCACGACGACGACCGCCACGACCAGCACGACACCGATGGCGACTCGCATCTGCGTCTCGTCGAACCGGCTGAACACGTAGATGCCCAGCGGCATTCCGACGACGAGGCCCCCGACCGGGACGATCCAGCGCCGCCAGTCGAACGCGTCGCGGACGCTCCACCACACGCGTGCGTTGCTCACGACGGCGGTTGCTGTGAAGACGATTGAGGCACTCGATGGACTCCGAAAAAGTGGCAAGATACCCATCGACACCTGTGCGAACCCGAACCCAGCGATACCGTGTACAAATGACGCGACCAGAATGACGACGGCCGTGAGCGCAGTCGTTCCCCACCCACCGATCATCGTGAGACCCTCCGGGGCCGTTGCATGGGCGGGGGACTTTCACGACTACCGTGATGTCGGTTGTTGCGGGTTCGTTCGCAACTGGTGTGAGTGTTACACCCATACATATTTTACCGTCGGGCGTGAGTGTGCTGTCACTATGTGTGTCAATTGTAAACACTGCGTGAGTTTCCAGACTGGGGCGACGCCGGGGGCGTGACGACCATGGAGATCACAGTCGACGGCGAGACGGACGAGGACACTGCACGGGTGATAGCCACGGCGGTCGCCGAACATCTCGGTCAGCCGGTCGAGATCGTCGATCCCGGCGGCGACCGGGTCGCAGCCGACGAGGAGGAGTGGAACGGAGGCGGTGACATCGTCACCGAACGCGAGCAGAACCTCCGCGATCAGATCGAGGAGATCGTCTCCGGCGGTCCGGAGCGCGGCCACGAGAAACTGGAGAATCTGGGAAAAGCGTTCGTCCGCGACCGGCTCGATCTGCTGTTCGACGAGATCACCTACGAGGACGGCACGTTCGCCCGCTTTTCCGACGACGACGAACTCCCCGCGGACGGCCTGCTGACCGGCGTCGGAGAGATCGACGGCCGCGAGGTCTTCTTCACCGCCAACGACTACAGCGTGAAAGCCGGTTCGCTCGGGCAGATGGGCGTCGAGAAAGAGATCCGCCTCTCCGAACGGGCCGCCGAGGCCGGCGCACCCATCGTCCGCCTGATCGACTCGACGGGTGCGCGGCTGAACGCCGACGAACGCGAGCAGGGTGACACGCACATGGATCGGTACCGCGGCGGGAAGATGTTCTACAACCAGTGTCTCCACTCCGGCCAGATCCCCCAGATCGGCGTCCTCTACGGTCCGGACATCGCCGGCTCGGCCTACACGCCCGTCTTCTGTGACTTTTTGATCATGGTCGAGGACATCTCCGGCATGGCCATCGCTTCGCCCCGCATCGTCGAGGCGATGACCGGCGAGGCAGTCGACATGGAGGAACTGGGTGGCCCCGACGTGCACGCGACCCAGTCCGGCAGCGCCGACCTCGTCGTGCCCGACGAGGAGAGCGCCGTCGCGGCCGTCAAGGCCCTGCTCTCCTATCTCCCCCAGAAATACGACGCGCCCAACCCGACACGCGAGCCGAAACCGCCGGTCAAGAACCCGAAGGGGCTGGACGCAGTGATTCCCGAGGAGCCCAACGCGGCCTACGACGTCCACGAGGTGATAGACCGCGTCGTCGATCGGGACTCGTGGTTCGAGACCAAACCACGGTTCGCCCCGGAGATAGTCACCGGCTTCGCCCGCATGGGCGGTCGCCCGGTCGGGATCGTCGCCAATCAACCCGAGCACGTCAGCGGCGCGATCTTCCCCGATTCGGCGGAGAAGGCCGCCGAATTCGTCTGGATCTGTGACGCCTACGAGATTCCCCTCGTGTATCTCTGTGACACGCCCGGGTTCATGGTCGGCTCGAAGGTCGAACGCGAGGGGATCCTCCAGCGCGGCCGGAAGTTCATCTACGCCACCTCGAACGCCCAGGTACCGAAGTTCTGCGTGATCACCAGAAAGGCCTACGGCGCGGGGATCTACGCGATGTGTGGTCCGGCGTTCGGAGCCGACGCGACGCTCGCGCTCCCGAGCGCCGAGATCTCGGTGATGGGGCCCGACGCCGCCGTCCACGCGCTGTTCGGCGGGCAGCTGGAAGACATGGAGGGCGAGACTCGCGAGGCGTTCATCGAGAGCGCCAAAGAGCAGTTCGACGACTTCGTCGACCTCCGGGCACAGGCCGCGAAGATGCAGGTGGACGAACTGCTGCCCGCGGGCGACCTCCGCGAGCAACTTCTGGCCCGACTCTCTGCGTTCCGTAACAAACGGCGCGACGACCCCGACCGCCACCACGGGACCATCCTATTTTGACCTAATATGACCTTGGTCGTAAGGCGATTATCTACGTAAACAATTATATGCAGGGATTCCCTGAACGAACGTATGGGGGACCAGACTGGTACACCAGTACCGACGACGTGGAACGATCCGGACGTCTGTCCGTTCTGTGAGATGCAACTCGAATCGCCGGGGGCCGGCTTCGTCGACCACCTGAAGTCCAATCCCGCCTGTGAATCTGGATTCGACCAGTGGCGCGGGAACATCGACAGCGACATCCGCGGCGGCTGGTCCGGCTAGTGGACCGGCGGCGAGTAGTCTTCTCACGACTCCAAACACGGGTCGCCCGAAAAGGGTGGTCCCGTTAGCGATGGTGATCCAGCGGCGACCGTCCGACCCGCGAGACGTATCCGCATGGACACGCAAGGGGGGCCATGCTCGTCGGCACCTTCTCGCTCCCGCCAGCCGCCGTCGCCCTGGAACACACGCTCACGGAAGTTCCGGCGCTGGAGGTGGAAGCCGAACGGATCGCCGCGCACTCCACCAAGTGGACGATGCCGTGTCTGTGGGCCGCCAACGCCGACTTCGATAGCGTCGACGACGCGCTGGCGGACGACCCCACCGTCGAGGACGTCGTGGAGGCCTACGAGTTCGACGACCAGAAGTACTACCAGCTGGACTGGGCAGAGCCCATCGAGGGCCGAATCGACGCGTACCTCGACAAGAAGGCCTCCATGTTGGACGCCAGCGCGAACGCCACGGGCTGGCGGGTCCGGATACGGTTCACCTCGCGCGAGCAGTTCGAGCGGTTCCGCGAGCACCTCCACGACAACGACGTGCCGTTCCAGCTGGAGCAACTCGGGAAGCCGGAAGCGCCCCGCCAGACATTCGGGGACGTGACCCCGGACCAGCGGAACGCCCTGGCTCTGGCGAGGAACCACGGGTACTTCCGGATCCCTCGCGAGGTGTCGACCCGAGAGCTGGCGGACGAACTCGACATCTCACACCAGTCGGTCTCGGAACTCCTCAGACGAGGAACCGAGAACCTGATCGACGCCACCATCGTCACCACCGACGAGGGGCCGGAGGAGAGCACTTGAAAGCCCGCCACGGCAGGCCGGTCCCCCAACCGTCCGGACGGAATACGTCGGACCATGACGACCGCGAACGACGGTACGGCCGACGATCCGGAACAGATCGACCTGGACCTCCTCAGAAGCGCCCTCCGGGAGGGGTACTTCGGAGCGCCCCGGGAGATATCGCTCGTCGAACTGGCCGACAGAAACGGGATGTCGGACCGGGAGGCGTCCGTGACACTGCGCCGGACCCTCGACAGAGTGCTGTGTGAAGTCGTGCTCGCGGAGGAGCCGTGAGGGGGCCGCACCGACCCGGGTCGGGGGACGCCGCGGTTACTCGATACTCAGTATCTCGCGGGCCTCGTCGGGCGTCGCTGGCTCACGGCCCACGTCCCGGGCCATCCGGGCGGCCTTCTCGACGAGGTCGGCGTTGCTCTCGGCCATCTCGCCCTCGCTGACGTAGAAGTTGTCTTCGAGGCCGACCCGGACGTTGCCGCCCATCGACAGCGCCGCGGCGACGAGTCGCCACTGGTCCTCGCTGATCCCGATGACCTGCCACGTGGCGTCGTCGGGGAGCTGGCGGACCTGGTGAGCGAGGTTCTCGGCGGTCGCCGGAATCCCACCCAGAACGCCCATGATGAGGCTGAAGTGGAGGGGATGGTCGAGTTTGCCCTCCGCGAGCAGCGGCCGGGTGTTGCCGACGTGCCCGGTGTCGAAACACTCCAGCTCGGGTTTGACGCCGGCCTCGTTCATCGCGGTCACCATCTCCCGGATCTCCGAGAAGGAGTTCTCGAACACCATGTCGAACACGTAGTCCTCACGGCTCTCCGAGTACTTCGCGTAGTTCATCGAGCCCATATTCAGCGCGGCCATCTCGGGCTCGGTCTCGCGGACGTACTCCGCGCGGCTCTCGACGGGTTCGTGGACCGCCCCCGTCGAGAAGTTGACGACGATGTCGGTGCGAGCCTGCACCTCGTCTTTGATCTCCTGGTAGCGTTCGGTGGAGTAGGTCGGCGAGCCGTTGTCCGTCCGGGCGTGGATGTGTGCGACGGCTGCGCCCGCCTCGCGTGCGGCAGCGGCCTCCTCGGCTATCTCCTCGGCGGTGTAGGGGATCGCCTCGCACTGGTCGCGCGTGGTCAGTGCACCCGTCAACGCGGCCGAGATGACGACTTTGTCGGGGTCGTTGCCCTTCACCGACTCGCGGTTCGCGTCGGTCATTCCCGCACCTCCCAGTCCGGGTCCTCGTCCATCAGGAAGGAGTTGATCCCCTCCTCGGTCGCGTCGCTCATCGCGACGATGGTGATGATCTCCCGCAGATAGGAGAGCGCTTCCTGGAAGCCCATGTCTCGCTGGGTGTAGTAGGCCTCCTTCCCCACGTCGATGAGGACCGGGCTGTTGTTGACCAGCTGGTCGACGAGACCGTCCAGTCGCTCATCGAACTCGCCGTCGGGGGCCAGTTCGGTCACCAGTCCCATGTCGTCGGCCTCCTCGGCGTCGACGTGCTCGCCGGTGAACAGCAGCTTCAGGCCGGCCTTCTGGTCGACCGAGCGCATGATCGGGGCCATCGCCTGGGCCGGGAACAGGCCCACGTCCACCTCGGGCGTACCGAACTCGGCCTCCTCGTGGGCGACGACGAACTCGCAGGCCGAGGCCAGTCCGAGCCCGCCGGCGAGACAGTAGCCCTCGACCGCCGCGACGGTGAGGACGCTCGCGTCGACCATCTCCTCCACGACGAGCGAGAGCGAGGAGAACTGCTCGCGGTAGGCCGTCGAGTCCTCGCCGATGACACCGGACATCTCCGAGAGGTCCCCGCCCGAGCAGAAGGTGCCGCCCGCGCCCCGCAGGACCAGCACTCGCGCGTCGCTCTCGTCGGCGTACTCGATGGCGTCCAGCAGTCCCCGGATCACCGGTTCGTTCAGCGAGTTTTGCGCCTCTGGCCGGTCGATGGTCGCCCGTACCGCCAGCCCGTCGTCGCTCTCCGCGACCCGCAAGGCGTCGTTCGAGAGTTCCGTCTTCTCTTCCATGTGGTCTCCTAACGTGGCGCACCCCTCCGGAATAGTATTTCGGACGGGAAGAAACCCACCGGGAGTTGTCGGTCCCCGATGGACTCGTCGCGCCGGGGTCGAAACAAACGAACAACGGGTGGGTCGTGGCTTTATGGGGGTCGTACACATACGTCGTGCCATGGAAGACACTCCCATCGACTACAGCCGATTCGAGGAGGGGAGCAACGTCAACTACTGGGACCTCGACCCCGCGTTGCGGGCCGAGATCGAGCGCGCCTATCCCGGCGCGGAGTTCGAGTGGGCCGAGTCCGAACTGTCCGACCTGGGCGAGGTGACGGGCCACGCCATCACCGAGAACGCCGAGATAATCGACCGCGAGGGCCACGAGTTGCGGACCTACGACAAGCACGGGGAGGTCCAGAATCACGTCCAGTACCACCCGCTGCAACACGAGAACGACGAACTCGTCTACGACCGCGGCGTGACTCACGACATCTTCCACGCGCCGCCGGGCCGGGACGACCCCCTCGGCTTCCAGCACGTCCTCGCCCAGCAAACCATCCTCTCGTTCGCCGACGGCGGCTTCGTCTGTCCCGTCTCGATGACGACCGGCGCAGCCATCGTCCTGGAGAAGTACGTCGACGACGACCACCCCAACGCCGATCTGCTGGAGGAGTACTTCGGGAAACTCACCAGCCGCGACTACGACGACCACATCGAGGGGGCGATGTTCCTCACCGAGAAGCAGGGCGGTTCGGACGTGGGGGCAAACGAGACCACCGCCGAACCCACCGACGAGGACGGCGTCTACGAACTGTACGGCGAGAAGTGGTTCTGCTCGAACATCGACGCCGAAGGGACGCTCGCGCTGGCCCGCCGCCCCGACGCCCCCGAAGGGACCGCCGGCCTGTCGCTGTTTCTGGTCCCGCACACGAAGCGGGATGGCAGTCTCAACGACCAGCTCTACCGACGGCTGAAAGACAAACTCGGGACCATCGCGGTCCCGACGGGGGAGGTCGAGTTCCGCGGTGCAGAGGCCTACCTCGTCGGCGAACCCGAGAACGGGTTCAAGCTGATGGCGGAGATGATGAACTTCGAGCGGCTGACCAACGCCACGGGCTCGGTCGGCGGGATGGGGCGCTCGCTGCTGGAATCGAAGGTGCAGGCCGCCAACCGCGAGGCCTTCGGCGAGACAATTCAGGAGTACCCGCTGATGCGCCGCGACCTCGTGAACATGCAGACCGACTACGAGGCTGCGCTTGCGTTCACCTTCGAGGCCACCCGTCACTACGCCGACTACATGGACAACGAGCAGCGCCTCGACGCCGACGCGCCCGACGAGCGCACCGACGCGGAGGCGCGAGCGTTCAAGCTGATGCGTCTGCTCGTCCCCGTCGCCAAGTACAAGACCGCGCGGATGGCCGTCGACACTGCCTCCTACGCCTGTGAGATTCTCGGCGGCAACGGCTACGTCAACGGCTTCACCACCGAGCGGATGCTCCGCGACTCGCAGGTCCTCCCCATCTGGGAGGGCACCTCGAACGTCCTCTCGCTGGACGTGTTGCGCGTGCTGAACCGCGAAGCCGCCCACGAGGAACTGTTCCCGCTGGTCTCGAACGCCCTCGACACTGCCGACCATCCCCACCTCGAGGACCTCGCGTCGACCGTGGAGTCGGAGTCTCAGGCCCTGCAGGAGGCGATGATCGCGCTGGCGACCGAGGACGAGGAGTACGCCCAGCACGAGGCCAAACAGCTCGCCGACTACGTCTTCGACGTGGTGACCGCCGCCCTGCTGATCGAGCGCGCACAGGACGCCATCGACGAGCGCGACGACGCCCGGAAGGCGCTGGTCGCCGAGTGGTTCGTCGAGACTCGCTTCCGCGAGGACGACGCCCGGGGTATCACGAACGGCGAGAAACTGCCAGACGAGCACTTCGAGGAAATAGTCCGGCACGGCTCGCTCTCGCCCGATAAGCTGGCCGAGGCCGCTCCTGCGGACGACTGACGGGGAAAGGGTACGATACGAAGGGGAGAATCCGGGACTTACTCGTCGTCGAGGTCGGGGACGACGGTCACGCTGGCGACGCGGTCGTTGCCGTCGAGTTCCATGATCGTGACGCCTTTCGTGTTGCGCCCGACCGTCGAGATGTCGGCCGCGCGGATGCGCATGATCTGCCCGCTCTCGCTCATGATGATGAGGTGATCGTCGTCCTCGACCGCTTTCACGCCCGTCACGGGGCCGTTGCGGCCCTCGGTCTTGATGTCGATGAGGCCCTTGCCGTAGCGTGACTGCTGGCGGTACTCCTCGAGGGGGGTCCGCTTCCCGTAGCCGTTCTCCGTGACGGTCAACAGCGCCCGCTGGTCGTCACCGCCGGTCGCGACCAGTCCGGCCACGCTGTCCCCGTCCTGCAATTTGATCGCGCCGACGCCGCGTGCGTTGCGGCCCATTTCACGGGCTTCCGTCTCGGCGAACCGGATCGTCATGCCCTGTTCGGTGGCGAGAACGATGTCCTGTTCGCCGTCGGTCACCGCCACGTCGACGAGTTCGTCGCCCTCCTCCAGCGAGGCGGCGATGATCCCCGTCGAACGGATGTTCTCGAAGTCCGTCGTACAGGTCCGCTTGACGTACCCGTTCCGGGTAACCATCGTGAGACACCTGTCGTCTGAGAACTCGTCCGTGTCGACGACCGCCGTGATCTTCTCGCCCTCGTCGATCCCCTGGATGACGTTCCGGATGTGGTTCCCGCGGGCCGTCCGGCTCATCTCCGGGACCTGGTAGGTCTTGAGGCGGTAGACCTTGCCCTGATTGGTGAAACAGAGCAGGTAGTCGTGGCTGTTGGCGCGGAACACCTCGTTGACGCGGTCGCCCTCCTTGGGGTCCGCGCCGATGATGCCCTTGCCGCCACGGCCCTGCGTCTCGAATTTCTCGACTGGCATCCGCTTGATGTAGTCGTCCTCGGTGATGACGACGACGCAGTCCTGCTCGGGGATGAGGTCCTCGTGGGTGACCTCGCCGTCGTCCTCGACGATCCGCGTTCGCCGCTCGTCACTGTACTCGTCGCGGATCTCCGCGAGTTCGTCCTTGATCACGTCCAGCAGTTCCTGCTGGTCGCCGAGGATCTCTTCGAGGCGCTCGATTCGATTCTGGACTTCCTCGTACTCCGTCTCGATCTCGCCGACCTCCTCGGATGTCAGGCTCCCGATCTGGATCCGAACGATGTGGTCGGCCTGCTCCTCGGAGAAGTCGTACTCCTCGCGAAGCGCCTCCTTGGCGTCGTCGCGGGTGTCGGCGTCCCGGACGAGGTCGATCACGTCGTCGGCGTTCTGGACCGCCGTGAGCCGCCCTTCGAGGATGTGTGCGCGGTCCTCGGCTTCGTCGAGTTCGAACTGGCTCCGGCGGCGGACGACCTCCTTCCGGTGGTCGACGTACTCCGCGAGCGTCTCCTTGAGCGTCAGCACGCGGGGCTGGCCGTCGACCAGTGCGAGGTTGATGACGCCGAAGGTGGATTCGAGGTGGTGTTCCAGCAACTGGTTTTCCACCACGTCGGCGTTGGCCCCGCGCTTGAGTTCGACCACGACCCGGACGCCGTCCCGGTCGGACTCGTCGCGCAGGTCGCTGATCCCCTCGATTTTCCCCTCGTTTACGTTCTCCGCGATCCGCTCGACGATGCGGGCCTTGTTCTCCTGGTAGGGGAGTTCGGTGATGACGATGCGACCCTCCTCGTGGTCGACCTCGTACTCGGCGCGGACGGTGAGTCGGCCCCGACCGGTCTTGTACGCCTTGTGGATGTCGTTGCGGCCGACGATGTTCGCGCCGGTCGGGAAGTCCGGCCCCTTGATCGGCCCCGGACTCTCTTCGAGGTGGATCAGGTCCTCCACGTCGCAGTCGGGGTTGTCGATCAGGTGGATCGTCGCGTCGATCACCTCTTCGAGGTTGTGCGGCGGGATCTTCGTGCTCATCCCGACCGCGATGCCGGTCGAGCCGTTGACCAGCAGGTTCGGGAACGCCGACGGGAGGACCTCCGGCTCTTCGAGGCGGTCGTCGTAGTTGGACTGGAAGTCGACGGTGTCCTTCTCGATGTCTTCCAGCAACTCCTCGGAGATGGGGCTCATCCGCGCCTCGGTGTACCGCATGGCCGCGGCGGGGTCGCCGTCCATCGAGCCGAAGTTCCCCTGCCCGTCGATCAGGGGTTCCCGCATCGTGAACGTCTGGGCCATGTTGACGAGTGTATCGTAGATGGCCTGGTCGCCATGTGGGTGGTAGTCACCCATCGTCTCCCCGACCACCGACGAGGACTTGCGGTGACTGGAGCCGCTGGTGACACCCATGGAGTGCATCGCGTAGAGGATGCGCCGGTGAACGGGCTTGAGCCCGTCGCGGACGTCCGGCAGGGCGCGCCCGGCGATGACGCTCATCGCGTAGTCGATGTAGCTTTGCTCCATCTCGTCTTCGACCCGGACGCGCTCGACGTTGGCCGCGGGGGCCGCCGTCGCGTCGTCGGGACCGTCTGGCAGTTCCGAACTCATGTCAGATGTCGACCCATTCCGCTTCCGGTGCGTGTTCCTTGATGAACTGTTTGCGCGGCTCGACGGCGTCCCCCATCAGCACGTTGAACATCTTGTCGGCTTTCGCGGCGTCCTCGATGGTGATCTGCTTGAGATGCCGATTTTCGGGATCCATCGTCGTGTCCCACAGCTGTTCGGGGTTCATCTCCCCGAGGCCCTTGAACCGCTGGACCTGCGTCGGGTTGCCGTCACACTTCTCCTGGACGATCCGGTCGCGCTCCTGCTCGGTCATCGCGTCGTAGGTCTCCCCGCGGTACCGGATCCGGTAGAGCGGGGGCTGAGCGGCGTAGATGTAGCCCGCTTCGACCAGGGGTCGCATGTGCCGATAGAACAGCGTCAGGAGAAGTGTCCGGATGTGTGCGCCGTCGACGTCCGCGTCACACATGAAGATGATCCGCTGGTAGCGGGCCTCGTCAATGTCGAACTCGTCGCCGATGCCCGTCCCGATGGCCGTGATCATGCTCCGGATCTCGTCGTTCTCGAGGATCCGGTCGAGCCGGTGTTTCTCGACGTTCAGAATTTTGCCACCCAGCGGGAGGATCGCCTGGAACTCGGGGTTGCGCCCCTGTTTGGCCGATCCGCCCGCGGAGTCGCCCTCCACGACGAACAGCTCCGATTCGGTCGGATCTTTGGTCTGACAGTCGGCGAGTTTGCCGGGCAGGGCCGTCGAATCCAGCGCGTTCTTCCGGCGCGTGAGTTCCTCGGCCTTCTTTGCCGCTTTGCGTGCCTTCGCGGCCTCGACGGCTTTCCGAATGATCGACTGTGCGGTGTCGGGATGTTCCTCGAAGTACGTCGTGAGCCGTTCGTGGATGGCGCTCTCGACGATGCCCCGCACCTCTGAGTTGCCGAGTTTGGTCTTGGTCTGGCCCTCGAACTGGGGATCGGGGTGTTTGACCGAGATGACCGCGGTCAGTCCCTCGCGGATGTCCTCGCCTTTGAGGTTCTCGTCGAGGTCCCCGATCAGTCCGTGGTCGTCGGCGTAGTCGTTGACGACCCTGGTGAGCGAGGTCTTGAAGCCGGTTAGGTGTGTGCCGCCCTCCCGGGTGTTGATGTTGTTCGCGAAGGCGTGGATCGATCCCTGCAACTCGTCGGTGGCCTGGATCGCCACCTCCAGCTGGACCGCCCCGTCGTCGATCGTCTCCTCGTCCTCGAAGTAGATGACCTCCTCGTGGAGGGGCTCTTTGGTCTCGTTGAGGTACTCGACGAACTCCTTGATACCGCCCTCGTAACAGAAGGTAGATTCGCTGCCGTCGCGCTCGTCGCGGAGCGTGATCTCGACGCCTGAGTTGAGGAAGGCGAGTTCCCGAAGTCGGGCCTCCAGCGTGGAGAACTCGAACTCGGTGGTCTCGAAGATCTCGTCGTCGGGCCAGAAGCGGATCGAGGTACCGTTGTCCTCGTCGTCCTCGAGGTCCCGCTCTTTTTTCAGTTCGTACTCGGGTTCGCCGTGGTCGAAGCGCTGTTTCCAGACCGCGCCGTCACGCTTGACCTCGGCTTCGAGCCACTTCGAGAGCCCGTTGACCACGGAGACCCCCACGCCGTGGAGTCCACCGGAGACCTGGTAGGACTTGTTGTCGAACTTCCCGCCCGCGTGGAGGACCGTCATGATGACCTCCAGTGCGGGGCGGTCGTGTTCGTCGTGCGTGTCGACCGGAATCCCCCGCCCGTCGTCGCTGACGCTGACGGAGTCGTCTTCGTGAATCGTGACCTCGATCGAGTCACAGTACCCCGCGAGAGCCTCGTCGATAGAGTTGTCGACCACCTCGTAGACGAGGTGGTGCAGTCCACGGGAGTCCGTCGACCCGATGTACATCGCCGGCCGCTTTCGCACGGCCTCCAACCCTTCCAGGACCTGAATCTGCCTGGCTCCGTACTCAGACTCGTTAGACATGAAATCTACTACGGCGTAGGATATGGGCACTGATAAAACCCCCGCACGCGCACGCGAGCGTGCGTTGTCACCCTGTAGCGGCACGTTCTACCGTCACTCGGCGTTTGCTATCCGCGACGCTTGCCCGACCCGCCACTCGGGAACCGCTGAATCGTATAGTGTGAGGGAGTCACAGGCACACCTCCACTTTCACCGAGCTGCCGTGCAACATTTAACCCCTCCGGGGGTAGAAGGTGCCAGAGAATGACCTCGTACCAGTCGACACTCGCCGAGGGGGAGGGGATCGCAGAGGAACTGGCGGAGGCCCAGCGATCCATCTCCATCGCCGAGTTCTTCGAGAAGAACCGCCAGATGCTCGGGTTCGACTCGGGTGCCCGGGCGCTGGTGACAGCCGTCAAGGAGGCAGTGGACAACGCCCTCGACGCCACCGAGGAATCGGGTATCCTCCCGGACATCTACGTCGAGATTCAGGAAAACGACGACTACTACCGGCTCATCGTCGAGGACAACGGCCCCGGGATCACCAAAGAGCAGATCCCCAAGATCTTCGGGAAGCTGCTCTATGGCTCCCGGTTTCACGCCCGCGAGCAGTCCCGCGGGCAGCAGGGGATCGGGATCTCCGCAGCCGTCCTCTACTCACAGCTCACGAGCGGCAAACCGGCCAAGATCACCAGCCGGGCGAAAGGCAGCGCCGACGCCAAGTACTTCGAGCTGACCATCGACACCGACACCAACGAGCCCGAAATCGAGGCCGAGGACACGACCTCGTGGGACCGCCCGCACGGCACCCGGATCGAACTGGAGATGGAGGCGAACATGCGCGCCCGAAACCAGCTCCACGACTACATCAAACACACCGCGGTCGTCAACCCCCACGCCCGACTGGAACTCCGGGAGCCACAGGAACACTTCAAGTTCGAACGCGCGACCGACCAGCTCCCCGACGAGACCGAGGAGATCCGTCCACACCCACACGGCGTCGAACTCGGGACCCTGCAGAAGATGCTCGACGCCACCGATTCGTACTCCGTGTCGGGCTTCCTGCAGGAGGAGTTCACCCGCGTCGGCGGGAAGACCGCCGACAAGGTGATCGACAACTTCCGGGACCGGCACTTCGGCCGCGAGATGACCTGGAGTCCACCGAGGGATCACGAAGACGCGGACGTGGCCGCGGCGGTGACCGAGGCCGTCGCGAACAAGGGCAAGGAGGCGACCGCGGAGTTCGCCGAATCGGTCGCAGACGCGCTCGAAGAGCGCGAGCGCGTGGCACATCACCGGCTGATCGAGGTCGTCGACAGCTTCGCCGACAACGCCGAAGACGAGTACGGCGTCACCTTCGGCGACACGGTCCGGGAAAAGGCCGTCGCGGCCGCCTGGGACGCCGTCACCGACGAGCGCACGCCGGACATCTACGCGCTGGTGAACCGGGCGACGACGGACCGGAAGGACGACGCGCACGTCCAGGGTCTCGCGGAACGGATCGCAGCGAAGTTCGACGACGAGGAGAACCCCCGCGACAGGCTGACGCGCGAGCAGGTCGCTGACTACGTGGATCGGTCGGCAGACGCCACCGAGGAGTACGACGAGGCCACCTTCGGTGAGACCGCCCGCGAGAAGATCGTCGACGCGATCTGGAACCGCATGCTGACCGTCCCGGACGAACCGCCGAAGGTCGCGGCAATCGACGACGACCGGGACATCGCGAGCGAACTCCACGAGGCGATGCGCGAGACGGACATCATCGCGCCGCCGACGGACTGTCTCGCGCCGATCACGGACGAACTCGTGCTGGAGGGGCTCAAAAAGGAGTTCGACGCGGACTTCTTCGCGGCGTCGACGCGTGACGCCTCCGTTCACGGGGGCGACCCGTTCATCGTCGAGGCGGGCATCGCCTACGGGGGCGAACTCGACGAAGGGTCCAGCGCACAGGTGATGCGCTTCGCCAACCGCGTGCCGCTGGTCTACCAGCGCGGTGCCTGTTCGATCACGGACGTGGTCAAGAAGATCAACTGGCGCAACTACAAACTCGACCAGCCCGGCGGGAGCGGCATCCCGAACGGTCCGGCGGTGATCATGGTCCACGTCGCCTCGACGAACGTGCCCTTCACCAGCGAGTCCAAGGACGCGGTGGCGAACGTCCCGGAGATGGAAGACGAGGTCGAGCGAGCGATCCGCGAGGCGGCCCGCGACCTGAAGTCCTACCTCAAGAAGCGCCGGTCCATGGAGAAGCGTCGGCGCAAGCAGGACAAACTGGCGACGATCCTCCCCGAGATGGCCGAGAAACTGGCCGAGGTCACCGGCGAGGGCGAGCTGAACATCGACGACTCGCTGGCCCGGATCATGAACAACGTCCTCGTCGACCGCGAGCACGAGGACGGGACCGTTCGACTGATCGTCGAGAACAACGACGATACCAACGCCAGCCTGGAGATAACCGACATCGTGAGCGAGGACCCCGGCGAGGTCGAGGACGCCGACGTCGTCGAGATGGACGGCGAGTACTTCGTCAAGTGGGCCCCCGAGGTCACGGCCGGGACGAAAGCGAGCATCGAGTACAGCGTCGACGGCGACGCGACCTTCGACGTGCAGGTCGAGGGCATCGAAGACGAGAAACTGACGATCAACGCCTGACAATGAGTACCGACACAGACACCGACGGCCCGAACGAGGCCGACGCACGCGAGCGCCTGATCGATCTGGCAGCGGAGTTCTACGACCAGTTCGCCGAGGGCGAGGTCCCGACCATGGCGATTCCCACCCGGACGAAGTCCAACATCGAGTACGACGAGGACAAGGACGTCTGGGTGTACGGCGACCGACAGAGCACCCGCAGCGCGAAGACCGTAAGCGGCGCACAGAAGCTGCTGAAGGCCACCTACGTCATCGACTTCCTGGCCCAGCAACTCGAACAGGACCGTTCGTCCACCCTGCGTGAACTCTACTACCTCAGCGAGTCCTTCGACCACGAGGAGGCCCAGTTCAACAGTCAGGACGAATCGAACCAGCTGATCGAAGATCTGGAGATCGTCTCGGACGTGCGCCGCGAGGAGTTCCACATGCGCCCCGAGGAGTCCGGCGCGACCGTGATGGGCCCGCTCCTGATCCGCGAGCAGACCCGCCGCGGCGAGCGCGAGATCCACTGCCAGGAGGACGTGGGCGAAGGGGGGTACCAGATTCCGAACAACCCCGACACGATCGAATTCCTGGAGAACGACGCGGACTTCGTCCTCTGTGTGGAGACCGGTGGTATGCGTGACCGACTCGTCGAGAACGGGTTCGACGAGGAGTACAACTGCATCGTCGTCCACCTGAAGGGCCAGCCGGCGCGGGCGACCCGGCGGCTGACCAAGCGCCTCCGCGACGAACTCGGTCTCCCGGTGACGGTCTTCACTGACGGTGACCCCTGGTCGTACCGCATCTACGGCTCGGTCGCGTACGGGTCGATCAAGTCCGCGCACCTCTCGGAGTACCTGGCGACCCCAGACGCGCAGTTCATCGGCATCCAGCCCGCGGACATCGTCGAGTACGACCTCCCGACCGACCCCCTCTCGGACTCGGACGTGAACGCCCTCGAATCGGAACTGGAGGACCCGCGTTTCCAGACCGACTACTGGCGCGAACAGATCGAACTGCAACTGGACATCGACAAGAAGGCAGAACAGCAGAGTCTGGCCTCGCGTGGTCTGGACTTCGTGACGGAGACGTACCTGCCCGAGCGACTCGACGAGATGACCGTCATCTGACGGATTCTTCTGATTTCCCGTTTCGTTCCGGGTCCTTGCCCGCCCACCACAACGTTAACCGCGCCGACGGCGTACGTTCGTGGATGGCAGACGACAAAACTGGCCGGGAAGACCAGGCCCAGAACGCCGACCGACGGCAGCGCGTCCGCGCGATAAAGGAGGAACTGGAGCGACGGGACGAACCGGAACCACCCGTCGATCCGTCGGAGCTCGCGTACTTCGAGACGGAACTCGACCGCGTCGAGTTCCCGGCGACGGCCGACGATGTGGTGGCGACGGTTGGCGACAGCGAGATCGAGGCCAGCGACGGGACTTACGCGGTCGAGGAACTGCTTCCAGCGACCGACGTGGAGACGTTCGAATCCTCGGCGGAAGTTCGTGAACGGGTCGAGCGGCCGAACGTGGCCGCGACGATGAAACGGATCGTCGAGGCGAGCGAGTCGCTGCCACGGGAAGAACTGAGCGGCTCCCAGTGGGACGCCTACCAGAAGACGCTGCGGGAACTCGCCGCAATCGACGCCGACGATGACGACGAGGGCGTCCGCGTCATCGAGGAGTGGATCCTCGACCGGATCGACGAGAAGGAGAAACTCCCCGGCTCCCGGGCCGTCCGGCGCGAAGCAGCGAAGTTCTGCCGGGCCGAGGGGTACGAGATCCGGAACGACGAGTGGCTCGGGGTGTAACACCGGCCGTCCGGCGAGACTGGCCGAACCAGCGGGGCCGAGGGGTGCCTCAGGGCAGGTCCCAGCCGAGCACGGTAAGCCCGACACCACTGGTACGGACCTCGTAGCCCTGAGTTCGGAGGACGGCCTCGCGGTAGCGTCGCGCCACCAGCAGCTGTGGGAGTCGCCGGAGTCCGAACCGTCGTTCGGACCCGTAGTCGACATCGACAACCGTCTCACCCCGGTTGTCCCGGATCCTTACGAGGTAGCGACCCCACGGTCGCTCGTTTTCCAGGATGGTCAGTTCGAGCGTGCCATCCGACCGGCGCTGGGATTCGAGCGACATCGTGACCGATCTGCGGCCGGCGAGATACGAGAACTCCAAGGCCGTACCGTCGTCGGTTTCTCGAACGCGGTCGGCGCGGCCCCACTGGAAGGCGAGGACGGGCGGTCGAGGGCCCTCGAAGTCGGCCAGGACCGCGTCGGGGGCGTGGTCGGTCGACAGTTCGAGGCGGCCGTCGGTCCCGAACGCGGGGACCCGAACGGCGGTGACGACGAGAAACGCCGCAGCCAGTCCCGGGAGGAGCGGGAGTGATAGGATCGCGGCGGCGACCAATACGCCTGTGAGTACCGCGACCAGACCCGAAACCATCCGCTCGATGCGACCGTACCGTTCGACGATCCGCCGTGTCGCTGGTGGGACTCCACCGGTATCGCTGGAGGGCATCGACGATGGGGGTTCAAGTGCCGGTGACCTTACCGTTTCCCCACATCTGCGTCCAGCGAAACCGGCACGCCACGAGTGTCCAGGTCGTCCGCGAACGCCTCGGCGTCGGCCTCGATTTCGGGGAAGGTGTCGTAGTGGATGGGGACGACTAGTCCGGGGTCCATCGCCTCGGCGAGGTCGGCGGCCGCCTCCCGGTCCATCGTGAAGGTACCGCCGATGGGCGCGAGCAAGAGGTCCACGTCGAGTTCGGCGTGGCCCTCCAGTACGTCGGTGTCGCCGGTCCAGAAGACGGTGGTGCCGTCGAAATCTAGCAGGAAGCCACAACCGGTCCCCTCGGGGTGGATCGGCGTGCCGTCCGGTCGAGTGTGGGGGCCGTCGGGGTGGTTGTACGCCGCGGTCGTCCGGACGATCACGTCGTCGATCAGGTCGTCGAGTTCGTCGTCGACCCGGCGGGTGTCGTAGGGCAGGTCCCGGACCGGCGTCACGTCGCGGTCGGTCTCGCTGTGGTGGACCGCCTCGTGGACGAGGACGGTCGCGTCATCGCGGGCCACGCGCCCGATTCCGTCGGTGTCGTAGTGGTGGATGTGACTGACGCAGACGAGGTCCCCGTCGGTCTCTGCGTAGTCGTCCAGCACGCCGTACCGGCCGGGGTCGAGGTAGACGACGGTTCCGTGGGGGCCTTCGATCCGGACGGTCGCGTAGCCCAGCCAGTCGAGGCGACAGTCTTCGAAGTGGACGGTCATGGATGCCCGTTGCGCGCGACACCGAAAACCCGTGTCGGTTACTCGCCGTCGGCCAGCCGTTCGACCCGCTTCAGTGTGTCCGCGTTCTCCGGGTTCTTGTCTTCGCGGACGCCGAGATAGCGGGGGAACCGGAGCGCATATCCCGACGAATAGGTCGGCGAGGTCTGGATCTCCTCGTAGCCCACCTCGAAGACCACCGAGGGATCGATCTCGACGGTCTTGCCGTCCTCGGCGCGAACCTTCGGTTCCAGCAGGTCGGTCAACTCGGCCAGTTCCTCGTCGGTGATGCCCGTCGCCACCTTGCCGATGGTCTCGAACTCGTCGGGGCCGGCCCGAACGGAGAGTTCGAAGGTCCCCAGAAATTCCGCCCGGCGGCCCTCGCCCCACTCGGCTCCGGTCACCACGAGGTCGAGGGTCTCCACGTCGGGTTTGCGCTTGAGCCACTCCTTTCCTCGCCGGCCCGGCGAGTACGGCGAGTCGGGATCTTTCAGCATGATCCCCTCGTGGCCCGCGTCGAGGGCATCGGCCTCGATGTCGGCGATCTCGTCGGGATCGTCGGTAACGGCGAGCGTCGAGACGCGCGAATCGAGGAGGGTATCGAGGCGGGCGTGTCGGTCGGCGAGTGGGGCGTCCAGCAGGTCCTCGCCGTCGGCGTGGAGGCAGTCGAACGCCCACAGTTCGACCTCTACCTCCTCCTGGGCCTTCGCCACGTCGTGTTTCCGGCGGAACCGTCGCAGGATCTCCTGAAACGGGAGCGGGTCGCCGTCGTCGTCCACGGCGACGACCTCGCCGTCCAGAATCGCCGGGGCGGTGAGCGAGTCCTCGACGAAATCGACGACCTCCGGCAGCGGGTCGGTCACGTCCTCCATGTTCCGGGAGAAAAGCGACACCGAGTCCCCGTCGTAGTGGACCTGAACGCGCGCCCCGTCGTACTTGGTCTCGACGGCGACGGACCCCCAGGACTCGACGGCGTCGGTGACGGTACCGGCCTGCGCGAGCATGGCCTGTACCGGCCGACCGATTTCCAGATGCAGATCGTCGAGGCCCGATGGCCCGTCCTCGCGTGCGACAGTGGCGACCAGTCCGTAATCGTTGGTCACCTGCAGCGCGCGCTCGACCGCCTCGACGGGGACGTCGAAGGCCTCCGTGGTAGCATCCCTGACCGTCCCCTCGCCGACGCCGATACGCATCTCCGAGAGGACGATTCGAGCGAGATAGCGCGCCTCGTCGGGATCACAGCGGTTGAACAGTCCGAACAGACGGTCGAGCTTGCGGTCCTGGCTGCCCGACCCGGTCGCCGCCGCGAGGTCCTGCAACTCCGATTCGACCTCGCCGACGGTCAGACCGGCCGAGTCGTCGGTGCCGCCGAACGCACTCAGTCCCTGCTGGCCGCCGAAGTCGTACTCCGCTGCCACGTCGCCCACGTCGCCGACGGCCGCGACCCGGGACTCCACGTCGTCCGCGGAGACGTTGTGGCCCGCCGCGCGGGCGATGGCCTCGTAGCAGAGGTTCGGACCGATGTCGAGCGTCGTCGACTCGTGGGCCGGGAACACCCGGCCCTGAACGAACCGGGCGACGGTGTCGAGGTCGTCGTCGGCGACGGAAAAGAGGTCTCGGACGAGCGAGACGATTTCCAGATCGGCCGAGGTCGCCTCGATCTCGTCGGCGCGCTCGGCGAAGGCGGCGAACTCCATCGACACTGAGTACCCGCGAATCGGTGTTAAAACGTGTGGAGTCGGTCGCCCTCCGGACAGCAGAATCGAATACCGACCGTGGGCGAGCGGAACGGTGGGAAACGCGATCTACTCTTCGGAGCTGGTCCGTTCGTAAGCCGCACCGAGGCGGTCGACCATCCGGTGGATGGGCAGTGTGAAGCCGAACCGACTGGTGACGAACGCCACGGGCATGAGTGCGATACCGAGTGCCAGGCTCATCTGGTACAGCGCGAACAGCAGACCACTGTGCAAGCGGGTTTCCATTATCCTCGACTGTGCCTGGGCCGATCGGAGTATATAAAATTTCCTGAAATATATGTTTCATAATGGTCTTTATCGAGGGTTGATCGGGCTGCAGTCGTGCGGTTCGAGTTCGGTTGGGGAAACGACAACCGGGAGTGGGTTGGAATCGCCGTTGTCGGTAACGGGGAGATAATCGACGCGAGTCGGAGCCATAAGTTATGACCATTATCGGGGTGACGTGCGCGACTGGCGTGTCACGCGAGCGAATCATAAGACACGTGGGGGTGGGGACCTGACGGGTGGGTATGAACTACCTCGTAGTGATGGAAGCCGCCTGGTTGGTCCGGGACGTAGAGGACATCGACGACGCCATCGGTGTCGCAGTCAGCGAAGCAGGCAAACGCCTCAACGATCAGGACATGGACTACGTCGAGGTCGACGTGGGAGCGACGGGCTGTCCTGCCTGTGGCGAACCGTTCGACTCCGCCTTCATCGCGGCTGACACCGCCCTCGTCGGCCTGGTGCTGGAGATGAAGGTGTTCAACGCCGAGAACACCGAACACGCCCAGCGCATCGGGAAGAGCGAAGTCGGCGGTGCCCTGCGCGACGTGCCGCTCTCGGTCGTCGAGACCATCGAGTTCGAGGAAGACGAGGAAGCCGACGCCTCCGCCGGCGCCTGACGACGGGAACTTTTTTGTATTACCTCTGGTAATCGGCCAGTATGGAGCTACCGACCCCCGAGGATCTCCGGGAGCGCCGGAACGATCTGGGGCTGACACAGAGCGAACTGGCCGAGCGTGCGGACGTGTCCCAGCCGCTGATCGCCCGGATCGAGGGTGGGGACGTGGACCCGCGGCTCTCGACGCTGCGCCGGATCGTCAATGCACTGGAGGAGGCCGAGGGCGGCATCCTCCGTGCGGGTGACCTGATGCACAGCCCGGTCTACGGCGTCGAACCCGACGACAGCGTCATGACCGCCATCGAAGTGATGAACCAGGAAGGGTACTCCCAGCTTCCGGTCGTCCGGGACGACTACCCAGTCGGCATCGTCGCTCACAGCGACATCCGCAACTCCGACGAGGACGACCCCGGTGAACTCCCCGTGGCCGACGTGATGCGGGAGTCGATCACCACCGTGACCAGAGATGCCACGGTCGACGAGGTCGAGACCCACCTCGACCACCACGAGGCCGTCATCGTGATCGAAAACGCCGAGATGGTCGGCATCATCACCGACGCCGACGTGGCCGCCCACATCAGCTGAGGCAGCTCTACAATCGGACTGCTGCCCGCCGCTAACCGGTCAATCGTCCCAGGAGAGCGAGTCGGTCACCGCCTGCCGCCTGTACATCGCCACGTGATACCGGGTCAGAATCACCGACAGCGCCACGGCGAGCACGGCCAGGAGGGCGACGTACGGGACCATCCCGTCGTTGAACAGGCCGTTGATAATCTGCAACAGTGCGAACGCCGGTAAGCCGACCGTAAAGAGGCAGGTTCGGATCGGAAACTCGCGTGCCATCGAGAGGAACGCGGCCGTGTCGTCGGAGAAGTCGTCAGTCATAGTCGATCGGTCTCTGTCGAGCAAGGGGGGAGGGTTCTCATAGGCCCTTCGGATCCACCTACGCCGAACTTACTTTCCGTTCACCTCTGCTTTCTCACGAAACTTCCGTCAATTTAGATACCGTTAGAGCTCCAGCCCGCGAATCGCGACCGCTTCCTCACCGTCCTGCACTTCCCCGATAATGCGGCCGTCCGTCTCCGCTGTCACCGCTTCGGCGTCCGCAGGATCCAGCGCCGCCACGAACCCGGTACCCATGTTGAATGTCCGGTGCATCTCCTCGTCGGTGACGTTCCCTTCCTGCTGGACGAACTCGAAGACCGGCTGGGCCTCGAACGGGTCCGTAATCTCGTAGCGGAACTCGCCCATCCGGGTGAGGTTCCCCCATCCACCGCCGGTGACGTGTGCCGCGGCGTGGGTATCGTGCTCCCGGAGCGGATCGAGCAGGTCGGTGTAGAGCCGGGTCGGTTCCAGCAGTTCCTCGGCGATGGAGCGATCCGGATTCGGCGGGAACGGATCGGTGTACTCGTGATTTTTCGTGACTGCCTTGCGAGCGAGGGTCAGGCCGTTCGAGTGGATGCCGCTGGAGGGAAAGCCCACGAGGGCGTCGCCGGCCTCGGCCTCGCCCGGGAACAGCGCACCCTTCTCGGCCAGTCCGGCGCAGGTCCCGGCGATGTCCAGCCCCTTCACGACTTCGGGCATCACCGCCGTCTCTCCGCCGACGAGTTCGACGCTCGCGCGGTCGGCACCCTCCGCCAGTCCCTCGCCGATCTGTTCGCTGGTCTCGTCGTCGGGTTCGGCGACGGCGAGGTAGTCGACGAAGGCGACGGGGCGCACCCCCGCCGCCACGAGATCGTTGACGTTCATCGCGATGCAGTCGATGCCGATGGTCGAGTAGTCGTCGATGGCCTCGGCCACGAGGAGTTTCGTCCCGACGCCGTCGGCGGCCAGCGCCAGGTAGCGGTCGCCGATGTCGAGCAGGCCGGCGAAGTCACCCTCGAACCCCTCGGTCGCGCCGATCAGGGCAGCCGTCGCTGCCTCGCTCTGATCGATGTCCACCCCGGCCTCGGCGTAGGTCATCCCGTCGTCAGCGTCCTCGGTCATACTCGTGAGGGCGCGCGGCGTTCGCAAAAGCCCGTCGGTCCCGCGCCCCTCAGCTCGCCCGCCCCGACGCGTAGATCTTCCAGCGCCCGTCTTCCGCCCGGAGTTCGATCCGGACCCGGTTCGACTGTTCCTCCTCGGTGCCTGCCTGCGAGAAGATCACCGTGGCTTCGACCGTCGCGGAGTCGGCTCCCGCCTCGACCACGCTCACGTTCTCGGCGGCCAGTGACGCGTCGACCATCGCCTCGGCCGTCTCCCGGGTCACCTCGATGTTCCGTGCCTCGCTGTGGATCAGATCGTTCGCAGCGGTCCGGTTCCCGTCGTCGAGCGCGGCGTAGAACTCCCGGACCACGAGCGCCGGGTCGCCCGTCGGTGCGGGGCCGGAGTCGGGCGTCGGCTCCTGGTCCGGCGTCGGTTCCACCACTTCCTCTTCCCCGGTAACCGGCGTCTCGGTCGAGGTGTCGGCCGGTCGCACCGAGTAGAGCTTCCACTCGCCGTTTTCGATCCGGAGTTCGATGTCGACCGTGGTGTCGACTTCGCGGTTCGGATCCGTCGCCGACGCGCGGACGTTCGTCCGCACCACGGCACTGTCCTCGTTCTCGTCGATCAGTTCCGTCGACGCGGTCGAGACGGACCCCGCGTCGAGATGCCCGTACTGCTCTTCCGTCACCCGTGGTTGCGTGCTCTCGTTGTGTAACAGTCTGTTAGCCACGTCGAAACGGCCCGCGTCGAGTGCGGCGTAGAACGTCTCGACTGCGTGCACTTGCTCCGGTTCCTCCGCTATCTCGTCGTCGTCATCGTCCGTCTGGTCGGACCCGCCACTGGTTTCGGTTCGGTCGAGAACGTCCTGACACCCGCTCAGTGCCGCGACACCGACGAGACCGGCGAGGTAGCCACGCCGTGATGCCCTGTCCATACTGGCGGTTCAGATACCGGTCGTATAAATCCCGGATCAGTTCCGTACGCCGAGTCGCGATCAGAACAGCCCGAGTCCGAACAGCGCCCAGAGCGCGAGCGCGGCCGAGGGGACGAAGACGGCCACGAACACCGGCAGGCTCCAGTCCTTCACGGTGTTCCCGTCCAGCGGGCCGAACGGCACCATGTTGAACGCGGCGAGAAAGAGGTTGATCGTCAGCCCGAGGTTCCCGATGGAAGCGGCGAATCCCGACGCGAAGAAGGCGAGGGGTGCGAAGAGTGCCGCCAGAACGAGATTCGTTATCGGGCCGGCGAGCGCTATCAGGCCGTTCTCGCGGAGCGTCGACCGCCCCTGGTGGTAGACCGCGCCGGGTGCGGCGAAGAGGAAGCCGATCAGCGCGCCCATGATCGCGACGAACAGCATGCCGTAGTCCGCCCGGAACTCCGCGATCTGTCCGAACCGGATCGCGACGACCTTGTGCGCCAGTTCGTGCAGGAGGAAGGCCACGCCCACCGTGACGAAACTCAGCGCGAGCTGTTCGACGATGACGGGGATGGGGAACGCGTAGAACGGGCGCAGGAGGATGATCATGAACGCGACGCTCAGCGCGATCCACGCGACCCCGAGATCCAGCAGCTCGCGGGTGGAAAACCGGATGTTCACGCGACCAGCCCCCACAGCAGGCGAGCGCTGTTCTCGGCACCCTGGGCCATCAGCCGGACGACCTCGCCGGTCGATCCGATCTCGGCGAAGAAGTACGGCAGCAAGACCACGCCGAACAGCGCGCTGGCGATCATGCTCCCGACGTTGGTCATCGCGACGATCAGGATCAGTCTGAAGAGGGGGACCCCGTGCATCCGGGCGAACAGGTCCCTGACCGGTGCCTGCTCGTCGTCAAGGATCTGGTTGAGCGTGTTGATGTCGCCGACGTTGACCGAGGTGTACCGGAGTTCGACGTAGCCGGCGAACCAGCCCGGGGCAAGCAGCGGGTTGAGGCTTGTCAGCCAGGCGACCGCCCCGCCGACCGTGGCGCTCTGCCAGTGTGCGCCGGCGAGTTTCGCCAGCAGGAACGCGATGATCCCGTTGACGAGGAACCACGAGCCGAAGATCTGGATCAACAGGCCGGTCGAGATGCCCTCGACGCCGGTCGCGACCGCCAGCACCAGCAGGGCGAAGATGGCCAGAAAGCCGAGCGTGAACAGGTAGCCAAAGAGCTTGAACAGCGAGAACCGACCGCCCGACTCGGTACCGACCAGCGATTCCATCGGCGGGAGGGTCTCGGGATGATCGAGGTACTCCTCGATCCCCGCGCGGTGACCCGCGCCGACGACAGCGACCACCGAGTAGCCGGCCTCCCGCAACTGGACGAGATTGTGGGCGATGTAGGCGTCCCGTTCGTCGATCAGTGCCTCGGCTCCGCCGGGCGAGAAGCGGCGGAACTCCTCCATCATCGCCGACACCACGTCCGTGTCCGTCATCTCGGACATGTCGAGTTCCTCGATGTCTTCTTCCTCGCCCGACCCTGTGAGCAAGAGTGCCAGCGGCATCCCGACGGCGAGGCCGATGGTCACTGCGAGCGCCAGTCCGTCGAGAATACCGACGAGTAGGATCGGGACGAACCCGACGCCACCCAGTAGTAATGGCCCGACGAGCAACTCTAGCGGGATCGCGAGGAAGACGCCCAGCGTGAACCCGACGGTCATGCCGGCGACGATCGGATCGGCGACGCCAGCCAGCAATCCGCCCAGTAACTTGAGTTTCTCCAGTCCGGTGAGGCGGGCCCAGAATCGCTGGATGGTCATCTGGATGTCGCGGTCGACCAGCGCGATCCCAAGCCCGTGGTCCTCCGCGGTCTCCACCGCTGCCATCATGTCCGCGCCGGGATCCACGTCGAACTGGTCGCCCAGTCGGGCCTGCACGTAGGAGAGCATCCAGTAGGCCAGAAACTGGAAGACCGTGTTCCCCCCGAGCAGGTCGCTCGGATCCAGATCGTCGGGCGTCTCGCCTTTGAGCTGGCGATATCGTCCATCGTCGAGTTCGACGGCGACCACGTCCGGCTGTCGCTCGGCGATGGTCTCTTCGACCTCGCGGACGCTGTCCTCGGAGACGTGGGCGGTCCCAACCACCGTCACGTTCCCCTCCCCTGACGGGGCCGACGGATCCGACGGCGTCGGTGCCGACCGTTCGCTCATTGGCCCGTGATAGAGGACCCCCCGTCTTACGATTGTCGGGACGACACCGCCACGGGCGACGGCTCGGAAGACTCTTTTCCCGCCGACGGAAACCCCCGGCGAATGCCGGATCTGATGGACACCTACATCGAGAACCGCAAGATGATCCAGCCCAACCACGCCAACAACCTCGACACCACTCACGGCGGGAACGTCCTGAAGTGGATGGACGAGGTGGGGGCGATGTCCGCGATCCGGTTCGCCGGTAGCGACGTGCTCACCGCCCGCATGGAACAGACCAACTTCCGCGGCCCCATCCCAGTCGGCGAGAACGCCCTCATCGAGAGCTACGTCTACGAGACCGGGGACACGAGCATGCGCGTCCGGGTCCGGACCTTCCGCGAGGACCTCCGGACCGCCGAGACGGAACTGACCACCGAGTCCCACCTCGTCTACGTCGCCATCGACGAGGAGTTCGAGCCCCGAAGCGTCCCGGAACTCACCGTGTCGAGCGAGCGCGGCGAGGAACTGCGACGGGTCGCGCTGGAGAACGACGAGAACAACGACCACGGCGAGTGACCTCGCACCGGTCCCCGTCGGTCGAAGGCCGTCCTTTTGACCACCGGCGTCCTACACCGATCCATGGGACTGGACGTGGACATCCCCGACCCGCCGGAACTGGAGGAGTTCGACCCCAACGAGTACGAGGACGCCGAAGTCGTCGGCGACACGGACTTCCGTCGCGACGAGATCGAGGGGTTCCTCCGGGACGGCGCGTGGGACCGGGCCTTCGAGGAGTGGCGTGCCAACACCGACCTCGACCCCGAGGAGTACGACATCGTGACCGATCTCGGACTGATCGAGCGATTCGACTTCTTCTGGGACTCACACGCCGACCGCGTCGGGTATCACGCGCCGGGTCTCCCCGAGGACTGGAAGGAGCGCGACGTCCACCCGGACCTGGCCTCGTGGGGAACGGTCTCCTCTATCAACGCCGAACTCACCGAACTCGGCCAGATCGTCTGTGACGTGCTGAAAGACGACTACATCGACTGGGAGACCGACTACGAACCCCCGGAGGATCTCCCCGATTTCTAGGATCCCACTGGGGTCGACCTCAAACTCCGATCCGGCGATATCGGTGGCAGTCGGGACCTTCTTAACGGGTGACCCCCCTCCTGTTAGACATGGCAGAGGTCATCCCACCGACGGAACGGATCTGCGAGCGCTGTGGCCGTCACGACCGCTGGGACGAGGACAGCGATACGTGGGCCATCGCGACCGAGGACGACGGGAAGGCGGTCGGCAACCCCCACTGCCTCCACGAGTGGGACATCAACGGCGATTACAACCCCTTCGAGGAGTGACTGCTACCCGAGAGCGGATCACTTTCTCACCAGCTACACACGCCGACCGGCAGGTTTTCACACTCGTGTGCGGTACTGATTAACATGGCCATCGGTTGCAAACTCTGCCGGCGACAGCTTCCCGACACCGGACACGACGCCAACTGTGGCTGTGGGTGGTGGCTCGACCACAACTGCTGTGAGAACCACCGGGAGTGGTGTCCCGATGGCGGCGAGGACGGCTGGATCGGCGCCGTCGAGCTCTGACGGCCAACCGTTTTCCGCATGCCGCTCGTTCGCCGAGCTATGCCGACAGTGTACGTGACGGCCCCGCCGGACTCGGCGGCCGATATCGCCGAGCGACTCGTCGAGGAACGGCTCGCGGCCTGCGTGAACCGCTTTCCCTGCCGGTCGACCTACCGCTGGGAGGGCGAGGTTCACGACGAGGACGAGGAGATCCTGCTGGTGAAGACGACCGAGGGCGGCTGCGAGGCCGCGAAAGAACGGATCGAAGAGTTACACCCATACGACGTACCCGCGATCGAGCGGTTCGACAGCTCCGCCGTCTCCGCCGAATTCGCCGACTGGCTCGGCGAGTCCGTCGGCCCGACGGAGTGATCGATCAGTTCGAGTCATCGTCGGGGACGTGCGCTTCGGCGATTGGTTCGTCGGTTTCGGCGTGTTCCCTGGCGATCTCGACGTACTGATCGCCCGCGTACTGCCAGATCGAGTCCTCGACCTCCTTGATCACTTCCGCCGGCTGGCCCGCGACCAGCACCGATTCGGGTACCTCGGTGTCCTCGGTGACGACGCTGTTCGCACCGACCAGACTCTCCGTACCGATGGTCGACCGGTCGAGCACGATCGCACCCATGCCGACCATCGCGCGCTCCTCGACGGTCGCGGCGTGGACGATGGCGTTGTGTCCGACCGTCGCGTACGGTCCGATCTCGACGCCCTCGTGTAGCGTCGCGTTGTCCTGGACGTTCGCACCCTCCCGGAGGACGATCTCGCCGTGATCGCCACGCAGGACCGTCCCCGGCCAGACGCTCGCCTCCGCTTCCAGCGTCACGTCACCGATCACCGTCGCAGCCGGATCCACGTACGCCGAGTCGGCGATCGTCGGTTCGATCCCGTCGAAAGCTCTGATCATCGTGCGTGCCGTCCGGCCCCAGTGACAAAAACGACCCGGCTTGGGCCCCCTCCCAGAGCCTCCCCGGCCGTTCCCGCGTCGCCGGATTTCGCCGCTGGCCTACCTGGTTTTCAAATTTCGTAACTGGTGGCGTGGATTTATTCGTGAGTATCGGAGAGTAGATGGTATGCCAGCGAACGGACGCGACATCGCGGTCTTCGTCGTCGGACTCGCAGTGGCCGGTATGATGCCGATCATGGCCTTTCCGACGCTCGAGTTCGGCCCAATGGTCGCGCAGGTCTCGGCGCTCACTGGCGGCGTCCCGATTCACCACGTCGGCGTCGTCGTCCTCGTGGCGCTCGTGGCGGCCGCCTGGGTCGACACGGGACTCGGGAGCGATGAGCCTACCGATCGCGAACACTGGGAGTAAGGGACGAGAAGTCGACGGTCGGACACTGCCGAACCGAAAAGGAAACCCGTAGTTCTCAGGGCGCGACGACGCCAGCGCCGCCTGCGGGTTCGGCGAGGAACGGCTGGTCGCTCGTTCCGTCGGCCGACGTGTTCGAGTCGGTGCTGTTCGTGCTGTCGTCGGTCGACCCGTCACTCGACCCGTCGTCTGTCGTCTCGTTCCCAGTCGATTCGTTGCCCTCGGGTTGCTGGGGTGGTGCGATCTCGGTTCGGGTCAGTTCGACCTGCACGGGCGAGTCGTCCTCACCGATGACCTTCCCCTCGCTCACGTGTGCCGTGGTGTTGTACAGATAGCCTTCGCCGCTACTCAGGTTCTGGTAGATGTTCGTGCTGATCTCGTAGGGGCCGGCGGCCTCGACGGCCACGTCGGTGTAGCCCTCCTCGGTCCCCCAGTTGTCGTAGCCGGTGGTCGAGTACGGCACGGTCATCTCGAACTCACCGTCCGGTCCGGTCTCGACGCGCTGGGTGTACCGGAACGTCGTGTTCGTGGCTTCCTGACGCATCGGCACCGACGCCATCACCGTCCGGTTCTCCGGGCCGGTCCCTTCGATGGTCGCACCCTCGACCCGCTCGAACACCTTCGTCCACGGCGGGATCGACGGACTCGACCCGAACAGGACACGCTGTAGCTGCCCGAGGGATGCCGTCGAGTTCTGTCCGCCGCGCAGGACCTGACTCTGGCGCTGGAACCCACGGACGTACGGACTACCGCGCTGGAGCGCCGACGTGTTCGAGGAGTGAACCAGCCGGTAGTGGCTCAGCGCCTCGACGGCTTCCGGCGGGTTCGGGCCGACGCCTCCGACCTGGGCGGTGCCGTCCTCCTCGGCGAAGTCACGTGCCTCCTGCATCGATCTGAACATCCGGTAGACCCGCTGATCGCCGCCCGGCAGGACCTTCACCTCTCCACCCTGTGCCTGTCTCGTGTCGTAGTTCATGACGACCGGCTGGGGCTGCTGGCCGCTGCCGTGGAAGTGCCACAGGCGGTTGACCATGCTCTCGTAGTAGCGCTGGCTCTTGAGGTTGTACCCCATCCGGGCCTGCCCGCCGCTGAGATCGTACACTGGGCTGTAGTAATCGCTGGTCGACGTACTCTCGTTGAAGATGGTCGGCGCGAAGAACTTCCCGCGCGAGAGCCGCGAGTACGTGTTGACCATCTTCCAGTCGACCATGACGTACCGCGTTTCGGCGTCGTCCTCGCTGACGTTCGCCAGCACGTCACCGGCCTGCTCCTCGTTGGGTGCGAGCAGGAAGTCCGCCGCTTCCGTCGCGCCCTGCTGGAACGGGTTGGCGGTCGGGATGCGCTCGCCACGCTGTGTGATCCAGTGCCCGTAGTCCCACCAGGACAGCACACCGTACGCCCCGTCGGGATAGTCGTAGTCGTCCTGTCTGGGTGTGGTCTCCGTGAACTCCATCGAGTTGTTCGCGCCACCGTAGGTCCCCGGGACAGGCGTGTTGTTCTCCATCCAGTCGAGACTGTCCGTCCAGCCGACCACACCGGGACTCGGGGCGGCCCGACTTCCGGCCTCGACGGCAGTGCTCGACCCGCTGGACAGCGGGACGGCCATCGGTGCGACCACGAGGATCAGCACAGCCAGAATCGTCAGCACCTGGAACGTCTCGATCTCCTCCAGGGACTCACTCGGTGAGACGTACTTGGCGATCAACGCGATGATGTAGGCGTTCAGCACCGCGATGGGCAGCGTGAGGTAGTAGCCAAAGCGGACCTGGGTCAACGTCGCCAGCAACATCATCACCGTCCAGATGGTCACGAAGACCGTCTCGGCTCTCCGCTCCGTGCCGCGAACCTGGCCGACCAGAATTGCGACCAGGCCTGCGAAGGCGCCGAACCAGGCGAGACCGTAGCTCCCGAACAGCCGCGGGAGCAGGTCCCCGAGCGGAAGTTGCTGTGCCTCGCCGATGGTCCCCGCCTGGGCTCCACCGCCCAGCCCGATGAACCGGTCGGTGTTCTTGACGACGTAGCCGAACACGTCGGGCACGACCACAGCCGCCAGCACTGTCACTGCCGCGATGGTACCGAACACGGTCGCCGGGTAGGCCCACTTGGTGACGTCGGCGTCGTCGATCTTCCGTGCCAGCCAGGCCATGAACACGGCCCCGGCGGCCACGGCGAAGGCGAGCAACGGCTGGATGAACGAGAAGTCGACGGCCGTCACTTCGAGCGTACTCAGCGGGACGAACGAGAGCACTCCCGTGACGACGAGCGCGATTGCACCGACGAACGCGACGTGTTCCGGACTGCGGCCGCGGAGATAGTCGACGTTCAGCTGGACGACGAGGAAGATACCGAAGATGCCGACCAGCAGGACTGCGGGCGGCCACACCCAGATATAGAGCGCGGTGGCGACGCCGGCCAGCGTCGCCCAGCCAGCGGGCCGTCGAAGCGCGTCCCACTCGCGGTTGACCACGAGTTCCCAGACGGGCATCTCCTCCTCGGCGACCGAGACCGCGACCATGATCGCCAGCACGGCAGTCATCTGGAGCAGGACCTCGGCCACGTGGTGGTCCGAAAAGCCGACGAGACTGCGGCTGAGGAAACTCCCGGAGGAGAGCGCCAGCACCAACACGCCGACGATACCGCCGAAGCGGCCGCCGAGTCGCTTGCCGGCGAAGTAGACCGGAATGGCCACGAGCATCCCGAACACGGCTGGCGCGACCAGCAGTGTCATCGCGACCGTCTGATCGCTCGGGTTCCCGAGGCCGACGATCAGTGCTATCGTCGCGACCACCTGGTCGAACAGCGTCCCGAACTGTCCCGAGGCGGTCCCGTACGGGAAGTAGGTCCACGGGTCGAACGGCATGGTCTGTGGCCACTGGTCGACGACGTACTGGGTCTGTCGGTAGTGATACCACGCGTCGTTCCCGGAGAAGAACACGTCTCCGTCCCTGACGAAGTTGCTCCAGTTTTGCACCCGGGTCCACAGCATGAACCCGAGCAACGCGACCAGAGTCGGGATGTGATACCACTCCTGGATGTCTCCGAGGACGTTGCCGAACTCGTAGTCCTCGAAATACCCCCGGCGTTGACTCATTGCCCGGGGTAAAAACGAACGCGGGGATAAGCTTTGTCAAATCGTCTTCTTCTCGCCCGCTGTCCCTCGGTTCGGATACCGCGCCCAGGGACCTGCTGTAGCCGTCTTACCGGACTTACGGTGTTCGTATCGAACGCCGACACCGACACAACACTCAGGTGTGGCCACGCCGAAGCATCCGGAACTCCTGGCGTGTCACGCCCGGCGCGCCTGACTGACGACGATGCCCCGCGAGAACTCACGCCGGACGGTCCGGGACGACGAACGCGCCATCACGGTGACGGACAGCGTCGCCGCCGGATCGCTGATCGCCATGGCCGTGGTGCTCGCGGCCGGACTCGGACTGGGTGTCCTCTATGCCCCCGCGGACGACGCGGCCAACGGCACGCGTGCGAACTTCACGTTCCAGCACTTCTCCGACGACTCGGTACTGATCGTGACGTTCTCGAAGGGCAGTTCGATCCCGGCCGGAGAACTGGCGGTCGTCAGCGGGGAGACCAACCGCACCTGGGCGATGCTGGCAAACGTTAGTGAGTCGGAGGGAGTCTCGGAGGGGTCGACGGTCCAGTTGACGGGGAGCGGACGGTTCGGCAAGCCGATCACGACCGGGACACAGGTCCAGATCGTCTACACCGGCGGGAACGGGACCAAGGTGCTGGATCGCTGGCCGGCCGAATCCGGATCCGGATAGAAACCCCTTTGCCGAACGGGTGAGGAGCCGTCGGTATGCGGGTCTCGGTCGTCCTCTGCACCCACACGCTCGATCGGTACGATGCCTTCACCGAGGCCGCCCACAGCGTCCTCGACCAGACACACGACGACACGGAACTGGTACTGGTCAGCGACGGCTCCGAGACCGTCTACGAACAGTTCCAGGCCGACTTCGGCGACCGCGAGGACGTGCGAACCCACTGCAACGACGAGAACGTCGGTCTGCTGGAGAGCCGAAACAACGGAGCCGAGGTCGCCACCGGCGACGTGGTCGCGTTCATCGACGACGACGCCGTCGCCGACGAGGACTGGGTTTCACAGCTCGTCGAGGCCTACGAGTACAGAGATGCCCTCGCGGCCGGCGGCAAGATGACCCCAGAGTGGGTCGCCGGTCGCCCCGCCTTCCTCCCCGCGGAGTTCTACTTCCTCGTCGGCGTCACCCAGCGCGGGTTCGCCGACGGCCCCGGCGAGGTCCGCAACACCTTCGGCTCGAACATCTCCTTTCGCCGCGACGTGTTCCTCGACCTCGACGGGTTCGACACCGACATCGGCGGCCGAAAGGGCGACGAGAACCTCCAGGGCGGGGAGACCGAACTCTGTGCCCGCCTCCGTGAGACTCACGATGCCGGCGTCTACTACAATCCTGACGCACGCGTCGCGCACAAAGTATTCGAGTACCGGACCGATCCGAAATGGTTGCTCGATCGCGCGTTCTGGCAGGGCTACTCCAAACGCGGGATGGAAGTGCTGGTTCCCGAATCCACGGGCGAGGAGTACGACTTCCTCGGGCAACTGCTCGGCGAGTTCGTCCCCGACCGGGCGAAGGGGCTCCTCACCGATCCCTCCCGCGAGAGGGCCCTGCAGTTCGTGATGCTGTTCGTGTTCACCGCAGCGGTCGGACTGGGCTACCTCTACGGCGCGACGAAGTGGCGGTGAGTCTTCGGTCAGCCCCCGATACGAACTCGAACCGCCGTCGGTACGCTTAAGCGCGCGCCGTCGCTCGGTCCGACAATGACCGACGGGGCGACGGACGGTGACACCGGGGCGAGTGAGGGAGCGGCCACGAGCCTCGCGGACCTCGACGTGGCGGTCGCACACTGGGGGATCAACGCCTGGGGCGGTGCCGAGTATCTCGTCACTCACCTCGCTCAGGCGCTCGACTGTGATCGGGTCTACACGCTCGGCGAGCCCGACCCCGACGACCCGAACCCCTACGGCGACGTGCAGTTCGTGGACGTGACGCGGGACCTCTCGCCGGCCCCGCTCCGCCGCCTCCAGTCGCAGGCCGGCCGCGTCTTCGAGTACGCTCTCTGGGAGGACGTGGACTGGCGGGAGTACGGCGACCCGGACGTCCTCGTGACTTCCGGCGCGACGACGCGGGCAGTCATCACGCCCGACGATACCCTCCACCTGAACTACTGTCACTCGCCGCCGCGGTGGTTCTACGACCTCTATCACGACCGAAAGGACTCACTCGTCGGGCAACTCGCCCGCCCGCTGGTGCGATACCTGCGGATGCGCGACGCCACCGTCGACCTCCGCGTCGACGGCTACTTCGCCAACAGTCCGATCGTCGCCCGCCGCATCCGGAAGTTCTACGACCGGGACGCCGAGGTGCTGTATCCGCCGGTCGACCTCTCGGCGTACGAAAATCACGGCGACGAAGGCTTTTATTTGCATCTCGGCCGCCTCGACGAGGAGAAAGGGGTCCCCGCGGTCGTCGAGGCCTTCGCGGGGAGCGACCATCGACTCGTGCTGGCCGGCGGCCGCGGCGACGTGAGCGAGGACGTGATGGACCGGATTCGCCGCGCCGATACCATCGATTATCGCGGGTTCGTCGACGAGGACGAGAAGTACGATCTGCTCGCGACCTGTCGCGCGCTGGTGTTCAACGGCCGTGACGAGGACTTCGGGATCGTTCCCATCGAGGCCAACGCCAGCGGGAAGGCGGTGCTGACCCGGGACGAGGGGTTCCCCGCCCTGTTCGTGGATGAGGGGGAGAACGGCTACAGGCACGATGGGTCGGCCGAGGGGATCGAAGAGGCGATAGGACTATTCGAACGCGACGGAATCACCGCGGATCCACGGGAGCGTGCCGCCCAGTTCGACGTGTCAGCCTTCCGAACGCGATTACGGGAGGGGATCGAACGGTACTACGACGAGTTCAGCCACACCGGCGCGTTCGTCGGTCGGGACTGAGACGGGTGTGGTACAGTCACATTTATAACCCGTCCCGGACGAACCTCGGGTGAATGACCGACGTCTCGGTAGTCATCCCGAGCATCAAGGAGGACGTTCTCACGCTGGAGAGCGTGCCGGAGGGGGTGGACACGCAGGTCGTTCGGGAGGGGACGCTCAACGAGGCGCGTAACCTCGGCGTCGGGCGTGCCGAACACGATCGGATCCTCATACTGGACGACGACATCTCGTTCACCGAGTCGTTCTTCTGGGATTTAGCCGACCGGATCGAGCGCGGCACGCTGGTCGGCCATCCAGACTGGGACTACGGGCTCGTGGCCGGGCGGGTGATGGCGTTTCACCGGGCGGACTGGGAGCGGTTCGGTGGGTTCGACGAGTTTCTGAAATCCCACATGGGGGACACGGAGTTCGCCCTGAAGTTCGTCCACCGGGGAGACGGCGTCGACCATATCGACCCGGACGAGGTCGAACACGCCCCACACGAGCGGTCGGTCACCACCTGGGATCGCATCTGGCGGACCGCCTACATCGCCGCGAAGTACCCACGGTCGGCCCCGAAGATCCTGACACGAACGGTTACCTGAGTTGGTGAGTATGACTGATACGAACGTACTTCTGGTAGTGATGGACAGTGTCCGTGCGCGCAATTGTAGCCTGCTGGGCCACCACAACGAGACGACCCCGAACATGGACGCCCTCGCCGACGAGGCGACGGTCTACACGCAGGCCCGGTCGCCGGGGACCTGGAGCTTACCCAGCCACACCTCGATCTTCACCGGCCTCCACGTCGAGGAACACGGCATCCGCAGGGCCCACCACCGGTTCACGGGGCAGACGTTCTGGGACGAGATTCCCCATCGTACCGGCGTGTTCTCGGAGAACATGTGGATTACGGACATGGGTGTCGGGCTGGAGGACCCGTTCGACGACATCCACGGCCAGCAGAACGTCCTCTTTCAGGAGGGACTCGACCCAGGTAACTTCGCACTCTCGGAGGGGCAGGGTGAGTACGTAAAGTATCTCAAGCGGTGTCTCTCTCACGACTACCCGATCAAGTCCGCCATGAACGGACTGTACATCAAAGCGGCGTGGGACTTCCCACAGCTGTTGCCAGATGGTCACACCACGGGAACGCCAGCGGAGGTCTACACCGACCTGTTCACCGACTGGGTCGACGACCGAACCGACGGGTGGGCCGCCTGTATCAACTACATGGACGCCCACCTGCCGTACGAACCCGAGGCCCAGTTCGACGAATGGGACGACGGGACCGCCCGGAAACTGCAAGACGACTGTGGCGACCAGGTCTGGTCGTTCAACGCCGGCGAGAAGCCAGTCTGGCAGATGCGTGGCTTCGAGGCCCTGTACGACGGCGCCATCGCGCAGATCGACCACGAGATCGGTCGCCTCGTCGACGCGCTCAAGTCCCGCGGCGAGTGGGACGACACGCTGTTGATCGTGACCGCCGACCACGGCGAAGGATTCGGTGAACACTCGGAAATCCGCCCAGACGCGATCATTACGGGCCACGGGGCTGGCATCCACGAACTCCAGTTGCACGTTCCGTTGCTCGTGAAGTTCCCCGGACAGGAGTCGGGAGCGACCCACGACGAACCGGTGTCGCTGACGGACACGCCACACGTCGTGCGCGCCGCCCTCGACGGCGACTGGGAGACCGACGAGTACGTCACCGAGGGCCCCGTATTGGCCTCCTCCCACGGCCTCGAAGAACCCATGGAGGAACGCGCCAGCAAGTTCGTCGACGACCTCTGGCTCTACAACGGCGACTATCGGGCGCTGTACGCCGACCGTGGCGACCGCGTCGAGAAGCAGATTACCTGGCGCGACGACTACGAATCCGTCGTCGACGTGTACGACGCACAGGTGAGTCGCGTCATGCGCGGCGAATCTGCCCCGAAGGTACGCGAAGCCTTCGCCGAACTAACCGACGCCAGTGTCAGGGAGTCCGCGGGCGAAGTGGACGTGTCGGGCGCGACCGAACAGCGCCTCGAAGACCTCGGCTACATGTAGCGGTCGATAGTCGGGTCAGTCGCAGTACCGGAACATACTTTGGCCGGCCCGTTCCTCCACTCCTCCAATGACAAGCATCGCTCTGGTGGTGCTCGATACCCTCCGGAAGGACTCCTTCGACGACTTTTTCGACTGGGTTCCCGGCCGGCGGTTCGAGCGAGCCTACTCCACGAGCCACCGGACGGTCCCCGCTCACGCCTCGCTGTTCACCGGCAAGTACGCCGGGGAGATGGGGATCGGGAGCGAGAACGAGCGGCTCACCTACGACGGGGCGGTGCTGGCCGAGCAGTTACGCGACGCCGGCTACACGACGCGGGCGTTCAGCGCCAATCCCTACGTCTCCAGCGAGTTCCAGTACGACCGGGGGTTCGAGCACTTCGAGCGCGGCTGGCGGCTGGACGCCGGCGACCCCGACGTGTTCGACTGGGGCGTGTTCATCTCCAACTCCCACGGCGAGGGGCTCAGTCGGTATCTCCGGGCTGGCTGGAACTGCGTCACCGGCGACTGCGATACGGTCCGGTCGCTCCGCCACGGCGCGAGACTGAAGTTCTACGACAGCGGGTTCGGTCCCTTCGAGATGGACGACGGCGCGAAGACTGCGCTGAAGACGGTCCGTAACACGTCGTTCGGCGACGACGAGTTCTTCTTCGCGAACCTGATGGAGGCCCACGCGCCGTACAACCCGCCCTCGGAGTACCACACGACCGACGATCCGGAGTTCGACGGAGTGCGAGCGACCGTCTCCGGGAAGTCCAACGTGGACTCCTCGCGACTGCGCCGGAGCTACGAGGACAGCGTCCGGTACCTCTCCGATGTCTATCAGGACATCTTCGAGGAGTTGCGCGAGAACTTCGACTACGTGATCACGATCTCCGACCACGGGGAACTGTTCGGCGAACACGGCGCGTGGAACCACTGCTACGGCGTCTTCCCGGAGTTGACCCACGTCCCGGTGGTCGTGACGAGCGACGAGGACGAGGTGGTCCGCGACGAGACGGTCGTGAGCCTGCTCGATGTCCACCGGACGGTGCTGGACCTGGCAGGCGTCGACGGCGAGTCCCGCGGCCGCAGTCTCGTGAAAGAACCCGCCGGCGGCGTGTATCTCACGGAGTGTCAGGGGCTGACGCCGCGTCAGTACGAGCGGCTCGCCTCGGAGGACGTGGACCAGCGGACGCTGGACAGTTTCGAGGCCCCGGTGTACGGCCTCGCCGCCCCGGAGACCTACTACGGCTACGAGACTCGCGACGGGTTCGTCGAGACGGGCACCGCGACCGTCGACGAACCACGGGAACGACTCGACGAACTGAAAGACGAACTCGCCGGTGCGCCCGCCCAGACCAGCGACGACGACCTCTCCGAGGCGGTACTGGACCAACTCGACGACCTCGGGTACACGTAGACGGGTCTACGCCGCGGTATCGGTCTGTCGGCGAGGTCGTCGCGGCCGACGGAAGCGACTTTATACGGTCGACAGTGTACTGGTCAAATATGGTACTCGTCGTGTTGGCGTTGGACGCCGTCGACGTCCGTCACGCGGAGGATTTCGGCTGTGAGAACTTACTGCTGGACGAACACACGAAGATGCAGTCGGTCGCTCACAGGCTCGAACATCCCCACACGGGCGAGGCCTGGCCCTCCATCGCCACCGGACTCCACCCGACCGAACACGGCATGACGGGCCACGGGGAGTGGGACAGTCAGGTGTTGACCATGCTCTCTCGGATCGCACACACGCTGAACGTCAGCGGGAACATCCGAGGGAAGATCGGGGACGCGATCAAGCAGAACACGGGTCAGGACTGGAGTTTGCAGATCGTCGAGGAACCGACTTTCCTCGACGGAGAGTACCGCGCCGTCCACAACTGGCCCGGTGTCTACCGCAACGAGGCGCTCCACTACCTCTGGGGGCTGTTCGAGGAGGTCAAGGAAGACCGGATGTCCGAGGAGACGCTGATCAGGGAAACGTACACCGAGGCCGCCAGCAAGTTCGGCTGGGTCCACGAGGCGATCACTCACGACATCGAGATCGCCGCGACCCACATCCACGTGATCGACGTGCTGGGCCACATCTACTCCGACGACGAGGAGGCCTACCGGCAGGTGTACGAGGACGTGAACGAGCAGGTCGGCGAGGTCCGGGCGGCGTTGGGAGAGGACGACGAACTCCTGATCCTGAGCGACCACGGGATGGAGGCGACGTGGCTCGACGACGACGACCCCGGCACCCACTCCTGGCGAGCCATCGCCGCGTCGACCGTCGGGTCACCGCCCGAACACGCCCTCGACGTCAAGGAGTGGGTCGAGGACCACGTTCAGGAGATCGACCCCGAACGCACCCGAGCGGATATCCCCGAGGACCAGCTCCGCGAACTCGGCTACATCGACTAACCGTGTTGAGTGTGTCCATAGTACGATGAGTGATCGCACGGACTTCGGCGAGCAGGTCGGGTTCGGGTTCGTCGGTCGGCTCCTGACCGCTGTTCTGGGACTGGTCGGGACCGTCGTGGTCGCGCGAATGACGACTCCGGACGTCTACGGGCTGTATTTCTTCATCTACGGCGTGGCCGACACGCTCAACAACCCCTTCGGTGGCTGGGTCGAGGGCTGTCGCAAGCGGATCACGGAGTCGGACGCCCGGGAAGGGGAGATTATGGGCGCATACGCCCTCGGGCTCGGGCTGTTCACCGTCGTCGGCGTCGCGGTAATCGCCATCGCCGGTGAGTTCGCGGCGGGGTACATCCCCGTCGACGGCCTCGGCCGGCACTGGCCGGTGCTCGCCTTGCTGTTCGTCGGCCTGAACCTCACTCAGCAGACGGGGATGATCCTCAGCGTCCGACCGAATTTCGGTTATCACAGCTGGATCGACCTCCTGAAGACCGTCTTGAAGTACATTGGACAGATCGGGCTGGTCGTTCTCGGCTATCAGGCCGGTGGCCTCGTTGCCGGGACGGCGCTGGGACTCATCGTGGTTGCGCCCCTTCCGTTCCGTCTCATCGGCGTCCGCCCGCGACTGCCGACGCGGGCGACCGTCCGGCGGATCTGGACGTTCGCGAAGCCGAAGTTCCCCCAGAGCATGCTCAATACGATGATGGGGCGGATCGACACCATCTTGATCGGCGTCCTCGCCACGAGCGTGTTCGTCGGCTACTACAACGTCGCGTTGCGAATCTCCGCGCCGGCCATCTTCGTCACACAGTTGATCTCGAACGGCACCTACGGCGACATCAGCGATCTGCACAGCCGAGGTGAAGCGGTCGCCGAACGACTGCGCCATTCTGCTTCCTACAGCAGCGTCCTCGCAATTCCGCTGTTTTTCGGCGCGCTCATCCTCGGACAGGAGATCCTCGTCACCGCTTACGAACCGAAATACGCCGGCGCAGGCGTGTTCCTCGTGTTGATCGCACTCTACCGCATGCTCATCACACAGGAACAGGTGTTCGCCTCCGCGATCAACGGGCTCGACATGCCCTACACCAGCTTCCGCATCTCGCTGGTGAAGTTCGTCACGAACGTCGTGGGTAGCGTCGGCCTGTTCTTCGTGATGGGGCCGATCGGCGTCGTCGTAGGCTCGACCATCGCACAATCCGTCACGTACGCGCTGTCGGTGTACGCCGTCAGGGTCGAAGTCCCATCGGTAACGATCGTTCCGAGTCCGCTCGTCCACCAGTTCGTGAGCGGCGGCGTCATGGCCGCCGTGGTCTGGGCGCTGCGGCGGGTGGTCCCGGTTCGGTCGTGGGTGTACGTGTTCGCCCTGGTCGCCGTCGGCGCGGCGGTGTATGGAGCCGTGCTGCTAGCGATCAGCGAACACCACCGTGCGACGCTCCGGAACGTCTCGAATGGGATGCTCGGGAAGGTCGTTCCCTGAACTGGGCCGTCGTGGGTCTCCACGCCGAACAGAAGGTTCTAAATCGGGACGTTAGCAACACTGCCTCATGGCTCAGAACGTCGTCCTGGTGACGGTCGACTCGCTCCGGGCGGATCACGTGGGGTGTTACGGGTACGACCGCGACACGACGCCGGAACTGGACGCGATCGCCGAGGACGGGCATCGGTTCAGCGCCGCGTTCACCCACGCCTGTGCCACCCGGCCGTCCTTCCCCGCGATCATGACCTCCTCGCACCCACTCATGTACGGGGGTTTCGAGCGGCTCTCCGAGGAGCGGACGCTCGTTTCGGAAGTCCTCTCTCGACAGGGGTACGCGACCGGTGGATTCCACTCCAATCTCTACCTGAGCGCCGAATTCGGCTACGATCGCGGCTTCGACACGCTGTACGACTCCCGGGCCGACCCCTCGCCGATGACACGACTTCGACAGGCCGTCAAGGACAACCTCGACTCGGACGGTCTGGTTTACCGCATCCTCGAAAAACTCTATCAGGGAACCGAGCGTGCCGCGGGTGTCGACGTGGGATCGTACTACGTCTCAGCCGAGGACATCACCGACCGCGCGCTGGAGTGGGTCGACGCACAGGGCGACCGGCCGACCTTCCTGTGGGTCCACTACATGGATCCCCACCACCCCTACTCGCCGCCCGAGGAACACCAGATGTTCTCCGATATCAGCCGGCGGGAAGGTGTCCGCCTCCGGCCGAAGATGATGGAGAACGACGAGGACATCACCGAAGAGGAACTCCAGACGCTGATCGACCTGTACGACGGCGAGATCCGCTACACGGACGCACAGATCGGCCGCCTCCTCTCGACCCTGGAGGACGAGTGGGACGACTGGACGGCAATCGTCACCGCCGACCACGGCGAGGAGTTCCGCGATCACGGCGAGTTCTTTCACCAGAACCGCTTCTACGACGAGGTGATGCACGTCCCGCTGATCGTCTACGACGGGGACTCGTCGGGCACCCACGACGAGATGGTCGGCCTCATGGACGTCGCGCCGACGGCGGCGACGCTGGCCGGCGTCGAGACGCTCCCGGAGAACTTCTACGGCTATCCGCTGGACCCCCTCCTCGACGGGCGATCGGAAGACTGGGAGCGGGAGGGCGTCCTCGGGAGCTGGTACGATGTACCGACGGGGACCGAACGGTTCGCCTACCGCACGACCGACTGGAAGTACATTCGCGACTACGTCCACGACAATGAGGAACTGTACGATCTGCAGGCCGATCCGGACGAGCAGTCGAACCTGCTCGACGACGACCCCGAACCCGACGTTCTCGACGAGATGCGCAGGGTCGTCGACGACCTCGAGGAGGATATCGAAGCGACCGACACGGAAGTCGAGTCGGTCGAGATGGACGACGAAATCAAAGAGCGACTCCGGAACCTCGGCTACCAGGAGTAGTCGCCTGGGATCACTCGTCCAGCGCCGACGGCGGCTGGCTCTCGTGTTCCCAGACGAGATCGAAGTACCGCTGGAGGCCGGCGACGAACGAGCCGTTGTCGGTCAGGGCGGCCTGCCGCATGTGGAGGGGCACGTCTTTCTCCTCGACGAGGATGATCGCGCGCCCGGTCTCGTAGTCCATGCTCGGGTCGGCGACGGTGCCGCGCCAGGGGAGCGGTTCCTCGCTGAAGCGGAGGTCCACGGCGGGATACTCCGTCCGAATTCGCTCGACGATGTCGGCCTGGATCGGGCGGTTCTCAGCTTCCAGTAAATCGGGGTGAAGAAAGATGGCGTCCACGTCGATGCCGCGGTCGATGGCCTCCTCGAAGGCCGGCCGGACCGAATCGAAGTACTCGAAACTCTTGGTGATGATCCGGACCTGCTCGTCGGCCTGGTGGTAGAGCTGGCGCGTCTCGCGCTCACTCGGTTCGCCCACGTCGACGACGTGGAACAGTTCCTCGGTGGGCGTGATGTCCTCGCTGGCGCGCTCGAAGCGGGGCCGGAACTCCGCGAGGAACTCCTCGCGCACGTCGTCGAGTTCCTGCACGAAGCCCTCGAACTCCTGGCGGCGGTTCTCCTCCGCCCGGTCCAGAATCTCCGCGGGCGATTTGGGCTGGTACTCCTTGGGTCGGCCGGGGATGATCTTGATGAAGCCCCGGTCGGATAGCGAGTCCAGCACGCCGTAGATGCGAGCCTTGGGGATGCCCGTCGCCTGCGCCAGATTCGGAGCAGTCGTCCGTCCCAGTGTCAGCAACTCCCGCAACGCCGTCGACTCGTACTCGGTCAGTCCGAGCCGATCCAGCAGACTCGCCGCGTCGTCGGTCATATCACGGCCAGTCACCGGCCGGCCTTGTAAATTCGCCGAAAGGTATTTATCGTTGGTCGACAAACCAGTTACTCACAGACTGAGTAACTATGCCAGACGATACGGGACAACGGGAGGCGGACGAGCATCTGGAGGACGTGGCCGACGGGTGTGGGTGTACCGAGATGTGGGAACACATGAGCGAGCACCGGGACGAGGAGTGACGGCGGGCCGCCGTTCTGGGTCGGTTGCACGGGTCGGGAACCGTACCTTTTTGCGCTCCCCGTGACGATAGGGCGACGATGCCCGACCGCTCGGAGGTCTGTGTGCTGGTGCCGACGCTCAACGAGGCCGCGACCATCGGCACCGTCATCGAATCGTTCTCCGAGCACGGCTTCGAGAACGTCCTCGTGGTCGACGGCGACTCGACCGACGGCACGAAGCAGATCGCCCGGGACCACGGTGCCCGGGTGATGGTCCAGTCGGGGAGCGGAAAGGGACAGGCGGTCCGCGAGGCGCTGCGGCACATCGAGGCCCCCTACATCCTGATGCTCGACGGTGACGCCACGTACCGCGTCGAGGACGCCGACGCGATGCTCGAACCGCTGTTTTCGGGACAGGCCGAACACGTCATCGGCGATCGGTTCGCCGACATGGAGTCGGGCGCGATGTCACGGCTCAACAGGACGGGAAACCGCATCATCAACCGGGCGTTCAGCTGGATCCACGGCCGAGACCTGCAAGACATCCTGAGCGGTTACCGCGCGTTCACCCGTGAATCAGCCGAGCGACTCACGCTCACGGAAGCCGGCTTCGGGATCGAGACCGAGATGGCCGTCGAGTGCGTCAAACACGGTGTCCGGACGGAGGTCGTCCCGATTCGGTACGAGGCCCGCCCGGACGAGTCGGAGACGAACCTCCACCCCTTCCGGGACGGCGCGACGATCATCCTGACGCTCTATCAGATGGCCAAGACGAACAACCCGCTCTTTTACTTCGGGAGCGTCGGCGCGCTCAGTTCGCTCGTCGGGTTCGCTCTGGGCGGCTACGTGGCCTACGACTGGTTCGTCCCGCCCCGCACGTCACACGAGGTCATCGCCATCGTCAGTGTCTTCTCGATTCTGGTGGGAGTTCAGCTGTTGATCTTCGGCGTCCTCTCGGACATGATCGTCGCGCTGAACCGCGAGCAGACCCGCCGGCTCGAAGAACTGACCGAGCAACTGGGTCGCGAGCGATCCGACGCGGTGTCCGAGGACCCTGCCGGTCGGACGCCGGAAAACGGTTCGACGAGCGCGGACGGTGACTCGGAGGCCGACGAACTCGCGTCCGCCGGCGACCGCGACTAGAAGGGGACGAGCGCTTTCAACTGCATCAGGACGCTCGAAGACGCCGATTCGCGCAGTTCCTCGAAGACCGGATGGAGCGCGTTCAGGAGTTCCTGTTCGGACTCGAAGTACTCCTTGCCCGACCGGTCGATGGCCTCTGCGATGGCGATCTCGTTGCCGGTCGCGTTGTAGGGGATCTTGCGGTTGCCGAGCGCCTCGACCAGGGTGTCCCTGTCCGCCGGGAACGCCACCGCTGCCTCCGAGAGCCGGGCGTCCAGCGCCGCGATGCCGAACTCGATGGCATCCGGTTCGTCGCCGTCCTGTTGTGGTGGCCGAACTCCCATTGCTACCTCCTTTCGATTCCAGCCCCGAAAACCCTATCCCTCCGGGACGGACCGCCACGACGCCTGACAGGTCGGCAGGGGACAACACAACCCATATCCGGCCGGTGGACCTGGACGCTCACATGACTGACTACACCACTGTCTCCATTCCGCAAGACCTGGCCGACAGCGTCGAAGAGACCATCGAGGGGACCAGTTTTTCGAGTACGAGCGACCTGGTGCGGTTCCTGCTGCGCAGTATCGTCATCCAGCACGAGAAACGCGGTGAACTCACCGAATCCGAATTTCAGGAGATCACCGAACAGCTGCAGGATCTGGGCTATCTCGACTAGGTGACCGTCTCCTCCGGCGGTTCGGCGTCGACGACTTCCAGATCTTTCCGGCGACCGCTCCGGTCGAACGCCGCCAGCGACGCCTCGTCCCACGGCGGCACCCCGACGAAGACGACTTCCGCGAGGTCGTCCCGCTCGGAAATCGACAGTTCACCCGCGGGGTGTGAGACGAACAGCCCCTGTGTCTGTCCCGCGGGCGTCCCGAGGTCGATGCCGAACACCGCGCCGACGGACCCGCCGGCTTCGGGCATGTAGAAGTGTGTGAACACCGGCGCCTCCGGCGACAGATCGGCGTCGTCGAGTTCACTCGCGGGCATCACCGAGAGCCGGATCGTGACCGGGTCCGGGTCGCGTTCTTCACCCAGTCTGAGCAACGTCTCGGCCAGCCCCTGCGTGATGTAGACCACAGTGACCGTTCGTGACACGACCGCTTAATTGCATCGCCGATCCGTGTCGACGAATCGGGCGAGGGCGACGCGTCGGCGACACGGAACACGCTACCAATCGACTGGAAGGTGGTGTCTCCCTGCCAACACGTTTTTCCCTGTCAAAGCGTAACAAATTACAATGATGCACGACCTGACCGCGTTCCAGCGTGACGTGTTGTACGTCCTGGCAGGGCTCGACGAGGCGTACGGGCTGGCCATCAAGGCGGAACTGGAGGACTACTACGAGGGTGAGGTCAACCACGGACGGCTGTATCCGAACCTCGACGACCTCGTCGAGCGTGGCTTCGTCGAGAAGGGGCAGATCGACCGCCGGACGAACTCCTACGAACTGACAGAGGCCGGGACGGACGCGCTCTCGGCCCGCCGGCAGTGGGAGGACTCCTACCTCGACGACGTGGAAGTCGCGACGGCGTAGCTCAGCCGAAGACGAACTCCTTGCCGATCTTCGCGTAGAGTGCCGGCGTGCGGGACCGCGACCGCGACAGAGCGTCGTGGAGCGCCTCGGCCGCGTCCTCGTGGACACCCGTACCGTGCCCGACCAGCACGCTATCGGGTGAGAACCGCCCCAGTTTGGTCGGGGGCTTGAGCCGGAGGGCCGGGTGGACCCCCAGCCGTTCCGACGCCGACAGGAAGTAACTCGCAGTCCCGACGGACTCGGGGACGATCAACTCGCCGTGATCCTCGATGGAGACGGCCGCCTCCTGCCAGAATCGGTTGTCGATAAGCTGGTGGACGCCGACGCCGGTGTCTTCGAGTTCGACGCGGACGCGCTCGACTGGCGCGTCGAGTTCCTCGGCGACCCCGTCCATCCACTCGGGCAGATAGACGGGCACGTCGTGGCGGTTGGCGACCGCTGCCGAGTCACGCTTGTGCCGGTCCAGCAGGATCAGGACGCCGGCGACCTCCCCGAACTCCGCGAGCAGGTCGTCGAGCCCCTCCACGTCGACCGGGTCTGTCACGTACACGTCCCCGTCGACCTCGAAGGCGTGGCTGGCCCGCTGCATCCGCTCGTCGGGGTAGGCCATCCAGCCGACCCCGTGTTCGCGACGGTCGATCTCGCGGTACTCCGTCGCCGTCCCCGAACCTTTCATCGGCATATGCCACGTTCTAGGGGTTCCAAATGGAAAAAGAACCGTAAACTGGCAACGAAACCCACACCGTTGGCTACCAGTGGTACCCTCACTGGTAATTCGAGTCTCAGAGATCCGGGGCCGTCGCCCATCGTTAAGACCGGACGGGACCAAGGTGGCGTATGCTCACGGACCTGCGCTGGCTCGCGCTGGAAGCCAAATACCTCGACCGCGCGCAGTCGTTCTACGAGTCGTTTCTCGATCTGGACGTGCGCCGGGAGCGCGAGGGGGAAATCGCGCTGGCGGCCGGCGACACCGACCTGATCCTGCGCCGTCCGACCGCCGTCCCGCGTGGTGGTGTCCACACCCACTACGCGTTCTCGACGCCGCCCGACGCGTACGAGGGCTGGTGGGACCGCCTCTCGGAGTCCTTCGACCTCGTCGAACACCAGTTCGGCGACGCCAGATCGCTGTACTTCTACGACGTGGAGGGCAACTGTGTGGAGATCGGGCAGCGCACGACCGCGAAAGAGTCGCAAGACGGCGGCGGTGCAACCGCCGACGAGTGCGACCCAGGCGACGGCATCACGGGCGTCTTCGAGGTCGTCTTCGAGGTGGCCGACCTGGAGCGGGCCGAGTCGTTCTACCGCGATCTCGGGATGGAGCTGATGGGTCGGGGCGACGACCGCAAGCGGGTTCGCCTGACCGCGGGGCCGTTCGACTTCGAACTCTGGGAACCCCAGCTGGGCCTCGCGGACGGACGCGGCGGGGTCCACGTGGACGTGGGCCTGGGCATCGAGGACCCGGCAGCGGTCGTCGGGGCCGTCGAAGACCGAGCCCGTTCGGTGACCGAACTGGACGAGGGTGTTCGGATCGAGGATCCCGACGGCCACCAGTTGACGTTGCTGTGACGGCGCGGTTATCCTGACAGGGCTCGCCGGGGTGACCAGCGCCAGAGCAGGACGGTCACGCCGACGACTGCGACCGCCACGACGGCGGCGGCGAGCGGTCTCTCGGTGGCGACCGCTATCGCCGTGGCGAACAGCGACCGTTCGCGAGCGTAGTAGACCACACCGGCGGTGGCCGCGTAGAACAGCACGGTCCCGACCGCCGTGTATGCGCCGAATCGCAGGGGTCGCATGTCGACGAATCCGGCCGGGATCGAGACTACGGACCGGAGGACCGGAAGCAATCGGCCCCAGAGCACCGACGATCTGCCCCACCGTCGGAACCATACCTCACCGCGTTCGATGCGCTCGTCCGAGACGTGGATGTGTCGCTGGAGCCAGCCGTTGTCTCCGACCCGCGTGTCGTGGAACACGTAGAACGGGACGAACGCGCCGACGGTGCCGCCGACGGTGGCAGCCCCGACGAACACCAGAAACGACGGGAGGTCCGTGACGAGCAAGGCGGCGGCCGCCGGCACGACTGCCTCGCTCGGGAGGAACGGGAAGAGCATCGACGTTTCCAGAAAGGTAAACAGCAACAGGGCGAGCGGACCGTACAGGCCCAGCAATCGCATGGCGGTGGTGGTCAGGTCCACCATGGGCGGGCTAGACCGCCCCGACGTAATACACCTCGGCCGGTGGGGTCGAAAACCGTGTCACTCCCGTCCGTCCCGACCGCCGAAAATCTCGGCCACTGCGCGGTAGCCGACCGCGCCGAACGAGATTACTACGCTTCCGATCACCGCGTACAACAGCAACATTCCGAGGAGCGTGTCCAACCGGACCGGCGGCTGGACGAGTTCACCGAGTGCGATCAGACACAGAACTGCGGCGAGGAGGAGTCCCGATCGCCGTACGAATTCGTTGGCCATACTTCGCGTGTTTCACCTGCACCCGAGTTGAGACCGTGGGCAGGGTCGCTACAGCCGTTCGGTGTCGATGACCACGCCCGGCGGCGTCACGAGCAGGAAGTCCCGGAATCGCATCAACTCGCCGCCCATCTCCGTCACGTCGCGTGCGAATCCGGCGGCGAGTTCGTTCACGTCGCCTTCAACGTCTAGCACGAGCACGGCACCGCCGTCGACCTCCGCTATCCACTCCCCGTCGGGCGTCGAGCCGTCGAGGACACCGAGCACGATCCGGCTCCCCTCGCGCTCGTCGTCGTCCATCTGGTCCTCGACCGCCTGCAGGTCGAGGTCGAAATCGCTCATATCGGCTCCCTCGCACCCGGCCGGCAAAAACCCCTCGCAACGTCAGACGATCACGTGAACAGGCGGAACGGCCGCGCGACGCGTTCGGGGAGGCCACCGAGCCGCTCGCGCGCCCGCCCCGACTCGTTTCGGAGTGCGTCGGTGAGGCTCCGGTCGTCGAGTCGCGCCACGTAGCGCTCGCCCTGCCGCTCGATCACGTCGAGGGTCCGGAGGGTCTCGATCCCGTCCTCGATCCGCTCGCGGGGGAGATCGAGCGCGTCGTCCAGTTCCGCGACGGACCGGGGACTCCCTTCGAGCGCCTGCCCCACGATGGCGGCGTCGCCGAACCGGTCCATCTGGTCGGGCGCGCCGGGTTCGGTCCGACCAGCGCCCGACTGCAGGTCGTAGACGGCGTCCAGCGTCAGCCACGCGCCGACAATCAGGAACGCCGCTTTGACGAGGTCGTTCCCGCCGGTGCCCGCGAACGCGTACGCGCCGAGTGCGACCAGTCCGACGCCGGGGAAGAGCTTCCCCCACCCGCGGTTGAATCCGTAGCGCCGCCGGACGTGGGGCCAGATCGTCGCCGCCGTGATCCCGACCGCCGCGCCGCCGAGCGGTGCCGGCGCGAGATCGAGGAAGTACCAGACGGCGAGTATTCCGGTCGCCGTCCCGACCAGTTCGATCACGAGCGAGTACCGCCGGAGGAGGGCGATGGGTCGCGATTGCAGGGACATATTCGGGAATCCGACCGGCGAAACAAAAATCTTGACGCAGGTACGGTAGCCGCCTGCTGACGCAAGCCCTTGGGCATGTCAACCAAACTCATGCACGCGGTGCACGGACAGCTTTATATACGATAGGTGGCTTTGCAACAAGTGCTACAATGTCCAACGATACAGAGGGCACGTCGGGATCCCCGGCGGATCGAGTTCTTCCAGGGCACACTGGATTCCACTTCTGAGATAACAGAAGCACGCATTTTCGACACCACGCTGCGCGACGGTGAGCAGTCGCCACGCACGTCGTTCTCGTACGACGACAAACGCGAGATAGCGGCCGTGCTGGACGACATGGGCACCCACGTCATCGAGGCGGGGTTCCCGGTCAACTCGGACGCGGAGTTCGAGGCCGTTCGCGACATCGCCGAGTCCGCACAGAACAGCGAGGTCTGTGGACTGGCGCGCGTGGTCGAAGAGGACGTCGAGGCTGCACTCGACAGCGGCGTCGACCTGGTACACGTGTTCGTGTCCACCAGCGACGTCCAGTTGCAGGACTCTATGCACGCCACTCGACAGGAGGCCAAGGAGGCCGCCGTCGAGTCCGTCGAGCGTGTCACGGAGGCCGGCGTCGAGTGCATGTTCTCGCCGATGGACGCCACGCGGACGGACGAGGACTTCCTGATCGAGGTCGTACAGGCCGCCGACGAGGCCGGCGCCGACTGGGTGAACATTCCGGACACCTGCGGCGTCGCCACCCCGCGGCGGTTCTACGACATGGTCGGGAACGTCGTCGACGCGATCGACGCGCGCGTGGACGTTCACACACACGACGACTTCGGGCTGGCAGCGGCGAACGCCCTGTCCGGCTTCGAAGCTGGCGCGAGCCAGTCGCAGGTGTCGGTCAACGGCATCGGTGAGCGGGCGGGCAACGCGGCCTACGAGGAGGTCGTGATGGCCTTAGAGAGTCTGTACGACGTGGACTCTCGGATCGACACGACCCGAATCACCGAGCTGTCGCGACTCGTGGAGGACCGCTCGTCGATTCCGACTCCGGCAAACAAACCGGTGGTCGGCGAGAACGCCTTCTCACACGAGAGCGGTATCCACGCCGCGGGCGTCATCGAGAACTCGGACACGTTCGAGCCGGGCGTGATGACGCCGGAGATGGTCGGGGCCGAGCGCGAGCTCGTCCTCGGGAAACACACCGGCCAGCACTCCGTCAGGGAGCGACTGGTCGACGCCGGGTTCGACCCCACCGAGGAAGAGGTCCGGGAGGTCACCCGTCGCGTCAAGGACTACGGGGCCGAGAAAAAGCGGGTTACGATGGACGTGCTGGAGAAATTCGCCCGCGAAGTCGGCGTCACCGAGGAGGAGGTCCGGGTCTGAGATGGCCTCCCCTCGCGGTGTTCGCGCTCGCCAGCGGCTGGTGAAGGGCGGCTCGACTCGGAAGAATTATGTCACTGGCCGGGCCTACTCGGCACACGATGACTGCGCGTGCTGGACGCGGGAGTGGCCCGGCGAACAGCCGCGCACTCGTACTTCTCGCGGGTATCGTAGGGGCGCTATAGCCCCGCCACACGTCTTCACCCCGAATTCTGCAGCACAGTCGGTAGAAACCGGACCAATGCACATGTACACGACAGATCGACACACGACGGAGGAATCGACATGAGCGATAGCGCACAGACACCACACGCGGACGAAGTCGAGCGGGAAGCGGCCGACGAACGACCGGACGAACCCGACGACGAGAGCCACGTCGAACCCATCGAGACCGGCGCTGATGCGGTCGTCTCGGCGCTGAAAAACGCCGGCGTCGACCACCTGTTCGGCGTGCAGGGCGGGGCGATCATGCCCGTCTACGACGCGCTGTACAGCGAGTCGGACATGACCCACGTTACGATGGCCCACGAGCAGGGCGCGGTTCACGCCGCCGACGCCTACGGGATCGTCACGGGCGACCCCGGCGTCTGTATGGCCACGTCGGGCCCGGGCGCGACGAACCTCGTCACGGGCATCGCCGACGCCAGCATGGACTCGGACCCGCTGATCGCGCTCACGGGCCAGGTCCCGACGGATCTGGTGGGCAACGACGCCTTCCAGGAGACCGACACCATCGGCGTCACCCAGCCGATCACGAAGTACAACCGCTTCGCCACCTCCCCGGACGAGGTCGGCGACGACGTGAGCACGGCCTTCGCGCTGGCCGACGAGGGCCGGCAGGGGCCGACGCTGGTCGACCTGCCCAAGGACGTGACCCAGCCCGAGACCGACGTGGAACCGGGCAAACCGGAGACGCCGGACACGTACAACCCACCGGAGAAGGCCGACGCCGAAGCCGTCAGCGAGGCGGCCGACGTGATCTCCGACGCCGAGAAACCGATCATCCTCGCGGGCGGCGGCGTCATCAAGGCCAACGCCAGCGACGAACTGCGCGCGTTCGCCACGGAGTACGACATTCCGGTCATGACGACGATGCCCGGGACTGGTGCGTTCGACCAGACGCACGAACTCTCGATGGGCATCGCCGGCATGCACGGCACCGGCTACGCCAACATGGCGATCACGCTGACCGACTGCATGCTCGCCATCGGGACGCGCTTCGACGACCGACTGACCGGCGACGTGAAGACGTTCGCGCCGGACGCCGACATCGTCCACGTGGACATCGACCCGGCCGAGATCAGCAAGAACATCGAGGCCGACTATCCGCTGCTGGGCGACGCCAAAGCGGTGCTCGATCAGTTGAGTGATGCGATGACTGACGCGCCCGACGCCGACGCCTGGCGCGAGCAGTGCCAGACGTGGAAAGACGAGTACCCGCTGGACTACGAGATGCCGGAGGACCGGCCGCTCAAGCCCCAGTACATCGTCGAGCAGTTCGACGAGGCGATGCCCGACGACACCATCGTCACGGCCGGTGTCGGGCAACACCAGATGTGGGCCTGGCAGTACTGGACCTGGACCGAACCCCGGACGTGGGTCACCTCCCACGGCCTCGGGACGATGGGATACGGCTTCCCCGCGGCCATCGGCGCGAAACTGGCCAAGCCGGACAAGGAGGTCATCGCCTTCGAGGGCGACGGCTCGTTCCTGATGACGAGTCAGGAGCTCTCAGTTGCGGTGCGGGAGAACCTCGACATCACCATCGTCGTCCTGAACAACGAGGCGGTCGGGATGGTCCGCCAGTGGCAGGACGGTTTCTACGAGGGTCGCCGGATGGCCTCGGAGTACCCGTGGGTCCCCGAGTTCGACAAGCTCGCGGAGGCCTACGGTGCTCGCGGCTTCCGGCTGGAGGACTACGACGAGGTCGAGGAGACCATCGAGGCCGCACTGGAGTACGACGGGCCGGCGGTCGTCGACGCGATCATCGACCCCGAGGAGAACGTCTACCCGATGGTGCCGAGCGGCGGTGACAACAGCCTGTTCGCGCTGTCGGAAGACCATCTGGACGAGATCTGACGATGACAGGGAAACTTCCAGGGCCGGGCCCGGGCGAGCGGATGCGTCCCGAGGGCCGGCGCAACGAGGACGGTATTCGCATCGACCCCGAAGCGGAGGCGAAACACGAACCGCGTCGCGCGGTGCTGTCGGCGCTGGTCGAACACGAGCCCGGCGTGCTGGCGGAGGTCTCCGGCCTGTTCAGCCGCCGGCAGTTCAACATCGAGAGTCTCACGGTCGGAACGACCGTCGACGAGAGCCGGGCGCGGATGACTATCGTCATCGAGGAGACCCGGCCGGGGATCCAGCAGGCCAAAAAGCAGCTGCGGAAGCTGATCCCCGTGGTCTCGGTGCGGGAGCTGGACCACGATTCGATCCAGCGGGAACTGGTGATCGTGAAGGTAAACGGCGAGGAACCGGACAAGGTCCACGCCATCACGGAGATGTACGGCGGTGAAACCCTCGACGCCGGGCCGCGGACGATCACCGTCGAGATCACCGGGAACGAGCAGAAGATCGACGACGCCATCGACGCGTACAAGCAGTTCGGCATCCGCGAGATCGTCCGGACCGGCTACGCGGCGCTGGCCAGAGGCGAACAGCAGACTGCGGAAGTCGAACCCGAAGTGAAACTGACTGCGGACTCACAAACACCAGCAGACGATGACTGACGAATTTACCAACGAGATCTACTACGACGAGGACGCGGACGTATCGCACATCGAAGACAAGACCGTCGCCGTGCTGGGCTACGGCAGCCAGGGCCACGCCCACGCGCTGAACCTTCAGGACAGCGGCGTCGACGTGGTCGTCGGCCTCCGGAAGGGCTCGTCCTCCCGCGACGCCGCCGAAGACGAGGGGCTGGAAGTCACGACACCGGTCGAGGCCGCCGCCCGGGGCGACATCGTGAAGATGCTCGTTCCTGATACTGTGCAGCCCGCGGTCTACGAGCAGATTCGTGACGAACTGGAGGCCGGCGACACGCTCCAGTTCGCCCACGGGTTCAACATCCACTACGGCCAGATCGAGCCCCCGGAAGACGTGGACGTGACGATGGTCGCGCCCAAGTCGCCGGGCCACCTCGTCCGCCGCAACTACGAGAAAGGCGAGGGGACCCCCGGCCTGCTGGCCATCTATCAGGACGCGACGGGCGAGGCCAAAGAGGAAGGACTCGCGTACGCGAAGGCCATCGGCTGTACGCGTGCCGGCACGATCCAGACGACCTTCCGCGAGGAGACCGAGACCGACCTGTTCGGCGAGCAAGCTGTACTGTGTGGCGGCGTGACCGACCTCGTGAAGGCCGGTTTCGAGACGCTCGTCGACGCGGGCTACTCCCCGGAGATGGCCTACTTCGAGTGTCTGAACGAACTCAAGCTGATCGTCGATCTGATGTACGAGGGCGGCCACATGGAGATGTGGAACTCCGTCTCCGACACCGCCGAATACGGCGGCCTCACCCGCGGTGAGGACGTCATCGACCGCGAGGGGATGGAGGAGATCCTCGAGGGCGTCCAGAACGGCGAGTTCGCCCGCGAGTGGATCAACGAAAATCAGGCCAACCGGCCGGCCTACAAGCAGTACCGCAGTGCCGAACAGAACCACCAGATCGAGGAGGTCGGCGAGCGCCTGCGCGACCTCTTCGCCTGGGACGAGGACGAACAATGACCGAGGACAGCGACCGACAGCGGATGTGCGACGTGGACCACACACCGCCTCACGGCGAAGGCGTCGAGCGCGCCTTCGAGCGTGGCACAGAGGGACGATCTGAGACAGTATGAGCGAAAATACGCTGTACGACAAAGTCTGGGAGAACCACAAGGTGACGACGCTGCCCAACGGGCAGGATCAGCTGTTCGTGGGCCTGCACCTCATCCACGAGGTCACGAGCCCGCAGGCGTTCGGGATGCTCCAGGAACGCGACCTGGAGGTCGCCCGACCCGACCTGACGCTGGCGACGGTCGACCACATCGTCCCCACCGCGGACCAGTCCCGGCCCTACAGCGACGACGCGGCCGAAGAGATGATGTCGGAACTGGAGGAGAACGTCCGGGACGCGGGCATCGAGTTCCTCTCGCCCGAGACCGGCGAGCAGGGCATCGTCCACGTCGTCGGTCCGGAGCAGGGGCTGACCCAGCCCGGAAAGACCATCGTCTGCGGCGACAGCCACACCTCCACCCACGGCGCGTTCGGCGCGCTCGCGTTCGGGATCGGGACCAGCCAGATTCGGGACGTGCTGGCGACCCAGACCATCGCGATGGAGAAGCAAAAGGTGCGGAAGATTCAGGTCGACGGCGAACTCGGCGAGGGCGTCGAGGCCAAGGACATCATCCTGGAGATCATCCGCCGACTGGGTACCGAGGGCGGCGTCGGCTACGTCTACGAGTACGCCGGCGAGGCCATCGAGGACCTCGGGATGGAAGGCCGGATGTCCATCTGTAACATGTCCATCGAGGGCGGCGCTCGTGCGGGCTACGTCAACCCCGACGAGACCACCTACGAGTGGCTGGAAGAGACCGATTACTTCCAGGAGAACCCCGAGAAGTTCGAGGAACTCAAGCCGTACTGGGAGTCCATCCGCAGCGACGAGGACGCGGAGTACGACGACGTGGTCCACATCGACGCGAGCGAACTGGAGCCCGTCGTCACCTGGGGCACCACGCCCGGCCAGGGCGTCGGCGTCACCCAGCCCATCCCGGCCCCCGAGGACCTGCCGGAAGAGAAGCAGGACACGGCCCGGCGCGCGCAGGAGCACATGCGCGTCGAGCCCGGCGACACGATGGAAGGCTACGACATCGACGTTGCCTTCCTCGGATCCTGTACGAACGCTCGGCTGCCGGACCTGCGCCGCGCGGCGAAGATCGTCGAGGGCCGGCAGGTCCCCGACGACGTGCGCGCGTTCGTCGTCCCCGGCAGCCAGCGCGTCCAGAAGGCCGCCGAGGAAGAAGGTCTGAAAGACGTCTTCGAGGCGGCCGGCTTCGACTGGCGTAACGCCGGCTGTTCGATGTGTCTGGGCATGAACGACGACCAGCTGGAGGGCGACGAGGCCTCCGCGTCGTCGTCGAACCGGAACTTCGTCGGTCGCCAGGGGAGCAAGGACGGCCGGACGGTGCTGATGAACCCCCAGATGGTCGCGGCGGCCGCCGTGACCGGTGAGGTTACAGACGTACGCGATCTGGAGGAGGTGGTCAGCGTATGACAGACGAAGTGGAGATTCCCGAAGTAAAGGAAGTCACCGGGACCGGGATTCCAGTCCGCGGGAACGACATCGACACCGACCAGATCATCCCGGCGCGGTTCATGAAGGTCGTCACCTTCGACGGGCTCGGGCAGTTCTCCTTCTTCGATCAGCGGTTCGACGAGGACGACAACGAGAAGGACCACCCGATGAACGAGGACCGGTTCACGGACGCCAACGTGATGGTCGTCAACGCGAACTTCGGCTGTGGGTCCTCCCGTGAGCACGCCCCGCAGGCGCTGATGCGGTGGGGGATCGACGCGTTCATCGGCGAGTCCTTCGCCGAGATTTTCGCCGGCAACTGTCTGGCGCTCGGAATGCCGACGGTCACCGCCGATCAGGAGACCATCGAGGACCTGCAGGACTTCGTGGACGAGAACCCTGACGCCGAAATCGACATCGACGTGGCCGAGGAGACCGTTACCTACGACGGGAAGACCGTCGACGTGACCGTCGACGAGGGCCAGCGGAAGGCGCTCGTGGACGGCATCTGGGACACGACGGCCCTGATGAAGGCCAATCAGGAGGCTATCTCGGAGACGGCCGAGGGTCTGCCGTACGTCTGAGAATTCCGAGTCGGTCGTTCGGTCGTCGATTCACTTTTCCCGTTTCTCGCTGTCCCCGTTCGTCTATCGAACGTAACCTGCGAGGTGTGGGTCGCTCTGAACCACGACCCTCGAACTGGCGGGGGCGGCGTTGCCCTACTGCTGAGATTCGCCGCCGTCGATCGGGATCGTCTGGCCAGTGATGAACGACGCCTCGTCCGAGCAGAGCCACAGGATCGCACTGGCAACTTCTTCTGGCTGTGCCGGACGGCCCATCGGGACGTTCGAGATCACCTGTTGCTGTTCTGCCTCGGACATCGCACGCAACGCAGGTGTATCGACGATCGTCGGACATACTGCATTCACTCGCACCCCAGCGTCGGCAAATTCGAGGGCACCCGTCTTCGTCAACCCGACGACGCCGTGCTTGCTCGCGCTGTACGGACTGCGCCCCGGACTGCCCCGGATACCCGCCATGGAGGCAACGTTGACGATCGCACCGCCGCCAGATGCCTCCATGGCCGGGATCTGCTCCCTCATTCCTGCCCAGACGCCCTTCTGGTTGATGTCGTTGATGCGATCCCACTCGGTTTCCTCGATCTCGGTGATCGGTGCGGGTTCGTTGCCCGTCGCCGCGTTGTTGATTGCGTAATCGAGGCGTTCATACTGTTCGATGACGGTCTCGACGCTGGATTCGATCGAATCCGGACGTCCGACATCGGTTTTCACGAAGGTCGCGGTCCCGCCAGCGTCCTCGATTCGGCTGACAGTCTCCTCGCCACCGTCGACATCGATATCCGCGACGACGACCGTCGCACCCTCTCGGGCGAACCGTCTTGCTGTTGCCCGACCAATTCCAGAGCCAGCACCGGTGACGAGCGCCACGTTCTCGGCCAGTTCGTACATCGTATATTTATATATTGAATATATTGTAAAGTGCCTTTTGATCCAGTCGACTATATCGAGACACCGCGATCTGACCTCTAAACGGCCGGTATGCGGGCGGTCCGGTAGTCCACGGTCGACGTGGCTCGGTTTCCGACGGAGGGACTGGTCGGGTGAGAAAGTGAGGTGAGGAAACAGTTGCGGACAGAAGCGGCGGGTCGTTAACTGGACGAAATACGCTCGATCTGGGTATTGATTGCGTTTCGCAGTTCGTGAATCGACTCCTCCGGATCGTAGACCGTGAGCCGTCGAGTTCGTGTCCCGGTAAGCAAGGAGAGAAAGAGTTCGGCCTCGACCGCCGGTTCAATGTCGGCAAATTCACCGGCTTCGAGACCGCGGGTGAAGATATCCTCGAGTAGGTCTTTGAGTTCGCTATCGACGCGCAGGTACTGTTCGCGGGCGTCCCGATCGTGCGGGCCATTTACTCGCAGTTCGAACATGGCGAGCTGGACCCGATAGACTTCTTCGTCGAGAGTAGCCGGGAGGAGGACCTCGACCAGCGTTTCGAGTTCGGCCCGAGCCGATTGCTTCTCGTCAGGGAGGCTCCCGAGAAACTCGTACAGCACGTACTCGAGAAAGTCGACTAACAGTTCGTCTCGCCCATCGTAGTGATAATAGAGGAGCGTGCGGCTGTTCTCGAACTCGTCAGCAATATCCTGAATCGTGAGGTTGTCGTACCCGTGTTTCTGCAACGCCTGGTACGTCGCCTCCATGATCTCCGTTTTTGCCGGCCCGAGTTCTCCCGGATCGCCGTTCTGCGTCATTGAATGATAGGTGGTGTGGCAGACAGTGTTCTTTTTGGATCTGCGATACTGCGTTTTCCGCTACGGCTCTTCTCCGATCCGACTGACGACCGATTCGAGTGGCTCTCAGAGGCTTACGAGATACGTGAGCCACAGGACGACAGAGAACCCGCCGATCCCGGCCAAGAGTGTACTGTAGATCGCTGGAGCGTGATCTTTGATCCTGTACCCGCTGTATATCGATACGAGCCCTGCGATAGGAAGGACAACCAACGATAGCAGGGCGCTAACGGTACCGATAACCAGGTATCGGCGGGTGATTCTTCGGTTCATAGCGTATCCTCTGGATCGGGTTTACATATCTGTTAATATTAAAACCGCTGGTTATCTGGGTGGTCCCAGAGCATCGCAGTTTCGGCGACCGTCTTATCGCGGGCCGCGGCCGGCCCACTCCAGCGGGCTGGCGAAACCGCAAACCTATTCGCCCGGGCACTCGCCTGAGGAGGTAATGACACACCGGATCGCGGTCATCCCCGGCGACGGTATCGGCGGCGAAGTCGTCCCTGCGGCCATCGATGTGCTCGAGGCGCTGGAACTGGATCTGGAGTTCGTCGACGGCGAAGCCGGCGATTACGTGAAAGAAGAGCGCGGCGAGGCACTCCCCGACGAGACCTACGATCTGGCCGCGGAGTCCGACGCGACGCTGTTCGGCGCGGCCGGCGAGACGGCCGCCGACGTAATCCTCCCGCTCCGGGAGGCCGTCGACTCCTTCGCCAACGTCCGCCCGGCCCGTGCGTACCCGGGCGTGGACGCGGTCAAGCCCGAGACCGACCTCGTGTTCGTCCGGGAGAACACCGAAGGAGTCTACGCCGGCATCGAGGACGACCTGACCGAAGACGTGACCACACTCACCCGACTCGTCACCGAGGACGCGTCCCGACGGATCGCCGAGTTCGGCTTCGAGTACGCCGAGGAGAACGGCTACTCGGACGTGACGGTCGCTCACAAGGCAAACGTCATGCGAAAGACCGACGGGCGGTTCCTGGCGGCGTGTGAGGATGTTGCCGAGGAAGGCAATTTCGAGTTCGACGACGCGCTGATGGACGCGCTGGCGATGCACCTCATCATGCACCCCGAGGACTACGGTGTGGTCATCTGTCCGAACCTCGCGGGGGACATGCTCTCGGATCTGGCGGCCGGGCTCGTCGGCGGACTGGGTCTGCTACCGAGTGCGAACATCGGGCCGGACAACGCACTCTTCGAGCCGGTCCACGGTTCCGCGCCGGACATCGCGGGGGAGGGCGTCGCGAACCCGGCGGCGATGATCCTGAGCGCAGCGATGATGCTCGACCATCTCGGGTACGGCGACGAGGCGACCCGCGTCCGGAACGCGGTCACGGCTGTTCTGGAGGGCGGGCCGCGGACGCCGGATCTGGGCGGCGACGCCACGACCGACGACGTGACCGACGCAGTGGTGGACGCGCTGTAGCCGGGCCAGTCAGGCTTTCCAGGCCGCTCGACAGCGGTCGGAGCAAAACGGGTGAAAGACGAGGGTCCCGTCGGTCGCCAGTTCCGTTTCGATAGGATACCACTCGTCAGTGTCGATATCGTTCCCACAGTGCTCACAGACCGCCATCGTTGCTGTGTTCATGCTCTATTGGTCCTGTCTCGAAAATGTCGTCCTGACTTACCTGTGTGTCCCTTGCCTGATCCCCGTCACACCCTCGGGTGCAGACTGACTCTGAATTTCGCCGTCTACCCGGATCGTTCCATCCCCCTCGATACCGATCTCGTGGCCCCAGGCCTCGAACGTGACGGAGAGGTCGGTATCGGGCCGCGCCGAGGCGACGAGGGCGTCCAGCGCGTCGGGATCGACGAACGCGAAGACCGGCTCCGACAGGTCGACGGGATCGACGCCCTCTACCCGCGCAACTGCGGAGACGATCGTCTCGACGACTGGTTTGCTAGCTGATGGTACGCCACTGGTGTCGCTTATACTCGCACGCATGATTCCACATAGGGACAAACACAGTGTTACCGAAGGCTCTGGTCACGATATAGATAACCGTCGCCGTGACGGGGCGTTATCAGTATAACCCGGCCGGGAGAACCGTCTGTTCGAGGATTTCCGGGAGCTACTCATCGATCCAGAGCAGCGCCGTCCACGTCGGTTCCGGAGAGCAACCAGTCGAAGACCGCTCGCTGAGCGACCCTGAGATGTCGGTTCACCGCAGGCTGTGAGACCCCGAGCGTGTCCGCGATATCCTGTCCAGTACTCTCCCGGGGCCGCTCGAAGTATCCGCTCAGGTAAGCCGTCGACAGGACCTCGCGCTGGCGCTCGGTCAGATCGCTCAGCACGTCGCAACGCAGTTGGTCCGCGCTGTGTAATTCGCGGCTCACGTCTTTGCGGGCGATCAGTTCCGTCGTCGGGTACGAGGCCCGGACGGCGTCGACCAGTTCCCGGACGTGAATGTCGTGGGGCACGTCGACGAACAGCTCCATCCCCCCGTCGTCGACGGTGAGATCCCGCGGGAGCCCGCCGTGTTCCAGCAACGTTCCGAGGACGGTCTCGTCGGCGAACTCGATCTCGTACACCTCGCTGTCGCCGTCCCCCACGCGACTGTAGTCGGCGACGGCGACGGTCTCGTTCAGGGCGGTCTCGACGGCCGCCGGGTCGGCGTCGGCGATCGTGAGGAACGCGCGGAGCCCGTCGGCAGTCCAGGTGTTGATGCCTTCGAGCCGGATGGTACAGTCGAGACGGCGACGCAGTGAGACCAGGGGACTCGTCTCGTCGTCGAGGTGGAGTTTGAGCCTGATGGCGTCGTCGCCGAGGAGCGACTGTTTGGTCTCGATGCCGTTGATGGCGTTGGCGATCGTCTCGCCGAGTTCCGCGAACACGGGCCGCTCGGTCTCCCCGAACGCGTCACTGTTCTCGGCGTACACCGCCAGCACGCCGTAGGTGTAGTTCTCGTAGGCGAGCGGGACGGCCACGACCGACCGGAAGTCCCGCCGCAACGCCGCCTGTCGCCACGGCTCCTCGCGCAGGTGTTCCGACACGGGCGAGACGATCACTGACTCGCCCCCGTCCAGCGCGCGGTAGCTCGGTTCCCGCCCGTCCGTCCCGAGCGTGTCGAGGTACTCGCTGCCCTCGCCCGCCCAGGTTCGGGGCTCGACGTCCTCGGTCGCTGGATCGAACTGGCCGATCCAGGCGAACCGGTAGGACCCTTCCGTGACGAGTCGTTCGCAGACGGATTCCTCGATCTCGGCTCGCGTGGTCCCGTCGACCAGCGCCTCGTCGACGCCCCGTAGCACCTCGTTGATCTTCACCTGTCGTTTCAGCCGGCGGTTCTGTCGTTCGAGTTCGGCGTCCCGTGCCCGGAGGTCGGCCTCGCCCTCGACGCGGTCGAGGGCGGCCTCGGCCGAGGTGGCGAACAGTTCGAGGACGTGTCGGATGTCGCCGTCGAGCCCCGTCGGGTCCGGCGAGAGCGCCACCAGCAACGCGTGATCTCCGAGCGGGACGGCCATCCCGCTCCCGATGTCGTCGGTCAGCGACGCCAGTTCAGTGGTGTCGAACACGACGGTCTCCCCGTCGAGGAAGGCGGACCAGATCGTCGTGCCACGGGTGTCGGGGTCCGGGAGGCGCTCGGACGGGAACCGATCGGAGAACTCCGTCGTCGCAGCGGTCCGGGCGAGGTCGCCCCGGTCGTCGTCGAGCAAGAAGACACCCACGTCGGCCTCCGTCAGCACGTCCGCGACCGCAGTGACGACCCGTTCGCACACCTCCGGTCTCGACTCGGCGTCGATGAGTTCGCGAGTCGACGCCTGCAGCGTCGTGAGCAACTGTTCGCGCTCCTCGCGCTCGATGGTATCCAGTGCGTACCCCAGAGTATCGCCGAGTTCGCCCAGCACCGTCTTCTCGCGCTCGTCGAACGCGTTCGGCCGAGCCGCGAACACCGACAGCAGGCCGTAAATCCGGTCCTCGAACGTGATCGGGATGACCGCCAGCGACCGTGCGCCACACTCGAAGGCGGCGGACTCCCAGGCGTCGAGCCGATCGCTCGCCCTGAGATTCCCGACGACCTCGACCCCCCGGGTGCGGATCGCCTCCCGCCCCAGTTCGTCTGGGGCGGATCCCAGGGCTTCCACCACGTCGAGTCGGTCGTGGTCGCCAGCCCCCGTCCGCGGAACGAGGGTGTCGGTCGTCGGGTCGTAGCCCGTGACGATCGCGAATCGGTAGGCCTCCGAGGCGGCCAGTCGATCACAGACGACGTGTTCGGCCTCCTCGCGGCTCCGGGCGCGGATCAGCGCCTGATCGATGTCGCGGATGACGGCGTTGATGCGGTTTAGCTCGTCGAGTTCGTCGCGCTGGCGCTCGATCTGTCGCTCGCGGGCCACACGGTCCGACACGTCTCGGCCCATCCCCGCCACGCCGATCAGTTCGCCGTCGTCGTCGACGACCGGGCCGCCACTGAACTCGTGAGGGATCCGCTCGCCGTCGCTGGTCGCCAGATCCGCCTCCACGTGTTCGATCCGACGGTTCGAGACGACCGTGCCGAGGGTGTCCCTGACACGCTCGCGTTCATCGGGGGCGAGGAACTGGAGTGGGTTCATTTCCTGAATCTCGTCCTCGCCGTACCCGGTGACCTCCGGCACGTAATCGTTCCACCGGAGGAACTCGCCGTTCTCGTCGAAGGCATAGAGCAGGTCGGGAACGGCCTCGAAGATGGCCTCGACGAGAGCCCGTTCCTCTCTAAGCTGGCGCTCGCGCTCCCGTCGTTCGCGCACGTCGCGGATGACGCCGACGTTGCCCAGGAACTCGCCGTCGCTCTCGATGATCGCGAGCCGGTTCTCGCAGGGGATCTCCTCCCCCTCGGCCGTCACGACCGTCTGTTCCAGCGTGCCGACGTGTCGGTCGTCGTCACGCAGGAGGTCCTGAATCAACTGGCGGCCGCGTTCGATGTCTTCCTCCGGGAGGGCGATCGAGACGTGCCGGCCCACCAGATACTCCCGCGGGTACCCGGTCAGTTCTTCACCGGCGTCGTTGACCGCGACGAACCGGCCGTCGGGGTCCATCAGGTAAATCCCGTCTTCGACCGTGTTGAAGATGGTCTCGTATCGCTGTCGATCCGCCTGTGTCGGCGCGTTCGACCCTCCGAGTACGAGACTGCCGTCGTGCTGTCTCGGTACCGTTTGCCCGCCGAGCAGTTCGGTTTCGGCGAGCGACGGCGTCGCAGCCGTATCGCGGTCGCCCCCGCGGACGGAGTCATTCTGTTTCATCTCTGCCAGCAACTCCGGGCCGTCCGGGCCGACGAGTCGTGGCACCGTCTCGGACGTGACGACGCCGGTCGCGCCGGCTTCGAACAGCGCGTCGTCGGTCTCGCTACGCTCCTCGACGACAGCGACGACCGGCGTCTCGGGAACCTCATCGCTGATTCGCTCGACCAGGGTCTCGACCGATTCATCGGTCGCGTTCGCGACCAGTACCGCGATCACACCGTCGGCGATCGCGTCGCGGGCCGCGGTCTCGTCGTCGACGCGTCGGACCGGGGCGGCTCCCCGTTCCTCGATGGTGGTCGGGACTGGCCGCTCGGAGTCGGCGACTAATAGGATCGGATCACGGTCGGTCATGTGAAAGTCGCTCGTCGCTGATGGACCCTGGGGACAGCTATACAAACGCTTGCCTGATCCGGGTATCAAGCGTGAACACGCCGTATCGAGCCCGTGAACAGGCCGATACCGGTCCGCAAGGACGTGGGACAATTACCGGCGAGACGGGCCGGTGATTACACCGACGTCTCCGCGGCTCTGGCTCCCGCGGCGACGTGGAACTTAACTAACTGGGGGCTGTCCATGTAGGTGTATGCCGAACGTGGACCTCGACGAGGAGACGATCGAGCGACTGGACGGCCTCCGGGTGGACGACGAGAGCTACGACGAAGTAGTCAACGAGCTCATCAACATCTACCAGGCCGAAGAACTGACGCTATTCCGGGGTAGCGACGAGGACTACTGACCCGACTCGGCGGCCGCCGCCCGGATCGCGCTCCACTTGCCCGTCTCTTCGAGGTGAGCCTGTAACTCCGCGGCGTACTCGTCGGCCAACCGCTCGGCCGCCGCCAGTCGCTCCTCGTCGAGATCGTCGTCTTCGTCGCTCCCGAGTCCGAGCGCGTCTTTGATCCCACCGAACATACCGCCGCCAGTGTCACCGACGGAGCCGCCGGGGCCGCCCGGTCCGGCCATCGGGTGGTCGTCCATCGAGTCGAGTTCGGGGATTACCGAGGGGAGGGCGCTCGTGTCGGCGACGAGCGTCGCCGCCTCTTGGTCGGTCGGGTTCTCGATATCGAACTCGATCGCTGTCATGACCATCCCCCACTGCTGGCGGGAGAATTGCGACGATTCGACGCGGTCGGTAAACTGCTGGTCGACCGTCATCCGGTCGCCGACGATCCGGTCGGTCCAGTGGTCCATGTCCCGACTGTAACGGCCGACTGGCTTCAGCGTTGTTACCACTGACACGGCGGGTCCGAAGAAACGGCGTCCGCGGCGGACGATGCGTGTCGGTGCCACCCCCACGTGGCAACTGGGTCCCCACCCATGGTGCGTCGTCCGACAGGACGGAGCCTGTAACACGGTGCCCCTCGGTCGCTGGTCCCACCCCCGACCGAAGATGCAATTACAACACTCGCCCCATCCCCACTGATAGTGTCGCCGGTTATGGACGGTCGTTTAATACAGTGGGTGTCGTTGGCACGCCGCCCGAAAACGAGTCGCCGGTCCGTCGCCGTCAGGTGCCCAGGTCGAACGACTCGTCGCCGTCGAGGACGTGGACCTCCGCGTCACTGCCGGTCGCGGCCACCTCGTCGACGAATCGGTCGGGGTCCATCTCGATGGGCGGGAACGTGTCGTAGTGCATCGGGAAGGCGTGGTCGACGTCGAGCCAGTCGACGGCGATGGCGGCCTGCATGGGCCCCATTGTGAAGTGATCGCCGACGGGCAGCGCCGCGGCGTCTGGTTCGAGGTACGGACCGATGACCTCGCGCATCTCGGTCATCAGGCCGGTGTCGCCGGCGTGGTAGAACGTCGTCGAATCCTCGTCTTCGATCTGTGTCGGGACGGTGTCGCTGATGACGTAGCCCGCGCAGTTGCCGCCACTGGGGGCGACGAAGCCTTCGCCCATGCCGTTGGTGTGGTCGGCGCGGTGCATCGTCACGTAGGCGTCGCCGAACTCGACGGTGCCGCCGAGGTTGAACCCGACCACGTCGTCCTCGGCGAAGTCGTGTTCGCCCGAGAGGTGGCCGACGACCTCGGGCGTCCCCGCCAGCGTCGCGTCGGTGAACGCGCCCACGTCGGCGACGTGGTCGTCGTGGCCGTGCGTGACGAGTACCACGTCCGGGTCGAAGTCCCCGGCTTCGGCGTCGGTCTTGGGGTTGTCGAAGAACGGGTCGATCAGGATGTCGGTGTCACCGACCGAAACGTGCCAGGTCGCGTGACCGTGCCATGTGAGTTCCATTGCGTCCGGAGGGTTCGGCCGAAGCCCACTTAACGCTACAGGAGCCTGCAGATCGGACCGCCTCAGTCCCGGAGGTAGCGGTACGTGCCGGCGATCACGACGGCCAGGATGGCCGCCCCCAGTGTGAACCCGGCGAACGCCCCATCTGTGGCGATCACCGTCACATCGGGTGTCGCCGTCTCCGTCACCGTTCCGTCGTCGGGCGTCTGCCCTCCCGGGTCGTCCGTCACGGTGGCAGCCGTCGCCGATGCGGTCGGTGACAGCACTACGACGATCACCAGCAGGTAGAGGGTCCCTCGAAACACGCGAGGAGGTACGGGATGGGCGCTTGTAAACGCTTATCAGGCGGCGATGCGATTCGCGGGACATGAAACGCGTACGCTTCCGGGATTCCGCGGGCAACGTGCGTGGAGGTCGCTGGACCGTCGAGGACGGCGAGGAGGTGGTGACGGCCGCGGCCGGACCGTACGGACGCATCTCCTTCGGCGACGAGACCTTCGCGCCCGACGATGTCGACATTCTCCCGCCCTGTGAACCCACCAAGATCGTCTGTGTCGGCCTCAACTACGCCGATCACGCCGCCGAACAGGACAAGGAGGTCCCGGATCGCCCTCTCCTCTTCCTCAAACCGCCCAACACGGTCACGAGCCACAACCAGGAGGTCACGCTTCCGTCAGGCAAGGAGCGCATCGACCACGAGGCCGAACTCGCCGTCGTCATCGGCGAGCGCTGCAAGGGCGTCAGCGCCGACGCGGCCATGGACTACGTCTCCGGCTTCACCTGTCTCAACGACCTCTCGAACCGCGACGACCAGCGGGTCGAACAGAACTGGGTCCGCGGGAAGGCCTTCGACGACGCCGCCCCGATCGGCCCGCTCGTCGCGACCCCGGAGCACGTCCCCGAGGACGCGACCATCGAGTGTCGCGTCAACGGCGAACTCCGCCAGCAGTCATCCCGCGACCAGTTCATCTTCTCCGTGCCCGAACTGATCGAGGAGATCACGACCTACATGACCCTGGAACCCGGTGACGTGATCTCTACCGGCACCCCCGCCGGTGTCGGCCCGCTCGCCGACGGCGACGAAGTCGAAGTCGAGATCGAGGGTATCGGCACACTCCGCAATACCGTCCACATTCCATGATTCGTCCGTTCTTCCGCCATTTTCGAACCTGTCCAGCCGCCGGTATCACCACTCCGACACCAGAAGTCCTAAGTTTAGGCTAACCTAATCCCGGGCGAGATGAGTGACGCGGTGGACCGGTCGCCGAGCGAGCGGGTCGACGTGTGCGTCGTCGGGGCGGGTCCGGCCGGCGCGCTCGCCGCCCACCGACTCGCGGAGCGAGGCCACGAAGTCGTCGTGCTGGAGGCGGGACCGCGGTTCGACTTCGAGTCACGGCTCGACCGGATGGAGCGAGCCATCAGACCCGCCCACTCCGATACCGAGGTCTGGGACATGGGCGGTGAACGCGACGCCTACAGGAGCAGTGGCGAGCTGTTCTATCCCCTCAACAGCGCTCGCGTAAAGGGGATCGGGGGCTCGACGCTGCACTGGCAGGGGATGGTGATGCGCCACCACGAGGCGGACTTCGAGCGCCGAACCCGGGACGGCGTCGCCGCCGACTGGCCAATCGGCTACGACGACCTCGAACCCTACTACGCCGACGCCGAGACGGAACTGGGCGTCGCGGGGGCCTCGGACAACCCCTTCGCGCCGCCGCGGGAGGAACCCCACCCGTTGCCCGCGTTCGAGCCCTCATACAGCGACTCGCTGTTCGCCGAGGCCTGCGAGCGACTGGGCGTCACGATGCACTCGGTGCCCAACGCACGCAACTCGGAGGGCTACGACGATCGGAGCGCTTGCGTCGGCTACGGCACCTGCAAACCCGTCTGTCCCTCCGGCGCGAAGTACAGCGCCGACGTGCACGTCCGGAAGGCCGAGGACGCTGGCGCTCGCGTGATCGACCGCGCACCGGCACAGGAACTCGTCACCGACGACACTGGGCAAGTGGCGGCCGCTCGCTACGCCACGCCCGACGGCGAGACTCACAGACAGACGGCCCGCGAGTTCGTCGTCGCCTGCGGCGGTATCGAAACTCCCAGACTCCTGCTCATGTCCCGGTCGTCCGATCATCCGGAGGGCCTGGCCAACAGTTCCGGACTCGTCGGCCGATACTTCACCGAACACCTCTTCTGTGGGGCCGGCGGCCTGCTCGACGAGCGGACCCGCCAGAACCACGTCGGGTTCATCACAAGCGAGTGCCACCAGTTCTACGACGACCCCGGACGGGCCACGTCGGGGACGGCGGGCGGAATCCCCGCCAGCGACGACGACCTCGGCCCGATCAAACTGGAGTTCCTGAACTACGCCGGTCCCTCGCCCGTCGAGATGGCGCTGGGAGCCGACGAGTTCGGCGACGACCTGCTCGACTCACTGCAGGGTGCCTACGGCAACAACATCGCCATGGGCGGGCTCGTGGGACAGTTGCCCAGGGAGGAAAACCGGATCACGCTCGACACCTCCACCACCGACGACCACGGCAACCCCGTGCCCGACATCACGTGGTCGCTGGACGCCCGAACGAAGCGGACGATCCGGCGGGCCAACGAGATCCAGCACGCGATCCTGGAGGAACTGGGCGTCGACATCGGCTGGACGGTCGGCCCGGAAAACACCGGGCCGGCCTTCCACCACATGGGGACGACCCGGATGGGAACCGACCCGTCCGAGAGCGTGGTGAACCCACAGCTACGGACCCACGACGTGCCCAACCTCTCGGTGGCGTCGAGCAGCGTGTTCGTCACGCCCGGGGCGCTGAACCCCACGCTCACCATTGCGGCGCTGTCGCTGAAGTGTGCGGAGCACGTCGACGAACGGCTGTGAGAAGTGCGGCGGTGCGACCGCGTACTTCAGATGCCGCCGCCCAGAAGCAGGCCGGCGACGACGAGCAGGCCCAGCGCGGCCACGGAGGCCGCGAGGAAGAAGGGGCGGGCGTCGTTCGCGGGTTCGCGGAGTTTCCGTTCCGCCAGGCCGGAGCTGATCTTGCTGGTACCGATCTCGACTAGCGCGGCCAGTGCCAGCCAGAGGGCGATCATCGTGAGGACCAGGTGCCCGTTCGACGATCCCGTGAGCGTCTCGACGGTGTAGATTCGGCCGGCGAGGTGGCCGCCGGTCAGGAACAGGAGGAGCGCACAGGCCCGCGAGAGCGTGAGCAGGCGGCTCGTGATGTCGGCGAAGGGGTCGGTGTCGATGCTGCCTTCCCGGGCCACCGGGAGGACGCCGTAGGTCATGAACAGGACGCTGCCGGTCCACAGGCCGGCGAACAGCATGTGGAGTACGTACCCGATAGTCAGGTCGATTGACGCCATACCCGAGTGCTGGTGGCAACACCTCTTGAAACTGGTGAGTTTCGGCCGGCTCGTTCAAGCAGACTTAAGAATCGGGGTCCGCTTCCCCCGGACATGGAACCACGGGACCTGTCGGACCACTCCGTCTACCGGGCGGGACGGGGGATCGAAGAGGTCGCCCGGGATCTGGGACTCGATCCCGACGACCTGGTCAAGCTCTCCTCGAACGAGAACGTACTGGGTCCCAGCCCGAAGGCTGCCGCCGCGATCCGCGAGCACGCCGACGCGGTACACCAGTACCCCAAGACTTCACATACAGACCTGATCGAGCGTCTGGCCGACGACTGGGCCGTCGAACCCGAGCAGGTCTGGCTGGCCAACGGCGGGGACGGCGTCCTCGATTGCCTCTCTCGAGCACTCCTGCGCCCGGGCGACCGCGTGCTGGTCCCGAGACCCGGCTTCGCTTACTACGCCATGAGCGCCCGCTACCACCACGGCGAGGTGGCGACCTACCGACTCCCGAAGGCCGAGGACTTCGCCCAGACCGCCGACAACGTCCTCGACGCCTACGACGGCGAGCGGATCGTCGTCGTCACGAGCCCCCACAACCCGACGGGGTCGACCATGCCGCTGTCCGACGTGGAACGGCTGGCCGAGGCGACCGACGAGGAGACGCTCGTCCTCGTCGACGAGGCCTACGGCGAGTTCGCGGACGTCGAGAGCGCGGTGGGGCTGGTCCGCGAACGCGACGACGTGGCCGTCCTCCGGACGTTCTCGAAGGCCTACGGGCTGGCGGGGCTACGACTGGGTTACGGCCTCGTCCCCGAGGACTGGGCCGACGCCTACGCCCGCGTCCACACGCCCTTCGACACCGGCGAACTCTCCTGCCGAGCGGGGCTTGCCGCGCTCGACGACGACGAACACATCGACAGAACCGTCGAGATGGTCGAACAGGCGAGGGAGTACCTCTACGACAATCTCGACGCTCGGACCTGGGAGAGCCACGGAAACTTCGTGCTGGCGGAGGTTGGGGACAGCGAGGGACGCAGTCCCTCCGGCGGGCGGTCGGAGACCGCGAGCGGCGAAGCAGTCACCGATGCCGCCCAGCGCGAGGGGATCATCGTCCGGGACTGTTCGAGTTTCGGCCTGCCCGACTGCGTGCGGATCACCTGCGGCACCGCCGAGCAGATGGAACGAGCGGTCGACGTGCTGAACGAGGTGATCGACGCGTGAGAGTCGCGGTCACCGGCACCCCGGGCACGGGCAAGACCACGGCCACGGAACTTGTCGACACCGACCTCGAACTCGTCCACCTCAACGACGTGATCCGCGACGAAGACCTCGCGACGGGGCGTGACGAGGACCGCGACAGCCTCGTCGCTGACCTCGACGCCGTGGACGACTGGCTCGACGACCGGGACGACCTGCTGATCGACTCGCATCTGGCTCACCGGTTCGACGCGGATCGGGTCGTCGTCCTTCGGTGTCACCCCGAGGAACTGGAGCGGCGGCTGGAAGAGCGGGGTGAGCCACGGGCCAAGGCCGAGGAGAACGCCGAGAGCGAGGCCCTGGACGTGATCCTCGCGGAGGCGGTCGAGCGCCACGGCGAGGAGTCGGTCTACGAGATCGACGCGACCGACAGCGATCCCGAGAGTATCGCCCGCGAAATCGAGCGTGTGATCGACGGCGAGCGCGAACCGAGTGCCGGAACTGTCTCGTTCATCGACTACCTATGACGCTGGATAGATTCCGGCCGCTGGCCGATCGCGTGCTGACGCCGTTCGTGACCGCCAGCTCCAGGCTGGGCCTGACGCCCGACGCAGTGAGCGTGATCGCCTTCTTCCTCGCGGGTGCCGCCGGCGGGGCGTTCTACCTCGGCGGTGGCGGCCGCACTGGCCCGGGCGATCCGATCTGGTACCTCGCCGGCGCGCTGTTCGTGTTCCTGAACGGCTGGCTGGACTTGCTCGACGGCGCGCTGGCCCGACGGCTGGGGACGGACTCGCGGGCAGGCGACCTGCTCGATCACGTCCTCGACCGCTACGCCGACATCCTGATGATCGTCGGACTGGCGGCGGGCGTCGACCGCTACCCGCTCGGACTGGCGGCCGTCACGGGTGTGTTGATGACATCCTATCTGGGCACCCAGTCGCAAGCTGTCGGGTTGGACCGTGTGTACGGAGGACTGCTCGGCCGGGCCGACCGGCTGGCGCTGATCGGCGTGATCGGGCTGTACTCGTTCGTCATCCCGGCGGAACTCTACGGGTTCACCGCGGTCGGCTGGCTGCTGGTCGTCTTCGCCGTGGTCGGGCACTTCACGGCGCTCCAGCGGTTCGTCGGGGCGTTCCGGTCACTCTCCTGACGCTTGCGCTGTCGGCTGGATCGTCCGTGTCGCCTGGCGTACGATTTATACGCGGGCGTGGCGAAGGCCCTTCCATGGTCCAGTGTGAGATGTGCGGGGCCGAGACGTCCTCGCCGAACACGGTGAAAGTCGAAGGCGCAGAACTCGACGTCTGTGACGACTGTGCCGACTTCGGCACCGAGGTCCGCACGCAGGAGAGTTCGAGCTCGTCCACGAAGTACTCGACGAGCAGTTCCTCCGGGTCGGGGTCGGGAAGCTCGGGATCCAGCGGGAGTTCTAGCTCTGGTACGAGTGCTTCGTCCGGTGGCGGTGGCGGCGGTGGCAGTCGCCGCGACATGTTCGACCAGATGGACGAGGTGGCCCAGGACTACGACCAGCGCATCCGGGAGGCCCGGGAAGCGGCCGGGCTGAACCAGGAGGAACTGGCCAGCCAGCTCAACGAGAAGGCAAGCCTCATCCGCAAACTCGAACGCGGCGACACGCTCCCCAGCGACTCGGTGCAACAGAAACTCGAGAGTGAACTCGACATCGTCCTCACGGAGGGCGGCGGCAGCGCCGACGACACGGAGTGGTCCGGCGGCTCCAGCGAGGGTGAATACACGCTGGGCGACGTCGTCCAGCGAAAGGACTCCTAGATGTGACGCTGGACGTCCTTGAGCGAGAGGTCCTCGCCGATCTCGTCTAACTCCGCTTCGAGTCCCTCGATCTCTCCGGTGAGTCGCTCGAAGCGGTCGCTTCGATCCAGTTCCGCGGTGCTTTTCTCGACTTTGAGGACGTTGCGCTTCAGTTTCTTCGAGGTGAGTTGCTGGTGTTTCTCGCTGTACTCCGAGAGTTTGAGCAGCCGTTCGACCACGTCGAGCAGATCCGCTCGGGAGACGGGCTTGACGAGGTAGTCGTCACAGCCCATGTCGATGATGTCGAAACCGGGGTTGACCGCGGTCACCATGGCGACCCGGCAATCACAGCCGTTCTCGTTGATCTCGGCGAGTACCTTGTCCCCCGAGAGGTCCGGCATCCTGCGGTCGAGCAGCGCCACGTCGATGCTCTGGGTCTCGTCGCGGAGGACTTCGACCGCCGCCTCGCCGCCGTAGGCCGTCACCACCTCGTAGTCCTCGGCGAGGTAGTCGGTGTAGAGATCAGCGAGGTGCTGTTCGTCCTCCGCGACCAGCACCGTCGCCGCCGAAGTTGCCGATGACACGTCTATCACTGCATGGATACCGGGCCGTGGCCCTTAAAACGGGCCTCCGGCTCACCGTGTCGAACTCCCACCCTTTATGCCCGCCGCGGTCGCCCTCCCGCTATGTTCGTCCTCGTCAACCTGAAGGCGTACCCGTGTGACCCCGTCGCGGTCGCGACCGCGGCCCACGAGGTCAGCGAGGCCACGGGCGTCCGTATCGCCATCGCACCGCAGGCCGCCCACATCGACGCCGTCGCCGACACCGGCGTCGAGACGTGGGCCCAACACGTTAGCCCCGTCGACCACGGCAGCCATACCGGCTCGACGCTGGCCGAGGCCGCCGCCGACGCCGGCGCGGTCGGCACCCTGTTGAACCACTCAGAGAACAGGCTGAAACTCGCCGACATCGACGCCAGCCTGTCGGCGGCCGACCGCGCCGACTTCGAGACCATCGTCTGCGCGAACAACCCCGATCAGATCGCCGCCGCCGCGGCACTCGGCCCCGACGCCGTCGCCGTCGAACCCCCGGAACTGATCGGGACCGGCACACCCGTCAGCACTGCCGACCCCGACATCGTTCGGGACGCCGTGGACGCGGCCGCGGACGTGGACGACTCCGTAGACGTGCTCTGTGGGGCCGGCATCTCGACCGGCGAGGACCTCGCAGCCGCGAAGGACCTCGGCGCGACGGGCGTCCTGCTCGCGAGCGGCGTCGCGAAGGCCGACGATCCGAAGGCGGCCCTGGAAGATCTGGTGGAACCGGTCGCCTGACCGCGTCACCACCTTCTCGACGCTTCCGGGCGATCACGATGCCGTCGTCCGATCGCCAGCGCCGGATCCCACACCGATTTGTCTGTCCGCCCCGACCCGCAACCATGACGAGTGCGTTCGGACGGGCGCTGCTCGATCACTACCGCGGCGATCGCGAGACGCCGCTCCGCCAGCGCGACGGCGAGGAGACGAAGGTCCACCCCATAGACGACTTCTACTTCGGCGAGTTCCCGGACGAACCGGCCGCCGACTGGGTCGAATCGTGGCTCGACGGCCCCCTGCTGGACATCGGTGCCGGAGCGGGCCGCGACGCGCTGTACTTCCAGGACCAGTTCGAGACCGTCGCCATCGACGTGGACCCCGACCTGGTGACGCTCGTGGACGAGCGCGGCGTCGCGGACGCACGACAGGGCGACATGTTCGCCCTGCGGGAGGCGTTCGATCGCGACCGGTTTCGTTCGGTCCTCTGTATCGGCACCCAACTCGGCCTGGCGTCCTCGATGCACGGCCTGCGCTCGTTGCTGGGGGATCTCGCACACGTCACGACGGCAGACGGGACGGCGGTCGTGGACGGCTACGACCCCGAGTTCGAGGGTGCTGGGGAGATGCTGGGGTTCCGCGACGATCCGACGCCCGGCCTCGCGTTCCGCGTGGTTAGCTACGAGTACGACGGCACGGTCGATCCGACGCTCCTCTTCCGGCTCGTGAGTCCGGATCGGCTCCGCGAGGCGACGGCGGGGACCGGGTGGCGCGTCGCCGACGTACGGCGGCCTCACGACAACTACTACTATCGGGCGGCGCTGGAGAAACAGTAGTCCGAAGTGGCCGTTACTTCACGAACCCGTCCTCGACGGCCGCCACGAGCGCGTCGCGTGCGTCGGCATCGGGTTCGCCGGGATACTCGGCCTCGATCAGGTCAGCCAGCCGGTAATCGTAGTAGCCACGGCCGACGTGTTCGATGTAACCGTGCGTCCGCAGAGTGCGGTTGTGCGCGTACGCGCTGGTGCGGTCGCCGTCGCCGCCGCCGGCGAAGTGGGCGTCGAGGGGTTTCGCGGGCCCTTCCTTCCGGTAGTACCGCAACATGCCGACCGTCTTCTGGGGCATGGCCTCGATGGCCCGGCGTAACTGCTCGACGAGTTCCTCTCCCTCCGGTGGTACCTCACCGGGCCAGGCGTCGACGGACACGGACGCGTCGGTCTCGGTGTCGACCGTCGCATCCTCGTCGCCGACCGCGGCCATCGCGGCCGCAACGTCACCGTCGTCGGCGTTCTCGCCGTCGCCGTTCCGGCTGACACTCCCGCCCACCGTGTCGATTTCGCCGGGCGGGCTCTCGAAGAACGAGGTGGCGGCCGTTGCCGGGTCCGACTCTGGGTCGTCGCCGGGTGCTGTCGTCGCGCCGCCGTCGGTCGTCGCGGCTCCATCCCCTTCGGTGGTGGCCCCGGCCGCGTCTCCGAAATCCGATATCGGCTGGAGATCAGGGTCGTCGGCGTCGGCACTGTCGGCCGATTTCTCGGCGGACGTAGCATCCGCTGTGGACTGTTCAGGTCCGTTCCCCTCGTCTACCGACGGGTCGCCGGTCGCGAGCTGGCGCTGTTGGCGCATCCGCTCTTGTTCCGTTCGACCGGGATTGACGCCCTTGACCGTGTCGAGCAGTGCGTCGACGAACTGGTCTGCCATCCGGGACATGTCGCGGGCGTCCTGCAACTCCTTTTCCAGTTCGGCGATCCGGGAGTTCTTCTCGTCGAGTTGCTCGCGGAGTTCCTTGATGCGGTCCTCGGTGCGCTCTTTCTCCTCGCTGATCTCCTCCAGTTCCGACACGAGGTCGGAACTCACCGACTTGAGGTCGGGCCGATCCACGTCCTCCAGCCCGGGGGTCGCGCCGGCGTCGAAGGTCTTCTTGCGGTGGAACTGCACGCGCTGGACTCGTTCGGTCCAGTCGTTCATCATGAACGCCTCGCCGTCGTCCAGATCCTCGACGGCCTCGGCGTACTCGTTGCCGAGGATGCGGCTGACCACTTTCGTGTCGTTGTTCCAGGTCAGGCGGTGCCAGACCAGCCAGTCACACTGCGTGATGAAGTCTTTCTTCACGTCCGCCGGCCGCTGACTGATGCCGACCATCCCGAGGCCGTGTTTCCGGCCACGCTTTGCGATCTTGATCAGCATCTTCCCGGCTTCCGTGACCGAGCCCTTCTCGGGGATCCACTCGTGGACCTCCTCGACGAGCATCAGGAAGGGCTGTTTCAGCTTCTTCTCCTTGGCGAACAGCTGTTTCGAGACCTCGGTCAGCAGCGTCTCGGCCTCGTCCTCGTCGAGGAACGAGGACACGTCGAGGATGATGGGGACGTTCTGTTCGAGCGCCAGCGAGGCGATCTTGCCGGCGTGTTCGGTCGTCACCTGGATGTCACACTCCTCGTCGGCCCCGACGTGGAGGATCTCGTACTCCTCTTTGAGCCCGTAGTACTCCCCGTCGATGTCGACGATGAGGATGCCGAAGCCGGCGTCGAGCAGGTTCTCCGCGATGACGCTCGCGGAATTGGACTTGCCAGACCCGGATTTCCCGGTGACGAACCCGCGGCCCGTCAGCACTTCGACGACCGGCAGGTCGACGGCTTGCTCGGGCGTCTCGCCCACCGGCGGGCCATCGCTCAACTCCGCGACTGTGATGCTCTCTTTCTCGTCTCCCATCGCTTGTCGGATCCTATACCCCCGACGACATAATTATCCGTCAGCCAGCCGTCAGACACATTCCGCCCGCCGACACAGTGGGAACCCATATATCCGAGGCTCGCAAAGGGATTTGCGGAACAGCGAGATCGCTCTCACCATGCGACGCCACGGAACCACCGTCGAGGACGACACCGTCTACGTCGAAACCGACGACGGACGGCTGGAGGTCGGCGCGCTCGACCGCATCGTCGACGCGGTCGGCGGCCACGCCTGGACCATCGAGTACTCCGACTGGGAGAAGGAGTACTACGACGACCTCGACACCGACGACGAGGGGATGATCGTCGACGTGGTGGACATGACCGAAGCCATGACCCACGGCGAATCGTTCGTGGAGATGTTGCGGACCCACCCCTCGGATCCCCCCACTGCGACCGGAAATTCGGGAGACGACGATACCGACGACGAATCCGGTCCAGACGGTGACCCGGAGATCGAGGGCGACGCCGACCTCTCGCCACGGATGGGTCTGTTCGTCGGCAAACTGCTCGAAAACCTGGAGAGCGGACTGGACTGAGCGCTGGCCAACCGACGGGCCCGAGATTCCTTCAGATAACCCGGAACACGCGGATCGTGTCCCGCTCGGTCGGTTCCCGGATCAACTGGGCGAATCCTCGCTCGGAGAAGACCGATTTCCAGTCGCGGTGGTACAGCGGGAACTCGTCGTCCACGTAGCTCACGTCGGTCTCGCCGCGACCCCGGTTCGGACTGTTACCCTCGTTCTCGGCCGTCACGAGCAGATCGGTGGTGAGCCGCTGGAACTCGTCGAACACCCACACGTCGTCGGGGTGGACGTGCTGGAGCGTCTCTACGGTGTAGATCGCGTCGAAGGCCCCGTCGTCGAACTCCGGGAGCAAGTCCTCGAGCGCGCCAGTGTGGAAGGTTCCTTTCTCCGCGAGTCGCGGGTAGTGGTCGGCCATCACGTCGAAGGCGTCGTCGTTGATGTCGACGCCGGTGAGGTTCTCGAAGCCTGTGCGGCGGAGGTGTTCGAGGTGGCGGCCACAGCCACAGCCGACTTCGAGGATTCGCGCGTCGTCGCTGCAGTAGTGAGCGAGCACGTCGCCGAGCGTCTCGCTCACCTCGTTGGGGCCGATCTCGGCGTAGTAGGTAGGCGAGTACTTCTCGGACCGCTCGGCCCAGTCCTGGCGTACGTCCTCCGGATCCATGTATCGGTCCAGCGGGGGACGCGTAATCAATCGACTGATAGCGCCCGCTACTGGAACTCGCCCAGCGAGGTCTGCCCCTGCGGGTCGCCGTCCTCGGGCTCGTCCCGACCGTCCGCCTCGAACTCGCCCAGCGAGCGATTCTCCCGCGAGTCGCCCCCGCTCGGTTCGGCGTCCTCGAAGCCGTCGAGGCTGGCCTGTTGTGCGTCGGAGAAGTCCAGATTCGAGACGCGGACGCCGACCTTCCGCACGTCGTCGTCGCTGAACTCCGCCAGCAGATCCAGCGCCACCTCCTCGACGAGGTCGGCGTCTTCGACGGGTCCCGGCAGCGACTCGGCGCGAGTGTGCACGTCGAACGGCGGTGTGACGACCTTGATACCGATGGTCCGATAGAGCGCGTCCTTCCGGCGGGCGCGCTCGGCCACGTCGCCGGCCAGCGCCCGAACGCGGTCGCGTTTGCGCTCGGGGTCGTCGGTCGCGTCGGTGAACGCCGACTCCCGGGAGAGACTCTTGGGTTTCCCGACGGGTTCCACTGGTCTATCGTCTTCGCCGCGGGCGTACGACCGGATCTCGCGGCCGCGCTCGCCGAACCGCTCCCCGAGGCGGTCCGGATCGGCTTCGGCGAGGTCGCCCGCAGTCTCGACGCCCATGGATCGGAGTTCCCGGGCCGTGACTGGCCCGACGTTGTGGACCTCCTCGACGTCGAGGGGGGCCAGGAACTCCCGGACGTCGCCGGGTTCGACGACGACGAGCCCGTCGGGTTTGTCGTGGTCGCTGGCGATCTTGGCCGCGCTCATCGCCGGCGCGATGCCAACGCTGGCGACGACGCCGACCTCGTCTTCGATGCGGTCCCTGAGACGCTGTCCGAACTCGTCGGCGGATTCCCAGTCCACAGTTTCCGTCACGTCGAGGTAGGCCTCGTCGATGCTGACCTCCCGGACCGTGTCGGCGGTGTCGTGGAGAATCTCCTTGACCTCGCTCGCGACCGACTCGTAGTAGTCCAGGTCGACGGTGCGGTAGTACCCCGCCTCGTCGGGGTCGGGGGCGTCGTCGTCAGTTGCGTCCGCGTCGGCATGACGGGGCAGCCGCTCCAGGGCCTGCGAGATGGCCATGGCGCTCTCGACGCCGAACTCGCGGGCCTCGTAGCTGGCCGTCGCGACCGCGCCGTGGGGCTCGCCGGACTCGTAGCCCATCCCGACGACGAGAGGCTCCCCCTCCAGTTCGGGCTCGCGAAGGCGTTCGCAGGCGGCGTAGAAACAGTCCATGTCGACGTGGCAGATCACCTGCTCCCGTCGATCTCCGCGCGTCTCCTGCGTGAATTCATCGAGCGTCATTCCTGGGGATCAGTGACCGACCATGACGGAACTCCAACCCATCGAACCACGAGAAGCATTGGAAATGTACTGCCAAGACATTGACGGTGACCTCTCACCCAATTCACTGGAACAGAAGCGATACCAACTTGGATTCTTCGTCGACTGGTGTGAGGGGAAAGATCGTACCAGTGCTGGGAGATCAGGGGATGAACCACCGTCGGAAACAGAGCCTCGAATCGAGAATCTAAACAACATCACTGGGCGGGATTTCACTCGATTCAAGAACTGGCGTGGAGAGGACATCAACAAAGTAACGCTCCGAACGAATCTCTCGGCCCTTCGGACGTTCATGCGGTTCTGTGTGAAGATCGATGCTGTAGCTCCCTCCATTCCCGACAAGGTCAACGTTCCACAGTTAGCTAACGGCGAGAACGAGCGCGAGAGTCTGCTTGGACCTGAACGGGCTGAACGGATACTGGAGTACCTTCGGACGTTCCACTACGCCTCACTCCGTCACGTTGTTTTCGAGTTGCAGTGGCGGACAGGTGTTCGGATGTCTGCACTCCATTCTCTCGATACCGATGACGTATACAGTGACGAGCAACGGATCGAACTGGTGCATCGACCCGAAGAGGGGACTCGCCTGAAAAACGGCGCTGATGGTGAGCGTATCGTAGCCATTGATGAATACACTGCTGGGATGCTTGAGGACTACATTGACTACCGCCGTATCCCCAGAAATGACGACTATGGACGTGAACCTCTTTTGACATCATCCCACGGTCGGATGTCGAAGGGGCATCTGAACAAGCAAGTATACCGTTACTCTGCACCCTGTGAGTACGGTGCTGACTGTCCTGCTGGGCGTGATCCACAGGAGTGTGAGTATGCAGGGTCCTTCGAGGACTTCGTCGCCTGTCCTCACAATGTGCGTCCCCACGATGTGAGGAGAGGAAGCATCACACACTACCTGCGTAACGATGTTCCTGAGAAAGCCGTCAGTGACCGCATGAACGTCTCCTTAAAAACCCTCGATCGGCACTACGACAAACGGTCTGACGAAGAAAAGGCAGAACAACGGCGTGAGTACTTCTCCGAATAGAATCAGGTAGGAGAATCCCAGTTGAGTTTAAATAGACATTCTGTTATTTATTTAAATGAAGTGGGTTCATACTCCCCTTCTACAGAGTTGACAAATCGCCGCACGTATTGATGGACAGTCCCCCGTTCAACCCTCATTTTATCAGCTATTATATTAGAATCTTCACAATATACAGAGTAGAAATAAACTGCCATTGCAGGTTTTCCATGAACGGCGATCTCAACGGGTAGGCAGTCTTTTGCGCCTCTTGAAATCAATTCGGGGCTGAATTTGGCAGCAAGTGTTGCTAAGGGTTTCGCTCTTCTGAACCTATTCCGTCGCCATCCCCCAGATGAGCAGGAAACAACCATTCCTAAATTCTCAAACCCATCATATGTTGTCTTTCTAACTAACTCTATCTTCACCTCATTTATTTCATAGAGGTTTTGTACTTTGTGTCTCTCCATATAAAGTAGACAATCTGTGTTACGGCCGTCGGGATTAATACTTACCGTCTCTTCACTTCCAGTTACGTTCGCAAGATATACGGGATTCAGCCCGTGAGCGGACTGCTGAATAGAGTAACAGCCCATAGAGATATCTGTCGCTTGCGAACGTGTTAGTCGAAAACCAGGGCGTTGGCCCATCAAGCACAAGCGCCCTGTTGCAACCCATCGGCCACCGAGATAGCCCGATGCCCGAAGGGTTGGTTGACCCTTTGTACTGGGTCAACCTGACTTCTTCGGTCGGGAAGCTCGGTGGGCTACCAGTAGAGACATCCATGTCCACAGAGAAACGCGATTCCGACCGAAACGACGTACAGCCCGTGACTGAGCCAGCACCGACACCGCTCATTTCAGCCGCCCAGTTCTCCCTCGATCAGTTTCCTCTGCATCACGTAGAGCAAAATCGATTCTATCCACTTCGGGAATACGCTGTCCGTATTGCAGACACTACCAGCGGGACAACAGAGAATCACCTAACAGGACTCATTGGTGAGGACGCCATCGCACACCACCTTGGTATCGAACAACGGTTGAACACCGAAGTGTACGCCGATGGTGGGGATGGTGGTGTCGATCTCACCTATCGAGGGGCCACTATCGACGTGAAAACAGTCGGTCGACACCGCTCGAATCCTGCCCTCACTGTCGATGCCTACGAACCTCTGACTGCTGACTACTACGTGTTAGCAAGTCGTATCGGAAAGGTGGATTGTCGATTGATAGGCTACGCTCCACGGTGGTTCGTCGCGAACGCACCGATTCAGCAATATCATGGAAAAGAGTACCATATCGTTGATCAGGATTATTTGTTCCCGATACCCACTGTACGGGGTTAACTATTCACCATTGTGCTGATTCAGATAGAAGGCAACGCCGTTTTGCTCTGGACTACTTATTTTGGCGCGGTAAGTAATCTCAACTTTGACGTTGTCCCGAATATTTACGTCTTCTGGGACATCCTCCTGACCCCAACCCTGAACCTGTTCACCAGGGGTTGCAGACACAGTTATTGGAAGCCGATCTACTTCTTCGATGTACTCGAAATCAGTATCGAATAGCACAACCACAACACAGTCCGTCATACTATCTTCTTCTATGGGGACTCCAGCAAATTCAGGACAATACTCTGCGGGATTTCCTGCATTCCTCACAAATCGTTCATCATCTCGAAGTTCGCTAAGAGCGTCTACTTGCTCTAATACCAAACATTCAACACTTTCGTGGGATATTAGCTCTTCCAGTAAGTCAGGTAACTCAGATAAAGAATTGATTGTTCGCTCATCAAATTGTAGTTGTTCTATGACGAAATTGTGATATTCTTCCATAATATTTGGGAAATTGGTCTGGTAAAATGTTGATATATCGTCATCGACGAACAAACCACGTTGCCAAGTCCCTTCCAGCGAAAATTCGTTGGCTTCGTTGACTGAAGATGCGGTTTGAATGGTTCCGACTTGATTCAGGGCTTTACGAAAACCACATGACTCCAGTTGCGAATTGATATTGTCGGCTAAGCTCTCAACTTTATTGGAGGACACTTCTTGTTCCCTGATCCACTCTTTATGATCTTCTTTGCTGGCCTCCTTCACACTTTCAAAATAGCTAATTAAGACTCTCACTCGCCCTTCTATTGTAGGACCTGTATCAAGAAACTCTTCAAGTGGGTAGTCAGTGGTATAGGATTCAAGCTGTTTGATTATTTTATCAAGACGATTCTGTGGACGATGATATTCAAGGACTGGTGAATTCTTTGGATCACGGTTACTGAGATTAGAGATCTCATTCGAATCTACTGCCCAAACAAGTGTTGCACAATAAAACTGAAGCAGCCAGGTATTTGCAGCCATACCTGTCATGACCGCCCCATGACTTGTGTCCAGTTCATGTTCAAGATTCCATCGCTCCCAATAACCCAGTGGATTATCCTCAGAAACTATATTAAAGAAGATCTCCGTAAGTTGTCGATGATTTCCGAAGTCGTCCTCGACAAACTCTTCAAACACCCTCAGGAAAAACTCCCCACTGATATCATCCTCACGGTATAATTTGAATGCCCAACCATATGTTGCAAATCTCAATTTATCAATTGCTTCTCTGTACTCATCAGCAATGTCCTGTTTCTGTTGGTTCAGTTCTTCATCGGCATCTACTTCACCATTTATTGCATCATTTGGTATCTGTCTGGCGTACCTACCCCGTCGAAATTGAAGTGGACTCTCAGACATCTCATACAGCGCACTCAGGGCGTAAATTTCCTCATTTTGAACCGCTGTTCTCCAGAAAGAGGTCTGCGTCTGAAACCAACAGTTCAGGGATTCTGATGTTGATTCTAACTCCTTTTTTGATGCAGCGTCTTCGAATGACGACAGAATACCAGCTTGGGCATTCCTATAGCGGGTAATCAATACGTCAATATCTTGATTCCGTTGTTTGGTAGTAGTCATTTGACCAAACAGAGTAGCAAATCCCTCAAGAGCCCTGCGCGGTATTTCCTCATCCACCTTCTCGTTTGAGATAGTCAGATACAATCCATACCATGAGCCAATCACTTCTTTTTCTAATTCAAAATCATCCTCCTTGACACATCTACGATGGAGCGAAAGATATCGTGTTTCAATGAATGTCCAGACTTGTGGTAATACTTCAGAACCGTCTTTGGTCAGGTCTTCGACCAGGTCTTCAACTTGATCCAATTTTTCTCGAAGTCGTTTGGGATGATTTTGGTCGATTTCTCGCTGTGCTGCATTGAAGAAATGACGTAGATATGAATCATACCGTTCTGTTCCTTCGCCATATTTGTTTTGACGGGCAGCTTTCGCAAACTCCATCACTTTATGATCAAGTGTGTTGTGGAGGAGTAAGTCAAAAACTCTCCAAAAGCTACGGACCGCCACAATCATACTGACGACCAACAATAACCACGAAACCGTTCCAATCTCTGAAGTGACTACATCCGATTCCGTAGTCAATAATCCAATCCCGATCAAAACGTTTGCTGACAAAAAGAATGTGATTGTCTCAATTGATCGAAGCTCATCAGCTAATTCTGAAATAATTTCTGCATTTGTGGATAATCCACGAACTGATTGCCAAGCAAAAGAAAGCGCAACAAGACTGAATGTGAAAACAGTAGCGTGAATTGCCCAGAGAGTGCGCAAATCGCTCTTTTCAAACTCATATGTTAGATAGTCTGGCAGAATACCAACGACCGATGGTCCTATAAGATACCCAAGTGCTGCTGTTGCCAAAGATATGGCCATTCCAATACTGATCCCAGTCACTCTTGAATAGCGGCCTGCAATTATCCGCTGAATAGCGACATACAGAATACGAGCTATCCTAACAGATGGGACTCTCATTTAATGACAGTAGCCATGATTCAGACATATTTCAGTATTGTGGATACTTGGGATCAATAACCCATTCGATATGCCATAATTTTTACTTCGACTTCTAAAGATATTCAGATTAGTGAGGATGTAACGAGAGGTCGGTTCGGGGCAGTTGCTCGGCTGTCAGATGCAAAGCATCGTGACAGCCTCCGCTTGCCTGCCCTCGAACGCGACACGCTCGGCCCCGAAACCTTGGGGACGGAGGTGGGGCAAATCACCCAACTTTGGGATGAACCGTGGGCCGAGATTTATTAGTAACCCTTCCCTCTGAAGATATGTGGTTCACGTCGGGGCCACCAGCCAATCCACGACGGTTCTCGACGTGACCACACATGGAGAGCTGTCGCTATGACCAAAGACGATGATACTCCCGAGGAGGAAACAGAACGGGAGTCTGACGATGAGGCAGAATCCACCCTGATGGATCTGCGAGCGGTGAAGTTGGTACTCGAAGTCACAGTGTTGCTGGCGCGGCTGCTCAGGGTGTTGTAACACTGGTGGAGGTTCCGACCATCGCAGTCGGGGCCACCAGCCAATCCAAGTAGTAGTAGTAAACCCAGCCTATTAAATTGCCCTCCATTCTGGTATTGGCTCAGGGCACGCAAGAGTCTCTACCATATCTCTCCTTCTCTGTTCGCAATGGACTGAGGGAAAATATGAATTAACCACCGCCCTTGCCCTGCAATATGACTCCAGATGAATCAGAGAATACCGATTTATTGTTGACTCGCTATGACCAAATAAGTCAAGAGCATAACCACTACAACACTGTAATCCACAGAACATTCTATCTCAGCCTTGTCTTCCTAAGTGCCTTCCTTGGGCTTTTCCTCCAAGAAAGCACAGATGAATCAAGAACTGTTCTGTGTTTTTTCGTCGGGGTGGTTTTCTTCTCGTTAGGACTCTGGACACGGACATATCAGAATGGGCGGAGACAATCTGAAAACCTACAAAATGCAATTGTTTCCGAACTTACAGCCAAAGACTACAATTTCGATGAGATCGATGGAATTGAGTCGCTATTTCCCAGTGGAGAGAGTCGAAAAAAGTGGGAACGAAATAGGATTAAAGATACTGGACTGCTCGGGTACTACGCCGTAGTTGCCTTCCTCTCAATAGTGCTTACCATACTCCAAGTTACGGTTCTCTGAAAGAGTCGAGACCGATTGTCCTCAGTCGCTGAATGTCGCCTTTCCTTCTCGATAGCAGGGCCAGCAGGGGCAGCCGTCAGGTAGTTTGGAACAATCACAGTCGTCGTTCTCAGTATCTGCACTCTCGACATCTTTCTCTTGGGAGGTGGCCAACGTAGTACCACCGTCGGTTATTGCCTGAGTGGTACTTGTGACGGTGTCAGTAACGACTGACGGACCTTCGACGTGGTCACCCAACTGCGGATCGATGGCGTCAGTGTTGACCCAGTCAGGAACCTCATGGACCCCAGTGGCGAAGGCCACCCGTCGCTCGTGTTTACACGACTCGTCATCATCGAGGTTATGTTGACTGTCGGGACAGCTGCATCGTCCTTGTCGTGAGTCGACTTTGTAGGAGCTTCCCGACTCACTGACGACGGTGTAGATGTCTCCACCTTCAGGGAGAGCCGACATACATTCAGTTAGTGCGCGAACGGTACGGTCTTCCAGGTCGTGAGGTTCTTGAACCTCAGTGGCGTACTCGGTCATGGGTTGCCTCAACCCACTGCGTCCCGCTCCAACGGGGCGCTTTCTGCAAAGCGCGAACACGCAGCGAGTTACTTCTACGTAGATATGCCACCCCCTTAGTTGTGGTGGTTCATATCAGGATTAAAGTACTCTATACAGCACCGCTGTTAGTCGGTTACGATTAGAATGAACAGAAAGCGTATGTATATATTACTGCTGACCCTACCGCTTTTCTTCCCGCGCTGAGACAACGTCGACAGACTTCACGTCCTTCGTCTCAATGTCTCCCTTTATGTGGAACTGAACGAACCCCTCTATGTCGTCACTGAACCAGATAGAATGTTCGACTGTAACTGAGAGAGTCCGTCCGTCGCGTTGTCTACGGACCGAGCGGCGTTTCCCAGCGAACAGGAAGGTCTGAATCGTCGTGGCCGTTATCGGGACATCGTGGTGGTTCTCCGTCTCAAATCGATCATCAGACTGGGGATCGAGGGACCGAGCGTTACGGATTATCTCATCGGCCATCTGCTGCATGTTCGACCGTTCCCAGCGACGATCAGCAAAAGGCTCCTCACTGGGCGCAGTGGTCTTACTGCCGTCGTTCGTTTGTGAACTGTGCTTCGCCGTGGCGGAACTTTCATGCTCCGCAGACTGCATTTTACTCATGGGTTGCCTCAACCCACTGACGGGCCTGCTCCAACAGGCGCGTCTTTTCAGACGCAATCCGTCGGTGAGTTACTACCACGTTGCATCTCTACCACCATAATACCTGGAATAATGATACTTTCATATACCACCAAACTGAACAGCAGGTTACCCCTCTTCGGTGTTTAGTTCGTCAAGCAGTTTCTGAGCATACTTCGCAAGTTCCCCATCCATCTGAACTATCACTTCAAGATGTTCTTCGGTGAGTTCACAGTCGGATAAATCAAGGTCTGACATTCTACTACCCATACTGCGGCAAACACGATAAAACTCTCAATATTTACACTTTCAAATAGTCCAAACTGAAACGACATGGTAAGTACTCTGTAGACACCCCGCACCCCCATATGGTTCATTAGATGACGACTGAGGAATGCGTCACATGGGGAGGGGATCGGGGGGTCCGCCCGTTTCGGCATCTACTCACGTGGTTATACCCCCCTGTGGGTTATCTGTCACAAGACAGATTCTCGACCCCGATCCTGCTATCTCTCAGAATTTTTCAGATACAGCCCACACATTACAGGGGGACGGGTGTCACTACCAGTTCGATAGGGATACTCCCGACGTGGTCACAAACATGGCATAGATGTGCGTATGCGCATTAGTTATAATCTGGCCAATGAGAGGAATCTTTAACAGTAGGGTACATTCAAGACACTAAAGGGCAACGTTTTTGTGGTTGGGGCGTGAACACAATACATGCTCTCGGGAGCAACTGCTACGGTTAGGATTGGGGAATGTCTGTCCTCCTCACTTGATGAAGTGTCCCGTCACTATCGTGAGAAGTTGGGTGGGTATGGTGGTCGAGGAGCTGTCCTATGGCATTTGACTCATTCCTACATCGAACAGTACGAGGAGGACTTTGAACGAGTGAGTGACGGACGGTATCGCTTCGTTGGAGGGGAGAATAACGATGCCTGAGTTTCAGGAACCCGATGGTGAGTGTAATCCACCTGCCAAAGTCTACCTCGATGGACAGCGAGTCCCGATCATCGAGGATGGGGCACGAGTGGAATGGCGCAAGGAGGGGCCACTATCCCAGCAATTCGTTGCAGATGTCTATGTCCCACTCGAAGACTCGTATGGACAGGACTGGACAGACGTGTACATGGATGCCCAGTACGGTATCTGTGATATCGAGGTCCTTCACTGGGGAAAAGAAGCACACGCCTCCGAAGCCAGTGGTATTGTCGCAGGCATTGGCTCAGGGCAGAGTGGGCCGCTTGAAGCTCGCCTTCGAGTTGTTGACCCTGCCCTGCTGATGAAGGAGTTTCCCGTTCAAAAACAAGATCGGTTCACGAAACAGACGAGTCTAAAGACCGTTCTCGAACGGCTGGCTACCTCGTTTGAAGAACGCAACCCCACATACGACTCGATACCGCTTGTTCTCTCTGATGGGATCGAAATCACACCTGCTGACTCTGATGAAGTTGCAGATGATGGGACAGATCAAGCCGCTGGTGGGGGTGTGATGCAGATTTATGAAGACTACGTCGAACCAGCATTGAATACTGTCTTCGATGACGCTGTCACGACAAACGAGGAGGAAAGCCAAGAGCCAGACAAAGTGTTGATTAACAAAAACTTTGAGACCTATACGAAATCGCTGGCTGACGTAGCTGCATACGTCGAAAATATCGCAAATATTCGACTACGGTTCGGTCCACCTGAATCGACGAACCAGTCCAGCCGTCGTCTGGTGATCGAACCACCCCAACAGCAGTACGCATACAAGCCCAAGCACAACGACGGAACACTCGACCTGCTTGAGAACGACTTGCTGGCAGAGATCAACCCGATAAACACACTGGAAGTGGTTGGTGGCCGAACCGTCGTCAATACAGACAGTGATGGTAGCGATGGTGGCCAGTTCTCACAGTCTGGTGGGTTGGTCAGTAGTACAGATCGTGTCAGAACTAATCTCGAATCAGTGAAAGCGATCGCCAAAGTCCGCCACGAACCCACCTACGAAATCGCTGGCCAAGAGGTCACGACACAGGTGGAAAAAGCCGAAATCCGTGAAGTAGGGCAATTGGTGAATGCTGCAAAGCAGGAATTAAAACAGCGTATGGATCAGGCAGGACATGGGAACGCCACGTTCACACTGAGTCCCTATCTCAGTCCCTACGACATTCTCCAACTGCCCTTCCAGTGTAGCTCTGACACTGTCTTCCAGTACGAAATCGAACGATTGACCCATCATGCTGGACCAACCCAACGGGGTGAGAATGGGCTTGCTCGAACAGAGGTTCAATGCTCGTTCGCCACTCGTGATGAAGACATCACAGTCGTCAACAGTGGGACGAAGGAAATCTAAGTACGTTCTTAGTCCTCACGAGTAACAACGAAGGGGATTGGTCGTCTTTCTCTTTCTTCCCTCAGGAAACGTGATTAGCGGGCACTAAGGGTATGCTAACAGCTCTGCTGTCTTTCCCTTTGACTACGTTCAATCGACAAATCTCATTTTTATAAGTTTGCCAGAAAGTGTCATTGCCACAAAAAATGAAAGACCCACCAACCACTCTACACCCTTGTTGATCATAGAAAATGCAAGAACCAGAAAGAACATCTGCAAAACAAATACCACTAAATAAATTGTGAGACTTTTCGACGACCCATCTTCTCCAGACTCTGTCTGCTTATTAGGTATTTGCTTGTTTGTGTTTGTTCCTGCCTCGCTCAACTCTTTTTCCTCAACTGGTCCATCCCGTACATTTTGAGGGTTTTCCCAGTCAAATTCCTGCTCCTGTGACTCCCCCTCGTCCGCCATCAGATCGGATAGCACACCAGTCTCCTGTATCATCCGACACAGTTGATAGCCGTCGACAGTCTTCATGTCAAGATCGTTGGCGAGGCGTTCTGCCTGTGTCGTAAACTCGCTCGTCGTCACAATCACAACAACATCTACTGCGTCAGACTGTTGGTAGAGAGTAGCATACTTCCGAACTTCCTCGCTCCCAACTTTGTTTCCATCAGAGTATCGTTTCACCTGGATGAATTGTATCTGTTCGATGGGATTGCGCTTCCTGGCGACAACGTCGATCCCCCGATCATTACTTTTGCTCTGTACATCAGTCTCGAATCCAGATTCATTCCAGACTGCCGCGACCAACTTCTCGAAATCGTATGGATCGATAGACTGAAGATAGGTTCTTAGATCGACAGTACCTGACATTGGTGGCAATAGAACCTACCGTCCATTATACATTTGCCACTGGCACAATTGGAATGGAGAACCACAGGCATCGCATAGTGAGCAGGGCGAGAAGAAAGAGAAAACTGTCCCCTATCTATGCCTATTCTCCTTCAAAGGTTATCCGTCGTTGAGTGTCAGCACCGTTTTGCCCTCAGTGTCGTATCCATCCTTGTTGGTCGTGGTGTCGTCATTGTCCTCAGTGTCCTCCTCCTCGTTCTCGTCGTCGCCGTCGTCCTCAGGGTCCACTACCTCAAAGACGGTGTCTAAACGGAACTTAATCCGTTTCTTGCCAAAGTCCGTCGTCATACGAGGTCGAGTGATTTCCATCCCAGTTGGATCCTCGATAGCCAGCAGTTCCCGTCCATCGTGACAAATCTTAATCGAGGTCTCTGGGTGCGTAATCAGGTCTGGGAAGTACCCTGGCTTTAGCTCCCTCAGATGGTCGACTTCGTGGAATACAGATTTGTCTTCTGATGGCCCCTCTACCTGTTCTGTCGTGGCTTCGTGAAATTCTTGACTCATATCGTATCTATGTTCGACGGTTTGGTTCTCCGCACTGTGCAACACCCCTTTTTATACCCTGCTAAATCGAGTACTGTACCACCACAGAGGTTTCAGTAGGGTATACTGCTGTATCTTGAAATTGGAAAGTTAACACGGTAGGTATCATAGAGCGAGGGGTGGCCCTCTACACTTTGTCTGCGACAAACGGTTCGTAGTCTACTGGCCTACTGTCGATGTCCACAGTTTCGATCCCGCTGCTGGTGTCGATGTCCTCGGGGTCTGGGTACGTCTCTGTGTTCGTTTCCCGTTCACCGTCGTCGGCCCCATACCAGTCTTGGGACAGTGTCACAAACCGCTGGAACAACTGCTGGTCTGGTCGCCACTGTCTGATCCCACTCGCCCACAGTAGGGCATAGAACCGTAGTGGTCCCCTGTTGGCTTGGAGAACGTTCGGGACGTTCCCCTTACGGTCTGAGTCCTCGTCATGGGGTGCGAGGCCTGCAAGATACTTTGTAACCTCTCGTGGTAGTGGGGTTGTTGGGTGTGAACCCTTGGGGTCAGATGGATACTTTCGGCGCTCTGGGTCGTGTCGTACCTCGACGGCGTCACTGTGGTTTCTGGGTTGTGCTTGTTCGACGGCGTCCAGGTGGGCATCGACGGCGGGATAGATGTCCGTCTCGCAGAGGACGGCGTCGGGGTCGTTGACCCAGAGGGCGTCATGGATGTGTGGATACCCGTTACCATGGGGTTCCAGCACTGACAAACGAGCATACTGCAAGCCGTGGTTTTCCTCGATGTGTCTCTGATATGCCCGATAGACATTCCTATCACCAGCCAGCAGGTCGCTCAGGAAGTCGGCAGGCGGTTGGGGTTGTCCATCCTCTCCGAATGGTCTGGCACGACGAACAACATGGACAGTAGTTAGGTCTCCACCCCAGAGCTGTCCAGCCGCTCGATCAACACCCAGTGTTCTGCCGTATCTGTCAAGTGACGCCCGTTCAGTAAACCTGTGGCTATTCGGTCGAACACCCCTCTCGTCAGCCCACGTGTTCGCTGCCTTGTGCTGTCGCCAGACGTAATCCTTGAACGCCTCAACCACCGCGTCCCACTGTTTTGATCGGTTTTTGATAGTCACTGTTTCAGATCGTAGGTTGGTTCCAGAACGAACCGACAGGTATTGCTCCTCGATGCTATCAGCGGTTGTGTCTGGAAGGACCCGTTGCTCCTCGGGGTCGATGAACGGCGATTCTGAGGGCATTGCGTGTCCTCAGTCAGCATTGAGAGGGCTGTCCTCGTGGACTTCTTCAACTCCTTCAATATCGACCCACCACTGACCCCACTGATCGAGACGTTCGAAGAACTCTGGCGTTTCTTCGTCCTCTGGCTCCCCATACAGGAAGTCGAACAATGTCGTGTTCGGGAGGGCACCTCTCTCATTGCCGTGTCGCTTTCGGTGGTCTTCGGTGCTGCGAATGGCGAGATTCTCTACAATATTGAGTTTGATGGGGGATTTCAACAGGTGGTCAACTTCGCTATCTTCGTCAAAGATCAAACCAAGATCAGCAATAGCAAGTGCGACAATCTGACTCTCATAGAGGTAAACTGTCCCACCGTCGCCATCGGGAATGTGATACTGCACACGTCCATCCTCCCGAACAATCCGTGAGATTGAACGATCCCGTTCATGCATGGGAAGGCGAGCTTCGACATCCAGTTTATCCATCCAGTATTGGATATTCTGTTGGGTCGTGTCCAGTTCCTCCGCTACCTGTTCTTGGGACAGATCATGCTCATGGTAGAGTTGTCGCAGTACTGCGGGGTCTTTCCACGGCTCTGCACCGTGTTCAAATGTACTCCGTTCAAAGTCTATACTACCGTCGCCATTTTCGTCGGGTTCGCCGTTCATGCTGACTCTCCCGACCGCCAACAGCGCCACTTGTCGGAGCGCCCCACAAGAGGACGCAATCATTAATAGGAGCAAGGGCTTACGGAGAAATACGAGGTTTCCAAACTCGTACTAAAACCCGCGCCAACGGGTTCCCCATTTTCCTATCTTCTCGTCGGATAGATATACGTAGCCCATCTGACGAGAGGCGTGAATCGGCCGTTAGTCTCCCGTAATAGCGCGAGGCGGAAAAATCCTTCGACTGTACACTACCAACATCAAAAGAGAAGACAAACGTCCATATTCAACGCCTTCTTTCTTCACAACCTATCACTATTGAATTGCACTCTAAATATCGAACGCCTCTCCGACTTTTTCTAGAGACAGGTGTATTGGGCCGTATCCAAAACAAACCGACTCACGGGTATCATATTGTTATCAGGCAGTGTAGCGATGGCCGTCAGTCTCTCCACTATCCACTCTATATACTCTACGAGCATGGTCCCTCACAGGTCTCAGGCTTGATTAGCAAGGCAGATGCAAAACTCTCAACGGTTTCAATCGAAACCAAGATCATTCCGTCTCGACTCACGATCAATTCGTTCTCTGACCCTCATATCGGACTGTGTAAGAATACTGCCACTGAATAATATTTCACTCCCACTATGTTAAGAGCCTGTTCAGGGCCTCTACGTATGGAATCGCAGCAAAGGGTTTATGCACTTGCCACTCGAACGGGATAGTAACTGGTTACCACCCGCAAGCCAATTGCGTCAGGAAGCTCCATGCCGTCGAGTGGTCTGTAATACCCACATGGAACGAGGCAGTATCTGGGCCATGTGACCGATCACATAGCACACTGATCGGTTGCTATCAGTGTAAATCCACACATTCCCTGCACGAGTGGCTCTTTCCCCATAAACTATCAGGGAAGATACTGGATGTGAACGGACACTAATCCTCTGTACAGGGCGGAAACAGGAAACTGTCAGTACACATCTGATAGGTTATGACACTACAATTGGTATACACCATTACCAATACCCTATCCCTATTCTTGATGCTGTTTTAGGGGGAGAGTCTATTTTTTACAGCAACAGCACACTATGACACTAAAGACTACTGTAGTAGTGTAATACTGTCTGTGTTAGATAGTATACTTAGAAGGCGCTGGGGTGGAGAGGGTGATCTCGCTTGGATTGTTCCTTTACAGATTCAGCAGGTACTCAGATTATCTGCTGCATTCTCGAACAGTTTCTTAGGACTCAGTGAGGGAATAGCCCCGTCGATACTGATGTTTGTCTCATTTTCGAAGCGTTGTGTTCCCTCCTCGACAAGTCCTCCTACTTTCTCACCAATCCCCTTCTCAGACGGTTTCTGATCAGATGTTTCCTTACCAGTCCCACATTGCTTAATTGCTGACTTGGAGTATTCCTGCCCTTGAGCCGCCATCACTGCGGTCATATTGACATTATCCACCTGTACGCTCAGATTTCCTCTATCCTGATTTTCTCGCAGATATCCCATCACACCAGATGGTGCCCCTCGAAGTCCCCAGTGGATCTCACTCATTGCCAGGGCATAACATCGGTTACCGCAAAGTTGGCGAATCCGATAGAGGCCAACCGTATTCGACACTATTCTGGTGCCAGTAAAAGCTGGTTGATAGAATACTCCCATTTGCACCATGGTGAATTCAACACCGAAGTAGAGTGAACTGGTGTAGAAGTCCTCCATCGTCGCATTTGTTGGGTTTTCTTTGACAGCACACCCGTCTTCAACCATCTTGTTGTAGCTGGCTGCCAGCGGTGCGTATTTGGCTACGTCACCTGCGGCCTGGCGAATCTCGTTCGTTGCTGACCGATCAAGACGGTCGTTGAAGTGTTCGTTGATGATCTGAACACCAAAGTCTGCCCGTCGTGAGAGACTCTCGACCTTGGATGCATTATCAGCAGTTTCACTGAAGTTGATTGTCTCACTGAATTGCTGATTGTAGTTGCACAGTTTCGTTGCAGCCTCAATTGTCTCTGTTTGGCGTGCAGACTGTGTTGAGGGCAGTTTTTCAAAATAGTTTGATGTCGTTGCCTCGACCTGCTTTTCCTCTTGAGAAGAGAGTTTGACCGTTTCCACATCAGTAGTCTGTGGTCCTTGCGTTGGGTTTTGTCCTGCTGTGTTCACTGGGCCACCTCCACCACCCATCATTTGTGGCGATGAGCCTCCGCAAAAAGCAAGACTCATTCCGACTATCGCTACTGCAAAGGCGATGGCAATCTTTCCCACCTCTTCAGACATTCTTTACTACTGTTGTGACAAAGGAGATTTTAAGCCTGAGGGGACCAGAGTGAAAGTGTAAGCATCCCGTGTCGGTTCACAGTTGACGCCAGGCGGGTTTTGACGGACACGTACTGCAACCAGTACTGATTTTATTCACCCCCATCTACACATCGATAGATCCCCTTACGGGATGCCAGTCTCGCAGATTCACGCACCGCGCACGTCGACACCCACCCGACTCAGGTGGCAATTCGACGACCGTGTCAACTACCTGAGGATCGAGGAAGGAGCGTTCGCAATCGCTCGTCAGGCAAAGCGGCCTGACGAGAGATAAGGGAATTGGGCATGACAATTCCCGCAGGCGGCGTAGAAACAGTCCATGTCGACGTGGCAGATCACCTGCTCCGGCGACTCGTCGTCGACGCCCGGCAGCCGCCCGTCCATACGCCGGGATTCGGACCGGCCCCACCTAAGTCTCTCGCCCGGCCGATGTGTGGGCGCGGTGTCACTCCACGTCGAGCAACGCGCCGGGATTCATGATGCCTTCGGGGTCGAGACGGTCCTTGGCGGCGCGCAACGCCTCCCGGAACTCGTCGGGGGACTCCTCCTCGTACCACTCCCGATGCGTCCGGCCGACTGCGTGGTGGTGGGTGATCGTCCCGCCGTACTCCTCGATCACGTCCGAGGCCGTCGCCTTGATCTCGCGCCACTGTTCGAGTTCCCGCCCCACGTCGGCCGGGGCCAGCAGGGTGTAGTAGGGCGCTGGCCCGTCCGGGTAGACGTGGGTGAACCGACAGGAGAGAAAGCCTGCGCCGCACTCCTCTTCCATGACCTCGGTCACCTGCTCGGTGATCTCCTCGTGAAGGCGGTCGAACTGGTCCCACGTCACCGCCGTCTCGAAGGTGTCGACGATCACACCCAGACTCACCAGGGCGTTGAACTTGTAGGGTGCCTCGAAGAAGGCCGACCGCCAGTCGTCCGCCTCGTCGTCGCGGTCGTCGCTGCCTTGCTCCCCGTCGTCCTCGCGATGGGGCCCCTCGTAGCTCGGACCGCTCGAAACCGTCCCGCCGCGGTCCTCGGCGATCTCGATGGCCCGTGCGAGGTCGTCGTCGACGGGGTGGTCGACGGACTCGAAGCCCAGCACGAGGACGTGGCTGCCGTCCATCGCCACCTCGTTCATCATCGCTTCTCGACTATCGAGCAGCCGGCAGTTCGCCGGGTAGAGCCGCGCCTGGGCGATTTCGCGGATCGCGTCGACTGCCGCCTCGAAGCCCGAGAAGCGGACTGTGGCGCGAGCGCGGTACGGGGGGCGAGGCTGGACGCGGAGCCATCCTTCCGTGATCACGCCCAGTGTGCCCTCAGATCCGAGGACCAGTCGGTCCGGGTCGGGGCCGGCACCCGAGGCGGGGAGGCGGCGGCTCTCGAACTCGCCGGAAGGGGTGAGCATCCGGACGTTCTCGACGAAGTCGTCGATGTGGGTGTAGACGGTGGCGAAGTGACCGCCGGCGCGGGTCGCGATCCACCCGCCCAGCGTCGAGAACTCGTAGGACTGTGGGTAGTGTCTGAGCTGGAGGTCGTGCTCGCGGAGCTGATCGTTGATCTGCGGGCCGGTCGCCCCGGCCTGAATCTTCGCCGTGCGTGAGTGGTCGTCGGCCTCCAGCACGCGATCCATCGCCCGGAGGTCGAGTGAGAGCACGCCGGCGTAGCCCGATCCGTCGCCATCGGGGTCACACTCGACGCCGGCGACGACGCTGGTGCCGCCGCCGTAGGGGACGACCGCGACCCGCTCCTCGGTCGCCCAGTCGAGGATGTCACGGATCTCGGCTTCCGTTTCGGGTTCGGCCACCACGTCAGGCGCGGACGCGAAGTCGCCGTGGAATCCACGGACGAGGTCGCGGTAGCCGCTGCCGTAGGTGTGGCGGATCCGGTCCTCCGTCGCCGTCGAGCAGACGTCGGTGAGGTGGTCTGGGACCGACACGGCCGACTCGGGGATCGACACGTCCGAGAGGGTCGGCGGGTCGAGTCGCGGGCGTTCTGGGAACCCGAGCATCGTCTCCATCCGTGTCGCGAGTTCGTCGCGCTCGGCCTCGTCGGGGAACTTCTCTGTGTAGCCCCAGCCCCAGAAACTCAGGTCGCTGTCGGACATCACCGTACCTGTGTCTAACCGTCTCAAAAGTGTTGGGCCGAAGTGCTGGGTGTATCAGGGTAGGGGTACCGAAAAACCGGATCCCGGAACGAGAGTCGGCTGGCCAGCCATCTGCCGGGAGTCCCGATCGTGCGCCGATGCCAATTCCCGAGCGGATACGACGGTCGTTCCCGTCGGGAACCCCCAGCGAACTGGGGTTCCATACCCACGTTAGACAGTAACACACATAACTGTTTCGCCGGTCACCCCACTCGGGTGTACCACGCGGTCACTGCTGCCCCGCCGATGCCGTAGAGGAAGCCGGCGGCGTGTGCGAAGATGTTCGTGACCGTCCCGTCCTCGACGATCTCCGGTGGGAACAGGACGGAGACGAAACTCACCAGCAGGATCACGACGAGCGCAGTCTGTAGTATCTGGAGGAGTTCGACCCGTGACGGGGACCGTGAGAGTATCAGTGGACCTGTCGACGCCCGGCCGATCCCTACCAGGCAGGCCCCCCAGCCGACGACGAAGAGACCGCCGACGGGGAGTGTCACGTTCCCGACGTAGATGAGGTACACCTCGAACAGGAGCAAGAGCCAGATGGCGAGTCCGATGTAGCCAGCCACGCGGTAGTCGTACAGCCGGGTCAGCGCCGCGAGCAGGGTGACGAAGACGAAGCCGGCGAAGCCCGCACCGACGCCCGAGAACCCGCGGCTCACCGGCTCGATACCGGGGTAGAGCAGTCCGATGATGGCGTAGCTGGTGAGGCTCACCAGGACGGGGAAGACGAGTACGAAGCAGGCGAAGGTCACGCGGAACCATCGCCGGTTCCCGATCTGGACGCAGAGGCCGTAGGCCACCAGGGCCGCGGCGACGTAGCCCGCCACGTTGCTCAGCAGGTGCATCAGATCGAGGTGGACGAACGCGCTGGTGTACAGCGAGACGGGGTCGACCGACTCGTGTCGGAAAGCCAGTCGCGTCTTGATCGAGGGCGGAAGCGCGACGTGGACCCAGACGAGCAGGGCCGCGACGGCCCCGATCATGCCCAGGTCGCGGACGACCGTTCGAGACCGGGCGACGGTGACACCACCCATCGACTCGGACCAGGGACGCCAGCGGCGAATAAGTCCCGGTTGCGGTGACCGATCGTGGTTCAGACTCGGATGGAAGTGCCCAATCGGTGTGGCATCTGCCCGCGCGGCCCGGGCACGATTTTTGTCCGCGCGGTGACTGGCCTCATGTATGGGACTGGACGAGGACGCACTGGAGTACCACCGGACCGATCCGCCCGGGAAGATCGAGACGGAGACGACCAAACCGACCAACACGCAACGCGATCTGAGCCTCGCGTATTCGCCGGGCGTCGCCGCCCCCTGCCGCGAGATCGACGACGACCCCACCGAGGCCTACACCTACACCGCCAAGGGCAACCTCGTCGGCGTCGTCTCGAACGGCTCCGCCGTGCTCGGACTGGGCGACATCGGCGCACAGGCCTCCAAACCCGTGATGGAAGGCAAGGGCGTCCTGTTCAAGCGCTTCGCGGACATCGACGTGTTCGACGTGGAGTACGACTTCGACGAGCCCGACGCGTTCGTCGAGGCCGTCGCCGGCATGGAGCCGACCTTCGGCGGGATCAATCTGGAGGACATCAAAGCGCCGGAGTGTTTCGAGATCGAGGAGCGCCTCCGCGAACGCATGTCGATCCCCGTCTTCCACGACGATCAACACGGGACCGCCATCATCACCGGCGCGGCCCTGCTGAACGCCACCCACATCCTCGAGAAGGACATCGAGGATCTCGACATCACTTTCGCCGGCGCGGGGGCCGCCGCGACCGCGACCGCTCGCTTCTACGTCTCGCTGGGCGTCCCCCGCGAGCAGATCACGATTGCGGACGAACACGGGATCATCACGACCGAGCGCGACGACCTCGACGAGTTCGTCGAGCCCTTCGCCAGCCAACCCGAGGAGCGCGGCGACCTCGCCGACGCCATGGCCGGCGCGGACGTGTTCGTCGGCCTCTCGGTCGGCGGCATCGTCTCCCAGGAGATGGTCCGGTCGATGGCCGAGAACCCAGTCGTCTTCGCCATGGCCAATCCCGATCCCGAGATCGACTACGCGTCGGCCAAGGCGGCCCGCGACGACACCGTGATCGTCGCGACCGGCCGCTCGGACTACCCGAATCAGGTGAACAACGTCCTCGGGTTCCCCTTCATCTTCCGGGGCGCGCTAGACGTCCGCGCGACCGAGATCAACGAGGCGATGAAAGTCGCCGCGGCCGAGGCCATCGCCCGCCTCGCACGGACCGACGTGCCCGACGCGGTCAGGAAGGCCTACGACGACGAACCGCTCCAGTTCGGCCCCGACTACATCATCCCGAAACCGCTGGACTCGCGCGTCCTGTTCGAGGTGGCCACCGCCGTCGCCAGCGCCGCGATGGACAGCGGTGCGGCACGTCGCGACCTCGACCTCGACTCCTACCGCGAACGGCTCGAGGCCCGCCTCGGCAAGTCGAGGGAGATGATGCGGGTCGTCCTCAACCGCGCGACGAACGCACCGAAACGGGTCGTTCTCGCGGAGGGCGACGACGAGAAGATCGTTCGCGCTGGCCATCAGCTCGCCGCCGAAGGGATCGCCGAACCCATCCTCGTCGGCGACCGCGAAGTGATCTGGCGGTCCATCGACGACCTCGGACTGGACTTCGATCCCGTCGTCGTCGACCCGGAGGAAGACCAGCTCGATCCCTACGCCGAGCGGTTGTACGAACTCCGGAAGCGCAACGGGATTACGCGGACCGAGGCCGCCGACCTCGTCGAGGACGACAACTACCTCGCCAGCGTCATGGTCGAGATGGGCGACGCCGACGTGATGTTGACCGGCCTCACCCACAACTATCCCTCGGCGCTCAAGCCACCGCTGCAGGTCGTGGGTACCGCCGACGACGCCGACTACGCCGCCGGCGTCTACATGCTCACGTTCAAGAACCGCGTCGTCTTCGTCGCCGACGCCACCGTCAACCAGAACCCCGACGCCGACGTGCTCGAAGAGGTCACGCGCCACACCGCCGACCTCGCCCGCCGGTTCGACGTGGACCCCCGCGCCGCCCTGCTCTCCTACTCGGACTTCGGCTCGGTCGACAACGAAGGGACGCGCAAGCCCCGCGAGGCCGCCCAGCGGCTCCGGGCCGACCCCGACGTTGATTTTCCCGTCGACGGCGAGATGCAGGCCGACACCGCCGTCGTCGAGGACCTGCTGACCGAGGACTACGAGTTCTCCGACCTCGACGGCCCCGCGAACGTCCTCGTCTTCCCCAATCTGGAAGCTGGCAACATCGGCTACAAACTCCTCCAGCGTCTGGGTGGAGCCGAAGCTATCGGTCCGATGCTCGTCGGTATGGACAAGCCCGTCCACGTCCTCCAGCGCGGCGACGAGGTCAATGATATTGTCAATCTGGCGGCGGTGGCGGTCGTGGACGCTCAGGAGAACGGCTACTGACGACCCGCTTTCCGTTGTCGGTGGACACCTCTTTCCGCCGTCCGCCACAATCGGTGGTATGACCGACGAGCAGAACGTCCTCGGGATGGAGCTAGAGACCTGCAGCGACGACCCGGCGACCGGTTTCGAGCGGGACGGCTGCTGTCGCCCCCACCCCGCCGACGCCGGCCGGCACGAGATCTGTGCCGTCGTCACCGAGGAGTTTCTCGAGTTCAGCGCGTCCCGCGGGAACGACCTCGTGACGCCCCGTCCGGAACTGAACTTCCCCGGACTGGAACCCGGCGACCGCTGGTGTCTCTGCGTCGGTCGCTGGCTCGAAGCCGAGGACGAGGGCGTCGCCCCGCCCGTCGTGTTAGAAGCGACGAGCGAGGAGGTACTGGAGGACGTTATGTTTACGACGCTGAATCAGTACGAGTACGAGGAGTGAACGCGGAGCTCCCGGATATCGGTTCGTCAGGAAGTGGGGTCGGAGAGATTTGAACTCCCGATCGACTGATATCTCCGGTCGCGCCTCGGAACTCCAGAGGGTCATCAGCGCGGGCGGTGATCAGCCGTCCGCTCAGTATATCAGTCTGGAGTTTCGTCACCGGGCGCGGTGCCTCTGGAGTCAGTCGCCATGCCGGACTTGGCCACGACCCCGCATCACCTGCTTGGATGAGTCTCCCTAAAGGGATTTCGATTCGATCAGTCCCGGTCCGTGTCGGACCAGTCACAGTCCTGGCACTTCTGGCCGGTGACGAACTCGGTGACGGAGGGCATGTAGCCCACTTCGAGGACGTTACCGCCGCATTCGGGGCAGTCCCGGTCGGCGTCCTCGATCGCTTCTGCGTCCATCACGCTCTCCCCTTCGATGAGCTCTGCCAGTTTGCCGGGCGTGACCATCCGGCCCTGAACGACGCGGTTGTCGGCCATACCCACACTCGCGGGGTCACGTCCCTAAGCTTTCCCTTCCCGGGAACGCTCACAACCAGGGCGCGTGGTCTTCCTCCGCGACGGTGTCGGCGCTCGCCGGGCCGACGGGCTCGTAGTCGTCGTCATCGTCTTCGCCCTCGTCGTCCGACCGGAGGTCCGCCACCGCGTCCTGGGGATCGAACGCGAACAGGAAGGTCATCCCAAGTACCGCGAGTGCCAGCGGCGCGTCGCCGGGCACCAGACCGAACAGACCCAGCGGGAGGACACCGAGGGCAACGGCGCTCCCGAACCGGAACCGGTCGATGTCGACGATGCCCCGCAGCCACGGGCCGAAGAGGGCCAGGTGGAGCGCGAAGACGACGGCGACGAGCGCCGCGGCGGCCGCTCGCAGCATCAGGTCGGGGTCGAGCTGGACGACCAGCCCCGCACCCGAGGGATCTACGCTGGCCACCAGCCCGAGTGCGATGATGATCGCCGGGCGGGGCAGGTAGTCACCGATCCGGGCGCTGGCGGTCTGGGCCGCCACGGCGAGGATGACGAGGCCGGCGAACCGCTCGAACACCGCGAGGTCGAGGAACCCGGCGATGGTCGGGGCCAGCGCCGCCTCGACCACGGCACCGACGACCACGACGCTCCCGACGAGCAGGATGGATTTCGCCTGCTCTCTGGGGGAGCCGTCCATGTCCGCGAGGATGACCGCGACGGTCGCGCTCCCGCCGAAGATCAGCAGCCCGACCTCGAGGATGCCGGTCGGGTCGGACAGCGCACCCGCGAGGACGAGCGCGGGGAAGATGCCGTCCAGCAGGGGCAGACACATGACGGTCGCGAGCAGGCGCGTCGCACCACCCACGCGCTGCTCGATACGGAGTGCGACCGGGTGCTGAGACTGGCTCATTCAGTGCGAACGGCCCTCTCCCGTGGCCATCGGGTGGTGTACACGATATACCGGGGCGCGTCGGCGAGGTTCGCCGTCGCCGCCCGCTTTGGCCGTATTCTCCGCCGTATTGAATGTGCGACCGTCGCAAAATGTAAAGTCGCCACCCGCAACTGCGGACGGCTCGCTCGCGACACGCACGTTCGATCGACTGGCGGAGTCCATACCCGTAACAAGTGTTGACGGAGCCATAAACGTTGTGTGGTATCCGATCCCACGCCACAGGAATCGTCCACTATTCTCGCATAACTCTGATTGAACGTTGCACGAACTGGCAATTTGCAATGCCTTCACACACTTCCGGCCAGTGAAAACGTGGTGGGAACTGTTCAGGTGTGGTGTGAACTACATCCTGGGGCGAGCCGTCTCGCAACGTTTTTCCCCGGGCCGGTGTCACGCTTTACATGGCGAACGACAACGAGTTCTTCTCGGAGAAACTCCGGGTTCCGGAGGCGCTGACGTTCGACGACGTACTCCTGCGACCGAAGGAGAGTCGCGTCGAACCGGACGAGGCGGACACGGCGACGCGGGTGTCGAAAAACGTCGAGCTCACCGTGCCAGTTCTCTCGGCCGCGATGGACACCGTCACCGAGAGCGACATGGCTATCGCAATGGCCCGGCAGGGCGGACTGGGGGTCCTCCACCAGAACATGACCGTCGACGAGATGGTCACCGAAGTCGAGCGCATCAAACGCGCCGACGAACTGATCATCCGCGACGTGGTTACGGCCAACCCGGACCAGACGGTCCAGGATGTCGACGAGATGATGGAGCGGGCGGGCGTCTCCGGCGCCCCGGTCGTCGACGAGGACGACGAAGTGCTGGGGATCATCTCCGGCACCGACATCCGGCCGTACCTGGAGGTCGGCGAGCGCGACGAGGTGGGCGAGGCTATGACCGACGAGGTCATCACGGCCCCCGAGGACGTGACCGCCCGCGAAGCGCTCGAACTGATGTACGACCACAAGATCGAGCGCGTCCCCATCGTCGACGATGCGGACCGGCTCGTCGGACTGGTGACGATGCAGGGCATCCTCCAGCGCCGCCAGTACGACGACGCCGCCCGCGACGAGAACGGCAAACTCCGCGCCGGCGTCGCCGTCGGTCCCCACGACACCGAACGCGCGACTGCCGCCGACGCCGCCGGTGCCGACGTGCTCTTCATCGACTGCGCTCACGCCCACAACCGCAACGTCATCGAGAGCGCCCGCGACATCAAAGACCGCGTCGAGGCCGACGTGGTCGTCGGCAACATCGGCACCCGCGAGGCCGCCGAAGCCGTCGTCGACTTCGCCGACGGCGTCAAGGTGGGCATCGGCCCCGGGTCGATCTGTACTACCCGCGTCGTCACCGGGTCCGGGATGCCCCAGATCACCGCCGTCGCGCAGGTCGCCGACGTGGCCAGCCAGCAGGACGTGCCCGTCATCGCCGACGGCGGCATCCGCTACTCCGGGGACGCGATCAAGGCAATCGCGGCCGGCGCGGACGCCGTGATGCTCGGCTCCTACTTCGCCGGCACCGACGAGGCACCGGGCCGAGTCATCACGATGAACGGCAAGAAGTACAAGCAGTACCGCGGCATGGGAAGCGTCGGCGCGATGCAGTCCGGCGGGGGCGAACGCTACCTCAAGGAGGAAGACGAAGACGAGGAGTTCGTCCCCGAGGGCGTCGAGGCCGCCACGCCGTATCAGGGCCCCCTCGAAGACGAACTTCACCAGCTCGTCGGCGGCATGCAAAGCGGGATGGGCTACGTCGGCGCCGAGACCATCCCGGAGTTCAAAGAGCGCGCGGAGTTCGTTCGCGTCTCCTCGGCCGGCCAGCAGGAGAGTCACCCCCACGACGTGGTCATCACCGACGAAGCGCCGAACTACAGCCCCGAAGAGTAGCCGGCCTTCCCGGCCAGAAACCGACGGTCAGAGTCCTTTGCCGATGGTCTCGCACGCGGGACTGCAGTAGGTGTTGGCTGCCGCGTTCGAGCTCGGGTGTGCGCTGAACTCCTCGCCGCAGTTCCCACAGGTGTAACTACCGAAGTCTGACATCGTCGGAACGTGACGAGGGCACCACAAGTATTCTTCGCTGGCGAGTCGAATCAGACCGCCACGAGCCGATGGACGGCGCCGGAACTCCCCTGTGGCCCGCCGCTGTCGGTCGTCAGCACGTACAGCTCGCCGTCGGTATCGCGACCGAACGCCAGCAGATACTGCCCGGGACCCTCGCCGCTCCCGGTCACCAGTTCTACTCGCGACAGGTTCCAGAGCCCACCGTCGTCGGGTTCACTGGCGGTGAAGATCGTCCCCTCCGCCTGATAATCGCCGAATACGTACCGCTCGGAGAGTGGTCCGATGCCGCCAGTGTAGTAGTAACCACCGATGACAGAGATCCCACTGACACCGTTACCTTCGTGGGAATATTCGAGTATCGGATCTTCCAGCGGTTCTCCGTCGTCGGTCTCGGTGGGACAGTTCGCCGGCGGCGACCCCGGATCGTCCGTGCTGAAACAGTGGGCCCCTTCCCGGACGTTCCACCCGTAGTTGCCGCCCCGCTCGACGACGTTGACCTCCTCGAACCGATTCTGCCCCACGTCCGCGACGAAGAACCGTCCGTCGGTGAAGGAGAACCGCCAGGGGTTGCGAAAGCCCCAGGCGTACTGTTCGGCAAGGCCGTCTCGCCCGACCAGTGGGTTGTCGTCGGGGATCCCGTACGCCCGCCCGTTCCCGCCCGCACCCTCGCGCACGTCGATCCGGAGGATACTCCCCAGGAGGTTCTCGGTCATGTCTTGCCCGTTGCCGCCGTCGTTACGGTCGTACCAGTCCGAGACGTGGCCCTGTCCCACGTCGTTGCCGCCACCGCCGTCACCGACCCCGACGTAGAGGAATCCGTCCGGCCCGAAGGTGACCGATCCGGCGTTGTGGTTCGCCTGTGGCTCGGGAATCTCCAGCACGATTCGCTCGCTCGACGGATCCGCCCGCAGGTTCTCGTCCACCGCGAACGACGACAGGACGAACGTGTGACTGTATCCGTCGGGCATCTCCGACCGGAGCGGGGCACTGTACCGGACGAACAGTCGCCGCCGCTCAGCGAAGTTCGGTCCCGTCGCAATCCCCAACAGTCCACGCTCGTCGTAGCCGGGATTCAGCTCGACCATTCGATCTGTGAGGTCCAGTACTGGCTCTTCGCGCCGCCCGTCCGAATCCACCGGATACACCTGTCCTGTCTGGTCGGCGATCAGAAAGCGACCGTCTCCGACCGTCTCCATCCCCAGTGGCGCGGTAAATCCGGCCGCTACCTGCTCGGTCCCGACCGACTCCGACGGCTGCGTGTTGCTCTCCAAGAACGAACACCCCGCCAGTGCCCCACCAACCGCGGCCGCACCCACCCGGAGCAGATCCCGTCTGCGTGTCATGGCTCACGGTATGGCCGGCTCTCTGATAGGGGTTCGTGCCGGCGACCGTACCGAACGAGGTAGACGGGCTGAACGGGATTTGAACCACGTCCACTGTCAAGCATCCGCGCGAGCTACGCGAGCGCGGTTCACGGGACTCGCGTGGAGCGCGAGTCCCGCTTTTTTCGCCCACGTTTTTTGGCGGGGGTTGAGCCGCGAGCCTCCGGCTCGGGGCGATGCCCCCGTGAAAAAAGGTGGACGGGCCGAAAGGGATTTGAACCACGTCCACTTCGGTCGCTTCGCTCCCTCGTGGCCTACTTCAAATCCTTTCTCACGTGATTCGGCGTCGCTCGGAGTGAGCGACGCCAAGAATAACGGGCCGAAAGGGATTTGAACCCTTGACCGACGGCTTAAGAGGCCGTCGCTCTGCCGGACTGAGCTATCGGCCCTCGCGGCGACTGAATCTTACGGGGTGGTATTGAAATACGTTTCCTTTCCGTGGTCGGGCGGTCTGCGATCCAACCAGTTCGACGACGTGACGGGAAGGTGTGTTATAAGTAGCTCCCGGTCCGAGCGCCTGTACCATGAGCAGCGCCATTACGATGGCCTCGATGTCTACGTATGCGATTCTTGGCTGTGGGAGTGTGGGGCACGCGGTCGCCGAAGAACTGGAGACGGAAGGCAAAGACGTCCTCATCCTCGACAAAGACGAAGGCCGCGTCGAGGCACTCCGCGACCAGGACCTCGACGCACGCACCGCCGACATCCGCGAAGCGTCGACCGCCGAGACCATCGACGACCGGGACGTCCTTCTGATCCTCTCCTCTGACGTCGAGGCCAACATGGCCGCCGTCGAGAACGTCCGCGAACGCGACGGCGAACAGTTCATCGTCGCCCGTGCGTCCGACCCCGTCTCCGCGGACGAACTCACCGAAGCCGGTGCCGACGTGGTCATCAACCCTCCGCCGTCATCGCCGACTCCGCGCTCCGCGCGCTGGAGACCGGCGAACTGGAGTACAAGGCCACTCAGCTCGCCGACGTCATCGAAGCCACCGACGAGCGCATGGCCATCCTCATCCACCGGAGTCCCGACCCCGACTCCATCGCCAGCGCCGCCGCGCTCCAGTTGATCGCCGACAGCCTCGACGTCGAAGCCGACATCATCTATCAGGGCGAGATCGGCCATCAGGAGAACCGCGCGTTCGTCAACCTGCTCGGGATCGAACTCCAGCAGCGGACAGACGTGGATCTCGACGACTACGACACCTTCGCCGTCGTCGACCACGCCAAGGGCGGCGAGCCAGAGGTCGATCACGAGGTCGACGTGGTCATCGACCACTTCGAGCCCGAACACGACCACGACGCCGACTTCGTCGACGTCCGCCCCAACGTCTCCGCCACCTCGACCATCCTCACCAAGTACATCCAGGAACTCGACCTGAGCCTCGACGGGAACGTCGCGACCGCCCTCCTCTACGGCATCCGCGCCGAGACGCTCGATTTCAAACGCGACACCACGCCCGCCGATCTGACTGCCGCGGCCTACCTCTATCCGTTCGCCGACCACGACACGCTCGAACAGGTCGAATCCCCCTCGATGTCACCCGAGACGCTGGACGTGCTCGCCGAGGCCATCCGCAACCGCGAGGTCAAGGGCTCGCATCTCATCTCCAACGCCGGGTTCATCCGCGACCGCGACGCGCTCTCACAGGCCGCCCAGCACCTCCTGAATCTGGAGGGCATCACCACGACCGCCGTGTTCGCGCTGGCCGACGACACGATCTATCTGGCCGCTCGCTCGAAGGACATCCGGATGGACATCGGCGCAGTGCTAGAGGACGCTTTCGAGGACATCGGCGAGACCGCCGGCCACTCGACGGACGCCAGCGCAGAGATTCCGCTGGGCATCTTCACCGGGATCGAGACCAACGAGGACAACCGCGACACCCTGCTGGAACTCACCGAACAGGCCGTCAAGCAAAAACTCTTCCAGGCGATGGGCGTCGACGGGAGCGAAGGCGGTAGTAACGGGAGCTAAAGGGAGAGAGACTGCAACTCAGGCCGTGATCTCTTCTTCCTGCTCTTCTTCGGGCGTCCGGAGCCGTTCGATGATGTCGCTGACGAGCACCACGTCCCCGACTGCCTGCACCCAGTCGTAGGGGAGGATGACGCCGCGGTTGCCGCGGGCGCGCTCGCCGAAGAGGTCGTGATTGATCTCGTGGAGGGCCAGCCCCGTGACCTGCACGTCGTCGAGATCGAGCCGCACGTCCTCGACTTCACCGACGAAGACACCGTTGCTCGAATACACTTCTCGCCCCACCAGTGCGGTAATTTCCTGCGTTGGTCCGTCCATACGAAACCCCAGCACAGCCTCCCTCTTAACTTTTGGCAGGTGTCTGACGAGCGTCAGCCGAGGCGATGCCAGAACCCGCCGCTCGCGGCGTGACCGATGGACATACGACGCTTCGGCCCGCAGTAGACCTACCCCGTGACAGACGACAGGTCGCCCTCGATCACGGATCTCTACTACGCCGTGGAGACGGCACTGGTCGCACCCGGTATCGTCAGCCACGAGGCCGCCACCTGCTCGCCTGCCGGCTGACTGGCGTCGGGGTCGTCGGGTCGTCCATCCTGAACCCCTTCGCCGCCGACGCGTATCTCGACCACGAGCCCGTCACGTCGTTCCCGGTCGATCTGCTGATCGCTGTCGCACCCCTCCCGGTCAACACGGGCCTCGCGCTCGCCGCGTTCGCGCTCGCGTCCGCTGCCGGAACACCGCTCGTTGCGATACCGTGTTACTGGTCGGCGCGTGTTTCGCGTTGACCGCGTTCCCGAGCATCGGTGACACCGAGACACTGCTAGCGACGGCCGGTGACCTCCCGGGCCCGCTCCAGCCGCTGGGGTACTGTTGGCTACGCCGGTCAGGCTGTTCACTGTGATCCCAGGGTCTGCTGGCGTCGCAGGATTCGTCTGGATACTCGTCCTCCTCGGAGTGACGTAGCCCAGCCCTCCCCTACTCGGCCGCTTCCGGGGTCGCTTCGGTCCCGTCCGTCCCTTTGTTCGGGACGACCGTCCGATCCGGGAGGTCGGTGTCCGGTTTCCGACCCACAGTGAGCAACCGTTCGGTCAGCGTGAGTTCCTCGGGACTCGGACTTGCCTTCTGGATCTCCTCGTACTCGACGGCGACGGCGTCCGATTCGGCGGCGATCCGGATCGCACAGAGCTGGTAGGACGGGTAGAAAATGGTGGAAGGACGCCGATGATACCGTCACGGCGGTGGAGGCGCTTGAGCCACGTGCCGCTGTTGGCCAGCACACCGCCGTCCACCTCCTTGATTCCGGGACGGTGGGTGTGACCGTAGCAGAAGACGGCGGTCTCGGGGTTCGCATCGAAGATCTCGCGGGCGGCTTCCTCGTACGGGCCTTCGGCGTCGACCGTGATCGAGGTCTCGAAGACCCGAATCGTTCGATGGTCTTGCGTACGTCCCGTCGAAGGAAGTACAGCGGGACACCCACGAGCAGGAGCAGGCCGGCGATGGTCACGTTGACCGCGAGCAGGAACCAGAGAGCGGTCCAGCCCTGCCGAACTGGCCGAGGAACGTGGTTCCCCATTCGATCGGGGCCGACCAGATCCCGGCCACCGACAGGCCCGCCAGCACTGCGAGGACGGCGCTGATGTTGAACAGGAGCAGGAAGGGGACCAGCGCGTACCGCAGGAGCGGGTTCATCTCCAGGTAGAAGTACTTCGAGAGCAGCCACACCGGCATCCGTTCGGTCGGCGTGACCGCCTGCACGTCCTTCAGCCAGTTGTACCGCCCGCGGTCCGAGAGCTGGCCCGCCCGACTCGTCACGAGCGTGTTGTAGTAGTACCCAGCGGCGAGGCGTGTGGATTCCCCCAGTCGTCGATCCGGTTGTTCGGGTCCCGCTGGTGCCCGTGTTCGAAGTACACGACGCTGTCGCCGACCCGTCGCGTGACGGACTGGTCCTGGACGAGGTCGACGTTGTACTCGGCGAATCGCTCGACGTACTCGTCGTAGGCGGCGAGTTCGTGGTCGTGGTTGCCCGGCACCAGCGTAATCGCGATATTTTCGCCGGTCACGCGCAACTGTTCGAACAGCCGCGGGTACGTCTCGACCAGCAGGTCGAACTTCGCCGTCCCCTCGACCGTCGTCATCTCCCAGAGGCCGAAGGCGTCGCCGTTGATCACGAGTTCGGCGTCCTCGTCGGTTCGCTCCAGGCGTTCGAGAAAGTCCAGTAGTTCCGCCAGAAAGTCGACCTCGCCCAGTGCTCGTCACCCCCGATGTGGAGGTCGCTGATCACGTAGTAGACCCGGTCGTCGGCGTCGGGAGGCACTGCAACTGTCTCACGAACCCACCCTCAAAGGCCTTGTTCTTCGAGCGGTCGCGTGCGACGCGGGCTACCGTGGTGCGATCAGTTCGATCGGATGGGGCACCTCGCGCTCGTAGAGCACGTCGAGTTGCTCCTGACAGGAGGTGCCGCTGGCGGTCAGCGTCGCCCCCTCGACCTCGCCGAGGTCGTCCCGGAGGTGGTCGCCCACGTCCATGCTGACCTCGTAGTACTCGCTCTTGTAGCCGAAACTCCCCGCCATCCCGCAACACTCCACGTCGGAGGTGCGGACGCTATACCCCAGATCCGACAGGACGGACTCCGTGTACTCGTCGACGCCCATCGTCCGCTGCTGGCAGTGGCTGTGGTAGGCGATGTCGGCGTCGCCGTCGTCGCCCGGCGCGTCTAGCCCCTCCGCGTCGGCTCCGTTGTCCAGCAAGCCGTAGACGTACTCCATCACGTCGTAGCTGTTCTCGGACAGTCGTTCAGCAGAGCGCTCGGGCAGGAGTTTCCCGTAGTCCCGGCGGAACATCGCCAGGTCGCTGGGCTCTATCACCACCACGTCCCGCCCGTCGTCGACGTGGGTCACCAGCGCGCGTGGACCGACTCGGCCCGCTCGCGGGCCGTCTCGATCATCCCCTGAGACAGTGGGGCCCGCCCGCTCTCCGGGACGGCGGGGACGTGAACCCGGACGCCGAGGGATTCCAGCGTCCGGATCGCGGCCTTTCCGCGTTCGGGGTCGAAGTAGTCCGTGTACACGTCGGGGTACAGCACCACGTCCCGGTCGGGGTCGGTCACCTGCGCGCCTCGGGCCCCGTACCACTCCCGAAGCGTCTCCTCGGCAAACTCGGGGAGGTCGCGGCGCGGGTCGACGCCGAAGGCCTGCTCCAGCACCCACTTCCCCGGACGGCTCCCGGCGACGGTGTGACCAGGCCGGGCGCGAGCGAACCGGTTTTCGCCAGCGTCCCGATATGCCGAACAGTCGCTTCTGGAGGTCCAGCCCGGCGGGTTCCTCGTCGGGTGTCAGCCCCTCGACGAGGAAGTCGAACTCGTCTCCCTCGGCCTCGCGGTTGATCCGATCGCGGACGACCGTGTTGATCCACGGGATGTCGATCTCGACCGGACACTTCGGTTCACAGCGCGAACAGCCGGTACAGAGGTCGTCATCTCGTCTGCACTCTGGAGCCGTGGACCCCGGCCTCCCAGCCGGTGCCGATGCCGCCGGTGTAGGTCTCCCCGCCGAAGCCGTGGCCGCCGACCGCCTGGAAGTTCGAGCAGGCGTTCGAGCAGGCCCCACACCGGATGCAGTACAGCGTCTCCCGGAGGTCGTCGTCCTCGCGCATCCCCATCCGGCCGTTGTCCAGCAGGACGAGGTGGAACTCCCGCTCGTCGGCCGGCCGCATCTCGTCGGCCTCGAAGGTCCGGGATCGGGGAGTCGACGGGCGGCGAGAGCAGGGAGACGTACGAGGTGATGTCCTGTCCTGTGCCGGTCTTGGCGATCAGCTCGGTGAACGGCTGGAGGTCCGCGAGGCTGGGGACGAGCTTCTCGATTCCCGCGACGGCGACGTGGGGGTCCGGCGTCACCGCCGTCTTCCGGGCGTTGCCCTCGTTCGTGACGAGCATCAGCGTCCCCGACTCAGCGACGACGAAGTTCGCGCCCGTCATGCCCACGTCGGCCTCGCGGATGTGCTCGCCCACCCGTCGCGGGCGAACTCGGTGAGTTCGTTGGGGTCGCCGGTGAGGTCCGCCTCGAGGTCGAACTCGCTGTTGAACAGCTCGGCGATGTCCTCGGGCGAGCGGTGCATCGCCGGCCCGATCAGGTGGGACGGTGCTTCGTCCCGCGATCTGGATGACGTACTCGCCGAGGTCGGTCTCGACCACCTCGTAGCCCGCGATTCGAGGTGGTCGTTCACGTCGATCTCCTCGGTCGTCATCGACTTGCTCTTGACCAGTTTCTCTGCCTCCGGGTCGGCCATGATCCCCTCGACGATCCGGGTTCGCGGTCCGCGGCCGTCTGGGCGACGTGGACCTGCCGCCGTTTTCCTCGACCGGCCTCGGTGACCTGATCGAGGAGTTCGGGCAGGTTCTCGATGGCCGACTCCTTGATCCCACGGGCCGCGTCGCGCAGGTCCTCGTAGTCGTCGAACCGCTGGATGGCGTAGTCCGAGAGCTGATTCACCGTTCGGGTGTTCTGTGCGACGGCGTCGCCCTCGGTCTCCATCAGTTCCCGCAGGCGGTCGGCGGTGTCGCGGCGAGAGCTCATCGGTCCTCCAGCACGACGACGTGCGTCTCGGAGGGGCCGTGCACACCCTGCACGAGCGTCCCCATGTCGGCCGTCGCGCTCGGACCCGTCGCCAGGATCTGCGTATCCGCTCGGGCGGCGAAGTCCTCGCCGAGTCGCTCGTAGGCCGTCGGCATGTCGGCAACCACGTCGCTGGCCGCGACCACGGCGACGTGGCGGGGCGTGTAGAGGCTGACCAGTTCCTCGCCAGCCGTGCCCGAGGGAATCGCGACTGTCCCATAGTCGGCGATCCCCATCGTCGCCGGCGTGACGCCCGTGGCCGCCGATTCCAGCGCCGACGGGGACGGGTCGGTGTCGATGGAATCCGGCAGCGAAACCCCGTCGTAGGGCAGCGCCGTCCCGATCGCGGGTGATTCGACGGCGTCGGCGATGGCCTCGCCGGCGTCCTCGGCTGTCGTCCGGTGGACCTCCCCCGGAACGGACGACTCGAACGTCGAGAGCGACTCGGTACTCATGGTCGTGGTATCCGGTAGCAGGCACCTAATTGCTTTGCCTCGAATCGCGTGGAACGAGCCCTATCTCCGAGACACCGCCGCTGGCTACCCGGCGTTCACGAACGTCGGATCCTCGGGCGTGACGTCGACGTCGAGTTCTGCAGCCACGTCGTCGAGGAGATCGCCCTGAATCTCCCGGGTTCGCGATTCGATCTCTGCGACCAGGGGCGGGTCGAACCGCTCCCGGACGGTCGCGAGGCGGTCGCGTTCGGTCTCGATCCGATCCCGGAGGTAGCGCGCGCGCCGCGCCCATCCTCGTCGGGGTCGGGCTCGGGCGTGAGCCTGTTCGCGACGAGGCCCCGGACGCCCAGCCCCTCCGCGTCCATGTCCTCGATGGCCCGCTCGGTTTCGTTCACGGACAGCTGGTCGGGGTTCAACACGAGAAAGAAGGTCGCGTCGTTGCGCAGGGCTCCGCCAGCGAACTCGAAGAACGACTTCCGTTCCTGCAGGTGTGCCAGGATGGGATCGCCGTCCATCACGCGCCGGGGTTCCCGGTTCCCGATTGCGGCCTTCTCGAACAGGTCGATGCTCTCCCGGCGCTTGTCCATCAGCCGGTCGATCCACGACTCCAAGAAGTCCGGTAGTGCGAGCAATCGGAGCGTTCCCCCGTCGGCGCGGTGTCGAAGACGATCCTGTCGTAGTCCCCCGCCGATCGCATCACGTCGACGAACCGGTCGAACAGCGCCGCCTCGTAGGCCCCCGGCGTCCGGTGGGCCATCTCGAGTTGCTGGTCGATCTCGTTGACCATCGGCGTGGACACCTGGTCGGAGAGCCGCGTCCGGATCTCGTTGAGGTGGCTGGTCACTTCCGCCTCCGGGTCGATCTCCAGCGCCGACAGCCCCTCGACGCCGTCGACCGGGCGGGGTTCGTCCCCGAACTCCTGTTCGAAGACGTCCGAGACCGAGTGTGCCGGGTCCGTGGAGACCACTAGCGTCTCCACGCCGGCCCGGGCACACTTCAGCGCGTAGGCGGAGGAGACGGTCGTCTTCCCGACACCGCCTTTCCCGCCGAAGAACACGAACGGCTCCACTACGACGCCCCCGCGTGGCGATTCCAGGCATCAGAAGTGGTACCCCTCGGCTTTCCCTTCCAGTGGTGTCTCGCGGTCCCAGAGCCGGCGTTCCCACGCCCGGAACTCGTCTTCGAGGGAGGGGAGCAGTTCGGCCGTGTAGTACGAGACCGGCGACGGGATGCCGAACGCGTCCGGGAAACACGCCAGCATGAACGCGTCTTCGAGGTCTCGGCCTCGTCTTCGATCTTCTCGTAGGCCGGATGTTCGATCATGCCGTGATAGAACCCGTGGATCCACTCCTCGAGGAGTTCCCGGTAGGCGGCGATCCGGTCGGCGAGTGTCATCGTTTCCCACGAACGGGCTCGCGGTGAAAAAGCTGTCCGCGCCGGCCGCCGACCGCAACGAGCCTCGGGTCCACCCGCCCACTCAACACGCACACCCCTCGCCGTGGCTCCGTTCGAACCGCATCGCGTCGCCACACTCGGGACACAGCGGCGTCCCCTCGTCGTCCCGAGCCAGTCCTTCCTCGTCGACTGCGACATCACGGACGCGGACGCTACAACCGTCACACCAGTACGCACCCGCCGACTCCTCACCCGCCGTGTCACGTCCGGCCTTCCTGTCCGGAGAGCGCATCCCGGTGACCGTGTCCATTATTCCCATGGTGCTAACTCTCGTCTATACCGGCTTAGTTCTCTCGGCGTCCGGAGTACACGAGGCGGTCTCTCTGGCACCGTCAGTACCGGGCCCCGTCGATTGCTGCCGAAAAGAGATAAGTGGCGGTCACTCCCTCTGTGGAGCATGGCCGACGAGAATCGCGACGACGCGGACCACGAGGGGTTCGAGGAGGGCGCGAGCGGTTCCAGCGGCGACCCCCGGGTCCTGTTGGCGATGACGCGATCCTCTCGACGTTGTTCGCGCTCGTCGTCACGTGGGGGCTGGCCTTCGTGGGCGCGTACGAGTTCACGCTCGTCAACGTCGCCACCCTGGCGGCCATCCTGTTCGCGGTGACGTACCTGCTGGTGGGTCGAAACTGATCAGCGGCCGTACGTCAGCCGCTCCACGACAGCGTTCAGTCGGGCCGTGGCCCGCCGCGTCCACGCGACCGGCGAGACCCGTCGGATGGACGACTCCGATACCTCGATACGGTCGTCCGCGAACGGGTCCGTGCGGTCGGACTCGCCGTCGGCGTTCGCGGCGTCGACGACGGTCGTCATCGAAACACCGGCCGCAGGCCTCTGTCGGTCGATCGTCGCTCATGATCGTCGCTTGCGCCCACAGGCGCATAACGATGCCGCCGGTTTCCTCGTCGTCTGGACTCGTCGAATCCGGCGACGAACTTTTACCGGCGATGCGATATCAGTGGATATGGAATATCGTGTCGGTGACCCGGACTCCAGTGACGTGGTGGCCGACGGCGGGACGGCCGAGGACGGGTCGGCCGCGGCCGAGGAGTTGCCCGCGGAGATCCGCGAGCAGGTGCCGACGTGGGACGACGAGTATCTCGACCGCGTGAGCGACCGGCTCATGTACAGCTACGACCTCGACCGTGACGTGACCGTCCGTGAGGAGTCCTTCGACCTCCGCGGCGAGTTACGCGTCCGGAACCAGAAGCAGTTCCTCCACCCCGCGTTGAGTTACGCCGACCACGAGAGCCGCGAGCACGTGTTCGCCCGCCGCGTCGACCGCCCGACCGTCGCGGACCTGAACCGACTCGTCGAACTGGGCCACGACCTCGCCGGAGACTGGATCGAGGCCGACGAGGAACACTTCGAGACGAACTTCACGTTCGTCCTCGTCGCCGACGCTATCCCCGAGGACGTGCGGACCCACGTCGACGGATTCCGTGAGCGCACGCTCCTGAAGCTGGGGTACTACGGCCACTACGAAATCCACCTGATCGTAGCCGCCCGAGCGCGAGGCCCTCGTGGCGAGTACGGAAGCGGATCTGGCCGAGGCGTTCACGCTGTGGGAGACGGTCGAGCGAGAGCCCGAAGGATTCTTCTCGCGGCTGGCGAAGCGGTTCTGGACGTAACCGGAAAACGGAAGGACGGGTCCCGTCAGTCGTCGCCGGGTTCGGGGGCAGCGCCGCCGGTGCGGCGCACTTCCGAGATGTTCCGGTAGCCGATCCGGACCAGCGACAGCGCCAGGTAGACGAGGACGAGCGCGAGTACCATCTGGACGACCGACGATATCTGACCGCCGAGCCCCCGTGGCACCGCCCTGAACGAGAGCGTTGAAGAGGTTCTCGTAGAACGCCAGCCACAGCAACGCCAGCACGGTGATCACGACCATGATCGCCATGGGAAAACGCCGGTGCTGACGAGCTGTTTGGATCCCTCCCAGTTGGCGAGCCAGACGGTGCCCGTGAGCAGGGCGAGCGCGGCGAGCAACTGGTTCGCGCCGCCGAACAGCGCCCACAGCGTCGCCCACTCGCCGGAGACGACCAGCGCGTACGCGAGGACGATCTGGACGAGCGGGTTTGGTGTACCGTCCCCGGGCGAACGAGTCGAGGCCGCCGGCGAAGCCGGTCTCGGTCCCGCTGCCCTCCGTACCGACGATCTCCTCCATCATGTAGCGGCCGAGGCGGGCGGCCGTGTCGGTCGAGGTGAGCAGGAAGCTCACGAGCACCAGCGCCATGAAGGGACCGCCGTAGGCGACCGGAATGTTGAAACTCGTCAGGATGGTCGCGCCGCCGGCCGCGAAGTTCGGGAGCGCGCCGCCGATACCGCCGCCCGCCGCGTCGGAGGCGATGCCGGCGACCGCGAGCGTCGACAGCGCCGTCGCGGCCAGCAGCCCTTCACCGAGCATACCGCCGTACCCGATCAGGCGTGCGTCGCTCTCCTTGTTCAACTGTTTCGCCGTCGTCCCCGAGGACACCAGCGAGTGGAACCCGCTGATAGTGCCACAGGCGATAGTGACGAACAGCAGCGGAACAGTGGGTACGGCGACACCGCGTCGACGCCGAGGAAGCCCGTGAACGGCTGGATGCTGTCGGCGACGACGAGCGGCTCCGCCGACGTGCCGAAGATCGTGCCGACGACGATCGCCAGCAGCGCCCCGCCGACGCCCGCGTACAGCAGGAACGACGAGAGTAGTCCCGAGGCTGGAGCAGGATCCAGACGGGGAGCCCGCTGGCCAGCGCTGCGTAGATCAGGATGACCGGCACCCACGCCGCGACGTTCGGTTGCAGGACGGCGT